>CAVRDU010000006.1:0-1057129 GCA_963719985.1 Candidatus Aminicenantota bacterium | reverse complement strand
TCCAAGGCCGTCAAGCTCGAGTACTCGACCGACAACGGCACCAGCTATCAAACCATCATCGAACGGGCCGCGAACGTCGGAAGCTACCCCTGGCTCGTCCCTCAGGACCTCGCCGGCTCCTGTCTCGTCAGGATCAGCGACGCCGACGGCTCGCCGACAATACCGGCCCTATTCGCGTTCGAATTCAACTTCAGGGTCACGATGACCGAAGGCGAGAGCCTGCCTGACTCGCATTTCGTGTTCCGGGCCGGGGTCCCCGATCCCAAGACCCAGAGTTTCCAGGTGGCCGAGGTCGCCTTCGCCCCGGAGGGCCTCCGGGGCTCGGAGAACCTGCTCTTCAACTATGCCCTGGGCGAGATCCAGGAGATCGACAAGTTCCTCAGGACCTGGCACCACGCCCGCATAACCTACGACATGACCAACTACACGGGCTCCGTTTGGATCGACAACCAGCCCATCGTGAGCGGCGTTCCCCTCAAGACCGACTTGGACGTCCACAGTACGCCCGAGATCTCCCTGAGCCGCGGTCCGGAGGTTGCCGTGAAGCTCTGGATCGACGACCTGGACGTCCGGTTCGTCGACCTGAGCCGGATGGGGCAGGATGTTGTTTTCCGGCCTCTGTTCAGGGATAATTTCAACGGGTACGAGAGGGCGATATTCCCCGGGCAGGGAGGCTGGCTCCTCGGGACCCCAGTGAAGTGAAGATCGTTGGGGAGACGGCGGCAGAGGGCGGCCGGATGATGCGGAAAGACTCGGTACGAAGGAAGAGCGGAGAGAGCGGTCGTCGACGACCGGGAATTCGTTTCTAGCTCCGGGTCCTTCAAGCTCGAGGGGACACAAGATGAACCGGGAACGGTCTTGAAGCGGTTCTCCCTGCCGGACAGGGTGCCGTTCGCCGTGAGCGCCGAGCCGTTCGCGATCGTTGGGCCTGGCCAGGGAGCCCAGTCTGAGCGGCAGGGCGGCGCCGTCTCGGAAAGGGAAAGCGGGAGAGAGGGCAAACGCCAGAAGCGCTGGGAGAGAGACGCGGGGGAAACGGAACGCACCCTTCCGGCCCGCAACCAGCGCTCGGGATCGTCGAGGCCGGAGAGGGGGTCCTTCAAGCGAAGTATCCAAGACGAGCCAGGGGACGAAAAGATGATGTCCGGGGCTTATCCGAACGGCACCTACTACATCTACTCCTTCGACGGGCGGCTTCTCGCGGAATACGACGTTTCAGGTTTTTGGATCCGGGATTACATCTACTTCGGCGGCCAGCTCGTCGCCGAGTACAGGGCGGCCACCCCGCAGCCTCAGTACTACTTCTATGCCTCGGACCAGATCAACTCGACCCGGATCGTGACCGACAGCAACAGGAACGGTCGTCTATTCGGCGGCCCATGAGCCTTACGGGGGGATCCAGCAGACGTGGGTCACGAACTTCGACCCGGAGCTCAAGTTCTCGGGCAAGCCGCGCGACGCGGAGTCGGGGCTCGATTACTTCGGGGCGAGGTATTATGATAGGGCGCAGTATAGGTTTATTTCTACTGATCCCCTATATGCCGCAAACACACTACTTCATAACCCTCAGCTCCTAAATCCTTATATCTTTTCAAAAAACAACCCAATATCTTTTATCGATTTTAATGGGAATTTCCCCGTAAGTATTACGATTACACGGACTAGTATAGATGCTAACGGAGGAATCCGAGGGACATTCAGTCTCACAAGCCCTTATGGTTCTATGCATGGCTATACGCTTGAACGACCCTACTATAGCGATAAGCTTGCGCAAACAGAAGATAGCAAGAGTGCGATTATGGCGGGTGATTACCCTGCCCGGTATGTTTTTGACGCCCCATTTTTGTCAGGGCCAGCTGATGCTATTCTTCTGTCTGGCAACCTACTTGGTGCTAGGACTGGTATCTATATTCATGACGGAACAAATATCGGTCATTCAGAGGGCTGTATTTTGGTTGGCGCAAACATTGGTATGTCTCCCGGACGCAGACAAGAAATATTTGATCACATAACCGGAGCCGAGCAAGCATCTTTGGCTATGAGCGTTATGCTAGTGTTGCGGGGCTTCATGGATTTAATATCTATGTCTGATTTCGCAGAAATTACCGTCACAATAGTCTGGGCATCGCCATATCTTAAGGACCAAGCAGAACTGATAGCTTGGCAGAATAGAATGGGAATATTTCCAGTTCCTAGGGGCGTACCTCTTGTTCCTGTCCCTCAATAAGATTTAAGGAGAAAATGATGCGTGCAAATCTTCTAGGTTTAAGAAAAGTTACCCTATTACTGATAATTCTTCTTGGAGTCTCTGGAAGTTCTCAAGACGGGCTGGCGCTTCAACAAGCAACCGTTGAACGAGTATTCCATTGGGATGAGTTGCTGAGTGCCTATGATGCGTATATCGAATGCCCTTCACAGAATAGGGCCAGAAGCCTTATCAAGGCCCTTCCTCAAGATGCGCCAACGGAACGGAGCGGCGACGCGGAGGCTACGCTCTTTCATATTTTTTCTATTGATTATCATCCAGTGCTTCGCGAAGAAGCTGAATCGGGAGTGGCAGAAGCCGCCGAAATTTATTTTCGTCTATTAAATATCACCGATGGTCTGTATGCCGAAAATGTGAAGTCCATGCTGGGCTTCATATTGCGAAACCACCCCCGGATGTTTCTAGGTCTACTCAATAAGTATAAAAGCATTAAGCGTATTAAAATGTGGGGATATCCTATTGATTTCATAGGAGCAGGGCACAATATGCACCTGAAGGCCGCCCTCCATATATTGAAGAAACGCATAGAGGCCTTAGAAACCGTCCAAGATGGCGATCTTATAGACTCTTCGGGATGCATGCATTGGCCAATTGCGAAGGACAATCGAACGCTGTTTGCAGAACGATACACTTTAGAGAAAGGGCCCCCCTCCCTATTCGTTGGATAGCATAGGGGCCGTCTGAAGGTGGATTTAAAGCCAGGGACCTCAGCCCTGAAAACTAGGTCGTGTCAACTGATGTTGCCAACTTGGCGTAGGAGGTGGGCCATCGTAAATTCTCTTCGGTTGCGAAATCGAATGAAAGGAGAAGTTTTACTACGATGGCCCAGCAGCATTATAGGACACCCTTCAAGAAGGCGCTATTACAGTACATCACCGAGCCCGATCCCCAACTCCACCTTCCACCCTTAGATCCGCGATGAGGGCTCTGCATTCCTTGAAAGGAAACGTCCAAGGGCGGCCCGTTGACTTGGACCCCAGGGTGGGGTATAGATAAAGAAGGCCACGATCTTCGTTCGCGGTTCATTTTTTTTGACCTGACGCACTTATATATGCATCCCGGAGCGGGGGCGGCATCCGCGCTCCGAAAAGGAGGTCGGATGGCTGGCATCATCGGCTACGGGGCTTACATCCCGCGCAACCGCATCAGGGTCGAGGAGATCGCCAAGGTCTGGGGGGCCGACGCGCCGAGCTACAAGAAGGGGCTGATGCTCGAGGAGAAATCGGTCCCTTCGCCCGACCAGGACACCATCACCATGTCCGTCGAGGCGGTCGAAACGGGCCCTCAAGCGGGCCGGAATCGATCCCCGGGAGATCGGCGCGGTCTACATCGGCTCGGAGTCGCATCCCTACGCCGTCAAGCCGAGCGGGACGGTCGTGGCCGAGGCGATCGGGGCGACGCCCGGCCGTCCACACCGCCGACCTCGAGTTCGCCTGCAAGGCCGGGACGGAGGGCATGTTCATCGCCCTCAGCCTCGTCCGCGCCGGGGCGGTCAAGTACGCCTTGGCCGTCGGGGCCGACACGTCGCAGGGCGCGCCCGGCGACGCCCTCGAGTACTCCGCGGCGGCGGGCGCGGCGGCCTTCATCTTCGGCGCGAGACCGGCTCGTCGCCGAGGTCCTCGAGACCTACTCCTACATGACCGACACGCCGGACTTCTGGCGCCGGGAGTACCAGTACTACCCGCGGCACGGCGGGCGGTTCACCGGCGAGCCGGCCTACTTCAAGCACGTCACGGGCTGCGGCCCGGGGCATCATGGAGAAGGCCGGGCTGAAGCCGGCCGACTTCGAGTACGTCGTCTTCCATCAGCCCAACGGCAAGTTCCCCTTCCGCGTCGGCGAGATGCTCGGCTTCACCAAGCAGCAGATCGAGCCCGGCTGGCTCGTCCCCAAGCTCGGCAACACCTACTCCGGCTCCTCGCCGCTGGGGCTGACGGCGATGCTCGACATCGCCAAGCCCGGGGACCGCATCCTCATGGTCTCCTACGGCTCGGGCGCGGGCAGCGACGCGCTTCGTCTAGCCGCGTCACGGAGCGCATCGACGAGGTCCGGGACCTGGCCCCCAGGACCCGGACGCTGCTCGACACGAACAAGGTCTACCTCGAATACGGCGCCTACGCCAAGTACCGCCGCAAGATCCGGAAGGCGGAATAGGAGGCGAGCGATGAGAGACGTAGCGATCATCGGAGTGGGCATGACCAAGTGGGGCGAGCTCTGGGAGAAGTCGCTCCGGACGATCTTCACCGAGGCGGCCCTCCTGGCCATCGACGACGCCGGCGTCGACAAGATCGACTCCATGTACGTCGGCTGCATGTCGTCGGCGGCCTCTTCGTCGGCCAGGAGCACCTCGGCTCGCTCCTCGCCGACTACCTCGGCCGGGTCCCCGTCCCGGCGACGCGGGTCGAGTCGGCCTGCGCCTCGGGCGGCCTGGCCCTGCGCCAGGGCTTCATCGAGGTCGCCTCGGGGCACGAGCGACGTCGTCCTCGTCGGGCGGCGTCGAGAAGATGACCGACGTCGACGGCGGCGAGGCGACCTTCGCCCTGGGCACGGCGGCCGACCAGGAATACGAGGGCTACCACGGCATCACCTTCCCCGGGCTCTACGCCATGATGGCGCGTCGCCCACATGCACCGCTACGGCACGACGCGGGAGCAGCTGGCCATGGTCGCGGTCAAGAACCACGACAACGGCTCGAAGAACCCGCTGGCCCAGTTCCCCATCAAGGTCACGCGTCGACGCGGGTCCTGAACTCGGTCATGGTCGCCGATCCGCTGCGGATCCTCGACTGCTCGCCGATCACCGACGGGGCGGCGGCGGTCGTCCTCTGCCCGGCCGACATGGCCCGCAAGACTCGAAGAAGCCCGCCGTCCGGATCGCCGGCAGCGGCCACGCGACCGACACGATCGCCCTGCAGCTCGCGCCAGGACGTCGCCTGGCTCGAATCGACCGCACATCGCGGCCGAGAAGGCCCTACGCCATGGCCAGGCGGAAGATCGAGCGACATCCACCTCTTCGAGGTCCACGACTGCTTCACCATCGCCGAGATCATGGTCATCGAGGCGCTCGGCCTCGTCGAGAAGGGCCAGGGCGGCAAGGCGGTCGGAGGACGGCCTGACCGCGCTCGGCGGCAAGATTCCCGGTCAACCCGAGCGGCGGCCTGAAGTCCAAGGGCCACCCGGTCGGCGCCACCGGCGTCGCCCAGATCGTCGAGGTCGTCCAGCAGCTCCGCGGCGAGGCCGGCGAGCGGCAGGTCAAGGGCGCGAAGCGCGGCCTGACCCAGAACATGGGCGGCACGGGCGGCAGCTCCGTCGTCCACATCCTCGAGGCGGATTAGGAGGAGACCATGCCGACACCATCACGCTACTGGCGAGAGATCCCGCAGCGCTACCGGCTACGAGGCCGGCGAAGTGCAAGAAGCTGCGGCTTGGTCGCCTTCCCGCCCCGCGTCGTCTGCCCGAAGTGCGGCGGCCGGAGTTCGAGCCGACGAAGCTCGCCGAGGCCGGGAAGCTCCTGACCTACACGGTCATCCGCGTCCCGCCGGGCCCCTTCGAGGACCAGGCGCCCTACGCGGTCGGCATCGTCGAGCTCGACGACGGCGTCCGGCTGACGGCCCAGATCGTCGACTGCGACTTCGACCGACCTCGCGATCGGGATGCGGGTCCGGCTGGAGTTCCGCAAGCTCTCCGAGGACGGGCAGGCGGGCATCATCTACTACGGCTACAAGTTCGTCCCGGAATAGGCCATGTTCAGGATCGAATCCAAGGTCGACACGCGGAGCCCCGACTACCGGCGGAACTTCGAGGAGATGGGCCGCGTCGTCGCCGAGTACAAGGAGCGCCTGGCCGCGGTCCGGGAAGGCGGCCCGGCCAAGAGCCGGGAGCTCCACAAGTCCCGCGGCAAGCTCCTCGTCCGCGAGCGCCTGGACCGGCTCTTCGACCCGCGGCACGCCGTTCCTCGAGCTCAGCCCCCTCGCGGCCAACGGACATGTACGACGACGAGGCCCCGGCGGCCGGCATGGTCACCGGGATCGGCGTCGTCCACGGCCGGGAGGTCCTGGTCGTGGCCAACGACGCCACGGTCAAGGGCGGCACCTACTTCCCCGATGACGATCAAGAAGCACGTCCGGGCCCAGGAAGTGGCCCTGGAGAACCGCCTGCCCTGCGTCTACCTCGTCGACTCGGGCGGGATCTTCCTGCCCCTCCAGGTCGGGGACCTTCCCGGACAAGGAGCACTTCGGCCGGATCTTCTACAACCAGGCCCGGCTCTCCGCGCTGGGCATCCCCCAGATCTCCATCGTCATGGGCTCGTGCACGGCCGGCGGGGCCTACGTCCCGGCCATGAGCGACGAGACGGTCATCGTCCGCGGCCAGGGCACGATCTTCATCGGCGGCCCGCCGCTCGTCAAGGCGGCGACCGGCGAGGAGGTCACGCGACGAGGACCTCGGCGGGGCCGACGTCCACTGCCGCATCTCGGGCGTCTCCGACTACTACGCCGCCGACGACGAGCACGCCCTGGCCGATCGCCCGGAACATCGTCGAGACCCTCGACCCGCCGCGGCGGTTCGAGCTCGACGCGGCCGCCGCCGGAGGAGCCCGCACTACGACCCCGAGGAGCTCTACGGCATCGTCCCGCCGGACCTGCGCAAGTCCTTCGACATGCGCGAGGTCATCGCCCGCCTCGTCGACGGCAGCCGCTTCCAGGAGTTCAAGGAGCTCTACGGCCCAAACGCTCGTCTGCGGCTTCGCCCGGATCATGGGCTACCCGGTGGGCATCCTGGCCAACAACGGGGTCCTCTTCTCCGAGAGCTCGCTCAAGGGGGCCCACTTCGTCACCCTCTGCGCCATGCGCAAGATCCCCCTCGTCTTCCTCCAGAACATCACCGGATTCATCGTCGGCAAGCAGTACGAGCACGGCGGCATCGCCAAGGACGGGGCCAAGATGGTCCACGCCGTGGCCAACGCCGACGTGCCCAAGTTCACGGTCATCGTCGGCGGCTCCTACGGGGCCGGCAACTACGCCATGTGCGGCCGGGCCTACGGTCCGCGCCTCCTGTGGATGTGGCCCAACGCCCGGATCTCGCGTCATGGGCGGCGAGCAGGCGGCCTCGGTCCTCGTCCAGGTCAAGGTCAAGAAGCTCCAGGAGAAGGGCGTCAAGATGACCGAGGCCGAGAAGGCGAAGATGATGAAGCCCATCCTCGACGACTACGAGGCCGAGGCCAGCCCCTACTACAGCACCGCGCGCCTCTGGGACGACGGCATCCTCGATCCGCTCGACACCCGGGCCGCCCTCGGATTGGGCATCGCCGTGAGCCTCAACGCCCCGATCCCCGACTACAAGGTCGGGATCTTCAGGATGTGACGAAGGGGCCATGACGGGACAACCCTACGAGACGATCCGGGTCGAGCGCGACGGCCGCGTCGGCACGGGTCTGGTTCGACCGCCCCGACGTCCACAACGCCTTCAACGCCGTCATGATCGGAGAGCTCAGGGCGGGCCTGCGGTCGCTCGCCGCGGACGACGCCGTCCGCGTCGTCGTCCTGTCGGGCCGGGGACCCTCGTTCTGCGCCGGGGCCGACCTGGCCTGGATGCGCGACGTCGCCCGCTTCACCCGGGAGGAGAACCTCCGCGAGACGCTCGACCTCGCGGAGTGCCTGCACGACCTCTACCGCCTGCCCAAGCCGACGGTCGCCCGGGTCAACGGGCCCGCGATCGGCGGCGGGACGGGCTTTGTCGCGGCCTGCGACATCGCCGTGGCCTCGACCGAGGCCCGCTTCGGGCTGAGCGAGGTCAAGATCGGCGTCGTCCCGGCCGCCATCTCGCCCTACGTCCTGCGGCGGATCGGGGAGAGCCGGGCCCGCCAGTATTTCCTGACCGGCGAGAGGTTCGACGCCCGCCGGGCCGAGGAGATCGGCCTGGTCAACGCCGCGGTCGCTCCCGACGGAGCTCGACGCGAAGGTCGACGGGATCGTCTCGTCGCTCCTCTCGTCGGGGCCCGAGGCCCTGGCCAAGGCGAAAGAGCTCATCACCCGAGTCCCGGGAATGAGCTTCGAGGAGGCCAAGCGCTACACCGCGGAGATGATCGCCGGCCTGCGGACGAGCGCCGAGGCCCAGGAGGGCATGGCCGCCTTCCTCGAGAAGCGCAAGCCGAAGTGGTCGGAGTAGGAGAGAAGAGCCGCATGTTCCGCAAGATCCTCGTCGCCAACCGCGGCGAGATCGCGGTCCGGGTGATCAGGGCCTGCCGCGAGATGGACATCGCTTCCGTGGCCGTCTTCTCGGAGGCCGACGCCGCCGCGCTCCACGTCCGGCTGGCCGACGAGGCCGTCCGCACTCGGGCCTCCTCCCGCCGCGGAGAGCTACCTCAACATGGACAAGATCGTCGCGGCGGCCCGGGCGACGGGCGCCGAGGCCATCCACCCGGGCTACGGCTTCCTGGCCGAGAACGCCGCCTTCGCCCGGCTGTGCGAGAAGGAGGGGCTCGTCTTCATCGGGCCGAACTCGGCCGCGCTCGAGCTCGTCGGCGACAAGGTCCGGGCCCGCCAGACCATGGAAAAGGCGGGCGTCCCGATCGTTCCCGGGATGAAGTCCTGTGCCGCGTCGGCCGAGGAGTTCCGGGCAGCGGCCCGCGCCCTCGGCTATCCGGTCATGGTCAAGGCCTCGGCCGGCGGAGGCGGCAAGGGCATGCGCGTCGTCGCGGACGACGACGGCCTCGCCGCCGGCCCTCGAGGCCGGCCGGCGGGAGGCGAAGTCGGCCTTCGGCGACGACTCGGTCTACCTCGAGAAATGCATCGAAGAGCCCCGCCACGTCGAGTTCCAGGTCCTGGCCGACAACCACGGCCGGACGGTGCATCTCTTCGAGCGGGAATGCTCGATCCAGCGCCGCCACCAGAAGATCCTCGAGGAGTCGCCCTCGCCGGCCCTCGACGCCAAGCTCCGGCGCGAGATGGGGGAGACGGCCGTGCGGGCCATGAAGGCGGCCGGCTACAACAACGCCGGGACGGTCGAGTTCCTCCTCGATAAAGACAGCCGTTTCTATTTCCTGGAGGTCAACGCCCGGCTCCAGGTCGAACACCCCGTCACCGAGCTCGTGACCGGCGTCGATCTCGTCCGCCAGCAGATCCGCATCGCCTCGGGCGCGGACCTGCCTTTCCGCCAGGAGGACCTGGCCCAGCGGGGGCACGCCATCGAGTGCCGCGTCTACGCCGAGGACCCGAAGGCGAACTTCCTGCCTTCGGCGGGCCGCATCGTCCTCCTCCGCGAACCGACCGGGCCCGGCGTCAGGTTCGACAGCGGCGTCTACGAGGGTTTCGAGGTCCCGGTCTTCTACGACCCGATCCTGGCCAAGCTCATCGTCTGGGCCGAGGACCGCGAGGCCGCCCGCCGGCGGATGGCCGCGGCCCTGCGGGACTGCGTCATCCTCGGCATCCGCACGACGGCCGGGTTCCTCGGCGACGTCGTCGACCACCCCGAGTTCCGGGCCGGAGGGGCCACGACCTCGTTCATCGGCAAGCACTTCGCGACGTGGGGAACGGGGGAGGCCGAGGAGGACAGGGAACGGCTGGCCCTGGCCGCGGCCGCTTTCGAGGCCCTCAGTCCGGGCGCGGCCCCGGGCGGGGCCGGCGCGCCGGGCCGGAAAAAGGACACCGCTACCCCATGGGCGACCTTAGGCCGTTGGCGGGCGGGGGGAGAAGCGTGAGCGCCGCGGCGTTCGACCTCCTCCTCGACGGGGAGAGCCGGAAGATCTCCATCGAGATCCGCGACGGGGTCCTCGTCGTCCAAGAGGGCGAACGCGTCCTCGAGATCGGGGTCCGACGGATCGCCCCGAACGAGCTCAGGCTGCGTATGGGGGACCGTCCGGTCAGGGTCTTCCTGGCCCGGGACGGCGAGCGGACCTTCGTCGCCGTCGACGGCCGCCAGTACGTCGTCTCCGAATCCCGCGCCGAGGCGGGCCGTCCCGGCGAGGGCGACGACAAGGGCGCGGGAGGGTCGCTCCGGGTCAAGGCGCCCATGCCGGGCAAGGTCACGAAGCTGGCCGTCTCCGTGGGCGAAGAGGTCCGCAAGAACCAGACCCTGATCATCGTCGAGGCCATGAAGATGGAGAACGAGATCAAGACCTCGATCGACGGCGTCGTCGCCAAGGTCCACGCGGCCGTCGGCGACCTCGTCGACGCGGAGAAGGTCCTGATCGAGGTCGAACCGAAGGCCGCCTAGCCGGCCGGCGAGGAGGACAACATGTGCACGGATAACTCGGAATCCTTGAACGAATGCCGGGACATGGTCCGGGACTTCGCCCGGACCGAGATCGCGCCGCATGTCCGCGAGTGGGACGAGAAGGCCCATTTCCCCAAGGACACGGTCCGGCGCCTGGGCGAGCTGGGCCTGCTCGGCATCCTCATCCCGGAGGCGTACGGCGGGGCGGGTCTGACCTACGCCCACTACGTCGCCATCCTCGAGGAGCTCGGGGCGGTCGAAGGCGGATTGGCCCTGACCGTGGCCGCCCACAACTCCCTCTGCACGAGCCATATCTTCACCTACGGCTCGGAGGAGGTCCGCAAGGCCTGGGTGCCGCGCCTGGCGAGCGGCGAGATCCTGGGGGCCTGGGGCCTGACCGAGGCCGAGGCCGGCTCGGACGCCGGAGGCACGAAGACGACGGCCGTGCGGAACGACAAGGGCTGGGTCCTCAACGGCTCCAAGAACTTCATCACCCACGCCTCGGTCGGGGGTGTGGTCGTGGCCATGGCCCGGACGAAACCGGGGACGGACCACCACGGCATCTCGGCCTTCCTCGTCCCGCTCGACACGCCCGGCGTCTCGGTCGGTAAGCACGAGGACAAGGTCGGCATGCGTACATCGGACACGGCTTCGCTCGTCTTCGAGGACTGTCAGGTCGGCCCCGAGGCCCTGCTCGGCAAAGAAGGGGAGGGCTTCATCCAGGCCATGGAGATCCTCGACGGCGGGCGCATCTCGATCGCCGCCCTTTCGGTCGGCATCGCTCGCGGCGCCCTCGACGCGGCCGCGGCCTACGCCAAGGAGCGCCGCCAGTTCGGCAAGCCCATCGCCGCCTTCCAGGGCCTGCGGTTCATGCTCGCGGACATGAGCACCGAAGTCGCCGCGGCCCGGCTACTGACCGAGCGCTCGGCGGCCGACAAGGACGCCGGCCGGAAGACGACGCTCATCTCCTCGCAGGCCAAGCTTTACGCCTCCGAGGCCGCCGTCCGGGTGGCCGAGAAGGCCGTCCAGATCCTGGGCGGCTACGGCTACTGCAAGGACTACCCGGTCGAGAAGTTCTGGCGCGACGCCAAGCTCTGCACGATCGGCGAGGGCACGAGCGAGATCCAACGGCTGGTCATCGCCCGGGAGGTCCTCGGCGGCTGAGCTTCGGGAAGGCCCTGGCATGCGACAGAAGGAGCAACTGGGATGAAAAGACTTATCGCGGCCTTATCGATGATCTTCGTGTTCCTGGCGGCCTCGACGGCCACGGCGGCTTCGCAAAAGGTCTCCGTCGTTGAGGAACTGGTCAACAAGAAGCTGCCGCCTGCCAAACAGAGGCCCCGGGAGATCGCATCCTGGCACGAGGCCTATCTGAACGAGCATAGCCTGATCGGGTCCATGCTGTTGAAAGGGACCAACCGCGAATCGGGTTGGCACCTTGCCGCCAAACGGGGGGCCCATTTGGTTTTGATTTTTCCTGACCGTGAAATGGTCGGAAAAACCAAATATGCCCTCGACACGGTATGAGTCGGTCGGAGGCGGGCAAATGAGTTCGACGTTCGAGCCCAGAGAAAAGCGATCCCGGGCTTCTACATAGAGATGTTCGCCCCCGGTGTCGATTACCAGGAGGGGGCAAGGCGTTTCTATGATTGGGCCTACCCTCTGAGCATCAAGCCGGAGGCTATCGTATCAGCGGCACCCTCGCCGATCTGAAGCGCTATCTTGACCTGGGCGTCGATCCGGATCTCCTCCGGATCAGCTGGTCCGGATAGAGCCGGGAGATACGGCAAAGGCAAGTCCTATGATCTTGGCGATCTGCCCAGGATGCAAGCCAACCTCGAAATGATCACCCTCCTTTTGAGCCGGGGCGCCGGCGGCAAGCACGTTCCCTGAAGGCCTCGCTCCCAAGTCCAGGACCAGTGGACGTCCTGCAGGACTATCCCATCCGATGGAGAGCGAGGATGACCGCGGAGATGGCCCGCAAACCGTCTGGCTGCCAGTGTCAGTTTAACACGGTTGGTTTTAGAGGTCGATGACCCCCTCGATCGGCTCGCTCTGGATCTCCCCCCCCTGAGATCCCTCGCCCTGCGACCTTCTCGATCCGGCCGGTGGCTCACGCCGCGAATGCCGGGTTTCGGGCGCAAACGTTCTGCGCCAAGGTCTGTCGGGTCCTTCGGGACCACCTGCGCCGTTGACAGCCTCGGAACCCATCGCGTCGACTCCGACCGTCGGATCACAAGCTTTTTGCGCAGGCGGAGGTCCACAGCCATGCGAATCCTGAAGATCGACCATTCTCCATCTTCCTGGGTCTTTCTCGACAGCCTTGTCCGTCGTCGCCGCCGCCAAGGACGGCTACAATCCGTTCTCCGTCGGGGGCCAGGCCGGCGAGCGCCGGGAATTGAGCCTTTAAGGCTCCGGCCGCGGGAACGATCCGTGTCGAAGCCCGCTGGACCGGGAACGCTCCGGCCAGGCCGGACCTAGAGCTCATCAAGCTCGTGTTGCCCGCGCAGTTTCCGGCTCACGCGCGTGAACGATTGATCCACGCGGAACCCGCGGATTCCTCCGCCAGCGGCTCCCCGCCTTGATCCTCGACGGCCCCGGCCAGACGGGATTACCACGACACGAGGACGGCTCCCGTCGTCGTCCAGGACGTGACGGGGGAGATCCTCAAGAAGGGCGCGGACTGGAAGGTCTCCGTCGTCCGCTTCGGCGGGAGCGGGTCCGCCCGGGGAACCTTGACCATAAGCTATCCCGAGGAGTTTCAGACTCGGCGCTACGAACGGTTCGACGGGATCACGATCTCCAGCGTGGAAAAAATGGCCGCCGACCGCGTGGTCGTGACGGTGGAGTACCGGATAGAGCGGCCGCACTCGCGCGAGGTCTTCGTCGGGGCGGCCGTCTTGAACGATGGGGCCGAGCTGCCGGGGTTCGGCTTCAAGCCGGCCCGGACCGAGACGGGCCACGGCCGGGCGCGGGTGGAGATCATCTACCAGGGAGGTCCCGCCTCCGGACGGATCACGAGCGACCAGATCGGCGTCTACCTCTACGAGGGCGACCGGAAACCCTATTGCCGGACCGTCCATGACCAGAGCCTGGCCTGGTATGATTAGAAAAGCGCTGGGACCGGTCAGTTCCCCTTTTTCCCCGATTGGTCCAGCCAGGCCTTGATCCCGCCGCCGGGCTTCACCTCGATCTCGACGGACCGGACACGATCCGAGGCGGCGTAAGACCATTCCCTGGTCTGCTTGTTCGCCAAGGTGACACTCTCGGACCCGATCGGGTCTTTGTAAGCGTCGCGATAGAACGTGACCTTGACCTCCGAGGAGTCCCCGTCCTGGTTGTCGCCTTCCATCTTGAGCCGGAGGGGCTGTCCGGGGTCGACCAGTAGGCCGCGGCCCTGCCCCATGAGGAACATGGCCTCGCGCATGACCTTCTCGAAGGGGAGAGCTGGCCGTTCCACGAGCGCCCTGACCAGCCCTTTTTCGACGGCCAGGACGACCTCGTCCGCTTTGGCGTCCCCGCTGATCGACATCTCCGAATCCGCGTCCCTGAATTTTACGGTCAGGGTCCGGGGCCCGGCCCCGCCGGCCGCTATGGCCCGCCCCCGGCTCATCGGGGTCACTTGACAGGCCGATTCGGTCGCCTGCTCGTTGATGATAGTGACGCGGGCCCCGTCCCCGGGATCCATCTTGACCCGAAGTTCGCCGCCTGCGGCGATCCGCCGTCCCGCCGGGAGCTCGGCCTTTTCGGACCCCGCGATGGCCGGGCGCTTGGCGGCACCCGGCGCCGGGGCCCTGGCCGGCTCCTTATAAGCCGTGTAGCCTTCGGGGATCCGGAAAAGACCGTCGCTGACGGGCTCCCGCTTGACGTTCGTCAATTCGGCCTGATCCCCGTCGGGGCCCGCCAGCCGGATCCGCATCGGGAAATCGAGCTCCCCGGATTCCCAAATGGTCATGACTTCCCGGTCGTCCATGGACAGGACGGTCTTCCGGCACGGGACGCCGTTGACCTGTTCCTCGCCGGCCTCCTTCGCTACGGCCTTTTCCCGGACAAAACGGGCGCTCTCGAAGGGGTTGTTCATCCGGCTTTGCACCGAGGAGTTGGACAGGACCATGTAGGTCTTCTCGGCGTCGTCGACGACCGTGGTTTGCCGCGTTTGCCGGTCGACCAGGACGACGACCGATTTCCCGTCCTGAATGAGCTCCAGACGGTACATGGGGCCCTTGACGTAGATCTTGCCGCTTCGCTCGCTCTGGCCGTCTTTTTGAACGAAGTCCGCTGTGAATTCCACGGCCAGGCCCGTTATCGCGGCCGGCAGGATGAGCGAGGCCGCCAGGAAAGCCATGATCCCTTTCCGCATTGCTCCCTCCTTGACATCGAGTCCTCTCAACGGATCTCCAGACGGACCCCGCCCGATTCCGCCGCTCCCAGCCAGAGATGTTCGACGGAGGCCTCTTCGGGCGTCCGGGCCCCGGCGAAACGCCACCGCTTGTCGTTCTCCCCGGCCTCGTAGACCCAGCGGAAGTCGCAGATCCCCGGCCGGCCCACTCTGAACCGTCTGCCGGCGGCGAGATACTCGTCCGGATAATCCTCCGGCAGGCCGAGCTGTGTCTTGAGCGCCTGGTTGTCGGCATTCCCCGGCGCGAGGGCGGGGTTGCGGAAGACCAGGTCGTACCGAAAATCCACCAGGCTGTCGATGCGCACGGTCAGGGCGCCGCCCGGCTCGATGAGGTGCGGCTTTCCCGTGAAGACGCCGGTCTTCGGAGACCATGACATGTGCCCTCCCTCGTATCCGATCGGGTCACCTTTTTCGTTCGAACAACGCAGGTTGCCGCCCACGAACTCGTCATCGACCAGGATCCGCACGGGGACGTCCCCGTTGTTGACGTAGACGACTTCCCAGTGGATCTCGTCTCCCCTGTGATAGATCGCCTTGTCGGCCTTGAGCATGATCTGCAAGGAGTCCGTCCGGCCCGCGGCGACAGCATCCAAGTCCTTATCGGCCGGCGCGTCTCCCTTGGAGCAGGCCATCATCTGCGCGCCGAAGATCCATAACAGACATCCGCAGGCCCCGGCCACGATGAGCTTGACAGGTCCCATGCGTATCGCCTCCTCATTGAAGTCCGGATCCTTCTCGCGCGTCAGGCCGGGCCAGACACCTCGGGTCCTACCGGGGCTCCATCACGACCATGACCTCTTTCAATTCCCCGTGGGCGGGATTCAGGCTCTTGCGCAGGACCCCTCCCGTCTCGAGGATCCTGGAGTTCCCATGCGAATCGAGAAGCATGATCGGCCCCTTGACGGCCTCGACCACGAACGACTCGTTTTCGAGGGACAGTTCCATATACAGGACGAGGTCGGCCTCACGGATCTCTTTTTCCGTGAAAAGGAGATCGTTCCGCTCGCTCGATTGCAGGCGGCCCATCCACGACCGGGGGATCTCTCCGCTCAGGGACGCGATCAACATGGGGTCCGGCGCGGGGAGCGGCGAGCCCCGCACGCCGGTGGCGCACGTCGGTCCTTGTATTCTAAACCCGCCCTTGTTACCTCCAAGGGCCGCCATGAGGCGACCCGTGACGAGCTTGAACGTACTGGTGCCGGTAGCGGGCGCGCACGGGTCGGGGAGAGTGACCCGGGAGTTCGACCCGACCCGGATCGTCGCGCCTCCCCATTGGATCTCCACCCGGCTTCTCCCGCCGGTTTCGATGATATCACCCATGGAAAAACTCCGGGATCCCGTTCCCGCCGACTGGCCGTTGATCTTGACATCCCCCTGCGCTCTCGTCACGTTGCCGGGGCCGCAGTCGCCTTCCGCGGGGTCATCGCCTTGGTTGGAGATGGCGAGAGGCTGCTCGCCCTCGTCCCCCGCGCCCGCCCCGCCTCCGGTCCCCCGATCTTCTTGCGAGGCCGCCCAAAGGAGTCCCGATAAGGATAGTCCTCCCCCCGAGGCATTCACGGCGCCGCCCGTCCCGAGGGCCTTGGAAACGGCGTCCTGCCACGCGACCTTGATGAAGTCGAGGCCATCGACGGCCCGCAGAGGCGGCTTCGACGAGCTTCCGCTCACGACAGCTTGGAGGGCGACCGCGAGATTCCCGATGTCCATGGCGTCCGACAGCCGCGCTGTCCGCGGCGAGCCGAGCGCCTTTTTCAGACCTTTCGAGCTCGCTCATATGCTCCCCGGCCCATCGGATCCGGCCGGCGGCATCGGTGAAGCGTCCCGTTCCCTCCTGACGGCTCGAGCTTCCGGCCGGGGCCCCGACCAGGACCCATCCCGAGCTCTCCCAGTTGAAGACGTATTCGAAGGCCCCTCCGGACTCGGCCGGTGTCCGCGAAACGAACCTGATCCTCCGAAAGGCGTAGCCGCGGACCCCCGGGTCGCCCCCGACGGTCAGGGCCTCGACGGAGTCGTCATAATCGGCTTCGATGCGCCTGCCGGCTTCGTCGGAGAGGCGGATGATCCGGCCTTCGGAGTCCCGGTCGACCGTGAAGGAGGGAGGGTAGCTGACCTCCACGCGGGTCTTCGAATACTTCGAAGGAAGATAGCGCACGAAGTAGCCGCCAGGATGGAAGGACCAGCGACCGCGCGGAACGTCCCGGCTCCCGGCCCCGGGCACGTCGGCCCCCGCGAGGACGGCGACCTCCTCGATCCGCTCGTACGAGGTCTCCCCGCGGGAGAACATCCTCCGGAGCTTCGCCTCCGCCTCGAGGACCTTGCGCGCGGGCTCGGGGAGCCTGGACAGGCCTTCCTTCAAGAGTTGATCCTGGACCACGCCGAGGGCCCCGCCGTTGATGGTCTTGATCTCCTTCGGGGACAGCAGGACCCGGGCCGTCCGAAGAACGGGCGCCGGCAGGTCGTCGATCTTGGTCCTGGCGAGGACGGCCCAGATCAGCACCTGGGTGTCACGCTGAGAGATCTCCGGATGTTCGGTGGACCGGTCGAGGATGTTCTCGATGATACCGGCCCATTTTCCCTTGAGAGGGGCGTAGAGGGGCGCGCTCCCGCCGCCGGGGCCGCGGGCCCCCGCGCTCAGGCAGTAGGTCCGGGCCTCGTAGGCGTAGAGACCCGGCCGGCTCAGCAGGAATTGCTGTTTCGGACCCCGCGGCTGGCGGACCATTGAACGGAAGACCCTCGGGCGGAAATCGTCGAGAAAGGGCACGCCGGTGACGGCATCGGCCGGGCCTGTCGTAATAGGCGGGTCGGCTTTGAAGATCTTGTCGACGAGACTCGTTTTCTTCAGTGGATTGAGCTTGGAAAGCTGGGGGTCGGGGGACCCGGTCAGGAGATGGACCGACAGGGCTCCGACCAGACAAAAGCAGGCGAGCAAGACCGTTCGCTTCATTCCGCCCTCCCTAACTTCATGATATCCCGGGCCTCAAAAGACTGTCAAGCCAGATGAGGATCGACCGACAGGCTCCGGGCCCTTGACGCCGGGCGGGGGCCGGAGTATCCTCCATCGAGCCGATCTGATCGCCGGCCGACCATGAACAAGCTGCCTCAGCTCTTCGATAACAACCGCCGCTGGGCTTCCCGGATCACGGAAGCGAATCCGGACTTCTTCCGCAACCTGAAGACACAGCATGCTCCGGAATACCTGTGGATCGGGTGCTCGGACAGCCGGGTCCCCGCCAACGAGATCGTCGGGCTGCTGCCCGGCGAGCTGTTCGTCCATCGCAACGTCGCCAACCTGGTCGTCCACACGGATATGAACTGCCTCGCGGTCCTTCAATACGCCGTGGACGTCCTCGGGGTCAAGCACGTGATCGTCTGCGGGCATTACGGGTGCGGCGGCGTGGAGGCCGCGATGGAAACGCGGTCACACGGCCTGGTCGACAACTGGCTGCGGCACATCGGGGATATCCGGCGTAGGCACCTGGCGGAGCTCGAGGCCATCCCCGACGGGTCGGCAAGGATCAACAGGTTGTGTGAGCTGAATGTGTGCGACCAGGTCCTCAACGTCTGCGGCACGACGATCATCCAGGACGCGTGGAGCCGCGGCCAGAAGCTGACGGTCCATGGCTGGATCTACGATCTCGGCGACGGATTGCTCAAGGACCTGGACGTGGGCGTCGCTTCCCACAAGGAGCTTCGCGGCCTGCATGCTGGAAAATGAATAGGGGAGAGGGCGATCCCCTTCAGAAAAAACGGTCCGCGTGGCAAACCAAGCCGTTCTGATCTTTGCCGGCTAGGCCTTCGCCCTTTTCTTCCGCCCGGCCTTCTTGTAGACGATGGCCACGACGGTCTTGTCGTTGCCGCCCATGTTGACCGATAGGCCGTAGGGACGTTTCCGCGACATCTTGACCTGCGAGCCGCCGGCCTTCCCCGTGAGCTGCTGCCAGATCGTGACGGCCTGGCGGACGCCGGTCGCGCCCGTCGGGTGCCCCCAGCCGATGAGCCCCCCCGTCGTGTTGAACGGCACCTCGCCCTTGCGCGAGGTCTTGCCCGCGAGGACGTAGTCCGGGCCTTCGCCCTTCCCGGCGAGTCCGATGGCCTCGACCGAGAGGATCCCGGAAATGGTGAAGCAGTCGTGGCACTCGATCGTCCCGATCTGGTCGAGCGTGACGCCCGCGGACTCCAGGGCTTTCTCGACGGCCCGGCGCGTCGTCTCGAGCTCGGTCGGGTCGGCCGGCGGCACGGTCAGGTCGGCCTCGACCTGGCCCCAGCCGACTACCTCGACGGCCTCGTTCTTGGAGATGCCGCAGCGCTCGAGCCCTTCCTCGGACATCACGGCGATGGCCGCCGCCCCGTCGGAGACCTTGGAGCAGTCGAAGACGTTGAGGTGGTCGACGAACGACCGCGGATTGGGCTCGGCGAGGCCCAGCGCCTCGAGGTCCTCGCAGGCGTTGTGGCATTCCTGGGCCGTGTCGCAGAGCCGGGCGTTCTCGACGGCGTTCCGGTACCAGCGGGCGAAGGCCCGCCGGGTCTTGTCCCGGCCGTACTTCTCGAAATAGGCCCCGGCCCGGTCGCTGAAGAGCGAGGGGAAGAAGTAGGCGTGGCCCTTCTTGCGCTCGCCGCGGTACCAGCCGGCCCCGCCGAGGATGTCGGCACCGTAGACGGCCTTGACCGTGTTCTGGACCTCGACGCCGACGGCGAGGACGACGTCGGCCGTCCCGGACAGGACGCTCTTGACGGCCGAGGTCAGGGCCACCCCGCCCGAGGCGCAGGCGCACTCGACCCGGGTCGCACGGCTTCCAGCGGAGATCGGGATCGATCGACGGGATGAGGGCGGCGAGATGGCCCTGCTTGTTGAACCGGGCGGCCATGAAGTTGCCGATGACGCCTTCGTCGACGTTCTTCCCGCCGCCGATCTTGGCCAAGACGGCCCGGCCGGCCTCCTGGATGTATTCCTCGAGGCCCGGCCGGGGCTTTTTGGGATGGAATTCCTTCCGGCCGGTCCCCAGGGAGACGGTGTGATGGCCCGCGGCCATATAGACTTTGCGCCGGTTCTTTTTCATGGTCCGACCTCACTCAATCGAAATGATCGTTGATAGGCCCGTAGGCGTGGTAGAAGCCCGTCAGCATGACGGTGTTGACGTCCTCGTCCTTACGGGCGACGCCGTCCTTGACCAGGCCGAGCCCGATCTCCTTGGCCTTGCGGCCGTAGCTCGCGGCCAGCTGGGCCCCGAGGGTCTTCATGCCCCTGAGCTCGCGGAAATAGGCGTCGATGTAGCCCGCTCTGTCGGCCATGGCCATCACGCCCTTCCAGGGCTTGCCCGAGGCGGGGAGAGGGCCCAGCCGTTCGTCGCACCGGGCGGCGATCTCGGCCGTCGGGACGTAAGCCTTGGCTTCGGGGTCGAAGATACCGGCCGGGCGGCCCTTCTCGTACTTCAGGAAGCCGTCCTTCTGGGAGCCGTCGGCGAACTGGCCGCCGATGATCCCCATCTCGACCATCCGGTCGACGAGCGGGCCATGGAGGCCCTTGCCCGGGAGCCGCTCGTTCATGACCCCGAGGATGAAGCGGCAGACGTCGAGCCCGACGTAGTCCACGAGCTGGAAGATGCCCATGGGCCGGATGAGGAACTCCTGGCTGACCTTGTTGACCATGTAGACGGCGTCGACGAAGCCGTGGTCCCGGCCCAGCCGCTCGACCTCGGCGATGGCGTAGAGGGCGTCCCGCATGAAGTGGCCGTTGCCGATGAAGCCGGCGACGTCGTTGGAGAGCGACGACCGTCTTGCGCAGCTTCTTGGCGTACTGGGTCGCGAACTCGGCCAGCTCGGGCAGGGTCGTCGCGGCCCGGATGACCTCGACCAGCTTCTGGACGGCCGGGGGATTGTAGAAATGGAAGCCGATGATACGGCCGCCGAGGCCGACCTGGGCGTCGAGCTCGGAGATGGGGATGGACGAGGTGTTGGTCAGGAACCAGGCGTCCCTGGTGTTGTGCTCCTTGATCCGCGCGAGGAGCTTGACCTTGAGGTCCGGGTTCTCGTTGACGGCCTCGAAGACGAGCGAGGCGCCGTAAGCGGCCTCGATCCGTGTCGTCGGCCGGACCAGGGCCAGGACGTCCTCGACGTACTGGCGGATGATGTCCTCGTTCTCGACGAGGTCGGCCCGGCCGGCGTAGACGCCCCGCAGGGCGACGGCCTTCTTCTCGGCGACCCGCAGGACCTGGTCCCGCAGATACTTCGTGAGCCCGGCCAGGGCCTTGGGCGAGACGTCCACGGCTTCGAGGGCGAAGGCCCGGTCCTTGTGGGCCGGGTCCAGGGCCAGGTCGGCCATCTCCAGGGCCGTGAGCAGCACGATGCCGCTGCCCATCTTGCCCGCCGCCCCCAGGACGGCGACGTTCTCCAATCGATCGATATAGCTCATCGGCGACCTCTCCTCACTCCGTTCTCAGGGCTTCCACTCGGGTTTCCGCTTCTCCAGGAAAGCCTTCATCCCCTCCGCCCCCTCGTTGCCGAAGGGCAGGCCGAAGGCCTCGGCCTCGAGCGCGCATCCGGCCTCGAAGTCCTTGAGCAGGCCCTCGCGGGCGACGCGCTTGACCAGCCGGACGGCCAGCGGGCCCTTGGCGGCGATCGTCTTGGCCGTCTCGACGGCCGTCGCGAGGAGCGCCTCGGGCTCGACGACCTTCTGGACGAGGCCCAGGCGCAGGGCGTCCTCGGCGCCGATCATCTCGGCGGTCAGCAGCAGGTAGAGGGCGTCGCCCAGGCCGACGAGCCGGGGCAGCCGCTGGGTCGCGGCGTAGCCGGGGATGAGCCCCAGGTTGACCTCGGGCTGGCCGAACTTCGCCTTCGTGCTGGCGACGCGGAAATCACAGGCCAGGGCCAGCTCGCAGCCCCCGCCGAGGGCGAAGCCGTTGACCGCGGCGATGACGGGCTTCTCGAGAAGCTCCAGGCCGCGGAAGGTCCGCTGGCCGAGCCGGGAGAAGGCCCGGGCCTCGTCCGGGGTCTTTCCGACCATCTCGGCGATGTCCGCCCCGGCGACGAAGGCCTTCCCGTCGCCCGTGATGACGACGGCCTTGATGTCGGCCCGCCCGGAGATCTCGGCGACGAGCGCGTCCATCTCCTCGAAGAAACGGGTGTTCAGGGCGTTCATGGCCTGGGGGCGGGAGACCGTCACCACGGCCACGGCGTCGGCCACCGCCATTTTCAGGATCTCGTAGTTCATCGGTCCTCCTCAATCGCTCAGCAGAGCCCGGGCGATGACGATGCGCTGGATCTCCGAGGTGCCCTCGTAGATCTCCGTGATGCGCTGGTCGCGGTAGAGCCGCTCGATCTTGTAGTCCTTGACGAAGCCGTAGCCGCCGTGGATCTGGAGGGCCTTGTGGCAGACCCGGTGGGACATCTCCGCGGCGAAGAGCTTGATCATGGCCGACTCCTTGGTGAACCGCTTGGCCCCCGAGTCCTTCATCCAGGCGACCTTGTAGAGCATGGTCTTGGCCACCTCGACGTCGACGGCCATGTCGGCCAGCATGAACTGCAGGGCCTCGAACTCGGCCAGGGGCTTGCCGAACTGGACGCGCTCCTTGGAGTACTTGACCGCCTCCTCGAGGGCCGCCTCGGCGATGCCGACGGCCTGGGCGGCGATGCCGATCCGGCCGCAGTCGAGCGTCGCCAGGGCGATGCTCAGGCCCTTGTTCTCCTGCCCGAGCAGGGCCGACGCGGGGACGCGGCAGTCGGTGAAGACCATCTCGGTCGTGCTCGACGAGCGGATGCCGAGCTTGTTCTCGTGCTTGCCGACCTCGAATCCGGCCGTGCCCTTGTCGACGATGAAAGCGGATATCCCTTTGGCGCCCTTCTCCCGGTCGGTGCTGAAGAAGGCGATCATGAGGTCGGCGAAGCCGCCGTTGGTGGTGAAGTTCTTGGTCCCGTTGAGGACGAAGCCGTCCTTGTCGCGGACGGCCGTGGCCCGGATGTGGGCCGGGTCGCTGCCGGCGCCCGCCTCGGTCAGCGAGAAGCAGCCGAGCCACTCCCCGGAGGCGAGCTTGGGGAGATAGGCCTTCTTCTGCTCCTCGGTCCCGAACATCATGATGGCGTCGTTGACCAGGGAGTTCTGGACCGAGACGCCCACGGAGACTCCCGAATCGACCTTGCTGAACTCGATCATGGCCCCGGCGTAGGCCACGGCCCCGACGCCCGTCCCGCCGAACTCCTCGGGGACGGTCATCCCCAGATAGCCGAGCTCGCCGAGCGCCTTGAGCGCGCCGACGTTGGCCTCCTGCTTCTCGTCGGCCTCGGCCGCGAGGGGTGCCAGCTCCTTCTCGGCGAATTTCTTCGCCCCGTCGATGATCATGCGGTGCTCTTCGGACAGCTCAAAATCCATTTCGTCCTCCTTGAACGTGGTTATGCGGAGTCGCGGCGGGCGCTCCTTTTGACGTAGTCGACGATCTCCTGAAGGTCATCGCCCGGCCCGAAGACCCGGCCGACGCCGATCTCCGCGAGCTTGGCCTGGTCCTTGGTCGGGATGATCCCGCCGCCCGTCAGCAGGCGGTCGCCGAGGCCCGCCTCGACCATCAGCTCCCGGACCTTGCGGAAGTTCGTCATGTGGGCCCCGGACAGGATGGACAGGCCGACGACGTCGGCGTCCTCCTCGACCGCGGCCCGGACGATGGCCTCCGGCGTCTGCTGGAGCCCGAGGTAGACGACCTCCATCCCGGCCTCGACGAGGGCCCGGGCGACGACCTTGGCCCCCCGGTCGTGGCCGTCGAGGCCCGGCTTGGCGATGACGACCTTGATCTTCCGTTCCGCCATGGCGTTGTCCTCTCTCACAAAAAATCAGTAGAACGACTGTTCCCGGTATTCGCCGAAGACCGCCGTCAGCGCGTCGCTCGTCTCGCCCAGCGTGGCGTAGCGGCGGGCGCATTCGAGGAGCGGCGGCATCAGGTTCCCGCCTTCGGCGGCCGCCTTCTGCAGGGCGTCCAGGCCGGCCCGGACCGCCCCGTTGTCGCGCCCGGCCTTGGTCCGCTTCAGGAAGGCGACCTGGTCCCTCTCCACGGCCTCGTCGATCTCGACGAGCGGGATCTCCAGCGTCTCGCCCGGGTTGACGAACTCGTTGACGCCGACGTGGAACTTCTTCCTCCGCGACAGGGCCATCTGGTATTCGTAGGCGGCCCGGGTGATCTCGCGCTGGAAGAAGCCCTGCTCGATGGCCTTGACGACGCCGCCGAGCTCGTCGATCCTGCGGAAATAGCGCTCGGCCTCCGCCTCGAGCTCGTCGGTGAGCTTCTCGATGTAATAGGACCCTCCGAGGGGGTCGATGACGTTGGCGACGCCGCTCTCGAAGGCGATGACCTGCTGGGTCCGCAGGGCGATCTCCACGGCCTTCTCCGAGGGCAGGGCCAGGGCCTCGTCCATGGAGTTCGTGTGCAGGCTCTGGCAGCCGCCGAGCACGCCGGCCAGGGCCTCGAGGGCCGTGCGGACGACGTTGAGCTCGGGCTGCTGGGCCGTCAGGCTGCATCCGGCCGTCTGGACGTGGAAGCGGCAGAGCCAGGACCGGGGGCTTTTCGCCTTGTACTTGTCCCGCATGGCCCGGGCCCAGATCCGGCGGGCGGCCCGCATCTTGGCGATCTCCTCGAAGAAGTCGAGGTGGGAGTTGAAGAAGAACGACAGCCGGGGCGCGAAGTCCTCGATGTCCAGCCCCGCCGCCAGGGCGTGCTCGACGTAGCAGAACCCGTCGGCCAGGGTGAAGGCCAGCTCCTGGGCCGCCGTCGAGCCGGCCTCGCGGATGTGGTAGCCGCTGATCGAGATGGTGTTCCACTGGGGGACCTCGGCGGCGCAGAAGGCCATGAGGTCGGTGATGAGGCGCAGGTGCGGCTCGGGCGGGAAGATCCACTCCTTCTGGGCGATGTACTCCTTGAGGATGTCGTTCTGGAGGGTGCCGCGGAGCTTGTCGAAGCCGATGCCCCGCTTCTCGGCGTTGGCCAGGAACATGGCGAAGACCCAGGCGGCCGGGGCGTTGATGGTCATCGACGTCGAGACGCGGTCGAGGGGGATGCCGGCGAAGAGCCGCTCCATGTCGGCGAGCGTGTCCACGGCGACGCCGGTCTTGCCCACCTCGCCCGCGGCCAGCGGATGGTCGGAGTCGCGGCCGTAGAGCGTCGGGTTGTCGAAAGCCACCGAGAGCCCGGTCTGCCCCTTGTCGAGAAGGAAGCGGTAGCGCTCGTTGGTCTGGTCGGGGGTGCCCATGCCGGCGAACTGGCGCATGGTCCAGAGCTTGCCCCGGTACATCGAGGGGTGGACGCCCCGGGTGTAGGGGAACTCGCCGGGGAAGCCGAGCCGCTCTTCCGGACCGGGACCGGGCGCGTCCTCCCAGGCGTAGAGGGGCTGGAGCGTCCGTCCCGAGATCGAGGTGAAATCCGCGTCGCGGAGCCCGCTCCGCTCGTACTTGTCGGCCCATTCGGCCTTCTTACTTTTTGCCACGGCTGACCCTTTCGTCGTCGAGATGGATGCGGATCCGGGAGCAGGCTTCGCGGATGAAGGGATAGGGGGAACCGCCGCTCGCGACGAGCTCCCCGGCGGCGGCGCGGATGGCCCGATCGGCGTCGGCGAGCGCGTCGTAGCCGGCCCACAGCTCGCGTTCGATGGCCGAGCGGATCTCCTGTTCCAGGCGGGCCCGTCTTTTCTCGCGATACCTCCCCGACGCGACGCAGGCCCCGACGAGGCGCTCGACCTCGGCGTGGACCTCGTCCATGCCCTTGTCCCGGAGCGCCGAGGCCTCGAGGACGGGCGGGAACGGCCGGTCTTTCCGGACCGGGCTGATGTCCATGAGGAAGCGCAGGGACTCGAGGAGCGTCTCCGTGCCCTGGAGGTCGGCCTTGTTGACGAGGAAGATGTCGGCGGCCTCGATGATCCCGGCCTTGAGGGCCTGGATGACGTCGCCCGTCCCCGGCTGGAGGACGAGGACGGCGATGTCGACGCAGCCGAGGACGTCGAGCTCGGCCTGGCCGACGCCGACCGTCTCGATGAAGATGCGGTCGAAGCCGAAGGCGTCCAGCACGTCGGCCGCGTACGGTGTGGCCGGGGAGAGCCCGCCGTGCCCGTCCCGGGAGGCCATGGAGCGGATGAAGACCCGGTCGCCGTCGCCGAGGTCATGCATCCGGACCCGGTCGCCGAGGAACGCCCCGCCCGAGAAGGGGCTGGTCGGGTCGACGGCCAGGATGCCGACACGCCGGCCGGCCCGGACGGCCCGGCGGGCCAAGGCCCCCGTCACCGTGCTCTTCCCGACGCCCGGGGGCCCCGTGACGCCGATCCTGAGGCCGCCCTTCTGGGCCGGGAGGACCCTGTCGAGGATCTCCGCCAAGGCCCCGGCGTCGTTCTCGACGGCCGAGATCAGGCGGGCGCAGGCCAGCCGGTCTCCGGCGAAAAATTCGTCCCAGAGGCTTGCTCGGATCTGCGCCATAAGAAGTCGTGTCCCTTGTTCTGCGAAACCTTTTTATATCTTTTTATGGGCAGGCCGTCAACCGGACGCGATCGGTTGACGGCCGCGGGCCGGGCTTCAGGCCATCAGGCTGCAAATCGCGGCGACGTTGACCATGTCGTCGGGGGAGCAGCCCCGGCTGAGGTCGCAGAAGGGCTTGTTGAGCCCCTGGACGATCGGGCCGACGGCCTCGGCCCCGGCCAGGCGCTCGGTCAGCTTGTAGCCGATATTGCCGGCGTCGAGGTCGGGGAAGACGAGGACGTTGGCCTTGCCCGCGACCGGGCTGCCCTTGCACTTCCGCTCGCCGACCGAGGCGACCAGGGCCGCGTCGGCCTGCATCTCGCCGTCGAGGAGCAGGCCCGGGGCCTTCTCCCTGGCCATCTTCGTGGCGCTGACGACCTTGTCGACGTCGGCGTGGGCGGCCGAGCCCTTGGTCGAGAACGACAGCATGGCCACGCGGGGCTCCTCGCCGGTGACGGCCTGGAAGTTCTTGGCCGAGGTGACGGCGATGTCGGCCAGCTGGGCGTCGGTCGGGTTGGGGACGACGGCGCAGTCGGCGTAACAGAGGAGCTTTTCGGGCAGGACCATGATGAAATAGCTCGACACGGTCGAGATCCCCGGGGCCGTGCCGACCGTGTGGATGGCGGCGCGGATGACATCGCCCGTCGAGGAGATGTTCCCGCCGACGACGGCGCCGACCTTGCCGGTCGCGAGGAGCAGCCCGGCGTAGTAGAGGGGCGTCCGGGCGGCCTCGGCGCTCTGCTCGAGCGTCCAGCCCTTGGCCTTGCGCTTGTCGAAGAGCAGGTTGACGAGATCGTCCTTGGCCGCGTCGGTCCGGGGATCGACGATCGTGACGCCGGCGGTCGACAGGCCGTTGTCCTTGGCCAGCTTGCCGATGGCCGCCGCGTCGCCGACGAGCCAGGGCTCGGCGATCGCCCCGTTCTTGAGGACCAGGGCCGCCTTGAGGGTCCGGACGTCCTCGGCGTCGGGGAAGGCGACCTTGAGGAACTTCTTGGCCGCTTTGCCGCGGATGTCCTGGATGAAGGTGTTCGCCACCTCACGCCTCCATGCTGATCTCGGGGATGTCGAACCAGTAGCCGTTCCCCGCGACCGCGTTGATCTCGGCCTGGACGATGGCCTGGTGGCCCTGCTCGATCTCGACGAAACGCTCGAACAGCGGCCGGTGCTCCGGAGGGAGCTCCTTGACGACGCGGCCGTAGAAGGCGCTCGTCTCGACCTCGATGTCGAGGGCCCGCTTGAGGAGCCGCATCTCCGCTTCGGGGGCCGTCCTCTTGACCCGGTTCTGGAGCGTCCGGATGCCCTCCTCGATGCGCTCGCGCGAGGGGATGACGGTGCCGAGCGACGCGGCCGTCACCTTTCCGGTCGCCTTCCACTCGTTCAGGCGTTCGACGAGATAGACGACGTGCTGCTCCTCCTCCTTGATGAAGGCGGAGAAGATCTTCTTGCCGACCTCGTCCTCGCTCGACCGGGCGGCCTCTTCGTAGACTTGGACGACGCGCTTCTCGTACTGGATGGCCGTCTTGATGGCCTCTTCGATGGTCATGGGTCCTCCTCGTTCAGTTTTCGGGTATGGTGCTGGCCGGCCTCTCGTAGTCGATGACGGTCTCGAGCAGCAGCCGCCGCATGGTCGCCAGCCGGCGGCTGATGGCCCGGGCGACGCGGCTCATGACGACGTAGCCGACCTCCGGGTCCTTTCCGAGATAGTCGAGAAAACGGGGCGCGTCGAGGGCCACGGCCTCGGCCTCGGTCACCGCCTCGGCCGAGCTGTTGTGATGGCCCTGGCCGAGGACCGAGGAGAAGCCGAACGCCTGCCCCGGCGTCTCGAGCTTCGCCAGCGCCACGGGCGCGGGGAGGGCGGAGGCGTGGACCGTCAGGCGGACCGACCCCCGCAGGAGCAGAAAAGCCCGTTCGGCCGAATGCTCCGGCGAGAAGATGATCTCGCCGGGCGCGTACGTTTTCGTCTCGGCGAGCGCCGCGATCGCGTCCAGGGCGCGGTCGGGCAGGCCGACGAACAGCTCCATCCCGCTCAGGATCTTCTTGTCGACCATGTCCGGCTCCTTTCCCCCGGCTCAGCGCCGGAGATATCGGTCGATCTCGGCCGCTGCCGTCCGGGCGTCGCCCATGGCCAGGATGACGGTCGCCCCGCCTCTGACGATGTCGCCGCCGGCGTAGACGCCCGGCAGGCTGGTGGCCATGGTCGCCCAGTCGACCTCGACGTTACCCCACTTGCCCATCTTGAGGCCCGGCGTCGTCTGGGGGATGAGCGGATTCGGGCTCTGTCCGATGGCGCAGACGGCCAGGTCCACCTCGATCGTATATTCCGAGCCCACGATGGGCACGGGCCGGCGGCGCCCCGACGAGTCGGGCTCGCCGAGGCCCATCTTCTGGCATTCCATGGCCCGCAGCCGGCCGTTCTCGTCGCCGATGTAGCGGATGGGCGTCGTCAGGAGCTGCAGCTCGATCCCCTCCTCTTCGGCGTGGTGGATCTCCTCGATCCGGGCGGGCATCTCGACGCGCGATCTCCGGTAGACGATGATGGCCCGCTCGGCGCCGAGGCGCTTGGCCGTCCGGACGGAGTCCATGGCGACGTTGCCGCCGCCGACGACGGCCGCGGTGCGGGCCCGGAAGACGGGCGTGTCGTAGGAGGGGAAGTCGTAGGCCCGCATGAGATTGACCCGGGTCAGGTATTCGTTGGCCGAGTAGACGCCGACGAGGTTCTCGCCGGGGATCTTCATGAAGTTGGGCAGGCCCGCGCCCGAGCCGATGAAGAAGGCCTCGTAGCCCTCGGCCTTGAGGTCGTCGATGGTCGCCGTCGAGCCGACGACGAAGCTCGTCAGGACCTCGACCCCGAGGCGCTTGAGGTAGTCCACCTCGGCCTTGAGGATGGCCTTGGGCAGGCGGAACTCGGGGATGCCGTAGATGAGCACGCCGCCCGCCTCGTGGAGGGCTTCGAAGATCGTGACCTTGTGGCCGAGCTTGGCCAGGTCGCCGGCCACGGTCAGGCCGGCCGGCCCGGCCCCGATGACGG
Source organism: Candidatus Aminicenantota bacterium (assembly GCA_963719985.1). Taxonomy (GTDB): domain Bacteria; phylum Acidobacteriota; class Aminicenantia; order Aminicenantales; family Saccharicenantaceae; genus RBG-16-66-30. The sequence continues at coordinate 1,027,758 of CAVRDU010000006.1, read as the reverse complement.
CCACCTTATGGCCGGTCGGCGGAGGCAGGGGCGGGACCTTGAGCGAGCCGCTCAGCCTCTCGAAGTCGGAGGCGAAGCGCTCGAGGTTCCCGATGGCCACGGGCACGCCGGTGGCCTTCTTCATGGTGCAGAGCTCTTCGCACTGGGTCTCCTGGGGGCAGACGCGGCCGCAGATGGCGGGGAGAGAGTTGGTCTCCTTGAGCTTCCAGGCGGCGGCCAGGAATTCGCCCTGCTCGATGAGCTTGACGAAGCTGGGGATGTCGATCGCGACCGGACAGCCCGCGACGCAGGGGGAGTTGGCGCAGTCGAGACAGCGGCGGGCCTCGGCCCGGGCCATCTCGGCCGTCAGGCCCAGATTGACCTCCCGGAAATCCCTGTTCCGCTCGCCGGCCGGCCGTTCGGGCATCTTCTGGCGGAGGGCCTTCGTCCTCTCCTTGGGCGGGACGGACTTGCGCAGGGCTTTCCGCCAGTCCTGCTCGAACTCGGCCCGGAGCTTTTCCTTGAGTTCCGGGGCCAGCTCTTTCTTGTCTTCGGCCATGTCGTCCCGTCCCTTGTTCTAGGGGAGTTCCGTCTCCTCGTAGCGGCAGAGCGAGCGGATCTCGTCGTCGAAATACGATTTCCGCCGCATGAACAGCTCGCCCCAGTCCACCTGGTGCCCGTCGAAATCGGGGCCGTCGACGCAGGCGAACTTCGTCCGGCCTTCGGCCGTGCAGCGGCAGGCGCCGCACATGCCCGTCCCGTCGACCATGATCGGGTTCAGGCTGACGATCGTCTTGACGCCGAGCGGCCGCGTCGCCTCGGCGCTGGCGTACATGAGATAGGTGCACCCGACCGCGATGACCCGGGCGACCGGCGCTTCGGCCTCCAGGAGGCCCTCGAGCGGCTTGGGCACGAACCCCTTCGAGCCCAGGGCGTGGTCGCGCGACGAGAACGCGACCTTGTCGCACGTGGCGAGGTAGCGGTCTTTCCAATAGGCCAGGTAGTCGGCTTTGGCGTCGATCAGGGCGACGACCCGGTTGCCGGCCGCCTTGAGGGCCCGGGCGGCCGGCCAGAGGGCGCCGATGCCGAAGCAGCCGGCGACGAGCACGACCGTGCCGAAGGCCTCGATCTCGGAGGGGCGGCCGAGGGGCCCGACGAACACCGGAATGCCGTCGCCCGCCTTGAGCGCGGCCAGCTTGCGCGTCGACGTGCCGACGACGAGGAAGACCGCCGTGACCGAGCCGCGGCCGGCGTCCCAATCGGCGATGGAGAGCGGGATGCGCTCGCCTTTCTCGTCCGGCATGACGATGACGAACTGCCCCGGCCGGCACTTCCTGGCCACTTCGGGGGCATGGACCTCGAGGAGGTGCAGGTTGGGGGCCAGTCGCTCTCGGGTCAGGATCTTGGGCATCATCGTCCTCGCACGAGCTTCAGGCTCTTGCTCTCCTCGGCCAGGAGGAGTCCCTTGTAGCCGTCCGGATCGCGCGGTGCCCGGTGGGCCCGCTCCCGGGCCGCCCTTTCGGCGACCGCGAGATCGATCGGGGCCGTCGGCCAGGAGGCTTCCTCGACGAGGAACGCCTCTCCGGTGATGGCCTCGGGCGTCGCCAGGCGGGCGAACGCGGGCCTGGCCGCGGCCAGGGCCTCCCGGATCTCCGCCGCGGTCTCGAAGGCGAACCCGGGCGCGCCGAGCCTCGCGGCCAGGTCCCTCAAGATCCGCCAACCCGGCCTGGCCTCTCCGGCCGGAGCGACGGCCGGACCTGAGATCTGGATCCGTCCCTCGACGTTGACGAAGGCCCCTTCGGACTCGAAGGCGGTCGCTTCGGGAAGGACGACGTCGGCCGCCGCCGTGTTCTCGTCGCCGAAGCCGGCCAGGGCGACGACGAATCCGGTCTTCCCCGGCCCGAGCCGGGGCTTCGGGCCGGCGAGCAGCAGGGCCCGCGGCCGCTTGGCCGAAGCGCCGGCCGGCGTGTCCCCGGCGAGCGCCAGGCCGCCGCGCGCGTTGCACGCGTCGTCGAGGGCGACGAGCCGGCCGCCGCCGGGAACGACGGCGTTCCAGAGCTCGGCCAGGCGGACCAGGCCCCGGCGGCCCCCGAGGAGCCCGGGGCCGAAGAGGACGAGCTCGGGACGGTCCGCGGCCAGACGGTCGAGGAGCTTCTTCCAGCCCCTTCCCGGATCGGCGGCGACGAGCGTCGCTCCTCCGGCGACCGCCCGATGGACGTGGACGCCGACGATGGGATGAGTGACGGACAGGTCCTCGCCGACGACGGCGATGCGCCGCGCGCCGGAGATCTCGGACATCCTGAAGTTCAAGGGAGCGGACTGACCGCTCGCCCGGGCGAGGTCCCTCAGCCCGGCCGCCGCGGAACCGGTCCAGGGTCCGGCCACGGCCGGAGCGCCGAGGGCCTCGGCGGCGAATCGATGCAGGACGAAGAGGTCCTCACAGGAGCTCTGGGCCGAAGCGGCGACGGCGACCCTGCCCGGGCCGGCGGCGGCCAGCCGGGCCGCGGCGAGATCCAGGGCTTCCTCCCAGCCGGCCTCGCGAAGCGAGCCGTTCTCCCGGACGAGAGGCTTGAGCAGCCGGCGGGGGTGGGTGAGGGCCGGCCTGACGAGGAACCGCCCCTTGACGCAGGCCTGGCCGCGATTGACGGGTGCCTCGGGGTCGGGAACCGTCCCCGCGACCCGGCCTTCCCGGGACCGGACGATCAGGCCGCACCCCTGCCCGCAGAGCGCGCAGACGGCCTTGGCCTCGGAATCGGCCGGGCGGTCGTAGCGGACCGCGCGCTCGGCGAGCGAGCCCGTCGGGCAGACGTCGACGCAGGCGCCGCAGAACCGGCAGCCCGAGTCGAGCAGGCGGCGGTCGAGGGCCGTGCCGATGACGGTCTCCGATCCCCGGGAAACGAAGGTGAGAACGGAGGCGCCCCGGACCTCGTGGCAGACCCGGACGCAGCGCCCGCAGAGGATGCAGAGGCTGTTGTCGCGGTCGATGAACGGGTCGTCCCGGCGGACCTCTCCGGGACGGCGATGGCTGGGGAAGGGGACGCGCGAGAGGCCCACGGCCTCGACGACCCGCTGGAGCTCGCACCGGCCGTTGACCGGGCAGAGGACGCATCCGGTGACCTCGCCCGTCTTGCGGATGGTCGACTTGTAGTCGTCGCACGACGCCTTTTCGGCGCAGATCAGGCAGGCGTGGGGGTGTTCGGCCAGGATGAGCTCGAGGATGCCCCGCCGGAGGGCCTGGAGGTCGGGCGTCGCGGTGGCGACGTCCATCCCGTCCTCGGCCTCCGTGCTGCAGGCGGGGACGTAGCCCCTCCGCCCTTTGACCTCGACCAGGCACAGGCGGCAGGCGGCGTAGGGCGCGAGCCCGGGATGGTCGCAGAGAGAGGGGATCTCGACGCCGTTGGCCCGGGCGGCCTCGAGCAGGGTCGTCGGCCCCTCGAGCGTGATGGCGCGGCCGTCGATGATGAGCTTCATGCGTCCTTCGGAGCCCCGGCCCCGGCTCCGAGGGCCCGGGCCTTCTCTCCCGTGTGCTTGACCACGGCCTGGACCTTGGCCGGACAGACGTTGAAACAGGCCCCGCACTTGATGCAGGCGGCCTGGTCGATGACGTGGACCTTCTTCCGCTCCCCGGAGATGGCGGCGACGGGGCAGCTCTTGAGGCAGAGCAGGCACCCGACGCACTTGGCCGGGTCGATGTCGTAGGCGATCAGGTTCTTGCAGACCCGGGCCGGGCAGGCGCGGTCGACGATGTGGGCCAGGTACTCGTCCCGGAAATAGCGCAGCGTCGACAGCACGGGATTGGGGGCCGTCTGGCCCAGGCCGCAGAGGGAGCCGCGCTTGACCGTCGAGGCCAGCTCCTCGAGCTTGGTGACGTCCTCGAGGCTCCCTTCTCCCGCCGTGATGCGGGCCAGGATCTCGGCCATCTGGCGCGTGCCGATCCGGCAGGGGGCGCACTTGCCGCAGGACTCCTCCTGGGTGAAGCGCAGGAAGTACAGGGCGATGTCCACCATGCAGGTGTCCTCGTCCATGACGATCATGCCGCCCGATCCCATCATGGCCCCGGCCTGGGTCAGGCTCTCGTAGTCGATGGGCAGGTCGAGGAGGTCCTTGGGGATGCAGCCCCCCGAGGGGCCCCCGATCTGGACGGCCTTGAACTCGCGGCCCTTGGGGATGCCGCCGCCGACGGCGAAGACGATGTCGCGCAGGCGGATGCCCATGGGGACTTCGACGAGCCCCGTGTTGTTGATCTTGCCGACGAGCGAGAAGATCTTCGTGCCCTTGCTCGTCGCGGTCCCCAGGCCCGCGAACCAGGCGGAGCCGCGGCGGACGATGGACGGGACGTTGGCCCAGGTCTCGACGTTGTTGATGACGGTCGGCCGCCCCCAGAGCCCGTGCTCGGCGGGGTAGGGCGGCCTCTGGCGGGGGTAGGCCCGCTGGCCTTCGATCGAGGCGATGAGGGCCGTCTCCTCGCCCGACACGAACGCGCCCGCGCCGCGGACGATCTCCAGGTCGAAGTCGAAGCCCGTGCCGAGGATGTCCCGGCCGAGGAGGCCTCTCTCCCGGGCCTGGCGCAGGGCGATGCCGACGCGCTGGACGGCCAGGGGATATTCGTCGCGGATGTAGATGAACCCCCGGGCCGCGCCGACGGCCTTGGCCCCGATGATCATGCCCTCCAGGACGGCGTGGGGGTCGGCCTCGAGCACGGAGCGGTCCATGAAGGCCCCGGGATCGCCCTCGTCCCCGTTGCAGATCAGGTATTTGGGCGAGGCCGGCTGGCGGCGGCAGAGGTCCCATTTCCGGCCCGTGGGGAATCCCGCGCCTCCCCGTCCCCTGAGCCCCGACGCGCCGATCTCGGCCACGATCTCCTCGGCCGTCAGGCTGCCCAGGGCCTTGGCCGCGGCCTCGTAGCCGTCGTAGGCGATGTACTCCTCGATCCTCTCCGGGTCGATGCGGCCGCGGTTGCGCAGGACGATGAGCCGCTGGTGCTTGAAGAACTCGATGTCGGCCATCTTGGGGACCGGCGCCGCGGAAGCCGGGGGCTTGTACATGAGCCGGGCGACCGGACGCCCCTTGAAGAGATGCTCCTCGACGAGGCCGGGGACGTCCGCGACGGACAGGCGCTCGTAGAAGATGCCGTCGGGGTGGACGAGGAGTATCGGGCCCCGCTCGCAGAAGCCGTTGCACCCGGTGGCGACGACGAGGGCCTCGTCCTGGAGGCCGCGGCGGGCGATCTCGCGCTCGAGCGCCTCCTTGACGTCAAAGGAACCGCAGGAGACGCAACCCGTCCCGGCGCAGACGAGCAGGTGCGTGCGGTAGGTCGGCACGGCTAGTCCGGGGACCCTTTGATGGATTCGAGGACCCGGTCGGCCTTGGACTCGGTCATCTGCCCGTGGTAGCGCCCGTCGACGACGGCCAGGGGGGCCAGGGCGCAGGCGCCGAGGCAGTTCACGCGCTCGAGGGTGTACTCGCGGTCGGCCGACGTCTCGCCGGTCCGGAGGCCGAGCTTGCGCTCGAAGTGCTCGAGGATGGCCGCCCCGCCGCGGACGTGGCAGGCCGTCCCCATGCAGACCGTGCAGATGTGCCGGCCCCGAGGCGCCAGGCTGAACGACCTGTAGAAGGTCGCCACGCTGAAGACGTGGGCCGGCGAGACCCCGAGCTCCCGGGCCGCCGCCTCGAGGGTCTCCGGGGAGAGCCAGCGGAACCGTTCCTGGAGGTCCTGGAGGATGAGGACGATGGCCCGCTTCTCCGAGCCGTATCTCCGGACGATCGTCCGGACGGCGGCGCCGTGCTCGTCGCGGGCGATCCTCTTCGCCGCGCCTCTCCGGGCCGGGTTTTTCCGCTCCATAATGGGAGTAACTTACAGAAAAGGGGCGAAGGTTGTCAACGACTTTCGGTCGTCAGTCGCGGCACCGCTGCCAGTCGGACTCGCTGAAGGTGCGGTCGAGCTCGCGCCACAGGTCCTTGACGTCGCAGGTCATGACGATGAGGTCCTGGGCGGCTCCCCTGATGTCCGAGACGAAGTCGGGGAGGAGAGAGGCCTCGCGGAAGCCGAGCCGCCGGAAGATCTTCTGGGCGTCGACCTGGGGCCGCATCATGCGGGCCACGATGGTCGTGATCTGGTTCTGGACCGCGATGAAATAGAGCTCGCGGATGACGATCGTCCCCAGCCCCCGGTGGTGGAACGGGCGCGAGACGATGACCCGGATCTCTCCCTGGTGCCGGCTCCAGGCCTCGCCCGAGAGCTCCAGGGCGCCGCTGGCCACGATGACGCCGCCGTGGACGGCCACGATGCGGATGTCCTCCCCGGTGTCGACGCGCCGGAGCCGCTTGGCCACGGCCTTCCGGTCCGTGACGTCGAATCGCAGATACTTGCGGTCCTCCTCCGAGAGGGAGCCGTAGAAATCCATCAGCCGGTCGATGTCGTCGGCGGCGAGCCTGCGGATGACGACCTCTGTTCCGTCCTTCATCTTTTCCGTTTTGTCCATGAGCGCCTTTCCCTTTCTCGGTCGTTCGGTCCTTCCGGCTCCCTATATATAATGAAGGGCGCTCCGGATTGTCAAGCCGCAGCAAGGAGACAGGGACATGCGGGGGGGACAATCCGGGACATGACCCTTTTCTCCTGAAAAGGGATCGTGTCCCAGGATTATCCTCTCACTGCCGCATGTCCCCGTCTCCTTGCGGCCGATTGACAGGACTCGGACGCCGGTGCTATTGTGAGCCGAGGCGGAGCGATGCTCATCCGGCGTGTCGTCCAACGGTTCCACGATCTGCCCCTGAGGCGCAAGCTCGTGCTGAGCTTCCTCGTCGTCATCCTCTTCGGCGGCGTCCTGCTGCTCGTCATCGGGACGCGCATCGAGCACCAGACCATCATTTCCCTGGCCGAGGACAAGGTCCGCCACGACCTGGCCTCGGCCTGGACCGTCTACGAGGAGCGGGGCTACGGCCTCCGCGACACCGTCCGGCTGACCGCCTCGCAGGAATACCTCCGGGCCGCCCTCCGGCGGGAGAGCTTCACGGCCGCGGCCGCGAGGCTCGACGCCATCCGCCGCGAATTCGGGCTCGATGTCCTCAACCTCGCGGACGGCTCCGGCCGCGTCGTGCTCCGGTCCCGGAGCGTCGAAGCGGCGGTCGGGGACGACGTCGCCGGCGACCCTTTCGTCGCCCGCGCCATGGGCGGAGAGGTCGCCGCCGGGACGCGCATCGTCGGCCGCGATGAGCTGCTCCGCGAAGGGGCCGACCTCGCCGACCGGGCCAGGTTCGAGTTCGTCCCGACGCCCATGGCCGCCGACCGGCCCGAGGGCCGGGAGGAGCGGGGCATGATGCTCGCGGCCGCCGCCCCCGTCCTGGGAGACTCCGGCGAGGTCCTCGGCGTTCTCCACGGCGGGATGCTCTTCAACCGGAACTACGAGCTCGTCGACCGGGTCAAGGAGATCGTCTTCAAGGGGGAGCGGTACAAAAGCCACGACATCGGGACGGCGACCGTCTTCCAGGACGACCTGCGCATCTCCACCAATGTCCTCGACAACGAGGGCCGAAGAGCCGTCGGGACGCGGGTCTCCCGGGAGGTCAAGGAGGCCGTCCTCGACCGCGGGGAGACGTATGTCGGCCGGGCTTTCGTCGTGACGGCCTGGTACATCACGGCCTATCGTCCGATCCCGGACGCCGCCGGGAGGACGATCGGCATGCTCTACGTCGGCATGCTCGAAAGGCCCTACATCGACCTGCGCAACCGGGTCATGGCGACGTTCGCCGGTATCGCCGGCCTGTGCGCCATGCTTCTCCTCGGCCTGCTGGCCTTCGTCGCCGGCCGGATCACCCGGCCCCTGGCCGCGATGGTCGAGGCGACGGGCCGGATCGCCCAGGGGGACCTTCGGCACCGGGTCGCCCCGGAAGGCCGCGACGAGATCGGCCGCCTGGCCGGGGCCTTCAACCGGATGACCGACGAGCTCAGCCGGGCCGGCGAGGACCTGACCCAGTGGGGACGGACGCTCGAGCGCCGCGTCGAGGAGCGCACCCGGCAGCTGCGCGAGACCCAGGACCAGCTCGTCGTCTCGGAGAAGCTGGCCTCGCTCGGAAAGATCGCCGCCGGCGTCGCCCACGAGATCAACAACCCCCTGACCTCGATCCTGCTCAACACGCACCTCCTGCTCGAGCGGACCGGCGGCGACGCGGGCCAAGCGGAGACGCTGGGCCTCATCGCCGACGAGACGACGCGCTGCGCCACGATCGTCCGGGGCCTGCTCGAGTTCGCCCGCCAGACGCCCTCCCAGGCGGCCCCGACGGACGTCAACGACGTCGTCGACCGCACCCTGCTCCTGCTCGAGAAGCAGGCCTCGGTCCGCAACATCAGGATCGAGAAGGACCTGGACCGCTCCCTGCCCATGATCGAGGCCGACCGGAACAAGCTCCAGCAGGTCTTCTCCAATCTGACCATCAACGCCTGCGAGGCCATGCCGGCGGGCGGGACGCTCACCGTCGGGAGCCGCCTGAGCCGCGACGGCACCCACATCGAGATCCGGTTCGCCGACACGGGCGTGGGGATCGCCAAGGAGAACATCCCCAGGCTCTTCGACCCCTTTTTCACCACCAAGAGCTTCGGGACGGGATTGGGCCTGTCCGTGAGCTACGGGATCATCCGCCAGCGCGGCGGGACGATCCTCGTCCGGAGCGAGGTCGGCAAAGGCACGGTGTTCACGGTCCGCGTCCCCCTGGTCGATCCGGGGGACGACAAACGCATCGAGGAGGCGCAGCCATGACGAACCCCGGCAAGCACAGGATACTCGTGGTCGACGACGAAGTGACGGTCTGCAAGAGCATCCGCCAGGTCCTCGTCCGTGAGGATTGCGAGGTCGACATGGCGCTGAGCGGCGAGGAAGCGCTCCGCCTGGACGCCGAGCGGCCTTACGACGTCCTGATCGTCGACCTGATGATGCCCGGGCTCAGCGGCTTGGACCTCCTCAAGTCCCTCAAGGCCAAGAACCCCAAGGCCCGGGTCATCATGGTCACCGGCTATCCGACGATGAGGAACACGCTCCAGGCCATGCAGCTCGGAGCGATGGATTTCCTGCCCAAGCCGTTCCTTCCGACGACGCTCCGCAGCCTCGTGGCCAAGGCCCTCGAGGCCGGGGGCGGAGCCGACGAGGGATCAGGCGGCGCGGGCTAGCGCGTCCCGGAGCCGGGCCCCGATGTCGGCGGGGCTGACGGCGACCTTGACGCCCGCCGCCCGGAGGGCGTCCATCTTCTCCTGGGCCGTCCCCTTGCCGCCGGCGATGATCGCCCCGGCGTGGCCCATCCGCCGCCCCGGCGGGGCGGTCTGGCCGGCGATGAAGCCGACGACGGGCTTGGGGAAGTAGGCCTTGATGTAGGCCGCGGCCTCGTCCTCGGCCGTTCCGCCGATCTCGCCGATCAGGATCACGGCCTCGGTCTCGGGGTCCTCCTTGAACAGCTCCAGGAGCTCGATGTACTTGAGCCCGACGATGGGATCGCCGCCGATGCCGATGGCCGTCGACTGGCCGTATCCCTGGCGAGTGACCTGCTGGACGGCCTCGTAGGTGAGGGTGCCGGAGCGGGAGATGATGCCGACCGTGCCGGCCTTGTGGATGTGGCCGGGCATGATGCCGATCTTGGCCTTGCCGGGAGAGATGATGCCCGGCGTGTTCGGGCCGATCAGGGCGACGGGCTTGCCGCGGAGGTAGGTCTTGACCTTGATCATGTCGAAGGTCGGGATGCCCTCGGTGATGCAGACGACGAGGCGGAGCCCGGCGTCGGCGCCTTCCATGATGGCGTCGGCCGCGGCGAAGGGCGGGCACGAAGATGGCCGCCGCGTCGGCCCCCTCGGTCGGCCGCCGCCTCGGCCACGGTGTTGAAGACGGGGAGGCCGAGGTGCCGCGTCCCGCCCTTGCCCGGCGTCACGCCGGCCACGACCTTGGTGCCGTACTCGATCATCTTCTGGGCGTGGAACGTGCCTTCGCCTCCGGTGATCCCCTGGACGACGACCCTTGTTTTCTCATCGAGGAGGATGCTCATGGGGTGCTCCTTATGCTCCGGCTCACTTGACCAGCGCCGACGATCCGCTCGGCGGCTTCCTTCATCCCGTCGGCCGCCGAGAAGGCCAGGCCCGACTCGGCCAGGATCTTCTTGCCCTGGTCGACGTTGGTGCCCTCGAGGCGGATGACCACGGGGATCTTCGTCCCCAGGGCCCGGGCGGCCTTGACGACCCCGCTGGCGATCATGTCGCAGCGGACGATGCCGCCGAAGATGTTGATCAGGACCCCCTTGACGTCGGGGTCGCTGACGAGGATCCGGAAGGCGTTGGTGACGGCCTCCTCGGTGACGCCGCCGCCGACGTCGAGGAAGTTGGCCGGCTCCCGCCCGGCGTACTTGATGATGTCCATGGTGGCCATGGCCAGGCCGGCGCCGTTGACCATGCAGCCGACGTTGCCGTCGAGCTTGATGTAGTTGAGGTTGAACTTCGAGGCCTCGACCTCGAGGGGCGTCTCCTCGTCGAGGTCGCGCATCGCCTGGATGTCCGGGTGGCGGTAGAGGGCGTTGTCGTCGAAGTTCATCTTGGCGTCGAGGGCCAGGACGTCGCCCTGCTTGGTCACGAGCAGGGGGTTGATCTCGGCCAGCGAGGCGTCGGTGCCCTCGAAGGCCTTGTAGAGGGCGGCGATGAAACTGACTGGCCCTGCTTGAGCGCCTCGCCCGTCGAGGCCGAGCTTGAAGGCCAGCCTCCGGGCCTGGAAGGCCAGGAGGCCGACCGCCGGATCGACGTATTCCTTGATAGATGCGCTCGGGCGTTCTCGGCCGCGACCTTCTCGATCTCGACGCCGCCCTCGGTCGAGGCCATGACGACCGCGGCCTCGCGGGCCCGGTCGATGACCATGCCGAGGTAGAGCTCCCGGGCGATGTCCAGGGCCTCCTCGACGAGGACGCAGCTTGACCATCTTCCCCTCCGGCCCGGTCTGGTGGGTCACGAGCGTCATGCCGATCATGCGGGCCGCCAGGGCCTCGGCTTCCGCCGGGCCGGCCGCGAGCTTGACGCCGCCGCCCTTGCCGCGGCCGCCGGCGTGGATCTGGGCCTTGACGACGACGCGCGGGCCGATCCGCTCGGCGATCGCCCGGGCCTCGGCCGGCGTCCCGGCGACTTCGCCGCGCGGGACGCGGACGCCGAACTTGGCCAGGATCTGCTTGCCCTGATACTCGTGGATCTTCATGAGCGTCTCCCTCTCCTCGTCAATGAAAACGCCCGGCCTTCCGGGCCCCCTCCTTATAGCAAAGGGCATTCCTGAAGTCAATCGCCGCGGGGCGGGCCGCCCCCGTTTTCGCCGCACGATCAGGATAATGCTTGACCCATTTTCCGAAAAAGAATATAGTAATTTTCTTTGAAATCGACAAAGCGCTTCAATAGGTAATGAGCATTCATCGGCGTGAGAAGAAGTTCCTGACGGCTGTTCTTGCCGGTGAGAAGTCTCCCGGGTCCTTCGCCCTCTCCTCTTCCCCTCGTCCGCGGCCGGGCCGCCGGCCCGGCCCCGGGGGACCCCGGGTCCTATCCTTCGCTGAAAGGATCACCCATGCCTAAGCCGAAATTCGCGGTCTACTGGGCGGCCAGCTGCGGCGGGTGCGAGATCGCCTTCCTCGACATCCGGGAGAAACTGCTGGATTTCGACGCCGCGGCGGACCTGGTCTTCTGTCCCTGCGTCATGGACACCAAATACAAGGACATCGAGGCCATGGCCGACGGCGGGATCGACGTGACCCTCTTCAACGGGGGCATACGCAACGAGGAGAACCTGCACATCGCCAAGCTCCTCCGCCAGAAGTCCAAGGTCCTTGTCGCCTTCGGCTCCTGCGCCACGGAGGGCTGCATCCCCGGCCTGGCCAACCTCACGACCCGGGAAGAGATCCTCGATTACGTCTACCACCGCTCCCCCTCGGTCGAGCCCGGGAACGCGACGGTCCCCCAGACGGTCACGGAGACGCCCTACGGCCCCTTGACGCTGCCGGACATATTCGAGTCCCTCAGGCCCCTGGACCACGTCGTCGACGTGGATTACCGGATGCCCGGCTGCCCGCCCGTGGCCGAGCAGATCTGGGCCGTGGCCGAGGCCGCCCTGACCGGCAAGCTCCCGCCGAAGGGCTCCGTCGTGGGCGTCAATCCCAAGACGGTCTGCGACGAATGCAAAAGGCCCAAGGAAGAGAAGAAGATCAAGTCCTTCCGCCGGCCCCATCTCGTCGACCCCAGGGACGTCGATCCCAAGAAATGCCTTCTGGAGCAGGGGATCGTCTGCAACGGACCGGCCGTCCGGGCCGGATGCGGCGCGCTCTGCCCCCAGGTCAACCTCGGCTGCCGCGGCTGCTACGGCCCCGCCGAAGGCATCCGTGATATCGGGGCCAAGCTGGCCGGCGCGATCGGCTCGGTCATCGACAGCGACGATCCCGAGGAGATCCAGAGGATCGTCGGCGAGATCGTCGACCCCGTCGGCACGTTCTACCGCTTCGGCCTGGCCGGATCGCTCGTCGGGAGGCGCGTGAAATGAGAACCATCACCATCGACCCCATCACCCGGCTCGAGGGCCACGGGAAGATCTCCATCTTTCTCGACGACGCCGGCAACGTCGCCGACGCCTACGTCCAGATCCCCGAGCTCCGGGGTTTCGAGAAGTTCTGCGTCGGACGCCCCGTCGAGGAGATGCCGCGTATCACGACCCGGATCTGCGGCGTCTGCCCCGAGGCCCACATGATGGCCTCGGCCAAGGCCTGCGACGCGGTCTACCACGTCGATCTGCCCCGCACGGCCAAGCTGCTGCGCGAGCTCCTCTACTCCATCTTCTACGTGACCGACCACGCCACCCATTTCTACGCCCTGGGCGGCCCCGACTTCGTCATGGGGCCGGACGCCCCCGCGGCCCAGCGCAACATCCTGGGGGTCATCCACAAGGTCGGCGTCGAGATCGGCCGCAAGGTCATCGATACGAGGGGCGCCTGCCACGAGCTCATCAAGATGATGGGCGGCAAGTCGGTCCACCCCATCGGGGCCCTGCCGGGCGGCATGAGCAAGGGGATGAACCGGGAGGAGCGGGACAAGGTCCTCGAGACGGGGAAGGCGGCGGTCGAGTTCGCCAAGTTCTCCATCGGCCTGTTCAACCAGATCGTTCTCGGCAACAAGGCCTACGTCGACCTGATCCTCAGCGACGGCTTCACCCACCGCACTTACAACATGGGCCTCGTCGACGAGAAGAACCACGTCAATTTCTACGACGGCGACGTCCGCGTCACCGGCCCCGACGGCAAGGAGCTGTCCAAGTTCAAGGCCGCCGACTATCTCCAGCACATCGCCGAGCACGTCGAGCCCTGGACCTACCTCAAGTTCCCGTACCTCCGCCAGGTCGGCTGGAAGGGCCTCGTCGACGGCCCCGGGAGCGGCATCTACAAGGCGACCCCGCTCTCGCGGCTCAATGTCTCGGACGGCATGGCGACGCCCCTGGCCAACGAGGAACACGACCGCATGTACAAGACCCTGGGCGGGAAGCCGGTCCACCAGACCCTGGCGACGCATTGGGCCCGCCTGGTCGAGCTTCTCTACGCCGCCGAGCGCTGGGTGGAGCTGGCGAGCGACCCCGACATCATGGGCGCGGACCACCGGGTCGTCCCGACCCAGACCCCCGACGAGGGGATGGGCGTCGTCGAAGCGCCCCGCGGGACCCTCTTCCACCACTACAAGACCGACAAGAACGGCCTGGTCCAGGAGGCCAACCTGATCGTCGGGACGACCAACAACAACGGCGCCATCAACCTGTCCGTGAAGAAGGCCGCCGCGGCCCTGATCAAGGGCGGCAAGGTCGACGACGGGCTCCTGAACATGGTCGAAATGGCCTTCCGGGCCTACGACCCGTGCTTCGGCTGCGCCACGCACGCCTGGCCCGGCCGGGCGGCCCTGCACGTCCGCATTCTCGACCGCGAGGGAAAAGTCCTCCGCGACCTGAGGAGATGATCAAGGCCATGAAAGTCCTCGTTCTCAACAGCGGCAGCTCGTCCGTCAAGTTCCAGTTCATGCGGATGGAGGACGAGGGCCTCCTGGCCAAGGGTATCGTCGAGAAGATAGGCTCGAGCGACGCCATCGTCACCTATCAGCCCGAGGGCCGGAACCGGATCCGGGAGATCCGCGAGGTCTCCAACCACAGCGTGGCCATCGAGATGGTCCTGAACCTCCTGCTCAGCCCCCAGCACGGCGTCATCAGCCAGAAGAGCGAGATCGGCGGCATCGGGCACCGGGTCGTCCACGGCGGCGAGGACTTCGCGGAGTCGGTCCTGATCACGGACAAGGTCAAGGCCACGATCCGCAAGTGCATCCAGTTCGCCCCGCTCCACAATCCGCACAACCTCAAAGGCATCGAAGCCTGCGAGGCGCTCCTGCCCGGCGTCCCCCAGGTCGGCGTGTTCGACACGGCGTTCCACCAGACGATCCCCCCCAAGGCCTTCATCTACGGGCTGCCCTACGCCCTCTATCGCAAGCTGAGCATCCGCCGCTACGGGTTCCACGGGACCTCCCACAGCTTCGTGGCCCACAAGGCGGCCGAGAGCCTCGGCCGGCCCCTCGAGAAGCTCCACCTCATCACCTGCCACCTCGGCAACGGGGCCAGCATCACGGCCGTGGCCAAGGGCAAGTCCGTCGACACGACGATGGGCTTCACGCCCCTCGAAGGCCTGGTCATGGGCACGCGCTGCGGCAGCATCGATCCGGCCCTCGTCCCCTACATCATGGAGCGGGAAAAGCTCGGGACGAAGGAGATCGACTCGATCATGAACAAGAACAGCGGCATGCTCGGCCTGACCGAGACCTCCAACGACATGCGGGAGATCGAGCAGGAGGCCGCCCACGGGAGCGAGCGGCATCAGCTGGCCCTCGAGATCTACTGCCACACGATCAAGAAGTACGTCGGAGCTTACATGGCCGAGCTGGGCCGGGTCGACGCCGTCGTCTTCACCGGCGGGGTGGGGGAGAACTCCCGGCTCGTCCGCCGGCTGGTCACCGAAGGCCTCGAGGAGTTCGGCATCGTCCTCGACCCGGCCAGGAACGACGCCAACGAGCGGGTCGTCAGCTCCGGCCGGGTCAAGATCATGGTCGTGCCGACCAACGAGGAGCTGGCCATCGCCCGGGACACGGACCGCATCCTGTCCTCCCTGGCCCCCCGGCCGACCGCCGCCGAGGCCACAGCGGAAGCCCCCCGTCCGGCCGCGTTCGGCCCCGACGACACGGCCAAGCTCGTCCTCCTCTGGGCCCGCAACCGCAAGGTGGGCCTGGCCGCGCTGGCCCGCAGGTGGGGACAGGCGATCGGTCGTCCCGTCAGCGCGAACGAGGTCCAGCGGGAGCTCGAGCGCCTGAGCCTGGCCGCGGCCGCCCGGCCGGCCGGGAAAGCCCGGAAAACGAACTGAGGGATGACGCCATGGACAAGATCAACAAGGAAGATGCGGGCTGGCTGGTCGCCCTGGCCTGGCTGAGCGCGCTCGAGGAGACGGCCCGGGACTTCCACGGGACGCGGCCCTACGTCTTCAGCGCCAGGGCCTACGAGCACTCCGTCCAGTACTACCTCCACCTCCTCGGGGACGAGTACGGGGTCCAGATCAAGAAGGCCGGCTCGCTCCGCGAGGCCGTCGAGAACTACATCCAGCTCGGCGTCGCCGGCGGCCTCTTCCGCGACGCCAACTTCTTCGAGCTCGCCGAGGTCAACCCCTTCCACCTGGAGATCACCGTCCACGACTGCGTCTACCTCAAGAGCTGCCAGGCCCTGATCGAGGAGGGCTTCTCGGTCCGCGACCTGACCTGCGCCCGGATCGGCTGTTTCCGGGCGGCGGTCAAGGCCCTGGCCAACATCGACTGCGAATACCAGGTCACGTCGTTCAACATCGACGGCGACTGCAAGGGCTACATCGAAAGGACCTGATTTGGCCAAAGCCGCGCCCGCGTCCACGAAGAGCCTCCTCCAGGTCGCCCTGGAGAGCGAGGACGCGGCTTCCGTGCGCGCGGCCCTCATGCGGCTCGGCTACGAGAAGCGCGACGAGGTCTACGCCGCCCTCGTGGCCAAGCTCGACGACCCGAACCCGAGCGTCCAGCACGCGGCCGTCGTCGCCCTGGGCCGCCAGGGCCGGCCCGAGGCCATCGACGAGCTGTCCAAGCCGAAGATCCTGCATTCCTCCTACCACCAGATCCGCTGGGCGGCCGTGACCGCCCTGGGGAAGCTGGGGGACCACCGGACGATCGACCTGTTCCTCAAGGCGGCCGAGGACCCGGAGTGGATCGTCCGGACCGAAGCCATCACCGAGCTGATGGTCAAGGTCAAGGACATCATCGCCCGCAGGGACGTCCGGCAGGCGCGCGTCCTCATCTATATGTTCTCCCTGGACAACGAGGAGATCGTCGAGCTGGCCATAGAGGGGTTCCGGGAGCTGGGGACGGCCTCGCTCGAATGGCTCCACGAGGCCCTCCGCAACCCGTCTCCCAACATCCGGAGCAACGCCGCCCGGACGCTGGGGAGGATGAAGTCGCAGGCCTCGACCCCCTACCTGCTCGATCTCCTTCAAGACGAGGACGCGGCCGTCCGGGCGAGCGCCTCGGAGGCCCTGGGCCAGATCGGGGAAAAGGTCAGCATCGAGCCTCTGGTGCGGATGGTCCAGGACAACGTGGAGAAGGTCCAGGAGCAGGCGGTGGCGGCGCTGGTCGGCTTCGGCAAAGCGGCCACGGTCCCTCTCCTCAACGCCCTGTCGAGGGAGCGCGACAAGTACGCTCAACGGGCCTTCCTCAAGGGCTTGGGCCAGATCGGCGATCCCAAGACGGTGCCTGCCCTCATCAACTGCCTCCGGAGTAGCTATTTCATCGTCCGGCAGGCTGCCGTCTCCGCCCTGGTCCGGTTCGGCCCGATCGTGACCCGGCACCTCCTGGCGACCCTCTCGTACAACACGTCCGATATCGAGTCCTTGAAGAGGGACGCCTGCGACCAGGAGCACCCCGAGCTCCAGCTGAGGGCCATCAAGGCGCTCGGCGGACTGGAGGATCATCGGGCCGTCGCGCTCCTCAAAGAGCTCGTCGAGTCGGGCCTTCCGGACGTCCAGGAAGAGGCCTCCCAGGCCCTGTTCCAGATCGGCTGCGCCGCCTGGGGCCGATGTTCGGCCATGAAGGTCCTCGGCGAGGTCGGGGACCCGGCCATCGTCCCCGAGATCCTCCGCTCGCTCCGGGACGATTCCGACAACGTCCGCTTCGAGACGGTCCGGGCCCTGGGCCGGCTCGGGGGCGCCGAGGCCGTCCGTCACCTGGTCCGTATAGCGGGAAAGGATACCCGGGACTTCATCCGCCGCGAGGCCATCCGCCTCCTCAGGACGGCCGGCCAAGGGCACCCCGGAGTCCTCGAGGTGGCCCGGCGACGCCTCAAGGACACCTCCCGCGACGTCAGGGTCCAATGCGCCCGGCTCCTGGGGGGCTACCTGGACAAGTCGTCCATCGTGCCGCTGCTCAAGGCCATGTCCGACCCCCACTGGAGCGTCCGGGAAAGCGCCGAGCTGGCGCTCCTCAATTTCGGCCGCGAGGCGGTGGACATGCTCGTCGAGGCCCTGAAGAACCGGTCCTGGACGACGCGCCTCCGGGCCGCCCGATTGCTGGGCGAGACCGGGGACCCGAGAGCCGTGGCCCCGTTGAAGAACGCCCTCGGCCGCCGAGGGGAAAGGAAGGACGTCCGCAAGGTCGCGCAGGCTTCCCTCGAGAAGCTGGGGAACTCCGTCAAGCCATCATCATAGATCATATATAGTCCGGTCCTAAGGTTTTCCAACTCCAAGCGAGGAGGAGGCATGAGAGTCAAGCTGAAGTCGGGCCCCGACCAGCGCAAGTTCATCGAGAGGATCGAGGAGCTCTCGGGCGAGAACGTCTTCGCCTGCTATCAGTGCGGGCGATGCTCCGCCGGGTGCCCCATGGCCCCGGAGATGGACCTCCTGCCCAATCAGATCATCCGCATGGTCCAGTTGGGGCTCGACGACGAGGTCCTGCGGTCCAAGACGCTGTTCCTTTGCGCCTCCTGTTTCACCTGTGAATCCCGGTGCCCCAAGGGCATCGACATGGCCCGGGTCATGGAGGCCGTCCGCCACGTCCTGGACCCCAAGGGAGAGGATTCGTACGGCCCCCGGGAGGTCTCGCCCGAGCTGGCCCGGGAGCTCCCCCAGCAGGTCCTGGTCTCGGTCTTCCGGAAATTTTCGAAGTAGAGGATGCCCATGAAACTCCACTATTATCCGGGATGCACCCTCAAAGATAAGACCAAAGGGCTCGACATCTCCACCCGGGAGGCCATGAAGCGGCTCGATGTCGAGCTCGTCGAGCCGGAAGGCTGGACCTGCTGCGGCGCCGAATACCCCCTGACGGGGGAGAAGATCTCCGGCCTGGCCGCCCCCATCCGGGTGCTGCGCCAGGTCCGCGACGAGGGCGGGGACGTCGTCGTGACGACCTGCTCCTTCTGCTACTCCGTTCTGAAGAGGTCCAACAAGGCCGTTCAGAGCGACCCGATCAAGCGCAAGAGGATCAACGCCTTTCTCCGGGACGACATCCAGATCGACCCCTTGACCAAGGAGAGGACGACAGGCTTCGCCGATTACGACGGAGAGGTCCAGGTCCTCCATCTCCTGGAATACCTGCGCGACAGGGTCGGCTTTCCCCGGATCAGGGAGCGGCTGAAGAGGGACCTGGGCAAGCTGCCCATCGCGGCCTATTACGGCTGCCGTCTCCTCCGGCCGAAGGAGGAGATGGAGTTCGACGAGCCCGACTCGCCGAGGATCTTCGATGAGTTCCTCGAGGCCGTCGGCTGCGCCGCGGTCGACTACCCCTTCAAGCAGGAGTGCTGCGGCTCCTATCTCGCCGTCTCGATGCCGGACGCGGCCACGGAGGCCTCCTACAGGGTCCTCCGTTCGGCGAGGATGAACGGGGCCAAGGCGGTCACCGTGACCTGCCCGCTGTGCTTCTACAACCTGGACCATCGCCAGGAGACGATCAAGGCGGCCTACCTGGACTTCCCCGGGCTTCCCGTGCTCTTTTTCACTCAGATCCTGGCCTGGGCCCTCGGCGTCGACAAGGAGCTCCTCGGCCTGGGGGACCACAAAGTGCCCGCCGACGCCCTGTTCACCGAACGCCCGGCCACCGAGGTGAGGACATGACGAAGACCAAGGACAAGCGGATCGGACTGTTCGTCTGCCACTGCGGCGTCAACATCGCCAGCGTCGTCGACGTCGAGAAGGTCGCCGAGGCCCTCAAGGACTATCCCGGGGTGAGCTTCTCGGCCGACTACGTCTACATGTGCTCCGACCCGGGCCAGCAGATGATCATCGACACGATCAAGGAGAAGCACCTGGACGGCATCATCGTGGCCGCCTGCTCGCCGACGCTCCACGAAAAGACCTTCCAGGAGGCGGCCAAGCTGGCCGGCCTCAATCCCTACCAGATCGAGATCGCCAACATCCGCGAGCAGAACAGCTGGGTCCACTCGGACAGGGACAAGGCCACCAAGAAGGCCATCAGGATCGTCAAGTCTCACGTCGAGAAGGCCATGCAGAACGAGGACCTGGCGCCCATCAAGGTCGACGTCAACCGGCGCGCCCTGGTCATCGGCGGCGGCGTCAGCGGGCTGCAGGCGGCGCTGGACATCGCCGATCACGGCTACGACGTCATCCTCGTCGAGAAGAGCCCTTCGATCGGCGGGAAGATGATCCAGCTCTCGGAGACCTTCCCCACGCTCGACTGCTCCCAGTGCATCCTGACCCCGAAGATGGTCGAGGTCTCGCGCCATCCCCGGATCAAGCTCCTGACCTACCACGAGGTCGACTCGATCTCGGGGTTCGTCGGCAACTTCAAGGTCAAGATCCGGAAGAAGCCCCGCTTCGTCGACGAGACCCTCTGCAACCTCTGCGGCGAGTGCGAGAAGGTCTGCCCCCAGATCGCGCCCGACGAGTTCAACATGGGCCTGTCCTTCCGCAAGGCCATCTACATGCCCTTCCCCCAGGCCATACCGGGGACCTACACCCTGGACGAGGAGCACTGTCTCGGCCTCTCGCCCGTCCGCTGCGGCAAGTGCAAGGACGTCTGCGACAAGAAGGCCATCGACTACGACATGAAGGAGACGATCGTCGAGGAGGAGGTCGGGGCCGTCGTCGTGGCCACGGGCTACGACCTCTATACGATGCAGGCCCTCGGCGAGTACGGGGGGGAGAAATACGAGGACGTCGTCAACGGGCTCGAGTTCGAGCGCATCCTGTCCGCCTCCGGCCCGACCGGCGGGGAGGTCCGCCGGCCCTCGGACGGCAAGGTCCCGCAGTCCATCGTCTTCGTCCAGTGCAGCGGCTCCCGCGACACGGAGCACCACCTGCCTTACTGCTCCAAGATCTGCTGCATGTACACGGCCAAGCACGCTATGCTCTACCGCCACCGCGTCCCGGACGGCCAGGCGACGGTCTTCTACATCGATGTCCGGACCGGCGGGAAGGCCTTCGACGAGTTCTACCAGCGGACCGTGGAGGAGGACAAGGTCCTCTACATCCGGGGCAAGGTCTCCAAGATCTTCAAGGAGGGCGACAAGCTCATCGTCTGGGGCGTGGACACGCTGACCGGCAAGAAGCTCGAGATCGAGGCCGACATGGTCGTCCTGGCCATGGCCATGGTCAAGGCCGACGGGGTCCAGGACCTCCTGAGGAAGCTCAAGATCGCGACCGACATCCACGGCTTCCTGGCCGAGGCCCACCCCAAGCTGCGGCCGGTCGAGAGCCTCAACGCCGGCTTCTACCTGGCCGGGTGCGCCCACGGCCCCAAGGACATCCCCGAGGCCGTCGCCCAGGCCTCGGCCGCGGCGGCCAAGGTCGGGGACCTGTTCTCCCAGAAGGAGCTCGTCCACGAGCCGACGGTCGTCCCGGTCAACGACGAGCTCTGCTCCGGATGCGGAATCTGCGTCACGATGTGCCCCTACTCCGCCCGGACGCTCGATCCCGAACGGGGAGTGGTCGTGGTGAACGAGATCCTCTGCGAAGGCTGCGGGGCCTGCGCCGCGGCCTGCCCGAGCGGGGCCGCCCAGCAGCGCAACCAGACCGACGGGCAGATCTTTTCGATGCTCAGAGCGATGTTGAGGGAGTAATCATGTTCGAACCGCAGATCATGTGCTTTCTTTGCAAGTGGTGCACCAGCTCGGCCGCCGATGCGGCCGGCACGTCGCGCATCCACCATGCGCCGAACAACATCAACATGCGGGTCATGTGCTCGAGCCGCGTCGACCCCCAGCACATCCTCTACGCCTTCAAGGAGGGCGCCGACGGCGTCTTCCTCGGCGGCTGCCACCCCGGCGACTGCCACTACGTCGAGGGCAACTACAAGACGCTCCGCCGGATCGCCCTCTTCAAGCCGATGCTCGAGGCCCTGGGCATCGACCCGCGGCGCCTGCGGCTGGAGTGGATCTCGGCGGCGGAAGGGAAGAAGTACGCCGTGACCATGGACGAGTTCACGGAGCAGATCAGGGCCCTGGGGCCTCTCAATCTGAATGAAAAAGCTTTAGTCCAGGAGGTGGTCAAAGATGAGTAAGACTGCGACGAAACCCAAAAAGGCCCCGGCCAAGGGCAAGGCCGACGAGGGGCATCACGTGCCCATCTTCGTCATGGGCCAGCGCCACGAGGTGCCGGACTCGCTGACCATCCAGAAGGCGCTCGAGTACGCCGGCTACCAGCTCGTCCGGGGCTGCGGCTGCCGCGGCGGCATCTGCGGCGCCTGCGGCACGGTCTACCGCTTCCCCGATTCCTACCGGATCGAGGTCGGGCTGGCCTGCCAGACCGTGGTCCAGCCGGACATGTACATCGCCCAGCTCCCCTTCTTCCCGGGCAACAAGGCCGTCTACGACATCGAGGCCCTGTCGCCCGACGGCGGGACGATCGCCGCCCTGTATCCCGAGATCTTCAAATGCGTCGGCTGCGGGACGTGCACCCGGAGCTGCCCCATGGACATCGACGTCCTGGGCTACATCTCCAAGGCCATCCAGGGGGACGTCAAGGCCGTGGCCGAAGGCTCCTTCGACTGCGTCATGTGCGGCCTCTGCGCCGCCCGCTGCCCGGCCGAGGAGGTCCAGTACAACATCGCCGTCCTGGCCCGCCGCCTCACCGCCCGCCACCTGACGCCCAAGGCCGGCCACCTGGCCAAGGCCGTCAAGGCCGTCGAGGGCAAGGCCTTCGACAAGGACCTCCGGGACCTCAAGGCGAAGAGCGTCGACGAGCTCAAGAAGCTCTACAAGGCCCTCGAGAACGAACCCGACATGGCCGAGGAGTCCTGGACGCCCCGGGACAAGGCCCATCTGGGAGAATGACCCATGCCGTACACACCTGAACTCAGAGAGCTGATCAAACGGGTGGAGAAGACGAGGCCGGCCCGCGTCGAGAAGAAGCGGGCGGGCGAGGAATTCCCCGCCATGTCCCTCCAGGAGCGCGAAGCCATCCTGAAGTTCCACCCCGACTTCAAGCAGGAAGGGCGGGAGGAGATACTGGTCGGCCCGAGCAAGGGCTACCGGATCGCCAAGGAGATGGTCGCCCTGCTCCACGCCAAGAGCCGCGTCGACCCCGACGCGGTCGACCTCACCCGGGTCGACTACGAGACCGACGTCCTCGTCATCGGCGGGGGAGGGGCCGGGTCCTCCGCGGCCCTGCTGGCCCGCGAGAACGGGGCCAAGGTCCTCATCGCCACCAAGCTCCGCCTCGGCGACGCCAACACGATGATGGCCGAGGGCGGCATCCAGGCGGCGACCAAGACCGAGAAGGACTCCCCCTACTTCCACTACCTCGACGTCATGGGCGGCGGCCACTTCAAGAACGACCCCGGCCTCGTCGAGACGCTGGTCGTCGAGGCGCCCAAGGTCATGTCCTGGCTGGAGAAGCAGGGGGCCATGTTCTCGAAATACGAGGACGGGCGCATGAAGTCCCTCCACGGCGGCGGCACGTCGCGCAAGCGCATGCATTACGCCGGCGACATCACCGGGGCCGAGATCATGCGCACCCTTCGCGACGAGGTCAAGAACCACCCCGACGACATCAAGGTCCTCGAGTTCTCGCCCGCGATCGAGCTCCTCCTGGACAAGGAGGGCGCCTGCGCCGGGGCCGTCCTCTTCAACCTCGAGACCGAGGAGTACTTCGTGGTCAAGGCCAAGGCCGTCGTCCTGGCCACGGGCGGGTCCGGCCGGCTCCACATCCAGGACTTCATGACCACCAACCATTACGGCGCGACGGGCGACGGGCTCGTCCTGGGCTACCACGCCGGCGTGCCCCTCAAGTTCCTCCACACCGTCCAGTACCATCCGACGGGCGCCGTCTTCCCCGAGCAGGCCGAGGGCCTTCTCATCACGGAGAAGTTCCGCGGGGCCGGGGCCAACGTCCTCAACATCGACGGCGAGCAGTTCGTCTACGAGCGCGAGCCCCGCGACGTCGAGGCGGCGGCCTTCATCCGGGAATGCCTGGAGCGAGGAAAGGGCGTGCCCACCCCGACGGGAAAGCTCGGGGTCTGGCTCGACTCGCCCATGATCGACGTCCTCAAGGGGGAGGGAACGGTCCGGAAGGAATTTCCCGGCAAGTGGATCCTCTTCCACCGCTACGGCATCGACATCACCAAGGAGCCGATGCTGGTCTACCCGACTCTCCACTATCAGAACGGCGGCCTGGAGATCAACAGCCGCACCGAGACCGCCGTCCCCGGCCTCTTCGTGGCCGGCGAGGCCAGCGGCGGCATCCACGGCGAGAACCGCCTGATGGGCAACTCCCTGCTCGACGTCGTCGTCTTCGGCCGGATCGCCGGCTGCAGCGCCGCCGAGCACGTGAAGAAAGCGCGCAAGGACGGGGCCCTGTCGCTCGACCACGTCCGGGCCTACAACCGCGGCCTCGACCAGGCCCGCGTACCGGTCGATGGGCGCATCTCGCCGATGATCCTCCCGGATTATTCCAATCCGGAAGTCCGGAAGAAGCAGCTGACCACGAAATACCACGGGACGCTGCGCTAATCCATGAACGAGGTCAAGCCATGCCGGTAAGGCAACGAGAAAAACCGTTCGGGCTCCCCAAGCCGGAGACGCCTCGCGGAGAGATCGTCATCCTCGAGGAGCGCTGCAAGGGCTGTGGCTTCTGCGTCGAGTACTGCCCCCATCAGGTCCTGGTGGTGGCCAAGAGGTACAACGCCAAGGGCTACCACCCGCCGGAGATCGTCAAGGCCGAGCTCTGCGTCAATTGCGGCTTCTGCCGCATGATCTGCCCGGAGTTCGCCATCTACACCTACGAATCCAAGACCGGGGAAAAACCATGAAAGCCGATCCCAAAGGGGTCCTGACCGGGGCCCACTACATCGACGGCGACTTCGCCTGCTGCGAGGGCGCGCTGGCGGCCGGCTGCCGGTTCATCGCCGGCTACCCGATCACGCCGTCGACCGAGGTCGTGGAGCGGTTCGCCCGGCGGGCGCCGCTCGTCGAAAGGGCCCTCTTCATCCAGATGGAGGACGAGCTGGCCGCCTCGATCGCCATCCAGGGCGCCGTCTGGGCCGGCAAGAAGGCCATGACCGTGACGAGCGGGCCGGGCTTCTCCCTGATGATGGAGCACATCGGCCTGGCGGCCATGACCGAGGTGCCCTGCGTCTTCGTCGACGTCCAGCGCGGCGGCCCCTCGACGGGGCTGCCGACGCTGCCGGCCCAGGCCGACATGATGCAGGCCCGCTGGGGCTCGCACGGCGACTACGAGATCATCGCCATCTCGCCCAACTCCCCCCAGGAATGCTTCGACCTGACCATCGACGCCTTCAACCTCTCCGAGCAGTACCGGGTGCCGGTCATGTTCATGATGGACGAGTGCGTCGGCCACATGATGGAACGCGTCGTCATCCCCGAGGCCGACAAGATCGAGATCACGCCCCGGCGGTTCACCAAGCTGCCGCCCGGGGAATACCTGCCGTTCAAGCCGGGCGAGGACATGGTCCCCGACATGTTCAAGGCCGGGGACGGCTACCGGCTCCACGTCACCGGACTGACCCACGACTTCCGGGGCTATCCCGCGATGAACGCCGTCGTCCAGGAGCAGCTCGTCCACCGGCTCGTCGACAAGATCCGGCTCAACGAGCCGAAGATCCGGCGCTGCGAGGAGACCGATGTCGAGGACGCCGACGTGGTCATCGTCACCTACGGCATCACCTCCCGCGTGGCCATCGAGGCCATCGCCGTCGCCCGGAAGAAGGGCATCAAGGTCGGCATGCTCCGGCTCGTCGTCGTCTGGCCTTTCCCCGAGCCGCGGATCCTCGAGCTGGCCAGCCAGGGGAAGGCCATGGTCGTGGCCGAGATGAACTACGGCCAGGTCTTCTTCGAGGTCGAGCGCTCGGCCCGGGGCAAGGCCCCGGTCGTCCTGGCCGGCCACGGCGGAGGAATGGTCCACAACATCGAGGACATCGTCAACAAGATCGAGGAGGCCCAAAGGTGTCGATCGTAAACGAACTCCAAAAAGCGTCGCTGAGCCCCGCTCCGGAATTCCATCCGGACAAGCACCCGATGGACGACTTCCTGCGCATGGACCGCATGCCCCACATCTGGTGCTCGACCTGCGGCATCGGCGTCAGCGTCAACTGCTTCGCCAAGGCCTTGGAGAAATGCGGCACGCCCCTCGACGACGTCGTCGTCGTCTCGGGCATCGGCTGCACCGGCCGCGTCGCCGGATACGTCAAGGTCGATTCCTTCCACACGACCCACGGCCGGGCCATCCCCTTCGCCACCGGGCTGAAGCTGGCCAATCCCAAGCTCAAGGTCGTGGTCTTCAGCGGCGACGGCGACATCATCGCCATCGGCGGCAACCACTTCATCAACGCCGCCCGCCGGAACATCGACATCACGGTCATCTGCGTCAACAACTTCAATTACGCCATGACGGGGGGGCAGGTCGCCGCGACGACACCCACGGACTCCATCCTGTCGACCTCGCCCTTCGGCAACTTCGAGTTCCCCTTCAACCTGCCCTTCCTGGCCGAATCGGTCGGGGCGGTCTACGTGGCCCGCTGGACCTCGCTCCACGTCTACAACCAGACCAACTCCATGGTCGAGGCCATCCAGAAGCCGGGTTTCTCCTTCATCGAGATCATCGCCCCCTGCCCGACGATCTTCGAGAGGCAGCAGAAGATGGGGGACGGCCTCGACCGCCTGCGCTGGTACTGCGACAACAGCGAGATCCGGACCAACGCCAGCACCAAGGACGCCGACATCCGCCTCCGCGACAGGATGATCGTCGGCAAGTTCGTCGACGTCGAGCGGCCGACCTACCTCGACGCGATGAACGCCCACTACCAGGAGCGCCTCGGCGCGAAATACAAGGTCTACGAGGGATAACATGGCCAAGACGGAGATCAAGATCGGCGGGTTCGGCGGCCAGGGCGTCATCCTGACCGGCTACATCATCGGCAAGGCGGCCTCGATCTACGACGGCAAGGACGCCACGATGACCCAGGCCTTCGGGCCGGAGGCCCGCGGCAGCGCCTGCAGCGCCCAGGTCATCGTCTCGGACGGCGCCATCCGCTATCCCTACGTCAAGCGTCCGCAGGTCATGGTCATCATGAGCCAGGAGGCCTTCACGAAGTTCTCCCCCGAGCTCGATCCGAACGGCATGATCCTCGTCGAGGAGGAGCTCGTCGAGGCCAAGGGGCTCCCCCCGACGGTCAAGGTCTACGGCATCCCGGCGACGCGGATCGCCGAGGAGCTGGGCCGCAAGGTCGTCCTCAACATGGTCATGGCCGGGTTCTTCGCCGCCGTGAGCGGCCTCGTTTCCAAGGAGGCCATGCGCAAGGCCGTCGAGACGTCGGTCCCGAAAGGGACGGAAGGCCTCAACCTTCTGGCCTTCGAGAAGGGCTACGAATACGGCCTGGGCAAGGTCCAGGCCTGATCCCCCGGCGGCCGGCCGCCGGACCTTTGGAGGATGAGCCATGAGCGAATTCGTCTACACCCCCCTGTTCCCCCCGATGGAAGACACGACCGAATACGAGATCGTGTCCAAGGACCATGTCGCCTCCGGGGAGTGCGACGGACACCCGGTCCTCAAGGTCGCCCCTCAAGCGCTGACCCTGCTCGCCGAGCGGGCTTTCCACGACGCGGCCTTCTTCCTGCGGCCGTCCCATCTCGAGCAACTGGCGGCCATCCTCAAGGATCCCGAGAGCTCGGCTAACGACCGGACCGTGGCCCTGGAGCTCCTGAAGAACGCCGTGATCTCGGCCGATGGCGTCCTGCCCATGTGCCAGGACACGGGCACGGCCATCGTCAACGCCAAGAAGGGCCAGCGCGTCTCGACCGGCGGCGGGGACGAGGAGGCCCTTTCCCGGGGCGTCTTCAACGCTTACGCCAAGAACTACCTCCGCTATTCGCAGAACGCCCCCCTGACGATGTACGAGGAGAAGAACACCGGCACGAACCTACCGGCCCAGATCGACATCGCCGCCGTCGACGGCGACGCCTATTCGTTCCTCTTCGTCGCCAAGGGCGGCGGCTCGGCCAACAAGACCTACCTCTTCCAGGAGACGAAGGCCGTCCTCAATCCGGCCGCCCTGGAGAAATTCCTCGTCGGCAAGATGAGGGCCATCGGCACGGCGGCCTGCCCGCCCTATCATCTGGCGGTCGTCGTCGGCGGGACTTCCGCCGAGCTCGTCCTCAAGACGGTCAAGCTGGCCTCGGCCAGGTACCTCGACGGCTTGCCGACCGCGGGCGGCCCCGGCGGCCACGCCTTCCGCGACCTCGAGCTCGAGCGCAAGCTCCTCGAGGCCTCCCGGAAGATCGGCCTGGGGGCCCAGTTCGGCGGCAAGTACTTCTCGCTCGACGTCCGGGTCGTCCGTCTGCCCCGCCACGGCGCCTCGTGCCCCATCGGGTTGGGCGTCAGCTGCAACGCCGACCGGAACGTCAAGGCCAAGATCAGCCGGGACGGGATCTTCATCGAGCGGCTGGAAAAGGACCCGGCCAAGTACCTGCCGGGCCCCGCCGCCTCGGGCGAGCCCGCCGTGCGGATCGACCTCAACCGGCCGATGAGCGAGATCCGGGCCGCGCTCGCCAAGCACGCGGTGGCGACCCGCCTCGTCCTCGACGGGCCCATCATCGTCGCCCGCGACATCGCCCACGCCCGGCTCAAGGAGAAGGTCGACAAGGGCGAGGACCTGCCGGCCTATTTCAAGGACCACATCGTCTATTACGCCGGCCCGGCCAAGACCCCGCCCGGCTACGCCTCGGGCTCGCTCGGGCCGACGACGGCCGGGAGGATGGACGACTATGTCGCGCTCTTCCAGAAGCTGGGCGGCTCGCTGGTCATGCTGGCCAAGGGCAACCGCTCCAAGGCCGTGACGGAGGCCTGCAAGACCTACGGCGGGTTCTACCTCGGCTCCATCGGCGGGCCCGCCGCCCGGCTGGCCAAGGACTGCATCACCAGCCAGGAGGTCGTGGCCTACCCCGAGCTGGGCATGGAGGCCATCTACAAGATCACGGTCAAGGACTTCCCGGCCTTCATCATCGTCGACGACAAGGGCAACGACTTCTACGAACAGATCCTAGCCGCCTAGCTTAGATCTTTCACGAGCCGATGTCTTCATGAGGGAGCAAGGCGCTTATCCCTGAACGGGTCCTGTCCGGTAGCGTCCCCGTCCGGCCTACCCGGAGCGGACTCTGGGGAGCGGAGGACCAGATGCGGCGCGGAGCGACATAGTCTTGGCCAGATCACTTCCACTCCGCGACAAGGGCCAGGATGAGGTCTGTCAGCGCCTCGAGGTCGCGGCGGTCGATCTTCTCGATCAGGGAGTGGGCGTAGGCGCCGGGCCAGGACAGGGGGATGTCGACGGCGCCACCGGAGAGGAAGACCGATCCGTCGTTGCCGCCCCGGGAGCTGCCGACCTGGATGGGGATGCCGTGTTTCCTGGCGATGGCCAGGACCTTGCGGATCTCGGTCTTGGGCGTGACGTTGCTCGAGTCGATGGCCCGGACGACCGCGCCGTTCCCGACGGGCAGGTAGGCCAGGCGCCTGGACTCGACGGGCGAATCCGTCGAGACGAACGTGTCGATGGCGAAAACGTAGTCCGGCTTCAAAATCTTGGCCAGCTCCGACGCCCCGAAGAGGCCGATCTCCTCGCGGACGTCCCAGGCGAACGTGACCGTGCGGCCCTTGAGCGCGCCCGGCTTCAGGCGGAGCGCGGCGTCGAGAAGGGCGGCGCAGCCGGCCCGGTCGTCGACGGCCCGCGCGGCCATCAGCCCCGGCCCGAGATCGGCGATCGTCTTACGGGGCGAGACGGAGTCGCCCTCGGCGACCCCGAGCGCCCTGGCCTCGGCCTCGGTCTCGACGCCGAGATAGATGTCGAAGCTCTCGGCGGTGAAGGGCGGGTCCGGCTGGTCGACGCCCGTCCGGCGCTCGTCGTAGCCGGGCCGGGGCGCGACGATACCGGGGACGGGGCCCCGGGCGGTATGGACGAGGATGGGCCGGGCCTCGACCGTCTGGGGCAGGAGGCCGCCGCCCTGTTTGACGCGGACGCGGCCTTCGGGCGTGATCCGGTCGACGATCCAGCCCAGCTCGTCGGTGTGGGCGACGAAGAGGAGGTGCGGCCCGCCCGAGCCGACCGTGAACCAGACGTTGTGCATGGCGTCCCGCTCGACCTCGAGGCCCGCGGGGAGAGCTTTCCGGACGTAGTCGGCCGCCGGGCCCTCGTGGCCCGAGACGCCCGGCACGAGCACGAATTCCCTGAGGATGTCCCAGGCCCGGGACTGGGCGTCCGCGGAGGCCGCTGTCAGGAGGAGGGACATGACGAGGGCCGCGTGGCGCCTGTTCATCGAACGTCTCCCTTCGTCAGGAACGCCGCCAGGAGATCGCGCAGGGCTCGAAGGTCCTTGATCTCGACGATCTCCGAGGGCGTGTGGAGAAAGCGGACCGGCAGGGCGACCGTCACGACCTCGGAAGGCGCGTCGGCGAAGGGGAGGGCGAGGGGCGAATCCGGCGCGGTCAAGGTCTGCAGGGGGATCCCCGCTTCGGTCGCGAGCCTGGCCAGGGACCGCGTCAGCGGCGAAGGTTCGGCCGCGGACTGGATGAGGACGGGGCCCCGGCCCGGGAGCGGCCCGCCGTCGCTCTCGCCGGCCGCGACGACGTCGACGATGACGGCCCGCCGCGGCCGCCACTTCGCCTTGATCCGGGAGGCGCCCAGGGCCGGCCGGGCGCCCCGGCCGCGGGCCGCGAACTTGGTTTGGGCGGCCCAGGCGAGGACGATCTCGCCGCCGGCGGGGGCGGAGCGTGGCCCGGCGGCGATGTCGACGAGGACGGCGGCCACGGCCTTGGCCCCGAGGGACGGGCCGGCCCATTTCTCTCCCGCGAGCTCGGTGAGGACCGCGGGATACGTCACCGGGTCGAGGAACTCGACGCCCCTGGCCCGGGCCTCACCCTCCGAGCGGACGCCGATGTCGATGAAGGCGTTCTCGAGCGAGAAGCCGTCGACGAGGACCTTCCGCCGCTCCGGGGTCAGGAGGTGGAGGGCCGGCTGGGAGACGACGCCCATGACGGGGCCGCGCGCCGTCGAGATGACGACCGGCTGGCCGAGGAGGTAAGCGTCGAACCGGGCGTGGGGAGGGGCGACCGGCCGGTCCACGGTGAGGTGGCCGTCCGGAGTGATGCCGCTGACCATGTGCCCGTAGGCGTCGAGCGCGGCCAGGACGAGCGTCGGCCCGGACGCTCCGGCGAGCCGGACCGCGATCGTGCCCAGGCCGTCCTCCTCGACGGTCAGGGCCTTCGGCAGATGGGCCCGGATCCTCGCGGCCAGCGCCTCCTCGTTGCCCGTCGTCGACGGAACGGCGTGGAGGTCCCTGACCAGGCTCTTGAGGTCCGCCGCGGCCGCGTTCGCCGCGGCTAGGCACGCCGTGGCCGCCAGCAGCCCGATCGTTCGTCGGATGCGATTCGTCATCGTCCTCTCCCTTCCGTCCCTGTCTTCCCCCGCCCGGGCCCTATTATCTATAAAAGGAAGGGCCGAGGGAAGGGAGGAATGTCGATCAAGATGCGACAATCCTCGAGGCCTCGCCGCGGGGGTGGGGGCGATGGAAAAGACGTTCCC
Organism: Candidatus Aminicenantota bacterium; assembly: GCA_963719985.1. Classification (GTDB taxonomy): domain Bacteria; phylum Acidobacteriota; class Aminicenantia; order Aminicenantales; family Saccharicenantaceae; genus RBG-16-66-30. Next base: position 996,668 of record CAVRDU010000006.1, on the reverse strand, counting down.
TTGGGAGGGGAATTCGGCTATCATAGGCGGACGGGAGGTCGCGTGGACAAGAACCGCTGGATCAGGGTCGGGGCGGCCGTCGTCGTCCTTTTCCTCGTCGGCGTCTTCCTCCGGCTGGCCCGGCCGATCCTCGTCCCCTTCGCCATGGCCCTGCTCTTCGCCTTCGCCGTCTCCCCCGGCCTGGACGTGCTCGTCCGCATGAAGGTGCCGAAGTCCCTGGCCCTGACCGTCATCCTCCTCCTGTCCTTCGCCGGCCTCTATCTCATCGGCACGGTGTTCTACGCCGGCGGCAAGTCTTTCGCCGCCGAGCTCCCGTCCTACACCGAGATGGTCCGGTCGACCCTCGAGAGGATCGACGAGATCGTGCCCGACCCGCGCTTCAAGGCCGGCCTCACGGAGTGGATCCAAGGCATCAACGTCGGCCAGGCCGGGACCTTCCTCGTGTCCTCCCTCGGCCCCTTCCTCGGCTTCATGTCCGATCTCCTGCTGGTCTTCGTCTTCATGATCTTCATCCTGAGCGGCCGCGGCCGGCTCCTCCGGAAGTTCGCCGTGGCCTTCCCCCCGGGCCAGTCCGAGACGCTGGGGCGCACGGTCGTCCGGATCGACCGCGAGATCCAACGGTACATCGCGGTCAAGAGCCTGGCCAACCTCCTCATCGGCCTCTTCGCCGCCGCCATCCTGGGATTTTTCGGGATCCGCTTCGCCGTCCTCTTCGGCGTCCTGGCCTTCCTCTTCAACTACATCCCGGGCTTGGGGGCGGTCGTCTCCGTCGCCCTGCCCGTCCTCATCACCGCCCTGCTCGAGGGGGGGGTCACCTTCAAGGTCGTGGTCGTCCTCCTCCTCCTCGCCGCGGTCCACCTCGTCCTCCACCGCGTCCTGGAGCCTCGGCTCATGGGCCAGGAAGGGCTCCGGCTCTCGCACCTCCTCATCCTCTTCTCCCTCTTCTTCGGGGCGTGGCTCTGGGGCATCCCGGGGATGATCCTGGCCGTCCCCGCCCTGAACGCGGCCCGGATCGTCTTCGAGAACGTGCCCGCGTTGCGCCCGGTCGGGACGCTGATGGACAGGTAGGGAAGGGGAGGGCTCAGGCGAGGCCCGTCGCGACCAGCAGCTGCTCCAGCCTCCGCTCGATCTTCAGGGCCGTCTCTTTGAACGCGCCGTAATCCTCGCCCAAGGGGTCCTCGATGTCCCAGCCGTAGAGGACGGCTTCGGGGACCTCCCAGACGTCCCGGAGATGGTTGTGGATGGAGACGTCCATGGCGACGATGTGGTCGAAGCCGGCGAGGTCGAAGAGCCCGACCGGGCGGGCGACGTGGCGCGAGATGTCCGTGCCGTAGACGAGCTTCATGACCAGGACGGCCTCTTCGGCGGCCGGGCCGCCGGTCGCGCCGATGCCCGCGCTGGCGACCTCGACGCCCGGCCCGAGACGCTTGCGGGCGATCCCCTCGGCCATGGGGCTGCGGCAGATGTTCCCGTAGCAGACGAAGAGCAGGCGCTTTTTCTTCTTGGTCATGCGGCTGACCGTCAGTCCCGCCCGGCCTGGGCGCTCTCGAGCGCGACTTCCTTGGCCTTTTCGTAGAGGAACGCGGCCAGGATGTACTGCTCGGCGGCCTGGGGGACGAGGCCGTCCTTGATCCGCTCGCGGGCGCCGACCTCTTCCGCCTTGGCCCGCTCATAGAGCCAGGCCTGCTTTTCCGGCGCCCCCGCCGCCTCCGCCTCCACGCGGATCCCGGCGGCCAGCCGCTCGAGCGACGCCAGGGCGTTGTCCTCGCCGACGGTGTCGAGGCTCAGGACGTGGACCCTGGCCAGCAGGGTGTAGAGGATCCGGGCGCCGGAGAAGTCGTTCCCGGCGAAGGCGTCGTCCGCGTCCTTCTCCTTCTCCAGGGCGATCCAGCTGAGCAGGTTCGGCCGGTCGCGTCGCGCCGCGGCGGACTTCGTCTTGGCGTCCTGGAGGTCCAGGCGGGCCTTCTCGGCCCTGTCCCTCTCGCTCACCTGGGCCAGGAGCTTGCGCATCTCGGACTCGCCCCGGTCGTAGCTCCGCTTCGAGGCCTCGACGTCGCCCGCCTCGCGCGCCTTATTGGCCTGCTCGATACGGACCTGGATGCTGTCGAAGTAGTGGGAGAACGCGGCCGCCTCTTTCGGATATTGCGTCTTGACCGTCTCGATGACCTTCTGGAGCTCCTGGGCGTCCTTTTCGTTGAGGAACCTGTTCGGGTCCTTGAGCAAGGGGCCGAGGTAGCCGAGGATCTTGGAGCCCGATCCGCCCGCGAGAGCGGCCGGCCGGGCCCCTCCTTCGGTCGCGGGCGCCGCGGGGTCCGGGATCGCTTTCGCCGGCTGGCCCGGCGGGCGGCCCGATTCTACCACCCGGAACGTGGGGCCGAGGTCCCGCCGTCCGGCGGTCTCGGTGGTCGCGCCCTTGTCGACGAGGGAGACGATCAGGAAGACGGCCGCGGCGAAGGCCGCGAACAGGGGCAGACCGGGCCAGAGAACCTTCCTGAGGCTGAACTTGACCGTGATCTCGCGTGTCGTGATGGGCTTGGCCCTCACCGTGACCTGGGTGGGGGAGGGCAGGGCCCGCTCGACCGCGGCCAGGTCCTCGAGGGCCTCGGCCGCGGTCCGGTAGCGGCGCTCGCGCGACTTCTCGAGGCACTTCAGGATGATCCGGCTCAGCCCGGCGGAGACCTGGGCGTTGAGCTTCTGGGGGTCGGCGGGCGGCTCGCTCCGGTGCTTGAGGACGATGCTGAGGGGGGTCTCGCCCTCGAACGGGACGCGCCCCGTGACCATCTCGAAGAGGATGGCCCCCAGGGCGTAGATGTCGGTCCGGTGGTCGACGTCGCGCCCCTCGGCCTGCTCCGGGGCCATGTACTCGGGGGTCCCGATGATGACACCCGTCCCCGTGACGCCCTTGGTGTGGAGCGAGCGGGCGATGCCGAAGTCCATGATCTTGGCGTTCCCGTCGCGGTCGATCATGATGTTCTGGGGCTTGAGGTCGCGGTGGACGACGCCGAGGCGGTGGGCTTCGACCAGCCCCTCGAGGATCTGCCGGGCCAGGCCGACGGCCTTGGCCTCGTTGAGGTGCCCCGACCGCCGGATGAAGCTCTTCAGGTCCTCGCCCGGGACGTACTCCATCGAGATGTAGATCGACAGCCACTCCTCGCCGATGTCGTACATCCGGCAGACGTGACGGTGGGAGACCTGCCGGGCCAGCTTGAGCTCGTTGCGGAAGCGCTCGATGATCTCGAGGTCGGAGGCGATCTCGGGCTTGAGGAGCTTGAGGGCGACGATCTCCCGGATCTTGCTGTCGAAGGCCTTGTAGACGGTGCCCATGCCGCCCTTGCCGATCTCCTCGATGATCTCGAAACGCCGGGCGAATGTCGTCCCCCGCTCGAGCCCCCGGGAGGGCGTCTGAAACGTGGCCGTTCCGGAAGCGACGGTGTCGCCGGTGGAAGGGAGCTCCCGGCCGCAGCGGCCGCAGAAACGCGTCCCCTCAGGATTCTCGTTCTGGCAGCGCGGGCATTTCATGGATTTTCGCTACTTCGAATATCAGAAGAATAGCAATTCGGCTCGAATTGTGCAAACCCATCTAAATATACGCCGCCCGGGGGGATTTGGTTTCCCGGGATCAGCGTGCCGGCCGCCGGCCGTCCCAGAGGCCGCGGGGATACGCTCCGGCCTCGATGAGCTCGAGGATGGCCCGCCGGAAGGCCGGCCGGTCCTCGGGGTAGGTGACGCCGAACCAGCGCTCGCGCGTCGGCAGGATCTTGACCCGGGCCTTGTCTTCGCGGAGGAGGGCGCCGACGACCTCGGGGATGAGGAACTCCGCCTTGGTGATGTTCCCCGCGTTGGCCCGCAGGAACTCGGGGAAGCGGCGCTCGAGCTCGCCGAAGAGGGCCGGCGTGAAGCCCCAGAAGTTCATGGAGGTCCAGCTTTCCCGGGCGAGTGGTGTCCAGTCGCGATCGTTCTCGGTATGCTTGATGCCCTCGGGGAAGCTGCGGACCTTGAGGAGCTCGCGGATGCCGACGAGGAAGCCGTCCGGCGTCGCCTCGCAGACGCCCCGGGCGACGGTCCCGTGCTCGGAGAGCGTGTTCTCGAGCCGGTAGCCGACCATGGCGAACTCCGGGCCCGGTCCGGCCTGCGGCGCCTGGCCGAGGTAGCCGGCCATGACCTCGAACGCGCTCCGCCCGTAATAGTCGTCGGCGTTGATGGCCAGGAACGGCGTCGAGACCTGATCGCGGCAGGCGAGGATGGCCTGGCCCGTCCCCCAGGGCTTGGTCCGGCCTTCGGGAACGGAAAAACCCGGCGGGAGATCGTCCAGGGACTGGAAGACGTAGGCCGTGTCGGCCGCCCGCTCGATACGGCGGCCGATCCTCTCCCGGAAGGCCGCCTCGATGTCCCGGCGGATGATGAAGACGACCCGGTCGAAGCCGGTCCGCAGGGCGTCGTACACGGAGTAATCGAGGACCACCTCTCCGCTCGGGCCGACGGGGTCGATCTGCTTCAGCCCGCCGTAGCGGCTGCCGATCCCCGCCGCCATCACGACCAAGGTCAAGGACGACATGGGGCCTCCTCTCTAGCGCCGGATCTCTCCCATATTATTGAAACCGGATGACCTGGTCAATCCGAAAAGGCCCCTATCCGGAACATTCGAGAAATTCGTAAAAAGGGAGGCATGAGCGAGTTGACGGGAGCCCTGCGTGCGGCGGCGAGGGATGCCATCCCAAGGCCCCCGTGATGGAAGGGGGGCCCGCCGGAGGCGGGGGAAACCGGATTCGCAGGTTTCCGGGGCGCGGGGGCAAGGGATGGTATCCCGAGCACAGCCGCAAAGAAGGGCTCCCTCATACCTCGATGCCTCCTTTCTTTACTTAGCGCGGCCTATCTTATATCATTGAACGAGGATAGAGGTGTGCCAATGATCCGTTCGACGACCGTCATTTGCGTTCGGCACAAGGGTAAGACGGCCATGGCCGCCGACGGGCAGGTGACTATGGGCCAGACCGTCCTCAAGGAGACCGCCCAGAAGCTCCGGCGGCTGGCCCAGGACAGCGTCCTGGCCGGTTTCGCCGGGGCCACATCGGACGCCTTCGCCCTGTTCACCCGTTTCGAAGCCAAGTTCGAGCAGTACCGCGGCAACCTGGCCCGGGCGGCCATCGAGCTGGCCAAGGACTGGCGCATGGAGAGATCCCTCCGCCAGCTCGACGCCCTGCTCGTCGTGGCCAACGCGGAGACGGCCCTCCTCATCTCGGGGACCGGGGACGTCGTCGAGCCCGACGACGGCATCATCGCCATCGGCTCCGGCGGTCCCTACGCCCTGGCCGCGGCCCGGGCCCTCATCCGTCACACGGACCTCGGCGCCCGGGCCGTTGCCGAGGAGGCCCTCGGGATCGCCGCCGGGATCTGCGTCTACACCAACCGCGAGCTGACCGTCGAGGAGCTCTGAGTGCCGATCATCCTGCCCGAGACGCTCGAGAGCTCGGCGACCGAGGTCCCGGAGACCGAGCTCACGCCCCGGGAGATCGTCGCCGAGCTCGACAAGTACATCATCGGCCAGAAGGCGGCCAAGAAAGCCGTCGCCATCGCCCTGCGCAACCGTTTCCGCCGGCGCCGGCTCCCGCCGGACCTCGCCGACGAGATCGCGCCCAAGAACATCCTCATGATCGGCCCCACGGGCGTCGGCAAGACCGAGATCTCGCGGCGCCTGGCCAAGCTGACCTCATCGCCCTTCCTCAAGATCGAGGCCAGCAAGTTCACCGAGGTCGGCTACGTCGGCCGCGACGTCGAGTCCATGATCCGGGACCTCGTCCGCATCTCCGTCGACATGGTCAAGCAGGAGAAGGTCGCCGAGATCGTGGAGAAAGCCCAGGCCAGCGCCGAGGAGAAGCTCCTCGACATCCTCCTGCCGCCGCCGCGGCGGCGCGACGAGACCGCCGATGACCAGGAGGAGACCCGCTTCCGCGAGACCCGGGAGAAGCTCCGGGCCCAGCTCCGGGCGGGCCAGCTCGACGACCGGACGGTCGAGATCGAGGTCAAGGAGAAGACGACCCCGCCCGTCGAGGTCGTCTCCAACGCCGGCGTCGAGGAGATCGGGTTCCAGATCCAGGAGCTCCTGCCGGGCCTCCTGGGCGGGCGGACGAAGCGCCGGCGGATGAAGGTCAAGGAGGCCCGCGAGATCGTCCTCGAGGAGGAGGAGAAGCGCCTCGTCGACATGGACCAGGTCTCCCGCCTGGCCGTCGAGCGCGTCGAGCAGTCGGGCATCATCTTCCTCGACGAGGTCGACAAGATCGCCGGCCGCGAATCGGGCCACGGTCCCGACGTCAGCCGCGAGGGCGTCCAGCGCGACATCCTGCCGATCATCGAGGGGACGACCGTCAACACGCGTTACGGCCTGGTCCGGACCGATCACATCCTCTTCATCGGCGCCGGGGCCTTCCACGTCTCCAAGCCCTCCGACCTCATCCCCGAGCTCCAGGGGAGGTTCCCGATCCGGGTCGAGCTCACCCCCCTCAACAAGGAAGATTTCGTGCGCATCCTGACGGAGCCCGAGAACGCCCTGATCCGCCAGTACGAGGCCCTCATGGGCACGGAGGGCGTCCGTGTCGACTTCACCCCGGACGCCGTCGACGAGATCGCCGACGTCGCCGAGAAGGTCAACGCCGACGCCGAGAACATCGGCGCGAGGCGCCTCCACACCGTGGTCGAGAAGGTCATGGAGGACATCTCGTTCGCCGCCCCGGACATCGCCGAGAAGTCCCTCCGCGTAGACCGGGAATACGTTCGTGACCATCTCAGGGAAATCCTCATCAACCAGGACCTCCGGCGATTCATCCTGTGATGACCAGACCGCTCGCGACGCTTCTCATCGGCTTGTGCCTCGTCGCCGCCCCGGCCTGCGGCCGCAAGGGCCCTCTCGAGCTGCCACCGGGCCGGACCCCGATGCCCATCGAGCGGCTCACGGCCGTTCGGCGGGATGGGACGGTCGTCCTCTCCTGGACGAACCCGATCAAGACCGTCTCCGGCCGCCCCTTGGGGCCTCTCGGCGACGCCGAGATCTGGGTCTTCGAGCGCGACGCGCCCGCCGGCGGGGCCTCGCTCACGACGGACGCGGTCGAGCGGTCGGCCCGGCTGGCCGGCCGCGTCGCGATCGCCGGGGCCGCGGCCTCCTCGTACGTCTACGAACCCGGGCCCGGCGGCCCGGCGAGCCTGGCCTTCACGGTCCGCGTCCTCGACCGGAAGGCAAGGGCCTCCGATTTCTGCCCCCCGGCCGTCGTGCCCGACGCCCGGGCGAGAGGAGCGAGGGCTTGAAGATCTACCGCTTCCGCTACCGCAAGAAGATCCTCTACGGCGTCCTCAAGGAGGAATACCTGTTCCCCGTCATCGGTTCGATCTTCGGCGATTTCGGGCTCGGGACGAGTCCCGTGCCCATCAGCGACGTCCGCGTCCTGCCGCCGGTCCTGCCCTCGAAGATCATCGGCATCGGCCGCAACTACCGGGACCACGCCAAGGAATTGGGCAATCTGCCGCCCGAGGAGCCCCTCATCTTCCTCAAGCCGCCGACGGCCGTCGTCGGCCATCTGGATCCCATCGTCCAGCCGCCGGCGTCGGCCCGCGTCGACTACGAGGGCGAGGTCGCCGTCGTCATCGGCCGGAAGGTCCGCGACCTCGGCGACGACGCGCCGGTCGACGACGCGATCCTCGGCTACACCTGCTTCAACGACGTCACGGCCCGGGACCTCCAGGCGAAGGACGTCCAGTTCACGCGGGCCAAGGGCTTCGACACCTTCGCCGCCGTCGGGCCCTGCGTCGCTACCGGGCTCGACCCGGCCGCGATCCGCCTGAAGACCTTCCTCAACGGCCGGCTCGTCCAATCGGGATCGACCGCCGGCCTGATCTTCCCCATCCCGTATCTCGTCAGGTTCCTGTCCCGGATCATGACCCTCCATCCGGGCGACATCATCGCCACAGGCACGCCGGCCGGGGTGGGACCGACGGAGCCCGGCGACCGGGTCGACGTCCAGATCGAGGGCGTCGGCGTGCTCTCCAACCCGTTCACGCGCCCGCGCGCCAAGGAGGACCCATGAAGCTGTTCCTGGATTCGGCCAATCTCGAGGAGATCCGCGAGGTCGCGAGCTGGGGCGTCCTCGACGGCGTGACGACCAACCCGTCCCTCTGCTCCAAGGAGAGCGTGACGTTCGAGGACAACATCCGGGCCATCTGCGCCCTGACCCCCGGTCCCGTCAGCGCCGAGTGCGTCTCGCTCAAGGCCGACGAGATCGTCGTCGAGGCCCGCGCGCTGGCCCGGATCGCGCCCAACATCGCCGTCAAGATCCCGGTCGGCCTGGAGGGATTCAAGGCGACGAAGGCCCTCCACGCCGAGGGCGTCGCCGTCAACATGACGCTCGTCTTCTCGACCGGCCAGGCCCTCCTCGCGGCCAAGGCGGGGGCCCGGTTCGTCAGCCCGTTCATCGGCCGCCTCGACGACATCGCCGAGGACGGCATGGCCCTCGTCGAGGAGATCGTCCAGGTCTTCGAGAACTACCGCTTCGAGACCGAGGTCATCGTCGCCAGCGTCCGCCACCCGCGCCACGTCATCGACGCGGCCCTCCTCGGCGCCGACATCGCCACCGTCCCGTACGGGGTCTTGGCCAAGCTCGCCCACCATCCGCTCACCGACATCGGCGTGGAGCGCTTCCTGGCCGACTGGAGGAAAGTCAAGAAGTGAGGTTCCACTCGATCTTCCGGGTCCGCGAGCAGGTGCGGGCGCTCGTCCAGAGGGTCCGCCGGACCCTGGTCTTCGCCCTCGTCCTGGCCGCCCTCGCCGTCGTCCTCGCCGCCGGCAAGAACGCCCTGCTTAACGAGGTCCGCAAGGAGATCCGCAGGTCGTATGCCTACGACCGCTTGACGCTCTCGTATTTCCCGCCGGCCTTGGTCATCGAGAACATCCGTTCTGTCGCCGACCCGGAGGCCTTCCGGGTCCGGAAGGTGCGGGTCGAGGTCTCGTATCTCTCGCTGCTCCGGAACCGCAAGGCGATCACCGTCGTCCTCGACTCCCCTGAGGTCCGGTTGGCGCCGCCCGCGCCCGGGGCCCCGCGGGCCAAGCCGCGCCGGCGGTTCTCGGTCCTGGCTCTCCCCTTCATCATCGAGCGAGGGCTCGTCGAGAACGGCTCCTTCGTCTACGCGGCCGGGGCGACGGCCCTCGAGGCCCGCGGCGTCCGGGGGGTCGTCACCCAGAATGGAGACGCCTTCACGATCCGGGTCACGGCGGCGACGAGCGGTTACGCTTCGCCGGGAATGGCGCTCCGATCACTCGGCGGCCTGACCGTTCTCGTCTCGGGCAAGGGCGAGGACCTCTCGGTCGAGCGCCTGGCCGTCGAAGGGCCGGGCCTGACCATCGCGGCCGAAGGACGGGTCCGCGGGCTCTTCGACCCGGAGGTCGACCTCACGGCCCGCTTCGACGCCGACACGGTTTTCCTGGACCAGGTCCTGCACCTGCCGTTCGACTGGCGGGGGCGGGTGAGCGGCGAGGGCCGCCTGGAGCGCAAGGACCGCCGGATCGCCTTTACGACTGGCCTCGCGTCGGACACCCTCGTCCTTTCGGGGACGCCCATGGGCCTTTTTCGCGGCCGCTTCGAGTTCCTCCCGGAGGCGGGCGGCCGCCTCGAGGCCGATCTCCAGAAGCCCGCACGGCCCGCCGAAAGGCTGGTCCTGACCTTCCGCGGCGGACGGGTGGAAGGCCAGGCCGGGCCGCTCGTCATCGACCCCGTCTTCAGCGAGCTGTCCATCCCCTGGCCGGTCCGGTCGGTGGCCTACGGCTCGTTCACCGTCGAGGACCGCAAGCTCGCCGTGGACGCCGAGTTCCGCGACGAATCCCTGGAGCGCCGGGGGGACTCGTACGCCTTCCGGGGCGGGGTCGCGGTCGGGGTCGATTTCCCGGGCCACTTCGTCACCATCGAGGCCCCGGGCCTCGAGACGAGCTTCGGGCGGTTCGAGGCGAACGCGGCCTTAGACCTCAAGGGGGAGATTGGACGCCCATGTCCGCGGGCCCGTCTTCGACGCCAAGTCGACGCGGGAGTTCGTTTCGGCCGTCCTCGAGCAGCCCTTCGCCTTCGGCGTGATCCGCGGTCAGGGCTACGCCGACGTCCGGCTCAGCGGCCGGTCGGCCTCGCCGACCGTGGCGATCAAGGCCACCCTGTCGCCCGGCGGCTTCGAGCTCTTCGACGCCGCGAGCGTCGGGGCGGACGTCCTCGTCGGGCCGGAAGGCTTCGACGGCCGATTCGACGTCGACGACCCCGAGCTCAGGGGCCTGGCCCGCATCCGGACCCGCGGCGATACGCTCGAGCTGGACGTCGAAAGAGGCGAATTCGAGCTGGCCCGGATCCTGCCCGCCCTGGAAGTCCCCGTCAGCCTGGCCGGCCGCGCCGCGGGTGACTTCAGGATGGTCGACCGGGCCGGGGCCATGGAGATCTCCGGCGCCTTCACCAGCCCCGAGATCCGGGGCTACGGCGAGACCGCGCGGAACGTCGCGGGCCGGATCGAGTGGAAGGAGGGGCGCGTCGCCTTCCCCGAGCTGTCGATGGGCTTCCACGGGGGCCAGCTGAACGGGCGGATCTCGGCCGGGACCGCGAACGGCGAATTCGACGTCGACCTCCGGGGCGAGGAGCTCGACTTCCGGACGGTCGTCCCGTCGGCGACCGGGAACCTGTCCCTCTCGCTCGCCGGCCGCGGCGTCTTCGGCCGGGACAAGCTCGGCGGTCTCTTCAGCATCAAGGACATGGTCCTGCCGCCCCTCGACAGGACCGAGGCCCGTGGCGGCCTCCGTCTGGACGTCGGCGGCGGCCGGGTCCTCCTCGAGCTCGACGGCCAGCTCGTCGGCGGCGACAACCCGTTCCAAGCCTCGCTCACGTTCCCCCTTTCGGGAGAGCCCTTCTCCGGGACCGTCCGGGGCTCGCTCGAAGCCCTCGACCTCGTTTCCCCCTGGGGCGGAGCGAAGGGCCGGGCGAACTACGCCGCCGCGATCGAGGGACGAGAGGCGGGCGCCTCCGTCTCGCTCTCCTTCGATGTCGCCGGACCGGTCCTGCCTCTACCGGGCTTCGCCTACCCCCTGACCGAATACACGCTGGCCGGGAAATACCTCGACGAAAGGCTGACCCTGACCTCGATCCGCGGAACGCTCGGCGGAGGGGCCGTCACCGGTTCCGGCGTGTTCGGCTTCGGCGAGGCCGGGGTCGCTACGATGGACTTGAGGCTCGAAGGCAGGGACATGGTCCTCTCGCCCATGGACCGGATGCGGGCCCAGGTCGACGCCTCGCTGCGGCTCCTCAAGGACGGGAGGCGGTTCGTCACCGAAGGGGAGATGCTGTTCAAGCGGCTGAACTGGCGCCGCGAGATCTACGAGGAGTTCGGCTTCTCGTCGCAGACGGCGGAGGCGACGCCCGAGCCGTCCTTCTTCGACGGCATGTCCTTGAACATCCGCTTGCGGGCCGACGAGAACATGCTCATCGACAACGCCCTGGGCCGGTTCGACGGTCGCTTCAACCTGACCGTCGTCGGCGCCCTGGCCGCGCCCATCCTCCTCGGCGACATCGATATCGTCAGCGGGGACTTCCTCTTCCAGGACCGGAACTTCCGGGTCATCCACGGCCGGCTGAGCTTCACCGACCCCGTGCGGTCGGAGCCCTACTTCGATTTCCGCGGCGAGACCTACGTCAAGGATTTCCGGGTGACCCTCGATCTGAGCGGGCCGACGAGCCGCCTCAAGCCGGTGTTCACCTCCTCGCCGCCGCTCTCCCCCGACGAGATCCTCTCGCTTCTCGCGCTGGGCGACGCTTTCAAGAGGATGTACTATTCGTATTCGGGGGACCGCAGCACGGCCCTGAGCACCGCCTCCCTCCTGACCTACCAGATCGCCGACCTGGCCAAGAAGCGAACGGGGGGCGGCGTCTTCTCACTGGACCGCCTGCGGATCGACCCCTATATCCCGGAACGGACCCCGGGCGGTATCGCCGCCCGGATCACCGTGGGCAAGAAGGTCTCGGAGAACCTCCTGTTTCTCTACTCGACGATCGTGGCCAACTCCACCGTCATGTCCCAGATCGACGAGGTCCCGATCTTCCGCATGGAGTGGGACATCAGCAGAAGGTTCTCCCTCGTCGGCGGCCGGGACGATCGAGGAAGGCTCGGATTCGATGTCAAATTCCGGAAGCGATTTTAAGACGCGCGCCCGGGCCCGCCGCGCCGCGGCCGTCCTGGCCCTGGCCTTCGCCCTGGGCGTCCGGGGCGCCGGCCTGGCCGGGGCCCAGGACGCCGCGCGACCCGCCGTCGACCGCGTCGCCGTCGAGGTCGACGGCCGGCCCGGGGAGGCGGGCCTCCTCGAGCTCATCCCGGTCCGGCCGGGCGATCCTCTGGAGCCGCGGCTCGTCGACCAGGCCGTCAAGCAGATCTTCCGGACGGGCCTGTTCGCCGACGTCCGGGTCGAGAAGCGGGGGGAGGAACGGATCGAGCTCGTGTTCGTCCTCGTCCGGAACGTGTTCGTCGACGACGTCTTCTTCCGGGGCGCGGGAGTTTCCGCGGCCCGGCTGAGGGACGCCCTCGTCTCCCTGCGTCCGGGCGGCACGCTCTCGGAGGAGCATATCGGGGAGGCCGTCGCCGAGGTCCGGGAAGGACTGCGGCGGGAGGGGCGCTTCGACGCGGTGGTCGCCTGCGAAGTCCGGCGGAAAGCCGGCGCGTCGACCGCCGACATCGTCTTTCGGACGACGGACTGGAAGAGCTTCCGTGTCGGCGGCCTCGAGGTCGAGTGGAAGGCCGATATCCCCGATCAGGCGCTCCCCAGGAAAATGAAGACCAGGGTGGGCGATATCTACGTTCCGAGCCGGCTCGAGGCCGATCTCGAGGCCCTCAAGGCCGGACTGGCGAGGGCCGGCTACCGGCGGGCCGAGGTCCGCCTGGCCGGCGAGAGCTTCGACGAGCAGAACCGCCGGGTCGACCTTCGGGTCGAGGTCCTGCCCCAGGAAAGGATCGTCATCGCCGTCAACGGGGCCCGGATCCCCGCCCGGCTTCTCGAGCCCATCTGGGAGGAGCGGGTCTTCGAGGCTTGGGGTCTGGCCGAAGGGGAGGCCCGCATCCTCAACCACCTCCGCCGGAAGGGCTACCTCTTCGCCGGGGTCGAGAGCCGGGTGGAGAAGAGTCCGGGCGAGGTCCGCATCGTCCACGACGTCTCGATGGGCGATCGGCACAAGGTCGAGGGCGTCGAGTTCCGGGGCCTCTCGGCGTTCTCCGACTTCGACATGAAGAACCGGCTGGCGCTCCGCGAAGGCGTGCCCCTGTTCTCGTTCCTCAGCTACGACCGGCTGTTCTCCATTCCGCGGGAGATCGAGGAGCACTACAAGGAGAGCGGCTTCGCCGACGTCCAGGTCAGGCTCGACCTGGACCGCCGGCCGGCGGGCGTCCTGGCCATCTACGACATCCAGGAGGGGCCGAGGACCCTGGTCGACGCCGTGCGGATCGAGGGGACCGTCCTTTTCCGCACCGAGACCCTCGCCGGCGAGTTGCTCTGCCGGCCGGGCGGACCGTACTTCCCGCCCAACGTTCAGGCGGACGTCACGCAGATCGAGGCGTTCTACCTCGACCGCGGCGTCCGCGGCACCTCGGTCGTGCCCCGCGTCGAGCCCGCGGGGGACGGCCGCGTCTCCGTCGCCTACGAGGTCGAGGAGGGCGAGCCGGTCGTCGTCCGGAGCGTCCTGCTCACCGGGAACCGCAGGACGAAAGGCCGGGTCATCGGCCGGGAAGTGCTGGTCGAGAAGGGCGGCGAGGCCGACTATTCGAAGATCCAGGAGTCGAAAAGGCGGCTCGAGCGGCTGGGCATTTTCTCGGACGTGCGCGTCGACGAGGTCCCGACGGGTCCGGGCGAAGAGGTCGTCGTCGTCACCGTCCGCGAAGGCGAGGAGAACTACGCGGGGGCCGGGCTCGGGTTCGAATCCCTGTCGCCCCTCACGGGCTCGGTGGCCGCCTGGCCCAACGACTTCCGGCCGCGCCTCGCGGCGGAGTACATCCGCAGCAACGTCCTCGGCCTCGGCGCCCAGGTCGGCGTCCTCGGCCAGATCAGCACGTCCGAGCGCCGGGCGGTCGTATCGTGGAGCCAGCCCTACTTCCTGGGCCTGTCCATGCCGACGACCCTGCTCGGCTGGGCCGAGCGCGAGGCGCGCAAGAGCTTCACGCTCGACCGGCGCGGCGTCAGCCTCAGCGCGGTCAAGGCCCTGAGCCGGGCCCGCCTTCTCCTCGGTTCGATCAGCCTGACCCGGACGGCCATCCCCGTGTACGACCTCGAGAACCCGCCCGAGGAGCTCGACCGCCGCTTCCAGCCGTACTCGGCGGCGATCGCGTCGGTCAGCATGAGCTGGGAGAGGCGGGACGACACGCTGAACCCCAGCCGCGGGCATTTCTTCAGCGCCGTCGCCGAGTGGGGCTTCCCCGTCTTCGGGATGGCGTCGGACTACCAGAAGCTCTTCCTCAAGGCCCAGGCCTACAGGCCCCTGTCGTCCATCTTCAACCTTGGCGCGACGGCCCGGCTCGGGCTCGGCAACGGGCTGAGGAACCTGCCGGAGCGTTTCTTCGCCGGGGGGAGCAACACGTTCCGGGGCGAGGAGTTCGAGCTGCTCGGGCCCATCGACGAGACGAGCCTCAAGCCCTACGGGGGCGAAGCGGTCCTGCTCGTCAACGCCGAGCTCTCCTGGACCGTCTTCCCGTCGTGGAGGGCATTGCAGCTCGCCGCCTTCTTCGACCTCGGCAACGTCTACGCCAGCCTCGACGGGTTCCGGCCCTTCGATCTCCTCGGCGCCGCCGGCGCGAGCCTCCGCTACCGGACGCCGCTCGGGCCGGTGCGGGTCGAGATCGCCTGGAAGCTCTGGGGGTTCGACGCCCAGGACCGGAAGGGCAGGCCGCTCATCTTCCTGACGATCGGCCACATTTTCTGATGGAGCGGGTGAGATGAAGATAACCAGGATCGCTCTGTTCGTCCTGCTGGCCGCGACCGCCGTCCCGGCCCAGACGGTCAACTGCGTCGTCGCCGTCGTCAACGGAGAGGTCATCACCCTCCTCGACGTCCAGGTGACGGCCGAGTTCGGCCTGGGTCACGCCGCTCCCGCCGCGCCGGGGGCCGACCCCCGGTTGGCCGCGCTCGACGCGCTCATCGACCGCAAGGTCGTCCTCGACCTGGCCCGTGAGGCCCGCGGCGCCGACCGGGCGGAGGTCGCGGCGGCGGCCGACGAGCTAAGGCGGTCGATGGGGGAGGAGGCCTTCGCCGCCAAGCTGGCCAAGCTTGGGCTCCTGGCGGAAAGCCTCGCGCCCTATCTCGCGGAGCGCATCCTCTACGACCGGGCCCTGGCCGCGCGCTTCAGCCAGAGCCTGCCCGTGTCGCTGACGGAGATCGAGCGCCATTACCGGGACATCTACGTCCCGGAGCGGAAGCGCCTCGGCCTCGCCGTCGGGTCCTTGGAGGACGCCGGCGATGCCATCGAGGCCGGGATCCGCGAGCGGCGCCGGACCCAACAGATGGGCGACTGGGTCCGGGACATACGGAAGCGGGCCGACATCCAGATCAGGAAGGACTGCCTGAAATGACCATCGCCTATCTCTTTCCCGGCCAGGGCTCCCAGGCCGTGGGCATGGGCCAGGACCTCTATGAGCGCTCCGCCGAGGCCCGCGAGCTCTTCGACAGGGCCGACGCTATCCTCGGCTTCCCGCTCTCCCGCCTGTGCTTCGAAGGGCCGGAGGAGGATCTCCGTCTGACCCGGAACACCCAGCCGGCCCTGCTCGTCGCGAGCACCGCCGCCTGCCGAGCTATCGGACGGGACCCCGAAGTGGCCGCCGGCCACAGCCTCGGGGAATACTCGGCGCTCGTCGCCGCGGGCGCCCTTCGCTTCGAGGACGCCGTGCTCCTCGTCCATAAGAGAGGCCGCTATATGCAGGAGGCCGTACCGGTCGGTGTCGGCGCGATGGCCGCCGTCCTCGGCGTCCCCGGCGAGGAGGTCGAACGCCGGCTGGCCGAAGTCCGGTCGGGGACCGTCGAGGTCGCCAATTGGAACAGCGACGACCAGATCGTCATCTCCGGGGAAAAGGCCGCGGTCGAAGAGGCCCTGGCCGTGATCCGGGCGCCGCGGTCGGTCGTCCTGCCGGTCAGCGCGCCCTTCCATTCGCGGCTGATGAAACCGGCCGAAGAGCGGCTGGCCGCCGACCTCGACGCCGTCGCGTTCGCCGAGCCGCGCTTCCCCATCGTCACCAACGTCGACGCCCGGCTCGTCCGCACGGGCGCGGAGGCCCGGGACGCCCTCAAGCGCCAGGTCAGCCGGTCCGTCCTGTGGGCGCGGTCCATGGGTGTTCTGAGGGAGCTCGGCGTCGACGCCTGCGTCGAATGCGGGCCGGGCAAGGTCCTGGCCGGGCTCATGAAGCGCATCGCCCGGGGCTGGCCCCAGGCGCCGGCGCTCCACGGCGTGGAGACCTGGGAAGGGGCCGAAAAGGCGAAGGGGGCCCTATTCGGCCTCTTGTGAGATGACCTTGGGGCCGAACCGGATGAAGTACTCGACGGCCGAGATGATGGCCAGGGCGACGATCAGCCACAGGCCGACCTTGGCCGCCCCGATGATGACCTTCCCGAGGTAATTCGGGCCCAGGACGAGGGCCCCGAGGATCCAGGATTCGCTGCCCATCTTGGCCTTGCCGAAGACGGAGGCCGGGATGCTGATCCCCTTGGACGAGGCCATGGCCCGGAACCCGGTCACGGCGATCTCGCGCCCGATGATGATGATGGCCGCGGAGGAAGGGACGAGGCCGAGCTCGACGAGGCAGATGACCGCCGAGGCGATGAGCAGCTTGTCGGCCGTCGGGTCGAGGAGCTGCCCGAGGACCGTGACCTCCCCCTTCTTGCGCGCGATCCACCCGTCGACGGCGTCGGTCAGCGCGGCGAAGACGAAGATGGCCAGGGCGACGATCTCGTGGCCCCTGAACTCGGCCAGCATCATGGCCACCAGGGCCGGAATGGCCAGGATCCTGGCGATGCTCAGGTAATTGGGGACGTTCACGGCCCCGAGATTACACCAGCCCCGCCTCCAGTGTCAATGAGAGTGAGCCGCCGATCGGCCGGCCTGTTGCAAAAGCCCCGGGCCGTGGGTATAGTGAGGGCTCCGATGGCTAAAAACACTGCGCTGACCCCGATGATGGAGCAGTATTTCCGCATCAAGGAGCTCCACCGCGACGCCCTCCTGTTCTTCCGTCTCGGGGACTTCTACGAGATGTTCTACGAGGACGCCAAGACGGCGGCCCCGGTCCTCGACATCGCCCTGACCTCGCGCCAGAAAATGCCGATGTGCGGCGTGCCCTATCACGCCGTCGCCTCCTACCTGCCCAAGCTCCTCCGAGCCGGCTTCAAGGTGGCCATCTGCGAGCAGGTCGAGGACCCCAAGGCGGCCAAGGGCGTCGTCCGGCGCGAGGTCATCAAGGTCCTGACCCCGGGCACGGCCGTCGAGGTCGAGACCGAGGAGGCCAAGGAGGGGACCTTCATCGCCTCGCTCGCCCTCGAGGAGGAGGGCTGGGGCCTGGCCCTGGCCGATCTCGCCGCCGGCGAGGTCCGCGCGCTCGAGGGGACTTGGGACGAAGCCAAGCTCCTGACCGACGAGATCTTCAAGGCGGCGCCCAAGGAGGTCATCTACCCCCAGGGAGCGGAGGACGCCCTGCACCGGGCCCTGGCCCGCGACGAGCAGCCGGGGGCCGCGCTGAGCCCGGCCGAAGGCTGGCTCTTCGACCCGCCCCAGGCCGCCCGCGTCGTCCTCGAGCACTTCGGCGCCCGCTCGCTCGCCGGCTTCGGCCTCGAGGACAAGCCGCGCGCGGTGGCCGCGGCCGGGGCCCTCATCGCCTACGTCAAGAAGGTCCGCCAGGATTCCCTGGCCCTGGTCCACCGCATCTCGTACATCAACGCCGAGGGGCACCTCGTCCTCGACGCGACGACCGTCCGCAACCTCGAGCTCGTCCGCAACCTCCGGGACGGGCGGCTCAAGGGGACGCTCCTCGACGTCATCGACTTCACCGTGACCGCGCCCGGGGGCCGCCTGCTCCGGTCCTGGCTGCTGCGGCCCCTCCGGGACACCGCGGCCATCGCCGCCCGCCAGGACGCCGTGGCCGAGGCCCTCGGGGCGACCATCGCCCGCCGCGAGCTCCGCGAGACGCTCAAAGGCGTCCTCGACCTGGAGCGCCTCGTCGGGAAGATCGCGCTATCCGCGGCCCATCCCCGCGACCTCGTCGCCCTCAAGCGCTCTCTCGCTCCGTTGCCGAATATCGAGAAGGAGATCCGGGCCTTCGCGTCGGGGATCTTCCGGGACATGGCCGGCCGCTGGGACAACGCCGCCGACGTCGCTTCCCTTGTCGACCGGGCCATCCTCGACGAGCCGGCCTTCCTCCTGACCGAGGGGGGCATAGTCAAAGACGCGTGGAACGCCGAGCTCGACGACCTCCGCTCGGTCAGCCGTTCGGGCAAGACCTTCATCGCCCAGCTCGAGCGCCGGGAGCGGGAGCGGACCGGCATCGGCTCCCTCAAGGTCCGCTACAACAAGGTCTTCGGCTACTACATCGAAGTGACCAAGCCCAACCTGCCCCAGGTCCCGCCCGACTACACGCGCAAGCAGACCCTGGTCAACGCGGAACGCTTCCTCACCCCCGAGCTCAAGGAATACGAGGAAAAGGTCCTCCACGCCGAGGAGCGCATCGGTGTCCTCGAGCACCGTCTCTTCCTCGAGGTCCGCGAGGCCGTGGCCCGCGAGACCCGGCGCCTGCAGGTGATCGCCGCGGACGTCGCGGCGCTCGACGTCCTGCTGGCCCTGGCCGAGTGCGCCGCCAGGCGCAACTACGTCCGTCCCGTCGTCGACGACGGCGACGCCCTCCGCATCGAGGCCGGCCGGCACCCCGTGATCGAGACGACCCAGGCCGAGCCCTTCATCCCCAACGACCTCGAGGTCGACCGGGCCGAGAACCAGATCCTCATCATCACCGGCCCGAACATGGGCGGCAAGTCGACCTTCCTGCGGCAGGCCGCCCTCATCGCCATCCTCGGCCAGACGGGCGCCTTCGTCCCGGCCAAGGCGGCGGCCATCGGGCTCATCGACCGGATCTTCACCCGCATCGGGGCCATGGACTTCCTCAGCGTCGGGCATTCGACCTTCATGGTCGAGATGCTCGAGACGGCGACCATCCTCCACAACGCGACGGCCCGCAGCCTCATCCTCCTCGACGAGGTCGGCCGCGGCACGAGCACCTTCGACGGCCTGAGCATCGCCTGGGCCGTGGCCGAGCGCCTCCACGAGCGCGAGGACGTCCGGCCGAAGACGCTCTTCGCCACGCACTACCACGAGCTGACGGAGCTCGCCCTGACCCTGCCGCGGGTCAAGAACTATCACGTGTCCGTCCGGGAATGGAAGGACGAGGTCGTCTTCCTGAGGCGGATCGTCCCCGGCCCGTCCGACCGCAGCTACGGCATCCACGTGGCCAAGCTGGCCGGCATCCCCCGCGACGTCATCGACCGGGCCCGGGAGATCCTGTTCAATCTGGAGAAGCAGGAGCTCGACGAGACGGGGCTGCCCCGGCTGGCCAGCCGCGGCCGCCCGTCGGGCGACCGCAGCCAGATGCTGCTTTTCGCCGAGGACCGGGAGGCCGCCCGGCTCCGTGAGATCAAGGAAGAGATCGAGGCGCTCGACCTCGCCGCCCTGACCCCCCTCGAAGCCCTGAATATCCTGGCCGGGCTCAAGGACCGGCTAGAGATGGGGAAAAAACCGGGCGCTTTATGAAAAGGCCAGGCTAGTAGACCTCGGGCTCGTCCTCGACCGAGAAACCGTCCTCGAGGTCCTCTCCCTCTTCTTCGTCCTCGTCCTCGTCGTAGTCCTTGTCGCCGTTGTCCGCGACGGCGGCTTCGCCGGCGTCCTCCTTGCGCTCCACGAGGGCCTCGTCGAACTCGTCGCGGTCCTCATAGCGGCGGATCGTGCTGGCCGCAGCGTCGCTGTAGCAGAGCTCGAGGAAGTCCTCCTCGATGACGCAGAAGACGGACTTGGAGTGCCCCGTCTGGAGGTTGCCGACCGCCTCGACGACCTCGGCGTTCTTCGACTTCCTGATCGCATCGAGGGTCAGCCAGCTCGTGACTTCCAATTCTTCCATGACGCGCGCTCCTACTCACCATAAATATGCATTTTTTCCCGCTTGTCAAGGGGGGTCGGGCGCGAAGCGATGGACGCGATGATCGGCATCGCGTGCGATGGCGATCGGGGCGCGTTCCCGCCGTCAAGGAACTTTACGCCGCGGCGGCGCCGCGTCCTTCGACGGGTCTCTCTAAGTCCCGCATAATAGGGATCTTGGCTCTCGCGGCCTCTGGCATAAAGATTGCAATCTGGAAAGGATGAGGGGGTTCGCTTGCGCGATCCCCGCACGACCGGAGAGGAGGCGAACCGATGATAAAGCGTGCCGCTGTCCTGATGATGCTCGTGTGTTCGCTCGCCCTGCCCTTCGCCGCGGGCCAGGAGAGGAAAGAGTTCGCGGATTACAAGGACATGCGGGCCTATCTCGGCGAGCTCTTCCAGCAGAAGAAATTCGCGGAAGCTGCCTCGCTCCTCGAAAGCGTCCTCGACCGCTTCCCCGACAACCTCGCGGCCAATACGTTCAACCTGGCCGCCGCCCGGGTCAATCTGGGCGAGAACGACAAGGCCGTCGAGGCCCTGGAAGAAGGCCTCCGCCGCGGCGTGTTCTACGGGCTCTGGGATTTCGTCGCCAAGTTCTGGGACCCGCTCCGCGAGACGCCCCGATTCCAGGGCTTTCCTCAAGGCCAACCAGGCCCGCGTCGACGAGGCCCAGAGCAAGGCCGTCATGCGGACCGAGGTCGTTACGCCCGAGGGCTACGACCCGTCCCGGAAGTACCCCCTCTTCATCGCCCTGCACGGCGGCGGCGAATCCATCGCCGAGTTCAAGCCCCTCTGGACCTCGTCCCGGCTCCGGTCCGAGTTCATCACGGTCTACGTCCAATCGACGCAGGTGGCGAGCATGCGGGGTTTCCACTGGCAGGACGCCTCCCTGACCCGGCGCGACGTCGAGGCCGCCTACAAGCGGGTCCTCGAAAAGTATCCCGTCGACGCCGCGCGGGTCCTCATCGGCGGCTTCTCGTCGGGCGGATTCGGCGCGATGGTCGTGGCTTTCGGAAACCCGTTCCCGGTCCGCGGCTTCGTCGCCCTGTGTCCGGCCGTCCCGGAGACGCTCCGCGACGAGGACATCGTGTCGGCGACGGCCCGCGGGCCTGCGCGGGACGTTCCTGACCACCGAGATGGACCAGCGCGTCGAGGCCCAGCGGGCCCTGGTGGAGCGCTTGGCGAAGCTCGGCCTGAAGATCGAGTTCCATCTGACGCCGAACATCGGCCACTGGTTCCCGAAGGACTTCGAAACGCTCCTCGACCAGGCCATCGGGCTCGGCTTCCCGGTCGGGAACGAGCGACTGACCGCGCCCCGCCCGGCTCCTTGACAGCCTGCGGCCGCGGGTCTTTAATAGTAGGGACATCCGCGGCGGGAGGTTCGTCCGATGCGTTGGGATCAATTCACCGTCATGTCCCAGGAGGCCGTCCAGAAGGCCCAGGACCGGGCCGGGGAGATGGGCCATCAGGAGATCCGGCCCGAGCACCTGCTCCTGAGCTTTCTCGACCAGGACGAGAACATCGTAAACGCTCTCCTGGGCAAGATCGGGGCGCCTGCGGCCAAGATCAGGGCCGACCTGGAGGCGGCGCTGGCCAAGCTGCCCAAGGTCAGCGGGGGAGGGGAGACGACGCTCTCGGCCGCCCTGCGAAAGGTCCTCGACGAGGCCCGCAAGGAGGCCGAGGCGCTCAAGGACGAGTACGTCTCGACCGAGCACCTCTTCCTGGCCATGCTCAAGGGCCCGAAGAACGAGGCCTCCCGGATCCTAAGCGCCAACGGCGTCACCGAGGACGCGGTCCTCAAGGCCCTGGCCTCCGTCCGCGGCTCGCAGCGGGTGACCGATCCCGAGCCCGAGGGCAAGTACCAGGTCCTCGAGAAGTACGCCCGCGATCTGACCGCACTGGCCCGCCAGGGCAAGCTCGACCCGGTCATCGGGCGCGAGGACGAGATCCGGCGGGTCGTCCAGGTGCTGTCGCGGCGGACCAAGAACAATCCCGTCCTCATCGGCGAGGCCGGCGTTGGCAAGACGGCCGTCGTCGAGGGCCTGGCGCAGCGCATCGCCAACGGCGACGTGCCCCAGTCGCTCAAGAACAAGCGTCTCCTCGCCCTCGACATCGGCTCCCTGGTCGCCGGGACGAAGTTCCGGGGCGAGTTCGAGGACCGGCTCAAGGCCGTGCTCAAGGAGATCGGCGAGGCCGGCGGGGCGATCGTCCTCTTCATCGACGAGCTCCACACGATCATGGGCGCGGGCGCGGCCGAGGGGTCCGTCGACGCCTCGAACATGCTCAAGCCGGCCCTGGCCCGCGGCGAGCTCCGCTGCGTCGGGGCGACGACCCTCAACGAATACAAGAAACATATCGAGAAGGACGCCGCCCTGGAGCGGCGCTTCCAGCAGGTCTACGTCGACGAGCCGTCGGTCGAGGAGACGATCTCCATCCTCCGCGGCCTCAAGGAGAAGTACGAGGTCCACCACGGCGTCCGGATCAAGGACTCGGCCCTGGTCGCGGCGGCGACGCTCTCGTCGCGCTACATCACCAACCGCTTCCTCCCGGACAAGGCCATCGACCTCGTCGACGAGGCCGCCTCGCGCATCCGCATCCAGATCGACAGCCTGCCCGAAGAGCTCGACGAGCTCGACCGCCGCACCCTCCAGCTCGAGATCGAGCGCCAGGCCCTGAGGAAGGAGAAGGATGCCGCCTCGAGGGAGCGCCTAGGCAAGATCGAGGAGGAGCTGGCCAACCTCAAGGAGAAGGCCGGGGCCCTGCGCGGCCGCTGGCAGAAGGAGAAGGAGACGATCGAGGCGGCCGGGAAGCTCAAGGAGCGCCAGGACGCCCTCAAGATCGAGGAGCAGAGCGCCGAGCGGCGGGGCGACCTCGAGAAAGCGGCCGAGATCCGCTACGGCAAGCTCATCGAAGTCCGGAAGGAGATGGAGAAGGCCGCGGCCGACCTGGCCGCCCTTCAGGCCAAGGGCCGGATGCTCAAGGAGGAGGTCGACGAGGAGGACATCGCCCAGGTCGTCTCGAAGTGGACGGGCATCCCCGTGGCCAAGATGCTCGAGGGCGAGGTGGACCGCCTCATCCGCATGGAGGAGCTCCTGGGCCGGCGCGTCATCGGCCAGGAAACGGCCATCCAGGCCGTCGCGGCCACGGTCCGGCGGTCGCGGGCCGGCATCCAGGAAGCGGGCCGTCCCATCGGCTCGTTCATCTTCCTCGGCCCGACGGGCGTCGGCAAGACCGAGCTGGCCCGGGCTCTCGCCGAGTTCCTCTTCGACGACGAGAAGGCCATGGTCCGCCTGGACATGTCCGAGTACATGGAGAAGCACACCGTCAGCCGGCTCATCGGCGCGCCGCCCGGCTACGTCGGCTACGAGGAGGGCGGCCAGCTGACCGAGGCGGTGAAGAGGCGGCCCTACTCGATCGTCCTGCTCGACGAGATCGAGAAGGCCCACGCCGACGTCTTCAATGTGCTCCTGCAGATCCTCGAGGACGGCCGGCTGACCGACGGCAAGGGCCGGACGGTCGACTTCAAGAACACGATCGTCATCATGACCTCGAACCTCGGCAGCCAGGCCATCAAGGAGCTCGGCCGCGACTACGAAGCCATGGAGAAGGAGGTCCACAAGGTCCTCGAGGCCCACTTCAGGCCCGAGTTCCTCAACCGCGTCGACGAGGTCATCATATTCCGGTCGCTGGCCAAGGAGGCCATCCTCGAGATCGTCGGCCTGCAGCTCGATCTCCTGGCGAAAAGGCTGGCCGAGCGCAAGATCGGCCTGGACGTCTCGAAGGAAGCCAAGGAGCTCCTGGCCGAGCGCGGCTTCGACCCCGTCTACGGCGCCCGGCCGCTCAAGCGGACGATCCAGCGGGACGTCCAGAACCCGCTGGCCATGAAGATCCTGGCCGGGGAGTTCGGGGAGGGGGACACGGCCGCGATCGGCGTCGACAAGGCCGGCGAGCTCGCGTTCAAGAAGAAATAAGAACTTCTCTCAATTCTGGGAGTTCGTTCTCTCCGGCTTGGCTCGGGAATCGCCTCTAGCTCCCCGGCCCCCCGGCGAAATATCCGAAGAGAGCTCTTTTTACAGTTTTTCCCAGCACCGCCCCTCCGAGTCGCTCCGGGGCGGCGCTGATGGTCGCTTCGAGGACTCCGCTCCCTGCCGGTCCCCCTTCCAGCACGGGGGCCTTGGAGCGACACCCGTTGCCGCCTCATGTTGAGCCGCCCGGAAATGGGAGAAAGGCCCGGAAATGGATATAATAGATAAATAGTTTCTATTATCCGGAGATAACTGCACATGTCCAAGAGAACACCGATCCTGGCTATGGCCACCCTGCTGGTCCTGACATCCTTCGCTGTCGCCAACGGCCTCAACCTCAACGGCCTCGGCACGCGCGCCCAGTCCATGGGCGGGGCCTTCGTCGGCGTCGCCGACGACTTCAGCGCCGTCTTCTGGAACCCCGCCGGCGCCGCGGGATTCCGGAAAGAGTTGTTCGGATTCTATGCTATGGACCTCGTACCCCGAGTGGCCTATCGTTACATCTCGCCCTTCCCAGAGGAGCCCCCTATCGACGCCAAGACGCAGACGTCCCATTACATCGGCTTCCTTGGCGCCTATTACCGG
This sequence comes from Candidatus Aminicenantota bacterium, assembly GCA_963719985.1. GTDB lineage: Bacteria > Acidobacteriota > Aminicenantia > Aminicenantales > Saccharicenantaceae > RBG-16-66-30. The sequence goes on along the minus strand of CAVRDU010000006.1, from coordinate 971,863 downwards.
CCGATCGGCTCGAGGGTCGTGGTCGGGATCGGTTTCGGTACGCCATCTTCGCAGGGCATCTTATGGGACGGCTCGGACTTCGCCGGGATGGACGAAACAGCCTATGACCTGTCGCGTAAGACGATGGTCCTCTCGTTCTCCCCGCTCGTGGCGTTGAAGGTCAACGAATGGCTCTCCGTTGGGGCCGCGCTCAACGTCAATCTGGGGACGTTCGGTCTCAAGAAGTGGGGCGGGACCTTGCCTCTGGGCGCGGAGGGAGAGTACGTCGACATCGGCCAGTATGAGGAGAGCATGACAGGATGGGGCTTCGGGGCGACCTTCGGGATTCTAGCCAAGCCCAATGAGAAACTCGGGATCGGCATCGCCGTGCGGACGCCATCGACTATCTCTTATAAGGGCACCGCCCGGATATCCCGTTTCCCCCTCTACGGCATTCCCGATTCTTCCGACCTCGAACGCGGGATCGCCTGGCCGCTCTGGATCGCCGGAGGAGTTTCGTTCCGGCCGAACGAACGATTGCTCCTTAGCGCAGACGTTCAGTGGACCCAGTGGTCCAAGCTCAATTGGATCTCGACCGATTACCTGGAGCCGGCCTGGCCATCGTATTACTATATCGATTTCCATGCCGACTCCGGCCATTATCCGCTTTACCAAAAGGATGTCGCCCAGGTCAGGTTCGGCGTGGAATACCTGCTGAACGACACGACCGCCCTCCGGGCCGGCTACTATAGCGATCCGAAGCCCGGCTCGCCCTTGTGGGACCTCCTCTATCCTGGAATCACCTCGAACGCGATCACGATAGGCGTCGGCAAGACGATCGGGGACCTCGATCTGGATTTCGGGTTGGAGTATCTGACGGGGAACAGAAAGCAGGGATACAGTTGGTTCCTTGACGAGGTCACGCCGGAGAATTACAGGATGAGGCAGGTCGTCCCCTCGGTCTCGGTCCAGTACAGGTTCTGAGCGCCGGGCCGGCGCGCGATGACGGGACTGTCCCCGCAGGGGGCTGTCCCTCTTGCTTGTATTATGAGGGCAGGGATCCCTCTACCGATCAGGGGACAAAAGAAAGAATGGCTAGGGACGGAATTGAACCGCCGACGCAAGGATTTTCAGTCCTTCGCTCTACCAACTGAGCTACCTAGCCATCGGGCCCGCCGGCGACCGCCGGAAAGCGCGTTCAGTATAATCATTCGGAGTGCCAAAGTCAACGGCCCGAGGCCGCAGCGGCCTCTTCGCTCCTGGGCCCTAGGATGATATAATGAAGGCCAGGAGGGACGGAAAGTGAAATTCAACGTGATTTTAACTCCCGCGGAAGAGGGCGGGTTCACCGTAACGGTTCCGGCCCTCGATGGATGCGTCACTCAGGGCGAAACGGAGAAGGAAGCCCTGAAGAACGCCAAAGAAGCCGTCATATGCTATCTGGAGGGCCTCGAGAAGGTCAACCAGATCAAGTCCAAGCCCAAGGCCGTCATCAAGGAGATCGAGGTTCACGTTTGAGCCGGATGTTCTCTGGGAAAGAAGTCGTCAAGGCCCTTCGCCGGACGGGCTATGTCGTAGATCATCAGCGCGGCAGCCACATCTTTCTGCATAATCTGGAAAAGAGCATCTCGTTGGTCGTCCCGCTCCATAAAGAGCTCAAGAAGGGAACCCTACACGCCATCCTGAAAAGAGCGGGCTTGACGATCGAGGACCTCAAGGAGCTCGTCTAGGCTTCGAAGATCCCCCTCGAGCTCCGCGAGATCCTGAAGGCAATCTGCAAAAGGCCTGATCCGCCGTCGTGAAGAGGCAGTAGGGATCAGAGCCCTACGAGGCGACACTTCCTGATCACGATCAGGCCTTCCGCGGTTTCCTCGCTGAAATAGGCGCATCCGCCGGCGATCGTCATGCGGATCCTCACCGGTTTCCCATCTTCGCTCTTCATCGTGGATTGGATATAGAAGCTGTCAATATATCGCCCCTTGGCGTCGAATACATCAAAAAGGATTCCTTTCTCCTCTGTGACTGAGTATGTTTGAACCCACAGCTGGCCATCAACGACATGGAGGGCATAAATGTCCGGCAAGAACTCAAGGACAGAGGGCCTGCTTCCGCCGGATAAGGAGACCCCGCCGCCTCCGGCAATATTTTTCATCCGGGCATAGGGCCGCCGGAAGCGCAGAACAACCGCTTTCTTGTCCCTGGCGAAATTCTCGATCAGATATTCGGGCGAAGAGTTCACGAACAGTGAATTGCCATCGAGAGCAACGACCTGAAGCCGATTCCCGGCCGTCCCACTGATCGTGCCCCCCTCTCGGACTTCAAAGAAGGTGAGTATTGGAAATGACGCGATCGTCTTTAGGGAAGTGCCGTCCGGGGCGATCTCGATGATGTCCCACGGCATATCTCTAAGGCCCGTGCCGCCGGATGGGTCGGGCCGGCCGGATCCATACACAAGCAGGTTTGCGGGATCAGCCAAGACGAACCTGCCGCCGACCATGGCGCTGCGGAGCGGGAGCTCCTGGACCAGGTTCCCTTCAAAGTCATAGACAAGGATCTTAGGCGGATAGCCAATTACGTATAACCGGTCATGGGACGCCCATGTGTCGATGACAGTGGATAATTCCCCGGGGCCTTGACCCCTTTTGTAGAGATTCCGGACGAAACGGCCCTCGGGGTCGAACTGGAGGACTTGCTCCGGCCCGTCCTTGAAGAATATGTCACCTCTGGGCGAAACGCGGATCGAACCGGGGTTCTTGAAAAAGTAGTTCGCTCCCGTGTCCTCTATCCGCAGTTCTTCTTTCAGGGTGACGATCCTACCGGCGTTCGCCGCTATCGGCTTTTCCGGATTCTCGATGATCTGTCCGAATCCTGACGCACACGGCAAGAGCAAGCCCATGAGGATGATCAGACCGGTCCCTAGCCCTTTCTTCATGAGCAACCCCTCCGTGAAGGAATAACCACGAGGTCATGATATGTCCGGTGATCGATGTTATCAATACCCATGGCCTAGACCAGAAAGAGGGCTAGTCCCCTGCGGGGACAGGCCCTGGGCCAAATTGATTCGGTCCGGTCGATATGCTATCCTGGCCCCCGGAGGAACCGGGCGCATGGACGAACAGGCAACTCAAGGAGCTTCTCCTCAAGGAGAACGCCGAATTCCGCCGGGCCCACGACGACCATCAGGCCTGTGAAAAGGCCCTGGACGCGATCCGCGGCAAGGCCTATCTCTCGCCCGCCGAGGCGGACGAGGAGCGGGAGCTCAAGAAGAAAAAGCTCGTCCTCAAGGACCGGATGTACCGGCTGATGTCGGACTACACCCGGACGCGCTGAGGACGCGATGGCCCCGACCAAGCCCCGAAAGCCCCGCCTCGCGCTCGTCGGCTCGGACACGCTCCGGGGCAAGGAGATCCTCAGCGTTCTCGCCGCCAGGAAGTTCCCTCTCGCCTCGTTGGAGCTCTTCGACCCGGACGTCGAGGAGGAGTACAGCAAGCTCAGCCAATTCCGGGACGAGGCCAAGGTCGTCCACGGCCTCAGCCCGGCCGCCCTCGAGGGCCTCGACCTCGTCTTCCTGGCCGCGGACGCTGCGACCAACCTCCGCTACGGGCGCCTGGCCGCCGAAAAGGACTACCGGGCTGTCGACCTGGCCGAGACCTTCAACGCCGACGCCGACGTCCCGCTCGTCGTGGCCGGGGTCAACGACGCCGGGATCCGGAAAGAGCGCCCGCCGCTCGTCGCCAATCCCCACCCGGCCACGATCGTGCTCGCGCATCTCCTGGCGACGCTCCGGGCCGGTTTCGGCGTCGCCCGGGCCGTCTCCGTCGTCCTCGAGCCCGCCTCGGCCTACGCCGAGGAGGGCATCCAGGAGCTGGCCGAGCAGAGCACGGCCCTTCTCGGCAGCGGGACGGCCTGCAACCGGGTCTTCCCGGAACCGCTCGCTTTCAACCTGCTCGCCAGGACCGGCAGGGCCCAACGGAAAGGGTCGCCGGCCACCGACACGCGGATCGCCGCCGAGGTCCGGCGCGTCCTCGGTCCGGAGGAGACGCCGGTGTCCGTGTCGATGGTCATCGCCCCGGTCTTCCACACCTACTCGATCATGACCCACGTCGAGCTCGCGCGGGAGGCCTCGGCCGCGGACCTCAAGGCCTGTTTCAAGGCCAACGAGGTCTTCCGGCTCGCGGGCCCGGGCGAGGACGCCTCGATCTCGCCGAGGGGCGTCGCCGGGAAGGACAGGATCCACCTGGGCGAGATCAGGAAGGACCCGTCCCTTCCCAGGGGCTTCTGGATCTGGGCCATCGCCGACAACCTGACCGTGGGCTCGGCCCTCAACGCCTACGGCATCGCCCGGGCCCTCGTCGGGGAGGCCTGAGAGGAGAGCGCGCCATGATCCTGGGCATGACCGGATTCGCCGAGAGGAATTTCTCTTCGCCCACGCTGCGGCTTAAGCTCAGCGTCAAGACCCTCAACCACCGCTTCTTCGACTGGTCGTACAAGGGCGTCCCCATCGGCGAGGCCGAGGGACGCATCCGGGCCATCTGCCAGAAGCGGATCAGGCGCGGCCGGGTCGAGGTCTACCTCGACCTCGTCTCCCTCAGCCCCGAAAGCTGGGACTTCACCCTCAATGAGGGGCTCCTCGAGAAGGTCCTGGCCTCCCTCGACCGCGTCTCCAAGCGGACGGGGCGCCGGCTCGAGATCTCGCTCGACGGCCTGTTCCGCGTGCCCCAGCTCGTCGAGGTCGGCCGCCGGGCCCTCGGGCCGAAGGAGACGGCCTTCCTCGAGCGCTCGTTCGCCCGGACGCTCGACGACGTCCTCGCCCTGAGGCGCCGCGAGGGCCGGGAGACGGCCCGGCAGCTCAGGGTCCACATCGCCGCCGTGCGCCGCTCCGCGGCCCGGGCCGAGGAGCGGTTCAAACGCCAGCCGGCCCTGCTCAAGGCCAAGCTGAAGAAGCGTCTCCTCGAGCTCAGCGGCGGCGCGCCGGTCGACGAGGCCAAGCTGGCCGAGGAGGCCTCTTTCCTGGCCCAGCGCTACGACCTGGCCGAGGAGATCGGCCGGCTCAAGACCCACCTCGACTCGTTCGAGGCGTTCCTGTCGCCGAGGCTCGGCGAGCCGGTCGGCCGTCAGCTCGATTTCCTGGCCCAGGAGCTCAACCGCGAGGCCAACACCCTGGCCTCGAAGGCCCAGGACGTCCGCATCACCCGGGAGAGCCTGGCCATCAAGAACGAGCTCGAGAGCGTGCGCCAGCACGTCCAGAACATCGAGTAGGGGAGGAGGGAATGCTCTTCGTCATCTGCGGGCCATCGGGCTGCGGCAAGTCGACGCTCATCCGGAAGGTCCGGCGCGCGCTCGGCGACCTGGAGTTCTCCGTCTCCCACACGACGCGGCCGCCGCGTCCGTCGGAGAAGGACGGCGTCGACTACCACTTCGTCACCGCGCGCGTCTTCGAGCGCATGGTCCGCGAGGGCCGCTTCCTCGAGCACGCCCGGGTCCACGGCCACCTCTACGGGACGTCCCTGGCCGAGGTCGGGAAGAAGTCGCGCGGCCGCGACATCGTCCTCGACATCGACGTCCAGGGCGCGCGCCAGGTCCGCCGCCGTGTGCCCGGCGCCGTCCAGGTCTTTATCATGCCTCCGGTCGCCGCCGAGCTGCGTCGCCGGCTCGAGAAGAGGAGCGAGGACTCTCCGGAAGCGGTCGCTCGCCGCCTCAAGGACGCCCGGGCCGAGGTCCGGGCCTACCGCGAGTTCGACTTCGTCGTCGTCAACGACGACCTGGCCCGGGCCGCCGCCGACCTCAAGTGCGTCGTCACGGCCGCGCGCCGGCGCCCCGGCGCCATGGCCGGCGCCCTGCGGCCCATCCTCGCGAGCTTCGGGAAGGGCCGGCCGTGACGAAGACCGTCGCCCTCGGCGTCTCCTCGTCCATCGGCCTCTACAAGGCCTGCGAGGTCGTCCGGGGTTTCCAGAAGGCGGGCGCCGGCGTCCGGGTGGTCATGACCCCGAACGCCGCCCGGCTCATCTCGCCGCTCCTCTTCAGCAGCCTGGCCGGGACGAAGACGATCGTCGACCTCTTCGAGGAGCCGACGACGCGGAAGATCGAGCACATCTCGCTGGCCAAGGAGATCGCGCTCCTCTGCGTCGCCCCGGCCACGGCCAACGTCATCGGCAAGTTCGCCGGGGGCGTGGCCGACGACTTCCTGTCGACGCTCTTCCTGGCGACGCGGGCGCCGGTGCTCATCGCCCCGGCCATGAACGAGGCCATGTACCTGCATCCGAAGACCCAGGTCAACATCGCCCGCCTGCGCTCGCTCGGGGCCGAGTTCGTCGAGCCCGCCAAGGGCTATCTCGCCTGCGGCGACGAAGGCTGGGGCCGGTTGGCCGATCCCGAGGCCATCGTCCGTGAAGGGCTGAGGATCATCGGTCGGACCGAGAGCCTGAAGGGGAAGACCGTCCTGGTCACGGCCGGGCCGACCCGCGAGCCTCTCGATCCGGTCCGGTACCTCTCCAACCCGTCGTCGGGCAAGATGGGCTACGAGCTGGCTCGCGAGGCCGTCGCTCGCGGCGCAAAGACCGTCCTCGTCTCCGGACCGACCTCGCTCGTCGCGCCGGCCGGGGCCCGGACCGAGCGTGTCCGGACAGCGGCCGAGATGGAGAAGGCCTGCCTGAAGGCTTTCCCCAAGGCCGACGTCGTCGTCATGGCCGCCGCCGTCTCCGACTTCCGGTTCAAGGACGTCCGGGCGCGGAAGGCCGGAAAGGCCGAGATCGGTCCGTCGCTCGCCGTCGAGAGGACGCCGGACATCCTGGCCCTCCTCGGAAAGAGAAGGAAGCCGGGGCAGCTCCTCGTCGGCTTCGCCGCCGAGACCCACGACGTCGTCGCCCACGCCCGGGCCAAGCTCGCGGCGAAGAGGGCCGACCTCATGGTCGCCAACGCCGTCGGCGAGGGTCGGGGGTTCGGGACGGACGACAACGCCGTCAAGATCATCGCCCCGTCGGGGCCGGTCGTGGAGACGGGCCGGATGAGCAAGCGCGAGCTGAGCCGCGTCATCTTCGATCGCATCGAGGCCGAGCTTGAAAAAAAGCGCCGCTGACGTCTGGGAGGACCTCAAGAACCAGGTCGATTTCCTGGCCGAGGCCGGGGGAGGGTTCGTGCTGCGCCGGCCCGAGGACGAAGAGCCGCCCGAAGCGCCGCCGCCCGCCTCGCCGGCCGCCGCCGGCCTGAGCTCGCTCGCCGGGCGGCCGCCCCAGACGGCCGCCGAGAGGAAGGCCCTCGAGGAGATCGACCGTCAGGTCCTCGTCTGCAAGCTCTGCGGCCTCCACCGGCTCAGGAACAAGGCCGTCCCCGGCGAGGGCGACCGTTCGGCCGAGGTGATGTTCATCGGCGAGGCCCCCGGCCGGGACGAGGACGCCCAGGGCCGGCCGTTCGTCGGCCGGGCCGGAAAGCTACTCCGCAAGATCGTCGCGGCCATGACCTACCGCGAGGACGAGGTCTACATCACCAACATCGTCAAGTGCCGCCCCCCGGACAACCGCGTCCCCCACCGCGAGGAGGAGGCGGCCTGCTCGCCCTACCTCGTCCGCCAGATCGAGCTCATCCGGCCGCGGGTCATCGTCACGCTGGGGAAGACGCCGACCGACTATTTCGTCCCCGGGCGCGAGGGGATGACAGCCCGGCGCGGCCGCTTCGGAGACTACCGGGGCATCCCGGTCATGCCCACCTTCCACCCGTCCTACCTGGTCCGGAACGAGGGCAACCGGGAGCTCAAGCGCATGGTCTGGGAGGACATGCAGAAGGTCATGGCCCTCGTCGGCAGGAAATGACCGTCTTCGCCCGGGTCGTCTTTCCCCTGCCCCTCGACCAGTCCTTCCTCTACGCCGTGCCGGAGGCCTATCGGGGGTCCGCCAGGCCGGGGTCGCGGGTCATCGCCCCGCTCGGCGCGCGGCGGCAGAACGGATTCATCGTCGAATTGACGAACGAGCCGCCGGCCGCCGGCATCGCGGTCAAGCCGCTCCTCGAGGTCCTCGACGACAGGCCTTTCCGCGACGAGCGCTTCCTCGAGTTCACCCGCCTCCTTTCGGCCGAGTTCCGCTCCTCCTGGGGCGAGGTCCTTCAGGCCTCCCTGCCGCCCTCGCTCGCTCTCAAGACCAAGGTCGCGGTGCTGCTGACCGGCCTCGGCCGGGAGAAGTTCGAGGCCAAGGCCCTCGGCCCGAAGGAGAGGGAGCTGGCCGGCCTGCTCACCGAAGCGCCCAAGGGCCGCAGTCCCGTCTATCTCCAGAGGAAGACCGGGGGCCGGAACGTCTCCGGTCTCCTCGGCCGGATGCGGAAGAAGGGCCTCGTAAGCGTCGAACGGACGGCGGCCACCCGTCCGCGGAAGTCCCAGGAGGTGCCGGGCGCCGCGTCCGTCCAGCTCGGCCTGGCGTTCCCCGAGCCGGTCCGGGCCGCCGCGGCCCTCGCGCCCGTCGAAGCGGCCGTCGCCGAGGGGCGGTCCGGCGCGTATTACCTCTTCGGCGCTCCCGCGGCGCGCCGGGCGGCCGTCGGCGCGGTCGTCCGCCGGGCCATCGGTGCCGGAGGGCGCGTCCTCTACCTCTTTCCCGAGGTCGCCCCGACGGAGGAGATCGCCGCCACGTTCAAGAAGGATTACGGCCGGACGGCCGTCGTCTTCCACGGCCGGATGACCGAAAGGCAGAAAGAGGAGGCCTGGCGCGTCCTGAGGAGCGGGCGCGCCGCGCTCGTCGCCGGGACGCGGTCGGCGCTCTTCCTCGAGACGGGTCCGCTCCGACTCGTCGTCGTCGACGAGGAGCAGGAAGAGTCCTTCATCCAGGCCGAGAGCCCAAGCTACGACGCCCGGCGGGGTGCCTGGCTCCGGGCCCGGACCGAAGGGGCCGTCGCCGTGTTCTCTTCCTCCCGCCCGACCGTCGAGGCCTACTGCGAGGCCGGGCGCGCCGGCGCCCTGGTCGACCTCGGGGGCGGCGGGCCGCGGGCCGGCGTGACGGTCGTCGAATACGACCGCGACGTCCCCCTCGTCTCGCCGGCGCTCGAGCGGAAGCTGCGGGCCGGGCTGGCCCGGGGGGACGCGGCCATCCTCTTCCTCAACCGCCGGGGATACGCCGCACGGGTCACCTGTTCGGGCTGCGGCGGCGTCCCCCGCTGCCCGCGCTGCGACGTCGCCCTCGTCTTCCACAAGGCGGAAAGCCGCCTTGTCTGTCACTATTGCAACTATGGGGTCGACGCCAGAAAGGGCTGCGCCGGCTGCGGCGGCGACGTCGTCGTCCGGCGCGGCGCGGGCACCCAGGCCGTCGAGGAGGAGCTCGCCCGCCTGTTCCCGGGGGTCAGGGCCGCCCGGTTCGACGCGGACGCGGCCGGCGAGCCGCGCGCGAGAGAGGGTCTGCTGGCCGACTTCGCCCGGGGGCGCATCCCCCTCCTCGTCGGGACGAACCTGCTCGTCCATCATCCGAGTGCCCCGAAGGCCAAGCTCGTCGCCGTCCTCCGCCCCGAGGCCATCCTCGGATTCTCCGATTACCGGGCCGGGCAGAAGGCCTTCGAGGCGGTCTCGGCGATGCTCGACTTCCGCCTCGAGGAGCCCGGCGCGGAGGCCGTCGTCCAGACGGCGGCCCCGGTCCACTACGCCATCGCCGCGGCGGCGGCCGGCGACTACGGGACCTTCTATGAAAGGGAGATCGAGTTCCGCCGGGTCATGAGCTACCCGCCCTTCGCGAGCCTGGCCGAGGTCCTCCTCCAGGGCCGTGACGTCCGGGCGCTCGGGGCCCGGTCGCGCGAGCTCCGGGCCGCCTTCGAGAAGCACGGCCCGGCGCTCGAGGTGCTCGGCCCGGCCTTCGCGCCCGTCGCCCGGGTCAAGGATCTGTCCAGGGTCCAGTTCATCCTCAAGTCGGCCGACCGCGCGACGATCGACCGGGCCCTCCGCGAGGCCCTGCCCAAGGTCCGCCTCAAAACGACCGTGACCTTCTCCTACTCCCCCTTCCGCCAATAAAAAAAGGGGCCCGTCCCGGAGGACGAGCCCCGTGATCAGCGCGTTCGGATAGTTTACTTCCCGATCGGCGCCGGAACGACCTGGTAATCCGCGAAGTAGATCGTCAGGTAGCCGGTCGCCGTGACGGGATGGTCGGTCAGGTCGTGGCCGTAGATCTCGATCTTGGCCCGGCGCTCGAGCACCGTCGTCGTGTTGCGCAGGCCGATGAGGGGATCGGCCAGCTTGGCGGCCTCGAGGACGACCACGAACGGCACGGCCGCCGGCTCGTCGACGGGGCAGAGGACGGTCGAGAAGTTGCCGTCGAAGGGCAGGGGGACGTCGACGCCCGGGGTGCCGGGCCCGGTCGGCAGCTCGTAGGTCACCCGGTAATTCGTCAGGACGACGTCGTTGAACTGCGACGGTCCGCTGATCGGATCGGGATTGACCATGCGGACGATGATGTTGGCTGTGGCCGTGTTCACGCGGACCAGGCCGTCGGGGTCGAGGACGTCGGACTGGAGGAAGGCCACGACCTCGCCTTCGGTCGTCGTGCCGGTGATGCTCTGGATGACGATGATACTGCTGGACTCGGTCTCGCGCGACAGCGTGTTGCAGCCGGCCAGGGCCACGCAGGCGGCGACGACGGCCAGGACCTTAAGGCAGGGGATGATCTTTTTCATGGCGCTTTCTCTCCTCTTACTTGATGATCCTTGGCGTGATGAAGATCAGCAGCTCCCGGCTCGTCTTCGTCCGGGCGAAGTTCTTGAAGATGCTGCCCAGGATCGGGATCTGGTGGAGGAAGGGCACCCGCTCGCGGGTGACCGAGTCCTCCGTCCGGTAGATGCCGCCGATGACGGTCGTGCCGCCGTCGGGGACCATGACCGTCGTCTTGGCGCTCTGCATCGTGATCGGCGGGATGCCGTTCACGAGGTTGGCGAAGTCGGCCGCGTTGTTCTGGATCTCGATGGTCATGATGATCGTGCCCTCGGCCGTGATCTGGGGCGTGGCCCGGAGCTCGAGGGCGGCGTTGACGTACCGGGTCGTCACGGTGAAGTTGGCCACCGTTTGGACGGGGATCTGGCGGCCCTGGATGATCTCGGCCTGCTGGTTGTTCTGCGTGACGACGGACGGCCGGGAGATGATCCGGCCGTCGCCGCCCGTCTCCAGGGCGGTCAGCGCGACGTCGACCCGGAACGTGTCGAGGACGTTGGCGAAGGAGAAGCCCAGGGCCGTGTTGAAGGCCGGGGCGGGCAGGTTGACGGCGTAGCCCCCGAGGGGCCCGCCGAGGCCCTTGGTGACGATGCCCTGGGGGATAACCGCGCCGTCGATGAGGGCGCTGTTGGGGAACTGGAGGTTGGTCGCGTTGCCGTAGAACGGGTCGGCGATGCCCCGGAAGCCCCATTGGATGCCGAGGTTGCGGACGAAGGTCGCGGAGGCCTCGACGACCCGGGCCTCGATCGAGACCTGGGGCGTCGGCGTGTCGACGACGGTGATGAGCTTCTCGAGGAGGTCGAGCTTGTCGCGGACCTCGGAGATGAGCAGGGTGTTGGTCCGATCGTCGACGATGATCTCACCTCGGTCGGAGACCTTGGAGCGGAGCAGCATGGCGACGTCCTTGGCCTTGGAATAGGACAGGGTGATCGTCTTGACCAAGACCGGCCCGGCCAGCTCCTTGCTCTCCTTGAGCCGTCTCTGCTCCTCCTCCTCGCGGGTCAGGACCGCGATCGGGGCGATGCGCAGGATGTTCCCCTCGATCGACTTGCCCATCTTGTTCTGCTTGAGGATGACCTCGAGGGCCTGGTCCCAGGGGACGTCCTGGAGGTTGACGGTGACCTGGCCCCGGACGTCGGGATCGAAGACGACGTTGAGCCCGGCGATGTCGGCCAGGTAGAGGACGACGTCCCGGAGGTCGGAGTCCTTGAGCTTCATGCTGATGACTTCGCCCGAGTACTTCTCCTCTTCGCCGACGATCGTCTTGGGCCTGAACTTCTCCTGCTGCCCGCTGACGGCCGTGGCCTGGGCCTCCTGAGGCGGAGGAGCGGCCTCGCGGGGCGGGCAGAGGGTCTCGACGGGGACCGTCTTGGCTTCGGCCTTGGGCTCCGTCTTCGGCTCCGCCCGGACCGGGGCCGGCTCGGGCTTGACGGGCGCGGGCAGGGGTGCGGGGACCGCTGGCGGGGCGGGCTGGACGACGGCCGCCGCGGCGGCGGCGGCCGGGAAGAAGGAGACGACGAGACCGTCGCTCCGGGAATCCAGGGAGTATAGACCCGGCTCCTTGAGATCGAACACCATCCGGGTTATGGGCCGCGGCCCGGCGGTCTGGAACTGGGCCACCCGGACCCGTTGGACCGTGGAGCGCGGGTCGTTGATGGGCCAGACGTCGGACTTGGCGGAGAGGAACGTGTCGAACATGTCGACCACGAGACGGGGCGGGTTCTCTAGCGCGAACACCTGGGTGATGGCCGGGCCGGTGAGGCTGGCCCTGACCGCGAGGCTCTCCGGGCCGGCGGACGTGTCGACCCGGTCGAGGAGGATCTCGGTCTTGGCCGTGGCGTCGAGCTGGGCCTGGGTCGCGGCGTCGATGGCATAGCCGCCCTGGCCCCTCTGGATGGCGTTGAGCTCGACCGTCGTCCGGGACGGGCCCGGGACGATCCGGGCCGGCACGCGTTCGCTCAGCCGGACGAGGAGGCGGAGCCCGTCGGCCCCGGCCCTTTCCACCTGGACGTCGCGGACGAGGCCGGAGGAGGCGAGAGAGGGCGCGGCGGCCGTCGAGGCGCCGGCGAGCTCAAGGACGAGCGTGCGGGGCGCGTCGGCCAGGTAATAGGCCTTGATGACGGCCAGGGGGCCGTCGGTCTCCATGACCAGCTTGGTCGAGAGCGTCCCCGGCTGGACCTGGATCCGGCTGATGTGGACGGCGGCGTCCGCGGCCTGGGCTGTGAGGGCGGAGAGTCCCAGGACGCACAGCCCGGCGAGCAGGGCCGGAAGGGTTCTCTTGTTCATGTTACAGCTCCTCCGTGATTTCTTTTATGACGTCTCTCGGCCTCATGAGTGGGATCCCCCGCTCGTGGGTCTTCCGCAGGACGACCTGGGTATCCGTGATGGACAGGACGTACCCGTCGGCGAACTTGTCGCCGACCTTGGCGAACATCGGGAATCCTTGGGGCATGCCGATCAGGGCGGTGTAGACTTTCTGGCTCTTGACGATGCCGAAGAGGACGAGGTCGTCGATGAAGATCTGGTCCTCGCCTATCGCCGTCTTCTGCTGGAAGTCGCGGCCGGCCAGGAGGTCCCGGAAGGGATCGCGGCGGCCCGCCGGATCATAGGTGAAGCCGGTCTGGACAGAGAGCGCCTGGGGCGGGGCCTGTTCGGGCGGCGTTACGACCGCCGCCTCCTGGGCCGGGAGAAGGGCCAGGCCGGCGAGGGCGATGCCTAATAGAAGGAGTGCGGCTTTTCTCATCTTTTTGTCCTCGCGGCTTGTTTTTTCGTCGCCGATACGGGCTCGGGCGCCGGCTCGGCGAAGAAGTAGGTCTTGGCCGTCCAGTTGGCGGAGATCGTGTTCAGGTCCGTCTGGCGGTTCAGGGTCTTGATGGTGACGTTCTCGATGGTGAACACCCGGGGGAACTTGCTCAGCTTGTCGAAGAACGTGCCGAGGTTGTGGTAGTTCCCGGAGACCTGGATGGGGATGGGCCACTCGGCGTAGAACTCCTTGTTGACCTCGGTCCCCGGGGCGAACCGGAGGACGTCGAGCCGGGAGTCGTAGGCCAGGGCCTGGATCTGCCGGAGGATGTCCGCGGTCTCTTTCCTCTGGGGGATGTTGACCTCGAGGGTCTTGAGCTTGGCGGTCATGGCGGCGATGTCGGCCTCGATCTTATCCAGCTCCCGCTTCTTCTGCTTGAGGTTCTGGACGTCGGCCTCCACCTTGACGCGCTCGGCGGTCAGGGCTTTGAGCTTGACATTCTGGGGCTTGAAGTAGAAGAAGAACGCCAGGGCGAAGATGAGGACGGCGAGGAGGAGATATCCGTACCAGGGCCAGTTCTTCATGGCGTCGTTCCTTTCTTCTTGGCCGCGGGCTTCGCCGCGGGCTCGGCCGGCCCGGGTGGCGGCGGCTCTGCCTTCTTCTCGAGCACGGCCCGCAGGGAGAACTCCAGGTACTGGTCCCCCTGGGCCGTCCGCTGCGTCGAGGACACGAGGTTGACGTTCATCACCTGGGGGCTGGACTCGAGGCTGGAGATGTAGTCGGCGATGAGATTGTTCGACAGGGCCCGGCCCTTGATCTGGATGCCCTTGCTGTCGTAGACGACCTCGCTCAGCCAGACCCATTCCGGCAGGCGCCGGCTGAGCTCGTCCATGAGCCGGGGGGCCAAGTCCCGCTGGGCGTTGAGGCTCTCGATGAGGGTGATCTTCCGGTCCAGCGATTCCCTGAAGGCCTGCTGCTTCTGGAGCGCCTCTTCGACGTACGCGAGCTGGGCCTTCTCCTGGCGGGCCGTGACCAGGAGGGCGTTCTCGCGCTTGAAGGCCTTCTGCTGGAAGAAATAGAGGGCGCCGAGCCCGATGACGAGGACGAGGAAGATGAGGTTGCCGAGGTTCGCGCCCTTCTTCGCGCCCTCCTCGGTGATCCCCGAGGTGACGACCGGCTCCCGGATGTCCTTCGTTTCCGGCTTCAGGAGGTTGATCCGTATCATGGTTACTTCTCCACCTTTCGGGTTGCCAGGCCGACGGCGACGCTGAAGACCGGCGCCATGTCGCTGAAGTAGACCGCGTCGAACTTCTTGTCGTCGATCCGGATATTGCGGAAGGGATTGAGGACCTCGGTCGGGATCCGGAACTTGGTCTCGAAGGCGCCGACCATGCTCGGGACGTTGGCCAGCCCGCCGCTGAGGACGATCTGCTCGATCTTCCGCTCCCGCTTCTCCGACGCCTCGTAGAACGAGAACGTCTTCTCGATCTCGTCGAGGAGGTCGCGGACGTTCATGGCCAGGAGGGTCGCGAACTGCTCCGGGGTCGTCGATTTCCCGGGGATGCCCTTGAGGAGCTTCTCGGCCTCGTCGAACGGGATGCTGAGCTCCTTGCGGATGTTCTCGGTGAAGAAGAAGCCGCCGAGCGACAGGTCGCGGAAGAGCTGGGGCGTCCCGCGCTCGACGATGACGACGTTGGTGATGTTGGCCCCGATGTTGATCAGGGCGATCGTCTTCTCGGCGAAGGGCTCGGGGTAGCTGATCTCGAGCACGTTCTGGAGGGCGAAGACGTCGACCTCGATGCTCTGGAGGTTCTTCCGGGCCTGGTTGATGGCGTTGCTGTAGTTGGCGATCTTGTCTTTCTTGGCGGCGACGAGCAGGATGTCGAGGTTCTTGTCATCGGTCGTCCGCGACGGCTTGAGGATGGCGTAGTCGACGTTGGTCTCCTCGTAGGGGTAGGGGATGTTGTGCTTGGCCTCCCAGATGATGGACTCGGCCAGCTCCTGCTTCTCCATGACCGGGAGGGAGATCTTCTTGATGATGACGGAGTTGCCGGAGATCGAGATGGCCACGTCCTTGTTCGAGATCTTGTTCTCCTCGAAGACGAGGCGGATGGTCTCGACGACAGCGGCCGAATCGATGATCGTCCCCTCGACGATGGCGTCGTGGGGGAGCGGCTCGTAGCCGATCTTGACGAGATCGTAGGCCTCTTCGCCGCCCTTCTTCCGGGGCCGGAGCTCGACGGCCTTGACCGAGTACGAACCGATGTCCAACCCGACCACGCTTTTTTCTCGAGAGATACCGAACATGTTTTCCCGCCTTTATGGATTTTGGACTTTCTTGCGCTGTCCGACCTTGGCCCGGAGACGACGGGCGACCCGCTCCGGGACGAGGCCATCGACCGAGCCGCCGAGGGCCGCGACCTCGCGGACCAGGTTCGAGCTGAGGAACGAGTAGTGGACGCTGGGCATCATGAAGAATGTCTCGATGTCCGGGGCCAGGCTCCGGTTCATCAGGGCCATCTGGAACTCGTATTCGAAGTCCGAGATGGCCCGCAGGCCCCTGATGACGACCCTCGTTCCCCTGGCCCGGGCGAAGTCGACCAGGAGCCCGTCGAAGGCCCGGACCTCGACCTCGGATTTGGACGAAAAGATCTCTTGGATCATTCTTACCCTCTCTTTAGTCGTGAAGAGGGGGGCTTTTTTGGGGTTTTTAAGGACGGCGACGACGATCTTGTCAAAGACCTTCAGGCCTCGCTCGATGATGTCCACATGCCCGTTGGTGATCGGATCGAACGAACCGGGGTAGATGGCCTTCGGTTCGGGCATCTGGACTCTCAGTTAGTTCCTCATCTCGATTTAACTCCCAAATATCAAAAAAAACGGGGCTTGTCAACGAAAATCCTCGGGGAGGGGAGGGCCGGCGGGGCTTGGCGGGACGGCCGGTATGTGCCATAATTCGGGGGAGAGGGCAAGCCGATGGGCATCCTGAACGGGGAGGGGGGCTCGAGAAGGGGGAGGAGGTCCCCCCGGCCTCATAACACGTTGTCACCGCCGGGGGTGATGTCCCTGGGGCTTATGATCGCCTTCGCGGCCGCTCTCGCCGGGGCCCAGGACGAGACGGTCCTCGCCGCCAGGCGAAAGCGCATGGTCGCTACACAGATCGCCGCCCGAGGCGTCCGCGATCCGCTCGTCCTCCGGGCCATGTCCGAGGTCCCCCGGCACCTCTTCGTCCCGGCCGGGTCCGTCGGCCAGGCCTATGAAGACTATCCCTTGGCGATCGGGGACGGCCAGACGATCTCCCAGCCCTTCATCGTCGCCCTCATGACCGAGCGCCTGGCCTTGGGCCCGGGCTCGAAGGTCCTCGAGATCGGCACGGGCTCCGGGTACCAGGCGGCGGTGCTGGCCCGGATCGCCGTCCGGGTGTACACGATCGAGATCCACGAAACCCTGGCCCGGCAGGCGGCGGGAACGCTCGAGCGGCTGGGCGTCCGGAACGTCGAGGTCCGCTCGGGCGACGGCTTCTTCGGCTGGCCCGAGGCGGCCCCCTTCGACGGTATCATTGTCACCTGCGCCGTCGCCGATGTCCCGGAGGCCCTCTTCGCCCAGCTCAAGGAGGGAGGCCGCCTGGTCCTCCCGCTGGGCGATCCCCGGACCTACCAGGTGCTGACCCTCGTCACCAAGCGCCGCGGCAAGCCCGTCCATGAACAGGTCCTCGACGTCCGCTTCGTCCCCATGACCGGGGAAGCCAAAAAGAAAAAGCGTCCCTAAGGGCCATCTCCGCTGATCACCGCTTTATGCTCTCTCCGCGATGCCCCTCGCCCCCTGTTCCCGCGGCCTAGTCGATCTGTCGGTGTTCCGAGGGAGGCCGCCCCAAGCGGCGAGGAGGTCAGTCGAATCCGGTGTAGGGAAAGTTTAGTCCGGCGCACGGCCCGGCGTGAAGAACTTTCCCGGCCGGGGAGACTGACCTCCGAACCGCTCCGCGGCCGAAGGAGAGGGGGCCTTGCGTTGCTTTTGCCAGGGTACTGTGCTACTTAATGGGGCGATGATGATCCGATTCGGGACCTCCGGCTGGCGCGGCGTGATGGGCGAGGAATTCACCTTTCACAACGTCCGCGTCGTCGTCCAGGCCATCGCCAACTATCTCCGCCGGACCCGCGGCGAGGGGCCGGTGGCCGTCCTCGTCGGCCACGACACCCGGTTCCTGTCGGACCGCTTCGCGCTCGAGGCGGCCAAGCTCCTGGCCCGCAACGGGATCGAGGTGCTCCTCGCCGACCGGGACGCCCCCTCCCAGGCCCTGGCCTGCCAGATCATCAAGAGGAAGCTCCAGGGCGGGATCAATTTCACCGCCTCCTTCAATCCGCCGCGCGACAACGGCCTCAAGTTCAACGTCGAGACCGGCGCCCCGGCCATGCCGGAAGTGACCGACGCCATCGAAGAGGAGGTCCGGCGCATCATGCCGGGCTTCGCGCCCCCGTCCGCGCCCGCCCGCGACGAATCCATCGCCCGCGTCGACGTCCAGGCCGATTACCTGGCCCATCTCCAGGGCAAGATCGACTTCGCCGTCATGCGTCAGGCCGGCCTCCGGGTCGCGGCCGACCTGCTCTACGGAACGAGCCGCGAATACCTCGACGAGATCCTCGAGGAGAACGGGGTCCAGGTCGAGGGGCTCCACGGCTACGTCGATCCATATTTCGGGGGTGTCATCCCCTCCTGCACGGAGGAGAACCTGGCCGAGCTCAAGGCCCGCGTCATCCAGGCCAAGTGCCACGTCGGGCTGGCCACCGACGGGGACGGCGACCGGTTCGGCATCGTCGACGAAGCGGGGACGTTCGTCCATCCGAACATCATCCTGGCCCTGCTCCTCGACCACCTCGTCCGGGCCAAGGGCTGGCGGGGCGGCGTCGCCCGCTCGATAACGACGACCCACCTCATCGACCGCATCGCCCGGCGGCACGACCTGACGCTGACGAAGACGAAGGTCGGATTCAAGTACATCGCCGACCTCTACCTCCGGGGGCGGATCATGTTCGGGGGGGAGGAGAGCGCCTGCCTGGCCGTCAAGGACCACCTCCCCGAGAAGGACGGCATCTTCGCCGGGCTCCTCGTCGCCGAGATGATCGCCTCGACGGGCCGGAGCCTGGGATCGCTCCGCGAGGACCTCTTCCGGGAGTACGGGGCCATGACGAGCGGGCAGCGCACGCTGCCCCTGACCCCGGACCGGGGGAAAAGGCTCAAGGCCCTCATCGAGGCCCCGCCGTCGAAGCTCGGCCGCCGCAGAGTCGTCGCGGTCGAGACGATCGACGGCCTCAAGCTCGATTTCGAAGGGGACCGCTGGGTCGTCCTCCGCCAGTCGGGGACCGAGCCGCTCCTCCGCTGCTACGCCGAGGCCGAGACGGGTGAGGAGGTCGAATCCATCCTGAAAAAAGGGCTCGAGGCGGTCCGGTGAGAAAGAAGATCCTCCTCATCGCTTTCGCCTGCCTGCTCGTGATCATGATCGTCACCGCCCTCTTCGGCAAGAAAGGCGTCATGGAGCTGCGCCGGTCCCGCCGGGTCCTGGCGGAGCGGGCCGAGCGGATCCGGGCGCTCGAGGCGGACAAGACGCGGCTCGAGGCCGAGGTCCTGCGGCTCGAACGGGACCCCCGGGCCGTCGAGAAGCCGGCCCGGGAGAAGCTGGGGCTCATCGCGCCCGGCGAGAAGGTCGTCGTCGTCCCCGGCCCGCCCGCCGCCAAGACCAAGAAGTAGATGGCCCGGCCCGCCGCGAACCGACGACGGCCCGAGGAGCAGGCCCTCCTCGCCGGCCTCAACCCCGCCCAGCGGCGGGCCGTCCTCCAAGGCCGGGGCCCCTTGCTCATCATCGCCGGCGCCGGAACGGGCAAGACCAAGGTCATCACCCACCGCATCGCCCGCCTCATCGCCTCGAAGGCGGCCCGCCCGGACGAGATCCTGGCCGTCACCTTCACCGAAAAGGCGGCGAGCGAGATGGAGGCCCGGGTCGACGTCCTGGTCCCCTACACGTCCTCCTTCGCCGAGATCAGCACCTTCAACTCCTTCGGCGAGCGGGTCCTCCGCGACTACGCCCTGGACGCCGGGTACCGTCCGGACTTCCGGCTCCTCGACGACGTCGAGCAGGCCGTCTTCTTCCGCGAGAACCTCTTCCGCCTGCCGCTCGACTACTACCGGCCCCTCGGCCAGCCCACCCGGCACATCCAGGAGGTCCTCGGGGCCATCCGGAAGCTGAAGCAGGAGGACGTCCGGTCCGAGGATTACGTCCGCTACGCCGAGGGGCTCGGCGCGCGTGCCGCCACCGACGCCGAGAGGGACACGGCCCGCAAGCACCTCGAGATCGCCCGGGTCTTCGCGGCCTACCAGGCGCTCCTGAGGACCGAGGGGCTCATCGACTTCGAGGACCAGGTGACGCTCGTCGTCGACCTTCTCCGGCGGCGGCCGGCCGTCCTCGAGGAGGTCCGGCGGCGCTACCGCTACATCCTCGTCGACGAGTTCCAGGACACGAACTTCGTCCAGTTCGAGCTCCTCAAGATGCTGGCCGCGGAGCACCGGAACCTGACCGTGGTCGGCGACGACGACCAGAGCATCTTCCGCTTCCGCGGCGCCTCGCTCAGCAACATCTTGTCCTTCGAGGAGGTCTATCCCGAGGCGAAACGGATCGTCCTCGTCAGGAACTACCGCTCGACCCAGCCCATCCTCGACGCGTCCTACCGGCTCATCCGGCACAACGACCCGGACCGGCTCGAGTTCAAGGACCGGGTCGACAAGCGCCTGAAGGCGGCCGTCCGCGGCCGGGGTCCGAGCATCCGCATGCTGGCCTACGACACGCTCTCCCACGAGGCCGACGACGTGGCCGCCAGGGTCGCGGAGCTCCACGAGAAGGGGGAGTCGTGGGGCGACATCGCCGTCCTCGTCCGGCGCAACGCCGACGCCGATCCCTACCTGCGGTCGTTCAACGTGAGGCAGGTCCCGTACCGTTTCTCCGGCAGCCGCGGCCTCTACCAGCAGGAGGAGATCAAGGTCCTCGTCGCCTTCATCCGGGCCGTGACCGACTTCGAGAACAGCCGCGACCTCTTCTACCTGGCGCTCTCGGACGTCTACAAGGCCGACCCTTACGAGATGACCCGGATCGCCGGCCACGCCGACAAGAAGAACCTCCCCCTGCACGGCGCGTTCAAGGCCATCGCCGAGGGGCGGAGCCCGGTCGAGGTCTCGCCGGCGACCGAAGCGACGGTCCGCCGGATCTTCGCCGACGTCCTGGCCTTCGTCGAGATGGCCGCGACGAAGAGCGCCGGCGCCGTCGTCTACGCGTTCCTCGAGGGCAGCGGCTATCTCAAGTCGCTGGTCGGCCCGATGAGCCTCGAGTCCGAGATCCGCGTCAAGAACATCCGGCTCTTCTTCGACAAGATCGAGGGCTTCTCCGGCCTGGCCGCGAGCGACTCCCTGCGCTCGTTCGCCCGCTACCTCGACCTCCTCGCCGAGGTCGGCGACAACCCCGCGACCTCCGAGGCCGATCTCGACGAGGACGCGGTCAACGTCCTCACCGTCCACAAGGCCAAGGGCCTGGAGTTCGGCACGGTCTTCCTGGTCGGCCTCGTCGAGGACCGCTTCCCCGGCCGGGAGCGGCGGGAGCGCGTCCCGGTCCCGGACGGCGTCCTCAAAGAGACGCTGCCGGGCCGCGAGAACTATCTCCAGGAGGAGCGGCGCCTCTTCTACGTCGGCATGACCCGGGCCCGCCGGGCCCTCACCCTGACCTGGGCCCGGGACTACGGGGTCAAGCGGCTGAAGAAGGCGAGCCCCTTCGTCCTCGAGGCCCTGGACATCGCCCGGCTGCCCGACGAGGTGCTGAAGGCCACCGTACTCGAGGAGATCCGGCGCTACGCCCAGGCTGAGGGCCGCCCTAAGGCGCCGTCCGCGGTCCGTCCGCCGGGGCCGCTGCGGCTGAGCCACGCCCGGGTCGAGGACTACCTGACCTGTCCGCTGAAATACAGGTTCCGCCACGCCATGCGCGTGCCCGTCATGCCGCATCACTCCCTCGTTTTCGGCCGCGTCCTCCACGCCGCGATCTACGCCTACCTCCGGCAGAGGATGAAGGGGAAACGCCCGGACGAGAAGTTCCTCCTCGACGCCTACGCGGCCAACTGGGTCAACGAGGGCTACCTCAGCCGGGAGCACGAGGAGCTGCGCCGGGCGGCCGGCGAGACGGCCCTGCGGCTCTTCCATCGGAGAGAGGAGGCCTCGGGCGCGCCGCCGGCCTTTCTCGAGCGGCCCTTCCGCTGGCAGGCGGGCGGAGTCCGCTTCTCGGGGCGGTTCGACCGGGTCGATTTCGAGACGGACGGGGCGGTCATCATCGATTTCAAGACGACCGAGGTCGCCTCGCAGAAGGAGGCGGACAAGGCCGCCGCGGACAGCCTCCAGCTCGACGTCTACGCCCTGTCCTTCCTGAAGGCCGAGGGAATGGTCCCGGTCGAGACACGCCTCCACTTCCTCGGCGCCGATCTCGTCGGCCGGGCGGCGAAGGGGGAGAAGGAGCTGCGGCGGGCCGAGGAGAGGATCCGGACGGCGGCCGCGGGCGTCCGGGCCGGCGATTTCGCGGCCAAGCCGGACTGGCACAACTGCTCCGTCTGCGAATTCAAGACGATCTGCCCGTCGTCATACGCCTATTAGCAGAATTTTTCTCGAGCTCGTGGGAAATCCTCCTTTTCGGCTATGCTCGGGATATCGTCCCTTGCCCCCGCCGGCGGGAAGCGGACTCTGGGGAGCGACCCGGCAGAGGTGCGGCGGAGCGACTCGGAGCCGCACTTCTGCGAAATATCTGAAACGAGTCTTGGTTCTTCACAACGGGGGCCTTAGGACGATATCCCTCGCCGCCTCACAGAGGATTTCCTTTGATCCTACTTATGGCCCTTGACTCTAAAAGATAAAACGAGGCGAATGGTCAGGAGGCCGCGGAAGAAGGGGTCGAGGGGCATCGCGGAGTGAGCATAAAGCAGTGATCTAGCCGGCCTCGGGACGGAGACCTAAGAACGGGCTCCGGACCGGGACGGCGTGAAGGATCACTGCAGCGAACGGAGACGATCCCCGAGATCCCTCAGCGGCCGGGAGAACCGGAACGGATAGGGTTTGGGGACAGCCCCTAACGAGCTTCGATCCAGAAGGGCATGAGGGCCCAGATCCGGGTCGTACCCATCAGGCTGAGCGTGCCGAGCGCCCGGTCCCGGCCGGCCGCGCTCTTGAGGTCGAGCCCGAGCGCGGGCCGCGAGAAGAGCGACTGCCAGAACGAGCGCTTCCTCGGCCAGACGTCGAGGCGGACGTCCTCGTCGGCGTCGATCCCGGCCTCCTTTTTGGCCAGCCCCAGGGCCATGGTCAGCCCGCCGAGCTCGTCGACGAGGCCGAGCTCCTTGGCCTGCCGCCCCGTCCAGACGCGGCCCCGGCCGGCGGCGTGGACCTCGTCGCGAGTGAGGCCGCGGCCCTCGGCCGTCCGGGCCAGGAACTGCTCGTAGGTCCAGAGGATCTCTTCCTTGAGGACCTGGCGCTCGTCGGCCGTGAGGGGCCGGAACGGCGAGAAGACGTCGGCCTTCTCGCCGAAGACGATCTTCTCCGAGGTGACGCCCAGCTTTTCGAGGAGGCCGTCGACGCTGAACTTGCCGGCCAGAACGCCGATCGATCCGGTCAGGGTCTGGGGCTGGGCGACGATCCTGGTCGCCGGCGTGGCGATCCAATAACCGCCCGAGCCGGCGACGTCGGACATCGAGACGACGACGGGCTTGGCCTTGCGGGCCAGGGCGACCTCCCGCCAGACGACGTCCGAGCCGACCGACGACCCGCCCGGGCTGTCGACGCGCAGGACGATGGCCTTGACCGAAGTGTCCCTGCGGGCCGTCCGGATCCAGCGGGCCACCGTCGAGGCGCCTAAGACGGGGGGGAGGCTCTCGCCGGTCATGATCGTCCCGACGGCGTAGATCAGGGCGACCTTGTTCCGGCCCGTCTCGAGTCCCACGGAGGCCGGCCGGACCTTGGTGTAGTCGTCGAACCGGACCCGCCCGAGCGGCCGTCCGTCCCGGCCGAGGAGCGACTCGATCTCGTCCTCGTAGAGGCAGTCGTCGACGAGCCCGGCCTCCTTGGCTTTGGGGCCCTGGAAGAAACCCCGGTCGACGAGGGCCCGGAACCGCTCCTCGGTCAGGCCGCGGGCCTTGGCCGCGGCCGCGACGTACTGGCCGAACAGGTCCGCGTAGATCGACTCCATCTCCTCGCGGTGGGCCGGCGTGAAGCCTTTCTCGGTGAACATATTGGCCGCGGTCTTGTACTCCTCGACGTGCTCGAACTCGGCCCGGATGCCGAGCTTGTCGAAGGCGCCCTTGAGGAAGGGGACGTAGCCGCCGAGGCCGTTGACGCCGAGCCAGCCGAGCGGATGGAGCACAATGCGGTCGCAGGCCGTGGCCACGTAGTACTCCTTGTCGAAGTCGGGGGCCTCCTCGACGACGGCGTAGACCCGCTTCCCGGACCGCCGGAAGTCGAGAATGACGTCCCGCATCTCGGAGGCCTTGGCCCAGTCGCACTGGAGGAGGCCGAACCGGAGGAGCACGGCCTGGATCCGGTCGTCGACCTTGGCCTTGCGCAGGTTGGACCAGAAGTCGTGCATGGACAGAGGCTTCGCGCCGAGGAGGAGGGCGGTCAGGGAGTCGGCGGGGGCGGTCTCGGCGACCGGTCCGGAGAGCCGGACCTCGAGGAAGGCGCGGCCGGGGACGTCGACGGCGCCTCCGCCGAAGTCCTCGAGAGCGATGAAGAACAGGCCGGCGGCGGCCAGGAGGAAGAAGAAGAGGACGATCAGACCGACGTAGGCGGATCTTCTCATGGGCGCTCCTCGTTCCGGCTCCTCAATCTACACCAGACGCCGCTCGATTTCAAACTTCGCGGGACTTTGGGGATCTTGGGGCCTTTTGGGGTAAACTTTGGGGGGAACGCGGTCGTTGTACCTTGTGAGGTCCCATGAGTGATGTGTCGATGCGCCCGGAGACAGCGCCGGCGGAGATCGCCGCGCTGGTCGAGCGCGTCCGCGACGGGGACCGAGAGGCGTTCATGGCCATCATCCGGCTCTACCAGCGGAAAGTGTTCGTCATGGCCTACTCCATCCTCCGCGACCGCGAGGACGCCCTCGACGCCGTCCAGGAGACCTTCCTCCGGCTCTACCAGAAGGCTGGGCTCTACAAGCCGGGGAGCCCCTTCCAGGGCTGGCTGCTGCAGATCGCCAAGAACGTCAGCATCGACAGCTACCGGAAGCGGCGGCGGAAGAAGCTGGATTGGGAGACCTCCCGGCCGATCGACGAGATCCCCGTCGCCGTCGAGGACCGGAACTGCGATTCGGCCGCCTCCGACCTCCGGAGCGCCTTCGCCCGGTCGGTCGAGACGCTGGCCGAGCGGCAGAGGATGGTCTTCGTCATGAGGCACTACAACGAGCTCCCCTTCAACGAGATCTCGGAGGCCATGCGGATCTCGGTCGGGACGGCCAAATCGCTCCACTTCAAGGCCGTCCAGAACCTCCGCAAGAGGCTGGCGCCGGTCCTGGGGATAGAGCCATGAACAGGTGCGCGCTGACGAGAGCGGAACGGGAAACCCTTTTCTCGAGAGACCCGGGAGAGGGGAGGAGGCGGGCCATGACCGAACATCTCGACAAGTGCCCGGAGTGCCGGGCCGAGAACGACGCCGTCACGCGGCTCCTCAAGGAGACCGAGGCCGTCCGGTCCGAGATCCGCCGAGCGGCCGCCTCGGTCGAATGGGATTCCCTGCCGGCCCTCGTCGCCGACCGGGCCATGGCCGGATCGAGATCTCGCGGACGCGCCGCCTCGACCGCGTCGCCGCGCGGCTGGCTCGATTTCTTCCGCCTGAGGCCGGCTATGGCCGGCCTTCTCGGAGGCCTGGTCGTCGGGTCGGCGGCCATGTTCTTCATCCTCAGGACGCCCGGGACCGGGCCGGGGCGGAACGGCGGCTTCCACGCTTCCGGAGAATTCCTCGACCGGGCCGAGCTCGAGATGGCCCGCCGGAACACCCTGGACTACCTGGAGAAGAGCCAATACCTTCTCCTCGACGTATTCGAATCGGCCGGGGAGGATAGGACGGTCCCGGCCGCGCTCAGCTCGGAACGGACCCGGGACCTCCTCTCCCGGAAGAAGTACCTCAACGGTCAGTTCGAGAGGTTCCAGATGGCCAAGGCCAAGGCCATCTGCGACCAGATCGAGATCCTTTTCCGCGAGCTCGCCGGGATCAGCGAGGAGATGTCCGCCGCGGAGCTCGAGAGGATCAAGGACATCGTCGAGGAGCGCCAGCTCCTCCTCAAGATCAACCTGGTCCGCAAGGAGCTCGAAAGAGAGATCTGACATGAAAAGAGCGATCGCTCTCATCGGATTCGCGTTCATCCTGTCCCTCGGCCCCGGCCTCCGGGCCCAGACGGCCGCCGACGAGGCGCTTTTCCGCGAGGCCAAGCTGCTCGTCTTCGACAAGGACTGGCGGGCCGCCCTGGTCAAGATCGAAGAGCTCGGCGACAAGTACCCCGCCAGCCCGCTGGTCGGCCAGGCCCTCTTCTATAAAGGAGAGTGCCTGAACGGCCTCGGCGGGCGGGAGCGGGAGGCCTTGCGGGCCTTCAAGGACTACCTGAAGTCCCCCGAAGCCCGGGCCAACCTCGTCGAAGAGGCCGAAGGGCGGATCGTCGACCTGGCCTTCGAGCTCTACGAGGGCGGCGACTCCGCGGCGCTCCGCGAGGTCGAAAGCCGGCTCGAGCACAAGAACATGGCCGTGCGCTATTACGCGGCCTACAAGCTCAGCCTGGTCCGCAACAAGAAGGCCGCGGCCAAGGCCGTGCCCGTCCTCGTCCGGCTCATCGAGACCGAGAACGATCCCGAGCTCCTGGACCGGGCCCGCATCGCTCTCCTCCGCGTCTCGCCGGAGAGCCTGAAGTCGGTCGAAGACCGGACGCCGGTCCGGATCGGGACGCCCCGGATGCTCAAGATCCGCGTCCTCGAGGCCGGCCGTAAGGACCCCGTTTTCTCGCTGAACATCCCCTTCGCCCTGGCCGACCTGGCCTTGAGCGCCCTCAGCGAAGACGACAAGGCCGCCCTCCGGAAAAAGGGCTACGACATCAACAATATCATCAGGGACCTGACCAGGTCCAAGGAGAGCCTCCTCCGCATCGCGGGGGACGACGGCACGGTCATCGAGATCTGGATCGACTAGCCTCGGGATCCTCTCCGCTCGCTGCGCTGATCTTTCACGGCGTCCCGGGCGCCGGACTCGGTGCCAAAACAACTCGCTCGGCTTGCGCTAAGCCTCGCTCAAACACGTTTTGGCAGTTTCCCCTGAGAAACTCCCCTCGTCCGTCTGCGGGCCGCCTAGATCAGCGCTGATGCTCGCTCCGAGGACACCCTCGGCTCATTATCAGCGGTCGCGTTGACAAGGACTCGGGGCGCCCTTAGAATGAGGGGGCCAGGAGGCCCGTTTTGGGAAAAACCTTTTCTGAGAAGGTCCTCGGCCGCAAGGCCGGCAAGGACGTCCAGGCCGGCGAGGTCGTCACGGTCTCGCCGGACTACGTCATGTCCCACGACAACTCGGCGGCCATCATCAAGGAGTTCCAGAAGCTCGGCGTCCCGAAGGTCAAGACGCCGGGGAAGATCGTCATCGTCCTCGACCACATCGTCCCGGCCGCCGACGAGAAGTACGCCCAGAACCACAAGTCCATCCGCGAGTTCGTCGCCGCTCAGGGGATCCCCCACTTCTTCGACATCAACGCCGGCATCTGCCACCAGGTCCTGCCCGAGCAGGGATTCGCCCGGCCCGGCCTCGTCATCGTCGGCAGCGACTCGCACACCCCGAGCTACGGCGCGCTCGGCGCCTTCGCCACGGGCATCGGCCGGACCGAGACGGCCTGCACCTGGGCGACCGGCGAGATCTGGCTCCGCGTCCCGGAGACCATGCGGATCGACCTCTCGGGCCGGTTCCGTCCCGGCGTCTTCGCCAAGGACCTCAGCCTCAAGCTCATCGGCGACCACGGCGCCGAGATGGCCAACTACAAGGCCGTCGAGTTCGCCGGGCCCGCGGCCGGCGGTTTCAGCGTCGGCTCGCGGCTGACCCTGGCCAACATGTCGGCCGAGATGGGGGCCAAGAACGGCTACTTCGCCCCGGACGACAAGACCCTCGAGTGGCTCGAGGGACGGGCCCGCGGGCCCTTCACCGTGGTCGCCTCGGACCACGACGCCCGCTACGAATCGGTCCTGGCGTACGACCTCGACGGGCTCGAGCCCCAGGTGGCCTGCCCGCACGCGGTCGACAACGTCAAGCCGGTCTCCGTCGTCGCCGGGAAGCCCGTCGACCAGGTCCTCATCGGCACCTGCACCAACGGCCGTCTCGAGGACCTCGAGGCCGCCGCCGCGATACTCAAAGGCCGGCGGATCCACCCGTCGGTCCGCGTCCTGGTCATCCCGGCCTCGTGGGAGGTCTACAGGGAGGCGCTCAAGTCCGGCGCCCTGGCCGCCCTCGTCGACGCCGGCTGCGTCGTCCTCAACTCGGGTTGCGGCCCCTGCCTCGGGGCCCACGAGGGCCTGATGGCCGCCGGCGAGGCCTGCCTGAGCACGTCGAACCGCAACTTCCGGGGCCGCATGGGCCACCGCGACTCCGAGATCTATCTCGCCTCCCCGGCCACGGCCGCGGCCACCGCCGTCGCCGGCGTCATCGCCGACCCGAGGGGGTTCTCATGAGCCAGGGCAAGGTCTGGAAATACGGCGACGACGTCAACACCGACGTCATCTTCCCCGGCCGCTACACCTACCAGATCATGCCGCCCGAGGAGATGGCCAAGCACGCCCTGGAGGACCTCGACCCGGGATTCGCCGCGGGCGTCCGGCCGGGCGACGTCGTCGTGGCCGGCAAGAACTTCGGCTGCGGCTCCTCGCGCGAGCAGGCCGCGGCCTGCCTCCGGGCGGCCGGCGTCCAGGCCGTCGTGGCCCGGTCCTTCGCCCGCATCTACTTCCGCAACGCCATCAACCTCGGCCTGGCCGTCCTGCAGTGCGACGAGGCCGTCGACGCCCTCGAGACGGGCGACGCGGTCGACGTCGACCTCGCCCGGGGCGAGATCCGCTCCGGCAAAAACACGTTCCGCTTCCTGCCGCTCCCGGAAGCCGTCATCGGCATCATCGAGGCCGGCGGCCTCATCGAATATACCCAAAGAAAGCTGGCCAAGGAGTGACCATGCCCAAGTACAAGATCGCCATCCTTCCCGGCGACGGAGTGGGGAAGGACGTCGTCGACGCCACCATGATCGTCCTCGACAAGGTCGGCCTGGACGCGGAATACGTCTACGGCGACATCGGCTGGGAGTTCTGGCGCACGGAGGGCGATCCGCTGCCGGACCGGACCCTCAAGCTCCTCCGGGAGACCGATGCCTGTCTTTTCGGGGCCATCACCTCGAAACCCAAGGAGGACGCCGACCGCGAGATCGACCCCGCGCTCAGGGGCAAGGGCCCGTCCTACTTCAGCCCCATCGTCCGCCTGCGCCAGGAGTTCGACCTCTACCAGAACCTCCGGCCCTGCAAGGCCTACCCCGGCAACCCCCTGAACTACAAGGAAGGGATCGACCTCGTCATTTTCCGGGAGAACACCGAAGGCATGTACGCCGGGGTCGAGTTCTTCCCCCTGCCCCAGGTCGTCCGCGACGCCCTCCTGATCAATCCCAAGATGAAGCGGTTCAAGGACGTCCCGGCCGACGAGATCGCCCTGTCGACGCGGATCATGACCAAGCCGGCCTGCGCCCGGATCGTCCGGGCCGCCTTCGACTTCGCCCGCAAGAACGGCCGCAAGTCCGTCACCCTCATCGAGAAGCCGAACGTCCTGCGCGAGACGGGCGGCCTGATGCTCGACACCGCCCGCGAGGTGGCCAAGGGCTATCCCGACATCAAGTTCTGGGACGCCAACGTCGACGCCATCTGCATGTGGCTCCTCAAGAACCCCCACGACTACGACGTCCTCGTCGCCGAGAACCTCTTCGGCGACATCATCTCGGACCTGGGCGCCCAGCTCGTCGGCGGGCTCGGCTTCGCCTGCAGCGGCAACATCGGCGACACGTACGGCGTCTTCGAGCCGACCCATGGCTCGGCCCCGAAATACGCGGGGATGCACAAGGTCAATCCGATCGCCACGATCCTCGCCGCCAAGATGATGCTCGACTGGATCGGCGAGACGGCCAAGGGCGCCGCGGTCGAGGCCGCGGTCGCCGCAGTCATCCGGGAAGGGAAGGAGAGGACCTACGACATGGGCGGCAAGTCCACCAGCCTCGACGTCGGCCGGGCCGTCGCCGCCAAACTCTGACGTTCGGTTCGCGAATAGTCCAGGTCAGGAGGTCACGGTGCTCGTTCTCGCGGTCGACACGACCACGCCTAGCGGGTCGGTCGCCCTGCTCGAGGACGAGACGCTCCTCGGCGAAGTCAACGTCGAGTCGGCCGCGACCCACTCGGCCCGCCTCCTCCGCGCCGTCGACTTCCTCGTCGGCGCCCACGGCCGGTCGGTCCGGGACGTCGACGCCTTCGCCGTCGCGGCGGGCCCCGGATCGTTCACCGGCATCCGCATAGGGCTCGGCGCGGTCAAGGCGCTGGCCTTCGCCTCGGGTCGGCCCATCGCCCCCGTCTCGACGCTCCTGGCCCTGGCGACGAAGCTCGCTTCCGACGGGGCGCGGCTCGTCGCGCCGATCCTCGACGCCAAGAGAGGGGAGATCTACGCCGCCCTGTACGAGGCCGGGCCCGACGGCCTGGCCGAGGTCCTCCCCCAGGGCGCCTATGCCCCGGACGCCTTCTTCGCCCGGCTCCCCGCCCGGCGGGTCATCGCCTTCGCCGGCGGCGGACTGGCCCTCTACCGACCGAAGCTCCTGCCCTACGTCCGGGACAAGGCCCGCTTCCCGCGGCGCTCGGCCTTCATCGCCGCCGAGGTCGGCCGGATCGGGCGGGCCATGGCCCTGCGGGGGGAGGGGGTCGCCGCGGCGGCCCTGGAGCCCATCTACTTCCGGCGGTCGCAGGCCGAGGAGACATGTCGGAGCTGATCGCGGGCCAGGACCGCTATTTCATCCGCCGAATGAGGGAGGAAGACCTCCCCGGGGTCAGGGCCATCGAGGTCCTGTCCTTCTCCAACCCCTGGAGCGACAACACCTTCCGCGGCGAGATCCAGAACACGCCGGTCTCGTCCCCGCTCGTCGTCGTCCGCCGGCCGGGCGACGAGGTCGTCGCCTACATCATCTACTGGCAAGTCCGGGACGACGTCCAGATCAACAACATCGCCGTCCATCCGGCCTGCCGGGGCCTTGGGCTCGGCGAGGCCATGCTGCGCTTCGCCGTCGCCAAGGTCCGGGCGGCGGGCGCGGGCTTCATGACCCTCGAGGTCCGGAAATCCAACGCCGCGGCTTGGGGGCTCTATCACAAGCTCGGCTTCGAGGTCCTGGGGGAGCGGAAGAACTATTACACCAAGCCGGACGAAGACGCCTTGGTCCTCGGCCTCGTCCTCGATCAGTAATCGACCCGGACGAGGGTCAGGCCCTTGGCCGCGGCGGTCGGCCCGGCGAGCGACCGGTCCTTGAGCCGGAAGACGTCCTCCATCTGCTCCGGCCGGAGCCTGCCCCGGCCGACCTCGAGGAGCGTCCCGACGATCGTCCGGACCATATAGCGGAGAAAGCCCCCGGCCTCGATCGTGTAAACGATCTCGGCGCCCGACAGCTTCAGCTCCGACCGGGTGACGGTCCGGACGGGCGTCCGGTCGCGGTTCGAGGAGAAGGCGCTGAAGTCGTCCGTCCGGGCGAAGAGCCGGGCCGCCCGGCGCATGGCCCGGATGTCGAGGGGATAGGGCCAGTGGAGGACGTAGCGGCGGTCGAGGGGGCTCGGCTGCGGCGCGTGGACGATGCGGTAGCGGTAGACCTTCGACCGGGCCGACTTCCGGGCGTGGAACTCCGGCGGCGCCGCCTCGAGGGCGAAGACGCGGACGTCGGCGGGCAGGACGGCGTTGAGGGCCCGGAGGAGGACTTCGTCCGGGAGCTTGAACGCGCCTCGGAAGCTGGCCGTCTGGGCCAGGGCGTGGACGCCGGCGTCGGTCCGGCCGGCGCCGTGGACGACGACCTTCTTGCCCGTGATCCGGCGGACGGCCTCCTCGAGGACGCCCTGGACGGTGCGCCCCTCGGGCTGACGCTGCCAGCCGCGGAAATCCGTGCCGTCGTAGCCGACGACGATCCTGTAGTTCTTCATCTCAGAGGGGCAATCCCTCGAGGGCCATTCGGACCGCGTCGGCGGGCGTCTCCGCGGCCTCGACGCCCTTGACGTCCCAGGTGCCCAGCCCGACGACCTTCTTGCCGTGGATCTTGCCGTAGGCGATCTCCGAGAGCGTGCCGTACTCGCCGTCGACGGCGACGACGGCGTCGGCGTTCAGGACGACGAGCGGGTTGCGGGTGTAGCCGAGGCCCGTGGCGACGGGCAGGTCGACCCAGGGATTGGCGTCGGATATGGCGCCGCCCGGCAGGATGCCGACGACGAAGCCTCCCTCTTCCCGGGCGCCGCGCGAGGCGGCCTCCATGACCCCGCCGAGGCCGCCGCAGACGAGGATGGCCCCGGCCCGGGCGATGAGCCGGCCGACCTCGAAGGCGGCGTCGAGGGCCTGGCGGCCGGGGCGGCTCCCTCCGATGACGGCGACGCGGAGCCTCTTGCGGATGTCTTTCATGACGGTCCTCCCGGCCTGCGATCCGGGCCTATTCTAACACAGGCCCGGCGGCCGCGCCCGCCCTCCGGCGATTGACTTCGCCGGACGAGTGTGCTAATGAATGCCCATCTCATCAGGTTGAAAAGGGCATGCCGTTCATCGATCACGCCACGAAAACGATCGCCATCAAGGTCGTCTACTACGGCCCCGGCCTGAGCGGCAAGACGACCAACCTCCGCTACATCCACTACAAGCTCGACCCCGCCTACCGGGGCGAGCTCGTCTGCCTCGAGACCGACACCGACCGGACCTATTTCTTCGACCTCCTGCCCATCAAGGCCGGGATGATCGGCGACTTCAAGGTCCATTTCCAGCTCATGTCCGCGCCCGGCCAGGTCTTCTACGAGGCCTCGCGGAAGAGCGTCCTGCGCGGCGCCGACGGCATCGTCTTCGTCGCCGACTCGCAGATCCCGCTGCTCGACGCCAACCTCGAGAGCTTCGACGGCCTGCGCCGCAACTGCCTCCAGCAGGACATCGACCTGATCAAGTTCCCCCTCGTCTTCCAGTACAACAAGCGCGACCTCAACTACCTCATCCCCGTCGAGACCTTCAACAACCTCCTCAACCCCCGCCGCCAGCCCGGCATCGAGGCCGTCGCCGTCAACGGCGTCGGCGTCTTCGAGACGCTCCGGGAGATCTCCAAGCTGACCGTGCCGGTCGTCCGGGAGAAGCTCTTCGGCGTCAAGCCCCGCCCCGAGCCCGACCCGTCCCAGCTCGAGGCGCGGGACCTCGACGACCTCCGGGGAGAGGGGCCGGGCAAGCCGCCGACCGGCTCGACGACCCGGGTCACCCTCAAGTCCCGCAAGGAGATCGAGGCCGAGCTCGAGCGGATCTCCAAGGAGTACGTCCGCAAATAACCGGGCGTGACGAGAACCGCCGGCCCGTTCGTCATTGAGAACGGGCCCCATGCTGGTCAAGATCGCGAGCGCCGCCCTCCACGGGATCGAGGCGTATCCCGTCGAGGTCGAAGTCGACATCTGCGCCGGGTTCCCGACCTTCGTCACCGTGGGCCTTCCCGACGCGGCCGTCCGCGAGAGCAAGGAACGGGTCCGGGCCGCCCTCAAGAACTGCGGCTACGACCTCGACTCGAAGCGCGTCACCATCAACCTGGCCCCGGCCGACCGTCGCAAGGAGGGCTCGGCCTTCGACCTGCCCATCGCCCTCGGCTTCCTGGCCTTCCTCGAGGTCGTCGCTCCGGAGCGGCTCCGCGATCTCGTCTTCGCCGGCGAGCTGGCCCTCGACGGGCGGCTCAAGCCCGTGCGCGGCGCCCTGCCCATCGCCCTGATGGCCGAGAGGAACGGCTTCCGCGGCGTCGTCGTCCCGGCGGCCAACGCCCGCGAGGCGGCCCTCGTCCGCGGCCTCGAAGTCTACGCCCTCGAGGACCTCGTCCGGGTCGTCCGGCTCCTCCGCGAGCCGGGCGAAGTCCTGCCCTGCCATTTCGACGAGCGGGACCTCGTCGCGCCGCCCGACTACGCCGTCGACTTCGAGGACGTCAAGGGCCAGCAGCACGTCAAGCGGGCCCTCGAGGTGGCCGCGGCCGGGGCCCACAACGTCCTCCTCGTCGGCCCTCCGGGAGCGGGGAAGACCATGCTGGCCCGCCGCCTCCCGACGATCCTGCCCGACATGTCCTACGACGAGATGCTCGAGGTCACCCGCGTCTACAGCGCGGCCGGGCTCCTCGCCGGCGCGGGCACGGTCGGCGCGCGGCCCTTCCGCGCCCCCCACCACACCGTCACCGACGCCGGGCTCATCGGGGGCGGGCTCGTGCCCAAGCCGGGCGAGGTCAGCCTGGCCCACCACGGCCTGCTCTTCCTCGACGAGCTCCCGGAGTTCAAGCGCCGCGTCCTCGAGGACCTGCGCCAGCCCGTCGAGGACGGCCGGGTGACGGTGGCGCGGTCGGGCTATTCGGTGACGTTCCCGTCGGCCTTCATGCTGGTCGCCGCGATGAACCCCTGCGCCGACGTCCGGCGCGGCCTCCTCGGCAAGACCTCCGACTGCACCGATAGCGAGAAGGCCCGCTACTACTCGAAGATCTCCGGCCCGCTCCTCGACCGCATCGACATCCAGCTCGACGTCCCCGAGGTCAAGTTCGGCG
Source organism: Candidatus Aminicenantota bacterium (assembly GCA_963719985.1). Classification (GTDB taxonomy): domain Bacteria; phylum Acidobacteriota; class Aminicenantia; order Aminicenantales; family Saccharicenantaceae; genus RBG-16-66-30. Next base: position 937,606 of record CAVRDU010000006.1, on the reverse strand, counting down.
ACATCGTCTCGCGCGCCCCGGCCGAGAGCTCGGCCGCGATCCGGGCCCGCGTCGCCGCGGCCCGGGAGAGGCAGAAGACCCGTTTCGCCGGGCTTCGCGTCTTCGCCAACTCCAGAATGGGCCCGAAGGAGGTCAAGCGGTTCTGCGCCCTGCCGGCCGAGGCCGAACGGCTCCTCGAGACGGCCGTGGTCAAGCTCGGCTTCAGCGCCCGGGCCTTCGACCGGGTCCTCAAGGTGGCCCGGACGATCGCCGACCTCGAGGGGAGCGACGGCATCGCGACGCCCACGTCTCCGAGGCCGTCCAGTACCGGATGATGGACCGGCCCGCGCTGACCCCGCTGCCGGTTGCCCTTTCGCCCGGTTGTTGATAGAATCCCCCGCGATGAGCGCGGCCTTAGGAAGGAGATGATCCCCATGGAACAGAACGTCCAGGCCTGTCCCGTCGTCGACAAGACCAAGATCGCCCTGCCCCGGGTGCTGCGCCTTTGGGACGTCGTCATGATCGTCGTCGGCGGCGTCATCGGCTCGGGCATCTTCCTCTCGCCCTCCGAGATCGCCATGGCGGTACCCGCCCCTCTCCTGATGCTCGCGGTCTGGGTCGTCGGCGGCCTGTTCAGCTTCTTCGGCGCCGTGGCCTTCGCCGAGCTCGGGGCGGCCATGCCCGAGGCCGGCGGCATCTACGTCTACCTCCGGGAGGCCTATGGCCGGCTCCCGTCGTTCCTGTTCGGCTGGACGCTGTTCCTCGTCATCGACTCGGGCTCCATCGCCACGCTGGCCGTGGCCTTCTCCCACGAACATGCTGCCCCAATTCGCCGATATGACCCTGCTGACGAAACAGCTCGTCGCGGCGGCCTTCGTCGTCTTCCTGGGCGCCGTCAACTACGTCGGCGTCCGCTGGGGCTCCCGCCTCCAGAACCTCCTGACCTATATCAAGACCGGCGCCATCGGCATCGTCGTCGTGGCCGTCTTCTTCTTCGCCAAGGGCCAGGGCCGCCCCGCCAACTTCGTCGAGCCCTCTCCGGGCCCGCTCGATCTCGGCCTGCTCGGGGCCTTCGGCGTCGGCCTGATCGCCTCCCTGTGGGCCTACAAGGGCTGGGAGGCGGCCACCTACAACGCGGGCGAGGTCAAGAACCCGAGAAAGAACCTGCCTCTCGGCATCCTGATCGGCACGGGCGCGGTCATCGTCATCTACCTCATCGCCAACCTGGCCTACCTCTACATCCTGCCGGTCGGCAAGATCGCCTCGTCAGACGGGCGGGTGGCGCTCGATGTCATGCAGGTCGTCACCGGCCCGTTCGGGGCCTCGCTCATCGCCTTCCTCATCCTCTTCTCCATCCTCGGCGCCGCCAACCAGAACATGCTCACGTCGCCGCGGGTCTACTTCGCCATGGCCCGCGACGGCATGTTCTTCAAGAAGGTCGCCGAGTGCCATCCCAAGTTCCTCACGCCGCACGTCTCCATCATCGCCATCACCGTCTGGAGCGTCTTCCTGACCCTGACCGGAACGTTCAAGCAGCTCTTCACCTACGTCATCTTCGGCGAGTGGATCTTCTTCGGCCTGACCGTGGCCGCGGTCATCGTCCTGAGGAAGAAGCGGCCGGACCTCGAGCGGCCCTACAAGACCTGGGGCTACCCGGTGACGCCGGTCATCTTCGTCCTGGCCGCGCTTTTCGTCGCCGTGGCCTCGCTCCTCAGCGCCTTCTGGAACGCGCTGGCCGGCCTGGGCATCATCTGCCTGGGCATCCCGGCGTATCTGTACTGGAAGGCCAAGCTGGACAGGGCGGCCTGACCGGGCAGATGAGATATTTCGTCCTGGGCTCCCAGTACGTCGTCCGGCTGGATGCGGGGGAGAGGATCGTCGAGACGCTCCGGGCCTTGTGCGAACGTGACGCGATCGGCGGAGGTTATTTCCACGGCCTCGGCGCGGTCGGCGAGGCCGAGATCGGCCACTTCGACCCGAGCACCAACGAATACGGCTGGGTCCGGCTCTCGGGACCCTACGAGATCGTCTCACTTTACGGGAACATCACGACGGTCGGCGGGAAGCCCTTCCTCCACGCCCACATCGCCCTCGGCGACAACACCTTCGACGTCAAGGGCGGGCACTTGAAGGAGGCGGTCGTCTCGGTGACCTGCGAGATCACGCTCGTCCGGTTCAGGGACGAGATCGGCCGGAAGAGGGACGAGGCCAGCGGCCTCTGGAAGCTCGCCCTCGAGCCGGGCGCGGAGCGGGAGAGATAGGGGAGAGGGCGGCCCGCCGCGGCCGTTATCCTACGAAACGGACCCGGCGCCTGCGGAAGCAAAATGGAGGAAACCGGAGGAAGCATGAAAATCCTGTATACGTTTCTACTGGTGCTTTGCGCCGTCGCGCTGCTGCTATTCGCCCTGCAGAACCTGCGGGCGATCACCGTTTCCTTCTTCAGCTGGAGCTTGACACTGCCCATCGCCGTGGTGGTGATCGGGGCCTACCTGCTGGGGATGGCCAGCGGCGGCGCGCTGCTGGGCTTCCTGCGCCGCTCCTGGCGGGGAGCCAAAACGGCCCGATGACGATCACCCTGGTCGTCCTGGCCGCGGTGGTCCTGCTCCTGGTCACCGACTGGCTGCGCATGGACCTGGCCGCGCTCCTGGCCGCCCTGGCGCTCGCCTGGACCGGGGTTCTCACGCCGGCCGAGGCCCTGTCGGGTTTTTCGAGCCACGCCGTGATCGCCATGATCTCGCTGATGATCCTGGGACGGGGAGTCACCCGAAGCGGCATGATGGACCGGTTCGCCGCCGTGGTCTCCCGGGTCGCCGGCAGGAGCCGCCGGAAGCTTCTCGGCCTGGTGCTGGCGGCCGCGGGCGCCCTGTCGGCCTTCATCCAGAACATCGGCTCCGCCGTGCTTTTCCTGCCCGTCGTCCTGGGAATCTCCCGGCGCGAGGGCATCCCGAAGGGGGAGCTTGTCATGCCCCTGGGCTTCGCCGCCATCCTCGGCGGCACGCTGACCATGGCCGGCTCGGGTCCTCTCATCCTGACCAACGATTTCCTACGGAATGCCGGACTGCAGCCCTACGGCCTGTTCGCCGTCACCCCGGCCGGGCTGGCGATTTTCGCCGCCGGGATCGCCCTGTTCCTGCTCTTCGGCCGATTCGTCCTGCCACGCGAGGCGAGGCCGGGGAAAGAACGGTCGCTCCAGCAGGAGCTGGTCGACGCCTGGCGGCTGCCGTTCGTCATCCACCACACGAGGATCCCCCGGGGAAGCCCGTTGATCGGAAAGACCCCCGAGCAGGCGGGGATCTGGGATCGGTTTCACCTCAACCTCCTGGCACTGTCCCGGAACAGGGACGTCGAATACGCCCCCTGGCGGGAAACCCGATTCGAGGCCGGCCAGGACCTGGCCCTGCTCGGGGAGGAATCGAATGTCTCCGGTTTCGCCCGGGAAAACGGCCTGGAGGTCGAGAGGAAGCCGGCGTTTCGCCGCCCTGGACGACCCCGGTTCCGCCGGGTTCGCCGAGGTCATCGTGCCGCCACGCTCGGCCCTGGCCGGGAGCACCATCCGCTCGTACGGCCTGCGGCACCGGACCGGCGTCGAACCGGTGGTGCTGTTCCACCAGGACGCCGTCGTCCGCGGTGATTTCTCGGACCGGGAGATCGCCTCCGGAGACACCTTCATCGTTCACGGACTGTGGAAGAAGATCCTGGAAATGAAGATCGGCGGGGATTTCGTCATCGTCACGCCCTGCCCCGACGAAAAAAAGGACCCCGTCCAAGGCCCTGCGGGCCCTGTCGTGCTTCGTTCTGGCGATCGCCCTGGCGCTCTCGGGCCTGCCCATTTCCATCTCATTCCTCTCCGGGGCGGTGGCGATGATCCTGTCCGCGGGTTCTCTCCGCCGACGAAGCCTACGGGTCCGTTGACTGGAAGGTCATCTTCTTCATCGCCGGCTTGATCCCGATCGGCCTAGCCATGCAGAAGAGCGGGTCGGCGCGCTCCTGGTCGAGCGGACCATGGCGCTCATCGGGGCGCTTCACCGCTGCTGGTTTACGCCGCCGTCTCGGCGCTCTCCACGCTGTTTTCGTTGTTCCTCTCCAACGTCGCCGCGGCGGTCATCCTCGCTCCGCTGGTCATCGGCATGGCCTCGGTGGGAGGGCTCGATGCCCGGCCGCTGGTGCTGCTGATGGCCGTGAGCGCCGCAAACTCCTTCCTGCTGCCCACCCACCAGGTCAACGCCCTGCTCAAGGCTCCCGGAGGCTACCGCAACCGTGACTACCTGAAGGCCGGCGGGGCCTTGACCGCCGTTTTTTTCACGATGGCGGTCACGGTCTTTTTCTTGCTTTACCGATGAACCGATCACCAGCCATAGAAATATAGCCGGGCTCGGAGGCGGGCCCCGATTCCGGACCGAGGAGGAACCCATGCTGCTGAAACCGTTTTTCGCCGGCAAGATCGCCCACAGTTCGTACCTGCTCGCCGGCAGCGATTCCTGTGCCGTGATCGACCCCCAGCGCGATATCGACCCCTACATCCAGGCGGCCCGCGAGCTGGGCGTGGCCATCACCCATGTCATCGAGACCCATCTGCACGCCGATTTCATTTCCGGCCACTTGGAGCTGGCCCGGCGGACCGGCGCCATGATCGTCGCGCCCCGTTCGGCGGGCTGCATGTTCGAGCACCTGCCAGTGGGCGAGGGCGACGTGATCGAGCTGGAGCACATGCGGTTGGCAGTGCTGGAAACCCCGGGACACACTCCCGAGCACGTATCCTACGTCGTCACCGACACCGCGCGCGGCGACTCGCCGGTCGGCGTGTTCGTCGGGCGACACGCTTTTCGTCGGCGATGTCGGCCGCCCCGATCTCTTCCCGGGACGGGCCGAAGAGCTGGCCGAGAGACTCCACGACAGCCTTCACGCCAAGCTGCTGAGGCTGCCTGACCACTGCGAAGTCTACCCGGCTCACGGCGCCGGTTCTCTCTGCGGCCGGGCGATGGCCGCCAAGTGGCAGACGACCATCGGGTACGAGCGCAGGCACAACCCGGCCCTGCAGATCGGAGACCGGGCGGCTTTCGTCCGCTCCCTGACTACCGACATGCCCCCCGCTCCCGACCATTTCGCCCGCTGCAGCGACATCAACCGCCGCGGCCCGGTTCTTCTCGAAAACCTGCCCCCGTTGCAGGAATTGGAGCCCGGGGCATTCTTCGCCCGCCTTGCCGAGCCTGAAACCGCAGTGCTCGATGTCCGCAACTACAGCGCCTATGCCGGTCAGCACATCCGGGGGGCCTGGCACATCGACCTCAACGGCAATTTTCCCACCTTCGCCGGCTGGGTGCTGCCCACGGACCTGGACCTCCTCCTTGTGGCCGACGGCCTGGAAGAAGCCGCGCGGGCCGGCCTCTGGGCGAGACGCGTGGGCGTCGACCGCATCGTCGGCTTTCTCGCCGGCGGCATGGCCGCCTGGGCATCGTCCGGATCGGAGACCGCCGGCATCCGGCTGATCTCCGCCCCCGATCTGCATGCACAGGCCGGCGGGGAAATGGAAATCGTCCTGTTGGACGTTCGTGCCCCGCTCGAGTACGCCGACGAACACATCGCCGGAACGGTGAATATTCCGGCCCCCGAACTGCGCGTCCGCCATGCCGAGCTCGATCCGTTGAAGCCGACGGTGGTCGTATGCAGCTCGGGAAATAGATCAAGCCTGGCGGCGAGCATCCTCGAACAGCAGGGATTCACCCAGTTGTCCAACCTCGCCGGAGGCATGACAGGGTACCGTGCGGCCGGATTCGCCCGGCATTGCGCCGCTTGCATCAACCCCCACGGCCCCCGCGCCGAGTCGGAAGAGCCGCATGCGGCGATGAAATCCTGAAAACAAGGAGGCTCGAACCATGTCCTGGTTGACCGAATTCCGCTGGTCCCCTTACATCGTGGGAGCGGCCATCGGCGTCTTGAGCTGGTTCACGCTGCTGGTCTCCCGGCACCCGATCGGCTGTTCCACGTCCTTCGCCCGTACCGCCGGCATGATCGAGCGGGTGTTCCGGGGGCGCAAGGTCTACGAAAAGCCTTATTACCGGGAATTTCGTCCGGGAATCGACTGGCAGTGGATGCTGGTCGTCGGCATGGTGATCGGAGCCTTCCTGGCGGCGAAGGCCTCGGGCGATTTCGCCTGGCGCTGGGTACCGCAGCGCTGGGCGTCCGCTTTCGGAAACGGGCCGCTGCTCCGCATCGCCGTCGCCTTCGCCGGGGGCCTATGTCTCGGCTTCGGTTCGCGCTGGTCCGACGGCTGCACCAGCGGCCACGGGATCAGCGGCGCCATGCAGCTGGCCGTTTCTTCCTGGATCTCGGCCGCCTGCTTCTTCATCGGCGGGATCGCCGCCGCCATGATCCTGTTCCGCCTGATCGCTTAGGGAGATCAAAATGAAAGGGAAATTCTGGCAGCTATTCCAGGGGCTCCTGTTCGGCACGATCTTCGGCTTCCTGCTGCAAAAGGGCGGCGTGACCAGGTTCGACGTGATCCTCGGCCAGCTGCTGTTGGAGGATTTCACCGTACTGAAGATCATGCTCAGCGCCGTGGTCGTCGGGACGGTGGGGATCCACCTGATGAAGCGTTTCGGCTGGGTGGAGATCCGTCCCAAGGAGGGATCGTGGGGGCGAAATGCCGTGGGCGGCCTGCTCTTCGGGGTCGGGTTCGCCGTCCTTGGCTACTGCCCGGGGACCATCGCCGGCGCCGTCGGAAACGGCTGGCTGGATGCCCTGGCCGGAGGGCTACCGGGCATCATTCTCGGTTCCGGCCTCCTCGCCGCCTCCTATCCGAGGCTCAAAGCCCGGATCCTGCACCGGGGGGATTTCGGAGACCTGACCCTGCCCCGCCTTTTCGGGGTCGGTGATTGGGTGGTCATCGTCCCGATGGTCGCGATCATCGCCGTCATGCTTTACCTGATCGAACGCGCCGGCCTGTAGACTCTTTCCGTCCGGCTCAGCCGGGCTCGTGGCCGTCGTCGCGCACCGTGAACTGGGCTGTCAAGTCGAGTTCGCGACTTTGAGGCTGATTGGTCCGTAAGATCCCAGGCCTCTCATCGGCAGTGGCGGGCACTTGAAGGAAGCCGTCGTCTCGGTGACCTGCGAGATCACGCTTGTCCGGTTCAGGGACGAGGTTGATGCGGGGCGCCATCAGCGGGCGGCGACCCTTCGGCCGTCCACGACGACGATCTTCCCGCTCTTGATCACGGTCCGGACGGGGTTGCGTCCGGCCTCGTAGGCCAGGGACACGTGGTCGGGGACGTCGCAGAGCAGAAGGTCCATCTTTTTCCCCTCCTCCAGGCTGCCGACCGTCTCATGTCGCCGGATGGCGAAGGCGGCGTTCCCCGTACAGGCGTTGATGGCCTCCTCGACCGTCATCCCCAGGGTGAAGACGCCGAGCTGGAGGATGAACGGCATCGAGGAGATATGCGAGCTGCCGGGATTGAAGTCCGTGGCCAGGGCGACGGCCGCCCCGGCCTCGATGAGGTCCCTGGCAGGGGCCCGCTTGGCCATCATCAGGAAGAACGACACGCCCGGAAGCAGGACGGCCGCCGTGTCGCTCGCGGCCAGCCGGACGACGCCTTCGGCCGATACGGCGATGAGGTGCTCGGCCGATACGGCCCCGACCTCGGCGGCGAGCTCGGCCCCGCCCTGGGAGACGAACTCGTCGGCGTGGACCTTGATCCCGAACCCGGCCGCCTTGGCCGCCTCGACGAGCCGGCGCGTCTCCTCGATCGAGAAGACGCCGGGCTCGGAGAAGATGTCGAAGAACTCGGCCAGGCCGAGCCGGGCGACCTCGGGGATGATCGTATCGACGAGCAGGCCGATGTACTCCCCGCGCTTGTCGCGGTACTCGGGCGCGACCTCGTGGGCGCCCATGAAGGTCGGGACGACGTCGACGAGATGGAGTGCCGCGGCGTCGCGCAGGGCCTCGAGCTGTTTCACCTCGTCCTCGAGGTTGAGGCCGTAGCCGCTCTTGGCCTCGACGGTCGTCGTGCCGGAGAGGAGCATCCGGTCGAGCCGTTTGAGCGACAGGGCGACGAGGTCGTCCAGGCTGGCCGCCCGCGTCGCCTTGACCGTCGTCTGGATGCCCATGCCCCTCTCGGCCAGTTGCTGGTAGGTCCAGCCCTGGATCCTCAGCCCGAACTCGCGGGCCCGGTCACCGGCGTAGGGGAGGTGGGTGTGGGCGTCGACGAACCCGGGCAGGGCGACCATCCCCTGCCCGTCGACCGTCACCGCGCCCGGCTCGGGCTCGATCCCGGCCAGGAAACCGGCCTCGTCTCCGGCGTAGACGATGACGCCTTTCGACGAGGCCACCCAGCCGTTCTCGACGAGGCCGACCTCGCCGAGCGCCCGGCCCCGCTTGGGCAGGGGGCCCGCGCAGGTCAGGAGCTCGCGGCAGCCGGCGACGACGAGGTCAGCTGATCTCATGAGGAGATTTTCTCATGGACGAGTGCTTCGTCCGGCGGATGAACGAGGGTGTCTCGTAGGTCTCCCACTGCTTGTCGGCGTACGAGGTCGGCTCCCATATGGGCGCGCCGGCGCTCTTGGGCTCGAAGATGTAAGGCGGCGTCTCGGGTACGACGGGGAAGGGCGGCTGGGCCTTCCGGGCGGCGTGCGGCCGCGACGGCGCCGGGGCCTCCTCGGCCGGGGCCGCCTTCCTCTCCTCGATCTGGTCGAAGCCGGTGGCGATGACCGTGACCTTGACCGTCTCCTTCATGGCCTCGTCGATGACCGTGCCGAAGATGATGTTGGCTTCGGGATCGGCCAGGCTGCTGGATGAGCTGGGAGGCCTTGGAGACCTCGTGGAGGGTCATGTCTTGCCGCCGGTGATGTTGATCAGGACGCCGTGGGCGCCCTCGATCGAGGTGTCGATCAGCAGCGGCGACGAGATCGCCTTCTCGGCCGCCTCGACGGCCCGGTTCTCGCCCGAGGCCAGGCCGGTGCCCATGAAGGCCATGCCCATGCCCTTCATGACCGACTTGACGTCGGCGAAGTCGAGGTTGATCAGGCCCGGCATGGTGATGAGGTCGGAGATGCCCTGGACGGCCTGGCGCAGGATGTCGTCGGCCATGCGGAAGGCGTCCTGGACCGAGGTGTCGAGGTTGACCGTCTGCAGGAGCCGCTCGTTGGGGATGGTGATGACCGTGTCGACGGCCGTCTTGAGCTCCTTGAGCCCCTCCTCGGCCTGCTTCATCCGGACCCGCCCCTCGAAGCCGAAGGGCAGGGTGACGATGGCGACGACGAGGATGTCGAGCTCCGCGGCGAGGTTGGCGATGATCGGCGTCGACCCCGGTGCCCGTCCCGCCGCCGAGGCCGGTCGTCAGGAAGACCATGTCGGCGCCCTCGAGGATCTCGAGGAGCTTCTCCGTGTCCTCCATGGCCGCCTGGCGCCCGATCTCCGGGCGGCCGCCGGAGCCGAGCCCCTTGGTCAGCTGGCCGCCGATCTGGATCTTGGTCCGGGCCCGGTTGCTGTTGAGAGCCTGGAGGTCGGTGTTGACGGCGATGAACTCGACGCCCTGGACGCCGTGCTCGATCATGCGGTTGACGGCGTTGCCGCCGCCGCCGCCGAGGCCGATGACCTTGATCTTGGCCCCGAGGTGGTCCTCGACGAGGTGGAACTTCAGCCGGCTCGAATCTTCGCTCATGTCACTCTCCTTATCCTTCCTTGAACCAGTCTTTGAACCGGGCGAAGGCGCCCTTCTTGCGGTCTTTGGAGAAGCCGCGGTCCTGCCAGATGCGAAAGCCGTGGAGGATGAGCCCCACGGCCGTGGAAAAGTCGGGGGTCGAGACCCGGTCGACGAGGCCCGAGACGCCGCCCGGGTCGCCGCGCCGGACGGGCAGGTCGAAGATCTCCTCGGCCACCTCCTCGAGGCCCTCGAGGAGGGCCGTGCCGCCGGTGAGGACGATGCCCGAGTTCAGCGACTTGTCGTAGCCCATGCGCTTGATGTCGGAGTCGACGAGGCGGAAGATCTCCTCGGCCCGGGGCTGGATGATGTCCGACAGCAGCTGCCGCGACAGGACCCGGGGCTTGCGGCCCTTGCCGACCGAGGGGACCTCGATCGTCTCCTGCTCCTCGGCGGGCGGCCCGGCGATGCAGCCGAACTTCTTCTTGATCCGCTCGGCGTCCGGGATGGGCGTCCGCAGGCCGACGGCGATGTCGTTGGTGAAGTTGTCCCCGCCGATGGGGATGATCGCGGTGTACCAGAGGCTGCCGCGCTCGTAGATGGCCACTTCGGTCGTCCCGGCGCCGATGTCGATCAGGCCGACGCCGAGCTCCCGCTCGTCCTGGGTCAGGACGGCCGCGGCCGTGGCGATCTGGTTGAGGACGATCTCCTCGACCTCGATGCCGGCCCGCTCGACGCAGGTGCGCAGGTTCTGGAGCGAGGTCAGGGCGGCGGTGATGATGTGGACGTTGACCTCGAGCTTGATGCCGCTCATCCCGGCCGGCTCCTTGATGCCGTCCTGGTCGTCGACGATGAACTCCTGGGGGATGATGTGGATGATGTCGCGGTCGGGCGGGATGGGGATGGCCTTGGACTGGTCGACGACCCGGCGGATGTCCTCGCGGGTGATCTGCCGGTTCTTGCCCGAGACGGCGACGACGCCCCGGCTGTTGAAGCTCTTGATGTGGGCGCCGGAGATGCCGAAGAAGGCCGAGTCGATCTCGACGCCGGCCATGAGCTCGGCCTCCTCCTGGGCCTTCTTGATGGCCGCCGTCGTCGCGTCGAGGTCGACGACGACGCCCTTGCGCAGGCCGTGCGAATCGGACGTGCCGATGCCGATGATCTCGACCTTGCGCTCCTCGGTCACCTCGCCGATGATGGCGACGACCTTGCGCGTGCCGATGTCGAACCCGACGATGTAGTTGTTCTTGGCCATCGTTCAGTCTCCTTGTCCATGGTCGGGCCGGGGTGAGTCGCCCCCGGCCGGCGGCGGCGCGGCGGTCTTGAGGAAGACCCGGCCGTCGTAGCTCAGATCGACGGAGGCCAGGGGGCCGGCGATCCCCTCCCACTCCGCGCGCCGGGCCCGGTAGCGGGCCAGGTCGCCGGCCGGCGAGACCCGGCCGACGACGACGCGGACGGGATCGTCCTTGAATTGGAGCTCGAGCGCCCCGTAGTCGCCGCAACGGACGCCGAGGAGCCGGTCCTTCTCGGCCTGCGGCAGCTCCCGGAGGCAGCGGGCGGCGGCCGCCCATTTCCCGGCGAAGCCCTCGGCGAATCCGTCGGCGGCCGAGACGACGGGCAGCCCGTATCCCTCGGGGGAGTCGGCCCGCTCGAGGACGCGCCCCTCCTCGTCGGCCAGCCCCAGGCCGCCGCGCTCGACGAGGGCGAACGGGGCCCGCGGGACGACGGTGATCCGGAGCGTCGAGGGGAGGACCTTCTGGACGCTGGCGTCCTTGACCCAGGCCACCCGGCGGATGTCGCCGCGCAGGCGGTCGAGGTCGCAGAGGAGGATGTTCCCCAGCCGCGGCGAGGCGAAGTGGCTCTCGAGCGCCCGGCGCAGATTGTCCTTGGCGCAGACGACGTCGACCTTGCGGATGGCCAGCTCCTCCCAGGTGATGAGGAAGAGATAGGCCTCGCGGACGGCCAGGAAGAAGCCGGCCTGCAGGGCGAGCAGGGCCAGGACGTGGACCGGCCGGAGGACCCGGCGGCGCCGGCCCTTCCGCACGGGGAGGTCCCTCTCGTCCGGCCGGAGGAAGGGGCGGCGGGCGAAGAGCGGCCGCTTCCGCTCTCGCCCCAGCTCGCCGATCGCCGTCGCCATGTCAGCCTTTCTCCTCCAGGGCCGCGATGATGTCGGGGATGGTCTTGTTGACGTTCCCGGCGCCGAGGACGATGACGATGTCGCCCGGGAGGAGGATCTTCCCGCAGAGAGGCCCGATCCGTCCGAGGTCGGGCTCGAAATGGACCTGCCTGTGGCCGAACTGCCGGACCTCCTCGTAGAGGGCCTGGCCGGTCGCGCCCGGGATGGGCTCCTCGCCGGCCGGGTAGACCTCGGTCAGGACGAGGAGGTCGGCCTGGTTGAAGGCGGTCGCGAACGACGTCATGAGCTTCGACAGGCGGGTGTAGCGGTGGGGCTGGAAGACGGCGACGACGCGGCGGGCGAAGCCCCGCTTCGCCGCCTCGAGCGTGGCCCGGATCTCGGTCGGGTGATGGGCGTAGTCCTCGACGACCAGGACCCCGCCGACGTTCTTGCGGAGCTCGAAGCGGCGGCCCGTGCCGGTGTAGCTTTCCAGGGCCTCCAGGATCGTCTTCGGGGCCATGTCGAGGTCGAGGCCGACGGCGGTCGCGGCCAGGGCGTTGAGGATGTTGTGCATCCCCGGGACCTGGAGGCGGAGCGCCCCGAGCGGCTTGCCCTTGGCCAGGACGGTCGAGGTGCTGCGGAACTCGTCGAAGGCGAAGTCGCGGGCCGAGAGGTCGGACTGGGCCGAGAACCCGTAGGTGATGACGCGGCGCTCGAGCTCCGGGATGACGCTCTGGAGGTTGGGATCGTCGAGGCAGAGGATGACCGGGCAGTAGAAGGGGACCTTGTTGGCGAAGTTGACGAATGTCGCCTTGAGGTCGTCCAGGCTCTGGTAGTGGTCGAGGTGCTCCTCGTCGATGTTGGTCAGGACGGCGATGAAGGGGGAGAGGTAGAGGAAAGAGCGGTCGCTTTCGTCGGCCTCGGCGACGATGAAGTCGCCGGCGCCGAGCTTGGCGTTGGCCCCGATCGTGTTCAGGCGGCCGCCGACGATGATCGTCGGGTCGAAGCCGCCGGCCTCGAGGACGACGGCGGTCATCGAGGTCGTCGTCGTCTTGCCGTGCGATCCGGCCACGGCGACGCCGTACTTCATGCGCATGAGCTCGGCCAGCATCTCGGCCCGGGGGATGACCGGGATGAGGCCGGCCCGGGCCTTGGCCACCTCGACGTTGTCCTCGCGCACGGCCGAGGAGATGACGACGACGTCGGCGTTCTCGAGGTTCTCGGCCCGGTGGCCGATGGCCACCTCGGCGCCCAGCCGGACGAGGCGGCGCGTCGCGTCGTTCTCGTGGAGGTCGGACCCGGAGACCTTGTAGCCCAGGTTGAGCAGGACCTCGGCGATGCCGTTCATGCCCGTCCCGCCGATCCCGACCATGTGGATGTGGTTGAGCTTGCGGTAGCCTTTCTTGGTCACGCGGGCGTCTCCTTGGGGGCTCGTTCCATCAGCTCGAGGCAGAGGGAGGCGATCCGGCCGGCCGGGTCCTCGGCCTGGAGCCGGCCGACGCCGCGCTCCATGGCCTCGAGGTCGCCGGGGCGGTCGAGGAAGCCGAGGATGAGGGCGGCCAGCCGCCCGGGGGTGGCCTCGGGTTCGGGGAGTACGACGGCCCCGCCGACGGCCTCGAGCTCGCGGGCGTTCGCGGTCTGGTGGTCGTCGGCGGCCCCGGCGAAGGGCACGAGGACCGCGGCCCGGCGGGCGGCGACGAGCTCGGCCAGGGTCGTCGCCCCGGCCCGGCAGACGACGAGGTCGGCCCGGCCGAAACGGGCGGCCATGCCGGGGAAGTAGGCGGCCACCTCCGTGTCGCCGAAGCCGGCCGCCGCGTAGGCCGCCCGCACGCGCTCGAGGTCGGCCGGCCCGGTCTGGTGGACGAGGCGCAGGCGACCCCCGGCCGCGGCGAGCAGAGGCAGGGCGGCGACGATCCTGTCGTTGAGGAAGCGCGAGCCCTGGCTGCCGCCGAAGACGAGGACGTCGAGCCGCCCCTCCCGCTCCTTCGGCGGGAGCGCGTAGAACTCCTCGCGGACCGGGTTGCCCAGGTGGACGCCCTTGCCCCGGAAAGCCGGCAGCGTCGAGGGAAAGGCCACGACGGCCCGGCGAACGAAGCGGGCGAGGAGGCGGTTGGTGAACCCCGGGCGGGCGTTCTGCTCGAGGATGAGGGTCGGAACGCGGAGGAGCGAGGCGAGCAGGACGATCGGTCCGGAGCTGTAGCCGCCGACGCCGACGACGAGGGCCGGCCGCGCCCGGAGGAGGATCGCGAGCGAGTGGGCGAAGGCCGGGACGAGGAGGAGGAGGCCGCGGAGGCTCTTGAGGCCCCGGCCCTTGAGCCCCTCGATGCGCATGGGGACGAAGCGGACGCCGTGCTCGGCCATGATCCTCCGCTCGACGTCGCGGCGCGTCCCGACATAGGTCAGGGCCAGGCCGGGCGACCGGGCCAGGAGCCGCCGGCCGACGACGAGGGCCGGGTAGAGGTGGCCCCCCGTCCCTCCGCCGCTGATGACGACTCCGCGCACCCTCATATCCTCACCGTCCCTCCGGTGTCCCCCTTCCTCTGGCTGATGTGGAGGAGGATGCCGATCGCGGCCAGCGTGCAGACGAGCGAGGACCGCCCGTAGGACAGCAGCGGCAGAGGCATGCCCTTGGCCGGCCCGAGCCCCAGGACGATCGACATGTTCATCAGGGCCTGGGCGACGACCGCGAGCGTGACGCCGGCGGCGATCATGCGCAGCGTCGGGCTCGGCGCGGCCAGGGAGATCTTCAGGCCCCGCCACAGGAGGAAGAGGTACAGGCCGAGCGTGGAGAGCGTGCCGAGGAGCCCGAACTCCTCGCCGACGATGGCGAAGATGAAGTCGGTGTGGGCGAAGGGCAGGAAGTCGAGCTTCTGGGCGCTCTGGCCCGGTCCGGACCCGACGAGGCCGCCGGCGCCCAGGGCGAGCCGGGACTGCGCGACCTGGTAGCCGCTGCCGAGCACATCCTTCTCGCCGGCGAGGAAGCCCTGGATGCGTTGGACGCGGTAGTCGGCCCGGATGAGGTAGAAGCCGAAGAGCACCGCGGCCACGGCCCCGGCCGCGGCGAGGTAGCGGAGCTTGACCCCGCCGATGAAGAGGACCATCGCCGCCAGGCCGGCCAGGACGACGGCCGTGCCGAAGTCGGGCTCGAGGAGGACGAGGACGATGGTGACGATGAGGACGATCGCCGGGACGGCCAGGGTCCTGACCTCGCTCAGGCGGTCCTTCCGGGCCTCGACCCAGCTCGCCAGAAAGAGGACCAGGCTGATCTTGGCCAGCTCCGAAGGCTGGAAGCGCAGGCCCAGGAGGACGAGCCAGCGGTTGGTCCGGGCCACGGTCGGCATGGCCAGGCAGAGGACGAGGAGGAAGACGGTCAGCCCGAGGAGCCCGTAGACGAACGTCGGCCGCAGGAAGAAGGACTTCCTGACCGAGACGAGGAAGGCGATCAGGATCAGGCCCACGACGGCCCCGAGGACCTGCTGGGCCATGAAGTGGAACGACTGGCCGAACCTTTCGCGGGCCATGAAGCTCGACGCGGTGAAGACGAAGAAGACGCCGAGGCCGACGAGGATGAGCGTGGCCGTGAAGAGCGGCAGGTCGAAGGCGGGACGCTTCCGGCCGATCATCGGCGGGCCCCTTTCCTCCGCAGGCCGGCGGCGAGGCCGCGGACCTCGGCCTTGAACGTCCGGCCGCGCTCCTCGAAGTTCGCGAACATGTCCCAGCTCGTGCAGGCCGGGGCCAGGAGGACGATGTCGCCTCGGACGGCCAGCCTGTGGGCCGCCCGGACGACCTCTCGATAGTCCGCGGCCCGGGCGACGGGGACGACGCCGCCGAGGGCGGCTTCGATCTTGTCCGCCGCCTCTCCGACGAGGACGGCCGCGCGGACGCGCCGGCGGACCGCGGCCCGGAGCGGCGAGAAGTCGCCGCCCTTGCCCCGGCCGCCGAGGATGAGGACGATCGGGCGCTCGAAGCTGGCCAGGGCCTTGAGTGTCGCGTCCACGCTCGTCGCCTTGGAGTCGTTGACGAAGCGGACGCCGCCGACGCTGAGGACGTCCTCGAGGCGGTGCTCGAGGCCGCGGAAGGCCAGGACCGTGCGGCGGATGGACGCGGCCGGAACGCCCAGCAGGCGGCCGACGAGCGCGGCGGCCAGGACGTTCTCCAGGTTGTGAGTGCCGGGCAGGGGGAGCCGCGATGCCTTGAGGACCCTGGCCGGGGCGCCGTCGCGGACGACGACCCAGCCGTCGTCGACGAAAGCGCCGCGGGACGGCCGACGCTTCCGGCTGAAGCCGTAGACGCGCGAGTCCGTCTCCGAGCGGAGCCCCCAGACCCGGGGGTCGTCGCGGTTGAGCACGACCGTGCCGCCCGCCCCCTGCCGGAGCAGGAGCTTCTTCTTGGCCGCGAAGTAGGCCTCGAAAGAGCCGTGCCAGTCGAGGTGGTTCTCGGAGACGTTGAGGACCGCGGCGACGGCCGGCGCGAAGAGCTCGGTCCATTCGAGCTGGAAGCTCGAGATCTCGGTGGCGTAGACGTCGTCGTCGCGGCTCGTCCCGACGAAGGAGACGAGCGGCGGCCCGATGTTGCCGGCGAGGCGGGCCCGGAGCCCCCCGTCCTTGAGGATCCTGTGGACGAGGGTGGTCGTCGTCGACTTGCCGTTCGATCCGGTGACGCCGACGATCCGGCCCCGGAGGAAGCGGAAGGCCAGCTCGATCTCCGAGAGGACCGGGACGCCCGCGGCGCGCGCGCTCAGGATCTCCGGGAGGGGCGGGACGCCGGGGCTGGGAACGATGAGGTCGGCCCCGAGGAAGGACTCCGGCCGGTGGCCGCCCGTCTCGAAGACGACGCCCCGCTCGGCGAAGGGGCGGATCCTGTCGCCGATGGCCGCGGCGGCCTTCTTCTCGCTGACGCGGACGCGGGCGCCGCGGTCGAGAAGGAAGCGGCAGACCGCTTCGCCGGTCCGCTCGAAGCCGACGACGAGGACGTTCCTTCCCTTAAGCTCCATGTCTATCTCAGTTTCAGGGTCGACAGGCTGAACAGGGCGAAGATGATGCCCAAGATCCAGAAGCGGATGACCACGCGGCCCTCGGGCCAGCCGGAGAGCTCGAAGTGGTGGTGGAGCGGGGCCATCTTGAAAACGCGCTTGCCGCCGCTCATCTTGAAGTACGAGACCTGGATGAGGACCGAGAGCGCCTCCAGGATGAAGACGCCGGCCACGGTGAAGAGCAGGAACTCCTGCTTGATGAGCAGGGAGACGACGGCCATCGCCCCGCCGAGGGAGAGGGCCCCGACGTCGCCCATGAAGACCTGAGCCGGGTGGCAGTTGAACCAGAGGAAGCCCAGACAGGCGCCGGCGAGGGCGCCGACGAAGACCGTCAGCTCCGCGGCGAGCGGCACCCGGGCGATGTTGAGATACTGGGACCAGAGGGCGTGCCCGGCGACGTAGGTCAGGGCGGTCAGCGCGGTGGCGCTGATCAGGGTCAGCCCGATGGCCAGCCCGTCGAGCCCGTCGGCGAGGTTGACGGCGTTGGAGGAGCCGACCAGGATGAAGACGATCCAGGGCAGGTAGAGCCAGCCGAGGAAGGGCAGCCACTGCTTGAAGAAGGGGAAGCTCAGCCTTAGGTCGAACTGCCCGCGCGCCCCCATCCCGATGAAGACGAGGCCGATCGCGGCCGCGAGCAGGACCTGGAGGGCCAGCTTCTGCGCCGGCCGGAGGCCCAGTGAGCGCTTCCGGCTGACCTTGAGGACGTCGTCGACGAGGCCGACGAGGCCGAACAGGACCATCGACAGGACGGCGATCCAGACGTAGACGTTGTTCAGGTTCCCCCAGACGAGGGTCGGGCCGACCGTGCAGAGGATGATCAGGATGCCGCCCATCGAGGGCGTGCCCTTCTTGGCGTGGTGGGACTGGGGGCCCTCGGGCCGGATCTCCTGGCCGAGCTGGCGTCGCTCGAGGAACCGGATGAGCCGCGGCCCGAGAAGGAAGCTCAGCAGCAGGGCGGTGATGCCGGCCGCGGCCGTGCGCACGGTGATGTAGCGGAAGAGGTTGAAGAAGAAGAATTCGTCGCGGAGGGGCACGAGGAGCCAGTACAGCACGGCCTACTCCTTTCCCCGGCCCGCGAGCGCTTCGACGACCGTCTCGGCTTTCATGCCGCGCGAGCCCTTGACGAGGACGAGATCGCCGGGGCGGACGATGCCGCCGACGGCCGCCGCCGCGGCCGCCGCGTCGGCGAAGCGATGGATGGCGGAGGGGTCCGTTCCGGCCGCGACCGCTCCGTCGGCGAGGGACGCGGCGAGCGGGCCGACGGCGACGAGGACGTCCCAGCCGGCCCCGGCCAGGACCTCGCCGGCGCGGCGGTGGAGCTCCCCGGCCGCGGGGCCGAGCTCGAGCATGTCGGCGAGAACGGCCACCTTGCGGGTGGACGGAAGGGCGGCCAGGCTCCTCAGCGCGGCCTCGAGGGCCCTCGGGTTCGAGTTGTAGGCGTCGTCGTAGACGCGGACGCCGCGGCCCGCCTCGACGAGGCGCCCGCGATGGGCCAGGGGCTCGAGGCCGGCGACGGCCGGCCGGATCTCCTCGAAGGGGAGGCCGAGAGAGAAGAGACGGCCGCGGCGGCCAGGAGGTCATCCACCGCGGCCTCGTTGAGGAAAGGGAAGGGGGTCTCGACCTGTTCGTTGCCGTAGCGCAGGCGCAGGGCGAAGCCGTCGTAGCCCCGCGCCTCGACCGATTCGCACCGGACGTCGGCTTGCGGCCCCCGGCCGAAGGTCACTTTGCGGCCGGGAAACCCCTCGCCGATGCGCCCGACCAGGGGATCGTCGGCGTTGAGGACGGCCGTCGCGCCCGGCCTGGCCCCGTCGAGGATCTCCTTCTTGGCCAGGGCGATCCCCTCGAGCCCGTCGAAGAACTCGAGGTGGACCGGGCTGATGTTGGTGACGACGGCGATGTCGGGGGGGGCGATGCGGGTGAGGGCCCGGATCTCCCCGGCGGCGCTCATGCCCATCTCGAGGACGGCGGTGTCGTCGCCGGGCTCGAGGCGGAGCAGGGAGAGGGCCAGCCCGAGGTGGTTGTTGAAGTTTCCCTCGGACTTGCGGACGCGGAAGCGCCGGGCGAGCAGGGCGGCGGTGAACTCCTTGGTCGTCGTCTTGCCGACGCTCCCGGTGACGCCGACGACCCGGACCGGCTGGCCGGCCAGGACGGCGGCGGCCAGGGCCTGGAGGGCGGCCACGGTGTCGTTCACGCGGACGAGCGCGAAGCCGGGGCCGGGGACGTCGACCGGCCGGGAGACGACCGCGCCGGCGGCGCCCCGGGCCGCGGCGTCGGCGACGAAGTCGTGCCCGTCGCGCTTGTCCCGGACGGCGAAGAACAGGCCGCCGGGGACGACGAGCCTCGAGTCGACGCCGAAGCTCGAGAAGGCGAGCGACGGCGCGCCCCGCAGGAGCTCGCCGCCCGTCGCCCGGGCGATCGCGTCGAGGCGTAGGGTGGCCATGCTCAGCTCCCCTCCATCGCCCGCAGGGTCTCTTCGACGACCTCGACGTCGCTGAAATGGACCGTCCTGTCGCTGAAGATCTGATAGTCCTCGTGGCCCTTGCCGGCGATGAGGACGGTGTCTCCCTTGTTGGCCGTGGCCAGGGCCCGGGCGATGGCCTTCCGCCGGTCCGGCTCGATCTCGTAGGTCCGGACCGATTCCTTGGCGAAGCCCGCGGCGATGGCCTCGATGATGGCCGTCGGGTCCTCGGAGCGCGGGTTGTCGGAGGTCAGGATGGCCCAGTCGGCCAGGCGGGCCGCCACCCGGCCCATGCGCTCGCGCTTGTCCCGGTCGCGGTCGCCGCCGGCCCCGAAAACGACGATCAGGCGGCGCGGCTTGAACTCCCGGGCCGTCATCAGGACGTTCTCGAGGGCGTTGTCGGTGTGGGCGTAGTCGACGACGACCAGGAGGCCGCGGCCGTTGGGGACGCGTTCGAACCGGCCGGGCACGCCCGGGAGGGCGGCGACGCCCTTGACGATGTCGGCCGGGGCGACGTTGAGGGCCAGAGCGGCGGCGGCGGCCGCCAGGATGTTCGAGAGGTTGTGCCGGCCGACGAGCGACGACTGGAGCCTCATCGCGCCGCCGGGGTAGGAGACCTGGGCCTCGATCCCGTCCGGGCCGAGGACGGGCTTGAGGGCCCGGACGATGGCCTCCGGCGCCAGGCCGAAGGTGACCGTCTTCATCGGCAGCTCGGCCACGAGCTTCCGGCCCCAGGGATCGTCGAGGTTGACGACGGCGGCGCGCTGCTTGTGGTTGAGCGCGAAGAGCCTCTTCTTGGCCTCGAAGTAGGCCTCCATCGAGGGGTGGTAGTCGAGGTGCTCGCCGCTGAGGTTGGTGAAGACGGCGACGTCGTAGCTCACGCCCCAGACCCTCTTCTGCTCGAGGGCGTGGGACGAGACCTCCATGACGCAGTGGGTGACCCCGGCGTCGCGCATGTCCCGGAGGAGGGCCTGGAGGTCGGGCGCCTCGGGCGTCGTCCGCGGCGCCGGGGCCCTCCATCCCGGACGGCGGTACTCGATGGTCCCGACGAGGCCGGGCACGGCGCCGGCCGCGCGGAGGATCTCCTCGACGAGGTAGGTCGTCGTCGTCTTGCCCTTGGTCCCGGTGACGCCGACGACCTTCATCCCGGCGGAGGGATGGCCGTGGAAGTTGGCCGCGGCCAGGGCCAGGGCCTCGCGGGCGTCGGCCACCTGGACCCAGGCCGCGCCGCTCGCGGCCGGCTTGGGCCAGGCCGACAGAATGGCCGCGGCCCCGTTCCTCTCGGCCTCGGCGACGAAATCCAGGCCGCTCTGGGCCGCGCCGCGCAGGGCGGCGAAGAGGAACCCGGCCTTGACGGCCTTGGAGTTGTAGGCGATCCCGGCGATCTCCTCGAGCCCCGGCGCCCCCCCGGCGAGGACGGGGATGTCCCGGAGGACGTCCTTGAGCTTCATGGCGTCCTCCCCGGGACGGCCGCGGCGGCGACGACGCGGGACGGCAGGGGGCGCTCGGGCGGGACGCGGAGGTACCGGAGCACCTGCCTGGCGATGTCGCGGAAGACCGGGGCGCAGGCCTCCCCGCCGTAATAGCGCTCCTTGGGCGAGTCGAGCACGACGATCATGGATATGCGGGGGTCCCCGACCGGGGTGAAGCCGACGAATGAGGCGGTGTAGTTCCGGGTATAGGCGTCGAGGGCGCGGTCGTATTTCCTGGCCGTCCCGGTCTTGCCGGCGATGCGGAAGCCGTCGAGCCGGCCGTCCTTGGCCGTGCCCTCCTCGACGACAGCCTCGAAGACGCGCCCGACGAGCTCCGCGGACGTCCTCTCGCCGATGACCCGGACGGGCCCAGGGGCGGTCGAGGGGTCCGCCGCGCCGTCCCGGACGATCCGGGGCCGGACGAGAAGGCCGCCCGCGGCGAAGACGTTCATGGCCTGGAGCATCTGGAGCGGCGTGACGCTGAGCTCGTAGCCGATGGCGATGTGAGCGAGCGAGTTGTTCTTGTTCCAATTCTCGGCCGGCCGGACCAGGCCCGGTTCCTCGGCCGGAAGCTCGACCCCGGTCTTCGCCCCGACGCCGAAGGCCCGGATCGTCTCGCAGAACTCGGCGATGCTCAGGCGCTGCGCGAACAGGACCGTTCCGACGTTGGAGGACCGGATGAGCACCTGGGGGAAGCTTAAAATGTGCTCGCGCTTGTGGTCGGTGATGGTCGTGCCACCGACCCGGATGAAACCGGCGCTGCAGTCGAAGAGCTCGGAGAAGCCGACGCGGCCGCGCTCCCGGGCCGCGGCGGCCGTGACGATCTTGAACGTCGAACCGGGCTCGTAGGTGGCCCCGACGGCCCGGTTCAACCAGGCCTCCTCGGGGCCGGGAAAGCGGTTGAGGTCGAACGCGGGATGGCTGGCCATGGCCAGGACCTCTCCCGTCCCGGGCTCCATGACGATGACGACGCCCCAGGCGGCCTCGTGCTCGGCCACGGCCCGGGTGAGCTCTCTCTCGGCGAAGTACTGGATCGTCGCGTCGATCGTCAGGGCGACGTCCCGGCCGGGGACGGGGGACTTGACGACACGGTTCTCGTAGTCGCGGCCGCCCCTGACCTTGTAGCTGATCTGCTGGCCGTCGACGCCCTTGAGGACGTCGTTGTATCGCAGTTCGATCCCGGCCGGCGAGGTCCCCGAGAGGCTCATCCCCCCGACGACGTGGGCGGCGAGCGGGCCGTGCGGATAGTGCCGCCTCGTCGCCGGCTCGGCCCCGACTCCGGCGAGCTTCAGGGCCATGACCTCGGCCGCATCGTTCTCGGAGATCTTCTTCTTGACGTAGGTGAAGGGGGCCTTGTCCGCGAGGCGCCCGAGGACGTTGGCGGCCTCCTTGTCCGTGAGACCCAGCTCGGCCCTGAGGAGTCGGACCTTGTTCTGGGTCTGGGCCGGCGTCTCGTCGGCGACCGGCCGGATGAACACGGAGGCGGCGGGGAGGCTGCAGGCCAGGACCTGGCCGTTCCGGTCGAGGATGCCGCCCCGCCGGGCCTCCACGGTGATCCTGTCGCGCGTCTGGCGTTCGACAGCCGCCTTGGCCCGGGCGTGGCCGAAGACCTGGACCTGGACGAGGCGGAGAATGACGACCACGGACCAGCCGGCCAGGATAAGGCCCAGGGCCAGGGTCCGGCGGCGGATGCCGTTCTCGTAGTAGGTCCTCATCGTCTGCGGCTCAGCGGGGCGGCCCCGGCCTCTCGTAGATGATCTCGTCGTCCTTGGGGTCGACGAGGCCGAGCTTGTCGCGGGCGATCCGCTCGACCCGGCCCGGGTCGAGCAGGGCGGCCTTCTTCAGCTCGAGCGCCTCGATGGCCTTTTCGAGCTCGCTGATCTTGTCGTCGCAGGCGGCGATATCGAGGCCCAGCTTGACCGCTTCGGTCTGGTACCAGACGTAGAAGGTCAGGACCGAGGCGGAGGCGGCGAAGAAGGCCGCCCCGAGGGCGATCCCCTTGAGGCTCCACTTGCGCCGGACCATCAGAGCCTCTCCGCCGCCCGCAGCTTGGCCGAGCGGGCCCGGGAGTTCGCCGCGACCTCGGCCTCGTCGGCCATGACCGGCTTCTTGGTCAGGACGGCCAGCCGGGGAGCGCCCTCGGGCGGGGAGGCCAGGCCGTGGAAGGCGCGCTTGACGATGCGGTCCTCGAGCGAGTGGAATGAGATGGCGACGAAGCGCGTCCCCGCGGCGGACCGCCGGACCGTGGCCTCGATGAACTCCGCCAGCCCTTCGAGCTCGTGGTTGACCTCGATGCGCAGGGCCTGGAAGGCCTTGGCGGCCGGGTGGATCCGGCCCTTCTGGGGGCGCCACTGGTAGATCCGCTCGATGAGGACCCTCAGGTCGGAGGTCGATTCGAGGCGGCCGAGCTTGCGCAGGTGGGCGATCTCCCGGGCCAGCCGCCGGGTCTGGGAGAGCTCGCCGTAGCGGGCGAACACGTCGGCCAGCTTGGGCTCGGGATAGGTGTGGAGGACCTTGGCGGCCGTCGTCTTCGTCCGCAGGTCCATGCGCATGTCGAGCGGCCCTTCATGGGTGAAGCTGAAGCCCCGCTCCGGCGAATCGAGCTGGAAGGAGGAGATGCCCAGGTCGACGAGGACGCCGCGGACCTTGTCGAAGGGGATGTCGAGCGTGTCGAGCTCCTTGAAGTCGGCGTGGAAGAGCGTGACCCGCCGGGCGTAGGGCCGGAGCCTCTCGCGGGCGACCTCGAGGGACAGGGCGTCGCGGTCGAGCCCGACGAGCCGGGCCCGGGGATTGCGCTCGAGGATCGACAGGGCGTGCCCGGCCAGGCCCAGGGTGCAGTCGATGTAGGTGCCGTCCCTCCCCGCGTCGATGAATTCGAGGACTTGCGTGGGGAGGACCGGGAGGTGTCCCTTCTCCGTCATTCCGGCTTTCCTCGAGGGATGAGGCGGGCGATGCTCTCGAAGTCCTCGTCCGAGAGCGGTTTCTCCTCGAGAGTCCCGTCGAGAACGTCCTTGTTCCAGATCTCCAGATGGTTGGACAGGCCGAGGACTTCGACCTCGTCGCGGAGCTTGGCCCTTTCCCGCAGGGCCTGGCTGATCAGGACCCGGCCCTTGGAGTCGAGCTCATGGCGCGAGCCGTGACGGTTGACGCGCAGCATGAACTTGCGGACGTCGGGCCGGAGATGGACGGCGCCCTCGGCCGTGAGGTCGGTCATCGAGAGCCAGACCGAGAGCGGGTAGATCTTGATCGAGTCGTCGGAGAGGGACGTGACGAAGAGGTCCTTGCCGTAGACCTGCTCGATAACTTCGCGGAATTTTTCCGGGATCTTGATGCGGCCGCTGGCGTCGAGCCGGGCGGTGTAGCTGCCGATGAGAACGTTGGCCATTTCGGTGTGTCCCGCTTTGTCCCGTTTCGTCCCAAATATATGAGGAAAAATGCCCGTTGTCAAGAGAAAAAAGCCCAGAAAACGCTAAAAAAAAGGGCCCTAGAAATGGGCCGGGAATGCGGGCCGGCCACAAGTGGTTGCGGGGGCGGCGGAGTGGCCGCCCGCGGGGCGGGGTCAGACGGGTTCTTCGGGCTCTCCGGCGCCGTCGGGCGAAGGCATGGCGGCGATAAGCCCCGCGGCCTTTTCGCGGTCCGCGGGCTCGACGAGGACCTTGAACTCGGCCAGCCCGTCGACCGTGAAGGGATAGACGAAGGGGGCCGTGCGGCCGCGGACGATCGAGGCGACGCCGTGGCTCTCCAGGAAGCTCTTGATCACGTCCGCTTCGAACGGGCCGTAGACGCGCGCGACCTCGACGAGGTCGTCGCCCCCCGCCCTTTCCTTATCGCCGGGTTTGGACATGGGACCCACCTTTTCCTGGCTTCGAGATAGTCGTCGAGGATCCTCCGGTGGTCGAAGGCCAGCCGGGGGGAGGGTTGCCGCGCTCGACGAGGACGACGCCCGGCTGTTTCCGGCCGTCCCCGACCTCGATGATGATATCGACGGTCGGCACGGGATTGCGGTATTTTCTGCGGGCCATGGCGCGATCCGGGCTTTCGGGGCCATTGTAATCGTTTTAGGGCCGCGAAGCCAGGAGGAGGGATCAGGGACTGTCCCTCTTTGACCGAGGTAGTCCCCGATCGGGGACAGGCCGGAGGAGCGGCCCCGGCGGCTCTCGGGGGGCCGTTTGGCACGAAATGTGCTATTTTAATAGATGTCCAATGACCGAAGACAGGAGCGAGACATGAAAAACGGGGGAATGAAGGGAATCGTCCTCGGAGCCGTTCTGGCCGCCGCCGGCGCTCTTTGGTCCGCCGACCACTACCAGGTCATCAACGGGCCGAGCCATTTCTACTACGGCCACATCAGCTACGTCGAACCGGGGCCCGAGGGCGCGGCCCCGACGGTCCTGCGCGAGGGCCGGGCGGAGGCCGAGGAGGCCATCCTCAACCTGCCCGTCGGCCCCGGCGACACGGTCCGAAGCACGGCCGATCGCCGCGTCGAGATCCAGTTCGACACGGGGACCCTCGTCCGGCTCGACTTCGCGACCGAGCTCAGGGTCGAGACCATCCTGGCCCGGAGCCTGAGCAAGCTCGACGAGCTCTCGGTGATGGCTCTCGACAAGGGCCGCGTCTACGTCATGTACAAGGAATACGGCCGGAAGGAGCTGTTCCAGGTCCTGACGCCGACCGCCGCCGTGAGGATGAAGCACAACTCGGTGGCGACGATCTCGGTGGCGGCGGACGGAGCGACCGAGACCCAGGTGACGTACGGCCGGGCCAACGTCCTCTTCGGTCCCGCCGTCCGCTCGCTCCGGGACCAGGCGGTCAAGAAGGGCGAGCGGCTGATCGTCCTCGAGGACCATCAGTCCGAGCTCGCCCAGGCCATCGAGGGAACGGCCTTCGATCTCTGGAACCGGGAGATCAACGCTCGGTTCGACGATCTCCACGAGGGCCTGAGCGCCCTGCCCAAGCCGCTCCAGAAGCTCCCCCCGGCGGTCTTCTATTTCGCCCAGATGTACGGCAGCCGCTACGGCGAGTGGCTTTGGGACGACCTCTACGGGTACGTCTGGCGCCCCTTCGTCGACGACGGCCTCTACCCCTGGGGCTGGCAGCCCTATTACGCCGGCCAATGGGCCTCCTACAACGGCCAGATGTTCTGGGTCCCCGGAGAGCCCTGGGGCTGGATCCCCTACCATCTCGGCGTCTGGCAATGGGACAAGAAGCTCGGCTGGGTCTGGCTGCCGGGGTCTCTCTTCGCCCCGGCCTGGGCGACCTGGGATTTCTATTTCTTCTACGCCGGCTGGAGGCCTTGGGGCCTCTTCGACTGGATGTTCGGCAATTCGTCCTACGGGTGGTCCGGCTTCTATTACGGGGACGGCGGCTGGGCCTACGCTCCCTACGGCGGCTCCGGCGGGGGCCGGCTGACCGTTATCCGCAAGGACCAGCTCAAAAGGCCCCCGGACCCGTCCCATCCTCTGCCCGGTGAGCTCAAGAAGGTCCTGGCGAACGTGACGAGGGCCTACGATAGGGGGGACGCGCGCGTCCGGGAGTCCGCGGAAGGGGTCGAGCGGCACCTCGTCTTCGTCGACGGGCGGGACATCGCTTCCCGCGCCCTCGAGCGGAAGGCCCTCTCCTGGGACCGCGTCCCCAAGGTCGGGCCGCCCGCCGACGGCTCGAACGGCCGGGCCAGGCGCCTGACCGATACAAACAGCCAGGCTGTCCGGGTCTTCAACCGCGCCGACGATGCCGCCGTGGTCCCGCGGAAGGTCACGGCGCCACCCGGGACCGAGCGCGGTCCCGTCGGGACTCTGCCGGCCGATCCGCGGGTCCCGGATCGATCCCCGGCGGCCCGAAAGGAGGCGGGGCCCGGCCGCTTCCGCGACTGGAACCCCGACCTGCGGGTCGCCCGCGAGCTCGGAGTGCGCGTCGAGTACTCGAGCGCGCGGAACGTGATCAGCTGTCCCGATCTGCAGCTTTCCTCGAGCGACAGGGAGGCCCCGGGCGGGCGCGTCCCGCGGCTGACTTCGCGGGGGATCTCCTACGGTCCGGCCATTTCCAGCGGCCGTGACCGGTCCGTCTCGTCCGGCGGCGATAACGGCTCGTCGGGTTCGTCCGGCTCGTCGGGTTCGTCCGGGACGTCCGGCTCGTCCGCCTCGAGCGGCTCCTCCGACCGGTCCGCCTCCTCGTCCCGAAGCGGAGAGTCCAAGAGCGGCGGGGAGTCCAAGGGCGGCACGATCAAAAAGTGAAGCCGGGCCCGACGGTGACGGCCCGGAGGATCTCGGGCAGCCCGAGCGCCGCCCGGAGCCGCTCGACCTCTTTCGCGTAAGCTTCGAGGAATTCCCGGCGCAGCGGCGCGGCCGGCTTGAACTTGTGGCCGAGCGGATTGACCGGACGGCCGTGGTAGTAGATCCGGTAATCGAGGTGCGGGCCCGTCGAGTCGCCCGACGACCCGACGTAGCCGACGATGTCGCCCCCCTTGAGCGCGGCGCCCCGGCGGACTCCCCGGCCGAAGCCTCTCAGGTGCAGGTAGGCCGTCTCGTAGGCGTTCTTGTGCTTCATCCTGACCATGTTGCCGGAGCCGCCGTCCCGCCCGGCGAAGGTCACTTCGCCGTCGGCCGTGGCCTGGACGGCCGTCCCGATGGGCGCGGCGTAGTCGACGCCGTAGTGGGGCCGGTAGACCTTGTAGATCGGATGGAACCGGCTGGCCGAGAAGCGCGAGGTGATCCGGGGCGTGACGAACTTGATCGGCGAGCGCAGAAAATCCTTGCGCCGCGAGCCGCCGGTCTCGTCGAAGTAATCCGAGGCCCCCGTGTCGGGGTAGACGAAGCGGAAGGCCCGGAAGACCTGCCCGTCGTTGACGAACTCGGCGGCCAGGATGTCGCGGTAGCCGGCGAACTTGCCGTCGAGGTAGCGCTTCTCGACGTAGACGCGGAACGAATCGCCCTTGCGCAGGTCGGTGTTGAAGTCGATGTCCCAGCCGAAGCAGCGCTCGACGATGTCGATGGCCAGGCTGTCCTGCTCGCCGGCCCGGTTCAGGGCCCCGATCAGGCTGTCCTCGATCGTCCCGGCGACGAGGGCGGGCCTGAATTCGACCGGGACGTGCTCGATCTCCGCGCGGATGCCCTCGGCCTCGTTGAGGACGACGAGGTAGCTCGTCTCGTCGATGTCGTACTCGAGCTTCCGCCAGGGCCCGTCGGGGAGCGTCGCCAGCCGGAGCTCCCGGCCGGCCCGGATCCGTCCCAGGTCGTAGACGGGCTTGACCGCCTCGCGGAGACGGTGGATCTCGAGGCCGTCGAAGCCGCGCCTCTCGAGGATCTCGGACAGGTTCGATCGCGCGGGGATGGCGATCCTCTCTTCGACGAGCGGGGGGGCCGGCGGCGGGGTGGCGATGGCCTCGACCGGGGGGTCGGCCTCGACCGGCCTACCGGGGCCGGGCGGGAAAAGGAGCCGCGCGGCGAAAATGAGGGCGACGACGACAACGGCCAGGGCGCCGAGCGCGGCCGCGACGCGGGCCCGGTTGATCCGGCCGCGCGGCCTCGCCCCCCCTGCCTTGCGTCCGACGGTCAGCTGGACTCGGCCCATCCTCTCGCCGATCTCAGGAAGGGATGACCTTGGGCTCCGCCTTCTTCCGGGGGTGCTTCTTGAAGAGCCGGACCAGCGCGACCGCCGGCCCGGAGAGGACGTTCAGGCCGAAGAAGATGAGCAGGAAGTAGCGGGCGTAGAACAGCACGCCGACGAGGGTGATGGAGACGACGAGGGCGGTGCGGATGTTGATCCGGTGGCCCAGCAGGGCCTTGACGAAGTTCCGGTAGGGGATCGTGCTGACCATGAACAGGGAGACGAGCAGGGTCAGGACGGCCACGGCGAAGCCGGCCTCGCGGGTCGCCAGGGGGATAGGGTGGAAGTGGACGACCGCGGCCATGAACATGGCCGCCGAGGGGACGGTCAGGCCCTGGTAGTGCTTCCGGTCCGACGGGACCTTGCTGCCGACGTTGTAGCGGGCCAGCCGGAGGACCCCGGCGGTCAGGAAGACGAAGCTGAAGAAGACGGCCGGCGGTCCGCCCATCTCCATGCCCCAGTAGTAGAGGAGGATGGACGTGGCCAGCCCGAACGAGACCGCGTCGGCGAGGGAGTCGAGCTCGACACCGAAGTCCGAAGGCGTGTGGGTCGCCCGGGCGACCACCCCGTCGAGGCCGTCCATGAGCGCGGCGATGATGATGAGGAGGGCGGCCTGCTGGTAGCGCCCGCGGAAGGTCAGGAGGACGCTCATGAACCCGAAGAACAGGTTGGTCAGTGAGAAGAGGCTGGGCAGGACGTTGACGCCGTAGTGCGCTTTTTTCGCTTTCATGGCTGGACCTCGCCGATGACGGTTTGGCCGGCCCTGACCTTGTCGCGGAGGCCGACCTTGATCGCGACGCCGGAGGGCACGGTGAGCTCGACCCTCGAGCCGAAGAACATCAGCCCGACCTTCTGGCCGCGCTCGACCGCGTCGCCGGGCACGACGTAGGACTTGATGCGTCGGGCGGCGACGCCGACGATCATCTTCATGACCAGGTCGGCCCGGCCGCCCTTGAGGACGAGCGTCTGCGATTCGTTGTGCTCGCCGGCCTCCGGTTTGTAGGCGGGCAGGAACTTGCCGGCGTGATATTCCGAGCGGGCGACCGTGACCGCGAGGGGCGCGCGGACGAGATGGACGTCGTAGAGCGAGAGGAAGATCGTGATCCGGCGAGCGGGGCCGTCCAGGTCGGGATGGCCGGCGAGCTCGTCGACGCCGAGGACCTCGCCGTCGGCGGGCGAGACCAGGAGGCCTTCGCCCGGCGGCGGGACGCGGTCCGGATCGCGGAAGAAGAAAGTGAACGCGCCGGCCAGGAGAAGGAAAAAGACGGCCAGGAAGCCGAGGCCGAGGGCGCCGCAGAGGACGGCCAGCGCCGTCGCGGCCAGGATGAAGCGAAGCCCCTCTTTGGCGACTCTCATGCCCTCTCCTCAGCGGTCCGCCCAGGCGTACGCGGCCAGGAAGGCCAGCTTGGCCGCGTCGGCCATGATGTCGGGATCGACGGCGAGGGCCAGGACGGCGAACGTGCGTGATCTTGGCATGGATCGATGATAGACCGTTCAGCCGCAAAGTAAACCGCCGTTATCCCGATGATCGGCCGCGGAGCGGCTCTGAGGTCAGTCCGGCCGGGAGGGTTCTTCACGCCGGTCCGTGCGCCGGACTCGGCGTCAAAACAACTCGCTCGGCTTGCGCTAAGCCTCGCTCGACCGTTGCCAGGCAACCCCCTCGTCCGCCACGCGGCTCGGCTAAACCCTCCCTACACCGGGTTCGACTGGCCTCATCGCCCCTTCGGGCGGCCTCCTCCTGGCATCGCTTGAGAGAGACTGACCCTCTCATCTTTTATTTGGGGAGCGGCGGCGGTCGATCTCTTTCTTGACGGCCGGGTGGAGGAGAAAGACGTAGTAGACGGCGAGGAGGGCCAGAATGAGGGCGAAGCGGGTGACGTTGCCGCGGAGGAGCGACACCACGGCGTACCGGGCGGCCAGAGGCCGCCGAGGTGGAGGAAGGCGAAGACGGTGTCGAACAACGCTTATTTGACGACCGTGGCCGAGAGGATGGTGACGGGCTCGACCGGGACGTCCCCGTGGCCCCTCGTGCGCGTCGTCGGGACCAGGGCGATGGCGTCGACGACCTCCATGCCGGCGATGACCTTGCCGAAGACGCAGTAGCCGAATCCTTCGGGTGTCTTGTCCCTGTGGTTGAGGGACGCGTTATTCTTGAGATTGATGAAGAACTGGCTGGTGGCGCTGTCGATGGCGGGGGTCCGGGCCATGGCCACGGTGCCGCGATCGTTCTTGAGGCCGTTGGCCGCCTCGTTCTTGATCGGGAGAACTCCCGATTTCTGGCTCATGCCGCTATCCATGCCGCCGCACTGGATCATGAAGCCGGGGATGACGCGGTGGAAGATGAGCCCGTCGTAGAACTTGTCCTCGACGTTACGGAGGATGCTCCTGACTGTGATGGGCGCCTTGTCCGGATAGAGCTCGATCGTGATGTCGCCCTTGGACGTCTTGAGCAGGACCTTGGGATTGGCCGCGGGGGCCTGGGCCAGGGCCATGCCGGCCAGGAAAACGCCGGCGGCGACGAGGGCGGGAAGGATGTTCCGGGTCATGGGTTGCCTCCTGAGGGGTTCTCCGAAAGAGCCAAAATAGCAGAATCGACCGGGCGAATCAAACGGGCGGTTGAACAGTCACCCCGGATGGGTGTATATATAAGGACGGTGACAATGAAAACGATATCGCGTCCGGGCCTGCGGATCGTGGCCCTGCTCGTCTTCGCCGCGGTCTGCCTGGGCATCAACTTCCTGCACACGGAGACCGGCCCCGCCGGCCGCGGCGATTGCCCCGCCTGTCACTTCCTGACCTCGTCGCTCACGACGAGCCCGGGCCTCGTCTTCGTCGTCCCGGCCCTCCTGCTCCTGGAGGCCCTCGCGCCGGCCGAGCCCCCCAGCTCGCCCGACGTGTTCGTCCCTTCCCTCTGCTCCAGGTCCCCTCCATCGGCCTGACGCCTCTCCGCGTCTTTCGACCGTCCGGTTCCCGGACTGATCGCCCCCCGTGTGGATCGAGGAGGAGACATGGCGAATTGGAAACGCGCGTTCGCGGCGGCGGCCGCCGCTCTCATCGCTTTCGGCCCGACCGGGCTCGCGGCCGAGGACGGCCCGCCCGCCCTGACCCTGAAACAGTGCGTCGAGATCTCTCTGGCCCGGAACCCGCTCTGGCTTTCCGCCGAAGAGGATTACCAGGCCTCCCTGGCCCGGGTCCGGCAGGCCAAGGAGTTCCCCCAGCCCTCGCTGGAATACGACTCTGACCTCCAGCCCGCCCCCTTCAGCTTCCGGCAGTCGGGGGAATCCTATCTCGGCGTCAGCCAGACCCTCGAGTTCCCTGGCCGCCGCTCCCTTCGCGGCAAGATCGCCGCCTCGGAATCCCGGGAGGTCCTGGCCGACAAGGACTTGCTCAGGCTGGAGATCATCTTCCAGGTGAAGGAGGCCTTCTATAGCGTCCTTCTGGCCGAAGAACGGCTGAAATACGCCGCCCAGGACCGCGAGCTGGCCCGGGACTTCCAGGAGAAGGCCGAGGCCAAGTACGAGGCCGGCGACGTGGCCAAGCTCGAGGCCGTCCGGGCCGGGGTCGAGGCGTCCAAGGCGTCGACGGCGGTCAAGCTCGCGGAGAACGACGTTCTCCTGGCCAAGGCCCGCTTGAACTACCTCCTGGGCCGGGCCAAGCTCGATCCCCTCGGGGTCCAGGGCGAGCTCGTCCGCGCGTCGGCGCCCATCGACCGCGTGGCCCTCGTCGAGAGGGCGGTCCGGCTCCGTCCCGAGATCGCCCGGGTCCGGGCCGGACTGGAGAAGGAGGAGCGGCGGACGTCGGAGGCGAAGCTGAGCTACCTGCCCGATTTCGACCTCGGCTTCTCGAAGCACCGCCTCGCCGGGGAGGCGTCGACGTGGGACTTCACGCTGTCCTTCCCCGTGCCGCTTTTCTTCTGGCAGCCCTCCCGGGGCGCGATCGCCGAAGCCAAGGCCAACGTCCGTTCGCTCGAGAGGCGCTCCCAGGACCTGGCCAACTTCATCAGTCTCGAGGTCGGCGAAGCGTGTTTCAACGCCCGGACGGCCGCCGACCAGATCGCCCTGTTCGAAAAGGAGATCCTGACCCAAGCCGAGGACGTCTATGACCTCGTCCTGTTCAGCTTCCAGGAGGGTGAGATCGGCGGCATCGAGCTCATCGACGCGAGGCGGAGCCTGCTCGAGGCCCGGAAAGCCTACGCCGACGCTCTCTTCAACCACAGCCTGACCATCGCCGCCCTGGAGAGATCCATCGGCGGCCCCCTCGAAGGAGACGACCATGAGTAAGACGACGATCATTCTCGCGCTCTCAGCGGCCCTCGCGCTCGGCGGCCCGGCCTGCTCGGACCGTAAGGACCGTCATCCGTCCGACCTCGCGTCCACGGAGTCCGTCGAAGCGCCTCCGGGCGGCGGCCGAGGTCAAGGCCCCGGCGCAGGGCTCGGGCCCCGCGACGGCCGGGGCCGGGGGATCGGCGCGGGCTCCGGGCCCCAGGACGGCCGGGGCCGGGGGAGCGGCGGGGGACGGGCCTGGGACAGCGCGACGGTATTGAGCCTCACGGACAACGAGGCGAAGGCCATCGAATTGGCCACCGCCGAGGTCGCGTATCAACCCATTTCGTCCCACCTCCAGGCGACCGGCAAGGTCCTCGCCAGCCCCTTCAGGAAGGCCATCGTCAGCTACCCCTTCCCCGCCCGCATCGCCGGGATCCACGTCCGGCCCGGCGATTGGGTCAAGGCCGGCCAGGAGCTCGTCACGCTCCAGAGCGAAGCGGTGGGGGAGGCCAAGTCGGGGTATTTCAAGGCCCTGGCCGACTTCGAGCTGGCCTCGAGCAGCCATGAACGGGAAAAACGACTGTTCGACCGCGGCGCCGGCGCCGGCAAGAACCTCCAGGCCGCCGAGGCCGAGCGGAAGGTGGCCGAGGCCAGCCTCAACGCCGCCGAGAAGAAGCTGCACGTCCTGGGATTCACCGAAGACCAGGTCAAAGCGGCGGCCGAGACCCACGAGATCAACCCCATCATCACGCCTCTTCGCCCCGCTTTCCGGGCGGATCGTCGACAACAACGTCACCCTCGGGGCCATGGTCGACCAGGCGACCGAGATCCTGACCATCCTCGATCCGAGCGTCCTCTGCGTCGACGCGGACATCTACGAGCGCGACATCGCCGCGGTCCGGAAGGGTCAGGAGGTCGAGGTGTCCGTCCCGGCCTATCCGGACCTCGTTTTCAAGGGCCGGATCCACTATATCGGCGACATGATCAAGGAGGAGACGCGGACGGTCACCGTCCGGACCGAGGTCGAGAACGAAGAATACCGGCTGAAGCCGGGCATGTTCGCCTCCCTCAGCCTCCTCCTCGACCGCCAGGCCCGGGCCCTGACCGTGCCCCAGGCGGCCGTGCTCGACGACGGCGACCGGAAGATCGTGTTCGTGGCCCGGGACGGACGGTTCGTCCCCCGGATCGTGGAGACCGGGGCCAAGATGGACGGCTTGATCGAGGTCACGGGCGGACTCGCGGCCGGGGAGCGCGTCGTGACCGCCGGGAGCTACCAGCTGAAGTCCAAGCTCTACGAAGAGATCCTCAAGGGATCGGGAGTCCATTGAGGCCCGGCCAATGGCCACGTCGGCGGAGGAGGCCATGATCGACAAGATCATCGATTTCGCACTGCAAGCACCGCCTGCTGACGGTCTTCCTGATCGGCCTCGTCTGCCTCTGGGGCGTCATCGTCTACGTCCGGATGCCCAAGGACATCTACCCCGACCTCAACGCCCCCCTGGTCAACATCATCACCGAGAACCCGGGCATGGCCTCGGAGGACGTCGAGCGGCTCATCACCTTCCCCCTGGAAAGCCTCCTGTCCGGCGCGCCCGGGCGTGACCCGGGTCCGATCCGAGTCGACGACCGGCGACTCGGTCGTGACGGTCGAGTTCGACTGGGGCACGGACATCTACCTGGCCCGTCAGATCGTCTCCAGCAAGCTCGAGCTCATCGCCGGCCGCCTCCCCCTCGGGACGAGCCCGCCCATCCTCGGGCCCGGTCTCCTCCCGGATGGGAGAGGTCTTCGAGTTCGCCGTGGTCGGCGACGAGGCCACGGACCCCATGGAGCTGCGCTCGGTCGCCGACTGGACGATCCGCTACCGGCTCCAGGGCGTTCCCGGCGTCTCCTTCGTCATCAACCTCGGCGGCTTCGTCAGGCAGTTCCAGGTCTTCCTCAAGCCCGAGATGCTCAAGAACTACGGCATCACCATCGCCGAGGTCAAGGAGGCCATCGAGAACAGCAACCGCAACTTCAGCGGCGGCATCATCCTCGACGGGGCCCAGGAGATCCTGATCAAGGGCGTGGGCCGGATCGAGACCCTCGACCACATCCGGGAGACGGTCATCACCTCGCGGAACAACGTCCCCGTCTTCGTCAAGGACGTGGCCGACGTCCGGGTCGGGCGCGAAGTTCCGCCGGGAGTCCGCCAGCCACAACGGCCGGGAGGCCGTCTACGTCACCATCGAAAAGCAGTACGGCGGCGACACCCTGACGGCCATCGCCAACATCAAGGACGGCCCTGGCCCGAATCGCCCGCGACCTCCCGGAGGGGATCGGGATCAAGCCCTTCTACGACCAGTCCGTCCTGATCCTCAAGTCCATCCAGCACGTCGAGATCTCCATCCTCGAGGGCGTCGTCCTCATCGTCCTGGTCATGATCTTCTTCATGTGGAACCTCCGCAGCTCGCTCATCGCCTCGCTGACCATCCCCTTCTCCATCCTCATCGCCCTCGTCCTCATGGACCTCTTCGGCGTCAAGCTCACCGTCATGTCCATCGGCGGGCTGGCCATCGGCATCGGCAAGATGGCCAACGGCTCGATCATCATGGTCGAGAACATCTTCCGGCTCCTCGCGGGAAAAGAGCGGCCGGAGCCTCCGCCGACGGAGATCGTCGCCGAGGCGGCCAAGGATGTCGGGAAGTTCCTCTTCTCGGCCAGCCTGATCATCATCCTCGTCTTCCTGCCCCTCCTGACCCTCCAGGGCCTCGAGGGCGCGATGTTCCGGCCGACGGCCTTCGCCGTGGCCGCGGCCCTGTTCGGCGCGCTGCTGCTCAACCTCACCCTGCAGCCCGTCCTGGCGTCGACGTTCCTCGTCGAACGGCCGCCGCATCTCGAAGCGCGATCCGGTCACGGACTTCCTGACCTCGAAATACCGCAGGCTCCTGGCCGGGGCCCTGGAGCGGAAGCGGCTCGATGCTGGTCGTCTTCGTGGCGCTCGTCGTCCTCGGCGCGCCGTGGCCTTCACCTTCCTGGGCAAGGAGTTCGTCCCGCCCCTCGACGAAGGGGCCATCCTGGCCTCGACCGTCATGCTGCCCGAAACGTCCCTCGAGGAATCGGTCGAGATGGGGACGCGCGTCGAGAAGATCTTCCTGTCCTTCCCCGAGGTCGTCTCGGTCTCGCGGACGACGGGCACGGCCGAGGCCTCGGAGCACGTCCACCCCGTCAACCACAGCCACTACAACATCGAGCTCCTGCCGCGCGAAAAGCGGAAGCGGGGCTTCCGCGGAGATCACCGCAGGCGATGCGCGAGGAGCTCGACGACCTGCCCGGCATGGCCTACATCTTCGAGCAGCCCATCGCCAACAAGCTGGCCGAGATGCTGACCGGGACCGAGGGCGAGCTCTCGGTCAAGCTGTTCGGCCCGGACCTGGCCGTCCTCAACGACAAGATCGAGGAGATCCGCGACGTCCTGGACGCGTGTCCAGGGGCGTCGCCGACCTCCAGGTCGAGCAGACCACGGGCATCCCGCAGCTCGTGCATCCGCCTCGACCGGAGCCGGCTGGCCCGTCTACGGCATCTCGGTCGGCGAGGTGGCCGACCTCATCGAGACAGCGCTCAACGGCATCGAGGCCACCGACGTCTACGAGGCCGACCGGGTGACCTCCGTGCTGATCCGGCTGCCCGAGGAGTACCGCGAGCGACGAGGAGGCGATCCGGAACCTGCTCGTCGACGCCCCGGACGGCGAGCGGATCCCGCTCTCCGAGCTGGCCGACATCCGGAGGGACGAGGGCCCGCAGACCATCTTCCGGGAGAACCTCATGCGGCGGAAGATCATCCTCTGCAACGTCGAAGGTCGCGACATCGGCGGCTTCGTCGAGGAGGCCCGGCGCGGTCATCGACGCCGAGGTGGCCCTTCCGGCCGGCTACTATGTCACCTTCGGCGGCCAGTTCGAGAGCCAGCAGCGGGCCCTCCGCCACCTGACCCTGCTCATGGTCCTGGTCATCCTGATCATCTTCGTCATCCTGTTCTCGTCGTTCGGATCGATCCGGCAGGCCTTCCTGGTCATCATGAACATCCCCTCGACCCTGATCGGCGGCATCGTCGCCCTGATCGTGGTCGGCGAGACGCTCAACGTCTCCTCGACGATCGGCCTGATCGCCCTGTTCGGCATCTGCGCCCAGAACGACATCATCCTGGTGGCCAAGATCAACGACCTCCGGCGCCGCGGCGCCATCGCTGCGCGAGGCCGTCGTCGAGGGCGCCCTGGTCAAGTTCCGGCCGATCTTCATGACGGACATGGTCATGATCGTCGGGCTGCTGCCCCTGGCCCTGATCACGACGACCGGGGCGGAGCTCCACCGGCCGCTGGCCGTCGTCTACATCGGCGGCTTCTTCTTCGCCATCCTCCTCCGGCTGATCATGGTCCCGGTCCTCTACGAAACGCTCATGGCCTGGGGCGGGAAGGCCGGGGGAGGGGGCGGAGGGGTGGACAATCC
Source organism: Candidatus Aminicenantota bacterium (assembly GCA_963719985.1). Classification (GTDB taxonomy): domain Bacteria; phylum Acidobacteriota; class Aminicenantia; order Aminicenantales; family Saccharicenantaceae; genus RBG-16-66-30. The sequence goes on along the minus strand of CAVRDU010000006.1, from coordinate 900,569 downwards.
CGGCGGGAAAGGCTAGTTTAGATGTCCGCGCATCCTATTCATTCATAAGGAAAGGAGCATCGTGAGCCACGCCAAGTTCCGGAGCCCCGAGACAACGGTCATCCACGCCGGCCAGGAGCCGGACCCCGTTTACGGCGGGGTCTCCGTCCCCATCTACCAGTCGTCCACCTTCGCCTTCGCCAGCGCCGAGCAGGGCGCGGCCCGGTTCGCCGGAACGGAGAAGGGCTTCATCTACACCCGCATCGGCAATCCGACCGTCCGGGCCCTCGAGGAGAGCCTGGCGACGCTGGAGGGCGGTTTCGACGCCTCGGCCACGGCCACGGGCATGGCCGCCGTGACGACGATCTACACGGCCCTTCTCGACAAGGACGCCCACGTCGTCGGCACCGCCTCGATCTACGGGCCTTCGCGGACCGTGCTCGAGACCGAGTTCTCGCGGTTCGGCGTCCGGGCGGATTTCGTGGACACGTCGGACATCGGCAACGTCGAGAAGGCCCTGCGCCCGGAGACCCGGCTGCTGTTCGTCGAGACCCCGGCCAATCCGACCCTGGCCGTCACCGACCTCCGGGCCTGCGCCCGGATCGCCCGCGAGCGCGGCGTCATCCTGGTCGTCGACAATACCTTTTCCAGCCCCCTGCTCCAGAACCCGCTGGCCCTGGGCGCCGACGTCGTCATGCACAGCCTGACCAAGTTCATCAACGGACACAGCGATGTCGTCGGCGGCGTCATCATCGCCCGCGAGGAAACGCTCCACCGGAGGCTCCGCAAGGTCCTCGTCCTCATGGGCGGCACGATGGACCCGCACCAGGCCTGGCTCGTCCTCAGGGGGGTCCGGACGCTCGCGCTCCGGGTCGAGAAGAGCCAGAGGAGCGCCGCCGAGCTGGCACCCTGGCTGGCCGCCCACCCCAAGGTGGCGTGGCTGAACTACCCGGGCCTCCCCGGCCACCCCCAGCACGCCCTGGCGAAGGAGCAGATGAAGGGCTTCGGCTCGATGCTCTGCTTCGGCCTTCGCGGCGGCTACGAGGCCGGGCGCCGGATGATCAACGCCGTCCGGCTCTGCACCCTGGCCGTCTCGCTCGGCGGCATCGAGAGCCTCATCCAACATCCGGCCAGCATGACCCATGCCGGAATGGCCAGGGAGCACCGGGAGATGGCCGGCATCAGCGACGACCTCATCCGCCTCTCGGTCGGCTGCGAGGGGGTCGAGGACATCCGGGCCGACCTCGAACAGGCCCTGGCCGAGGCCTGAAGGCCCGGCGGGACCTCGAGGGTTCTCTTTGACTCGGGCCCCCGCCCGAACGTAGAATACCCTACCACCCTATCGACGAAGGAGGATCCGTCATGAGAATCGCCCGCCGTTTCGCCCCGACCTTCCTGGCCGTGTTCGTTCTCGCGACCGCCGGCCTCGTCGCCCAGCCGGCCCGGCAGGCCGCGACGCCCGCGACCGACGAGGCCAAGATCCTCGAGGCCATGCACATCATCTCCAGCCACACGCTCCACGGCTACGTCGCCGAGCTCGTCTCCGAGAAATACGGCGGCCGGCTGACCGGGACGAAGGAGTACGAGGCCTGCGTCGACTGGGTCGAGTCCCTGCTCAAGGGCTGGGGCATCGAGCCCGGCGGCGAGAACGGGACCTACCGCCAGCTCTTCCCCAATCCCTACACCGTGGTCTTCCCGGGGGGCGTCTGCGAGATGCACGTCCCGGCGGGGAAGGGGGGGGTCATCCGCAAGCCCTACCGCTACGAGGACGAGTTCATCCCCGGCGGCACGACGGGCTCGGGCGAGGTCACGGCCGAGGTCGTCTACGTCGGCTACGGCATCACCGCCCCCGAGCTCGGCTACGACGACTACAAGGGCGTCGACGTCAAGGGCAAGATCGTGCTCATGGAGTCGGAAGTCCCGGTCGCCCCCCGCGGGGACGCGCTCGAGGAGTTCAGGAAGTGGCGGCCCTACTCCTTCCACCAATACAAGCTCAAGAACGCCGCGGCCCACGGGGCCAAGGGCATGATCTACAACTACGGCCCCATCGGCAATCCCAACAACGCCTACGTCGAGGGCTTCGTCTATCACCACGTCGGCGCGGCCGTCGTCGCCGACGTCTTCGCCGGTACGGGCCGGGTCCCCAAGGAGACGGTCGACCGGATCCGGAAAGAGCTCAAACCCCAGTCCTTTGCCACGGGCAAGACGATGACCATCAGCAACAAGAGCGAGCACCGTCCCGACGGCGTCGGCGTCAACCTCCTCGGCAAGATCACCGGGACGGACCCCGCGCTCAAGGACGAGGTCATCATCGTCGGCGGGCACCTCGACCACCTCGGCCGGCTGTGGGAGCTCATGCCCGGGGCCAACGACAACGCCACCGCCGCGGCGGTGACGCTGGGCGTCGCCGAGGCCATGGCCAAGTGCGCCGTCAAGCCCAAGCGGACGGTCGTGTTCTTCTTCTTCGGCAGCGAGGAGCAGAGCGAGGACCAGGGCACGGAAGGGTCCCATTACTACACGGAACACCCCATTTACCCGCTGGATAAAACGATTGTTTTCATCAACATGGAGGGTCCTGGCATTGGCGACAGGATCTCCGCCTCGGGCGGGACGACCTACCCCAGGTTCTGGGAGTTCGTCGAGAAGGCCAACAGGGGCTTCATCCACCGCGCGCTTAGCACTGGCCCGGCCTCCTACCCGGCCCGGCCGCGCCAGGACTCGGCCTGGTTCTTCTGGAAGGGCGTCCCGTCGCTGACCTTCGGCGCTTCGGGGGGGCCGCGCATTCCTTACCCGACCTACCACAACACCCGGGATTCGCTCGAGCTCATCACCCCGGAGATCATGGAGGACATCGCCCAGCTCCTGTTCATGACCATCATGGACCTCGGCGACGAGCCCGTCCTGAGCTTTCGCTAGGGTTCGGTCCCGTCCCGGGTCCGCCCGGCGGAGGACGGCTCCTTGTCCGGCCTTGCAAAAAAACCGTCAAGACAGGATAATGGACTCGGATGGAGGTGCCCCATGGGAATGAGAGCTGGCAGGATAACGATCGCGTGCGTCGCGCTCTTGGCGCTCCTGGCCGCCCCGGGCTTCGCCCAGGCCGGGCGCGGCCAAGGTCGCCTCAGCGGAAAGGTCTTCGACAAGGACGGCAATCCCTTGGCCGGGGCCGCCGTCCAGATGGTCTACGAGAGCGGAGCCGGCGCCATTTTCGACGCCGTGACGGATAGCAAGGGGGTATGGGGGATCATCGGGCTGGGGACGGGCACCTGGACGATCACGGTCAAGGCCACCGGCTACCTGCCGGTGAGCCAGAGCGTCTACATCCGCCAGCTCCAGCGGAACCCCAGCGTCGATATCCGCCTGGAAAAGGAGGCCATCGGGAGCGGCGTCGTCCAGGACGAGGACTCGTTCGCCGACCTCGAGCAGGGCAATAAGCTCTTCGAGGAGGGCCGGTACGATTCGGCCCTGGTCATGTACGAGGAGTTCCTCAAGAAGAACCCGGGGGCCTACCAGGTCAATCTCAACATCGGCGACTGCTACCGGGAAAAGGGAGATTACGACAAAGCCATCGAGGCCTACAACACCCTCCTCGAAGAGACGCCCAGGCCGACCCGGCCGGCGGCAAGCCCATGACGGCCAAGGGGCTGGCCGCCATCGGGCTGTGCTACCTGAGGCAGGGGAAGTTCGAGGAGGCCCAGGGCTACTTCGTGAAGTCCATCGATGTCGCCCCCGAGGACGAGCTCCTGCCCTACAACGTGGCCGAGATCTACTTCTCCAACCAGGACATCGACCGGGCCCAGAAGTACTTCGAGATGGCCGCGGAGATCAAGCCCGACTGGCCCGATCCCTACCTCAAGCTGGGCTACGTCTTCCTCAACAAGGCCGACATGGCTAAGGCCGCCGAGTACCTCGAGAAGTTCCTCAAGCTCGAGCCGGATTCACCGAGGGCCGAGCAGGCCAAGAGCATCCTCGCCTCCATCAAGAAGTAATTCCCGCCGCTTTCCCACCGGACGAAAAAAAAGCCCGCCCCCCGGAGGGGGCGGGCTCTGTGCTTCTGCGTCTGCGTACTGGTGGTGCTGCTTAGAACGTGAGGCGGAATCCGAGTCTGGCCGACCAGGTGCCGAAGCGGGTGGTCCACTGCCCGAACCGGATGTTCTTGAAGTAGGGGTCTCCGACCTGGTTGATGGCGGCCATGTAGTCGAAGGAGCCGCCGTAGAGGTCCTCTTCGGAGATGCCCATGCCGATCCGGTTGAGCGAGGTGTCCTGGCCCTGGATGGTCTTGGTGTTGGTGACGTTGTTGATCTGGAGGTTGATGCTGGCGGAGTACTTGCCGCTGATCCGAATGGCCATCTCGGCGTAGATGTCGGCCCAGGCCGTCCAAGGCAGCCGGCCGAGGTCGGCGCGGTTCTCGGGATAGAGACCGACATTGTTGGCGTTGAGGTTGGTCGTCAGCGGGAGCCCGGAGCGGCCGTAGGCGGTGAAGCCGATGGTCAGGCCGAAGGGCATCGAGTAGGAGCCGTAGGCCTTGAGGTAGTGGGTCCTGTCCTGGGGCAGCGGGCCGGTCAGCTCGTTCATCGACAGGTCGCGCATGATGTACCAGGTGTCCCAATAGCGCTCGACGTTCGGCGAGTTGCGCCCGCCTTCGTCGGAGCTAGAGAGACCGCCGTAGTTCCCCGCGACGCGGCTGAGGGTGTAGTTAACTCCGCCCTGCCAGTTGCCGCTGAAGCGCTTCTCGAGGGACAGGTTCATGGCGTAGTACTGGCGCGTGGCCTTGGGGCAGTCGGGAATGCTCGGGTCGAGATAGAGGTCGTAGATGTCGTTGATGTAGCTGCCGCCGGGGTTGGCCTGGTAGTAGAGCTCACCGTCGGGGGTGGCGACGCCGATGTCCTCGATCGTCCACAGCAGGGTCTTGTTGACCAGGCGGACGGACAGGGCGACGTTCTCCATGAGCTTCTTCTCGGCGCCCAGGGAGATCTCCCGCTGGGAGACGGGCTTCATGTCGGGGTCGGTCGTGTCGAGCGACGGGATGCGCCAGTCGACGGTGCCCATGTAGAGGTTGCCGAGGTCGGTCCGCTCCTGGTTGGCCCGGTCGGTGATGTCGCCGTTGTCGGCGATCTGCGTCCAATCGGGGTTGTTCAGCTCGTAGTAGTCGGTTTTCCACTTGAATCCGCCGTAGGCGCCTTCGGCCATGTAGAGCTTCATGACGTCGTAGTAGATGCCGAAGCTGCCGAAGACCTTCAGGCTGGAGTCGCCGAACACGTCATAGACGAGGCCGAGGCGCGGGGCCAGCTTCTCGCCGAAGCCGAACTTGATGGGGGTGACGTCGAAATCGGGATTGAACGAGGGGATGTACTCGCTCTCGGTCCGGACGCCGGCGTTGATGGTCAGCTTGCGGTTGATGGTCCAGGAGTCCTGCAGGTAGAGGGCCCAGCTGTCCCGGTGGATGTCCCAGGCGTAGCCGTAGGGCGAGGTCCAGCTGCTGCGGATCTGGTAGTGGCCGTAGTCGCCGAGGACGACCGGTCCGCCGAAGGGCACGAGGGCGGAGGTCGAGCGGCCCCAGTAGAAGTTGACCATCGGGGAGGTGGCCGCGTTGAAGTAGTCCTCGGTGTCGCGGATCCACTGGACGCCGGCCTTCCAGGCGTGCTCGCCGCTGAGGCTCAGGAAGTAGTTGGCGTCGAGGTTGCCCGTGTAGCGGCCCTGTTTCTCGCGGTCGAGGACCAGGCGGCTGCCGGCGTAGTTGATGGCGCCGGTCGGGTAGATCAGGTCCGGGTTGGCCACGAAGAACGGGTCGGCCGCGTAGATGCTGTTGCTATAATTCTGGTAGTACGTGGTGAAGCGGTTCGAGATCTGCTGGTTGTTGATGTCCTCGAAGTGGTAGCCGCCGCGGGCGCTCAGCAGGAGGTTGTTGCCGACGCTGTAGTCCATCTGGACGGAGGCCGACCAGTTGGGATAGTCGTAGCCTGCTTTCTTGTAGTCGTAGTCCTTCGTGCTCGTGCCCAGGATGCTGGGCATGGAGCCCCGGTAGCGGTAGAAGTTGTTGACGACGCTGGCCGAGAGCCGCATGCCCCGGACGGGCGCGGCGGTCAGCTTGAACTGGGCGTTCCAGGTGTAGTTCTTGTTGTAGAACGTGTACTCGGGCTGGGGATCGGGGTCGCTGTTGAAGAACCGGTCTCCGAAGGTCCGGCTGAATGTGGGGTTGAGGGAGCCGAAGAACCAGACCTTGTCCTTGAGGATGTAGCCGCCCAGGTTCAGGACGAGCTCATAGCGCTTGTAGTCGTCCCGGGCGTGGCCGCCCCTGTAGTAGAGGTCGTCGTTGTTGACGTACTCGAAGACGTAGTCGTCGAACGGGTCCCAGCGGACGTAGTCCCGGGACTTGCCTTCCATGAACAGGCTGTTGTCGTTGTAGAAGGCGATGACGTCGCCGTGGAAGGCGTTGCCGCCCGAACGGGTGATGACGTTGACGACGCCGCCCATCGAGCCGCCGTACTCGGCGTTGTAGCCGGAGGCCGTGATCTTGACCTCTTCGGCGATCTCCATGACGACATTCTGGCTGCGGGTCCCGATGTGGACGTTGTTGACGTCGGTGCCGTCGACGTACCACATGTTCTCCGTGCCCGTCGCGCCGTCGACCGAGAGGCCGCCGGCGACGCCCTCGGACTGGACGCCGGGGACGGTGCTCAGCAGGCCGTCGAAGCTGCGGCTGCGGGGCAGGTTCATGAAGACTTCCTTGGTCAGGACCTGGCCCTTGACCGTGCTCTTGACGTCGATCAGCGGGCTCTGCCCGATGACCGTGATCTCCTCCTCGAGGGCGGCGACCTGGAGAATGACGTTGATGGAGATCGTCTGGTTCATCTGGGTGACGATCCCTTCACGCCGGAGGGTCTGGAAGCCCTGCAGAGAGAAGACGACCGTGTAGGTCCCCGACGGCATCGCGAACAGGCGGTAGCGCCCGTCGGCGTCCGTTACGGCGGACTGTCCGCCGACCATCCTCGGGCTGGTCGCCTCGACCGAAACGCCGGGCAGCGGTGCCCCGTCGGCGTCGGTGACGCGGCCTTCCATCGTACCCGTGGCCGTCAGCTGGCCGTAGGCGATGGAGCCGGCGAGGAACAGGACGGCGATCGCGAAAATGGATAATCTTTTCAGCATTCGCTATTCCCTTTCCTAGATTATTGAGATTCCTTGCTCCCAGCGGCCGTTCGGACCGCTGTTCGGGCAAAATAATGCCCCCTCCCCCTTGTTCGTCGATAACAAAGACCTATCAGATGATTCTCACCTCCTCGATTATGGAAATTCATGACTATCAGTAACTTTAGCAAGTATCATGCCAGATGCTAACATATTAATAGTAAACACTTTGCGTGGTTTTTCGCCCCAGCGGAACATACATTTATTTGGATGTGGTACATTTTTTTGGATATAGACCAGCCGCCGGGGCGGTCAAAGTGGGGAAACGGTCAGGGACACGCGGCCGTAGGCCGTCTCCCCCGAGACGGGGTCTTGGAGGAAGATATAGAGGATGTAGCTTCCCGGGCCGAGGGCCCCCGCGGGGATCCCCAGGTGGATGATCTGCACGGCGCCCCGGCGTTCCCGGCCCCGGAGAAAGAACGGCGCCGCGATCGTCTCCCCCCCGGGCGAGGCGACCAGCTTGGCGTTGACCTTGAGGTCCCCGCCGCTCCCGCCCAGGACTTCGCAGGGGACGACGGCGGTCAATTCCCTTCCCGGACCGACGCCTTCCAGGACCGGGACGAGATCGTCGGAATCCAGGGGATAGGGCCCCGTCCGGAGGAGGGGACCGGCCGAGCGGTCGCCCGGGGCGGTCAGACGATGGAGGACCTCCCCCCGGTCCGCGAAGAGGACGGGGGGCTGGACCCTCAGGTTCCCCGATCGGGCCTCGATCGCCGTCCCGGCCACGGACGAGACGGCCGCCAGGCCCGTGACCGTGTTCCGGATCACCAGCCGGCATCGGTAAGCCCCCGGTCCGGCCGGGCTCCCGGCCTGGAAGAGGAAGGCTCCCGCCACCGTAGCAGTGGCCTCGACCCGCTGCATGTCGTGGATGTCGTCCTTTTCGTCGAGGACGAGCGAGACGAACTCGAGGGGCCCTCCGGCGAGCTTCCCGGCGAGGGCCCGGGGCACCCGGCCGAGGACGATCAGGCCGGACCCGTCCGACAGCGAGACCGGCACGACCTTCATCGGAAATCCCTCCGGCACCCGGGAGAAGGCCCGCTCGTTCATGGCCAGGTCGAAGAGATGGAGCTTCCTCTCGAGATCGTTGAACTCCCGGAAGGGCTTGGGATTGAAATAGCCGCTCCCGCCGCGGACCTCGAGGCCCTTGGCCTTGACCTCGACCCGGACGTCGTGGAAGGCCCCGTCCTCCTTCTCCGGGACCGGAAAGCCGAGGACGTAATAGGTCCCGGTCAGGTCCTGGATCTGGTCGAGGCTGCGGTCGTAGGAATCGATGTTCCCAAAATACTTCCCGCCGGTCGTCTGGGACAGGCGCTGCAGGGAGTTGCGGCCGGTGAACTGCTCGTCCTTGAATACGCTCGTCTGGTCGCCGAAGACCCCCGCGCCGGAGAACAGGTCCCTATAGCCGGAGGCGAAAGTCTGCTCGTCGTAGGTGAAAAGGGAGGCGACCTTGGCCGCTTCCCGGGTGTCGAACGCGTAGAATGCGCAGTCCGCCGTGGCGAACTCCCGGAGCAGGGCCTCGTTCTGGTCGCGGAGGACGTTGTCACCCGCGTCGAACATGGTCCGGCCGCCTCCGGCGCTCCCCGCGTGGGCCCCGTAGATCATCGAGCTCGGCACGCCGCTCGAGAAGAACAGGAAATCCTTGCGGCCCTGGACGTAGCGGAGGGCCTTGGCCAGGTCGGTCAGCCGGAGGATGAAGACCTGGGCGATCCGCTTGGCCTCCTGCCTCTCCCAGCTGTATCCCGTGGCGGACCGGCCCGCGCCCGGGCCGGGCGCGCTCTCCCGCGCCGGCGCGGACCCCTCGGTCGCCTCGCGCCAGAATCTCTCCTCGATCTCGCTGGCCCGGCCGGCGGAGGCGCGGCGGTCGATCGAGTCGACGATCTCCCGGACCTTGGCGTGGTCCCGGGTCAGATATTCCTGCACCCGCAGTCCCTTGACCATGGTGTAGGTGAGGACCGCGACCTCGTCCTCCGGGCCGACCTTGGTGTCCAGGAAGCCGAGGGCGGCCTCCTTGGCCTTGCCGATCCCCCGGGGATTGTTGAAGGCGAAATCGAACAAGAAGAAGAACTTGCGGGTCAGGGCCGGGGCTTCGGCGCTGGGCTCGGCCGGGGCCTCCGGGACGGTGGGCTTGGCTTCCGGCCGGGCCGGGCCGGGGCGGATCGAGTGCCGCTCGAAGGCCGTGATCTCGACCGGATGGCCGTTGTCGTAGACCAGGAAATCGTCCTTTTCGAGGTCCCGGACCGGCTGGCCTCTCTTGTCGACGACGGCGACCTGGATGAGCTTGAGGACGACGCTGACCTCGTGTTGGAGGGGCCGCCCGAGCTCCTGTTCGCCGGGCCGGCCGCTCTGGCTCGCCGCCGGAGCGAGAAGCCCCGGGAGGGCGGCCGCGGCCAGGGCCAGGGCGGAGAGCGCCGCGAGCCGCCGGAGCCTCGGCGTCGCGATCAATCCTTCCCCCGCAGGGCCTTGATCTGGGCGTAGATGCGCTCGATCTCGTCCCTCTCGTCCGGCGGCATCAGCGGATAGAACCGCTCCTTGAACCGGTCGAGATAGCCGAGGGCCTCGTCGTACCTTTCCATGAGCTGGAGGGCCAGGGCCATGTTGACGTAAGCGTTGCCCTGGCCCGGATCGAGCTCGATGGCCCGCTCGAGATCCTTGACGGCCGGGGCGAACTCGCCCCAATTCAAACGCACGGACCCGCGGCCCGTGTAGGCCGCGGCCAGTCCGGGGTCGATGCCGATGGCCTTGTCGAACGAGACCAGGGCCTTGTCGAGTAGGTTGTGGTCCTGCGCTTCCGCGAAACGGGCCAGATGGAGGATGCCGATGTTGCTGTGGGCCTGGGCCGAGCTCCGGTCGAGCTCCAGGGCCCTCGAGTAGGCGGCCAGCGCCCGGTCGAGGTCCCGTTCCGTGAACCGGGCCACGCCCAGGTCGATCCAGACCGCCGGCTCCCCGGGCGTGAGAGAGCAGGCCTTCTGGAGCAGCTCGAGGCCCTTCGCCTTCTCGCCGGCGAGGAAGAGCTTCAGGCCCAGGCCGGAGACGGCCCGGCCGTATTCGCCCGTCCGGGCGACGCCCGGCTCCGTCTCGAGCCCTCGCAGGATTTCTTCGGCCCGGGTGACGTCGCCCGCCGCCGCCAGGGCGGCCGCATTCTTGACCTCGACCAGGGAGTTCCCCGGCTCGAGCGCCAGGGCCCGGCGGTAGCTCTCGACGGCGGAGTCGGCCCGTCCCCGGTCCAACTCGATGTCGCCGAGGAGGATCCAGGCCGCGGTCATCCGCTCGTTCTCGTCGAGGAAGCGGCGGCAGCGCTCGGCGGCCGCCTCCCATTGGCCGGTCTCGAGGAGCTCGTCGACGATAGAGATCTTGAACGACTCTTTGGCCGGGAAGGCCGAGATGGCCTTCTCCAGGATCCCGAGAGCCCCCGGCCGGTCTCCCCGGCGCCTCCGGATCTCGTAGGAGACGGTGTAGATATCGGGCAGCTCGAAGCCCGGCGCCTTCTCCACCACGGCGGCCAGCCTTCGCTCGGCCTGGTCGACGTCGCCGGCCCCGAGGACGCTCTTGATCTCGGCCGCCTCAGCGTAGATCCCGACGGCCGTTTTGGGATCGATCCGGTCCCGGGCCTTTCCGGAGAAGGCCGAGACGTATCCGAGCGCGGTCAGCTTCCGCAGGTCGTCCTCGGTCGGCGCGCGGCGGTCCGCGGCGCGCGTCGAACCGTTCCCGAGGACGAATTCGCCCAGCCGCCGGTCCATCGCCCGGGCCTCGTCGGTCCGCTCGGCGGCGAGGTTGCGGCTCTCGCGGCGGTCCCGGCCGAGGTCGTAGAGCTCGGGGTCGGGCAGGGAGATGTACTTGAGGTCTCCGGCGATGAGCCCGGTGAGCGGGGCCCAGTTGTTCTCCTCGGCCCCGAACAGGCTCTCGAAGTAGAGCGGGTCCCTCGGCTCGAGCGGACGCCCGTCGAGCGCGGGGCGCAGGCTCCGGCCCTGGACGGCGCCCGGGGCCGGGATCCCGAAGAGGTCGAGGACCGTGGGCATGACGTCGATCAGTCCGACCCGGCCCCGGACGGTCCGCGCGGCCGGGAAGAGCCGGGGGTTGTGGACGACGAGCGGGACGCGGAGGCTCTCCTCGTAGCAGAAGATCCCGTGCCCGAACTCCCCGTGCTCGCCGAAGGCCTCGCCGTGGTCGCCGACGACGACGATGACCGTGCTTTCGTAAAGGCCCCTAGCCCGGAGCGCCTCGACGACGCGGCCCAGGTAGCGGTCCATGTAGCGGACCTCGCCCAGATAGAGGTCCCGGCTCGTCGCCGCCGCCGGCCCGGGGAGGTCCGGGTGCTCGCGGTAGGGGAAGTGGGGGTCGTAGAAATGGACCCACGAGAAGAACGGCCCGGCCGGCTTCCGGTCGAGCCAGCGGACGAACTTCTCGTGGACGCGGTCGGCCGCGATCTCGGTCTGGAAGTTGAGGAAGGCCGAGTCGCTCTCGAAGCCCTCGTCGTAGGACTCGAAACCGCGGCCGAGGCCGAACTTGGACGCGACGGTGAAGGACGCGACGACCGCGGAGGTGCGGAAGCCGCGCTCCAGGAACAGCTCGGCCAGGGTCCTCTCGTCCGGGCCGAGGACGTAGGTCCCGTTGTTGCGGACGAGATGGCCGATGGGGTCGCGCCCCGTGAAGAGCGAGGCGTGGGCCGGCAGGGTCAGGGGGACCGGCGTGTAGCATTCCTCGAAGAGGACGCCGGCCCGGCCGAGGGCGTCGAGGTTCGGGGTGACGTCGCTCCTCCCGCCGTACAGGCCGACGGCGTCGGCGCGGGTCGTGTCCAGCGTGACGACGAGAAGGCTCATCCCGCCGGCGTCCTTGCCGGGCCGGCCGCAGGAGGCGAACGAGAGGGCGGCGAGGAGGGCAAGCGGCAGGGCCGGCGGGATCCGGGAACGCGGGTTCGTCATGGTGCGCGTCGGGGCTTTCACCAGCCAGTATAGGGATGGCCCTCCGGGGTTGTCAAGGAAGCGGGGCGCGCGCGGGAGGGCCGCGGTCAGTTGCAAACGGTCCCGGGAAGGGCTATCATGGAGCCGTGAAAAAGGCAACGTTTCCTCGTCTTGCCCGCCCTTGTCCTGTTCGCCGCCGCGGCGCTCCCGCAGGCCCCCCCGAAGCCCCTCTCGCCCAAGGACCTCGAGCCCCTGTACGCCGCGTGGCTCGAGGAGGAGGTCGTCTACATCATCACCGCCAAGGAGCGCGAGATCTACCTCCAGCTCCGGTCGAACCGCGAGCGCGACATCTTCATGGAGGCCTTCTGGAAACAGCGCGACCCCACTCCGAACACGCCGCAGAACGAGTTCAAGGACGAGCACTACCGCCGGATCAAGCACGTCAACCAGTACTACGGCAAGGATTCGCCGGCGCCCGGCTGGCAGTCCGACATGGGCCGCATCTACATCATGCTCGGCGAGCCGAAGCAGATCGAGCGCTACGACAACCTGTCCGACGTCTATCCGCTCCACATCTGGTTCTTCGAGGGGATGGCCGAGTTCGGCCTGCCCAACGCGTTCTACGTGATGTTCTACAAGAAGTACAACGCCGGGGAATACGTCCTCTATTCCCCGATCCGCGACGGGCCGCAGGGCCTGATGGCCCACTACGCCGGGGACCAGACGAGCTACACGGAAGCCTATCAGGAGCTCCGCTACCGCCACCCCCAGATCGCCCCGATCTCGATCAGCCTCATCCCGGGCGACGTGACCGTGGGCATCACCCCGTCGATGTCCTCGGACATCCTCATCGCCAACAAGATCCCGAAGGCCCCCACCTACAAGGTCAGGGACACCTACGCCGAGAAGCTCCTGGCCTACAAGGACATCGTCGAGGTCGACTACACGGCCAACTACATCGACAGCGAGTTCCGGGTCTTCGTCCACCAGAGCCCCCGCGACGGCGCCTTCATCCATTTCCTCATCGAGCCCAGCCGGCTGTCGTTCGATCAGTACGGCGACCGGTACGTGGCCAACCTCGAGATCGACGGCAACATCACCGACGCCAAGGGCCTGTTCGTCTACCAGTTCGAGCGGCGCGTCCCCATCGAGATGGACGGCCGGCAGATCGCCTCCATCCAGGACAAGCTGTTCAGCTACCAGGACCTGTTCCCGGTCGTCCCGGGGGACTACAAGCTCAGCGTCATCATGAAGAACCGGGTCTCCAAGGAGTTCACCACCTTCGAGTGCCCGGTCAAGATCCCCGGGCCCGGGGCGGCCTGGATGAGCCCGGTGCTTCTCTCCAACAGGTCCGACCGGGACTCCAAGTACGCCGCCCAGGTCAAGCCGTTCCTGTTCGGGGGGGTCCAGCTGAGGCCCTCGCCGAGGAACGATTTCCTGAAGTCCGACATCATGACCGTCTACCTGCAGCTCAACGGCCTCACCGCGGACCTCCGCGGCTCCGGGACGCTCGAGCTGGCCTTCGTCCGGGACGGGCAGAAGGCCAGGGTCCAGACCCGGCCGCTCTCGGAGATCGCCGGCCTTCCCGACGTCTCCGAGGAGTTCGCGCTGGCTGATATGACGCCGGCCTACTACACGCTCGAGGCGACCCTGTTCGACGGCGCCGGGAAGCCGGTGGTCACGGAAAAGGCCCCGTTCTACATCACGCCCATGCCGGCCCTGAACCGGCCCTGGGTCCTGTCCCTGCCCTTCCCCTCGGCCGACAACCCGGAGATCGCCTACATCCGGGGGAAACAGCGGCTGAACCGGCAGGAGCTCGAGGAGGCCCTGCCGCTCCTCGAGTCCGCGTTCCGGCGGGCCCCCGCCGAGCCGAGGTACGCCCTCGACCTGGCCCGGGCCTACGCCGGGAGGAAGGAATTCCTCCGGGCCCGGGAGATCTGCCGGCCCTTCGCCGAGAACCAGGACGAGCCGGGCTTCCTGCTGCTGCTCGGGCAGTCGTCGCAGGCCCTCGGGGAGACGGCCGGGGCCGTCGAGTTCTACAAGACCTACCTCACCCGCTTCGGGACCAACGTCAGCGTCCTCAACGCCCTCGGCGACTGCCACCTGGCCCTGGGCGAACGCGAAGAGGCCCTGGCGGTCTTCCAGAAGTCGATCGAGATCGAGCCGAACCAGCCGAAGGTCAAGGCCGCCGTCGCGGCCCTGAAGGAGAAGAAATGAAAAAAGCCGTGCCCGGCCTGGCCGTGGCGCTGGCCCTGCTGGCCGGCTTCTCCTGTTCGCGGCTTCCGGGGGGGAGGGGGCTCGAGCCCGAGAGCCGTGAGTTCATCTCCAAGGTCCGCTACATCATCACCAAGGAGGAACGCGAGGCGTTCAGCCGCGTCGCGCCGGCCGACCGGCCCCGGTTCATCAAGGAATTCTGGGCCCGCCGCGACCCGACGCCGGCCACGGAGACCAACGAGTTCAAGGACGGCTATTACGGGCGCATCGAGGAGGCCAACCGGCTGTTCAAGGAAGGGACGACGGAGGGCTGGCTCCAGGAGCGGGGCCGGATCTACATCACGCTCGGGCCGCCCGACAACCGGGAGACCTACCCGCGGGGCGTCGACATGTACGGCAAGCCCCAGGAGGTCTGGTGGTACGGCAACTACCCGGTGGTCTTCATCGACGAGAACTGGTCGGGCGATTACCGCATGACCCCGCTCGGCGTTCAGCACATCGCCGAGATCAACCGGGCCCAGGCGGCCCGACAGGCGCAGAGCGGAGGCCGGCCGCCGGAGACCTCCGCGAGCGTCGCCTACGACCTCTCCGTGGAGACGGTCGACGCGAAGCACTTCGTCGTCATCAGCGTCCCCTACAAAGCCATCTGGCTCAAGTCCGAGGGCGACCTGTTCAAGACGACGCTCGAGGTCGTGCTGGCGGCCTCCGACGTGGACGGCCGGAAGGCCTGGGACACGAAGAAGAGCTACGAGATCTCCCTGTCCCAGGCCGAGCAAGTGGCGCTGCACGAGGAGCGCTACGAGATCAGGATCGAGGCCGAGCTCCCGGCGGGGGAGTACAGGCTGGACGCCGAGGTCTCCAACACGACCGGCGGCGGCAAGAGCAAGAGAGCGTTCAAGATCATCATCTGATGCCGGTGGACGGCAGGAAGGGGGTCCGACATGACCGAAAGAAGCGCGCATCCCGGGCGGCACGCGGCCGGCGCCGCGCTGGCCCTGGCCGCGGTCCTCGCGGGGATCGCCGCGACGGCGGGTTGCTCGGCCGGCCTCATGCCGACGAGGGACGCCTGGTACACGCAGCACTATTACATCATGCAGAAGTTCGAGCAGGACGCCTACCGCAAGTTCTCCGACGCGGCCAAGACCCGGTTCCAGGCCCTGTTCTGGGAGGCGCGGGACCCGGAGGCCAGGAAGCTCTTCGACACCCGGATGGAGTTCATCCTCATGACCTTCCGCAAGGAGAACAGGAGCCAGCCCTGGAACACGGACCGGGCCCGGGTCTACCTCCTCAACGGCAACCCGGCCAACATCGACTACAAGCAGAACACCGCCTGGGCGATGCAGGCGGGGGCCGCGGATTCGAGGGTAGGAGGCGGGGGGGCGGCGGCCGTCGAACGGTCCGGGGAGGACGTCCAGGCCATGACCTCCGAGATCTGGACCTACCCCCACAAGGACCAGCGGATCGAGTACACGTTCAATTTCACCCAGCCCAACGAGTGGCGGATGCAGATCCGGTCCGACCAGAACAGGTACCTGGGCGAGCTCGAGCTCTACAACCGCCAGGTGACCTTCGGGGCCATGAGCCCCGAGGACTACCGGGCCAAGGTCGAGGCCCTGCTCGAAGCGAAGTGAGGGGCCGGCGGCCTCAGAGCCGCCAGAGATAGGAGGCCTTGAAGAACAGGCCTCGCCGGACCTCGAGGAAGCGCTCGGAGGGCCGGTATTCCCCGTCCGCCCATTCGACCTTGTCGTAGAGCGAGCCGTACCCGAGCTGGAGGACCGTCCCCGGGATGTAGGTGAACGAGGCCAGCAGGTCGGTCAGCATCCTCTTGCGGTAGTCGTTGTACTCGACGACGCCGCGGAAGAAGAGATACTTGTTCACCTGGTAGGTCAGGCGGCCCCGCCAGATGGCGTAGCCGTATTCCTTCTCGCCCGTAGCGTCCGCGTAGAAATCCGAATAGGTCAGGCTGCCGGTGAAGTCGAAGCGCTCGGAGGGCTTGTAGGTCACGCCCCCCACAACCCGGTCCCCGTAGCCCTGGTAGGGATCGGCCGTGTAGCGGATCGAATTTCCCCGGAAGAAGAGCCCCCGGACGTAGAGCTTCTTGGTGATGTAGCTCAGGACCTGGACGAGGCCGCCGCTCGTGTCGAACCGCCGGCCGAGGAAGACCTCGGTCGAGTAGCGGCCGAGCATCTGGACGGTGGTGTTCCCGGGGAGCAGAACGGTCAGGCCCAGGGAGTCGTTCGTCTCGGCGAGGCCGCTCGGCAAGTCCTTGACGAGGGCGAGGGACAGGTTGGGCGTGAGCTTGCGGAAGAAGTGGCTCTTCGGATAGAGCTTGGGCGAGAGCGAGCCGAAGAGGCCGCTCACTCCCTGGCGCGTGAGGTAGCCGACGTCGGTCCGGAAATCATTCGAGACATGGTAGAGCCCGACGTTCAGGCCGAGATCGCGGGTGTCATAGATGTAGTCGGCGGCCAGGGCGGCGCCGCGGGCCGTGCCTTCTTCGGCCGGCTCCTTCGTCCACGAGCCGAGGCCGTGGAAGCCGACGACGCTGGACTTGCTCAGCCGGAGGAGGCCGTCCGCGCCGGCGACGTGGTTCCCGCCGCCGCCGTGGCCGCGCCCGGTGTAGACGGCGCCGAGATAGCCGTCCGAGCCCACGGCCCTCTTGTAGCGGAGGATGCCGAAGCTCGCGTACTTGTCGTCCCCCGGCTCGTAGAGAGGCTCGCTCGCGGGGGACTCGTCGAGGGCGGCGAGGACGGCCAGGGTGTCCTTCTTGGCCACCTTGCCCGAGAGCTTGAAGCCCAGCAGGGGGTCGACGATCGTCCGGGTGTGGACCGCGGCGGCTAGCGGGCCTGTTTCCGTGGGCCCGGCCAGGTTGAACATCTCGCTGCCCTCGAGGAAGAAGGGCCGCTTCTCGGGGAAGAAGAGGTCGTAGCGGAGGTTGACGTCGACCTGGCCGGCGTCGGCCTCGATCTGGCTGTAGTCGGGGTTCCAGGCGGCGTCGAGGATGAGCTGGGAGGTCACGCCGTACTTCGCCGTCAGGCTGAGGTCGCTCTGGGCCGGGTCGCGGCGGAGCGCCCCTTCCTCGTGGACGTAGTCCTGGCCGTAGGTGAAGGCCGGCAGGAGCTCGAGCAGGGTGTAGGTCTTGATGTCCTGGAGCTCGAGCGGCATCATCTGGGTCAGGAAGAAATAGCCGCGGGCCGGGTCGAGAGGGGGGTAGGAGCTGTGCTCGGAACTGCGGGCGATGCGACGCTCGAAGAAGATCGACATCTCGACCCTCTTCTTGCCGGCGTAGCGGATGCTCTTGAAGGGCACGCGCAGTTCGACCGTGTAGCCTTCGGCGTCGAGGCGGCCGGCGCTCGTCCAGACGAAATCGACGGAGAAGTCCTCCTTGCCCGAGGCGAAGCGGCTGTCGGTCTGGATACCGAGGGGATTGACGTAGAAGGCGTAGAGCGACTGCCGGTCGTTGAAGGTGTCGAGGTTGATGCAAATGAAGTCGTCGGCCCGGATGGTGTCGCGGGCGGCCACCGAGGCCTTGATCTTCCCGGGCTCCCGGTCGAGACACCTGAAGGCGAAATAGAGGTTCTCGGCGTCGTAGGCCATGTAGGCGATGGTCTGCTGGCTGGGCTCGCGGTCGAAGTCCGGGATGAAGGTCTTGAAGCCGGTGACGGAGGGGGCGTCGCGCCAGGCTTCGTCGTCGAGGCGGCCGTCGATCGCGGGCGGCGTCGCGGCCCGCAGGGGCTGGAAGAACGTTCCCGTCTTCGGCGGACAGGGGAGAGGCCAAGGGCGCGGCAAGGAGAAGGACGGCCAGGAGCGGGACGGCCGGATTTCTGTGTCTCTTCATGGTTAAATACATATACGCCAGAAGAAGGGGAAAAATAAAGGTTCTTCTCCCGATTCCTGGGCGTCCCCATCTCGGGCTTTAACTCGGGATATGCCTCTAGCTCCCCGGCCCCCCGGGGAACCAGTTACGCACGGTTCCCCCCCGCTCCGCGGGTCCCCTCCTCCAGCAACGGGGATCGTCGAGGCAACATCCCTCGCCGCCTCGAGAGGTAGGGCCGGAGGTGGGAGATGAGTCCTTTATGTTTGACAGGGACTTACCGGGGGGCCTATGCTGGACGGGAGGGGGCGGACCGTCGAGCCCCCGGGAGGTACTCATGGCCATCTCATCGAAAGGCATTTTCGCCGCGGCTGTCCTCGGGCTGGCCGCCTTGGGCTTTGGCGTCGTCGCGGCGGCCGCGGTCGCGGAATCGAGAGGGCCGGCGGGCGCGACCCTGCGCTTCACCGTCCTTTACGACAATTACCTTTTCCAGGAAGGGACGAAGGCGGACTGGGGCTTCTCCTGCCTCATCGAGGGGGCGGAGAAGACGATCCTGTTCGACACGGGGACGGATCCCGAGATCCTGAAGCACAACATCGAGGCCCTGAAGGTCGATCTGAAGAAGGTCGACCTCGTCGTCCTCAGCCATGACCATGGCGACCACGTCGGAGGCATGCCGGCCGTCCTGGCCATCAAGCCGGACGTGACGGTCTATTACCCCGTCTCCTTCCCGGCCGAGATCGGCCAGAAGGCGCGCGCGGCGGGGGCCGAGACGCAGACCATCGACAAGCCCGTCGCGATCTGCGAGAACGTCCATGTCACCGGCGAGATGGGCGTCCAGATCAAGGAGACGTCCCTCGTGCTGGACACGCCGGGGGGCCTGGTCGTCGTCACCGGCTGCTCCCATCCCGGCATCGTCGGCATCCTCGAGCGGGCCCGGGAGATCGTGGACAAGCCGATCCACCTCGTCTTCGGGGGCTTCCATCTCGGCAACATGCCCGACGCCCAGGTCCAGAAGATCATCGCCGATTTCCGAAGGCTGGGGGTCGAGCGGTGCGGGGCCACCCACTGCACGGGCGACCGGCCCATCGCCCTGTTCAAGGCCGCTTTCGGCGACAGGTACGTCCCCGTCGGGACGGGCCGGGTCATCGAGGTGCCCGGCTACTAGAACGGACCGAGCCATGAGCGATCCGGAGCGGCGGGCGCGGCCTCTTTCGCCCGTGATCAAGGTCGCGCTGAGCGTCGTCTACATCGCCCTGTTGTTCGCCGCCGCCGGCACGGTCCACTGGACGGCGCTGTGGGTCCTCCTGGGCTTCTACTTCCTGACCACGGGCGGCTGGATGCTCTGGCTGAAGCGCCGCGATCCGGGGCTCCTCAAGGAGCGGATGACCGGCGGGACGAAGCCCGACATCAAGGGCTGGGACAAAGCGATCATCCGGACCTATAGCGTCCTGCTGGCCGTCATGCTCCTCGTCGCCCCGCTCGACGCCGTCAGGTTCCGCTGGTCGCGCGTGCCCTTGGTTTTCCAGGGGCTCGCCCTGCTGGGGCTATTCGCGGCCTGGAGCCTGGTGATCTGGGCCTTCCGCGTGAACGCTTTTCTGGCCGAGTACGTGAGGATCCAGAGCGAGCGGGGCCACGCCGTCTGCACGACCGGGCCCTACCGCATCGTCCGCCACCCGATGTACGTGGCCGTCATCGTCACTATCCTTTGCGTCCCGGTCCTGCTCGGCTCGCTCTACGCGCTGATCCCGGCCGGGCTCATCGCCGCGCTCTTCGTCCTGCGGACGGCCCTCGAGGACCGGACCCTGAGAGCGGAGCTCGAGGGCTACGAAGAATACGCCCGGGCCGTGCGCTGGAAGCTCGTCCCCGGGATCTGGTGAGAGGAGCGGATGCTCGTGAAGGCCTATGGGTCAGCCTACGAGGCCTACCGGGACAAGGTCCCCAAGTGGCTCCCGCGGATCAATCCGCGGATAAAGAAAGCGGCCGTTCGATGAGCAATAAGGTCCGAATAGCTCTTATCCCGTGTCTCTTCTGTTGTCTGGCTTTATGGGGTTCCTCGGTCAGGCCTCACCAAACCGATCCTTTTCAGGTCGCGCTCTTATTGAAAGACGCGCGGAAATACAGCCGGCATTTGGAGTCTGCCGCTCTCGATTTCGTGTGCACGGAGCACGTCCAGGAGACGGTCGAGCCTCTTCCGAAGGGAGGCCGGGCGCCGGCTTCCCTGGTCCCGCAAAACCTGGAGATCAATCCGGTCAGCAACCGGCCCGGGAACATGACCCTTGTCCATTCCTTGGAAGTCAGGGCAAGAGCGGAGAATCGCTACGTCTTCGATTATCAATTCACCCGGGAGCCCTCGGGGCTTAAAGAGCGGCGTGTTCTCCTTTTCAAGAATGGTAAAAAGGTCAAGCGCGGAGGATCTCCCCCGGAGACGATGGCCTTCAAGTACAAGGACATCCTGCTTGCCCCCGTTGAGCTGCTGGACGAGAAGTATGCGCCTTCCTTGACTTATCGGATCTCAGAGGATGTCGCCCGACCGGACAGCGGGGGGTCCGCTGTCATCCTCGAAGCCGTGCCGAGGCCGGACGCGTTCCCGCCCCGCCTCGGAGGCCGGGTGTGGGTGCGGCGGGAGGATTCCTGCGTGCTCAGGATCGAGTGGGACCCGTCCACGTTCGATAACTACGATGTCATCACGGCCAGAGCCAAGCTGCTCGAAGCCGAGCCCCGCGTCACGTCCTATACGGAATACGGATTCGAGAAGAACGGCTTGAGATTCCCCAGCGTCGATCACACCGAGGAAGCGTATGTCCTGAAGGACGGCAAGATATTCGTCAGGGCCCGGACGAGGATCGAATACAGAGACTATAAATTCTTCGTCGTGGAGACCCGCTCCGAGCTGAAGAAATAAATCTCTGACGAGCGGTTATCCCCTAGAGCATGTCTCCTAACTTCACGAAAGAGAGATACAATCGTCTTGACAATGCCTCCCGCCGGACCTATATATGAATCAGGGCTCTGGTGGTGTACCTTCTCCTGTATCAACTTCCAAAGATCCTGCGGCTGGATTGATCCAACCTGGGGTATTTGTGTTGATCCGTACTGACTAACGGGAATGATGGGGGTCTGGAGAATAGTGATGATGGCACGAAATGGGTATTGAATAGATGATGGAAGTGTGCCAAATCCAGGAATAATGCGAAACCTATCTTTATTGTTGTTAGGCCTAGCCAGGACTGTGCTTTTACTCATGCAAGCCGCTGGCAGCGTTTCGGCGCAGCAGACGCCGCTCCGGCACGAGGTCTCGGTGACCCTGAAGCTCGTCCAGGTCTACGTCACCGATAAGAGCGGCCGGCCGGTCGCGGACCTGACTAAGGACGACTTTCGCGTCTTCGACGGCGGCAAGCGGGTCGTCGTCACCGAGTTCGAGCGGCACGAGGTCAGGGCCGCGGAACGAGGGGCCGAAGTCCGGCCGGAGGCGCCAGTCTCTACCGGCCCGGAGATCCCGTCCATCAAGCGCAAGTTCATCCTGTTCTTCGATTTCGCTTTCAATACGCACAGGGGCGTCGCGGCCGGGGTCAAAGCGGCGCTCGATTTCCTAGATGCCAACGTCGGGCCGGACGACGAGACGGCCCTGGTGTCCTACTCGATGCTGAAGGGCCTGAAGGTCCACGAGTTCCTGACGGCGGACCGGGACAAGGTCCGGAAGGCCGTATCCGAGGTCACGTCCAAGGACATCGCCGGCCGCGCCGACGAGGTCGAGCAGGCGTACTGGGCGATGGTGGACATGGCTGGAACAAGCGAATCGCGGAGTGTCGGCGCGGAGCTCAAGCGGATCGAAATGCAGCGTCAGGACTCGATCCATCAGACCCAGAGCTATTTCCGGGCCCTCTCCGATTTCGCCAGGGCCCTTCGCCTTGTCCAGGGCCAGAAGCACCTGCTGTTCTTTTCCAATGGCGTCCCGAACTCGCTCATCCGTTCGAGCCAGACGGCAGGCACAGACCAGTGGATCGCGGGCGGAGGGTCGCAAACCGGAGCCGGTTCGGGTAGTGCGCCTGCGAAAGGCTCGCGGTTCGAGATCGGGGCCGCGGGGCTGAAGCCGCTCCTAGACGCGATGCTGAAGGAGCTCAACGGTTCGGGCTGCGCGCTCTCGGCTGCGCGCTCTACGCCTTCGACACCCGGGAATCGGCCCTGGTCCCTTCGCTGTTCGCCTACGACGAGATGGCCTTTTCGCTGCGCATGGGCGGCATGTTCTCGGCCGACAACGTTGGTACGGCCGTCACGAGCCCGTTCCGGGACGAGAAGACGACGGGCATGGACACGCTGAAGCTGATGTCGGGCAAGACGGGCGGGAAGTATTACGGCAACATCCAGTTCCATGAGCGCGACCTGGGAGAGGTCGCCGACCTGACGGGGTCCTACTACGTGCTGGGCTACACGACACCCGCGGCGGCGGCCGACGGCAAGTTCCGGGAGGTCAAGGTCGAGGTCGTCCGGAAGGGCTGCGTGGTGCGGGCCCAGCGCGGCTACTACAACCCGAAGCCTTTCCTGGACTACACGGACATCGAGAGAAAGCTCCATCTCTTCGACCTGGCCCTGAACGGGCGGTCGGACCTCGGGGCGCCGGCCGAGGTGCCGATGACGGTCCTCGTGTACGCTTTGGCGGGCGGGGCGCGCGTGAGGGCCTTGGCCCGCGTGCCGCAGGAAGCCTGGGAAACGCTCCAAGGCCGGACGGCGGAGATCGTGCCGGTGTTCTTCGACGGGAAGGACAACTTGCTGAGCCTGCGGCGGGCGGTCGTCGAGGTGGCCGGCCAGAGGGGCCGGGACCTGGTCTTCACGGTGGAGTCCGAGGCGCCGCCGGGGGCGGTGGACTGCCGGCTGGTCGTCCGGGACCTCGACACGGGGCGGAGCGCGCTGGGCCGAAGCTCCGGGTTCGTGCGGGCGTCCGCGGCCGGGGCGCTGGGGCTGGCGACGCCGCTCGTTCTCGTCCCCGGAGGCGGCGGGGTCCTGTTCGAAGGCGTGACCGGGGAGCGGGCGGGGGAGAGGGCCTGGCGTGAGATCTACGCTTACGATCCCGAGGCGGCCTCGCCGGTCATAGGGGACGAGCCGGTGAGGTCCGACAAGGTCATGCTGATCGTCCCGGCGCGGGTCGCGGAGGGCGACGGGGAAGCGCTCGGCGTGAAGCTGGCCTTGGTCGACACGGCGACGGGAGAGAGCCGCGACCTTCCTTATACCCTCGTCGGCCGGACCCGCGCGGAAGGCCACGAAGTCCTGTTCCTGGAGGCGGCGACGGCCGGGCTCCCGCCGGAAAGCACCTGCTCTATGCCACGCCGGGCTCGGCGGCTCGGACGGACGGGCCAGCGCCCACGCCTTCGACACCCGGGAATCGGCCCTGGTCCCTTCGCTGTTTGCCTACGACGAGATGGCCTTCTCCCGGCGGACGGGCGGCATGTTCCCGGCCGACAACGTCGGCACGGCCGTCACGAGCCCGTTCCGGGACGAGAAGACGACGGGCATGGACACGCTGAAGCTGATGTCGGGCAAGACGGGCGGGAAGTATTACGGCAACATCCAGTTCCACGAGCGCGACCTGGGGGAGGTCGCGGACCTCACGGGGTCCTACTACGTCCTGGGCTACACGACGCCCGCGGCGGCCGACGGCAAGTTCCGGGAGGTCAAGGTCGAGGTCGTCCGGAAGGGCTGCGTGGTGCGGGCCCAGCGCGGCTACTACAATCCCAAGCCCTTCCGGGACTACACGGACATCGAGAGAAAGCTCCATCTTTTCGACCTGGCCCTGAACGGGCGGTCGGACCTCAGCGCGCCTGTCGAGGTGCCGATGACGGTCCTCGTATACGCTACGGAGGGCGGGGCGCGGGTGAGGGCCTTGGCCCGCATCCCGCGGGAGGCTTGGGAGACGCTCCAAGGCCGGACGGCGGAGATCGTACCGATGTTCTTCGACGGGAAGGACAATTTGTTGAGCCTGCGGCGGGCTGTAGTCGATGTGCCCGGCCGGCGGGGCCGGGACCTGGTCTTCACGGTGGAGTCGGCGGCGCCGCCGGGGGCGGTGGACTGCCGTCTCGTCGTCCGGGACCTCGACACGGGGCAGAGCGCGCTGGGCCGGAGCTCCGGGTTCGTGCGGGCGTCCGCGGCCGGGGCGTTGGCGCTGGCGACGCCGCTCGTTCTCGTCCCCGGAGGCGGCGGGGTCCTGTTGGAAGGCGTGACCGAGGAGCGGGCGGGGGAGCGGGCCTGGCGTGAGATCTACGCCTACGATCCCGAGGCGGCGTCGCCGGTCATAGGGGACGAGCCGGTAAGGTCCGACAAGGTCATGCTGATCGTTCCGGCGCGGGTCGCGGAGGGCGCCGGGGAAGCGCTCGGCGTGAAGCTGGCCCTGGTCGACACGGCGACGGGGGAGAGCCGGGACGTGCCGTATACCCTCGTCAGCCGGTCCCGAGCGGAAGGCCACGAGGTCCTGTTCCTAGAGGCGGCGACGGACGGGCTCCCTCCCGGCAAGCATCTCCTCTACGTCCACGCCGGGCTTAGCGGCTCGGAGGGACGGGCCAGCGGCCACGTCCCGCTGACCATCGGGAAGTGATCAGATGTGGAGCTCGACGACGTCCTCGTCGGCGAGAACGTAGTCGCGGTTGACCCGGAGGCCGTCGAGGCCGGCGGTGTTCCAGACACGGGCGTACTGGAGCTTCTCCGAGAAGTCCTTGTGGACGGCCCGGGCCATGTCCATCACCGTGCTCCCGACTCTGAGGGCGAAGGGAGCGTCCTTCTCCGCTTTCTTGCCGGGGATCTTGCTGTAGACGCGGACGACGCGGAGGAGGCCGAAGATGGCCCGGCGGAGCGCCTCGAGGCCGCGGCCTGAGGCGGCCGAGACGGCCAGGCGCTCGAACGGACCGTCGAGCAGGAGCCCGAGCTCCTCGAAGGCCTTCGGGGCCCCCGCGGCGTCGATCTTATTGGCCGCGAGGAGCGTCCGCTTGCGGAAAGGGAAGTAGGGGGGTGGGATGTCCATGTCGGCCCTGACGAGCTCGACCTTGCGCTCCTTGAGCCGGACGATGACGCCGTCGAGCGCTGACGCGGGCTCGGGATCGGAAAGGTCGGCGACGAGGAGGACGGCGTCGGCCATCTTGACCATCTCGGGGAACCAGGTCTCCATGAGCTCGCCGGTCACGGGCGGCGTGTCGACGAGCTGGACCTTGACGTTCTCGTACGGCATCATGAAGGGCCCCGGCAGTCGGGTCGTGAAGGGGTAATCGGCGACCTCGACCGCCGCGCCCGTGAGGGCCTTGACCAGGCTGGACTTCCCGGCGTTGGGCGGCCCGACGAGGACGACCTGTCCGGCCCCCGATTTCTCGATCTTGTGGGTCGGTGTGTGCTTGGCCGTGGAGGCCCGCCGCTCGCCCTCCTCGCGGGCCTTGGCGATCTTCTGCCGGTACATGGCGAGGAGCTTGTCGGTGCCCTTGTGGTGGGGGATGACCCGGATGAGCCGCTCGTAGATGTCGATCTTCTCTTCGGGCGTCCGGGCGGCGCGGAGCTCCGCCTCGATCTTGTGGTATTCGGGCGGCAGGTTGGCCGGCATGACGGATTATAGCAGAGCTGCGGCCGGGTTGATAAGAGGGTCAGAAGAGAGGGTCTGGCCTACTTATTACGCCTTTTGCGTAAAAAGAGCCTGCCCTCCTAACTGTGAGAAAAAACGGCCCCGTCGGGCGTCCCTTTATAAGGGCCCGGACGGTGGGCCGGTGACGAACGCTAAAAACGCATTTAACACATTGATATAGAACATGTTAAAAATATCTGAAAACGAAGAAAATTCTTGCTTTTTTGACCCGTTTTTAGTACAATATTTTCTCGGAAAATGCTCCCCGGGTGCCGTAACGATCCCGCTCCGGCAGCCCGCATTTTTTCCCTGAGTGAACGGACATGACACAACAGAAGTACACCGCTGAGAGCATCAAGGTCCTCAAGGGTCTCGAGGCCGTCCGCAAGCGCCCGGCCATGTACATCGGCAGCACCGGCGTCGAGGGGCTCCACCATCTCGTCTACGAGGTCGTCGACAACAGCGTCGACGAGGCCCTGGCCGGGTTCTGCACCGAGGTCGAGGTCCTCGTCCACGTCGACAACTCCATCACCGTCGTCGACAACGGCCGCGGCATCCCCGTCGGCATGCACAAGAAGGAGAACAAGTCGGCGGCCGAGGTCGTCATGACCGTCCTCCACGCCGGCGGCAAGTTCGACCAGAAGAGCTACAAGGTCTCGGGCGGCCTCCACGGCGTCGGCGTCTCGGTCGTCAACGCCCTGTCGAAAGGCTCGACCTCGAGATCAAGCGCGACGGGCGGCATCTTCAGCCAGAGCTACGAGCGCGGCAACCCGGTCTCGAAGCTCAAGCAGATCGGCAAGACCAAGAAGACCGGCACCAAGGTCACCTTCTGGCCCGACGAGGACATCTTCGAGGAGATCGAGTACAACTTCGAGATCCTGGCCCAGCGCCTGAGGGAGCTCTCGTTCCTCAACAAGGGCCTCAAGATCTCCATCACCGACGAGCGCTCCGACAAGAGCCACGAGTTCCAATACAAGGGCGGCATCGTCGAGTTCGTCGAGTACCTCAACGAGACGAAGCAGACGATCAACCCCAAGCCGATCGTCTTCGAGGGCGAACGCGACGAGGTCGGCGTCGACCTGGCCATCCAGTACAACATGTCCTACGCCGACACGATCTACTCCTTCGTCAACAACATCAACACGACCGAGGGCGGCACCCACCTCATCGGCTTCAAGGCCGCCCTGACCCGCTCCCTCAACTCCTACGCCGCGTCCCACAACCTCCTCAAGAACCTCAGCGAGAACATCACCGGCGACGACTGCCGCGAGGGCCTGACGGCCGTCCTCTCGATCAAGCTCCGCGACCCCCAGTTCGAAGGCCAGACCAAGACCAAGCTCGGCAACTCCGAGGTCAAGGGCATCGTCGAGTCCATCGTCAACGAGCGGCTCTCGGCCTACCTCGAGGAGAACCCGACGGTCGCCAAGAAGATCGTCATGAAGATCATCGACGCGGCCCGGGCCCGCGAGGCCGCCCGCAAGGCCCGCGAGATGGCCCGCCGAAAGGGCGTCCTCGAGTCGACGTCCCTCCCCGGGAAGCTCGCCGACTGCCAGGACCGCGACCCGGCCACATCCGAGATCTTCATCGTCGAGGGCGATTCGGCCGGCGGCTCGGCCAAGCAGGGCCGGGACCGCCGCTTCCAGGCCATCCTGCCGCTCCGCGGCAAGATCCTCAACGTCGAGAAGTCCCGCTTCGACAAGATCCTCAAGAACGAGGAGATCGGGACGATGTTCGCCGCCCTGGGCGTCGGCGTCGAGCAGACCGAGGAGCGCCTGGACAAGCTCCGCTACCACAAGGTCATCATGATGACCGACGCCGACGTCGACGGCTCCCACATCCGCACGCTCCTCATGACCTTCTTCTACCGCCAGATGGGCCAGCTCATCGAGCGAGGCCACCTCTACATCGCCCAGCCGCCGCTCTACAAGGTCACCCGCGGCCGCGACG
Source organism: Candidatus Aminicenantota bacterium (assembly GCA_963719985.1). Lineage (GTDB taxonomy): Bacteria > Acidobacteriota > Aminicenantia > Aminicenantales > Saccharicenantaceae > RBG-16-66-30. The sequence goes on along the minus strand of CAVRDU010000006.1, from coordinate 872,944 downwards.
TCCAGTACATCAAGGACGAGCGCGACTACGAGAAGTTCATGGTCCGCAAGATCTCCGAGGAGTTCAAGGTCCGGGCCGGCAAGGGCAAGGAGGTCCTCGAGGGCGAGAAGTTCCGCAAGTTCTTCCGCAACCTCATGGCCAAGAAGAGCTACGCCCAGTTCTTCGAGCGCAAGAACTACCCCCTCTTCCTCATCGACCTGCTCATCCGCAACGGCGTCGACGGCCAGGAGTTCCTGAGCGTCAAGAAGAACGTCGAAAAGGTCATGAAGCTCGTCGCCGAGAAGGGCTTCACGGTCAAGCTCGGCCGCGACGAGGAGTACGGCGTCTTCGAGATCGACTTCGGCTACCAGATCAACGGCATGTCCGTCTCCGGCAAGATCGGCATGGGCCTCGTCACCTCGGCCGAGTACAAGAACCTCCTGCGCATCACCCGGGAGCTCGAGGACACGAAGGGCCCCTACGCCGTCCTGACCAACGGCGACGGGGCCGAGAAAGAGGTCCTGGAGAACGAGAACAAGCTCCTCGAGTACCTCTTCGAGCGGGGCAAGAAGGGCATCAACATCCAGCGCTACAAGGGCCTCGGCGAGATGACCCCGATCCAGCTCTGGGAGACGACCATGGACCCCGAACGCCGCTCCCTTCTCAAGGTCTCCATCGTCGACGCGGCCGAGACCGACCGCATCTTCAGCATCCTCATGGGCGACGAGGTCGACGAGCGCAAGAAGTTCATCGAGTCGAACGCCCTGGAGGCCCTGAACCTCGATGTCTGACGGCCCCGCCCGGAAACGGTCCCCCGAAGGAGTTCCCATGGACAGCGAACAGAAAGAGCCCAAAGAGCACCACCCGATCGTCGGGCTCGAAGAGGAGATGCGGCGGTCCTACCTCGACTACGCCATGAGCGTCATCATCGGCCGGGCCATCCCCGACATCAAGGACGGCCTCAAGCCGGTCCACCGGCGCGTCCTCTACGCCATGTACGAGAGCTCGACGCACTACAACAAGCCCTACAAGAAGTCGGCCCGCATCGTCGGCGACGTCATCGGGAAGTTCCATCCCCACGGCGACCAGGCCGCCTACGACACCCTCGTCCGCATGGCCCAGGACTTCAGCCTGCGCTACCTCCTCGTCGACGGGCAGGGCAATTTCGGCTCGATCGACGGCGACCCCCCCGCGGCCATGCGCTACACCGAGGTCCGGCTGAAGAAGCTGGCCCACGAGCTCATGGCCGACATCGACAAGGAGACGGTCAACTTCGTCCCCAACTACGACGAGAGCCTGACCATGCCCGAGGTCCTGCCCTCGAAGTTCCCCAACCTCCTCGTCAACGGCGGCAACGGCATCGCCGTCGGCATGGCCACCAACATCCCGCCCCACAACCTGACCGAGATCTGCAACGGCGTCATCCACCTCATCGAGCACCCCAACGCCTCGCTCAAGGACGTCCTCAAGCACGTCCAGGGGCCGGATTTCCCGACCGGCGGCATCATCTACGGCCGCCAGGGCTTCCTCGACGCCTACAAGGACGGCAAGGGCATCCTCCACCTCCGGGCCAAGACCGTCATCGAGCGGGGGGCCAAGGGGGAGAAGGACAAGATCGTCGTCACCGAGATCCCCTACCAGGTCAACAAGTCGCGCCTGCTCGAGTCGATCGCCTCGCTCGTCAACGACAAGCGCATCGAGGGCGTCGCCGACATCCGCGACGAGTCCGACCGCGAGGGCATGCGCGTCGTCATCGAGGTCAAGAGGGGAGAGCTCCCGGAGATCATCCTCAACAACCTCTACAAGCACACCCAGCTCCAGGTCTCCTTCGGCATCATCATGCTGGCCATCGTCGACAAGCAGCCGAAGACGCTCGGCATCGTCGACATCATGAAGTACTTCATCGCCCACCGCAAGGAGGTCATCCTGCGGCGGACGCGCTTCGAGCTGCGCAAGGCCGAGGAGCGGGCCCACATCCTCGAGGGCCTGGTCATCTGCCTCGACAACCTCGACGCCGTCATCAAGCTCATCCGGGCCTCCAAGACGGTCGACGAGGCCCGCAAGGGGCTCATGGAGAAGTTCGGCCTGACCCAGATCCAGGCCCAGGCCGTCCTCGAGCTCCAGCTCCAGCGCCTGAGCCAGCTCGAGCGCCACAAGATCCAGGAGGAGTACGCCGCCATCAAGAAGAGGATCACCGAGCTGCGGAAGATCCTCAAGGACGAGCGGCTCGTCTTCGCGATCATCGTCCAGGAGCTCAAGGAGGTCAAGGAGGAGTACGGCGACGAGCGGCGGACCGAGATCCGCGACGAGGCCGTCTCGGAGCTCCGGCCCGAGGACCTGGTCAAGGAGGAGGACGTCGCCATCGTCTACACCTCGAGCGGATACATCAAGCGGACCTCGCTCACGTCCTACAAGTTCCAGGCCCGGGGCGGCAAGGGCCGCCGGGGCATCGAGATGAAGGCCGAGGACGTCGTCGAGGACCTCTACGTCTGCTCGACCCACAGCTATCTCCTCGTCTTCACGGACAAGGGCCGGCTCTACTGGCTCAAGGCCCTGGACGTCCCCGACGTGGGCGTGTCGGGGCGGGGGAAACCCATCGCCAACCTGGTCGAGTTCCAGCCGGGGGAGAAGCAGGCCTCGGTCCTGGCCGTCAAGGAGTTCAGCGAGAACCAGTTCGTGGTCATGCTGACGACCGACGGCATCATCAAGAAGACGCGCCTCTCGGATTTCCGGAACGTCCGCAAGGGCGGCATCCTGGCCATGGGCATCCGGCCGAAGTCGGAGCTCTTCTCGGCCCAGATCTCGAACGGGAAGAACACCATCGTCATCGGGACGAGGCTCGGCCGGGCCATCCAGTTCAAGGAGACCGACGTCCGGCCGATGGGCCGCACGGCGTCCGGCGTCCGCGGCATCCGGCTCAAGCCCAAGGACAAGGTCATCGGCATGATCATCGTCGGGCCGGACGACAAGTTCATCTTCACCGCCACCGACCGCGGCTACGGCAAGAAGACGGCCGCCGAGATGTACCCGGTGAAGAAGCGCGGCGGCCAGGGCGTCCTCAATCTCCGCGTCACACCCAAGGTCGGCCACGCCCTGGGCATGGTCGGCATCAACGAGGAGGACCTGCTCGTCATCACCGTGGAGGGCAAGGTCATCGGCATCCCGACGACCCAGGTCCGCTCCTCGGGCCGGGCGACGCAGGGCGTCCGCATCATCAAGCTCGAGGACAAGGACCGGGCCTGCTCCATCGCCAAGGTCCGCGAGAGCTGACCGGCCGGACCCCTGGGGGTGCCGCCGCGGCCCCAATTTCCGGACACGCGATCCGACTAAAGAACCTTAAGAATCTTAGTATCTGAGCATTTCAAGGAGTCCCCATGAAACCTGCCCGCAAGTTCGCGCTCCCGGCCGTCCTCGCGACGGCCCTCCTGTTCGCGGCCTGCTCCACGAAGGAGGGCGGCGAGGTCACGCCTCCCACGTACACGGTGACCTATCACGCCAACGGGGCCGACAGCGGCACGGTGCCCGTCGACCCGGCCCGTTACGAGTTCGGACAGACGGTCGCGGTGCCCGGCAACACGGGCAACCTCGCGAAGGCCCGCTATGTGTTCGCCGGCTGGTGCCTGACGGCCGACGGGACGGGGACCGCGTACCTGCCCGGCCAGACCTTCTCCATGAGAAGCGGGAACATGACGCTCTACGCGAAGTGGGCGCCCGTCTACGCGGTCGCCTACGACGGCAACGGGAACACGGGCGGAAGCGTCCCCGTCGACAGCGCCCTGTACCGGGAAGGCGCCGAGGTCACCGTCCTCGGCAACACCGGCGGGCTCAGCAAGCTTACGGGCGGCATCGCGCAGGTGTGGGCCGGCTGGAACACCCGGGCGGACGGCGGCGGAACGACCTATGCGGCCGGCGGGACGTTTTCCATGGGCTCGGCCGACGCCGTTCTGTACGCGGTCTGGCTGCCGCCCTACGTGCTTCCGGATGCGGCCGTCGACGTCAGCCTGGGGGCGAGAAGCGTCCTGGTCGACGGGACCCGTGCCTACGTCATCGAGGGCCTTGATTTCAAGGTCCTCGACGTCGCCGACCCGCTCGTTCCGTCCGTGCTCGGCACGGTCACGCACGGGTACACCGACCTGCGCGTCGAGGCCCATGCCATCTCCGCCGGAGTCGTCTGGTGCGTGCGGTCGTCGTCCGGCGGATACGGAGCGGCCACCCACGTCTTCGGCGTCGACGTCAGCGATCCGGCCAACCCCGCCTTGCGGGGCTCCCTGACCCTTCAGGGCTCATCGTCCCTGCTCACTCAATCCTCCCTCATTCACGCGGGCTACTGGTTGGTGCACGATTACAGCCGCAACGTGATCTACGTCGTCGACATCAGCGACCCTGGCGCGCCGGCCGTGTTCGGCTCGTGGGGTGTGCCCAACATGGTCAACGGCGGCCCGGGGATCATGATGATCGAGGGGGACCTCCTCTACCTGCCCTGCGGCGAGAACGGCACGCTCCGGATCTACGACCTCAGCGACCTCTCGGCCGTCTACGAGATGGGCGCCGTCGCCATGGGGGCCGAATCCTACGGGACGGCGGTCAAGATCGGACCCTACGTCTACGCGACGGCCGCGGCCTACGTGAGGGTCATCGACGTCTCCGACCCGGCCCATCCGGCGATCGTGGGAACGGCGCAGGCGGACGGGTATCTCAAGGGCCGGAAAGGGCGGCTCTTCGCAGTAGGCCTGGGTTCTCCTCCCCAGCTTTACGCCTACTCCTTGGCCGTCCCGACGGCCCCGGCGCTGGAATCGTCCGTGACGCTCCCCGTCCCGGCCCCGTCGACCGCGCTGTACCTCGGGCCCATGGCCCTCCCGATGGCGACCTGGGTCGGGGACTATCTGCTCGGCATGACCTACGGCAGTGCCGCCTCCCATCATGGCCTGCGGGCCCTGCTGTTCATCGTGAACTGACGAAGGCGGCCCGGCCGCCCGGGCCGCGGCCGTTTCCGCCGAGGACCAGGACCGGGCCTGCTCGGTCGCCAAAGTGCGGGAGAGCCGAGGCTGCCGTCAGTTCCCGAGCGGCGCATCGGCTTTTTGGTTTGATAAAAAATGGGGGAATTTCCGGAGGCCGCTCGGTTGACTCGGCCGCACATCCTTGTTAGTCTTTAGCCAGGCCGGATATCAGGGATAAGCCGTGAGCGCGATATGTCCGAAGTGTCATTACGAGAATCCCGGCGATACGAATTATTGCGGTAAGTGCGCCGCCCGGATCCGTCCGTTCGAGGCGGATACCCTATCCAAGACCATGACGGTGGGAACGCGTGCCAAGGCCCCCGGCTCGGAAGGCGTCATCGCCGGGAAATATCGGATCATCCGCGAGCTGGGAAAAGGGGGCATGGGCGTCGTCTATCAGGCCGAAGATACCAAGCTCGAGAGACGGGTCGCCCTGAAATTCCTGCCCCCGGAGCTCACCGAGGACCCCGAGGCGAGAGAGCGTTTCGTCCGCGAAGCCAAATCCGCGGCGGCGCTTTCCCACAATCACATCTGCACCGTCTACGAGATCGACGAAGACGAGAACCGGCTCTTCATCGCCATGGAATATATCGAGGGCGAAAGCCTGAGGCAGAAGCTCTTCCGGGGCCCCCTCGCGGAGGGCGAAGCGCTGGAGATAGCCATCCAGGTCGCCGGGGGGCTCGCGGAAGCCCATAAGAACAAGATCATCCACAGGGACGTCAAACCCGGCAACATCATGCTGATGGAAAATGGCCCGGCCAAGGTCATGGATTTCGGCCTGGCCAAGGCCCTGGGAAGGTCGCTCATCACCAAAGAAGCGAAAACGATGGGTACCGTGTCCTACATGTCGCCGGAACAGGCCCGGGGTCAGCCCGTCGACTATCGCACGGACATCTGGTCGTTGGGCGTCGTCCTCTACGAGATGCTCGCGGGCCGGCTCCCTTTCAAAGGCGAATACGACCAATCCATCATCCATTCCATTTTGAGCCAGGAGCCCGAGCCGGTCTCGAAACACCGGAACGGCCTGCCGAAGGGACTCGAACAGGTCATCGGAAAAGCCCTGGCCAAGGATCCCGCCGGACGCTATCGGGACATGGAAGAGCTCCTGGGAGACCTGAAAGCCGTGTCCGAGGGGCTCAAGCCGCTCAAGGCGAAAAGGAGCCTGTTCCCTGGCAAGATCCTCGGCCTTAAAAAGATCTTCGCGTTCGCGGGGCTCGGGGGCCTGGTCGTTCTCGGCGCCCTGGCCCTGGCCTTTCTTTTCCGCCAGCGAGGCCTGGCCTTCGACTCCATCGCCGTCCTCCCCCTCCAGAATCTCACCGGAGATCCCGAACAGGAGTGGTTCTCCGACGGGATGCACGAGGCGCTGATCACGGACCTCGGGCGGCTCGCCGGCCTGAAGCGCGTGATCGCCCGGAGTCTCGGTGATGCGGTTCAAGGGCACGAAAACGCCCCTGCACCAGATCGCGCAGGAGTTGAAAGTCGGCGCGCTGATCACCGGCGCGGTCCTGCGGTCGGGGGACCGGGTGCGCATCACCGCCCAGCTGATCGACCCCGCGACCGACGCGCAGGTATGGGCCCGCAGCTTCGAGCGCGACCTGAGCGATGTCCTGTCCCTGCAGAACGAGATCGTATCGGAGGTCACTCGAGAAGTGCGGGTGAAGCTCACGCCGCAGGAAGAGACGCGCTTGGCCAGCGCCGGCAAGATCGATCCCCAGGCCTACGAGGCCTACCTCAAGGGCCGGTTCCATCTCTACAAATTGACCCGGCCGGACCTCGACAGCGCCCTCCGGTACTTCGAACTGGCCCTGGACAAGGATCCCGACTATGCCTTGGCCTACGCGGGGATCGCCACGGTCTGGTCCGGACGGCAACAACAGGGATTCGCTCCGGCGAGCGAGACGACGCCGAGGATCGCGGCGGCGGCGGCGAAAGCCCTGGAACTGGACAGCACTCTCGCGGAGGTCCACTACACCCTGGCCGTCATCAGAACGTGGGTGTACTGGGACTGGCAGGGCGCGGAGACGGAGTTCCGCAGGGCGATCGACCTCAATCCCAACCATTCGGAAGCGCGGGCCTACTATTCGCATCTCTTGAACATCCTGGGGCGCCCCAAGGAAGCCATGCCGCAGATCGAGCGGGCGCGGGAATTGGACCCGTTCAATTCCCTCCTCCAGGCTCTCTACGGGATGGACTTGATGTACGCGCGCCGGTATGACGACGTGATCGGGTTGCTTCGCGAAACGCTGAAGACCTCTCCCGACGACCTGGTGGCTCTCTCCACCCTCCGCTCGGCCCTCCACATGAAGCGCCAGGTCAGAGAGGCGCTGGAAGTGTGGAAGGATTCCTATGTCGCGAGGGGCGACCAGGAAGCCGTGGAGGCCCTGGCGCGCGGATTCGACGAAGGGGGGTACGGCGGCGCGCTGCGGCGCGTGGCGGAGACGCTGGCCGAGCGCTCGAAAACCGCCTATGTCTCGCCCTGGCAGATCGGGACGCTCTATACCCGGGCCGGAATGAACGCCGAGGCCCTCGACTGGCTGGAGAAGGCTTACCAGGCGCGCGACCAGAACATGCCCTATCTCGGCGTGGACCCGATCTTCGATACCCTCCGGGCCGACCCGCGATATCAGGCCCTCCTGCGGAAGATGAACCTTCGCTGACCCTTGGATCGGCCGGCGAGCTCGGACGCTGACAAAGGGAACGGAACCATTTGCCGTTCGGCGGATAGGGTATTATAATCGGATAAGTAGACACGGGTGGCCCCGGTCTTCCTCGACTCCGGATACCGACGAGCCTTTCCGGGTCACCAAGACGTGTCGGACGAGAAATTCATTCAGGAGGAGCGAAATGAGACGTCATGGTTGGATGTTGACGGGGATCGCGATCGCGGCCCTTGTCGCGGGCGGCCTGGCTCAGACACCCGTCCGGAAGCCGGCCAGCCCGGCGGGGACGGCGGCCACTCAGATCGGCGGCAAGTACGTGGAGGTCCAGGGCGGCCAGAGGTACCAGGACGGCAAGTGGATCGAAGTGACGTACAACCGGCCCATCAAGCGCGGTCGCCAGAATCTCTTCGGCGCCGGCGCGGACTACGGCAAGGCCGTGAGCGACGGCTCTCCCGTTTGGCGGGCGGGCGCGAACCAGACGACCCGCTTCAAGACCGAAGTGCCGCTCGTGTTCGACGGCAAGACGCTGCCGGCCGGCGAGTACAGCGTCTTCGTGGAGCTGAAGGAGAACGCCTGGACCCTCATCTTCTCCAATTGGCCGGCCCAGGAAAAGTACGATCCGAACAACAAGGACGCTCTCTGGGGCTCCTACGGCTACACGCCCGACAAGGACGCCCTCCGGGCGGCGATGAAGGTCGGGACCCTGCCGTTCTCGATGGACCAGTTCACGATCGCCTTTATCGACATGGGCGCGGACGGCGGGACGCTGGCCATGATGTGGGACAAGACGATGGCGACGGCCTCGTTCAAGTCCGGCCTGTAGGAGGAGACGAGGAAACATCTCGGCCATTGAAAGTGCCGTTCAAGATCAGTCTGCCTCGATAATCTCAAGGAGAGTTCCCGCGGGCGGATCTCCCGGCGGCCCGGTCCATCCCGGCCTGGAAGAAGGACGATCCTGAAAAAATGGCTATCGAAGATACTCGGGCTGCTGTTGGTGTTTTCCAACCCGGTCAAGGCCCAGCAGCGCGTCATTCCCGACGCCGCGGAACTGGGGATCGCGCTCCAGAAGCTCGAGGTCCTGGGGAGCGTCCTCTACGTCGGGGCCCATCCCGACGACGAGAACACGTCGCTCCTCGCGTGGTTCTCGAAGGGGCGGAAATACCGGACGGCCTATCTCTCGGTGACCCGCGGAGAAGGCGGCCAAAATCTGATCGGCCCGGAACAGGGGGCGGAGCTCGGCCTCCTTCGGACCCAGGAACTCCTGGCCGCCCGCCGGATCGACGGGGCCGAGCAGTATTTCACCCGGGCGGTCGATTTCGGGTATTCCAAAACAGCCGAGGAAACCCTCGAGATCTGGGGCAAGGAGAGCGTCCTCGGCGATATCGTCTGGGTGATCCGGAAGTTCCGCCCGGACGTGATCGTCACCCGGTTCGCCGCCGAGGGCGCGGGCGGGCATGGGCACCACACGGCCTCCGGCATGCTGATCAAGGAAGCCTTCGCCGCGGCCGCCGACCCGGACCGGTTTCCCGAACAGCTGGCGTACGCGCCGGTTTGGAAAGCGACCCGGATCCTGTTGAACAGGGGGCGGCCGCGTCCGGAGGAAGCGGCTCCGACCCTGCGCGTCGATACCGGCGAATACAATCCGTTGTTGGGGAAATCGTACTCCGAGGTCGCCGGCGAGAGCCGGTCCCAGCACAAGAGCCAGGGCTTCGGCTCAGGGGGACGGAGAGGGACCCAATACGACTCGTTCGAACTGTGGGCCGGCGAGCCGGCCGCCCGGGACATCTTCGAGGGGATCGATGCGACCTGGGATCGCGTCCCCGGCGGGCATCGGGTCGGCCTGCTCCTGGCCGAGTGCATCCGGTCGTTCGATCACCGGCAGCCATCCCGGTCGGTCCCCGGCCTTCTGGGCGTTCAAGCCGAGCTGGCCAAGCTCCCGGAGTCGGAATGGACCCGCCTGAAGAGAGAGGAATTGTCCCGGGTCATTCAGGGCTGCGCCGGGATCTGGATGGAAGCGATCGCCGACGATTTCTCCGCCGCCCCGGGAGACGGGATCCTGGTCCGGACGTCGATCGTCAATCGATCGGACCAGCCCTTCGTTCTTCATAGCCTCGGCGTCCCCGGCGCCGTCCCCGATTCCGCCGTCGATAAGCCGCTGAAAAACAACGAGGTCCTGGCCGTCGAGACCAAGGTCCTGATACGGGAGGGGTTCCCGTCGTCCCAACCGTATTGGCTGGAACCGTCCCCTCAAAACGGTCCGTTTTCCGCCGGGGACCGTGATCTCATGGGCCTGGCCGAGAACCCGCCTTCCCTCGACGTCGCCGTCGTCCTGAGCATCGACGGGCGGCGGCTGGAATATCTCCTCCCCGTTCTTTTCCGTTGGACCGACCAGGTCCAAGGCGAGCGATATCGGCCTTTCGAGGTCCGGCCGCGGGTGACGGTCCAGATCGAAGACGGCGTAAGGATTTTTTCCGGCGGCGGCCCCCAGCCGGTGAAGATCAGGCTGAAAAGCCATTCCAGGAACGTCGCCGGGACCGTCCGCCTGAAAGAGATGGACGGGTGGCGGGTCACTCCCTCCGGCCTGCCGTTCTCCCTGGCCGATAAGAATGACGAGGCCGAGGTCTCGTTCGAGATCTCCCCGCCGAAGGACGCGCGGGAATCCGTCCTGTCGGCTGAAGCGGAGGTCGGAGGAGAGATCATGAACCGGGCCATGGTGGAGATCTCCTATCCGCACATCCACCGGCAGGTCTATTTCCCGGAGAGCCGGATCAAAGTCGTCAAGCTCGACGTCGCGACCCGGGGGAAGCGGATCGGCTATATCATGGGCGCGGGGGACGACGTCGCCGACGCCCTTCGCCACCTCGGACTCGAGGTGACGATGCTGGACGACGTTACGCTCGAAACGGCCGACCTGCTCTCGTTCGACGCCATCGTCGCGGGCGTCCGGGCCTATAACACGCGCGACCGCCTCAAGAGCGCGAATCGACGGCTTCTCGACTACGTCGAACAGGGAGGCACACTGGTCGTCCAATACAACGTCGCCTCCGGCGCGCTCGACGGCCGGATCGGTCCCTATCCCCTGACCATCGGCCGCGACCGGGTGACCGTGGAAAACGCCCCGGTGACGTTCCCGGTCCCGGGCCATCCGCTCCTGACCTTCCCCAATAAGATCACGTCCAGCGACTTCGAAGGCTGGGTCCAGGAGAGGGGACTGTATTTCGCGTCGTCTTGGGATGAGAGGTATGAGGCGATCCTGGCCTCGCATGATCCCGGCGAGCCGGACCGTACGGGCGGTCTCTTATGCGCGCGATACGGGAAGGGCGTTTTCATCTATACGGCCTACGCCTGGTTCCGGCAACTGCCGGCGGGCGTCGCCGGGGCCTATCGGATTTTCGCCAACCTGATTTCGGCGGGGAAGAGCTGAGGCTTGTCCATCCCGATGACGCGGCTGCCGCATTTTCCGCGCCTGGTGGAGGACTATTATCACGACTTCGGCAAAGTGGCGCGAGTACTTCGACGGGGACTTCCGGGACGCCGCCGCATACGGGCGCCAAGCCGAACGGACGCGGACGCGCCGCTTGCCCCGGAAGGAACTGGCCGCGGTCCTAAGGGAACAAAACCGGATCTACGGCTGCGGCCCGCGAACGCTCGAGTCCATCGAGGCCCTGGAGCGGCCGCAAGCCTGCGCCGTCGTCACCGGACAACAGGTGGGGCTGTTCTCCGGCCCGCTCTATACGGTCTATAAAGCCCTGACCGCGATCAAGCTCGCCGATCGCCTCAGCCGGAGCGGCGTCGGCGAATGCGTCCCCGTGTTCTGGCTGGCCTCGGACGATCACGACCTGTCTGAGATCGACCACATCGTCCTTTTGGATAAAGACAACCGGCTCGAGGAAGTCCGTTGCGGGAGTCCTTCCGGCGAGCCCAGGATCCCCGCGGCCGCTCTCGCCTTGCCGCCGGAGACCGCGGATTGTCTGCGCCGGCTCGCCGACCTCACCCGGGAATCCGAGTTCAAAGCGGACGTCATCGCCGCGTTGAGCGAGGCCTATCGGCCCGGCCGCGGCTGGGTCGAGGCGTTCGCCCGATGGATGACCCGGCTGTTCGGATCGCGCGGCCTGATCTTCGTCGACGCCTCCGATCCGCGCCTGAAAGCGCTCGGCGGAGAGGTTTTTTATCGTGAGATCTCCGAAGGGTCCGCGGCCACCCCGCCGGCCCTGGCCGCTTCGCGAAAGCTGCGCGACGCCGGATACGAAAGCCAAGTTTCCCTGCGCGAGGGGATCCTGAACGTGTTCTACGCCGAGCGGGCGCGGCGGTCCATCCGGTGGGACGGCCGGGCCTTCGAGATCAATGACCCGCGGGAGACGCGCTCGAAAGCGGACCTCCTCGTCTTGGCCAAGGAGAAGCCGTTCCTTTTCAGCCCCAACGTCCTCCTCCGGCCCATCTATCAGGACGCCCTCCTGCCGACCGTCGCTTATGTCGGCGGGCCGGGGGAGATCGCCTATTTCGCCCAGATGAAAGGCGTTTATGAGAAGTTCGGCCTGCCGATGCCGCTGATCTACCCGCGCAAGAGCCTGACCGTGGTCGAAAGGAATGTCGGCCGCATCCTGGCCAAGCACCGTCTGGACGTGGCCGACCTCTGGGGAGGCGCGGACGGGATCATCCGAAGCCTGGGCGAAAGCGGGGTCCCCGATCCCCTGGGCCGGGCCTTGAGCCTCGCCGCCGCCCATTTGGACGAGGACTTCGACCCGATCACCCGGGAAATCGCCGCCTTCGAGCCGACCTTGAAGGAGTCCGCCGATCTGGCCCGGGGGAAGATGGCGCGGCAATTGCGGCACCTGGAGGAGAAGACCGTCCAGGCCGCGAAGAAAAAAAACGATATCGCGGTCGGGCAGATCCGCAAGGCGGGCGATCATCTTTGCCCGAACGGACATCTCCAGGAACGGGTCTTCAACATCGTGCCCTATCTCCTGAAGTACGGCCCGGATTTCGTGGACGAACTGGACGCGGCGATCGACCTCGACGCGTATGATCATCGGATCTTGACGATGGGCGAGGATCCTTGAGCGAGAGGAGGCCGTCATGGCCCTGGATGTGTTAGCTTTCGGAGCACATGCCGACGACGCGGAGTTGTCCTGCGGCGGCACGCTGATCAAGCTGGCGGGGATGGGGTACAAGACCGGGGTCGTCGCCCTGACCCGGGGCGAGACCGGCACGCGGGGCAGCGCCGAGATCCGGGCCCGGGAGTTCGCGAAAGCGGCCGAAGTGATGGGCTTGGCGGTCCACAAGATGCTCGACATCCCCGACGGGCGGGTCGAGGTCACCTGGGAGAACAAGCTCAAGATCATCGCCGAGATCCGGGCCCATCGACCCCGGATCATCTTCGCCCCCCACGGGATCGACCGCCACCCGGACCACGAGAACGCGTCCCAGCTCGTTCGCGCCTCGGCCTATCTTGCCGGGCTGAAAAAGATCGAGACGGCGGACGAAGCGTTCCGGCCCGTAAAGGTCGTATTCTGCCAAGGCCGCTTCGAGTTCGCCCCGTCGTTCATCGTCGATATCTCCGACGCCCACGCCCGAAAAACGGAGGCGATCCGGGCTTACGCGTCTCAGTTCCATCTCCCGGGCCGGGCCGAAAACGAACCTGCGGCGGGGGAGACCCTTGTCGGCCGGCCCGAATTCCTGGAGCTCGTCGAGGCCCGCGACAGGAGATGCGGCGCCCAGATCGGGGTGAGATACGGGGAGCCTTTCCTCGTCCGGGAAGCCCTGAAGGTGGACGACCCGGTCGCGTTCTTCGGGCCGGAATATCGGTGGACGATCCCGTGAGCGCGGCCATGAGGATCGGCATCGTCTGCTATCCGACCCACGGCGGGAGCGGGGTCGTGGCTTCGGAATTGGCCATCGGGCTGGCCCAAAAAGGTCACGAGCTCCATATCGTCAGCTACGCCCCGCCGTTCCGCCTGCGCGCGTTCCATCAGAACATCTTCCTCCATGAAGTGGACGTGGCCTTGTATCCCCTGTTCAAGTACCCTCCCTACGAGCTGGGGCTGGCCACCAAGCTGGTGGAGCTCGCCGAAACCCGCGATCTGGACATCATCCACGCCCATTATGCCGTCCCCCACGCGGCCAGCGCCTATCTGGCCAAGCAGATCTTCAACTCCCGGCGGCTGAAAACGGCCACGACCCTCCACGGCACGGACATCACCCTGGTCGGGGCCGAACCGTCCTTCCGTCGGGTCGTCAAGTTCGCCATCGAACAGTCGGACGGGGTGACGGCGGTCTCGCAGTATCTCCGGCGGCGGACGATCGAGGAATTCGACATCCGGCGCGACATCCGGGTCATTCACAATTTCATCGAGCTCGACCGGCCGGACCGGAACCGGGACGCCTGCTCGAGGACCGCCTTCGCTCCGGAGGGGGAGAAGATCCTGACGCACGCCTCCAACTTCCGGCCGGTCAAAAGGGTCGGGGACGTCGTCCGTATCTTCGCCCGGGTCCGGGAACGGGTCCCGGCCAAGCTCCTCCTGATCGGCGACGGCCCCGAGAGGCCGCAGGTCCAGCAGTTGGCGAAGGAGATGGGCCTCGCCTCCGACGTCCATTTCCTCGGGGAGCAGGACCAGCTGGAGCCGCTGTTCTTCTGCACCGACCTGTTCCTTTTGCCCAGCGAGGAGGAGAGCTTCGGCCTGACGGCGCTCGAAGCGATGAACTGCAGCGTTCCCGTCATCGCCTCCGATGTCGGCGGGCTGCCCGAGGTCATTGTTTCCGGAGAGACGGGTTATCTCCTGCCGGTCGGCGACGTCGAGGGCATGGCCGCGGCGGCCGTCGAGCTCCTGAGCGACCCGGCCCGGCATTCGCTCTTCCGAACCCAGGCCCGGCGGCGGGCCGAGCGGCACTTCGACGCCGCCCGCATCATCCCCCAATACGAGGCCTTCTACGAGGGATTGTTGAAGCCGTAGCCCATGCGATCTGTCGACTGGATCCTGCTGAGCATATTTCTCTCGTTCGTGGCCGCCTACGGCTTTTGGAAGACCCGCGGCAAGAAGGACATCCAAGGCTTCTTCCTGGCGAACAGGTCCACGCCGTGGTATGCCGTCACCATTTCGATCATGGCCACCCAGGCCAGCGCCATCACGTTCCTGTCCACCCCGGGGCAGGCCTACGTGGACGGGATGCGGTTCGTTCAGTTCTATTTCGGCCTGCCCATCGCCATGGTCATCCTTTCGATCACGGCCGTCCCCATCTACCACCGGCTCAAGGTCTACACCGCTTACGAGTATCTGGAACAACGCTTCGACCTGAAGAACAGGGCCTTGGGCAGCATCCTCTTCCTCATCCAGCGCGGGCTTGCCGCCGGGTTCACGATCCTCGCCCCGGCCCTGATCATTTCCGTCATCCTGGGCTGGGATTTCCGGCTGACGATATTCATGACGGGCGGCCTGGTCATCCTCTACACGGCCTCCGGGGGCACGGACGCGGTCAGCAAGACGCATCTGCTGCAGATGACGATCATCACCGTGGGCATGGGGGCGGCGTTCTACATGGTCTTCCAACGCCTCCCGGAGGACATATCCTTTTCGAACGCCGTCCAGGTGGCCGGAAAGCTCGGCAAGCTCAACGTCATCAACTTCGCCTTCGACTGGAAGGACCGATACAATTTCTGGTCGGGCCTCATCGGGGGGGCCTTCGTCGCCCTGTCCTATTTCGGGACGGACCAGTCGCAGGTCCAACGGTATCTGACCGGGCGGTCGATCGCCGAAAGCCGCAAGGGGCTCCTGGCCAACGGCGTCCTCAAGGTCCCGATGCAGTTCGTCATCCTCTTCATCGGGGCCATGATCTTCGTCTTCTACCAGTTCGTGACCCCGCCGCTGTTCTTCAACCCGGTCGAGACCGCGGCCGTAAAAAGCAGCGCCTATGGGGAGGCCTATACGGCCCTCGAGACCGATCATGCCCGGTTGAACGGGGAGAAGGGAGCCCAGCTTCGGACGATGCTCTCCGCGATCGAGGCCGGACGCGAGGCGGACGTGGAGGCCTCGCTCCAGGAGCTCCGGCGAACGAGGGAATCGGAGCTCGGCCTCCGGCGGGAGGCCATCGAGCTCATCAAGAAAAGGAATCCCCTGGCCGAGACCAACGACACGAATTTCATCTTCCTGAGCTTCGTGACCAAGTATCTGCCGGCCGGGCTGGTGGGCCTGATCCTGGCGGCGATCCTCTCGGCCTCGATGTCGGCCTCGTCCTCCGAGCTCAACGCCCTGGCCTCGGTCACGGTCGTCGACATCTATAAGCGGATCTTGCGAAAAGACGCCTCGGAGCGGCACTATCTCCGCGCCTCCAAGGCGGCCACGGTCTTCTGGGGCTTCTACGCCATCGGCTTCGCCCAATTCGCCAACCATCTCGGCTCTTTGATCGAAGCGGTCAATATCCTGGGGTCCTTGTTCTACGGGACGATCCTCGGGATCTTCCTCATCGCCTTCTATTTCAAGAGGATCGGCGGCAACGCCACGTTCATCGCGGCCCTCGTCGCCGAGGCGGGCGTCCTGGCCTGCTTCTTCTTCACCGAGATCCCTTATCTCTGGTTCAACGTCATCGGCGCCGTGTCCCTCGTCATCCTGGCCCACGTCCTTACCTTCCTCCGGCCGGATCAGGCCAGGCGGGTCTAAGCGATATCTTCGCGGATCGCAGCGCCTCCGCGGCTCTCCTCGACGGCCAAGCTGCCCCACAGGTCCTTTGGCACCTACGCGCTGATGTGTCGCGACCGCGAGCAACTCCTCGGTCGCCTGTGCGACCCGCTGGAGTTCCTGCAGGCGCGGTTCCAAGACGCGCGGGCGCCGTCCATGCGCCGGCAAGCACGCGGCCGCGCGGGAAGCGGTGCGTTCGCATCATCAAGCTCGAGGACAAGGACCGGGCCTGCTCGATCGCCAAGGTCCGAGAGAGCTGATCCGCCCGGCCTGCTCTCTGAAGGCTGGCCTCGTCGGCCCAAGCGCTTGACAGGAGGAAGGGGGAAGAGCTAGGATTTGGCCATCCTGTCGAGGGGGACCTCTGTAGGAGGAAAAAGATGACTCGTTTCCGTATGCTTGCCGTCGGGGGATCGATCGCCGCGCTCATCCTATGCGGGGCCGAGCTCGCCTACGCCCAATTGGCGTCGATCTACAGGTTCAGGGACGTCAGCGTCCCCCTGACCTTGAAGATCGATCAGACGGTCATCGAAAAAGGGACCTGCGACCTGGAATTCATGCGATCGTCCAGCCCCGTGCTCTATTACCTCCGGTTCATGAGGCGGGGGAAGATCCTGGCCGTCGTCCAGGGCGAGGAATGGCCTTACGACGTGGGACTTGTCACCGAGGTGGCCCGCAGCATTCCCCAACCGCCGACCATGAAGATGAAGGTCAACAGGGCCGAAAAGCTTCTGAGTTTCGTCGTCGAATCGGGGCGGAACAACCGCGATTACCCGAACCTCAGGGCCGTTTTCAAGCTGCCATATGAAGATTAGGACTTCCCCCGCCGTCGCTGAAGTTCGTGAGAGCCTAAGCTAAGCGTAGGGGCGGTCGTAGGCCTTCTTGCGCACGCCGTGCTTCTTGAGCAGGCGCTTGAAGCCCCAATTAGCGGCCAGGTGATAGAGCCACCGCGCCATGAGCGGCTTGGCCATGAGCGCCGCGGCCTCTTCCGGGACCGTCCCGCCCGCGGCGAGAGAAGCGGCCGCGAGATCGAAGGCCCTGACCACGTTCCGGGCCATCCCTCCCGCTTTGTCCAACGACCTCCCGGCCAGCGCCCCGCCCGCGCCCATGGTCAAGGCCCCCGCCCAGGCGAATCCGGTCTCGCGGGCGAACTGCCGCATGACGGCCACGGCCGTCCGGTTCTGATGGTCCTCCCAGAAGCCGCATTGGACGATGGCGATGAGCCTTTGGACCAAAGGGCCGGGCCAAGGCGTCGCGCCCTGGGCCCCCCGCCTTCGGTCGGCGATGAGTTCGAGCGCCTGAATGAGCGGGGCGGGCAGCTGGTCGACGTAGAGCGGGAAGGAGACGATGACGACGTCGGCCTCGTCCGCGAGCCGGTAGAGGCGGTGCCGCTCCTCCGACGAACGAAAGGCGTCGGCGACCAGCGCTTCCCCGGTCTCCGCGCCGCCCGCCGCGAGGCGGGCCAGGAGCGCGTTCCCCAGCGCGTAGGATACGCCGCGCTTGCCTTTCGGACTTCCGACGACGAGCAGGGCTTTCAAATCGCCTCCTCGGCGGCCTGGAGGGCTCGCCTCAGGCGATCCGCGACCCCGTCCGTCTCGCCGTCGTGGACGACGATCGCCTCCGTCCGGACGCTGGCCAAGTTGATGGCGTTCCTTTTGACCAGGTCCTCGAACGTTCGCTCGGCCTCGGGGTCGGCGACGTTGCCGCGTCCCGAGGACGATGAGCCCCTTCCGCCGCGGGTACCGGAGCGGGTGGTGGACCTCGCCCTCCCTCAACACGAAGAAGGGGAGGGCGTTGGGGATGAAGCGGTCGAGCGACTTCTTGAGGGCCGGGGCGTATCCGCCGAACGTGATCGGCGTGATCCAGACCTCGAGGTCCGTGCCGACCATGGCCGCGAGGACGTCGCGCTGGTCGTCCTTGATCGCGCAGACGCCGGGGTGCTTCACCCAGCAGGCGAAGCATCCCAGGCAGGGCTTGACGATGAGGCCGTCGAGCTCGAAGGACGTGACGGCGTGACCTTTGGCCCGGGCTTCGCCGGCGACCATCGCCGCGAGCGTCCGGCAGGAAGCGCCCCGCCCGTCGCGGGGGCCCCCGTCGAGGATGAGGACGTTCATCTTCCCGGGACGACCCTATTCGATGACGTCGACGCCGAGCGGGAACTTGGACAGGTGCTCACAGCCGTCCTTGTGGACGACGATGGGATTCTCGTACCGGAACCCGATCATCGCTCCTCAGTAAACGGCGGGGATCTCGGCCAGGACCTTGTTCAACCGGTCGGCGATCGCGGCCAGCTTCAGGGCCTGGATCATGTTGCCCTTGAGCTTGAGCTTTCCGGTCATGAGGGCCTTCTGGGCGCCCAACTCGGCCCGCGAGATCTGGGCGAAGACGTCGTAGGCCCCGGTGATGTGGAACTCGGCCTCGGGGGGATCGCCGGACCCCAGCCCGAGCTCGGTCAGGGCCCCGTCCGACGAAACGGAAGACGAGGTACTTCGATCCGCCGCCGGGGCAGTCGAGGTAGACGTTGGACATCGACGAGGTGATGTGGTTCATACGATCGGGCGTGAGCTCCGCTTTGAGCCGCCGCTCGGCCTCGGCCCGCCACTCTTCGGTCAGGTACTGTAACGGGGACATCGGGACCTCCTTTCCATTCCCCCTATATAGAACAGGAGCCGGGGCCTGTCAATGCGACGGCTCCTTGACGGCGGGAGGCGGCCTGGACTATCCTCTCGCCGTGAGCCGACCCGAAGCCCCCCGCCGCATCTGGGAGATCGATTTCCTGCGCGGCCTCGCTATCATCCTGATGGTCGGCTACCACCTCCTCTTCGACCTCGGCGAGTTCCGGGGCGTCGAGAGGTTCCTCGGCTTCTCGACCGACCTGTCGACGTTGGCGTGGACCATCGCCCAGTACTTCTTCGCCACGGTCTTCGTAGCGCTCTCGGGAATAAGCTCGACGCTGACCCGGAGCAACGTCCGCCGCGGCCTCCGGCTCCTGGCCGTGTCGCTCGCCGTCTCCGCCGTGACCTACGTCTTCGACCCCGCCTCCGCCGTCTACTTCGGCATCCTGCAGTGCCTGGCCGTCTCGATGCTCCTCTACGGCGCGGCCTTCGAGAGGGCCGGAGCGTCCGCCTGCGCCGCCTGGGGCGGCCTCGTCATCGGCTTTAGCGCCGCGCTCCCGGCCCTGAGAAAGGCACTAGCCTTTCGTTTCGACTGGCTCCTGCCGTTCGGCCTCCACAGCCCGACGTTCTCGTCGTTCGACTACTTCCCTCTCATCCCCTGGTTCGGGGTCTTCCTCGTCGGGGCGGCCCTGGGGAAGTCCGTCTACGCGCCGAGGCGGAGCCTTCTCCCATGGCGTCCGCCCGCGACCTTCGTCAACGTCGCCGGCCGCTTCTCTCTCCTGATCTACATCGTCCATCAGCCGGTGATCATGGGGATCCTCTATCTTCTCGGACCGGCGAAATAGGGCGGCCGCGACGCGATCCCGGCCGTCGAGGAGGTTGCCGTAAGGAACTCGAGCCCGTCGGCCGCTGCCGCCACGATCTGTCACCCGCTCCCTGACCGCCGGCCGGGGAGGCCCATCCCGGTGATGACGGGGCTTTTCCTCCTTGCTCTTTTTTTGGCCGCGACGCCGGCCGCGCATCCCTCGGCTGTCCCTCAGGACAAACCCGACGCGGACCTCCTCGAGCGGATCCTCGAAAAGACCGAGATCTACTGCCGCCGCCTGGGCAGGGTCTCGCTCGACTTCGTCTGCCGTGAGCGGATCGAGGAGCGGCTCTTCGATCCGCCGCGCCTGATCAGCGCGGTCAGCGCGCCCGCTTCCTTGAGGCGCGTAACGAGCGTCTCGCTCGAGTACGACTACCAGCTCATCCGGAAGGGGGACGTCATCGAGGAGAAGAGGACCCTGCTCAGGGAAGGGAAAGAACCGCGCAACGAGCCC
The DNA here is from genome assembly GCA_963719985.1 of Candidatus Aminicenantota bacterium. GTDB lineage: Bacteria > Acidobacteriota > Aminicenantia > Aminicenantales > Saccharicenantaceae > RBG-16-66-30. Next base: position 852,708 of record CAVRDU010000006.1, on the reverse strand, counting down.
GACGCCGTGCTGAAGACCAGGATCTACAAGCACAAGTACCTGGTGTTCGGGCCGGGCGGCCTCCTGAGCGAGTACTGGCAGCCGAAGCACGCGTATACCTACCTCGGCGAGGAGGAGGTCGAAGGTGAAAAGGCCTACCTCATCGAAGCGACCCCGGCCGGGCCGGAGGAGCTGGGCCTCGTCTACGGCAAAGCCTGGATCCGGCAGAAGGACTTCGCCATCGTCAAGATCGAGTGGGACCAGCGCTCGCTGGGGAACTACGGCAAGATCCTGGCAACGGCCAAAGCGATCGGCCGCCAGGCCGAGCCCCAGGTGTCCGTCGTCGGCTATTACGGCGTCGAGAAGAACGGCATCCGGTTCCCCGACCGCCTGGTCATTCGCGAGGACTATCGTTCGACGCGGGGGACCTACCGGTACTCGGAAGCGACGGTCCGCTACGAGGACTACAGGTTCTTCGTCGTCGAGACCCAGGTCCGCTATTGACATCAGCCAGAGGAGCCTCCCAATGAAAAGAAAGAATGTCCGGGGCTTGGCCGGAGGGGCGGCGGCCCTTCTGATCATCCTCCAAGCCGCCGCTGCGGCCGGGCCGGCGAAGCCGGTCGTGCCGTCGAAGGCCCGCCCGATGCCGCTTGCCGACGTTCGTCTGACCGGCGGCCCTTTGAAACAGGCCCAGGACCGGAACGGCCGCTACCTGCTCTCGCTCTCTCCGGACCGGATGATGGCCTTCCTGCGCCAGGCCGCGGGCCTCGAGCCCAAGGCCGAGGGCTATGGCGGCTGGGACGGGGCCAACCGCCAGCTGACCGGCCACATCGCCGGCCACTATCTCTCCGGCGTCAGCCTGATGTACGCCGCGACCGGCGACCCGCGCTTCAAGGAGCGCGCGGACTATCTCGTGGCCGAGCTCGGGGAAGTCCAGGCGAAGCACGGCGACGGCTATATCGGGGCCCAGGCCGACCGCGAAGGCGTGCCGGGAAAGACCCTCTACGCCCAGATCGCCGCCGGCGACATCCGCTCGTCCGGCTTCGACCTCAACGGCATGTGGTCGCCCTGGTACGTCGAGCACAAGATCTTCGCCGGGCTGCGCGACGCCTACCGGCACGCCGGGAGCCGCGAGGCCCTGGCGATCGAGATCCGCTTCGCGGCCTGGGCGGAGAGCGTTCTGGCCGGCCTCGACGACGCCCAGATCCAAAAGATGCTGGCACGGAGTTCGGCGGCATGAACGAGGTCCTGGTCGACCTCTACGCCGACACCGGCGACGAGCGCTGGATGCGCCTGTCGGACAAGTTCGAGCATCGGGCCGTCGTCGGGCCTCTCGCCGCGGGGGAGGACATCCTCCGCGGCAAGCACGGCAACACGCTCGTCCCCAAGCTCCTGGGCTCGCTGGCCCGCTACGTCTACGGGGGCGGCCGGGCCGACGGCGCCGCGGCGACGTTCTTCTGGGACCGGGTGGCCCTCCATCACAGCTTCGCCACGGGCGGCCACGGCCGGAACGAGTACTTCGGCGAGCCCGACCGGCTCGACGACATGATCGAGGGCCGGACGGCCGAGACCTGCAACGTCTACAACATGATCAAGTTCGCCCGGTCGCTCTTCGCCCTCGATCCCCAAGTGCGCTACGCCGACTTCCACGAGCGGGCCCTGTTCAACCACATCCTCGGCTCCCTGGATCCCGCCGACGGCGCCACCTGCTACATGGTCCCCGTGGGCCAGGGGGTCGCCCGCGAGTACCAGGACATGGAGCGGAGCTTCACCTGCTGCGTCGGCTCCGGCATGGAGAGCCACGCCCTGCACGGCGACGGCCTCTACTACGAGTCGGGGGACACGCTCTGGGTCAACATCTACGCGCCCTCGACGGCGGACTGGAAGGAAGCGGGTGTCCGGCTGACGATGACGACGGACTTCCCCGAAGGCGAAAAGGCCGCGCTCGCGATCGAGGCGAAAAAGGCGCGCCGCTTCGATCTCGCCCTCCGGCGACCCTACTGGGCGGGGGAGGGATTCGCGGTCAAGGTCAACGGCAAGGCCGTCAAGGAGATAGGGACGGCCGGGTCTTACGTCCGCATCAGCCGGAACTGGAAGCCGGGGGACCGGATCGAGCTCGTCCTGCCCAAGGCGCTTCGCCTCGAGCCGCTGCCCGACAACCCCGAACGCGCGGCCATCCTGTGGGGCCCGCTCGTCCTGGCCGGCGACCTCGGTCCCGTGCCCGAGCGGCGGCCGCGGCCGAAGCCCGGGGAGACGCCCGCGCCCGCCCCGCCGCGTCCGACGACGCCGGTCCTGGTGACCGCCGCAACGTCCGTCGGGGACTGGGTCAAGCCCGCGGAGGGCCGCTCCGGCGTGTTCCGGACCGACGGCGTCGGCCGCGACAGGGACGTCGAGCTCGTCCCGTTCTATCGCCTCCACCGCCGCACCTACGCCGCCTATTGGGACATCTTCACTCCCGAGGAGTGGAAAGAGCGCGCGGCCGCTCTGGCGGCCGCCGAGGAAGCCCGCCGGAAGCTCGAAGCGGCCACGGTCGCCTTCGTCCAGCCGGGCCAGATGCAGGCCGAGCGGGACTTCAACCAGCGGGGCGGAACGACTGCGCCGGCCCAACTTCGAGGGCGCTACGGCCGACGGGCGGTAGACTGGTTCTCCTTCGACCTTCCGGTCGATCCGACGGCGTCCCTCACACTCGTCGTCACCTACAGCAGCGACGAGCGGGCCGGCCGGGCCTTCGCTGTCCTGGTCGACGGCCTCAAGCTAGGTGAGCAGAGGATCCGCCGCCGGAGCCCTCAGGAAAAGGAGGAGTTCTTCGACGTCTCCTACGCCCTCCCCGCCGAAGCCGTCGCCGGGAAGGAGAAGATCACCATCCGCTTCGAGGGGATCGAGGGCCTGGAGACGGGGACGGTGTTCGGCATCCGCCTCGTCCGATCCGACAAACGCCCCTGAAAGAGGGCTGTTCAGCCCCCGGGGCGGAAGAGATAGATGTACATCCTGTTGGCCTCGAGCGACTTGTCGACGCGTTCGAGAGTGAAGCCGGCGCTCTCCATCTGGGCCCGCATCTTTTCCGGCGTCGTCCCTTCGCCCCGGCCGTCCTTATCCGGGATCCACTCGGCGATAGCCAGGCGTCCAGAGGGCTTCAGCGCCGCCCGGGCCTTGCTCATCAGCGCGACGGGGTCGCCGAAATGGTGGTACGAGGAGATGACGAAGATCAGGTCCAGCTTCCCGGCCGGAAGCCCGGGGTCCGCCGGCTTGCCGAGGATGGTTTCGACGTTGGCGAAGCCGACGCGACGGCAGCGCTCGGCGAGGTGACGCAATGCGTCACCGTCGATGTCCTCGGCGTAAATCTTGCCTTTGGGGCCGACCCGATCGGCCAGATGGACGACATACCGGCCTCGGCCCGCCCCGATCTCGGCGATGGTCATACCGGCCGCGGCGCCGATGATGTCCATGACCTGGCCGGGCGGCTGCAGCCCGTTGAGGCGGGCCTCGTTGGCGTTCTCCGGGGCTACGCGGGTGCTCTCGGGGAAGGATGCCACGAGCCCGCCTTGAGAGTAGAGGAACTGCGCTCCCGGTTTATCGGCGGCGCCGACCTGGACCTCCAGGCCGAGCGACCTGACCTTCTGGGCGAATAGCGCGTACTGGCGCTCGCGCCCGCCGTCGTGCATAGGGAAGACGACGCGGGGCTTGAGGGCCCGGATAGCGTCGATCTCACCGCCGAACGTCGGCGTGAACATGAGGTCCAGCTCGGGGCGCCTGTCCGGACAGGTAGCGGATGTTGTCGCCGAAAACCGGATCCTCCATCCCCCGGCCGCTGCCGTGGTCGCCGGCGTGAAATATCGTCAGCCCATCGACCCTGACCAGGAACGACGATTCGGGAGTGCCGTCGCCTTCGTGATGGATGTTCAAGACCTCGAGCCCGCGATCCGTGACCGTCCGTCGCTCCCGCCCGAAATGGACGTCTTCCGGCGAGCCCTCTCCCTCCCAACCCCAAACGTAGTGGATATTCTTAATGGCCGGCCGCCACTTCAGGATGTCGGGGTTGAAATGGTCCGAATGGGCGTGCGACACGAACACGGTCACATTCTGGTCCGCTATCTCCGCGGTCTCGACGGCTCTCGCGTCCGGAGCGGGCCGGCCCGGCGGCGGGAGGGGCTCGGTGTAATCGAAGATGAGCAGATGGTTCTGCGTCCTCACGGCCCAGCCGCTGTGAAAGAGGTACCGGACGACGGCCTGCCCCGGTTCGAGCTCCCGGTCGATCATACCCAGGCCGGTCTCTTGGCTTCCCGTCGCCAAGACGCCCATGGACAGGCAGGCCCCGATGGCGATGATCCTCTCGAGCTTATTCATATCCTGGTGTATTCCTTGACCGTCCGGGCGTGCCGGACGTTCCCGGTATGGGTCGTGCCGCGGGGCTCGACGACCAGGACATGCGCCTCCTCTCCGGGCTCCGTCCGGGGGCAGTGCTCGACGCCTCGGGGCACCAGGATGATCTCGCCCTCCTTGACGGGGACGGCGCGGTCCTTGAAGAGCATCTCCATCGCGCCCTTGACGACAAAGAACAGCTCATCGGCGTCTTCGTGGGCGTGCATGACGAACTCGCCCTGGATCTTCGACAGGAAAACCTGCAGGCTGTCCCCTTCGGCGATAATATGGGGGTGCCATTGTTTCGAGAACAAAGTGAGCTTCTGGCGCAGGTCGATGGCGTTCATGCGGCCTCCTTCATTCGTTCTTGGGCCTGAGCTTCTCGATGACGTCGGCGCGGACCCAGTAGGCGTGGCTTTCGCCGCCGCGCTGGCTCAGGAAGAAGATATATCGGCCGTCGTTCGTCACCCGGGGGCAGACCTCGATGGCCGCGCTGTTGACCTCCGGCCCGAGCTTGACGGGGGCGGACCAGGCACCGTCGGAGCCCCGGAAGCTCAGCCAGATGTCGAATTGGCGGGAGAACAGAAGATAGCTTCCGTCCGGGGCTACGAACGGCGAATCCTCGATCGCGGCGGAGTTGACGGGCTCGCCCAGGTTGACCGGCTTCTCGTATCGGCCGTCCTCGAACCGCGCCAGATAGATATCGCCCATGCCGAGGCCGCCGGGCGAACGGCCGGCGAAGTAGATGTTCTTGTCCCTGTCCAGCGAGAAGGCCCAGTGCATGTCCATGGAGTTGACGTTGGGGTCGAGGGGCTTGGGCTCGGACCATCCGTCCGCGGTCCTGTCGACGTACCAGATCCTCTCGCTCCGTCCCCGCCCGTCGCCGGGGACGTCCCGCCGGGAAATGAAGTACATCCTTTTCCCGTCGGGAGAAAAGAAGGGCACGTCGTCCTCGCCCTTCGAGCCCGAGAAGGCCACCCAGTCCGGCGGCGTCCAACGGCCGTTCACCCTCTTCATCGTCATCAGGCCTCCGCGGGAATAGACCTCTCCGGGGAACAGCATCATGGGAGTCCAATAGACCTCGTTTCCGTCAGGAGAGAATACGGCCGCGCTGTGGAGGCCCCAGATCGATGAGATGATGCCCGGCGCGAAAAGCTCGGGCCTGTCCGCAGGAGGCTTCTGGCCGAGGTAATCCCCCTCGAGGACCGGGAACCGGATTCCCGACTTGTCGGCTCCTTTCCCCGCCAGAAAGGCCGCCGCGGCCTCCATGTCCCGTTCGACGGCGACGTTGTAGGCCGTCTGGCCCATGACGGAGCGCGCGTCGAGGGGCGCGCCCCGCTCGACCAGGACCCGGGCGGCGTCCGTCCGGCCATCCCGGGCGGCGTAGTGGAGCGGCGTCCAGCCGAACCGGTCGGCCTCGCCCGGCCTGAAGCCCTTGTCGAGGAGGAGCCCGACGATCTCGGCGGAGCCCCCGGCCGCCGCGGCGTGGAGCAGGGACTGCCCGGAGGGTCGGCGGCCTTCAGGTCCTGCCCGCCCTGCGTCAGCCGGCGGAACAATCTTGTCAGTCCTTGAGACGCGGCCAGGGAGACGCCGGCGCGCCATTTCTCGCCGCTCTCGGGGACCCGGGCTCCCTTCTCCAAGAGCAAGTCGACGAACTCGGTCTTGCCGCGCCAGGCCGCGAGGCTGAGCGCGGTGTCGCCGAACTTGTCGACGGCGTTGACCTCGGCCCCGGCTTCGATGAGGAGACGGCCCGTGGCCGCCTGTCCCAACTCCCGGGCGCAGAGGAGGAGGGGCGTGCGCTGGTAATCGTCGCGGGCCTCGGTCGAGGCCCCGCGCTTGAGGAGAGCGTCCGCGACCTCCGTCCGGTCGTTCATCGCGGCGAGGTGGAGAGGGGTATGGGCCTGGGCGCCAGTGGCGTTGGTCTTGGCGCCCTTGTCGATGAGGAAGTTGATAAGATCGGGGCTCCGGCCGTAGGCGGCATAATGGAGCAGCGTCAGCCCCTGGGGATCACGGGCCTCGACCAGTTGAGGCGACTTCTCGATCAAGGCCTTGACGGCCGCGACGTCCCCTTGACGAAGCAGGTCGAAGACCTCCTGGGACCGCGCCGGGAGCGCAAGGCCGAGGAGCAGGGAGGAAAGGATCGCGGCCGTTCTTTTCATCATGATACACCTCTTTTCTCAATCCCGCCCGCCCTCCAGACGAAGGAATCGCCGGGATTGCCGGCGCATTGGAATTCGCCCGCTCCCCCCGTCCGCCGCCGGACTTGCCCGAAGATCCGTCTTTCCAGGGGCTCGTGACCGAAAGCGAACACGGCTCCCGGCTCGAGCCTGCGGGCTTCGAGATAGACTTCCCTGATCCCGTTGCCGATCTCGGGGCCTATGCCGGAGGGGCTGCCCAGGAACAGGAGGTCCGGCTTGACGCCGGCTCTCGCCAGCCGGTCGATGACCGTCGCGTCCCTGCGCTGCACAAGATAGTTGTCCGAAACGCCGGTCAGCCAGACGATGGTCAGGCCGTCGGCCTCGATCATCAGGCAGGAATGGCTGCCGTAGGAAGGCAGGGCCCGGCATTTCAGGACGCCCGCGGTCATCGGCTCGTCGCCGCGGGGGTAGTAGACGTTCTTCAGGCCGAGCCCGGCGTACATCCGGTCGTAGGCCGGGTTGGCGATGAAGGCGATCCTCTCGTCCGATTTCTGGAGCGCGAAAAAGGGATTGGCCCCTTGCAGGGAATAAGGGTGCCCGGCCGGGTGGAATTCCCGGTCGACATAGAAGACGGCCTGGCCGCGCCCGAAGGTCTCGGCCACGACCTCGGCCGTCACGTGCCCGTTGGCCAGCGATCGCTCGGGCGGAGCGGCCCCGATCTCGGAATAGGCGAAGACCAGGAACGCGCTCCGCGTCCGGACGGCCCAACTCCCGTTCTGGAGCTTGACGATCTCCGCTTCCCCGGCCTTCAAGTTCGACGCGGCCGGGAGCCGGGAAGCTCCATCCTCGCGACGTTCTCCGCCCTCGGCCCTATCCGGGTCCAGGGCGCGTGCGGCCGACGCATGGGCGTAGCGGCGGGCATAATCGAGCGGTGTCGAGCCGCCCCGGTCCTTTTCGTTGGCCTTCAGGCCAGTTTGGATCAGCAGGCCGCAGATGTCGGCGTGGCCCTCGATGGCGGCCAGATGGAGGAGCGACCGTCCGAGGTGCTTGTCATACCAGGACGGGTCCGCCCCTGCCGTGATCAAGGACTCGGCCAGGGCGAGATTGCCGTCGCGGACGGCGACGGCGAGGGGTGTCCGGTCGAGGAAGTCCGGGATATCGACGTCGGCCCCGGCCTCCACCAAGTACCGGAAATAGTCCCGGTTGTTGTTGAGCACAGCGAAGTACAGGGGAGTGGTCAGGGAGTTGCATTGGATATCGATCTCAGCGCCCCGCTCGATCAGGAAGCGGCTCATGTCGAAGTTGTCGTTCAAGGAGGAATGGATGAGGGGCGTGGCCGCGCCGATGGCGCGCGTGTCGATGACCGCGCCCTTCTCCAGAAGCAGGTCGATCGCCTCCTTGTCGCCGGACCAGTTGGCGAAGTGGATCGGGGCGCGGAGGTTGGCGTCGCCGACCCTGACCAAGGCACCCTTGTCGATGAGCAAGCGGGCCATGGCCACGTTGCCGGCCGACACGGCGATGAAGAGCGGCGTCCGTCCCGCCCTGTCCATGGCGTTGACGAGCAGGGGATCGGCCTTCAACATCGCCTCGACCTTGTCCGTTTGTCCGCTCTGGACGAGGCCGAAGAACTCCTGGGACTGCCCGTGACACCAAGCGGCCAACGCGAGCGACACGAGCGCGATCGCGAACCTTTTCATGGGAGCCGGCCCTTCGGTATTCCGCGAGGCTTCAGCCGTGCCGGTGATAGATCTTGCCGACGATCTTCCAGCCGTCCGGGAACTTGTAGAGCGACAGGTAGTCGGTGAAGATGTGGACATTTCCCCGGTGGAGCTCCAGCTTGACGGCGGCAGCGCTGCTCGTGATGTCGACCTGGAGGATCTTGCAGGTCATCTCCGGGGACTTCTGGCCCTGGGCTTTCCGTTTCTCCGTCCCCGCGATCCAGTCGGCGATCGGCAGGCGGGTCAGCTTGCCGTCCTGCACGCCGAGCAGGACGAAATCGGGGTGGAAGCCGGTCCGGGTCTTCTCCAGGTCACCGAGGTTGATGAGACCGTCCACGTAGGCCGTCTGGACGAGGGCCTTGATGGCTTCTTCTTCCGTGGCGCCCTGGGCCCCCATGGTTGCTGGGGCGAAGGCCACCGCGATGAGGACTCCGACGATCATGAGCTTGCGGTTCATAGGATCTCCTTTCTTTATTGATCTGCCGGCCGGAGTTGGATCCGGCCCTGGGCGAAGACCCACTTCTGTCCCATGGCCGCGGGGACGAAGATGGGCAGCTCGGGGAACTTGGCCTGGAAGGCCTTCTGGAAATCCAGGTACATGGCGGCGCCCGCCGGGGCGTGCATGGGGAAGGCGGCCCGGACGCGGAACTTCCTGAAGAAGTCCTCTTCCTGAATGGTGTATTTCTGGCCGGGAGCGGTCACTGGGAAGACGAAGGCCAGGTCGACGGCGCCCGTCTTCGTCCTCAAGAAGTCGTGCTCGGCCGAAGGGTCTTCGGGCCGGCAGTCGCCGTTGTGGTAGATGACCAAGCCGTCGGCCTTGACCAGCCAAGCGACCTCGGGGACTCCCGAATGATGGGAGTTGATGGTCGCGATCTCTAGGCCGCCGGACTCGAGCTCGGCCCTGGGGCCTACGAGATAATGGAACGCCGGGTCCTCGGCCGCCTTCCAGCCGAAGAAGAAGGCGATGTCGGGGACGGCCTCTTTCCAAGTCAGGATGATGGGATCGTAATGGTCGCCGTGCGAGTGGGAGACGAAGACGCGGACCTTCAAGCCCTTGATCTCCTGGGGATCGATCCAGCCGTTCGCGAGCGAGGGACGGTCCGGGCGGGACTTCGGCTGCTGCCCGTCCCGCTTCTCCTGATAATCGAAGATCAGGAGATGGCCGGCGGTCCTGACGGCGTAACCGCAATGGCCCAGATACCAAACGAGCGCGCTCCCCGCGGCCTTGTCGTCTTTGATGAAGTCGAACCGGTCGCCCTTGTTCTCGGGGCAGATGACCCGCGAGGGGAGTTTCTTCTCCGCCGCCTCCCGGGCGAAGGCTTCGTACATGAATTCACGGTTATAGGCGTGCATGGGGAAAACGACGGCTGGCGCGAGCGCGTAGGCTTGCTCGAACTGGCTGATGAAGGCCAGGTCGATCCGGCCCGCCTTGCCGCGAAGGTGATCCATATCCGCCTTGAACGCGGCCATAGGGCTGACGTAGTCGCCCGCGTGATAGATCGAAAGCCCGTCCACTTTAACCAGATAGGCGGTCTCCGGGACGTCGTTATGCTCGCCGTTGACGGTAAAGATCTCCAGGCCGTCGAGCGAGGCCGTCGACCGCGGCCCAGGCAGGTCGATCGTCCGCTCGCCCTTCCTCGCGTTCCAGCCGAAGACATAAGTGATATCCTCGATCACCGGCCGCCACGACAGGATCACAGGGTCGAAATGGTCCCCGTGGGAATGGGAGACGAAGACCGTGACATCCAGGTGCTTGATCTCCTCCGGGTCGACGAAGCCGTTGGCCAGGGACGGCTTGGCCGGCCGCGGCCCGCCCCGGCTGAAATAATCGAAAATAAGGAGGCGACTCCTCGTCTTCACAGCGAACCCGCAGTGGCCGAGCGACCAGACGATGGCTTCGCCGTCCTTGAGGGGCCTGGCCAGGAGCGAAGGAACATCCGTCGCCTGGGCGGCCCCCGCCGGCCCGCCCCCCGCCTTGACGAGGATGTCGGCGACTTCGGGGTATCCATATTCGCCGGCCAGGTCGACGGGCGTCCGGCCCCGGCCGTCCTTGGCCCGCGGATCAGCTCCCCGTTCGAGAAGGAAGCGGACCATCTCGGCTCGGCCCTTCTTCGCGGCCAGGTGTAGGGGCCTCGAGCCCTCGGGATCGGGAGCGTCGACCTTGGCCTCCTTGGCCAGGAGCATCTTGGCGATCTCCACGTTGCCGCCCTGGGCCGCCCTCTGGAACGGCGTCCGGCCCGATTCGTCCTTGAGATCGATGGGCATACCCTTTCCCAATAGGAACTCGGCCGCCCGGGCGATCCCGAGATAGGCGACGCGGTGGAGGGGGTATTTCTCCAGGAGATCCCTGTTCTTCAAGGCTTCAGCCCGCGGCCAGAGCTTCTCGACGAGATCGATGAAACCGTTACCCAAGGGGAAGGTCAGCGCCGTTTCGTTGAGCTTGTTCCGGACGTCGAGCTTGGCGCCGTGCTCGAGCAGCCAGTCGATAACGTCCCCGCGGCCGGCCTGGGTGACGTAGAGGAGGGGGGTCGATCCCTCGTCGTTCAGGGCGTTGACGTCGGCGCCGCCCTTGACCAGGATGTCGAGGAGCCGGAGGTTGCCCGAGAACGTCGCTTCGTGGAGGGCGGTCTGCCGGTAATAGTCGCGGGCCATGACGTTCGCCCCGCGGGCGAGCAGGAACTCGGCGGCCTTGTCCGATCCGGCCTCGGCCGCCCTGAGGAGCGGCGTCCTCCCGTAGCGGTCGGGGGAGTCGATCGGGAGGCCCGACTTGGCCAAGCGGTCCATCAATTCCACCAATCCGCCCATCGCGGCGCAATGCATGAGAGTCCGGCCGTCGCGGCAGACGGCTTTCGTGTCGGCTCCCTTGGAAATCAGATGATCCACCATGTCCGCGCGGCCGGAGAAGGCGGCCAGATGGAGGGGCGTTTGCCCGACGTCGTCGGCGGCGTTGACGCTCGCCCCGGCGGCGACAAGCGCCTTGACCTTGGCCAGATCGCCCGCCCGTACGGCCTCGTGGATCTCAGTGGCCCAGGCTGTGCGGGACAGGCCCGACAAGGCCAGGATCAAGACGCCGATTCTGACGATCTTTTTCATCGAGGGACTCCTATCCAGCGAGGCGTCCGGGTCATATACTTCCGATACGATGGGCCGAATTTCTCCAGGCAATAGCGCTCCTCCTGGATGGCCTGGGATCGCTGAAGGAAAACGGTGATGAGGGTGATGACCGAGAACAGCCAGGACGCGGCGGCCACGCTGACGGCGGTATAGACGAGGATCATGGAAAGATACATCGGGTGCCGGGAATAACGATACGCCCCTGAGCCAAACAGCTCTCCCGGTTCAGTTCGGGCCACGCTGAGCGTCGCGAAAACGAGCAACGTCAGGCCGCCGACGAAGATCGTCAGCCCTCCATAGAACCAGGGTGTCCCCGTGCGCAGCGGCAGGAAGATGGAATACAAGGTCGCGCCTATCCAGAAGAACTGGGTCAGCCCGCTCATGATCTTCGCTCTGCGGCCTTGCCTGAGACCGGCCGGATGGCCCGTCCGGGCGACGAAACGGCCGGGGAGAACGACGACCGCCAGCCATTGCAGGAGAAAGACCATCATGAAGAGCCAGCCGTTGCGGATGCCCAGTTCAAAGGCCGGCGTCAGCGACATCGGCATACCCCCCGCCCGCCGGAGGCCGCCGGCCCCGCGATTTCCGTTCGGTGTCGCGTCAGGATCATTCGGCTCATCTCTTATCGAGCTCCCCGGCGATGGCGTCGCAGATCTCCTTGATGGGCGCGCTCTCGAAGCCGTCGCCGGGCGGGGGGCCGCCGCCGCGGGGGCCGAGGAGGACGCGTTCCTTGGCCAAAGTCACTTGTTCAGGGAACAAAGCGGGGCCGGCGGGGTTGTCGACGAGGCCGGCGGCTTTCACCGTCGTGTTCCCCACGCAGAAGGAGGCGATGACCAGTCCCGCGGCATGGGCGCTCTGAACGAATTTCAGGACCGCCTGGTTTTCGTTGAATTTCCTCCACTGCGGGCCGCTCGGGATGATGAGGGCGTCGTAGCCGGCGAAGTCCTTCAGGTCGGGGATGAGGATGTCGCTGCGAAGGACGACATCCCGCTTCTTGTTGTAGCAACCCCGGTATTCGGCGTCGACGCCGATCCGCTTCATCGCCCAGCCCCGGGCCTCGATCTCCTTGGCGAGCGGAAAATAGGCGTCGCCGAACCACTCGCCGAGGAGGACGAGGACGTTCAAGCCTTGTGCCTCCGTTGCCGGCGGAGTCTGTCCGCGCATGGCTCCAACGAGCATGACGGCAGCCAAGCCGATTCCGGCGGCCGCCCGGATGAGTTGCTTCATCTTCGCTCCTCTCGGGCCGTCACGTGCGCCGGCCGCCCGGCGATACAGGGGCCTGCCGAAGCCGGCCCGGCCGCCTCACTTGCCGCCGAGCCTTTCCCAGATCGCTTCGACGTTGTTCTGATGGATGTCGGTGTCCCTGACCTTCAGCCTCATGTCCTTGAAATAAGGGAAGTCGCGCGCGACGGTATAGGCCTTTTTGGCGTCCTCCAGGGTCGCGTCTGCGGCCTTCAGTTCGCGGAGGCCGTCCCAGAGGGTCTTGAGATAGCGGTATTGCTGTTTGAACGTTTCGACCTCGAGCCACATGTCCGAATGGGCGATATTGACGTGTTTGATCTCCCGACCGCTGTCGACGATCCGACCCCAGTTCTCGAGGATGAGCCCGAGGTCCCAGGGCGCTTCCTTCCTCAGGTAGGGGAGAACCTGGTCCGGCCACATGTCCCCCACGGCCACCAGGCCCTCCTCGGGGACGAAGATCATGATGTCGCTCGGCGTGTGGGTCCCGCCGACCGCGTAGAGCTCGACGGTCATGTCGCCCATGTCGAGGATCAGACTTTTCTCGAAGAGGACCGTGGGGAAGGTGGGCTGGAAGCCGGCCTGGAGCTCCTCGATGACCGTTCCAAGCAGGATGAGGCCCTCCCGGAAGAAATGGAATTCTTCGGAGTCCGAAGCCGCCTTCTTCTGCCTCTCCCCCCAGTCCCGCTGCATGCCCTTGAATTTCTCGATCTGCTTGACCAGGCCTTCTCCCGTGAGCTCGCTCTTCATCCCCTCGGGGACCGTCCGGTGCCCGACGATCGTCGTGTCGGCGTAGACCTGGTTCCCGGCGGTGTGATCGTGGTGGAAATGCGTGTTGATGAGGTACTTGATGTCCTGGCGGCCCAATTCCTCCTCGATGGCCCGCCGGATCCGGGCGTCGATCGAGCGGAGGAGGCTGGCCTCGATGACGACGATGCCTTTCGCCGTCGAGAGGGCGACGGTGCGGATCATCTGCATATGATCACAGGCCCAGGCGAAGAGGACCCTGTCACTGAACCTCTCGTGTGCAGGGGCAGGTCGGCCGCGGTCTGACCTGCCGGTGCCTGGGCGAACGGCGAGATCGCGAGGACCAGCATGAGAGCGATCCCGGAGGCGAATTGTTTCATCTCGACGCTCCTTTCCCGGTTTCCTTCGGCCTCAGCTCTTCGATGATCTTCGCCGAGACCCAGTAGATGTCCCCATCGACCGAAAAGAACAGGTATTTCCCGTCCGGTGAGACGTAGGCTCCCCTCGAATCCGGCTTGAAGCCGTGCTTCGTCAGATCGATCCCTTCCCCCAACGGCCCTCCTTGTCCTTGAAACTGACGAATAAACTGCCGTTTTCGATATTGATGTCGAAAATGATGTAGCTGCCGTCCGGCGCGATGCAAGGATGCGTCTGATTTTCATAATGGGGCTGGAGGACCAGCCTTTCAGGCCGGGAGAAACGTCCTTGGCTGAAAGTCATCCAGGCAAGATAGTGCTTCGGCTGATCGCCCCAGACGGAGTCGGTCGTAAAAAATCGGCCTGAGTTATCGCAGGTCAAATACATGCCCTGCCCGGCATATTTCGGAGCCGACCACCCGGTGTCGGTTCTTGCCGACGCGTAAAACCCGGATGGCCTGTTCTGGTCAGGCTGGAACTGCCAGAAGAAGAACAACCATTGATTGTCCGGGGAAACGCAGGGATGGTAGGTCCTGGCGCCCTGGGCTATTGGGAGCGGAATCGGTTCCGTCCATATCCCGTCCTCGATCTTGGTATAAAAAAGGGTCGGGATGGTTTTCGGAAGAGCATGACGATAAAAATAGTACTCCTTGCCGTCAGGAGGGAATGCGCCCTTGAAATCGATGAACTCCGCTGAAGACACGATCCCCGGGGCGAAGACCTCCGGCGTCATTCCCGGCGACTTCTGGCCGAGGTAGGGGCCCGAAAGCTCGGGGAACTCGGCTGGCCTCGCCGTGCCGGTACCCTGGAAAACGAGACAAACGGCGATCAAGAGGGGGGGCAGGAATCTTGCGCTCATAGCCATCCTTTACTTGTCGCTGGCGAAAGAGAAGTGCTGGGAGACGACGACCCACCTGCCGTCGCGCTTCTCCACGACGCCGGTCCAGCGGGCGTTCTCCCAGGCTGTTGGCTCACCCTTGTAGATGTTGATGTCGTCGAGGACGCAGTAGAACCAGGCCACCGTGCCGCAGCGGGCGAGCTTAATTTCCAGGTCCTTGAGCTCGTGTCGGACGTACTGGAAATCCGGGCTCATCCAGAAGGGGACATTCTGCTTGACGTCCTCGAAGCGCTTGATGACCCGCTTCCCGGGCGTCACACTGATGTAGTCCTCGTCCTGGGCGATCGATCCGAAGAACAGGTCGAGGTCCTTGGTCTTGGCCCAGCCGATGACCGAGCTGACGACGCGGGCGATCTCCCGTTTCTCCGCCTCCTCGTCCCCGGCCGGCCCGTCCTCGGGAACGACGATCTCCTGCCAGCCTTGCGTGCTCTTGAGATCCGTACGCTCCGGATAGACGATCAGGCCTTCGTGGTCGCCGGCCCGGAACCTCATCTTCAAACGGCGGGCCGCGAATTTCGACAGAAGGATCTGGAATTCCTTCCCGTCGGAAGGGAAGAGGGTCTCCCGATAGCCCTCGGCCGGGCGTCCGGCCGCCTGCCACGCGGCCTTTTTCTGGCTGTCCGACCTGATCTCGTTGGCGTCCCACTCCTGGGTATAGCCGATCCGGGTGCCCGGCCACTCGTCCGCGGCCGGGAGCTTAAGCGTCGCCTCGCCCAGCTGCCCCGACGAGTGCATCTGATAGACGGTCTTGTCGTCGGCCGTCAGCCACAGGTCGACGATGACGCCGAGGGCGTCCTTGAACCTCAAGCCCAGGAAGAGGTGCCCGGAGTTCCTTTTGAGGAGGAGGTCGACCCGCTCGTGGACCCGCACCTTCAAGGCGTCGTCCCACTCTCCCGGAGCGAACAACCCATCGAGCAGCACCGGTTGGCCGTTGCTCTCTGGGACCGTGAGGCTATGGGGAGCGGGGCCGGCGGGAACCGACGGCCCGGAGGATCGACCGGCCTGAGCGAAGGAGGGGCCGGTCAGAATTGCTACGATCGCAAAATGAACCAGGACCTTATTCATGAGCCTTTCTCCAGGACCTCACCTTTCTTGGAAAACCAGACGATCTTCGAGAAATCGGTGCAGGTCAGGATCTCCGGCTGAATATGGACGAACGGGAGATACTTGAAATCATGGGGACCATCGCCCTTTTGCCCGAATTTCAGCTTCGGAGCGAAGAGCGAGAGCGTGTAGACATGCAGCGAATAGTCGGCCTCGTCAAAGACATAGAGGTCGCCCCCGTCGACCGCGATCTGATGGGGTTTTTCCACATCGGCCAAGACTATCGTCGTTTGCGCCGACAGGCTGACCGTTATCCCGAGGACCAGAGGAATTAAAACTCGGTGTTTCATCGTCGTTCCCCCTTTCCGGGCAAGTGGCTTCGCTTCCTATCGACGCTTCCCCGGTCCCCCTCGGAAGATGGGATGCCGTATGAAAATCGATATAGAACATGGCCCACTGCCTCCTTGTCTGCAATCGCTATGCCAGGCCGGAACGCCCGGCATATCCTATGGCTTCTCCTGGACTTGTCCGAATGCGAACTCGCCTGTTCGTTATCGGACAGGGATCCCGGACCAAGTTCCTTTACAAAACCTGCTATGGGGCCGCCGCCGCGGCCCACCCGGACAGCCGGACCTCTTAACCGCGATCCCGCGCGGCCGGTTTGCCGGCGCCCATAGTGACGACGTCTTCCTTGAGCTCGGCCGATCCGAGATCGAGATCGACGGGGACGAGTTCCCGTCCGTCCCAGCGACGGCTGTTGTCCTCGTGGGGGAGCTTCTCGATCATGTAGGTGATCCCCCACTTCTCCAGGAAATATTCCGTGTCCTTGTGGATCTGCTCCATCCGCAGGCGGTACTGGCTGTGATAGGCGTCCTTCCTGTCCACCTTGGAATAGTCGTGGTTGTGGATGGCCTCGGAGGCCGGGCAGTAGAGGATCCGGTATCCGGCCTTGCGGACGCTCAGGCTCAGGTCCTTGTCCTCGTTGGCGATGAAGATGCCTCGGCCCTCGCCGACGTCGTCGAAACCCCCGGCTTCGAAGAGGACATGCCGTTTGGCCAGTAGCGCCGTGGTCGTGTACCAGGGGACCTCGCCCTCGCTCTCGGCCAGCGGATCGTGCCGCCGCAGGTCGGCCAGGGGACCCGACTTGACGAGCCCGATCCCGTAGACGCGGCCGTTCTTCTCGAGCGTGATCGTGTGCGCGCCGCAGTAGTAGACTTTCTCGATCTCGGCCTTCAGGAGCTTGGCCCCGATGAGCCCGGCCCGGGGGTCCCCGGCCGCCCGCTCGAGAAGAGGGCCCAGCCAACCGGGCTGGGCGAGGACGTCGTTGTCCATAAGAACGACGTTCCCCCCTTTGGAGAAGAAAATGCCCTGATTGCGCTGTCCCGTCGTGCCCGTGCTCTTGGCGTTGTAGATGACGCGGATATTCCTGTGGGCGTCCTCGAGGCCCTTGATGACCTCGAGCGTCTCAGGGCCCGAACCGACGTCGCTCAGGATGATCTCGAAGGGTTCGGGCGTTCCGGCCAGGATCGATTCCACGCACCGCCGGGTGTCGGCGCTTCGCTCCGCCGAGATGATGACGATCGAGGTCAGCCGGTCGAGGTCTGGGCCACGGACGGGGCCGTGCTGGTCGAAGGCCTCGGACCGGTCGAGGTCCAAGGGCCGGCCGTCGCGGTCCAGGAACGTGTATCTCCGGGGGGCGTCGTTGAGCATCAGCTCCTCCTTTCCGCCGGGATCCGGCATTCTTCGACGATGGCCCGGGCCTTCCCTCGAAGGTCCAGGGCGAAAGGGTCCTCTCGGTCGAGGGCGCCCTCGAGCGCGGTTAACGTTCCGTAGAAGAGGTCCCAGCCCGCGCGCTCCTCGAGGTAGGTTCGCCGGAGGTCGCTTTCCTCGCCGTGGGCGAACGCCAAAGCCTTGCGGAGGCGCGCGGCGCCCTCCCGGACGAACCCGGTCGCGGTCGCGTCGTCCCCGTCGGCGAAGAGCGAGGCCGCTTTGAAGGCGAAACGCAGATGGACGACAGTGGCCGGGATGGCGGACACGAAACAGCCGGTGAACGGGTCGATCCGATCTTTCAGCTCGCGGAGATCTTTGGCGAGGACACGGGCGTACGCGGAGAAGTAGAGGATCCGGATGTAGTCGCCGATGAGCTTGCCCAGGCGCGCGGCTGCCACGGCCTCGCCGGCGAAGACGTCCTTGTCGTGCCGCATGATAAGCCCGTCCTCGTGCAGGTAGGCCAGCCGGGGGCCGTCGCCGCCGAGGGCGGAGAGGATGTAGGCCTGGTCCTCCGCCCGGCCCACGAAGGACGGCGTGAACGGCCGGTGGCGCCGCAGGCTGTCCACGAGGATGCCGTTCGTGCCTCCGGTGACGTGGACGCGCTCGAAGCAGGCCGTTCGTCCGTCCAGACCGTCCCGGCCATAACAGGCCATCATCTCCGCCGCCGTCGAGAGCGCTTGCGGCAGGGGGCTGAAGAAGAAGAGCTCGTCGTAGGACGGATCACGGTCCGGGAACGGGACATCGGGCGAGTACAGGGACCCGGCGATGTCCCGGGCGTCGACCAGGGCTCCCGCGATCATGCCCATCTCGACCGGCCGCCCGCGGGCGTCCCGGCCCAGTGCCCCCCAGAGCGGGGTCAGGAAATGCTCGAAGGCGGAACGGCCCGTTTCGGCGACGAGCTCCCGCTCGGGGAAGACCTGGTCCAGGTCGATCTTGAACGTCGCCCGGACGCGGCGGTCGACGAGGACGCCCCAGAACGCGGCCACGGCCTTGAGGAAGCTGTAGTGCCGGCCGTACTCGCCGTCGACGCCGAAGACGCCGAACTCCCCCTCGGCCGGCGGGCCGCCGAGGTAGCGGGCCCGGGCCGGAGCGAGGATCTGCGCGACGATCCTCCGCGTGTCGGTCTCCGTGAACGCGAACAGGTCCAGGGAGCTCAGACCGCCGTGGCGGGCGATCTCCTCCCGGATGTATCTTCGGGCGAGATGGCGGAGACCGGCGTGCGTCACAGAGACGGAGAGCACACAGACGGGTTTCCCTCCGGGGTCGATCCGGCCGCGCTCCCGCTCGAACCTGAAGGCCTCTTCGAGCCCCGCTAGGCCGTGGAGGATCTCGTTGTTCTCCGGGCGGACACCGATCGGGATGGGGTGATCGTACCAGAAGAGCTGAGGTTCGCGCCCGGCATCGCGGAGCGCCCGCTTCATGTCCTCGCCGAGGGGGAGGGTGTCTCCGACCGCCCCTTCGGGCGGAACGGTCAGGAGCACGTTCGAGGTGAAGAGGATCTCGCGGGCGGGGTCGGCGAGCGGCGACGGATTCGGCCGGCTGATGGAGATCCGGCGCCGGGAGCGCAGGGCCTCGAGGCGCCCGGCCCTGTCGCCCTGGATCCCGGCCGCCTCGGGAAAGAACACAGCCCAGTATTCCTCCGCGGTCCTGCGGGCGTCGGCCAGGTTCCGGGGATCGGACACCCATGCGGAGAGCCGGTCGAGGCGGCGGGCGAGACCGGGATCGTTCCGCTCAGCGTCGGCGATCTCTTTCTCGACGAGCCCCGCCCCCTCGCTATAGAACTTCGCCGCCTCTTCCCAGCCCGGGTCCCTCTTCGCGGCCTCCAGGAACTCACGGGCCATTTCGCAGGCCGGATGCGAGGCCCCCTGGAGGAGGATCAGGAAAGCGGCGTTGAGGGTCTGCGCGACACCGCCCGAACCCGGCTCGAAGGCGAAGGCCGGGTCTTCCCGGCCGCCCTGGCGCGTCAGGGATTGGACGATAGGCCCAAGAGTGGACATCATTGGCCGCCGAGCGAACCTTATCAGATGCGAACGTCCCGGGTCAATGCGGCGCCGGGCTCAGCGCCCGCTCCGGCCGCGGGGCGGGGTGGGGGAGGGGGCTGGCCAATCGAAGCGAATTCCTATATAATACATAGGATTATAGTCATTTAAAGGCGGAAGGAGTGTTCGCCATGAAAAGAACGACCGCCATCCTTATCTCCTCTCTGGCCGCGTCCGTTTGGCTGACGGCCTTCGCCGCGGCCCAGCCCGCCACCGCCTGCTGTTCCCCAGGCCCGGCGCCGGCCGGTCAGCAAGGGGAACCCGAGTTCCGGGACCTGCCGAAGTCGGGCAAGAAGTGCTGGATCGGCGAGGTCAATTACTTCACCTGGGAGTTCGACAAGGCCCCCAAGATGGGGACGGCCATCCTCATCGTCAAGCTCTACGACAAGGACGGGAACCGGGTCTCCGATGTCGCTATAACCGGCCGGACCGACATGCCGTCCATGCGCGGCGCCCACGACTCGGGCGAGGTCGCGTTCAAGACGAACAAGGCCGGGGACTACCTCCTGCCGGTCGACGTCGTCATGCCCGGTGATTGGGAGGTCCGTCTGACCTTCTCCCGCGCCGGCGCCGTCATCTTCCGGGGACGCATCGCGTTCGATGTCTAGCCGCAGGGGCGCCATCGCCCTCGTCGCCCTGCTCGCTGGCGCGGCCGCCGGCCTGCGGGCGCAGAGCACGCTCCTCTATCTCGAGATCCAGGCCGTCGGCGCCTACTCGACGGCGGCGAAGGCCGTCGAGCTCTTCTCCCTCATGCCCGACGACGCCATGCAGAAGCCGAGCGTCGGGTTCGACCTTGTCAAGCGCTTCAGCGGAAGGTCCCGCGACATCGGCCTCCTGGCCGTCCAGGCCCGCTTGGCCTACGATGAGGAGGGGGAACACGCGCTCGAGCCCCAGCTCTACAACGCCTATTTCCGCCTCAAGGCGAAGTTCGCCAACATCTGGGCCGGGCACAACCGTCCCGCCGTCGGGCTGTCGTCCGTCCTGGACAGCCACGCCCTGCTCCTGCCCGCTCCCGCCATGATGGGCCACGGCTTCGACCGGGATTGGGGGATCGGTCTCGAGCGGGACTTCGGCTGGGGAAGCGCCGCCCTCTCGCTGACGACCGGGAGCGGCATGCCGCTCTATTTCAGGAGGAATTTCCTGGCCGCAGCCCGTGTCGCCAAAGGCGTCCTGGCCCGCGACAACTACACCCTCGGGTTGTCGCTGGCCCATGGGAGCGTCCTCGAGACCATGGGCTACACGCTGATGGACCCCGAGCCTTTCCCCTGGACCGTCGCGGCGTTGGATGCGACCTATCTCTGGCGGAACTTCGAGAACCGGGCCGAGGTCCTCGTCGGCCGGCGGGACGGCGCGAGAACGGTCCTCTTATTCTGGCGCGCGGGCCTGGGCCTGCTCGAGGAAAGCCGGCTCAAGATCGAGCTCCAGCCGATCGTCCAAGCGCGCGCCGGCGATTGGGACTTCTCGCTCGGCTCCGGCCTGACCTATCTCCTGAACGCCGACCTGGCCGGCCGGTTCATGGCCTACTACGACCGCGGCCGGAGGGATGTCCGCTTCGTCGTCCAGCTCTATTATTACAAGGGATTATGAAGGACCGGGACACGTGCCCCAGGTGCATGTCCCGGCCAGGAACGGCCGCCGGGACCGGTTTCGGCGGAGGAGGATGACCATGGGCAACGCCAGTCAACGCCGGCGAGGCGGGGCCGGATTCGCGGGCCGGGGGAAGGCTCTGGTCCTAGCCGCGGCCCTGGCCCTCGGCGCCGCGGCCGCGCTTTCTCTATACGCCGCCGTCGGCTGCGACCTCAACGACCCCGACCGGGACGTGAAAAGGCTCTTCCCGGAGTCGACCGGCTACAAGACCCTCTACGTCTCGATCTCCAAGAAGGGCGGCGAGGAGCTCCTCCGCGAGATCGAGGCCCGCCTCGGCGACAGGTTCACCGGTCTCTACGAGACGGCCGACGTCCCCTACACGATGTACGAGATCTACAAGGGGCCGGACCTCGTCGGCTATATCCACGGCGTCAACCAGAAGGGGACCTACGGCGGCCTCCAGGTGTTCCTGGCCCTCGACCCGGCCGGGGTCATCCGCGGCTTCTACTTCCAGAAGCTGACCTCGCGGGCGGCCAAGGCCTTCCGGGCCCTGTCCTTCGGCGAGCAGTTCCTCGGCCTGAGCCTGGAGGACTTCTACCGGTACGACGTCGTCTCGGGCCGGGAGGACCCGCCCGGGCCGGTCAGCCGCATCAAGAACCCCGACCCGGCCTCCGAGGCCGACTTCCGGTCCGCCCTCCGGGCGACGAAGAAGAACCTCGTCCTCGTCGACGAGTTCCTCCTCGGCAATCCCCACCTGAAGTTCTTCAAAGGATAGACCGCCATGAAAAAGATATCCGTCCTCGAGGTCGCCTACAAGAACCTCCTGCGCAAAAAGGCGAGGAGCGTTCTCACGCTCCTGGGCATCGCCATGGCCGCCTGGGTCCTGGTCAGCCTCTTCGGGTTCAACAACGGCTACGAGTCCTCGCTCAACCGCGATATCGACAACCTCGGCTTCCAGATGCTCGTCGTGGCCAAGGGCTGTCCCTACGAGGCGGCGACGCTCATGCTCAAGGGCGGCACGGGCCTCAAGTACATGAACGAGGACATCGTCGCCGCGGTGGCCGCCGAGCCCGAGGTCGACGGGGTGACGCCCATGCTCATGCAGGTCGTCTTCGACCCCAACAAGGGCGAGACGGGCGGCCTGTCCGCCTTCCTCGGCGTCGATCCGGCGTCCTTCCCGAAGCTCAAGAGCGCCCTGCCCTTCAAGGCCGGCGGCTGGTTCGAGGCGCCCGAGGCCTACGAGGCCGTCTTCGGCTACGAGGTGGCCGAGCTCGAACAGCGCGAGGTCGGCGACCTCTACCTCATCCCCGAGAAGGAGATCGAGGTCAAGGTCGTCGGCGTCCTCGAGCGCACGGGCACCCAGGACGACGGCACGATCTTCCTCCCCCTCAAGACCGTCCAGAACGGTCTTCGGCGTCCGGGAGCTGACGTCGATCGGCATCAAGATCAAGAAGGAAGCGGACCTGAAGGCCTTCGAGGACAAGATGTACAAGCTCCCCGACGTCCAGGTCGTCAGCCTGACCCAGGTCAAGACGACCATCATGACGCTCGTCTCGACGGCCCGGGTCATGGTCTTCTCCATCGCCCTCATCGCCATCCTCATCGCCATGATGGGCGTCGTCAACACGGTCCTGATGTCGGTCATGGAGCGTCGCCAGGAGATCGGCATCCTCAAGTCCATGGGGGCCATGGCCTCCGACGTCTTCAAGCTCGTCTGGCTCGAGACGGTCATCCTCTGCGTCGGCGGCGGCCTCATCGGCACCGGCCTGGCCCTCCTCACGGCCCGGCTCACGGACATCCTCGTCCGGAACCTCCTGCCGTACTCGCCGAGCGGGGGCCTCGTGGCCATCGACGCCGGGCTCGTCCTCATGGCCCTCGGCGTCGTGACGGCCATCGGCCTCCTCAGCGGCGTCTACCCGTCCTGGAGGGCGGCCCGGATGCGGCCCCTCGACACCATCCGCGGCGAGGTGGAGTCATGAGCGCCGCGGCCCGCTATTCGATCGAGGCGGAGAACCTGAAACGCGTCTATCGCCGGGGCCAGGAAGTGGTCAGCGCGGTCGACGGCGTCTCCCTCCGCGTCGAAAAGGGGACCTTCCTGTCCGTCGTCGGCCCGTCGGGCTCGGGCAAGACGACCTTGGTCAACGTCCTGGGCTGTCTCGACAATCCGACCTCGGGCCGGCTCGTCCTCGAGGGACGCGCCGTCTTCGAGAACGGCCGGGGCCTTTCCGAGGCCAAGCTGACCCGGATCCGCCGTGACGTCTTCGGCTACATCTTCCAGAGGTTCTACCTCGTCTCCACGCTGACCGTCCTCGAGAACGTCATCCTGCCGTTCACCTTCTTCAGGAAGCCGGGCGCGGAGGAGGACGTCTTCCGGGTGCTCAAACTCCTCGGCATCGACAATCGCGCCGGCCATCTGCCCGGCCAGCTCTCGGGCGGGGAGATGCAGCGGGTGGCCATCGCCCGGGCCCTGGTCAACAGGCCCGAGATCCTTCTCGCGGACGAGCCGACGGGCAACCTCGACACGGCCCGGAGCGCGGAGATCGGGGCGATCCTCAAGGACCTCAACGAGCGGGAGGGGCTGACGATCATCCTCGTCACCCACAATCCCCGCCTGGCAGGCCTGGCCCACCGGACGGTCGAGCTCCGGGACGGCCGGATTTTTGCGGCTTGACAGGCCCTCCCGCACAAACTACAATCGGGCCACTTTTCGGAAGAGGAGAGGGAAAATGGTCACGACTCTTGCCGAGACTGATCGTCAACACGGTCAAAACGTACGACAAGCCCGACTTCATGCTGCTCAAGAAGGACGGGGCCTTCACGCCGATATCCACCCAGGAGTTCGGGGACGGCGTCAAGCACCTCGCCCTCGGGCTCAAGGCCCTCGGCTTCGAAGCGGGGCAGAGGCTCTGCCTTCTATCGGAGAACAGGCCGGCCTGGACCATGACCGATTTCGCGATGCTCTGCGCCGGCGGCCTGACCGTGCCGATCTACACGACCCTCGTCCCGGAGCAGATCCGCTACATCGTCGACGACTCCGACGCCACCGTCGTCGTCGTCTCGAATCGCCGACCAGTGGAAGAAGGTCGAGCCGCTCACGTCCCGGCCTGGCCAAGGTCAGGCACTACATCACGTTCGCCGACGAGGCCCCGGCCGGGCGTCCTGACCCTCAAGGCCGTCCAGGAGCAAGGGGCGGGCCCTGGCCGCCGCCGAGCCCGGGCTCTTCGAAGAGCTCGTCGCCCGGGTCAAGCCGGAGGACGAGGCCACCCTGATCTACACGTCGGGGACGACCGGCGTGCCCGAAGGGCGTCATCCTGACCCACGACAACCTCGTCAGCAATATCAAGACGTCCGCGGAGATCATCAAGATCTCCTCCGAAGGACACGGCCTTGTCCTTCCTGCCGCTTTCCCACGTCCTCGAGCGGATGGTCATGTTCACCTACATCTACATGGGCTCGACGGTCGCCTACGCCGAGAGCGTCGAGGCCGTGGCCCAGAACCTGCTCGAGGTCCGGCCCCACATCATGGTCAGCGTCCCCCGCGTCTTCGAGAAGATCTACACCAAGGTCATGGACCAGGTGCTCACGAGCCCGGCCCTGCGCCGCAAGATCTTCTTCTGGGCGCTCAAGGTCGGCAAATCCTACGCGGCGCTCAAGCTCGCGGGCAAGCCGGTCCCCGGCGGGCTCTCTTTCCGCCGGGCGATCGCCGCCAAGCTCGTCTTCTCCAAGATCATCGCCAAGACGGGCGGCCGGGTCAGGCTCTTCGTCTCGGGCGGGGCGCCGCTCTCGAGGGACATCGCCGAGTTCTTCTACGCCATCGGGCTGGTCATTCTCGAGGGCTACGGGCTCACGGAGACTTCGCCGGTCATCTCCATCAACACGTTCGAGGCCACCCGCCTGGGGACGGTCGGCAAGGTCATCCCGGGCGTCGAGGTCAAGATCGCGGCGGACGGCGAGATCCTGGCCCGGGGGCCCAACATCATGAAGGGCTATTACAAGAAGGAGGCGGAGACCCGCGAGGTCTTCGAGGACGGCTGGTTCAAGACCGGCGACATCGGCCATTTCGACGCGGACGGTTTCCTCGTCATCACCGACCGGAAGAAGGACCTCATCATCACCTCGGGCGGCAAGAACATCGCCCCCCAGCCGATCGAGAACCTCCTCAAGACCAGCCCCTACGTCGCCAACGCCGTGGTCATCGGGGACCGCCGGCGCTTCGTCTCGGCCCTCGTCGTCCCGCAGTTCGAGAAGCTCTCCGAGTACGCCAAGGGCCAGGGGATCCCGGCCGACGACATGGGGGCGCTCGTCCGCGACAAGCGGATCGTCGCCTTCCTCCTCGGCGAGATCGATAAGGCGACCCCCCAGCTGGCCTCCTACGAGAGGATCAAGAAGATCGCCGTGTTGCCGCGCGACTTCGAGATCGAGAAGGGGGAGATGACGCCGTCCCTCAAGGTCCGGCGGTCGAACGTCACGGCGGCCTATCAGGCCCTGATCGACGCCCTCTATACGGAGGACGAGCGGGAGGACGCGGGGACCGTCGGCTGAGGCGGAGGGAGGCTTACTCCGCGGCTTCGGGCCCGGGCTTGACCGGCGCCGGCTTGGCCGGCAGGTAGAGGATGCGGCCGCAGTTCTCGCAGAGGATGACCGTTGCCTTGTCGCGGATCTCGTTGAGCATCTGGGGCCGGACCCGCATGTGGCACATGGCGCAGAAATCGCCCGTGACGGGGGAGAGGGCGGTGCCGCCTTTCTTCAGGTAGATGGCCTCGTAAAGGCTCATCTGCTCGCGGGGGACGCGGGGGAGGAGGGCCTCGCGTTCCTTGTTCAGGGCGGCGAAGCGGGCTTGGGTCTCCTTGAGTTTCTCCGCGAGGACGAGCTTCTCCTTCTTGAGGACGTCCTCCTCCTGGGCCTGCCTGTGGAGCGCGGCCTTGATCTCCTCCTCGACGTCGTCGGCGGCGAGCATCTCGGAGATGATGCTCTCCTCGAGGGAGTCTATCTTCTGCTGGGACTGCTCGATCTCGTGGAGGAGGGCCGTATACTCCTTGTTCGTCTTGACCTCGTTCAGCTGGCGCTTGTACTTGCCGATCTGGACCTTCATGTCCTTGACCTCGCTCTCGAGGTTGCGTCGTTTTTTCTGGTTCTCGGACATCTTGTCCTTGGCGTCGGAGACGAGCTTGGTCGTGGCCTCGATGCGCGCGTCGACGTCCTGGACGAGGCGGGGGATGCCTTCGAGGACGAGGGAGGCGTTGTGGATGTCCGAGTCCAGCCGCTGGAGCTCGATGATCAGTTCGAAGTCGATGTCCACTATCCCTCGTTCCACGCTCTCTCGGTCAATGGGCCTACCAGGATTCGAACCTGGGACCTGCCGGTTATGAGCCGGTGGCTCTACCGCTGAGCTATAGGCCCTAGCCCCTCCTTATAACAAAATATTGCAGACGCGTCAATTAAACGAGGATGAGTTACCTTGGACTTGTTCTTCTCTTGTTTGCTCCGTTCTTGAAAAGCGGCCGAGGGATGTCGTCGAAGCGAGCATCAGCGGTGATTTAGCCGTTCAGGAGGCGGACGAGGGAAGTTTGCCTGCAAACCGCCAAAACGTGTTTGAACGAGGCTTAGCGCAAGCCGAGTGAGTTGTTTTGGCGCTGAGTCCGACGAACGGAACGGCGTAGGAAATCACCGCAGCGAGCGGAGACGATATCCCGAGGCCGTTCAGTGGTTGTTGGTGAAGCTCTTGAGCTTGCGGCTGCGGCTCGGGTGCTTGAGCTTGCGCAGGGCCTTGGCCTCGATCTGGCGGATGCGCTCGCGGGTGACCTTGAACTGCTGGCCGACCTCCTCGAGGGTGTGCTCGTTGCCGTCGCCGAGGCCGAAGCGCATCTTGAGGACGCGCCCCTCGCGGTCGGTCAGCGACTTCAGGGCCTCCTCGATCTGCTCCTTGAGGTTGATGTGGATGACCGTGTCGGGCGGCGAGGGGATGAGCTTGTCCTCGATGAAGTCCCCGAGGTGGCTGTCCTCCTCCTCGCCGATCGGCGTCTCCAGGGAGATGGGCTCCTGGGCGATCTTGATGATCTTGCGGACCTTGTGGACGGGCATGTCCATCTTCTTGGCGATCTCCTCGCTCGTCGGCTCCCGCCCGATCTCCTGGACGAGCGACCTGCGACACGCGGATGAGCTTGTTGATCGTCTCGATCATGTGGACCGGGATGCGGATCGTCCGGGCCTGGTCGGCGATGGCCCGGGTGATGGCCTGGCGGATCCACCACGTCGCGTAGGTCGAGAACTTGTAGCCGCGCCGGTACTCGAACTTCTCGACGGCCTTCATCAGGCCCATGTTGCCTTCCTGGATGAGGTCGAGGAACTGGAGGCCGCGGTTGCTGTACTTCTTGGCGATGGAGACGACGAGGCGCAGGTTGGCCGCGACGAGCTCCTTCTTGGCCTGGTCGCTGACCTTCTTGCCGGCCGTGATGGCCCGGACGGCCCGCCGCAGGGACTCCGGGTCGAGCCCGACCTCCGTCGTCTCCTGGCGCAGGCGCCGGTTGACCTCGCGGATCTTCTGCTTGAGGGCGGGATCGTCCTTCCGCTTCTTGGCCTGGGCCGAGGTCAGGTCGTCGCGGCCGTCCTCGAGGTCGTTGATCGTCTTCAGCCGGGTCCGCAGCTCCTCGATGATCCTCTCGCGGTGGGCCGAGCGGAGATTGAGGTCGCGGATGGTCCGGCTGATCCTGACGATGATCCGGCCGCGGCTGACGAGCGTCTTCTTCCTCCCCGGGATGCGGTCGAGCTTCCGGCTGAGCTCGCGGATCTTCTTGATCCGGCCCAGGATCTGCTTTTTTTTCTCCTCGAGCCTGCCCTCGGCGATGTCGTCCTCGGAGACGTCGAACATCTCCTGGAT
The DNA here is from genome assembly GCA_963719985.1 of Candidatus Aminicenantota bacterium. Classification (GTDB taxonomy): domain Bacteria; phylum Acidobacteriota; class Aminicenantia; order Aminicenantales; family Saccharicenantaceae; genus RBG-16-66-30. The sequence goes on along the minus strand of CAVRDU010000006.1, from coordinate 824,783 downwards.
GACGAAGGGGTTCTCCTTGATCCGCTCCTCCAGGACCAGGACCTGGTTGAGGACGAGGCGGGTCCGGCTGAGGGCCTTGATGATGCTCTTCTCGCCGCGCTCGATCTCGCGGGCGATGGCGATCTCGCCCTCGCGGGTCAGGAGCGAGATGTTGCCCATCTCCCTGAGGTAGAGCTTGACCGGGTCGGTCGTCCGCTCCAGGCCGTGCGTCGAGACCAGGTCGCTCTTGCGGCGCTGGGGGAGCATTTCCTTCTGGCGGGAATCGAGGATCTTGATCCCGTAGTCGCCCATCGAGGACAGGAAATCGTCGAAGTCCTCCTCGGAGTCGAGGTCCTCGGTGAAGGTCTTGTCGATCTCTTCGAAGAGCAGGTAGCCCTGCTTGCGGCCCTTCGATATGAGCTGCGAGATCTCGTCCTTGTGGAACTTGTTATCGGGAGACACGGCGCGCACCCCTCTTTCGGATTTCTGGCATCGTCACGTGATCGACAGGATCTGCTTGGTGATGTCCTGTCTCTGGTAGAGCAGGTCGACGAGCTCTTCCTTCTCCCCCTGCTTCTCCGTCCGGGTGATCTTCCTCTGGATGTCCTTGAGCCGGTTCTGGAGGTGGAGCTTGCGGAGCGACTTCAGGCACTCCTGGGCCTCCTCGACCGACCCCGCGGAGGCCTTCTCGAACAGGGCCCGGGCGAGCTCGGACAGCAGGGCCTGCGGGACCTTGCCCTGGAGCTCCGGGAAGCTCCAGTCGCGGTCGTTCTTGAAGCTGTCCAGGATGTGCCGGAAGACGGGCTCCGTCCGCAGCCCGTCGAAGACCTCCTCGCCGCACTCGGCGAAGACGTAGGGCGCGAGCGAGCGGTCCCCCATGAGGATCTGCAGGAGCCTCTTCTCCGCCGGGCAGAAGAGGCCCGCGGTCTCGGGGCCCTTGGCGGGAGGCTGGGCCCCGACGAGGCCGCGCAGGAGGTCCTCGCCGACGCCGAGCTTCTGGCTGGCCCTCTGGAGATACTCGCTGCGGGCGACCGGGTCGGGGACCTTATCGATCTCCTTGACCACGGCCCGGGCGACCCTTCCTTTCTCCTCGGGGACGGACATCCGGACGCCCCTGACCATGGAGTCGATCAGAAAATCGAGGCCCGGCGCGGTCTTCTTGAGCATGGCCGCGAACCTGTCCCGGCCGTGCTTCTTGAGGAAAGAGTCGGGATCGAGATCGTCGGGCAGGACCAGGACCTCGACGTTGAGGCCTTTCTCGAACCCGAGCGGCACCGCCCGGGCCGCGGCCGCCCGCCCGGCGCTGTCGCCGTCGTAGCTGACGATCATCCTCGGGGCGAAGCGCATGGTCTGCCCGACCTGCCAGGCCGTCAGGGCCGTTCCCAGCGAGGCGACGACGTTGCGGACCCCGGCCTGGTAGAGGGCCGCGAAATCGGTGTAGCCCTCGACGAGAATGGCCGCGCCGGCCTCCCGGACGGCGTCCTTGGTGAAGTTCAGGCCGTAGAGGAGCTTGCCTTTGGAGTACAACGGCGTCTCGGGCGAATTGAGGTATTTGGGCTCGGCCTCGACGACGGTCCGGCCGCCGAAGGCGACGACCCGGCCGGTCAGGCTGAAGATCGGGAAGATGACCCGGCCGCGGAAGCGGTCGCGGTACTCGCCGGCCCGCGAGCCCGGCAGGACGAGCCCGGCCTTCTCGAGCAGGGGCGCCGGCACGTCCTGCGACTTGAAGAAGTCGAGGAGCGCGGTCCAGGCGTTCATGGCGTAGCCGGCCTTGAGGGTCTGGAGGGTCTCGTCGGATAGCCCCCGCTTCTTCAGGTACTCGAGGGCCTTTTTCCCCTCCGCGGTGTTGAACAGGTTCTTCTTGAAGTATCCGAGGGCGAGCTCGTTGATCTTGAACAGCTTCTCCTCGAGCTTGAGGACCTCGGGCCGGACCCTCTGCTGGGCCGGCAGGGGAACGCGATATTTCTCGGCCAGGCTCTTGAGGGCCTCGGGGAAGGTCAGGCTCTCCCGCTCCATGACCAGGGAGAAGACGTCGCCCCCGACCCCGCAGCCGAAACAGTGGTAGAGCTGCTTCTCCTCGTCGACGGTGAACGAGGGGGTCTTCTCGGTGTGGAAGGGGCAGAGCCCGACCCACTTCCGGCCCCGGCGCTTCAGGGTCGTGTACTGGGAGGCGATCTCGATTATGGACGAGGCCTGCCTGACCTGTTCGATGATCTCCATGAATGCTTTTCGGCCTGCCCGTTCTCATAGAATATAGGGACGGCGCGACACCTTGTCAAGGTGTTCTATTTACTATTCTTTCGGACGTTGGCCGCCCGTTTCTATGCTTCAGGGATGGTTGATCAGACTGGCCAGGAAGGCGGCCCCGAAACCGTTGTCGATATTGACGACGGCGACGCCTCCCGGACAGGAGTTGAGCATGGCCAGGAGGGCGGCCAGGCCCTTGAAGCTCGCCCCGTAGCCGACGCTCGTCGGCACGGCGACGACCGGGACCCGGACCAGGCCGGCGACGACGCTCGGCAGGGCCCCTTCCATGCCGGCCACCGTGATGACGACCTGGGCCCGGCGGATGCGCTCGATCTGGCCGAAGAGGCGATGGATGCCGGCGACGCCGACGTCGTAGATGCGCTCCGTCGCGTTGCCCAGGACCTCCGCGGTCACGGCCGCTTCCTCGGCCACGGGGATGTCCGAGGTGCCGGCCGTCAGGACGACGATCTTGCCCCGGCCGGGCGGGGGAGGCGTCAGCGTCAGGCTGACGGTCCTGGCCACCTCGTTGTAGACGGCCCGGGGGAGCTTGGCCCGAAGCTTGGTCCAGACGGCCGGCTCGACCCGGGTGACGAGGAGGTTCGAGCCCTTCTTGAGGATCTCCCGGGAGATGCGGGCGATCTGCTCGGGCGTCTTGCCCAGGCCGAAGACTATCTCGGGGGCACCCTTTGCCACTTCCCGGTGGTGGTCGACCTTGGCGAACTCGAGGTCGCAGTAGGGGTAGTCCTCGAGCAGCTTCAGGGCCTTGGCCGGTGTCAGCTTGCCGGCGTGGACCTTCTCCAGGATCTCTTCCAGGCGCTTTTTCACCCCCCTATTTTACCACACGCGCCAAGCCTCGGTCCCAAGGCTCGAGGCTCTTCCTCCCTCGGCGTCACCCCCATCCGTGCTCGCCGCTCCGAAGGTCTCACAGGCATCAGCGGCTCCGCGCGGGTGGGGGGCCCCCACGCCGTTGCGTCATCGCCCCTCGCCTTGGCGGGCATTCTTCTTAGGGGGGCCGCCTCAAGCGGTGAGGAGGTCAGCCGAACACGGTGTAGGGAAAGTTTAGACGGGACGCGTGCCGGACGAGGGAAGTTTGCCTGCAAACCGCCAAAACGTGTTTGAGCGAGGCTTAGCGCAAGCCGAGCGAGTTGTTTTGGCGCCGAGACCGGTGCACGGACCGGCGTGAAGAACTTTCCCGGCCGGGGAGGCTGACCTCCGAGCCGCTCCGAGGCCTCCCTGGGCTATTGTCAATAAAGGGCAAGTCGTGTAAAATAAACGCACTTCATCCGGCCTACGAGAGGAACAAGCGTGCGCGAACAACAATCGAAAAAGGACGAGTATCAGAAGGCCCTGGCGGCCTACGGCCAGGCCGTCAAGGAGTTCCACAAGGGCGAGTTCGACAAGTCCGCCGAGTCGTTCAAGGGATTCGTCGAGAAGTTCCCGGCCGACCGGGAGATCGTCGACCGGGCCAAGACCTATCTCGCCATCGCCCAGAAGCGGCACAAGAAGGACTCGGGACCGCTCAAGAGCTTCGAGGACCACTACCGCGCCGGCGTCGCCAAGATCAACCAGCGCGACTTTCCGGGGGCCGTCAAGGTCCTGGAGAAGGCCCTGGAGTTCAAGGAGAACGACGCCCTCGTCAGCTACCTCCTGGCCGACGTCCATTGCCTGATGGGCGAGGCCGACGCCTCGCTCGAATACCTCAAGAAGGCCGTCCAGAAGGACAAGAACTACGCCATCCTGGCCCAGAACGAGCCCGATCTCGAGCCGCTCTGGGAAGACAAGAAGTTCAAGCTCATCACCAAGTTGGCATGAAAAGGAAATCCGTCGTTCTTTTTGTGGGGGGAGAAGAGCGAGCGGATTTCCAGAGGGTCCTGGGACGGCCGCTCGGCGCGTACGCCCTCGAGGCCTCCTGCGGCCTCAGACCCGACGCTGTCCTTGTCCTGGGCGGTGAGGGACCGGGTCCGGGGGACGGCTGGGCAGGCCTGGTCAGGGGCGTTGCCACACCGACGCCCGTCTTCCTGCTCGAGCGAAGGCCGGGCCGGGGCCGGCGGAGAGAACCGGTCCTCGAGGCTCTGGCGGCGGCCCGGCCCGTCCTCGAGAAATACCCCGACTGCGACCTGCTGGTCGTCCCGTCGTCCCTGCCGCTCCTGCGAGAGCGGACCCTCAAGGCCCTGCTCCGCGCCCACGCGGCCAAGGGCTCGTCGCTGACCTTCCTGAGCGGGGCGGAGGACGGCGGCCTCACGGGGCTCATCGTCGTCCGTTCCGCCGACGTCTTTCCCCTGCTCAAGGGCCTGTCCCGGGCGAGGGGAGCCGGCCGGGTTCGAGGCCCTGGCCCTGCGTCTGACCAAAGCGGGCAAGCGCGTCGGCTACCACCCTTGCCCGGACGCCGGGGAGACGCTCACGGCCGGGAGCGGTCCGGCGATCGCCCGGGCGGCGCGGCTGCTCCGGGACCGGAAGAACGAGGGACTGGCCCGCCGCGGCGTCGTCTTCCTCGACCCGGACACCGCCTGGATCGATTGGGACGCGACGATCGGCCCCCGGACCGTCGTCTATCCCTTCGTCGTCGTCGAAGGGCCGTCGAGGATCGGGAAGGACGGCCGCATCCACCCCCACGTCCACATCGTCGCCTCCGCCGTCGGCGATCGGGTCAAGGTCCTGAGCTCGACCGTCATGGAGGACACCGTCCTCGAGAACGACGTCCAGGTCGGTCCCTTCTCCCGGTTCAGGCCCAAGACCCGCGTCTGCGCGGGGGCCAAGGTGGGGAACTTCGTCGAGATGAAGAACACCCGCTTCGGCCCGCGCTCCAAGGCCCAGCACCTGAGCTACGTCGGGGACAGCCAGGTCGAGGAGGACGTCAACGTCGGCGCCGGCACGATCACATGCAACTACGACGGGTTCTCGAAGAGCCCCACCCGCATCGGGGCGGGGGCGTTCATCGGCTCGGGCACCGAGCTCGTCGCCCCGGTCACGGTCGGACAGGGGCGCCTACGTCGCGGCGGGCTCGACGATCACCAAGGACGTCTCCGCGGGCGCCCTGGCCATCGCCCGGGCCCGTCAGGTCGAGAAACCCGGCTGGATCCTGGACAGGGTGCGCGAACGGAAAAAGGGTAAGGGGGGACTCAAGCCATGAAGCGCAGCGACATCAAGACCTACTTCAAGAACGGGCGGGCGGTGGTCTCGGCCGAGACCTACGCCATCGTCAAGACGAGGCGGGCCCTGGCCGGCTCGCTGGCCGTCATCAAGGACGACCGCGAGACGACCTGTATCATCGCCGAGTCCAAGCTCGGCTCCCAGAAGTTCCTCGGCTTCGAGGGCGACTGGCGGATGATCACGTTCGACATGGTCCTGCCGCTCAGCCTGGTCGGCTTCTTCGCCGCGGTCGCGGGGGCCCTGGCCGACGCCGGGGTCAACCTCTTCGCGATCTCCGCGTACACGACCGACCACGTCTTCGTCAAGAACGCGAAGCTCGCGACGGCCGTCGGAGCGCTCGAGAAGATGGGGATGTCGATCCGCCAGCTCTGAGCCGTCATGCCCACCGTCGTGTCCCTGGCCGAGATCAAGGCCGCCCTGGCCGCGATCGACCCCTTGCCGCTCATCGAGGCGGGGTTCGCCGCCTATTCCCGGGGCGAGGTCGTCGTGCCGCCGGTCGGCGAGCTCGTGTTCGACGACCCTCCGGGAGACGTCCACATCAAGTACGGTTACATCAAGGGGGACGACTTCTACGTCATCAAGATCGCCTCCGGCTTCGCCGACAATCCGAGGCGGGGGCTGCCCTCGGGCGACGGGCTGATGCTCGTCTTCAGCCAGAAGACCGGCGTCCTCGAGTCCGTGCTCCTCGACGAGGGCTACCTGACCAACCTGAGGACGGCCGCGGCCGGCGCCGTCGCGGCGAAATACCTGGCCCCGCGCCGGATCACGGCCGTCGGCGTCGTCGGGGCGGGCGTCCAGGGCCGGATGCAGCTCGAGTGGCTGCGGCGGGTCCGCGAGTTCGACGAGGCGATCGTCTGGGGCCTCGACGAGCGGGAGCTCGCCGCGTACCGCCGGGACATGGAACGGCCGGGCCTGAGAGTGAGGACGACCCTCCGGGCCGAGGAGGTCGCCGCGGCGGCCAACCTCATCGTCACGTGCACGCCCTCGACCAAGCCGCTCCTCGAGGCCGGTTGGATCCGTCCGGGGACGCACATCACGGCCGTCGGCTCGGACACGGCCCTCAAGCAGGAGCTCGACCCGGCCATCCTGGCCCGGGCCGACCGGGTCGTCGTCGACAGCCTCAGCCAGTCGGAGCTCCGCGGCGAGGTCTTCCGGGCCGTCGGCGCCGGCGTCCTCGGCCGCGACCGGCTGGTCGAGCTGGGGCGGGTCGTCGAGGACGGGACGCTGCGGCGGTCCTCCGACGCCGAGACGACCGTGGCCGATCTCACCGGCGTCGCCGTCCAGGACATCCAGATCAGCAAGGCCGTCTGGCTGGCTATCCGCCGCTGATCCCACCTCGTCGGGAAGGAAGCCCGCGCCGGCCCCTCATTCGGGGACGGGGCGGACTCGCGTCCGCTGCGTGAGCTTCTGGCCGCCCGTTTCGAGGACGACGACGTAATCTCCCGGCGGGACGAGAGGCGCGAACCTCGGCCGCGCCTGGCCCGCCTCCTGGCCTTGGGCGGCGGCGGGCCGCGCCTGGGCCCGCCTCATGTCCCAGACGATCGAGTTGAGGCCGGCGGCCCCGGTTCCGTCGAGGACCGCGACCGGCTCTCCGTATGGGTCGGTCACGCGGACGACGACCTTGTCCGTGGCCGCGGTCTTCAGGAAATAGTTGATGACCAGTCCGGCCGGCTCGTTCGGGGCGCTGAACGTCCGGTCGCCGTCCGAGCCCTCGAGCTTCCTGCGGCGGACGGGCCAGGGGATCCGGGGCTCGACCGCGAAGAGATGGACGTCGCTCGTTCCGAACGCCCCCGTCATCTCCTGGAGAGGGGTGATGTCGACGGCGAAGAGGCCCCGGCCGTGCGTGGCCACGACGAGGTCGTTGTCGCGGGGATGGACGAGCAGGTCGTGGACGAGGGCGTTCGGGGGCAGCCCGGCGCCGAAGCGGCGCCAGGACCGGCCTCCGTCGAGGCTGGCGAAGACGCTCGCTTCCGTGCCGACGAAGAGAAGGTCGGCGTTCTTGCGGTCCTCGGCGACGACGTAGACCGTGCCTTCGGGCAGGTCGGCGGTGATGCGCGGTCCAGGTCTCGCCGAAGTCCTCCGTCCTGAAGACGAAGGGGCGGTAGTCGTCCCTGTGCCAGCCGGCCTTGGTCACGTAGGCCCGCCCGGTCTTGTGGGCGGAGGCGAAGACCCGGGTGACGTAGTAGTCCGCGGGCGCCCCGGCCGCCGCGAGGTTCTTGGTGAGGTCCTTCCAGGCGCCGCCGCCGTTGCGGGTGAGCTGGACCTTGCCGTCGTCCGAGCCCGTCCAGATGAGGCCGGCCTCGAGCGGCGACTCGGCGAACGTGGTCAGGGTGCAGAACTCGATGTTGCCCTTGAGCTTGACCGGGTCGTTCGTCGTCAGGTCGGGGGAGATCTCCTGCCAGGTGTCGCCGCGGTCGAGGGAGCGGAGGAGGACCTGGGCGCCGATCATGACGATCTGGCTGTTGTGCGGCGAGACGGCGATCGGCGCGGTCCAGTTGAAGCGGTAGGGCGGCTTGCCCGCGGCCGGACGGGGCCGGATCGAACGGGACAGGCCGGTCCTTTGGTCGACGCGCTGGATGGCCCCGTTCTGCGAGGCGTTGTAGAGCCAGCGGCTGTCGGTGGGATCGACGACGTTGTACATGCCGTCGCCGCCGCCGACCGACGTCCAGTCGTCGCGGGTGACCGCGCCGGAGGGGCCGTTGGACGGGATCTTGACCGAGCCGTTGTCCTGGAGCCCGCCGTAGATGTTGTACGGCTCGTCCATGTCCACGCCGATGGCGTAGTACTGGGCGAGCGGCAGGGTGTCGAAGGCGTCCCAGGTCCGGCCGAAATCGTAGGTGACGGCCAGCCCGCCGTCGTGGCCGAGGATGATGTGCCGGGAGTCGGCCGGGTCGATCCAGATGGCGTGGTGGTCGACATGGACGGAGCCGGCCAGGTTCTCCGGGCCCTTGGCGCCCCAGGTCCTGCCGCCGTCGAGGGAGCGATAGAGCGGCGTGTTGGGCACGTAGACGACCTTGTCGTCGTTGGGGTCGACGTAGATCTGGCCGTACCACTTGCCGCCGCCGACGGGCTCCTTGTCCGAGTTCGTCTTCCTCCAGGTCTCGCCGCCGTCCTCGGACCGGTAGACCTCGCCGCCGACGCGGGGAGTGGCGACGGGCCTTTGCAGGGCCGCGCCGGCCCGGGCCGTCAGCGCGGCCTCCTCCTTGGTCCGGGGCCGTTCGTTGGCGTTGTCGATCGTCGCGTACATGATGTCGGGGTCCTTGGGGTAGACGGCCAGGCCGACGCGGCCGAGGTCCCCGGTGGGGAGCCCCCCGGCGAGCTTGCGCCAGGTCTTGCCCGCGTCGGTCGACTTGAAGATCGCCGTCCCGGGCCCGTAGTCGTCGAAGTTCCAGGGGATGCGCGATTTGTCGTAGGAGGCGGCGAAGACGACGTCGGGCGCGCCCGGCCGGAGGACGACTTCGACGACGCCGGTCCTGTCGCCGAGGTCGAGGACCTTGGCCCAGGTCCGGCCGCCGTCCTCCGTCTTGTAGAGGCCGCGCTCGGGATTGGCGCTGAAGTGGTAGCCCATGGCGGCGACGTAAACGACTTCGGGATCCGTCGGGTGGATGGCGATCCGGCCGATATGGCGGGTCTTCTCGAGGCCCATCGACGCCCAGGTCTTGCCGCCGTCGACGGACTTCATCACGCCGAAGCCGCGGATGGGGATGCGCCCGGAGGCCGGGTCGCCCGTGCCCACCCAGATGACGTCGGGATCGGAGGGCGCGACGGCGAAATGGCCGACGGGGACGCTGCTCGCCTCGGGCAGCAGCGATTCGAACGTCGTCCCGTTGTTCGTCGTCCGCCACAGGCCGCCCGTGCCGGGAGAAACGTAGAAGGTCCAGGGCCGGGAGGGGACGGCGGCCACGTGGAGAATGCGGCCGCACTGCCGGGCCGGGCCGAGGGCCCGGTAGGCGAAGGCCCGGGCCAGGCCGTCGTCGAGCGGCCTCGGGCCGGCCGCCGGCTCCTTGGCCTGGGCCGCGAGCGCGGTGACGACGAGAAGGACGCTGAGCGCGACGCGCGCGAGCGGACGAGCGTTCATGGACACCTCCTGAGGGGGGAACTAGAGGTACTTGCGGACGACGGCCTCCATCGCCCCCATCCGCTCCTCCATCTCGGCGACCATCTTGAACTGGGTCCGGGCCCGGTCGAGGTTGTGCCCCTCGCGGTGGACCTTGAAGTAGACGTCGCCCTTGAGGTGGTCGGTCAGGAATCGGACGCCGCACTCGAGCGTCAGCAGCTTGGCCGAGAAGGCCAGGAGCTCCGTCTCCGCGGGCCCGAGGAAGTCCCGGGCGGCGTCGAGGTAGCCCGCGGCCAGCCGGTCGAACAGGTCGAGGTCGAAGCCGACCTTGCCCAGGTCGCGCTCGTCCTCGGCGGCCGTGGCCGCGCCCAGACGGACCGAGTCGCCGAAATCGTAGAGGACCGACCCCGGCATGACCGTGTCGAGGTCGATGACGCAGACGCCCTCGCCGGTCCGGTCGTCGATCATGACGTTGTTGAGCTTGGTGTCGTTGTGGGTGATCCGTTCGGGGATGCGGCCGGCGGCGAGCCCGTCGACGACCGCGCCCGTGTCCTTCTCGCGGGCCAGGACGAAGTCGATCTCGGGCCCGACCGCCGCGGCCCGGCCGGCCGGGTCGTGCTCGAGGGCCGCGAGGAAGGCCTGATAGCGCTTCCGGGTGTGGTGGAAATCGGGAATGGTCTCGTGCAGCCGGCCCCCGGGGAGCTCGGCCAGCATCCTCTGGAAGCGGCCGAAGGCCTTGGAGGCCGAGTAGACGTGGCGGAGGTCCTCGACGCGGTCGTAGGTCCGCGCCCCGCCGATGAACCGGAACATCCGCCAGTACGTGCCCTCGGCGGTCCGGTGGAACGACCGGCCCTCGCGCGTCGGGACGATGGTCAGCGTCTCCCGGTCCGGGTCCCCGCCCGCGGCCAGGATCTTCTCCCGGGCGAAGATGGTCACCCGCTCGATGTTCTCCATGAGCCGCTCGGGCTCGCGGAAGACGAGGTGGTTGATGCGCTGGTTGACGTACTGGACGACGCGGCCGCCGTCCTCGAACTTCGAGCAGTAAGTGTCGTTGATGTGGCCCGAAGGGATGGGGCAGGTCGAGGTCCACTTGCCCTCGACGGCGAACGCGGCGCAGATCGATTCGAGGTCGGGAGCCGGCTTCATGGGAGTCAGGCGCCCATTCTAGCGAAGGGCCGCGGGGACTGTCAATGCGTCCGGCGGCCCGAAGGGCGCCCGCCGCCGCGGCTTGACCCCGGCCGCCCGGAGGCGCGCTTGGCGCCGCCGTCCCGGCTTCCGCCCCGGCGGGAAGAGGACCGTCTCCGGCTCAGGTCCTGGCCGGCCAGCCTCTCCAGGCTCATGTCCCGGGCGAACATGTCGTTCGTCACCGGCAGGACGGGGATCTTCTGCCCGATGAACTTCTCGATGGCCTCGAGGTGATCGGCCGTCTTTTCGCTGGCCAGGGTGATGGCCAGGCCGGTCGCCCCGGCCCGGGCCGTCCGGCCGATCCGGTGGACGTAGTTCTCGCTGTCCTGGGGGACGTCGTAGTTGATGACCATCTCCAGGTCGTCGATGTGGAGGCCGCGCGAGGCGACGTCCGTGGCCACGAGGATGGGGAAGCGCCCGGCCATGAAATCCTCGATGATCTTGAGCCGCTCGCTCTGGGCCAGGTCGCCGCTGAGGAACTTGGCCCGGTGGCCGTTGGCCTGGAGCTGCTTGGAGACGAGGAAGGCGGTGTGCTTCATGTTGGTGAAGATGAGGACGTTGCGGGGCGCCCGCCGCTCGAGCAGCCCGAGCAGGAAGTTGAGCTTGATGTGGCTGCCGACGCGGTAGAGCTCCTGGGAGATCGTGTCCACCGTCAGCTGCTCGGGCGTGACCTCGATGAAGGCCGGCGCGTTGAGGTAGGCCTGGGCCACCCGCTGCGAGAGCTTGTTCAGGGTGGCGCTGAAGAGCATGCTCTGCCGGTGGGCCCGGTCGGGCATCTGTTGGACGATGTCCCGCAGGTCGGGCAGGAAGCCCATGTCGAAAAGCCGGTCGGCCTCGTCGATGACGAGGAAGCCGCACTCCTTGAAATTGAGCCGCTTCTTTTCGGCCAGGTCGAGCAGGCGCCCGGGGGTCCCGATGATGATGTCCGGGCCGGCCTTGATCTGGGCCAGCTGGACGGTGTAGCCGACGCCGCCGTAGAAGCAGCCGATCTGCATGCCGATGGGACGGTTGAGGAGCAGGGCCTCGCCCTCGATCTGCACGGCCAGCTCCCGGGTGGGGACGATGATCAGCGCCTTCCGCCGGGAGCTCTTGGGGTGGCGGAGGAGATGGGAGAAGAGGGTGATCAGGAAGGCGGCCGTCTTGCCCGTCCCTGTCTGGGACTGGACGGCCACGTCCTGGCCCTTGAGGGACTTGGCCAGGGTCCGCTCCTGGACCGGGGTCAGGTCGGTGTAGCCCCTGTCGACGATGGCCTGCTGTAGCTTGGGATCGAGTTCGAGTTCGGTGAAACGCATGTCTTTCCTTTTCAAATCAGGGACTTATCCTACCACAACGGCCGTCCCGCCTCAAGAAGGGGGGGAAATTCCGCCTTGACAAGGCCCCGGTCATGCCTTATTTTCTCAGTTCCCCGAGGCTATGACCGATGAGCGGCAAGACGATCCGGGCGCTGGTGCAGAGCTGGGAGACCGTCCGCTTCGAGCTCCTCAAGACCCCCATCTCGAAGCTCCACCTGTCGGTCGAGGATTCGCCCGTCGAGAGATACGTCCAGCGCCTCCGCCGGGAGATGGAGGCGAAGCGGTTCCGCTTCAAGCCCGAGATCTACCTGACGGACGAGTGGGGCTGCCCGGACCGCACGCCGGTCATCGGCATCCCGTTCTATCTCGCCGACCTCCGCCTGACCCGGCTCGAGGAGGAGCAGACCGGCGAGGTCGAGGACGCGCGGACCATCATGATGCTCCTCCGCCACGAGGCCGGGCACGCCGTGAACTACGCCTACCGACTGTGGCGGCGTCCGAGCTGGGGCGAGATCTTCGGGCCGTTCACCAAGCCCTACCGCGATTCGTTCCGCCCGGACCGGACGAGCCGCCACTACGTCCGGCATATCACCGCTTTTCCCTACGGGAGGACCTACGCCCAGAAGCACCCCGACGAGGACTTCGCCGAGACGTTCGCCGTCTGGCTGACGCCCCGTTCCGGCTGGCGCGAGCGCTATCGGGGGTGGCCGGTCCTGCGCAAGCTCCTCTACGTCGACCGGCTGATGAAGGACATCCGCCGCGACCCTCCGCTGAGCCGCCGCTCCAGGCAGCTCTATCCCGTCGACCGCATGTCGCTGACCCTGGCCGAGCACTACGGCAAGAAGACCGAGCGCTTCCGCCGGGCCGCCCGGGGCTACGTCGACGACAGCCTCCACGACGCCTTCCCGGCCTCGCGGGGCCAGGTGCTCCGGCCGGCCTCGGCCCTGTTCCGGCGCTACCGGGACCGGCTCGTCGAGCGCGTCGTCCACTGGTCCGTGCTGACGCCGGGCGAAGCGGAAGCGCTCATCCGCAAGCTCGAGGCCCGGGCCGCCGCCCTCCGGCTGAGCTATCGCCCGGGCGCGGAAGGGGAGAGGCTGATGGACGTCGTGTCCCTGGTCATCGCCCTGGCCCTCGACTTCGCCTACACCGGCCGACTGACCGGCTAACGCTAGCGGCCCCGCGCCGCGCCAAAGTTCCCAGGGATGAAGATCGGCAGGTGCATGTCGTAGGGCGGACCCTCGAAAGCGGCCTTGAGGATGGCCTGAAGAAGGTGGGGGTAATCGATCCCGGCCTGCTCGGCCGCCCGGGCCAGGCCCATGCCGCTGTCCAGGCAGGGATTGCAGTTGACCTCGAGGATGACCGGCCGGCCGTCCTCGTCGAGCCGGATGTCGACCCTTCCGTAACCCCAGCCGCCGATGGTACGGAAGGCCTTGATCGATGTCTTGCTGATGAGCGCGGCCATCTCGGCGTCGACGCGGGCCGGGCAGATGACGTCGGTCCGCTGGTATTCGACGGACGTCTCGACCCACTTGGCGGCGTAGGACATGATCGGCGGGATCCGCCGCGGCAGCTGCGAGTAATCGACCTCGGCCAGCGGCAGGACCTGGATCTTCCGGCCGCCGACGAGGCCGACGTTGAACTCCCGGCCCTTGAGGAAGTGCTGGACCAGGGCCGGCTGCTGATACTCCCGAAGGATCTCCCGGGCTTTCTCCTTGAGGGCCGTCTTGGTCTTGACGACGGAGTCGCGATCGAGGCCGATGCCGGCGTGCTCCTGGGCGGCGTGCACGATCAGCGGAAAGACCCACTTGTGGCCGTCGACGTCCGCAAGCCGCTCGATGAGGGCCGTCGAGGGCGGGATGGGCAGCCCGGCGCCCTTGAGTAGGCTCAAGGCCATGTACTTGTCTCGGCTCAAGCCCAGGGCCAGGGCGGGCGATCCGGTCATGGGATAGCCGAGCATGCGGATGAAGGCGGCCACGCGCATCTCATAGAGGGCGCCGTGGACGACGTCGTCGTACTGGTTGAAGACGATGTCGGGCCGGAGCCGGCCGAGCTTGCGCTGGAGGACGGAGAGATCTCCCGCGAGAGGCAGGACGACGACCTCGTGGCGCAGCCGGCGGAGGCCGCGGGCGATGCCGCGGATCATCTGCCGCAGGTAGTGAAGATTCCCGGTGTCCGACTTGTCGTCGGGCTGGGAGTGATCAAAGGCGTTGTAGACGAGCGCGACGCGGAGCTTCTTCATGCGCCTTCCGGATACCCTCTCGCCCTATCTTAAGATATTGCGAGGGGCGCTTCAAGCGCGGCGCTGCCGAGCCCGCGGACGAACGCGTCCAGGCGGCCGGCGCATATGTCCGTCAGGAAGAGCGGATGCCCCCGTTCTCCGTACTCGGCGGCCAGGGCCTTGCCCAGCCCTCCCGCAGCGCCGGTGATCATGACGTAGCTCACAGGAACTCCGCGCCGCAGAGCTTTTCGGATAGCCGCCAGAGCCTGAGGGCGGCATCGGGGCGGCGGGCGTAGGGGCTGGGCTCGACGGGACGATCGATCCGCCAGTAATCCGCGGGGATGTCCGCACCGGGGTCGGTGGCGAGGCGGACGACGTCCGCCGCCGCGACGGCCGGGCTGAGGCCCTTCCTGCGACGCCGCCTCCAGTAGGCCCGGACCAGGCCGCCCGTGCCTTTCTCGCCGAGGCCGGTGTCGACGAGCCCCGGTTCGATGGCCAGGGCCCGGAGGGGGAACCGGGCCGCGACGCGCCGGTTGAGCTCGAGGATGAAGAGGACGAGGGCCAGCTTCGATCGCTTGTAGGCCCCGAGGCAGCTGTAGCGCTTCCGGAGCATGGGGTCCTCCCAGCGGATCTCGCACCTCCGATGCGAGCCCGAGGAGACGGCGATGACCCTGGCCTCCTCCGGCCGGACCAGGCAGGGAAAGAGCTCGCGGGTCAGCAGGAAGGCGGCGAGGTAGTTGACGGCGAACTGGAGCTCGTAGCCGTCCTCGGTCCCGACGTACCAGTTGGAGACGACGGCAGCGTTGTGGACGAGCCGGTCGAGCCGGCCGCCGGGCAGCCCGGCCGCGATAGTGGCGGCGACGGCTCGGACGTTCCCCAGGGCCGAGAGGTCGGCCACGAGATAGCGGACCTCGGCCCCGGGCGCGGCGGTCCGGATGGCCGTCTCGGCCTCCCGGCACTTCGGGGCCGAGCGGCCGACGCCAACGACCGACATCCCCGCGGCGGCCAGCTGGCGGGCGACCTCGAAGCCGAGGCCCGAGGTCGCCCCCGTCACGACACAGGTCTTGCGGTCCACATCGATCATGGCGGCCTTCCGACCTCCGTCCTCACGATAGGCCGGCCGGCCGCCCGAGTTGTTAAGAAAATGTCAAATTTCGGCGAAAGATCCTTTATTTGTCGGCGAAGGCGAAGACGGTCAGGAAGCCGTGCTGGCTGATCTTGGCGATGAGCTCGCCGCTGACCTTCTCGACGCTGTCGCTCGGCTGGTGATAGTCGGAGGTCATGGCCGCCATGTAATAGACGAAGGGCACCTTGACCGAGGCGAACGAGGCGTGGTCCGAGCCGCCGCTGCCGACGCCGAGGGCGTTGTAGCGGAAGGCCAGGTCGAGCCCGACGTACTGGTTCATCTCCCGGGTGATGTCGGCGAAGGGCGTGCCCTCCGTCAGGTTGACGGTGACGAACCAGGGGGCGCGGATCTTCTTGACCATCTCCTCGGCGCCGGGGACGCTGTAGGCCCGCATCGTGCGGGCCAGGGTCTCGGCGTCGTAGGGCCGGCTGATCATGTCGTAGTTGAGGTAGCCGACCGTCTTTTCGATCGGGAAGACGGGGTTCTGGGCGTAGTAGCGAGAGCCGAGAAGGCCCTTCTCCTCGCCCGTCCACAGGGCGAAGACGATGGTGCGCTTGGGCTTGACCGGACTGGCCGCCATGGCCTTGGCGATGTTCAGGACGCCGACCGAGCCGGAGCCGTTGTCGTCCGCGCCGTTGTAGACGTAGTCCTCCCACCGGCCCAGGTGGTCGTAATGGGCGCCGACGACGAAGTACTCGTCCTTGAGCTTCGGGATCGGAGCCCTCGATGATCCCGACGACGTTCTTGCACCGGACGAGCGTGACCTTGGCCGTCGAGGCGATGGTCATCTTCGCGCCGGCGACGTCCATCGACGACGGGTTTCATCGTCGATTCGATCTTCTTTTTCAGGTCGTCGATCGTCTGGCCCGTTCCCTCGAGGAGGAAATTGGCCATCTCGCGGGTGATCGTCGTCGCCGAAGCGCCGCCCCGGCCCATGTCCAGGCCGCGGGTGTCGCCGGCGAGCGAGAGCCTCCGGCGCGGCTGGTTGATGATCGGGCGCTCGTCGCTGGGCTTGCGGACCATGGAGAGGGCGTTGAAGATCGCGGTGTCCGCTCCGGTGTTCGAGACCTGGACGATGGCCGCGGGGCCGAGCTTGCCGATCTCCGTGAGCTTGTTGAAGCGCTGCGGGCCGCCGCGCATCATCATGGCCATCATGTCGCCCTGGGGCGCGGCCGGGAAGTACTTGTCCTTGAGCTCCTTGGTCTTCTGGAGGGGCGACTTCGGATCGTCCCGGCCCGGCGCGTCGCTGAGCAGGAGGACGATCTTGCCCTTGAGGTTCATCCCCTTGAGCTCGTCGAATCCGACCGACGGCTCGGAGATGCCGTAGCCGACGAAGACGACCGGCGCGGTGACCGTGCCCTCGGTGCCGCCGCCCATGCCGCCGAACCCGCCCTGGAAATCCAGGCCGCCCTGGAACGCGCGGCTCTTGACCATGCCGCCCCGGCTGACCTCGATGGTGATGTCGGTCCGGGTGTCCGAGGTCTCCTTCATGGCGAATTCCTGGAAGTAGGTGCGCTCCCGGGGAGTCTGAGGGGCGGCGCTCCTGCTCATGCGGAAGCCGCCCATCGGCATGGACATGTCGCCGGCGGGCTTGACGCCCCACATCTTGAAGAGGGACGCGGCGTACTCAGCGGCCAGGTCATAGCCCCGGGACGCCGTGTCGCGGCCTTCCAGGAGGTCGGACGCGACGTAGGTCAGCATGGCCAGCGTTTCGTGGGCGGTGATGGCCGCGAGCCCGGGCTTGAATCCGTCGGGCGCCGGCTGGGCCTTGTCGACCAGGCTCAGCGCCTTCTGAACGTCCTCGAGCTTCATCTGTTGCTGTTGCGGCGGGCCCTGGGCCCGCAGGCCGACGAGCAGGACGAAGACGAGGACGACGGCGAAAAGGTTCTTTTTCACATGTTCCTCCGCTTGGATTTCTAGGCCGACCTTTAGACGCCGGCCGCCCGCGTTTCTTCCCGGGGGGAAATCGGGGACATGACCCCTTTCTCTGGAAAGGGGATCGTGTCCCCCCGATTTCCGATGGGATGGACGCACGCTCCTCATTACTATATCATACCCGGGTGGCTCCTCGCCGCCCCGAAATCACTTGAGAGGTCCAACCGCATGAACATGAAAAGCGCGCTTTTCCTCGTCCTCTGCGCCGGCCTGGTCGTCGCGTCCGCCGGCTGCAAGAAAAATGCCTCCGAACCGGCTGCCGCGGCCGCTCCGGAGTTCCAATGGCAGATCGACCAGTTCGCCGACCTGAGGATCCTGCGCTACCAGGTCCCGGGATTCGAGGCCCTGACCCCGAAGCAGAAGGAGCTCGTCTACTACCTCGGCGAAGCCGCCCTCTGCGGCCGGGACATCATGTTCGACCAGAACTACAAGCACAACCTCACCGTCCGCCGCACCCTTGACGCGATCGTCGAGGGCTACAAGGGCGACCGGAGCGATCCCCGCTGGGCCGAGTTCATGACCTACGTCAAGAGAATCTGGTTCTCCAACGGCATCCACCACCACTACTCGAACGACAAGTTCGCGCCCGGCTTCGACGCCGGCTACTTCGCCGGCCTGGTCGAGGGCTCCGAGGGCGCGGCCTTCCCTCTCGCCGAGGGCCAGTCGGTCGGCGACCTCGTCGCTTTCCTGACCCCCATCCTCTTCGACCCGGCCGTGGCCGCGAAGAAGTTCACCCAGGACCCGACGGTCGACCTCGTGACGAACTCGGCCGTCAACTTCTACGAGGGCGTCACCCAGGCCGAGGTCGAGAGCTATTACAAGGGGATCGTGGACGCGAAAGACGACACGCCGATCTCCTACGGCCTGAACACGCGGGTCGTCAAGAAGGACGGGAAGGTCGTCGAGGAAGTGGCCAAGATCGACGGACTCTACGGGCCGGCCATCGCCCGGATCGTCCATTGGCTCGAAAAGGCCGCCGGCGCCGCCGAGAACGACCACCAGAAAAAGACCATCGAGGCCCTCGTCGAGTACTACCGCACCGGCGACCTGGAGAAGTTCGACGAATACAACGTCCTTTGGGTCCGGGACACGGCCTCCTTCATCGATTTCGTCAACGGCTTCATCGAGGTCTACAACGACCCCCTCGGCATGAAGGCCAGCTGGGAGTCGGTCGTCAACTACAAGGACCTGGCCGCGACCAAGCGGGCCGACACGATCTCGGGGAGCGCCCAGTGGTTCGAGGACAACTCGCCGGTCGATCCCCGCTTCAAGAAGAAGGAAGTCAAGGGCGTCTCGGCCAAGGTCATCACCGCGGCGACGCTCGGCGGCGATTGCTATCCCTCGACGCCGATCGGCATCAACCTGCCGAACGCCAACTGGATCCGCAAGAACCACGGCTCCAAGTCCGTGACCATCGAGAACATCACCTACGCCTACGACCAGTCCTCGCTCAAGTCGCCGTTCGGCAAGGAGTTCACCTACAGCGAGGAGCTCCTCGAGCGGGCCCGGAAATACGGCCCGCACGCCGGCAACATTCACACCGACCTCCACGAGGTCCTCGGCCACGGCTCGGGCCAGCTCCTGCCCGGCGTCATGGACGACGCCCTCAAGAACTACAGCTCGCCGATCGAGGAATCGCGGGCCGACCTCTTCGCCCTCTACTACATCATGGACGACAAAATGCTCGAGCTCGGCCTCCTGCCCCACCCGGACGCGGCCAAGGCCGAGTACGACCTCCAGGTCCGCAACGGCCTGATGACCCAGCTGACCCGCATCCAGCCGGGGAAGACCGTCGAGCAGGCCCACATGCGCGGCCGGGCCATGGTCTCCCACTGGGTCTACGAGAAGGGCAAGCCCGAGAACGTCGTCGAGCGGGTGACGAAGGACGGCAAGACCTATTTCGTCGTCAACGACTATCCGAAGCTCCGCCGGCTCTACGGAGAGCTCCTGGCCGAGGTCCAGCGGATCACGAGCGAGGGCGATTACGAGGCGGCCAAGGCCCTCATCGAGACCTACGGCGTCCAGGTCGACCAGGAGCTCCACAGGGAGGTCCTCGACCGCTATGCCAAGCTCAACCTGGCCCCCTACGGCGGCTTCGTCAATCCCGTCTACACGCCGGTCGTCGAGGGCGGGAAGATCGTCGACGTCAAGATCGACCTCACCGAGGGCTATATCGAGCAGATGCTGAGGTACGGCCGGGACTATTCGTTCCTGAAATAGGCCGGGGTCCCCGGTTGACGGCCCGGCCTATCGGGCGTATCATCCCGTTCGGGGAGCGGGAGCGCCGGGAGGCCGACGAGGAGGGACGATGGCGGAAGAAGAGATCGGGCACGTCACCCATTACTTCCCGAAGATCAATGTCGCCGTGGTCGAGGTCACGGCCGGCGCGCTGAAGGTCGGCGACGCCGTCCGGATCAAGGGGCACACGAGCGATTTCACCCAGACCGTGGAATCGCTCCAAATGGAGCACCTGCAGGTCCCCGAGATCAAGAAGGGCGCCTCGGCCGGGATGAAGGTCAAGGAGCACGTCCGGGAAGGCGACAAGGTCTACCGGGTCACCCCGGAGGCCTGATCGGGTTGAGGACGGTCGGGCCGCCTCTCCCCGACGGGGAGCGGCGCGGGCGGTCCAATCTGGGCTGCGGCGGCGGGGTCGAAGGAGTTTCCCTCACAATGGACCTGAAGGATTTCGGCTGGGATGAGGGGTTCGCCGCCTCGTTCGCCGACCTCTCCGGGCAAGGCCTCGAGCCGGCCCGGGTCGTCCGGCAGTCCCGCGACCTTTCCACCGTGGTCGCCGCGGGCGGAGAGCTCCCCGGAGAAGTTTCAGGCCTCTTCCGTCACCGGGCCCGAGGTCCCGCCGACTATCCGGCCGTCGGCGACTGGGCGGCCGTCCGGACCGTGCCCGCCGGCCGGGCCGTCATCGAGGCCCTCCTGCCGCGCCGGAGCGCCTTCACCCGCAAGGCGGCCGGCGAGGCCGTGGAGGCCCAGGTCGTCGCGGCCAACGTCGACACCGTCTTTCTCGTCAGCGGGCTCGACGGCGATTTCAACCTCCGCCGGATGGAGCGCTACCTGACGACGGCCTGGTCGAGCGGGGCCGGGCCGGTCGTCGTCCTCAACAAGGCCGACCTCCACGCGGACCTCGCCGAGATCGCCGCCGCGGCCGCCGGTGTCGCGCCCGGCGTCCCCGTGCTCGCGGTGAGCGCCCTGGCCGGGCGGGGCCTCGAGAGCCTCGATCCCTATCTCCGCCCCGGACGGACGATCGCCTTGCTCGGCTCCTCGGGAGTGGGCAAGTCGACGATCATCAATCGCCTGCTCGGCGAGGAGCGGTTCGCCACGGCCGCGGTCAGCGACGCCGCGGCCGGCCGGGGCCGGCACACGACCTCGGCCCGCGAGCTCGTCCGGCTCCCCGGCGGAGCGCTGCTCGTCGACACCCCCGGCCTGCGCGAGCTCGGCCTCTGGGCCGACGACGAGGGGCTCGACCGGACGTTCGAAGAGATCGACGCTCTCGCGGTCCGGTGCCGTTTCCCCGATTGCGGCCACGAACATGAGCCGGGCTGCGCCGTCCGGGCCGCGGTCGAGGCCGGCCAGATCGATCCGGCCCGCTGGGAGAGCTTTCTCAAGCTCCGCCGGGAGATGCGTTTTCTCGAGCTCAAGAAGGACGAGAAGGCCCGGCGGCAGCGCGAAAAGGCCGTCGGGCGCGACTTCCACGCCCGGCTCAAGGAGATCAAGAAGCAAAAGCTCCGTTACCGTTAATCTGCGGCACCCTATCAAATCCCTCTCTCGGGTTATGGCTCAGGGTATTGCCTCTTGCTCCCCGGCCCCCCGGGAACCAGTCGTCCGGTTCCCCCCGCTACGCGGGTCCCCCCTCCACGGACGGGGATCGTCGAGGCAATACCCATCGCCCCCGAGAAAGGGATTCGTTTGACGGTGCCGCCTCGAAGCGGCTATCATTCGGTCGCTTGTTCGTAGGGATCAACTAGCAAGGAGGAATCTCATGAGACGCCTGACGCGCGGGGCCGCCCTTTCCCTGATAGGCCTTCTTGGCATATTCGCCGCCTTTGGGGCCGGAGGCCGCGGCCAGGCCGTTCAGAAGGCCGGGCCGCCCGTCCACAGATTGGCGGCCGATGCCCAGGAGCTAGCGCTGATCAAGGGATTGGTCGTCGGGCTCGTCGGGCAATATGGACGGTACGCGGTGCCCTCGGACCTGCTGGCCTGGCAGATGGCGGCCGGCGCGATGGCCCCGCCCGCGGAGGGCCTCGTCATAGGAAAGAACGACCGAGGCCAGGAGCAGAGCTGGACGGCGGTCGAGGCCAACGCCGAAGGCTTCATCCAGGACCGGGCCCTTTCGGGGGGATACCTCCACGTCGCGCTCGACTCGGCGAAGGCGAGGACGATGGTCCTCGACGCGACCGGGCTCTATGTCGCCTGGGTCAACGGCGAGCCGAGGGGAGGCGAAAAGTACGGCGCGGACCACCTCCGCCACCCCGTCCGCCTGGTCAAGGGGCGGAACGATCTCCTCTTCCGGGGCGAGCGCGGGCGGATCAAAGCGTGCCTCTACGAGCCTCCGGCCGAGATCTCGTTCACCGACAAGGACACGACCCTGCCCGACCTCGTCCTGGGGGAGAAGGGACCGTACTGGATCGGCTTGCGGCTGGTCAACGCGACGGGCGAGCGGCTCACGCGTGCTCGAGATCGTGGGCCGGGCGGGCGGGCGCGAGTTCCGTGCGGCGCTCGATACGACCGTGGCGCCTCTCCTGACCCAGAAGCTGGCCGTGCCGCATCGCGATCGACGCTCCTGCCGCCGAAGGGCCGGTCAAGGTCGAGATCAAGGCCCGGGCCCGGGCCGGCCGCCGGACGATCGAGACGCCGCCGTTTGCGTTCGAGCTCAAGACGGTCCCGCCGACGGCGCATCATTCCCGGACCTTCGTCAGCGCGATCGATCGCAGCGTCCAGTATTTCGGCGTGGCGCCCCTGGTCAAGTCTGAGGAAGGCCGGCCGGGGGGGAAACCCGCCCTCGTCCTCACCCTTCACGGGGCGAGCGTCGAAGCCATCGGCCAGGCCCGGGCCTACCAGCCCAAGGACTGGGCCTATGTCGTCGCGGCCACGAACAGGCGGCCCTACGGCTTCGACTGGGAAGACTGGGGCCGGCTCGACGCTTTAGAGGTCCTGGCCGAGGCGTCGCGGCTGTTCGGGACCGATCCGTCCCGGACCTATCTCACCGGCCACTCCATGGGCGGCCACGGGACCTGGCACGTCGGGGCGACCGTGCCCGGGCCCTGGGCGGCCATCGCGCCGAGCGCCGGCTGGCACAGCTTCTCGTCATACGGCGGCGGGGCGGCCTTCAAGGACCCGTCGCCCGTCGAGACGATGCTCCAGCGGGCGAACAATCCCAGCGAGACGACGGCCCTGGCCCGAAACCTCCTCCACTACGGCGTCTACATCCTGCACGGCGACAAGGACGACAACGTCCCTGTGACCCAAGCGCGGCATATGCGCGAGCTCATCGCCAAATTCCATCCGGATTTCGCCTACTACGAGAGTCCGGGCGCCGGTCACTGGTGGGGGAACGAGTGCGTCGACTGGCCGCCGCTCTTCCAGTACCTGAAGGAGCGCGCCCGGCCCGCGGACGGGGAGGTCCGGCGGGTCGAATTCGCGACGGCGAACCCGGGGATCTCGGCGGGGTCGCGCTGGGTCGGGATCCTGGCCCAGGTCCGTCCGCTCGAGCTGAGCCGGGTCGTCATCGAGCGCGACGAGGCCTGGAAAAAATTCACGGGGACGACGGAGAACGTCGAACGGCTGGCGATAGACGCCGGCCCGCCCGCGGCCGAGGGAACGCCGGAAGCCGCGATCTCGGTCGAGCTCGACGGCTCGAAGCTCGAGGTGAAACCCGCGCCCGGCGGCGGGCAGCCTCTACCTGGAGCGGGCCGGGAAGGATTGGGTCCAGGGCGCCGCGCCCTCGCTCGACGCCAAGGGCCCGCATCGCGCCGGAGGGTTCAAGGACGCCTTCCGCCACGGCTTCGTCCTCGTCTACGGCACGCGCGGCGACGCCGCGGAAGACGCCCGCTCTTATGGTAAAGCGCGGTTCGACGCCGAGATGTTCTGGGTCCGGGGCAACGCCGGCGTCGAGGTCCTCGCCGACACGGCCTTCGATCCGGCCAAGTTCGCCGACCGGAGCGTCGTCCTCTACGGGAACGCCGACACGAACGCCGCCTGGGCGGGCCTACTCGCCGGATGTCCGGTCGAGGTCCGCAACGGTCGGGCCCGGATCGGGGAGAAGAAGTATCAGGGGGACGACCTCGCGGCCTATTTCGTCCGGCCGCGGCCCGGGAGCGACGTCGCCTCCGTGGGCGTCGTCGCCTGGACGGGCAGAGCGGGCTGGGTCGCCGCTTCGCCCGGTCAGTACTTCATCAGCGGCGCGGGCTTCCCCGACCTGATGCTATTCTCGGCCGAGACGCTCCGCTCGGGGACCGCCGGCGTGCGGGCGATCGGCTGGTTCGGCAACGACTGGTCGCTCGAGCGCGGTGACATCGTCCGGAACGACGGCCAGGACCGGCGCGAATGAAAAAGATCCTGATCTCCTCCCTGCTGGCGTCCCTCCTGATCGCCGCCGCGGCGACGCCACAAGCCGTCTCTCCTCCCGCCGGGTTCGATCCCGAGAGGGAAATCCCTGTCGAAGCTCTCCGGGAAGACCTCGAAGTCCTCTGGGATGTGCTCGAGGAGGGCCATGGGGGTTTCGAGCGCTACACGCCCGCCGAAGTCCTCAGGAAGATGTTCGACGAGGTCCGGGACGGCCTGACCGCGCCCTTGACGGAATTCGAATTCTATACGCGGCTCCTACCTCTCGTCGTGGCGATCAAGGACGGGCATACCCAGCTCGCGCTTTCCCCGCAGTCCTTCGCCCACCTCGACGCCCGGCCCGTGTTCCTCCCGTTCGGGCTGCGCTTCGTCGGCGCGAAGGCCTACGTCTTGAGGGACCTGAGCCCGGAGGCGAGAGTCGCGGAAGGCGCGGAGCTCCTGGCCATCGACGGCCGGCCCGTCGCGGACGTCGTCGAGGCGCTCGCTGCGCTCCTGCCGAGCGACGCAGGGATACGGACCGCCCGGCTGAGGCGGCTCGAGTATCCGGCCGTATTCGGGCGGTTGTTCGCCCTGCGGTTCGGTTGGCGGGAATCCCACACCATCCGCTTCCGGCCTTTGAGGGGAGGGGAGGCGCGGGAGACGACCGTGCCCGGGATCACGGCGGCCGATGTCGGCCGTCTCCTTCGCGAGAGATATCCGGCGACGGCTGAGCGACGGCCTCTCTACGAGCTCGCCTTCCGGGGAGAGACAGCGGTCCTGACGGTCCGCGGCTTCGGCGACGACCCGGACAAGTCGAAGCCCCGCTATCCGGATTTCCTCAAGGCGGCGTTCCGCTCGCTCGAGGAGAAGAAGACGCCCGGACTCGTCATCGACCTGAGGGGGAACGGCGGCGGCCGGGACGAGTACGGCAAGCTCCTCTTCGCCCACGTCATGGACCGGCCTTTCCTCTATTATTGGGCCCTCGAGACCAAGAAGGACCGCTACGACCTCTTCCGTTACACGGGCGAGACGGAGCGGGCGGCCAAGGAGCTGGCCCAGCCGCTCAAGAAGAACGCGCGCGGCTCTTTCGACGTCCTCGGCCATCCCAACTCCGGGCTCCAGCAGCCCGAGGAGCCGCGGTTCGCGGGACCGGTGGCCATCCTCATCGACGGCGGCAGCTTCTCCGCGACCGGGGAGACGACTTCGCTCTTCCACCATCACAAGAAAGCCGTGTTCTTCGGGGAGGAGTGCGGTTCCGGATACTACGGCAACACGTCGGGGTTCATGGTCATGGCGACGCTCCCGCGAACCCGCGTCCAGGTCCGCGTCCCGCTCGTCCTCTACACGATGGCCGTGGAGGGCTATCCGAAGGACCGCGGCATCGTCCCCGATTTCCCGGTGACGCCGACGATCGAGGACGTCCTGGCCGGGAGGGACGTCGTGATGGAGCGGGCATTGGCGTGGCTGGAGAAGCGATAAGGGGAAGTGCCCAGGGCGGGACTCGAACCCGCAAGGCCTCGCGGCCGCGACATTTTAAGTGTCGTGCGTATGCCTATTCCGCCACCCGGGCTTTCACGGTGTTCCGTCCAGCTGGCGGCCCGATTATACCTTAGGACGCCTTCCCGAAGAAACTCGCCAGCGCCCGGACGATGATGTAGACGTAGAAGACGAACCCGGCGCAGAGGATCGCGATCGAGAGCTTGCTCGGCCGCAGCTCCTTGGGGAACTCCTTGTAGAGCACGACCTGCCCGATGATGGTGGCGAAGACCGAGACGACCAGGCTGACGAGCGTCAGCATGGCCGAGTAGGTGACGAAGCTGAAGGGGTTGATCTTGCCGCCGAAGTACTGAAGCGCGATCAGGACGAACGAGATGACGAGGTAGATGCCCCACCAGGCGAAGTAGACTTTCTTGATGTCGGTCTTGCCGAGGAAGGTCATAGTCGCGTCGGCGTTCTGCCGGACGACGGCCTCGGAGATGGCCATCTGGTTGTTGAAGAAGAATAGCCAGGCCATGACCAGGAAGAGGACCGCCCCGAAGGCGCCGAGCGGCTCCCTGAAGAACAGGGCCTGGTGCTTGATGACGTCGAAGCCGCTCGGAACGAGGCCCTTCGGCCGCAGGATCGAGTCCGACAGGCCGACGACGATGAGGATCGTGAGCAGGCTGCCAACGAAGTAAGCGCCCCAGAGGACGAGGTTCGACCGGCCCAGCCAGACCTTCAGGCGCGAGATGTTCGCCGGCGTGAACTCCGGGAAGAGGCCCTCGGAGCGGATCTTGATGGTCTTGCCCATGCCGCCCGGGATCGAGCCGAAATTGCGGGCCATGCCCCAGCCGGCGTCCTTCATCCAGTAGGTGTACCAGAGGAGCGTCGGGCCGCCGCCGACCCAGGACAGGGTCGAACCCAGGATCCACCAGTTCATCTTGTCCGGGATGTCCCAGAAGACGAGGTGTCTTCCGATCTCGGCGACGCTCCCGAGCTTGATCGTCGTCACGGCCGCGACGATGAGCAGGCCCCAGGCGAAGAGGGTCGCCCCCGTGGCCATGCGCTCGATCCAGCTCCGGGCCACCTTCGAGACGAGGATCACGGCCAGGACGAGCAGGAAGGAGACGTAGGCCCAGAACACGGTCCCGATCTCCGTCGAGGCCGGCCACTTGACGAGCTCGAGCAGGGCCGTCGCCGCGACGCTGGCCCAGGCCGGGATGGCGAAGCCGATGAACATGAAGAAGGTGATGGAGACGAGCGCGCCGACGCGCGAGATGACCCGGGCGTTGAACTTGACGCCGTGCTCGCCGGTGAGGACCGTCCAGCGGGCCATCTGTTGGGCCCAGACCGTCTGGAAAACGAGCGACAGGACCATCATCCCGATCCAGCCGGTGCCGAACTCGGCGGTGAGGCGCGGATAGAGGATGAGCTCGCTCGTGCCGAGGCCCAGGGCGATCGTCATCATGGCCGGGCCGATGTAGACCATGAATTTCTTGAAGGGGAGGGGTTCGGGGACGTCGGGATGGACCTCGCAGTCCTTGCCCAGGATTCTCATGGCCCGAAGATAGCACCCGCCGGAGAGGGCCGTCAAGACGGGCTTGACACGGCCCGTCGCGCGTCAGACAATGCGGACGAAACCGGGCGGCGCGAGCTGCCCGCGAGGAGGAAGCCGATGAGACGTGCGAGGTTTCTGCGAGTTCCGGTGTTGACAGCCCTTTTCTTCGTTCTGGCCGCCGTGGCGTCGGCCCGGGCCGGCGGCCCCGGCCAGGCGCGCGATGTCCGCTCGACGACCGCGGTCAAGGCTAAGGTCCTTCAAGTGAAGAACTATGTGCTTCGCTTGAAGGACGCCTACATCGTCTATGTCCCTTCGGACGACACGTTCCAGATCGCCGCCCTTGGCGGGGTCTTGTCCTACGGCGACGGCTGGGACCGCGCCCAGGTCAAGCCCTACCTCTACCACCTTAGGCATCGGTCCTGGACGAACCACTTCTGGAAGGTCAACACGAGCCGGCGGGAGGTCTACCTCGTGTGGGGAGGCGCGTTCGGGCGAGTCGGAGCGGGTCCCGGCGGCGCCCCGGCCCGTGAGGTCGACGGGGAGCGTGCCGACCTCACGGTGGAGGTCGTCGGCGGGGCCGGCGACCGGGTCCCCGAGCGCTTCTTCATCCGGCTCGGCGGGGCCGATCTTTATTTCGATCCCGCAGCCCGGGACCTGCGTCTGAGCGCCCAGGGGACGACCCTCTCGCCCTGCGACGACTGGGAAGCCTGCGAGCTCAAGGACTATCTCTTCCACCTCCGCCTGAAGACATGGAAGGGATTCTACTGGAAGGTCAACACGGGCCGGATGCAGGCCTGGCGGACGAGCGGCGGGGAGTTTTGCGAACTGGGAGGCGAGGACCAAACGCTCGACCTGACGGTGCTGCGCTTCGAGCGGCCCTACTCGGTCGCCCGTCTGCGGACAGCCCTGGTCGCCGCGGAGACGTCAGAGCTCCGGAAGATCGCCGGGATGATCGAGGCCGGCCGGCCCCTCGCCGAGGTCAATAAGGCCGCCGCGAATTTCGTCCGCCGGTTCCCCGGCCTCGATGTCGCCGCGGCGGTGGACGCCATCGCCAGGAACATCAAGGCCCTGAACGGCGCGACGAAGGAGGCGGGGGAAAAACGCCAGGGCTTCGAGACCTCTTTCGAGAACTTCGATCAAAAAGCCAACCAGCTCTTCAACGTCCTTTCGACCGTCCTGAAGACGATGAAAGAGATGCAAAGCGGTCTGACCCGGAACATCAATTAAGGGAGGACCGGGATGAAGCCGCGAACGGCCCGTCGATCCTCCCGGGGGATCTTGCGCGCCTTGGCCATCACTCTGGCCATCGCCGCCTGGGCCGCGGCGTCTTCCCCTCAAACCCTGCGCCCGAAAGACCTGCCGCGGGCGGGTCACGCCAAGGTTGACGGCTTGGCCTTGACGCCGCCCATGGGCGGGTATCCCTGGAACACGTTCGGCGAGGAGCCCCAGAACGAGACGTCGGGAGAGAGGACATGAAAGAGCGTTTCCTGT
Organism: Candidatus Aminicenantota bacterium; assembly: GCA_963719985.1. Taxonomy (GTDB): domain Bacteria; phylum Acidobacteriota; class Aminicenantia; order Aminicenantales; family Saccharicenantaceae; genus RBG-16-66-30. Next base: position 796,514 of record CAVRDU010000006.1, on the reverse strand, counting down.
CGCTCGACTTCTTCCGCGGGCTGACGATGTTCCTCCTCATCGGGGAGAGTACGCTCCTCTACGAGCATCTGCGCGATCCGCGGCTCGGCGGGACGCTCCTCCACGCGCTCGGAACGCAGCTCGAGCATCACCCCTGGGCCGGGCTGCGCTCCTGGGACCTCGTCCAGCCCTTCTTCATGTTCATCGTCGGCGTCGCCCTGGCCTTCTCGGTGGCCAAGCGGGAGGAGCGCGGCGAGAGCCGGAGGACGATCACCAGGCACGTCATCATCCGCTCCGTCACGCTGCTCGTCCTCGGCTGGGCCCTCTACTGCATCGGGCCGGGCCGGATCACGTTCCGTTTCCAGAACGTCCTGGCCCAGCTCGCCGTGACCTATCCCGTCGCCTACCTCCTGATGAGGCGGCGGCCGCGGACGCAGATCGCCTGGAGCTTCGCCCTCATCGCCATGGCCGAGCTGATCTACCGCGTTTTCTGGGTCCCGGGGTTCGATCAGCCCTTCGTCCCCGACAAGAACTTCGGGGCCTGGGTGGACATGCTCATCTCGGGAGAGCTGTCGTCGGGCCATTGGGTCGCCTTCAACGCTGTCCCGACGGCCGCCCACACGATCTGGGGTGTCCTCGCGGGGCAATGGCTTCGGGGCGGCGCGACGCCGAGGCGGAAGATCGCCGGGCTGGCCGGTTGGGGCGCGGCCGCGGTCGCCGCGGGGTTCGCCCTGACCGCCGTCACGCCGATGATCAAGCGCGTCGCGACGAGCTCGTTCGTCCTCGCCGGCGGCGGCTTCTGCCTCCTGACGCTGGCCTTCAGCTACTGGCTCATCGACGTCAGGGGCTGGAACAAGTGGGCCGTCTTCCTCAACGTCGTCGGGATGAACTCGCTCTTCATCTACCTCTTCACGGAGAGCGGCGGAACGGTCTGGGTGCGGAGCCTGGTCTTCCCCTTCACCATGGCCTTCGTTCCATGGACCGGAGATCTCGCGGCGAAGATCCTCACCGGCGCCGCCGCCTGGGCGGTCCTTTGGTCGCTGTGCCTCTGGCTCTACCGGAAGAAGATCCTCATCAAGATCTAGGCCTCCGGCTCAGCCGGGCCGGGCCGCGCTCACATCTTCTGTTCGAGCTGATGGACCTTGGAGCGCAGGACCTCCTTCTCCCCCTTGCTCCGCATGCGGAGCATCCGGAGCAGGATCCCGAGCGTGCAGAGAAGAAGGAGGGCGCTCAGGAGTGACGCGTTGAGAACCGGGACCCGGATGTCCTGGAGCAGGGTCCAGACCCCCGCGTCGGCGAGGTAGGAGAGGATCGTCAGAGACGGACAGAGCGAGAACCCACCAGATCATGGAAGCCTCCCCATTGAAATCCCACCGTCGCCGTCACTATAAGCCGGAGCGGAGGGCCCTGTCAACCGGGAGGGATCAGAGGGGCTCGACGACGACGCCGGTGCCGTAGCAGAGGACTTCGGTGACCCCCTGCATGATCTCGGTCGCGTCGTAGCGGACGCCGATGACGGCATTGGCCCCGCGCTCGACGGCGTGGTTGACCATCATCTCGAAGGCCTCGCTCCGGGTCTGCTCGCAGAGCTCGGAGAAAAGGGTGATGTTGCCGCCGACGATCGTCTGGAGCGAGGCCCCGATCGTGCCGAAGACCGAGCGCGACCGGACGGTGATGCCGCGGACCACGCCGAGCGACCTGACGACACGGTAGCCGTCGACGGTGAAAGCCGTCGTCGTCATCCGGAAGATCTCTTTGGGCTGGGCGGCCCGCGTCCTCTCCTCGTCGCCCATGCCCTCGTGGCAGCCGAGGCAGACGTCGGCCGTCTTGAAATGATAGAGCGACGGGTAATCGCGTCCGCAGACCTTGCATCTCATTTTTCGCCCCCCTTTTTCTCCTCTTTGCCCTCCTTCTCCGGATGCGGCGGCGCGGTCAGGTCGGGCTTCGGGTCGCCGAAGATGTAGTGGCCGAACCAGGCCAGGTTGTGCTCCATCACCGCCCGCGTGGCCTTCGGCTTGGTGATGCCGTGGCCGAAGCCCTTGTAGACGACCATCTCGACCGGCACGCCCCGGTCCTCGAGCCCCTGGCGCAGCTCGTAGGCGTTGGGGATGGGCACGCGCCGGTCGAGCTCGCCGTGCTGGATGAGGGTCGGCGTCGCCGCTTTCTTGATGTAGGTCATGGGCGACGTCTTGGCGTAGATCGCCGGGTCGTCGGCCGGGTCGTCGCCGAGGTAGTTGATCGTGAACGGGCGTGATGTCGGTGTTGTAGTAGTAGGTGGCCCAGTTGGAGATGCCCGCCCCGACCGAGATGGCCTTGAACGCCGTCGACGACGTGGTCAGGAAGGCCGAGATGTAGCCGCCCTGGCTCCAGCCCATGCAGCCGACGCGGCCCGGGTCGACCCAGCCCTTCGCGACCAGGTGGTCGACGCCCGAGAGGACGTCCCAGGCGTCGCCGACGCCGAGGTTGCGGAAGTTGAGCTAGCCGGAACTTCTCGCCGTATCCGGCGCTGCCCCGGTAGTTGACCTTGAGGACGAGGGCGCCGCGGGCGGCCCAGATGTCCGAGGGGTAGTAGCGCGTGTCGCCGGCGAGAAGGGCCGGCCGGTCGACGCCCGTCGGCCCGCCGTGGATGACGCAGAGCAGGGCGTATCTCTTCGCCGGATCGAAATCGGCCGGCTTGATGAGAACGCCCTCGATCGTGGCGCCGTCCTTGCTCTTCCAGGAGACGACCTCGCGCGTGCCCAGCGTCCAGCCCGCGACCTGGTCGGTCATCCGGGTCAGGAGGCGCGGCTTCCAGGGGAATTCCGAGACGGCGATCTCGGCGAGCGCCGTGGGTGTCGCCGACAGGAAGGCCACCCGCCTGCCGTCGCTCGAGAAGCTGAAGCCCGAGACCATGGCCTCGTCGGGCGTCGTCAAGCGGGAGATCTGGAGCGTCGCGGGATCGAGCCGGTAGAGATGGACGGCCGTCCTCTGCAGGGCCTGGAAGTAGACGCCGTCGGCGTTCCAGGCGACCGGGGAGGGATTCTCGTCGAACGCGCCGGTCAGCGGCCGGATCGGCCCTCCGGCCACGGGGACGACGGCCAGCCCGGTGTTCCGGGCGAAGTAATCGCGATGCCCGCCCGCTGTCGTGAACAGGATCGAGCCCCCGTCCGGCGCGAAGCGGGGAGAGGAGTCCGGGCCGGCGAGGTCGACGACCCGCCTGACCTTGTCCCCGTCGAGCTCGAGGACGTAGATGTCGGACGTCCCGCCGTGGATGAGGTCGGGATTGAGCGTCGCGCTGAAGACGACGCTCCGGCCGTCGGGCGACCAGTCGAACCCGCCGACCGTGAACGCGTGGCCGCTCGTCCGGCGCCGGCCCGGCTGGGGCGAGCGCAGGGCCTCCGCCACGTCGACGGTCCAGAGATGCGTGTGCGTGTACTCGCGGCGGACGACCGCGAAGTCGCCGTAGAAATCCTTGCGGGCCTTGGACTCGTCCGACACGGGATCGGCCGCGGTGAAGGCGATGGTCCCGCCGTCGGGGGACCAGTCGTATCCGTTGACGCCCGTCTCGGCCTTGGTCAGCTGGACCGCCTCGCCTCCGTCGGGGCTGATGGCGAAGATCTGGGACTTGTCGTCCGCCCGGCTCGAGACGAAGGCCAGCCAGCGTCCGTCGGGCGACCATGACGGTCCCGTGCAGGACTTCTGGCCCCGTGTGAGCTGGATCGCCTTCCCCGTGGCCGCGTCGGCCAGCCAGATCTGGGTGACGTAGGCGTCCTGCTCGAGGTCGGTCTCCGTGACCGTGTAGGCGACCCGGGTCCCGTCGGGCGAGATGCGGGCCGAGCCCGCGGACCTCAGGGACATCAGGTCCGCGACCGTGGGGACGCGCCCTTCCGGTCCGGCCGCTTCGGCAGATGCTCCCGCCACCCAGGGGCCCGCCGCGGCGAACGCCGCCAGGAAGAATGCTCCGACGATGATCCGGGTTCTCCGCCGCATGGGTGCCTCCTCGGTGTTCTCGCCCGCCCTCCTCTCCACGCTAGCGGAGATAGAGCTTGACGTACTCCAGGTTGGCCGTCAGGATCCGCCGGCAGTCCTCGGTCGCCTCGGCGATGTCGAGGCCCTCCTCGAGCATCTTCTGGGCCGGGGCCAGGTCGACGGTCTGGTCCTGGCGGTGCATCTTGATGATCATGTAGGCCGCGTTGTTCTTGCCCCAGGCCACACGGACGGCGCTTCCCAGCCCCTGGGCCTGACGGACGTACTCGAGGTAATATTGCAGGGCCGCGACGAGGTTCCCCGCGGCGTCGTTCTCCTCCGCCTTGGCCTTGGCGGTCAGCCACCTATCCCAGGAGATCGGCTGGACGTCCCCGGGCGCCTGGGCCTGCTCTTGAGCGGTCGCATAGGCCTGCACGCTGACACCGGCGACGACGAGCGCCACCAGACCCAGGACCAGAGCCCTTTTCATGCCGTTCCTGCCTCCTGGCGATCTTCGGCCACTATTATAAAGTAGTCGCGGACCCGGCTCAACCGGGCCGGCGCTAGAACCGGGCGTTGAGGCCGGCCGCGAGAACGCCCTTGTAGCCGTAGCCCGCCTCGGCGAAGAAGCCGAAGCTCTTTCCGGCGCGCAGGCCGAGGGCGTTGAGGTGGAACGTCGGCAGGGCCTTGGTGAACGCGTCCGTCGCGCCGCCGTCCCTGTATGTTCCCCGGCGGACCTTGACGCCGAATCCGGCCCCCGAATAGAGCTCCAGCGTCCGCTTGCGCATCCACCGAAGCTGGATCTCGACGGCGCCGACGTAGTTCTTTTCGCGGAAGTCCCCGACGATGGCCTCACCGCCCGCGGGGACGAGCGCCCCCGAGGAGCCGAAGTAGCCGGCCGCGCCCCCGAAAGCGAGGCGGCCGGTGATCCAGCGGCGATAAGTGAGGAACGGCGCCGCGCTGAACGTCTGGCCGACCTTGGAGTAGGCGCCCGCGGGGATGACGACGGCCGCGGGGTCCTCGAGGATGTCGATGACCTGGTCGCTCGACACGACGCCGAAATGGACCGAGAGATCGTGCTTCCGCGACTGTCCGACGCCGGCGGGCGCGAGGCAGAGCGTGGCGGCCGCCACCGCCAGGGCCGTTCGCCACCCGCGCATTTCTTCATCACTCGGATCTTCCGACGAGAACGATAGTACCTGAAAAAAGACCGCCGGTCCATATCGCCGGAGATATTGAATATATCAACCGACTGGCGGATAATGAGCGTGGGATGAGCATCAGCGCTTCTCTTTGGCTCCGCAGCCTCGCCGGCATAGTCGTGCTGGCCGGCCTGATCTTCCTCTCCGCGGGGCGCCTCGACTATTGGCAGGGTTGGGTGTTCTTCGGCGTCAATCTGAGCGTCCTTGTCCTGTCCGCGTGGTTCCTGAAGGACGACATAGGGCTCATCACCGAGCGGCTTCGCCCGGGAAAGGGCATGAAGTGGTGGGACAAGGGTTACTACCTGCTCTCGACTCCGCTCTGTCTCGCGGCGGTCGTCGTGGCCGGGATCGACGCCGGCCGGGGGCACGCGAGCTTCCATCCTCTGCCGATCACCTACGCGCTCGCGCTGGCCGTCTTCCTGGCCGGCCAGGGCCTGTTCCTTTGGGCCAAACGGGCCAATCCCTTCTTCTCGAGCGTCGCCCGGATCCAGGCCGACCGGGGCCAGACCGTCTGCCGCGAGGGCCCGTACCGGTTCTGCCGCCATCCCGGGTATCTCGGCGGGCTCCTGTTCGGCCTGACGACGCCCCTCGTCCTCGGCTCCGTCTGGGCCCTCGTCCCCCAGGGGCTCGCGGCCCTGCTCCTCGTCGTCCGGACCGGCCTCGAGGACCGGATGCTGATGAGGGACCTCATCTGGTACGACGAATACGCGAAGTCGGTCCGCTTCCGACTCGTCCCGGGGATCTGGTGACGGGCGCCCGCCGCCCCCGTGGCCGGTCTTTGACAGCCTCGCGCGTCCTTTGGTATATAGCGCTCTCCGATCCCACTCAGGAAGGAACGAACATGCCCGAGCCCATCCGCTTCCGACGCTTCACCCGGACCCTCGTCGCCGGAATGCTTCTCGTCTTCGCCGCCGCCGCGCTCCGCGTCCCCGCGGCCGCGGCCGGGGTCACCAGCCCCAAGCGGCAGTTCGGCTTCGACATCGGCGCCGACTACCAGCTCGTCAACTACAAGCAGCTCGTCGCCTACTGGAAGAAGCTCGACGCCGAGTCCGACCGCATGACGCTCGTCGACATCGGCAAGACGGCCGAGGGCCGGACGATGATCATGGCCGTCATCACGTCGCCGGCCAACCATGCCCGTCTGGCCCGCTACAAAGACATCGCCAAGCGGCTGGCCCTGGCCAAGGGCCTCGACGACGCGGGCGCGCGCCGGCTCGCGGCCGAGGGCAAGGCCGTCGTCTGGATCGACGGCGGGCTCCACGCGACCGAGATCCTCGGCTCCCAGCAGCTCGTCGAGCTCGTCTACCGGATGGTCAGCGGCGACGACGCCGAGACACGGCGCATCCTCGACGACGTCATCCTGCTCGCTGTGCCGGCCAATCCCGACGGGCTCGACCTCGTCGCCGACTGGTACATGCGGGAGAAGGAGCCGTCGAAGCGGTCGATGAGCGGCGTCCCCGTCCTCTACCAGAAGTACATCGGTCACGACAACAACCGCGACTTCTACATGAACACCCAGGCCGAGACGAAGGCCATGAGCCGCCAGCTCTACATCGAGTGGCACCCCCAGATCCTCTACAACCACCATCAGACCGGGCCGGCCGGGACGGTCCTCTTTGCGCCGCCCTTCCGCGATCCCTTCAACTACGCCTTCGACCCGCTCATCCCGGTCGGGCTGGACCTCGTCTCGGCGTCCATGCACAACCGCTTCGTCACCGAGGGCAAGCCCGGGGCGATCATGCGCTCGGGGGCGAGCTACTCGACCTGGTGGAACGGCGGGCTTCGCAGCACGGGCTATTTCCACAACGTCATCGGCATCCTGACCGAGACCATCGGCAACCCGACGCCGGTCGACATCCCCTTCGTCCCGGACCGGCTCCTGCCGAAGCACGACTACCCCTACCCGGTCGCGCCGCAGAAGTGGCATTTCCGCCAGTCGGTCGAATACGCCATCACGGCCGACATGGCCATCCTCGACGTCGCCTCGAAACACAGCGAGGACTTCCTGTACCGGCGTTACCTCATGGGCAAGCACGCCATCGAGGCCGGGAGCAAGGATTCGTGGACCATCGTGCCGGGGACGATCGCCGCGGTCCAGGCCGCGGTCGAAAAGGACCGGGCGGCGAGCCGGGGCCAGGACCAGGCCGCGGCCCAGCCGCCGGCCGGGGGCCGGGGCGGCTTCGGCCGCGGCGGCGGGGTGGACGTCAAGTACTACCAGTCGATCTTCGACAAGGCCACGCGCGACCCGCGGGGCTACATCATCCCGTCCGACCAGGCCGACTTCCCGACGGCGACCAAGTTCGTCAACGCCCTCCTCGAGAGCGGCGTCGAGGTCGAGCGGGCGACGGCCGATTTCACGGTGGCCGGGAAGGCCTATCCCAAGGGCTCCTATGTCCTCCGGATGGCCCAGGCTTTCCGGCCCCACGTGCTGACCATGTTCGAGCCGCAGGACCACCCCAACGACATCCCTTATCCGGGCGGGTCGCCGCGGCCTCCCTACGACGCCGCCGGCTGGACGCTGGCTTATCAGATGGGCATCGCCTTCGACCGCATTCTCGACGGCTTCAGCGGTCCCTTTGAAAGGATCCCCGACGTCACCAAACCGCCGGCGGGCGTCTTCGAGGCGAAGGCGGGCGCCGCGGGCTACGTTCTGGACCACCGCGTCAACGACACCTTCGTGGCCATCAACAGGCTGCTCAAGGCGGGAGCGGAGGTCCTCTGGCTCAAGGAGGGCTTCGAAGCCGACGGGCGTTCCTATCCGGCCGGGACGATCTACGTGCCGGCCAAGGCGGGCGCGGCGGCCATCCTGGAGAAGACAGCCAAGGACAAGGGCCTCGACGTGGCCGCGCTGTCGAGCCCGCCGAAGGGCGAGGCCTTCAGGCTGCGGCCGGTCCGCGTCGGGCTCTGGGACAGCTACGGCGGGTCGATGGCCTCGGGCTGGGTCCGCTGGCTCCTCGAGCAGTTCGAGTTCCCCTACGAGCTCGTCTTCGCGCCGGCGCTCGACGCCGGCGGCCTCGTAGCCAAGTTCGACGCCCTCGTCTTCGTCGGCGGTTCGATTCCCCGCGTGCCGGCCGGAGGCCAGGAGGGCGCCGCTTCCTTCCGCGGCTTCCAGGCCCCGTCGCCGTCGAACATCCCCGACGAGTACAAGGACCGGGTCGGCCGGATCACCGCCGAAAAGACGATCCCCATCCTCCGCGAGTTCGTCGAAGCGGGAGGGACCATCCTGGCCCTCGATTCGGCGACGGCCATCGCCGAACACTTCGGTCTGCCGCTCGCCAACGCCCTGGTCGAGAGGGCCCCGGACGGGCAGCTCTCGCCGCTGCGGTCGGAGAAGTTCTACATCCCCGGGTCGGTGCTCCGGGCCGTCTTCGACAACACGCACCCTCTGGCCCACGGCATGGCGGAGACCGTCGACGTCTTCTTCGACAATACGCCCGCCTGGACGCTCCTGCCCGACGCCGAGCTCAAGGGCGTTAAGGCCGTGGCCTGGTTCGGCGACGGCCGGCTCCTCCGCAGCGGCTGGGCCTGGGGCGAGCCCTACCTCTATCGCAGCGTCCAGGTCGCCGAGGCGTCGGTGGGCAAGGGCAAGGTCTTTCTCTACGGTCCCGAGATCGCCTTCCGCGGCCAGCCCCACGGCACCTTCAAGCTGCTCTTCAACGGCCTGTACTACGGCCCCGCCTCCTCTATAAAATAATCTTAAAGGCTGCGGACGAGGAGGAGGGCGCCCATCGCCGCGAGCAGCGAGTAGACGAGCTTGGCGAAGATCGCGCGGGACAGCCTCCGGTTGAGCAAGCCGCCGAGGAAGACGCCCAGGACGATGGCCGGCAGGGAATAGAAGTAGTTCCTGAGGACGTCCGCCGTCCACATCCCGGCCAGGCCATGACCGGCGAGGATCGCCAGCCCCGTCGGCAGGAAATAGCCCTGCAAGGTCGCCCGGAACCTCTCCGGTTCCCATCCCCGCAACATGCCGTAGGCGACGACGGGCGGGCCATTGGTATTGTACGCCCCTCCCAGGACGCCGGCTATCCAGCCGACGAGCCAGGGCAACCAGCCTTTCTCGCTCCGGATCCTGACCGACGGTTTCGCCAGGCCGAAAACACCGTAACCGAGGATGAGGACGGCGAGGAGGATCTTGAGCGGCGCCTCGGGCAGACGGGCCAGGCCGTAGACGCCGATGGGGATGCCCAAGAACGAGGCGACGACGAGCCGGCCGGCAGCCCCGAACTCGATCCGCCTCCACTCGCGGGCCAGGATCAGCACGGAGATCGTCGGCCCCACGAAGGCGACGAGGGGCGAAGCGGTCTTGAGCCCCACGACCATGGCCAGCAGGGGCATGGCCACGACGGCGTCGCCGAAGCCCAGGGCCGAGCGCAGGAACGCCGCGGCGAAGACGACGCCGACGACGGCTTCCGGCAAGGTCAGCCCTTCTTTTTCTTCCTTCCCAGGATGCCGCCGCTGAGGAAGAGGCCCGCCCCGAGGACGAACCCGAAGTTGTACCAGGTCCCGTTGTTGTGGACCTCGTACAAGCGGACGTTCCTGCTGAAGACGGAGATGACGAACGTCACCGGGGAGATGAGGCCGTGCCACAGTCCGAGGAAGAACCCGGCCGTCCGGCCGTCGGCGTCCGCCGTCTTTTCGGCGCTGTTGGGCCCGGGCGCGCAGCCCGCGGCGGCGAGCAGGACGATGGCGATGACGGCCACCGCGATCGTGTGTCTCATGATGCCCTCCTTCACGGTAAAGAACATTCTATCCCAAATGGCGCGTTCTCAAAAGCCGAAAAATGGCTCGGCCGCGCGGCTTGCCTTTGTCCGGCGATGGGGTTAAAATATACTTTTCGAGCGATAGCCCAAAAATTCCCGACGGAGGAGGACATCATGAAAGGGGACCCCAAACTCATCAAGGTTCTCAATTCGCTGCTCGCCGACGAGCTGACGGCCATCAACCAGTACATGGTCCACTCGGAGATGTGCGACGGCTGGGGCTACGAGAAGCTCCATAAAGTGATCGAGAAGAGGGCCATCGACGAGATGAAGCACGCCGAGAAGCTGATCGGCCGCATCCTCTTCCTCGAGGGCCTGCCCATCGTCAGCGAGCTCAAACCGCTGTTCATCGGCAGCGACGTGCCCAAGATGTACGTCTTCGACCACAAGGCCGAAGAAGGGGCCATCAAGGCCTACAACGACGCCATCGTCCTGGCCGGGAACGTCAAGGACTTCGCCACGCGCGACCTGCTCCAGACGATCCTCAACGACGAGGACGCCCACCTCGACGAGATCGAGGAGGTCCAGGACCAGATCAAGCAGATGAGCCTGCAGATCTTCCTGACGACCCAGGTCGGCTGATCCGCGATCTCCGCATGTGGGCTGCGGCCCTTCTTTGGGGGTGTGTCTGGGGCTTGGCCGAAGCGACCCTCGGGCATCTCCTCCATCTCGCCCGCGTCCCGGGACTGCCGGGACTGGTCATGGTCCCTGTCGCCGTCGCGGTCATGGGCCGGGTGGCCGGCCGCTCCCGCAGCGCCGCCGCGGTCTTCGTCGCCGGGGCCGTGGCCGCCTCGTTCAAGCTCCTCGATCTCCTCGTTCCCGGCACGGACCTCGTCGCCTTGATCCATCCGATCCAGGCCATCCTCCTCGAGGCCCTGGCCGGGGCGTTCTGGGTCGCCCTTCCGGGCCGGGCCCGGGGGACGGTCGCCGCCTGGGGACAGCCCCTGTCCGCGGAAGAGAGGCGGTCTTGGCCGTGAAGGACTCCCGCCTCAAGAAGAGGATCGAGACCGTGGGGATGAGCCGCCGCGGCTTCCTGCGCTGGGGCGCCCTCGTCGGATCGGCGGCCGCCTCGTCCAAGGGGCTGGCCGCAGGATTCCGGCGCCGCGACCCCCGTCACGCGCTGGTCGAGCAGGCCGCCGCCGACGAGCGCATGGTCCGGGTCGGTTGCCCGGCCCACAACTGCGGCGGCCGCTGCCTGCTCATGGTCTTCGTCCGCGACGGGCGTCATCGTCCGCATCGAGACCGACGACCGCCCGGGCGACACGGTCGCCGACCCCCAGCTGCGCGCCTGCGTCCGCGGCCGGGCCTACCGCAAGCGCCAGTACCACCCCGACCGCCTCATGCACCCCCTCAAGCGGGTCGGGAAGCGCGGCGAGGGCCGGTTCGAGCGCATCTCCTGGGACGAGGCCCTCGACCGCATCGCCGCCGAGTTCGAGCGCGTCAAGAAGGCCTACGGCAACGAGGCCTTCTTCGTCCCCTACGGCACCGGGAGCTACAACCAGATCAACGGGCGTCAGACCGCCCAGCGGCTGATGAACCTCTTCGGCGGCTGCCTCGGCTTCTACAACAGCTACAGCTGGGCGGCCATCAACCGCGGCCACGCCCTCCGTCTACGGCACGGGCGTCACCGGCAACCAGCGCCAGGACTGGCTCAACTCCAAGTACATCCTGATGTGGGGCTGGAACCCGGCCGAGATGCGCGACGGGACGAACAGCGACTACTTCGTCAAGAAGGCCCGCGAGAAGGGCGCGCGCGTCGTCTGCATCGATCCGCGCATGACCCTGAGCGCCGTCGCGCTCGCCGACGAGTGGATCCCGATCCGCCCCGGCACGGACGCGGCGATGATGACGCGCCATGGCCCACGTCATGATCGACGAGGGCCTCGTACGACGCCGACTTCGTCCGGACCCACTGCGTCGGCTTCGACGCGACGCAGATGCCGCCCGGCGCGGAGGGGGAGGAGAGCTACGAGGACTACATCCTCGGGACGCGCGACGGCGTCGCCAAGACGCCCGACTGGGCCGAGCCGATCACGCGGCGTCCCGCGCGAGACGATCGCCCGCATCGCCCGCGAGTACGCCACGACCAAGCCCGGCGTCCTCTACCAGGGCTACGGCATGCAGCGGCGGGCCTACGGCGAGCAGGTCGTGCGGGCCGGCTGCGTGCTGGCGGCCATCACCGGCAACGTCGGCGTTCCCGGCGGCTGGGCCAGCGGCCTCGCCCTCCAGGCGCCCGACGGCGGCCCGTTCTGGACTCGTCTTCCCCGTCGGCGAGAACCCGTCAAGGCCCGGCATCCCGTGCTTCCTCTGGACCGAGGCGGTCCTCCGGGGCCGGGAGATGGGCCGAGGCCGACGGCGTCCGCGGCGTCGACAGGCTCGACGACGGACATCAAGCTGCATCTAGGCCGTCGCCTCGCAACGCCCTCATCAACCAGCACGGCAACGTCAACCGGACCGCCCGCGATCCTCGCGCGACGAGAAGCAAGGTCGAGTTCCTCGTCGTCCAGGACAACTTCCTGACCCCGACGGCGCGCTTCGCCGACCTCGTGCTGCCGGCCTGCACCCAGTTCGAGACCTGGGGCCTCGAGGACGGCTGGAAGTACGGCGACGAGGTCATCCTGATGCCCAAGCTGGTCGAGCCGCTCGGCGAGTCGCAAGAGCGACTACCGCATCTGCGCCGAGATCGCGGCGCGCCTGGGCATCGAGGAGGCGTACACCGAGGGCCGCGACGAGCGCGGCTGGGTCGCCTGGATCGCTCGACCGCTACCGCGAGACGCGCTTCCCCGAGCTGCCCGCGCTCGACGAGTTCGAGCGAGTCGAACGCCGGCGTCTACGCCGATGCCGGTGACCGAGCCGGCCGTCGCCTTCGCCGACTTCCGGCGCGACCCGGAGGCGCATCCGCTGCCGACACCCTCGGGCAAGATCGAGATCTTCTCCAAGCGCGCTCCACGACCTGGGCCGGCCCGGACGAGATCCCGGCCGTGCCCAAGTACATCCAGGAGTGGGAGAGCCCCTTCGGCCCCGAGGCGGCGCAAGTACCCGCTGCAGGCGATCGGCCACCACACCCTCGCCCGCGTCCACTCGACCCACGAGAACAACGACTGGCTGCGAGGAGGCCTTCCCCCAGCGCGTCTTCATCAACCCGATCGACGCCGGGCGCGCGGGATCGAGACGGCGACCCGGTCCGGGTCTTCAACGACCGCGGCGCCGTCGTCGTCCCGTGCCGGGTGACGCCGCGGATCCTGCCCGGCGTGGTCGACATCCCCCAGGGCGCCTGGTGGACGCCCGACGAGGACGGCGTCGACCGGCGCGGCTCGGTCAACGTCCTCACCTCGGAGCGCTGGACGCCGCTCGCCTTCGGCACCGCCCAGCACACGATCATGGTCCAGGTGGAGAGAGCGGAGGCGGGCTGAGATGGTCACGCCAGTACGCGCTTCTACTTCGACGCCGCGGCCTGCACGGGCTGCAAGGCCTGCCAGATCGCCTGCAAGGACAGCAACGACCTCGAGCCCGGCCTGCTCTGGCGCCGGGTCTACGAGGTGGCCGGCGGCGGCTGGGAGCAGGAGGGCGAGGCCTGGGTGCCGCACGGTCGTCGCCTACCACCTCTCCATCGCCTGCAACCACTGCGAGAACCCCGTCTGCGTCGAGGTCTGCCCGGTCAAGGCCATCACCAAGCGCGAGGACGGCATCGTCTTCGTCGACGCGGGCGCCTGCATCGGCTGCCGCTACTGCGAGTGGGCCTGCCCCTACGGCGCCTCCGGTTCGACGCCCGGACGAACACCGTCTCCAAGTGCGACTTCTGCTACGACGAGATCGACGCGGGCTGGGGTGCCGGCCTGCGTCGCGGCCTGCCCGATGCGGGCCCTCGACTTCGGCGACCTGGCCGAGCTCAGGAAGAAATACGGCGACGTCAGCCAGATCTTCCCCCTGCCCGACCCGTCCCAGACCGAGCCGGCCCTGGTCATCAAGCCCCATCCCGACGCCGCCAAGGCCGCGGAGCGGGCGGCCGAGGTGGCCAACTGGGAAGAAGTCTGACCGCGCATGCTCAAGGAGTGGCCGCTCGTCGCCTTCACGATCTTGGGCCAGACGGCCGTCGGCGTCTTCTTGCTCTTCCATCTCCCTTTCCTCGTCCGGGGCCGCGCGCCCTCACCGGGCTGGTTCGTGACCTGGCTGGTCGTTCTGGCCTTCGTCGCCGTTCTCCAGGCCCTGGCGGTCCTCGCGTCCCTCTTCCATCTCCGGCATCCACTCCGGGCGCGCTTCGTCCTCAGCAACCTGCGGTCCTCCTGGCTCAGCCGCGAGATCCTGTTCGAGCTCGTCTTCCTCGGTCTCGTCGCCCTGTCGGGCTGGCTGGCCTGGCTCCGGGTCCCGGCGCGATGGCTTCACGCGGGATCGCTCCTGGCCGCCCTCGTGGCGGGGGCCCTTTTTCTGGTCAGCATGGCGAAGCTCTACATGCTTCCGGCCCTGCCGGCCTGGAAGGGCATCTACACGCCGCTGTCGTTCTTCCTGACCGCGCTCGTTCTCGGCGCGGTGGCCACCGAGCTCGTCGTCCGCGTCGTCGCGGGTCCCGGGGCGTTTCCCGTGGACCTGACCAAGGCCGCTTTCGTCCTCGTCGCCGTCGAGATCGCCTGGGCGACGCTCATGGCGCCGCGGCACGGGATCTGCGGTGTCCGCCTCGGCCCGTCCCTTCGTCCCGAAGGCGACGCGGCCCGGGCCCCTCATCTGGTCCGGATCGCCCTCCTCGCCACGGGACTCGTCTTCCTCGGCTCTGAGATCGCGACCGGCGCCAACGACATCATGAAAGACAGCGGCTGGACCGCGACCCAGCTGCTGGCTCTCGCCTTCATCCTCGCGGGCGAGGTCGCCGGCCGCCTTCACTTCTACGGCCTCGTCGCCCGGCCGTGGGAGAGGACGCCCTAGCGCTCTCTGGCCGTCTCGCGGTCCGGTCGCTTCGCGGCCGTCCTCGAGGGTCTCGCGCGGAGATAGCCTTCATAGTCGGCGCGTGTGTTCAGGTTGTCCAGGCGCACCTTATCGTCTTTAGGGACGATCGCCGTCCGGCATCTCTCGTAGAGAGGCAGGAGGCTCCGCACGCCTTTGCTCAGCAGCGACTCGATCTCCGGGACGACCGTCTTCCGATAGACGGCGAAGAGAGGCTCGTAGAGGCCCGTCGGGCCGATGGGGACCGCGATGGCGTGATCGCCCGCCGCGCGGGCGAGACGGCGGAGAAACGGGACGGGGACGTCCGGGATGTCGCAGGCGACGACCGCGCAGGCCTCGTTCCGGGCCGCCTTCAGCCCGGCCAGCACGCCGCCGATCGGGCCCAGGCCGGGCGTTTCGTCCTCGACGACGCGGACCCGCCGGCCCGCCGCGCGGGAAGGGGAGTCCTGCCGGTGCGGCCCCGCGGCCCCGCCGCGCGAAAGGGAAGCGATCTTCTGTCCGGGCGAGATCCCGACGATGATCTCGTCGAAACGGGGCGAGACCTGGTCGAGGACATGCTCGAGGAGCGTTTTGCCGCCGACGGCCAGCCCGGCCTTGTCCGCTCCCATGCGGCTGCCGCGCCCGCCGGCCAGTACGATCGCGGTCATCGGCCTCCCGCCGCACCGGATCTTCCTTGTCATCCCGCCCATCATATGTCCCCCGCCCGCCCAATTCAACCTCCGGACTGGAAGGCGATGGGATAACGGCCGCGCACGAGCGGCGAGAGAATCCTACGAGCCGCTCTGCGGCCGCGCGATGATCTTTCGAGGCTTGACTTGGCTTGGGCGGCTGGACATAATGAGCGGGCAGCGCGACCCCATGCTTCTCAAACAGCAGGAATTCTATCGCTCGTTGACGTCCCTCTCGCCCGGGCTCGTCGAGCGCGTCCGCGGCGTCGTCGAGGACGCCGAGCGCGTCTTCACGGGGAAGAAGGAGGTCCGCGACGGCTTCCTCTGGGAGCACTCCGTCCTGGTCGCCGCCCAAGCGTTCCGCCTGGCCAAAGCGGAGAAGGAGAACGCGGACCTGGCCGCCCTGACGGCCCTCTTCCACGACTCGGGCAAGTTCGCCGGGGGGAAGTACCACGCCGACGACAAGCCCGAGGAGGAGGAATCGGCCCGCCTGGCCCGCGCGATCCTCGAGGAGGCGGGCTTTCCGGTCACCGGCGTCGGCCAGGTCGTCCGGGCCCTCCGCTCCCTCTACAACGCGAACGGCAGCCGCAACCGGCTGGCCGACATCGTCCACGACGCCGACTTCCTGGCCAAGTTCGGCTACCTCGGCGTGGCCAACTTCTTCGTCAAGTCGACGCTCCGGGGCCGGAACCTCGAGTCGGCCGTCATGGATTTCCTGGGCAAGGAGCTGACCTACGCCGCCGTCCTGCCGGCGAACATGCGCACGGCCGCGGCCCGGAAGCTGGCCGTCCGGAAGTCGGCCGACACGCTGCGCTTCTACCGCGGCTATCTCGCCGAGCTCAAGGAGGCCCACGGCCTGGCCTTCCGCATCCAGACCGCGACCGTGCCGCGCGCGGGGTCGCGGGCCAAGAGGGCCACGGTCTCGCTGGCGCTGCCGGTCTCCTGCGGCTCCTGCGGCGGGAAGTGGCAGACCGAGCTCAGGACGGGCAAGGGGACGAAGTGCGAGAAGCTCGAGGCCTCGCTCCGCTGCGCCTCCTGCCGCGAGAAGAGGTCGATCTCGTTCTGCCTTCCCGAGCTGGGATAGCCGCGGATTGAAAAAGCGGGTCCGTTGAGATAGAAATAGGGACCGGAGAGTCCATGCGAACGGTCCCTGTCCCTATCACTGTCCTGGCCGCCCTCGCCGCGGGCCTGTCCGTTTGCAGGGTCGCGCCCGTCATCGAGGCGCCGGCGAGGCCGAATAGGGTCGTCATGGGGTACTACCCGTCCTGGGCCAGGGCCGAGTTCGACCACGCGAAGATCGCCTTCGGGAGCCTCACGCACATCGCCCACGCCTTCGCCTGGCCCGACGCGGCCGGGAACCTCGTCGCGCCCGCGGGGTTCCTCTATCCGGACCTCAACGACGCCGCCCGCGCCGCCGGCGTCAAGATGGTCCTCAGCCTGGGCGGGTGGGGCAACTGCGCGGGTTTCCCCGGCATGACCTCGAGCGCCGCCAACAGGGCCCGGTTCATCGGCCAGGTCGTCGACTTCTGCGAAGCCCACGCTTACGACGGCGTCGATATCGACTGGGAATTCATCTCGAACGACGCGGAGAAGGCCGGGTTCACCCTCTTCATCGAGGCCCTGGGGGCCGCCCTCAAGGCGCGCTCGCCGGGGCTCCTTCTGACCATGGCGGCCCCCGCGGAGGACTTCCACGGCCGCTGGATCGACTTCGAGCGCCTGGCCGACGATTTCGATTACATCGGCTTCATGACCTACGGCTACCACGGCGCCTGGTCCGCCCACTCCGGACACAACGCCCCGCTGTTCGCGTCCGGCGGGGACCCCTGCGGTTCGGTCGACCGGACGTTCCTCTACGCCCGCGGCCGGCGGGTCCCGGCCGAGAAGATCCTCCTGGGCGTGCCCTTCTTCGGCCGCTCCTTCGACTGCGCCGGACCGGGCCTGCCCTTCACGGCGAGCCGGAGCTGGGATTACAAGGACGTCGTCGACCTGCCGGGGGCGGAGTGGGCGCGGGTCTGGGACGACGTCGCCCAGGTCCCGTACAAGCGCCGCGCCGACGGCGCGATGATCATCGCCTACGACGACATGAGCTCGGTCTCGCTCAAGTGCCAGTACGCCAAGGACAAGCTCGTGGCGGGGGTCGTCCTCTGGGCGCTCGGCCAGGACCACCGCGGCGGCGCGTCCGAGCTCCTCGAGGTCGTCGGGAGGTCGTTCGGCGTCCGCTGAAGAAAGGAACAAGGAATGATCACCCGATGGAACCGGGCCCTCGCGCTGGGGACGCCGCTCGCGTCCTCACTCCTCGTCCTCTTCGCGGCGGCCGCGACCGCCGGCGCGGCGGGGGACGCCGCCGCCGACGTCCGGGCCGAGCTCGTCCGCAAGCACGCGCCGCTCCTCGCCGAGAAGGGGATCACCGACGAGGCCGGGCGCGAGATCGACGGGCGCCTCGACAAGCTCGTCGCCGCGGCCCGCGCCGGCGGCGCGACCTCGGAGAAACAGCTCCTCCAGGCCGCCCTCGACCGCCTGAACTACGCCGCGACCAATCTCTGCGGCTTCCCTCCGGCCGCCTTCGACCGGCCCATCGGTCACACGCTCGAAACGTACGGCCGAACGGTCGCCCCGGGCGACATCGAAGCCCGGGCCGAGGGGAGCGCCTGTCCCGTCGGGGGCATCGGCGCCGGCGGCTTCGAGCGCCTCATGAACGGCAACTTCTCGACCTGGTTCCTCAAGCTCGGCTGGATGGTCGAGGACACGGTCTGGGCGGACCAGTTCCACGTCTTCACGCGGTCGGGCGGCCGCGCCTTCGCCCGGACCCTGTCGACGACGGCCCCGCCGCCCGCGGCCGGCCTCGGCGCCTGGGCCTGGAACTATCCGGCCGGCCGAGGCGACTACTACGCCCTCTACCCCAAGTCCGGCTTCTCCTACGAGGAGAACCCCGAGCTCCCGGTCAAGCTGGCCGTCGTCCAGTTCTCGCCCGTCATCGCCGGGAACTACAAGGAGACGAGCTATCCCGTCGCCGTCTATCGCTGGATCGCCGTCAATCCGACGAAGCAGCCCGTCGAAGTCAGCATCCTCCTGACCTGGGAGAACATGGTCGGTTGGGAGGCCGTCCGGGCCCGGCCCGCGGCGGGGGCGCCGCTCCAGGCCTCCTTCGTCTGGGACCGCCGGAGCGACGGGAGCGTCAACGAGTTCGTCGAGAACGGCCGCCACAAGGGCATCCTCTTCCGCAAGGAGGGCCAGGACGCGAGGAGCGGCAACGCCCTCTCGGGCAGCATGGCCATCGCCGTCTTCGAGGACCCGTCTCGGACGCGCGTCCACTTCCAGGCCGCCTTCGATCCGCGCGGCGACGGCTCGGACATCTGGACGAAGTTCGCCGCCGACGGCACGCTCGACGGAACGCGGGCGTCCGTCCCCGCGGCGGCGGGGCGGGGGACCGGCGCGGCCCTGGCCGTCTCGTTCACCCTCAAGCCCGGCGAGCGCCTCGAAGTGCCCTTCTCCGTCGCCTGGGACTTCCCCTATTACGAGTTCGAGGCCGGGGCCAAGCAGAGAAAGAAATACACGGCCTTCTTCGACGATAGAGGCACGAGCGCCTTCCGCCTGGCGTCCGAGGCCCTGAGCCGGGCCGCGGAGTGGGAGCGGTCCATCGACTCCTGGCAGAGGCCCATCCTCGCCGACCCGAAGCTCCCCGATTGGTTCAAGCAGGCCCTCCTCAACGAGCTCTACGTCCTCACCGAGACCAGCGTCTGGGACGCCGTCACCGACCTCCACACCTACCTCGAGAGCGCCGACTACCTCATGTACGGCACGACCGACGTCGATTCCTACTGCTGGCACGTCCTCCGTCTCTGGCCCGAGCTCGAGAAGCGGAACATGGAGTTCATCGCCCGGACCGTGCCGCTCGAGGACTCGACCTACCGGGCCTTCCAGTACGCCGCCGTCTTCCCGGGCGAGGTGCCGGCCGATAAGCTCGGTCACTACTGGAGCACGGCCAAGGTCCCGGGCATGGTGCCCCACGACCTCGGCTCGCCCCGCCAGCGGCCCTGGACGGTCCTCAACGCCTTCGACTGGCAGAACGCGAACGTCTGGAAGGACCTCAACCCGAGGTTCCCGCTCAGGGCCTACCGGGACTTCCTGGCCGACGGCGGCTTCGACATAGGCTTCCTGATGAAGATGTTCGAGGCCTCGGTCCTGGCCCTGGACACGCTGGAGCGGAGGTTCGGCGACAAGGCGAGCCACGTCCCGCTCAACGAGGGCATCCCCGACCAGACCTACGACACCTGGCGGATGGAGGGCGAGAGCGCCTACGTCGGCCTGCTCTGGCTGGCCGGCCTCAAGGCGGCCATTCGGATGGGGGAGACGCTCTCTTTCCGCGGCCTGGCCCGCGTGAGCGCCGTCGACATCGCCGCCGCCACCGCGAAATACAAGGACTGGTTCGCGGCCGGCCGGGCCTCCCTGCGAAAGCTCTGGGACGGCGGGGCCGGCTACTTCCGCGTCGACGCCCGCAACGACGACATCATGACCGACCAGGTCTTCGGCGTCTGGTATTCCCGCATGCTCGGTCTCGAAGGCGACGACGAGACGGCCATCGTCCCGCTCGCCGACGTCTCGCGGGCCCTGCGGACGATCTACGAGAGGAACGTCATCGGCTACGGCCGGGGCCTGATGGGCGCGGTCAACGGCCGCAAGGCCGACGGCGCCCAGCTCAGGAGCCAGCAGGGCGACGAGGTCTGGGTCGGTACGGCCTACGCCTTCGCCGCCCACCTCGCCCTCGACGGCCTCGCCGGAGAAGCCTTGCACACGGCCTACGGGCTCTTCCACGTCGTCTACAGCCCCTTCGGCCAGGGCTACTTCTTCAAGACCCCCGAGGCCTACCTCGATCCCGGGGAGACCCGCTGGGACGACGCCGCCAAGACCTACGGGGAGAGGACGTTCCGGGCGATGAAATACATGCGGCCGGGCGCCGTCTGGGCCCTCTACGAGGCCCTGACGAAAGGCCGCGGCTGAGCTACTTGTACTCTTCCCTCACGTTCCAGCCCCGGACCGTGACCTTGGGCTTGTCCCCGAAGAGGTCTTCGGTCGGGAAGAGCCCCGAGATCCGGCGCGTCTCCTTGGGCAGCAGCGTGATGTAGTTGTCGTCGAGGTAGATCGGCAGCACGGGCTGGCCCGATCCCTCGCGGACGACGAGGATCTCGACCATCAGGGCCAGGTCGGGCGAGGGGTTCTCGAGATCGACCACGACCTTGGTCTCAGCGCCGTCCTTGGAGAACTTGCCGCGGGCCTTGATCGCCACGGGCCTGAGCGAGGCCAGGGCGGTGAGGTCGGCGAAGTCCTTGACCGGGGTCACGTACCAGGTCGTGTTGGCCTCGTCGAGGGTCTCGGGCCTGGCCGACAGGCAATAGAAGTTGGCGTCGACGAGGCGGTTCTTGTCCCCGAAGACGCGCAGGTCGAGGAAGTAGGTCTGTGTGATGCCGTCCGGCGGCCGGAGGACGTCGATCGTCCGGACCTCGTCGGCGGCGAGCCCGAAGTCGACCGTCTTGGCGATGACCTCCTTGAGGCCGAGGTCGAGGACCCGCACGGTGGCCTTGAGCTTGGACGCGGCCGTCGCGGAGCTGTTCACGGCGACGATCTCGTGGTTGCCGTAGTTGTAGAGGATGTGGACGGGCTCGCCGGCCTTGCGCGCGCCGTAGAACGCGCCGGTCGGCTGGAGGGAGTGGTCGTAGAGCTGCCACCAGAGCTTCGGCCAGGCGGAGTTGACCATCCACTGGATGACGCCCGTCGCCTTGGGCTTGTTGGCGACGAAGGCCTCGAACATCGCCCGCATCCCTTCGTAGTTCAGGAACTGGGCCTTGCGCAGGTAGTCCTCGAGGTCCTTGGCCGGGCCGAGGCGGCGGTCCATGGCCTCGTTGTAGCGGTCGAGGGTCTTGAACTTGCCGCGGCAGCAGTGGTAGCTCCAGACATCGTTGATCGGCCAGAGCTTGTCCTCGGGGATCATCTTCCGGAGGCTCTCGAGGGGCGGGACCTGGGGCCCGGGGCCGGTCTCGGTGTTGAAGCCGTAGGCGCCGCCGTTCTTGGTGTCGACGTACCAGTAGACGGGCGGGACGTAGTCGTAGGGGCCGAGCATCTTGACGCCGGACGGGCCGGAGATCTCGCTCGTCTTGCCCTTGGTGGAGACGAGCGTCGGCCGGGTCGGGTCGACCTCCTTCTGGATCTCGATGTAGCGCCGCTCGAGGTCGGGGTGAGGGAGCATGTCGCTCGCCTGGGCCCAGACGAAGATCGAGGGGTGGTTGCGGAGCCAGAGCAGCTGGTCCCGCCAGGACGCGGCGACGAGGTCGATGAGCTCCGGAGTGACGATGCCGCCGTAGGGCTCGTCGGCGGGCCGGCCGAGGTAGCTCTCCCACTCCCAGTGGCAGCTCCAGCCGACCATGATCAGCAGGCCGGCGCGGTCGCAGAGGTCGTAAAGGGCCTCGCTCGTGCCCCAGAAGCCCTCGAGCCGGAGGGCGTTGAGGTTCATGTGGCGGGCGTAGAGGACCTCGGCCAGGAGCTTGCGGGGCCGGACGTCGAGGAGGAGGTCGTCGGCCCAGCCTCCCCCGCGGATGAGGACCTTGCGGCCGTTGAGCGTGAAGCCGCGGTGGCCCTGCTCGTTGCGGTAGTCGGCAACCTCGCGGATGCCGAAGCGGACGAGCCGGGCGTCCGAGGGCAGGACGCGGGGGGCCCCGGGCATCCTCTTGAGGTCCTTAGCGCGGGGCTTGGCCTTCTCTTTGACCAGGGCCTCGGCCTCGTCGGGCGGCGGGGCCGCGGCGGCCTGCTCCCCGGCCTTGTCGCCCTTGAGGACGAAGGCGAGGGCGAGCTGGTAGAGCTCCTGCTTGCCCAGGTCGTGGGTCCACCAGACCCTCGGGTCCTTGACGACGAGCTCGGAGGTCGTCTCCGGCGTGAGCTCGACCCGGCGCGTCTCCTTGGGGCGGAGGGTCAGCTCCCGGGAAAAGCGGGCCCCCTCGATCTGCCCCTGGAGCGTTCCGGTGACGTCGCGGTCGGAGTGGTTGACGAGGTCCGTCGAGACCGTCAGCCGGGCCTCCTTGAACGCCTTGAGATCGAGCTTGGTCGCGACGAACGGGTGCTCGATCGAGACCGGGCCCGTGGACCTGACCCGGACCTCGCGGAAGAGACCCATGGCCCCGTCGGGCGGGGCGGGGTTCCAGTCGACCCAGCCGATCGTCGGCTCGCCCTTGGCGGGCGGGACGACCTCGACGGCGAGGACGTTCTTCTCCGTCGTCTTGACGTCGGCCGTGATGTCGATGGAGAAGCGGCGGTAGGCGCCGAAGACGGTCGACGCGTCGGCCACCTTCTTCCCGTTGAGCCAGATGTTGGCCCGGTAATTGATGCCGTCGAACTCGAGCCGGGTCACGGCCGGCCCGGAACCCGGCGGGACGATGAACTCCCTGCGGTACCACCAGGAGACGGCGAAGGGCTCGGTGGGGACCTCCTCGAGATTGCGGTCGAAGAAGATGTCCCTGTAGACGTTGTTCTGGACGAGCGTCCCGAGGACGGTCGAGGGGACGACGGCCGGATACCACGTATCGACCTTGAAGCCGGGCTTGGAGATCTCTTCCCCGGTCCCTTTGGCCTTTTCGGAAGACTGGATGTTCCAGAGGTCGCCGAGGTTGACGGTCCGGTCGAAGAACGTGCCGGGCGGGGCCATGGCCGCGGAGCGGTCCTGCCACGAGGGTTGATATTGGGCCGACAGGGCCAGGGCGAGGCCGGCCGTCAGGGCCAGAAGGCCCAGGGCGGCGGGGCGCTTGAGGGGGGACCTGCGGGGTCGCGGAGTACGGTCTATATCGGTCATGGGGCCTCCCGTGTCGTTGATGCATCCATTATAGAGGAAGCCCCAGTTTCGGCCAAACCGCTCTATTTGGCGATGCGGAGGGTGACGATCCCCATGGAGGGGACTTCGAGAGGGGGAGAAGCGGGCGCCGGCGAGCGCCGTCGACGTCGCCGAGGAAGACGCGGCCCCGGTCGAGTGCATCGCCCGAGAGCCGGAGCGTCCCGGGGCGTTCGGAGGCGTTGAGGAGGCGCAGGACGTGGGCCCGGCCGTCGGTCGACGGCTTGAGTGACATGGCGACGAAGGCCGGGGAGTCGACGGTCAGCGGGAAGCCGGGGCGCGAGCGCCGAAGCGTCGGCCGGGACGGGGAGGAGCGGGGCGATCGCCTCCAGCCCGAGCCGCTTCGCCGCCGCCGTGTCCGAACCGCGGTGCGGGGCGACGGCATAACGAAGGGTCACGGGACCCTCCTGGTCGGCCTTGTAGTTCGTGTGCCAGTAGTTGTTCATGGCGTAGGAGAAAAGGAAGCTCGAGGGCTCGAGCTTACGGAGCCAGACCCGCCGTTCGCTCTCGCGCGGCGTCTCGTCGGTGATCGCGCCGATCTCGACGAGCGGGGCGTCGAGCGACGTCCAGGTCACGCCGAACTCGCCGTTCGAGATATCGACGCTGTCGCGGGCGCAGAAGAAATCCCGGCAGGCGCCCGTCGAGCTGATCGGCCTCGGGCCGGACGAAGCCCCAGCCGACGTCGACCCGGGTCGTTCCTCCGGGGACGGCGAAGGGGAAGGCGATGTGGACGCCCTCCTTCTCCCGGACCTTCTCCTTGTCGACCGTCGCCAAGACGTCGAGGCGGGCCAGGCCGTCGACGACCCGGTATTCGCGGACGAGGCCTCTCGCGCCCGGCGCGCCCGAGCGGACGACGAGCGAGGCGACGAGGGGGCCGCTCTCGCCCGTGGCGACCTCTACGGCGGCGACGCTCCGGGCCGTTTTCGGGTCGACCCCGGGGACATAGAGATAGTGGCCAAGGCCGGACATCGTTCCGGGATCGACCAGCTCGCGGACCTTGCCGTCGTTCCAGACGAGGCTCCGGACAGCCCCGGACTCGCGGTCGACGACCGCCCGGATCCTTCCGTTCCCGACCTCCGCGCCGGCGGCGCGGGCCGCGCCTTTCGCGGCGGCCGCCCCCGCGGCGATGACATAGCGCCTGGCGCCCAGGCCCGGAACGGCGCTCGCGACGAAGGCCAGCTCGCCCGTCCGCAACCGCTGCGACGGCACCGCCTTCCCCGCGTCGTCGCGGACGAGGTCGCCGGCCGCGCCGAGCGGGGCCGGGACGACGACCAGGTCCGTCCTCTGCCAGGAGCAGGTATTGACGACGTCGATGGCCCGCGGACCGGCCGCGGCGCCCGGGCCCGGTCCGCTTCCCGCGGCCGCGGCGAGGAGCTCGCTCGACAGCCGCTCGGCCCCGGTCCGCGAAGGCCTTCTTGTACTCCCACTGGGCCCGCGGACCCTCGCCGTCGGGGTCCGAGACGCTGTCGTGGGCGCCCCAAGTGTGCTCGCTGAACAGGACGACCTGGCGCCAGGCATCGGCAGCCTTCGCGGCCGGGAAGCCCGGGCGGCCCAGGATGGACCAGAGCGCCTCGGCCTGGACGAGCCGGTTGGCGCTCGTCCGGCTCATGGCCGTCTCCCTGGCCGTCGAGGCCGCGCCGTCCTCCCAGTAGCCGGTGAAGTCGCCGCGGACGACCGGCAGCGATCGCGCCGTGCCGCCGCTCGAACTCGGCGAACATCTCCGAGGCCGTGGCGATCACGATCCGCGGCGAGACGTAGCGCTCGTTCCAGTCCCGGACCGCGTCGGCGAGCCCGGCGTCGGGCGGGCCGTTGTCGCCGCCGATGGTGTAGCGGACCTGGACCATCGAATAGGCGTACCCCGTCTCCGCGAGCTCGTTCATGTACTCGATGACCCGGTAGGGCGGGGCCTTGCCGAGCGAGCCCATGTTGAGGCCGTGGAACCAGGAATAACCGCGGCCGGCCATCCAGAACAGGACCTTCTCCCGGCCCGACGGCGAGAGCCAGTAGAACGGCTTGTCGCCCCAGGCCTTCAGGGCCCAGCCGACCCTGTCCCCGCCGTCGAAGAGGCTGGGCATGTAGTTCGGACCGCTCGAGACGTACTTGATCCCGGCCAGGGCCAGGGCCGGGACGAAGGACCACGACTGTCCGGGGATGTCCGTGACCATGACCGAGTCGACGGCCGTTCCCGCTTCCCTCCCCAGCCGCCGGGCGAACTCCGTCAGACGGATGAGCTCCTCGGGATGGCAGAGCCCGGTCAGGACGCCGGCCAGGGTCGCCTGGAGGCCGATCGAGCCGTGGCGCAAGGCCTCGACGAAGGCCGCCTTTTCGGCCTCGCCGGCTTGGCGGAGGTAGGTCTCGACCGCCCAGGCCTGCTCGGTGTTCCACTTGAAGCGCGCGCCCTCGGGATACCCGGCCGTCTTCGCGGCGAGCGTTATCGCCTCGCCAAAGTACTTCCAGTGGTTCTTCTCGACGACGGGCTGCCGGTCCGAGTAGCCGATGTCGACGTGGGAGTGGGGGAGGAGCCAGATCTCCCGCGGGACGACCGGCTTCAACACGAGCTCGCCGCGCCTGACCGATCCGTCGTCCAGCGCGACTTCGAGGACGACGGGTTTCTCCTCGTCGACGGCCGGGACGAGGAACTCCAGGGCGTTGTGGCCCATCCGGAGCTCGAGCGCCGCCTTCTCCGCGCCGGTGCACGACACGACGGCCTTGGCCGGGGGCCCGAGATGGCTGATCGCGACGCGGACCGCTTGAAGGAGCTTCCCGCCCCCGCGGACGAGGGCCTGCTCGCTCCGGGCCCAGACCTCGCGGCGGAGGTCGTCGCGGAAGGCCATGTACCAGTCGTTCGATCCGCCCTTCTCGCCGGCGACCCTGAGGCGCAGCGGCCGGCCCGGCTCGAGGAGGCGGGCCGGGACCTCGAGCGTCATGAATCCGAAGAGCTCCTCGAACTGGTCGACCATGACCGTCTCGAACGAGAGCGCGACGCCGCCGGTCCCGGTCTCCCGCCACTCCCGCCGCGACGAGTCGGCGGAGGTCCGGAACCGCAGGACCGCCTCGCCGTCGACCGAGAGCTCGAAGCGATGGGCGCCCTTGCCCGTGGCCAGTCCCGCCAGCCAGATGAACGAGGCGGGCCTGTCGCCCCAGTCCGCCGGGACGGCTTCCGTCTCCCACTCGATGGCCGAGGTCCCGTCCGAGGCCCGAACGATGAGCGCGGAGGTGATGTCCGGGTAGGGCGAGTTATAGACGATGGTCATGCCGGAGACGGTCCGGCCGTATCCCCGCAGCCATTCCGCCCCGGCCGGAACGGCGGTGGCGGCGGCGACGAGGGCCAGGACGACCCGGGGCCCCGGATGGGTCAAGATCAGGGGGCCTCGGCCGGCTTGGCCGCCTTGAACTTGAAGACCCAGGCGTGGCGGCAGGGCGGCTTGGCGACGGCGCCCGCCGGGAGCGTAAGGAGCGCGCCCTTGCCGACCTTCTCCCAGCGGACCGCGTCGCGGACGCCGAGCATCCTGACGGCGCTCCCGTCGGCCGGGGCGAGGGACGTCAGCATGATCTTGGCCGGGGGCGCGGCCTCGTCCTCGTCGGCGAGGTAGATCGCGTGGACCGTGCCGTCGGGGAGGGCGGTGAAGCAGGTCTTGGCCTCCTTGTAGGGGGCGACCGGACGCGTCGCGTAGATGGCCTCGCCGTTGACCTTCATCCACTCGCCGATCGCCCGAAGCCGGTCGAGGGCCTCGGGCGCGAACTCCCCTTCGGGGCTCGGCCCGATGTTGAGCAGGAAATTGCCGCCCTTGGAGACGATGTCGACGAGCAGGTGGACGAGCCGGTGGGCGGATTTGTAGCGGTCGTCGGGGACGTACGACCACGAGCCGCCCATGGTCATGCAGGTCTCCCAGACGTAGGGGAGGGGCTTCTCCGGGACCTCCTGCTCCGGCGTGCGGTAGTTCTCGTAACGGCCCGTGACCGTCCGGTCGACGACGATGAGGCCCGGCTGATGGCGGCGGGCCATGGCCGCGATCCGCGGCATGTCGATGTCCTGTTCTTGGCGTTCTTGACGAAGTGGCCCGGGGCGATCTCGACCATGGGCGCGGGCCGGACCCAGCCGCCGTCGAGCCAGAGGATGTCGAGCGGCCCGTAGCCGGTCATCAGCTCCTCGATCTGGCGGTAGGTGAAGTCGCGGAAGCGCTGCCACCGCTCCGGGTACTTGTCGATGTCGTAGTTGACGTTGCGGTCGGGTGTCGCCCACTCGGGCGCCCAGTAGTCGGGGTGGTGCCAGTCGGGCTTGGAGAAATAGGCCCCGGTGCCGAAGCCGCGGGAGCGGAAGGCGTCGAAGACGGCCTTGAGCGCGTCGGCCTTGGGATGGGCGCGGAAGGGCACGTCCGGTCCCGGTGATGCGGTAGTCCGTCTGCTTCGTGTCGAACATGGTGAAGCCGTCGTGGTGCTTGGTGGTCAAGACGACGTAGCGCATGCCGGCGGCCTCGGCCGCGGCCGCCCAGGCGTCCGGGTCGAACTTCACCGGGTCGAACGTGCGCGGCAGGGCCTCGTAGGCCTTCTTGTACTCCACGTAGTCCGGCGTGGAGCGGCGGCACCAGGGCTCGTCCTCGGAGCAGATCGACCAGGACTCGACGACGCCCCACTGGCTGTAGGGGCCCCAGTGCATCATCAGCCCGAACTTCCAGTCCTGCCAGCGGGCCAGCCTGGCCAGGACGAGGGGATCGGTCTCCCGGTCGGCCTGCGGCGAGGGGGCCGGCGCGGCGGCGAGCAGGACGGCCAGGGCGAGCCAGGCCCCGGCGGTGGCGAACAGAGGAGTTCCGGCGGTTTTCATCGGGGCCCTCCTAACAGCGTTTCCGGGCGCGAGAGGCCCGGTCGATCAGTCCGCGCCCTTGATCGAATCCTGGGCGGCCTTCTTCATCTTCTCGTTGGCCATGATGGCCAGGTCGACGCGGCGGTTCTGCTGGCGCCCTTCGGCCGTGGCGTTGTCGCCGATGGGCTGGTCCGGCCCGTAGCCGAAGACGGTGAACCGGGGCGACGGGACGTTGAGGACGGCCAGCTGGCGGGCGACGGCCTTGGCCCGGTTCTCGGAGAGGGGCATGTTGATCTCGCGGGTGCCGGTCGAGTCGGTGTGGCCTTCGATGAGGATGTTCGTGTCGGGGTACTTGTTGAGGATGGCGGACAGCTTGGTCAGGTTCTCCACGCTGGCCGGGCGGAGGTCGTACTTGTTGACGTCGAACATGAGGCCGGAGTCGAAGGTGATCTTGATGCCCTCGCCGACCCGCTCGACCTTGGCGCCCTCGAGGTCGCGGCGCATCTCCTCGGCCTGCTTGTCCATCTGGCGGCCGATGTAGGCCCCGGCCGCGCCGCCGATGGCCGCCCCGGCGATGGCGCCGAGCAGCGTGTTGCCGGCGATCTTGCCGATGACGCCGCCGACGACCGCTCCGCCCGCGGCCCCGATGGCCCCGCCTTTGGCCGTCTTGCTCCAGCTGGCGCAGCTCGTCCCGGAAACGACCAGGGCGACCGCCAGGATGGCTATGAGGGCTCTCTTCATGGTCGGACCTCCTTGCTATGCTCGCGCGGCACGGGCCGCGACTCTCATTCTATTCTCCGCGGTCGGGGGATGGCAACCCGGCTCATTTCTTCCCCGGGGTCTTGGCCGCGCCGGCGAGGTGGTCGACGAGGATATTGGCCATGAGGTTGACGCCGATGGGAATGGCCGACTCGTCGGCCAGGAAGGTCGGGGAATGGACGGCCGTTGCCTCGAGCTCCGGGGGGACGACGCCCAGGTTGAACATCACGGCCGGGGCGATCGTGCCGAAATAGCTGAAGTCCTCCCCGCCCATCTCGGGCTTCTGCTCGACCAGGGCCGCCTTCGAGCCGAGGATCCGCTCGGCCGTGGCCAGGGCGTCGCGGACGAGGGCGGGATCGTTGTAGACGGAGAGGGTGCCGAAGGCGTAGTCGAGGGCGAACTCCGCGCCGGCGGCCTCGCAGATGTTGGTGACGAGGCGCGTGATCTTCTCCCGGAGGGCCCGGCGCTGGTCCTCGCCGTAGTTGCGGACGGTGGCCTCGAGCCGGGCCGACCGGGGGATGATGTTCGGGGCGCTCCCGGCGTGGAAGGAGCCGACGGTGATGACCGTGTTGTTGTGGACGCTGATCTCGCGGGCGACCAGGACCTGGAGGGCGGTGACGATCTCCGCGCCGACGACGATGGGATCGACGCAGGACCAGGGGCTGGCCCCGTGGCAGCCCTCCGACCTGATCTCGAGCGTGAAGCCGTCGACGTTGGCCGACATGAAGCCCGAGGCGTATCCGAGCTTGCCGGCCTTGAGGGTGTCGTCGACGTGGTAGGCGAAGAAGGCGGCCGGGACGATGTCCTTGAAGGCCCCGTCGGCGATCATCAGCCTGGCCCCGTCGCAGCACTCCTCGCCGGGCTGGGCGACGAAGACGACGGTGCCGGGAAGGTCGTCCTTGACGCCCGCGAGGACGGCGGCGACGCCGAGCAGGACTGTCGTGTGGATGTCGTGTCCGCAGGCGTGCATGAGGCCGGTCTCGCGGCCATCGACCGTCGTCTTGTCCCTGGAGGCGAAGGGCAAGTCCGTCTCCTCGGTGATGGGCAGGGCGTCCATGTCGCCGCGCATGGCCACGACCGGGCCGGGCTTCGCGCCGCGGAGGATGCCGATGACGCCGCTGTCGGCGTAGCCCGTCCGGACCTCGAGCCCGAGCTCGCGGAAGTAGTCGATGACGATGCCCGACGTCCTGGGCAGATGGTTGCCGAGCTCGGGGTGGCAATGGATGTCGCGGCGGATATCGACGAGCCCGGGGGCGAGCTTGTCGACGAGCGCCTTGATCCTCTTCTCGAGGGAGGTCGGGGGAGAGGCCGCCGGGCCGAGCGAGGCCGCGGCGAGCAGCGCGAGGACCAGGCCGAGCGTGACGGCCAGCGGACGATGTTTCATGGGCTCCTCCTCATGGGCGCGGGAGCCTATGGTAGTCCAAACGGGGTAGGACGGCAACGTTGGAGGCGAGGCTTGACTAAGATATTTCGCAGAATCGGTGCTTCGAGTGCTCAGCCCCGATTCTGCCGCTCGCTCGCTCTGCTCGCGAGAGAGGCAAGGAGGGCCCTGGAGAGGAATCCCCGTGTCCTGCCCCATTTTTCGCAATAGCCTTGGACGGGGCCCTCCTTGCGGTGCCTCGATTCTCGCCGGCGGCCGGCCGGCGGTCAATCGCCCGTCGCGGCGATTGGGGAGGTGAATCGGCCGCCCCGAGGGGGTGAGATGGGGATGGGGTCAAACCTACCTTTTGCCGCAAAAGGTAGGTTTGACCCCTCTGAGCCGCCTCGCTTCCCGCCCGGCCTCTTCTTGTTGACCCCTTCTTTCTAAAAAAGTATGATGAGGCGAAACCAGAGAGGGAGGCGCCATGAACGTCAAGAAGTTCATCGAAACCCAGATCGAGGAGATCAAGCGGACCGTCGGATCGGGCAAGGCCATCTCGGCCCTGTCCGGCGGCGTCGACAGCTCGGCCTGCACCGTCCTGGCCCACCGGGCCCTCGGCGCCGAGCTCAAGTCGGTCTTCATCGACCACGGGCTGATGCGCGCCGGCGAGCCCCAGGAGATCGTCAAGATCTTCGCCGGCCTGGGCATCAAGGTCGACATCGCCGACAAAAAGAAGGAATACTTCGCCGCCCTCAAGGGCAAGGCCGACCCCGAGGAGAAGCGCAAGGCCTTCCGCTACGCCTTCTACAGCTCCTTCGGCAAGGAGGTCCTCAAGAGCAAGGCCCGCTACCTCATCCAGGGCACGATCGCCGCCGACATCATCGAGACCCAGAAGGGCCTCAAGACCCAGCACAACATCCTCGAGCAGATCGGCATCGATCCCGAGAAGGACTTCGGTTTCAAGGTCATCGAGCCGCTCAAGGAGCTCTTCAAGCACGAGGTCCGCCTGGTCTCCAAGGAGCTCGGCCTGCCCGAGTCGATCTGGAACCGCATGCCCTTCCCCGGCCCGGCCCTGGCCACCCGCATCATCGGCGAGGTGACCCGGGAGCGCGTCGACCTCGTCCGTGCCGCGACACTCATCGTCGAACAGGAGGTCGCCGCCCACAAGCCCTTTCAGGCCTTCGCCGTCCTGCTCGAGGACAAGGGCACCGGCATCGTCAAGGGCGAGCGCCACTTCGGCAACGTCGTCATCGTCCGCTCCGTCGAGAGCCGGGACGCCATGACCGCCGAGCCTTCGCCGCTGCCCTGGGCGACCTTGATGAGGATCTCGAAGAGGATCACGTCCGAGCTTCCCCAGGTCACCCGAGTCGCCTACGAGCTGACGTCGAAGCCTCCGGCCACCATCGAATACATCTAGCCCAGGCTCAACTCGCTTCTAACGGAGGACGCCATGCCCTTTACGGGAAAGAAGAGGCCGGGAGCGCCCACGCTGGGCGTCTTCGTCCCCTGCGACCCGCGCATCGACGAGGAGTCGAGGACGCGGGCCTTCAACATCGGCCGGAGGACGGCCGCCCTGCTGGCCCGGCGCCTGCGCCTGCCCGACGGGAGCGCCCCGAACGTCTTCTCGTGCTCCCGGCTCGTCGACAGCGAGAGCACGGCCGACGCCGCGGCCCGGGAGATGATGGACGCCGGGGTCGGGGCCATCCTCATCGTCCCCGACACCTGGTTCTTCCCCGGCAAGACGGCCATGGCCCTGACGGCCCACTTCGCGCCGTCCGTCCCCATCGCCTGCGTCGGCGGCAACAACGCCCCCAAGCCCGGCGTCGTCGGCATCGACGCCCTGGTCGGCGCCTACGCCCAGACGGGCCGGCTCTGCCCGATGGTCATCGGCGCGATGCCCGAGACCGGCCTCGACCCCGAGTTCGACGCCAAGACCCAGGACGAGATCGTCGACCTGGCCTACGCCATGCTGACCCGCGTCGCCCTCCGGGGCCGCCGCTTCCTGGCCGTCGACACCGACTCGATGCAGATGGAGACCGCCCTCAACCACGTCCACGCCGCCCGCCGCTTCTTCGGCCTGGAGAGCACGCGCGAGTCCATGAAGCTCTTCGCCGACATGCTCCACAAGAAAGGCGGCTACGACCCGGCCGAGCTCAAGGCCCTCCGCGACTGGGTGGTCAACGTCAAGTTCAAGGGCCGCATCTTCGCCGACTCCGAGGACATCAAGAAGTACGGTCGTGCCATCCTCACCGGGAAGAACGTCAAGGCCCCGGCGCTCGCGGCGGCCGACAAGGCCAAGCTCGACGAGGGCCTGGCCCTCTACCTCATCATCCGGAACTACATGCGCGACGTCAACGCGGTCGGCGGCGGCTGGACGAGCCAGCTCGCCTGGGGCTCGGACCGGCGCGGCATCCCCCTGACGACGGCCGACATCGCCGAGTCGCTCTTCAACTCGACCGAGGACCACACGGGCAGGAAGACGGTCGTCCCCTTCGCCACCGAGAACGACATCCAGGCCCTCCTGACCATGATCGCCTACTGCTATCTCTCCGGCGGCAAGCCCACTCTTTTCATGGACTTCCGCAAGGTCTACGAGCCCTGGGAGATCGCGGCCAACGCCAAGGCCCTCGGCGCTCGACCTGCGCCCGTTCAGGAACGAGCCCTGGATGGAGCGCGGCTTCATCGACGGCGACAACTCCGGCTCGGGCTCGCTCGACTACGGCGAGAAGTGGTTCCTGTTCAAGGCCATCGAGTATTACTTCCCCGGGCTGGGCTTCTCGGTGAGCTATCTCTCCCCGAAGGGCATCAGGGGGATGGCCGGCCGCGTCGCATTACTCCGATCTCTCGGGCCTTTTCACCATGGTCCAGGACGAGGCCCAGTCGGTCGAGCTCCCCGCGCCGCTCGCCGAGCGCGTCTGCCACGCCTCCGACTACACCTGGCCGCACACGTTCCTGACCTTCGACCACGTCGCGGCGAGCCAGGCCAAGATGGGTATCCCGGCCAACCACCTCCACATGGTCACGGGCATGCCGCGGCGCCGCTGGCAGCACTTCTCCGACTACGCCAACATCCTCAACTACCGCTGGGAGAACGCGCCGGAGCACGTCGAGGGCCTGGACCGGCCCCTGCCGATGCTCTACCGCATCAACGGCGGCGAGACCGCGGCCAAGCTCATGCTGGCCGGGCGGAGGTAGGGCGGGGGAGAGGCCGGGGCGCGATGGCCGGGCCTCCCGGCTAGAACGGAGCCTCGTCGGTCTTCTTGCCAGCCAGGACGTCCAGCAACCGGCCGATCGACAGCGGCGCGCTGCCCTCGTAATGGTTGTTCAGGTTGAGATAGGTCAGCACCTTCTTCTTGGCGTTGGCCCGGACGATCTTGGCGGCGGCCGCGAGCCCCCCGGGCTTCGGCGCCACGACCTTGTTCCAGACTTCGCCCGTCTCGCCCTCGATCTCGAGCCTGTCGCCGCCGTGGAGCCGGACGACTTGGAACGACGCGGTCTCGGGCTTGAACTTCTCGAACACCTGGCCGATCGGCGGCATGTAGTAACCGTCGAGATAGACGAAGCCCAGATCCGTGCTCCTTCAGGAAGTCGAAGAAGGCCGTCGAGAGATAGTTCGGGTTGCGGATCTCGACCGCGTAGGGGTAGCCCTTCGGCGCCGCCTCGATGAATTCCCCGAAGCGCTTGAAGAAGGCCTCCTTCGCCGGCATCTTCTGCTTGTTGAGGTACTCGAACTGGAACATGATCGGGCCGAGCTTCGATCTCATGGGGGAGAGGGTCTCGAGGAATTGACACAGAAGGTCATGATCGAGGAAGTGGGCGTTCGGCTTCCCGGCGAAGGCGGCGTGGGCCGGCGTCTGCTTGGCGTAGAAGTGGGTCAGGGTAAGCGAGTTCGGGGCCTTGACCGTGAAGACGAAATCGTCCGGGACGCTCTTCGCGTAGCGCTTCACGACCGTCCGGGTCGGGCAGCCGCGGCCCGCCGGGGAAGAGGCTCCAGAACCACTGGTCGACCTCGACCGAATCGAGGCGCTTGGCGTAGTCGGGGAGGTAGTCGTCGGGGCGATAGGTCTTGCCTTTCTCGTAGACGAGCCCCTTCCAGGAGTCGTACTTCCAGGAGCAAGTCCCCAGGCGGAGAAGGCCCCGGAGGGCTTTGGGTACGGAAAGCTCGAGGGCCATGGCGATGCCTCGCCTTCAAGATTAGGCCGGGCGGGGCCGGCTGTCAAACCGGAATACGGGGACGAAATGCGGGGACCGAAATACAGGGACACGTGCAAGTACATGTCTCCGTATCCCGTTATTGGTCCCCGTCTTTCGGTTTGACAGTCCCTGGGGATTCTGCTATTTTTGATGCCCCTCAGCGGCGCTATCGTCTAGAGGCCCAGGACAGGTGGTTCTCAGCCATCAGACCGGGGTTCGAATCCCCGTAGCGCTACCAATGCCCTTTTGACATTCTCCCCCGACTAAATCTATGATCCTTCGCGGAGGGTGTCGCGTCATGAACTGCCGGCGATGCAAGACCGAGAACCCGGACACTTCCCGCTATTGCTCGTCCTGCGGGGCGCTCCTGACGCGATCGCTCGCCAGGCCGAGAAGGACCGTCCCCTGGTATGCCTTCGCCGGAGCCGGGGCTTTGGTCGTTCTCGTCGCGGGGTATTTCCTCCTGCCCGGGCTGCGGAAATCATCCCTCTCGACCGAGACCGGGCCGGCCGGTCCCGGAACGGCCCCCAAGGTTGCGGCGGACACTGACCAGCCCGCCTCGTCCGGACCGATCGACGCTCCCTCGCGTCTGGCCCTCGTCGCCGGCCGGTTCTCCTTCGACGGCCTCTGGCAAGGCGCCCCGGCGAGCCTCGATTCCGCCCTGGTCGACGGGTCCTGGGCGGCCCTGCCGCTTTGGACCATGCTCGGCCCCGCCCCGCCTCGCCTCGAAAGCCCCGGCCCGGTAGGCGCCACGCCGGCTTGGCACGATTGGCGGCCCGGGAGCCCGATCGTCCTCTGCCGCCTGGACCTCGGCGAGAGCCCGCGCACGCCCGAGCTCGCGCCGTACGATGAAAGCGCCGCCCTCGAGTGGCGTCCCCTCAGTGGCGAGAGAACCTCCTTCGCCATCGAAACGGGACCGCTCCGTCCGGCCGGTCCGTTCCGGTCCTTCTCCCTGTTCAGCGAGATCGACGCGCCGGGCGTACTCGTCCAGAAAGGCGCCGTCGTCGGCTGGACCTTCGGCCAAGGCGTCGCCCGCGGCTATCTCTGGTCCCCGGCCGACGGCGCCGGCCCCAAGCCCGCGCTCGCGGCGGCCGATCTCGCCGCCGCTCTCCGCGACGCGGCCCCGAGGGAGGCCGCGTTCGTCCAGGCCCTGTCCATGGCCGGCGATGCAGGCGACTTCCGCAGGCTCGAGGCCTTTGCCGCCGGATTCCGCCGGGGCTCGTCGCTTTCTCCGGAAGACCTCCCCTCGCCCCTCCGGCCGCCCGCCGTCGCGGCCCGGATGACCGCTCTCGCCGCTGCCGCGGTCGACCGGGGCATGGCCGCCGAGGTCGCCCGTCTCCTCGATCCGCCCACGCTCGCCGCGGCCTCGGACCTCGCCCTCATCAGGGCCGCGGCCCGGGCCTACGACGAGGCCCGCGGCTTCGACGCCGTCCACCGGCTCCTGGCCGACCTCCGCCGCGAGCCGGCGATCCGGGGAGCGGCCGCCCCGCGCGAGCTCGAGGCCCTCGAGGTCGGGCTGGCCAAGGCCTCTCTCCACAAGATCCTCAACGAGCGAGGCTACGGAGGCCGGGACATCTTCGAAGAAGCGATCCGCCTGGCCCCCGACGACCTCGAGCTTCGTCTCCTCGGGGCCGAGGTCGCCGTCATGGAAAAGGACTTCGGCCGGGCCGCCGACCTCCTGGCGTCGAAGAAGTACCCGCCGGCGCTCTCCGACAAGGCCCGGACGCTCGAGCGTCTCGTCGAAGAGGGCCGGCGCGATCAGGACTCGGTGACGATCCGCTTCAATCCCGGCGAGAAGCTCATCCCCGTCTACGCCGTCCTCAACAGGAGGCACCGCCAGAAGTTCTTCATCGACACGGGGGCCACGACATCCATCATCCCCCCGGCGGCCGTGGCCGCCCTGGAGATCCGCATCGACAACACGACGCCCGTCGTCGGCTTCCAGGGGGTCGCCGGCGGCGACCTCGCCTACCAGGTCCGCGTCGATTCGATCGAGATCGAGGGGCAGACGGTCTTCGACATCCGGGCCATCGTCTACGACCTCGGCGACGACGAGAACGCCGGGCTCCTCGGCAACGATTTCCTCCAGCACTTCCAGGTCGACCTCGACGGCATCAAGGGCATCCTCAAGCTGCGCAAGAAATAGCCCCTCGCGCCGCGATTGACAGGGCCGCTCGAATACCCATAGAATGGGGCCGATGGCGAATGAGGGGCACATCGACATCGTCCGGGACCGGATCGATCACTGGAACGACTGGCGCCGGAAGAACACCAAGGTCGTGCCCGACTTCGCGGGCGCCGACCTCACCGAGCTCAACCTCGCCGGCGCCAACCTGGCCAAGGCCGACCTCACCGGGGCCAAGCTCGCCGGGACGAACCTCGCCGGGTCGAACCTCACCCGGGCCAAGCTCTTCCGGGCCGACCTGAGCCAGGCGGACCTCAGCCGGGCGACCCTGTTCAAGGCCAACCTCAGCCAATCCGACCTCGCCGGCGCCAACCTCAACGGGGCCGACCTCAGCGGCGCGTTCCTCATCCGGGCCAACCTCAGCGGCGCCACCCTCCTCGGCGCCGTGCCTCCAGGGGGCGAACCTGGGCCAGGCCTCCCTTTTCCGGGCCAAGCTCGGCCGGGCCGTCCTGCGCCAGGCCTCGTTCTTCAAGGCCGACCTGACCGAAGCCGATCTCAGCGAGGCCGATCTCGAAGGGGCCAACCTCCAGGAGGCCGTGCTCGAGCGGACCAACCTCCGCCAGGCCCGGCTCGCCAACGCCAACCTCTGTTTCGCCACCCTGCTCAAGACGAACCTCGAAGGGGCCGTCCTCGACAACTGCGCCGTCTACGGCACGTCGCTCTGGGAAGTCAACCTGGCGGATTCCCGCCAGCGCGACCTCGACATCATGCCGGCCCAGCAGCCGGTCCTGTCGGTCGACAGCCTCCAGACGGCCCAGCTCGTGGGCATGCTCCTGCACCACGAGAAGGCCCGCTACGAGGTCTTCTCCATCACCCTCAACACCGTCCTCGTCATCGGCCGCTTCCCCCCGGAGCGCAAGCCCGTGCTCGAGGCCGTCAAGGAGGCCCTGCGCCGCGGCGACTATTCGCCCCTCGTGCTCGATTTCCACCTGCCGGGGTCGGGCGACAAGAACGAGATCGTCAAGACGCTCGGGCGGATGTCCCGCTTCGTCGTCGCCGACCTGACCGGCGACAAGCGCATCGCCGAGACGCTCGACGCCGTCGTCCACTTCCTGCCCTCCATCCCCATCCAGCCCATCGGCCAGGAGGGGAAGGAGCTGGGCCTGGGCGAGGGCCATTTCCACAAGTACCGCTGGGTCCTGCCGTTCTGGAGGTTCGCCGACGCCTCGGACCTGGTCGCGAAGATCGAACGCGAGGTCATCGCCCCGGCCGAGCAGAAGGCGGCCGAGATCCGGCAGAAGCTGAGCTTCGGCCTGTAGGAACGGCCCCCTTTTTCGTTGACGTTTTTCTGGCGAGCTGAAAATCCTTCCCCTCCGCGAGCGTCTGATGGTAATATCAACGCTCAAGGAGAGAGCATGAACGCCCTGGTCCCCGTTATCGCCGACAGGTTCCGCCGGCACTTCCCGGAGACGCCCCTGCTCGTCGTCTCCCCCGGCCGGGTCAACCTCATCGGCGAGCACACCGACTACAACGAGGGCTTCGTCCTGCCCGGGGCGACCGACAAGGCCGTCGCCTTCGCCGTCGCTCCCCGGACCGACGCGACCTGCCACTTCGTCGCCCACGACTTCGACCAGGAGTTCCGCTGCGAGATCGGCGCGTTCCACCGCTCTCCCCTGCGCTGGCCCGATTATCTCCAGGGGGTCATCGACCAGTTCCTCAAGGCCGGGCACCGGATCGGCGGCCTGAACTGCGTCTTCGGCGGCGACATCCCCATCGGGGCCGGCATGTCCTCGTCGGCGGCCCTCGAGGGCGGCCTGGCCTTCGCCCTGAACGCCCTCTCCGGCCTCAAGCTCGACGACTTGACGCTGGTCAAGCTGGCCCAGAAGGCCGAGAACGAGTTCGTCGGCGTCCGCTGCGGCATCATGGACCAGTTCATCAACATCCACGGGCGGGAGAAGAGCGTCCTCAAGATCGACTGCCGGTCGCTCGAATTCGAGCGCATCCCCTTCGAGCGCGAGGACCTCCGCGTCGTCGTCGCCGACACCCTGGTCCGCCGCGAGCTGGCCTCGTCGGAATACAACGTCCGCCGCGGCCAGTGCGAGGCCGGCGTGAGCGCCCTCCAGGCGCACGACCCGTCGATCCGCAGCCTCAGGGACGTCACCCTGGACCTCCTCCGCGAGCACCGGGGCGAGCTCGATCCCGTCGTGTTCCGGCGCTGCGAGTACGTCGTCCGCGAGAACACCCGCGTCGGCGACGCCTGCGACGCCCTCTCCCGGGGCGATCTCGCGGTCTTCGGAGGCCTGATGAACCTGTCCCACGCCGGCCTGCGCGACGACTACGAGGTCTCCTCCGCCGAGCTCGATTCGCTCGTCGAGGCGGCCCGCCGCGTCCCCGGCGTCCTGGGCGCGCGGATGATGGGGGCCGGCTTCGGCGGCTGCGCCATCAGCCTGGTCGAGGCCGGGGCGGTCCCCGAGTTCGAGGCCCGGGTGGCCCGGGATTACGAGGCGGAGACGGGCAAGGCCCCCAAGATCCACGTCGTCCGGATAGAGAAGGGCACCCACGCCGTCGAGCTCGGCTGAGCTCAGTCCTGCCCGAACGGCCGCTCGATCGACTCGGCCTCAAGGCCGCCGAGGTGGCGGGCGCCCGTCTCGGTGACGACCATGCAGTCCTCGATGCGGACGCCGAACTCGCCGTAGATGTAGATGCCCGGCTCGTTGCTGAAGGTCATGCCCGGCTCGATCTTGAGCGTGTTGCCCTTGACGAGATACGGGTACTCGTGGCCCTCCATGCCGATGCCGTGGCCGAGGCGGTGGGCGAAGTACTTGTAGCCCGGGCCGAAGCCGGCGTCCTCGACGACCTTGCGGGCCGCCGGTCGACCGACTCGCAGGTCGCACCCGGGCCGGGCCGCGGCCAGGCCGCCTGCTGGGCCTTCCGGACGATGTCCCAAACCCGGCGTTGCTTGTCCGTCGGCTGGCCGAAGACGACCGTCCGGGTGACGTCCGAGCGGTAGCCCTCGACGCCGCAGCCGCCGTCGACGAGGACGATGTCGCCGTCCGTCAGGGTCCGGGGGACCTGGGAGCCGTGGGGGAAGGCCGAGTTCGGGCCGAACTGCGGGCCGCCGCCGCCGCGACGAGCCCAGCTTCTGGGTCGCCGCGGCGATGGCCCCGGAGAGGTCGCGGGTGGTCATGCCCGCCCGCATCGACTTGAAACCCTCACGGTAGGCCAGCTTGGTGATACGGTTAGCCAGGTCCATGAAGGCGATCTCCTTGTCCGTCTTGACGCCCCGGCAGCCCTCGGTGACGGGCGCGCCGTCGACGATCTCCATCGCCGCGAGCGTCCGCCTCAGACCGTGGACCTCGAAGGCCCGGAGGTCCGGGGCCGTCGCCAGCTTCCCGGTCGCGGCGCCCAGGTCCTTCATGATCCCGCCGATGAGCGCGTAGGGGCTTTCGTGCTCGTCCCAGACGCGGATCTCCTGGCCGCTGGGGACAAGCTCCTTGGCCCTCTCGGCCTCGAACGCCGGACAGACCCAGACCGGGTCCTTTTTTCGGCTCAGGACGACGCCGAAGACGCGTTCGCTCAGCCACCAGCCGACCTTGGTGAAGTAGAGGAGGTTCGTCCCGCCGCCGATGAAGACGGCGTCGAGGCCCTGCTCGGCGAGGAGCCTTCGGGCCTTCTCCCGGCGCAGGGCGAAGTCCTCCGGCGCGAGCGGCTCGACGCCGGCCGTCAGGCTCTTGAGCTCCTGGGGATCGCCGGGGGCGGTCGCCGCGGCGGCCTTCGGCCCGAGGCTCAGGGCGGCGAGCGACGCGGTCCCGGTCTTGATGAACGAACGGCGGGTGATGGACATGTCGGTTTCCTCCAGAGGGCGATAGATATCACATCCAGGGGGCCAGGGGAAGGGGAGTTGGCGGCTATTTCAACTCCGGAAGCTTCATGTAGCGTACCAGTTCCTGGAACCGGGGGTCAGAGCGCAGAGGAGCAAAATTGGGATTATCCCTCATCCATGGGATGAAGGAGTTGCGTTCCTTGACAGCCGCATCCAGCCATCGGAAAGCTTCGTCCGTTTCACCCAGGGACGCATAAACCGCGGGCAGAAACCAGCCGTCCACGGCGCCCGTCGGTTTGGGCTCCCCTTCCAACAGACCGGCCAGCATTTTTCTCGCCTCGCCCTCGCGGCCGGCAAGCACGTAGGTCCGCACAAGATCCCATTTCCAACGAGGACTGACGGCGCTCAACTTCTGATGGGCCGCGATGGCCTCCTCGAACATCCCTTTCCCGGCATATAAATATCCAATTAAATGCAGCGCCTGATCAAAATTGGGATTGAGCTCGAGCGCCTTCTGCGCGGCGTCCATCGCTTCTTGATTCCTCCCTGCACTCCAGCACTGCCATCCCAGGTCCGAACTCCAGAGCGGTGTGAGCGGATCTATCTCGATCGTTCTTTTCATCGCCGCGATGCCGTCATCCTTGCGTCCGATCAGCACGAGGTACCAGGAATACATGCGTTGGGCATCAGCCAAACTGGGGTTGAGGGTCAAGGCGCGCTGAAGGGACTGACCTCCGCCCGCCCAGTCCCATTCATCGAAGAGCTTGATCTGGGCCAAAGCCGCCTCGGTTTCGGCCAACATCCCGCCTAATTCCTCTGCCTTGATCGCCGCGGCCTTTGCCTTGGCGAAAGCGTCCGGCGGAGGCTCTGTGGTATGACCGATCCGGCAATAACCGAGGGCCAGGGCAGCGTAGGGCAAGGGATTAGTAGGGTCCATTTCAATGGCCTGTTGCATATACTCCAGGCCTTTTTGCAGGCCCTCCGGCGTGAGCCTGTTCAGGTAGAACCTGCCCTTGGTATAGGCCACGTAGGCCTCGGCATTGACCGTGCGCACGCTTGCAAGACGCGATCTCTCCTGCGGGGTTAGCTGCAGATTCACCTCGCGGGCGATGGCCGCCACGACCTCGTTTTCGAGGGACAGGATGTCCCGGATGTCGCGCTCATAACTGTTGGCCCACACCTGCGCTCCGGCCGTAGGCTCGATCAGCTGGACGGTGACGCGGACGCGGTCTTCCGAGCGTCTGAGCGCGCCCGTTATCAGCGCTTTGACACGAAGCTCCTGCGCGATCTTCTGTGGGGCCGTGTCTTTTCCCTTGAAGCGCATCACCGTTCTCCGGGCGATCACGGTCTTCAGACCGCTGAGGCCGGCGAGATTGGTGATCAAATCGTCGTGGATCGATTCGACGAGGCTGTCTTGCTCGGGATCGCCCGAGAGGTTTTCCAACGGCATCACGGCAATGGAATCGTAGGCCTGCACGTGTTTCCGGAAAGGGCCGAGGACGGCCAACACGATGAGGATGCCCAGTCCGGCCATCCCGGCATAGGCGTGAGTTTTCCTCATGCCAAAGATGCGTCCTCGGAGCGGGTGGGCTTTGGCTTTGAGAGGCCGGATTCCCTCGGCAACGGCCTCGAGGTCCCCTAGAAACTCTTCCATGCCCTGATAGCGGTCGACGGCCCTCTTTTCCAATGATTTTCCCAGGACATGGTCGAGTTCCCTGGGAATATCCTTCCGGATCTTAGCGATCGGTTCCGGGTCATGATTCAGGATCGCATGGATCACGCTCTGCTCATAGTCCCCCTTGAACGGCAGGCGTCCGGACAACATCTCATACAAGACGACCCCCAGCGACCAGGTATCCGTGCGCTGATCGATGGTCTCACCCTTGGCCTGCTCCGGAGACATGTAGGCCACGGTGCCTATCGTCGTGCCTTCCCGCGTCAACTTGATCTGGCCGGCCAGCTTCGCCAGTCCGAAATCAACGACCTTGACAACGCCTTCGTCGTTCACCAGAATATTGGCCGGCTTGAGATCGCGGTGGATGATCCCTTTCTGGTGGCTTTTGCCATGCCCCTGGCGGCCTGGAGGATGATGTCGAGCGCCTCTTCCTTCTTGAGCGGTCCACGCTTGATCCTGTCCCGAAGGCTTTCGCCCTCGTAATAAGCCATGGCGATATACATCCGGCCATCTTCCGTCTCTTCGATCTCGTGAATGTTGCAGATGTTGGGATGGTCGAGGGCCGAGGCCGCCCGGGCTTCCTGGACGAACCTCTCCCTCGCGTCGGGATCGGAGGTCCACTGGTGAGGCAGGAATTTCAGGGCCACGGCGCGTTTGAGCTTGATATCCTCGGCCTTGTAGACGACGCCCATCCCGCCTCGGCCGATCTCCTCGACGATCCGGTATTTCCCGGCGACAATAGTTCCTTTGACCAAGCCGTGAGCGGGAGTTCCGAGGGTTTTTGTAAGGGGAACCGAAGGTGCTCCTTCCCGGGTGAGCGACGCCGCGCAACTGCTGCAAAACCGGGATGAGTCGGGATTATCGATGTGACAATTGGGGCATCTCATGGTCAGCCAATTCCTTCGCTGGACTGCAAAAAGGATAATGCGGGAAGCGAGGGAAGTCAACCTGCGATGGCGAAGGCTAACCACGCGGCCGTGAAACTCAGGGCTTTTAGATCATGCCTGGGCTATCCCAATGGAGCCTGATGGCGGCTAAAAGGAAAACAAAGCAAATCTCTCAATTATCAGAAGAAATATATGGGGAATGAGTTGGCTGGGAAGCAAGGATTCGAACCTTGATTGCATGATCCAGAGTCATGAGTCCTGCCGTTGGACGACTTCCCAACAGGGAGGTCTATCTTAAAGAAAAGCGGGACGAATTTCAAGCCCCCCGGGATTTCGTGGTAAGATGCCCCCCGGCCATGAAGCGATACGCCCTGAGGATCGCGGTCGTCGCCCTGCTGACGGCGGTCCTTCTCTTCTTCTTCGGCCGCAGCGTCGAGTGGCGCGAGGTCCCGGCCCAGATCGCCGACGTCAACGTCCCCCTGTTCCTCCTGGCCGTCCTGCTCTCGGCCCTCCACTTTGTCACCCGGTCCCTGCGCTGGCAGGTCCTCGTCGCCCGGGAGAAGCTCGACGTCCGATTCCGCAACCTCGTCGCCGCCAACGTCGTCGGCTTCACCGTCAGCGCCGTCTTCCCCGGCCGCGTCGGCGAGCTGGCCAAGCCCCTCTACCTGGCCCGCAAGGAGGGCCTGCGCAGGGGCTTCGCCGTCGGCACGGTCGTCGTCGAGCGCGTGTTCGACGTGATCACGAACTGCCTCCTGCTGGGGCTTTTCCTGCTCGCCCGGCCCCTCTTCGCGGGCTCCTGGCCCGTCAGCCCGGCGGCGGGGGAGAGCCTGACCTATTGGGGCGGCGTCGGGGCGGCGGTGGCCGTCGCCCTCCTGGCCGTGACCGTGCTCCTCTATTCGTTCGAGGAGAAGGCCCTCCGCGTCGTCGCCTTCGTCCTCAAGCCGTTCCCGAGAGGGCTTCGGCGGGCCGTCGACCAGGCCCTTCGCGGCTTCATCGACGGGCTCAAGTTCTTCCGCACCTCCCGCCAGCTGGCCACCTACACCGTGTTCTCCCTCATCGTCTGGCTCGGGATCGCCCTTTTCTATTGGGTCTTCTTCTTCGCCTACGGCGTCCGCCTACCCTACTTCCTGGTCGTTCCCTACGTCTTCCTGACGGCCATCGGCGCCGCGATCCCCACTCCGGGCATGGTCGGCGGCTTCCACTACTTCAGCAAGCTCGCGATGGTCCTCCTCCTGGGCCTCGCTTCGGGCCGGGCGGCCGGCCTGACCCTGGTCGTCCACGCCATCCAGATCGCCGTGACATGCGCCCTGGGTTATGCTATATTGGCGCGTGAGGGACTGACCCTCTTCCAGCTCAAGCGGATGGGAGAGAACGAAAAACCATGAGATGCCCGTTCTGCGGATTTCTCGAGAGCAAGGTCATCGACTCCCGGGAGAGCAAGAAAGGCATCTCCATCCGCCGCCGGCGCGAGTGCCTGTCCTGCAAGCGCCGCTTCACGACCTACGAGAAGATCGAGGAGATCCCCTACATGGTCGTCAAGAAGGACGGCACCCGCCAGCCCTTCGACACCCAGAAGCTCCTGCGGGGG
Source organism: Candidatus Aminicenantota bacterium (assembly GCA_963719985.1). Lineage (GTDB taxonomy): Bacteria > Acidobacteriota > Aminicenantia > Aminicenantales > Saccharicenantaceae > RBG-16-66-30. The sequence goes on along the minus strand of CAVRDU010000006.1, from coordinate 751,943 downwards.
ATGATGAAGGCCTGCGAGAAGCGGCCCATCCAGATCAACCAGCTCGAGGAGATCATCGAGGAGATCGAGACCCTCCTCCAGGAGCGGCCGGACAGGGAGATAGGCGTCGCCGAGGTCGGCGAGTTCGTCATGGACAGGCTGAAGGGGCTGGACAAGGTCGCCTACGTGAGGTTCGCCTCGGTCTACCGGGAGTTCGGGGACGTCGCCGAATTCCACCAGGAGCTCGAGGACCTGATGAAGGAAAAATAGCCGCCGCCCTACGCCATGGTCCGCCGCATCAAGCCCGTTTCCCGGAAGGTCCGGGCCGAGGCGCGGGTCCGGACCCGGGAGCGGGCCGCCCGTCCCGCCGAGCCGAGGCTGCCCGACCTCGGCGAGGTCAGCGTCCCGGCCGTGGACATCTACGAGACGCCCGACGAGTACATCGTCGAGATGGAGCTTCCGGGCGTCTCGGAGAATGACGTCCGCGTGCTCCTCTTCGCCAGCCGGATCGAGGTCAGCGGCTTCAAGCGGGAGCTGGCGGCCCACGCCGGGTCGCGCTACATGAGGCTCGAGCGGGAGTTCGGGGTCTTCCACCGGGACGTCGTCGTGCCCGGGGCGGTCGATCCGGAGAGGGCCATCGCCGCCCTCGAGAACGGTGTCCTGACGGTGGTCCTGAAGAAGCCGCCCCGCCGGCGCCGCGACGTCGAGATCAAGTCCCGCCGCGACGGGAAGTGAACGTGGAGTTGAGACATGGCCAGCATCGACGATAAGAACGGCGAGCCGCTCGACGGCCTCCTCGAGGAGCAGAGCTCCAAGCTCCAGGTGCCGGCGAAGCTGCCCGTCCTGCTCCTCCGGGACGTCGTCATCTTCCCCTTCATGATCGCCCCCCTCTTCGTCGGCCGGGAAAAGTCCAAGGCCGCGATCGACGTCGCCCTCTCGACCAACCGGATGATCCTGCTCCTGACCCAGAAGGACATGGAAGTCGAGGACCCGAAGCGCGAGGACGTCTACGACGTCGGCACGGTCGCGCTGATCATGCGCATGCTCAAGCTCCCCGACGGCCGGGTCCGCATCCTGGTCCAGGGCCTCGTCCGGGCCCGGGTCGAGTCGTTCGAGGACGAGGGCGCCCACATCACAGGCCGAGCGTCTCCGTCGTCGAGGAGCCGGAGAAGGCCGAGAAGAGCCTCGAGACCGAGGCCCTGGTCCGCAACGTCCGCAACGGGCTCGAGCGGGCCGCCTCGCTCGGCAAGAACCTGCCGCCCGAGGTCCTGATCATCGCCGCCAACGTCGACGAGCCCGGCCGCCTGGCCGACCTGACGGCCTCCAACCTCGAGCTCAAGGTCGAGGAGGCCCAGGACATCCTCGAGATCGCCGACCCGGCGCCAGCGCCTGAAGAAGGTCTACGAACTACCTGACCAAGCGAGCTCGAGCTCCTCGACGTCCAGTCCAAGATCTCGACCGAGGCCAAGGGCGAGATGGACAAGCTCCAGCAGCAGTACTTCCTGCGCCAGCAGATGAAGGCCATCCAGAAGGAGCTGGGCGAGGGCGACGGAGCTCCAGGAGGAGATCAGGAGCTACCAGGACAAGCTGCGCAAGCTCCAGCGTCGCCGACGAGGTCAGGGAGGAGCTCGAGAAGCAGATCAGCCGCCTGGCCCAGATGCACCCGGAGTCGGCCGAGACGGCCGTCGTCCGCAACTACCTCGACTGGATGTTCGTCGCTGCCCTGGAGCAAGACCACGGTCGACAACCTCGACCTGGTCAAGGCCCGCAAGATCCTCGACGAGGACCACTACGGCCTGGAGAAGGTCAAGGAGCGCATCCTCGAGTACCTGGCGGTCCGCAAGCTCGTCCAAGACGATCAAGGGCCCGATCCTCTGCTTCGTCGGCCCGCCCGGCGTGGGCAAGACCTCGCTCGGCCGGTCCATCGCCCGGGCCCTGGGCCGCAAGTTCGTCCGCATCTCGCTGGGCGGCGTCCGCGACGAGGCCGAGATCCGCGGCCACCGCCGGACCTACGTCGGCGCCATGCCCGGCCGCATCATCCAGGGCATCCGGCGGGCCGGGTCGAACAACCCGGTCTTCATGCTGGACGAGATCGACAAGATCGGCGCCGACTTCCGCGGCGATCCCTCGCTCGGCCCTGCTCGAGGTCCTCGACCCGGAGCAGAACAACTCGCTTCCGCGACCACTACCTCGACGTGCCCTACGACCTGTCGCAAGGTGCATGTTCATCACCACGGCCAACCTGCTCGACCCGATCCAGCCGGCCTTCCGCGACCGCATGGAGGTCATCCAGCTTCCCGGGCTACACCGAGGAGGAGAAGCTCGAGATCGCGCGCCGCCACCTGGTCCCCAAGCAGATCGACGAGAACGGCCTGACGCGCCAAGCTCATCGAGTTCACCGGAGGGCGCGATCAAGAGGATCATCTCGCGACTACACCCGCGAGGCCGGCGTGCGCAACCTCGAGCGGGAGATCGCCGCGGTCTGCCGCAAGGTGGCCCGCAAGGTCGCCGAGGGCAAGCAAGGGCCGGACGCACGATCACGGCCCAGACCGTCGAGCGGCTCCTCGGGCCGCCGAAGATCTTCGAGGACCAGCTCCTGAAGAAGGACCAGGTCGGCGTCGCCACCGGGCTCGCCTGGACCGCGGTCGGGCGGCGAGATCCTGTTCGTCGAGGCGACCAGATGCAGGGCAAGGGCGAGCTGCATGCTGACCGGCCCGCTCGGCGACGTGATGAAGGAGTCGGCCCAGGCCGCCCTGACCTACGCCCGGGCCCACGCCGACGAGCTCGGCATCGACAGCAAGATCTTCTCCGAGAACGACTTCCACATCCACGTCCCCGAGGGCGCCATCCCCAAGGACGGCCCGTCGGCCGGCGTCACCATGGCCACCGCCATGCTCTCCGTCTGCACCGAACGTCCAGGTCCGCTGGGACGTGGCCATGACCGGCGAGATCACCCTGCGCGGCAACGTCCTGCCGGTCGGCGGCGTCAAGGAGAAGGTCCTGGCCGCCCGGCGGGCCGGCGTCAGGAAGATGATCATGCCCGCGGCCGAACAAGAAGGACCTCGATCGAGATCCCGAAGAAGGTCCTCCGCGAGATCGAGTTCATCTTCGTCGAGGACGTCCGGGACGTCTTCAAGAACGCCATGGTCAAGGCCCTGGGGCCGTCGGCGAAGGCGGCCGGGAAGAAGAGGGCCGGGAAGGCCTGATGCGGCTGAAACACCTCGGCGAGCGGCGCGCGGTCGCGCGGATCCGCCGGGCCTTCGGCGCCCGCCGTTCCGACGTCCTCATCGGCATCGGAGACGACGCGGCCCTGGTCAAGACGCCCGGGGCGCTCCTGCTCACGACCGACGTCCTCGTCGAGGACGAGGACTTCCGCCGCGACAGCCATCCGCCCCGGCTCCTCGGCCGCAAGGCCCTCAACGTCAACCTCAGCGACATCGCGGCCATGGGCGGCCGGCCCCGCCACGCCCTGGTCGGGATGGCCCTGCCCGGCGACATCGACGAGGCCTGGCTGAGGAAGTTCATGGCCGGCTTCCGCGAGGCCGCCCGGGAGGCCGGCGTGGCCCTGGTCGGAGGCGACCTGTCCGCCGCCGACCGGATCATGATCGCCGTGACGGTGACGGGGGAGGCGAAGCTGCCGGTCCGCAGGAGCGGGGCCAGGCCCGGCGACTGGATCTTCGTCTCCGGGACTCTCGGCGACGCCGCGGGAGGCCTGCGGCTCCTCGAAAAGGGCGGCATCCACGGCGTCGTCAAGGCCGTCCGGCCTCTCGTCGACGCCTTCCTCGACCCGGCGCCGCGTCTCGAGCTCGGTGCCCTGCTCGCGCGGCGGCGGCTGGCCTCGGCGATGATCGACCTTTCGGACGGGCTGTCGGTCGACCTCGCCCACATCTGCGAGGAGAGCAAGGTCGGGGCGGAGGTCGAGGCCTCCCGCCTCCCGATCTCGGCGGCGCTCGAACGGTTCGCCCTCGATCCCCTGGGTTTGGCCGTCGACGGGGGGGAGGATTTCGAGCTGCTGTTCACGGTCCGGCCGGCCAAGCTGGCCGAGGTCGAGAGGATCGCCGGAAGATTCCGCCTGTCGCGGATCGGCCGCGTGACCGCCGGACGGAGGATCTCCCTCGCCGGTCCGGGGAAGAAGAAAAGGCCTCTCCGGGCTCGGGGGCTTCGAGCACTTCGCGAGGTAAGCCGGGCGCCGCTCAGGCGTCCGGGAGCTCGCCCGAGAAAACGACCTCGGCCGGGCCCGTCTGCAGGATCTCCCCCCCCTCGGGCCAGTCGACGTGGAGGCCGCCGAGCGCCGTCCGGACCGTGAGGGCGCGGTCGACGAGGCCCTTGAGCATGGCCGCGGCCGCGGCGGCCGCCGAACCCGTCCCCGAAGCCAGCGTCTCGCCGACGCCGCGCTCCCAGAAGAGAACTTCGATCTCCCGCCGGTCGATGACCCGGACGAACTCGACGTTGGTCCGGCTGGGGAAGAAAGGATGGGTCTCGATCTCGGAGCCTAGCGCCCGCAGCTCCGCCGGGGGCGGGAGGGCGTCGAAGAACAGGCTGCAATGGGGATTGCCCAGGGACATGCACGTGACGGGGAGCGTCCGTTCGACCACGAAGAGCGGATGGTCGAGGACGCGGTCGTGGCTCTGCCCGTCGTCGAAGGGGATGTCTTTCGCGGCCAGGCTCGGCGCGCCGAGCCCGATCCGGACCTCGAAACGGGCGCCGCGCGAGGACAGGATCTCGGACGGGCGCGGGCCGGCGGCCGTGCGGAAGAGGACCTTCGGCGACTTGACGGCGCCGCCCCAGGCCAGAGAGGCCGCCGCGCAGCGCAGGCCGTTGCCGGAGATGCCCGCCTCGCTGCCGTCGGCGTTGAAGATCCGGAAGTTGACCTCGGCCGGCTCGCTCTTCTCGAGGCGGAGGAGGACGAGCCCGTCGGCGCCGACCCCGGTGTGACGGTCCGAGACGCGGCGGGCCAGCTCCCCGGGCGAGACCGGGTCGGGCCCCTCTCCCGGCCCGACGACGACGAAGTCGTTGCCGAGCCCGTGGAGCTTGGTGAACCGCATCAGCGGACTTTGACCGAGACGATGAAGTCCTGCGGTCGTCCCTCGGTCTCCTGACGGACGAGGAGGATGACCTCGTCGCCGTTCGCCGTCTTCTTGAGGATGTCCTCGAAATCGCGGACGGAACTCACCTTTCTGCGGTTGACCTCGAGGATGATCATGCCTTCGGCGAGCCCTTCGCGGGCGGCCTCGCTGGCGTTGCGGACGTCGGTGATGAGCAGTCCCTCGGTCGTCCGCAGTCCGGAACGGCGGGCGATCGAGGGCGTCAGGGCGACGACGGAGACGCCGATGTCCTTGTCGGGGCTGGCGATCTGGCCCTTCTCGCCCTCGGGCTCGAGCTCGTCGACCGTCGCCGTGACCTTCGTTTCCTTGCCGTCACGGATGATGGTCAGGCCGACCTTGCTTCCGGGCTGGATGTCGGCGATCTTGAAGCGCAAGTCGTCGCCGTTCCGGACCGGCTGGCCGTTGACCTGGAGGATGAAGTCGTACTGCTTGATCTGGGCCTTGTCCGCGGGGGAATCGGGCTCGACCGAGCTGACGAGCGCGCCGGACTTGGAGGGGAGCTTGAACTGCTTGACCATGCCCTCGCTCAGCTCCCGGGCGTAGATGCTGACGCCGAGGCGGCCGCGGACGACCCGGCCTTTCTCCTTGAGCTGGACGATGACCTTCTTGGCGATGTCGGACGGGATGGCGAAGCCGATGCCGATGTTGCCGGCGAAGCCGGAGGTCATGATGTTCGAATTGATTCCGACGACCTCGCCCTTCATGTTGACGAGCGGGCCGCCGCTGTTGCCGCGGTTGATGGCCGCGTCGGTCTGGATGAAGTCCTGGTAGCTCTGGGTGTCGATCGACCGGCCCTTGTAGCTGACGATGCCGGCCGTGACCGTGTGCTCCATGCCCAGGGGATTGCCGATGGCCAGGACCCATTCGCCGACCTTGACCTGGGCGGAATCGCCGAGCTCGGCGTAGGGCAGGTCTCTTGGCTTTGACCTTGAGCAGGGCCAGGTCGGTCCCGGGGTCCGTGCCGACGATTTCGGCGTCGTACTCTTTGCCGGCCAGGGTCGTGACGATGACCCGCGTCGTCTTGTCCTTCTCGACGAGGTGGTTGTTGGTCAGGATGTAGCCGTCGGGGGTGATGAAGAAACCCGTGCCGCCGACCGTGACGGTGTTGGGCTCGGGCTGGCCCCGCCGCGGCTGGGGGAAGATGCGGTTGAAGAAGTCGTCGCCGAAGGGCCACTCGTCGCCGAAGTTCGATCCCCTGGCTTGTTCCCGGCGGTCGGCCTCGATGCGGACGACGGACGGGCCGATCCTCTCGGCGATGGTGACGAAGTCGAGGGTGGCCTTCTCCTGGGCGGCCGGGGCGGCGAAGAGGTTCGGTCCCGCGGCGCGGGGCGCGGCCGTGGCGAAGATGTCCGGCGCGGGGGCGACGGGTTTCTCGGGGAGATAGAGGAACAGGTAGCCCGCGAGAAGCAGGCCCAGGGTGAAGCTCGAAACGGCGATCCAGGCGTATTTCTTCATGGAGGTCCTCCGTGATCAGAGATACAAAAATACCATATCAGGGGCCAATATTCAACGTTTCCAACCCTTTCCAAACGCCCTTCCGGGCCCGGGCGTTGCATTTTCGGGTGACGGGCAACCTTATTTGTTCACGATTCGTCAATAAATGTGAAACAGGTTCGGCCAGGTGGCGTATTCATTGGCGAACGAGGTCGCGGATGAAACTCATTTCCCGCAAGGATGAATTGATCCTGCTCGCTATCTGGAAGCACCAGGACGGAAAGGGCGCCTACGGCGTCACCATCCGCGAGTACATCGAGCGGATGACGGGCGTTGCCTGGGTGTTCGGCGCCATCTACAGCCCTCTGGCCCGCTTGCTCCAGACAGGCCTGGTCGAGGCCTGCGAAAGCGAACCCCTCCCGGAGCGCGGCGGCCGCCGCAAGACCCTCTACCGGCTGACCGACGGCGGAAAATCCGCCCTGCGCGCGATGCGGGACCTGAGCACGGCGCTTTGGGACGATTCGCCGGGGCTCGCCGAGGACGGGCGGCTATGACGACCCGCCGCGGCGCTGACGCCCGGGCTTTGCAAGGCGCCTGGGTTCGCCCGCCGCGTCTCCTGGCCGCCCTCCTTCGGCGCCTGTTGAGCGCCTCGGTCCGCGGATCCGGCGCGGACGATTTCGCCGAAAGGTTCGTACACCTCGCCGCCGACCGCGGTCGCATCCCGGCCGTGGCCTGGTACGCCGGGCAGGTCGCCTACCTCGCCCCGGTCGCGGCCAGGGATTCCCTCTATTGGAGCACGGTCATGATCAAGAATTACGCCGTCGTCGCCCTGCGCAATTTCCGCAAGCACAAGTCCTATTCCCTCATCAACGTCGTCGGCCTGGCCATCGGCATCGCCGTGGCGGCCTTCATCTTCCTCTGGATCCGGGACGAGCTCAGCTTCGACCGCTTCCACGCTGGGGCCCGGGACATCTATCGCTTGACCGAGGACCAGAAGGGCGCCGACGGCGGCGTCTTTCCCGTGGCCGTCACGCCGGAGCTCCTCGGCCCCGGTCTCAAGGCCGACTTCCCCGAGGTCGAGGAGTTCGTCCGCGTGAGGCCCCTGGGGCGGAACGTGATGGCCAACGGCGAGAGGCGGTTCCTGGAGGGCGGCCTCCTCTTCGCCGATCCGTCCTTCTTCGCCGTCTTCACCTTCCCGCTGGTCAAGGGAGATCCGGCCACGGTCCTGGCCGGGCCCGACTCCATGGTCATCACCGAGTCCGCCGCCCGCAAGTATTTCGGGAACGAGGACCCGATGGGCCGGACCCTGCGCTTCCTCGACATGTTCGATTTCAAGGTCACGGGCGTGGCCCGCGACGTCCCCCGCAACACCCACCTCTCGTTCGACCTCGTCGGGAACTTCGATTTCGTCCTGAAGCAGCTCGGCTACGGCGGCGGCTGGTGGAACAACAATTTCTACACCTACGTCCGGCTGGCCCCGAACGCCGACCCGGCCCGGATCGCCGGGCCTGTCTATGACTATTTGAAGAAGATCAGACCGACGGCGACCACCTTCATCAACCTCCAGCCGTTGCTCGACATCCGCCTGCGCTCACACTATGCCATCGACATCGGCGGTGCGTCGCAGGTCAAGGCCCAGTACGTGCGCATCTTCGCCGGCGTCGCCTTCCTCGTCCTGCTCATCGCCTGCATCAACTATATGAACTTGGCCACGGCCCGGTCCGGCCTGCGGTCGCGAGAGGTCGGCGTGCGCAAGGTCGTCGGCGCCGGCCGATCCGAGATCATCCGTCAATTCTTCGGCGAGTCCCTGCTCTTCGCGTCGGTGGCGGGTCTCGTCGCGGCCGGGCTGGTGCGGCTGTTCCTGGGGCCGTTCAACGGCCTGACCGGGAAGGCGGTCGCGCCGGCGGAGGTGGCGGCGGCCCCGGCCCTCCTTTTTATCGTCGTGAGCGTCCTCTTCGCGGGCGTCCTATCCGGCATCTACCCGGCCTTGTTCCTGTCGTCCTTCCGGCCGGCCTCGATCTTCCGGGGCGGCTCGCTGACGGGGACGCGGAGCGCCTTGTTCCGCAAGTCCCTGGTCGTCGTCCAGTTCGCCCTGTCGACGGTCTTCATCGCCGGGACGCTGGTCATCGGCTCACAGCTCCGCTACATGCGGGCGAAGGACCTCGGCTTCAGGGGCGATGCGATCGTCCATTTCCGCATCCGGGGGGCTTTGGGACAGAACTACCAGGCCTTCAAGGACGAGCTCACGCGGACGGCCGGCATCCTCGGCGTGACCGCCTCCTCGGACATCCCCACGTATACGGTCCACTCGACGACGGCCTTCTCGTGGGAGGGCAAGGCGGCCGACGATTACCTGCTCGTCCACCAGTTCTCGGTCGATTACGACTACTTCGAGACGCTGGGCATGACCATGGCGGCGGGGCGGAGCTTCTCGCGCGACTTTCCGACCGACATGGACGCCTTCATCGTCAACGAGACGGCGGCCCGGCGGATGGGCTTCAAGGAGCCCCTCGGCAAATGGGTCAACCTCTACAACCGCAAGGGCCCCATCATCGGCGTGGTCAAGGACTTCCATTTCAAGTCCCTGCATACGGCGGTCGAGCCCCTTGTCCTGCGCATCGAGCCGCAGCGCAACGCCTACGTCATGGTCAAGATGAAGTACGAGGGGACGGCGGCGGGCCTCGAGGCCGTCGGGCGACTGCACGCGAAATACAACCCGAACCATCCCTTCGAGTACGAGTTCCTGGACGACTCGATCGGCGAGCTGTACCGGTCCGATCAGAGATTCGGGGTCATCGTCGGCGCGTTCACGGGCCTGGCCATCTTCATCTCGGCGCTGGGGCTGTTCGGGCTGGCCTCGTTCCTCATCGAGAGGCGGACGAAAGAGATCGGCATCCGCAAGATCCTGGGCGCCGAGACGGGCGGCATCGTCATCCTGCTGTCGAGGGATTTCCTGCGATGGGTGGTGCTGGCCAACCTCATCGCCGTGCCCGTCGTCCTCGTAGCCATGAGCAACTGGCTGAGGAGCTTCGCCTACAGGACGACGGTATCGGGCTGGGTTTTCGCCGCGGCGGCTGCCCTGGCCGTCGGGGTGGCGATGCTCACCATCAGCCTGCACTGCTTCCGCGCCGCCTCCGCCAATCCGGCGAGCTCCCTCCGCTACGAATAAAGAGGGGATCAAAAGAGGGGGTCAGATCTACTTTTTACGCAGTTTTGCGTAAAAAGTAGATCTGACCCCCTCTTCCTGAATGGCATCGGGCCACCGATTTTGTTAATATGGGGCCCGATGCCAGCCAAGCGCCGCCGCGGCCTTCTCGTCGTCCTCGAGGGGATCGACGGCTCGGGCAAGACCACCCAGGCCCGCGCCCTTCTCCGGCGCCTCCGCCGCCGCGGATGCAAGGCCAGCTTCTTCCGCGAGCCGACCCGCGGCAAGTGGGGCCGGGAGATCAAAGGCTGGCCGCCCGGGCCGATTCGCTGACGCCCGAGGAGGAGCTGGCCCTCTTCGTCAGGGACCGGAAGGAGAACGTCGCCAAGAACCTCGAGCCCGCCCTCAGGGCCGGGCGGATCGTCGTCCTCGACCGTTACTACTTCTCGACCATGGCCTATCAGGGCGCCAAAGGCATCGACGTCGGCCGCATCCGGCGCCTCAACGAGGCCTTCGCCGTCAAGCCGGACCTGGTTGTCGTGCTCGATGTCGACGCCGAGGCCGGGCTGGCCCGGATCCGCGGCCGGAAGCGCCGCGACGAGCTCTTCGAGCGCGAGGACTACCTCGTCCGGGTCCGGGAGATCTTCCGCGGCCTCGAAGGGCCCCGCTTCGTCCACATCGACGGCCGCGGCGACAGGCGCGCCATCGGCCGCGCCATCTGGGGCTTTGTCGAGCCCCTCCTCTAGGAAATTAGCGGTCGAAGTGCTATGATTTCGACATTACGGCCATGAGCGAACCGGAACCGAAGGCCCCTGGAACGACACCCCCGGAACCGACAGCCCCCGAACCGACGAACGTGAACGGACGGAAGTTCAAATTGAAGATCCCCGGGTTGAAGATCAAGATCAAGAGATTCAAGCGCGGCACGGTCATCCGCGCCTTGCTCCTCCTCGTCCTGGCCGGGCTGGCCGTCGGGCTCGGCGCCTTCTACGGCGCCTACGTGGCCATCAAGGACAACCTGCCCGACGTCTCCGACCTCGAGACGTTCCGGCCCAAGCTCATCACCACGATCTACGCCGCCGACGGGACGTCCGTCAAGGAGTTCGCCGAGGAACGGCGCGTCGAGGTCCCCTACGAGCGCCTTCCCAAGTCCCTCGTCGAGGCCATCGTGGCCACCGAGGACCCGAGCTTCTTCCGCCACGGCGGCGTCGACCTCCGCGGCATCCTGCGGGCCATCTGGGCCGACGTCTTCAAGGTCCTGGGCGGCCGCCGCCCCGAGGGCGGCAGCACCATCACTCAGCAGCTGGCCCGTTCGCTCTTCCTCCACCGCGAGGTCAGTATGCGTCGCAAGCTCAAGGAGCTCTGGGTCGCCCGCGAGATCGAGAAGCTCTACCCCAAAGAGAAGATCCTCGAGCTCTACTGCAACCACTTCCTGTTGGGCCATGGCGCTTTTGGCGTCCAGTCCGCGGCCAGCCTCTATTTCGGCAAGGACGTCGCCGACCTCGCGCTCGAGGAATCGGCCCTCATCGCCGGCATCTTCCGGGGCCCCTCCCTCTATTCGCCGTACGCGAGAACCGAGCTCACCCTTAACCGGCGCAACCACGTCCTCAACCGCATGGTGGCCGAGGGCTATCTCAGCCGGGAGGAGGGCGAGGCGGCCAAGCGGCTGCCGATGAGCGTCCTGCCGTTCCGGCGGCTCGAGCGGGAGTTCGGGGCCTACTTCTTCGAGGAGGTCCGCCGTTATCTCGAGAGGAACTACGGCGTCGAAGGGCTCTACCGGGCCGGGCTCAAGGTCTACACGACACTCGATCCGACCGTCCAGCGCTATGCCGAGCGGGCCCTCCGGGCGGGATTGCGGCGCACGGAGAACGGCCTCGAAGGCTGGCGGGCGGACAAGCCGAACCTCCTCGCCTCGGCGCCGGAGGCCCTGAAGGGGATCGTCGCTTCTCCCCAGGCCGAGCTCGAGTCCCATTGGCTCCTCAGCTGGGAGAGCCAGGCGATCGAGCCCGAGGAAGTCTACGACGCCATCGTCCTCTCGGCCTCCCGCAACGAAGCCACTGTCCGCCTCAAGAACTCGCTCGGCAAGATGACCGCCAAGGACATCGGCTGGACCAAGTCCGGCCGCCTCGACACGCTCCTCAAGCGGGGCGACGTCGTCCAGGTCCGGGTCGTTTCGAACGACGAAGAGACGAAGGAGGCCGCGGTCTCCCTCGACCAGAAGCCGCGTGCGCAACGGCGGCTTCGTCGTCATCGAGCCGCAGACGGGCCAGGTCAAGGCCCTCGTCGGGGGCTACTCCTTCCGCGACAGCCAGTTCAACCGGGCCGTCCAGGCGCCGCGCCAGACCGGATCGGCCATCAAGCCTTTCCTCTACACGGCCGCCCTGGAAAACGGTTTCACTCCGGCCAGCATCATCGCCGACGAGCCCGTGACTTTCATCGACCGCTGGGACGGCGAGCCCTGGTCGCCCAAGAACTACGACCGGAGGTACAAGGGCGTCGTCACCGTCCGCACCGGCCTCGAGCAGTCGCGCAACGTCGTCACGGCCAAGCTCCTGGACTTCATCTCGCCCCAGGTCGGCGTCAACTACTGCCGGCGCTTCGGCATCACCTCGCCCCTCTACCCCTACCTGTCGCTCAGCCTGGGGACCTTCGAGATCACCCTGATCGAGATGGTCTCGGGCTTCTCGACCTTCCCGAACAAGGGCGTCCGTTTCTCGCCCTATCTCATCACCCGGATCGAGGACAAGGACGGCAACGTCCTCGAGGAGACCAGGGTGGAGCCGCAGGAGGTCATCTCGCCCCAGACCGCCTACATGATGACCTACCTCATGCGCGGCGTCGTCGAGTCGGAGGGCGGGACGGCGGGGGCCGTCTCGGTCCTGGGCTGGCCGTTGGCCGGCAAGACCGGCACGACCGACGATTACTCGGACGCCTGGTTCCTCGGCTTCTCGCCGACCCTCTGCGCCGGCGTCTGGGTCGGCCACGACATGCCCATCCCGCTCGGGGAGCGCCAGTCGGGCGCGGCGGCCGCCCTGCCCATCTGGCAGGACTTCTTCGCCCGCGTCATCGCGGACGAGAAGAGGAAGGCCGCGGAGGCGGGCATCGAGGACTTCCAGCCGCCCGACTTCGAGGTCCCGCCGAACCTCGTCTTCGCCGAGATCGACAAGAAGACGGGCCTCCTCGCGACGTCCATCTGCCGCTATCCGTTCCTCGAAGTGTTCTTCCCCGGGACGGAGCCGTCCCGCTACTGCACGCTCGCCGACCACCTGCGCATCCTCGACTATTACGCGAGCGCCGCGGCGCCGGACGACGACCACTGATCGTCAGCCGCCAAAAAAGAAGGGGACGTCCCTCCCCAACCGGCCATGGCGAGAGGGACGCCCCCCTGATGGAAAGGGGTTGCTATTTCTTGCGGACGCTCCCGCCCGAGGAGCCCCGTGAGCTCCCCGAGGAGCCGCGCGAGGCCGATCCGGAGCTCCGGGACGACGAGCCGCGCGAGACGCTCGACGACCTCCCCGACGAGGACGAACCCACCCGGGCCCGGCTCGAACCGGACGAGGAGCCGCTCGAGCGGCTGGTCGAGGGCCTCAGCGCCGACCCGCTCGAGGACGGCCGGGAGAGGGGGCCGGAGAACGTCCGGGCCCTGGCCCGCCCGCCGTCACCGTAAGAAGCGGGCCGCTTGACGCTCGGGGACGAGGGATATCCGTATGCGGTCCTGGGGCTTCCCACCCTGGCGGCCGTCCCGGTGACGGACGGATCGCTCCCGTACGAGGGTACGGCGCTCGTCCCGGCCGCCGGGGAGTCGTCTTTCTTCTTGACGCCGCTCTTGCCGGAGCTCGAGGACTTGGGCGGGGCGGCCTTCTTCTCGCCGCCGCGAGCGGGGCTCTTGACGCTCGAGGGCTTGGCTGCCGTCCCCTTGCCCGCGTCCGCGGCTTTCCCCGGGTTCTCGGGATTGCGGATGGCCCGGGGCCCGGTCGATTCCGACGATCCGATGGGCGACCGGCCGATCCGCCTGTCCTGTGTCAGTCCGGCGCTGCGGCCGTCGTTGCGGAGCAGGACCCGGTTGCCTTCGAGCTGCTGGACCGATATCTTCGAGCCGGCGGGCTTGAGGCTGAGGTTCCTGTTGGTCAGGCTCATCCTGTTCAGGCTCTTCAGGGAGTCCCCCCTGAGCGCGTTCCGGGCGATGTGGGGGTCCTTGAGCTGATCGCGCCGGACGACCGTCAGGGCCCGCGATCCGTGGGGGTAGTAGGGGCCGTAGTAGTTCCCGTAAAAGGCGCCGCCGTAGACGACGCCGGGGTAGCCCCAGTAGCTGAGCGGCGCCCAGCCGAAGTACCAATCGTCCCACCACCAATTGACCCAGGCCGGGCCCCAGATGTTCATGGGGATCCAGTACCAGCCCATGTTGACGCCCCAGTGCCAGCGGCCGTAGTGGAAGGTGGCCCAGCCCCAGGGCTCATAGGGCCACCAGGTCCAGCCCGAAAGCGGGAGCCAGGTCCAGCGCCCGTCGTAGTAGGGGCGCCAGTCGTCGTCGACGCCGCCCGGGACCCAGACGTTGCCGTAGGGCGGCAGGTTGATCCATTCGCCGTACTCTTCGAGGTCGGCCTCGTAGTCCGAGAGCTCCTCGGGCAGCCGGGCCCGGGCGTACTCGCGGCCCGTCTTGGCCGTCCGCGATTCGTTGAAGCGGTCGAAAGAGTCGTTGGCCACGGCGATGAAGGACGAGGGCTTGGACAGGAAGCGGCCCTCGGATATCTCGAGCCTCTGGGAATCCTTGAGCAGGGTCGAGCCTTCCTCGCCGGCGACCTCGATGAGGCCCTTGTAGACCTGGATCTCCGTGTCCTTGTTCTCCCGGACGTCCACGCGATAGACGCCGCGATCGAGGACGTAGAACGACGAATCGGCCGTGTGGAGCTCGATGGCCTTCTCCTTCCCCAGCGTGCCGACGACGAGGAATACGCTGCCCGACCAGATCCGGATACGGGCGATCTCGTCGGTCTTCTTGGGCAGGTTGAGGATGTCGACCTTGGTGTCGCTGTCGAGCCGGATGTAGTTCCCCTTGCCGAAGTGGACCTCGATCCGGCCCTCGGAAGTCCCGATGCGGTCGCCCTCGCTGATGGGCATGTTGAGCGCCCCTTCCTCGTAGCCGAGGTCGGAGGCCCTCTGGACGAAAGCCTTGCCCTCGACGAAGCTCAGGCGGGCGACGGACTCGTTGGTGTACTTCGCGTCCTTGGCCGCCTGCGGGTCCTGCGGAGGCGGGGTCTGAAGCCCGGGGGATTCGGCTTGCTGGGCGTAGATGCCTATGGCGAGCGCGAGCAGCGCCGCGGCGATGACAAGTGTCTTTCTCATTGTCTTCCTCCTACTCTATCCACGTCTTTTTTATGCAAGAACCATGCCAAAGCCCCTCCCTGGAGATCAGGCAGGGATCGGGCCCGTTTTGTCCTTATTAGGTGACGCCTTCGCGAGGGGAGGACACTCAGGGGTCGGGGATGTCCCATTTCGTTCGGAAGGTGGCCAGGGGCTCCCGGAGCTCGGCACGGAGCGCCGCGGACGGCACAGGACTGTCCCCGGCGGGGACTGTCCCTCCTGAAAGGGCCCTCAAGACCTCCCCGACCCCGGCGGTCAGGGCGCCGAGGTCGTACCCGCCTTCGAGGACGAGGGCCAGCCGTCCCGAAGCCGTTCGCTCGGCCATGGCCATGAGGGCGGCCGTCATCCGCCCGAACCCGGCCGGCGTCACCGCCATGCCGCCGAGAGGGTCTCGGGCGGCGATGTCGAACCCGGCGCTCGCCAGTATGAACTCCGGCTCGAACCGGGCCGCGACCGGGGCCAGGACGCTCTCGAAGATGTGAAGATAGTCGGCGTCGCCTTTCCCGGCGAGAAGGGGGACGTTGAGGTTGAAGCCGACGCCCTCGCCGTGGCCGAAGGACCGCGCCGCTCCGCTGCCGGGATAGAGGGGGACCTGGTGGGTCGAGAAGTACATGACGTCGCCGCGCCCGTAGAACGCGTGCTCGGTCCCGTTGCCGTGGTGCAGGTCCCAGTCGACGACGAGGACGCGCCGGAGGCCGTGCCTACGGACGAGGTGCTCGGCACCGATGGCGACGTTGTTGAAGAGGCAGAAGCCCCTCGCCTGCGAGGCCTCGGCGTGGTGGCCGGGAGGGCGGACGAGGGCGATGGCGTTGGGCACGGTCCCGTCCATGACCCGGTCGAGCGCTTCGAGGACGCCCCCCGCGGCGAGAAGGGCCGTCGGCCAGGACTTCGGGCCGGCCGTCGTGTCGGGGTCCAGGGGGACGGTCTGGCCGGCGGTCGAGCGGACGAAGTCGATGTAGCCCCGCTCGTGGACGAAGGCGAGCTCCTCGTCGGTCGCCGGGCGCGGCTCGACGGGAAGGTAGGGGAGGGGCGGGTCCTCCTCGAGCATTCTGAGGAGCGCCCCGATGCGGGCCGGCGACTCGGGGTGCCAGGCGCCCATGTCGTGGTCCATGTAGCGCCGGTCGATCACCACGCCCGTAGTCATGCAGACTCTCCTTCGGTGAGGCTGCAGCGGGCCTTCGGGGATCGCCTCCGTTCGCTGCGGTCGTTCTTCACGCCGTCACGGTCCGGAGCCCGTTCTTAGGTCTCCGGCCCGATGCCGGCTAAACGACCGCCTTATGCTCACTCCGCGATTCCCCTCAGCCCCTCTTTCTGCAGCCTTCCCTGGATCTTCCGTATTCCGAACGGATCAAGTTTGTTTCTTGGGGAAGAATTTCTCCAACTCCTCCGGCCTGGGCTTCGGGGTCAGCAGGCTGACGACGACGAGCGCGGCGAGCGAGGCGAAGAGAGCGGGGTAGATGAGCGGGATGCCCCAGGGATCGCCGTCGGGGGCCGGGATGCCCGGGACCTTGGACAGGGCGAAAAAGACGAGGCAGACGACCGTCCCCGAGATGATCGAGGCCAGGCCGCCGGCCTTGGTCACCCGCTTCCAGGCCAGCGCGGCGATGAGGGCCGGCGTGATCGCGACGCCGTAGATCGTGTAGGCGAAGAAGCTCATCTCCAGGACCGACTTGAGCTGCGTGGCCAGCAGGTAGGCGACGACGCCGATGACGACGATGAGCACCTTCTGCAGGGCGACCATGTTCTTCTCGCCCGGCGTCTTCTTCATGAACCGCTGGTAGATGTCGCGCATGACGGTCGTCGATGGCGAAAGGAGGTAGTTCATGCCCGTCGAGATGACGACGGCGCAGGCGGCGGCGAGAAGGAGCACGCCGACCGGGAACGGGACGAGCTCCTTGGCCGCCATCAGGACGACCTTGCCGCCCGCCTTGGGGACGCTCAGGTCGATCCGGCCCTGGAGCTTGCTGAAGGCGAAGACGGCGATGACGACGACGACGGTCTCGACGAAGATCGTCCCGACCGTCCACCAGGCCACGGCCTTCTTGGCGTCCTTGCCCGACTTGGCGCTGTAGAACTTCTGGTACATGCTCTGGACGCCCAGGAGCAGGAACATCGTCGACAGGAAATAGCCGATGGCCTTGAGCCAGGGGTAGGCGCCGAATTGCGAGTTGACCACGGCGAAGTAGCCCGGCTCGAGGGCCGCCTTGGCCGCGGGCAGCCCTCCAGCGGCGGTGACGACGAAGGGCACGGCCAGCAGGCAGGCCAGGACGATGATGATGCCGTTCGGCAGGTCCGTGTAGGCGATGGCGACCATGCCGCCGAGGGCGGTGAACAGGATGACGAATGCGGCCGCGATGAACGTGCCCGTCGCCTCCGAGATCTTGCCGTCCGTGATGACGTTGAGGATGAACCCGCCGGCGACGAACTGGTACGAGACGATGGAGACGAACGACAGGATCAGGGCGACGGCCCCGACGAGACGCGCGGCGGGCCCGTACCGGACCTCGAGGACGTCCCCGACCGTGTATTGCCCGAAGGTGTGGATCTTGGCCGCCAGGAAGTAGATGAGGATGATCCCCACCCAAGCGCCCGCGGCCAGCCAGAGGGCCGAGAAGCCGGCCTTGGAAGCGAACTCGGCGCCGCTGATGAACGTCCCCGAGCCGATCCAGGTGCAGATCAGGGTGAAGACCATGACCTGCCACTTGAGGCTCCGCCCGGCGACCATGAACTGCTCCTGGCTCTTGATCCGCCGCGAGCGGACGAAGTTGAGGACCGTCAGAGCGATGAGATACGCGAGGATGATGATGAGATAGGTCGACACGCCGCCCTCCTTCACGCCGGCCCGGCCGGCGCCTGTTATGCGAGATCGGGCGGCGCTTCGCCGCCCTTCTTCTCGAGCTTGACCGAGAGGAGCTTGGTCATGTTCGGCTCGGCCATGGTCGTGCCGTAGATGTAGTCGGCCACTTCCATCGTCTTGTAGTTGTGGGTGATGAGGATGAACTGGGTCTGGTGCTTGATCTCCCGGAGGAGGTCGAGGAAGCGGGCCAGATTGACGTCGTCGAGGGCCGCGTCGACCTCGTCGAGGAAGCAGAACGGCGAGGGCCGGTAGCGGAACATGGCGAAGAGGAAGGCCAGCGAGGTCAGCGATTTCTCGCCGCCCGAGAGCAAGCTGAGGTTCTGGACGCGCTTGCCCGGCGGCTGGGCGACGATCTCGACGCCGCTCTCGAGCGGGTTCTCGGGCTCGAGGAGCTTGACCTCGGCGTGGCCGCCCTTGAAAAGCGTGGCGAAGAGGTCCCGGAAGTTCTTGTTGACCTCCTCCAGGGCCTTGAGGAACTGCGTCTTGCTCTCCTCGTCGATCTTGCGGATGGCCTCCTCGGTCGACGTGATCGACTCCCGGAGGTCCTGGCGCTGCTCCGACAGGAACTCGAAGCGCTTCTTCTGCTCGAGGAACTCCTCCTCGGCCATCAGGTTGACGGCTTTGAAGCGGTTGACCGTCTCGCGGGCCTCTTCGAGCTCTCTCTCGACGTCCTCGTCCGTCATCTCGGCCAGGGGGCGCCACTTTTTGCCCGTCCGGCGGGGCTTGGGAGCTTCGGCGCCGGCGGCGCCGTTCTCGTCGCTCTCCTCCTCGCCCATCTCCTCGGACTCCGGCTCTTCCGCGGGCGCCTGGGCCGGGCCGGGGACGGTCTCGGCGGCGGCCCGGATCTCGGCCCGGAGCTCGGTCAGGTTCTTCTTGAGCTCCTGCCAGCACATCTCGTCGAGATTGACCAGGTCGCGGTCGACCTCGGCCTTGCGGATCTCGTGGCGGACGCGCTCGTCCTTGGCCGCTTCCTCTTCCTGACGGGTCTTCTGGAGCGCGGCCTCGGAGCTTTCGAGGCTCTGGCGGCCGCGCTCGAGCGCCGCCTCCGTCTCCTCGAGCCTCGTCTCGGCGAGGAGCCTTTCCTCGCCGGCCGACCTGGCGCTCTCCCGGAGGGAACGGATCCCCTCCTTGATGCGGGCCTGCTCCTCCGCGCTCTGCCGAACGTCCGCCTCGAGGGCCTCGATCTTGGCGGCGGCGGCCTCCTTGCGCTTCTCCGTGGCCCGGATCTGGTCGCCGAGGCCGTTCATCCGCTCCTGGACGAGGTCGAGCCCGGCTTTCGTCTCGAAGTAGCGGCGCTCGAGCCCTTCCGCCTCGGCGACGCGCGCGGCATAGGCCCGCTCCTGCGCCTCGATCTTGTCCTTGAGCTCCCGGGCCTCCGCCTCGAGGCGGGCCAGGCCTTCGCCCGTCCCCCGGAGGGCTTCGGTGAGCCTGTCCTTCTCGCCGCGGAGGACCTCGAGCTCGCGTCCGAAGACCGCCTGCGTCGTCCGGATCCTCTCGCCGTCGCCCTGGCCGTAGCGCAGCTCGCGCTCCCTGTCCAGGATGACGCGTTCGGTCCGGTCAAGCTCCCCGCGGACCGCGGCGAGCTCGGCTTCGAGGGACTCGGCTTCCCTAGCCTTCTCTTCGATCCCGGTCTCGAGCGGCGCGGCGCTCGCTTCGAAGCCGGCGATCTCGGACTCGAGCTGTCGCATCTCGGAGGCGAGCACGACCGCCCCCTCGGCCCTCTGCCCGATCCGGAGCAGGCCCGACGCGAGAAGCAGGTCACCCGAAGGGGTCAGGAAGTTCAGCGAGGGGTGGTCCAGCCAGATCCGCACGGCTTCGCCGGCGTCCCGGACGATGACGGCGTCTTCGAGCCCGGCCAGCCGGTCCCGGAGCCGGTCGTCGGGCTCGAGCAGGCTCTTGAGCTGTCCGACGACGGCGGGGCGGGCGAGGACCTCGGCCGGGATCGCCGGCCGGGCCGCGGCCGGGACGAGAAGGTAGGTGCCGCGGAGGCCTGGGGGCAGGTCGCGGAGGAACTCTTCGGCCGGGACGACGCGCGACCGGGCCCCGTCCCTCCAGAAGGCGTCGAAGAGGACGGCGTTCCTGGGATCGGTCCGGATGATCTCGGCCAGCACGCCGAGACCGCCCGGGACCTCGTCGGCCGCGATCTCCCCGCGCTCCTTCTCGTCGATCTTGCGCAGGGCCTGGAGGTGGTAGGCGGTCTCGTCGCGCCGCGTCCGCAGCGAGTCGAGCTCGCCCCGGGCCCTTTCGAGGGCCGCGCGGGCCGCGTCGAGGGCCGTCTTGACGTCCTCGGCCCGGCCGACGAGCGTCTGCCGGGTGCCGCGCGCCTCGACGATCCCCGCTTCGAGGGCGGCCGTCCGGCCGGCGTTCGCGGCGAGGTGCCCGGACTGCTCGGCCAGTTGGGCCGCGAGCTTCTCCTCCTGCCGGATGAGGAGCTCGAGCTCCTTGTCGGCCCGGGCGCTCTCGTTCTTCGTCTCGGTCAGGGCCTGGAGGGCCTGGAGGTAGAAACCGCGCAGGCGCTCGGTCTCCTGTTCGGCCCCGTGGCGGGTGTCCTTCGCGGCCGCGAGGCCGGCCGCGGCGGCCTCGACCTCGGGACGGCGCGCCGCGAGCGTCTCTTCGAACCCGCCGAGGCGCCCCTTGAGCTCCTCGAGCTCCCGCGTCAGGTGGAGGACGTCCTCGAGCAGCTCGTCCCGGTCGGCCTCGGCCCGCCCCTTCTTCTCCTCGAAGAACTCGAACCTCTTCGTCTCGCGTTCGATGTCGTTCTCGACGCGGGCGGCCGTCGACTTCAGCCCGAAGAGCTTCTCCTGCGACTCCTTGAGGGACTTCTCCAGGTCCCAGTGCTCATGGCGCCGCGCCGCGGCCTCCTTCTCCTCGTTCCGCAGGCGGGCGTTGGCCTCCTGCTCGCCGCGGAGGCTCGACTCGTACCGGGCGGCGGCCTCGTGCTGGGCCTTCTCGAGCAGGACGAGCCTACGCTGGTAGTGGTGCGACGTCAGCTCGCGGATGCGCTCGCGCAGGCGCCGGTAGCGGTTGGCCGCCTGGGCCTGGCGCTGGAGGGAGTTCTTGGCCTTCTCGACCTCGATGATGATGTCCTCGAGGCGGACGAGGTTCTGCCCGGTGCTCTCGAGCTTCGACTGGGCCTGCCGCTTCTTGTCCTTGTAGTAGGCCGTGCCGGCGGCCTCCTCGATGTATTGGCGCTTCTCGTTCGGCTTGGAGGTGACGAAGTTGCCGATCGAGCCCTGCTCGATGACGAAATACTCCTTCTCGCCGATGGCGTGTCGCCAGAGCTCGTCCTGGATGTCCTTCAGGCGGACGGTCTTGCCGTTCATCCGGTACTCGCTCTCGCCGGAGCGGAAGGCGCGGTGGGAGACGGCCAGGCTGTCGTCCCCGTCGCCCAGGGACAGGACGGCGTCGGCCATGTTCAGGGCCGGACGCTTGGAGTTGCCGCTGAAGATGACCTCGTCGGTCCGGTCGCCGCGGACGTTCTTCTGGCGATGGCCGCCGAGCACCCAGAGCATGGCGTCGACGAGGTTGCTCTTGCCGGTGCCGTTGGGACCGACGATGGCGGTGATACCGGGATGGAAGACGATCTTGGTGCGCTCGGCGAAGGACTTGAACCCCTGCAGCTCGAGCTTCTTGATGATCATGCTCATGGTGGCGAAGCGCTTTCGGTCGATTGGGCCCGGCCGCGGGGCCCGGCGAAAGCGGTATTGTATGCGAACTCCACGCTTTTTGAAAGGGGGCAGGAAGTGGGTCGCGGGAATATCCCCCCGCGGCGATTGTATCAAGTATGGAAGCTCAGGCTTCCCGGAATCCGCCGCAAGGAGGCGAAGATGTTCCAAGGACGCGCTGTTCGTCCCCGAGAAGCGTTTGGGGGCCAGGGCGGTGGCGCTGCCGACGGCCGCGCTTGTCCATGTGGTCGCTCTGGCGCTCGCCGTGACCCTGCCGCTCCTGCGAGTGGGCGAGCTGCCGGAGGTCGACGTTTCGAGCGTCATCGTCGTGCCCGCGCTGCCGGCGACGCCGCTCCCTCCGCCGAAGGCAAGGTCCGGGGATCCAGGGGCGCGGCTCTCAAGGAAGCGCGTCGCGGCCGCAGCGGTCGCGTCTTGGCGCCTGGCGCCCGTGGACGTTCCCGTCGGCATCGTCGAGGAAGAGGGCTTCGGGGCCGGGGGGTCCGATTTCGGCATCCCCGGCGGCGTCGATTACGGCCTGACCGGAGGCGGTCTGCCCGCCAACCTCATCGGCGACACGCTTCTACGGCCTCGTCGGCGACGTCGAGCCCGTCGCGGTCCGGGCGGCCGGGGAGATCAGGCCCCCGAGGCTCGTCCGGAGGATCGAACCGGAGTACCCGGTGATCGCCCGGGAGGCCCGGATCGAGGGCGTCGTCGTCCTCGAGGCGACGACCGACGTCTACGGCCGGGTGACCGGCGTCCGGGTGCTGCGGTCGATCCCGCTCCTCGACGAGGCCGCCGTCGCGGCCGTCCGGCTATGGGTCTACGAGCCGCTCCTGGTCAACGGCCGCCCCCGGCCCGTGACCTTCACCGTGACCGTCCGCTTCGTCCTCAAGTAGGGGATTGTCCTTCTTGAATGGGGATTCTTGAATGGGGACACATGCTTGTATGTGTCCCCATTCTTTCTTCTTCTTGATTTCGGCGCGGGGGGCCGCAGCTCTTATTTGACAGAAACGGGCGTTTCGTTTACTTTAATCGGGCCTCTCGACGCCAGCGTAGCTCAGTCGGTAGAGCAGCTGATTCGTAATCAGCAGGTCGGAGGTTCGATCCCTCTCGCTGGCTCCATAGATTTCCCCCATATGAAGCTGATGATTCAGTCACTTAGGGGAGACCCATCTCTAATCTGGCTTTCAGTCCTTTTAAGCCGTTCTAAGCCCTTTTTAGCTTTCAACACGACAAAAAGTCGACACTCCCCTCGCACCCGTTTACTTGATTTCAGCCCCTCAAACGTTCGTCGGCGCCCAACAGCTGTACTCCTGCCACCCGATCTCCGGTCGGCTCGTGGCGACAAGGTGGCAGGCGTCCGCTGGGAAGGTTCAGATCAGAGATCCGTCCGAGCGGATGCCCCCCTCGGGCTCAGCGGCCCTGAGCGTCCCGGGGGGGTATGGGACGGCCTACCAGCGCCAGCGCAGGCATGTCATGGTAATTCTCTAGACAGATTTACCATATTTTCTCTCTAAAAGGGCTCTCAAAGTTGATATAAGCGCACTTATGCGACTGTAATTATCCCCTGGAATGACCCGATGATGGCCCGGGCGCGCTCCCCTTTCGATGAAAAGGCGAAGCCCCCCCTATGGGAACTTTGACCGAGGCCCCCCTCTTCACAGATTACCTCCCGACGAACCTTACCAATTTCCTCCACCAAGTTTTCATGGAAGTAATTCCCTCTCTCCCCTGACCTGCCCCCCTCACAGAGATCCAGTCCTTATGTTAGGATTACACTGGAACGAGGGAGGTGGAAATGGCCAGGAAACGGTTCACCCCGGAGCAGGTCATAACGATGCTCCGGGAGGCGGAAGTCCTTCTCAGTCAATCTAATCCGATCGGGGATGTCTGCCGGAAGCTGGGGATCTCCGAGCAGACCTACTACCGCTGGCGGAAGGAGTACGGTGGGATGAGGGTCGATCAGGCGCGCCGGCTCAAGGAGCTCGAGCAGGAGAACACCCGATTGAAGAAGCTCGTGGCGGACCTATCTCTGGATAACGCCATCCTGAAAGAGGTTAACCGGGGAAACTTCTCGAGCCCGGCCAAAAGAGGCCGGGCAGTCGAACATGTGCGTGACGTAATGGGTATCTCGGAACGGCGGGCGTGTCGGACGATCGGGCAGCCGCGGTCGACACAGCGGCACGAACGGAAGATCCCCGACGACGAGGAGCGGCTAATAAGCCAGATCGTCAAGCTGGCGAGCCGATATGGACGCTATGGCTACCGGCGGATCACGGCGCTGCTGCGGAGTGACGGATGGAAGGTCAACCACAAGCGAGTGGAGAGGATATGGCGGCGAGAGGGCCTGAAGGTGCCTCAGAGGCAACCTAAGCGGGGCCGTTTATGGCTCAACGATGGATCCTGTATCCGTCTTCGGCCCGAGAGGAAGGACCATGTCTGGAGCTACGACCTGGTGATGGAGAGGACATCGGACGGCCGGCCCCTGCGGATTCTGGCCGTCATCGATGAGTACACCCGGGAGTGCCTGGCGCTCCATGTGGCCCGGAGGATCAGGTCCGGGGATGTCCTGGACGAGCTCTATGAGCTGTTCCTGAGGAGAGGGATGCCTCAATACATTCGGTCTGACAACGGCCCGGAATTCGCGGCTAAGGCTGTCCGCAATTGGCTGAACCGGCTTGATGTAACGACGCTGTTCATCGAGCCCGGGAGCCCTTGGGAGAACGGCTATATCGAGTCGTTCAACGGCAAGATGCGGGACGAGCTTCTGAACGGAGAGCTGCTGGACACGCTGGACGAGGCGAAAGTGCTTGTGGAAGCATGGCGAAGGGTCTACAATCGCATCAGGCCGCACAGCTCGCTGGGGTACAGGCCGCCGGCGCCGGAGGCGCATGTGGTCGGAAAGTTCACTCTAGGGCTGGCACAATGTTAGGGGGCAGGTCAAGGAGGGAGCGATGAAAAAGATACTTGCATTCGTCTTTCTTCTCTCGTTTGCCACGTTAGCGTATCCTGCCGATTTCAAGATTATTGGCGGGCTGTCGCTATCTAAGTCGACTGAATATATTAACTGGGGCGGGTTGGATATCTATTCCATGCGAGCGCAATATGGGGCTGGTTTCGCCGCAGGGGGCGGGATAGAATTTTCTTTGGCCAAAAACCTTTCTTTTGAAATCGACGCGCTCTTCATCCAGAAAGGCACCCGTGTTAGATACGAAGTAATCGGGGATCCACCCGTATATTACATGGCAAGACTTTAACGAACTGAGTATCCCCGTATTGCTCAAGGTCCTTCTGAAGCCTGGGACTTCGCCCTATGTCGTAGGGGGTGGCGAGTTCGCGTTCGTGCTTACCGACGGGCCAAAGAGCATCGATTACGGCCTAGTGGGCGGGATCGGCTTTAAGAAGAAGCTGAACAAGATAGGCATAAGCCTCGAGGCGCGCTATCATCATGGGCTTCAGGATCTGAGGCCTGATAACGTCATTTTCCCCGATTTATCCACCACATCAAGGAAGATGAGGGTTTTCGTAATATTGCTCGGATTCTCTATCTGAACCGTGGGGCTGGCCGGAAAGCTACAGTAAAGCTCCCCTCTCCATAACCAACCTCCCCACCAACCTATACAATTTTCAGATCCAAGATTCTTCAATTCTGGCTACAGTTCTCTTGTATCTATCAGGTCGCCATTATCCTACCTCTTGCCCGTCAGGCCCAATAATCGCTGATTGGTCTGAGATGCCTAGAGCAGATGCCCAGCTTTAAATACGAACTCTATCCATGATTTTTATAAAGGCCTGAAGAACCGGGAAATTCGGGAGGCTTGGATCGGAAAGCGGTTCAGTATGAATATTCGACCCAAGAAGCGTGAGATTTGTGTTTGATTCTCGGGCTGGAGTCCGGAAAGTGAATAATAATGCGGACACTTTAGGTCGATTTCGTACTCGTTTAGCAATTGTCCTAATATTTTCCATGATATATGTTTTGACGAGGCTTGCCACAGCCGCAGCTAAGTAGCTTTTATCGTCGACAACAAGAAAGCCTCCGCGAGGCCGAATGACATGATCTAAGGAAATGGCAACAACTCCAAAGCATTTTTGTGTATCTAATTGATGTACTGCCTCACGGAGTCGATCGTCGAGCCGGGAAGACGAACTTGGCCTCTTTGCTTCAATTGGAATAACAAAAGGTCCGTCTGATAAGAGTATATCAGGTATTCCCATCTGAATATCAATCCCAGAATACGAATACATCGCACGCAGAAATAGCTCATACTGAGCATCTTGCGCTTTTGTCGAGGTTCCATCGTCTGGATTAGCTGTGCCCCCAGGCAACAACCGGAGTCTTTCTAGCTCTGATGAAGAAGGCTCCTCTGTGAAACTATCAATAATGTTTATCAGCTCATCCATTTCGCGGAAACAAAAAAGCATCTCGTCCGCATTCTCCCAAGATACGGACAGAGGGTCTCCCGGCTGCATAGTGAGTGCTTCGAGTCTCCTTTGATAACTAATGAGTCTCGATTGATCAGATATTCGGACGCCAAAAGACCTGAGCTTCTCTAACGTTTGCTTGTACTTTATTAAGGTTTCATCGAAGTTTCCTAATTCGTCAGATTGGCGCACCTGTAGTCTTTTCATTCTGTCATCCGGCATGACTGGCTCTTTTCCCGCGTTTTAATTTCCTTGTGAGAAATATCGACAGAGCCGGCCGTCGTTTGCGTTGGAGCGGTCCTTCGTTAGGCCGGCCTAATACGACCAGATGCGGACATCCAAAGGACCCTTATACTCTCTAATATTGCTTTCGCATTCTCCAACTGCCTTGCTCTCCAATATATTTCCTCTCTTACTTTGCTTTCCATCTCTCAATCCGAGCCGCCAGGGCTTCTTAGATTTCCACACTTTCCCAGTTTGGTCTTTAACAGCACCATAGATTAATACCTCTCCTTTATAACCACAGCTCGTGCCATAATAATTTCTTATATCTGCCTCCCTAGCTGCAAGCCAAAAGCTTTTGCACTGACCTGCCCCCCTCACAGAGATCCAGTCCTTATGTTAGGATTACACTGGAACGAGGGAGGTGGAAATGGCCAGGAAACGGTTCACCCCGGAGCAGGTCATAACGATGCTCCGGGAGGCGGAAGTCCTTCTCAGTCAATCTAATCCGATCGGGGATGTCTGCCGGAAGCTGGGGATCTCCGAGCAGACCTACTACCGCTGGCGGAAGGAGTACGGTGGGATGAGGGTCGACCAGGCGCGCCGGCTCAAGGAGCTCGAGCAGGAGAACGCCCGACTGAAGAAGCTCGTGGCGGACCTGTCTCTGGACAACGCCATCCTGAAAGAGGTCAACCGGGGAAACTTCTGAGCCCGGCCAAAAGAGGCCGGGCAGTCGAACATGTGCGTGACGTAATGGGTATCTCGGAACGGCGGGCGTGTCGGACGATCGGGCAGCCGCGGTCGACACAGCGGCACGAACGGAAGATCCCCGACGACGAGGAGCGGCTAATAAGCCAGATCGTCAAGCTGGCGAGCCGATATGGACGCTATGGCTACCGGCGGATCACGGCGCTGCTGCGGAGTGACGGATGGCAGGTCAACCACAAGCGAGTGGAGAGGATATGGCGGCGAGAGGGCCTGAAGGTGCCGCAGAGGCAGCCTAAGCGGGGCCGTTTATGGCTCAACGATGGATCCTGTATCCGTCTTCGGCCCGAGAGGAAGGACCATGTCTGGAGCTACGACCTGGTGATGGAGAGGACATCGGACGGCCGGCCCCTGCGGATTCTGGCCGTCATCGATGAGTACACCCGGGAGTGCCTGGCGCTCCATGTGGCCCGGAGGATCAGGTCCGGGGATGTCCTGGACGAGCTCTATGAGCTGTTCCTGAGGAGAGGGATGCCTCAATACATTCGGTCTGACAACGGCCCGGAATTCACGGCTAAGGCTGTCCGCAATTGGCTGAACCGGCTTGATGTAACGACGCTGTTCATCGAGCCCGGGAGCCCTTGGGAGAACGGCTACATCGAGTCGTTCAACGGCAAGATGCGGGACGAGCTGCTGAACGGAGAGCTGCTGGACACGCTGGACGAGGCGAAAGTGCTTGTGGAAGCATGGCGAAGGGTCTACAATCGCATCAGGCCGCACAGCTCGCTGGGGTACAGGCCGCCGGCGCCGGAGGCGCATGTGGTCGGAAAGTTCACTCTAGGGCTGGCACAATGTTAGGGGGCAGGTCAATTACGCCTTGACAGGAAAGAAGATTTTGACCTCTACGAGCAAGGCCGGAGATACGCCAAGAAAGCGGGGGATGACCTGCCGGACCTCGCGCCGAAGCCGTGAATCCCGTCGTTCCCGTCCTCCGAACTTCGAGGGGAGTCGTCTTCACGGCGTTCTTTGCTGCGGGTGCCGGCCCGTCCGAAAAAGGAGCATAAGGAGAAGTCCGTATGGAACCAAGGAGAGCAGATTACGACTGGAAATTCGGGGGACTATGGATGCTGGTCAATATCTTGGGATGGGGGATTTCCGTATCGTCGGCGATATATGTGACGGACCTCGTCAGCGGGCGCAATGGTGAACTCTGGATCATCCCGTCCGCACTCCTGATCGGGCTGGCGCAATGGCTGGTTTTGGCGCGGCGTTTCTCACTCTCGGGCTGGCTGATCCCAGCCTACGGTGTGGGCTGGTATATTGGTCTGTGGCTCGGCTGGAACCTCGGCCTTATTACTCCCGAGCCGTTCTCGTTGGGAGCGGCAGGAGGGGTCTTGGTCGGTGCCATGCAGTGGCTCGGCATGCGGCGGCTGTTATGCCGATCTTGGATCTGGATCCCGACGATGATGGTCAGTTCGCTGCTCGGCTGTTGGATAGGCGTATTGGCAGGCTCTTCTGCCTACGATAGCGCCTCGATCGGAGTGGTGTTGGCTTACGCGATCGGGGGAGCCGTGGCTGGGACTGTGATGGGCGTTCTTTCTGGAATCGTTCTGGTCATCCTTATCCGACAGGGCGCGCCAAAAGGCCGGTATCGCCGAGAGTCTTGGCAAAGAGGAGGGGTGATGAGAAAAATGGGGAAGTGCTTTTTGATCCTGGGAGGTCTTTTGTTTCTGGCCCTCGTCGCTTCAGCGGACCAGACCTATGTCATCAAGTGCGGCAGACTTATCGATGGTCAGAGTGCGGAGATGCGACGGAATGTCAACATCATCGTCCAAGGGAATAAGATCACGGCGCTTCAGAGGGTCATGTTCGTCATGAAAGACGGTCAAATATTCCGGCATGACAAATAGGCACCGCAGGTTTATAAATAGGTGCCGGCACGCGATTGCCCGAAGTCGAAGACGCCAATAAGCGACTGGCTCGGCTGAAAGTACAATGAAGCGTGCCTTCAAACGTGTTTGGCAAAAGGGGAGTGTCAGCAGCGCCGCTAGTGAGCACAATCTGAGTACAATCAATTTGGCTGCCCGTCCAAGCTCTTTAAAAACAGTAACATAAAACGCCAGCGCAGTTCGTTCGTAATCAGCAGGTCGGAGGTTCGATCCCTCTCGCTGGCTCTCCCATGTTCCCCAAGAAACCACTCACGAAGTCAGCTTCCCGATGCCCCCTGGTTTGTCGCATGCTTACACGATCTCAAACTGTAAATGGCCTCCGGAGTGCACAACTCGGGCACAATTAAGCAACTCCGAAAACAGAAGTTATCACTTGAACCTCATCCCTGAATAATGGTCCAAACACAATGTGAGTTTGATAGCAATCGGATCCAAAGGCCGGAGGTTCGGATCATTTCAGGCACGCCATGTTTTCCCACTGTTGCTTCAGGGCGACATACGACTTTCTGCCCATTCTCATAAGAGCCGCTTGACGGATCGGAAGAATCGGGACATAGTGAGCATACATATGGAGAGGAGGGGCAAATGCCAAAAGCTTTATTAGCCTTTTTGTTGGGTGTCGTTTCCTTCTTTTTGTTCTCCTTCATCGGAGAACCAGCGAGCCAATACTTAGGCGACGCGGGCCCTATCGTCGCGTTTATTTTAATGGCGGCCTACTTCTTCATCTGTCAATACCAATTGTCACGGGGCAATCCCAACGCCTATCGCAGGGATTGGCCCGTCATGTTGGCGCTGGATGTCATATGGATTGTCGCGTTCTTCGGCATGGTCCTAGCGGAAAGCCGTGAAGTGGTCATTGCCCAGGGCCTTGGGATTCTCATCTCATGCTTTGGGGCTACATGGGCCGGCGCGGCTGCGGCATCCTTAAGGGCACGCCGTAAAGGAGTGTAGGCTATGTCTAAGAAAGGTCCCCGGGCGTTTCTGGAAATCCGCGCTCATCCGGTCGTGAATGTGGTTCTCATTATCCTGGCGCTACCAGCCAGAGCCACTCCCGTCTTTTTCAATATCACCCATTCCTCCCTAGCGCGGGTCCCGACCGTCTATTAAAGCGATGCCGGACCTCATCCCTGAATACTGGGCCACCGATAATGTGAGTTCTCTGACCATATGAACCGACCCTCTGGTTTGATCCACTGATTTTGTATGGGCTAATACGTTTCGGCTCGATAGATGGCCTAAGAGAAACCCGGAATCGGCCGGAATTGTCCCGATCGTGCACCATGGTTCATCGCGCAGGTGAGCACAATCTGAGCACAACCGGCTTTTCGGCCAACCGAATGTAATTATTATCAATTATTTGAAAAGCTAGGCCCGTTGGTTCGTGATCAGCAGGTCGGAGGTTCGATCCCTCTCGCTGGCTCCATAGGTTCTTCCTATATCGGGCAAAGTGCTGGCCTCTTGTGACGTACTTGCGTGTGTTAATTTCTACTCAGCTTGATACAATCTCGGAGGGCAAATCCCCCCCGTAATCGATCTGATCAAGAAACAGGGAATACCCAAGACCCCCCTTGCCGGGCCAGTCGAGGAACCAGGACATGGCGGACGCGGCCGTTCAGCCTGGCCGTCAGATGATCCGACCGGCGAGCTGGCCCCGGGTCCGGACCCCGACCTTTTCGTAGATCCTAGAGGTTGTGTTCTTAACGGTATGCGGGGAGATGAAGAGCGCTTCGGCGATCTCTTTGTAGCTTTTTCCCAGGACCAGGAAATCGGCGACCTCCCGCTCACGCGGGGTCAGGTCGAATAATTCCCCCAAACGGGCGAGCTTTCCTTTCGCCTCACGGATTTCCCCGAGGTCGGGAGCGTGTTTCGTCAAGAAACGCTGAACAAAGAGCAGCGGAGGGAGCAGGATGAGGAAATAGAGAGCCGGAAGGATGGATCGGATCCACTCCGCCTCGTAGCCGGGGTAGGATAGAACAACGTAGGCGCTGAAGCAGGCCAAACTTATCCCGGAGAACACGCGGAGGCCTTTGATGCCGGCGCGGTCTACTTTCGCCCCGCGGGCCAGGAGGCCACAAAAGAGGGCGAGATACTGGGCGGCCAGGGCGGCCGTTCCAATCCAATACACCGGTCGGAGCGATCGGATGTCTCCCCGGGCAAAATAATTAAGTGCGGTGACGGTATAAGGAATGAAGAGTGCGACGCTGAAAACAGCGATCCCGGCCCGGTAGGCGCCTTTTTTTGAAATGTGGAGCCAGGCCAGGACCGTCTCAAACAGAAACATCACCCTTAAAATCAGAAATGGGAAGGCCAGGGTGGCGAAAACCAGCCCGATTTTGACCGTCTCGGCCGAAGTGGACGTGAGGATCTCGGCGATCCAGGAAATACCGGTCCAGTTGAACAGCCCGTAGATCACACTGGAGGCCAGAAACAAGAAGTAGGGAGGAAGAAATCCGAGAGGGTATCTCCGCTGCAACCGGTATCCCAGGGCAATGCAGAGGAGCCCCGCGGCCAGGGAAACGAGGAGGAAAATGGCCACGGAGGGGGGCATGACGGAGATAGGTATAGCATTCCACCCGGGAAATGTAAATCGCGGATAGGACGAACATCCTTATTTAAGAAAAGGGACATTCGTCTCTTTCGGCGGCCGTCCGGAGGGATTATATTGGAGGCTGGAAAGGAGTCCAAAATGAATGTCATGAGATCAACAATGAACTTTCGAGTCATCGGGGCGCTCCTGATGTCCCTGGCGCTGGGCTCGTTGGCGGCTCCGCCGGCCGAAGTTGGCCCGGGTCCGGGACGGGAAAAAGTCATTGCCGTCATTGGATCTTCGGTCGCGGCCGGTTGGGTCACTGCCCGCGACGCGAGGCAGGACATGCAGAACGGATACGCCTATCGCCTGGGCCGGCTCCTGGCTCCGCGCGGTTTCAAGGTCGTCAACATTTCTGTCCCCGGCGACACCACCCAGAAGGTCCTGGACCGGCTGGATAAGGATCTTTTCCCCTTAATCCCCGATTTCGCCGTCATCGCCCTGTCTCTAGAGAACGAGGGAATCCGCGGGATCGGCGGGAAAGATCCGGCCAGGGTCTATGCCGGCTTCAAGGAAAACCTGCGCTCGATCATCGCCAGGTGCCGGACGCGAAACATCGTCCCTGTCATCGGGACCTGTTATGCCAACGACAATTTCGACAAGCCAACCCATTACGAGTTCATAACCCAGATGAACCTGGAGATCGGCTCCTGGGACGTGTCGAGCATCAACCTGCTGGGGGCTCTGGATCGGGGAGACGGCCTATTCGTCGAGGGGATGACCTTCGATCTCGATCATCCCGCTGACGCCGGCCACAGGGAGCTTTTCTATTCCATCGTCCCCAGCCTGTTCGAGGCCCTGGCGGCGGGGAAGCCTCAGCCCCGGAGAGATGCCGAGGCGGGGGGAACGCCGCTCGGCGCGCATGGCCGGGCTGAGACGGTGAGTTACATCCCCGACGACGTCCTTCACTCGTTCACGAGCGTTTTCAGCGTCCGGCCGGCTTCACCCGGCGTGACGGCGGAAGTGCGATCCGTCGGCGGCGGGACAGCCAAAATATTGGTCACAAAAAAGGGGGGAGTTGAATTCCGTTCCTCCACGGGAGCCGCGTTCACCGCTCAGGCCTCCCTGCTCGACGGGAGCTGGCATTCCATCGGGCTGGCTCATCACTTCCTCAAAAAAGAGAGCCGCCTGTTCGTCGACGGACGGCTCTTGGTCACAATCCCCGAGGACATCCTCCCCGTGGAGCTCCTCCTGGGGGGCGTCGAAGACAAGTCCTTTCCCCCCGCAACGGGAGACTACCGGGAATGGCTGGTGTATCGGTCCGTCTTGAACGCCACTGAGATGGCCACTCTTCAGGCGGGAAAGCTCCTCCATTCCAGCCTCGAGGTCTGCGCTCCGCTGCAGGGGGAAGAGCGGAAGAGGGATAGAGTGCTGGAGAATCGCGCCCATAGCACGGCCCGGGTCATCTTCAACCCCTCCCACGCCGACCAGGACATCTCTCGCCTCGAGGCGGACATCATTCGGGCGGAGAACGATGAGCGAGTTTTTGTTGATCCCGCCGAAAAAAGGCCCGTCCCCCTGCCTCCCCAAGTCCTTGAGGCCTGCACCGGAGACTATGAAGTCGCGCCCAACTTGCTCCTGACGGTAGATAGGGCGGGATCGCGCCTATTCCTTCTCATCAACGGCGGGGACGACGGCAAGACGGAACTCTTCCCCCTGTCTGAAGAGCGGTTTTTCGTCAGGTCCGTGGGCCCTGAGATCGAGGTCCTTTTCCTTTCCAGAGAGGGCGGACGTCCCGCCCGGCTTCTGTTCAAAATGGGCGGCCAGGAGATGACTGGAAAGCGCAGAAATGATCTTCGTCCAGAACTGGTTCGAGGAGCTCAAGCGGCTTGTGCCGGTGGGGAAGGGGGGTACTTGAAGAACCGCTCTTGCCAAAGGGGTTTGAGCGATTTTGTTGGTTGACTACCCCCCTTAGGAACAGGTATCCTTTGCCCAACAACAGATAAAGGATGCGGTCATGAAATGCCCCAGGTGCCGGCATGAGAATCCCGAGGACTCCACCTTCTGCGGGAAGTGCGGCACCGAGCTAGGCAATATTGCCAAGGCTTCATTCACAAAAACACTTATAGCTCCTGCGAATAGGCTCACAAGGGGGAGCACGATTGCAGGTAAGTACCAGATTCTTGAGGAGCTGGGTAGAGGGGGGATGGGTGTCGTCTACAAGGCTGAAGATACAAAGCTGAAGCGCCTAGTGGCCTTGAAGTTTCTTCCCCCTGAGCTGACCCACATTCCTGACATCAAAGAGAGGTTCATACGCGAGGCACAGGCTGCTGCCGCCCTGGACCATCCCAACATCTGCACCGTCTATGAATTCGACGAAGCCGAGGAGAAGAGCTTCATCTCCATGGCCTATATAGAAGGCCAGAACCTCAAGAAGAAGATAGAATCGGGCCCACTTGAGTCCGAGGAAGCACTTCGGATCGCCACGCAGGTCGCCGAAGGACTTCAGGAAGCTCACAAGAAAGGAGTGGTTCACAGGGATATCAAGAGTTCCAACATCATGCTGGACGAGAGGAATCATGCGAAGATCATGGATTTCGGATTGGCCAGGAAGACAGGCGGGACTCTGATTACGAAAGATGGGACGACCATGGGGACGATCGCCTACATGTCTCCCGAACAAGCCCGAGGGGAAGAGGTCGACCACAGAACCGACATCTGGTCATTCGGCGTGGTGCTTTATGAGATGCTCACCGGGCAGCTGCCTTTCAAGGGGGAGCATGAGCAGGGTGTTGTCTATTCCATCCTCAATCAAAAGCCCAAGCCTCTCACTGAGGTGCGCGCTGAGATTCCCGTGTCTATGGGTCAAGTCGTTGAAAAGGCCCTGGAAAAGAAGCCCGATAAGCGCTACCAGCAGATAGACGAACTGCTGGATGACCTGAAATCCATATCGGCAGGCATTGTGCCTGAGGAGATAGAAGCCAGGCTCAGGAAAGAAAAGCTCCGCAAAAGGAAAAGGGCTATCCTTTATGCAGGCGCAGTAGGATTGGTGATTGTTATGGCTGTGCTGGCCCTGACTCTTTTCACGGGCCGTGCAGAAGCGATCGATTCCATTGCGGTCCTCCCGCTCGAGAACCTCACGGGAGATGCCGAGAAGGAGTTCTTTGTAGATGTTGCGACCGATGAATTGATCGGGAAGTTGGGCCAGATAAGCGGGCTTCGGCGGGTTATTTCCCGAACGACAGTCATGAAATACAAGGAAACCGATAGAACCCTGTCAGAGATCGCACGGGAGTTGAATGTGGATGCTGTCGTAGAAGGATCAGTGCAGCAGGCAGGCGACAGGGTCCGTATTCAAGTGCGGTTGATAGACGCCCTTCCTGAGGAGCAGAATCTGTGGGGGCAGACATATGAAAGGGCCATGTCTGACGTTCTGGTGATGTACGGCGAAATGGCACGCGCCATTGCCGAGAACATCCAGGTCAAATTGACGGCCAATGAAACAACCCGTTTTGCCGCCGCCCGCCGGGTCAATCCCGAAGCATACGACGCTCTTCTCATTGGCAAGCAGAAGGAGAGCGCACTCACGCCACAGGCTTTCGACATTGCGCTCGAGTACTACGATCTGGCGCTGCAAAAAGATCCGAATTACGCCGCCGCCCATTTGGCAGTGGCCATAAACTGGCTGTACCGCAACCAGTTGGGATACACGGCGCCGAGTGAGGCGGGGCCAAAGGCAAAGGCGGCCGTTCTGAAGGCCTTGGAGTTGGATAGCACACTCGCGGACGGGCACGCGTCGTTGGCTTGGGTTAACTTCCTTTATGAATGGGATTGGGCTGACGCCGAAGTGGAATGGAAGAGGGCCATCGAGCTCAATCCCAACTATGGGGACTCAGTTTTCGCGCAGTTCCTGTGGGTCATGAAACGCCCAGAGGAAGCGATGGCGCAGATGGAGCGAGCCCTGCAATTAGACCCGCTCAACGAGGTGGCCCAACTCCATAATGCATGGATGCTGCAGTCGGCAGGCCGGGATGATGAGGTTATCGTACGGGTGCGCAAGCTGCTCAGAACATCTCCACAGCATCCGATGCTGCACGGGATGCTCTCCGTATCTCTCTTTCGCAAGGCTATGTATGAAGAGTCTCTGGCAGAAATGAAAGCGATGTTTTTCTCCATCGGGGACCGTGAGGTCGAAGAGGCTTTGACGCAAGGGTATGCGCAATCGGGCTATCGGGGTGCCCTGATGCGCGCGGCGGATCTACTGGCAGCGCGCGCTCACAAGACATATGTGAACTCTATTGACGTTGCGACCCTGTATGCGTTAGCCGGGGAAAATGGCCAAGCCTTTGAATGGCTTGAAAAATGTCTGGAGGAGCGCAATCCGCAAATGCCCTATGTCGGTGCGTACGTGGAGTTCGTGCCCTTGCGCTCCGATCCGCGTTTCAAGGACCTGCTTCGCAAGATGAACCTCCCGGTGGATGAAAAGGAATAGCAACACGAGAAATTCCTCGACCTCTGGAAGGACGCCGATACCGGCCTGCCCGAAGTCGAGGAAGTCAGGATGGATACCTGGGAGAGTGGCAGGTCATAACTCACTGAGCATGGATCGGTTAGCGGGATTTCGGCGGGCCGTGGAGAGCCGTCATCCGGCGGTCGGCTTCAACTTGACAGCGTGGCCCATAACTGATAGACTATACTGTAAATAACTGCCTTACGCGGATAAGAACCACGTCAACGTAACCCCCCGAACATACCTGGCTTCTTCCTCCCGAACGCAGGACAAAAGAAAATTGGAGTTTTATATGGAATTCAGTGATTTTGGTTTTCACCCCGAAGTCGCGGCCGGGATCAAGACGGTCGGCTATCTCAGGCCGACGCCCATCCAGGAGCAGGCCATCCCGCCGGTCCTCAAGGGACACGACGTCATGGGGCTGGCACAGACTGGCACGGGGAAGACAGCGGCTTTTGCCCTGCCGATCCTCGACCGGCTGATCCGGGGAC
Source organism: Candidatus Aminicenantota bacterium (assembly GCA_963719985.1). Classification (GTDB taxonomy): domain Bacteria; phylum Acidobacteriota; class Aminicenantia; order Aminicenantales; family Saccharicenantaceae; genus RBG-16-66-30. Next base: position 715,568 of record CAVRDU010000006.1, on the reverse strand, counting down.
CTCGCGGTCGTGTCCGCGCCCTCATCGTCGCGCCTACGCGGGAGCTGGCCGAGCAGATCCACGAGGTTATCGCAAGCATGGGCAAGCCGGCACGCCTTCGGAGCGTGACGGTCTACGGCGGTGTGGGCGTAAACCCGCAGGTGCGGAGCCTTCGCAGCGGCGTCGAGATCGTGGTCGCGTGTCCGGGACGTTTGCTTGACCATATCGGCCAGCGCACGATCGACCTGTCGCACGTGGAAGTGCTCGTCCTCGACGAAGCGGACCGGATGTTCGACATGGGATTCCTGCCTGATGTCAGGAGGATCATCAAACATCTGCCCGCGCGACGACAGACGCTCCTGTTCGCGGCGACCATGCCCGCGGATGTCCGGAAACTGGCTCATGAGATCCTCCGCGCCCCGGTTACGGTCCAGGTCAATCACGCGGCGCCCATCAGCACCGTCGCGCACGCGCTCTATCCTGTCGACCAGCATCTGAAGACCGCGCTCCTCCTTGAACTGCTGCGTCATACCGATACGGAATCGGTCCTGATATTCACGCGCACGAAGCATCGCGCCAAGCGCTTGGGACAACAACTGGAAAGATCCGGCTACCGGGCCGCGTCCCTGCAGGGCAACCTCTCGCAGAACAGGCGGCAAGCGGCGCTTGACGGATTCCGTACCGGCTCTCATCGGATACTCGTCGCAACGGACATCGCGGCCCGCGGGATCGATGTCTCGAGCGTTTCCCACGTCATCAACTACGATATGCCCAATACCGCCGATGCGTACACGCACCGGATAGGGCGCACGGGACGTGCCGCCAAGACCGGCGATGCCTTCACCTTCACGACTCGAGAAGACGGAGAGATGGTCCGCACCATCGAACGCGTCCTCGGCGATCGAGTGGAGCGCCGCACGCTGGACGGCTTCGATTATAAGAAGCCCATGCCGGGCGGCGACATCTTCTCCCGCCTTCCTCGCGAACCTCAGAAGCGCGGGGAGCGGAAGAGCGCGAAACCATCCGGAAACCGGGCCGCGGTATCCGTCTCACGGAACAAATACGGAGGCGGAAGAGAGGGAAAGCGCTGGTCCGGAGGAAAAGAAGGCCGTAGGATCGGGCCGTGATTCTTCAGGCCCCGTGAATGGCTTTGTTGGACTGTCGAGCTCGATCGACGGAATCCATATGGGCGATCTTGCCGTATCTGCCTAAACTTCAGGCATATTGGCCGGCGGCCCAGCCCGAAGACCACGCCCACTGTAAATTGTATCCTCCCAGCTCTCCCGTTACGTCCAGCACTTCTCCGGCGACGAACAAGCCGGCGATCTTCTTCGATCCCATGCTTTTGGGAGATATCTCGTCGGTGTCCACGCCCCCGCCCGTCACCTCCGCGGCGCCGTAACCGTCCTTTTTTTGAGGCGTCACCCGCCACGCGTGCAATCGTTCCGCGGCCGATCTGAATTCTTTTTCGGAGGTCCGGTTCAGGGGCTTGGAAGGGGAATAGAGTTCGCACCATTTTTTGGCGAACCGTTTGGGCAAGAACGAAGAGAGCAAAGTGCTCATCTGCGTTCTTTCATTCCGATGCGTCGTCAATTCCCCATAAATATCTCTTTCGGGAAGCAGATCGATCGAGATCGCCTGGCCCTCTTTCCAATGCGAAGAGATCTGCAGAACGGCGGGCCCGCTCAATCCGCGGTGCGTGAAAAGGATGTTTTCCCGGTAGCGATGGCGTCCGCATTTCACGATCGTATCGAACGCGAGCCCCGCCAAGTCCTTGAAATTATCGAGATCGTTCCCGTCCCACAAAAGCGGGACCAGAGCGGGAGCGGGTTCGATCACATTGATCCCGAATTGCCGGGCGAGCTGGTAACCTAGAGGCGTGGCCCCGATCTTAGGCATCGCGAGGCCTCCGGTCGCGATCACGAGCGACTCGGACTCGAAAGCGGCCCTGGCTGGTAACGACTTCGAACAGCTCTCTTTTTGAGACCGCGACGATCCGGCAATGGAGCCGGATGGCCACGTTCGCCCGGGCGCATTCGTCCTGGAGCATTCTCACGATCCCCGCCGCCCCATCCCTCGTGAAAAGCTGGCCCCATTTTCTTTCGACGATCCGGATCTTGTGGCGCTCGAGGAGCGCTATCATGTCCTGGGGTGTAAAACGGGAAAGAGCGGACCTCGCGAAGTGAGGGTTGGACGAGAGGAAATGAGTCTCGTCCATGAAGCGGTTCGTGAAGTTGCAGGCGCCGCCCCCCGAGATCCGGATCTTGTTCCCGATGGTCCCGGTGTGTTCGAGGAGGACGACCGACCGGCCCCGCTTTCCGCACTCGACGGCGCAAGAAAGACCCGCCGCGCCGGCACCGATGATGACCACGTCTTTCTTCATGACAGGCATTATACCAATTCACCTCCGTCCCGGCCGGAGCTGGGAAAGGCATTGAAACAAGGGTGGCAAGGGCATTATAATCTCCAGTAAGGAGATATATGTGTCATGGCGAAGATAAACTTAACGGCCTCGGCATACAGGGTGGCGAGAGGGAAGGCGGAGATCGCGAGAGAGGAAAGATGGCAGAAGACGGCGAAGTTAGCGACGAAGAAACGCCTAGAAATGAAGAAACGCAAGTCTGCCGAAAAGGGTAACAAAGGAAGCGGAGGCCTAGATCCGAATTTAGCTCCCGGGGTGGAGGACTCCGAAAGTTCAAGCCCGCGCAAAGCCACCGAGTTTATTGGGACCAAGGCTCCGGAGGATAACAAGGGGCGATAGATGCCTGACCCGCCCCTTTTATAGGGATCCAGCCAGAGTGGGAATATTATGGTCGAGGCCCCAGAAGATGGCTGTCTATTATGAATCCGGTTCCTTGAATACGAACACCTGGGCCTGAGCGAGAATCAATACGCTTCGATCTCTGCCCGGAGCTCAGCTATCAGCTTCTTGACGGAGACGATCTCGTTCACCCGGTAGGCGTTCTGCCCGCAGAACACCAGGCCCTTGTCCATGTCTCCCTGATAAGCGCTGACCAGAGCTTGGGCGATGCAATAGCGGGCTTCGGCGATGTTGCACGTCGTCAGGCAACGGTAGGGGCATTGGAGCCGCTCCAAGGTGCCGGCCTCAAGGTTCCGCAAGAATTGGTTGTGGATGGCCCGTCCCGGAAGTCCGACCGGGCTGTTGATGATGACGATGTCCTCCTCTTTGGAATCGAGATACGCCTGTTTGAACTCCGGGGCCACCTCGCATTCATCTGTGCAGACGAAACGCGTGGCCATTTGGACACCCGAGGCGCCGGCCTGAAGCATCCGGCCGATATCCGCTCCGGTGAAAATGCCGCCCCCCACGACCACCGGGATCTTTCGTCCGTGCTTCTCCTCGTACGGCTTGACAGCGTCGAGGACTTCAGGGAGGAGAATGGAAAGGGTGTACTTCTCGGGCTCCCGCAGCTGTTCGAACGAGAATCCCAGATGCCCTCCGGCCAGGGGCCCTTCGAGAACGACGGCGTCGGCTGTTCTCGCATAGCGTTTGTCCCACGTCTTGAGAACGAGGTTCGCGGCTCGACCGGAGCTGATGATGGGGAGGAGCTTGACCGTCGCGTCCTCGACCATCTCCGGCAGCTTGAGGGGCAGTGAAGCGCCCGAGACGATGATCTTGATCCCTTCCCGGACCGACGCCTGGATCAGGTCCCGGGCGTTGCTCAGCACCCCGAGGATGTTGATCGCGAGGGGCCCGTCGGTCATGCTTTTGGCCCGCCGGATCTCGTGGATCAGCGCGTTTCTGGAGACGGCTTCGAAATCGGTCTTGGACGCCTCGAAGTCGCCCAATCCGACAGCGGCGATGGTGCCCATGCCGCCCTCGTTGGCCACGGCCGCGGCCAGGCGGGCCAGGGAGACCCGGACACCCATCCCGCCTTGGATGAGGGGAAAAGGCAGGTGGATATCCCCGATGTCCAGGGGAGGGATCTTCATGGTTAGCCTCCGATCTTCGTGACGGCCAGACAGGCATTCCCTCCTCCGAAGCCGAAGGAATTGCTGAGAGCCGCTTTCAAGTCAAGTGATTCCGCCCGACCCGGAACATAGTCCAGGGGGCACTCCGGATCGGGCTCCTGGTAGTTTATGGTCGGGGGGACGATGCCCGTGAATACGCTCATGACCGTGGCGATGAACTCGACAGCCCCGGCGGCAGACAGCAGGTGGCCGATCATGGATTTGGTGGAACTGACCTTGAGGAGCCGCGCATGCGGCCCGAAGACCGCCTGGATGGCCGCGCTCTCGCGACTGTCGTTGAGGACCGTGGACGTTCCGTGGGCGTTGATGTAGCCGACATCCTCGGGTCTCAGGCCCGGCATCGTCCAGGGCCCGCCGCATGACCCGGACCATGCCGTCGCCCCGGGGATCCGGAGCGGTGAGGTGATAGGCATCGGCCGTGTTCCCGTAGCCGGCCGTTCCGGCATAGATGCGGGCGCCCCGCCCTCGCGCGTGTTCGAGGCTTTCGAGCACGATGACGCCGGCCCCCTCTCCCATCACGAAGCCGTCGCGCCCCTTGTCGAACGGCCGCGATGCGCCCTCGGGATCGTGATTCCGGCGCGACATGGAACGGTTGGCACAGAATCCTCCGTAGGCGAGGGGCGTAATGCTGGCTTCGGAACCGCCGGCGAGCATCACATCCGAGTCCCCCCTCTGAATGATCCGCATCGCATCCCCGATGGCATTGGCGCCCGTGGAGCAGGCGACACAGGGGGCGGAAAGCGGCCCTTTCAAGCCGAATCGGATGGAGACCTGACAGGCGGCCATGTTCACCAAAACCCTGCTCACGAAATAAGGGTCCAGTGCGCCCGGCCCGCGCCGGTTCATTCGGGCGTACCCATCCTCGATGGTCTCCGAACCTCCGATGCCGGAGCCGATGATAACCCCCGCCCGGGGGGCGGCGAAGGGAAATCCCTGAAGTCCGCTGTCGGCCATGGCCATATCCGCTGCGGCGACGGCGAACTGGGTGAACCGGTCCATGCGGCCCGCGGATTTCCGGTCGATCCACCGTTCCGGACTGAAATCCCGGACCTCGGAGGCCATGGTCGAGGGATATCCGGCCGGGTCGAAACGGGTCAGGCGGCCGATCCCGTTTCTCCCGGAAACGAGGCCGCGCCAGAATTCGTCAAGACCGATCCCCACTGATGAGAGGACGCCCATCCCGGTGACGACCACTTTGCGTTCGTTGGCCATGGCGGGGATGTTGAATAAATAACCCCTTTGGGGCCGGATTTCAAGTAAATAGAAAAGCTCGGCAGAATTCACTAAGGATGATCGCCGAGGAGGGCCAAATTTCAGGCTCCCTTTTCAACCCCACGGCTTTGGAATATGATCCCTCGTGGATGAGATGACGCGGCCCGGCCGAGGAGCGCGGAAATGCAAGACCAGTTCGAGATCCTGATACTTCTGGGGCGTCCCGCCTCGGGCAAATCGGAGATCATCGATCATCTGAAGAAGACCCCGGTCGAGGAGCGCCGGAAGCGCTTCCATATCGGCGCCTTCGAGGAGATCGACGATTTCCCCATGCTCTGGACCTGGTTCGAGGAGGACGCCATCCTCCAGAAGATCATGCGCAAGCCCCGGTTCCACACCGATCCCGACGGGTATTTCCTCCATCGCTATCAATGGGACCTGCTCATCGAGCGGATATCCCTCGAATACGAGAAGAAGCTGCGCGACGAAAGCTACGCGGAGCGGGTGACGACGATCGTCGAGTTCAGCCGGGGCGCCGAGCACGGCGGCTACCAGGCGGCTTTCCGCTCGCTCTCGGAGAGGATCCTGCGGAACGCCTGCGTTCTCTACATCGATGTCTCTTACGAGGAGTCCCGGCGCAAGAACCGGCGCCGCTTCAATCCGGCCCGCCCGGATTCCATCCTGGAACACGGCCTGCCGGACGACAAGCTCGAGCGCCTCTACAGGGAAGTCGACTGGGAGGAGTTCAAGGGCGAGGACCCGGAATTCATCCGTTTCTCCGGCCACAGGATCCCTTACGTCGTGTTCGCGAACGAGCCGGAGGTGACGGACGAGCCGCGAAAGCTCGGCCCCGCCCTGGAGGGCCGTCTGACGAAACTGTTCGAGCTCCGGGGACGGAGATAGGGGAGGGAGCATGGGCCGGCGGGGATTCAAGAGGTTTCTTTCGGACTACAGCATCTGGGGCTTCGCGTTCGGCTATTTCGCCTGTTACATCCCCTACAGCATGTTGACCAAGATCATGAGCAAGGGCCTGCTGCCCGCGCTCGACGGAAGATCGCTGGACGGCTTCGCCATCCTCCCCGTCGTCGCCGTCGCCACCCTGCTGACCATGATCCTCGTCATCAGCCTCCTCGGCTGGTGGAAGTACGCGTCCCATTCGAAGGTCCTCGGCGTCTCCGTGCCGCATCCGACCAGGTGGACGTTCTTGTCCGGCCTCTTCACTTCGCTCATCATCGGGACGACGACGCTGGCCTACACCTTCGAAAGCGTCAGCATCGTCCTGGCGATGCTCTTCATGCGGGGCGGCGTCCTCATCCTCGGCCCGATCGTCGACGCCACCACGAAGCGGAAGGTCCGCTGGTTCTCCTGGGCCGGTTTCGGCGGCGCGTGCCTGGCCCTGCTCCTCAATGCCCGGGACCCTTCGGGCTTCCACATCCCCCTGGCCCTGGGCCTGATCATCCTGGTCTACATCGTCAGCTATTTCATGCGGTTCCAGTTCATGAGCCGCAACGCCAAATCGGCCCGGAAGGACCTGAACCTGCGCTATTTCGTCGAGGAGACCATGGTCTCGACGCCCATGCTGGTCGTCATCCTGGCGCTCTTCACCCTCGTCAAGGGGAAGATCGGGGCCGATGTCCGCCTGGGATGGACCGGGCATTGGGACCAGCCCTACCTCTGGGCGCTCGCCTTGATCGGGATGATGTCGCAGGGGACGGGCTTTTTCGGGACCCTGGTCTTCCTGGACAAGAGCGAGAACACCTATTGCATCCCGGTCAACCGCTCCTCCAGCGTCCTGGCGGGCGTGGCCGCGTCGATGCTCCTGACGCTGTTCCCGGGGCAGAGGCTCCCGGCGCCGACAGAGTTCGTCGGTGCGGGCGTGATGATCGTCTCGATCCTCTTCCTGACCGTGCCGCCGCTCCTCCAGGCGCGGCGCAAGAGGGCCGAGGGCTAGTAAAGGACCGCCGCCTCCCCCTTGGCGGCGATCAGGGCCTCGAAATGGGCCACGATCTTGTCGCGGCGGGCCATGACCGCCTTGATCTCGGGAGGCCTCAGGTAGCGCTTCATCCGGGCCTTCATGCCCTCCTGGCTCAGCTGACGGAGCTTGCCGAGAAGCCCGCGGCCGCACCGGACCAGGACCTTGGGATTGTCGAGGCCGCGTTCCAGGCGGAAGGCCCGGGTGAAGTCGATCATGTAGAGCTCCCAGTTCGGGCCGATCAGGACGTTCACCGCGTTCCGGTCGGTATCGCGGACAAGCTGGCTGAAGACGGCCATGTCCGACATCTGGGCGTTCCACGCGGCGGGATCGGGAGGCGGGATCTCCTTCTGCAGGCGCGTCAGCTCGTCGAACTGGACGGGAAGCCACCAGGACAGGCACCCGCGTTCGCGGAAGAGCTCCCGCTCGACTGTCACGGGCATCATTTTTTCGAGCCCCAGGAGCGTCGCCAGCTCGTAGGCGGCCAGATTGTAGAGGTAGGAATCGACGAAGTTCAGCTCGATCCTGCCCATGACTTCCTTGGAGCTTCGACGCTCGTCGACCGACTGGAACAGGGCGTCGTGCGTGATCGTCCCGTCGCTCAGGGTGCAGCGCCGGGGCGCGGTGACCCCCTCGCCGGTCACCCTGCTGCTGACGAGGTTCGCGGTCCTCAGGAACTCTTTCTGTTGTTCGATCGTGAGTTGCGGCTCTTCCTGCGCGCCGCAGGCGAAACCGGGCTCGAGGAACGCCAGGCCCAAAAAGAGGATGGCGAGGACGCGGAGTTTCTTCATGACCCCTCCTGCATCCCAGTGTAAGACGGATAGCCGCGGTTTTGCAAGCGGAACGCCGCCCGGAGAACGAGGGCTCGTCGGGTCCCGGCATTGACACGGCCCGACACTCGGGATAAATTGCCCTCGTGCTCGGGCGAGGACCCGCCCCGGGGCCTCGATTGAAGCAGCGGGCGGGGCGAAAGGACGGACGCATGGATCCACTCGAGAGTCTCCGAAAACAGGGGCTGTTCATCACCATCGACGCCAACATCGGGGCGGGCAAGACCAACGCCTGCCACGCCATCGGCTCGGCCGCCACGGCCACCGGCTGGAAGGCCAGGATCATCGAGGAGCCGACCCACCATCCCAAATTCGCCCATTTCCTCCAGCACTACTACGAGGACCTGCGCACGGGGACCAACACGGGCGGCGGCTTCTCGATGCAGATGTTCATGCTCTGCCAGCGCTACGAGCAGCACCGGCTGGCCGTGGAGCTGGCCTGGGGCCCGCAGGGTCAGGTCGTGATCCAGGACCGGCCGATCTACGGCGACACCGTGTTCGCCACGACCGCCATGGAGCGCGGCTTCATGACCCACCAGGAGTTCGAGCTGTACGTGGACGTTTTCCGCAACATGAGCCGCGACGTGATGCCGCCCGACATCTTCGTCTATCTCGATGTGGCGCCCGAGGAGTGTCACCAGAGGATGAGCAGCCGGGCCCGGGAACAGGAGGAGGGCGTGCCCCTCGACTACCTGCAGCACCTCGACAAGAATTACAAGCTGCTGATCCAGGAAATGCGCCGGCGCGGCGTCCGGGTGATGGTGATCGACTGGAAGGAGTTCGGCCCGCCCGTGGACGTGTGGAAGCAGATCCTGCGGATGTCGATGTCGTCCGACTCCTGGTACGAACAGCTGGCGTTCTCGTTCGCCAAACACCCGCGGATGCCGGTGATGCCCACGAACGGCGAGGCCAAGTAGCCGCCCATGGCCGATCGGAAGGAAGAGCTGCTGGCGGCGGCCCGGAAGGCCCGCGACCGGGCCTACGCGCCCTACTCGCGGTTCCGCGTGGGCGCGTCCGTACTCGGTTCGGACGGCCGTATCTACAGCGGCTGCAACGTCGAGAACGCCTCCCTCGGGCTGACCTGCTGTGCCGAGCGCAACGCCGTCTTCGCCATGGTCGCGGCGGGGGAGAGGGAGATCCGGGAGGTCCTGGTCATCGGCGACACCGAGAAGGTCCTTCCGCCCTGCGGTGCCTGCCGGCAGGTCATGGCCGAGTTCGCCCCGCCGTCGGCCGTCGTCCACATGTGCGACCGGTCGGGCGCCGGCCGGTCGGCCACGATGTCGGAGCTCATGCCCCATGTCTTCCGCCTGAAGAAGAAGCCGCCCGTCCGGCCCCGGGGCCGGAAGTGATCCCATGGGAAAGAGCGCGATAGCCGGCCTGAGCCGCGAGGCGCTGGTCCGGATGATCGACCACACCGAGCTCCGCGCCTATTCCGGCGAGAAGAGGATCGCCGACCTCTGCGGCGAGGCCCGGGTCTTCGGCTTCCACGCCGTCTGCGTCAACGGCGCCCATGCCCGCTTCGCCGCGGCGGAGCTCGAGGGCAGCGGCGTCCTGCTCTGCGTCGTGGCCGGCTTCCCGCTTGGCGCGGGCACGGGCGCGGCCAAGGCGTTCGAGGCGGGGGAGGCCGTCCGGAACGGCGCCGCCGAGATCGACATGGTCGTCAACGTCGGGGCGCTTCGGGACAAGAGGCACGGTCTCGTCGGTGACGATATCCGGGCCGTGGTCGAGGCCGTCCGGCCGGCTCCGGTCAAGGTCATCCTGGAGACGTGTTACCTGACCGACGAGGAGATCGTCTCCGGCTGCCGGCTCTCCGTCGAGGCCGGGGCCGCGTTCGTCAAGACCTCGACCGGGTTCGGGGCCTTCGGCGCGTTCCCGCACCATGTCCGGCTCATACGCCGGACCGTGGGCCCGGAGATCGGGGTCAAGGCTTCGGGCGGGATCCGCACCTTCGAGGACGCCTGGCGGCTGATCCGGGCCGGGGCCTCGCGCCTGGGATTGAGCGCCAGCGTGGGGGTCGTCGAGGGGCTTTCGAGCTACGAGTTCGCCCCGGCCGCCGCGCCGGACGATGAGATCGCCTGCCACATCTGCCCCTCGCACTTCGCCAACGCCGGCAAGCAGCCCGAGGCGGTCTACGATTACTACAGAGAGAAATGTGCGAGCTGCCCCCACCGGGACAACTCCCGGAGATCCTGAGGACGGAGACGGGACGATGACCGGAGGCATGTACGAGATCATCTCCAAGAAACGCGACGGGGGAGTCCTCGACAGGGAGGAGATCGCCTTCCTGGTCTCCGGATGCGCCGACGGCGGGATCCCCGACGAGCAGCTCGCGGCCTGGCTGATGGCCGTGTACATCCGCGGCCTGAACGAGCGGGAGACGGCCGACCTCACGGAGGCCATGCTCGCGTCCGGCGGCCGCATCGCCCTGGACGGCGTGCCCGGGCCGAAGGTCGACAAGCACAGCACCGGCGGCGTCGGCGACAAGATCAGCTTCGTCGTCGCGCCCCTCCTCGCCTCCTGCGGCGTCCGCGTGCCCATGCTCTCCGGCCGGGCCCTCGGCCACACCGGCGGCACCCTCGACAAGCTGGAGGCCATTCCGGGCCTGAACGTCTTCCTGGCGCCGGGCGAGATCAGGCGGGTGCTCGCCGGGACCGGCATGGCCATCTGCGGCCAGACGAACGAGATCGCGCCGGCCGACCGGAAGCTCTACGCGCTTCGCGACGCCACGGCCACGGTCGCCAGCATCCCGCTCATCGCCTCCTCGATCATGAGCAAGAAGCTGGCCCTGGAGACGGACGGCATCGTGCTGGACGTCAAGACCGGAAGCGGCGCCTTCATGAGGGACGAGCGGGACGCCCTTCGTCTGTGCCAGGCCATGGTCGCCATCGGCGAGAAGGCCGGACGGCCCACCCTGGGCCTCATCTCCGACATGGAACAGCCGCTGGGCCGGGCCGTGGGAAACAGCCTGGAGATCGCCGAATCGCTGGAGGCCTTGAAGGGCCGCGGCCCGGACGACGTCATGGCGGTCGCTTTCGCGTTGGGCGAGTGCATGCTCAGGGCGGCCGGCCGGGGGACGGCGAGGGAGGAGGCCGAGGGCATGTTCCGGGAGGCCATCGCCTCGGGCCGGGCCCTCGATGTCTTCCGGCGTTTCATCGCCGCCCAGGGCGGCGATCCCCGGGTTTGCGACGATCCGTTCCCTTTTGCCGGCCGCCGCCGAGCGGACGGAATTCCCGGCCGCGAGATCCGGCTTCGTCGAGGCCATCGACGCGTTCGAGGTCGGCCGGGCCGCCATCGATACCGGTGCCGGCCGGAGGAGGAAGGAGGACGCCGTCGCCCACGGCGGGGGCTTCGTCTTCCACGCCAAGATCGGCGACCCGGTCGAGAAAGGCCGGCCGGTCGTGACCGTCCACAGCGACCGCCCCGACAGGCTGCCGGCGGTCCTGGAGCGCCTGGCCGGGGCGATCCGGATCGGTCCCCGGCCCGTCGCCGCGCCGGAACTCGTTCGGCATCTGGTGGACAGGGACGGCGTCCGGCCCTGGACCGGCTGAAATGCGGGGCGAGAGATACAAGGCGATCTTCCTCGACGCCGACGACACCCTCTTCGATTACGCCCGGGCCGAGCGGGCCGCGCTCGAGGCCTGCCGCCGCGAATTCCGGCTCCGCGTCGAGCCGGAGGTCTTCCTCGACGCCTATCGGCGCCACAACCGTGACCTGTGGCGGGAGTTCGAGCGAGGCGAGACCGACCAGGTCCGGCTCCGGGTCGAGCGCTTCCGCCGAGCGGCCGGGGAGCTCGGCCTGAAGGGGCTGCCGCTCGACCGGGTCGGCGCGTTCTACCTCGAGGCCCTGTCCGGGCAGTCGATGCTCTTGACGGGAGCTCTGGCGGCGGTCCGGGCCCTGGCGAAGGCGTACCCCCTGGCCCTCGTCACGAACGGCATCGCCTCGGTTCAGCGCCGCCGCTTCGCCGCCTCGCCCGTCACCGCGTATTTCCGGGCCGTGGTCATATCCGAAGAAGCGGGGTTCGCCAAGCCCGACCCGAGGATCTTCGAGCCGGCGCTCCGGGCGACCGGGACCGCCGCGGACGAGGTCCTCTTCGCCGGCGACAGCGTGACCTCCGATATGGCGGCCGCCCGCAACGCCGGCATGGATTTCTGCTGGATCAATCCCGGGGAGGCCGCCGCTCCCGACGGACACCCTCCGGCCCTCGTCGTCTCGTCCGTCCGGGAGCTTCCCGGCCGGCTCGGCCTTTAGCCGAGGAGGATCCCGGCCAGCGTGGCCGTCATGAGCGTCGCCAGCGCGCCGCCCAGGACCGCCTTCAACCCCAGGGCCGAGATATCCTTCCGGCGGTGCGGGGCCATGGGTGCGATCCCTCCGATCTGGATGGCGATCGAAGAGAAATTGGCGAAGCCGCACAGGGCGTAGGTGGTCATGATGATGCCCTTGGGGGTCATGGCCCCCTGCTTGATCAGGCCGACGAAGTCGGCGTAGGCCACGAATTCGTTCAGGGCCAGCTTGGTCCCGAACAGGCTGCCGAAGCGGAACGCGTCGGCGGCCGGGACGCCGATCCCGATGGCGAGATACCGCAGGACGACGCCGAAGACGAGTTGGAGCGAAAGAGGCTGCCCGTGATGGGCCACGAGATAGGCGTTGACGTGGATGAGGTCGCCCAGCCCCGTCAGAAGGTAGTTGACGAGCGCGATGCCGGCGATGAAGGCCAACAGCATGGCGCCCACGTTCAGGGCCAGATTCAGGCCGTCGGAGGCGCCGCCGGCCGCCGCCTCGATGACGTTGCCGGCGTTCTTTTCCACCTTCAACCTCACCGTGCCCTTGGTCACCGGAACGCCCGTCTCGGGGAAGAGGACCTTGGCGATGACGAGCGAGGCGGGGGCGGCCATGACGCTGGCGGAGAGCAGCTGGACGGCGAAGCGCAGCTGGGCCTCGACGAGGGGGATCTTCTGGACGTCGGCCAGGGCCTGGCCGAGCATCTGGATGTAGGCGGCCATGACGCCGCCGGCGATCGTGGCCATGCCGCCGACCATGATGGTCAGGATCTCGGAGTTGGTCATGGTGCCGATGTAGGGCTTGATGAGGAGGGGCGCCTCGGTCTGGCCGACGAAGATGTTGGCCGTATTGGAGAGCGACTCGGCTCCGCTCGTGCCCAGGAGCTTGGACATGACCCAGGCCATGCCCTTGACCACGGCCTGCAGGATGCCCAGGTAGTAGAGCACCGACGTCAGCGTGGCGACGACGATGATGGTCGGCAGGACCTGGAAGGCGAAATAGACGCCCAGGCTTTCGGGGCCCGAGTTGAGGGCCAGCCGGCCGAAGACGAATTCGGAGCCCTCGGCCGTGAAATTCAGCAGGCTGACGACCGCTCCGCCCAGCCAGGAAACCACGGCCTTCGGCCAGCCCAGCGGAGCGAACCAGGAGCCGAGCCTGTCACTGTAGAGGATGAAAACGGCGAAGACCACCTGGAGGCCGATGCCGGTCGCGACCAGCCGCCAGCTGATCCGCCGGCGGTTGTTGGAGAAGAGGACGGCGAGGCCCAGGATGAGGCCCAGGCCCAACAAGCCCCGGAGGAGCGATGTCATGTTCATCGGTCACCTGTTTCCCGCTCTCGCGAATTGTCTCTCGATCCGTTCGTAGTAGTCGATGATCCGGTGGGCATAGTCCCGCTTCTCGAGGTAGGTGCCGGGGAAGAAGCTCCGCTTGAACCCGTAGATGATGAAGTTCCGGAGCTCGTGCGGGCTCAGCCGGAAGGCCCGGACCGCCTTGAGGATCTCGCCGCTGACCGTGGTGTTCGACACGGTCCGGTTGTCGGTGCAGAACGTGGCCGACATGCGCGCCTCGCGCATGTGCCTGAACGAGTGCTGGGACAGGCGGCGGATGGCGGGATGGGTCTGCAGGTTCGAGGTCAGGCACACCTCGATGGTGATGCGCCGGTCGGCGATGAACTGGACCAGGTTGGAGACGTAGGCCTTCTTGTCCCTGATCTCGGGGTTCCTGATCATGTCGGCGTCGAAGAGATGGAGGGCATGACCGAGGCGGTCGGCGTGGAGGGCCGTGATGGCCTGGAAGATGCTCTCCGGTCCGTAGGCCTCTCCGGCGTGGACGGTCTTCTTCATGAAGTTCTTGTGGGCCAGGGCGTACGAGGCGGAGTGGTCCTCGGCCGGGAAGCCGGCCTCGGCCCCGGCCAGGTCGAAGCCGACGATCGGCAGCCCGAGCCTGGTTCGGGACTCCACGGCCGCCCGGACCAGCTCCTGGGAGGCCAGGGCGAACACCGCCTTGCGGTCGCAGTGGGCGTGCACCCCGAGCAGGGCGTCGTAATAGTCGGAGAATCCGGCGTCGAACATGCGGAGGGCGCAGGCGATGATGCCGTATTCGAAGGGCGGCTCCGCTCCTCGGACCACTCCGGCGCGGGCGTTGAACTCCTCCTTGGCCCGGGCCAGGCCGCGGTCGAGAGCGGCCATGGCGTCGATACAGGTCAGCCGGGCGTTCTGGTGCAGCTGAGGCGCGAAGCGGACCTCGATGTAGCGCACGCCTTCGGCCTGGTTGTCCTGGGCCAGCTCGTAGCCGGCCCGCTCCAGGGCGGGCCCGGTCTGCAGGACCGCCGTCATGTACGTGAAGGTCTTCAGGTAGTCGGTCAGGCCGGCGTATTTCCGTTTGAAGACCAGCCGGCGCAGCCCCCGCTCGTCGTAAGCCGGAAGCCGGACGCCGTGCTCCCTGGCCAGCTCGGCCAGTGTCGTCAGCCGGAGCGAGCCGTCGAGGTGCAGGTGGAGATCGGTCTTCGGGATCGCCCGGATGAAGGCCGGATGGATGGTCATTCGACACCGTCCTCGTGGATGATCCGCGCGATCTCGGGCTTGTGGCGCGCGATCTCGTCGCGCGTGAGGCCCTTCAATTCGTGGGGGAAGACGAGCCAATGGTCGGTCTCGTGGACGTAATAGTCGGGCCGTCGCTCGGACCGGTTGTTGCCGGGCTTGAAATAGACGGTGGCCACGCGGAGGTCGTGGGGCGTGTTGCGCCGCGAGAGCCGGGTCAGGGAATCGATGATGGCCTTGATGCTCAGCCCGGTGTCGTAGACGTCGTCCACGATCAGCAGGCTGTTCGACGCTTCGGCCTGGTCGACGATGTAATTGAGGCCGTGGACGCGGATGCTCTCGCACTGCCGCTCGATGCCCTCGTAGGCGGACGTCCGGATGGCGATGTGATCGGTGGTGATCCCGAAGTGCTCGAACAGCTCCTGGACGGCGATGCCCACCGGCGCCCCCCCCCGCCAGATGCCGACGATGAAATCGGGCTTGAAGCCGCTCTTGAGGACCTTGAGCCCGAGCCGGAAGGAATCGTCCAGAAGATCCTGGGCCTTGATGTATCGTCTGTCGGTCATGAGCGTTCTCCCGGCCGGCCTCAGCGCCCGCCCGGCCCCTCCTCGAGGAGCCGCTGGCGGACCAGGGTGACGACGAGGTCCGTGGAAACGGGATTGTGGCCCTCGGGGATGATGATGTCGGCGTACCGCCGGTTCGGCTCGACGAAGGCGATGTGCATGGGCCGCACCGTGCCCAGATACTGCGCGATCACCGATTCGAGGCTTCGCCCCCTCTCCCGGATGTCGCGCGTCAGCCGGCGGATGAACCGCAGGTCGCCGTCCGTGTCCACGAAGATCTTGAGGTCCATCAGGTCGCGCAGGGCCTGATCGCAGAAGATCAGGATCCCCTCGACGATGATGACCTTGGCCGGCGTCTTGGTCACGCCCGTCTTCAGCCGCGTATGGGTGGCGAAATCGTAGATCGGCATCTGGACGGGCCGGCCGGCGACGAGCTCTCCCAGGTGCCGTACCAGCAGATCGGTCTCCAGGGCGTCGGGATGGTCGAAGTTGATCCCGGCCCGCTCGGCGAGCGGCAGGTGGCCGGCGTCCTTGTAGTAGGCGTCATGCTGGATCAGGACCATATCCGGATGGTCGATGGCGGCGATGATGGCGTTGGCGATCGTGGTCTTGCCCGAGCCCGTGCCCCCGGCGACGCCGATGATCAGGGGCTTGTTTTTCATGGCGGCATGATAGCACAAGGCCGACGCCGTGAGAATGCCCTGGCGGCCGATTTTTCCGCCGGAAGACCGGAAAAAAGGGGGGCGCGGGGACCGGAAAATATTATATTCTGGGGTATTGATTTTTTCCTTCCGGAATACTACTATCCGGGCTCAGCGACACGAATCTCACAGGAGGAATTTTTAATGAAAAGGCTGGTTTTTACACTCGTTTTGGCCTGCCTGATCCTGGCCGGATCGAGCCTTGCCCAGAGCGTCACGACCGCTTCCTTCAGCGGTACGGTCGTCGACAGCGATGGCAACGCGCTCGCCAGCGCCTCGGTCAAGGCGCTCCACGTCCCGAGCGGGAGCGCGTTCAACGCGATCACCCGGGAGGACGGCCGGTTCGACATTCTCTTCGTCAAGGTCGGCGGCCCCTATACCGTCACCGTGGAGTTTCCCGGGTTCAGCCCCCAGACCCTGAGCGACATCAACATGAAGCTGGGGGAGATCCGCGATCTCAAGTTCGTTCTGAGCCCGACCCCGATCGAAGTCGGCGTCACCGTCACGGCCCCCAACCCGGTGATCAGCCAATCGCGGACGGGCGCCTCGATGAACGTGGGCACGAACGTCATCGAAAGCCTGCCCACGATCGGCCGCACGTTCGACGACTTCGCCCGGCTCGCTCCGCAGGTCGACGCCCGCGGCGGCGGCGCCTTTTCGGCCGCCGGACGGAGCAACAGGTACAACAGCATCTGGATCGACGGGGCCGTGAACAACGACCTGTTCGGCCTGAGCGGCAGCGGCGCGCCCGGGCTGAGCGCCCCGATCTCGCTGGACGCCATCCAGGAGTTCGAGCTCGTCCTGGCCCCCTATGACGTCCGCTACGGCGGCTTCACCGGGGCCGGCCTGAACGCGATCACCCGCTCCGGGACCAACAAGCTGACGGGTTCGGCCTATTACTTCGGCCGGAACCAGGGCTTCGTCGGCAAGGGGCCCGACGGGACCAAGTACAGCGACTTCTCGGAGGCGGAATTCGGCCTCCGCGTGGGCGGCCCGGTCGTCAAGGACAAGGTCTTCTTCTTCCTCAGCGCCGAGCTGGGGCGCCGGAACTCGCCGACCACCTACATCATCGACGACAGCGGCGACGCCAACGACTTCGGCGGGGACAACGTCACCGTCGCCGACGCCCAGCGCTTCGTCGATATCCTGAGCAACACGTACGGCTACGATCCCGGCGGATTCGGCACGGGCTATAAGAAGATCAAGGGCGACAACGACAAGATCTTCTTCCGCCTCGACTTCAACATCAGCCCGAAGCACCGGCTGACCCTTCGCCACAACTACGTCGACGGCTACAGGGACAACAACCCCTCCAAGGCCTCCAGCACCGTGTTCCCCTTCGGCGATGTCTACTACGGCATCGCGAGCACGACCAATTCCACCGTCATCCAGCTGCAGAGCACGCTCGGCAAGAACCTGTTCAACGAGCTGATCATCAACTACTCCACCATCCGCGACAAGCGCACGGTCCCCGATACGCTGTTCCCCCAGGTCAACGTGCTCGTCGCCGGCGGCTATCGGCTGACCGCCGGGAGCGAGCAGTATTCGGGAGCCAACTCCCTGGACCAGGACATCCTCGAGATCACCAACAACCTGACCTGGTCCCTGGGGAAGCACATGCTGACCATCGGCACCCACAACGAGTTCTTCAGGTTCGCCAACGTCTATATCCGCAACCTCTACGGCTACTGGGAGTTCAGCAGCCTCACCAACTTCGAGAACGGCGTCTCGTCACGCTACTACCACGACTTCTACACGGCCGACCCAGCCGAGAAGTGGGCGGCCAGGTTCGGCGTCGCCCAGCTCGGCGGATACATCGGCGACAAGTGGGCCGTCGCGCCCAACCTCTTCCTGACCCTGGGCGCGCGCGTCGACATCCCCTTCATCAACAAGATCCCGACGGCCAATCCGGCGGCCGAAGCGGCCTACGGCGTCAGGACCGACCAGGTGGCGTCGGGCAACGTCATGTTCTCGCCCCGGTTCGGCTTCAACTGGGACGTCCGCGGCGACAGGACCACCCAGGTCCGCGGCGGCGCCGGCCTGTTCTCCGGCCGGACGCCCTACGTCTGGATCTCCAACCAGTACTCCAACAGCGGCGTCGAATTCACCCGCCTCGACATCCGCAATCCGGCCTTCCCCTTCGAGTCGGATCCCCTCGATCAGCCGACAGGCGGCACCGGCCTCACCAGCGAGGTCGATATGATCGACCAGAACTTCGTCTATCCCCAGACCCTCCGGGGCAGCTTGGCCGTCGACCAGGAGCTGCCCTTGGGGATCATCGGCACGGTGGAGCTTATCGCCTCCAAGAACGTCAACGAGATCCTCTATCAGAACCTGAATATCCGCTCGCTGGGGACCCTCGGCGTGGGCGGCCGGTACCTGTACGCCCGGGACGTCTCGCCCTTGTACACCGACGCCATCTACCTGACCAACACCAAAAAGGGTTACCAGTACAGCCTGTCGGTCCAGCTCCAGAAGAACTTCTCCAACCGCTCCTGGATCAACGCTTTCTACGCCTACGGCCAGTCCAAGGACATCAACTCCGGCACGTCGTCCCAGGCCTCGTCCAACTTCGTCTACAACAACATCCGCTTCGACCCCAACGATCCCGAGCTGACCTGGTCGAACTATGACGTGCGCCATCGCTACGGCCTCGCTTTCTCCTGGCAGGTCAAGTTCCTCCGAACGGCCCCGACCACCCTCAGCATGTTCCTCGGCGGCCGGTCCGGAAGACCCTATTCGACCACCTACAACTACTTCGACGCCAACGGAGACGCGGCCACCGGGAACGACCTGGTCTACGTGCCCGCGAGCCAGAGCGAGGTCGTCTTCGTCAGCAGCTCGGGCGCGGCCCTGCCCGACCAGGACACCCCCTGGGCGTCCTTCGACGCGTTCATCAGCGGCGACCCCGGCCTGGACGCGTACCGCGGCCAGATCGTGCCTCGCAACTCGAGCCGGGAGCCGGGTCTCCGCACCTGGGACATGCGCATCGCCCAGGACATCCCCGTTCCGGGCTTGCGCGGCAACAGGCTCCAGTTCACCCTCGACGTCATCAACCTCTTCAACCTGCTCGATCCCGACAAGGGCCTGTTCTACTACGTCAGCAACCAGAACGATGTTCCCTGGACCCTCTACGGCTCCAATTTCGGCGTAGATCCGGTCAGCGGCCAGATGAGGATCCGCTGGACTGAGCGTAGCAGCCGCTATGCCCTCAGCCAGCTCGGATCGCGGTGGCAGATCCAGGCCGGGTTCCGCTACAGCTTCGATTAAGAGGGTTTTCGCAGATCCGTCCGACCGGAGCCCCCCTGGCCGAAAGGCCGGGGGGGCTTTTTTTTTCCGCTCAGGCCAGCCGCGGCAGGACCCGCTCCAGCAGACGGAGGAAGTCCCCCTTGACCCTCTCGCCCGTTTCGATGACCTCCCGGTGGTCCAACGGCCGGGCCGACAGGCCGGCGGCCAGGTTGGTGATGCAGGAGATGCCGGCCAGGCGCATGCCCATCTGCCGGGCGCAGATCGCCTCGGCCACGGTGGACATGCCCACGGCGTCGGCGCCCAGGACGGCCAGCATCCGGATCTCGGCCGGTGTCTCGTACGACGGGCCGCTCAGGCCGGCGTAAACGCCGCGGAGCGGCGGTAGGCCGATCTCTTCCAGGGCGGCGGCGATCGTCTCCTGGAAGGCCGGATCATAGGCGGCGCTCATGTCGGGGAACCGGGGTCCGAGGCGTTCGTCGTTGACGCCGCGGAGCGGGTTCGTCCCCGTCAGGTTGATGTGGTCGCGGATGATCATCAGGTCTCCGGGGCGGAACGAGGGGCGGATGCCTCCGGCGGCGTTGGTCAGGAGGAGGCTTTGCGCGCCCAGCTTGGCCATGACACGCAACGGGAAGACCACGTCGCCGATCTCATGGCCCTCGTAGTAGTGGACGCGTCCTTGGAGGATGGCGACCGGGACGGGGCCGACCCGCCCCAGCACCAGCCGGGAAGCGTGCCCGGCGACGGTCGCGCCCTTGAAGTGGGGGATGTCGGCGAACGCGAGGGCCGTCCTATCGGCGACGCGATCGGCGAACTCGCCCATTCCCGAGCCCAAGACCGCTCCGACGCGGGGGGGCGCGGGGAAGCCTTCTGGATGAACCGGACCGCCTCCATGACGCGCTCGTAAAGCTCCATGACCTCTCCTCAGACCGGTGCGATATGTCCTTCCGGGATGAAGCTCCGTCCGGGGCCATCGAGCTTCAATCCGAAGATGTCCAGGATGGACGCGCCGACGTCGGCGAAGGTGGCCCGCACGCCGAGAGGCCGGGCGGGCAGGCCCGGGCCGTACACCAGGAGGGGGACGTATTCCCGGGTGTGATCGGTGCCGGGATGGGCCGGATCGCAGCCGTGGTCGGCCGTGATGACGAGCATGTCGCCGGGGCCGATCCCGGGCAGCAGACGCCCCAGCTCGGCATCGAAGGCCTCCAGCGCCGCTCCGTAGCCCTCGGCGTCGTTCCGATGACCGTAGAGCATGTCGAAATCGACCAGGTTGGCGAGGACGAGTCCCCGCCGGGCCGTCCCGAGCTCCCGGCGGACGAAATCCATGCCCTCGGCGTCGCTATGGCTCGGCAGTGAGCGGCCGATGCCGCGGCCGGCGAAGATGTTCTCGATCTTGCCGACGGCCGTTACGTCCAGGCCCGCCTCCAGGAGAAGGTCCAGCGCCGTCTCTCCGGGCGGCGGCATGGAAAAGTCGCGGCGATCGGCCGTGCGCTTGAAGGCGCCCGGATGGCCGACGAAGGGCCGGGCTATGACGCGGCCGATCCGCCAATCGTCGCAAACCGCCCGGGCCCGCAGGCACATCTCGTAGAGATCGGCGAGCGGGATGACCTCCTCGTGGGCGGCGATCTGGAAGACACTGTCGGCGGAGGTGTAGACGATGGGCAGGCCGGTCCGCACGTGCTCGGGCCCGAGCTCGACGATGATCTCCGTGCCCGAGGCGGCCTTGTTCCCCAGGACACCTCCGACCCCGGCCCGGTCCTTGAATGACGCGATGAGCTCGGCCGGAAAGCCCCCGGGGAAGAGCGAGAACGGACGGTCCAGGACGAGGCCCATGAGCTCCCAGTGCCCGGTCAGGGTGTCCTTGCCGGGGGACTTCTCGGCCATGCGGCCCCAGGAAGCCAGCGGAGCCGGGACCGGGGGGACACCCCGGAGGGGGACGATGTTCCCCAGCCCGAGGCTCTCGAGATGGGGCAGGCGCAGGCCGCCACGGCGCTCGGCGACGTGGACCAGGGTGTTGGCTCCCTCGTCGCCGAAGGCCCCGGCGTCGGGCAGGCCGCCGACGCCGACGGAGTCCAGGACGATCAGGACCGCGCGGTCGATCGGGGCCCCCGTCACCTGACCTCCAGCTTCTGCCTGTAGCACTTGCGGCAGACCGAGATGTACTTGTCGTTCCCGCCGATCTCGATCTGCGGGCCTTCCCCGACGGGCTGCCCGTCCTTGAACTTGAGGAGCATGGTCGCCTTCGAGGTGCAGTACCAGCAGACGGCCTTGACCTCCTCGATCTTGTCGGCCATGAGGAGCAGCGCCTCGCTGCCGCTGAAGAGCCGGTTGCGGTAGTCGTTCTTGAGGCCGTAGACGATGACCGGGATGCTCAGCTCGTCGACGATGCGCGTCAGGACGACCACCTGTTCGCGGGTCAGGAACTGGCCTTCGTCGACAAGTATGCAGTGCGGCCTCGCCTCCCGGGCCAGGCCGAAAATGTCGGTGTCGCTGTCGATGATCCGCGCGTCGCGCTGGAAGCCCATCCGCGACGTTATCTGGCCGCGGCCGAAGCGGTCGTCGATGGCCGGGGTGAACAGAAGGACGCGCTTGTTCTGCTCCTCGTAGTTGTGGGCGATCTTGAGGATCTCCGTGGATTTGCCGGCGTTCATCGTCGAATAGCGGAAATAGAGCTGGGCCATCGAGGAACTCCCCCTTCGGTCATTTCGTTGAGGATCCGGGCGCTATCTCCGAGAACGCCCGGACCAGGTCCGGGCGATAGACGCTGAGGTCGGCGCCGCTTTCCAGATAGCGGAGCAGGTCGTCGGCGACGGTCGTCTGCAGCGAACGGCCGGGGTCCTTGTGGCTGAAGACGTAGGTGGAAGCGACGTAGCTCGACAGGCCGACCGTGTAGGTCCGGACTTCGGAGAGCGGGGTCCCGTCCGGATGAAGGAGCCGTATCTCCTTGACCCGCCGTTCGGCGTCCGTTCGGACCGCGTATGACAGCCCCGACACCTGCAGGTCGATCGATCGGCTTTTCTCGAACGAGAACTTGACCAGACCGCGGATCTCGGCCGGGGTCATGACGAACCGCACGACCTGGTTGCCGAACGGATCCAGGGTATACACGTCCCTGATGGTGATGGTCCGCGGCAGGCGGTTGAGCCGGATGCCCCCGTTGTTCTGGAAGGCGACGTCCAGGCCGTGGGCCCAGCGGATGGCGTCGGTGATCATGCTTCCCAGGGCGTTCTCGCCCGAGATCTCGAGCGGGGCCCTGGCGATGACGCGGGCGAGGGCCGGGTTCTTATAGAACGAGGCTATCATCGCCTTGATATCGGCGTCCTCGCCGGTCATCCGGCCGAGATCGATCAAGGCGCCCCTTTTTTCGACGATCCGGCCGTTGCGAAGATACAGGTCGATCCGCCCGAGAAAGCGGTTGTCGCTCCCGGCCTGCGCGACCAGCACGCCGTCGACGTTCTCCGCGGGATCGACGCGGGTGTGGGAGTGGCCGCCGATGATCACATCGATCTCCGGCCATTGCCGGGCCAGGAGGACGTCCTGCTGGTGGCCGATGTGCGTCAGGCCGATCAGGACCTCGCCGGAGGCGCGCAGCCGCTTCAGCTCCGAGGCCCGGGCCAACGGTTCGCCGAATCTCAGCTCCCTGATCTTGTCGGGGTGGGTCGAGGGCCGGCCGCTACTGGATTCGACCTGGATCAGACCGAACAGGACGATCCGGAGGCCGTCCCTGGTCTTCAGGACCACCCAGGGCTCGAGCCCGGGGATGAGGCCCGGAGGTGCCGTGACGTTGGCCGAGACCGTGTGGAACCTGGCCGCGAGATCCCGCACCGCGTCCAGTCCGTAATCGAACTCGTGGTTGCCGAGCGACAGGGCGTCGAGCCCAAGGCGGTCCAGGATCTCCACCATCGGCTTGCCGGGCGGATCGTACCGGTCGACGACGGGATCGCCCGTGAAGATGTCGCCGGCCGAGAAGAAGAAGACCTCGGAGCCGCTTTTTCTCTCGGCTTCGAGGATGGCCGCCACCTTGGCGAAGGCGTCGATCTTGCCGTGAGTGTCGTTGGAGTGGAAAATGACGATGTGCGACTCGGCGGGGGGACGGGCGCGGGGGGCCTGCCGGCGCACGACGCTCCGAAGAGCATGGCGAGGAGGGCGGCCCCGATCAGGCGATGCCGCGGCCGGGCGCGGGGAGCGGGGGTCAAGGGCGGGTCTCCTCGGGCGGGCAGTCCTTGACGAAGAGCTCTTCGCCGCCGTTGAGCTCGCCGTCGACCGCGACTTCGTGGCCGTGCGCGTCGTAGACCTTCCTCCTGTTCGCTCGGACCTGCTCCCATTCGGCGCGGGAATACCGGAGAAGGACGTCCCTGACCCGGGCGCCCGCGAAGATCTCTATCGTTTTTCCGTCGATCTTGATGAACATGCGTCACGCCCTTCCGGTCGGAACAGCCAGATGTAGATTCTAGGTGACTCCCGGGACGCTGTCAATTCGCCGGCCGCTTCAATGACGGGGACACGTACCTGGGACACGTCCCCCTAGAAGGCGGTCTCTTGAGACCGGTCAGACCGCGGGGGCTGCCGCCGCCGGGGCCGCGGTCGAGGCCGGCCGCGGGAAGACGTCGTATTCCGGGCCGAACTGGGCCAGGAACTCCAGGCTGAACGAGCGCAGCCAGTACCAGAACGGCAGCGTGACCACCGTCCCGATGTAGGGGATGAGGAAGAGAAGCCCGCCGATGCAGCAGGTGAAGATCGTGGCGGCGATGGCCACGATGACGAAGCCTAGCACTAGGAAGAAGATCACGATCCCGTAGCCGAGGAAGTGGAAGGGGGACTGGCGGAACAGGCCCATGAACATCCGCCACCCGGCCACGGCCGTGATCCTGTGCTTGTACATCAGGGCGGAGACGAAGTCCTTGAGGAAGATGACGACGTAGCCGATGACGAGGGCGAGAACGAGGCCGAGAAAGGCCAGCCCCAGGATGAGGCCGATGGGGACGGCCCGGTCGAACCCGGCGTCATAGAGGAACTTGCCCTGGATGAAGAACCAGGCGACGAGGCCGCCGAAGGCGATGAAAGCGACGATGCCGAAGACGAGCCTCCAGACGAACAGGGAATCGCCCTCCTTCCGGTATTCCCTCCAAGGCTTGGCGATCTCGGCGCTGTTCCGGGCGACGTTGTCGAGGAACATGAAGATGCCCCTCGAGCTGACCCAGGTGAGGACGACGATGACGACGATGGCCACGACGACGGCGAAGAGGATGGCGATGGCCCAACCCGGATTGTCCATCAGCCAGGCCCACGCCGTCCGGGGAAAGTCCATGAACTCCCGGAAATCGGCGTTCTTCTGGGCCCGGCCGCCGCCGGAGCCGTTGGTGGCGTCCATCAGACCGCACAGAAAGGCGTTGAAACCGACGACGAACCACTTGTGCAGGTCGAAGGGATGGAACAGGGCCTGTTTCATCCGGTTCCAGGCGCGGCTGAGCGGTTCCATGAAGTGGATCGGCATCGTGACCTCCTCGTCCGAGAGGGGATGAGATTCGTTTCCCCCTTTCATTCTACGTAGAACGGCCGGATCGGTTCAAGCCCTTTCGCCCGTCGCCGCGTGTTGCGAAACCGGTCCCAATCCTATAATATCGGTGGAGTTCAGGCGGGCCGTCTTGCCGCCCCAAGGACTTGAGCATGCGTTCGTTCGTGAGGTTCTTCTCCTCGGTCAGGCTGGCCATCGTCCTGTTCATCCTCGTCACACTGGCCTCGATCCTGGGGACGCTCATCCCCCAGGGCAGGGCTCCGGCCGAGTACGCCGCCCGCTACGGCGGCCTGTCCGGCGTCTTCACGTCCCTCCAGCTGACCCGCCTCTACCAGTCGGGCTGGTACTTGGCGCTCCTGTTACTCTTCGCCCTGAACACGGCCGTCTGCACGCTGGCCCGCTTCGGGGCGAAGTGGAGAAGGGCCTTCGGCCCCGCCGCCGCGGCCGACGCCCAGTCCCTCCGGGCCATGAAGATCAAGGCCCGCCTCCGTCTCCCTCTGCCTTTGGATCAGGCCACGGAGCGCGTCCGGGAGAAGCTCCGCGCCGACGGCTACCGCGTGGCCGGATCGGCGTCGGTGAACGCCGTAACTCTTCTCGGGAGGAAGCGCCGCCTGGGCCGGTTCGGCTCGGACGTCGTCCACCTGGGCCTGCTCGTGATCCTGGCCGGCGGCCTGACCAGCGCCCTGGCCGGGCGCCGGTCGAATTTCGCCCTCCGCGAGGGCGAGTCGGCCGACGTCCCCGGCGCGGCCTTCAGCGTCCGTCTGGACCGCTTCGAGACGGAGCTCTACCCCCAGGGCGGGATCAAGGACTGGAAAAGCACGGTCACGGTCGTCGAGCACGGCGTTCCCGTCCTCACCCGGGTCGTCGAGGTCAACCATCCGCTGACCTATCGCGGCTTCTCCATCTACCAATCGGGCTACGGCCGGGACTGGCAGCGGCCGACGCTCGAGCTCGATGTCAGGAAGCGCGCCGACGCCGCCTTCTCCAGGACCGTCACCCTCAGGGTCGGCGATAGGGTCCCGTTCGAGGACCCGGAGGCGAGCCATATCTCCGTCCGCCAGTTCGTCCCCGACTTCGTCATCGGCGAGGGGAACAGGGTCCAAAGCCGTTCCTCCGAGCCCGACAATCCGGCCGCGCTCGTCGAGGCTTGGAAAGGGGAGACCCGCGTTCACCAGGGCTGGGTCTTCGCCAAGTTCCCGGATTTCGGCCAGGGCCATGCCGAGGGCCGGTCGCCCTTCGCCTTCGTCCTGAAGAAATACTCGTCCGCCGCCTATTCCGTGCTCGAGGCGGCCAGGGACCCGGGCGCCGGCCTCGTCTGGATCGGCTGTGTCCTGATCACCGCGGGGATCTTTCTGGCCTTCTACTGGCCGTCCCGGGAGGTCCGGGTCGTCCTCGAGGAGACCCAGGGCAGGGTCGAGGGCTTCGCCGCCGGCGAGGCCGCCAAGGGCCGCGAGGCGTTCCAGGCCGAGTTCGACAGGATCTTCGACGATCTGAGGAGTCCGTCATGACCGAGCCGTCGCTCTTCACCGCCGCTTTCGCCCTCTACGCCGGCGCCCTCGTCGTCTATTTCGCCGCGCTCTTCGCCCGCCGGGAGGGGTGGGGGAGGGGCGGGCTCGTCCTGGCCGTGATCGGCTTCGCCTTCCACACCGCGGCCCTCGTCTTCCGGACCGCGGCGAGCGGCCACGCGCCGTTCACCAACATGTACGAGTCGCTGTCGTTCCTGGCGTGGGCCGTCGTCGCGGCCCTGATCGTCTTCGGCCGCAAGCCCGGCGCGCCGCGGCTCCCGCCCTACCTCATGCTCATCGTCGTCGCCTTCGTCGCCCTGGCCTCGTCTCCGCTCATGCCCAAGGACGCGACGCCTCTCATCCCGGCCCTCCAAAGCTACTGGCTCTGGCTCCACGTCTCCGTCACCCTCCTCGGCGAGGCCTTCTTCGCCGTGGCCTTCGTCGCCAGCCTGCTCTTCCTCGCGGCCGACACCGAGGAGAAGAGGGAGCGGCTCGACGCCCTCGCCTACAGGGCCGTGGCCGTCGGCTTTCCGCTCTTCACGCTCGGCGGGCTCGTCTTCGGCATGGTCTGGGCCTACCGGGCCTGGGGCCGCTACTGGGCCTGGGACCCCAAGGAGGTCTGGAGCCTGATCACCTGGTTCGTCTTCGCCCTCTACCTCCACACCCGGATCGTCATGGGCTGGAAGGGGAAGCGGTCGGCGATCGTCGCCATCGTCGGCTTCCTGGCCGCCCTGTTCACCTATTTCGGCGTGAACTACCTGCTCGCGGGGCTGCACAGCTATGCGTGAGGGGGGAGGCCCGATCGGAAGGGCCGCGCCGCTCGCCGCGACTTTCGCGGTCGTCGTCTTGAGCGCGTTTCTCATAGCCAGGGAGCGCGGCTACGTCGGCGCCTCGGCCTGCAAGCTCTGCCACAAGGCCGAGCTCCAGGGACGGCAGTACGTGATCTGGGAGTCGAGCCCGCACGCCAAGGCCTACGCCGCCCTGGCCACGGCCGCGGCCGCCGAGATCGCCAAGTCGGCCGGCGTCTCCGAACCGCGGACCAACGCCCAATGCCTCGGCTGCCACGCGCCGCTCGCCGCCAAGGCCCCCGAGCTCGGGGACGAGGGTGTCTCGTGCGAGGTCTGCCACGGTCCCGGCGGCGACTACAAGAAGCTGAACGTCATGATGGACCGGCAGAAAGCGGTCCAGAACGGCCTCGTCCTCTACCCGGACCCGGGCGCCATCCAGGCCCACTGCCTCAAGTGCCACCAGAGCGCCCACGGCAAGGTCTTCGATTTCAAGACGTCCTGGGACGCCATCAAGCACTACTTGCCGGCCAAATAACCGGATCGCCATGGGAGCCGTCCGAGCGTCGCGAGCACGGGCGGCGGTCATCGTCGCGGCGGCTTTTTCTCTTGTCCCGGCGCTCGCCGGCCCTTCCCTGCAGGCCCAGGACCCGGGGACCACCTGCCTCGTCTGCCACGGCGACGAGGATCTCGCTTCCTCGGCCGGGAAGTCGGTCCACGTCCGAGACGACCTCTTTGCCGCCTCGGTCCACGGCCGGGCCGGCGTCGGCTGCCTCGGCTGCCACGCCGACCTCGCCGGCGTCGAGGACTTCCCCCACGCCCCGGACCTCGAAGCCGTGAAATGCGGGCGCTGTCACGACGCCTACACCCGTTCGACCCTGGGCGGGGTCCACGCGGTCCTCGCCCCGCGCCTCGTCGCCGATCCGGTCCAGTGCAAAGATTGCCACGGCTATCACGACGTGCTTCGTTCGTCCGATACGCGTTCGGCGGTCCACGTTTCCAACCTCCCCGCCACCTGCGGCCGGTGCCATCCCGGAGCGGGGGTGAACTATGCCCGGGGCCGGGCCCACGAGCTCTCCCCCTCGGCCGCGAGCTCTCCGGCCGGAGTCGCCCGGGCCCTATACAAGGTCCTGATCGGCGCCGTGACGGCCTTCTTCCTGGCCTACGCCGGCGCCGATATCGTCCGATGTCGGAGGGAGCGGTGAAGGACGAGCTCTTCGTCCGGATGACCCGGGCCGAGCGCTGGCAGCACGGGCTCCTCATGGTCTCGTTCATCGTCCTCATGGTCACCGGCCTGCCCCACCTCGCGTCCGAGCTCGGCCCCCTGCGCTTTCTCGCCGGCCGGGGCGGAGCCCGGGTCTGGCACGGATACGCCCATCGCGCGGCCGGGCTCGTATTCATCGGCGACATCGCCTGGTACTTCCTCTACGCCCTCGTCTCGGCGCGCGGCCGGCGGAACATCCGCGACAAGGCGGTCCGCGCCCGGGACCTCAAGGAGGCCGCCGCCTTCTTCGATCCGCGCGCCCGGCGCCCGGAGGCGGGCCGCTACAGCTTCATCGAGAAGCTCGATTTCTGGTCGACCGTCCTCGGCTCCTCGGTCATGATCGTCACGGGGCTGTTCATGGCCCTCCCGGGCCTGTCTCTCCGGCTCTTCCCGCTCCGCGTCCATCAGGCCTTCGTCGTCGTCCACGGCTACGAGGCCCTCCTGGCGCTCCTGGCCGTCCTCGTCGGTCACATGTACGCCGTCCACCTCCGGCCCGGCGTCTTTCCCATGAGCCGCGTCTGGCTCGACGGCCGGGTGACCGGCGCGGACCTCGAGCGCTTCCACCCCCTCG
Source organism: Candidatus Aminicenantota bacterium (assembly GCA_963719985.1). Classification (GTDB taxonomy): domain Bacteria; phylum Acidobacteriota; class Aminicenantia; order Aminicenantales; family Saccharicenantaceae; genus RBG-16-66-30. The sequence continues at coordinate 686,614 of CAVRDU010000006.1, read as the reverse complement.
AGTACAAGCGGATCCAGGCCGACCGGGCCCGGCAGGCGGCCGGGGCGGCGACACGCGCCGCGGAAAAGAGTATGATGGAAGGGGAATAAGTCCCGCGGCCAGGTGTATCACCCATGGGAGCTCCGGCGAGACCGAACGAACATCCGGAGGATGCCGTTCTCGTCCGGAAAGCCCAGCAGGGAGACATGGACGCCTTCGAGAGCCTGGTCCGGAAGCACCAGCACAGGGTCTACGCCCTCTGCCGGCGCTTGACCGGCGCGCACCAGTCGGCCGACGACCTGGCCCAGGAGACCTTCATCAAGGCCTACTTCGCCCTGGGCCGGTTCGACGCCGCCTGGCCCCTCTACCCCTGGCTCCGGAAGATCGCGCTCAACGCCGGCCTGAACTATCTCAAGGCCCGGGGCCGCGAGCGCCCGCTCGAGGACGGGTCGCTCGGGGACCGAAGGACACCCAAGGCCGCTCTGTCCGACGACCCGGAGGAGCGGCTGGAGCGGGCCGAGTTCCAGGCCAGGTTCGAAGGGGCGGTGGAGTCGCTTCCGCCCGACCAGAAGAGCGTCTTCGTCCTGCGGTTCCACGAGGGCCTGAGCTACGAGGAGATCTCCCGGACGCTCGACGTGCCGCTCGGCACCGTCATGTCCCGGCTCAACCGCGCCCGGCAGAAGCTGAAAGACCTCCTGGCGGACACCCTCGCGAGGGGAGCTTGAGATGAGACACCGCGAACTCCAGGAACTCATCGGGGCCTTCGCCGACGGCGAGCTCCGGGCGGCCGACCGGCCCCGGGTCGAGGAGCATCTCAAGACCTGCCCGGACTGCCGGCGGGACCTCGAGTTCCTCCGCGGGCTCGACGGCCTTCCCAGGACCCCTCCCTCGGTGCCGCGCGAAGCGGACTACTGGGCCTCTTTCGCCGGACGCGTCCGCGACGGCATCGCCCGCGAGCGAGCCGCCGGAGCCCCCGCATCCCGCGCCGCGGAGGTCAAGATGTTCCAGGATTCCTTCTTCCGTCCCGAGAGCCGGACCCGCATTCGGGCGGCCGTCCTACCGCTTTCCCTGGTGGCCCACGCCGCCATCCTCCTCCTTCTCATCATCCTCCCCTTGATGAACACGGGCGAGCTGCCGACGGTCGAGGTCTACAGCGCCTTCCTGGCGCCGCCGCCGCCCCCCCCTCCGCCACCGCCGCCGCCGGCCAAGAGGAAGGCCTCGACGACGAGCGCCCGCATCAAGCGCGTCCAGGCGGCGGCCCCGGTCGAAGCCGGCCGCCTCGTCGCCCCGGTCGAGATCCCCGAGGAGATCGCCGAGGAGACCCTGTCCGACATCGGCGTCGAGGGCGGCGTCGAGGGCGGCGTCGAGGGCGGAGTGGTCGGCGGGGTCCTGGGCGGGGTCGTCGGCGGCGTCCTCGGCGGCGTCGTCGGCGAGGTCGAGGCGCCCGTGCGGGCCATCGGCGACGTCAAGCCGCCCAAGCTCGTCCGGTCGGTCGATCCGCTCTATCCGGAGATAGCCCGCCAGGCCCGCGTCGAGGGTGTCGTCATCGTCGAGGCGACGACCGACGTCTACGGGCGGGTCACGGGCGTCAAGGTCCTGCGGTCGATCCCGCTTCTCGACCAGGCGGCCATCGACGCCGTCCGCCAGTGGGTCTACGAGCCGATGATCATCAACGGCCGACCCCGGCCCGTCGTCTTCACCGTCACCGTCCGCTTTCAGCTGAAGTAGCCACCTTCCGGGGGCCTTCCCAGGGGCGGGCCATCCCCCCCCGACGTCTCTGGGGGTGAGGGCAATCCCCCCCGGAAATCATCACCGGCGGGGATTGTCCCCCCCGACGTCCTGCCTGAAGATGGGATCACGAGAGGATGGGACGAGAGATGACGAGCCCACGGAACCCTGCCGCCAGCCGTGCCGTCGCGGTCGGCCTCCTCGGCTTCGCCCTTGCGGTCCTTGCCCTGCCCGTCCCGGGCCGGGCCGAGATCATCGTCAAGCTGGAGGTCACCGCGGAACGGGCCCCCGTCCATCTCGAGCCAAACAGCCGCAGCCCCGTCCTCGAGACGCTCCCCCGCGGCGCCGTCGTCAAGCAGGCGAGCGCCATGAAGTTCAGGACCAACTGGCACTATGTCGAATTCGAGTCCTCGCGGTCGGGCCGGATGCGGGCCGGCTACATCCTGGACGGTGTCGTCCGCAAGCTCAACTCGACCCTCAAGGTCGTCGACCTGACCCCGACCGCGGCCGCGGTCTCGGCCCCTAAGGAGTTCGATCTGACGGCCAAGCCCCTGCCGGCGATCACCTGGGGCATGGGCCGGGAGAGCATCCAGAAGGTGGAGGGCCGCCCCCTCAGCCGCGAGGAGTCGGGGGCCTGGGAGTTCCTGCGCTATCGCCGCGAGGTCTTCGGCAAGAGGTGCCACGTCGCCTACGTCCTGGCCAACCGGCGGCTCGTCTCGGTCCGGGTCAGCCTCCTCGAGAACTATTCGGACAAGGACCGCTACATCGCCGACTACAACCAGATCCGGGACTACTTGAACCGCAGGATCGGCGAGCCCCGCTACGACAACGTCGTCTGGAGCGACCGGGCCTACGCCGAGCGCGGCGAAAGCCTGGGCACGGCCGTCACGTCGGGGTGCCTGAGCCTGTCCTCGGAGTGGGTGACCGGGGACACCGGCTTCCGGCTCAGCCTGACCGGCGAGCCGGGCGGGATCCTCTTCGCCGCCGAGATCAACGACATCAAGGCCAAGAATCCGGCCTCTTTCTAACCCTCCTTTCTGTCTTTGCCCCCTTCTCCGTACCCCCCGGGGAAGGGGGCCTTTTCTATTACGCCATTTCTTTTTGGACGAAGCTCATGCTGACGCGGTTCTTGCCCAGCCACTTGCTGTGCATCATGAGCTGTTCGCCGCGCTTGATCAGGGACTCGGCCGTGTCGTAGCGCAGGACCAGGCTGGCGCCCATGGACACCGTGGCGTTGAGCATGCCCGTTTCCGTCGTGATGTAGGACTCGGAGACGAGGAGGCGGAGCTTGTTGGCCACGATGTCGAGACGGCTGTCGTCGATGTTGAGGAGGACGACCAGGAACTCCTCGGTGCTCCAGCGGCCGACGATGTCGAAGAAGCGGATGTTCTTGTGGAGGGTCCGGGCCACGGTCCGGACTATCTTGCCGGCGTTGAACCGGCCGTGCCTCTCGAGGATCTTGCCGTAGTTGTCGATGTCGACGTAGATGAGGCCGAAGGGGAGGCCGTACTTCTGGTACTCCTCGATCCGGGTGTTGAGCGTCATGTCCAGGTACTGCTTGGAGGGGATGCCCGTCTCCTGCTCGACGAGGCCCATCTTCTCGAGCTCCTCCAACCCGAGGGGGATGGTCACCTTCGGCGCCGTGCTGGTGAAGGCCTCGACGGCCCCGATGATCTCCCCATCCTCTTTGAACACAGGGATAATCCGCAGGCTCGCCGGCGTGCGGAAGCCCTCTTTATGCTGAAGATAGACGTCGAGCGCGCGGGGGGCGCCGTCCTTGAGCGTCATGGCCACGGGGCACTTCTCGCGGCAGATGTTGACGCCGCCGAAATCGACGAACAGGGCGGGCTCCTCGAAGCAGGCTTTTCCCAGGGCGGCCGAGGCCTCCCTGCCCGAGATCTGTTCGGCGGCCTTGTTCCAGTAGACGACCTTGCGATCCTTGTCGAGCCAGACGACCGCGTCCTGGACCTGGTTGAGGACCGCGTTGCAGAGATTCTTCGTCGCCCCCTGGAAAATGTCGAGGATGTTCTCTTCGGCCATGTCCGCGCCTCGTTTCTCGCCCGTTTTCATTCATTCTAGAGGGGCCGGGGGATTTGTCAATCGTTATTTTGGCCGTTCCCGCGGTTGACACACCCCTAACCGCGTGTTATCCTACCGCAGCCGCCCAGGGGGTGCGCCGCGATGGACAGACTTCTTGGGACACGACTCAAGAGGGCCCGCGAGGAGGTCAATCTCAGCCAGGGCGCGTTCGCCAAGGCGCTGGGACTGTCCTCGGAGTACATCTCCCTGCTCGAGTCCGGCAAGAGGACGCCGAGCTTCGTGACCCTGGTCAAGATCGCCGGATTCCTGAACAAGAACGTCTCCTACTTCTTCGAGGACACGAGGCCGGCCTTCGAGGCCCTGTTCGACCGGGCCGAGGCGGACGAGCGGCTCCGCAAGGACCTGCTGAAGTTCCGGGCCACCTGTCAGAGGTACCTCGACCTCGAGGAACAGACCGGCCGCCGGCTCGACCTCGCCCCCGCGTACTCCCGTATCTCGGCGGAGCGGCTGGCCGAGGAGGAGAGGCGCCGGCTCGGGCTCGGCAACGAGCCCATCCGCGACGTCATGGGCCTCTGCGAGGTCAACGGCTGCCGCATCATTCGCCAGACGCTTCCCGAGGAGGCCCGGATCGCCGGCATCTTCGTCTTCGACGAGGACAGGAAGGCGGCCTTCGCCCTGGTCAACGCCAACGAGCCGGCCGGGCTCCAGACGCTCATCGCCGCGCACCTCTACGGCCACTACCTCATGGACCGGGCCGACAGCCCGATCGTCGACAACCCCGACGTCGTCGTCGACGAGTATGTCTCGCTCTACCCGCCCCGGGAGCAGTTCGCCCAGACCTTCGCCTCGCGGTTCCTCGTGCCGCCGGGAAAGCTCCGCGAGCTCGTCGAGAAGGACCTGCGCTCGAAGAGCCTGACCTTCGACGACGTCCTCTTCCTCAAGCGGTACTTCGGCGTCAGCACCCGGGCCATGCTGAGGACCCTCCGTGGCCGGGGCATCCTGCCCGAGGCCAGGTTCGAGGAGTATTTCAAGCGGAACCCCGAGGACCGGGAGCAGGAGGTGTTCGGAAACCTCTCCGGCCATGAGGAGCGCCGGGCGAGGACGCTCTTCCGCAAATCGCGGACCATCCCGTCCGACCGTTACAGGCTGCTGGCGGCCGAGGCCGCGGCCATGGACAAGGCCCGGGGCGAGCACGCCCCGGCCCCGCCCAAAGACAAGGACAAAGACAGAGAGAAAGAACCGGAAGGAGTGTCCGATGAGTAAGCCGCTCCGCATCCTCCTCATCTTCCTGGCCTTCGACGCCGTCGCGGTGGGCGTCTATTTCGGGATCAAGGCCCTCGGCTCCGGTGGCGGCGGGGACCCGACGAAGGGTTACGAATGGGTCGCCCTGGACGCCTATTACCGGCCGGCGACCGAGCTCGAGGAGTTCGTCAAGACGAGTTCCGAGGAGATGGACCTCCTGCCTCTCCAATTCCGCAATTACGGCCGCGACCCGGCCGTGCTCAAGAAATTCCGGGGCGCCAAGCTCGTCGGAGGGGGGAAGTCGGTCCTGGAGATGACCTTCCGGGGCCTCGAGGACTGGGCCGTCGTCGACATCTGGATCAAGGGCGAGGAGGGCCGGGAGATCCGCCGGACCATCCTCTACGTCCTCACCGAGAACGCCTGGAAGGTCGGCGACAGCGGCCGACTGGCCGAGTGACGGCGGGACCGGGGGCGTCATGGCCATCCGATCGCTCCAGACGGACGTCCTCATCGTCGGCGCTGGGCCGGCCGGGCTGACGGCCGGGCTCTACGTCGCCCGGGCCGGGAAGAAGGCCCTCATCCTCGAGGGCCGCGGTCCCTCGCGCCTGGCCATCCCCTACACGCTCGAGAACTATCCGGGCTTTCCCTCCGTCGACAGCGCCGAGCTCCTGACCACCATCCGGCGCCAGGCGGTCGCGTTCGGGGCCGAGATCGTCGCCGGCGAAGCCATCGCGTTCGCGCTCGACGGCGGCCCCAAGTACGTCACGACCAAGGAGGCCGTCGTCGCGGCCGGCGCGGTCATCCTGGCCACCGGCAGGCCCGTCCCCAAGGAGAGGATGATCCCCGGGGAGGAACGGCTCGTCGGCCAGGGCGTCAGCTACTGCGCCACTTGCGACGGGCCGCTCTACCGAGGCGCGACGGTGGCCGCCGTCGGCCATTCCGAGGAGGCCCTCGAGGACGTCCGGGCCCTGCAATCCATGGGCTGCCGGGTCGTCTGGGTGCCGGGGAGGCCGGGCGGGGCGGCCGACGGCCCGGAGGCCCTGGCCCTCGAGGAGAAGGGCGTGTTCGTCCGGCGCGGGGCCAAGATCAAGGAGATCCGCGGCCAGGACCGCGTGGAGAGTATCCTCGTCGAGAGCCCCGCCGGGGCCGAGGACCTTCCGGTCGCGGGCGTCTTCATCTTACGCGAGATCCCGGCCGGACCGCTGTTCGCCAAGGCCGGCCTCGCCATCGACAGTAAGCAGTGTCTGGCCGTCGACCGTTTCCAACGGACCAACATCGAGGGCGTCTTCGCCGCCGGCGACATCACCTGCGGCGGGCTCCAGGTCGTCGCGGCCGCCGGCGAAGGGTGCGTGGCGGCGCTGCAGGCCCTCTTGTACCTGAGGAAATAGCTCTCTTCGTTAGGTCCGGCGGAGGCGGAAGGAGATCTTCTTAGAGCGGGAGATGGTCACCCGGCCTCCGATCGGGACGACCATGAGGTTCCTGCGGATGTCGTGGCCGAAGTTCGACACGGTCAGGATGGGCAGGGGCGAGCCCCGGACGCGGCGGTCGCGGATGACGTCGGCGAGGTAGGTCCGGATGAAACGGACGGCCAGCCGCTGGTGCCTCTTCGGGAAAAGGCTCTTGCCCGGCGGCGTCATCGAGCCGATCACGATGCCCTTTATGCGGGCGAAGACGTTGTGACGCCGCAGGGCGGCGAGCAGGCGGTGGAGGTCCTCGACGTCGACCTGGACGTCCTCGATGAACAGGACGTGCTTGCGCCAGCCGAACTTGGGCGGCTTGCCCCGGTTGAGGAAGTTGACGAAGGTCGACAGGTTGCCGCCGATGGGGATGCCCGAGAGCTTCCGCGGCGGGGGAGGGGTCAGCCAGGCCGCGCCCTGGTAATGGACCTCCTCGCCGGCGATAAGGGCCAGGAGGTTCCGGAAATCGCCCTTGGCGACCTTGAGCGAGGGGAAGTAGACGGCCGGGACACGGCAAGCGTGGTAGATCTCGCTGAGGAGGAAGGTGAAGTCGGAGAAGCCGACGAAGAGGGGGCGCCGCTTCCGGATGACGCGGAGGTCCTTGGCGTCGATCTTGCGGACGAGGTCCTCGGCCCCCGTCCCCCCGGCGATCGAGATGATCAGGTCGAGCTCGCGGATGGCCTCTTTGAGGACAGCGGCCCGCTCCTCGAGGGACGCGGTGACGTGGTCTATGTCGGCGTCGCTCGAGAAGAGGTGGGGGCCGATGTAGATGTCCTTGGCGCCCAGGGCCTTCTGGAGGAGCCGGGCCGTCCGGCGCAGGTGGGGCTTCTCCTTGACCGAGAGGCAGGTCGATGGGGCGATGAAGCCGATCCGTTCATAGGTCATGGGGCCACCGGTAGGCTAAAAGAGGGCCTAGCCTAGCAGAAACGGGGGCGCCGTTCAACGCCCGGCCTTGGCCAGGGTCAGAACGACTTCAGCTTTTGGCCGGGCGCCGAGAGCTGGAGGGCCTTGAGGGCCTTGAGCTCGATCTGGCGGATCCTCTCCCGGGTCAGCTTGAAGTGCTGGCCGACCTCTTCGAGGGTGTACTCGCGCCCGTCGCCGAGGCCGTAGCGCATCCGCAGGACCAGGGTCTCCCGTTCGGGCAGGGTCCGCAGGGCCGCCTCGATCTGCTCGCGCAGGTTGATGTGGATGACCGTGTCGGGCGGCGAGGGGAAGGCCTTGTCCTCGAGGAGGTCGCCGAGCGAGCCCTCGCCGTTGTCCCCGAGCGGGGTCTCGATCGAGACGGGCTCCTGGGACGAGTAGAGCATCTCCAGGACCTTGTTGACGGGCAGGTTCATCTTGCGGGCCAGATCGTCGGGGCTGGGCATCTTGCCGTTCTCCTGGACCGTCGCCTGCGAGATCTTCTTGAGCCGGTGGATGGTCTCGGTCAGGTGGACGGGGATGCGGATCGTCCGGCCCTGGTCGGCGATGGCCCGGGTGATCGACTGGCGGATCCACCACGTCGCGTAGGTCGAGAACTTGTGGCCGCGCCGGTAGTCGAACTTCTCGGCGGCCCGCATCAGGCCGATGTTGCCCTCCTGGATGAGGTCGAGGAGCTGGAGGCCGCGGCCCTGGTACTTCTTGGCGATGGAGACGACGAGCCGCAGGTTGGCCGAGACGAGGTCGCTCTTGGCCCTCTCCCGCGTCCGCCGTCCGGACTGGATGGCCTGGAGGATGGCCCGGTTCCCCTGGCGCGACTTCTTCGAGGCGCGGCGGGAGATCTCCTTGAGCTTGAGTTGGACGGCCTGGACGATCCGGTCCTGGTGCTCCGGCTTGAGCTCGAGCGCGCGGGCCATCCGGATGATCTGGACGACCAGCCGGCCCCGGGCGAAGCGGTTGCGGACGAGGGGGCGGACCTTGAGCAGTCGGGCGCCGAGGGCCCGGACCTTGCGGATCCGCTCGAGGACGTCGCGCCGCCGGGCCTCGAGGCTGTCGTCAGAGAACTCGTCGTCGGCCATGTTGAAGTGCTTGACGAAGGCCTCGGGGGTCCGCTTGAGCAGGGCCTCGAGGGACTCGATCTCCTCGAGCGTGAAGGGCGTCCGGGCCAGGGCCTTGAGAATGGCCTTCTCGCCGCGCTCCATCTTGCGGGCCAGCCCGATCTCCTGCTCCCTCGAGAGGAGCAGGATGCTGCCCATCTCGCGGAGATAGATCTTGACCAGGTCGGCGGTCTGTTCGATGTCCTCCGGCGAGTTGAGGCCCTTGCCGTTGCCGTTCCGGGGCTCGCCGGCCCGTCCGGCGATGACGCCGGGATCGGTCGCGGAGAAGGAGTCCTCCTCGTCGGAGAACAGCTTGCCGCCGGGCTTGCCGGGTATGAGCTGCAGGAGCTCCTGATCCGTCCTGTACTTATATTGAGAAGCCATTGGGGTCTCCCTTACGCTATTAATAATATAGGAAAACTACATTCTCGGGCTTTTCGCTCTGCGTCTGATGCCCTTTGTCTCATTTTAGCCCTTGACCTCGGTTACCTAAACGGGGTTGAGGGCCGAATCGTTTCACCCCCCGGGGGTGGGACTTTCCGGAATGAAGCGCGGAGGATACAACCTCTCGCCCCCGTTGTCAAGAAGAATCTTTACATTTTCAAGCGCCGGGCCGGCCAGCTCAGGCCGTCCCCGCCTGGGAAGCGTCCTAATCTCTGCCTTTGTCATCCTCTCCTCCTGGACGCCATAGATCAATACAAGTTTCGTGCCAGGAGACGTCCCGGGAGCGCAGGGGAGGGGCGTGCTTGCCCTGGGGGGGGTGGTGTCTCCCAAAGGGGACACCGCTCGGAGGTGTCAGGCCTCAGTAGCAGACGATCCCGTGCTTCTCGTAGTACTTTTGGTGGTATTCCTCGGCCTGGTAGAACGCCGAGGCCGGGACGAGCTCGGTCGCCAGGCGCTTCTTGTATTTCCCCGAGGCCTCCAGCTCGTCCATGACCTCGCGGGCCTCCGTCCTCTGCCCGTCGTCATGGAAGAAGATGGCCGACCGGTACTGCCTACCCCTGTCCGGGCCCTGTCTGTCGACCTGGGTCGGGTCGTGGATCGCGAAGAACTGGCGGACGAGGTCGCCGTAGCTCAGCCTCTTTGGATCGAAGGTCACCTTGACGGCCTCGGCGTGGCCCGTCTTGTCGGCGCAGACCTCCTCATAGGTCGGGTCGACGGTCTCCCCGCCGGTGTAGCCGACGACCGTGGCGACGACGCCGGGGATCTTGCCCAGCTTGTGCTCGACGCCCCAGAAGCACCCGGCGGCGAAGGTCGCCGTCCCCGTCGCGCCGGCCCCCGGGGCCGGGTCCGCGGACTTGGCCGCCGTCCCCGGCTTGAAGTCCAGGGCCGTGGAGTTGATGCAGTAGTGGAGGTAGGTCGGCTCCGGGCCGTCGTCGAAGACGTGGCCCAGGTGGCCGCCGCAGGAGGCGCACCGGACCTCGACCCGCTTGGCGAGGAGCGAGTAGTCGTCCCGGAACTCGACGCGGGACTCGTCGACGGGCGTGGTGAAGCTGGGCCAGCCCGTGCCGTGCTCGTACTTCGTGTCCGAAGGGAAGAGGGGAGCGCCGCAGCCGGCGCAGACGTACACGCCCTCCTCCCAGAAATCGTCGTACTTGCCCGTGAACGGCCTCTCGGTCCCGCATTGGCGCAGCACGTCGTACTGCTCCTTCGTCAGGGCGGCCTTCCACTCCTTCTCGGACTTCTTGGCCTTGTTCGTCATGGCTTGATCTCCCGTGAGGAGGCCCGACCTCGTCGGGGCCTCCCGGTCGATGAGGGCGTTGAGCCCCCTCCAGGCGCCCAGGCCGAGGAGGGTGGCCAAGGCGAATATCGCTAACTTGACGCTCGGTCGCATCGTCGTGTCCTTCCTTGAGAAATCCTACTTAAATAGTATACATTATCCGGGCCGAATTTCAAAAAAATTTCCTAAATTGGACACTTTGAGATTGACAAGGGCGGAAATACGGGCCTATAATGAAGCCGCTGGCTGGAGAGGGATCCTCCTTAGCCCCGCTTCCTTTTCCTTTGAAACCTTGGCGCCTCACCAGCCAGCCTTCTCATCCCCTTCGCTGAGGCTGGTCAGGGCGCCGCTTTCAAAAAGAGCGGACGAATGCCGCCGTCCTCAACTCCTTGTTAGCGCCCGCGGGGCCCGGTTTTCGCGCCGCGGCTATTTCTTTTCGGGATCTTTCTTCGTCGCCGGCTCCGCCGGCTTGAGGCCCTTGGCCCGCTCCTTCAGATGGTCCTTGAGATCGAGGTGGGACACCCCGATCGCGTACCAGTCGGGCGCCGGCTTGCCCATCAGGTGGTGGTCGAAGAACTCCTTCATCCGCACGGTGTAGTCCTTCTGGTTCGCCGGCTTCTGCAGGCCGTGGTTCTCGCCGACGTACTGGAGCATGACGACCGGCTTCTTCAGCCGGCGCAGCGTGTTGTAGTACTCGATGCCCTGGTTCCAGTCGACGGCGCCGTCCTTGTCGTTGTGGAGGATGATGAGCGGCGTCTTGACCCGGTCGGCGTAGTAGACCGGCGAGTTGCGCTGATAGGCCTCGAGGTTGTCCCAGTAGCCGCCCTTGAACCGGCCCTGGCTCGATTCGAAGATGGGCTGATTGGCCGAGCCGGTGTTCAAGTAGATGGAGCTGTACATGCTGATCATGTTGGTCAGCGGCGCCCCGGCCACGGCGGCGGCGAACTCGGTCTGGGTGACGAGGAAGGCCGTCTGGTAGCCGCCCCAGGAGTGGCCCTGGAGGCCGACCTTGGAGCGGTCGACGACCCCCGCGGCGACGGCCGCGTCGATCGCCGGCAGGACGCACCAGACCGCGGACATGCCCGGGTCGTTGACCTTGTAGGCGATGTCGGGCATGAGCACGGCGTAGCCGTTGCTCGTGTAGACGGACTTGTTGAAGCCGTTGGCCGACGGCTGGGCGTATCGGTTGAGCTGCTGGGACATCTTCTCGTAGTAGTAGACGAGGGTCGGGTAGCGCTTGCCCTTCTCGTAGTTGGCCGGCAGGAAGAGGGCCGCCTGGAGCGTCTTGTCCATCCCGCTTTTCGGGTCCATCCTGTATTCGAGGAGCATGGACCCGCTGGACCAGAAGAAGTCCTTCTGCTGCGGGTTGGCTTCGGTGATCCGCTTGCCGTTCTTGAGCGCGGCGTCGGCCGCGTAATAGTCGGGGCAGTCCTTGAAGGTGTCGCGGGTGTAGACGAAGACGTCGGCCCGCTTGGCCTTGGCCAGGCCGCCGAAGCCGCAGTCGTCCCAGAGGAGCATCGTCGCGCCCGTCCGGCCCTTCTCGATCCGGCCGAGGCCGGCCTTCTTCGTCCACTCCCCGTAGACGCTGAAGTACTGCGGCTGGCCGAGGTCGACGGCCTTCTCTTCGGGGTCGATCCGGAGCCGGCGGTAGCGGAGCTTGTCCTTGGCCCCGTTGACGGTGAGGTTGACGGCCTTGCCGGCGCCGCCGACGGGGACGCTCCAGACGTCCCAACCGTCCGAGAGCAGGACGCTCAGGCCGTCCAGGGTCGAGCCGACGGGGTAGTCGGGCGGGTCGATGACGTTGTGGTCGTCGTCCTCGTTGACGAACGACGCCGGGACGTCCTTGGTGATGTTGACGGACTTGCCCGTCGTCATGTCGTAGGTGAAGAAGTGGCCGTCATCGTAGTAGAGAAAGTGGGTCCCGTCGTGGAGAGTCCCGAAAAAGTATTCGGTTCTTTTCGAGGACCGGCGTCCGCTTGCCGGTCTTCATGTCGATGACCGTAGATGTCCTGGTAGCCGCGGCCGTGAGGTTCGTGTCGAGCTCGTAGGCCCGGTTGTCCTGCCCGACCGCGAAGCGGTGCTTGGGGGCCGGATTGACGAAGCGCAGCTCGTCGTCGGCCAGGCGGATGAAACGCCTTCTCGGCGATCCGGTATTCGGAGAGATAGCTGAAGTTCTTGTCCCGCTGTTCCTGGACCTGCTGCTGCGACTGGAGCCTGCGGTCCTGGCCGTGCCAGATGACGAGGTCGGGGATGTCCTCGTCGGCGACCTCCTCGTCCTTCTTGGGGGGCGCGGGGGCCGCATCGGTCCCGGCCTTGGCCCCGCCGGCCTCCGGCTTGTCCGCGTCCTTTTTCTTCTTGACCTCGTGGATGCCGAATAGGATGGCGTCGAAGCCTTCGGTCCACGAGGGGGCCCGGTTGGGGCTGACGGTCATGCCCTCGGGGAACGTCTTGTCGCCGACGGGATCGTAGACGATCTTGCGCGGCCCCTTGGGGTCCTTGAAGCCGGAGAAACCGACGACGCTCCAGAGCTTGTCCTCGTAGGCCTTGTCCTCCTTGCCCTTGAGCACGGCCAGGGCCTCGCCCTTCTCCGACCAGCCGAGCGACTTGTAGGTCGCCTTGTCGTTGTCGAGGGAGACGAGCGCGCCGCTGGCCATGTCCCGCAGCTGGACGCCGTTGGCCGCCTGTCCCTGGGCGTCGATGACGAGGGCCAGCCGCTTCCCGGCCTTGTCGAAGGCGAACTCGGCGACATTGCCGATGTTGACCTCCTTGGCCGTGGCCAGCTCGCGCAGGACGAGGTCGGAGCCCGTCCACTTGTCCTTCTCCTTCTCCTGGCTCTCCGGGGCGTAGCGGTGCAAGGCCAGGAAACCGGGATTGTCGTTGGAGAAGGCCGCGGACCGGACCTTCTCGTGCTCGGTCTTCTCGCCCGTGGCCAAGTCGACCAGGACGGCCGTCGTGGTCACCCTCTTCTTCTCCTTGCGCAGGCCCTTCATCTCCTTGGCGCCGGGGTAGGAGAGGAAGGCGGCCCACTTCGAGTCGGCCGAGAAGCCCGTCCTGAGCGACGCCCCGAAGCGCGGGGCCTCGCCGATCGGGAAGCGGTGCTCCTTGGTCCCCTTGACCTCGCGCAGGACGACCTCGCCCTCGCCTTCGAGGGGCGAGAGCCTGTACATGAACCATCCGCCGTCGGGCGAGAGCTCGGCCGCGCCGATGGACTTCCAGGCCAGGATGTCCGGGAGGGCGATGGGCCTCGGCGCGACGGGCGCCGCGGGGGCGGCGGGTTTGTCCGCGGGCCTGTCCTGGACGGCCGCGAGGCCGGGCCAGGCGGCGATGAGGAGGGCGGCGATGAGGACGGCGGTCCTCGGCTTGGTCTTGGTCATGCGAGATTCTCCTGTCTTTCTTTATGGCGTTTTTGCTGATACATGAGGAAGTCGGCGTGGGCCAGGAAGTCGTCGAGCTGCTGGTACTTATGGGGATCGATCCTGACGAGGCCCATGCTGACGGACAAGCGCAGACGGGCGAAGCCCTTGACGCGGAAGGCCGCGACGCCTTCGTCGATCCGGGCGAGGAGGCTCCGCTCGCCCAGTCCTTTGGAGCGCATGGCCAGGACGGCGAACTCGTCCCCGCCGATCCGGCCGATGACGTCGGACTCCCGGAGGGTCGCCTTGAGGATGGCTCCGACGCCTTGCAGGAGCAGGTCGCCGACGGCGTGCCCGTGGGCGTCGTTGACCTCCTTGAGGTTGTCGATGTCGAGGAAAACGAGGTAGTTGTCCGCCTTGAGCCTTTTCGCGATCCTCATCTGCTGGAGGCCGAAAGTGAAGAAGCCGCGGCGGTTATAGAGGCCGGTGAGGTGGTCGGACAGGGACTGCCCTTCGAGCTTCTCGTTCGTCTGCCGGAGCTTGTCCAAGGTCAGCTCGAGCCTGCGTTCGGCCGTCTTCCTCGCGGTGATGTCGATGAGGATGCCGTCGTAGTGGAGCTTCCCGCCGCGGCCCTCGGCCCGCCGGCAGTAATCGCGGACCCAGAACTTGCGGCCGTCCGCCCGGCGGAGCTCGAACTCCTGGGGGACCGTCGTATTCGCGGAAATCATCCTGAGGTGGCTGTCCCGGTCCTTCCTGCTGACGTAGAAGTCCCTGACATTGCGGCTGAAGAGATCCGAGGGCCTCTTGAAGCCGAGCATGCGGGCGAGCTCCGCGTTGGCCTCGACGAAGGCGCCGTCGCGGGTCGTCCGGTAGACGCCGACCGGGAGCTTCTCGACGAGGGCCTTGTAGCGGTCCTCCCCGGCCTGGATGGCGGCGGACCCGGCACGGGGAGCGCTTTTATTCGCTTTCCTCCGTGTTTCCGCGCTCATGTTCCCCTGAATCTAACAAAGACGTCCCGAGATGTCAAAAGATCAGATTCACCTCCCGATTCCGGGGTGTCCCTCTTTCCGGCTTCGGCGCGGGGGGTGGCACAGGCCGGCCGAAGGTGTCAGAATAGGGGCGGGCCCCCTAAACGCCCCGGCGGGCGGGGGCGTAATCTCGGGTGGAGAAAGGGAAGAGACCTCTCGTGGACGAGCAAGAGATCATCGGAGGCTGCCTGCGGGGGGACCCCGTCTCCGACCGGGCGATGATCGAGGCCTACGGCAACCTCGTCCTGTCCGTGGCCCTCAACGTCGTCGGGAACAGGCAGGACGCCGAGGACGTCTGCCAGGAGACCTTCCTCCAAGTCTTCCGCCGCCTCGACCGGTACGACCGGGCCAGGAGCTTCAAGACCTGGCTCCTGACCATCGCCTACAGGAGATCGCTCGACATGGTGAGGAAAAAGAGACGCTTCTCGGCCTTCTCGGCCCGGGCCCGGTTCGAGCCGGCCGTCCTCGGCCGCGGCGCGAACCCCCATCCGGCCGATCCCGAACCGCTGCCCTCGGCCCTGCTGACGCGGCTCTCGCCGCACGAACGGACGGCCCTCACGCTCTGGGCCAACGAGGGCTACACGGCCAAGGACATCTCCGCCGTCCTGGCCTGCTCGGCCTCGACGGCCCGGGTCTATCTGTTCAACGCCCGCCGGAAGATCAAAGCCCTCTTGGAGAACGACCATGGACTTCTGCAGAACGGTTGAGCTCGTCTACGAAGCGCTGCCTCTGAGGCCCCTCCGGGCCTGGCTCATCCGGGCCCACATGGAGAGGTGCCCGCGCTGCCAGGCGGGGCTGGCGAGCCGGGACGAGGCGCGGGGACTGCTCGTCGCCCCAGACGGGATGGGGGACGCCGAAGCCCTCTGGCGCCGCGTCGCCCTGGACGCCGGGCGCCTCCCGGGGCGCGCGGGAAGGGCCCCGGCCGTCGCCGGGCCGAAGTGGAGCTGGGCCGCCGCCGCGGCCTCCGCCCTTGTCGTCGCCGCGACGGGCTTCTGGCTCCTCCGCGAGGTCGGCCGGCCCGGCTCCGGTCCGGCCGCCGCCGGCCTGCCCGCTCGTTTCGAGATCGCTTACGTCAACGTGGGCGGGGCCCCCGCCCAGACGTTCGTCTATCAGGCGCAGGGCTCGGACACGGTTTTCGTCTGGGCCCAAAAGACACCGTGAGGAGGTTGATGATGAAGATCCGACAGAGCCGTTGGTACTTGGGGATACTGCTCGTCCTGGGGCTCCTGGCCGCGCTCGCCTGCGGCAAGAAGGCCGAAGCGCCGGCGCCCGGCGACAAGGCTGCCGCCGAACCGGCGTCTGCCGCTCCGGCCGGACCGGAGACCGCCCTCGCGGCCGCCGAGTTCGAGCTCAAGATGAGGGTCCTCGAAGGCGCGCGGGAGGGATCGACCGCGCCGCCCAAGCCGGTGACCTCCTCGTTCCTGAAGTTCATGACCTTCGCCAACTATGAGCTCGAGGAGGATGTCCAGACCGACCAGCAGATCAGGAAGGTCTACAGCCTCAAGGACGTCAGTCTGCTCACGGAGGCCAAGCTCGTCTGGACGCGCAGCGATATGGGTGATAAGGCCTTTCATATGTTCCGGCTGAACGGTCAGGAGTACGTGGTCTTCGTCACCCCGGGCAAGGTCCCGCGCCCGCAACCAGTTCCGGATCGAGGTCTATGAACAGGGCGCGGCGGAGAAGTCGAGCCTCCTCGACACGGAGTTCTCGCTTGCCCGACAAGACTGCGACCGTCTTCGGCTTCGAGAACGAGCGAGCTGAAGCCCTACTTCATCACGCTGAGGGTGGAGCGCTGGATCGGCGAGCCGGCCGCCGCCGGAAGCCGGCGGCCGCCGACCGTCGACGGTCGTCGGGGGACGCGGTGAGGGCCGACGGCCGCGACAAGGTCCAGCCGCCCAAGCTCGTCCGGGAGGTCAAGCCGATCTATCCCGAGGTGGCCAGAAAGGCCGGCGTCGAGGGTGTCGTCATCATGGAGGCGACGACCGACACCTACGGGCGTGTCGCCGCGGTCAAGGTCCTGCGCAGCATCCCCAGCCTCGACCAGGCCGCCGTCGACGCCGTCAGGCAGTGGGTCTACGAGCCCATGGTCATCGACGGCAGGCCCCGGCCGGTCGTCTTCACCGTGACCATGCGGTTCAGCTCGACGACAAGAAGCCGGGGGTCAGCGGCCGTAGGCGGCGTCGCCGGAGGCGTCGCCGGCGGAGTCGAAGGCGGGATCGAAGGCGGCGTCGAGGGCGGGATCGTCGGCGGCGTGCAGCGCCAGGACATCAAGCCGATCGAAGGCGATGCCGTCCGGGCCGTCGGTGACATCAAGCCGCCGAAGCTCGTCAAGCAGGTCGAATCCGGTCTATCCGGAAGCGGCCCGCAAGGCCGGCGTCGAAGGGATCGTCATCCTCGAGGCCAAGACCGACGAGCTGGGCGAACGTCGTCGACGCCAGGATCCTCCGTTCCATTCCCGCCCTCGACCAGGCGGCCCTCGACGCCGTCAAGCAGTGGAAGTACGAGCCGATGATCATCGACGGCAAGGCCCGTAAGGTCGTCTTCACGGTGACCGTGCGCTTCGCCCTCAAGGACGACGGGAAGCCGGCGACGCATCGAGACGTTCGCCGGGGGCGCCGATGCAGGCCGTCAAGGACGCTCAAGCCGCCCAGGCTCATCAAGGAGGTCGCGGCCGTCTACCCCGAGATCGCCCGGCCGGCCGGGGTGTCCGGCGTCGTCATCCTCGGCGTCAAGACCGACGAGACCGGCCAGGTCGCGGACGTGATCGTCCTGCGCTCGATCCCGCTCCTCGATCAGGCCGCTATCGACGCCGTCAGGAAGTGGGTCTACGAGCCGTTCGAGAAGGACGGCAAAGCCGTCCCCGTCGTCTTCACCGTCACGGTTCGCTTCCAGCTGAAGTGATCGGGGGGCTACTTCAGGCCGTCGATCCAGGCCTCGAGCGCCCGGAGCTCCTCGGCGGTCAGGGCCTTGCCCGGCGGCATGGGCTTTCCGGCGATGTCCTTCTGCCGGCGGACCTTCTTCAAGAGGTAGCTCGCTTCCGGGGCCTCGCTGTCGACGATCTTCAGGCCGGGGGCCTCCGAGCTCGGCGCGTCGACGATCGCGGCCAGGTTGGCCGGCTCGAGGTTCAGGCCCTTGGGCGGGAATTTCCCCTTGTGGCACCCGGCGCAGTTCTTCTGGACGAGCGACTTGACGTTCTCGGGGATGTCGGCTGCGACCCAGGCTCCGAGAGCGGCGGCGAGGGCTATGGTCGCGACGATCGCGGGGGCGTGCTTCATTTCATCTTCGAATAGTCGTACTGCGACCCGAGCAGGCTGTGGGGGATGAGGAAAACGAGAAGCGTGACGAGCGACGCGGCGACGACGAAAGGCCGGGCCGGCTTTCCTTTTCGCCCGGCGACGAGGGCGACGATCCAGGCCAGGAACGCGACGAGCGTCTTGTTGTCCGTCAGGTCTGTTCCCAGGGGAAAGCCCGCCCAGGCGACGCCGAAGGCGATCTTCTGCATGAGCGGGCCGAGGATGAAGCCCCCGACGAAGAGCAGGCCCACCGCCCAGAGGACGAAACGCCGGGGATCTCGCTTCCTGTCGAGCGCGGCCAGGCCGGCCGCCGTGGAGAAGAGCATGCCGGCGAACATGACGATGACGTGGGGGAAAACGATCCAGGCGGGCACGGGATCCTTGTAGCGGAGGATGACCGGTTCGTCCCCGGTGATCGGCGGGGAGCCCTCGTCCCCGCCGAGGCGGACCTTATAGGCGACCTTGCCGGCCGGCGGCTGCACGGGTACGCGGCCGACGAGCCGCTCGCCCTCCCGGACGAGCGGGACATTGGTCCAAGGATCGTCGGTGGGGAAGCGTTTCCATTCGAGCCAGCCCCCAACGCCCGCGGGAGCCGGCAGGGCCACCTCGGCCTCCGCCACGGTCTCGGCGCTTCTCGGCAGGCGGAACTTGATCTCCGTCCCGTCGACGACGGCCTTGCCGCGCAGCGGATAGCTCGGCCCGGTCACGCGCTGGTAGACGGCCGAGACGAGCGTGAGGACGACGGCCAGGGTCCAGAACAGTCCCTTCCGCATGGGCGCGCTACTCCTTCACTTCGATCGAGCCGAACACGGCCGATCCCTTGATCGTGAGCGTCTGCGTCTTCGGGACGTCGGAGATCGCCTTGCGGCTCTCGATGGAGCCGAGGACCGGCGAGCCCTCGAGGACGACCTGCCAGTCGCGCGGCACGTAGACCTCGATGCCGCCGAAAACGGCCGAAAGGACCAAGGTGGCCTGGCCGCCGGCCAGCCGGGCCCCGCGGAGGTCGAGCTCGGCCGAGCCGAAGACGACATCGGTCTTGCCGCCCCGGAAGCTCTGCGACTCGATCTTGCGCGACGAGGCCGAGAAGACCTGGCTGATGTCCAGGTCTTCGGCGGTCATTTCGGCGGCCTTTTTCTTGTCGGGGCGCCAGGCCGGGCGGACGAGGATCCAGACGCCGACCGCGATGATGGCCAGCGGCCAGAGGTAGGACCAGACCATCCGGTCGAAGACCCTCAGCCGGACGAGGAGGAAGAACACGCCGAAGGCGATGAAGAAGATCCCGGCGCCGACGTTCCTGAAGTTGTTGCTGAGGAGGATGGAGAGGCCGAGGAGGATGAAGACGACCGGCCAATAGCGGCCCATGAGGTCCCCGAAATCGATCCTGTCCATCTGGTGGAGAAGGAAGAGGCCACCCAAAACGATCAGCAGGAGGCCCCAGAAGATACGGCCTTGGTTCTTGCTCGCGCTCATGTCTCCCTCCGTTCCCCGGTAGGATACCACAGCCCCGCCGGCCCTGCAAAAAGGGCGAAGCGGGGTCAGAGGCGGCGGATGTTCATGCCCCCGCTGACCTCGATCACGGCCCCCGTCGAGAAGGAGAAGTCGCCGCGGGCCAGGGCGGCCACGGCCCGGCCGACGTCCTCGGGCAGGCCCCACCGTCCCTGGGGCACGAGCCCGCCCGCGATGAGACGATCGTACTTCCCCTTGACCCCGGCGGTCATGTCGGTGGCGATGATGCCGGGGCGGACCTCGTAGACGCCGATGCCCTTCGAGGCCAGGGCGTCGGCGAAGACCGTCGCGGTCATGCTCAGGGCCGCCTTGGAGACGCAGTACTCGGCCCGCGCCGTCGACGAGACCTCGGCCGAGATGGAGGTGATGAAGACGATGGAGGGCCGTAGCCCTTCCCGCCGCGGTTTCTGCGCGGCCATCCTCCTCGCCGCGTTCTGGGTCAGGAAGAACGGCCCGCGGGCATTGACGCCCATCAGCCGGTCGTAGCTCGCGGGATCGGTCTCCAGCAAGTCGACGCGCCGGGCCGGGGCGACGCCGGCGTTGTTGACGAGGACGTCTATCCGGCCGCAGACGCCGGCGGCGGCGTCGAGCATCCGGTCGTGGTCCTCGATCCGGGAGACGTCGCCCGCGACGGGCAGGAACCTCGCGCCGAGCTCCGCCGCCCGGTCCTTGACCTCGAAGAGGCCCTTTTTGCGGTCGCCCGGATCGAAGGCGATGTCGATCCCGACGACGTCGTATCCTTCCTTGGCCAGGGCGAGTGCGATCGCCCGGCCGATCCCCCGGCCGGCGCCGGTGACCACGGCGGCGGGGGGCGTCTGACGCGGTTTCTTGGCCAAGCTCATCCCTCCTCGGCGACGATGCGGTCGTTCCTGAAGTCGTCCCAGACCTGCTCGAACCAGCCGTCGGCGGCCGGCAGGGGGCGGACGGGCACCCAGCGCTTGCGGACGCGGCCCGCCCCGTCGAGGCGGACCTCGAGAATGTTCGTGTCGACGAGATCGCCCCGCTCGGCGAGCGAGAAGGCCCAGCGCTCTCCGAGCTTCGGGTGGGGCGGCCGTCCGGAAGGATCGGGGACGAGGTACGAGCCCCGGCTCTTCCCCCCGCGCTCGAGGTATTCGGTGATCGCCTCGAGATAGACGGCGTGGGTCAGGCTCAGGTCGAGGGCCTTGAACGCCCGGGGCAGCTCCCGTGGCGAGACGGCCCGGAGCTCGTGCCGGGCCCTGAGCCAGAGCTCTCGGGCGCGGGCGGCGCCGGCCCTGACCTCGCCGGGGTCGCGGACGGCCGCGCCGCAGGCCGACATCCGCCTCCGGACCTCGGCCAGGCAGGCGACGGGAGCGAGCGAGCCTCGCCTGTCCCGTCCGAGCATGGCCTCGGCCAGTCCGGCCTTTTCGAGGACGAGCGGTCCGGCCGCCCGGGCGAAGGCGTGGTCGGAGAGCGGGCGCCCCGCCCGGCGGCGGGCGATGAAGAGGGCCGCCCGGGCGCTCCCGACCTGGCCGGCGTTGAGCGCCGAACCGCCCGGCCGGGTGACGCCGTGCGTGCCGCTGACCTCGCCGACGGGGAAGAGCCCGCGGAGGCTCGATTCCCACCAGATCGAGGCCCGGAAGCCGCCGTTGTTGTGCTGGGCGCAGACGGCGATCTCGAGCGGCTCGCGGGCGAGGTCGATGCCGTGGGCCCCGTAGAGCTCGATGGCCGGCGGGTTCATCTTCCGGAGGCGGGCGAGGGGCGCCGGCATGAGGGCCCCCGACCGCTCGAGGTAGCCGTGGGCCTCCGGGGCGAGCAACCGGGGCGCGAACGGCGCGAGCCGGGCGTCGCCGCGCGGGTCGCTCCGGAAGTCCAGGAAGACCCGCCGGCCCTTGACCACGGTCTCCTCGTAGACCAGGATGTCGACGAGCGACGAGCCGCCGTCGACGGCCTTGCGCGGGTCGAACGGCCACTGGTAGCCCTTGAGGAAGACGGCCGTGGCCAGCCGGCCCATGTCGGGGAAATAGTCGTTGAGGAACTCGCGCTCGTCGCCGCCGCGGCGTCCGTCGAGATGTAGCGGGGAATGACCTGCTGGTAGGTGCCGGAGACGTTCCAGCGGAACTTCGTCGAGGCCAGGCCGAACTGGGACTCGGTCAGGTTGTGGGCGACGGCGCCGGCCTCGAGGAGCAGGCCGTGCGACCCGATCTGGTCGGCGGGGTAGACCGAGTGCTCGTACATCCCGCCGGGCCCGCCCGTCGCGACGACGACGTTCTCGCGTTGAAGAGGACGAAGCCGCGGCCGGGGCGGTCGAGCCTGGCCCTGTCGAGGGCGATGGCCCCGACGACCCGCCGGGCCCGGCCCTCTCCGGCGGTGAGGAGGGCGACCACCTCGTGGCGGTCGAAGACGCGGATGCGGCGGCGGCGGACCTCCGCGGCCAGACGCTCGAACATGAGCTTCGAGGTCAGCGGCCCGGCCGACGTCGCCCGCTGGCGCGGATCGTGGTCGGTCTTGTAGCCGACGAAGGCGCCGTAGCGGTCGTGGGGGAAAGGGACGCCCAGGCCGACGAGGTGGAAGAAGGCCTCGAGCGAGCCCTGGGCCTCGGCCAGGGCGATGTCGCCGTGCATGGAGCCGCCGGCGGCGAGGTCCCGGGCCATGTCGAGCGGGGAGTCGGCCCGGTCCCCGGCGAGGCGAGAGCTTGTAGTAGGTCTGCTTGTCGGAGCCGGAGTTGGCCGAAGTCCCCGCGCCGAAGCGGTCGGTGACGACGGCGACGTCGGTCTGGCCGTGCTCGTGGAGCCTCACGGCTGCGTTGAGCCCGGCGGCCCCGCTGCCGACGACGACCGTGTTCAGGGAGTGGACGGGGTAGGACCGGCCGCCGATCCGGATCCGGCTCGTTCTCATAGCTCAGGCGCTCCTTTCAGTGGCGCGGGCGGCGGCCTTATACTCCGGGTCGCGGACGACGCAGCCCACCCGTTCCTGCCGGCGCAGGAGATCGGAGCAGAGCGAGCAGGTCGTGCAGAGCTTCCCCGGCGCGAGCCGGCCTTCGCGGACGAGGGCGGCCGCGAGGTCCGGGCAGGCCAGGGCGCCCCGGCCCCAGCCGACGACGGACGTCCGGCCCGCGGCGACCATGGCCGCGCCGACGCCCGGTCCGAAGGCCCGGAGCCAGGTGTAACCGGCGCCGACGACGGCGACACGGGGCGCCGCGAGCTGGAGCTCCGAGGCGACGCGGAGATGGCGGGCGACGCCCTCGAGCGGGTGCTCCGGCGGGACCGGCCCCCCGGGGATAGGCTCGTCGAAGGGACGGCCGAAGTGGGGCCTCCAGGCGGGGATGCCCAGCGACAACGCCAGGAAGCCGACGCCGGCCTGGGAGAGGAGGCCGACGAGCGCCTTGGTTTCGGCGAGGTCCGTCCGCTCCGGCTCTTCGGGGTCCATGCCGAAGCCGAAAGGGAAGGGGACCA
The DNA here is from genome assembly GCA_963719985.1 of Candidatus Aminicenantota bacterium. Taxonomy (GTDB): domain Bacteria; phylum Acidobacteriota; class Aminicenantia; order Aminicenantales; family Saccharicenantaceae; genus RBG-16-66-30. The sequence continues at coordinate 663,840 of CAVRDU010000006.1, read as the reverse complement.
GGTCCGTCGCTGAGAGACGGCAGGTGACGGCGTGACCGGGCGTCTCCTGGCGGATGAGACGGACCGTATCGAGAAGGAGCCGGGTCCGGTTCTCGAACGGGCCGCCGTATCGGCTGCCCTCGCGGCCGCGGGCGGCCAGGGTCTCCGAAAAGAGATAGCCGTGGCAGGCCTTGACGTCGACGCCGTCGAACCCGGCCGACGAGGCCAGGTCGGCCGCCTCGACGAAGTCGTCCCGGATCGAGTCGAGCTCGCCGTCGGGGACGAGCGGGTAGTCGGGCGTAAGTCGGTGAAGAGGGTCGAGGTGGGGATTGTGCTGGACGATCCGCGGTATGGGCGTCCCCTCGGGCTTGGAGAAGCGACCGGAGTGGGTGAGCTGGAGGACGAGGAGGGGCCGGTGGGCGGGCCCCCAGGCATTCTTGGCCGCGGCCCTCGTCTCGTCGACCAGCCGGGCGAAGGCGCCGACCGTGCTCCCGGTGAGCAGGAGTTGGCGGGGGTTGGAGCGGCCCTCGGGGCGGACGGCGGTCGCTTCGACCCAGATGAGCCCGGAGCCGCCGGCGGCGTAGGCGCGGTAGCGCCGCCTGGTCAGGTCCGACGGCCCGCCGGCAGCATCGGCGTCGGCCCCCTCCATGGGCAGGACGGCCAGGCGGTTGGGGACGTCCCGTCCGGCGAGAGTGGCCTTTTCGAGGAGAGGGGAGACGTCCTCATGATAGGGGATGTCGAGGCCGAGACGGCCGGCCTCGGCGAGGAGCCCGGCGGCCGAGCGGAAACGGAACCTCGCGTGGGGGGCCATCGCCGGCTATCCCGCGCGCCCTTCGACGACGCGCCGGACGGCCCGGATGTCGCGCTTGACCCGCTGCTCGCACGCGGCCGGCCAGCGGTCCCGGGGAAGGACGGCCAGCTTGCCGGCGTCGACGAGGGAGCGGGTCTTGGCCGCGAGGAGGAGCAGCCGAACGAGCTCCGGCACGGCCAGATCGGGGAAACGGGCCAGGAACTCCTCGTCGTGGACGGGGATGAGGAAGTCGCCGCCGTGGTCCTCGATCGTCAAGGTGATGTGGGGATGGACCGAGGCCAGGGCCTCGAAGATCGTCCCGAAGTCGACCACACCCTTGCCCGCCTCGGCCGTGAAGGACACGAGGCCGTCCTCCGTGAGCAGGAGGCCGCCGTCCTTGACGTGGGTGGTCACGATCCAGGGCAGGAGGCGCCGCGTGGCCAGGACCGGGTCCTCGAGCATGGTCAGGAGGTTCATCGTGTCGAGGCAGACGCCGAGGTATTCGCCCGGCCCGGCGCCGCACATGTCGAAGAGGCGGAGGAGCTCGAAGGAGGTGAACTCGAAGTGGGTCTCGATGGCCAGGACGACGCCGAAGTCCCTGAGCATCGACCGGTGGTCGCGGAGAGAGGCGGCCATGGCCCGGAGGAACTCGTCCGTCGAGGGGGACTCCTTCTTCCAGCGCATCAGGCCGCCCGAGCAGGAGCGGAGCGTGGACGAGCCGATGTGGAAGGCCTGCTCGGCCGCCTTGCGGTTCGCGGCGAGGATGTCCCGGGGCCGGCCCGTGTCGAGGTGGAGCGGGATGTGCTCGCCGCCGCCCCACTCGATGTAGAGGCCGCTCTCCTTGGCGTAGCTGCGGAGATCCTCGAGGAACGTCTTGTCGAGGGCCGTCCCCGGCGGGACGTTGATCTCGGAGAACTGGACGCCCTCGGCCTCGTTGAGGACGGCCCATTCGAGGACCTCGAAGAGGGAGAGATCGAGGGGCTTGAGGCTGTAGCTGTCGACTCCGACCTTGAGCTTTCGCATGGCCCCGTCCGGCCGCCTCATCATATCAGGAACGGCCTCCGCTTGACCAGCCCCTAAGGAGCAGCCGTGCGATCAAGGCACTCATCACTGAACGGGTCCTGTCAGGTGGCGTCCCCGGTCCGGCTTCGGCTCCACCCATCCCCCCGTGGGGAACCCCTTCCGCCTCCAGGCGGCCGGGGACTGGCCCCCTGCCACCCGTTCTTGTGATGAATGCCTTGATTTAAAGGCTGTGTCCTCACATAGCTCCCCGGCGCTCTTGGATAGATCCCCATTTTGTTGGCCTTGAAAAGTGCGCAGGGTTGGGCTATTCTTGCTGACTATGAAGAAAGCGGCGGCCGCGTTCGGGCTTTTCCTGATCCTGGGGATCTGGGCCGGTTCGGTCCGGGCGCAGTCCTCGATCGTCGGGCAGATCGCGGGCGACAAGGCCGCGTCGGACAAGCTCTACTTCGGCTTCAAGTTCGGCCTGAGCTGCGGACTCCTCACGGGGATCGAGACGGGCGACCGGCTCGGCGGCCTGAACTTGGGCCTCACGGCGACGGTCAGGCTCAGCGAGAAGCTCGCCCTCGCGCCCGAGCTGACCCTGATCTCGCGCCGGGGCGTCACGGAGATCCCCTTCGTCACGACCGGCGATCCGGCGCTCGATCCCTACTTCGCCGATCCCGCGAAGTCGGCCCTCGTCCTCGATTACATCGACGTCCCCGTGGTGCTCGTCTATCGCCTGGGCCGCTTCCATGTCGGCGCCGGCGCCTTCGTCGGGTCCCTGTCGGCGGCGAGCGAGCGCTTCCTGGCCGAGCTCGAGACCGGCGAGGAGCTCAAGCACACCCGGGACGTCATCGCGGACTACCGGAAGCTCAACTACGGGCTCGTCCTCGAGGCCGCCTGGACCATCACCAAGCCGCGCCGCGGCGAGGGGCTCGTGTTCCACGTCCGCTACATGGGGGGCTTGGCCGACATCGTCAGGGACCCCGCGGGCGGCGGACCGGTCCGGACGTCGGGCCTGCAGATCTTCCTGAGCTTCCCATTCATCCGCTAGAGAAGGAGAACCGAGATGCTCAACGCCATGCAGGAGGCCCTGATCGCGGGCAAGAAGGCCGAGGTCGAATCGCTCGTCGACCAGGCCCTGGCCGAGGGAACGCCGGCCGCCAAGATCCTGAACGAAGGGCTCATCCCCGGGATGGAGCGGCTCGGCGTCCAGTTCAAGAATAACGAGGTCTTCATCCCCGAGGTCCTCGTCGCCGCCCGGGCCATGCACGCCGGGCTGGCCAAGCTCGAGCCCCACCTGGCCCGGGCCGGCGTCAAGCCCCGCGGCGTCGTCGTCATCGGCACGGTCAAGGGCGACCTCCACGACATCGGCAAGAACCTCGTGGCCATGATGCTGCGCGGGAACGGATACAAGATCGTCGATCTCGGCGTCGACGTCGCGCCCGACAAGTACCTCGAGGCGGCCAAGGCCAACGGAGCCGGGGCCATCGCCCTCTCGGCCCTGCTGACGACGACGATGGTCCAGATGAAGGCCGTCGTCGAGGCCGTCGCGACGTCCGGGCTCGGCGTCCCCGTCGTCGTCGGCGGCGCGCCCGTCACCCGGGACTACGCCGACCAGATCGGGGCCCACGGCTATGCCCCCGACGCCGCCTCGGCCGTCGAGGAGATCGGCCGGCTCATCGCCCGTTGATGACCTCCCGCGAGCTCGTCGTCGATACTCTCGAATTCCGCGGCCCGGCCCGCGTCCCCCGCCAGCTCTGGACCCTGCCCTGGGCCGAGATGACCTATCCCGCGGAGCTCGCGGCCATCCGCGAGCGCTTCCCCGACGACATCGTCACGAGCCCGTATTTCCTGCGGGAGCCGCTCCGGACCTCGGGCGAGGAATACGGGCCCGGCGCCTACGTCGACGAGTGGGGTTGCCGATTCGAGAGCGCCCAGCGGGGCATCATCGGGCAGGTCAAGGAGGCCCTGGTCGAGAGCTGGGCCGACCTCGACGCGCTCCGCGTTCCTCGGGAGAGGCTGACGGTCGACACCGGCGCGGTCGACGCGTTCTGTGCCGCCTCGAGCGCCTTCGTCCTGTCCAAGGCCTGGATCAGGCCGTTCGAGCTCGTCCAGTTCCTCCGCGGGCCGGAGCAGCTCTACGTCGACCTCGTCGAGCGCCCCGAGGGGCTCTTCCGGCTCCTCGAGACGGTCCATTCCTTCTATAAGGAAGAGCTGGAGCTGTGGGCCTCGACCGGCGTCGACGCCCTCGTCTTCGCCGACGACTGGGGCGGGCAGTCGTCGCTCCTCGTCGCGCCGGCGCTCTGGCGGGAGATCTTCAAGCCGATCTACCGGGACTACGTCGAGATCGCCCACCGGAACGGCAAGTACGCCTTCATGCACTCCGACGGGCACATCGCCGCCATCCTGCCGGACCTCGTCGAGATCGGCGTCGACGCCCTCAACGCCCAGCTCTTCTGCATGGACGTCGCCGGGATCGGCCGCGACTTCGCCGGGAAGCTGACGTTCTGGGGGGAGGTCGACCGCCAACACCTGCTTCCGTATGGCACGCCGGCCGAAGTCGCCGAGGCGGTCCGGACGGCCCGCCGGGCCCTCTGGCGCGGGGGAGGGGCGATCGCCCAGTGCGAGTTCGGGATAGGCGCCCGGCCGGAGAACGTGACCGCGGTCTTCGAGGCCTGGGAGGCCTTGATCTGACGGCGGGTGTGCTATAATCTCGGTGAGTGTGTTCAAACGATTGAACGGGCCAAACGGGCCCGAGGAGGACGGAATGAGCAGAAAAGCAATCGCCTTCATCGCGGTCCTGGCCGCCTCGACGCTTCTCGCGGCCCCGAGCCTGGCCGAGGGCCAGGCGATCGAGAGCCTGTGGCAGGCGGGCCCGATGACCATCGACGGCGTGGCCCAGGAATGGGAGACCTCGGAGCCGGTCTTCGACGACAGCTCCAAGGTCCAGTACGCCTTGAGGAACGACGGCCGCAACCTCTACATCATCATGGTATTCCGGGCGCCGGAATCCCGGGGGAAGAATACGATCTACCCCAAGTCGACCCTCGACTACACCGGCATGAGGATCTATTTCACGACCGGGACCAAGAAGAGCAAGGACTACGGCATCCTGTTCCAGAAGAAGGAATACACCGCCGACGCCCTCATCGCCAACATGGAGAAGCGCGGCCAGACGGTGAGCGAGGCGCAGAAAGCCGAGATCCGCAAGAAGGACAAGCACATCGTCTTCACCGAAGAGATCATCAAGCCGAAAAAGGCCGAGGCCCCGGGCGGCGAGGCGGGCGATTCCGACTCCCCGATGTTCCGGGCGATCGACAAGGGGCCCCTGTCGGTCTATGAGTTCAGGATCCCCCTGAACTGCGTGCCGGCGCTGGGCGGGATCGACGCCCAGCCGGGACAGCCGGTCATGCTCGGCTTCGAGTGGGGCGGCATGACCAACCAGATCCTGCGGGACATGATGGCCGGCCGGGCCGACCAGAGCGTCAGCGCCCGGGACGGGGGCTCCCAGGTGAGCACGTCCGGGACCATGACCGCCGATTCCATGGCCGGCGGCGAGGGCGGCGACATCCGCGGCATGGGAAGCGGCGTAGGCGACATGCGACGGGACACCCGCTACGAGAAGCACACCTTCTGGATCGAGGCCAAGCTGGCCAGCGACAAATAGAACGCCTGTCCCCACCTTAGGGATTGGCCGCGAGATAGGCCCCGACGAAGGCCAGCACGACCGCGGCGATCTTCCAGCCCGTCAGGCGCTCCTTCAGGAAGACGGCGGCAATGACGACGATGAAGATCGTGTTGAGCTGGTTGAGCACGGCCGCGACCGAGGCCTTGGCGTATTTCATCCCTCCCGTCCAGAGGATCAGCGAGAGGTAGGAGCCGAAGAACGCCGCCGGGACGAGGGCCTTCCAGTTGCGGCGGTCGAGGAGGGGGGCCAGGACGGCCCGCCGGTTCCTGAGGACGGGGACGAGGAGGACGAGCGCCGCCGTGCCGCCGGCCACGCGGACGAGGGTCGCCCACAGGACCGAGACCTCCGCCAGGACGGGCTTGACCATGACGATGCCCAGGGCGACGAAGAACATCGCCAGGATCCCGTAGAGGATGCCGAGGGCGAGCTCCCTCCGTTCGATCCGCTCGCGCTTCCCCTCCTTCGAGACCGTCAGGACGGCGGAGACGACGAGCGCGGCGCCGGCGAGCTGGATGAGCGTCAGCCGCTCGCCGAGCATGACGAAGGACAGGGCGATGACGAAGGGGCTGTAGAAGCAGTCGACGATGGCCGTCAGGCTCGCGCCGAGGCGGTTGAGGGCGTGGAAGAAGAGGGTGTCGGAGACGGCGATGCCCAGGACGCCGCTGAGGAGGAGCAGGCCCGTCGCCGAGGCCGGGACGGACGGCGCCAGCGGCTCGCCGAGGAGAAAGAGCGTCGGGGCGATGAGGAACAGGCCGAGGACGTTCTTGCCCAGGTTGAGGCCGACCGGGTGGACGCTCCGGCCGCTGATGCGGAACAGGATGACGGCCACGGCCCAGGCGAGGCCCGAGGAAAGGGCCAGGATCTCGCCGAGCGAGCGGGCGGTGGAGAGCGGGGCGGACATGGTTGTCATCGTATAGCAGAGTCGCCTCGGCCCGTCAACATCCGGGGCCAGGGCTGGGGCCACGCCTCATGCTCTCTCCGCGATTCCCCTCGGCCCCTTGTCCCACGGCCCTGCCATAGACCTTCTCCATGACACCCCCTCACCTCTAGGGGTGAGGAAACCCCACTTTTTCTCACCCCTAAATTAGCCTCGGGGGGTGATGGACGGGGTGAGACGGGGAGGTATCCTGGACGCGATGAGAGAAGTCCAGAGAGGATACGGACAGAGGAGGCCTTCCATGAACAAAGTCGCCGGGATATTGTGCGCGTCGCTGACGGGGGCGGCCGTTCTGCTCGGGGTCGTGGCCTCGCTCTCCGGCGAGTCGAACGACCGCTCGCGATATTCATGGGAGCGTCGCCAGCCGGGCCCGCCCCCCACCGTCAGCGATCCCGCCTCTGTGGCCCTGCTCGGGGCCGGGCTGATCACGCTCGGCGTCTACGCCAAGAAGAAGAACGGCAAGAAGAAATAGCCGCGATCGTCCGAGATTGACCGTCGCGTTCGGGGCGTGCTATAACCGCCCGTGAGGAGAACGCGATGAGAAAACCGAGATCCCTTTCGTTCACAGTCCTTGGACTGGCCGTCCTGGCCCTGTCGTTCCTGCCGGGCTCCGAGGCGTCGTCCGGCCGCTGGGCCCCCCAGCCCGAGTTCGAATCGTGCACGAGCGTCCTCGTCGGCCGGCTGGCCTCGGTCGACGGCTCGACGATGACGTCCCACTCCTGTGATTCGGGGACGGACCGCACCTGGATGACTATCGTCCCCAACGCCAAGCACAAACCCGGGGAAACGGCCAAGGTGTACTACGAGCCCAAGCGGACCAAGGGGCCGAACGACCTCGAGCGCCTGGAGACCGGCGAGATCCCCCAGGTCGCCGAGACCTACGCCTTCCTCAACGCCGCCTACCCGATCATGAACGAGCACCAGCTGGCCATCGGCGAGACGACGATCGGCAGCCGCCGCGAGCTCGTCAGCGAGGCCGGCATCATCGACGCGCCCGAGCTCTACCGCCTGGTCCTCGAGCGGGCCAGGACGGCCCGCGAGGCCATCCGCGTCGCCGACCAGCTGACCCGGGCCCACGGCTACAACGACTGGGGCGAGTGCTTCACCTTCGCCGACACGAAAGAGGTCTGGCACTTCGAGATCCACGGCCCGGGCAAGGGCAAGACCGGCGCCGTGTGGGCGGCCCAGCGCGTCCCGGACGACGAGATCGGCGTCTCGGCCAACGCCGGCCGCATCCGCCAGATCGACCTGGCGAACGCCGAGTTCTTCATGGCCTCGGCCAACGTCACCGCTCTGGCCGAAGAGATGGGCTTCTGGTCGAAGGAGAGCGGCAAGCCCTTCGAGTTCTGTTACGCCTACAATCCCGATTCGAGGACGAGCCTGGGCTGCCGGCGCCGGGAGTGGCGGGTCCTCAGCCTGCTCGCCCCGTCCCTCCGGCTCCATCCCGAGTCCGAGAACTATCCCTTCTCGGTCAAGCCCGAGAAGAAGGTCGGCGTCGCCGACGTCCTGGCCATCTTCCGCGACACCTACGGCGGCACCGACTACGACATGACCCGGACGCTGAACGCGGTCAACCGGAAGGGCGAGACCGTCAAGAGCCCGATCGCCACGCCGTTCATGAGCGCCGACCTCCTCGGCCTGTTCCGCATCCGGCGCGAGCGGACGATCTGCTCGCCGGCCGCCACCTACCTCCAGATCACGCAGTCGCGCGATTGGCTGCCCGGGCCGATCGGCGGCGTCGTCTGGCTCGGCTACGACAACCCGGCCACGACGCCCCACGTGCCGTTCTACATCGGCATCGCCCAGATGCCGGCCTCCTACATGGTCGACGGCCGCTGGGCCTTCAGCCGCGACTGCGCCTGGTGGGCCTTCCGGACGGTCAGCCGGCTGGCCAACTTCCGCTACCAGGTCCTGTCCGAGGACATCGCCAAGGTCTGGAAGGGGATCGAGGACGAGGCCTTCGCCGGCCAGGCCGCCTTCGAGGAGGAGGCCCTGGCCCTCTACAAAAAGGACCCCAAGAAGGCCCGGGAGCTGCTGACGAAGCGCTCGCACGAGCTGGCCAACGGCGCCGTCGCCGCCTACTGGAAGCTCGCCGACGACCTCTGGCTCAAATATTCCGGCTACTTTTAGGATGGGGGACATGATACTTATTTCCCTATTATTTTCGAGCGGCAATCCATAGTATCTGGAATGGACAAGGGCGAGAAAATAGGGAAATAAGTATCATGTCCCACATCTTCGGCCTGCACGTCCTCGACTTCGCCATCGTCCTGGTCTTCGTCGCCATCATCCTGTGGCTCGGCTGGCGGGCCTCGCGCAAGACGAAGACGACCGAGGATTTCTACATCGCCGGCCGCCGCCTGGGGAAGTTCTATCAGTTCTTCCTCAACCTGGGCACCTCGACCAACGCCGACCAGGCCATCATCGTCTCCCGCGAGGTCTACCGCCAGGGCATCGGCGGCATGTGGATCCAGTACCTCGTCCTCTTTCTGACGCCCTTCTACTGGTTCACCACGGCCTTTTTCCGGCGGGTCCGGCTGGTGACGATCGGCGACTTCTTCACCGAGCGGTTCAAGAGCAAGTTCCTCGGCGCGGCCTTCGCGGTCTTCACCCTGTTCATGGCCTTCCTCGGCAACGGCGTCGGTTACATGGTCGCTGCCAAGACGATGATGGCCATCACGCCCAAGCCGGCCGACCGGTACACCGTCGAGGAGCGCCGCGCGGTCGACCTGTTCAACGAGTACCGGGCCCTCCAGGCCGAGGCCGAGCGGGCCGACCTCGCCCCGGCCGACGCGCAGCGCCTGGCCGAGCTCGGCGACCGCCAGAAGAAGGGCGAGCTCAAGGCCTTCATCTCATACACCGACTCGGTCTCGATCTACCTCGTCTACACGGTCATCGTGGCCGTCTACACGATGATGGGCGGCTTCCTCGCCGCGGCCATCACCGACGTGATCCAGGGCTTTCTCCTGACCACGTTCTCGCTCTTGCTCATCCCCATAGGGCTGCATCGGGTCGGGGGCTTCGCCGGGCTCCACGCGGCCGTCCCCGACTTCATGTTCCGGCTCTTCGGCTCGGCCGCGACGAGCGAGTACGCCTGGTATACCATCCTGGCCATGGTCCTGGCCAACCTCGTCTCCATCATCGCGGTCGCTTCGGGCATGCAGACGGCCGGCTCGGCCAAGAACGAGATGACCGCCCGCGTGGGCATGATCGGGGGCATGTTCTTCAAGCGCGTCATCATGATCTTCTGGGCGCTGACGGGCCTCCTGGCCATCGCCCTCTACTCGGGCCGGCTCCACGACCCCGACCTCATCTGGGGACACATGACCATGGACCTGCTCTTCCCCGGGGCCATCGGGCTGATGATGGCCGGCATCCTGGCGGCGAAGATGTCGGCCCTGGCCGGATCGAGCGTCTCGTACTCGGCCCTCTTCATCCGCAACCTCTATCAGCCGTTCGTCAAGCCCAAGTCGGACCGCCACCTCATCAACGTCGGCCGCGTCGCCATCGGGGTGACCCTGCTCGGCGGCGTGGGCGTGGCCCTGTTCATCGGCAACCTGCTCGACCTCTTCAAGTACTTCATTTCGCTGCCGGCCATCTTCGGGGCGGCCATTTGGCTCGGATTCCTCTGGCGCCGGGTGACCAAGGCCGCGGTCATCACCCAGGTCTTCCTCTGTTTCACCATCTACGCCCTCGTCCCCAACGTCTTCCAGTCGCTCGAGTGGGCCCGGACGAAGCCGGCCTTCCTTCACGAGACGCGGGCCCAGGCCGTCACCATCACGACCCAGGCCGTCAGGGAGGACGTCGCGGCGGGGCGGGCGGCCGAGGTCGGCCAGGTCATCCGCAAGGAGCACGTCAATCCGCCTGCGGGCATCTTCTTCGAGAAGGTCGTCCGGCGCGATCCCGCGGACCCGGATTCGGCGCGGATCGGCATCGGACGGTTCCACGCCGAGCTCTGGGTCCTCAGCTGGTTCGGCGCCGATTTCTCGGGCTTTTCCAAGGCCCAGCTCGTCGCCGTCCGCTTCGGCTTCGACGCCCTGTTCCCGTTCGTCCTGCTTTTCCTGCTGAGCGCCGTGACCAGGCCCGTCCCCAAGGACGACCTCGACCGCTTCTTCGCCCGTGTCCACACGCCGGTCCAACCGACGCCCGAGGAGGAGGAGCGGGCCCTGCGCCACGCCGTCGAGAACTACGAGGAGATCGAGCGGCAGAAGCTCCGGCCCGGCTCGAACTGGGAGATCATGAAGCCCAAGCTCGTCGATATCCTCGGCTTCGGCGGGTGCTGGCTCCTCGTCGGCGTCATCATCTTCCTCCTCTGGCTCATGGTCAACATCCGTTAAAAATGGGGGACATGATACTCATTTCCCAATTTTTTTCTTCCTTCCCCTCGACCGAGGCGCCAGGACACGGCCCGTCAGGGCCTCGAGCCGTTTGACGAAATCCTCACTGCCCAGGGGCCGTCCGGTCAGCTCGTGCCGCTGGAACATCTCGACGTCATCGGGATCATCTTCCGCGCGCAGGTACTCCGCCCAATCCTTGATGGCCGCCTCCAGCGAGAAGGGAGAAAGCAGTGGGTGGGGCTTTCTCTCGACATGCGCCCGGGCGCTCGACCACTCAAATTCCTCGGCCCGGGCGACGAGACCCGCCCGCACGGGATTCCTTTCAACATAACGGACGGCCGCATACAAATACCCTCCTTCGAGAGGGTAGGAAAGGTAGCGGCCCTGCCAGAGGAACCCCTTCCAGCCTTCGCGGGTATTGATGACGAGAGTGAACCTCCTGTGGATCTCGCCGAGGCCACGCGCGAAACTGGCCGCCCTTTCCGGAACAGCGACCAGGTGGACGTGGTTCCCCATGAGGCAATAAGCCCAGATGGCGATCCCGTGCTTCTTGGCCAACCGACCCAGCAGCGTGAGGTAAAAGGCCCGGTCCTCTTCGGAGAAAAAGACACGCTGGCGCCGGTTGCCCCTCTGGATCAGGTGATGCGGATACCCGGGTACGACGACCCTTCTGAATCTCGGCATTTTCGCCCTCCGCCCTATAAGAACGGCCGAGGGAGGTGAGGATTCTCACCGGAATGAAAATAGGGAAATGAGTATCATGTCCCCCATCTTATCGCCAGAGGAGGACGCCGGCGGGGGGAGGGGGTTCGCGCCGAGGACGATCCGCGAGCCGGCCGCGACCGGCACGGCGAACGGGCGCGAGGAGTAGTTGACCGCGACGAAAAAGCCGTCCCGCCACTCGACGTAGACGCCCGGCGGATAGCTCTCCGCCTCGACCCCGGCCCGCTCGTAGACCCGGCGCATCACGTCGCGCTCGAGATCGCCTTCGATCGTCGCGGCGCCGATGTAGGTGACCGAGCCGCGGCCGAGCCGGCGCGTCACGACGGCCGCCTTCCCCGCGTAGAACTGGTCGACGTATACGGCCAGCGTCTCCGTGCCGGCCGCGCCAGGCTTGAGGACGTCGGCCCAGGCCCGCCACGCGTAACCCTTGCCGCCCATCCGGACGAGGCCGCGGCCGTCGTCGATGAGGTTGTCGAAGAACTCTACCTCGGCCCCGACGAGGGGAGCGACGAGCCCCGCCCAGGGCGCCACCGGCAGCTGCCCGCTCCTCGTCTTCTGCCCGGTCCGGCAGGTCAGGACGAGGTGCCCGCCGTTCTCGACGTAACGCGTCCATTTCGCGACCAGGGCCTCGTCGACGAGCTGGTAGGCCGGGGCGACGAGGAAGGGGTAGGCGGAGAAGTCGTCCGTCTCGCCCACATAGTCGAGGGGCGCCCCGGCCGCCTTGACCGCGGCCATCAGCTTGAAGAGGTGGTCCCAGGTGTCCCAGAGCGCCGTCTGCTTGTGCGTCTCGAGGTCCCAGAGGACATCGTGGCTCCAAAGGAAGGCGGTCCGGCGCGCGGCGATCCGCGCCGGCATCTTCGCGGCCGGGTCGAAGAGCCGCCGCAGCTCCTTCATCTCGGCGATGACGCGGCCGAACTCGAGGCCTCCCGGCGACGGCGTCACGCCGTCCGGCCCGACGATGCCGGCGTGGTAGAGCTCGCTGCCGTAGCGCGGCTGGCGGAATCGGTAGGTGCAGGCGAACGATAGCCTGCCCCCGAAGGCGTGCCACAGCCACATCCGGACGGCCCCCGGCTCCGGCTGCGGATTGACGCGGGCCCAGTTGACCTGGCCCGGCTGGAGCTCCATGACGCCGGTCGCGCCCTTGAAAGACCGGAAATAGTCGACGGCCATGGCCAGGCGATAGCGGCTCCCCAGGCGGAAGCCGAGCTCGCCGAGGTTCCGCTCGCCGCGCACGGGGTACATCGTGAAGGAGATGAAATCGAGCCGGCCCGCGCGCCGCGGATCGGCCGAATCGGTGACGTTCATGTAGTTCGTCGTGATCCACTGCCCGGGGCGGACGAGCCCGCGGAGGATGTCGTACTGGAGGTGGAGGAATCCGGCCTGGGTGTCGGCCGTGAAGCGGCGGAAGTCGAGGACGGCGTGGGGGCTCAGGGCGTCCTCGCCGAAAAGACCTTCGTTGGGGATGAGGACCTGGGCGAACGAGTCGTACCGGGTGCTCCAGAAGGCCCCGCCCCAGGCCTCGTTCATCTTCTCGACGGTTCCGTACTTGCGCTCGAGCCAGGCCTGGAACTCGCGCCGGGCCGACGGGCTGTAGTCGGCCGGGCCGTAGGGCTCGTTGTCGAGCTGCCAACCCCAGACGCGCGGGTCCCGCCCGTAGCGGCGCCCGAGCTCCGCGACGACGCGCTTCGTGTAGCGGACGAAGACGTCGTTCGCGAGCGAGCCGTTGGCCCGGGTGCCGTGCTCCATGCGTCGCCCGTCCCCGCGGACGAGGTAGATCTCGGGGTATTTCTCGCCCAGCCAGGCCGGCGGGCAGGGCGTCGGCGTGCACAGGATGACCTTGAGCCCGCTCTTCGCGGCCAGGTCCAGGGCCCGGTCGAGCCAGGCGAAGTCGAACTTCCCGTCGGAGGGCTCGAAGAAGGCCCAGGCGAACTCGCCGAAGTGGGTGAACTCGAAGCCGAGCTCGGCCATCTTCGCGAAGTCGCGCGCCCACTCGGACTCGGGCCACTGCTCGGGGTAGTAATAGACGCCGATCTTCATCAGGTCGGCCGGGGGAAAGAAGCGCCGCGCGTCGGTGGTGGACGTCTGCCCGGGCGAAAGCACGGCCATCGCCAGGACGAGCGCGGGCAGAACGAGCCAGGGATAGGACCGGGACCGTCGGGAGCGTCCCGTGGGTCCTATGATCGCGGGGACGGGTCGAATGGGGGCCATGTTCTCACCTCTTGAGACGTCCGGCCAGCTGACCGCAAGCCGCGGCGATGTCGGCGCCCTTGGACAGGCGCAGGGTCGTGCCGACCTTCCGTTCCTCGAGCCAGCGCGCGAACCGGGCGAGCTCCGCGTCGGGAGGGATTTTGAACGGGAGGCCCTCGACGGGGCTATAAGCGATCAGGTTGACCTTGGCCTTGAGGCGGCGGGCGATCGCGGCCAGGCCGTCGGCGTCGTCGAGGGAGTCGTTGATCCCGGCGATGACGATGTACTCGAGGGTGATCATCCGGCCGCCGGACCGGACGTACTTCTCGGCGGCGCCGATGACCTCCTCGAGGGGAAAGCGACGGTTGATGGGCATGAGCCGGTCGCGGAGCCGGTCGGTCACGGCGTGGAGGGAGAGCGACAGGTTGATCTGAAGATCGAGCGCCGCGAGACGCGCGAACGCGTCGGCGAACCCGGCCGTCGAGATGGTCAGGCGCCGGGCGGCGATGCCCAGGCCTTCCGGCGCGTTCATGATGCGTAGCGCCTTCTCGACGTTCGCCCAGTTGTCGAGGGGTTCGCCCATGCCCATGAAGACGTAGTTGGTCGGCTCGCGGCCGAGGGCCCGTTCCGCCGCCAGGATCTGCCCCGTGATCTCGGACGGGGCGAGGTCGCGCCGGAAGCCTTGGCGGCCGCTGGCGCAGAAGGCGCAGGCGAACCTGCAGCCGACCTGGGTCGAGAGACAGAGCGTCAGCCGCCGTCCGGCCGGGATGAGGACGGTCTCGACGTGTTCGCCGTCGCGGAGGCGGAAGAGAAGCTTCGTCGTCCCGTCTGCGGATTCCTGCCTGTCGGCGGCCTCGAGGCCGCCGATCGCGAACGCGGCGGCGAGCTTCTCCCGGAGCGGCTTGGGGAGGGTCGTGAAGTCCTCGAATCGCGTCGCCTTCTTCTTGTAGAGCCAATCGAAGATCTGGACGGCCCGGAACGGCCGTTCCCCCAGCCGCTCCAGTTCGGCCCGCAGCTCCGCGAGCGTCAGGTCCGATAAGATGGGGGACATGATACTAATTTCCCGATTTTAACACAGCGGGACATGATACCCATTTCCTAAGAAAAATAGGGAAATAAGTATCATGTCCCCCATCTTAGGATGGCGAGGGTCTCGATGTGGGGCGTGTGGGGGAAGAAATCGTAGACGCGGAGGCCCTCGAGCTCGTAGGCCCCGAGGAGCCCCTTGAGGTCCCGGGCGAGCGTCGTCGGATTGCACGAGAGATAGAGCACGAGCGGCACGGGACCGTCGACCAGGCCGCGGACGACCGCCGGGTCGACGCCCTTGCGCGGCGGATCGAGGACGACGACGCCGGGCGCCCTTTCCAGGACCTCCTCCAGCCACTCCTCGGCCGTGCCCTCGCAGACGGCGAAGTTGCCGACGCCGTTGAGGGCCAGGTTCTTCTTCAGGAAGGCGACGTTCCCCGGGTCCGGCTCGACCCCGAAGACCTCGCGGGCCTTTCTCGCCAGCAGGATCCCGAACGTCCCCAGCCCGCAGTAGAGGTCGGCGACCGTCTCTCCCGCCAGCGGGCCGGCCGCCGCGATGAAGTCGTCGAAGACGCGCTCGAGGATGCCGACGTTCGTCTGGAAGAAGGACCGGGCCCCGACGCGGAAGGTCAGGCCGCGGACGACCTCCTCGACGAAGTCCCGGCCGAAGAGCTTCTCGTCGCGCCGCCTCTTCCCGTCATAGACCGACGCGACGGCGCCCGCGACGCCGTGCTCCCTCTTGACCGCCGCGAGGGCCTGGCCTAGCGCCGCCGCCTCCGTGCCCGAGGCGAGGTCGAGCACGACGAGGGATTCGCCCCTCGTCCGGCTCGTCCGGACCTCGACCGCCTCGACCGAATCGAACGGGCCGCCGTCGATGATGCCGAGGACGCGGCCGAGCAGGTCGTTGGTCCGGTCCCCGACGAGGTGGCACCGGTCGACGGCGACGAACGAGGCCCGCTCGCCGGGCTCGTGATAGACATACCCGGCCCGGCCGCCCTCCCGCTCGACCCGCAGCCTGATCCTGTTCCGGTAGCCCCACTGCTCCGGTGACGGCGCGATGTCCGGCGCCTCGAAGGGCCGCCTGAGCTCGCGGCTCATGATCTCCGCGACCTGGCCCCGCTTGACCTCGAGCTCGAGCCCGTACTCCATGTCCTGGTAGGGCGAGCAGGCGAGGTAATGGGAGCAGCGCGGCTCGACCCGCCCCGGCGAAGCCTCGACGACGCCGAGCGTCCTCGCCTCGGCGTAGCTCTTCCTGTCCTTGACGATCTCGATCTCGACCGTCTCCCCGGGCAGGCCCAGGTCGGTGAATACGACCTTCCCCTCGGCCAGGCCCATCCTCCGGCCCGGGTAGACGATCTTGTCGATCACGATGCGCATGCGCCTTCCTGGCCCTCTCAGCGGGACGGGAACCCGCGATAATCGCGCAGGTCGACGGCCGTGCCCTTGGCGCTCCACGCGAGGCCCATCTCCGAGGGCAGCCGTCCGGCCTCGTAGCACGCGGCGAAGGCCTCGTCGAGCCCCTCGACGACCCGGCGCCCCGCCCCCGGCGTGGCGACCGCCAGCCCCGGCGAATCCGCCGCCTCGACCGTCCGGACGAGCTCCCCCGGGAAGTCGCGGACCGCCGGCATCGCGTCCTGGATGCCGTTCATGCACAGGGTCTGGCCGGCCGCCGCTTCCAGCCCGCAGAGCGGCCGGTGGCCTTCCTCGCCGACCCCCGCGATCGATCCCCAGAGCTTGTTCATGGGCTCGGCGTCGGGGACGCCGTAGTCCTTGCGCGTCCCGTCGGCGAGCTCCGCCCACAGGCCCGAGGTCCGGCTGTCGCAGCGGACGACGGCCCGCTCGAACTCGTAGCGGACGACCGGGCCCCGGTCTTCGTCCGACGCGTGGCTCACCAGGAAGAGGATCTCGACGCCCTCCTCGGTCCGGGCGCGGACGGCCGCGGTGTCGAAGTTCTCGATGGCGTTGGCCCGATAGAGCTCGGCCTCGACCTCGACCGGCCGGGCGCTTTGGTCCGTCTCCCTTCCCAGGATATAGAACATGTTGTGGAGGTCGTGGGCCATGGCGTTCTGGACCGGGCTGTCGAGGACCCAGGCCCCCGCCGCGTCGCGCTTGCGCCCGGCCCAGTCGTTCCTCGCGTAATAGCCCTCGTCGCGGGGCCAGAGGTAGAGGCACTTGAGCCGCTTGGCCGCGCCGAAGAGCCCCGAACGGACGTCGGCCTTGAGTCGTTGAACGGCCGGGCTGAACGACCACTGGTACCCGACCGCCACCCAGAGCCCCGACGCCTTCTCGGCCTCGATCGCCCGGCGGACCTCTTGGATCGTCCCGGCCGCGGGCTTCTCGCAGAGGACGCGGCTCCCTCCTGCCAGCGCCAGCTCCGTCTGCGGCATGTGGTGCTGGATGGGGGAGGACAGGACGGCCAGGTCGGCCCGCCTGTTCCTGTAGAAATCCTCGAGGCTGACGAAGCAGGGAACGCCGAGGGCCCGCATCTCGAGGTACTGCCGGCAGCGGTTGGGCCGCGGATCGACGGCGCCCATGATGCGGAAGAGGCCCTCGTCCTTCCGTTTGAGGATCTCCTCGAGGTAGACGGCACCCATGCCGCCGACCCCGACCATCACCAACGAAACGGGCTCGGGCATCGTCCGGACCTCCGCGTCAATACTGACACGTTTGGTCGTACTCGTCCAGCATGGCCATGTAATTGTCGTAGCGCGTGCCCACGGCGACGCTGTGGCTGGCGCCGAGGATGAACCGCCCGCCCGGCTTGGCGCAATCCATGGCCCGGCGGACGTCGGCCCGGACGTCGGCGGGCGTCCCGCCGACGAGGTTCTCGACGGCCACCCCGCCCCAGAGCGTCAGCCGGTCGCCGTAATCCCGCTTGAGGCGGCAGATGTCCATGCCGGCCGTCGGCTGGATGGACTGGTAGGCGTCGAAGCCGATCTCGACGAAGAAGTCGAGCAGCATGTTGACGTTGCCGCAGCAGTGCTTGAGGATCATCTTGCCGTGTTTTCCCTTGACGTTCCGGGCCCGCTCCTTGTTGGCCTCGAGGAAGAGGTCGCGGAACATCGCCGGCCCGATGAGCGGCCCGGTCTTGTAGCCGAGGTCCTCGGCCCACAGGACGGCGTCCGAGTCGGGGTGGATGAGGACGTCGTCGGCCAGGTTCTGCCGGCGCACTTGAAAGCGCGTCGCCGCCCGCACGGCCTCCGGGTTGGCGGCGAGCTCCAGGAGCCCCCGCTCCATGCCGCCGAGGAGGACGATGCCGACCGACCCGCCCGACGGGCCGCAGATGAACTTGTCCCTCTTGAACTCCCGGACGACGGCGTCGAGGATCCTCCAGGACCGCTCGTCGCGCCGCGGCCGCTCGGGCTCCTTCTCGAACTCGGCCGCGGTGAAGACCTTCCGGTCGCGGACCGGGTCGTGGACGCAGGTGATGTCCTGGGTCGCCTCCGACAGCCTGTAGATCCGCCCCTCGCGGTCCTCCCAGGTCACGGCGTCGATCCGCCGCGGCGGCGGCTCGTCGTCGTCCGGCGACGGCAGCTCCCACGTCGCCATGGGGAAGGTGACGATGTCGAGGGGGAGCTTCCTCTGCAGGGCGATGTGGTCCTCGAGCCAGCTCGCGGCGACCTCGTCGTGGCGGCCCTCCCAGAACGCGATCTGGGACCTGGCCTTGGCCCGGAGATAGGTCTCGTGGCCGAGGAGGCGCTCGACCGTGTCGAAGTCGACGGCGAACTCGCCGTAGGGGACCCGGTCGGGGACCCGGCCCTCGATGGCCGCGTAGACCCTCTCCTTGGAGGTCATCGCCGGCCCGGCTTCCTCTCGAGAAGATCCGTCTCGGCGAATTCGCCCTTCCGCCGGTCGAGCCGCAGGGTCCGGACCTCGAACGGTTCGAGCCGCACCGCCGTCCTCGCCCCGAGCGCGGGGACCTTGACCACGGCCCGGCGCGGCCGGCCCGTCGGCTCGAACAGCCGGACGACCGGGTCCCGGCCGTCCTCGGACCTCTTGAAGGCCGCGACCTCGACGGCCTCGCCCTCGACGACGAGGCCCGCGAGCGACCGCTTCCGGCCTCCGGGCGGGAAGTAGGCCAGGACGTAGGGCGTCTCGTTGTGGACGAGGGCCTCGCGGCCGATCCTCTCCAGCCGCTCCGCGGCCGGGCCGCCGCAGAGCCAGAAACGGAATGTCCGCTCGCCCGTGTCCTGGCGGGGGACGAACCGGTCCCGGGCCACGGCCAACTTGTCTTCCCAGGTGTCGGCGGCGTAGGCCGGCGAGCGCAGCAGGCTCAAACGGAGCTCGGCGCCGTTCCAGTCCGAGCCGTGGACGCAGTCGTTGGCCACCGAGATCGCCGTCCCGTCCGCGTCCGAGACCAGGGCCAGCCATTTCTGGGCGACGGCCTCGTCGCCGTTCGACGGGAGCTCGTCGGCGCCGAAGGCGACCTGGCCCAGGAAGCGGGGCGCCCGGAGCTTCGGCGTGAGCCCGAGCTTGAGCATGGAGTCGCGCTCGGCCCAGAACACCCGGACCTCGATCCCGACCTCCGCGCCCCGCTTGGGGATCTTGTAGCGCAGGACGAGCCGCGAGGCGCCGTAGGCGAGGATGGCCTCGACGACCGCGCGGACCTCCCCGTCCTCGATCACCCGGACCGGCGGGAGGCCCCCCTCCCGGATCCCGGCGAAGCGGGCCGCCTCCTCGGGCGTGGCCGGGGAGAAGCACCCCTCGAGGGCCCGGAAGCTCCGGACCTTCATGCCCCAGGGATCGGCGTTGTCGCGGATGACGAGGGGGACGAAGGCCCCCGGCGCGAGGAGGTCGACGCCGCCCGCCCGGTACACGTCGAGAAGACCCGTGCGGGCGTTGACCGAGGCGACGAGATCGGCCGTGGCCACGGTGAACGCGCCGCCCTCCTCGGCGATGGCCGGGGCCGGCTTCTCCGCCGCCGTCTCGAGCCGGCACGAGAACCGGTTCAGCCGGCCAGGGGCGAGCTCGGCCTCGAAGACGACCCGCTTGCGCCATTCGAGGCTGAGGTTGCTCTCCTCCTTCTCGGCCTGGGCCGGGAGCGGCTTGCCCCGGCCGAAGACGCGGGGCACCCAGAACCCTTTCCCGGCGTTGGGTTCCCAGGGCTCGAACTCGCACTCGACGAGCGTCCGGACCGGATGGGCGTGGGGATTGAAGACGAAGAGGGGGATCTCTCCGGCCGCCGCCTTGGGCTCGCCGGCGGCCAACGCGAAGAAAGCCCGGGCCTTGACCCTCGACAGGATCTCGAGGCCGTGGCCGATCATGCGCAGGGCGCCCTCCTCGCCGGCCGGGATGGCCGAGCCGGGCAGGATGTCGTGGAACTCGACGAAGGCCAGGTCGCGCATCGCCTCGGAGAATTCGGCCCGCGGGTAGGGCATGAGGCCCTGGATCCAGGCGGTCGTGGCCATCTTCTCGGCCGAGTAGAGCTCGTTCTCGAGCTCGCGGTGGCCCCGTTTGACCCGGGTCATCGACGTGTAGCAGCCGACGGCCCAGGGATTGAGGTCCTTCTCGCGGCGGGGGAGCGCCGCCCGGCGCGCTTCGAGCTCGCGGAAGTAGGCGTCGGGCGTCGAGTGGACGAGCTCGAGATCGGGCCGCTCCCCGGCCAGGGCGTCGAGGTCGGCGATGTCCCGCCGCGACGGACCGCCGCCGTGGTCGCCGATGCCCCAGAGGTGGATGACGAGGTCGCCCGCGGGGTTCTCGGCCAGCCATTTCTCGAGCCGGGCCCGCTCGCCGCCGCCGGTCGAGCAGTAGTGGGCCGAGGCGCGGTTGGCCAGGACCTCGGACCCGTCGTAGCCGACCCAGACGAACTCGTCGCGGTCGAGGGGCAATTCGGCGTTGCCGGGCCGGCAGCAGAGGTAGGCCGTGTAGCCGCTCTTGGCCAGGATCTGGACGAGGCCGCGGGTGTGGCCGAAGGGATCGAGGTTGACCGCCGTCCTCGGCTCGACGCCGAGCTTCTCCGCGAAGTAGCGCCGCCCGATGAGGGCCTGGCGGACGAACGACTCGCCGCTCGGCATGTTGCAGTCGGGCTGGACGAACCAGCCGCCCATGACGTGCCACTTCTTCCGCCTGACGAGCCGGCGGATCCGCGAGAAGAGGGCGGGCTCGTACTCCTCGACCCATTGATAGAGCACGGCCTCGTTGTGACAGAAGACGAAGCCGTCGTGCTTCTCGCAGAACTCCGCGGCCTGCCGGAACGTGGACAGGGCCTCGCCGGCCCCCTCCTGCCATTCCCAGAGCCAGACCGGGTCGAGATGGGCGTTCGAAACGAGGTGGATCCTTCGCTTGGCCATGTTCGTCCTCTCTCAGGGGATGACGGCGCGGACCGGGACGCGGCCGCCCTTCTCGGGGACCTCGATCGAGACGCCGTAGAGGTGATAGGGGACCCGGCGCGGCCCGATCCGGAAGCCCGGCTCCTCGCCCCGGCGGGCCCGCCGCACCGAGAGCTCGATCCGGGCGCCCCGGACGGGCACCTCGGCCTCGAGCCGGTCCGACCCGGGGAGGAGCCGCGGCCTGAGCCGCAGGGCCCTCTCCGCGGGCCTCGCGCCGACGACGTGGTGGACGCAGAGGAAGATGAGCTCGGCCCAGGTCCAGGGGACGATCCCGACCTGGGGATAGGGGGGCACGGGCCTCGGTCCGTAGAACTCGAACCAGGAGCCGGCCCGCCCGCCCGGGACCCGGCCGAGCCAGTCGACGACCCGTCTCGCCTTGGCCCCGTCGCCCGCCTCGATCGCCGCCCTGGCGACGAAGAGGGAGGCGAACGGCCACGGTCCCGGGGAATCGGGCTCCGAGGTGACGTTGTAGCGTCCGTAGCCCCCGCCCGTCCAGCGCTGGTCCCAGAGCGTTTCCATCGAGGCCAGGGTCTTTCGGGCGAGCGTCCCTCGGGGATCGACGAACTCCCAGGCGACCGGCAGGACCGCCGCCGTGTCCGGATCGAGAAGATGGCGGCCCGGTTCGAAGAGGGGCGCCTGGCGCGGCAGGGCCGATCCTCCGCCCGGCCGGATCTCCCTCTGGGCCCGGCCGTCGACGCCGCGGCGCTTGATGAAGGCCCCGGCCTCGACGAGCGAGAAACGGGGGGACCGGAGCATGGCCTCGCGCAGGGCCGAGGCGGCCCCGGTCCACTCCGCGCCCTTCCCGGGCCGGCCGAGCCGCCCGGCCATTCTCCCGGCCGCCTGGAGCCCCATGGCGACGTAGAGCTGATGGGCGAGCTCCATCCCGGTCCGAAGGCCGTGGGCGCCGTGACGCTCCCAGAACTCGCGCCGGTTGGAGAGAAGCCCGGACGGCCCGTGGCGGAACTCCGGCCGGAGCGGGAAATCGGCCACGCGCTCGATCCTCTTCCAGTTCTCCGCGACGAGGTCCCGGTCGCCCGTCCAGTCCAAGTAGGAGCCCAGGGCGAAGAGCAGGATGCCGTTCTGGTCGAACTCGCTCTCCCGCCACGGCCGGAAGCGGCTCGAGTCCATGGTCGCGCCATCTCCGTCGACGAACTCGGCGAGGAGGCGGGCGAACATCGTCCGCGCCGCCCCGGCTTGGCCGGACATGGCCAGGGCCAGGGCGATGAACGCCTGGTCGCGGACCCATTCGAGGTTGTACTGCCAGACGCTGCCGTCGAGCCGTCCCGAGGACGAGACGGCGGCCCGGAGCTGGAACTTGGCCGCGGCGAATAAGCGGTCGAGCAGGGGATCGGAGGAGCGGAAGGAGGTCGTAGCGGCCCAGCCGGCGGCCGTTCCGGCGCGTTCGCCCGGATCGTCGACGGGCCTGACCGTGACGGAAGCCCGGCCGCTTCGCCTGACGAGACGGTACTCGAAGGCGACCGACCTCGGCCGCCCGGGCCGAAGCGCCAGATCGGCCGCGACAGTCCTGCCCTTGACGCCGGTCTCGAGGCGGATCCTCCCCGGGCCCGGGCCGGACGAGGTCACGGTGACGCGGCGCAGGAGCCGGGCCGCCCGGCTGTCGGGGCAGAAAAAGAGCTCTCGGACGCGATACGGCCCGCTCCGCCAGCCGATCTCGACGCGCGGGTCGACGCTCCCGGGAAGCCAGCGGGCCCGGACGGACGGGCCCGCCGCGGCCCGGACCGCCGTCCCGTCGACGAGCGATACGGCCGTCCGGAGGAGGCCGGACGAGTCGTCGAACGTGAGCGCGGCCCGCTTGGGGCCGAACCGCTCGGGGTCCATGACCAGCAGCCCGACGGACGTCGCGCCTTCGGCCGCGGCGACCTGGACGGCGGCCTGGACGAGGCCGTTGCCGAGGAAGAAATAGTCGACGCCGGCGAGGGTGGTCCTGCCGTCGACGGGGCCCCGCGAGGGATCGTCGCCGTAGAAGTGCTCCCGGACCTCCATGGCGACGATTATATGTGGAGGCGGGCGCCGAAGCAAACCGGCCGCGGCCGGCCCGGCTCAGATCCTGGACGGGCCGCGGAGCAGTCGGGCCGGCAGCGTGATGAGCGCCTTGAACAGATCGAAGGCCGCGTTGACGGTGATGCCCACGAGGCGGAAGGGAAGGAGCAGGAGCCAGACGACGGGGAAGAGCAGCAGGGCGAGCAGGGCGATGGGCCAGCAGATCACGAGCAGGATGAGCCACAGAAGGAATCTTGTCATCGGTTCGTCTCCTCGCTTGTGGATACGGACGCCCGACCGGAAAGGTTCATGCCGAAGGTGGCGCGTCGGTTCGTGGCTCGAGTGTCTTCGGGATCCAAGCCCGGGGTTCGGTCCGGCTGACGGAGGTCGGACGAGCCTTGGGGGAAAAGATCTCCCTCAAGAAGACCGAGGAGCGGTTGTCGCGCCAGCTGGGACGACGGGGGCTGGAGCGTCGGATCCAGCGCCGGCTGATCGAGCAGGCCGCGACGCGGATCGAAGAGGACACGCTTCTGGTGCTGGATCTTTCGGACGTGACCAAGAAGTACGCCGAGAAGATGGAGAACATGGGGCGGGTCCGGGACGGGAGCGAGAAGGACCTGGGCTGGGGTTACTGGACGTTGAACATCGTCGGGGCCAATACGAAAGGGACCAAGCTGGTGCCCCTTTATGGGCGGCTCTTCTCTCATGCCGTCGAAGGTCACGAGAGCGAAAACATCGAGATCCGGGACGCGATCAAGGAGGTCGCGGAGGTCATGGGCCGCCGCGGCATCTGGGTCATGGACCGGGGCGGCGACCGCCGCCATCTCTATCAGTATCTGCTACCTAATAAGCACCGGTTCCTGATCCGGGTGCGGGCAGACCGGGGACTCCAGACCTCTCAGGGGATCGGCTCAGCCCTGGAGTTGGCCCGCAGCTGCCCGATGCTCTTCCATGAGACTTTGGTCAAGGAAGAAGCCGGCCGAGAACGACTGGTGCATCTGGCCTTCGGCGGATTGGAATGGCGGCCCGGGTCGGCTACAATACGCCCGTGGTCCTCATCAGCGGCATCGCCGTCGTCGACCTGATCGCCAGCGGCCTGGAGCGCCCGGCCCGCCCCGGCGAGCTCGCCTTCTGCTCCGTCCGGACCTCGATCGGCGGCCACGCCTGCAATGTCGCCGCGGACCTCGTCCGGCTCGGCTTCCCGCGGGCCCGGCTGCGGGCGGTCTTCCCGGCCGGCCGCGACCTCTTCGGCGATTTCCTGGCCCGCCGGCTCGGCGAGCAGGGCGTCCGGGCCGAGCCCGTCTGGACCGACAAGGCCCCGACCTCGCTCGACCTCATCCTCGTCGCCCGGGGCGAGGACCGGCGCTACCACGCCGACGCGGGGGCCAACGTCGAGATGGCGGCCGGGCCCGTCCTGGCCCTGCTCGAACGGCTTCGCCCGCGCGTGTTTTACGCCGGCGGCGTCGGGCTCCTCGGCCGCTTCGACACGGAGCTCGCCCGCGTCCTGCGGCGGGCGAAGGGCCTGGGCGCCCTGACCTTCGTCGACGTCGTCAGCCCCTACCGCAAGGGCTGGGCGTTCCTGCGCCGGGCGCTGCCTCTCGTCGACGTCTTCCATTGCAACGGCGACGAGGCGTCAGCGCTCACGGGAGAGCGCGATCCGGCCGCGGCCGCGCGGGCCGTCCTCCGCCTCGGGGCGAAGCGGGCCTTCGTCACTCTGGGGGGAAAGGGCGCGGTGGCCGCCGGGCCGGAAGCTTTGCTCCGAGTCCCGGCCTTCGCCGTCCGGGTGGTCGACCCGACGGGCGCCGGCGACGCCTTTTCGGCCGGCCTCATCAAGCGGCTCCACGGTCTCCTCGCCGCGGGCCGGAGCCCGGACAGCCTGTCCGCGGAGGATTGGGCGTCCGCCCTGATCTACGCCTCGGCCTGCGGCGCCGTCTGCGCCACGGGCGTCGGCACGACGACCGCGGTCGACGGGGACAAGGTCGACGCCCTCGTCCGGAGGCGGGGGAAGGCGCTGGCCCGGGCCGTCGCCGTCGAGCCCGCCGGTCAGCCGCGGGCGAACTCGTCCCGGGCTTCCCGCAAAGCGACGACGTGGCCCGGATCGCAGTCGTAGGCCACGACGCCGCACCCGAAGAGCAATCCCGGCTGGTCCCCCGCGGTCTCGAGGATGCGGCGCGCCTCGGCCCGGATCGCGTCCGGCGTCCCGGAGTGGACGAGCCGGGCGTCGACGGAGGCCCGCAGGGCCCGCCGCTCCTCCCGGCATCTCCTGAGGAAGAGCTCCAGGTCCGACCCGGCGTCGCAGAGGAGTTGCGGGGCCCCGGTCCTGAGGAGGTCCTCGAGGACCGGGGTCGTGTCGCCGCCGATGATGAGCGGCGTCCCGCGGGCGCCCGCTTGGCGCAAGGCCGGGAGGACGACGTCGCGGTAGGCCGGGAGGACGAACTCGCGGAAGACCCGGGGGGAGGAGGCGGCGGGTGAGGCCTTGGAGTCGAAGAGGACGGGTTCGACCCCGCGCTCGAGGAAGGCCCGGCCGAGATCGACCGCGACCCCGGCCGCCCAGTCGACGAGCTTGCGGACGAAGGCCGGGTCCTCGACGGTGGCCACGAGGAGAGCCTCCGCCCCGGCCACGGCCGAGGCCAGCGAGAAGGGCCCGGTCTGGGCGCCGCGGACGACGAGGTCGCGCCCCCGGGCCTTGTGCAGACGGGCCGCGGCCTCGACGAAGAGCGGCATCCGACCGTCCGAGGCCGGGTCGAGCCGTCCGAGCTTGCCGAGCTCGCCCGGGCCGCCGATGAGCGGCGCGGCCACGGCCGGGACATCGGGCGCGGCGCCGAAGTAGCGGACGGCGCAGCCGGCCGCCTCGGCCTCGACGTTATAGACGTCGACGCCGACGGTCAGGGCGTCCGGATCGTAGAGATCGAGCTCCTTCTCCAGGGACTCGAGGAGGAGGTCGAGGCTGCGGCAGACTTCGGAGGGGGACCGTCCGACGAGCCGGGCCTTGTGCTCGTAGACCGCGGGGACGAAGGGGGCCTTGTCGGCGGGCTCGAGCGCCAGGGTCCGCTCGAACCGCTCGCGCTTGGTCATGGCCGGTCAGATGAAGACGCTGCCGAGCGTGTAGATCGCGAACGCGGCCAGCGCCAGCCCGAGATAGTAAAGGATCTTGCGGAACAGCTCGGGCCTGATGCGGTGCTGCCGCCTGGAGACGAAGCGGACGAGGGAAAGATACCAGATGAGCGAGCCCAACCCGACCGCGACGGCGAAGGCGACGGCCGTCCAGGTCCCGTAGCGGACGAAGCTGTGGCCGAAGAGGCGATGGCCGGTCACGATCCCCGCCACGGCGATCCAGTACATGTAGAGGGTCGGATTGGCCACATAGAGGGCCAGGACGCCCAGGATGGGCTTCGGAGAGGGGGAGGGGATCTTGGCCCGGTCCTGGGGGATCTCGAAGGTCCGGGAGTCCCTAAGGAGCTTGCGGCTGAGGAGCAGAAGGATGACGGCCGCGATGAGCTTGAGGACCGACAGCGAGTAGGGCGGGAGGTTGAGCTTGATGTGGAAGAAGCCGGCCAGGGCGACGAAACAGAAGCTGACGTCGAGCAGGGCGGCGGTGAGCCCCGCCAGCAATCCGTGGAGGAAATCGCGCTTGAGCGCCTGGGAGACGACGAAGACGTTGACCGGCCCGACGGGCACGGAGGCCAGCAGGCCGGCGATGATCCCCAGGAGGACGACGAACATATCGTTCGGAGTTTATATCAGAACGCCCGGCGACAGTCAATTCGCCGGGCGCTCGGAGGGAAGGAGGGAGGGGGGAAGGGCGGGAGCCGGGGGGAGGCCTCACATCTTGGCGATGGAGGCGGCGTCGTCGGCGGTGTCCTCCTCGGACTCGAGCTCGATGCCGAGGAGCTTGGCCGTCCCCTCGTAGACCATCTTCAGGGACTTCTTCGATTCCTGCAGCTCGGCCAGGCGCTTCCGGACCTTTTGGAGTTCCTTCTCGACTTCCTCGTCGAGATGTTCCAGCTGGTGCTTCACCTCGGCCATCGTCTTCTTGTAGAGGTCCTCTTGTTCCTTGCTCAGGGCCATCTGAAACTCCTTACGGTCTGATTATCTCACTCTCTGGGGCGCGCCGTCGCCCGGCCGTTCGGGCTGGAAGGAGATGAGGAACGACTTCCAGACCTTGACGGCCATGCCGCCCTTGCGGGCCGGCTCGAACTTCCACTTCTTGACGGCCGCCTCGGCCGCCTTGCCCAGGCCCCTGTCGTCCAGGATGCCCTTGAGGATCCCCGTGTCGATGACGTCGCCATTCTCGTCGATGAGGGCGTTGACGGTGATCGTCCCGCCGATGCCGAGCCGCTGGGCGGCCTGCGGGTAGACGGGATTGACCTGTTTCAGGAGGACGGGCGGGGCGGCGACGGAGCCCAGATCGACGAGGTCGCCTTCCTGCACCGGCGGTTCCTCCGGTCTCTCGACCACGACGGGATCGGCGGCCGCGGCCTTGGCCGGGGCCTCTTCGGTCTTCGTGGCCGGCGGAATCCCCTCCGTCTTGGCGGGAGGCGGATCGATCTTGACCGGGCCGGCGGGCGCCGCGCCCGCGAGGCCGCCTTTGTCCGGGTCGGAGCCCGTTATGGCGGAAGGCAGCGCGGCGGACGTCACGACCGAGGGGACGATACCCTCGATCATGGCCGGCTCGGGTTGGGTTTTCTTGGCCTGAGGCTTGGCTTTCGGCTCGACTTTGACCGGCTCGGACTTGACCTCGGGCGGCGGGGTCTCGCTTTCGACCGGCTGGACGGGCGGGGCCGTTTCGGTCACCGGCGGGGGGACCATGACCCTTGCCTGGGCCCGGGGGGCGGGCTTGGGCCGCAGCACGAAGAAGGCGGCGACGGCCACCACGACCACCGCGACGCCGATCCCGGCGATCATCGGGAAGCCCTTCTTCGGCTTGTCTTCGCCGACGTGCTCGAAGATGTCACTGCGCTGAAAGATGTCCCCCGACTCGGTCGGCCTGATCTCGCGGGGGTTCGGCTCGGCCTTGACCGGCCCGGGCTTGACCGGTTCCGGCCTGACCGGCTCGGGCCGCGGCTCTTCCACGGGTTTCTGCGGCCTGGCGACGGAGACGGGCGGGGCCGGGGGGACGGGAGGCGTAAGGATCCTGGGTGTTTCCTTCGGCGCTTCAGGCTTCGGTTTCGCCGGAGTGAAGAAGGGAGATATGTCCGATCCCGGGTCTCCCGGGGTCAGGGTCGGCTTCGAGGGGGTCGCGGGAAACGCCGGTTCGGCACGCGGCGCGGGCGCCGGCTTGGGTTTTTCGAAGGCGGGCTTCTCGACGGCCGGGGCCGGAGGCGGCGCGGGGTTGGGCCTGAACGTCGCGGCCGGCGGGGGCGTCGGCCGGGGCTTCTCCTCGACCGGAGGCGGAGGCGGCGGCAGCGGCGCGGTCTTCGGCGACTTGACCTTCTCCTTGTCGAGGTCCAGGCCGGCCAGGGCCGATTTGAGGAACTGGTCGATGTCGGCGGCGTCGTGTCCGTTGCCGTTCCCGCCGCCCGTCCCCGGGCCCGCTTTCTTCGGCGGGACGGGCTCGACGACGACCGACTTGAGAAGCTCGTCGGCGAGCGATTCGAAGGCCGACGCGCCGGGCGACTCGTGCCGGACCGCCGAGGGCTTCCGCTCTTTGGGAAGGTCGACCTTGGGGATCTCGCGGCTCAGCCGGTCGAGGTCGGCCGGCAGCGAGAAGATGTCGTCGTCGGACTTGGGCTTTTCGCGCTTCCGCGGCTCGACCGGGACGGCTTCGGGCTTCGCCGGCTCGGGCTTGCCCAGGACGGCGGCGATCGAGGCCATGAGCTCGGCCATCTTGAGCGGCTTCTCGAAGTATTCCGAGGCGCCGTAGGTCCGGAGGGCCTCGGTCCGGTAGATACGGTCCTTGTAGACGCCGGTCATGATGAAGACGGTCGCCTGGGAATTCCGCTCCGACGTGATCCGCTGGCAGAGCTCGAAGCCGTGGACCTTGGGCAGCATGGCCTCCATGAGGACGAGGTCCGGCGACTCCTTGTTGTACTTGTCCCATCCGGCCTGGCCGTCGGCGGCCGTGACCACCAGGTACCCTTCCTTGGCGAGGATCCCTTGAAGGCTGGCCAGGGAGCTCTGGTCATAGTCGACGATGAGGATCTTCTTCATGGCCATCGTTCACGGCATCCTGACGCCGCCGGACTTCCCGCCCGGCCCGGAAATCGGGCCGGAGCACGGTCGTTCGGACAGCGCTCGCGTTCGCATGCCCCTATTTTTCCTCACCCCCCGGCAGGGTCAATCACCCTTTTAGGTGATTGCGGGGATGATTTCCCCCTCCCCCCAAGGGGACGGGCCTCTAAAACGGGCATTTTTCACGTCGGCCTTGGGGCGGCTCGGAGAATTCCCTCGCCCTCATGGGAAAAGTTTGAAAACGCCGGGACGTGCGCTGGTCTCGGCGCCAAAACAACTCGCTCGGCTTACGCTAAGCCTCGCTCGATCACGTTTTGCCGGTTTGCAGGCAAACTTCCTCGACCAGCACGCGTCCCGCCTAAACTTTCCCAAATCGGGCTCGAGAATCCTTCTCGCCGCTTCTTGGCCGTCTCCATTCCGAAGAAAGATCATTCACTGTTTTTATGCTCGCCCCGCAGTGCATTTCAACTCCTTCGCTGAACCCGTGGGGGCGGGGTGCGTAATCATCACTAGTAAAGAGAAAGGAGGGGAGAGATGGACGAAATGAAACAGCGTGGGTTCGGGTGGATCCCGGACCATCCCGATTTCCGGGACTACACCGAGGAGACGCCGGACGTCTGCGCCGTCCTCGCGCCAACGGGCCTCCGCGCCGCGGGCGCCGTCCCCGGGCGCCGCCGGACGCCGGGGCTCCCTACGGCCGTCGACCTCCGCCCGTGGGCCTCGCCGGTCGAGGACCAGGGAGCCCTCGGCTCGTGCACGGCCCAGGCGGGCGCGGGGGTCATCGAATACTACGAGCGCAAGGCGTTCGGCCGCCATATCGATTCCTCGCGCCTCTTCCTTTATAAGGTGACCCGCAACCTCATGAAGGCGAAAGGGGACTCCGGCGCCTATCTCCGGTCGACGATGGGGGCCATGGTCCTGTTCGGCGCCCCGCCAGAGAAGTACTGGCCGTACACCGACGCCGAGGAGGGCTTCGACCGGGAACCGCCCGCGTTCTGCTACGCCTTCGCCCAGAGCTACCGGACGCTGCTCTATTACCGTCACGATCCGGTCGGCGTCACCCGGGCCGCCGTCCTCGACCGGCTGAAGACCCACCTCGCCGCCGGCCATCCGGCCATGTTCGGCTTCACGGTCTACAGCTCGATCGACCAGGCCGGGACGACGGGCCGCGTCCCGGCGCCGTTCGGCCGGGAGCGCATCGAGGGCGGGCACGCCGTCGCGGCCATGGGATACGACGACGCCATGACCATCGCCAACGCCTCGGGCGGCGAGGCCTCCCGCGGCGCGCTCCTCGTCCGGAATTCCTGGGGCCGGGGCTGGGGCGAGTCCGGCTACGGCTGGCTGCCCTACGCCTATGTCCTGAGGGGCCTGGCCGAGGACTTCTGGTCCGTCCTCAAGAAGGAATGGATCGACACCGGCGAGTTCAGGATCTGAGCCGATTCCGCTATAATCGTATTTCCGACAGTTCCTCAAGGAGGAGACGATGAAGCTGAAGAGATCACTGGCTGCCGCCCTTTGCGTCCTGGCCGCGGCGACCGTTCCCGCCTTCGCCCAGGAGACCGAGAGCACGGTGCCCGAGCTCTCGGCCTTTCACGAGGTCATCTATCCCATCTGGCACACGGGCTATCCCGAGAAAGACATCGCCCTGCTCAAGAGCCTGGTCCCCCAGGTCAACGAATTGGCCGAAAAGGTCTTCGCAGCCAAGCTGCCGGGCATCCTCCGCGACAAGCAGGCCAAGTTCGACGCCGGCCTGGCCGAGTTCCGCAAGTCGGTCGAGGCCTACAACGCCGCGGCCAAGGGGACCGACGACAAGGCCATGCTCGACGCCGCCGAGGTCCTCCACGCCAAGTACGAGGCGCTCGCCAGGACGATCCGGCCCGTTCTCAAGGAAGTGGACGCGTTCCACAAGGTCCTCTACGTCGTCTTCCACAAGGACCTGCCCGACAAGAAGTGGGACAATATCCGCGCCGCGGCGCCCGACCTCAAGGCCAAGGCCGAGGCCGTGACCCAGGCCGCGCTCCCGGCGCGCCTCGCGGCCAAGGCCGAGCCGTTCAAGGCCGCGGCCGCCGGCCTCGTCGAGGCCGCCGACGCGCTGGCCGCTCTCGGCCCCGACGCCGACGGCGCCGCGATCGAACAGGCCGTCCTGAAGCTGCACACCCGCTACCAGGAGGTCGAAAAGATCTTCGACTGAGGCGGGCGGCCTACTTCGCCTTCCGGGTCTCGATGAGGACCTGGAGGACCTCGAGCTCGTCGGAATCGAACCAGATCTTCGAGCAGGACAGGCACTTGTCGACCGGGACGAAATACTGATAGCTGTAGGGCCGGGCGACCATCCGGTAGCCGCATCCGGGGCAGGGAATGTTCGCGCGGAGGCTTGATTCGATCTTCTGGCGCTTGAGGGGATTGAGGACGACCTTCTCCCGGAACAGGCGGGCCTTCTCGACGAGCGCCCCGGAGAAGGCGACCTCGCGGCGGGCGACGATCCGGTCGACCGAAGCCGCGTCGACGAGGCGGCCCCGGCAGCGGCCGCAGACGCGGACGGCGACGCCCTCGTAGAAGGCATCGGAGAGGGGGACGCGGCAGCGCGGGCAGAGGTTCTCCCGGCCGGGCGACAGGGGCTTCTTGCGGGCCAGGTTGTGGAGCGCCGCGCGGACCTGGGGGAACTCGCGGGCCCGGGCCTCGATCCCTTCCTGGGAGTTCTTGACCTTCATGATCGGGGAGAAGCGCGGCCGGCAGAGGAGCTCGGGTATCGAGTAAGGCCCTTCCCAAGGCCTTTCGCCCTGCCCGGCGAGCCACCAGACGCGCTCTTCGTCCTCGGCGGAGAGGGGCCCTTCCCGCGAGGCCGCGTCGGGCGGGAAGAGCGGGAGCTGCTCCTTCCGCAGCTCCTCGTAGGAGTGGAGGACGCCGCGGGCGTCCTCGCGGGCCTTCTCCTCCTCCCAGACGGCGTTGACGATGGCCTCGGGCCTCTTGCGGACCATGGCCGCCAGGGCCGCGAGCCTTTTCGTGAGCGGAGGATGGGAGCTGAAGATCCTCCCCCAGAGGTTGTCGGGCGTGTCCCGGGCGTCCGGGCGGACGATGAAGAGGGGAGAATAGCTCAGGGGGAAGTCGCCGACGAACGAGTTCTTGACGTGGGCCTTGTAGACGACGCGGGCCAGCGCCTCGGGGGCGCGGCAGAGCTCGACCGCGGCGGCGTCGGCCAGGAGCTCCCGTTCGCGGCTGACGAGCATGCTGAGGAGGCGCATGACCAGCGCCGAGACGGCCACGGCGAGGTAGAAGAGGACCGGCGGGAATCCGCCCCCGCTCCGGCTCCCGTCGCGGGCCGTGCCCTCCTCCCCCTCCGGCTCCAGGGCGTCCTTGAACTTCTCGAAGAGGTTGGCCAGGGAGCAGACGAGGGTCAGGTAGAACGCGTCGCCGCGGGCGATGTGGGCCAGCTCGTGGGCGGCGACGGCCTGGAGCTCGTCGCGCGTCCCTTCGGCGAGCAGGCCCTCGGTGACGGCGACGGCCGGCGTCCCGTCCTCCTCGATGACGGCCAGCGAGTTGACGGCGAACGACGGGAGGACGTAGGCGTTGACGCGGGGCAGGCCGGCGGCGATGCGGATCTCGTCGACCGTGTTGTGGAGCTGGACGTGGTAGCGGTCGGAGGCGTCGGGGGTCTGCGCCTGCAAGCGGCGGAGGATGAAGCGGGGGCCGTTCTTGCGGGCGTCCTGGAAATGGAGGGCGGCCACGACGGCCGAGATGAGGAGGTCGAAGACGAGGAAGCGCGGCCAGAAGCCGGGCGAGGAGAGCGGGCCGCCGCGGAAGACGAGCCCGAAGCTGGCCAGCAGGGACAGCGCGATGAGGCCGATGGCGACGAAGTGGAAGAGGAGGACCGCGCCGAAGAGCGAGAGGCTCCGACGACGTTGACGCTCCTGGACCTCGTAGAAGTCGCGTGGCTGTATCGACATGGTGCCGCCGGGAATCATACCGGATTCGTCGCGCCCCGGTCAATGCGCGCCGGCCGGCGCGCGGTCCGGAGGATCAGGCCCCGGCCGATTTCGCTTTGACGTATCAAGCCGATGCGAATATAGTCTTTCCAAGAGATCCTTAATCAGGAGGTCATCGTGAGAAAGATCGCTCTTATCAGCGCGTTCCTGTTATCGGCCGCGGCCGCCGGCCTCATGGCCGTCGACACCGTCGACACGAAGTTCCTGGCCCAGCCGGCCGTCTCGGCCGAGCGCGTCGCCTTCGTCTACGCCGAAGATCTGTGGACGGCCGATCTCGACGGCCGGGACGTCCGGCGGCTGACCTCCGGCGAGGGCCTCGAGGCCTTCCCGGTCTTCTCGCCCGACGGCCGCCTCGTCGCCTTCAGCGGCCAGTACGACGGCAACCTGGACGTCTTCGTCGTCCCCGCCGCGGGCGGTATCCCCAGGCGGCTGACCTGGCACCCGTCCTCCGACATCGTCCAGGGCTTCACCCCCGACGGCCGGTCGGTCCTCTTCACCTCCACGCGCTCCTCCAGCAACCGGGCCTACGCCCAGCTCTACACCGTCCCCGTCGAGGGCGGCGCGGCCGTCAGGCTCGAGGTCCCCTACGCCACGAGCGCCGAGATCTCGCCGGACGGACGGCTCATCGCCTACAATCCTTTTCCCGAAGCCTTCACCCAGTGGAAGAACTATCGCGGCGGCCGCTTCTCGCGGATCTGGATCTTCGACGCCGCGGACCACGGCATCGAGAAGCTGCCCCAGCCCGAGGGACGGTCGAACGACGTCGATCCCATGTGGGTCGGCGGCAATATCTTTTTCCGCTCCGACCGCGACGGCGAGTTCAACCTCTTCGCCTACGACCGGGCGACGAAGAAGGTCGAGCGGCTGACCGATTTCGAGGACTTCCCCGTCCTCTGGGCCTCGGCCGGGGCCGGCCGGATCGTCTTCGAACAGGCCGGCGCGCTCCATCTCTACGACGTCGCCGGGCGCCGGTCGCGCCGCTTGACGATCGGCGTCGCCACCGACCTCCCCGAGCTCCGGGAGCGCTACGCCAAGGGCTCGCGCTGGATCCGCGGCGCGGCGATCTCGCCGTCCGGGGCCCGGGCCGCCTTCGACTTCCGCGGCGAGATCGTCACCGTCCCGGCCGAGAAGGGCGATCCCCGCAACCTGACGCGGACGCCCGGCGTCCACGAGACCGGCCCGGCCTGGTCGCCCGACGGCAAGTCGATCGCCTATTTCTCCGACGAGTCCGGCGAATACGCCCTTCACGTCCGGGCCCAGGACGGCAAGGGCGACGCGAAAAAGCTCAAGCTCGCCGGGGCCGGCTTCTACGGCTCGCCCAGCTGGTCGCCCGACGGCCGGAAGATCGCCTTCGCCGACAATTCGCTGACCCTCTTCTGGATCGACGTCGCGACGGGGGCCGTCAAGAGGATCGCCTCCGAATACCTCTACCAGCCCGGCGGCCAGTCGGCCATGGAGGCGAGCTGGAGCCCCGACTCGAAGTGGCTCGCCTACACCCTGGGCACGCCGACCTTCTTCCGCCGCGTCCACGCCTACTCGCTCGACCAGGACAAGTCCTTCCCCCTGACCGACGGCCTGAGCGACGTCGCCGAGCCGGTGTTCGACGCCGAGGGGAAGTACCTCTGGTTC
The DNA here is from genome assembly GCA_963719985.1 of Candidatus Aminicenantota bacterium. Taxonomy (GTDB): domain Bacteria; phylum Acidobacteriota; class Aminicenantia; order Aminicenantales; family Saccharicenantaceae; genus RBG-16-66-30. Next base: position 629,055 of record CAVRDU010000006.1, on the reverse strand, counting down.
CTGGCCTCGACCGACGCCGGCCCCGTCGTCCAGTGGTTCGACATGTCGAACGAGGACGCGCGCCGGACCGTGTCGCTCTACCTGGCCGTCCTGCGCAAGGACCTGCCCAATCCGCTGGCCAAGGAGAGCGACGAGGAGAAGCCGGCCGATAAGCCCGCCGCCCCGGCGGCCAAGGGCAAGCCCGCGGAGCCGGCCAAGCCGGCCGAGGACGTTCGCATCGACCTCGACGGCCTCGCCAACCGCATCGTCGCCGTGCCCATCCCGGCCGGCGTCTACAGCAACCTCGCGCCGGGGGAGGGCGGGAAGCTCTTCTACCGCAAGGAGGACCCGCCGCCGACCTCGACCTCGGGCGGCCCCGGCGATTCCTCCATCCGCGTCTACGACCTCGCGACGCGCAAGGACGAGGCCTTCGGGCCGGCCAACAACGGATTCGCCCTGTCGGCGGACCGGAAGAAGGTCCTGGTCGCCTCGCGCGGGGCCTGGTCGATCATCCCGGCGGCCGGCAAGCCCGAGCCGGGCAAGGGCCGGCTCGACACGGACGCCATCGAGGTCCGCGTCGTCCCCGAGCTCGAGTGGAAGCAGATCTTCGACGAGGCCTGGCGCGTCAACCGCGACTACTTCTACGACCCGAACTTCCACGGCGCCGACTGGAAGGCCATGAAGGCCAAGTACGCCGCCTTCCTGCCGGACGTCGCCTGCCGGGCCGACCTCAACCGGCTCATCCAGTGGATGTGCTCGGAGCTCGCCGTCGGCCACCACCGCGTCGGCGGCGGCGACTTCCTGGCCCAGCCGGCCCGCGTCCCCGGCGGCCTGCTCGGCGCGGACTACGCCGTCGAGAACGGCCGCTACCGTTTCGAGAAGGTCTTCGGCGGGCTCAACTGGACGCCGGAGCTGCGAGCGCCGCTCGCCGAGCCGGGCTCCGAGGTCAAGGCGGGCGAGTACCTTCTCGCCGTCGAGGGCCGCGACCTCGTCCCGCCCGACAACCTCTTCGCCCGCTTCGAGGCGACGGCCGGCAAGATCGTCGAGATCACGGTCGGCCCCCGGCCCGACGGGTCCGGCTCGCGGACGATCAAGGTCGTGCCCATCGCCGACGAGGGCGCCCTCCGCAACCGCGACTGGGTCGAGGGCAATATCCGCAAGGTCCACGAGGCCACGAACGGCCGCGTCGCCTACGTCTACGTGCCCAACACGACGACCCTCGGCCACGTCTATTTCAAGCGCTACTTCTTCCCCCAGGCCGACAAGGAGGCCATCATCGTCGACGAGCGCTTCAACGGGGGAGGGTCGGTCGCCGACTACTATCTCGACTGGCTGCGCAAGCCCGTCTCGGCCCACTGGGCCATGCGCTACGGCGCCGACCTCAAGACGCCGAGCGCCTCGATCCAGGGGCCCAAGGTCATGATCATCAACGAGACGGCCGGCTCGGGCGGCGACCTCCTGCCCTACATGTGGCGCAAGTTCGGGATGGGCAAGCTCGTCGGCACGGCGACCTGGGGCGGCCTCGTCGGCATCCTCGGGTTCCCGGTGCTCATGGACGGCGGCGGCGTGACGGCGCCCAACCTGGCCATCTGGACCGAGGAGGGCTTCATCGTCGAGAACGTCGGCGTCCCGCCCGACATCGAGGTCGAGCAGACGCCCAAGGACGTCATCGCCGGCCGCGACCCGCAACTCGAGGCGGCCATCAAGGTCGTGATGGACGAGCTCGAGGCCAACCCGCCGGTCAAGCCGAAGCGCCCGCCCTATCCGGTCCGTGTGAGAAAATAGATAAAAGAAAGGGGACAGTTACAGGTAACTGTCCCCTTTCTGGATCTTAGGTCATTTCCCAGACTTAAGCGTCTCCTTGACGCTGTCGACGAGCTTGCGGATGAGACGTAGCGTCCGTCTTCCCGCCTTCGGGGGCCGAGATCTTGAAATTCATCGAGCCCTTGTCGGGGTCGTATTTCTGCTCGACGATCTTGTAGCCCTGGGGCAGCTCCTGCTTCAGCTTGGCGGCGGCCTTCTCGAATTCGGCCCGGCCCGCTTCGCCCGTCTGCCCGGTGAACACCATGCTGATCGTCCGGTCGTCCGTGTCGCCGATCCCGACCATGACCTTGGCGACGGGCTTCTCGTCGTCCGCCTTGCCTTTCTCCATGACCCAGACATCCGTCTTGCTCTCGCCCTCGCCGAACCTCTTGACGACCGAGAACGCGCCCCGGGACTTCTCGAACTTGATCCCGATCTCCTTGATCTTCTCCGCGTTCGCCTCGAGCTCGGCCTCGAGCTTCTTGAGCGATTCCTCGAGGGCGGAGAGGTCCAGCTTCTTGGCCTTGATGGCCTGGACCTGCTCCTGGAGGGCCTTGACCTTCTCGAGCATGTCCTCGCTGTAGTCCTTGGCCGTCCAGACGATGGCCGGCTTTCCCTCCCTGACGATCGTGAAGGCCTTGCCTTCTTTCACGGGGGCGGCCTGGACCCATTTCTCGCCTTCCTTGACGTCCTTGCCCATCTTCACGAAGACCTCGGGGGCGGCCTCGACGACGATTTCCGGCTTGGCGTCGCCGTAAAATACGATCTTCCTCTCTTTGCCGTCCTTGCCCTTGATGATCTGGACCTCGCCGCCCTTCCCGCCCTTGATCTCGAGGCGCAGGGGCTCGCCCTTGAGGACCTGGATCTCCTGGCCGTCGATGCTCAAGACGAGCGCCCCCCCGTCTGTGCTCTTGGTGATGGTCAGGGGCTTTTCCAGCACCATCGTCTTGACCTCGCCGCCTTCGGTGATGACGATCTCGATGGGCTTGCCTTCGTCGCCCGCGCGCTTGATGAAGATCGTCTTTTCGGCCTGCTCGGCCTTGGCCTTCTCGGCCGCCTTGGCCTTCTCCTTTTCCTTCTCCTGCACGACCGTCTGCTCGATAGACGCGAGCGGGACTTCGGCCGCGCCGACACCGGCTTCGATCGCCATCGAGACCGGCGCTTCCGTTCCGGCGAGAACGGCCACGGCCGCACTCGCGTCGGTCCCGGAGACGGGCCGGGCCGTCCCGACGAGGGCCACGGCCAGGACAAGGGCCAGGCCCAGCATGATCTTGGTTTTCATCTTGACCTCCATCAGTGTGATTTTTTGCTTGAGGATGGCCGTGAGGCGCTCATGGAACGACGACCGGCCCAGCATCCCGAGCAGGGCGGCCGAGGGGTTCCAGCGGAACCCGGCCGAGCGCCGGAAGGCCAGCAGGCTCGCGGCGTAGGACGACGGCCTGATCCCCGCCCGAAGGACCAGCTCGTCGCAGGCGGCCTCCTGCTCCCGGAGAAGCCGGCGATAGACGACCCAGCCGAGCGGGTTCCACCAGAAGACGGCCAGGCTCGCCCGGACGAGGAGCATGACCAGGAAATCGGCCCGCTTGATGTGGGAGAGCTCGTGGAACAGGGCCGAGGAGCGCTCCTCTTCCGACCAGGCGTCGGCGCCCGGCGGCAGCAGCACCACCGGCCTGCGCCAGCCCCAGGTCAGAGGCACGAGGACCTCGGGATGGCTCCTGAGGCGGACCGCACGCCGCAGGGAGACGAGGGCTACGAACCGGGCGAGCAAAGCCCGCCAGGCCGGGCCCGAGAGGGGAGTCCCTTCGGCCGTCAGCCTGAGCGCGCCGGCGAGACCGACGGCCAGCCTGAGGACGAGGCCGGCCAGTCCGGCCGCCCAGAGCACGGCGATGAGCTGATCGAGGGCGCCTCCGCGGGAGCCGTTCGAGCTCGAGCGCGATCCCGAGGTCGACGGGTCCGACGTCGTCGGGCCGGCCACGGCCGAGCCCGGCCCGCCTATGCCGCCCAGCATCCGTGACCCTCGAGTCCCGTCCGGACGGACCTCCCGAACGAGCGAAGGAACGGTCGCGGAGAGCGCCCTCTCCCGCAGGTCTCCGTCACCGGGAGCCTCCCCGGCCGGCCCCGCCGCGCCCTTCGATATCCATCGGAACCCGGTCACCGCCGCGTCCTCGGCCCCGCCCCCCGGTCGCTCTGCTGCCGGCGCCATCCAGGCGGGCACGAGCGGCGACCTCCAGCCGACCGGCGCGATCGAGAGAAGCGGAAGGAGGAGGAGGCCGACGAGGGCCGAAGAGAGGATGAAGTGCCGGAGGGCGGCCGGGCGCTTCCTCGCCGCCGCCGCCGCGAGCAGGGCCAGGGTCAGGACGACCGTGGTCCTGAGGAAATACCCGGCGAGAAGGCCGGGCAGTCCCGCGGCGGAGGCTCCGAACACGTCAGCGTCCTTCCTGGCGCGCTTTCTCGATGAGCTCTGTCAGGCGGCGATAGTCGTCCTCCGAGAGGTTGTCCTCGGAGAGGTCGAGCAGGGCCGCGACGACGCTCTCGGTCGAGCCGTCGAAGAACGTCGTCATCAGGTGGCTGAGGGCGTTCTTGCGGGCCTTGTCCTTGGGCAGGCGGGCCGTGAAGACGTAACGGGGGCCGTCCTGGCGGTGGAGGAGGTGGCCCTTCTGCTCGAGGACGCGGAGCAGGGCCCGGACGGCCGAGTAGCTCGGCGGGGAGGGCAGGCGTTCGAGCACCTGGAGGGCCGAGACCTCTTTCAGCTCGTAGACGATGTCCATGATCTGCCGCTCGCGGCGGCTCAGGCTCTTGTCGTTCCTCATGCGCGCCTTCCTCGGGCCCGCCGGCCCGTCCAAGAATATGCTAAGAAATTAGCATGCTAAAATATTAGCACTAGAAAAAGGGCCTGTCAAGGCCTTCTGCTAAATTTTTAACATCCACGCTTATCCCAACGTCGGGCCGGCGTCGGAAGTTGCAGGCTCGGGCGGTTTTTTTAGCGCCTTTCTTGACGGTCGGCCGGTCGCGCGACTAAGATAAAGGTCCGTGGGGCGATCATGACCCGTAAAGATCTTCTCGGGTTCCCGCGGGCCTCGAGAGGAAGCTGGATCTGAAGGGATCGGAATGAAATACCGCATCCTGGGCCGGACGGGCCTCAAGGTTTCCGTCGTCGGCGTCGGCACGTGGCAGCTCGGCGGCGAGTGGGGGAGGTCCTTCACGCAGTCCGAGGTCGACGCCATCCTGGACAAGGCCGCCGAGTGCGGCGTCAATCTCATCGACACGGCCGAGTGCTACGGCGACCACCTGGCCGAGCGCCTCGTCGGCGACTACCTGTCGCGCCACGACCGCGACCGCTGGGTCGTCGCCACCAAGTTCGGCCACGGCTTCAACGGCTTCATGGACCGGACCGACCGCTTCGGCCCGGAGGAGGTCCGGGCCCAGCTCATCGCCTCGCTGCGGGCCCTGCGGACCGACCGGATCGACGTCTACCAGTTCCACTCGGGGACCGACGAGGCCTTCCTCGACGACGGCCTCCGGAAGACGCTCGAGGACGCCCGCCGGGCCGGCATGGTCCGCAACCTCGGCGTCTCCATCCGAAGTTCCGGGAGCGAGGTCCAGGCGCGCGAGGCCTTCGGCCGGGGCTTCGGGGTCCTCCAGGTCGCCTACAACCGGCTCGACGCGCGGGCCGAGTCCGAGGTCTTCCCCTTGGCCCGCCGTTATGGGCTGGGCGTCCTGGCCCGCGTGCCGCTCGCGAACGGGCTCATCAGCGGCAAGTACGAGGCCCGGGACAAGTTCGGGCCCGACGACTACCGCTCGACGCTCGGCGCGGAGGAGATCGCCCGCCGCGTCCGCGCGGCCGAGAAGCTGGCCGACGAGGAGCTGCCCCTCGGCGTCTCCCGGGTCCGCTGGGCCCTGGCCTGGTGCCTGCGCGATCCCGTCGTGGCCGCGGTCATCCCCGGGGCGAAGAGCCCGGAGCAGGTGGCCGAGAACGCCTCGGCGGCCGACCTACTTTCCGAGCGGATCCCCTGACCCCGGCTTGACGCACTCGTCCCGGAACCGCGCGGCGAACTCGTCCAGGTCCTTGGGCGCGAGCGCCGTTTTCCCCTCGGCGAGATAGGCGTTGTAGACGCGGTTGAAGCAGGACTGGTAGCGGTACCTGTCGGTCCGTCCCTTCTCGTCGACGGCCGGCTCGTCGTAGAGCCGGACCGAGACGAGGGTCTCGCGGTCCTGGGTCAGGTTGTAGACGAAGTTCGCGGCGGCGTAGCAGCTCTCGCTGCCCGCCTCGAGGTCCTCGTGGGCGTTGAGCTCGAGCCGGCCTTCGACGATGGCCAGGCCGAGGAGGTCGATGGGCGTGAGCTCGCGCGAATAGAGGAAGTTGTCCCCCTCCATGCGCTGGGCCATGATGGCGCCTCCGCAGGCGCTGCCTTCGTTCCAAGCTCGGACGAGGCCGAGCCAGCTGCCCGACTTCTGGAGGAGCAGCAGGTTGTCGACGTCGGCCGGCTCGCCCGTGTTGAAGGTGATCGAGAGGACGTAAAGCTCGGCCCCGCCCGATAGCGGGGCGGCGAAGGCGGCGTAAGCGAAGAAGGGGGCGCGGCCGGTCGCCAGGTCCTCCTCGAACTCGGTCACCCACCAGCCGGGCTGGGCTTCCCACCGGAGGGCATCGTAGCGCGTCTCGAAGGCGGCCAGGTCGATCATCCCCGTCCCCGACCTGTACAGGGCGCTGACCGCGGCGGGGTGGACGGCGACGCCGCGGAACGTGAACTCGCCGGCGATGTCCTCGACGGGGGCCGTCCTGCAGGCGGAGAGGGCCAGAAGGCCGGCGGCGGCCAGGAGGGCCAGCGCGGCCCGGACCGGAGTGTGCTCAGGGTGTCTCATCTCTCGCTCCTCTCGCCGTTTAGACGCGCCGGCCGGCCCGCCTCTTCCTAATTTAAGACAAGGCTATTCTCCCATTTTCGGGCTTCCCTCTCAAGGCGGCGATACCATATTCCTGTCCAGAGGGAACCCTCCGGCCCGACTGTTCGTATTTACTCAAGACACGACGACGCTGTCCAGTCCAAGACCGGAGATCGCATTGAAGAGAATCGCAGCCCCGCTCCTCCTCGCCCTCCTGGCCGCTTTCCCTGCCTTTGTTCTATCCGCTCCCGCGGCCGAGAACGGCCCCGGCGACGCTCGGTCCGCCCAGGCCGGAGGCATCGTCCCCGTCCTGGTCATGGCCGCGACGCCGCCCGTCGTCGACGGCGTCCTCGACGACGCCGCCTGGGCGGCAGGCCTCAAATACGACGGTTTCAAGACCTTCAAGCCCGATTACGGCAAGGACGCCAGCCAGCGGACCGAGGCCTACGTCGCCTACGACGCCGAGAACTTCTACTTCGCCTTCCGCTGCTTCGACAGCGAGCCGTCCAAGGTCAAGGCGGCGGTGAGCAAGCGGGACAACATCTTCCAGGACGACGTCGTCTTCATCATCCTCGACACATTCAACGACCGCCAAAGCGGATTCTCCTTTATCCTCAATCCCCTCGGCATCCAGGGCGACGGAATGGTCAACGTCCAGGGGAACCTCGAGCTCATCTTCGACGCGGTCTGGTACAGCAAGGGCCGCATCGACGACCAGGGCTGGACGGTCGAGGCCCGCGTGCCCCTGAAGAGCCTCCGTTTCCCCAACCGCGACGTCATGACTTGGCGCGTCTTTTTCGTCCGTTTCTTCACCCGGACCTCCGAGCAGGTCAGCTTCCCGCCCCTCAACCCGGACTACGGCTCCCTCCTCGGCCAGGCCCAGGAGTTCGCGGTCTCGGGGATCAAGTACAAGCGGGTGGCCGAGCTCCTGCCCGCCTTCACCTTCGGCCGGACCCAGGAGGCGACCGAGGCGAGCGAAGGCCGGCTCGTCCGGAACGGGGAATACGACATCGACGACCTGAGCCTGACCGGGAAGCTCGGCGTCACCTCCGATCTGACCATCGACGGGACCTACAACCCCGACTTCAGCCAGGTCGAAGCCGACGCCGGGCAGATCGACTTCAACCAGCGCTACAGCCTGTACTACGAGGAGAAGCGGCCGTTCTTCCTCGAGGGCAGCGAGCTCTGGCAGGTCGGCGGCCTGGTCGAGGAGGGCCCCGTCCAGTCGCTCGTCTACACCCGGTCGATCGTCGACCCGACCTTCGGCTTCAAGCTGACCGGCAAGGTGGCTCCGCGCGACACCGTGGCTGCGATCTACGCCCAGGACAGCCTGCCCGGCGACGCGATCGACGCCCATCCCGACTTCACCATCGCCCGGGTCAAGCACTCGCTCAGGGACGACGCCTACATCGGCGCCCTCTACACGGGCCGCGAGGCGGGGGAGGCCTACAACCGGGTCGGCGGCCTCGACGGGCGGTTCCGGCTGAGCCAGACCCAGGTCGCCTCGTTCCACCTCTTCGGCTCGCTCACCCGCGGCCCCGAGAGCGAGTCGGCGGCGAGCGACCACTCCCTCGGCCTGAACTACAACTTCTCCAACCGGAAATGGGTCGTCGACCTCGGCTACCAGAACGTCTCGGAGGACTTCCGCTGCGACACGGGCTTCGTCTTCCGGACCGGGCTGAGCCGCTTCTCCGCCTTCGCCATGCACAGCATCTACCCGAAGTCGAAATTCTGGCAGAAGATCGAGCCCTTCTACTGGAGCTACCACCTTTACGACACGATCTACGACATGTGGGAGACCGTCAACCTGGTCACGCTCCGCTTCCGGCTGCCGCGCAACACCATGGTCCGCTTCGACACGCTCCTCGCCAACGAGGTCTACGCGGGCGAGCGGTTCGACCTGAGCGGGTTCGGCCTGCAGGCGGAGAGCCAGCTGGCCAAGCAGCTCTACTTCCGCGTCTTCGGCCGGCGGACGGGGAGCGTCTTCTACGACCCGGACGATCCCTTTCAGGGCTACGGGACCAGGGCCATGGCCACGGTGCGCTACCAGCCCATCGACCAGCTCGATTTCTCCCTGACCGCCCAATACGTCGATCTCTACCGCAAGCTCGACCGGGAGAGGATCTACGACTACCTCATCCTGCGCAGCCGCAACACCTTCCAGATCAACGAGTACCTGTTCGTGCGCGGCATCGTCGAGTACAACGACTTCTACAAGCGGATGACCCTCGACGGGTTGGTCTCGTTCACCTACATCCCGGGCACGGTCGTCTTCCTGGGCTACGGCTCGGCCCTGGAGAAGGTCGAGTGGGACGAGGGGCTGCCGGGCTTCGTCGACAGCGGCCGCTTCCGCGAGATGAAGCGCGGCTTCTTCTTCAAGGTCAGCTATCTCCACAGGTTTTAAAATGAAGAAATTCGTCATCGGCTTCCTTTCGGTCCTGGTCCTCATCGCCTCGATCATGGGCGCGACGTCGAGAAGGCCTAAGGCCTCGCGGACCGGGCGCGACGCCGGACCGACGATGTGGGTCTGAGCGAATATTTTCTGCAACTTTTCCGGGGGTCCGTTCGTCTATATGTGTGGAGACAGAACAATGACAGAGCAAGAGCACGGTGCTTCCAGGATAAAGACGCTCCGGCTCGCCGTCGGGTCCGGAGCGTCGGCCATGATCCAGCTGGCCGAGGCCGTGACGGGCAAGGGCGCCCGGGGCCAGGCCCACATATCCATGGCCGGCTTTTTCTATCCCTATCGCCCCGGCTTCCCTGTGTTCGCGTATCCCGGCCGGAGATCCCTCCCGCCGGCGATGTTCCGCGGGACCTCCCCTTCCCCCTAGAGGAGACTTGCTTCATAGGGGGACACGCCGCGGCGCGCGGCGTGTCCCCCCCGCCATTCCCCGGCCGAATCTAACCTGTGAAGAGGGATAGCTCCCGGATCCGGGGAGTGAAGCGTTTTTTCAAGCCGGCCTCAAACTCCGTATGCCCCGCAGCTGTCGGCGAGCTCGGCCACGCGCCGGACGCGCCGCTCGAGGCCGTCCGGCGGGACCTGGTCGGCGACGCCCAGGACGTAGCGCGGATCCGAGGCCATGACGCGGAGGACGGCGCGCGCGTGCCGCTCGAACTCGGCGTCGGAGACATGGTCGGTGAAGTAGACGCCGGGCAGGCCGCCCCAGAGGACCGTCCGGCTGCCGCTCCCGCACCACTCGGCCCAGCGCTCGATCGCGAGGTCGCCGGCGGGGGCCGGCGTCATGGCCTCGACGAAGGTGAAGCCGGCGCTCGCGACCTGGCGCAGCAGCCCCTTGAGCGTCCCGTCGAGGTGGACGCACGAGAGCTTGCCGGCGGCGGCGATGGCCCGGCACCAATGCTCGTGGTAATCGCGCATGTGGAGCTCGTAGAAGCGTGGCCCGACGACCTCGGAGGAGAGGTTCTCCGGGATCATCAGGACCTCGGCGGGGCTGGCGACGGCGATCCGGGCCGCGCGGTCGTGGGCGGCGCGGACGGCGGCCAGCGTCTCGGCGAGGTCCTCGGGCGCGTCGGCGGCGATCTCGGCGACGGCCGCGATCCCGGCGTCGAGGGCGACCATCTGCATGAACGGGCTCTTGGGGAGATAGCCGAGGACGAGGCCCGCGTCGCCGACATGGCGGGCGCGCTTCTCGGCGAAAGCGTAGTCGGGCTCGTAGCGCGTGTGCTCGAAGAGAGAGCGGTAGGCGGCGAGGTCGGCGGCCGACTTGATCAAGTGCTCGGTCGGCGCCTCCGCGAACGAGTCGGGGAGCCACGTCCAGGTCTCGGTCAGTGTGCCGCGGGGCGTCTCGACGCGGCGGCGGCGGGCGTGGCCATCACGCCACTCGGCGACGCGGCAGCCCTCGACGATCGCGCGGAAGGGGAAATACCCCTGCAAGTAGAACCCGACGCGGAGATCGCGGTGCCAGTCGATGTAGGCGTCGCTTTCCTTGAAGCCGGCCGGCTTCTCGCCGCGGCCGATGAGCGCCGTCGCCCAGTAGTCGAGGTCGCCGAACCAGGGGACGCGGTCGGGCCGGCCGCCGGCGAGGAGGGTCAGGACGCGCTCGCGCTCGGTCATTGTCGTGTGAGTGCGCCCGAACTATAGCCTCGCCCCACGGCGGCTGTCAACGAGGCGGGGCGGGAGGCGGGAATATCGGTCTTTTGCAATTCGCCGAAAGCCGGACGATAGTCGGCTTTGAAGAGCGATTCTCATGTTCATGGATGCTCCTAACAAATTAATATAAATAGATTTATACCCTTATTGCCGCGTAAGTAATGCGTCATTACTTGACAGATACATTACGCTTTATTATAATGTCTCTAGGAGGGAACGATGCTCTGCAAGAGGACCTACAAGAACCAGATCACGATCCCGAAGAAGGTCATGGAGAAGTTCGACGGCGTCGAGTATTTCGAGGCGAAGATCCGGGAGGGGGCGATCGTTCTCGAACCCGTCGAGGTCAAGCCTCTGGAAAAGAGCCGACTGACCAAAGTCCGGAAGAAGATCGCGGCTTTGGGATTGACCGATCGCGACATCGAGGATGCCGTCGCATGGGCAAGAGGCCGGCAAGAATAGAAGTGGTCCTGGATACAAACGCCCTCGTTTCCGCCCTGCTTTTCGGCGGAGGGCCGGGCGAACTCATATCGCTTTGGGAGAAAGGCCGGATCGTGCCCCTGCTTTCCAAGGACGTCCTTCTCGAATACGTGCGCGTCCTCGGCTATCCGAAGTTCGCCTTGAGCGCCGAGGACATCAAGGGCCTCATCGAGGAACATGTCCTGCCGTATGCGGAGCTGGTTACTGTGGGCAAAACGCCTTCGGTCATCCATGCGGATCCAGCTGACGACAAGTTCCTGGCCCTGGCCGTCGCCGGCGGCGCGGACTTCCTGATCTCGGGGGATAGGCACCTCTTGGCGCTCGAACGATATCAGGGCGTGGAGATCCTGACACCGCGAGACTTCCTCGAGCGCCGCGAGCTATCGGAAGACGAGGAGAGCGGGACATCATGAACGACGGTGACGAACGCCGATATGTACGCGTGAGCCGGCCTCGGGCCGACGGCCGGGCCCGCCTCGAGGCTTGGCTCGCGGCGCGCGCCCGCAACGTGCCCCGCGTCTCCTACCCGCCGGAGCTCCCGATCGCGGCCCGGGCCGGGGAGATCGTCGAGGCGCTGAGATCGCCGCGGCGCCGCGTCGTCATCGTCTCGGGCGAGACGGGCTGCGGCAAGAGCACCCAGATCCCCAAGATGTGCCTCGAGGCGGGGCGGGGCATCAACGGGCGCGTCGGCGTCACCCAGCCGCGACGGCTCGCGGCCGTGACCATCGCCCATCGCATCGCCGAGGAGATGGGAGAGCCGCTGGGGCGGTCGGTCGGGTACAAGATCCGTTTCCAGGACCGGACGGGGCGCGACAATTACATCAAGGTCATGACCGACGGGATCCTGCTCGCGGAGACCCAGGGCGACCGCGGCCTCCACGCGTACGACACGATCGTCATCGACGAGGCCCACGAGCGCTCGCTCAACATCGACTTTCTGCTCGGCATCATGAGGCGGCTCCTCGACGAGCGGCCCGAGCTCAAGCTCGTCATCACCTCGGCGACGCTCGACACGGAGAAGTTCTCCAAGGCCTTCAAGAACGCCCCGGTCATAGAGGTCAGCGGGAGGACGTATCCGGTCGCGGTCGAGTACCGCGTCCCGGACAAGGAGGAGGCCGAGGACAAGGACTACGTCGACCAGGCCGTCGAGGCGGTGGCGTACCTGCGGCGGGAGAAGCCGCCGGGCGACGTCCTGGTGTTCATGCCGACCGAGCAGGACATCCTCGAGACCTGCCGCATGCTCGTGGGGCGGAAATGGCCGGCGCGTGCGGGTGCTGCCGCTCTTCTCGCGGCTGCCGGCGGGCGAGCAGCGGCTCGTCTATACGGTGACCGCGCCGAAGATCGTCGTGGCCACGAACGTCGCCGAGACGTCGCTGACCATCCCGGGGATCAGGTATGTGGTGGATACCGGGGTGGCCCGGATCTCGCGGTACCAGCCGGGGACGCGCATCAACAGCCTGCCGATCACGCCGGTGTCGCGGGCCTCGGCGGACCAGAGAAAGGGGCGGTGCGGCAGGGTGAAAGCGGGGCTGTGCGTCCGGCTCTACAGCGAGGTCGATTACGAGGGGCGCGAGGAGTTCACGTCGCCCGAGATCCTGAGGTCGGACCTGGCCGAGGTCATCCTGAGGATGACCGACCTGGGGCTGGGCGACCCGCTCGAGTTCCCGTTCATCGACCGGCCCGCGCCGAAGGCCGTCCACGACGGCTACGACACGCTCGTCGAGCTCGGGGCGGTGAGAAAAAGGGGGACACAATACTCATTTCCGAATTCCCGTAGGGTCGCCCGGCCCGGATCAGGTCCTTCAAGGGACCTTCCGGCCTCCCGCTATGAGCTGACCGAGCAGGGGAGGGCCATGGCCCGGATGCAGCTCGATCCGCGGATCTCGCGCATGCTCATCGAGGCGCGGGCCGAGAACTGCGTCCCCGAGGTGGCGGTTCTCGCGGCGGCGCTGAGCATCAGGGACCCGCGGGAGCGGCCGCCGGAGAAGGCCCAGCAGGCCGACGCCGTCCACGCCGCGTTCAAGCATCCCGACTCGGACTTCCTGGTGCTGCTCAACATCTGGAACCGCTTCCACGGCGACTTCGAGAAGCTGGGGTCGCTCGTCCAGAAGCGGCGCTTCTGCCACGCGAACTTCCTGTCGTTCCCGCGCATGCGCGAATGGACCTACCTCCACGCCGAGATCGGGGCGGCCCTGCCGGGGGGGGCCGCCGAGCCGCGCCTGCACGCCGACATATCGCCGGCGCTCTACGGGGCTGTCCACAGGTCCGTCCTCAGCGGGTATCTCTCGAACATCGCCGTTCACAAAGAGAAGAACGTCTACTCGGGAGCCAAGAACCGCGAAGTGACCCTCTGGCCGGGCTCCGTCCTCTTCGCGAAAGGCGCCGGCTGGATCGTCTCGACAGAGGTCGTCCGAACGTCGCGCCTCTTCGCCCGGACCGCCGCCCGCATCGACCCCGCCTGGCTCGAGCGGCTGGGCGGTCCGCTCTGCAAGCGCTCCTACTCCGATGCCGCCTGGGACCGCGGCCGCGGCGAGGTCGCGGCCAAGGAGCGCGTGACGCTCTTCGGGCTCGAGATCGTCCGCGACCGCCGCGTCTCCTACGCCCGCGTCAACCCGGCCGAGGCCCACGAGATATTCGTCATGAACGGTCTCGTCGAGGGCGAGATCGACGATCCGCCGCCTTTCCTCGTCCACAACCTCGATCTGCAGCGCCGCGTCGAGGCGATGGAGGAGAAGCTGAGGCGTCGCGACATCCTCGTCCCCGAGGCCGGGATCGCCAGGTTCTACTCGGAGAAGCTGCCGGGGATCTCGGACGTCCGCAGCCTGCGCAAGCTCCTCCGGGACGTCGGCGACCGCGGCGGCGACGACTCGTTCCTGCGCCTCGCCGAGGACGACCTTCTCAACCATCGCCCGGGCGAGGAGGCGGTCTCGGCCTTCCCGGACACGGTCGAAGTGGCCGGGCGCCCCTACCGCGCCGTCTATAAATTCGCTCCGGGCGAGGAGGACGACGGCGTCACGCTCACGGTGCCCCCCGAGCTCCTGAGCGCTATCCCGCCGGAGCGGCTCGAGTGGGGCGTTCCCGGGCAATACCAGGACAAGATCGCCGCGCTCATCAAGGGACTGCCCAAGCGCTACCGCAAGCTCCTCGTCCCGGTGGGGGAGAAGGCCGAGACGATCGCCCGCGAGATGCCCCAGGCGCCCGAGGAGGTGCCGCTCTTCAAGGCCGTGGCCGAGTTCGTCAAGCGCCGCTTCGGAGTGGAGATCCCCGCGCGCGAGTGGGCCCTCGCCGACGTGCCGCGCCACCTGCGCATGCGCATCGCGGTGACCGATCCCGTGACGGGGCGCGTCATCGACACCGGACGTGACGTCGAGCTCCTGCGAAAGAAGCTCGGCGCCGCCGACCAGGCCCCCTCCAAGGTCGAATCGCCGGCCTGGCGCGAGGCCCAGCGGGAGTGGGAGAAGGACGGGCTCGAGGCCTGGAACTTTGGCGACCTCCCGGAACGGATCGCCGTTGGGACGTCGCTCACGGCCTACCCCGCCCTCAAAATGGGGGACATGATACCTATTTCCCTATTTCCGGGATCGGCCGAAGACAAGCGCCGGCCTGATGCTACCGGCAAGTCGGGCACCGCGGTCGCGCCGATCGGGATCCGCCTCTTCCCGACGCGCGCCGAAGCGCAGGCATCGCACAGGAAGGGCGTCCGCGCTCTCCTGATGAGGAAGTTCGCCAAGGAGCTGGCCTTCGTCCGTCGCTACCACAAGATCCCGGCCGAACATGACCGCGCCGCGCTCTTCTTCGGCGGGCGGGAGGCGCTCGAGGGCGCCATCGAAGAGGCCCTGGCCCGCGACGTCTTCGAGCGCAACATCCGCGCCGAGGTCGAATACAAGGCCTACGAAACAGAGATCGGCCGGACCCTCTTCGAAAAAGGCCACGCTCTGACCCAGACGGTCGTCAGGATCGTCGAGCTCAACGCCAAGCTGAAGACCGGACTCGCGGCGGCCGGGGGCGGGGGAGGGGCGGCGGGAGGAGGCGGAGGCAAGGACGTGGGCGCAAGCCCGGGATCGGGCAAGCCCGCCCCGAAGCGCAGCCTCTACGAGCTCAGCAAGCTCAAAAAGCGGGTCAAGCCCGAGTACATCGACGCCGTCGCCGCCGACCTCGACCGTCTCGTTCCGAAGGACTTCCTCGCGGCCTATCCCATCGCGCGCCTCGTCCGCATCTCCCGCTACCTCGAGGGCCTCCAGATCCGCCTCGACCGGGCCCGCGTCGACCCTGAAAAGGACCGGGCCAAATCGGCCCAGCTCGAGCCCTACGCCTTCGAGCTCGACCGCCTCGACCGCGCCCTTAAATCGGGGACACAATACTCGTCTCCCCGTTCCGGAGCGCCAGCGACGCACGGAAGTCCAGCCTCGGAAATAGGGAAACAGATATCATGTCCCCCATTTCCGAGGAGAAGCGCGCCGCGGTCGACGAGCTCCGCTGGATGGTCGAGGAGTTCCGGCTGTCACTCTTCGCCCCCGAGATCAAGACCGCCTTCCCCATCTCCGCCGTCCGCCTGGCCCGCAAGATCGCCGAGATCGAAGCCATGGTCTGAGCTCCGAATAGCCAGCCTTCCTTCGACTTCCCCTTGACAAACATAGTCTATTAGACCATGTTGATAGTGGAGGCGCGCCTACCATGGTTATCATTCCTCTGACCCGGGCCAAAGCGAGATTATCCGAGATCGTCGCGCGTTTAATCCATCGAAAGGAGGCCGTCGTGATCACCAGAAAGAGGGTCCCCGTCGCTGCGATCGTCCCTTACGAGGAATGGGCCGAGAAGGCGTCCGCCGAAAAGGACGGATTGGCCGCGGCCGCCGGCTCCCTGGCCCACTTCGACGACGAGATAGAGGCCCTGGTCGATGCCGTCTATGCCGCTCGGGCCAAGGCCAAGGACAGGGACACCCGCCTCTGATGCGCGTCTTGCGTGCCGCCGATGTACCTCTTTGACACGGACGTCATCAGCCGCGTCGTCAAGGCCGCCCCTTCCCGCGCCCTCGTCGACCGCCTCGCCTCGATCCCCCGGGCCCTCCAGTTCACGACGGCGATCAACGCCGCCGAGATCTTCTACGGGGCCTCCCGGTCGGCCCGACGCGAGGAGCTCATCCGCTCCTTCGAGACGCTCGTCCTGCCCCGCTTGACCGTCCTGCCCTTCGACCTCGCGAGCGCCCGGGTTTTCGGCCGGCTCAGAGCCTCGCTAGAAAAACGCGGCCTTCCCCGAAGCGAGCCGGACCTGCGCATCGCCGCGATCGCTCTGCAGCACGGACTGACCGTCGTCACCGGGAACGTCCGGCACTTCGCCGATGTCCCCGGACTCTCGGTCGAGAATTGGCTCGACTGATGATCGGAAATTCGGAAACGAGTATTGTGTCCCCGATTTCCGCTACGTGGTAAAATCAGAGGTAAGCAACGACTCGATCATCCTATGAACAAAGACAACACGAACAAACCACATCCGGCCTCCGCGACCCCGCCCTCCGGCTGGGCCGCCGCGCGCGACGCCGCCATCGCCGACTTCCTCGACCGCTTCGCCGCGGACTGCCCCGACCGCGACGTCCTGGCGGACCTCATGGTCGCTATCACGCGCCTGGCCCGCGACGGCGCCCACCGCGGCGACCTCAAGCTCCTGACCAACTCCTTCAAGGAGCTCCGCTACGCCTTCAAGGTCTTTGCCCCTTTCCGCGACATCCGCAAGGTCTCGATCTTCGGCTCGGCCCGCACCCCGGCCGACCACCCCGAGTACCTCCAGGCCGTCGCCTTCGCCCGCCGCATGCGCGAACGCCGCTGGATGGTCATCACGGGCGCGGGAGACGGCATCATGGGCGCCGGCCAGAGCGGCGCGGGCCGCTCCGCTTCCTTCGGCGTCGCCATCCGCCTGCCCCACGAGCAGAAGACCAACGTCGTCATCGCCGACGACCCCAAGCTCATCAACTTCAAGTATTTCTTCACCCGCAAGATCCTCTTCCTCAAGGAGGCCTCGGCCGTCGCCCTCTTCCCCGGCGGCTTCGGCACCCAGGACGAGGGCTTCGAGGCCATGACCATGATCCAGACCGGCAAGACCAACCTCCTGCCGCTCGTCCTCATCGACGCCCCCGGCGGCACCTACTGGCAGCATTGGCGGACCTATATCAAGGCCGAGCTCCTCCACAACGGCATGATCGGCGAAGAGGACATGAACCTGTTCAAGGTCACCGACGACGTCGACGACGCCGTCGAGGAGATCGTCGGCTTCTACCGCCGCTACCACTCGATGCGGTATGTCGGGCCGCTGCTGGCCCTGCGGCTCTCCTCGCCGCTGCTCCCCGACGCGCTCGAGCGCCTCAACGACACTTACGGCTCGATCCTCGCCGAGGGCCGCATCGAACAGCACCCCGGCCCCCTCGAAGGGGAGGGAGAGGACGCCGAATACCCGGATCTGCCGCGCCTCTCGCTCGCCTTCAACCGCCGCGACGCCGGCACGCTCCGTCGCATGGTCGACGACATCAACGCGGCCTGAGGTCCCCCTGGCCCGCCCCTCCGTCCCCGCGCGCCGCCAAATGTATCGTTTGACACGGCCTCGCCGAGTCCCGGGACTTCCCCCCCCCCGATTCATCCCTAGAGGCTATGGCCCCGTCCCCGCGTCCGCTCTATCATGACCCCTTTGATCACGAACCCCACGGGGACGAACGCGGCGCCGGGTCAGCAGCCCGTCCTCCGGGAAGGAGCTAGATGCGCGACGTCGCGGCCCAGCCGGAGACCCCTGTCACGGCGGCCTGGCGGGACCGGGAGAGGTTCCGGTCCGTCTCGGAGAAGCTCACGCCTGGCCATCCTGATCCTGGATCACGACCTGCGGGTCGTCTACGCCAATCTGGCCGCCGGAGAGCTCGCGGGCCTTCCGCGCGAGCGGGTCCTCGGGCCGAGCTTCCTGCGCTTCGTCGACCCCAAGAGCCTTCCCCTCGTCCAGTACTACCATCAATGCGGCCGGCGCGGCGACTTCGTCCCGCCCTGCTACGAGTTCACGTTCGTCCGCGAGGACGGCGAAGAGCGCCGGGTCGAGTGCACCGCCGCCTTCGCCCGCGGCGAAGACGGGGACGGGGAGACCGTCGTCCAGCTCATGGACGTCACCGAGCGCCACCGGGCCGAGGAGAGGCTCAAGTGCACCAACGAGATCTTCGAGATCGTCTTCGCCAACGCCCCCGACGGCATCTTCCTCAACGACGTCCGCGGCAACCTCATCGACGGCAACCGGATGACGGAGGCCCTGACGGGCTATTCGAAGAGCGAGCTCGCCGGGCGGAACCTGCTGACCTCGGGCCTCCTCCCGTTCGACCAGGTCCCCAAGGCCGCCCTCCTCTTGAGCATGAACCACGCCGGGAAGCCGACCGGTCCCGACGAGCTCGTCCTGCGGCGCAAGGACGGCAGCCTGGTCCACGTCGAGATCAGCACCTACCCGGTCAAGTTCGGCGGCCGGACGATCGCCCTCGGGATCGCCCGCGACATCAGCGCCCGCAAGCGCGTCGAGGAAGAGCACTCGCGGCGCCGCGAGGGCCTCGAGTCGCTCGTCAGGGACCGGACCAAGGAGCTCGAGGACGCCAAGCGGGCCGCCGACGAGGCCAACCAGGCCAAGAGCACCTTCCTGGCCCACATGTCCCACGAGATCCGCACGCCCATCAACGCCATCATGGGCTTTTCCGAGCTGATGCACCGCGACGAGTCCCTCACGCCGCAGCAGCGGAAGAACCTGGACGTCATCAACCGGAGCGGCGAACACCTCCTGGCCCTGATCAGCGACGTCCTGGAGATGGCCAAGATCGAGGCCGGGCGCATCACCCTGAACCCGGCGACCTTCGACCTCAAGGCCCTGCTCGAGGACCTGGAGCTGATGTTCCGCATGCGCGCCGGCTCCAAGAAGCTCGAGTTCGCGCTGGACGGCCTGGACCGCGTGCCGCAGTACGTGGAGGGGGACGAGGGCAAGCTCCGCCAGATCCTCACCAACCTGCTCGGGAACGCGGTCAAGTTCACGGAATCCGGCGGCATCGTCCTGAGGATCCGGGCCGGCCGCGGGACGGACGGACGGGTCCGCCTGGACGCCGAGGTCGAGGACTCCGGCCCGGGCATCCCCGCGGAGGAGCAGAAGAGCCTGTTCAAGCCCTTCGAACAGGCCCGCCGGGGCCGTCTGATGAGGTCGGGCACGGGCCTGGGTCTGGCCATCTGCAAGGAGTTCGCCACTCTCATGGGCGGCGACATCGCCATCGTCAGCGAGCCGGGGAAGGGAAGCCTGTTCAAGTTCCACGTCTTCGCCGGCGAGGGCGATGTCGGGTCGGCCGGGAAGAAGCCAGGGCTGGGCCGGGTCAAGGGCCTCGCTCCGGGACAGCCCGCCTGCCGGGTCCTGATCGCCGACGACGAGGAGCACAACGGGACCTTCCTGCGCCGGCTGCTCGGCCAGGTCGGCTTCGAGACGCGCTGGGTGACCGACGGCGCGGCCGCCGTGGCCGAGTTCGAGGGCTGGCGGCCGCATTTGATCCTGCTGGACATGAAGATGCCCGGGATGGACGGGCTCGAGGCGGCGCGGCGCATCCGCTCGGCCGAAGGGGGGCGCGAGGCCAAGATCGTCGTCGTGAGCGCCAGCGCCTTCACCGAGGACCGGCGCGACTCGCTCGAGGCCGGGGCCGACGACTACCTGACCAAGCCGTTCCGCGAGGACGCGCTCTTCGACCGGATGGCCCGCCTTCTCGGCCTCTCCTACGAATACGCCGACGGGACGGCGGACGGCGGGGCCCGGGCGCGTCCCGCCGGAAAGGCCCCGAAGGACGCGGCGGCCCTGGGCGCCCTGCCCAAGGCCTTCCTGGCGAAGGCGCGTGAGGCCGTCGTCCAGGCCGACTACGACAAGATCATGGGGCTCATCGACGGCCTGGGACCGCGGCGCGCGGCCGCGGCCGAGAGCCTGCGCGGAATGGTCGAGCGCTTCGAGTACGACCGGATCCTCGACCTGCTGAGATCACCGAGGAGGAAATCATGAGCGTATCGCTCTCGAGTCCGGACAGGCCGGACATCCTGGTCGTCGACGACACGCCGGCCAACCTCCACCTGCTGGCGAGCATGCTCAAGGACCGCGGCTACAAGACGCGGCCGGTGCCTAGCGGAATGCTGGCGCTCCAGGCGGCCCTGAGCGACCCGCCGGACCTCATCCTCCTCGACATCAACATGCCCGAGATGAACGGCTTCGAAGTCTGCCAGAGCCTCAAGACCGACGAGAAGCTCAGGGACATCCCGGTCATCTTCATCAGCGCGCTCAACGAGCTTCTGGACAAGGTCAGGGCCTTCGCCGTGGGCGGGGTGGACTACATCACCAAGCCGTTCCAGATCGACGAGGTCCAGGCCCGGGTGGAGGCCCACCTGAAGATCCGGCGCCTCCAGGAGGAGCTCGAGCGCCACAACCGGCAGCTGGGCAAGCTCGTCCAGACCCAGGTCAAGAAGATCTCCGACACGCAGATGGCCATGATCTTCGCCCTGGCCAAGCTCGCGGAATCCCGGGACGACGATTCGGGCATGCATCTCGAGCGCGTCCAGGCCTTCTGCATGAAGCTGGCCGAGGGGCTGGTCCAGCGCCCCCGCTCGGGCTACCGGGTCGACGCGAAGTTCGTCGAGAACATCTTCTACGCGAGCCCGCTCCACGACATCGGCAAGGTCGCCATACCCGACAAGATCGTCCTCAAGCCGGGCAAGCTGACGCCCGAGGAGTTCGAGGTCATGAAGACCCACGCCGCGCTGGGGGCCGAGAAGCTCGAGGCCGTCCAGAGGCAATTCCCGGGCAACGCCCTGCTCGACATGGGCATCGCCATCGCCCGGTTCCATCACGAGAAGTGGAGCGGGGAGGGCTATCCGCAGGGCCTGGCGGGCGAGGCCATCCCGCTCGCGGCCCGCGTCATGGCGGTCGTGGACGTCTACGAGACGCTGCGGGCGAAGCGCTGCTACAAGCCGGCCTTCACGCACGAGGAGAGCGTGGACATCATCGTCTCCTCGAGCGGGACCCACTTCGACCCGGAGCTCGTCAATATCTTCACGGAGATCAAGGACGACTTCCGCAGGATCCGGGAGGAGATGAAGGACTGAAAATGGGGGACGGAAGATGGGGGACATGATACCTATTTCCCTATTTCCAGCGGACCTCGTGCCTGGACGATCTCACGAGATACCGGAAAACCCCGCTCGAGACCTGTCTCGACCGCCTTTCGCCTGAGTTTCTCTTCTCGGACGAGCCGCAGCAGGCGGGGATGAGCGAAGCCACGAGAAGATACTTGAACGATGGATCAAGCCGTCCCATCGTGACCATCGCATAACAGATATCCCCGGCCTGTCAGCAAAAAAAGAGGGACCGCCCCGCGGCGGTTCTCGCCCAGGTCCAAATCAGGTGAGGCGAAGTTCAGCGCTCAGGCTCGTTCAGCAGGCCGAGGAGGTTTTCCTGAGTGAAGGCAAGAAGGCTGTCCGGATCTTCGATGAACGCCCGAACATCCGTTGCGATGACGTTCCATCGGACCTCGCTGACGGCGCGGCTCAGCATGGCCCGCCAATCCGTCACCTGACCCGCCCGGCTCTCGCTGGCCCGATCGACCGCTCCTTTGCCCCTTGGCGCGACCTCTCCGGTCCCCTCCCGGACCGCGGTCCGCTTCTGAGCCAGGGCATTCCTGAACATCGGGAGATTGGGCTCGAGCTCCGGCCACTTGGACAGGAACCAGAAGAGATCGAAATAATCCCGTCCCTTGACATATTCCCGTGTCAGGATGGCCGCCGCTTTTCCCGCTAGGAGCGAAGGGAGGTCGTGGTGCTGAACGAGGACCGGGATATGGACGTTGACGAGCGTTTTCGCGCCGGTCGCTCCGCCGGGCGGCTTGGCGTCGATCTCGAGCGCGATCGATAACTTCTGTTCCCTCCGGCCGGCGAGCCCTAGCTCTGCCAAGAGCCCCGCGAACCTGAATACGGCCCGTTGGACGGTCTTTTCGCTGCCGAAGTGCAGGAAGACATCGTAGCCGGCCGCGGCCAGGCCGCGCGCGATCTTGCTCATGGCACCCCTGAATTCCTCGGGCTTCCAGTCCGGGCCGGCGGAAAAATGCAGGCCCTCCGAAAACCGGCCAATTCGCCAAAGAAGCCGGAGGGCGGTGCCCCCCATGAAGAAGAGCCGCGTGTTGAGGCCTTCCCTTTGCATGAGCCAGAGGGCGTAATTCTGGATATACTCCCGCAGCGCGTGAAGCTTGAGGGAGGGACGCTCGCGGGCGACCTGAAGCGCGATGTCCTTCATCCCTATCCCTCCCTGGTCTCCCGGATGTAGGCCGCCGCGGCGTCCACGGCCGCCGAGAAGCCCGGCTTGCTCACGAGAGCCGCCAGGCTTATGAGCTTGCTTTCGTTGATAATATCCAGGTTCTGCAGGCGCAGGCCTCTCAGCCAGTCCATTGAAAACCTGCTGATGCGCATGGCGATGTACATTTTGTCGAGCAGGGCTTTCTCCGGCCCGGCGATGATAATGACGTCGCCGCCATGTCCGGCTTTCTCATATCCCGCGAAAAAAGCCGGTTGGACATGGTGGTAGAAATAGCGCCTGTCCCTGACCGTGAATTCGACGCCACGGGCGGTCGTGATCGATGTCGGGTTGAAGACCGCCTCCGGGATCAATCCATAGAATCCGAGCGCCCACTCGAGCGAGAGATAGGAGGGCTGAACGACCGTGTTCGCGATCACGGCCTCTGAGACGTCCCGGGCCCGGTAGGGCTCCTCGATGAGGTACCAGCCCCGGCGGATCGAACAGAGCTTGCCGGCCCGGGACCAGCGCGAGAGCTGGACCTCGATGTGGGCCGGGGCGTCGTCGAAGATCCTGAGCATGGAGGAATGGAAAAGCGGCCGGTCGGAGAATATCTTGAGGAAGTCTTCCCACTTCATGCGGATAACTTAACAAATATGTTAAAATAATGCAATATATATTCGCGCATTCGCCGGCCTGATCCGCTCCATGTTCGAGGCAGGGATGTCGGACGAGCCGCAGCAGATGGGGATGAGCGAAGCCGCTATATCCGATAGGGGACGAGGACGAAGGGGGCGTTCCGCGGGTCGAAGCCCCGCAGATCGCGCGTCACCAGCCGCAAGCCATGCCGCTTGGCCACAGCCGCCTGGAACGCGTCAGGCAGCTTCCATCGAGCCGTCCGCCTCATGCTCCGCGGCCAGCGTCGCGTCGTCTTTCGTCAGGGGGAGGCAATCGAACTTGTCGCAGAGGTCGCGCGCGGCCTGAGCTTCCTTCTCGGTGCCGCCGCACAGCACCTCGGCCCGGGTGATCGCCGAGAGGACGGCCTCTCCCTCCTCGAGACCGCCAAGCCATTTCGTCGCCGCAGCGAGGCCCCGAAGATGGTCGATCAGGATGACGGAATCCAGGAGATAGGCGGCCTTCACGACCGTCGCTCCCATTCTTTGCGCAGCCCCTCGACATGGTCCCGGCTGTCTCCCCTGATCGAGGTCCAGGCGCCGGCCGTCTCCTCGAGCACGGCCTTGAGGCTCCGGGCTGGCTTCCCAGCGCGGAATTCCCTGATCGCCCGCCGGATGACCTCCGCGCTCGAGATCCGGTGGCGCCGGCCGTAGGATTCGAGCCATTTTTTCTCTTCCTCGGGCAGCGAGATGATCGTTCTTGTCATCTTGGGCATCCTCATCACCTCGCTGAATATATATCAGCAAGGTGATATCATGTCAAGGGAGCTTGAGTCATTTCGCTCCCCGCGTCTCCCCGTTTTCTTCACCTTGAAAGACGGCCGGCGCTCAAGCCTATTCTCATGGATTAAGAGAAAATGGTGGACATGATATCTAATTCCCTATTTCCACCGGACTTCTGCCCAGGCAGTTCAGCAAAAGAAATAGGGGAATAGGTATTGTGTCCCCGATTCCTGACGTCACAGACCGGTCGAATTCACCCGAAATAGGGGAAATGAGTATCATGTCCCCCATCTTAGCGGGGGAGGCGCGCTAGGCGCCGCTTGGCGTCGGCCACCTCGGCGATGTCCGGGTCGGCGTCCTTCCAGCTCTCCAGGAAGCGCTCGTACCACTTGGCCGCGGCCGCCGCGTCGCCCCGCGCCTCGTAAAGCTTCCCCAGCTCGTAAGGCGCCAGGCTCCAGACGTCCTGGGCCTCGTAGCCCAGGACGTCCTTCCCCAGGAACTCCTCGTATTTCTCGATGGCCTTGTCGATGTCGCCGCTCTCCTTGTAGGTGAGCGCCAGGGTGTCCTCGATCAGGTAGTCCCGGAGATTCCCGGCCATCTCGAAGGAGGCGAGCGCCTCGTCGTACTTCCCCCGCGCGAGCTCGATCTCCCCTTGGAGCCGATGAAAGGCCGCCTGGTCGCTCTGCGAGCTGCGCGCCACGCCGGACGCCGCCAAAAGATCGCCCCCGGCGGTCCGGACGTTCGCGAGGATCCGTTCGGCCTCCTCCGTCATCCCCGCCCTCGCGTAGACCGTCCCGAGCTTGGCCAGGAAGCTCGGTTCGATCTTCATCTCCGACCGGATCCTCTCCAGGGCCGCCATCTCCTTGGCGAAGGCCGCCGCCTGCCTCTTCCTCTGGTGGGCGATCGCCAGATAGAGATGGTCCCGGAACTCGCTCAAGCCGGCTTTGAGCGCCTTGTTCATGCCGACGGCCTCGCCGAGATTCTCCAGGGCCGCCGCGTACTTGCCCCTTGTACATTTGGAAGAGGGCGAGCGACCGGAGACCCCTTCGCCTTCCTCCAATTCTCGGGCATCCCGGCCATCTTCCTGAACGTCTTCTCCGCCTCCTCGACGCGGCCCATGCGCACCAGAAGGAAGCCGTACTCGTTGTTGACGAACGTGCCCGTCTCGAGCGACGGATCGAGCGAGAACGCCTTCGAGTAATGTTCCAGCGCCTCCTCCCGCCTGTCGAGGAGGTTGTAGCAGCTCGCGAGATTGACATAGGCGCCCGACGAGCCGCTGTCGATCGCGATGACCCTTTGGAAGGCCTCGATGGCGGCCTCGGCTTCGGACGAGACCAAGTAGGCGTATCCCAGCCTGTACCAGGCCGTGCTATCGTCCGGATATTGGGCCAGATAGGTCCGGTAGCTCCGGATCCCCTCCTCGCGGTTCCCCCGCCAGTCCTCGATCAGGGCGCGGATCCAGAGCTGCTCGCGGCTCGTCAGGCGGTCGAGGAGGCTGAGGGCCTTCTGGAAATGCTCCTCCCCCAGGGGGCGCTGCGCGCCGATGTAGTACTTCACCCCGAGCTCGACATGGGCCAGGGCGAAGTCCGGGTCGAGCTCGATGGCCTGCCTGAGAAGCTTGATGGCCACGTCGGCCGGCGCCCGGTTCGAATCGGAGTAATACCTGAGCGCCTCGAGCGACGACGTCGTGGCCTTGAAGAGGGCCGTGCGCCGGCTGTCGATCCTGGCCAGGGACTCGCCCAATCCATGCCGGACCTTACTGGCCAGCTCGTCGATCCCGGTCAGGACGTCCTCGCCGGTCTTGGCCCGGGCCGAGCCGGTGAAGACCGTGGACTGCTTCTCCGGGTCGACCAGCCTGGCCGTCAAGAGGTACTCGGGCCCGACCCTGTTGATGCCGCAGACGAGCAAGCGCCTTGATCCCCTCCCGAAGCGCGATCTCCCGGCCGACCGCCTCGTCGATCCCCGCCGTCTCGGCGCGCTGCATCCTCCTGAGCGTCTCCTTGACGCGGCCGGGCGGGAAGACGTTGACGTACTGGGACTGCTGGATGCTGACCGTCATCGCGGTCTCGAGGCCGGCGTCGAACATCGCCTCTCCCGTGAGGTTCTCGAAGTCCGTGACCAGCACCCAGTCGCGCGCCTGGAAGGCCAGCGCCTGGGCCGGCGTCTTGAAGAAGAGGGTCTTGGCCAGCCAGGCCGCGCCGAGGACCGCCCCGGCCACGACCACGGCGGTCGTCGCCAGCCGCACGGGCTTGACCGGGCTTGGCCTTCCCCTCGATCTCCGCGTCGACGATCCGCTTCAGGTCGGCGCAGGACCTCGGCCATCGAGGCGTAGCGCTCGGCCGGGCTCCTTGGCCAGCATCCGCCCGACGACCCGCTGAAGCCCTCGGGGACGCCCTCGATGACGCCGGCGATGGGCTGGGGTTCCTCGCCCAGGATGGCGCTCGCCGTCGTCATGCCGGTCTCCTTTTTGAACGGGTGCCGGCCGGTCGAGCATCTCGTAGAGGACGATGCCGAACGAGAAGATGTCCGAGCGCGGGTCGAGCGTCCCGGCCGTGCAGCTGCTCCGGCGACATGTAGGCCGGCGTCCCGGGCGTCAGGCCTTCCCCGGTCACCGTCACCAGCGGGCCTCCCACCGTCGTGTCCGCGTCGGACGTCGCGAAATGCTTGGCCAGGCCGAAGTCCATCACCTTGGCGTGGCCCTCGGGCGTCAGCATGATGTTCGCGGGCTTGATGTCCCGGTGGATGAGACCCTTCTCGTGGGCCGCCTGAATAGCCTCGGCGATCTCGGCGGCGACCCGGAGGGCCTGGACCGGCGGCAGAGGACCCTGACGGATCCGGTCGCGCAGGGTCTTCCCCTCGACGTAACTCCATGGCGAAGAAGAGCTTGTCCTCGACCTCGCCGACCTCGTGGATGCTGCAGATGTAGGGATGGTTGAGCGCCGCGGCGGCCTTGGCCTCGCGCACGAAGCGGGCCCGCATCGTCGGGTCCCGATAGGTCGCCTCGGGCAGGAACTTCAGGGCGACCTTGCGGTCGAGCGACGTGTCCTCGGCCAGATAGACCTCGCCCATGCCGCCCCGTCCGAGCTCCCCGAGGATGGTGTATTTCCCGGCCAGCGTCTGGCCGGCGGCCCACCTGGACGCGGCCGGTTCGCGGGTCAGCGTTCGGGCCGCCTCGGGGGCGGCGGGGCGGGGGAGGGGCGGGGGAGGCGGTGGAGGGGTGGCGAGCTCCTGGCCGCACCCGGCGCAGAACCGGGAATCATCCTGATTGTGACGCTGACACTTGGGACATTGCATGGTCGAGCCCCGTTCCCTGGGATGGCCTTAGGATAACAAGAGGGGAGGGGCGCGTCAATCAGATGGGGGACATGATACTTATTTCCCTATTTTTCTAATTGCGTCCAGACTGATCGGGCGCCGGAATTAAGGGACTTGGTCTTGTGGTTGTGTCCCGAATTAAATGGGAAATGGGTATCATGTCCCCCATCTTATTCACACCTTCTTGACCTTTTCTTGACAACTCCGCCTCCCTGATCGCCGAACATGAAGGCGTAGAACGCGACAAGGAGGCCGCCATGAACGCATCGCCAAACACGACCGCCGAGTCCTCCTTCCGCGACCTCGTCCGGGCGAGCGTCGAGTCCCAGTACGGCCGCTTCGCCTACTACCGGCAGCTCTGCGAGCGCCGCCGCGTCACCCTCGCCGACCTCCGGGCCTTCGTCGCCGACGGCGCCTACCACCGCATCCCGGCCGTCGCCTCCTCCGCCTTCAAGCTCTCCAAGGGCCTGGTCGAGGAGCTCAACGACCTCTCCCGGCCCGGCGTCTTCCAGATCTCGAGCAGCACCTCGGGCGACCCGAGCTACGTCTACACCGGCCCCGAGGAGCTGGCCCGTGTCACCTCCCTCTACGGCGAGACCTTCGGCTTCCCCGGCGTCGCGGTCGGGCTGGCCTTCGCCCCGTCGCTCCGCATCCTCCGCGCCCTCTCGAAGAAAGGCGCCTACAAGGGCCGCCGGGCCGCCCTCCGCATGATGCTCGGGCTCGAGGGCAGCATCGAGCGCTACGAGAAGACCTACTCCACGGTCGACGTCGATATCCTCAAGACCCTGCTCAACCGCCTGACCGGCCGCCCCGCCGCCATCCGCAAGATGCCGCCCGCCGAGGTGGCCGCCATCGTCCGCGACGCTCAGGCGCGCGGCCGCCCCATCTCGATCGGCGGCCTGACCCTGCTCCTCCGTCCCTACCTCGACGAATTCCGCGAGGGCGAGTTCAGCCTCCACGGCCTGGGCCACGTCGCCTTCAGCGGCGGCGGCTACTCGGGGGCGAAGGGCTCGATCCGCGGCGCCAAGATCGACAAACCCGCCTTCATCGCCCGCATCGGGGCCGTCTTCGGCATCGAGCCGGACGACTGGGGGACGAACGTCAAGGACATCTACAGCTTCACCGAGACCCCGGCCCAGATCGTGGGCTTCTGGGACCGCGGCCTCGACGACTTCCTCTTCCGGCCGGGGCCCGATTGCCGCGTCTATATCGTCGACCCCGAGACGGAGGCGCCCCTCCGCTCCGGGCGCGGCCTGGTCACGATCGTCGCGCCCTGCGTCGCGGGCGAGCCCGCGTCGGCCGACACCTCCGTCCTCCAATTCGACGAGGCCGAGATCGTGGAGGCGGACGATGGCCCGGACGGCCGCGCCCTCTCGTTCACCCGCGTGTCCCGTTCCGCCGGGCGCCGAGGCCGCGGGCACGGTCGGATGCGCCTTCAAGGCCGCGGAGATCTCCGGTGACTGACCGCGGCTGGCGGCGGCCGGCGCGATCGTCTTCGACGACCCCTACGTCGAGGCGTCTCAGGACCGAGCCGGCGGCGGGCGGCCGCCCGAGCTCCGCTTCCCCCTCATCGAGGCCGAGACCCTGCCCGCCATCATCGAGGACGTGCAAGGCCCGCGCCCGGGACGTCTTCGCCGCGCTCTCCCCGGGCGAGATCCAGGAGGCGATGCGCCGCCTCGACGCCTTCTTCGCCGACCCCGGCCGGCCGGAGGTCCGCGCCGTCGTCGACCTCATCCGGCGCGATCGACGGCTTCTCGCGAGCACGACATCGAGCGCTTCGGGCTCGGCATCTTCCGGCCCATCGTCGAATACGACCGCTCGCTCGTCGGCCGGTTCGTCGAGGAGGCCTTCAGGACGAGAGGGCCCGTCGAGACGGTCTTCGGGCATCTCCGGCGGTTCGGCGTCAACTCGCCGTTCACCGGGAGACGGAAGCCGCGGCTCATCAGCCATTTCGCCTCCGGAAACGTGGCCGGGTACGCGGCCATCCTCGTCCGGATCGGCCTGCCGCTCCCGACGGGGAGAGGGGGAGGGGAGTGGAGCACGGGAGCCGCCCAGGTCTTGAAGCTCCCGTCGACCTCGGCCGTCTTCCCGATGCTCTATCTTTCGAAGATGGGCGAGCTCGCGCCCCACGTGCGCGAGACCATCGCCTGCGGCTACTGGAAGGGCGGCGACCGGGCCATCGAGGACCGGCTCCTCGCCGCATCCGACGCCGTCAACGTCCTCGGCGCGAGGGGACCGTCCGGGACATCGAGGAGAGGGCCAAGCGGCTCGGGCGGCGCCCCGCGCCGGTCGTCCTCGGGCACGGCCACAAGGTCGGCGCGGCGTACGTCGCGAGGGAATTCGCCGAGTCGGCGGAGTTGCGCGCGAGGGCCATCGCGGGGCTCGTCGAGGACATCTCGGCCTTCGACGGGGCCGCCTGCTACTCGACCAAGAACATCTACGTCCAGGGCGACCACCGGCGCCTTCGCGGAGGAGCTGGCTGCAGGCCCTGGGGCGGCACGCGGCGGAAACCTCGCCCGTCAATCCGGCCATGAAAGCCGTCGGTCGTGGCCTCGGGCGCGGTGTTCGAGGGGGCGACCAACGTCCTCGTCGGCAGGTGACGGACTCGGCCTTCGTCCGCGTCGCGGACAAGCCCGTCCTTCTGGATCCCCGACGAGACCTACCGCTACGTCCAGGTGATGCCCGTGGAGAGCGTCAAGGCCGCGGCCGCGGTCCTGGCCCCGGCCCGCCACTTCCTCCAGACCGTCGTCGTGGCCGTCCCCGACGGCGCAGATCCTCGAGGCCCTCGACCTCTTCGGGGAGGCGGGCGCGAGCAACATCCACCACCCCGGCTCGGCCCCGCTCCTCAACGTCTACGAGGAGCCTCACGACGGGGACTTCGACTTCGTCAAGGTCCGCTACCCCTACAGGGTGCGCTTCGCGGCCACCAACTTCAAGCGGAACGCGGATTGGCTGGGCTGAGAAGCCCCCGCTGTCCCCTTTATAATTCTTGACATCATCTGTACGGTTTCAGTACAATTCGGCCACGATTTTAGTCTCTTGGGAACTGGAGAGGTTATTCGAGGGTTATGATGCAGCCCGCCGCCAGCGAGAATTCCTGTCGATCCAAATCCCCGTCCTCGCCTTATTGATCGACTCTGGCGCCGGCCTGAAGCCGTGATGAGCTTTCGCGGCCGATGACAAGACACGTTCGCGCCGCTCAGGCGCCTCTCGGCGCCCATCGGCGGTAGCCTGTCCGAGGGGGAATGAGAAATCCGGGACGTGTAGAAATCGGGGACATGTTCGAATTCTCCGGAATTCTTACGTGTCCCCAGATTTCGTTTTCGTGAGCGTTCATGGCCCGCCTAGCCCGTGTCATCTTGATCGGCTTCCCGCACGCGGTCAGCCAGTATAGCAACGGCGACAAGGATGTTTTCGAGGAGGATGCGGACTATCGACGATATCTCGATTTGCTCCGCGAATACACGGCACGCTACGCCATGGACATCTGGGCCTATTGCCTGATGCCCAACCGGGTTCAATTTGTCTGCCTCCCTAGGGAGGAGAGGGCCCTTGCCCGGGCCTTCAACACCCTGCACATGCGCTACGCCCAGTATTTCAACGGCAAGCGAGCGGTTCATGGCCAACTCTGGAAGGGTAGATTTCTGTCTTGCGTCCTAGACGATCCGAGCGTCTTCGAGGAAATTCGCTTCGTCGAGATCAGCCCGGTACGGGCCGGAATAGTGGAGTTTGCCGAAGACTATCCCTGGTCGAGCGCCCGATGCCATGTTTTAGGGGAGCCGGACCCGGTGCTTATCGCCAGGAATGATTCGGCTTGGGCGATGGACCGGACAACAGGCGGTACAGTCTATCGGGCGGTTCCCGCTTGGCGTTCCTATCTCGCTGCCGCCTGTGACGAGGGGATCGTGAAGCGTACCCGCGAACGCCTGAGAACAGGACGACCGGGGGGAGATGAAGAATTCGTGAGGACGGTTGAGGAGAAAGTGGGGAGGCGCCTGGGCGCGAGGCCAGTAGGAAGGCCGAAAAAGGCTAAGACGACAGGTTAGCGTAAGAAGTCCATGAAAAAAGCCCTTTTTGACGGCATCACAGGTCAAGATGGTTCCTACCTCGCCGAGTCGCTCCTCTCCAAGGGCTATGAAGTACCCGATGTCATTCGGCGGTCGAGCACTTCAACGCATTCCGATCGACCATGTCTAGCCGATCCCCACTCAACGGGTCGCTTCTTCCTCCACTATGGCGACTTGAGCGATTCTACGAACCTGATCAAGCTCCTCTACCGCCTGGATCCCGACGAGATCTATCATTTCGGTGCTCAAAGCCATTCCGGGTCAGCTTCGATATCCCCGAATACACCGCTGAGATCACCGCCGTCGGGACCGTGCGCATCCTGGAGGCTCTGCGCGAGACCGGCCTCCCTTGCAAGTTCTACCAGGCCTCGAGCTCCGAGATGTTCGGCAAGACCGGCGAAGTCCCCCAAACCGAGCGGACTCCCGTTCTATCCGCGCAGCGCCTACGCGGCGTCCAAAGTGTTCTGCCTACTGGATGACGGTCAATTACCGCGAGGCCTACGGCATGTTCGCCTGCAACGGCATCCTGTTCAACCATGAATCGCCTCGTCGCGGCGAGACGTTCGTCACGACGGAAGATCACCCGCGCCATTGCCCGGCATCGAAGCCGGCCTCGCAAGAAAAAGCTCTTTCCTCGGCAATCTCGACGCCAAGCGCGACTGGGGCTACGCCCCCGAGTATGTCGAGGCCATGTGGCAGATGCTCCAGCAGGATGAGCCCGACGATTTCGTCATCGCGACGGGCGAGACCCACAGCGTCCGCGAGTTCCTCGAAGAGGCGTTCGCCCATGCGGGCCTTGAATTGGCAATCCTATGTCGAGCTGGACCCGCGCTATCTCCGCCCGACCGAAGTCGATCTCCTGCGGGGGGATTCCTCGAAAGCCCGCGAGGCGTTCGGCTGGCAGCCGAAGACCGATTTCAAGAGCCTCGTCCGCCTGATGGTCGATGCCGAAAAAGAAAGATCCTCGCCCTCCAGCTCCAGGGGAAAGCCGAGGAAATCTTCCGGGGGCTCTGAATCAGCGATTTTTTCAAGGATAAATGCGTCGTCGTCACGGGCGGGGACGGTTTCCTCGGTCGATACGTCGTCCGCAAGCTCGAGGAGCGTGGGTGCGGGCGCATCTTTGTTCCCAAGATCGAAGAGTACGATCTTCGCGAAGCAGGCTTCGATCATCCGCATGTACGAGGAATCCCAGCCCGATATCGTCATCCATCGTGGCCGCCGTCGTCGGCGGGATCGGCGCCAACCGCGCCAACCCGGGACAGTTCTTCTACGACAATGCCATCATGGGGATCCAACTCATCCAACATGCCCGGCGGTTTGGCGTGAAGAAGTTCGTCTGCATCGGGACCATCTGCGCCTACCCGAAATTCACGCCGTCCCCTTCAAAGAAGAAGACCTCTGGGACGGTATACCCCGAGGAGACTAATGCCCCCTACGGCCTGGCTAAGAAGATGCTCCTGGTCCAGCTCCAGGCCTATCGTCAACAATACGGGTTCAACGGCATCTATTTCTTCCCGTCAATCTCTACGGCCCGGGAGATAATTTTGATCCCGAAACCTCCCATGTGATCCCCGCTTTGATCCGTAAGTGTTTCGAGGCCAAAGAACGGGGACTGAATCCATCGTTGTTTGGGGCGATGGCTCGCCGACCCGTGAGTTCCTGTATGTTGAAGACGCCGCCGAAGGGATATTGTTGGCCACGGAACATTACGATAAGCGCGAGCCCGCTAACCTAGGAAGCGCATTCGAGATGAGTATCAAAGACCTGGCCGAGACAATAGCCCGCTTGACCGGATTTCAAGGAAAGATCGCGTGGGACCCGACGAAACCCAACGGCCAGCCACGCCGCATGCTTGATACGAGTCGGGCGCAGCAGGAGTTTGGGAATCGAGCAAAGTTCTCTGTTGAAGATCCGGCCTTTGTCATTCGGTCGAATGGTATAAGAAGACGAAGCCCACTATGAAGATCAGGACTTAGTAGTCACGATTGAATCTTAGATTATTCCAGGTAATGAATGTATTTGTTACTGCAATCCCAGAGGTCATTCGCATCGAACCATGTGTGATCGTTGACGCGTGGGGTTCTACTTGGAAACAGTCCGCTCCAATCAAATACCTGCGGTGGGCATTACTTCTCATTATATTCAGCTGACCGATCCCGCCCGGCCTGGAGCCCATCCTTTCATCGAAAGACGCTGGTCTCGGCGGAAGACACGAAGGTCCCGGCTAGACCCTAAGTCCGATTAGGCGTGCGTAGTACCCCATATGCAAATGATACTAGTCACCGGGGGGGCAGGCTTCATCGGCTCGAACTTTATCCATTATCTTCAGCGCGTCGAACCGGATGCATTCATCGTCAATTTGGATGCTCTCACTTATGCCGCCAATTTGGAGAATCTGAGGAATTTGCCGGCTCCAAACCGCTGCCTTTTCATGGAAGGTGATATTTGTGATCGTGAATTAGTGGATCGCATTCTTCATGAGCAAAAGATCGATACGATCGTCCATTTTGCCGCGGAATCGCACGTCGACCGTTCCATCCACGGTCCCGCAAAATTCGTCCAGACCAATATCGTCGGGACATTTACATTGCTCGATGCCGCCCGCCAGGCCTGGATTCAGGACAAAACGGTTCCCATCGAGCAGGCGCGTTTCCATCATGTCTCAACGGATGAGGTTTATGGATCCCTCGGCCCTGGCGACCAAGCCTTCGCGGAGACCACGCCATACTCCCCGCATTCTCCTTACGCCGCCTCCAAAGCCTCGAGCGATCATCTCGTTCGCGCCTATTTTCATACCTATGGCCTTCCGGTTACGATTACCAATTGCTCGAATAATTATGGCCCTTATCAGTTCCCCGAGAAATTGATCCCCTTGATGATCCTCAATGCGTTGAACGGCCGGCCTCTGCCCATATATGGAGACGGAATGCAGGTGCGGGACTGGCTATATGTCGAGGATCACTGCGAGGCGATCTGGCAAGTGGTCCGTCGAGGCCGCCCCGGCGAAACCTATAATGTCGGCGGCAACAATCAACCTCCTAATATCCAAGTCGTTAAAGAGATCTGCGCTATCCTGGATGAACTTGCACCTGATTCCGGCCGCGTGCCCCACGACCGGCTATGCTGCTTTGTCAATGATCGTCCGGGACATGACCGCCGGTACGCGATCAACATCGACAAAGTGACCAAGGAACTGGACTGGCATCCGAAAGAAGACTTGCATAGCGGCCTCCGAAGAACCGTGGAATGGTACCTTGACAATCCGGAGTGGATAAAGTCGATCGCCGGCCGGCCTGAATATCAAGCTTGGCTGGAAAAGAACTATCAGAAAAGAGCGGCTAAACAATGAAGGGAATCATCCTTGCGGGAGGGAAGGGAACCCGGCTGCATCCCCTGACTAAAGCGACTTCCAAGCAGTTGCTCCCCGTCTTACAACAAGCCCATGATCTATTACCCGCTTTCGACCTCATGCTGGCGGGAATCAGAGAGATCCTCGTCATCAGCACGCCCGACGACCTGCCCCTCTTCAAGCGGCTTGTTGGCGGACGGCAGCCAGTGGGGCTTGCACTTTTCCTATGCCGAACAAGCGGAACCGCGCGGGTTGGCCGACGCCTTCCTGGTAGGGGAGGAGTTCATATCCGGTCAACCGTGCGCGCTCATCCTGGGAGACAATATATTTTACGGGCCGGCTTGCCCAGATAGGCTGCGTCAAGCGGCGGCCCTCACCGAAGGCGCAGTGATATTTGCTTATCCAGTCAATAACCCGGACCGTTATGGTGTGAGTCGAGTTCGATTCGGAACAGGAACGCAATTTCGATCGAAGAAAAGCCCAAGGCCCCCAAGGTCGAATTATGCGATACCAGGCATATATTTTTATGACGAAAAGAGTCGTTGGCTATGCCCGCCAACTTCAACCCTCTGGACGCGGAGAAATCGAAATAACAGATTTGAACCGAGATCTATTTAAGGCCGGCAAATTCGAGTATCTGTTCTGGGGCGGGGAGTCGCTTGGCTTGATGCCGGCACGCACGAATCGCTTTTCAGGCGGCCACTTTTGTTCAGACGGTGGAAGCCCGCCAGGGCCTGATGATCTCCTGCCCGGAAGAGATTGCCTATCACATGGGATACATTGACGCCGGAAGCTAGGTGCCCAAGCTGAGCCGATGGCAGGCAACGCGTATGGGGCCTATCTTCTAAACCTGCTAAAAACGATAGGATAAAATAATCTTAATGAAGCTATTATCCTACACGCTTCAACTGTACCTTATTATGTTCCGGCAGGCGCTGATGATCGTGCAGCTCTGTGAGCTCCGCCCGCATGTTGAACTTTTCCTACATTGGAAATACAAAGTAGAGCAAATCAAGAATCATTTTTCAACCGCGAAAAACAATTGTCAGACATAAATCTGGGTACCCAGCAAAGTTTATGCGCTTGGCACGATCAACATGAATAGGCTGTCCTTGAGCTTTGCCTCAATATATTGTTGCAGAAAATGAGCGTAATAGCACTCGATAATGTATTTATAATTCAATTATTTACAGAAACATAAAAGTATAATCCGTCGAGCGAGGGGCGGTATCAACTACTTTTGTTAAGCTTGTAATTGGAAACGCATAATGAGCAAAAGATCGCTGAAGGAAGGCGAGGAAAATAATGTCGCAATATTAGTAGTTTCGTGTGATGCTTATCAGGATTTGTGGCATCCGTTTTTTTATTGTTTCTTCAAGTATTGGCCAAATTGTCCTTATCCTATTTATTTGGGATCAAATACTTATGAATATTCGGATCCCAGAGTTCGTTCAATTATTGTAGGGAAAGATATTGACTACTCTTCGAATTTAATTCAAATGCTCGGTCAGATAAGTCAACGATGGATCATTTTCTGGATTGAAGACCGAGTGCTTTCTTCTAATGTGAATACCGAACGAATTGTGAAGATGATATGTTCGGCGCGGGAGATCAACGTGCTGGATTTCTTAAATTAAATGGAGGTCATCCATTAGTATATTCTAATCTCGGTAGCGAGGAATATGGAGAAATCCCACTGGAGGCTCGTTATCGAGTCCTGTCTAACGATTGGACTCTGGGATAAGCATGTCCTTTTACGAATTCTGCGCCCTGGCGAAACGGCATGGGAAATTAAACGCAAGGGAAGTCGTCGTTCAAAAGAATACAAAGAAAAATTCTTCCTCTATAAAGGCTAAGCACAAAAACAATCCGCCAATATCGACTCAGCATCTGATTATTAAAGGAAAGGTTATTCGAGGTGCGCAGTCCTTCTTTTAGAAAAAGAAAATCTAAGATACTTAATACAACGTCCATTAGAATCAATTATCTCTTGCTGGTATGTCAGAATCTATAATGCTATAATAGATTTACTTTGGTGCGTTTAAACGGAAATAAATAAAATGGTATTCATAATATGGATATTCTTAAAAGTGAGTAGGTGAATTCTGAGAATATTGGCCGGGTTTGTCAATGAAGGAAGCGCTAAGAGTTTAGAGTCTTGCCATATTCGCAGTCGGCCTTCTGCCCGTAGCCGAAGCTTAGAAGAACACAGATACCGGATAAATGTACCGATTGTGTATATACGCGACCTGAAAGCCGACAACCGGTTCATCAATACGGAGATGCTCCGAAGGTTAAGAAATATATCCTCTACGCAGTTGATTAAAAGCTATTCAATCGGGTTATTGAATATAAATGGCAGCAAGGCAAGTTAATATCATGAAAGCTATGTTTGATAATACAAGCAATAGCTTTAGAATGGGTGCCGCCAGTATCGCCCTCTCTCAAATCGTATTGAACTGACAATGCAGGTCGCTAAAAAGGCTGTTAACCATAGCTGCAAGTTCCAAATATCAAAACAGGCAAAAAATGAAAGATAAGATAAAGCAAATTATAAGAACGCTTATCCCTCAAATTATTATCGATAGATTGAAAAAGCAGAAAGAAAAGAGCCAAATTAAAAAGTGGGAAAAAAATGGTTATCCGGTTCCTCCTCCTCATGTTGTAAAAGAACTTGCTATAGGAGAATATCAAGAAAAATATGGTTATAAAATATTAATAGAAACAGGGACCTATTTGGGAGATATGGTAGAGGCACTAAAGTCGCGGTTTGATAGGATCAATTTCGATAGAGTTCAGATGAATTGTTCGAGAAAGCAAAAAGAAGATTTAAGAATAACAAGAATATAATTGTTGTACAGGGAGATAGCGGAAAAGTGCTTGCGAGCATTTTAAAGGAAATTGATGAGCCCGCTGTGCTTTGGCTAGATGGGCATTATTCGGAAGGAATCACTGCAAAAGGAGATAAAGAGTGTCCGATATTTGAAGAATTAAATGCTATATTAAACTGTAAAATACTTGATCATATTATATTGATTGATGATGCTCGATGCTTTACCGGGGAAGGAGAATATCCTACGATTGAGCAATTGACGGAATTTATTCAGGAGCAAAAATGAAAAATATCACGTTGAAGTGAAACACGATATAATACGATATGTGATATAAATACTATTGCAAATCCCTAACATGAGTCCATGGAAGACAGAAGCCCATTTGTTCGATCCGTCTTTTGGATCTCTCTTGATTTCCGGCCCAAGGGAATGAATGATGTCCGGATCTCCAGTTCAGCCGTCGCCTCGCGGTTCTCCCGCGCCCCGTACTTCCGGTCAGCAGCCAAGTACGGAGGAAGCCCTCCGAACCGTTTCTTGTAAGCTTCAATCTGAGCCAGCGCATGCTCGGATTCGTTGAAGGCCTGGTGCTCCAGATGGTCGAGGAACAGGAAGCCGTCGACATGGGTAAGCGCCCCCTTCGCCCCAAACTCCGTGTCCCTCGCCTGTTTCCCCGTCTTGATCGGTCTCACATACGGCCGGTGAAGACTTACGATCCGGTCGGCGATCCGATGGGTCTTCTTGATGTACATCTCCAGTTGCTGACGGAAGATCTCTTCGGCGATCCGCAGCCTTCTCGTAACCGCCAGATAGACCCGCTTCCTCCGACGTTTCGCCATTTCAACGAGTTCCCACATCTGGCGGAGATTGCGCCTCACATACTGCAGCATCGCTTTCTTGGCCCGGGCGATCGTCTTTTTCGTCTTCGTCTTCTTCTTGGCGAACTTCAAGTATTCCTGCCGGGCCTTGCGCTTGTAGGTCCGCCGCCTCTTCACTCCCAACGCCTTGCCCAGCCGATGGATACTCCGGACCAGCCACTCCCTCACGTCGTTCAAAAGTCCGACGTCGTTCGGATACTTGACCGCCTCCGGGAAGACCGTCGCGTCCAACAACATCCCCTTCTTCCGGATGATCCGCCGCTCGATCGGGCTTCGTACGGTCTCTCTCCTCCATGTACCGGAAAAAACCTATCCCTAACTCTCTTCCGGATCTTGGCCAACGTGCTCGAGTCCAAAACATCTCCAGTCGCCATCGACCGGAATCCACAGAACGCCTGCATGTACGGATTCTCCAAGACCTCGGCCACAAGCTCCCGGTCCGAAAGTCCTGTCATGTGCTTCGAGCAACAGAAGCCCGATGACCAGCTGGGCGTCCTTCGCCGGCCGGCCGATGTCGGAAAACCCCTTCCGGTACTCATCCTCCAGGTCCTGCCAGGGGATGAGCTCGGCAGATCCGCAGCCAGCGGTTCCCTTCATCAAGCTTGCCGCCGAACGGGAAAAGTTCCGGAAAAAGAGGCGTTGACTTGCGGTCTTTAGGTCGATACACCGGCCGAGGCTCCTTCGCAAAGTGCACGGTTTTCGGGGGATAGAGCGCGATTCCCGTGCATTTTGGGCATTGGACTCGCCCATGACATACCATTGAACTAATGTATAATCAAGTGGATACGGAAAGTCATGGCGTTTTTCAACAGGCCCTAGCTAATAGTCCGATACTAGTTCTCTTGTTCAGTTATTCCAACGCCGACGGTAATTAATTAAATTAAACAACTGACCGCCTTAAAGGCGGCAGGTTTTGAGGTTTGTCGATTGCAAATCGACTATCGTCTACCCCCGGCTCCCCTTCCTGTTCCGGTATGTACTTCTCGACCTTTCATCTGTCACGTACCCTCATCACCGCCAGATATCCCCGCGCCCAAAAATGCCTCCCCCAAAACTTCTTCCGCTGCGGTGGTCCCCATAGTCTGGACACTCGGACGGCCTGGATAAGGTGTTGTTCATGCCCGCCGTTAATGACATTGTAGCTTTTTCCTTGGCGGAAGGCCATTTTCGCAATCCGGCCGAAAAAACGGCCTCGCCAGTTGACCCAGGAAGGGCGATCGTCGGCTGGTCCATATCAAGCCCTGGCCTCCGAAGCCGGCAGCAGCGTCGACTGAGTCCCAAAATGAACCTCGTGCGGCGTTCGATAGCCGAGCGCTTCGTGCGGCCTCTCGGTCGTTGTAAAAGTGAAAGTAGTCGGCCAGGCGTTGCCGGGCTTCGGCTCACCGTCCGGTATTCGTGAAGATAAACCTCTTCGTACTTGACCGACCGCCACAACCGCTCCACGAAGATGTTGTCGAAGACCCGGCCGCGGCCGTCCATCGAAACCCGGATCCCCTGGCTTTCCAGAAGCCCCGTGAACTCGGGGCTGGTGAACTGAGAGCCCTTGATCGGTATTGAAAATCTCCGGCTTCCCCCACGCAGCGCTTCTCGAAGCGCCTCCAGGCAGAAGTCCTTTTCCAGCGTCGTCGACAAGCGCCCACGAGATCACCGTCCGGCTGAACCATCGATGATCGCCACCAGATAGACGAATCCGTGGGCCAGGCGAATGTAGGTGATGTCGGAACTCCAGACCTGGTTGGGCCTTACGATCGCGAGGCCGCGGAGAAGGTACGGATAGATCTTGTGCCGGCGGCCCGGAATGCTCAGCCGCGGCTTCCGGTAAATGACCGAAAGTCCCAATTCCCGCATCAAGCGGCGGATCCGCTTCCGGTTGACCCGATATCCCCGCTTGTTCAGCTGGATGCGAAGCTTTCGGGCTCCGAAAAAGGGCCTGGCCGTAAATTCCTCGTCCAGGAGCGTCCGCAGAACCTCGTCCTCCGGATCCTCCGGCAGCGGCCGATAGTAAAACGTCGATCGGCTCAGATCCAAAAGCTCGCATTGTCGGACAACCGGAATCTCGGGATGCCCGGGCTCGACCTCGTCCCGCTTGCTCAGGACAGGAGCTTCTCGGATTTTTTTTTAAGCCAGTCCAGCTCGACCTTGAGCTGCCCGATCTGCCGGTACAGCTCGGCCTCGGTCTCTTCCCAGCTCTTCTCCTGCCGTTTTCCTTCGATCGGAGAACAAGCCGGGCAGCTTCTCGAGAAGCTCCGTCTTCCATCGGCCGATCTGGTTCGGGTGGACGCCGTACTCCCCGGCCAGCTGGGCGATCGTCTTCTCGCCCTTGACGGCCTCGAGGGCGACCTTCGCTTTGAATGTGGCTTCGTACTGTTTCCGTCCCATACTGGACATAATGCCATACCTCCTTGTTGAGATACAGCGGGTTCCACCTTATTGCCCTGTCCAGTTTTTGGGGTCCAGCTCACGCAAATGCGGATACTCCTTAAGGAGTACAAAGCCTTTTCGGTATACCCAGATGATTGCTGCGAAGAAGCTCAGTAGGTAAAAATACTCCAGGGGCTACCATCCATCGCCTCGACGATAGAGAATATTGCACAATACCGCAATCAAAGTATGCGATTGTTACATGAACAGCCGGTAACATGAGAAGATTAGAACGGTTGGGGAATGGGATAGATACTATTGACAATAGGGCTTTTAGTATAGG
Organism: Candidatus Aminicenantota bacterium; assembly: GCA_963719985.1. Classification (GTDB taxonomy): domain Bacteria; phylum Acidobacteriota; class Aminicenantia; order Aminicenantales; family Saccharicenantaceae; genus RBG-16-66-30. The sequence goes on along the minus strand of CAVRDU010000006.1, from coordinate 587,959 downwards.
CTCGAAGATGCTTGCCCGAGAAACACGATGATCAACATATTTGGACAAGCGGCAGTCGCGATCGTCGCCATTGTTTTAATTCCCCGAATCGTCAGAGGATTGGGAAATGATGCCTATGGTCTGCTCTCGTTAACATTTGTAATTTTCGGGTCTATTGGCATACTAGAGCTTGGATTGGGACGCGCAACAACCAAATTTGTCGCAGAACTCTGAAAGCGGGGACTTTAATCGCCTAGATTCAGTGGTTTGGACATCATTTGGAGTACACGTTATAATTGGCTCGCTTGGTGGCTTTCTCCTTGCTGCTGCTACCCCTATGTTGTAATGAGGTGACCAATGTACCGCAAGAACTGGTTAACGATGCCCACACGACTCTTTTATTGTTGGCGGTGTCCGTGCCAATAGTATTGGGAAGCTCAGCGCTCAGGGGTGCTTTGGAAGGTGCCCAACGATTTGACTTAGTGAATTCCGTAAAAGTAGCACTGAATATTTCGACCTACTTGATTCCTTTGGTGGGGGTCTGGACAAACCCAGGAATCGCGGGAATCGTTTTTCTTATGCTGACAGCACGACTGATTGCTACAGTTGCATATTTCCGTTGGTGCCTCTATGCAATACCTGTCCTACCACGAAAGCTCGCCTTTACCAAAGCCACAGCACATTCTCTTTTCCTATGCTTGTGGGTCGCTATCTCGAATATATCATGCCGTTCCTTGTTCAAATTGATCGGTATTTCATTGCAGCACTTGTTGCTATCGGGGCGGTTACGTTTTACTCGGTTCCTTTTGATCTACCGATGGCGTTTGGATCATTCCTGGCGCAATCGCCGCTGTTATTTTTCCTGCCTTCAGACCTGCAAACCAAGGGTGGCAAAAACCTTACTGACCTATATGCCCGTCAGTCAAGCAGCATTCTAATTACGCTCGGCCCCCTAGTATTGTTTATCATATCATTTTCAAAAAGCATCCTCTCTCTTTGGCAGGGCCCCGCTATTTGCAAAGACGAGCCCTAGGTCTCCAAGTCCTCGTTATTGGAGTATTAACAACTTCCTTCGGGGTGGATCTCCATGAGCTTGATAACGGGTTTTGGCCGACCGGATATAGTTGCAAGAATACACCTCATCCCGATACCGCTCTACTTGGCCTTGGTTTATTTCCTAATTTCCAAATGGGGTATCATTGGAGCAGATCGCCTTCACAATTCGCGTAACTCTTGAGGCCACTTTTTTCTTCATTTCTTCTTGGAGACTGCCCTGAAACCAGCGCATATGGTCTCCTGAGTTGCAATTTGCCGTTGCATACTATTTTACTTCCGCTTATCCTGTTTAGCATCCGACAATTGCAAGCAGCCTTTTCTTTCAAGCGAACCTTATCGCCCTCTTTTTTGATTCTTTTGAGACGGTAGTATGAGTGGTTTATTCTAGATAGAACAGATAAGAGTTTGGTGAGGTCTTTACCCTCCATGATAGGGTGGAACATGGAAATTAAGGTGCTGGTTGTTGGTGCGGCATATGAGAGGGGGTCAAAGGCTACGTCAATCTGATTGCATTACATTTTAGCCCGGAGACAGTGGACTGGCACATAACAGTTTCCCGGACATGAAGCAACTGGACCGCCGCACCGCACTAGCCGACAGTACCCCACTTTCTTTCACCAACTTATACCGTCATGTCGTCCTACCAATTTCGCGTGATACAACTCCGCAACCTCCTAACGCAGCAGCAGTTTGACCTGATTCACCTTCACACTGCGCGGCAGGTTTGCTGGGTTGCCTTTCGTCCGTACGATTACCTCGTGCCACCGTGTATACAGGCCATAGTTGGCGATCTGAATATAAAAAATCTGATCTAAGCAAGTCACTATTTGTTTCGATCGAACGGTATATCTGCTCACGTGCACAAGTCGTCACCACTAAATGCCAACGCGATAGCGACATCGGAATAAAAAAAGGATTAGTTGCTAAAAACAAGCTGGTAACAATTAACACTCAAATCGATGCAGGCCCATAGAAAAGTAGATCTTCTCAAATCAGTTTGAAAAAACAAAGTCTTGGGATACCTGACAAGGTACCTGTCATTGGAATGGTTGGCAGGATGGAACATAGAAAAGACCCATGAGTTTTCGTCAGACAGCGGCAGACTAATAAAAGTAATTCCTGATGCGATTTTTCTGTCGGTAGGTGGAGGCGATCTAACAAACGGGTCCGTAAGTTAGCCGAACAATTAGGCCTGAATGATTGGCTGGTTATTACAGGAATAATGCCAAAGAGTGAACTCCTTGCTCTGTTCCAGATGATGAATGTGCTGCTTTTTACGTCACGTTCCGAATCACTTCCATTAACTATTTTGGGTGCTCATGCTGCTCATCGACCAGTGGTCTCCAGCGCTTATCCTGGAGTGGAGGAGGTTATCGAGAATGGACGAACAGGTTATACTTTCCCTCCCGGCGACGACAATGAGGCTGCACATCGTGTCATAGAGGTCCTAAAGAATGCCGGGGAAACTAGAAGGTTGGTAGATAGGGCTACGGATAAATTTCTAGAAAAGCATTCTAATCCACAAAGAATGGCGCAAGAGTACGAGACTGCATATGCGAGGGCATTGCAGCGCACCAGACATATATGAGCTTTCTATAATGCTAAGCGAAACGAAGCCACAGTCTTTGAATCAGTGGCGTGTTTTCGACGTTGTTGCGTTCTGCGCGCTAGCTTTGTTGAACCTGAACACTATGGGGCCTGATCCTAGCGATTATTTGTTTCCAGTTTTACTCGTCACAGGACTATTGTTAAGGTATCTGCATATTGGAAATTTCCGATTCTCTTTATTCTCAAAATGCTCTTCTTTGGGTTTATTGTTTTCTATGCTGTTTCAAACATTGTAGGAAGTCCTGTTAGTGCGGCTCTTGGACATCTGGGATCGAACACTCGCGCTCTTTTGTTTTCTCTTCAAACTTTACGTCGTTTCATCCCAGCAAATGCGGCGGGTATTGGCTGCTATCCTGTTGGTGCCGTTGCCAGTTCTGTGCTAGCCGTAGCTGCAGTGCGAATATGGAACCCTCCCGAGTCAATTTTCTTTCCAGTTATTGAGAAGGCTTCTGGAAGATATTCAGCATTATTAGCGGAACCTCCCATCTTGGCATTGCTCTCCGTATTTTTGGCCGTATGGATACTTGACGAGGTGCTTAAGCCAAAACTATGGAGAGGATCTACTTGGCTGAAGGTGTTGCTTTTTATCTTGGCTCTATTTCAAGTCGGCGTAACACTCGCACGATATCATTCGTGAATATGGAGTCGCACTCACCTGCTACTACTCTAATTGTGATGAAACGAGACAGCTTGCACAAAAAGTGCTTTTTGTTACAGTGATAATCATTGCCTCTACTACCAGTTTCGTTTTGAGTGTCGAATACCGATTATGGTACGGATTGCCGCAAAAATGTAATCAAGTCTTTGGTAAATCCTGCCGCTTATGGATATTGATGAATCAGGACGGAATCGAATTTTAGTTTTACCTATCGGGCGATTGATTTAGCTAGAGACGACCCTTGGGGATAGGCTCCGGCCCGAACTGAAACTCTGTTCCAAAGTGAATCAACAGGACTGTCTCTAGGCGCACAATACGTATGTGCAAATCATGTCAGATAATGGATTTGGACAACTTTCCTATTCTTCATGTCAATTCTACAATATGTCGTTTTGCTGTCTTTCGGAAGATAGTGAAGCATGACGAGTCTCAATATGGTCTCTCATATCGGGTTCCTATTTTCCGGCTGGCTGGACTTGCAGCAGAAGGAATGTATCACGATTTGCTCCAGGCTTGGGAACCTGCCTGGTTATTGCCTTCAATTCTTCGCAGCCATTTTTCTTTGGCCTACAATTCGGCGCAAAAACCGTCAGGGATTAAGGATATATTTCACACCTCTTCGAGCGTTAGGAGGCGATACTAAGCTATTTCGTTACAAGAAATGCATCGAGTTATGTCTTCAATGCGAATTCTTGGCGATTTGAAAACATACTTACGATGTCAATCTCGAACTGCCATTGTCGCAAAATACAACTACCATGGATAACCGTTCTTGTTTGGTGACCGGTGGAGCTGGGTTCATCGGATCGCACCTAGTACAAGCATTACTGGACAACGGCTGGTCGGTGAAGGTTCTTGACCAGCCGCAAGCTAACTACTCCAACCTCGGTAATATTCTGGGACGTGTCGAATTAATAGAGGGTGATTATAGAAATAAGGATATAGTGCACTTAGCATTGGGTGGAGTCGATACGCTATTTCCACTTTGCCTCAACAACTTTGCCGGGACATCTTATGGTAATTTAATCAGGGGATATCACAGAGAATCTGGTAGGGACAATGAATCTTCTGGAAGAAGCATTAGCCGTTGGTTGCACGAGGCTAATATTTCCTTCATCTGGAGGGACTGTATATGGCCCAACGATGCAAACACCTATCCCAGAATCCCATGCGACACATCCAATATGCTCACATGGGATTGTAAAGCTGGCAACTGAAAAATATATTCAATTATGAGCCTTGAGCGCGGCCTTGAAATACACAATATTGCGCTATGCCAATCCCTTTGGGCCTAACAACGCTCAAATACATGTTCAAGGCGCTGCCGCAATATTTGCACGTAATATCTCAATGCATCAACCTATTGAAATATGGGGAGATGGCAGCTGCAGTAAGAGACTACATATATATCGACGATATGATACGTGGTACATTGTGGCCTCATCCTCAAACAAGGCAATGAATCAAATCTTTAATATTGGCAGTGGTATAGGTATATCTATACGAGAATTGGTTTCCATAATAGAGAAAATGGTCAACGTTCGCGCAATAGTCAAATACGCCCGTGCGCGACAAATTGACGTGCCCTTAAACATTTTGGCGATTGATAAGGCGAAGTCCCGATTGGGTGGTCGCCTCGTATTTCGCTAAAAAAAGGATACAAAAAATCTATGGAGCATCTCAAGGCCTGAATTAACAAATCCGACATAGCCGAGGCTATTGAATGAAAACGTAAGCTACAGAACGCAACGCAGTGACGTATCGAATTGAACATTTGGTTATTAATCCCTACGGTCCCATTCCCGGGAGAAGGTTGGCGGGATTATCGTTTCACATTGTTGGGCCACGCCCTTGCAGGGCGCGGGCACCACGTAATCTGGTGGACAGGAAATTTCTCACATCACTTTAAACATTTTCGATCAGAAAGATGGAAAGACATTGGGATTTGCCTGGTTTTACAATTCGCCTGGTGCCCACGACCGGCTATTTCAAAAACATTAGCATTGGACGCGTCCGCTTTGAAGTGATTATGCCAAGAATCTATACCAGCGTGCCGCTAAGTCAATGCGGCCAGATTGCATTGTTGGCAGCGACCCGTCGCAAATCGTTGGGTTGGATATCGGTACGGCTCGCCAAGAAATTCCGAGTGCCGTTGGTTTTGGATGTTTTTGATCTCTGGCCCGAGTTGTTTGTGCTGGCCCTGCCGCGCTTATTGCAGCCAGCTGCGCCAGTGGTCTTCTCGCCATTATACTGGTTAAGGCGGCACAACTTGAATCAGGCTACTGCGATTACAGCCCTGAGTGAGACCTATCTTCAGGTTGCCAAAGAGCAGGCGCCGAGTGTTACTTCGGCCTTGTGCCAAACGATATTCAATGGTATTAATGTTTCGGCCTTTCGCGAGGCCGCAAAGGTTGCGAGCACGCCGATATCCGGCGTGAATATAATGAAGCAACCAGGCGAAATCTGGGTGGTCTATGCCGGTTCGTTGGGGAATAATTACGATATTCGAACTTTACTATTGGCTGCACTTGAGTTAGAGGAGCACTGCAATCCGATCAGGCTTTGGATTGCTGGCGACGGACCGCTGCGTGTCGATGTAACTAACTTTATTGAAAGAACATCATCTGACGCGGCTCGTTTACCTAGGAAAGGTTGAACCGCATGACTTGGCCCGGTTGTACACGGCCTGTGATATTGGGATTTGTGCCTATGCGCCCGGTTCGAACGTGGCAATGCCCGACAAAGCATATGACTACCTTGCGGCTGGCTTACCGATAATTAGTTCTCTGAAAGGAGAATTAGAAAGGCTTCTTAACAAGGAGAGAAATTGGCATTCAATACACGGCCGGTGAACCCAGCGCGCTTGCCACAGCTTTAAAGTCGTTAGCATTTGATGAAGCGCGGCGACTGCAAATGGCGAAAAATTCGTATGCTGCTGCGCTGGAATTCGATGCACATGTCCAGTACCGCAAATATGCAGAGTTGATTGAGTTGAGCGTTAGCGACATACGATAATGAGGTAGCTGAATAATATTAGTACCTTCTTGTTATGCAAGTTAGCAATCGATTCAGGTTCAACTATTGATGACGGTATTATGAATGTCCTATCGGATGCACAATTTCCAGAGAAAACGCAAATTGGACATAGGACATTTGTATGGCAGCGTTCAATAATTGATTTGGAAGACGGTCGATCACATTCAGGTTAGTCTCATTCAATCTGCTTTGCTTTTGTTTCGCAATAAAGATTCTTCTCACTCACTTTCTAGCGATTGTCGCGTGTGTATCGTGCGAACGTAACAGCAACTCGTATCGTCTATTAGAAAAAGATCAAAGCCGGACTCACATGAGAGGCCAAGGTTGCAGTGAGCTTAACTTGCATAGGGGGATAATTAGGGTCTGCTGAAAAAGGCCATAACTTTACGTAACCTCTTGAATATAAAATAGTTTCATTGTATATCTTGGGCGAGTTCAATGCTTCAAGTGCACGGGAATCGCGCTTTATCCCCCGAAAACCGTGCATTTGACGAAGGAGCCCTCCAGGATGTATCGCCCTAAAGACCGCAGCAGTCAGCCTCTTTTTCCCGAACTGTTTCCCTTCGGCGGCAAGCTCGACACGGGGAATCGCTGGCTTCGGATCGCGAATCTTATTCCCTGGCAGGACCTCGAGGATGAGTACCGGAAGGCGTTTTCCGACATCGGCCGGCCGGCCAAGGACGGTCAGCTCGTGATCGGGCTTCTGCTGCTCAAGCATATGACCGGGCTTTCGGACCGGGAGCTGGTTGCGGAGGTTTTGGAGAACCCGTACATGCAGGCGTTCTGCGGATTTCGGTCGATGGCGACCGAAGAGGTCTTGGACGCGAGCACGTTGGCCAAGATCCGGGGGAAGCTCGGATTGAGCTTTTTCCGGTACATGGAGGAGAAGACCTACGAAGTTCTGATCGAGCGACGGATCATCCGGGCGAAGGGGATGCTGATGGACGCCACGGTATTCCCGGAGGCGGTCAAGTATCCGACCGACGTGGGGTTGTTGAACGACGTCCGGGAGTGGCTGGTCAGGAGCATTCACAAGTTGGGGAAGGCGTTGGGGGTGAAGAGGCCCCGGACCTACAAGCGGAAGGCGCGGCAGGAATACTTGAAGTTCGCGAAGAAGAAGACAAAGACGAAAAAGACGATCGCCCGGGCGAAGAAGGCGATGCTGCAGTACGTCCGGCGCAACCTTCGTCAGATGAGGGAACTTGTTGAAACGGCGAAACATCGGAGGAAGAAGGTTTATCGCGCGGTTAAGGAAAGGCTCCGGATCGCGGAGGAGATCTTCCGTCAGCAGTGGGAGATGTATAAGCGGAAGACCCATCGGATCGCGGATCGGATCGTGAGTTTGCACCGGCCGTATGTCCGGCCGATCAAGACGGGGAAGCAAGCGAAGGACACGGAGTTCGGGGCCAAGGGGGCGTTGGTTCACGTGGACGGGTTCCTGTTCCTCGATCATCTCAAGCACGAGGCCTTCAACGAATCCGAGTTCGCCGGGGCACATATCCGGGCCTACCGGGAACGCTTCGGGAAGCTTCCGCCATACCTGGCTGCTGACCAGAAGTACGGAACGCGCGAGAATCGCGAGACGACGGGAGAGCTCGGTATCCGGACATCGTTCAAACCCCTGGGTCGAAAATCAAAAGAGATCCGGAATACCGATCCGTGGTTCAAGGCGAAGCAGAAAGAGAGGAATCGGATCGAAGGAGCATTCGGAAACGGGAAGGAACATTATGGACTGGACCGGGTGAAATATACGGGCCTAGAGGGCTCGGAGATGTGGGTGCGGGCCGGGCTTCTGGCGATGAACCTGAAGACGGCACTGCAGAGAGCATAGAAAGAAAGCCCGTCCGAGACCGGGAGAATCTAACGGGGTCTCACGTGGGAAGTCAGGATGAGCAATCGGCCATTGAAGACAAGAGCGGCTTTTTCAGCAGACCCTAATTAAGCGACTCATTAGCAGCAATAGACGAAGAGTTTGGCATTTAACGGGTTAGCGGCCGGAAAGGACAGCTTCTCCTCTTTCACGACATCACAACTCCGTCATGCCGCCCAAAGAACCAAAGGAACAGGCTTGAGTCATGAGAATTCGAGCCGCGAGAGCTACAATCTACCGGGTGTCGTCGCCACGCATATCGCGGCTTTTCCCAGATTTTATCTCACTGAGCTGGGCCGGAGGTTTCTAGCCAAATATTACGCTTTTATTCTCGATCAACCCAAAGGAATCCTTTGGATCGCCGAGGAAGACGGGCAGATATTCGGGTTCGTATCCGGATTTTTAGAGCCGTCCGAGTTCTATTCAGAACTAAAGCACCGGAAGCTACGATTCCTTCTCTCTACCCTGCCGGCCCTAGTCAGAAAACCCAGTCGGATTGTACGGCTCGTGCTAGATTTCCAGCGGACGCAGATGCTGTCCCTGGCGGATCGCCCGGGACTGCGGAGTTGTCTTCGATCGGCGTCCATCCGATCGCTCGTGGAAAAAGAGTCGGACTGGAGTTGGCCTTGGCTTTTATTCGCACGGCAAAAAAAATCGGCGCGGTAGCGGTGGTCATGACGACGGATGCTTATAAGAATGATCAAGTGAACGCATTTTATCAAAAGATGGGCTTCAGCCTGTTGAAAACATTCGAAGCACAGCCGGGGCGTCGGTTAAAAGAATATATCCTCAACTTAGGTGCCGAAAAGGTTGAATAATGAAATCCATTCCATATTCCAAAGTCGTCTGCGCTGGAAACGAGATGAAATACGTCCGTGAAGTCCTTGAATGCGGATGGCTGACGACTGCCGGAAAGACAAAGGAATTCGAACAGCGATTTGCGAAAACTGTTGGTGCCAAATATTCTAGAGCCGTTAGCTCCGGTACAGCAGCGCTGCACCTTGCCCTTGAAGGGCTTGGAGTTGGCCCAGGGGACGAAGTTTTAGTGCAGACTATGACATTTACGGCGTCGGCAGAGGTAGTACGAAATCTTGGCGCGGACCCTTTTTTCTGGACGTTGAATACGGAACCTCTCTCGTTTCACCGGAGATACTCGAAGAAGGCGCTCGGAAACACCCAAAAGCAAAAGTGTTCATCCCCGTGCATTACGGAGGACAAGCGGCGCCTCTTACTATGAGAATAACAAAGGACTTATTGACATATGCACCGAGAGAGGCATAAAAATAGTCGAGGATCCAGCGCACGCGTTTCCAGCCAGATGCGCAGGCCAATGATCGGCAGTATCGGGGATGTCACGTGCTTAGGCTTCCTGCAAATAAAACAATTACCACAGGCGAAGGTGGAATGCTAACGACGAATGACGAGGCTGTGGCAGAACGCGCTAAAGTAATGCGGCTCCATGGAATCAACCGGGATATATGGGACCGGTATGGCACGAAAGTTCATGGGAGTATGACGTTATAGCGCCGGGGTTCAAATACAATATGCCCGATACGGCAGCGGCTATCGGTCTTGCACAGCTGGAAAGGGCCGATATCATGAGGCAAGAAAGAGAGCGATGCGCTAGTTTCTATTTCGAGAACCTAAAGGATGTGGATTCCATCCATCTCCCAAGGGTTAGGGAGTGCATGGCCGATCATGCTTGGCATACTTTTTCTATCGTGTTGAATGAGCGATCGCGAGTAACACGAAATCGGTTTATTGAACTTATGGCTGGAAAAGGCATTGGGACTTCAGTTCATTATAAGCCGTTACATCGCATGACGTATTATAAAGATCGATATGGGCTCCGACGGAAGATTTTCCTGATGCGGAACTAATCTGGAAAGGATGTGTCAGCTTGCCCATATATCCAACGCTGGGGGATGAGGAGCTTGGATATATATGCGGACTGCATCCGGAAGCTCCTTGCGTGAAGAGAGCCTTCGATATTATCATGTCTTTCATGGGACTGTTGTTCCTTTCTCCTATCATTTTGGTCGTCGCTGGACTGCTGAAGCTTGATGCGGGGGCTGTAATATTTAAGCAGGAGAGAGTCGGAATTGGGGGTAGACTATTCCAGATATTCAAGTTTAGGAGCATGGCCTCCGATGAAAGCAAACACGGTGTTCAGGTAACAGCCGATAACGACGGATTACTTCCTGGGAAGATTGCTAAGGAAGATCAAGCTTGATGAACTGCCGCAATTATATAATGTCCTCATGGGCGACATGAGTTTCGTTGGGCCCCGGCCCGAGGTGCCACGATATGTAGCACTCTGGCCAGAGGAAGACAGAAAGAATATTCTTTCCGTTCGTCCTGGTATCACCGACTACGCTACCCTTTATTACCACGATGAACAGGCTCTCCTGGCACGATCTGAAGACCCTGAAAAAGTGTATGTTCAGGATATCGTTCCGCACAAGCTAGCGCTATATCGGGATTACGCTCAGAGATCGAAACTTCGGATTAGATATTTATCTAATTATAGCGACGCTTGCCAGCATCATTGGAATCGGAAACGCCGGAATTGACTCCAAACTCCACAATTTGCATTATACAAGCGCCGAAAGGGTCATTTTTATTTCTCAGGGGTTGATGTAATGAATAAGAATATTACGAAACTGCGGGAAGGCCTGCTGCGACTTACGCCGTTTAAGAGGCTCATATTTTTCTTTTTAGCCGATTTGTTCTTAATCGCACTCTCACTGTATATGTCGTTTTGGCTGAGATTCGACGGAATGATTCCGGCCGAGCTACCTCTAAGATTCCCCGCATATCTTGGACTGATCTTGGCTGTGAAAATATCGTTACTCGCCGCCTTCGGCATGTACAAAATTTCCTGGCGATTCTTCGGACTTAGCGACTTGGTGAAACTCATCGCGGCGGTATCGACCGCCACCCTTGTCCTGGCGGCGGTCTATCTGAGTTTTCGAACACGCGGGCCATTCGCTGGCTTTCCGCGGGCCGTGATGCTCGCGGACTATGTCTACACTCCGGCTTCCTTGGTGTGCTCCGCATTTCCAAGCGGGCCGTTATCGAATACATCAGCAAATCCGGGAGAATGAGGCACGGACGGACCCGAGTCCTGATCGTCGGGGCGGGAAACGCCGGAGCTCTATCGGCCGGGACATGCTGGTCAACAATAAATCCAAGTATTTCCCCATCGGATTTGTCGACGACGATCTATCCAAGAAGGGGATGAGCATCCATGGCATCAAGGTGCTGGGGACGAGGCACGATATCCCGACGCTGCTGAAGACGAACGCGGTGGATGAAGTCCTGATCGCCATCCCGTCCTTTCGTTCAGAGGATATCCGGGCCGTTATGGAGATCATCCGAAGAGCTCGGGCGGCACGGCCAAAGTCAAGATCCTGCCTGGGATTCTTGACCTCGTCGACGGGAATGTCACCCTCTCCGATATCAAGGAAGTCCGCGTCGAGGATCTTTTAGGGAGGGAAAAAGTCGAGATCGATTTTGCGGCTATCCGCGCGTTCCTGAACCGGAAGCGGGTTCTCATCACCGGGGCTGGGGGGATCCATCGGGAAGCGAGCTGGCCCGGACGGTGCTCCAGTTCGAACCGCGGTCGACGCCCTCCTCGATATCGACGAAACCGAGCTCTTTTACCTGATGAACCGCGTTCCGCGGGGCGGCGACGGAGATATTCCCCGGTGGTCGGGGACATCCGGGACCGGGTCAAAATGGAAGCGGTCATGGCCGAATTCCGGCCGGAGATCATCCTCCACTCGGCCGCCTATAAACACGTCCCCGTGCTGGAGAGCTACCCCGAAGAGGCGGTCAAGACCAACGTCCTCGGAACGAAGATATGGGCGAGCTGGCCCTGAAGTACAAGGCCGAGAAGTTCGTCTATATTTCGACGGACAAAGCCATCAATCCGACGAGCGTCATGGGCGCGACCAAGCGGGTGGGCGAAGAGATGCTCCGGGTCCTCAACGGGCGGAACGGGACGAAATTCATCTCGGTGAGGTTCGGGAACGTCCTCGGCAGCCGCGGGCAGCGTCATCCCGGTCTTCGAGGACCAGATCAAGCGGGGCGGGCCGGTGACGATAACCCATCCCGAGATGAAAAGATATTTCATGGCGACGTCGGAGGCCGTCCTTCTCGTCCTCGAGGCGGCGGCCGTCGGCGAAGGCGGCGAGGCCTACGTCCTCGACATGGGCGAGCCGATCAAGATCCTCGACCTGGCGCGCGAGATGATCAGGCTCAGCGGCCACGAGCCCGACGTCGATATCCCGATCGTCTTCAGCGGGCTGCGGCCCGGGGAGAAGCTGTTCGAGGAGCTGCTGGGCGCGGAGGAGGGGTCGGAGCCGACCGAGCACGCCAGGATCTTCAAGGCCAGGAATCCCAAGGTCGGAGCCGGACGAGGAGACGTTCGCGCAAGATCGAGAAGCTGATCGACGGATGCCGGGACGGGAGCGACCGGAATGGCATCATCAGCGGCCTCATGGAGATCGTGCCGACATACAAGCCGCAGATCGCTGGGCAGCGGGGCGAGGCCGGGGCTGGGAAGCTGGTAGGATGAAGGGGATACGAGTTGCGATCGCAGGACGGGGCATGGCCTCGTGGCTCCTGGTAGTGGGTCCGGCGCGAGCGGCCTCTGCCGAGACCTGGAAGGGCCTGGAGCTCGAGCGAAAGTGGCACGAGGCCCCCTGGCACTTCGGGCCGTTCCGCATCCAGCCGCAGCTCGTCATCTCGAACGCCGGGGTCGACTCGAACATCTTTTATTCGCCGACCGAGCCGATCAAGGACTTCACGGTCACGGCGGGGCCGGCGGCCACGATCTATCTCCCGATCCACCGGAAGTTCGTCCTGTCCGCCTACGGATCGCCGCAGTACGTCTGGTACTCCAAGACGGCGCAGGAGCGGACCTGGAACTACTACTTCAACGGGGCGGCCCAGCTCAGCCTGAAGAACGTCTTCTTCAGCGTCGAGGGGAACTACTCCGACGCGCGGGAGCGCTGGAACACGGAGATCGACATCCGGCCGCGGCGGAAGGAAGAGGGATTACGGCGGCTCGATGCTGGTCAAGCTGGCCCATAGGACGTCGTTCTCCTTCGGCTACCGGACCGTCGAGTACGACTACGAGAGCGTCGTGTATGGGGATGACTTCGACGTCCGGGAGCGGCTGAACAGGCGGGAGAGCTACGCGAACCTCTCGTTCTATCTACCAGGCGTCGTCGCAGAGGCGGTTCTTCGTCGATCTCGAATACGGCGCTATACGAATTCGAATTCGCCACGCAGGCGGCCATCGGGGATGCCCGGAGCGGGGCGGCCTACGCCGGGCTCGAGTTCTCGCCGGCTCGGCCGCAGGGTGCGAGGGCGGATCCGGGTGGGCTACAAGAAGTTCGACGTCGCGGGCCGCGGACGGGCCGGACTATCAGGGGATCGTCGGCGACTCCCAGCTTTCGGTGCGGCTGGCCAAGCCCTTCGTCATCCGCGGCTCCTACGTGCGGGACGTCCGGTTCTCGCTCTGGTACGACAATCCCTACTACATCGAGAGCCGGCCGGGAGCCGGGGTATCGATCTATCCCTTCCGGTTCCTGCGGCTCGATTACGACTATTCAGCTTCGGAAGGAACACGTATCCCGCTGGTCGGGGGAGGCGGGCCGGGATGAGAAAAGGCTCGACGAATTCGACGATCCATTCGGCCGGCGTCTACTTCCGGATCGTGAAGAACACCGCGCTCGGGATTCATCGCCAGCTGGTGGGCGCAGGGACTCGAATCTCGACGCGGAAGATGACAAGAGGACGTTCTTTGGGGTAAACTTGACGTACGAGTTTTAGCCTTGGATGGGAACGGGAACCGTTCGGAGAGGATGATGAAGAAGATTGATGCCCATGTCGTTGCCGTCGGCCGTCTGCGGTCAGTCGCCGCTCGCCACGGCCCGGTCCTACGCCCAGATCGCCGCCCAAGACCCAGGACGCCAAGGACACCTTCGTCCGGGCCTATCGCATCGGCCCCGGCGACCTCCTCGAGCTCAAGGTCTTCGAGGTCAAGGAGCTCGACCAGACCGTCCGCGTCTCGGAGGACGGGTCGATCACCCTGCCGCTCCTCGGGCGGGTCGTCGTCGAGGGGCTGACCCAGGAAGGGCGTCGTCCAGAAGCTCACCGGGCTGCTCCAGGCCAAGTATGTCAAGAACCCCCAGGTGACGATCTTCATCAAGGAGTACAAGAACCAGCAGGTGGCCGTGATCGGAGCGGTCGAGAAGGCCGGGAGCTACGAGCTCGTCGGCCGCAAGAACCTCCTCCAGATCATCTCCATGGCCGGGGGATTCAGCGAGAACGGCCGGGAACGAGATCTTCATCCTGCGCGAGGGGCCGGACGGGAAGACCTCGACCGATCAGCCATCGACCTCAAGGACCTCCTCGTCAACGGCAACCAGGCGCTCAACATCCCCATCGAACCCAACGACGTCATCAACGTGCCGGTCGACAGGGAGATCCGGGTCTTCGTCATGGGCCGGGTCACGAGGCCCGGCGCGGTCAAGTCCAAGCTCTCGGAGGGGATCACGCTGCTGCAGGCCATCGCCGACGCGGGCGGGTTGGCCGAGGGGGCCAAGGAGAGCGCCATCCTGATCACGCGGAAGGACAAGGCCGGCAAAGAGCAGAAGATCAAGGTCAACCTGAAGGACATCATCAAGGGCAAGAAGAAGGACATCGTGCTGCAGGAAGGCGACGTGGTGTATGTGCCGGAGAGTTTTTGGTAGGAATATATGAAGAACAACAACGAGATCCAGCTGGCGGACTACGAGGTCGCGGAAGCGCAGGAGATAAACCTCCGCGATTACTGGGAGCGCCTCCTCCGGCGCAAGGGGACCGTCCTCTCCGTCACCCTGGGCGTCTTCGTCCTCGGCGCCTTCTGGACCTTCATCCAGAAGCCGGTCTATACGGCCAAATCGACGCTCCTCATCGAGAAGGAGCCCAACATCCTCTCGTTCGAGCAGGTCCTCCAGATCGAGTCGATGCGGGACGATTTCTACCAGACGCAGTACCGGCTCCTCAGCGGCCGCGGGCTGGCCGACAACGTCATCGAACAGCTCAAGCTCTACGAGGAGCCCGAGTTCGTCGGCCGCCCGGAGAAGCGCAAGAAGCCCGTCGACCCGACCGACCACGTCTTCCGCGAGGGGCTCATCGACAACTTCCTGGATCGACTCTCGGTCAAGCCCGTCCGGCTGACCCGCCTCGTCGAGACCTCCTTCTCGGCCCGCGATCCCGAAGCTCGCCGCCGAGTGCGTCAACGAGCTGGCCGCCGCCTTCATCGACCTCAACATCAACATGAAGTACGCCGCGACCGAGCAGGCGACGACCTTCCTCTCCGAGCAGATCAAGGGGCTCCAGGCCGAGATCGAACAGAAGCAGAGCCAGCTCCAGGGCTTCGAGGCCGAGGCCAACATCATCGCCCTGAGCGACACCGAGACGACGGTCATCGACCGCTTGAGCCAGCTCAACAAGGCCCTGACCGAGGCCCAGATCGAGCGCTCGCAGAAGGAAGCGACCTGGAACGGGCTCAAGAACGTCAGCGCCGACTATGTGCCCGAGGCCATCACCAACCCGCTCATCCAGCGGCTGCGCGAGGAATACGTCCGGCTCAAGCGGGAGACCCAGAAGATGGAGGAGCGCTTCCAGCCGGACTACCCCGAGCTCCAGCGGATGAAGGTCGAGATGGAGTCGGCCCGCCGGTCGCTCGAGGACGAGACCCAGAACCTGGTCAAGGGCGCCTACTCGGAATTCCAGACGGCCCTCAACAAGGAGCGATCGCTCGAGACCGAGTTCGACGAGCAGAAGAACGAGGCCTTCAAGATGAACTCGAGCGCCGTTCTCTACAACGGGCTGAAGGTCGAGATCCAGAACAAGAAGACGCTCCTCGATTCGCTGCTCAGGCGCGAGAGCGAGACCGGCGTCGAGGCCCGGCTCAAGGGATTGCGGACGTCGAACATCCGGGTCGTGGATAGGGCCCGCGACGCCGGTCAGGCCGTCGAGCCCGAACAAGAAGCGGAACTTGATCCTGGCGCTCATCCTCGGCCTCGGCGGGGGAGTGGGGCTGGCGTTCCTCTTCGACTTCCTCGACAACAGCGTCAAGACGAGCGAGGACGTGGAGCGGTACGCGGCGCTGCCGACGCTCGGCGTCGTGCCCAAGTTCACGCCTCGAAGGGGCGAGCAGGTCCTACAGCTACGGCCGAAGGCTGAAGGGCGGCAAGGAGCCGGCGAAGCTCGAGGCGGCGAAGACCGGCCCGGCCGCGGGTGAGGGCGCGGCCGCCGCCGCGACGCCCGCCGAGGTCCCCTTCGTCACCGAGGTCGAAAAGGCCGTGCACCCGGGCGAGCATCGAGCTCGTTCCGCACTATTTCCCGCATTCGCGCCTGGCCGAGAGCTACCGGTCCATCCGCACGGCGCTGCTGCTGTCCTCGGCCGATAACCCCGTGAAGACGATCGCCGTGACCTCGGCCATGCCGGGCGAGGGGAAGACCGTCTCCACGGCCAACCTGGCCGTCACCCTGGCCCAGTCGGGGAAGACCGTGCTCGTCGTCGACGCCGACCTGAGGCGGCCGCGCCAGCACCGCATCTTCAAGATCAAGAACACGTTCGGGCTGACGACCTACCTCACGGACTCCGTGCCGGTCAAGGACGTGATCAAGTCGACCGAGATCCCCAATCTTTTCGTGGTCAACGCGGGCCCCGTACCGCCCAACCCGGCCGAGCTTCTGGGCTCGGACAAGATGTCGCGGTTCATCCGGATGATGAGGGAGGAGTCCGACTTCGTCCTCTTCGACCTGCCGCCCATGCTCGAGATCAGCGACGCGCTCGTCCTCGGGGCCAAGGTCGACGGCATGGTCCTCGTCGTCTGGGGCGACAAGACCTCGCGCGAGGCGCTGAAGAAGGCGCGGGAGAAGCTCGACCTGCTCAAGGTCCGGACGGTCGGGGTCATCATCAACAACGTCAGCCTGCCGCGGCACGGGCCGTACTACTACAAGGGCTATTATCACGGGTATCACCGGTCCTAGATCGTGATCGACCTCCACACGCACTTCCTCTGGGACTGGGACGACGGGCCGGACGACCTCTACCAGGCCCGGGCCATGTGCCGCATCGCCGAGAAGGACGGGACGACCGCGATCTGCCTGACGCCCCACATTTTCCGGATGACCCGGCACGAGGACGACCTCGACATCCTGCGCCGGCGGATGTTCGAGTTCGAAAGCGAGATGCGGTCGTCCGGCATCGAGCTCGAGTTCCACTGGGGCGCCGAGGTCTTCGTCCACGCCGAGGTCGTCCGGGCCATCGAGAAATACCGCTTCACGATCGACCAGACGAGCTACATCTTCATCGAGTTCGCCGCCGAGGGCGTGCCGGTCGGGGCGGCCGCCATGCTGGCCCAGCTCATGGGCAAGGGCTTCGTGCCGATCATCAGCCACCCGGAGCGCAACCGCGGCTTCGCCGCCCGGCCCGAGCTTCTCTACGAGTTCGTCTCGATGGGCTGCGCGGCCCAGGTGACGGCGGCCAGCCTGACGGGAGAGTTGGGGAAAGAGGTCCGGACGACGGCCGGCATGTTCATGGTCAACAACCTCGTCCACATCATCGCCAGCGATGCCCATCGGGCCATCGGGCGGCCCCCCGGCCTGAGCCGGGCCGTCGAGGCGGCCTCGAAGATCGTCGGCGAGAGCAAGGCCCGGGCCATGGTCACCGAGATACCCCGGGCCATCCTCGAGAACAGGGCCCTGCCCGACTGGGGGGAGCCCGAGAACCCCCTCCGGCACAAGACCTGGACGCAGAGGCTCCTGGGGATGCCGAGGAGGCCCTCCGCCCGGGCGCGGCCGACCACGGTCCTGAAAATCAAATAAAATAACGCTTGACCGACTAAACTTTTGTGTATAATGAGAACAAGGAGTCCCCGCATGTGTAAGTCCGTGTGGTTCCGATCCAAGGTGTTGGCCGGCGGTTTGATCGCGGCGTTCCTTCTCATGACCGTGCCTCTGCCGGCGGCCGCCCAAACCAGCCGAGACCCAGACCCAACCGCCGGCGAAGTCTTATGCCCGGCAGGGGACCCTTCAGGGGACGGTCTACTCCGAAGGCATGAAGACGCGCGTTTCGGGCGCCACCGTCAAGATCAGGAACCTCAATACCCAGAGGGAGTACACGAGCCCGCCGACCGACGCCAAGGGCAACTACAAGATCCTGATGGTCGAGGAAGGCTGGTACACGATGGGCGTCTCGACCCCGGCCGGCGATTTCAACCTCAACTACGGCATCTACGTCAAGGCCGGCGAGACGGCCAAGCTCTCCGTCGAGATGCTGCCCGGGGGCATGCTCGAGGGAAAGGGTGGCAGTGGCAGCGGTGCGGGCGGCAAGAGCTTCTTCGCCACGCCCGGCGGGATCCTGGTCATCGTCGCCCTGGCCGGGGGGATGGGCTTTGGCGTCTATCAGCTGACCAAGAAGGAATCCGAAGCCTCTCCTATCCGGTAAGCTTCTCCTCATATCCTGCGCCCCAGGGGGTGAGGGGCGTCTGTGTGGTTCCGCCGCGCAAGAAAACCCTTGACATAAGGCGTTGATAAGGCCATTATTATGTCGATGTTCGATGGGGAGGTCTAAGGTGAGAAAATTCCTGTCGGTTTTCCTTGTTTCCGCGTTCGTTCTCTTGACCCTTCCCGTGCGCGAGGTCGCCGCGGCCGGGCCTAGCGGGAATGGGGCCCTGGCCGGCCACATCTACGACGAGGACATGAGGACGCCGGTCCGAAACGCCGTAGTCGTGCTCCGCAACCTGGCGACGCAACAGGAGTACTGGAGCGAGCCGACCGATCCCGAGGGCATGTACCGCATCCCGGAGATCGAGGAGGGGCGGTACATCATGGGCGTCAAGACGCCCGCCGGTTCCTACAACTTCCACTACAGCCTCCTGATCAAGTCGGACGCGCTGGCCAAGCTGTCGGTGGCCATGAAGCCCGGCGGCGATCCGGTGATGCTCCAACAGGGCTACGACCAGAGCAAGAAGAAGGGGATAGGCGATTTCTTCAAGTCGCCGGCCGGCATCGTCAGCCTGCTGGCGGCGGTGGAGATCACGCTCTTCGCCCTCGTCCTGGCCGAGGACGAGGCCTCGCCCGTCAACCGGTAATGGCGCAGGCCGGCCCGGGCCCTGATCGACGAAATAGCAACGAAGCGGGGCGCGATATCGGGAACCGCAAGGTTCCTTTGAAAGGGGAATGTTCATGTCACTCAAGAGCATCGGCAAGAGCAAGGGTCTGGCTTTAGGGGCTGTGGCGGCGTTCGTCCTCATGGTCGTCCCTGTATGGGCCCTACCCGCAGCCGAGAGCGGCGCGCTCTCGGGCTTCGTATTCGCCACGGACATGAAGTCCCCGGTCGGGGGGGCGGTCGTCAAGATACGCAACCTGGCCGACAAGAACGAGCTCGTCAGCCAGCCGACCGACGCGAACGGCATGTTCACGATCACCGGGATCCCCGAGGGCCGCTACATTCTGGGGATCACTTCGGGCGAAAACGATTTCAATTTCGACTACTCGGTCCACGTCAAGGCCGGCGAGCTGGGGAAGCTCTCGGTGGCGCTCGCGCCGGGCGCGACGGGCCAGGAGCCGGAGGCGGCGCCGACAAAGAAGCCCGGCTTTTTCAATAGCGTCGCGGGGCGAGCTCTGCTCGTGACGGTCGTCGGCGTCGGCGTCTATTTCCTCTTCTTCAACGAGACTTCGCCGATCCGCTAGAGCTTCGCGAGGGACAGAAGGGGCAAGAGCTAGAAGGGGTCAGGTCTACTTTTTACGCAAAAAATGCGTAAAAAGTAGACCTGACCCCTTCTTTTTTTATTGGCGCGAGAACCGGGAAATCCGGTAAAATGCTCGACAGGATCTAGCGTGGCCGAACGCATCGTTTTTTGGGGTCTCTGCGCCGTCCTCCTTTTCGTCCCCCTGCCCATCGGCTCGGTCGAGGAGTGGGCGGTCTTCGCCTTCGAGGCGGCCACGATCGGGCTGTTCCTGATCTATCTAGGCGGGAAGGCCGGCGCGTGGCGAAGGCGCCCGGCTAAGGACGCCCGTCGCGGGGGATTGTCGCAGGGCGGCGAGTCTCAGTTCATCAACAACAGCTTCGGCGACTACAACGGTTCAGACGCATACGGCCGGCCGTGCCAGTCCGCCCGCCTGCCTGCGTTCGTCAAGGCTGCCCTCGGCGTGTTCCTGGCCCTCTCCGTCCTTCAGATCGTCCCGCTGCCGGCCGGCGTCGTCGCCGTCGTCTCGCCGCGCGCCTACGCCATCTACTCCGGGCTCGTCCAGGAGGGGATCGCCGCCCCCGCCTCCTGGTTGACGCTGTCGCTCGCGCCGGGCGTCACCCTGCCGGAGCTCGTCCTCATTATCTGTTACGGCGTCTTCGGCTTCCTCGTCCTGAGGACGGTCCGCACCCGCGGCCGGATCGAGGCCTTAGTCCTCGTCATCCTCGCGGCGGCCCTGTTCCAGTCCTTCTACGGAATGGCCGAGGTTTTCAGCGGCCATGAGGCCATCCTCGGCCGGCCCAAGCGCTACGGCATCGGCTCGGTCACCGGGACCTTCGTCAACCGCAACCACCTCGCCGGCTTTCTGGAGATGGCCTTTCCGCTGAGCCTGGGCTATCTCCTGGTCAAGGCCCGCTACTTCGCCATGGAGAAGGGCCTCTCGCTCCGCCAGAAGATCCTCTGGTTCGGCCAGGAGAGCCTCCAGTGGACCTTCCTCCTCGGCCTCGTCCCCGTCTTCATCGGCGTGGGCCTCGTCTTCTCCAAATCGAGGTCGGGGATCATGGTCCTCGTCGTCACGGCCGTCCTGGCCGCGGTCGCGGCATCGTCGTGGCGAGAGTTCTCGAGCGGGGCGGAAGAAGGGGAGGGGGGCGATCGCGCGGGCGGACGCCGGGTCGGGCGCATCGTCCGCGTCGTCGTCGCCGCCATACTTGCCGTCGCCGTCTGGCTAGGGGTCGGGCCGGTCATCGCACGCTTCTCCGAGGTCGACATCACCGCCGAGAGCCGCCGGACGTTCTACGCGAACACCCTCGAGATGATCGGCGACTTCCCGCTGGCCGGGACGGGCAAAGGCACCTACGTCAACGCCTACCCGATCTACGAGAAGGTCGACGACGGCCTCAAGCTGTCGTTCGCCCACAACGACTACCTCGAGTTCGCCGCCGAGAACGGCCTCCTCGCCGGAGGCGCGCTCGTCGTGGCCGGGATCGGCCTGGCCGTTTGGCTCGCGGCCATGTGGCGGCGGCGGCGGAACCCCGTCGCCAAGGGCATCGGCCTGGGGGCCCTGCTCGGCGTCGCCGCCATACTCATCCACGGCTTCACCGACTTCAACCTCCAGATCCCGGCCAACGCGGTCTACTTCACGGCCCTGGCGATGCTGGGGGTGGCGGTGCTGGGCGACGCATGGGGACATGTACCCTTGGTACGCGTCCCCGTTCGCGAGAAAGGCGGGTCACTCAAGACCGGGGACACGTACCCGAGGTACATGTCCCCGCGCATGTCCCCGGTCAAGGCCTTTGCGGCTGCGGCGCTTCGCCGTCGCTCTCTTCGTCCCGGCCGTCCGCGATTTCGTCGGCTTCCAGCGCCTCGAGGCCTACCGCCGGTCACGCGCCGAAGCGCGCAGCGTCGAGAGCGCTTTCCCCGCGCTCGAGGCCAGGCTCGCCAAGGCCGTGGCCGCCTCGCCCCGGGCCGTCTTCAGGGTCGAGCTGGCCCACCTCTACGTCGAGATGGCCCGCGTCGCCAACGACGCTGGGCGCGAGGAGGAGCGAGACACCTTCTGCGACCAGGCCGTCGCCGCCTACACCCGGGCCATCGCCGCCAATCCCATCGACGCCGCCACGCACTTCGAGACGGGGACGGCCTACCTCCTCTACAACTACCCCCTCATGACCTACCAGGACCGGGCCAAGGCCTATTTCCGGCAGGCCCTGGTCCTCAAGCCGGCCGACGAGACGATCAACCTCAATGTCGTCTTCCTCTATTTCGCCTGGTGGCCGACGCTCGAGGACGCCGAGAAGGGCTACATCGCCGGCGTCTATCGGCGCATGGTCGCCCGCGATCCTGCCTTCCCGGCCAAGCTCGAGGCCCGCTGGAAGCTGAGCTACCCGACGCTCGACGGCCTCGCGGCCATCCTCGTCGAGCTCCCCTCCGCTCAGTAGCCCTTCTGCCGCGTATCGGCGGCGATCATGAACACGGTCTTTTCCCGTTCGTCGACGATGATAGAAGAACCGGTAGGACCCGATCCTGTACCGCCAGGTCTCGGGCTTGAATCCCTTGAGCTTCTTGATGTTGGCCCCGAAATAGGGCTGCTCGCGCAATTGGGGATAGACGAAGGACCTCAGCTTCACGACGATCTTGTCCCTCCCGGCCGAGGTGAGCCGCTCGAGGTCGTCTAAGAACTGATCCGTCTCGAATATCCGGAAATCACTCAATGAAACGGCCCTTTTTCGACTTTGCCTGTTTCGCTCCCTCCCGGAGCCGCTCGATGAGGGCCTTGTCGGAGAGGATCCCGGCCGTTTCGTATTCGTCCGTGAAGCTGGCGCTGTCGAGCTGCTTCATGGCCAGGGTCTCTATGGCGTTGGAGATCTTTCGGTTCTCCGCCTGGGCGTATCTCTTGAACGCCTCGTAGTGGTCTTCCGAGATGCGCAACGTGATCGTTTTGGACATGATGCGTTATCCTTCTTAGTGATGCAATTGTATTCTAACGGCATCTAAATGCATTGTCAACCCTATATTCTCGGCAATCCTGCGAAAGCCGGACAGCCCTCCCGCCCTATAGGTCGGGCAGCGGTCCTCCACCCAGGGAGGTTGGGAGTCGCAAGATTGCATTTCCAAGCTAATACAGGCATACTAAACAAAGAGAGTGACCCATGAGCAGAGAAAAGAAGATTCAAAAAAACCTGACCTTGATCTATTGGAAAGGCAAGAAGTTCTGGCTGGGAAAGCTCGCCGAGAATCCTGAGATCATGTCTCAAGGACGAACACTTAAAGAACTCGTAGAGAACATCAAAGATGCCTATTATCAGATGACACTCGACGATGTCCCAGCCAATTATAGGACCCTCGATATCAGCGTATGAAGCGTAAAGAACTCATCCGCCAGCTAATGGAAGCCGGCTGTGTTCTCCATCGGCATGGCTCGCGCCACGATCTTTATTTCAATCCTAAGAGCGGGAAGAAGCAGCCGGTCCCCCGGCATGGAGAGATCGAGGATAACCTGGCCAGACACATCAAGAAGCACCTAGGCCTGTCCGATTAAATCCGGCGCTTCGAGCCGGAATCCTCTCCCCCTAAGCCCGCAATTCCCTGAGGTCGATCTTCGTCAGGTCGTCCGTCCCGAGCCCCTTCCGCGCGCAGGCGGCGACGTGCGTTGAGATCGCGCGCACCGACTCGAGCCCCTGCTCGGCGCGCTTGGCCTCCAGGATGTCGAGCCCGATCCGGTCCATGGCCACGGGGTCGCGGCTGAAGAAGACGCGGTCGTCCTTGGCGATCTGGGCCCCGGCGACGCTTACGGTCGAGATCTTGGCCGCCTCGCCGACGTGGAGGACCATCTTGTCCCTGAGGCACGGCGCGGCCAGGACCTCGGGGATGGACTTCTCGCAGTAGTCGATGTGGAAGCGGACCTTGTTGGTCGTCACACCCAGGGCGACGTTCTTGGCCGCCCAGGTGACGCCGCTGTCCTCGTTGTGCTTGAGGACGGCGATGTTGACGATCTTCGTGCACTCCTTGGTCACGAGGTCGGCGAAGCACGAGCGGTCCTCGTTCTCGATCGTGACGCCGTCGAACGCGTTCGCGACCTCCTCGGCGATGCGCTTGATGCCCTCGCGGTCCTCGTAGTCCATGTAGAGGCGCCGCAGCTCCTTCTCGTACTCGCGGGCCTTAGCGTCGCCCTGCTGGACGAGGGTCCAGAGCCAGGTGACGGAGTTGAAGATCTCGCGGTGCGAGCCCTCCTCCGTGAAGCCGCGGGCGACGAGCTCGCGGAACTTCTTCAGGGTCCCGTCCTCGAACGAGACGTAGACCTCGGGGTCGTAGCCCGCGACCCAGGGCACGACGCCCTCCCAGTCGATCGAGCAGCCTTGGACCCGCACGCCGGTCGTCCCGCGATTGATGGTGAGGCCCGTGCGGCGGAAGTCGCGGTCCATTCGGTCCCAGACGATGATGTTGTTTTCGCGAACGCCCGCGCTCTTCAGGCCCGCGATCGTCTCGTCGATCGAGGCGAGAGAGGACGAGATGCGGGGCGCGCCGATGCAGTTGATCTTGATGCCGACGACGTCGTCCGGCGAGACGAGCGACTCCCAGGCGCCGGCTAGCGACTTCTCGCCGGTGAGCTCCTTGAGGCCGGCCTCGAAGGCGCGGTGGACGGCGGCGGGATTGTAGTCGAGATCGGTGAGCATGTCCGCGGCTCCGACCGAGACGACCCGGCTCTTGGCCTCGGCCGCCGCCCTTTCGCTGTAGCGCCCGCCCCGCCGCCGCGGCAGGCGAACGATACCGCCCCCCCGAACAGAGCGGCGCTGCCCGCGAGGATCGCCGAGTCCCTGAAGAACCGTCTCCTGCCCACCCGACAGCGTCCTGTCATCGTCCGACCTCCTTCACTCTATTACTTACTCAATCACTCACTCATTAGCGCGCACACATAACCGCGCGCATGCGTGCACCAACCCACGCACGCTCACAACTTCTCTCTCTCTCTCTCTCTCTCATTCTCGCTCTATGTCTCTCTCCCCCCATCTCTCTTGCGTCCGCGGGCCTTGCGCTTTCACTTCCGGACCGGCTTGAGCCGCAGGTCGTGGAAATCGTAGCTGAAGTCGGTCGCGGGCGAGACGGCCTTCATCCGGGCCTCGACGATCGAGCCGTCCGGGTCGAGCGTGAAAGTGACGTAGGCGTCGGCCCGGAGCTCCCGGTCGCGCCACTTGACGACGAACGTCTCCCGGCTCCAGTGCTCCATGTCGCCGACCATGCCCGGCGTCTTGGTGAAGCTCATGATAAGGCGAGCCGCGGCGCCCGAGCCCTCGACCGTTATGGCGATGGGCCCGTACCAGGCGTCCTCGTAGGTCCCGGCGTAGGCGGCGAGCGGGAGCGAGGGCGGGGCGGCGGCGTCCGCTTTTCCCCTCGGCCTTCTTGAGCGCCTCGTCCGTCGACGTGCGCCGAGCGTGTCCTGCACCTTGAGGTAGGCGCCCACCCAGTCGGTCGGCGGCGCGCCCATGGCGTGGTCGACGACGGCGTAGATCACGGAGTTGTAGGCCTCGCCCGACTCCTGGTTGGTCAGGACGGCGACGCCGAGCTCGAGCTCGGGGACCATGAGCACGCGCGAGACGTAGCCGGTGAGGCCGCCCGTGTGGTTGACGATCTTGCGGCCGCGGTAGTCGTTGAGGCGCAGGCCGAGGCCGTAGCCGTTGAAGTTCATGCGCAGGGCCGCGAGCTCGGCCGGCGGCGTCGAGATGGGGATGGGCGTCACGATCGTCGCCAGCTCCCGGCCGGTCCGCTCGGAGAACAGGCGCGTCCCGTCGGCGAGCCTGCCCTCGTCGAGGTGGACGAGCATCCAGCGGGCCATGTCCTCGGCGCACGAGACGATCCCGCCGGCCGCGTTCATGTTGTCGTTCTCGTCGATCGGCTGCGGTGCACGCCCGACTCGAGCGGGGCGTGGGGGATGGCCACGTTCAGGCCCGCGATCTCGGCCGAGTGGCGCGGCCGGCTCGAGGCCATGCCGACCTTCCCGAGGATGCGCTCGCTGATGAAGTCCTCCCAGGACTTCCCGCTCACGGCCTCGATGAGCTCCCCGGCCGCGACGTAGAGGACGTTGTCGTAGGCGTAGGCCGCCGCGGAAGCTCGTCGCCAGCGGGACGTCGCGGAGCCGCTCCACGATCTCGCGCCGGCTGTAGGTCGTCTCGGGGAAGAGGAGCAGGTCGCCCGCGCCGAGGCCGAGCCCGCTCCGGTGGACGAGGAGGTCGCGGACGGTGAGCTCCCGCGTGACGTAGGGATCGGAGAGCTGGAACCAGCGCAGGTAGCGCGTGACGGGCGCGTCCCAGGCGAGCTTTCCCTCCTCGACGAGGAGGCCCAGGGCCGTCGCCGTGAAGACCTTGGTGTTCGAGGCGATGCCGAAGAGGGTCCGGGCGTCGACGGGGGCGGGATCGCCGAGCTTGCGGACGCCGTAGCCCTTGGCCAGGACGACCTTGCCGTCCTTGACCACGGCGATGGCCATGCCCGGGACCTCGAAGGTCTTCATGGCCCGGGCGACGAGCGCGTCGAAGTCGGGGGGAGGACCGCGCCCGAGGCGGGGGAGAGGACCGGCGAACGCCAGTGCGAGGAATAGACCGAATGCGCGAATACGGACGGGCTTCTTGTTCATGATTGTGGATGTTAATTCAAATAAAAGAGGGGGTCAAACCCCAGAAGGGGTCAGGTCTACTTTTTACGCAAAAATGCGTAAAAAGTAGACCTGACCCCCTCCTAACCGTCCCGCCGCTACTTGATCACGAGCAGCGCGCCGGCCGAGTAGGCGGCGAATTCGGGCGCGTACATCGACTGGAGGGTCGCCGGGGCGGCCTTGAACGTCCCGGCCATGGCGCACCGGATCCGGTGCTTGAGCGGTGTACTGGCCCTCGGGCAGCCACTCCATGAAGAAGTTCGTGCCGCTGTCGCGGATCTCCTCGTAGCGCCCGAGCCCCAGGTCCCACTTGTAGCCCGACCGGAGCGTCACCGGCTCGCAGCCCGACGGCCGCGGGTCCCTCAAGTGGACGTACTCGGCCTGGTGCCGCGCCCTGATCGAAAGCTGCACCTCGATCTCGTCGCCGACGGCCAGCGGCTCGCCCTCCGCGAGCGGCTTCAGCACGACCTCGTCGCCCCGCCTCTCCCGCTTGAAATAGGTCCTCTCGACCGCGAACAGGTCGCCGTCGCCCTTCTCCGGCATCCGCTCGGTGCTGAAGTGCCAGGTCGCGCTGGCGAAGGCCAGGCCCTTCCCGCCCTTCGTCACCCGCACCGTCGCGCACTCCGGCCCGAGCTTGTCGCCGGCCACGACGACCTGGTTCTTCTTGCCCGTGTACTTGTCCGGCTCGAACGTGAACACCGTCTTCGTGCCGCACGCCTCGGCCGTCACCGACTCCCTCGCGCCGAGCGCGCCCGTCTTCTTCAGGAACCAGGCCACCGAGTAGATGACCTCCGACGTGGCCCGGGTCGACTTCCAGTGGTTGAGCTTCTTGTTGAGGAAGAGCCACTGGACCAGTCCCTCGCCGCGCCCGTCCTCCGGCGCGAGCTCCATCAGCGTCCGCAGGGCGAAGGCGTGGGTCTCGATCGCGTCGTTGTACCAGAGCCAGCCGCGGTCCTCCGGGGCCCAGCTCGTCCCGCCGTCGACGGTCGTCTTGGCGCTGTCCATGACGCTCGCCCAGACGAGCGCCGCGTCCTTCGCCCGCCCCGCCCGCTTGAGCGTAAGCGCCAGATATCCCTTGAGATAGGGGGCGTGTCCCTTGCCAGTGCTTGAAGGAGAAATCGAGCATCCGCGTCCGCTCCTCATCCTTGAACACTCCGCCCGTCCAGGACGCGTCGGGGAAGTTGCTCAACGTGTAGTTGAGGAACGTGACGAACTCCCAGCCAATGTCGTGGGCCATGAGCTCGCGGACGACCTCGTCGAGATAGTGCCTGTGGAGATAGCCGAACGCGCGCGCCACGGCGTCCTTCGGCACCTCGACCCCGAACTCGAGCGCTTTGCTGAAGCCGCTTACGATGTAGAGCGTCATGTAGGGCGACGGCGGCCCGCCCGGCCACCAGGGGAAGGCCCCGAGCGACGTCTGGGCCTTGAGGAGCTTCGCCAGCGACGCCTCCCTCTGCGCCTTGGCCACCCGCGGGTCGAGGACCTTGGCCACGGCCTCGCCGCCGCCCCTGCCGCCGCGCGCCGTCTCGAGCCAGGGCGTCTCCTCGAGGGCCATTTTCCGGTTGGGGTCGGCGGCGTCGAACGTCTCGTAGCGCGTCTCGCGCTTGCTCAATTCCTGGGCCATGCGGCCGACCTCCGGATACCTGTCGTAGAGGCTCGTCAGGATGCCCGTCGCGAGGAACCGGTTGAGCGTCTGCTCGGTGCACTCGTAGGGATAGTTGACGAGGTAGGGCAGGGCCTCGATGAGCCCGTAGAAGAGCTGGGCGTCGACCGTGACCACGAGCTGTTCGCTGATCCGCGTCGGATCGTCCGTCCGGCTCATGTCTTCGAAGCGGAGCTCGCGCGTCTTGCCTTCCTTGAGCGTCGCGAACCGCGACTGCACGAGGTGCATCCGTCCCGGAAGCACCGGGAGCGGCCGCAGCTCACCGTCCGACAGAGCGCCCGACTTCGCCACGACCTTGAACGCGACCGTCCCGACGCGCGCCGGCGCCGCCAGCGGGAACGTGACGGCGCTGCCGCCGCCCGCCTTGACCGTGAAGGACCGCGGCTCGACGCTCGCAGGGAGCCCGAAGGCCGGGGCCAGGTTCTCGCCCGTCGCGGGGTCCGTGATCTCGAGCGTCACCTCGCCCGCCGCCTCTTTCTCGCCGGCGTTGTTGACCATGACCCGGAGCTCGGCCCGGTCGCCCTCGCGGAAGAAGCGCGGCAGGTAGGGCCGGACCATGAGCTCTTTCACCGATTTCGCCTCCGCCTCGAGCGTCCCGCCCGCGAGATCGCGCGTGACGCCGTGGACGAAGACGCGCCAGCTGGTGACGCTGTCGGGCACGGTGAACTCGACGGCCGCCGTCCCGTCATCGCCCGTGAGGAGGTGCGGCTGCCAGAAGGCCGTCTCGGCGAAATTCGAGCTGCAGCTCCAGCGGGCGCCTCGCCCGCCGCGGCTTCCGCTCCGGCTTCGCGCGGCAGGGCCGCGGTCTCGTCGCCCTCCTTCATCGCCTTGGCATCCGTGTCGGCCGCCATCGTTCGGGCGGACGCGGCCATCGGCGCCTCCGCCTCGCCGACCACGCCGCCGAGCACCCCGCCCACGACGCCGCCTTCGATACCGTAGCGCCGCCTTCCCGGTCCGCCGATCCCGTAACCCGAGATGGACGCCAGCGCGTCCGGCCGATACGTTGGGTAACCGGGGAGATCGTGCCAGCCGCCTTCATGGGCGAACGACATCGGCGCCGTCCCCAGCGTCGGGTCCCACGAGCCAATCCCAGCGCGGTTCGGATAGAGCCCCGCCAGGCGCGGCGGCCGATGCGTAGCGAAGAGGTCGAGGCTCCGGTCGTACATGTAGGCCAGGAGCTCGGCCGCGCCCTTTTCCGCGGGCTTCCCCGCGGGCGTCTTGACCGTCACGCGCCAGGTCTCCCGCCCGCCGGGCGTGAGCTTGTCGCGGAACGTGGCGAACGAGATCCCGAGCTCCTTGTCGTCCCAGGGCACGAAGACCGCGGCGGCCTCGCTCATGAACTGATGGTCGCGGACGGCCGTCACCCGGGCCCCGAATCCGCCCCTCATATCTTCGACGACCGGGACCTCGACGACGCCGCCGTCCTTGCCGGCCTCGATCCAGCGGCGCTGCCACAGGGCCCCGCCGCGGAAGGTCTCGAGGAGCAGGGGCTGCCCCCGCCAGCCGCCGTCGACGAGGAAACGGGCCGTCCCACCGACCGGGACCGACGCGCGCTCCGCCCGCAGCACGAGCGGCAGGTTGATGCCGGGCCTCGACTCGCCCGCGACCAGGAAATCGAAGCTGTCGCGCGCCAAGGCCCCGAAGTCGTCCCCGGTCTCGTAGAGAAGGCGATAGGCGCCCGCCGCGAGCCCCGGGACGTCGATCCGGGCGACACCCTTGGCGTCGTGTTCGGCCGCGCCGCGCGCCGCGACGACGCCTTCCTTCCACATCCTGACGATCGTCTCCGGCTCGACCCGGTCCCAGCGCGGCCGCAGGCGGTCGCCCGCGGTCGGCGGGTAGAGGGGATCGTCCGTTCCCGCGCCCGCCCCAGCGCCTCGCCCCGTCCCCGGCTCTTCCGGCAGCGGCTGGTCGGCCGGTAGGAGCGTCGTCTCCGGCTGGAGGAGACGGACGACCCGCCAGGCGCCTTTCCCGGCCTTGGGCGTCCCGTCGAGGTCGGAGCGCGAGATGGTGAAGGCGCCCTTGGCGCCGGCCCGGAGGAACCCTGCGTCGGACGCGACCCGCGCCTCGACGTTGACGAAGCCCAGCCGGAAGGAGCGCGAGGCCGAGCGCGTCTCGCCGCCCTCGTCGGTGACGTCGACCGAGAGCGAGTAGCGGTAGGAGACGCCGGACGCCGCGGCGTCCTTGCCGGCCTTCTTCTCGTCGGCCCGGGGCGTGAACTCGACGGCGAAGGCGCCGTCGGCGTCGATATTCGCCCGTCCGCCGGCGACGGTCTGGCTGCGGCCGCCGCCCGTGTCCCACCACCACCAGCGCGGGTAGACCGGCTCGCGCTTGACCTGCCAGACGGCCTCGCCGCCGGTGACCGGAAGCCCGAAGTAATAGCGGGCCTCGCCCTTGAGCGCGGCGGGGCGGTTCAGGCGCAGCGGCTTCTCCGGGTCCTTGATCGCTACCTCGAAGGTCGGCCGCTTGTACTCCTCGACGCGAACGGGGGCGTAGCCCTGGGGCGTCGTGCGGATGCGCCACTGGCCGAGGGGGCGGCCGGCCGCGGGGACGGCGAACTCGCCGCTCGCCGTGCCGAAGGCGTTCGTGGCGACGGACGCCTGGGCGACGCGCTGGCTGTTGATGTCCTCGAGCCAGACGGAGACGGCCGCCCCGGCGTCGGGCGCAATACGGCCCGAGTCGGTCCGCCCCTTGTAGGCCAGGACCTTCCAGAAGATCTTTTGCCCGGGGCGGTAGATCGACCGGTCGGTGTAGACGAGGGCGGCCCGCTTCTCCTGGGGCTCGGGGGCGCTCCGGAGATTGAGGTAGTCGGAGTCGAAGACGATGTCGCGGCCCTTTTTCGCCAGCAGGAAGTGGGCCCCGGACGCGCGGCGCGGCGCGAACCAGGCCCGGCCGGCGGCGTCGGTCTTCTTCGATTCGACCTTCGAGTGGCCCCTGCGCCAGTCGAAGGCGTAGAGGTCGACCGTCGCGTCGGCGACGGGGCGCCCGGTCGTGCCCGAAAGGACGAGGACCTCGGCGCCGCCGGCGGCTTCGCCCGAACCGGGCCCGAACGTGACGGCGCCCTGACGCTTGACCATGACCAGGTCGCCGACGACGACGCTGAGGCCGATCGTCTTGTTGGAGGCGCCGGCGAAGTCCTCGCGGGCCGACGCGGCGACGAGGTAGAGGCCGGGGGCGAGCGACGCCGGCAGGTCGGCGAAGGTGTGGTGGTCGCGGTAGTCCGCGCTCTTGGCGAGGTCCGCGCGCCAGGCCGCGCTCGGCTTCATGCCCTCGACGAGGAGGCGGGCGCTCTCGCCCTGGGGGAAGAGGTTGTAGTCCTTCGACGTCCGGATCAGTGCCTCGGCGTCGAGGGCGTAGGCGCGGAGGAAGACGCGCTCGAGGTTCCGGTGGGTGAGGCGCACCGAGCGGCGGCCGGCCGCGTCGACGCGCATGGACTCGACCGAGTATTCGGGCGCCTCGATCGACTTGACGATGTGGAGAGAGCGCCGGCCGCCGGGCGAATCCGGGAAGCGCTCCACTCCTTCGAGGGCGATCCTGCGGGCCCGGACGAGGGCGTCGGGGGCGGCCTCGGCGCGCGTGAGCTCGGCGAGGAGGGCCTGGCCGACCGCCCACCAGGGGTGCTTGCGGTGGGCGGGGAGGAAGTCCGCGAGATGGCGGCGGACGAGGGCCCGGCCGTCCTCGTCGTCGAAGGCCTCGTAGAGGGCTTGGATGAGCTCGAAACGGGCCTCGAGCGCGGCCTCGGGGCGGTCGGCGCGGCGGCACCATGATTCGTGCTCGCCGAGAAGGGCCGCGAGCTTCTCGACAGGGTGGGCCGAAGGCGACGCGAGGACGGCCGCGGCGTCCGCGGCGCGCGTCTTTCCGGCCCCGGCGAGGAGGCGCTCGAGATCGACGAGCCAAGTCTCGTTCGACTGGCGGGGCGTCCAGAACGAAGTGTCGGCGAGCAGGCCCGCCAGGTGATAGGCGACGGCGTCCCGCAAGGTGTCGCGGATGCCGGCCGGGTAGTCGCCGGCGCTCCAGAAGTCGAAGTGCTCGGCGGTCGTGTGCCCGGCCAGCCGCTCGCGGTCGTTCCAGACGCGGAGGAGCGACGTCCAGGCCTCGTCGAAGATCTGGTCGCGGGTCCAGGACTTGAGGTCGACGGGGCCCTTGGCCTCGACCCGCTCGCGCCGGTTGATCTCCCAGGAGTAGGCGCGGCAGTACGTGGTCAGGGACTGCCCGTAGAAGAGGTCGAGCAGGTCGCGCTCGAGAGGGGAGTCGGGCCAGGGCTCGTCCTTGAAGAAGCGGACCGCGGTCTCGTAGCCGTGGAGGGCCGAGCGGAGCTGGCCCTCCTTGACGAGCGTCCAGGTCCAGAGCGCGGCGTCGCCGGCCCGGCGGGCCTCGGCGCGAAGGCGGGCGCACTCGGCGGACGCGGCCTCGAGCTTCTGTTCCTCGACGAGCTTTTCGACGGCCTCGCGGGCGGCGTAAAGGCGGGCGGCCTGGTCCTGCGACGTGGGGGCTGATGAGACGGCGGGCGCGGGGTCGTCGACGCGCCCGGCGGCGAGCGGACACGGGCCGTCCCTGAGGACGGCGTAGGCGCCGACGCCGAGGAGGGCGGCGATGACGACAGTGCCGGCTAACGAGATCCTGTTCGTCTTTGGTTCGTTCATGCGATTTGACCTCTTCATCGACGGATACAACCGCCGGCCCCGATTTGTTCCATAAAATGGGGGACATGATACTTATTTCCCAATTTCCCGACTTTGATCAGGGGATCGGGAAGGGCCATTAAACAGGAAACAGGTATCATGTCCCCCGTCTTTTTCACGCGATTCATGTTTTTTTCGCGGCCTTGGCCAGCGCTGCCCTGAATTTCCTGTGCTTCTCCTCCATCCTCTCCCGCAGCGACCACCTCCGGACCTCCCGGAGGTCGACATCTTGCGCGAAACAGACAAGAATGGCTTGCTCCAGGGAGGGCCTATCGTTCCAGTGAAAGTAGGCCGCCAGCCGGTCCTTGACGCAATCGGTCGGGGATAGGAGGCGGAGGATCATTCCCCCCTGAGGACCTCCCTGATCTCCCGGACCGGCTCTCCTCCGACGGAAAGGGGAGGCATGAGAAACTCCACGATATAAGGGCTTCCGGGATGACGGAAATGCCGGCCATCCTCCTGGTAGCCAAGTTCCTCCATGGTCGTTTTAATCTTCTTCCGGGGCGCAGGAGACCGGAGCACGAAATCGAGATCATAGGATGCGTATCGATTCTCGGTGTAGATCGAGACACAAGCCCCGCCGGAGAGAACGACGTCGATCGCGTTCTTGAGGCAGGCGTCGGATACGAGCATGGCCAAGTCGGAGAGGCGCAGACCCTTGGTGATCTTCACAGCGGCTTGCCTGTGCGGCGCGGCCTGAGGCGGGGACAATAGAGCCGGGCCCTTTCCTCCTCGGGAACGAAGGCAAGGGCTTTTTCGAGCAGGGCCTCGAGCTCCTTCTTGAACGGGTATCGCGGATTCATCCCGAAGAGCCGGATGCGCCCTCTCAGCTTGCTGTAGAGCACTCCACCGCCCTCCAGCTTGAGAAGCTGGTATTGGACCGTGTTGACGTTAAGGCCCAAGGACCTGGCGATCTCACGGGGATAGGATTCGCCGTGAGTGTGGAGATAAAACAGGACCTTCTCTTTGGCTTCCGATTCGAACAGCTGCTCAAGCATGCCGATCTCCCCGGTTTCTATTAACAACACTATTGGTCACATGACCAAATCCGTTGTTGATAGATTATTCCGACGGGGCGCGCCTGTCAAGCCGATAAAAAGGGGGACATGATATCTATTTCCCTATTTTCCCCATGCCGGGAGGCGGGGTTGGGCGGGCCGATAAATGGGAAATGAGTATCATGTCCCCCATTTTCTTTGTTAAAATGAGCCCACTTATCCCAAGGAGGGCACGAATGACCAAGACACGCATCCTCAAGGCCGGACTGGCCGTCCTGTCGCTGGCCGTCTTCGCCGCGGCCGCGGCCCAGCAGGCCGACAAGGACAAGAATTTCAACGGCCTGGGCATGGGGCTCGGCAACCTGTCGCGCCTGTCGAAGGCCCAGACGCGCTCGATCAGCCCGGAGAACTTCACCGGCGAGAAGGGCAAGGCGGCCATGGCCACCGAGGGCCCGGCCATGAACGCCGCGCGCGACCTCGGCCAGGGCTGGAAGGTCTCGCCCTACGTCCGCGTCCCGGCCGGCGAGACGTTCGTCACTGGCCGACGTCAAGGGCGCGGGCGCCATCCAGCAGATCTGGATGACCCCGACCGGCACACTGGCGCTTCGCCATCCTGCGCATCTACTGGGACGGCGAGACCGAACCCTCGGTCGAGTGCCCGGTCGGCGACTTCTTCGCCTGCGGCTGGGGCCAGTACGCCCAGGTCTCCTCGCTGCCCGTCTGCGTCAACCCGGGCAGCGCCTTCAACTGCTACTGGGAGATGCCCTTCCGCAAGGGCTGCAAGATCACCATCGAGAACATCGCCGACCGAGGACGATGACGCTCTACTACCAGATCAACTACACCCTGACCGACGTCCCGGACGACGCCGCCTACTTCCACGCCCAGTTCCGCCGCGTCAACCCGCTGCCGTACAAGGACGTCTACACGATCGTCGACGGCGATCAAGGGCAGGGGCCACTACGTCGGCACCTACATGGCCTGGGGCGTCAACAACAACGGCTGGTGGGGCGAGGGCGAGATCAAGTTCTACATGGACGGCGACACGAAGTTCCCGACGATCTGCGGCACCGGCACCGAGGACTACTTCTGCGGCTCCTACGACTTCGACGCCAAGGCGCCCGACGGCACGACCAGTACCGCGAGTTCACGACGCCCTACGCGGGCCTGCCGCAGGTCATCCGCCCCGACGGCCACTACCAGGTCATGCAGCGGTTCGGCCTCTACCGCTGGCACATCATGGACCCGATCCGCTTCGAGAAGGACCTCAAGGTGACCATCCAGGCGCTCGGCTGGCGGTCGGGCGGGCGCTACCTGCCGCTCCAGGACGACATCGCCTCGGTCGCCTTCTGGTACCAGACCGAGCCGCACGCCAAGTTCCCCAAGCTCCCGGACAAGGATTACCTCGAGATCATCTGAGGTCCGGGTCGCGGGGGGGGCCGCCCGCGGGCAAGGGCCGGCGCCCGGCGGGAAAGGGTTGGCGTCGGGCGGCCGGCGTGACAGGAGGTAAGGAGGCCTAGTTCTCGCGGCCCTCGACCTGGTCGAGGACGGACTTGAGGTAGCCCGGGTTCGAGGCGGCCCGGGTCTCGAAAGCCCTCTTCATGGCGTTGAGCTCGTTGAGGAAGGGCTTGAAGTCGGACGGATCGCTCCAGTTGGCCATGGTCAGGCGCTCGATGACGTCCTTCATGCCCTGGGAGCTGATGATCTCGCTGAGCTGCTCGGGCAGGCGGCCGCTCTCCTTGTCGCAGAAACGGACGACGCGGAAGAACGCCTTGCGCAGGACCTCCTGGTGGTTGAGGATCTCCTGCTTGAGCAGGAAGAGGTCCTTGACCGAGCCGGCCTGGCTCAGCTGGGCGTGGAGATCGTTGGCGGAGCCGACGATCTTGTCGACGGCGGTCATGAACGACGCGGCGTCGAGCACGGACGCCGACTCGGCGACGTAGAAACCGAGCTCGATGCCGTTGTTGATGGGCTCGACCTTGCGATAGCGGGCCAGGGCGTCCAGCGCGGCCTGGAGGTCGGGGCCGGGCTCGAACGCGGGCGCGGACGGCGGCTCGGCCTCGAGCTCCGATTCGAGCGAGGCCTCGAGCTCGGGCTCGGCGGGAGCCACGGCGGCCTCGGCCTCGGGCTCGACGTCGGCGGCCGCGGATTCCTCCGCGACTTCGGCGGCCTCCTGGCGCGGCGGAACGGCGAAATCGTGGTCGTCCTTGACGCCGTCGTCCTCCATGTCGATGAGGCCGAGCGAGGC
Organism: Candidatus Aminicenantota bacterium; assembly: GCA_963719985.1. GTDB lineage: Bacteria > Acidobacteriota > Aminicenantia > Aminicenantales > Saccharicenantaceae > RBG-16-66-30. Next base: position 551,762 of record CAVRDU010000006.1, on the reverse strand, counting down.
GGCGAGCTCCTCGGCTTCCGGGGTGACGGGGGCGGTCGCCGCGCCATCGCCGGCGTCCTCGGCCGCGGCGGGGAGCGAGGGATCGGACTGGCGCAGGGTCGCGAGCAGGTCGCGGACCCGGCGCAGCTTGTCGAGCTCCTCGTTCCAGTCGACGTGGTCCTCGGTCTTGCCGGCCGGCGCGGGGATGGTGGCCAGGATCCCGGCGTAGCCCGCGAGGTGCTTCTTGAGGCTTTCGTACTCCTCCTCGGCTTTGACCCGGATCTTCTCCAGCTCCTCGTTGAGCCCGCCGATCCTCTCCAGTTCTCCGCCGGCCAGAGCGGCGGCGTTCTCCATCATCTTCTGGTAGTTCACGGCCCGCTCGAAGTGGCCGCGGATCTCGCCCCGGAGGTGGAGCTCGGTCTCGTGGAGCTCGGACATGATGGTCTTGTGCCCCGCGAGGACGCTGCGGACCTTGACGAACTCCTGGTTGACGGCCTCGATGCGCTTCTGGGCTTCCTCTTTCTCCCGGTTGATCTTCTCGATCAGGCTCTGTTCGACCTCGTTCTTCTGGGCCGAGAAGATCTCGCTGACCCGCTTTTCGATGTCCTGGATGAAGTCCTTCCGGGCGGTTTGGGCTTCGAAGTTCGCGCTCATGGGGATCTCCTTCACATCTGGATGGCGGTAGGCACGATCTGGCCTTTGCCGTACAGGTGGTTGATGAGGACCAGGACGCCCGTGGGAATGCCATGCTCGAACTCGACACCCATTTCGTAGATGCCGTCCTCGACCATGCGGTTCCAGCGGACGTCGGCCCGGACCTTGACGACCTGCTTCGACTTGGAAAGATAGAGCGTCATGCGCAGCGAGGAGCCGACCTCGAAGAAGCGGTCGGTGACGATGCGCGCCCCGCCGAGGGACATGTCCTTGGTCAGGGCGTTGACCGGGCGGGGTTCGACCGAGAGCGAAGTGCCGGGCAGCTCGATGACCACCCGGTTCTCCTCGGCGATCCGCTTGTCTTTCCTCTTCTCGCGCATGGGGCGCTCTCTTTCCGTTCCTCTCCGCCGAGACGGTCCCGGCTTCTCCGAATGACGTACCGATTTTAGACCGGCTGGAAAGGGCGTCCATCGCCGCTGGGGGTGAACAGGGGGGGGAATATGAGTCCCCCCCCCTGACCCCCGATGAGAGGGCCCCCCGGCGAGGCGGGAGGTCGGGGGCGGATCAGAGGACGGGCTCGAAGAGGGCCCGCCGGGCGGGCGGGGGCGCGCCCCCCTCGATGAAGATGGCCATGTGGACGTATCTCCGGTCGGACGCGTCGAGAGGAGGCTGGCCCTCGTAATCGTGCCAGCGGTCGACGAACTCGGAGCGGGGGATGAGGCCGCGGACGCCGAGGAGGGACGGGTCCTCGAAATAGAGGTTCGCTCCGTCCATGCCCAGGAGGACCATGTAATGGCCGTCGTCCCAGGTCTCGGTCCAGGGGGCGTCGGCCCTGACGCGCCAGGCCTGGAGGTCGACGATGACCGTCGTCCCGGAGGCCAGGGCGGCCTCGAGATCGGCGAGGGTGAGGCCTTCGCGGAGGTCCGCCGTGAGGCCGAACTCGCCGGCGACGCGGACGATGTCGGCCGGGTGAGTGCCGGCTTCGGCCGTGCTTCGGAGGCGGGCGGCGAGGCGGTCCTCGCGCTCCGGGGTGCCCCAGTAGGCGAGGACGGCCTGCAGGGCGGCGGCGCCGCAGGTGTAGCCGGTGCTCTGGCGGACGTCGGGGACGGAGGCCGAATGGGGCAGGGCGTAGGGAACGGACGCGGGCAGGACGGACCCGGGCGCGGGCGTGGGGAAGGCGGGCGCGGAGGAGGCGGGCGGGCCGGCCGCGGCGCTCTTGGCCAAGGGCACGGGGAGGAATGTGCCGGCGACCCATCCGGCGGCGACGGCGGCCATCGCGGCGACCGCGAGAGGGAGCGAAAGGGGCTTGGTTTTCATCGGCGACCTCCGGTCGGTTGGCGGCGCTCGGAGCGCGCCTCCATCATCTTCGAAGACGGGTCCGGCGTCAATGCGCCCGAGCCGCGACCGGACAGGGGAAGGCGGACGGCCGGAGCGCGGCGGGCCGGCCTACATGAGGTCCAGGAGTTCGAGGGGGGAGGCGATCAGGGCGGCCGCGCCGCTCCCGCGGAGCTCGTCCTCCGTGCGGAAACCCCAGAGCGCGCCGACCGGGATCATGCCGGCGCCCGAGGCGGTCGCCATGTCGATGCTCGTGTCGCCGACGAAGGCGCAGGCCGAGGGCTCGACGCCGAGCTCGGCGGCGATGGCCAGGGCGGCCGAAGGATCGGGCTTGAGCGGGACGCCGGGACGGGCGCCGCGGACGATCTCGAAGCGATGGCCGGCGAGCAGGGCTTCGGTCATCCGGGACGTGTAGATGTCGGATTTGTTGGAGAGGACGGCGGTCTTTTTGCCGCGCCGGGCCAGCCCGGCCAGGAGCTCCGGGACGCCGTCGTAGGGACGGCTGTGCTCATGCCAGCAGGCCTGGTATTCGCGGCGGTATTCTACGATGATCGCCGCGACGTCGGCGCCGGTGAGCGACTCGACGCCGCGAAGGGCGAAGGACCGGCGGATCATCTCGTCGATGCCGTCGCCGACGAGGAGCTTGGTCTCGTCGATCGAGAAGGGGGCGAGGCCGCGGGCCGCGAGGACGCGGTTCGTGGCCTCGGCGATGTCGACGATCGTGTCGAGCAGCGTCCCGTCAAGGTCGAATAGCACCGCTCGGATGGGGGACATGATACTTATTTCCCTATTTCTTCGCATCGTTCAGCTGTGTGGACCTGGAATATATCAATGTTCGCATACCCCTCGACCGTCGGGAAAATAGGGGAATAAGTATCATGTCCCCGTTTTATGGAGGTCGCGCAGGGCGGCGTAGGCCCGCCAGCCCTTGTCGAGGCGGGCCCGGTCGGCGTCGGTCGTCTCGCGCCGGACCTTGGCCGGGACCCCGGCGACGACGACGCCCGGCGGGACGTCCATGCCCTCCGGCACGACGGCGCCCGCGGCGACGATCGAGCCCTTGCCGATCCGGCAGCCGTTGAGGAGGACCGCGCCCATCGCGATCAAGGCGTCGTCCTCGACCGTGCAGGCGTGCAGGATGGCCCCGTGGCCGACCGAGACCCGGGCGCCGACGCGGCAGGGGAGGTCCACGTCGACGTGGACGAGCGTCCCGTCCTGGATGTTCGTGTCCTCTCCGATGACGACCTCCGCCCCCGTCATGTCGGAGCGGACGACGCAGCCGTACCAGACGCCGGCCCCGCGCTTGACGGTGACCCGGCCTAGGAGGACCGCGCCGGGCGCCACCCAGGCGCCTTCCTCGACGACGGGCTTGTCCAACTTCGCGGGAACGCCGTATTCGCTCATGCTCTCTCCTTCTCTCAGGGGAGAGCATTCTAGCACGGCTCCCGCCGCCGCGCCAATGCAGAGGATGGGGCAGAAAATGGGGGACATGATACCCATTTCCTAATTATCGCTGGAAAGAAATAGGGAAATAGGTATCATGTCCCCCATTTTTACGGCGCGGCGCCAATAATCGCTTGCAATCGCCGCCGGCCCGCACTATAATCCTTAGTATTCCACTAGGATTAATTATTTTCGGGTGGGAATCTCTCGATAGATGGAGGCTCACATGTCCGCATCCGGCGGCTTTTCCGAGAACGCGCTCAAGATCCTGAAGGCCCGCTATTTCCTCAAGAACGAGAACGGCGAGCTCGTCGACAAGTCGCCCGAGGACCTCTTCCGCCGCGTCGCGCTCCACGTCGCCTCGGCCGAGAAGACCAAGGCCGACCGGGCCAAGTACGCCGACCTCTTCCTCCGGGCCATGAACGGCCGCGACTTCCTGCCCAACAGCCCCACCCTCACCGGCGCCGGGCGGGGCATGTGCCTCTCGGCCTGCTTCGTCCTGCCGATCGAGGACTCCCTCGACTCGATCTTCGGGACGGTCAAGAACGCCGCCCTCGTCCACAAGGAGGGGGGAGGCACGGGCTTCGACTTCAGCCGCCTCCGTCCCAAGGGCAGCTTCGTCCGCAAGACCCAGGGCGTCGCCTCCGGGCCCGTCTCCTTCCTCAAGGTCATCGACGCCGCGACCGAGGCCGTCAAGCAGGGCGGCACCCGCCGCGGCGCCAACATGGGCATCCTCCGCGTCGACCACCCCGACATCGAGGAGTTCGTCCAGATGAAGCTCGACGGCGCCTCGGTCGGCAACTTCAACATCTCCGTCGCCGTCACCGACGACTTCATGGCCGCCCTCAAGGCCGGCGCCGAGTACGACATCGTCGATCCCCACTTCGTCCCGGCGCCCCAAGACGAGAGGGGAGACCCCGTTCGCGGACGCAAGAAGGACAGCTCCCTCCGGGGACAGTCCCCGGGGTCGTCGGCCGCAAGGACGCCCGCAAGGTCTTCCAGCTCATCGTCGAGTCGGCCTGGGCCGTCGGCGACCCCGGCCTGATCTTCATCGACCGCATCAACGCCGGGAACCCCACGGCGGGCCTCGGCCCTATCCGGGCGACCAACCCCTGCGGCGAGCAGCCCCTCCACGACCACGAGTCCTGCAACCTCGGCTCGATCAACCTGGCCAACTTCCACGCCCCCAGCGCCAAGGACCGCTTCGACTGGGACCGATTCGCCGCGATCGTCCGCCTCGGCGTCCGCTTCCTCGACAACGTCATCGACGTCAACCGCTACCCCCTGCCGCAGATCGACCAGGTGACCCGGGCCACGCGCCGCATCGGGCTCGGGGTCATGGGTTGGGCCGACCTGCTGCTCCTCCTGAAGGTCCGCTACGACTCGCCCAAGGCCCTGGCCCTGGCCGACAAGGTCGGCGCCTACCTCCGGGCCGAGGCCACGGCCGCCTCCCGCGACCTGGCCGCCGAGCGCGGCCCGTTCCCGGCTATCGGCAAGTCCGTCTACAAGGGCGGCAAGATGCGCAACGCCACCGTCTTCACCATCGCCCCGACCGGGACGATCTCGCGCATCGCCGGCTGCTCCTCGTCGATCGAGCCGGTCTTCGCCTTCGAGGTCACCTCCAAGATCATCGACGCCGAGCTCAAGGACGTCCATCCCATCTTCGCCGAGTGGAAGGCCCAGAACCCCGGCAAGCCCCTCCCGGACTACTTCCGGGCCGCCCACGAGATCGCGCCCGAATGGCACATCAAGACCCAGGCGGCCTTCCAGAAACACGTCGACAACTCCGTCTCCAAGACCATCAACTTCCCCCACGAGGCCTCGGTCGACGACGTCGAGAAGGCCTATCTCCTCGCCTGGGACCTGGGCACGAAGGGCATCACCATCTACCGGGACGGCTGCCGCGAGAGCCAGGTCCTCTACAAGAACGGCACCGAGATCAAGCACCCGCGGGGCCGCCCCAACTCCCTCCCCTCGGTCACCGACAAGATCAAGACCGGTTTCGGCAACCTCTACGTCACCATCTCGTTCCACAACCAGAAGCCCTTCGAGGTCTTCGCCTCGATCGGCAAGAGCGGCTACAGCGACCATGGCCGACGCCGAGGCCCTCGGCCGCCTCATCTCGACTGGCCCTGCGCAGCGGCGTCGAGGCCGACGAGGTCATCGCCCAGCTCAAGGGGATCGGCGGCTCGGAGCCCATCTTCACCGAGGGCGGCCTGATCCAGTCCATCCCCGACGCCATCGCCAAGGTCCTGGAGAAGCACTTCGGCGAGGTCAAGACGAACGCCAAGGACTTCTACACGGTCCGCTGCAAGATCTGCGGCGCCCTTCTCCCCGACGAGAAGTGCCCCGTCTGCAACAACTGCGGCTGGAGCAAGTGCGCCTGAGCCCCGGGGCCGCGCCCGCCGGGCGAATCCCCCTTTAGGGGTTTGACCGTCCGCGCCTATGGTGATAATATTTCTCCTGACCTGCAAGAACCAAGGAGTCTGATCATGAAAAGAACGGCCCTCGTCATCGCCCTCATCTTCGCCGCCTTCGCCGGCCTGTCCTTCGGCGAGAGCAACCGCAACATCGGGTTGGGCATCATCGCCGGCGAGCCGACCGGCGTCAGCTTCAAGCTGTGGAGCTCGCAGACCACGGCCTTCGACGCCGGGGCGGCCTGGTCGTTCGTCGGCGGCGAATTCTTCCAGGTCCACGGCGACTTCCTCCTCCACAACTTCGACATCTTCCGGGTCGACTCGGGCCGCATGTCGCTGTTCTACGGCGTCGGCGGCAGGGTGAAGTTCGGGGAGGACACCGTCGGCGACAACGAGACCACCCTCAGCCTGCGCGTCCCGATCGGCCTCGCCTACGAGTTCGAGAAGACCCCTGTCGAGATCTTCCTCGAGATCGTGCCGATGCTCGACCTCATCCCCGCGACCGAGATCGGCATCGCCGGGGCCGTCGGCTTCCGCTACTACTTCTGATCCCGATGACCGCCGAGCCTCCCGAGCTTCCCGAACGTCCGGGGGCCCGAAGGAGGCTCGCCCGAGCGGCCGTCGCCACGGTGGCGGCCGTCCTCACGTTCGTTTCCGCGCCCGTTCTCTCGTCCGTCCGTTCGCCCGTTACGTCTGAGGCGGCCGGCCTCCTCGCGCGGCGGCCCTCCCAACTCCCGCGGCCGTCCTCGTCTCGCCGCGCGACACGCGCCCCGGCGCCCCCGTCCGCGTCCTGGCCGCCTTCGACGCGGACCCGTCCGACGCCCGGCTGTCCTTGCGCGGCGCTTCGGGCCCGGTCGAGCCATCCGCGACGAGAAGGGGAGGGGGACCGCCGTTCTGGATCGCCGCCGATTTCGCCGCGGCCCCGGCCGGACCGCTCGCCGTCGTCCTCCGCCGAGGCCGGGCCGAGACCGTCGTGGGGCCGGACCGCTTCCTCGCCCCCTCCTCCGGCTGGTCGCGGGCCGCGGAGAGCCTCTACGCCGCCTGGATCGAGGCCCTCTTCGCCGACGCCGACGAGCGCTCGTCCTGGGACGCCCTCCACGAGGTCACGCGCGACAGGACGAGGAACCCGCTCCACGACCACCTCGGGCTCGGCGAGGACGGGACCTCCGGCGCCGCGGCCCTGGTCATGACCCCCGACTGCGCCGACAACCCTTACTTCCTCAGGGCCTATTTCGCCTGGAAGACGGGCCTCCCCTTCGGCTTCCACGAGACGAGCTGGGGGACGCTCGAGTCCCCGCCCCAGGCCGGCCGCTTCCGCATGGAGGGCCCTTGGTCGCGCGCCGCGCCCGGCGCCGCCGGCTCTCCCGTCCCGGCGATGAACCGCTTCCTCGCCACGCTCAAGAACGCCGTCCACGCCGGGAATGGCCGGACCGCCCTCCGCGCGGACGGCGCCGACTATTACCCCTTGCCGCTCACGCGCGAAGCGCTCAAGCCGGGCACGGTCTACGCCGATCCCTATGGCCACACCTTCGTCGTCGCCCGCTGGGTGCCGCAGACGAGGAAGACGCCCGGCGTCCTCCTCGCGGTCGACGCCCAACCCGACGGGACGATCGGTGTCAAGAGGTTCTGGAAGGGCAACTTCCTGTTCACGACCGAGGAGGTCGTCGGCGAGCCGGGCTTCAAGGCCTTCCGGCCCATCGTCGTCGAGTCCGGCCGGCCGCGGCTCCTCGCCAACCGCGAGATCGCCGCGAGCCCCGACTACGGCGACTTCTCGCTCGAGCAGGAGGGGATGGCGGCCGACGCCTTCTACGCCAGGCTGGAACGCCTCATCAATCCCGACCCCCTCGATGCCGTCGCCGCGCTCGAGGACCTCGTCCGGGCCCTCCACGAGCAGCTCCTCGTCCGCGTCGACTCGGTTGCCAACGGCGAGGCCTACATGCGGGCCCACCCCGGGACGGTCATCTCCATGCCCGCGGGCAAGGCGATCTTCCAGTCCCTGGGCTCCTGGGAGGACTTCTCGACGCCCAACCGCGACCTGCGGCTCCTCATCGCCATCGACACGGTCCTCGAGTTCCCGGACAAGGCGGCCGGAAACCCCCAAGCCTACGAGATGGCCCGGGAGCGCTCCCCCGACGATATCCGCCGCCGGCTCCTCGACCTCCTCGAAAAGCGGGCGGCCGAGCTCTCCATCACTTACGTCCGGTCGGACGGCTCTCCCCAGGTCCTGACCCTGGCCGAGATCTTCCGCCGCCAGGACGCCTTCGAGACGGGCTACAACCCCAACGACAGCGTCGAGGTCCGCTGGGGCGCCCCGGAGGGGAGCGCCGAGAGGGCGACGGCCCGCCGGCGGGCCCCCTCGGCCCAGCTCGAAAAGATGAAGGCCCTCCGGCCCTGGTTCCACAAGCGCCTTCGCCCCTCTTAGCCCGGGGGCTCCCTCTCTGGCTTTGCTCGGGAATCGCCTCTAGCTCCCCGGCCCCCCGGGAACCAGTCGTCCGGTTCCCCCCGCTGCGCGGGTCCCCTCTCCACGGACGGGGATCTTCGAGGCGAATTCCCTCGCCGCCTCGAAAGGGAGCCCAAAGAGCAGAGGCACATAAAGGGCGTTCAGAGGACCAATGCAGAGGACCAATGCTTGCAAACCAAGGCCGTTTGGATTAGAAGACAGTCGTAGAGAGGAGGGGAGCCGTGAGCCGCCGCATCGTCGCCGGGGCCGTCGCGCCCCTGGTCGTCATATTCCTCTTCCTCGCCCCCCTCGCTTCCCCGGCCGCCCAAGACACGGCTTCCGGCCAAAATTTCCCTTCCGCCCAGGACGCCCCGCCCGCTTCGGATACATCCATCCCTCCGGGGCCCTACCGATCCTTCAGCCCCTTCCCGATCCTCATGTACGACACGGACATCGGCCTCGGCTACGGCGGCCGGGCCAAGCTCGTCGACCACCTCAAGAAAAAAGAGTCGCTCGACCTCATCCTGTTCAACTCGACCAAGGGCGAGCGCTGGTACGTCTTCGCCTTCTCCGTCCCCGACCTCGAGATCCGGCAGGGGAGGGCCTACCCGCTGTCCTTCGACTTCAAGGCCGAATACGACAAGTTCCTCAACTACGGCTTCTACGGCCTCGGCCCCGGGACGGTCGACGACGGCCGGACTCTCCTGACCTACGAGACGATCGACCTGCCCATCGTCTTCGGCCGCGGCCTTTCGCCGCACCTCGTCGTCGAGGCCGGCTACACGCTCCGCTGGACGAGGTATCTCGAGCCCCGCGAAGGCGCGTTCGTCGACGAGATCGCCGCCCTCGCCGCCGCGGGCCGGAGCTTCGTCCCCCTCGCCTCATTCGCCCTCAAGTACGACACCTCCGACAGCCAGATCCACCCGACCCGGGGCCTGCGGCTGATCCTCAAGGGCGAGGTCGCGGCCGGCTTCCTCGGCAGCCGCGACGCCTCCTTCAACCGCCTGACCCTCGACTTCCGCAAGTACCTGCGGGTCTTCGGCGAGAAGGACGTCTTCGCCGTCCGGGCCCTGGCCCAGTCCGTCGGCGGCGGCGCGATCCCGCTCTACGACCACGCTTCGCTCGGCGGCGGCAACGTCCTGACGGCCCTGCGCGGCTTCCCCGTCAACCGCTTCCTCGACAAGGGCAAGTTCCTGGTCAACGCCGAATACCGCTTTCCCATCTTCTGGCGCCTCGGCGGGAACGTCTTCGCCGACGCCGGGACCGTCTGGCCGTCGCTCGCCGCGATCGACCTCGGCGACCTGGCCGCCGACGCCGGCCTCGGCCTGCGCTTCTATATGCCCGATTTCGTCGTCCGGGTCGACGTCGCCTGGAGCGGAGAGGGGACGGGCCTCTACTTCAACTTCGGCCACATCTTCTAGGCGCCCTCCGGGCGTCAATCCGGAGGCGCGGTTCTCGGCGCGATCTCGAGCCTGCGCCGCAGGTCGAGGCTGCCTCCCTTGAGCCGGACCTCGTAGACGCCGGCCGGCGCGAATTCCCGGTAACGGACGAAATAGGGCTCGGCGCTGTCCACGGTCCGCGTGACCAGGTCCCAGCGCACCTGGTTGAAGCCCTTCTTGCCCGCGATGTTCCAGGCCTTGATCTCCTTGCCCTTGCCGTCGACGACGCTCAGGGCGACATCTCCCGGGCGCGTCAGGAAAAAGGTCAGCGGGACCTTCTCGACCGTCCTCAGGCTGGGCTCCCGGTGGGTGTCGTTCGTCCAGGGCAGCCGTGCCGGCGGCGGCTCGAAGAGGACGTCCGCGGCCGCCGCCCCTTTCCCGAACACTTCCTGGATCGGCCTGACGTTCACGACGTATATCCCCCGCCCATAGGTCGAGGCGACGAGGTCCATCTCCCGTTCCTGGATGACGAGGTCCGAGACGGCCGCCGCCGGCAGTCCCGGCCCGAGCAGGTCCCAGGTCCGCCCCCGGTCGACCGAGACGTATACGCCCCGCAGCAGCCCGGCGTAGAGGATGTCCTCGTTGGTCGGGTCCTCGAGGACGACATAAGCGACCTCGTCGGGCAGGCCCGCCGAGATCGAGGTCCACGTCAGCCCCCGGTCCTCGCTGGCGAAAAGCCGGCAGCCGAGGTCGTCCCGGTTGATGCCGGGGGCGGCGACGTAGACCCGCGTCCGGCTGAAGCGCGACGGGCAGATCGACCGGACGTAGTTCGGCGGCAGGCCCGCCGACCGTTCGATCCACGTCCCGCCGTCGTCGAGCGTGACCCAGAACGCGCCCCCGTCCGTGCCGAGGTAGAGGACGCCCGGCTCGAGCGGCGACTCGGCGATGGCCCCGGCGGCCGTCGAGACGCGCTCCGGGTCGGCCGACTTGGCCAGATCGGGGCTGACGAGGCGCCACGAGTCGCCGCGGTCCGTGCTCTTGAAGACGTAGTTGCCCGCGTGATACAGGGTGAGGCGGTCGTGGGGCGAGAGGAAATAGGGGGCGACGAAATTGTATTCCGCGCGGCCTTCGGACCCTTTAGGGAGGCGGGGCATGATGGAGACGGAGCGCCCGGCGCGCATGTCCTTCCGGCGCGCCGCCCCGTTCTGGGACGAGAAATAGACGGTCGCGGGATCTTCCGGGTCGGCGAACGTGACGCAGCCGTCCCCCCCGACCAGGCGTCGAGCCAGACGTAGCGCCAGCCGTCGGCGAAGCGGGGGTCCCATTCCCGCGCCGGGCCATGGACGGAGGCGTCGTCCTGGGTCCCGCCGTAGATCATGTAGGGGTCCTGGCCGTCCACGGAGACGTCGTAGAACTCCCCGACGGGGATGTTGTTGTGATGGAGCCACGTCTTGCCGCGGTCGAAGGTCGTGTAGACGCCTCCGTCGTTCCCGACCGCGAGATGGTCCGGGTCGCCGGGATCGATCCAGAGCTCGCAGTGGTCGAGATGGAGCGTCTGGGCCGGGCTGGGGAAGAGATGGTAGACGTCCCCGCCCAGAAGGCCGAAGGTCCGGCCGCCGTCGCGGCTGTGGGCGATCCGGACGCCCAGCGCGTAGACCTCCTCGTCGTCCTTCGGGTTGAGATAGATGTCGGCGAAATACCAGCCGATCCGGGGGAAGATCAGGAGGTCTTCGGCGTGGGTCCGCGACCAGGTCCGGCCGCCGTCGGTCGTCTTGTAGACCTCGGCCCCCTTCGTCTCGCTCTTGTTCAGGTTGTCGACCAGGACGTAGGCCTTGGCCGGCGTCGGCCGCGGACACGGCCAATCCGATCCGGCCCGTCTTCGGGCCGTCCGGCAGGCCGCCGCCGAGTCGGCGCCAGGTCTTCCCGGCGTCTTCGCTCTTCCAGACGCCGCTCGAAGGGCCGGCGACCCCCGGGTAGCTCTCCCAGGTCGTGGCGTAGACGACCGACGGGTCCGAGGGGGCGATGATCACGTCGTTGGCCCCCGTGCGCTCGTCGACGTAGAGGACGTGTTCCCAAGTGGCCCCTCCGTCGAGCGTCCGGTAGAGCCCCCGGTCGGGATTGGTGGTCCAGTAGTGGCCGTGGACGGCGACGAAGGCGATGTCCGGGTCGGTCGGGTGGACGTCGATCTTGCCGATGTGGTAGGAGCCCTCGAGGCCGAGATGGCGCCAGGTGGCCCCGCCGTCGTCGGACCTGTAGACCCCCGTCCCCGGCATGGTGAAATTGCGCGGCTTCTTGAGGTCGACCCCCGTCCCCAGCCAGACCGTCTCCGGACGCGAAGGGGCCAGGGCGACGTCGCCGATGCCGGGGGCGGCCTGGTTCTCGAAGACCGGCTTCCAGGTCAGGCCGTTGTCCGTCGTCTTCCAGAGCCCGCCGGGGCCGAAGGCGGCGTAGAGGGTGCCGGGCCGCGTCGGGTCGCCCTGGACGCAGGCCGCCCGGGCCCCGTTCATCACCGGCCCGACCGACACCCATTCCAGGCCGAACTCCGAGCCGGCCCTGAGCTCCAGGTGCCGCTTCCAGGACCCGAACAAAGGATTTCGCGGCGTTTCCGGGCCGGCCGGAGCGGCGGCCGGGGCGGCGACGGCCGCGGCCAGGAGCAAGGTCGCGATAACATGTTTGGTCATGGCGCTCGATCCCTTCGCCCCTATATTAAGGAACTTGGCCCCGAAATCAAACTCGAGCCGGCCGCCAGTGATTCCGCCGCGGCGATTGACTTGGCCCCGCCGCTGTGGTATCAATCGGTTCCGCCCGCCTCGGGCCCGTCGCCGGCGGCCGGGCGCTCCCCGATCATGGAAGAAAAGCCCTGCCACCGTCGTCTAAAATACGACGTGCCCGATCTTCGCGCCTCGAGATGCCCCTTGACGGACATTCGTCTATCGCCGGGACGCGGCCGGACCGGCCGCCCGGATTCCCATAACTTCATCGAAAGACAGGAGGAGATCTGATGCATTCCCGACCCGCTCGCTTCCTGACGGCCCTCCTCGCCCTGGGCTTCGCCCTGGGCGCCGGGACGGCCCTCCAGGCCCAGATCACGGCCGCCGACCTCGACCAGTTCAGCTGGCGCTGGGTCGGTCCGGTCACGTTCTCGGGCCGGATCGCGGAGTTCGCCGTGCCCCCGGGCCAATCCACGACCTACTACGTCCTCGCCGCCAGCGGCGGCCTCTGGAAGACCGAGGACGCCGGCACGCACTTCGAGCCCATCTTCGACAAGTACGGCAACATGAGCATGGGCTCCCTCGGCATCGCCCCGTCCGATCCCAAGATCCTCTACCTCGGCACGGGCGAGCCCATGCACGCCCGTTCGAGCTCCCACGGCAACGGCGTCTGGAAGTCGACCGACGCCGGCAAGACGTGGGCGAACGTCGGCCTGACCAAGAGCTATTTCATCAACAAGGTCCAGGTCGATCCCAAGAACCCCGACGTCGTCTACGTCGCGGCCGAGGGCAAGCTCTACGACAACGAGACGGACTGCGAGCGGGGCTTCTACAAGACGGTCGACGGCGGCAAGACCTGGCAGAGGCTCTGGCCCCTCAGCGACCGGGGCGTCGGCGACTTCGTCGTCGACCCGCGCGACTTCAACGTCGTCATCGCCCACGCCTACAAGACCTACCGCCGGTCCTGGACCTACATCGACCGCCAGCCCGGCAACCACCTCTACAAGTCGGTCGACGGCGGCCAGACCTGGAAGAAGCTGGATAAGGGCCTGCCCAACGGCGCCGAACAGGGCCGGGCCGGCCTGGGCATGTTCATCAAGAACCCCGACATCGTCTACGCCCGCCTCGACGAGCAGGTCAACCTCGGCCTGGCCGAGCGCGACGGCGGGTCCAATTTCCGGGCCCCCGGCCAGTTCGGCGGCATGGGCGGAGGCGGCGGACTGTTCGCCGAGGGCGCCTCGTTCGACAAGCTCAAGACCTTCAAGATCGACGCCGCCCTGGCCAAGCAGGCCCCCCAGTTCGCGGCCGTCAAGGCCGCCGACGAGGCCGAGCTGGTGAAGACGCTCAACGAGCACATCGCCGACAAGGACTTCCTCACGAAGTCCGGCGTCGATCTGGCCAAGTTCAACGCCGCGGCCCGCAAGGCCTACGCCGGCAAGAAGGACCTCCTCGCCGCGATCGACGAGATCGAGGCGCTCCAGAAGCGCGAGGCGCCCAAGGCCGACTCGAGCGAGGCCAAGGGCCGCGTCCAGGTCACCAACCGCCACGTCCTCGAGATGCTCTACGGCGGCCTGCTCGCCAACCAGCAGCCCGTCAAGCGCGACGGGGTGATCTACAGGTCCGACGACCTCGGCGAGAGCTGGAAGAGGATGACCGAGTACAGCCACACGGGCGGCAGCTTCGCCGTCAACCAGACCGAGGCCGGCTACTACGCCCGCGTCTACGTCGACCCGCAGAACGATCAGACGATCTACTGCCCCGACACCTACGCCACCGTCTCGACCGACGGCGGCAAGACCCTCAAGCGGGCCGGCTGGGACCAGGGCGCCTACAAGCTCCACGTCGACCACCGCGTCCTCTGGATCGATCCCGCCAATCCCCTCCACATCCTGAGCGGCAACGACGGCGGGGCGGGGGAGACCTGGGACGGCGGCAAGCACTGGCACCAGAAGGCGACGATCAGCGCCCAGCAGTTCTACGACATCTCCGTCGACAACGAGCAGCCCTACAACGTCATGGGCGGCACCCAGGACAACGGCGCCTGGATCGGCCCCTCCCAGAACCGGAACCAGAACGGCGTCTACGCCGCCCACTGGAACTACCTGCCCACCGGCGACGCCTACTTCGTCGTCCGCGACTGGTGGAACCCCGAATACGTCTACTACGAGAGCCAGTTCGGCGCCTCGAGCCGCCAGAACCTCGACACGGGCGAGATCTCGTCCCTGGCCAAGCGGACGACCCCGGAGGAGGCGGCCAAGGGCGTGCCGCCGCAGCGCTACCAGTGGAACGCCCCGATCGTCCTCTCCCCCCACAACCCGGGGATCGTCTACATCTGCTCCCAGTTCGTCCACCGCTCCCTCAGCCGGGGCGAGCGCGACACCTTCGTCACCATCAGCCCCGACCTGACCCGGGCGGACAAGTTCCGCCTCGAGGAGTCGAAGAAGACCAACCTCCAGTACGCGACGATCTACGCCTTCGCCGAGTCGGCCAAGAAGCCGGGCCTCCTCTGGGCCGGGACCGACGACGGCAACGTCCAGCTGTCGACCGACGGCGGCGTCACCTGGACCAACATCACGGCCAATTTCTACGACATGAAGACGGGCAAGGCCAAGCCCGGCGTCAAGGGCGCCCTCATCCCGTTCGACCGCTGGGTCAAGCGGGTCGTGCCCTCGCGCTTCGACGAGAACACCTGCTACGTGGGCTTCAGCGGCTACCGGACCCACAACGAGGACAAGACCTGGCTCTTCGTCACCCACGACCTGGGCAAGACCTGGGAGGACATCTCCGGGGACCTCATGAACCCGCTCTTCGACGTCGAAGAGGACCCGGACAACGCCAACGTCCTCTACATCGCCGGCGACTACGGCATCCACGTCTCGATCGACAAGGGCAAGACCTGGACGCCGTTCTCGACCTCGGCGCCGAACGTCATCGTCCGCGACATGGCCATCCAGCGGCGCGACCGCGACATGGTCATCGGCACGTACGGCCGGGGCATCTACATCGCCGACATCGCCCCCCTCAAGGAGTTCACGGCCGAGAACCTGGGCAAGGACGCCTGCCTCTTCGACATCGAGGAGGTCGTCCGCTGGAACAGGTACCGGCGGGAGGGCGAGCAGTACGGCGAGTTCGCCAAGGTCGACAACCCGCCCATCGCCTCCACGATCTACTACCATCTCAAGGCCGACGCCAAGTCGGCCAAGCTCGTCATCAAGGACCTCGAAGGGACGGTCATCCAGGAGCTCACCGGGGCCGTCAAGAAGGGCCTGCAGAAAACGAGTTGGAACCTGATGCGGCGCGTGGATCCGTCCCAGCAGGCGGCCGGCGGCCGTCCGGGCGGGGGCATGCGCGGCCGGGGGGCCAACCTGGTCGACTACGGCATCTACAAAGTGACGCTCAACGTCGACGGGAAGGACGTCGAGACCAAGACGGTCAAGGTCAGCCCCGACCCGCTCTTTAAGTAAAGGCTAGGATACGGCCAGGGCGTTCCCGGCGGGCGGCCGCCGGGGACGCCCTTTTTTTTTAGTTCTTCTCCCATCTCCGGGGCTCCCTGAAGATCCCCATAGAGGACTCCCCCCGGGTCGGGAGGAGTCCTCTATTAGAGTCGTTACCTGGCCGTATGCATCGGGTCGGCCCGGACGGAGACCTTGCCGGTGTAGGTCTTGCCGCCGACCGTCAGCTTGACCGTGTAGGTCCCGGGCTCGGCGGCCTGGCCGCCCATCCCGCCCCGGAAACCGCCGCCGCCGAACTGCCCGCCGCCCGGCCTTACGACCGCGAAGACGGCCCGCTGGATCTCCATCACCTTGCGGAAATTCGTCCCCCATTTGTCGAGGTCGGCCTGGGCCCGCTTGAGGGCGGCCTTCTGCTCGTCCGTGAGGTCGGCCCGCGAGAGGGCTTGGTCGATCTGCCGCTTGAGGTTCGTGACTAACGTCGAGACCGTCGTGGCCGGCGGGTCGAAGCGGAGGTCCCAGGCGACGCGCCCGATGCCCGGCCCGAGGTCGTCGAGGATGTAGGTCGTCTTGGCCGTCCCGGCGGGGTCGGCGACCTCGAGCGTCGCGGGAGCCTCGGGCTTGGCCTTGACGTAGAAGTGGAGGAGGGCACCGTCGGGCGGGTTCTCGCCCTTGAAGAAGAGGTCGCCCCTGCCGTAGCCGCCCCGCTGGACGCGGAGCCACCGGGTGCCGGGCTTGGCCGGCTCGAACAGGGCGGCGTCCTGCTTGACGACGTCGCCGGTCGCCTTGCGCAGGGCGGTGATGTCGTCGAGGATCCAGATGCCCCGGCCGTGCGTCGCGGCGATGAGGTCGTGGTCGCGGGGGTGGATGACGAGGTCGTGGAAGGCGACGGTGGGCATGTTGAGGAGCAGGCTCGACCAGGTCGCGCCCGCGTCGCGGCTGAAGAAGACGGAGAACTCGGTGCCGAGGAAGAGGAGGTCCTTGTTGACCAGGTCCTCGCGGATGACGTAGACGGACTGGCCGTCGGGGATGCCCGCGGCGATGGCCGTCCAGGTCTTGCCGAAGTCGGCCGTCTTGAAGACGTAGGGGTGGAAGTCGTCGGAGCGGTGGCCGTCGAAGGTCGCGTAGCAGGTCCCGTCGTCGAAGCGCGAGGCCTCGACCCGGCTGCACCAGATCCCCGGCGGGACGCCCTTGATGTTCGGGCGGACGTTGGCCCAGGTGGCGCCCCCGTTGCGGGTGACCTGGACGTTGCCGTCGTCGGTGCCGGCCCAGACCAGGCCGGGGACGCGGGGCGACTCGGAGATGGTGATGATCGTGCAGTGGGTCTCCGCGCCGGTGACGTCGGGCGTGATGCCGCCGGTGGGGCCCGGACCGGCCGGGCGGTCCTTCGGGGCGTTCTTGGAGACGTCGTTCGTCGTCAGGTCGGGGCTGACGATCATCCAGTGGTCGCCCCGGTCGGTGGAGCGGAAGACGTGTTGGCCGCCGAAATAGAGCGTCTGAGGATTGTGGGGGGAGAGGACGATCGGCGCGCTCCAGTTGAAGCGGAAGGGCCCGCGCTGCTGCTGCATCCGGGCCCGCATGGCCTCCTGGGGGTCGGCCGGAGCGGCCTTGGCCTGGGGCTTGGCGGCCGGGGCCTTCTTCTCCGGGGGCGCGGGCGGATACCAGTCCTTGTAGTTGATGACGTTCACCGTGGTCGGCCGGATCTGCTTGGACTCGCGCGTCTCGGCGTCGACCCGCTGGATCGAGCCGCCCTGGCTCTCGACATAGACGGTCCGCCAGTCCTGGGGGTCGTTCTGGGTGTGGAAGCCGTCCCCGCCGCCGATGTTGTACCAGAAGTCGGTCAGGAGCTGGCCCTCGCGGTGCATCGACGGGCCGCCCCAGGTGCCGTTGTCCTGGAGGCCGCCGTAGACGTAATAGGGGTCGCGCATGTCGGCGCTCGCGGCGTAGAACTGGGCCACGGTCAGGTTGTCGTAGAAGATCCAGGTGTTGCCGTGGTCGTGGGTGAGGGAGGCGCCGCCGTCCTGGCCGACGTAGAAGCGGTTCTTGTTGGTCGGGTCGATCCACATCGTGTGGAAGTCGGGATGGAGGCCGCCGACCTGGCTCCAGGTCTTGCCGCCGTCCGCGGAGAAGCTCATGCTCGTGGCCAGCCAGTAGACCCACTTGTCCTCGAGGGGATTGATGTAGATGTGGCTGTAGTAGAAGGGCCGGTTGTTCTGCCGGCTCATGAAGGTCCAGGTGGCGCCGCCGTCCTCGGAGCGGTACATGCCCGTGCCGAGCTTGGTCATGTCCTCGTACTCGGGATTGGGCTTCTGCTCGTTGCCCTCGCGGATCGTCGCCTGGGGCTGGAAACCGTGCTCCACGACGGCCGCGAGGACCTTGGGGTTCGAGCGGGAGATGGCCAGGCCGATCCGGCCGAGCTCGCCGGAAGGCAATCCCTGGGTCAGCTTGGCCCAGGTGGCGCCGCCGTCGGTCGTCTTGAAGATGCCGCCGTTCGGCCCGCCGGAATCGAAGCGCCAGGGCTGCCGCAGGCGCTGCCACATGGCGACGAAGAGGGTGTTCGGATCGGCCGGGTGCATGACCAGGTCGATGGCCCCGGTCTTGCCGTCGTTCGGAAGCCCCCCGGCGAGCTTGGCCCAGGTCTTGCCGCCGTCGGTCGTCTTGAACAGGCCCCGGTCGCCGGTGTAGCCCCAGGGATGGCCCGAGGCGGCGACGTAGACGATGTCGGGATCGGTCGGGTGGGTCAGGACGCGGGCGATCGTCTGGGTCGTCTCGAGTCCCATCCGGGTGAAGGTCTTGCCGCCGTCGGTCGATTTGTAGACGCCGTCGCCCCAGGCGACGCTGTTGCGGACGCACTCCTCTCCCGTGCCGACCCAGATGATGTTCGGGTCCTTCTGGAAGAAGGCGACGTCGCCGATCGAGGCCGAGCCGTAGCGCTCGAAGATGGGCTCCCAGGTCGTGCCGGCGTTCACCGACTTGAAGACGCCGCCCGAAGCCGAGCCCAGGAGGACCTGGGTGAAGTCGCTGTCGAGGGCCTCGAAGTCGGAGATCCGTCCGACCATGTTGGCCGGGCCGATCGACCGCCAGCGGAGATGACTGGTCAGGGCCGCGGCGTCCGGGCCCGCGTCCGCCTGCTGGGCGGCGAAGGCGCCGGCGAAGGCCATGACGACGAGGACGATCGAGGCGGCGCGGAGCGCCGTGCGGGTTCCGTGGTTCATACCGACCTCCTTGGGTTTCTTGGCATAAGGGCGGATTATAAGGGAAACGCGGGCCTCGTTCAATCGGCAATTCCGTGCCGGCCGCGGAGCGGCTCGGAGGTCGCCTCCCCGGCCGGGAAGGTTCTTCACGCCGTCCGTGCGTCGGACTCGGCGCCAAAACAACTGCTCGGCTTGCGCTAAGCCTCGCTCAAACACGTTTTGGCGGTTTCCAGGGAAACTGCCCTCGTCCGCCACGCGGCCCGGCTAAACCTTCCTACACCGGGTTCGGCTCGACCTCCTCGCCGCTCTATCCGGCCTCATCCAAGAACACCCGTGCGCGGCGCGGATCTCGTCCGATCTGCCCTCGTCCGCCACGCGCTCCGGCTAAACTTTTCCAAATCGGGCTCGGGAATCCTCCTCGCCGCTCTTAGAGGCCTTCGCGGCCTTGTCCGCGCTTTATAGTATAATAGCGGGTGATGAAACGGCCATTGATCCTCGCGGCGGCGGTACTGCTCATGGCCGCGCTCTCGTGCGGCGGCCAGCAGGCGGCCACGCCGGGAGCGGCTCAGGCCGCCCCGGAGTTCGACCCGGCCTCGGCCTACGGATTCGTCAAGAAGCAGGTCGACTTCGGGCCGCGCGTCCCGGGAACGCCCGCCCACGCGGCCTGCGCCGAATGGCTGGCCAAGACCCTCGGGCAATGGACGCCGGACGTCGTCGTCCAGGAGTTCAAGGCCCGGGCCTACGACGGGCGCCCTCTCGAGGGCAAGAACATCGTCGCCTCCTTCGACAAGGACAAGAAGGACCGCATCCTGCTCTGCGCCCACTGGGACTCGAGGCCCTTCGCCGACCACGACCCCGACCCGGCCAACCACTTCAAGCCGGTCATGGGGGCCAACGACGGGGCGAGCGGCGTAGGGGTCCTGCTCGAGGTCGCGCGCGCTCTCTCGCTCCGGAGGCCCGCGCTCGGCGTCGACATCGTCCTCTTCGACCTCGAGGACTTCGGCGAGCACCGGAACTGGAGCGGCTATTCCCAGGACAGCTGGGCCCTCGGCTCCCAGCACTGGTCCAGGAACCCGCACCGCCCCGGCTACACGGCCCGCTTCGGCATACTTCTCGACATGGTCGGCGGAACCAAGCCGGTCTTCCAGAGAGAGGGGAGCTCGATGCACTACGCCCCGGAGGTCGTGAAAAAGATCTGGGCCGCGGCCAGGGGCCTGGGCCTTCAGAAGTACTTCGTCGACCGCGAGTCCGACCCCCTCATCGACGACCACGTCTACGTCAACCAGCTGGCCCGCATCCCGACCGCGGACATCATCGACTACGACGCCGGGCGGGGCGGATTCCCCCCGAGCTGGCACACCGTCGGGGACACCCTGGACAAGATCGACAAGGGGACCCTGGCGGCGGTCGGCCGGACCGTCCTGGCGGTCGTCTACGGGGAGAAATAGGCGGCCTGAGGGCGCCCCGCCCCCGTTGGAAGAAAAATGCCGGCCCCCCGTCTAATCCCATGAAGGCTGGATTCTAATATTCCCGATAAGAAAGGAGCTTCTCAAATGAAGAAAGCCTCACTCACCGCGCTGGCCGTCGTGGCCGTTCTGGCGCTCGCCGCCTGGGCCGTCGACGTCTCCGGCACCTGGACCATGTCGACCCCCGGCCGTGACGGCCAAATGAGGGAGCAGGACATCACCATCGCCCAGGACGGCAACAAGATCAAGGTCACCATGGCCAGGATGGGCCCCGGCGGCGAATCCCGTGAGATCGTCGGCGAAGGGACCATCGAGGGCAACGCCATCGCCTGGACCTTCACCATGCCGGGTCGCGACGGCCAGGAAATGAAGATGGAGTACAAGGGCACCGTGGACGGCAGCACCATGAAGGGCACCACGTCGCGGATGGGCAACGAAGTGGAGTTCACCGCCAAGAAGAAGTAGCCGCTGGAACGCCACAACAACGGCAGAATAGAAGGGCCGGGATGCGCGCCGGATGTCGGCGTATGTCCCGGCCCTTTTCTTTAAGGAGGCGACCATGAGGACGATGAAGACGGCGATCGCGATCCTCCTTCCCGCGCTGCTGGCGGGCTGCGCGGCCCGCTCGCCTTACGACAGGGCCCGGGTCTCCGACACCCTGACGGGCCGCGCCGGTCATTCCCTTCGGACGGACCCGGGCTCCGTCGGGACGGAGATACCGGCGGGGATCGCGCTGGAGGACGGCCTGGCCCCCGAAGAGGCGGTCGCCCTGGCCCTCTGGAACAACGCGGCCTTCCAGGCCGACCTGGCCGAGCTCGGGATCGCCCGGGCGGACCTTCGCGACGCGGGCCTCCTCCGCAACCCGCTCCTGACCCTGCTCTTCCCGCTCGGGCCGAAGCAGTTCGAAGCCACGATGAACCTGCCCATCGACCTCATCTGGCAGCGTCCCCGACGGGTGGCCGCGGCCCGGTTCAGCGTCGAACGCGTGGCCTCGAACCTCGTCGACCACGGCCTCGACCTGGCCCGGAACGTCCTCAAGGCCCACGCCGACCTCGAGCGGGCCCGGACGCGAGCGGCCATCCTCGGGGACGACGCGGCGGTCATGAAGGAGATCGCGGACCTCACGGCGGCCCGCGAGCGGGCCGGCGACATCAGCGGGCTCGAAGCGGCGGCGGTCGGCCTCCAGGCCGCTCATGCCGCCGAGGCCGCCCTGGCCGCCATCCGGGACGCCGAGCTGGCCGAGGAAGCCCTGCGCTTGCTCCTGGGCCTGGGCTTGGAACGCCGGGACATCCTCCTCGTGCCTGGGCCGCGCCCTCCCCGGGATCCGGGAGAGATCGGCGGCCTCCTCGAGGCCGCCTACGCTTTCCGTCCGACGCTCCGGGCCGCCGAGCTGGCCGTCGAAGAGGCGGGGAAGCGGCTGGGCTGGGAGCGATCGAGGGTCTTCACCGTCCTCGGCCTCGTCGATGTCAACGGCGAGGGGAAAGAGGGCTTCGAGATCGGGCCCGGGCTCCAGCTCGAGCTGCCCATCTTCAACCAGAACCAGGGCAAGACGGCGCGGGCGCGCGAGGAGATGGTCCGGGCTCTCCATCTCTACGAGGCCGAGAGGCAGCGCATCGCCCGGGACGTCCGGGACGCGGTGAGCCATTACGCGGCGGCCCAGAAGGGCCTGGAGGTCGCCGACCGCGACCTCCTGAAGACGGCCCTATCCGCCGAAGCCGGGGCCGGAAAGGCCTATGCCGTCGGCGCCATCTCCTACCTGGAACTTTTGGACCACAAACGCCGCGTCCTCGAGGCCCGGCTTCGCGGGGCGGAGGACCTGGCCCTGCTCCGGCGGGCCGAGGCGGACCTGCGCTACAGCATCGGCTTCAGGCCCGTGGATGCCGGGCAAGGCGACTGAGGGGAGAAGACCATGACTACGAGAAACAAGAGGATCCTCGGATCGGCCGGGATCGCCGTCCTCGGCCTCATCTTCGGCTGCGGCAAGAGCTCCTCGACCGCGGCCAAGCCCGAGCCGCCGGCCAAGGTCGAGAACGCCGTGAAGGAAGCGGAACTCGCCACCGTCAAGCTCTCGGAGAAGGCGGACGCCCGGCTGGGGATCACGACGAAGCCGGTCGCTAAGATGGATCTCCCCGGCACGGTCGTCGCCGGAGGGGAAGCTCGTGGCCCTCCCGGGTCAGTCGGCCCGGATCGCCGCGCCAGCGGCCGGGACCGCCCTCGCCCCGGCGGCGGGGGACCCCGTCCGGTCCGGGCGCGTCGTCAGGAAGGGCCAGGAGGTCATGCGCTTCATGCTGCTGCCTCCGGACAGCGCGCTCTTAGGCGTCAAGGAGGACCTGGCCCTGCGTCAGGCCCAGTTCGATGCCGCCAAGGCCAAGGCCGACCGGGCCAGGGAGCTTCTGGCGGCCAAGGCGGCCAGCGCGAAAGACGTTGAAGACGCGGAAGTCGAGCTGGCCAGGGCCACGGGGGCCCTCGCCGCCGCCAAGGGCCGGATGAGCCTCTTTTCCGGATCGGTTTCCGACGAGGCGGCCGGGCAGCTCTCGACGATCAGCCTGACCTCCCCCTTGGATGGCGTCATATCGGCTGTCCTCGTGGCCCCGGGCCAGACGGTGCCGGCGGCGACGCCCTTGTTCGAAGTCGCCAGGCAGGACCCGCTCTGGGTGAAGGTCCCGGTCTATGTGGGCGACCTGGCCGCGATCGACCGGGCCGCCGAGGCCGTCGTCCGGCCGTTCGGCGGCGGGCAGCCGCCGACCAGGATAGGCGTGAAGCCGGTCCAGGGGCCGCCCTCGAGCGACGCGTCCAGCGCGTCCGCGGACCTCTACTATCGGATCGAGAACCCCGACGGGACGTTCCGGATCGGCCAGAAGCTGGCCGTCTCGTTGAGCAAGAAAGGGGCCGAGGCGGGCCTCGCCGTTCCCGTCGCGGCCGTCCTCTACGACATCTACGGGGGGACGTGGGTCTATCGCCGGACCGCTCCCCGGACCTACGAGCGCGTCCGGGTCGAGATCAGCCATGTCGTCGGCGATCTGGCCGTCGTGAGACGCGGCGTCCGGGAAGGCGAGGAGGTGGCCGTCGACGGCGCGGCCGAGCTCTTCGGCACGGAGTTCGGGGTCGGCAAATGATGCGCTGGATCCTGGCCACGTCGCTGCGCCTGCGGATCTCGATCGTCGCGCTGACGCTCGTGCTGCTCATCGCCGGCTCGCGGACGCTGGGGAAGGCCCGCTTCGACGTCTTCCCCGAGTTCGCGCCCCCCCTCGTCGAGATCCAGACCGAAGCGCCCGGGCTGTCGGCCGCCGAGGTCGAGATCCTGGTCACCATCCCCGTCGAGAACGCCCTCAACGGCGTCTCCTGGGTCGAAAACGTCCGCTCCAAGTCCGTCCTCGGCCTGTCCTCGGTCGTCCTCTATTTCGAGCAGGGGACCGACCTCATGGCGGCCCGCCAGTTCGTCCAGGAGCGCCTGGCCCAGATCGGCGAGCGGCTGCCCTCCGCGGCCAAAGCGCCCGTCATCCTCTCGCCGCTGTCGTCGACGAGCCGCGTCCTCAAGATCGGCATGTCCTCCGAGACGCTCAGCCAGATGGACATGACGACGGTGGCCAAGTGGACCATCCGGCCGCGGCTCATGGGCATCCCCGGCGTCGCCAACGTCGCCATCTGGGGCGAGCGCGACCGTCAGATCCAGGTCCTCGTCGACCCCCGCCACCTCCAGGCCCACGGCGTCACCGCCGACGAGGTCGTGGCGGCCGTCGGCGAGGCCGTGAAGATCGGGGGCGGCGGCTTCGTCGATACCCCCAACCAGCGCCTGGCCGTCGCCTACGTCTCGGGCATCCGGTCGCCGGAAGACCTCGTCGACGTCCCCGTCGCTGTGCGCAACGGCGTGCCCCTCAAGCTCGGCGACCTGGCCGAGCTCGTCGAGGGCTTTCCGCCGCCGATCGGCGACGCCATCATCAACGACGGGCCCGGCCTCCTCCTCATCGTCGAGAAACAGCCCTGGGGCAACACCCTCGAAGTGACCCGGCGGATCGAGGAGGCCCTGGACGCCCTCCGGCCGGGCCTGCAGGACATCGACATCGACTCGACCATCTTCCGGCCGGCGACGTTCATCGAGATGTCCCTCCACAACCTCAACCGGGCCATGCTCATCGGCTGCATCCTGGTCATCCTCGTCCTCTTCTTCTTCCTCAACGACTGGCGATCGGCCCTGATCTCCTCCCTGGCCATCCCGACCTCGCTCATCGCCGCCGGCCTCGTCCTCCATTACCGCGGCGGGACGATCAACACGATGGTCCTGGCCGGGTTGATCATCGCCCTGGGCGAGCTCGTCGACGACGCCATCATCGACGTCGAGAACATCCTGCGGCGGCTCCGCCTCAACCGGGCGTCGCCCGAGCCCGAGTCCGCGTTTACGGTCGTCCTCAAGGCCTCGCTCGAGGTCCGCAGCGCCGTCGTCCACGGCAGCATCATCGTCGTCCTGGTGCTCCTGCCGGTCTTCCTCCTGGGGGGGCTCGCGGGCTCGTTCTTCCGCCCCCTGGCCCTGTCCTATGTCC
Source organism: Candidatus Aminicenantota bacterium (assembly GCA_963719985.1). Lineage (GTDB taxonomy): Bacteria > Acidobacteriota > Aminicenantia > Aminicenantales > Saccharicenantaceae > RBG-16-66-30. Next base: position 526,760 of record CAVRDU010000006.1, on the reverse strand, counting down.
TGGCCATCCTGGCCTCGCTCCTGGTCGCCCTGACCATCACGCCGGCCCTGTCCCTGCTCCTTCTGCCGCGGGCGTCGGAGCGCCGCGAAGCGCCTCTCATGGTCCGGCTCCGCGTCCGCTACGAATCGCTTCTCCGGCGGATCATGGGCAAGCCGCGCCGGGTCATGGCCGCCGTAGTCGTCGCCGTCCTCGCCGCCGCGGCCGTGGTCCCTTTCCTCGGCGAGGAGTTCCTGCCGCACTTCAAGGAATACGACTTCCTCATGCACTGGGTCGAGAAGCCGGGGACCTCGCTCGAGGCCATGGGCCGGATCACCATCCGGGCCAGCCGCGAGCTCCGCTCCATCCCCGGCGTCCGCAATTTCGGGGCCCACATCGGCCGGGCCGAGGTCTCCGACGAGGTCGTCGGCCCGAACTTCACCGAGCTCTGGATCAGCCTCGATCCCAAGGTCGAGTACAAGGAGACCGTGGCCAAGATCCAGGAGGTCGTCGACGGCTATCCCGGGCTCTACCGCGACCTGCTGACGTACCTTCGCGAGCGCATCAAGGAGGTCCTGACGGGCTCGAGCGCGACGCTCGTCGTCCGCATCTACGGCGAGGACCTCGACCGCCTGCGCCGGACCGCCGAGGACGTCCGGGCGGGGCTCGCCGACGTCCGCGGCGTGGCCGACCTCAAGGTCCAGCTCCAGGTCCTGGTGCCGCAGGTCGAGGTCCGCGTGCGTCCCGAGGCGGCCCGGGCCTTCGGCCTGACGGCCGGCGACGTCCGCCGGTCGGTGACGCTCCTGACGAACGGGGTCAAGGTCGGCGAGTTCTACGACAACCAGAACATCTTCGACATCGCCGTCTGGGGGACCGAGGACATCCGGTCGAACGTCCCCGCGCTCCGGGACATCATGATCGCCACGCCGACCGGCGGCCTGGTGCCCCTCCGGGACGTGGCCGACGTCGTCGTCGCCCCGGTGCCGAACCAGGTCACGCGCGAGCGGGCCTCGCGCTACACCGAGGTCACCTGCAACGTCCGGGGGAGGGACCTCGGCCGCGTCGCCCGGGACATCGAGGACCGGGTCCGCGCGATGACCTTCGACCGGGGCACCCACGCCGAGGTGCTCGGCGAGTACGCGGCGGCCAAGGCCTCCAAGAACAGGATCCTCTCGGTTTCCCTGATCTCGCTCCTGGGCATCTTCCTGATCCTGCTCACGGATTTCGGCTCGGCCCGCAAGGCGCTCCTCGTCGTCGCCGGCCTGCCTTTCGCCCTCATCGGCGGCGTCCTGTTCGTGCTGGCGAGCGGCGGGGTGATGTCCCTGGGCTCCATCGTCGGCTTCGTCACCGTTCTCGGCGTGGCCGCGCGCAACAGCATCATGCTCCTCAGCCACTACAAGCACCTCGAGACCGAGGAGGGGGAGACGTTCGGGCTCGAGCTGGCCGTCCGCGGCGCCAGGGAACGGCTGGCCCCCATCCTGATGACGGCCATGGCCACGGCCCTGGCGCTCCTGCCCATCATCGTCGGCGGGAACCGGCCGGGACAAGAGATCGAGAACCCGATGGCCCTGGTCATCTTCGGCGGCCTGCTGACGTCGACGCTCCTCAACCTCCTGGTCATGCCCGTCCTGTACCTGAAATTCGGCCGGGCCGCCGGGGGCGGGGAGGGCCTGCGGGCCGGTGACATCCCGAGGATTTCAGGATAGAATAGACGACGAATCCAGGAGACGAGGAGGGAAAGACCATGAACGCACGCAAAGGCATGGACCGCCGGGGCTTCATCAAGGCCACGGCCGCCGGACTGGCCGGCGCGGGGACGACTCTCGCGGCCGGGCCGCTCGCGGCGAGCGGGCCCGCGGCCCCGCCGGCATCGGCCAAGGTCAAGTCCTACCGGACGCTCGGCCGGACGGGCTTCAAGGTCTCCGACATCGGCATCGGGACCTCCCAGACCTTCCCGACCGAGGTCCTCAAGGCCGCGCTCGACGCGGGCGTCAACTACTTCGACACGTCGGAGGGCTACGGCCGGGGGCAGGCCGAACAGAGCATCGGCGAGGCCATCAAGGGCCGCGACCGCAAGTCCCTGTTCATCACGACCAAGATCCGGTTCGATGGCCTCGCCGACACGGCCGCCGTCGCAGCCAAGGTCGACCAATCGCTCGAACGGCTCCAGACCGATTACATCGACTGCCTCCTGCTGAACCCGCCGACGGCGGCCTCTGTCAAGAACGAGCTCTACCACCAGGCCGTCGCCGAGCTCAAGAAGGCGGGCAAGGTCCGGTTCTCCGGCGCCGGCACGCACGGCAGCCGGACGCCCGGACAGGGCGAGCCCATGGACCAGGTCCTCCTCGCGGCGGTCGAGGACGGCCGGTTTGACGTCATGCTCGTCGTCTACAATTTCCTCCAGAAGGAGCCGGGGGACAAGGTCCTCGAAGCGGCCTCCAAGAAGGACCTCGGCCTGACCATCATGAAATCGAATCCCCTCGGCCGTTATTACAGCACGATGGACCGCATCGAGCAGCTGAAAAAGGACGGCCAGCCGATCGACGAGAGGCTGCAGAAGTCGATGGAGCAGATGGCGGAAACGGCCAAGCAGGCCGAGGCCTTCATCCAGAAGAACGGGCTGAAGACGGCGGCCGAGATCAAGGCCGCCGCGCTCAAGTTCGTCCTGTCCGACACCCGGGTCCATACGCTCAACCTGGCCTTCAACACCTTCGACGACGTCCAGAATCTCCTGGCCCTCTCCGGCCAGTCGCTCGGCGGGAAGGACCGCGTTCTCCTCGCGTCCTACGAGAACGACTGCGGTTCGCTCTACTGCCGCCACGCCTGCGGCGTCTGCGAGGCGGCCTGCCCGAACGGCGTGCCGGTCAACTCGATCATGCGCTTCAACCACTACTTCGAGGCCCAGGGGAGCGAGAAACACGCCATGGCCGAGTACGCCGCCCTCGAGACGGCCCGGGCCGACGCCTGCCGGACATGCCCCGGACCATGCGAGGCGGCCTGCCCGCACGGCGTCCCCGTCCGCGCGCTTCTCTGCATGGCCCACGGCCAGCTGACGCTGGCCTAGCCGGCGCGGCCGGCCGACCCCGGCCTGACTTCGCCGGCCTTCTCAGGGGGACATGTACCGCGGCGGTACGTGTCCCCGTTCATTTCCACGTCCCTATTTTGCGTCTCCCCGTTGCCTTGACCGCACGTCTTGACTATCATGGGCGAAATACGTCAACGAGGAGGCCCCATGCGTCCATTCATCCGTCGAGCGATCCCGGCCATTATCTCGATCATCCTCCTGGCCCTTCCGGCCCTGACCCCCGCCCAGGTCACGAAAGCCGATTATGAGCGGGCCACGGGTCTCAGGGCTAAGCTCCAGCCACTGGCCCTCGACGTCGTCGACCGGGGCGACTGGATCGGCAAGACTTCCCGCACCTGGTACCGAAAGTCGGTCGCCGGCGGCCATGAGTTCTGGATCGCCGACGCCTCGAGCGCCACCAAGGCCATCGCCTTCGACCATGCCAGGCTGGCGGCGGCCCTGGCCGCGGCCTCGGGCGATAAGTTCGAGGCCCTCGACCTGCCGTTCTTCGCCCTCACGTTCGCCGAGGACGGCAAGACGGTCGAGTTCGCTGCGGCCAGGCTCGCGCTGGTCCTGCGACCTCGCGACCTACGAGTGCAAGAAGCTCGGGCCCGCGCCGACGCGAGGCGGACGGGGCGGCGGGATGAACCATGTGGGTGCGGGGGCCGGCCCCCGAGGCGGCCTCGCGCGAGGCCAAGGCCTCTCCCGACGGCAAGTGGGAGGTCTTCATCAGGAACTACAATGTCTGCCTCCGGGACAAAGAGAAGAAGGAGGAGACGATCCTCAGCCGGGACGGCTCGGAGGGGAACTACTACACCTACGAGTCCCTGCGCTGGTCGCCCGATTCGAAGAGGATCGCCGCCTACCGCCTCAAGCGCGGCTATCACCGCGTCATCCAGTACGTCGAGTCGTCGCCGGCCGACCAGCTCCAGCCGAAGTACCACACCATGGAATACGCCAAGCCGGGGGACGCCATCGACATCGAGCGGCCGGTGCTGTTCCTCGTCGATTCCAAGGCCCGGATCGAGATCGACGACGCGCTCTTCCCCAATCCCTACGAGATGTAGCGAGATCGCCTGGCGCAAGGACGGCCGGGCCTTCACCTTCGAGTACAACCAGCGCGGCCACCAGGTCTACCGGATCATCGAGGTCGACGCCGCGACGGGCGCGGCCCGGGCCGTCGTCGAGCGAGGAAGCCGGCGACCTTCTTCGGCTACTCGCGGCAAGAAGTACCGCTACGACATCGACGACGGCAAGGAGATCGTCTGGATGTCCGAGCGCGACGGCTGGAACCACCTCTACCTCTACGACGGCGCCACCGGCGCGGTGAAGAACCAGATCACGAAAGGGGAGTGGGTGGTCCGCGGCGTCGACAAGGTCGACGAGGAGAACCGCCAGATCTGCTTCCAGGCGAGCGGCGATCGTCCCCGGCCAGGATCCCTACTTCGTCGCACGCCTACCGGATCAACTTCGACGGCACGGGACTCGACGCGGCTGACCGAAGGGGACGGCAACCACTCCGTCGCGCTGCTCGCCCGACATGGCCTATTTCGTCGACACCTGGTCGCGGGTCGACCTGCCTCCGCGTCTCGGAGCTGCGCCGCGCCTCCGACGGCGAGCTCCGTCATGACCGTGGAGAAGGCGCGACATCGGCGGCGCTCGCTCAAGGCCGGCTGGAAAGCGCCCGAGGTCTTCGTCGCCAAGGGCCGCGACGGCAAGACCGACATCTACGGCATCATCGTCCGCCCGACGAACTTCGATCCCGCGCAAGAAGTACCCGGTCATCGAGAACATCTACGCCGGGCCGCACGGCTCGTTCGTCCCCAAGACCTTCCAGGCCATGCAACGGCATGCAGGCCCTGGCCGAGCTGGGCTTCATCGTCGTCCAGATCGACGGCATGGGCACGAGCAACCGCTCCAAGGCCTTCCACGACGTCTGCTTGGAAGAACCTCGGGGACGCCGGCTTCCCGGACCGGATCCTCTGGCACAAGGCCGTCGCGGCGAAGTACCCGTACTACGACATCAGCCGGGTCGGCATCTACGGGAACTCGGCCGGCGGCCAGAACGCCCTCGGCGGGCTCCTCTTCCACCCCGAGTTCTACAAGGCCGGCGTCGCCGTCGTGCGGCTGCCACGACAACCGCATGGACAAGATCTGGTGGAACGAGCAGTGGATGGGCTGGCCGCTCGGGCCGCAGTACGCCGCCTCGTCCAACGTCGACAACGCCCACCGGCTCGAGGGCGAGCTCCTGCTCATCGTCGGCGAGATGGACACCAACGTCGATCCGGCCTCGACGATGCAGGTCGTCAACGCCCTGATCAAGGCCGACAAGGACTTCGACCTCCTGGTCATCCCCGGCGGCGGGCACGGCATCGGGCGGCGCCTACGGCGAGCGCAAGCGGTACGACTTCTTCGTCCGCAGCCTGCTCGGCGTCGAGCCGCCGAAGTGGAACGGGAAGTAGCGGAGTAGCGGCCGGTCAGGGCCTCAGCTCGTCCGGCCGACGAGGACGACGTAGTTCTTGCCGTACTTCTTGGCGCACTTCGGGCAGGTCGTGTACCACATGTACCATTTCTCGATGCCGAGCCCCCGGCCTTTCGCGACGGACTCGAAATCCTTGCACCACTTGCCCGTGTCCTTGAACGGCCCCTCGTAGACCTTGCTGAAGAAGCTCCCGCTCAAAGTGACGTTGTCCGCGCCAGGGATGCCCTTGTCGACGGCCACATAAACGTCCATATTCCACTTGGAGGTGTGGTCCGAAAGGCCCATGTAGTCGGGGACCGTGGCCTCGGCCGCCCGGATCTTCTTGTCCAGACGTACCATCACCGCGCCGAAATTCAACGGGATGTTGAAGACCGCGCGGACCTTGTCCTTGATGAACTTCTTGTCCCGCCACTCGAAGGACTTTTCGTCCCAGGGCGCCGGGTCGAACTTGGGACAGCAGATGTCTTGTTCCATGTGCTACTCCTCCTCACGAAGCCGGAGTCAGGCTCGGTGATCGCACAGTTATTGTAGGGCTCTCCCGCCGGGGAATGCAAGGCTTCCGGCCCCGGATCGAGGGCGCGTCCGTATAGGGCCAAGACCGTCGCCGACCGACGCTCCCGCGGCTAGCGCCGCGGTTTGACGGAGAACGATTCGAGGACCGAGCCATCTTTCGCCGTGACCGTGACCCGTAGTTCGGTCCGGGACACCACGACTTTGGCGATCTGGTCCTGGCCGAGGGCGAGCACCTTGAAGTCGTTCCCCTGGGAGCCCGGCTCGAACGTCCGCAGCCGGTGATAGTGCCCGCCGATGACCAGGTCGACCCTTCCCTTGTTGGCGATGGCCGTCCACAGATCGCCCCGCCCGTCGGTCCAGCCCCAGTTGGGCTGATGGAGGATGATGACGCGGAAGGGGGCCTCGGCCGCCCGGGCGTCCGTGGCGAAGTGGCGCTCGAGCCAGTCGGACTCCTCTTCCCGGTAGGCCCGGAAAGCGTTGAGCTCGGCGTAGACGTTCGTCTCGTCGGCCTTGTCCTCGCCGGTGTCGAGGACGACGAAATGGACCGGCCCATGGTCGCGCGCGTAGTAGAGCCGGCCTTCGGGCGTCGGGAAGTAGTCGAAGAGGCTCCGGGCGAAGACGCCGCGGGTCTCGTGATTGCCGCGGACGAGGAGATGGAGCTTGGCGCCGGCCAGGTACCGTTCCGCCGGCCCGGCCCAGCGGCCGAAGAGCTGGTCCTCGCTCTCCAGACTGTGGAAGGCGTCGCCCAGGTGGACGAGGAACTCTGTCGCGTCCCAATCGATGGCCTCGAGCAGGTCCTTGACCCGGGCAGAGTCCTCATGGGTATCGGCGACCGCGCTGAACGACATGGACGGCTTGGCCCGGTCGAAGGTCGTGAACACCCGTTGGGGGCTCTCGGCCGCGAGACCTTTCTCCGGCCAGTAGGCCTTCATCTTGACGACGCGGGTGGCGACGGCCTTATAGGCGTAGGCCCGACCCGGTTCGAGCCCGGAGAGATGGACGGCGTGGATAGTGCCGACGGGGAGGAGGCCGTGCGCGGCGTTGTCGGTCGCCCGGGCGAGGGGACCGCCCTCCGGCCCGAAGACGACTTTGGCGTGACAGGGCGTGTCGGTCGTCCACACGATCGTCGCTCCCGTCTCGGAGAGGGACGAGATGTAGGGCCCTTGCATGATGACCGGCTTGGCGTCGTGGACGACGAAGGGCTCGTCCTGGGCGGGCGAGGGGAGGACGATGGCGAGGAGGGCGGCGATGACGCCGAAAAGCCTGGGATCAAAGACCGACTTCCGAATCGTGCCTGTCATGATTCCTCCCTGTCGTCCGGCATAGGGTCCTATTCTATGATAAAATGGCCCCGGATGCGCGCCTGTAGCTCAGCTGGATAGAGCGTCGGACTTCGAATCCGCAGGTCGCCCGTTCGAATCGGGCCAGGCGCGCTCTCTCCCTGCCGTAAGCACATCTCCCTTAAACAGAGGCTCCGGACGCGGCCGCTTATGCGCCTGAATTGACACAACCTTGACAACTTTCGCGATTCTAGGGCTATACTTGTGGCAGATGAGGTGGGGAGCCATGAAAAAGAACGTTGCTGTTCTGATCGCTTTGGCGGTTTGTCTGGCGCAAGCGGGAGCGTTCCCATGCGGAACCGGGCAGGAAACCGCGGGTGCCGCGCAGAAGGTCAGTAAGGACTGGAAACGCGTCCGAACGGCTCATTTCGAAGCGGCGAGCAACGCCCCCGCCGAGAAGGTGGGCGAGATCCTGGTCCAGCTGGAAGCCTTCCACAGGTACCTGGTCACGGACATCCTGGCCTTGAAAACCACATCGCCGGTGCCGACAGTGGTCTTCATCTGCAAGGATGAGAGATCATTCGCCAAGCTCACCCCCAGGCGGGCCGATGGGAGCAAAGAGGGGATAGCCGCCTACTTCGCGCAATCGCCCGATATGAACTATATCGTGATGCCTTTAGAGCGGGATAGTACGAAAGCGTTACGGTTGATCTACCACGAGTATTATCATTACGTGATCCGTTGCAACAACCCGGAGACCCCGCCATGGATGAGCGAGGGCCTGGCGGAGTTCTATTCGACGTTCGAGGTCGATCCGGTCAGCGGGCGGTGCAATATCGGGAGGCCTATAGACAATCACATCCTGTGGCTGCGGGGGGAGAAGCCCCTGCCTTTGGAGCAGGTGATCCCCGACGTCGAGGCCAGGAAAGTGCTGAACGGCAAGGACCGTCGACGCATCGCTCTCTTTTACGCGGAGTCGTGGGCTCTCGTTCACTACCTCATGATCAGCCAGGAAACGAAGCGCCAGCCGCAGCTGAAAGACTATTTAGCAGCGATCAGGAAAGGCCTGCCCGCCGAACAGGCTTTCCAAACCGCCTTCCATATGACGTTCGCCGACATGCAGCAAGAGCTCAAGACGTATATCGCCAACAAGAATTTCTTCATGATGCGTTACAGCTGGACTCCGGAGGAACTGCTCGCCGCGTCGACCGTTGAGGCCTTGACGGAGATCGAGGCTGAGTATCTGCAAGAGGATCTGCGGATGCGGATGGGCTCTGATGCGGACGCCGAAGGGATCCTCAGGAAGATAGTGGCGCGGTCGCCGTCCTTTATTCCGGCGAAAATATCGCTAGCCGCCCTGCTGGTGCGGCGCGGCCGGCTAACTGAAACGATAGAGATGCTTCGGCCCATCGCCGAGGGAGATTCCGCGAACTTCAGAACGCATCTTGTTCTCGCCGAAGCCTACGCCAAAGGCAAGCTCCATGAGGACTCCGTGCGTGAGTACCAGAGGGCCGCGGCCGCGAACGATCGGTCCATAGCCCCATGGCTGGGGATCTGCCTTTCGACCCTCTTCCTCGGCCTCCCGGCTGAATCGGATGCCGCGATGGAACGGCTGCAGGCGCTCGAGCCCCGTCCGGACTGGCACTTTATTCGGGCCTACGAGGCTTTCGACGCCGGCCTCTATGCCGTTGCGGCGGGAGACGCCCGCGCGTATATCGAGAAAGGAGGGCGCGGCGCGGAAAGCTCTCCCTATATGGCTTTCCTCGGCGCCTTGTGCCTTCAGCGGCTGGGACAAGCTGCGGAATCGGGAAGGCTGCTTGAAGAAGTGAGGCCGGAGATCGCCCGTGATTCGTGGCAGATGAAGGTGATGGATTTCATGCAGGGCAGAACGGACGCGGAGAAGTTCCTGTTTATGGCGAAGGACACGGATGAGCGCACGGAAGCGCACACGTATATCGGCATGACGGACTCGATCGCGGGCCGGCGCAGCCGGGCCATCGACCACCTCCGCTGGGTCAAGGAGAACGGAAGCAAGAATTTTGTCGAATACGGCATGGCCCTGGCGGAGCTGAAACGCCTGGAAGCGGAGGGCTCTAACAACCGCACGGTTCCCCCGGGTTTAGCACGGAGCCTTTTGAGAACAATCAGCTAGCACCCTCGATCCGGGCCCTTCGGATCCGCAGGCCGCCCGTTCGAATCATGCCCTAATCGCTCCGGGCGGGAGTCCGGGCAGGGGGGGGCCGGGATTCCCTTGGGCGGGCCCTTTATCGGCTGCGCGCCCGGGATAAACGTCCAATTCCCTAAAATCGGGACTTTTGTCTAGAGACATCGCCGCCCTACTGAGGCATATTGTCCTCGGAATGATGGCCGAGAGTCCGGAGGACCTGGTGAAGAGATCCCTTACAAGCCTGAATAAGGGGAAGGGGAGTGACGACGATGCTTCGTAACTATTGGAGAACGGCCCTCAGAAACATGCTCAAACAGAAGGGCAACTCCTTGATCCATCTCCTGGGATTCTCGGTCGGGATCGCCTGCGTCCTGTTCATCCTGCTCTGGGTCAGGGACGAGCTGAGCTACGACAGGTTTCACGCGAACGCGGACCGGCCTTTACCGGGTCCTCCTCGGCACCGGGTCGCCGACGTTCGCTCCGCTCGGGCCCGCCCTCAAGGCCGAGCTTCCCGAGGCGCTCGAAGCGACGCGATACAGGCCCATCGGCCCGCGCCTGGTGAAACACGGGGATAAGGCGTCCAACAACAACCGCTTCGCGGTCGCCGACCCCTCCTTCTTCAAGATGTTCAGCTTTGCCTTCGTCAAGGGAACGCCGGACTCCGCGCTCGCCGGCCCGTCCTCGATCGTGATCACGGAAACGATGGCGGCGAAGCTCTTCGGCGGCGAAGATCCGATGGGGAAGACGCTCAGCGTGGAGGACAGGTTCGACTTCCAAGTCGCGGGCGTCCTGAAGGACCTCCCCTCGAATTCCCATATCCGATTCGACGTCCTCGCCCCGTTCCCCTTCATCAACGCCCTCTGGGGAGAGGACCTCGACAGCTGGGGCGGGGCCTCTCACCTGACCTACGTCGAGATCCCTGGAGGAAGCGATCCGGCCGCCGTCGGCCGGAAGATCAGCGCGATCGCCGCCCGGCACATCGGCCGGGACGACGTCGAATTGAACCTCTACCCCGTGACAAAGCTCCACCTGGCCGAATTCCCGATGTGGCTCGACACGCCGCAGGGATCGATGAGATATGTGATCGTTTTTTCGGGAGCGGCCGCGCTCCTCCTGTTCATCGCCTGCGTCAACTTCCTGAACCTGACCATGGCCAGGGCCGCCGTCAGAGCCAGGGAAGTGGGCGTCAGAAAGACCGTGGGGGCCACCCGGAAGGACCTCGTCGGGCAGTTCCTCTTCGAAGCGTGGCTTCTCAGCGCCGCGTCGTTGGCTTTGGCCGTCGCCGCCGTCGTGGCTCTGATGCCCGTCGTGAACAAGGTGCTCGAGAAACGGATGGGCTTGGCTCTCCTGGGGGAGCCTTGGACTCTCGCCGGTCTGGCCGGGCTCGCCGCGCTGACGGGCCTCCTGTCGGGAGCCTATCCCGCGCTGTTCATCGCGTCGTTCCCGCCGTCCAGGGTCCTCAAAGGGGCTCCGGCGTCCGTGGGCGGAAGACGGCACCCGCTCCGCGCCGTCCTTGTCGTCGCCCAGTTCGCCCTGACGATCGTCCTGATCATCAGCGCCACCGCGGTCGGGCGGCAGCTCCGCTTCATCAGGAACCATGACCTGGGATTCGAGAAGGAGAACATCATCAGCATGCCGGCGACGGGAAGCCTTCTCCGGCGGATATCCGCCGCGGCCAACGAGCTCGCCGGGCATTCGGGCATCGAGAGCATCTCCCTCTCGAGCACGCTTCCCGGCCGCAACGAGACGACGAGCTCGGAGGTGACCTGGGAAGGGAAGGATCCGGACGAGCTCGTCCGGTTCGAGGCGATCTGGGCCGATCTCGGCTTTCAGGACACCTTCGCCATGACGTTCCTCGCGGGGGGCTACTTTTCCAGGGAACGGCCTTCGGAGCTGAGGTCGGGCGTCGTGGTCAACGAAGCGGCGGTCCGGGTCATGGGATTGACCCCTGAAACCGCCATCGGCCGGCAGCTGCTCAACGTCCCGGCCTCCTCGAGGCAGGACACGAACGGAACGATCATCGGAGTGGTCAAGGATTTCCACTCGAGGTCCCTTCACAACGATATCCGCCCCCTGCTCCTCAGATTCGCGATCTATCCCCAGGACAACCTGAGCATCCGGATCAAGGCCGGCCGGCTCCGGGAAACCCTGGACTTCCTGGCGGGCGTCTGGGCCAAGTATTCCTCCGACTATCCGCTGGATTTCCGTTTTTTCGACGACATCCTCGACGACTTCTACCGGTCGGAAAAGCGGATGGGACGGCTCTTCAACATCTTCTCCCTGATCGCCATCCTGACCTCCTGCCTGGGCCTGTTCGGGCTGGCCGCGAATACGGCGGAACGGCGGACGAAGGAGATCGGGATCCGGAAGACTTTGGGCGCCTCGGAGACGAAGATCGTCACTCTTCTGTCCAGGGAATTCGTCGTTCTTCTGGGGGCGGCCAATCTTCTCGCCTGGCCGACGGCCTACATCCTCATGAGCCGCTGGCTCGGGAACTTCGCCTTCCGGACGACGCTGGGCTGGTCCGCCTTCCTCCTCTCCGGCGTCTTGGTCTCTCTCGCCGCCCTGGGAACGGTGTCCTTCCATTCCGTGAGGGCCGCCCGAGCGAATCCGGTCGATTCGCTGCGATACGAGTGAGGGGGATCCTCATTTTCACAGCCACCTTGCTGACGTGGTAAGCGTTGTCGGGGTCGGCGGCTAACTCACGGGAGATGCTCCTTCATTCTTGATGGACCATACGCGGGTATTTGCCGGGGCGTGGTGCGCTCGGGTACAATCGGCTTTGGATACGACAAGGAGGAGGCCGATGATCCAGCCGACGCATGATCCGGGCCTCGCGGCACAGCGAAATCCAGGCCGGGCACGCGGGGATCGCCGGAGATCCATCGCTCTCGTTTCGCTCATGGTGTTCGCCGGGGTAGTCCGGGCGGACCCGCAGATGACGAACGACCTCGTCCGGATCAGGCCGGAGAGGATCATGGAGACCCTCGAGAAGCTCGGCGGGATCGGGGAGACGCCCGACGGAGGCGTCAGCCGGGTGGCGTTCAGCGCCGCGGACATAGAGGGCCGAAGCTATTTCGTGAGGCTGATGAAGGAGGCGGGCCTCAGCCGTCAGCGTCGACGCGGCCGGGAACATCATCGGCCGCCGGGAAGGGAGCGTCGAGGGGCTGGCTCCGATCGTCGTCGGCTCCCATCTCGACAGCGTGCCGAACGGCGGGAGGTACGACGGGGCCCTCGGCGCGGTCGCGGGCCTGGAGTGCGCCTCCGTCCTCAAGGACACGGGCCTCAGGCTCCGACACCCGCTCGAAGTCGTCATTTTCGCGAACGAGGAGGGCGGCCTCGTCGGGAGCAAGGCCATGGTCGGCGCGCTCGAGGAGAAGGCCCTCGACGTCGTTAGCCAGAGCGGGATGACCATGAGGGAAGGGATCCTAGCGCTCGGGGGCGACCCGGCCCGGCTGGGGGAGGCCGCCCGGGCGAAGGGGGAGATCGCCGCCTACCTCGAGATCCACATCGAACAGGGCGGCGTCCTCGAGGAGCGGGGGACGCCGATCGGCGTCGTGGAGGGGATCGTCGGCATCGCCCGCTGGGACGTCACGGTCGAGGGCTTCGCCAACCACGCCGGGACGACGCCCATGCGGGAGAGGCGCGACGCCCTGCTGGCCGCGGCGGGCTTGATCACGGCCGTGAACCGGGTCGTGACGGCCATGCCCGGGAGGCAGGTCGGAACGGTCGGCCGGATCAAGGCCGAGCCGGGCGCGGTCAACGTCATCCCCGGGCGGGTCGAGATGAGCCTGGAGCTCCGGGACCTCGACGCGGACAAGATCCGGACGCTGTTCGAAAGGATACGGACCGAGGCCGGGAGCATCGCCGCGAGGACGGGGACGAAGATCGGCTTCGAGGCGGTCGAGGAACGGACCCTGCCGGCGCTCACCGACGAGCGGATAAGGAAGATCGTCGAGGAGGCGGCCAAGGAGCTCGGCCTCGGGTCCTACCGGATGCCGAGCGGGGCGGGGCACGACGCCCAGAGCGTCGCCCGGATCGCGCCGATCGGGATGATCTTCGTCCCGAGCGTCGGCGGGATCAGCCACTCGCCGCTCGAATTCTCGAGGGCCGAGGACATCGAGAAAGGCGTGTCCGTGCTCCTCAAGGCCCTCTTCAAGGTCGACGTGTTATAATCTCTCTTGTCCGGAAAGATGACTCCTTGGCTCGGAGGACAGCCCATGAGATCGAGAGTTCACGGCATCGCCCCGGCGGGAGCGGCGGCCCTCCTTATCGCGTTCCTCGCCTTCGCCCTGGCCGCCCCGGTTTCCGCGCAGACGGCGAAAGCCTCGGACAAGCCGGCCACCGCCCATCTTCAGGCCTACATCGAGGCCTTCAATTCCGGCAGCCTCGACGAGATGAAGGCTTTCTTCGAAGATCACTTCGCCGCTTCCTCCCTCAAGGAGGCGCCGGTCGCCCAGAGGCTGACCCGATACCAGAGCGGCAGGCTCCAGCTCAAGTCGTTCTCGGTGGACCGGATCGTGGCCGAGATGGCTTTCCGGACGGCATTCCTGGTCACGGCGGGCGGCGGACAGAGCATCCTGCTCCAGGCGACGGTCGAGAGGAAGGCGCCCCACAAGCTCCTGGCCATCACCGCCGAGATCGTCGACGATCCCGACGCGATCGTCGTCCCCGAGCCCAAGGCGAACGAGCGGGAATTCGTCACGGCCGTCCGGGCCTTCCTCGAAGAGAGGGCCCGGGCCGACGCCTTCTCCGGCGTCGTGCTCGTGGCCAAGGACGCGCGCGTCCTGGTCCACGAGGCCTACGGCTTCGCCGACCGCGAGGCCCGGGTCCCGAACAGTAAGGACACGCGCTTCAACCTCGGCTCGATCAACAAGAACTTCACCCGAGTCGCCATCCTCCAGCTGGCCGGCCAGGGCCGGCTCTCGCTGGACGATCCGATCAAGAAGCACCTTCCCGATTACCCCAACGCCGACGCCGCGTCCAAGGTGAAGATCCGCCAGCTCCTCAACATGACCTCGGGCATCGGCGATTTCTTCGGCGCCCGCTACGACGCGGCCCCCAAGGAGAAGATCCGGACCCTCCAGGACTACCTGCCCCTCTTCGCCGACCTGCCGCTCGAGTTCGAGCCGGGAACGGGCAGCAGGTACTCGAACGGGGGCTACATCGTCCTCGGGCTTATCGTCGAGAAGGCCGCCGGCGTCGACTACTACACGTACGTCCGGGAGAACATCTTCGAGCCCTGCGGAATGCTGGCCACCGATTCCTTCGCCCGCGACGCCGACGTCCCCAACCTGGCCAAGGGCTACACCCTCGAGGGCGGCACGGGCCCGGGACGCGTCCTCAACCACGAGACCCTGCCCGGCCGGGGCTCGTCCGCGGGCGGCGGCTATTCCACGGCCGAGGACATGCTGAAGTACGTGCGGGCCGTCAAGGACGGGAAGATCGTCCTGCCCGACGCCGCCGCCGGACTGGGCATCGCCGGCGGGGCCCCCGGGATCAACTCCGCCATCGAGTGGGACCCGCGCGCGGGCACCATCGTCATCGTCCTCGCGAACTTTGACCCGCCGACGGCCGGCGAGGCCGCGCGGCGGATCGTGAGCTGGCTCCCGGAGTGACGGCGGGCGCCGCGGCCGGCGGGGAAGCTCCTCCGCGAATTCGCGTCTCATGCTATAATGGAGTTTCTTGTCCGCGCGAACGGACGCACCGAGGAGAAGCACCCATGTCGAGAGAAAAGCGCTTGAAGAAGCCTGCCGCAGGCCCGATCCCCGCCTTCACGCTGGCCGCGTTCGCCTCCCTCCTCGCGCCCATTCTCGCCCCCGCCCTTCTCGCCGGCGAGATAAGGGCCGTCCGGATCACGGAGGCGCCGCGGATCGACGGCCGCCTCGACGATCCCGCCTGGCGATCGGTCCCCGCGATCGACGGGTTCCGCATGGTCGAGCCGCGGCCGGGCGAGGACCCGAGCGAAAAGACCGAGGCCTGGGTCCTCTACGACGACAACAGCCTCTATATCGGCATTCTCTGTCACGACAGCGAGCCCGGCCGAGTCGCCGCCAACTCCATGGCCCACGACAGCGGCGGAGGCGGATCCGCGGTCTACGGTTACGGGCGCCACGGATCGACGACCGCGAGCGACGACCTCGTCCGCGTCCTCCTCGACCCCTTCCAGGACAAGCGCAACGCCTACCTCTTCTTCGTCAATCCCCGGGGCGCCCGCGGCGAAGGCCTGATCTACGCGGGGAAGCTCTAGCCTCAACTGGGACGGGATCTGGGAGGCGAAGAGCCGGCGCCTCGAGAACGGCTGGTCGGCCGAGCTCCGCATCCCGTTCAAGACGATCTCCTTCCGGCCGGGCCTGTCCGTCTGGGGCATCAACATCGAGCGGACCATCGCCCGGAAGCAGGAGACGATCCGCCTCTCCGGGACGACCCGCGACAGCAATTTCAACAATCCCAACGAGGCGGCCGCGCTGCCCGGGATCGAGGGGATCAAGCAGGGGCTGGGCATCACCTTCCGCCCCTACGGCCTGGCCGAGGCCTCCCGGGCGCCCGGCGCGAGCCTCGACCTCGGGCTCAACGGAGGGTTCGACCTCTACAAAAGCTTCACCCCGAGCCTCGTCGGCGTCGGCTCCTACAGGATGGATTTCGCCGAAACGGAGGTCGACGAGCGGCGCATCAACCTGACCCGCTTCCCGCTCTTCTTCCCGGAAAAGCGGATGTTCTTCCTCGAGGGGTCCGAGATCTTCAGCTTCAGCTCGAGCATCAGCTTCACGCCCTTCTTCAGCCGCCGGGTCGGGCTCTTCGAGGGCCTCCAGGTCCCGGTCAATTTCGGGGCCAAGCTCTACGGCAAGATCGGCGACACCAACGTGGCCATCCTCGACGTCCAGACGGCCGCATTCGAGGACTCCCTGGGAAACCCGGTCGCCGGCCAGAACCTCCTGGCGGCCCGGGTGACCCAGAACATCTTCGACCAGAGCAAGGTCGGCCTGATCTTCACCAACGGCAGCCAGACGGGGGAGCGGAACTCCCTGGCCGGCTTCGACTTCAACTATTCGTCGTCGAAGTTCCTCGGCGACAAGAACGTCATGCTCGCGGCCTGGGGCGTCTACAACTGGAACGAACATGAGGAGGGGGGCCACCAGGGATTCGGCTTCCGGGCCGACTATCCGAACGACCTCTGGAACGTCCAGACGACCTACGCTTACTACGGAGAAGCGCTCGATCCCGGCCTCGGCTTCCTGATGCGGCCGGCGATCCAGACGGCCTACGGCCGCGTCGCCTTCCAGCCCCGGCCGCAGAAGGGCCTCCTCGGCCGGTTCGTCCGTCAGTTCTATTTCGACGCCAGCGCTGACTACTACTGGGACCTCGCGGGGACCCTCGAGACGCGACGGCTCAACGCCTCGCCTTTGAGCTTCCGGGCCCAGAGCGGCGAGAGCTTCGGCTTCAGCGTCAACGCCACCCGGGACGTCCTGCCCTTCGACTTCGAAGTGGCGGAGGGCGTCGTGATACCGGCCGGGCCCTACGATTTCGTCAATTGCCGGCTCAACTTCGAAACGGCCGGCCACCGTCCCGTCGTCTTCGACGCGGGCTACAACTTCGGCCAGTTCTATTCCGGGCGCTACGACGACGTCAACCTGGGGTTGAAGCTGAAGTTCCGGGGCTACGCCAGCCTGGGGTTCGACGCCAACCTCGTCCGCGGCCGCCTGCCCGAAGGCCGCTTCAGCCAGAACGTCTACCAGCTCAAGGCCGACTTCTTCCTGACGCCCGACCTCGGGCTGATGAACTACATCCAGTACGACGACATCTCGGACACGCTGGGCTGGAACGCCCGCCTGCGCTGGCAGATCAAGCCCGGCAACGAGATCTATCTCGTCTACAACAAGAACTGGGAGCGGATCTGGGACCCCCTGAGCCGCTTCGTCTCGCTTGGCGAGCGCGGCGTCATCAAGATCACGCTCTCGATCCGCCCATAGACAAGAAGGGGTCAAACCTACCTTTTACTGTAAAAGGTAGGTTTGACCCCTTCTTGTTGTAAATAATATTGTAAAGAGTGTCCGGTTTCGCGGTCAGAGCGGTTAGGCCATCAGGAAGGGTCCAGGCGGGCCACGGCCTTTATGCTTGGCATGTTCTTTGCATGGTAACTCTGATGAAGGTTTCAGCGTATATATGGGTGTGGGGCGGGCTTCACAATGGAGGATCTGGTAAGGAAAGAGACTGACGATGGCCACCCTATGCCCCACCTGCAAATTCGAGAATTCCGACACGGCCAATTTCTGCAGCAATTGCGCCACGACGCTGCGCAAAGCCGATAAGGGCACCGACAAGGGGACCGGCGACAAAGACACCCGGCACCCCGCCACACGAACCTACGAGTCCCACAGCTGGGACCTCGATACAGGCACCGTCTTCGGCGGCCGCTACCAGATCATCGAGCACCTCGGCCGCGGCGGCATGGGCCGTGTCTACCGGGCGCTCGACACCAAGACGCGCGAAGAGGTGGCCGTCAAGATCATCCGTCCCGACATCGCCGAGGACCGGCGGACGCTCGAGCGCTTCGTCAACGAGATCAAGCTGGCCCACAAGATCTCCCACCGCAACATCGGCAAGATGTTCCACCTCGGCGAGGACCTGGGCCTCCACTACATCACCATGGAGTACGTCCCCGGCGAGGACCTGAAGAGCTTCATCCGACGATCGCGCCGGCTCGACGTCGCCACGGTCGTGGCCATCTCCAGACAGGTCTGCGGCGGCCTGAGCGAAGCCCACAACGCGGGCATCGTCCACCGCGACCTCAAGCCGAGCAACATCATGATCGACAAGGAGGGGAACGCCAAGATCCTCGACTTCGGCATCGCCCGGGCCCTCGACACCCAGGGCGTCACCGCCGAGGGCAACGTCATCGGCACCCCCGAGTACATGTCGCCCGAGCAAGTCGAGGGCCGGGAGTCGGACAAGCGGTCCGACATCTACTCCTTCGGCGTCATCCTCTTCGAGATGGTCACGGGGCGGCTACCGTTCGCCGCCGACACCCCCTTCGCCGTCGCCTTCAAACAGCAATCCGAGAAGCCCCCCAAGCCCGCCGATCTGAACCCCCAGACGCCGCCCCAGCTGAGCTCCATCATCCTGCGCTGCCTGGAGAAGGACAGCGCCAAGCGGTATCAGACCGTCGAGGAGGTCTGCCGCGACCTCGGCCAAGTCGAGGAGACCATCCAGACGACCCGCGCGACGGCCCCCTGGACCAAGCCGGCCACGCGGAAGACGGCGCTCAAGGCCCTCGTCCCCGCGTTCCCCTGGAGGAAGGCCGTCATCCCGATCGTCGCCTTCCTCGGCCTCATGGCCCTGGGCGTCTTGATCAAGGGGACCCTGCCCAAGGTCAAGGGGGCCGCCCGCACGGTCGCGGTCGCCGGCTTCGAGAACCTGACCGGCGATCCCTCCTACGAATACCTCATGAAGGCCATCCCCAACCTCCTCATCACCAGCCTCGGGCAATCGAGGTACCTGGAGGTCGTCTCCTGGGAGCGGCTGAACGACCTGGCCGGAGGGACGGGCGGCGACATCGCCACGCCCGCCGACCGGGAACGCTGGTTCGAGATCTGCCGCCGCGAGGGCGTCGACGCCGTCGTCATGGGCAGCTTCACCAAGGCCGAAAACCTCTTCGCCACCGACGCCAAGATCTACGATGTCGCCACGAAGAACCTCATCCGGAGCACGGGCTCGCGCGGCGAGGGGGTCGGCAGCATCCTCCGGACCCAGATCGACGAGCTCAGCCGCGAGATCTCGCGGGGGGTCGGCCTCTCGGAACGGGACGCGGCCAAGGGCTCCAAGCCCATCTCCGAGGTCACGACGGCGTCCATGCCGGCCTACGAGCTGTTCCTCAAGGGCCAGGAGGACTTCGACCGCTACTACTTCGAGGACGCCCGGGCGTCCTTCGAGAAAGCGGCCGAGAAGGACCCGGATTTCGCCCTGGCCCATTTCTATCTGACCCGCGTGTACAACCAGCTGGCCGACGCGCCCCGGGCGCAGGAGGCCATGGAGAAGTTCAAGAAGCTCGGCAAGGTCAGCCCGGGCAAAGGCCACGACGCCCTCTACGTCGCTGCCCTGTCCGCGCTCCTCGACAAGGACGTCGAGGGGTATGAGAAAGGCCTCCGGGAGATCCTCAAACAGTATCCCGACGACAAGCGGGCCCACGCCGAGCTCGCCTGGCACTACAAGAACTCGAAGAAATTCCCCGAGGCCGTGGCCGAGTTCGAGAAGGCCCTGGCCATCGACCCGAACTTCGGATACGCCCTGAACCTGCTGGCCTACACCTACGCCGATTCGGAGCAGACGGAGAAGGCGATCCAGATGTTCGACCGCTACGCGGCCGCCTATCCGGGCGACGCCAATCCCGTCGATTCCATGGGCGACCTCTACTTCATGACGGGCAAATTCGACCTGGCCCGGGCCAAGTACCAGCAGGCCCTGGCCATCAAGCCGGGCTTCGCCTCGACCTGGAAGCTGGCCTACCTCTACGCCATGGACGGCGATTACGACGCCACCCTGCGCTGGGTCGACTACCTCATCGCCCACGCCCCGAACGACGGCATGAGGGCGGACGGGCACCAGTGGAAAGGCTTCTACTACTCGCTCAAGGGCCGGTTCAAAGAGGCGCTCGGCGAGCTCGGGACGGCCGAGGAGCTGGCCCGGACCTCGGGCAACACCGTCCTGGCGGATACGATCCTCAGGGACGCCCTCTGGATCTGTCACGACTGGGACCGGCTCGATCTCTACATGAGCTACCTCGACAAGCGGCTCGCCTACAGGACCGAAGCGAAGCGCGGGACGCCCGAGCTCAACAAGATCTACGAGCTCCTGTACAAGGGGCTTTACGACGTCAAGAACGGCCGGGTCGCCGCCGCCAAGAAAAAGCTCGACGAGATTACTAAGCTTTCCGAGTCCATCGGGAAGTCCGAGAAGACCTACAACCTGTTCGCCCGGAATCACCTGAAGAGGGAGATCCTGTTCGCGGAGGGGGCCTACGACGAGGCCTTGAAGGTGTATGCCGAGGGGCCGCCGATCATGGTCAACCTCTCCGTTTCGACGTCGGTCCAGCAGAAGAACCTGCCATTCCTGACCGATTTTGCGGCCCGGTGCTGGCTCGCGAAGGGCCGGGCGGACAAGGCCCTCGAAGAGTACGAGCGCCTCGTCTCGCCCGAGGCGGCCGCCCGGGAGAGCGCCCTGATCCATCCCTTCAGCCGGCTGAGGCTGGCCGCCCTCTACGAGGCCAAGGGCGACCTCGACAGGGCCGTGGAACAGTACGGGGCCCTGGTCGAGATCTGGCGGGACGCCGACGCCGGGCTGCCCGAGGTCGCCAAAGCCAGGAAGAAATTCTCCGAGCTCAAGGCCAAGACGACACGGCCCAAGGGCGCGGCGGTCGAGACCGTCATCGTCCCCCCGCTCCTCGTCCTTCCCCAATAAACGGGGAATTGGCATTTCCCTCCGGTTCTGGTAAAACTGAAGCCTCGGAGGAGGGACCCATGAAGCTCGCCACGGCGGTCCTTGTCGTCGCTTTCACCGCGCTCGTCGCCCGGCCGGCGCCCGGGCTGGCCGAGGACCTCATCAGCGGCATCGGGCTGACCCATCTCACGGTCTACGACCAGAGGCCCGCTCCGGACGGGTTCATGTCGGGGTCGCCCCACGTCCACGCCGTCACCGACGAGGGCTACTACGTGATGAGCGGACGGGGCAAAGTCGAGCTCCACGACCTCGCGAGCGGCTACCGGACGGTCGGCCTCACTCCGGGCCGCTACGTCCAGTTCCCGCCCGGCACGCTCCACCGGCTGATCAACGACGATCACCTCGTTCTCCTCGTGGTCATGGGCAACGCCGGCCTGGCCGAAAAGGGCGACGCCCGGATCTACTTCGGCAAGTCCGTCGACGACGATCCGGCCGCGTTCGCCCGGCTCTCCGGATTGGCCAAGGCCGGAGGCCTCGAGGGGGCCCTGGACCGGCGGGACGCGGCCATCCGCGCCTATGGCGGGCTCCTCGAGCTGTGGACGAAGGACCGGAAGGCCTATTTCCGCGAGCTCGAGCGGTTCATCAGCGTCCACATGAAGACCGCAGAAGGCCTCCGGAAGAGCTTCGCCGGAGCCGTGGAAGCCGGCCCCGTTGCCTGGGGGGAGAAATTCCGCAAGCGGCTCGCCGGATTACCCCGGGCCGGCGCGGAGCCCTCTCCCGTCCTCCACGCTCCGCCCGAGGCCGTGACCTACGGCATGTGCGGCGTTCTCCGCCCCGTGACGGCCCTCGAGCCTGTGGGACCGGCGGGCGAAGCCGTCATCCGGAAGCGGCCGTAGCGGGCGCGCCTTGCCGAACGATCTCAAGCCCGACGGCCTCCGCCGCGGACTGCCTATGGTCCAGGCCCGCGACCCCGAGGCCCTGGAGCGGGAGAAGGAGAAGCTCCGCGAGATCGACGCCCGGCCCGCCGGCTGGCGGCGCTGGCGGGGCTACTGGTCGCTCTCGGGGCCGGGCTGGGTCCAGAGCGCCCTGACCCTGGGCGCCGGTTCGGCGGGCTCGGCGATCTACGCCGGGGCCGTGTTCGGCTACGATCTCTTGTGGGTCCAGCCCGTAGCCATGTTCCTGGGCGTGGTCATGTTCGCGGCCATCGGCCATCAGCTTCTGACGACCGAGGCCCGGCCCTACGACGTCTTCCGCAAGAAGCTCCACCCGCTTCTCGCCGTCTCCTGGGGCGTCGTGGTGTTCGTGGCCTCGATCATCTTTCAATTCCCCCAGTACTCATTGGGGGTGAGCGTCACCCGGGACATCTTCAGCGTCGTCGGCCTCGACGTCCCGAGGGCGCCCATCGCCCTGGCCCTGCTCGCCGCGGCCACGGCGCTCTGCTGGAGCTATGGCCGGGGCGGCCGCCGGTCGGTCCGTCTCTTCGAGCGGGCCCTGAAATACCTCGTCCTTCTGATGGCTCTCTTCTTCCTCCTCGTCGTCGTCAAGACGGGCGTCGACCTCAAGGCCCTGCTCAAGGGCTTCTTCGGCTTCCACATCCCGCGCGACCGCGAGGGACTCACGATCGTCCTCGGCGCCCTGGGCGCGGCGGTCGGGGTCAACATGACCTTTCTCTATCCTTACACGCTCCTCGCCCGCGGCTGGGGCAAGGAACACCGCGGCCTCAAGAACTTCGACCTGGCCACCTCGATGTTCCTCCCCTTCGTCCTGACGACGAGCCTGGTCGTCATCGCCTGCGCCAACACCCTCCACGTTGGGGGGATCAGGGTCCGGGACGCGGTCGACGCCGCCCACGCCCTGGCCCCGGTGGCCGGCGTCACGGCGGGCCGGGTCGTCTTCTCGCTGGGTGTCCTCGGCATGTGCTTCACGACGCTGGCCATCGAGATGGTCATCTGCGGCTTCGTCCTCAGCGAGATGCTCGGTTTCGAGCCGCGGGGGTGGCGCTACCGGGCGGCGACCATGACGGCCAACATCGGCATCCTCGGCGCGTTCTACCCCGTGCCCTTCTGGCTCCCGGTCCTGGCCTCGTCCGTCGCCCTGGTCATGATGCCCATCGCCTACATCGGCTTCTTCGTCCTCCAGAACAAGAAGAGCTACCTCGGCGACGCCGTCCCCAGGGGCCCCAAGGCGGCCGCCTGGAACGCCCTGCTCCTCCTGGCCATCCTGGTCGTCGCCGCCGGCGCCATCGTCAAGATCCTCTCCCTCCTCTAGTGGGGAGAGAGGGAACATAGGGAAGCCGGCAACTTCGCCTTCGTTGACAGTAAGAACCCGGCGTGATAGGTTCAGGGCGGGGAGGAGCACATGAACCGCAGATCGTTCCTCAAAGCCGCCGCGGCCACGGCCGTCGCGCCGGCCATCGTCCCGTCGTCGGTCTTCGCCCGTCCCGCGCCGAGCGACGTCCTCCAGTTCGGCTGCATCGGCGTCGGCCGCCAGGGCCAGGGCGACATGCAGGAGCTCATCTACCGCGGCCTCGAGGCCGGGGCCCGGGTCGTCGGCCGTCTGCGACGTCGATTCGCACCGCATGCAGGACGCCCAGTGGCTGGCCGAGAGGATCTACACCCTCGAGACGGGCAAGGACGCGTCCAAGACCGTCAAGGCCTACGGCGACTTCCGCGAGCTCCTGGCCCGCGAGGACCTCGACGGCGTCCTCATCGTCACGCCCGACTACTGGCACGCGGCCCACGCCATCGCCGCGGCCGAGGCGGGCAAGGACATCTACCTCGAAAAGCCCCTGACCTATTCGATCGATGAGGGCCGCAAGCTCGTCGCCGCCGTCCGGAAGAGCGGACGCGTCCTCCAGGTCGGGTCGCAGCAGCGCTCCTCCATCCACTTCCTCATGGCCTGCGAGCTCGTCCGAAACGGCCGCGTCGGCAAGCTCCAGACGATCCGCGTCTGGCTGCCCGAGGACCAGGGCCGCGGCGACCCGCGCCCCGAGCCCGTGCCGCCGAACCTCGACTACGACGCCTGGATGGGCCCCACCGCCCCGGCCCCCTTCACCGAGGACCGCGTCCATCCCCAGATGAGCCTCGAGCGGCCCGGCTGGCTCCAGATCGAGCCGTACTGCCTGGGCATGGTCACCGGCTGGGGCTCGCACATGATGGACACCGCCCAGTGGGGCCACGGCACCGACCTGACCGGGCCCGTCAGCATCGAGGCCAGTGCCGAGTTCCCGGACCGCGGCCTGTTCGATGTCCACACGAAATTCAAGGCCGAGGCCGTGTACAAGGACGGCGTCCGGATGATCATGGAGACCGGCGATCCGGCCGGCGTCCGCTTCGAGGGCGACAAGGGTTGGGTCTTCGTCCAGCGCGGCGCCATCAAGGCCTCCGATCCCGAGATCCTGAAGTGGAAGCCCGGCCAGGGCGAGGTCAAGCTCGTCCAGAGCGGCAACCACATGAAGAACTTCCTCGAGGCCGTGCGCTCCCGCAAGGACCCCATCGCCCCGGTCGACGTGGGCCACCGCTCGAACAGCATCTGCGTCATGACCCATATCGCCATGAAGCTCGGCCGCAAGCTCGCCTGGGACCCCGACGCCGAGCGCTTCGTCGGCGACGACGAGGCCAACCGACGGCTCGATTATCCGCACCGCGCGCCATGGAAGGTCTGAGCCGGAGCCGCGGGTCCGCTCTCGTCCTCCTCGGCCTGGGCCTCGCCGCCCTCTCCGCCTGCGCCGCCCGTCCCGAGGTCACCTTCGCCCGTGACGACGACGCCGGCGCGCTGACCGTCTTCGTCGGCGGCCGGGAGGCCATCGTCTTCCGCTATGGCCCCGAGCTCGACCTGGCCCATTACTGGCCTCTCCGAAGCCCCAGCGGCCGGAACCTGCTCGTCCAGAAGACCGAGCCCTACCCCCACCACCGCTCGCTTCTGGTTCGCCGACACGGTCCGGCCCGAGGGAGGGGAGAGGGACCTGAGCTTCTACAACGCCCTCTACAGCGGCGTCCGGACCGAGGCCGGCGACTACGTCCCGCCCGTTCCGCGAGCGGATCCGCCTCGATTCGTTCCCCAGGATCTTCTTGACCAAGGCCCGGGCCGAGATCGTGGCCGAGCTCGTCTGGGAGTCGGACGGCCAACCCGTCATCGACGAGCGCCGCGAGCTCGTCGTCCACAGCCTGGGGGGAGGGGAGTACCTCCTCGACCTGACCTGGACCCTCACGCCTTCGTCCGGCGACGCTCACTTCGTCAGCGACGACGTCCACTACGCCTGGCCCTATCTCCGGCTCGATCCCGTCTGGAGCGGCGGCCAGGGCGGCAAGATCACCTCCGACACGGGAGCGACCGGCGAGGAGGCGACCACCATGAAGCCGGCCCTTTGGATCGATTATTCGAACACCGTCGAGGGCGTCACCGAGGGAGTGGCCGTCTTCCAGTGGCCCGACGGCGCCGACCACCGCTGGCTGACCCGCGAATACGGCTGCTTCGGCCCGCGCCGTCCCGACGACCGGAGCGGCAGGCCCTTCACGCTCAAGCCCGGCGAGACGCTGACCCAACGCGTCGGTGTCCTCGTCCACACAGGCGACGTCGCCGGCGGCCGCGTCCGGGCCCGCTACGAAAAGTACGTCCGGGGAGGCTGGACGTGAGAGGGGACACGACCGCGGCACCGGCCCGGGCGCAGGGGGCATGACTTTCGTCGAGGACGCCTCGGCCGGGGCGTTGACCGTCATGGACGGGTACCTGCCCGTCCTGACCTACCGCCCGGCCTCTGCCAACCCGCCGGCCCCGCCGTCCGTCTTATGGGGTGAAAGCCGGAAATGGACACCATGGACGAGAGCGCGATCATCGAGGGAATGAGCCGGGGCGACGCCCGGGCCTTCCGCGAGCTCGTCGAGCGCTACAAGAAGAAAGTCTACTACCTGGCCCTGGACTTGGCCGGGAACCCCGTCGACGCCGAGGACATCTCCCAGGACGTCTTTCTCAAGGTCCACCGGTCGTTCGGCACGTTCCGGCGGGGGGCCAAGCTCAGCTCCTGGCTCTACCGCGTGACCTACAACGCCGCGATCGACCACTTGCGGAGCCGGGGGGCCGCGCCCGAGCCGGTCGGCGACGAGGTCCTCGAAGCCCGCGGCCAGAACGGCGCCGCCCTGGCCCAGGGGCGCGCCCCCGACCCGGTCGCCGCCGCCGAGGCGGGCGAGCTCCAGCGCCGGATCGCCCTGGCCCTGGAAAGCGTCTCGCCCCAGGAGAAGGCCGTCTTTCTCCTGCGGCACTACGACGACCTCATGCTCAAGGACATCGCATCGACGCTCGGCCTGTCCATCGGCTCCGTCAAGAGCTATCTCTTCCGGGCCGTCCGCAAGCTCCAGAAGGAGCTCGGCGGCCCGGCCGCGATCTCCGGCCTGGAGGCCTCCCATGAATGAACGCCATCTGTCGAAGGACCTCATGATCGAGGCCCTCTACGGCGAGCTCGACGCGGCGGAGAAGGAGCGGTTCGAGCTCCACCTCCGCTCCTGCCCGGCCTGCGCCTCCGAGCACGCGGCCCTCGCGGCGACCCTCCGGCTCATGGACAAGCGGGAGCGGCCCGACCCTGGGCCGGAGTTCTGGGACGGGTACTGGGACCGGCTCTCGCGCCGGATGCTCTGGGAATCCACGGAGGAGGAACGCGGCCCGTCGCTCATCGGACGCCTCGTCCGGCCCCTGGCCCGCCTGCCCCGCTGGTCGCTCCAGGCCGCCGGCGCGGCCGCCCTGCTCCTCGTCGGGATCCTGGTCGGCAGCCGTCTCGTCCCTCCGCCGGAAACGGCGGACCGGGAACATCGGCCATTCCCGCCCCGTCGGCCGCCGTCGTCAACGCCGAGAGCTTCGTCGAGCGTTCCAAGGTCCTCCTCCTCGGCCTGGTCAACCACGAGCCCGCGACCGAGGATATCTACGCCCTCGACCTGGACCGCCAGAAAACGATGTCCCGGGGCCTGGCCGCCGAGGCGCCGGCCCTCAGGAGCGCCCTCGACGCGGGCGGCGAGAAGCGCCTGCGCGCCCTCGTCGCCGACCTCGAGATCATCCTGATGCAGATCGCCAACCTCGAGGCCGGACAGGACCTCGAGGGGGTCGAGCTCGTCAAGCAGGGGGTCGAACGCAAGGGGATCTTCCTCAAGATCGACCTCGACCGCATGGGCCGCGACTCCCGCAGCCCGGCCGCCCCGGCCGGGAAGACCGCCCTTCACAAGAAAAGCAAGGCTTGATCCAAGGAGTATAGATATGAAAAGAACGAAGATCCTCACGACTGTGCTGGCCCTGTTCCTGGCCGCCGGCGCCGCCGGCTCGGTTATCGCGGCCGCCCTCCCGACCGAGGACCCGGCCGGGCAGGAGAAGGACGCCATCGCCTACAAACAGGCCTACGCGCTCGTCCTCGAAGAGCAGTGGACCGCCGCCAAGACGGCCATGGACGCGCTCGTCCGGCAGTATCCGAAGAGCGCCTGGGTCGACGACGCCCGCTTCTGGTCCTGCTACGCGCTGGAGAAGACCGCCCGGGACGCCGAGGCCGTCTTCAAGTGCTACCAGAAGTTCGTCGACGAGAACCCCCGGAGCGAGTGGGTGGACGAGGCCAAGTCCAACATGGTCCGGATCGCCCACGCCCTCTACCGGGCCGGCAAGCCCGAGTACCAGACCGTCATCGAGGCCTACGAGGACGCGGCCGAGGACGACATCAAGCTGACGGCCCTCTACGCCCTCCAGAACATCGGCGACGAGACGGCCCTGAAGACGCTCGTCGGCCTCTACGACAAGGCGTCGGGCTCCCGGCTCAAGAGCCAGATCGTCTTCATGCTCGGGGAGATGGAGAAGCCCGAGGCGTTCGCCAAGCTCCGCGACGTCGCGCTTCGCGAGACGGACGAGGAGGTCCGCCGGGCCGCGTTCTTCGCCGTCGCCGAACGGGGCGGGCCGGAGTCGGTCGCGCTCCTCAAGGAGGTCCTGGCCTCGTCGCTGCCGGGGGAAGTCCGCAGCCACGCGCTCTTCGCCCTGGCCGAGACCGGCGACCCGAGCCTGGTCCCCCTATTCCTGCGCAGCGCCCTGACCGAGACCGATCCGGACATGGCCCGGACCGCGGCCTTCGCCCTCCAGGAGATAGACGGCAAGGAAGCGACGGACGCCCTGGGCCGCATCCTGAAGGAGGCCAAGGACAGCGAGATCCGCCAGGCGGCGCTGTTCGCCCTGATGGAGCGGAAGGAAGTCGAATCGCTGCCCCTGCTCAAGGACATCATCCTCAGCGGGACGGACAAGGACATGGCCCACTCGGCACTGTTCCATCTCGCCGAGATCGAGGGCAAGGAGTCGCTGGCCGTGCTCCAGCAGGTGCTGGCCGGCTCCAAGGACGAGGATCTCCGCCGGAACGCCTTGATGGCCCTGGCGGAGCACGGCGGCGTCGAGGCCAAGGACGCCCTACTCAAGGTCGCCCGGGAGAGCGCCGACGCCGAGATGGCCGAGATGGCCGTGTTCGCCCTCTCCGAGATGAAGGAGGACATCGGCTCCGACGTCCTTCTCGACATCATGAAGAACGCCAAGTCGGATCGGGCCCGCCGGGCCGTCATCATGGCCCTCACGGACGAGGAAGGCGGGGCGCCGGTCAAGGTCCTGGTCGAGATCCTCAAGACCGAGACCGACCGCGGGCTCAGGGAACACGCGCTCTACGCCCTCGGCCAGACCAAGAGCGACGAAGCCGTGGCGGCGCTGCTCGAAGTGGCCAAGGGCAAGGACGCCCGGCTGGCCCGGGCCGCGGTCACGGCCCTCGGCGAGATCGGGACGCCCAAGGCCAAAGCGGCGTTGCTCGAGATCCTCGAGAAGAAGGCCGAGTAGCCGGCCGGCACCAAGGGAGGAGAACGTGAAGGTACGGACAGAGAGGGCCCTGATCCTGATCGCGGCGGCCGCGGCTTTAGCGGCGGCGGGCGGGCGCGTCGAGACCGTCCGGCATGGCGGGCCCAAGCGCCCTCCGAGCGAGGTCGTCCGGCCCGCCGACGGGTCGGCGCCTCTTCGGGCCAGGTTCGATTGGGCCCTGGCCCGGCCGGCCGGGGCGGCCGCGGGACGGACCTTCTGGGTCGGTTACGGCATCGACAGGCTCATGGGCGAGCGCTCCCACATCGGCTCCTACGATCCCCGCGGGCCGGGCCGGGATCTCTCCGTCGCCGATATCCTGGCCGGGCGGAAAGAGCTCTCGGCTGGGGCTGGAACCGGTGAGGACGTCCGGGCCGCGGCCAAGGCCGCCCTGGACGGGATCGACGGGCGGGAGAAGCGTGAAAAGGAGGTCCTGAAGGAGCTCGGCTTCTTCTTCAAGTTCGAGCGCGGGAAGCCTCCCGTCCTCGTCGACGTCGGCCTGTCGAACCTCGACCTCGCGTTCGACTTCGAGGCGGCCCCGCTTTACTGGCTGGGCAAGGCGGAAGACGCCGAAAGCCTGCCTTTGATCGAGCGCCTCTTTTCCGCCCATCGCGACGAGGACGTCCGCCAAGGGCTTCTCGCCGCGGCCGGCTGTCACGGCTCGCCGAGGCTCGTCGTTCCCTTCCTCGCGGATGTCCTCGGCGGCGACGGTCCGGACGACCTGCGGAGGGACGCGGCCTTCTGGGTCGGCCAGCAGAACGACGCCGAGGGCCTGCGCCTCCTTGTCCGCGCGGCCCGCTCTGACAAGTCCGAGGAAGTGCGCGAGGGGGCGGTCTTCGCCGTCAGCCAGGTCGACCTCCCCGCGGCCGTCGACGAGCTCATCGCCCTGGCCCGGGGCGCGGACAGACAGGACGTCCGCAAGCAGGCCGTCTTCTGGATCGGTCAGCTGGCTTCGGAAAAGGCGGGGCCGGCGCTCGAGGAATTCGCCCGCAAGGATGGCGACATCGAGATCCAGGAACAGGCCGTGTTCGCTCTCTCCCAGCTCCCCGACGATCAGGGGGTCGAGCCGCTGATCAAGCTGGCCAAGACCCATCCGGACCCGCGCGTCCGCAAGAAAGCCGTGTTCTGGCTGGGGGAGTGCGACGATCCGCGGGCGCTCGAGACCCTCATCGCCATCATCAAGGGGAAATAGTCACGGCCCGCGTATCGCGGGGAAGCTGATCTTTTGAGCAAAGCCTTTTTGTCGACGACCGCTTTGAGAACGAGAGGGAGGAGCTTCCCGAGCTCCGCCGGGGTGTAGTCCGAGCGCACGATCTCGGCGGCGCTCCCGGTGAAGCGGCAGGCGATCGTCCGGGGCTCGCGGGCGTACTTGACCCTCGAATTGTCCCGGGCCGGTTCGAGCCGGCTGACGACGATGGTCATCCGGGATCCCTCCGCCTCCTCTTTGACCAGGATGCCGACGGCGTGGGTCTTGTAGGTGTCGTCGTCGCCCTCGCCCAGGAAGAACTCGCCCCGGGCGAAGTCCTCGCCGGGATATCGCTCGAGCCCCAGGACCTCGTCGCGGATCTCGCGGAGGAGGGGAGCGACGTCGGGACCTCTCAGGGCCGATGCGCCGGACGTCAGAGGCGCCGCGGCGGCCAGGATCAGGAGCAGAAAGACGGTCCCCGGCGCAGGACCGGGCCGAGAACGACGGCCGCGTCGCCGGAGCAGGCCCGAGCCGTCCATGCCATCATTATAGGCCAAGAGACCCGGCGTTGTCTTTTTCCGAGTCGGCCGGATCGGCCCCGACCGGATCCCCAGGCCCCCTTCGGCCTTCCGAAGGGGGCTTCGCATATTGACATCGCGCCGGTCGCGTGCTAAGTTCTGAGGCGAAGGTAGGGGAACCATGCTGGATTCGGGCGAGGACCTCTTTTTCGAAACGACCGCGTCCCGCAAGCTGGTCGATCTCATCGAGCGCAACGCCGACGAGCTGACCACGAGCTACGTCGAGGACATCCGACGCGACCCGAGGATGCCCAGCTACCAGGGGTTCGACCAGAAGGAGATCTACAAGAGGGCCTATCGCGTCTACAGCCAGCTCGGCAAGTGGATCTCCCATGAGACGACGAAAGAAGAGATGAAGAGCTACTGGACGGCCCTGGGCCGCCAGCGCCGCCGGGAGGGCTTTCCCTTCTCGGAGATCGTGCTCTCGCTCTGCCACATCCGGCGTCTCCTCTGGCTGAAGATCCAGGCGGCGGGCCTTCTCGACACGGCCCTGGACCTGTATCAGGCCATGGACCTCCAACATCGGGTCCTCGTGTTCTTCGACCGGGCCATCTATCACGCGGCCATCGGCTACGAGGAAAAGCGCTGAGAGGTCCGGGCGGGACCGGACGGCCGGGTCCGATGGACCTTGAACAAGCCGGTCTCTACGTCCATTTCCCCTTCTGCGCGGCCAAGTGCCCCTATTGCCACTTCGTGAGCGAAGCGCTGAACGCCGCGGGGCTCGGGGCCTGGTGGGAGGGGATCGAGAGGGAGACCGCCGGATCGGCGTATGCCGGCCTGGCGGCCGACACCCTTTACCTTGGGGGCGGGACGCCGTCCCTCCTGGAGCCGGTCGAGGTCGCGCGGCTCAGGGACCTCCTTGCTACCCGGTTCAAGCTGGCGATCGAGGAGTTCACGCTCGAGGCCAATCCCCGGCGGGAGCTGGCCCGCTTCCTTGGCGGCTGGCGCGGAGCCGGAGTGACGCGCCTGAGCGTCGGCGTCCAGTCCTTCGACGACGAGGTCCTGGGCACGCTGGGACGACCGTATTCGGCGGGGGAGGCCGTCGGGTTCTGCCGCGCCGCACGCGAAGCGGGATTCGATTCGCTCGCCGTCGACCTGATGACGGGCATCCCCGGCGAGACGCCCGAGAGCGCGGCCCGAACGGTCCGGACCCTCCTCGACCTGGAGCCGGACCACGTCTCAGTCTATTTCCTGGAGAACGTGGAGGGGTTGCCCTTCGAGGATGTCCTGGTCCGCCGGCCGGTCGACGAGGATGCCTCCGTCGAGATCTTCCGGAAGACGAGGGACTCCCTCGAGGCCGCCGGCCTCCGCCAATACGAGATCTCGAACTTCGCCCGCGAGGGGATGGAATGCCGCCACAATCTCAAGTATTGGCGCTACGGGCCGTTCCTCGGGCTCGGCCCCTCGGCCTGTTCTCACCTCGGCGGCAAGAGGTGGTGCAACAAGCCTTCGTTGGGGGAGTGGTCGGAAGCCTTGGGGCGGGGGGTGAGCGTCCAGGCGGACGCTGTCGAGCTCGACCCGGCGAAGGCCGCCCACGAGGCCCTGGTCTTCGGGCTCCGGCTCGTCGAGGGCGTCGATCTATCGGTCATCACGGACCGGTTCGGCGTCGACATGGGCGCCCTTCGGGCCCGGGAGATCGACGAGCTCGCCGCCGACGGGCTCCTCGTCCAGGAGGGCCGGCGGCTGCGCCTCCCTGCCGACAAGCTCCTCGTCGCCAATGCCATCCTCTCCCGGCTCATCTGAACGGGGAGGTTTCTATTTATTGTTTTCATCTTCTCATCAGCCGCGCACTGATGAAAGGATCATGAAATAATCGGTTTGATTCGTGGTAAAATCGAGAGACAGATGTCGAAGAAGATCAGCCCGCATGAGCTCGCCCGCAGGGCCCGGGCGGCCCTGAAGGCCAAGGCCGACCCGGTCAGGGCCCGCGGCGCCGAGCGGTACTTCAAGGACGCGGTCAAGTGTTACGGCGTCGCCTCGCCCGACGTCCGGGACCTGGACGCCGAGCTCTACGGACTGGTCAAGGGCGACTGGACCTACGCTGAGGCCGTCGAGCTCTGCGACATCCTCTTCGCCGACGCCGAGCTCGAAGCCAAGGCCATCGGCGGCCTCATCCTGGCCCGGTTCAAGAAGTCCTACCCGCCGGCGTTCTTCTCCAAGGTCAAAGGCTGGCTGGCGGCGGACCGGTTGGCCAACTGGGCCTCGGTCGACGTCTTCTGCACGGACGCTCTGGCCGCCTTCCTCGAGCGCTATCCCGGCCACGTGCGAAAGATCAAGTCCTGGGCCTTCCATCCGAACCGCTGGGTCAAGAGGGCCTCTCTCGTATCGTTCATCCGTCACGCCCGGAGGGGCCGTTTCCTCGAACAGATCTACGATATCTCCGCGTCGGTCTTCCCGGTCGACGACGACCTCATCCACAAGGCCAACGGCTGGCTGCTGCGCGAAGCCGGCAAGACCGATCCCGCCCGGCTCGAGGCCTTCCTGCTGGCCCACGGCCCGGTCATCCCGCGGACGACCTTGCGTTACGCCATCGAGCGCTTTCCCGAAGCCAAGCGGAAGGCGCTCCTTCTCCAGACCAGGAATGAACGGGCCGCCGCCGCGGCTTCTCGGGAGGTAAGATGAACGACGATAAGGTGAAAGTCAGCTGCGGCACGTGCGGGACGACAAACAATTTCCCGCTGGACGCGAAAGGCAAGACCGTCGTCTGCGGCCGCTGCAAGTCGCGGCTCCCCGAGCCGGGGGAGATCCTCGAGCCCTCGCTCGAGGGCGTCCTCGGGCTCTTCCAGAACTCCAGCCTCCCGGTCCTCGTCGATTTCTATTCGCCGACCTGCGGGCCGTGCCACATGATGCACCCCATCCTCGAGCGGCTGGCCGCCCGCCGGGCCGGCGAGATCGCAGTCGTCAGGATCAACGTGGAGCATAACCAGGATCTGGCCAAGGAGTTCGGGGTCCAGGGGGTGCCGACGTTCGTCATCGTCCATCGCGGAACCGAGAGGGGCCGCACGGCGGGAGCGATGGACGAGAGCAGCTTCGCCCTCTGGGCTGCCAGCCGGACCTAATAATTAGAATGCCGAAGGGGGGACTCGAACCCCCACTCCCTTAACGGGCACTAACCCCTCAAGCTAGCGTGTCTGCCAATTCCACCACTTCGGCATAACAGGGATCTATTTCTTCCGGCCGGGGCCGCGGCGGGCGGCTTCTCGGCTTCGGCCTTCTGCTCGGTCGTTGTCGCGGGCGGCGTCGCCGCGGTCTTATCGTCGGGCGTCGTGGCTCGGGCGCCGTCGTCTGCGCGGGGGCCGGGGCCGGCGCCTTCTCGCCGCCGACGACCGACGAGCCCTCGCGGCCCGACAGGATCCACAGTCCTAGCGACGTCAGCATGAACAGGATGGCCGCCGAGCGGTCGTCAGCTTGGAGAGCAGGCGACGGTGCCCCGGGCCCCGACGGCGGTCTGGCTGCCGCCGCCGCCGAAGGCCCCGGCGAGGTCCGCCGCCTTGCCCGACTGCAGCAGGACCGCGAAGATCAGGATCAGACAAACGATGACGTGCAGGATGATGATTATAGCGCTCACTTCTCTTTCTCTTCCCTGTAGGCTCGAAGGGCCTCTCGGACGATGCCGACGAACGCCGTCGGCGTCGAGGGAGGCCCCCCCGACCAAGAAATCCGTCGATGTCCTTCTCTTTGATACAGCGGATACAGCGTTGGCCGGCTTGACGGAGCCGCCGTAGAGGATTATAGCACAGGAGGCGGTCCGATTTCCATAGCTCCTCTTCGACGCGCTTCCGGATGTGGGCGTGGACCTCCTCCGCCTGGCCCGGGGTCGCCGTCCTGCCCGTGCCGATGGCCCAGACGGGCTCGTAGGCGACGACGATGCGCTCGATGTCCCCCTGGGAGAGGCCTGCCAGACCGCCTTCGGGCCAGCTGGTCGTCGATCCTGGCCATCGTCTCGCCCGCGCCTCCCTCTCCTCGAGCGACTCGCCGACGCAGACGATGGGGGAGAGGCCGGTCTGCAGGGCGGCCCTGACCTTCCGACTGACCGACTCGTCGGTCTCTCCGAAGAGATGGCGCCTCTCGGAGTGGCCGACGAGGACGAAACTCGCAGCCGGCGTCCTTGAGCATCGGGGCCGAGACCTCGCCGGTGAAAGCGCCCTGGTCCTCCCAGTGGAGGTTCTGGGCCCCCAGGCCGACGGCCGCGCCCGGCGATGACTCCTGGACGCGCGCTCAGCGCGGTGAAGGGCGGGACAGGACGACCGTACTCGCCCGGAGCTCCGGCCGGGCCGCGGCGATCTTCCGTGGCCAGGCCCGGGCCTCGGCGAGTGGTCATGTGCATCTTCCAGTTGCCCGGCGACGAAGGGGACCTTCTGGCGCATAGTGACGGCCATCTATTGCTTTCCAAGGCCTCGATGCCGGGCAGGGTTTCGTAGGCGACGATACTCGAGCGAGGCCCCGCCGCCCGTGGAGATGTGGCTGATCCTGTCCGCTGACCCCCGCCTTCTTGACGGCGGCGACCGAATCGCCGCCGCCGACGATGGAAATGGCCTGCCGGAGGCGGCCACGGCCTCCGCGATCCTCGATCGTCCCCTTGGCGAAGTCCTCGATCTCGAAGACGCCCATGGGGCCGTTCCAGAAGATCGTCTTGGCCTGGGCGATGACCGCGGCGTACGACAGTGATCGTCTTGGGGCCGATGTCGACGCCCATGCAGGTCGCTCGGGGAAGGGCAGGACCTCGACGATCCTCGTCTCGGACCCGGCCTCGGCGGCCCGGGCCAGGAGGTGGTCCTGGGGCAGGAGGAAGTTGACGGCGTTGGCCCGGGCCTTCTCCAGGATGACCATCGCGAGCCTCGCTCTGATCGTCCTCGACGAGCGACTTGCCGACGTCGAGCCCCTGGGCCTTGAGGAAAGTGTAGGCCATGGCCCCGCCGATGAGGATGTGGTCGGCCTTGCCGAGAAGGCTCTCGATGATCTCGATCTTGCCCGAGACTTTGGCCCCGCCGAGGATGGCCGACATAGGGCTTGACCGGCTTGTGGACCGCCTTCTTGAGGTAATCGACCTCTTTCTTCATGAGGTAGCCGGCGGCCTTGACCGGGACGATGTCGGCGATACCGACGACCGAGGCGTGGGCCCGGTGGCTCGAACCGAAGGCGTCGTTGACGAAGATGTCGATCCCCTCGGCCAGACGGGCCGCGAAGGCGGGGTCGTTCTTCTCCTCCTCCTTGTAGAAGCGGACGTTCTCGAGCAGGAGCGCCTCGCCCTCGCCGAGGCCGCCCTTGAGCCGGGTCACTTCCTCCCCGACGACGTCGGGGGCCATGACGACCTTGTTGGGGATGAGCTCGGCCAGCCTCTTCGCGGCCGGGGCCAGGCTCATCTTCGGATCGGGCTTGCCCTTGGGCCGGCCCAGTGGGAGGCGATGACGAGACGGGCGCCGCGCTCGAGGAGCCAGGTGATGGTCGGGAGCGAGGCCTTGATCCGGTTGTCGTCGCGGATGGCGCCGTTCTCGTCGAGGGGGACGTTGAAGTCGACCCTGAGGAATACGCGCTTGCCCTTGACGTCCAGGTCGTCGACGAAGTTCATGTCCGCCTCACTTGGCGACGAACTTGGCCAGGTCGACGAGCCGGCAGGAGTAGCCCCACTCGTTGTCGTACCAGGCGAGGACCTTGACCAGGTTGCCGTCGATGACCTTGGTCGAGAGCAGGTCGACGATGCCCGAATGGGGGTTGCCCATGAAGTCGCAGGAGACGAGCGGCTCGTCGGTCACGCCGAGGATGCCCTTGAGCGGGCCGGCCGCGGCGGCCTGGAAGGCGGCGTTGATCTCCTCGGCCGTCGCCGCCTTCTTGAGGACGCCGACGAAGTCGACGATGGAGACGTTGGGGGTCGGCACGCGGATGGCGAAGCCGTCGATCTTGCCCTTGAGCTCGGGCATGACCAGCCCGACGGCCTTGGCCGCGCCGGTCGTCGTCGGGATCTGCGAGACGGCCGCGGCCCGGGCCCGGCGCAGGTCCTTGTGGGGCGCGTCGAGGATCTTCTGGTCGTTCGTGTAGGAGTGGATGGTCGTCATGAAGCCTCTCTCGACGCCGAAGCCCTCATGGAGGACCTTGACGACGGGGGCCAGGCAGTTCGTCGTGCAGGAGGCGTTGGAGATGACGTGGTGCTTGGCCGGGTCGTAGGCCTTCTCGTTGACGCCCAGGACGAGGGTCACGTCGGGGTCGGTCGCCGGCGCGGAGACGATGACTTTCGAGGCGCCGCCCTTCTCGATGTGCTGGATGACGTCGAGGCGCTTGGTGAACTTGCCGGTCGACTCGACGACCACGGAGACGCCCAGGTCCTTCCAAGGGAGCTTGGCGATCTCCTTCTCGGCCAGGACGCGGATGCTCTTGCCGTTGACGACGACGGCGTCCCCGGTCGCCTCGACCTTCTCCTTGAACGTGCCCAGGACCGAGTCGTACTTGAGCAGATGGGCCAGGGTCTTGGCGTCGGTGATGTCGTTGACGGCCACGTATTCGATGTCGGGGTCGTTCCAGGACGCCCGGAGCATGTTACGCCCGATGCGGCCGAAGCCGTTGATGCCTATACGGATAGCCATGAGAACCTCCTGCGATGTCAGAACCTCGAGAGCCCCAAAAGTAGCACAAACGGCCCTGTGATACAAGGCCGCCCGGCGGCCCGGGAGCGGGCTATTTCGAGGGTCCGGGGGGCTTTTCCGGATCGCCCTTCTTCTTGGCTCTCTTCTCCTCGTACATGAGCAGGTCGGCCCGGCTCAACATCTCCTCGACCGTGGCCGACGCCTCCGGATCCCGGGTGAAAACGCCGACGCTGATGGCCAGGGAGAAGCCCGCCTCGGCCGACGAGCGGGCGTTGAAGCTGTCGAGCTTGTCCCGGAGCCGTTTGACCAGGACGGCGGGATCGAGGGGGCCGGTCGTCTCCATGGCCAGGACGGAGAACTCGTCCCCGCCAAGACGGCCGATGATGTCGGCCTCCCGGAAGCTTTTCTTCAGGACGAAGGCGACCTCCGCCAGGGCCCGATCGCCCAGCTTGTGCCCGCCGGAATCGTTGATCCGCTTGAGGTTGTCCATGTCGAGATAGAGCAGGGCGACCCTCTTCTTCAGGCGGCTGGCCGTCTTGAGCTGCTGTTCGGCGAGCGTCAGGAAGCCGCGGCGGTTGTAGAGCGTCGTCAGCTCGTCCCGCAGGGACAGGGCCTTGATCTCCTCCTCCATGTCTTTGCGCTCGGTGATGTCGGTCAGGACGGCCAGCGTCCCGCCGAACTGCGCCCCGTGGATGCGCGGGCCGCCGCTGACGAGGAGGGTGCGGCGGCTGCCGTCCTTGTGCAGGAAGACGAGCTCGTAGCGGTCGGAGATGCCCTTGGCCCGCTTCTCGTCCTCCCGGCGCACGGTGGCGCGCTGGTCCTTGGGGATGAAGGAGACGACCTCACGGTCGACCATCTCCGCGGGCGTGTAGCCCAGCATCTGCGCGGCGGCCGGATTGACGAAGGTGAACCGGCCTTCGGAATCGGTCAGGACGAGCCCTTCCGTCATCGTCTGGACGGTGCTGTCGCTGAACCGTTTCAGCTGGTCGAGCTCCTCCTCGGCCCGCAGCCTCTGGGTCATGTCCTTGAGGATGCCGACGATGCCGCCGATCGTCCCGTCGGGCCGCTGGTAGGTCGACTTGATGAAGATGACGTGGTGCTCGCCGTCCCAGGCCTTGAACGGCGCCTCGTAGACCTGGTGGCCGGGATCGGTCAGGAGGGCCTGGTCGTGCTCCTGGTGCAGGCGGGCGATCTCGTCCGGGGCGACGTCGCCGATCGTCTTGCCGACGAGCTCCTTCTTGGAGAGGCCGAGCAGCTTTTCGAAGGCCGCGTTAGTGCCCTGATAGATCCCCTGCGCGTCCTTGAAGAAGGCCGGATTGGGCATGATGTTGATCATGTGGCGCATGAACTCGTCCATGTTCCGGTTGGCCTCGTCCCACTTGGTCCTCTCAGTAGGCGGCTTGGGCCGCGAGCGACCGCCGCCAATGGAGGATGAGGAAGAAGCCGCAGAGGACGATACAGGCGATCGTGATCGCGAGAATGGTCCGATATGTGATCACGATCTCGGAGTCGATGGACTTGAGATCGATCTTGGCCATGACGATCCAGGAGGAATCGGGGACCGCTTTGAGGTAGGCGAGGACCTGGACGCCGCGGTAATCCAAGCCTTCCGCGATGCCCTCCACGCCGAGGGTGTCGTGGGAGCCGGCGCGACGGAAGCCGGCGATCGGGACGGGCGAAGGGGTGCCGCCGCCGGCAGAGAGGCGTGGGCTATTGAGATGGACGAACTCAGATCCCCGCCTCTCGACGATCAGGGCTTCGGCGGTCTCGTCGGGGATGGGCCATTTCGCGAGAATGGGATCGATGGACTTCGCGACGTCATAGGAGATTTCCAGGAGGGCCACAGCGGCGGTCGGGCCCTCGTCCGTCGAGAGGATGGGGACGAAGAACACGACGGACCTCGGGGAGCTCGGGCCATCCCGGCCGATGATGTAGCCTATCCGGATCGTTTGATCCTGCCGGGCCGCGATCCCCAGGGATGTCGACTCCGGCGACGACTTGACATCGGCCGAGAGCGGATAGCTCAAGAGCGGCGTTCTTCCGGCTAAGAGCAAAGCCGCCCACTCGAAATGGAAACTCCTCCGGTGGCGCTCCAGGAATTCCAAAATATCCCTGCGGGCGGGCCCGTCGGCGGGGTCGGCGATCAGGCGCCGGACCCTCTCCGCGAAGGGGCGGTTCTCGAGAACGGCCGCGGCCAAATTCAGGCCGTCCTGGCGCCACTCGGTGAGCTGTACCGCGGTCAGCTCGGCCACGGCGGCGAGCTCTTCCTCCTTGCAGTCCCGAGCGTACCTGGCCTGGGAGGCGAAGTAGATCCTCGAGAGAGCGAGGATCCCCGCTACGACGATGGCGAAGACGGCGACAAGCGCCCAAGGGACGCGGCGGGCTTTAGGCAGGGGGCGGGGTGTGTGGATCACTCTAACGGTCCTCCATCACGATGGGGCGGGCCTCGCGGCTCACCCTCGCTGCTCCGTTTCTAGCATAGGCCGGAAGTCTTTGTCAACATATTGGGGAGGTTTTGAGGGAGGCCTCCATCGGTAGGGGCGGTTAGGCGCTCGTGCGACCGGACGGCGACCGGCCGACAAAGACCGTCGGACGGCTACGGGAAGCGTCCCCGCCCCGCATTCCGCGGAATTATGCTAGAATCGTTTTCATCGGAGGAGCAGCCATGAAGATCCTGACCTCGCGGGAAATGAGGGAGATCGACCGTATCGCGATCGAGGAGTTGGGCATCCCTGGGGTCGTGCTCATGGAGAACGCGGGCCTCAGGGTCGTCCGGGCGCTCCGGGGCCGGTTCGAAGACCTCGCCAGCGAGAGGATCGTCGTCGTCGCGGGGAAGGGCAACAACGGCGGGGACGGCTTCGTCGTCGCCCGTCACCTGGCCAACCTGGGCGCCCGGCCCGAGGTCGTCCTGCTTGCCGCCAGGGAGGAGATCAAGGGAGACGCCGCCGTGAACATGGCCGTCGCGCTCAAGATGGGCGTCCCCGTCATCGAGGTCCGCGCCGCCGCCGACTGGAAAAAGGCCCGGATCGCGGTCTTCCACGCCACCGTCGTCGTCGACGCGATCTTCGGAACGGGCTTGATGAAGCCCATCGAGGGTCTTTACGCCGAGGTCGTCGGGGACATCAACAAGTCGTCGGCCTTTACGGTCGCCGTCGACATCCCTTCGGGGCTCTCGGCCGACACCTTCGAGCTCGTCGGGCCTTCGGTCGAGGCCGACCTGACCGTCGCCCTGGCCGCTCCCAAGATCGCCCACATCTTTCCGCCCGCGGCGGAGCGCGCCGGCGAGCTCGTCGTCGCCCCGATCGGCATCCCGCCTTCGCTCCTCGACAAGCCGGACCTGAAGCTCGAGCTGGTCGAGGAGGCGGCCGTCCGGCCATTCTTCCGGAAGAGGAAGAAGGACACGCACAAGGGGACCTACGGGCACGTCCTCGTCGTCGCCGGGTCGCTCGGCAAGACGGGCGCGGCGGCCCTGGCCGGGAAAGCCGCGCTGCGCGCGGGGGCCGGTCTGGTCACGGTGGCCACGGCGGCGGGCGTCCTGCCGTCGATCGCGCGGTCCATGGCCGAGCTCATGACCGAGCCGCTCGCGGAGACGCCCGAGAGGACGATCGCCGCGGCGGCGCTGTCCCGCGCGGGCGCCCTGCTCAAGGGCAAGAACGCGGTCCTCGTCGGGCCGGGTCTCTCGACCAACGCCTCGACCGCGGAATTCGTCCTCGGCCTGTTGCCGAAGATCAAGGCGCCCTGCGTCATCGACGCCGACGGGCTCAACATCGTCGCGACCCGGACGGGGGTCCTCGCGCGCATGGCCGGGCCGGTCGTCCTCACGCCGCATCCCGGGGAGTTCGCCCGGCTGGTCGGCCGGCCCAACGCCGAGGTCGTCCGCCACCGTCTCGAGCTCGTCCCGGAGTTCGCGGCGACGCACGGCGTCACGGTCGTGCTCAAGGGCTACCGGACGCTCGTCGCCGGGCCCGACGGCCGGGTCTTCGTCAATCCGACCGGCAACCCGGGCATGGCCACGGGGGGAACGGGCGACGTCCTCGGCGGGATGATCGCCGCGGAGCTGGCCCAGGAGAAGGACGCGCTCGGGGCGACGCTCGCGGCCGTCTACGCCCACGGCCTGGCCGGGGACGTCGCGGCCGAGAGGCTCGGCGAGAAGGCGCTCGTCGCCGGGGACATCATCCGCTATCTCGCGCCGGCCCTGAGGGCCCTGGAAGGGGATTGAGCGCATGCCGGTCGTGACGACCCGGTCCGAAGAGGAGACCTTCGAGCTGGCCCGGCGGATGGCCTCGGGCTTCGGGGGCGGGGAAGTGGTCCTTCTCTCCGGCGAGCTCGGGGCCGGGAAGACGGTCTTCGCCAAGGGCATCGCCGCGGGCGCCGGGGTCGTCGCGACCGAGCGCGTCACCAGCCCCTCGTTCACGCTGGTCAACATCTACGACGGGAAATGGCCCGTCTTCCACATCGACCTCTACCGGCTCGAGCGCGAGAACGACATCCTCGATCTCGGCTGGGAGGACTTTCTGGGGGAGGGGATCGTCGTCGTCGAGTGGGCGGAGCGGCTGACCCTGCCCGTGGAAGGGATCCGCGTCCTCATCGAGACCGTGGGCGACGACGAGCGCCGCATCACCATATCCTGAAGGGCGTCCCCGTGAGGACGGTCCCTCTTAGCTCTTGAAGGCCTGCCGGAGCTCTTCCGCCGCCCGCCGGGCGTCCGCGGCCCCGAGGATGGCCGAGATGACGGCGATGCCGTCGGCGCCGGCGCGGGCGACAGCCGCCGCGTTCCCGGGGCCGATGCCGCCGATGGCCACGACGGGGAGGCCGACTGCCCGCTTGATCCGCGCGACCCCTTCCGGCCCGAGGACGGGGAGGTCCATCTCCTTCGTGGTCGTGTCGTAGGCCGGCCCGGCGCCGACGTAGTCCGCGCCCTGGCTCTCGGCCCGGCGGGCCTCCTCGGGGGTATTGACGGAGACGCCGATCGTTCCGCCCGGCCCGAGGATGCGGCGGGCCTCCGGCACGGG
This sequence comes from Candidatus Aminicenantota bacterium, assembly GCA_963719985.1. Taxonomy (GTDB): domain Bacteria; phylum Acidobacteriota; class Aminicenantia; order Aminicenantales; family Saccharicenantaceae; genus RBG-16-66-30. The sequence goes on along the minus strand of CAVRDU010000006.1, from coordinate 484,643 downwards.
CAGGTCGTCCTGGCCGAGATGGACGCCGGCCGCCCCGCAGGCCAGGGCGACGTCGAGCCGGTCGTTGACGAGCAGCGGAACTCCCGTCCCGGCGAGGGCGCCGGCGACCGCCAGGCCGAGCTCGACGAAGCCGCGCCCGGCGAGCGATTTGGCCCGGAGCTGGACGACGGTCACGCCTCCGCGGACCGCCGCCCCGACGAGGCCGGGGAGATCGCGCGCCGTTGCGAAATCGGCGTCGGCGACGAGATAGAGCGAATAATCGATGGCCATCGCTCCCAGTATAGCTAAAAAGAGGGAAGAAGAGGGGGTCAGATCTACCTTTTACCCATTTTTGGGTAAAAAGTAGGTCTGACCCCCTCTTGCCCCCCGATTGACTTGCCGGCGAGTTTGCCTATAAAGTAGGCTTGTCGGGCGCTGACATGCCGCCGAAAGGACGTGCCGATGGCCATTGACCTCAAAGATTTCATCCTCGACGTCCCCGATTTCCCCAAGCCGGGCATCGTGTTCAAGGACATCATGCCCGTCGTCCAGAGCGCCCCGGCGTTCCGCTTCGCGGTCGACGCTCTGGCCGACTGGGCCCGGACGAGAAAGCCCGAGATCGTCGCCGGGATCGAATCGCGCGGCTTCCTTTTCGGCGCGGCCCTGGCGCGGGAGCTCGGCCTCGGCCTGACAGTCATCCGCAAGAAGGGCAAGCTGCCGCGGAAGACCGCCTGCGTCGTCGCCCCCAACGAGTACGCCGTCGAGCACTTCGAGATGCACGAGGACGGGGTCGTCCCCGGTGAGCGCGTCCTCATCGTCGACGACCTCATCGCCACGGGCTCGTCCTCGGTGAGCGCCATCGACCTGGTCAAGCTCCTCAAGGGCGAGGTCGTCGGTTTCGGGGCGGTCGTCGAGCTGTCGTTCCTCGGCGGGCTCGAACGCATCCGCCGGGCCCATCCCGAGGTCGACGTCCACACGCTCGTCCGCTATTGACAGGCAAAACGACCATGACCGCCAAGAACGCGGCCCCGGCCGCCGCCGCGGCCTTACTCGCCGCCCTCTTCGTCGCGAGCTGCGCCGGGGTCCCGGCGCCGGCCGCCGGCCCTCGGCTCGTCTTCCCGGACTCCGCCTGGGTGGCCCGGACCCTCAAGAGGATGACCGTCGAGGAGAAGGTCGGCCAGCTCGTCGCCTGCAGGTTCACGAGCGATTTCCGGAACGCCGACGACCCGGCCCTCCGCGAGCTCGAATCGCTCGTCGCCGAGTCCCGGATCGGCGGTCTTATCCTCTTCGCGCCCGCGGGCGTCACCGAGACGGCCGTGCTCGCCAACTCCTTCCAGAAGCTGGCCGAGGTCCCGCTCCTCATGGCCTCCGACTTCGAGTACGGCGCGGCCAACCGGATCACGGGCGCGACACGCTTTCCTCCCCTCATGGCCCTCGGCGCGGCCGGCTCCGAGGAGCTGGCCTACGCCATGGGCCGGACGACCGCCCTCGAGGGCCGGGCCATGGGCATCCACATGACCTACGCCCCGGTCGTCGACGTCAACATCAATCCCGACAACCCCATCATCAACACCCGCTCCGCCGGGGCCGACCCGGCCCTCGTCAGCCGCATCGCCAACGCCTTCATCCGCGGCGTCCAGGAGAACGGCATGATCGCCACGGCCAAGCACTTCCCCGGCCACGGCGACACGTCCCAGGATTCGCACAGCCTTATGCCGACGATCGAGGCCGATCTCGACCGCCTGGAGAAGGTCGAGCTCTTCCCGTTCCGGGCGGCCGTCGAGGCCGGCGTCCGGGCGATCATGACGGCCCACCTGGCCGTCCCGGCCCTCGACCCGACCCCCGGCCTCCCGGCGACGCTCTCGGCGCCCATCCTGACCGGCCTCCTGCGGGGCAAGATGGGCTTCCTGGGCCTCATCGTCACGGACGCGCTCGAGATGGGCGGGGTGACGAACGCCTTTTCCACGGAGGAGGCCGCGCTCCGGTCCCTGCTGGCCGGGGTCGACCAGCTCCTGCTCCCGCCCGAGCCGGCCAAGGTCATCGCCTATCTCGCCGCGGCGGTCCGCGACGGACGTCTGCCGCTCGCCCGGCTGGACGCGTCGGCGCGGCGCGTCCTCGAGGCCAAGGCCTCGCTCGGGCTCCATCGCGAGCGCTTCGTCCGGATCGAGGCGCTTCGCCGCCTGGTCGCTCCCCAGGCCCATCGCGATCTGGCCGCCCGGGCCTACGAAAGCTCGACGACGCTCGTCCGGAACGAGGGCCAACCCCTGCCGCTCGACGTCGCGCCGGAGAGGCTCGCCCTGCTCTCCCTGAGCAGCGACCTCGGCGACTATTACGCCGGACAGGCCTTTGTCACCGCGATGAGAAAGCGCTTCCCGGGCGCGGCGGCCTACTACGCCGACGGCGACACCGGGAGCGAAGCGCTCGAAGAGGCCTTCGCCGGGGCCTCGACGGCGGACACCGCCGTCCTGGCCCTCTTCTCCCGGCTCAGCGACAGGAAGGGCAGCGTCGATCTCGATCCCCGGCACGTCGAGCTCGTCCGCCGGCTGGCCGCCCTCGAGGACGGCCCGGCCGTGGTCGTCGTGTCCTTCGGCAGCCCCTATTTCCTGCGCCATTTCCCCGAGGTCGACGCCTACGCCTGCCTCTACCGGGCGACGCCCGAGGCCCAGGCGACCGCCGCCCGGGCCCTCGCCGGCGAGATCGACATCGGCGGCCGCCTGCCCGTCTCCATCCCCGGCCTCTATCCGGTCGGGCACGGGCTCGAGCTCAAGAGGAGGACTCCATGACCTACAGATACCTGGGCCGGACCGGCGTCAAGGTCTCGACGATCGCCTACGGCGCCATGTCGTTCGGCGGCGACGCCGACGAAAAGGAGTCGGCCGCCCTGTTCCGGGCCTGCCGCGACGCCGGGATCAACCTCTTCGACTGCGCCGACATCTACGCCGGCGGCCGGTCGGAGGAGATCCTCGGGCGCCTCGTCGCGGACTGCCGCGAGGAGGTCCTGGTCACGAGCAAGGTCTACTTCGCCACCTCGGCCGACGTCAACGGCATGGGCGCCTCGCGCCGCCGGATCATGTACGCGGTCGAGGCCAGCCTGCGCCGCCTCAAGACCGACCGCGTCGACATCTACTACATCCACCGCTTCGACGACCGGACGCCGCTCGAGGAGACCCTGCGGGCACTCGACGACCTCGTCCGCCAGGGCAAGGTCGTCTACACGGGGGCGAGCAATTTCGCCGCCTGGCAGGTGGCCAAGGGCCTGGGGATCGCGGCCAAGGAGGGTCTGGCCGCCTTCGCCTGCGTCCAGCCGATGTACAGCCTGGTCAAGCGCCAGGCCGAATCCGAGATCTTGCCCATGGCCGCGTCGGAGGGGCTCGGCGTCTTTCCCTACAACGTCCTCGGCGGCGGGCTGCTCACCGGCAAGTACGGGGCGGGGAAGAGGCCCGAGTCGGGACGGCTCCTCACGAACAAGGTCTACGAGACGCGCTACGGGGACGCCCTCAACTACGAGGTGGCCGATCGTTTCGCCGCCTTCGCGCGGGAGCGCGGCTACGACCCGGCCGCACTGGCCGTGGCCTGGGCGGCCTCCCATCCCGCGGTCACGTCGGCCCTGGTCGGGGCCCGGAACACGACCCAGCTCGCCGCGCTCCTCGCCGCCGAGGCCATCCCCATGACGCCGGAGCTCCGGGCCGAGATCTCGGCCCTCTCGCCCGAGCCGGCCCCGGCCACGGACAGGAACGAGGAGCGGACGGACGTCAATTTCGGGGTCCGCTGACCGACTGAAATCAAGGAAGGGAGCGGACCATGACCCCTGCCCGGAAAACGGCAACTCTCGCGGCGATCACCCTCGCGCTCTTCGTCGCCGGCCTCGCGCCGGCCGCGGCCCTCGAGCCGCCGACGAAGGAGCAGATCGAGCGCTACCGGCTCGAAGGCACTCTGGCCGCGCGCGCGGCCCAGGCCAGGTCATTCGGCAACCACAAGATCCCCCAGCGCGTCCAGGACCGGTTCCGGACGAAGCTCACCCGATTGGGCCTCCTGCGCGGGGCGGCGATCCCGACGCAGACCTCCGGGCTCCTGGCCCCTCCCCAGGCCTGGGAGGGGATGCCGACGAGCGGAACGGTCAGGGTGCTGGCCCTGCTCATATCCTTCAACGACTATCCCGGAGTGACGACCCCGGCCTATTTCGCCTCGCGGCTCTTCGGGGACGGCGCCGGCAGCCCGCCGTACGACAGCCTGAGGAACTTCTACCGGCGTTCGTCCTACGACCAGCTGGAGATCGTCGGCGACGTCCTCGGCTGGTACCAGGCGCCCTACGCCCGGAGCACGGTCACGGAGTCCGGCACGGGACGGATGAACCTGATCAAGGAGGCGCTGAACTACTACGAGGCCCAGGGGCACGACTTCTCGCAGTACGACAACGACGGCGACGGGACCATCGATTACTTCTGCGTCTTCTGGACCGGACCGCACGGCGAGTGGGCCTCGTTCTGGTGGGGCTATTACACCTGGTTCTCGGACTCGACCTACCGCCTGGACGGGAAGCGCCTGACCAACTACTCCTGGCAGTGGGAGCTCTACAACTACCCGAGCGGGACGTTCGGCCCGAGCACGATCATCCACGAGACCGGGCACGCCCTCGGCGTCCCCGATTACTACGACTACGACGACGCGGTCGGTCCGCGGGGCGGCGTCGGCAACCTCGACATCATGGACAGCACGGGCGACCACAACTGCTTCTCCAAGTTCATGCTCGACTGGATCGCGCCGACGGTCGTCTCCGGCGGGGCGCGGACCGTAACCCTCCGGGCCTCGGGGCTCTATCCCGACGCCCTGCTCTTCATGCCCGGGGCCGTCCCCGGCCAGATCTTCAACGAGTTCTTCATGGTCCAGAACAGGCTCCGCTCGGGCAACGACACGAACCTGTTCACCGGGAGCGACGGCCTCCTCGTCTGGCACGTCGACGCCCGGCTCGACACCTGGGGCTACGACTTCCTCTACGACAACTCCTACACCGAGCACAAGCTCCTGCGCCTGATGGAGGCCGACGGCCTCGAGGAGATCGAGACCTTCAACGCCTCGGCCGACGCCGACGACTACTACCGGGCCGGCGCGACCTTCGGGCCCTACTCGACGCCGAGCTCGGCCCGCTACGGCGGCGTCCCCACGGCCATGGGCGTCACCGACATCGTCGGCGCGACCTCGCCGATCAGCCTGACGGTCTTCTCCAACGACGCCCCGCCCGCGGTCGAGATCACGTCCCCCGCGGCCGGCGCGACGATCTACGGGACGGTCGCGGTCGCCGTCACGGCCAGCGACGACCACGGGATCGACCGCGTCGAGCTCTACACGGACCAGACGCTCCGGCAGACGCTAGCGGCCCCGCCCTTCTCCTTCCTCCTCGACACGACGGCGGTGCCGAACGGCTCGCGCGCGCTCCGGGCCGTCGTCTACGACTCGATCCTCCAGACGAGCCAGGCCTCGGTCGCGGTCGGCGTCGAGAACATCTTCGCCCCGTCGGGGCTCGCGGCCGCGCGGACCGTCAACCGCGGGCTCCTTCTCCGGGAATACGTCAACGTCCTGACCTGGGCGGACGATCCCCGCAATACGACCGTCACGACGTACAGGATCTATCGGGTGACGGCGGGGGGGCGGGAGCTCGTCGGAGAAGCGCCCCTGGCGGCGTCCGGCGGATCGTGCCGCTTCCTTCACCGGGGCGTCAACGGGGCGGAGACCTACACGTACGAAGTCGTCGGCGTGGGGAGCCTCGACCGGGAAGGCCTGGCAGCGTCGGCCACGGCCAGGTAAAGAACGAGAGTCACGGCCGGGGAGAAACCCGGGGACAAATACCCAAGGTACGTGTCCCCGAACTTCCGTGTTCCCGGCCTTTAAAAGGCCGCCGCGGGTCCCGCCCTACTCGTAGACCAGGATCTCGACCCGGCGGTTCTGCGCCCGGCCGTCGCGGCTGCCGTTGTCGGCGACGGGCATGGAGCTGCCCAGGCTGACGACGCTCATGCGGTGGAGCGGGATGCGGTACTGCTTGTAGAGGTACATCATGACCGCCTCGGCCCGCTTCTGGCCGAGGGCCTGGTTGACCTCGTCGGAGCCGGTGTTGTCGGTGTGGCCCTGGATCTCGATGTAGACGCCCTTGTTCTCGGTGATGAGCTTTTGGACGAATACGTCGAGGATGCCCTTGGCCTCGGGACCGAGGGCGGCGCTGTCGAACCCGAACTTGGCGTCGCTGCTCTTCAGTGTGGCCGTCAGGACGAGGTTGCCCTTGATGAGGGTCTTGACCTCCTCGATCTTGCCGTCGACCGCCTTGAACTGGCCGTCGTGTTGGCTGATGAGCGAGCCGATCGTGGACAGCTTCTCGTCGTGCTCGGAGAGGCGCTTCTGGCTGGCTTCGACCTCGCTCGAGACGTCGGTGATCTTCTGGTCGAGAGTGGCCGACTCGGTCCGGACGAACTTCTTGGTGGCGCAGGCCGGCCCGGTGACGAGGGCGACGACGAGGACGAACCCCGCGAACAAGATGAGTTGCCTATTCTTCATGAAAACCTCCTGATGGTGATTCTTGGACGGCCGGCGAAAGGCCGCCCCGCTCTCTAACCCCGTATTCCCATATTATAGGTCAATACGAGCAAAAAGGGAAGGCGCGACGCAAAATCCTCCCAAGAGGGGATAGCCCCTAGCCTGATCTATTCACGAGTCGAGGCGGCAGCAGATGCAAGGCGCGGAGGGTGAAGCTGTACTCCTGGTACTGCGAACCCTTCGCAACACAGCAGATGCGGCCGGATCGGCTCGCCCGGAGGGTTAAAATGCCGTTCTTTCTGGAGGAACTTCCGGAAACCCAATGAATAAGCAGTAGGCTGGAGAGCCTGCAGATATCGCAGGAGTTAGGTCACACATCGGCATTTTTATGAATAGGTCAGGCTAGTAGCCCTGGCGGGTGCGGACCTTGTGCTTGTGATTGGGCGTCGTCACCCGGATGTGGCGATAGAGCTCGGCCGTGTCCTGGTAGGACGTGTAGCCGATGATGTACTGGTGGCTCTGTTCGTTCTTGATCTCCTCGACGACGGCGCCCAGCTCGGTCGGCCCGTTGAGGAAGTAGGCCTTGCCGCCCGTGGCCCGCGAGAACTTGTCGAGGGTCTCGACGATGCCGGACGCCGTCAGGCTGGAGGACCGCTTGTGGGCCTTGAGCATCTGGTCGCTCCGGGGGATCTTGTAGCCGATGGTGTAGATGGGGACGTCGACGCGCCGGGCGACTTCGAGGGCCTCGTCGGGGGTGGACGCGCTGTCGTTGTCGATCCCGTCGGTGAGCAGGAGCAAGGCCCGCTTCTCGTTCCTGGCCCTCGTCGCGAACTCGGGGGAGACCCCGACCGCGTCGTTCAGGGCGGTCTGGCCGTAGGCCTCGGTCTTGTCGAGGACGCGGAGGAACTCCGACTTGTCCGCCGAGTGCGGGGCCGCGACCTCGACTTGGCCGTCGGCGAAAATGAGCAGGGCGATCTCGTCGCGGGGGCGAAGGAGCTTGGTCGCCAGGTGGCGCAGGGCGGCCTTGCACTCGTCGAGCTTGTCCTCGAGGGCCATGCTGCCGCTGACGTCGAGGAGCACCGTCAGGCTGAGCGGGGCGGCGAAGCTGTGCATGAAATAGGTGATGGGCTTCTTGGCGTTGTTCTCGAAGATCGTGAAGTCCTTCTCGGCGAGGTTGTTGACGAAGCGCCCTTTGCCGTCCTGGATGGTGACGGCCAGGGTGATGGCCCGGACGACGTATTCATGGGCGGCCTGGTCCTTGACCTGCTCCTGGGCAAACGCCGCCCCGGCCGGCCCGAACGCGGTCAGCGAGGCGAGGACCAACACGACCAAGACTTTGCTTTTCATGGCTATGGCGAGGGCTTGGCGTCCAAGATACCACGCGCCCCCCGGCAAATCAAGGTGCGGACGGCGAGGCTCCAGATGTTTCATCGGTAGTTTTGTCGGCCTGAGGGCCGGATTTCCGGAAAAGGGATTAGCTGAGGGCTTGATCGGCCTCGGGGAGGCCGGGATCGGTCAAAACGCGCGACTCGTCGTCGTCGCCGCTCCCGTTCGCGGGCCCGCCGTCGGAGCGGGGATGGGCCATCCACATGTCGTATTCGGAGGTGATGAGCCGGGCCTGCCCTTCGAGGGCTTCCCCGCCAGTGACTCTCAAACGGTCAACGAGCGTTCTCTCGAGCTTGCGGCCGTCGGCCAACAACCTAAGGAAATACGCGGGGATCGCGAGGCAACAGATGAAGGCCAGGATGAAGGTGTTCAGTTATCCGCCCGTCCCTTTCACTAAGCCCCGCGGGTCCTTTTCCCAGCTCATGTTTGACGGCTATCGCGAAATGCCAAACTTTGGAAAATAAATATCACACGCTCGCCAATAGTTGTCAAGTCTTTTGTTATCAATTCTTTGCGACGTGCTTCGCGTGCCCAGATATTGGGCCCCGATCTCTCCGGGACCCCACAACTAGTGTGTCGGGAGTCTCCAGGGGACTTGCCTAGAGCCTCACGGCTCCGGCAGCACCTGGCTTTTCTTGTTCCAGGCCTTGCGGATGAGGAGCATCACGACAAGGACCAGGACGACGATCACGGCCCGTGCGCCCCAGAGATAGGGGTGATGGGCGGCCTCGGCGTAATGGACGTTCTCGGGGTCTTTCATCAGGAAGTTCTTGACCGCGTCCTGGTAGGTCCAGACGCCGAGGAGCACGAGGAGATAGACCGGGGTGACATAGGTCATGATGAACTTGAAGACGCGCGGCACCTTCAGGTCGGCGCCCTTGTGCATCTCCTCCCAGCCCTTCTTGATCTTGAAGACCCAGGAGAACAGGATGATCTCGATCGTCGCGAAGACGACCAGGCCGAACGTGCCGGCCCAGAAGTCGAGCTCGTCGAGGACCCCGTAGCGGAAGAAGGCGATGAGCAGGGCGGTCAGCGTCACGATGACGGAGAAGACGACGACGACGGCCTTCTCCCGCTTCCACTTGAACTCGTCCTCGAAAAAGGCGATGGCCGGCTGGGTCATGGCCACCGACGAGGTGATCCCGGCGATGAACAGCAGGAAGAAGAACATCCCGCCGAAGATCTGGCCCAGCGGGATCTTCTGGAAGATGACCGGCAGGGCCTGGAAGCCCAGGTTGAAGGCGCCGCCCTGGGCGATCGCCTGGGTCTCGGCCAGGCCGAAGAAGATGACCGCCGCCGGGATGGCGATCGTGCCGCCCAGGACGATCTCGGCGAACTCGTTGGTCGACGACGTCGTCAGGCCGTTCAGGGTGATGTCCTGCTTCTCCCGGACGTAGGAGGCGTAGGTCTGGATGATGCCCTGGCCGAGGCTCAGGGTGAAGAAGATCTGGCCCGCGGCCACGAGCCAGACAGAGGCCGACCCCAGGCGGCTGAAATCCGGGTTCCAGATATATCCCAGCCCGGCCGAGACGTTGAGCTCGGGGGCGCTCGGGTCGGGCGTCCCCAGGGTCAGGACCCGGATGACGAGGATGATGCCGAAGACGAAGAGAAGGGGCATGCCGTACTTGGCCAGGACCTCGATGCCCTTGGAGATGCCCTTGTAGAGAAAAAAGAAGTTGAAGCAGATGGTGATGCCCCAGATGATCAGGATCGGGGCCAGCGAGCTGAAGAACTCGTTCGACTCGACCCCCTGGAAGCCTCGCAGGAACTTGCCCATGGCCTCGCGGTTGGCGTGGCCGAAGTACTTGCCCGTGACCGAGAACCAGGAGAAGCCCAGGCACCACGACTCGATGAAGTTGTAGTAGATGACGATGACGAAGGGGATGACGATGCCCAGGGCCCCGAGGTACTTCGAGGGCGCCTTCTTCCACATGACGTTGAACATGCCCGGCGTCGTGCCGTGGCCGTGGGCCCCGCCCATCCGGCCGATCGTCCACTCGACCCACATCATCGGGATGCCGAGCAGGACGAAGGCGACGAAGTAGGGGATCATGAAGGCCCCGCCGCCGTTGGCCGCGGCCTTGACGGGGAAGCGGAGGAAGTTGCCCAGGCCGATGGCGTTGCCGGCCACGGCCAGGATGAGTCCGACGCGCGAGCCCCACTGCTCGCGGCCGCCCGCCTCGACGACGATCTCCGGCCTCTTGCCGAACAGGACCTTGCGGAAGCAGTAGTAGGCCAGGGCCATGATGAAGCCCCAGCCGAGGACGAAGAAGATCCAGCCGGAGGGGGTCATGCCTTGGGTCGGGATCATGCGGGCCTCGCTATCAGGGATATCGCCGGCGACCGGCCCCGGGGCGGCGCCGGCGATGCGCCCGGAATGGTTCGGATGGCGGCCCGACCATCCGTGAAAAACCTGCGCCGCGGACAGTCCCGCGGCGCACCCGAGCGAGATTATAGGCGATTCAGGGAGATGGGGTCAATAAAAAAATCGGGGGTGTTGACAAGACGCCTCCCCCTTCCTATTATTTGGGAGGAAGTCTCCGAAGCGATAGGGATACGGGCGTGAAAGCGACCAAGGCGTGGATGGCCGCGTTTCTCCTTCTTTGGCTGGCCCCGGGCTGCCAGAACCCGTTCACCCCGTCGATCCCCCGCGAAGATCTCCTCGCGGCCCCTTTGGCGATAGAGATCCAGGGCAGGCAATTCAGCCTGGAGACCTTTCTTTATCGCGATCTCATGCCTGGGGGGGAGCCCGGCGGATCCCCGCTTTTCGCGTTCGTCTATCTTACGGCCGTCGACGGCCAGGCCTTCCCGGACGATGTCGACAGTACCCGCATCTGGGTGGTCAACGGAGAAGAGGTTTGGGAGACGACGTTCCAGAACGAGTCACGCCCGCGGAATTCCCATCACATCAACCAGCTCACAAAGGGCACCAGCAATGGCCCCAAGTGGAATATCGGCGCCCAGGTGGAGGTCGTCGTCAGGGTCACGGCTTCCTTGAAAGCGCCCTGCCTCCTCCGAGCCACGAAACAGGAGATCGGCGCCGTCTATTGATCGGCCAGGGCTTCGCAAGCGGAAGGGCGTGGACTCTCATGCCCCGGGGTTGACATGGATCCCTCTATGCGAATAAAAGATAGAGGATGCCGCCCAGCCGAAGGGACTTTCTGAGAACCTTGGGGATAGGCCTCACGGCCGGGTCCTCGGCCGTCGCCGCCTCATTCTGCGGCAAAAGGCCCTCCGATAGCCGCCCTCCCAACATCGTCCTGATCTTCATCGACGACATGGGCTACGGCGACCTGGGTTGTTTCGGGGCCAAGGGCTACGCGACGCCGCGCATCGACCGCCTGGCCGCCGAGGGCGTCCGGCTGACCGATTTCTACGTCTCCCAGGCCGTGTGCGGCGCCTCGCGGGCCGCCCTCCTCACCGGCTGCTACTCCGAGCGTGTCGGCTACCAGGGGGCGCCCGGCCCGGCCTCGAAGATCGGCCTCGGTCGGGACGAAGAGACCATCGCCGACCTCCTCAAGAAGCGCGGCTACGCCACGGCCATTTTCGGCAAGTGGCATCTCGGCTGCGTCCCGGAATTCTATCCCACCCGCCAGGGCTTCGACGAGTACCTCGGCCTTCTCTATTCCAACGACATGTGGCCCTACGGATATGACGGGAAGCCCGTCGCCGGGGGCCGCAAATCCTCGTACCCCCCGCTCTCCCTCATCCGCGACGAGGAGCCGATCGCCGAGATCAAGACCCTCGAGGACCAGTCCACCCTGACCGAACGGTACACGCGGGAAGCCCTCCGCTTCATCGACGAGAACAAGGGCCGGCCGTTCTTCCTCTACCTGCCCCACTCCATGGTCCACACCCCGATCGCGGCTTCCCCCGAGTTCCGCGGCCGGAGCGGGCACAGCCCCTACGCCGACGTGGTCATGGAGCTCGACGCCTCGACCGGACGGATCATGGATCGTCTCGAGCGCCACGGCATCGACGGGAACACCGTGGTCATCTTCACGAGCGACAACGGGCCCTGGCTCAACTTCGGCGACTCCGCGGGTTCCGCAGGGCCCCTTCGCGAAGGCAAGGGGACGATGTTCGAGGGCGGGCCGCGCGTCCCCTGCATCGTCCGCTGGCCGGCCCGGATACCGGCCGGCCGTGTGACGTCCGAGATCGCGACGACGATGGACCTTCTTCCGACGATCGCCGCCTGGACGGGCGCCCCGCGACCCGCCTTGCCCATCGACGGCCTCGACCTCGGGCCGCTGCTCGCAGGGCGGACCGAGACAGGTCCCCGGGACCATTTCTTCTACTATTACGGGCACGAGCTCCGGGCCGTCCGGAAGGGGCGTTGGAAGCTCATCTTTCCCCACAAGTCCCGCTCTTACCTCGGCGTCGAGCCGGGGAGGGGAGGGCTCCCCGGGCCCTACGCCACGATCGAAACGGGCCTCGAGCTCTATGACCTGGTCGACGACATCGGCGAAACCCGCGACGTCGCCGCGGAACGCCCCGCCATCGTGGCCGAGCTCCAGGAGCTCGCGGAAAGGGCCCGCGAAGAGCTCGGCGACCGGCTGACCGGGCGCAAGGGGAAGGGCGAGCGGGAGCCGGGCCGCGTCTCGACAGGCCTCCCCGCCGACATCGCGCACGCCGCGGTCGGCGCCTCCGTCAGTCTCTCCGGCCCGCCCAGCCCGAGCTACCCCGGAAGGGGGCCGGCCACCCTGACGGACGGGAAGAAAGGCACGTTGGATTTCCACGACGGTCGGTGGCTCGGGTTCGAAGGCGAAGACCTCGAAGCCGTGATCGATCTCGGCCGCGAGGTCCCGGTCTCCTCGGTCGTCTGCGGTTTCCTTCAGAACCAGGAGTCCTGGATCTTCCTGCCGACGGAGGTCCGTATTTCGCTGTCGAGGGACGGGACCGCCTTCCGCGAGGCGGGCCGGACCGTGCGGAAGACCGTCGCCGATCCGGGGGCGGCCTCATGGCCCGAGGAGATCCGTTTCGCTCCGTCTCCCGCTCGTTTCGTCAAGGTCAGCGCCAAGAGCGTCGGGACCTGTCCGTCCTGGCACGCCGGATCGGGCGGGAAGTGCTGGATCTTCATCGACGAGATCGTCGTCGATTGATCCTTCCGCGGCCCCGGGCCTTACGAACTCTGTGAACCGGTGGAATCCTTCACCGGTGATTCAGGCGTCCTCCGTTGTAGCCTTCCAGGACCGCGCCCAAGATGAGGAGCGTATTGCCGGCAAGATAGATCCAGTGCTCCGGGCTTTGTTGGGCATCCTGGAAGAAACCCAGAGCGGCGATCCTCCATACGGTTAGCGGCAGGCTTAGGGCCGCCATGCCGAACGCCGTCGCGATCTTTCTCTTGAAGATCAGGCCTTTGGCTCCGTGATAGTGGGTCTTCCACTCCCACCATCCGGTCGCGATCGCAGGAAAGAGCATGGCGGTCCCTCCGACGAGCGCCACATTTGTGGCAAGTTCGAAGCAGCCCGGCACAATGAAAAGGTGGAGGACCTGGAAGGTGAAGGCCCCAATGAAAAACGAGATCGGCATGTGGGTCAGAAGGACATGCCAGTGGATTCTGCGTTTCGGCGAGACGACGCCAGGCTTTGGTATCGTAGGATCCGGCTTGTCCATTCTTCTCTTCCCTGCGTTTGAACTTTGGCTCAATATACTTGTTTTTGTGACGGGCAGTCAATTGAATATGGGTTCCAGCATGAAAGCATATCAAGAAGCTCAGCTTTCTTTCTGGACTCTTTATGGTCCCTACTCTGCCAGTTCGGATGCAGCGCAAAGACAACAAGACGATATCGCGGACCTCGTATGCCTATGGGCCGATATCGACCGAGAACACATAACGGCCCGAGCCGACCGTGAACACGCAGCTCCCGGCCTCCACCCCCCGGAAGGATACGCCTTCGGACGTTGCGGCGGGCGCGCCGCCCTCCCAGACCGCATCGGGGCCGGCGCCCGGGACATGGACGGCCGCCGTCGTGTTGGCCGGGATCACGACCGTCAGGAAGAAACGGCCCCGATCGATCCGCCATTCGCTTCGGACCTCGCCCCGGACCGTGCGGACGCTGGCCTTGGCCCAGGTCAGATCGCCCACCGGCTGGGGCCGGATGACGACCCTGTCGAATCCGACGGCGGCCGGATCGGGCTGGATGCCGGCCACCCAGGCGAAGAACCATTCGCTCACGGACCCGAACATCGGATGGTTGTGCGAGTAGGTGTTGTCGCTGAACTCCCAGTGTTCCCAGAGCGTGGTCGCCCCGCGGTCGAGCATGTAGCCCCATCCCGGAAAGTCCTTCCGGTCAACGAGCGCCCAGGCCAGATCGGCCCGGCCCCGGCGAGACAGGACGTCGAGGAGGAATTTCGTCCCGAAGATCCCGGTGGTCAAGCCCGGGCCGCCGGCGGCCGAGACCTTCGCCACGAGCGCTTCGAAGGCCTCATTCCGATCGGCTTCCGGGATCAGCCCGAGCCCGAGGGCGACGGCCAATCCGGCCTGGGTCAAAGCCTCATATCGGTGAGGGCCTGAGCCGAGGACCTTGTCCCGATAGGCCGAGGCGATGAAGGCAGCGAGATCCCGATAGCGGTCCTCGTCGTCCCGCCGCCCCAGGAGGCCGGCCAGCCGGGAGGCCAGGCCGGCCGTCTCGGAGTAAAGCGGTGTGACGAGCGCCGGAACGGAAGTCGGCTCGAGGCTCTCGTGGTCGGCCAGGCCGTCCAGGATGACGCCTCCCGGGTTCGTCCGGGTCACGAGATCGAGCCATCGCCGGGTCGTGTCGAATTGCTCCTCGACGAGGCGGCGGTCCCCGTAGTGCTGGACGAGCTTGGCCTGGAGATACGGATGGGCCATCGCCCAGGCCAGGCCGCAATACTGGATACCCACGAAGGGGGCCGTGTCGGTCAGCATGCCGTCGGGCCGGGCGGCCTCCGCCCAGTCGGCCACGGCCTTGGCGTAGAAGGCCGCCATGTCGAAGTTCGCGAGGTAGGCGTCGGCCGTGGCGACCAGGTCGCCGCCGTAGCCGAACCTCTCGCGATGGGGACAGTCGGACTGGACGCTGAAGATGTTGCTCAGGAACGTCTGCCGGACCATCTCTTGGATCCGGTTGAAGAGGTCGTTCGAGCAGGAGAACTCGCCGGTCTCCCCGACGTCCGCGTTCAGCCGCAGCCCTTCGAGATCGTCGAGCGCCGGCGGGCCAGGGAGCCCGGTGACCTCTGCGTAGCGGAAGGCGTGGAACGTGAACCGGGGTGTATAGACCTCCTCGCCGCCGCCCCGGGCGATGTACGTGTCGGACTGCTCCGCGACCTCGGGCGCCCCGGGCCCTCCGACGGGGAGGCCGTCCTTGCGCCGGCCCTTGATCTGGCCGCAAACCGAGGTCAGCGGATTCAGGTTCCCGTCCCCGTCCAGGAGCTCGCCGAAGCGGATCCGGACCCGCGTCCCCGCGGGCGCTCTCAGCCGAAGGCGGGCCCAGCCGGCGAAATTGCGTCCGAAATCGAAGATCGCGACGCCCGGCCGGGGCGCGCCGACCCGGATCGGGCGGAAGTTGGCCGTGACCCGGATGGGCGGCTGGGGCTGGGCCCGGAGGGAGCCGGACGGTCCCGGGCAGAGAACGGCCGGCGACCACCCAGCCACGCTCGCGCCGGGGGAATCCCAGCCCGGGATCTCCCGACGCGCATCGTAGACTTCGCCCAAATAGACGTTGTTCCGCAGGACCGGGCCGCCGCGGACCTTCCAGTCCGGCCCGGTAGCCACCGTCGTCACGGAACCGTCCTCCTCGGCGATCTCCAGCTGGGCGATGAGACAGGGCCGGCCGACGGGCAGGTCCGCACGCAGGTTCCGCGTCCCCCACATCCGGAGGGGGAGGGGATTCCACCAGCCGTTGCCCAGCATGACCCCGATGCAGTTGAGGCCTGACCGGACGAGCCCGGTCACGTCGTAAACGCTGTAGAAGACGCGTTTCTCGTAATTCGTCCAGCCCGGGTCCAGGACCCGGTCCCCGACGCGCCGGCCGTTGATCGAGGCTTCGTAGTAGCCGAGTCCGGTGATATAGAGGCGGGCCCGGGCGATCCGCTCCGGCGCGGCGAACTCCTTTCGGAAAAGCGGCGCCGGGTCGTCCCGGTAGAATTCCTCCTCATCGGCGGGGACGGGCCTTCCGTCGCTGATCCATCGTCCTTGCCAGGGCCTGTCCCCCAGAAGGGCCGTTTCCCAGGCCGCCGTCGGGCTCCAGGCCGACGGCCGGCCCTTTCCGTCCCAGACCCGGACCTTCCAATGGCAGCGCAACCCGCTGCTGAGGGCCTGTCCGGCGTAGGCGACGGAAATGCTCTCGGAGGAGCCGACCTTTCCCGAGTCCCAGAGATCGGCTCGATCCGCGTCGAGCAGCCGGGGCGAGCGGGCGACGAGGATCCGGTAGGCGCTCTGGGTTTCGGCGCGGCCGTCCGAGGCGAGGGCCCAGCTCAATCGTGGCCGCGGGGAGTCGATGCCGAGCGGGTCCCGGCGGTATTCGCATCTCAGGTCCACCGGCGCGATCCGGCCGCCCCCAGGGCCCCCGGCCCCGGGGGGCCGCCGGACGGCGGGGCCGCAGGCGGCCCAGCCGAGCGCCAGCACGGCCCCGGCGAGAACGGTGCGGCGCATCGGGCTTCTGATCGTCATCTGAACTTGGCCTGATCGTCGAGCAGACCTTTGACCGTCCGGCCGCAGCGATCCCGCAGCTCGGCCAGCACGCGGGCATGTCCGGGATCGCCGGCCAGGTTCCTTTTCTCGTCCGGATCGTTGGCCAGGTCGAACAGCTCCATGTACTCCGGGTGAGCCGGATACTGGACATATTTCCATCGCTCCGTGCGGACGCACTCGCTCCGCGGGATGTCCGGATGGTCCCAGAGCTCTTCGCAGAAGATCTCGGTCCGCCAGGCCGGCGTTCTCCGCCCGAGGAGCGGTCTCAGGCTGCGGCCCTGGACCTGGGGAGGGACGTCGATCCCGGCCAGGTCCATGAAGGTCGGTCCGAGGTCGATGTTCAGGACCATGTCCCGCTTGACCAGACCCCGGCTCGCGCGCGGCACCCGAGGGTCGTAGACGACGAGAGGGACCCGGATCGACGGGTCGTACATCAGCCATTTGTCGGCGTAGCCGCGCTCGCCCAGAAAATAGCCATTGTCCGAGGTGTAGACGATGACAGTGTTCCCGTCCAGTCCGAGGCGGGCGAGCTCGCCTCGGATCCGTCCGAGGACCAGGTCGATCCCGCTGATCATCCGGTAATAGCCCTTGACCATCGACTGGTATTTTTCCGGGGTGTCGAACCGCCAGCCCCAGCGCGTCCGGCTCATCGTGTTCTTCAGAAAGGCGGGCTGGGCGTCGTAATACTCCGGCGCCGCCATTTCGGGGACGGGGATGACGACGTCCCGGTAGAGGTCGTCCACGGCCGGCGGCCAGAAATACTGCCTGGGATCGTCGTCGTCGGCGTGCGGCGCCCAAGGGCACCAGAGCAGGCAGAAGGGCCGCCCCGGTTCGACGCCGCGGAGGAAATCGATGACCCAATCGCCCTCGACCTCGGTCATGTGGCGCTCGACCCCGTTGATCGTCTGAATGTAGGGAAAGCCGTCGAAGCGGGTGAAATCGAACATCTCGCCTGGGACGCCCTCGGCCACCGCGACGCCGAACTTGCCGACGAATCCCGTCCGATAGCCGGCCTGCCGGAAGCGGACCGGGAAGCTGATGTCCGTGAAGGCCCTGGCCAGGGGAGGCTTGGTGAACGTGTAGGTGTGCGTCCGTTCGTACGTCCCGGTCAGGATGCTGGCCCGGCTGGCGGCGCAGATCGGGGTGGTCACGAAGGCCCGCTCGAACCGGATCCCCTCGCCGGCCAGCCGGTCGACGTTCGGCGTTCGGATGATCGGATTGCCGGCGCAGCCGAGCGCGTCGAACCGTTGATCGTCGGTCAGGATGAAGAGGAAATTCGGACGGGCCGCCGGTCCCATGCCGGCGCGGCACCCCCGGCCGAAGGCCAGGGCCGTCAGACCGGCGGCGGAAACCCCGAGGAAATCCCGGCGCGTGAGTTCGGACATGAATCTCACCGTAGCTGGGAGTATATCACAGGCCACTCCGCGTGGCGGAAGATCCATTTCCAGCGCAATCCTACATGTTACGGACGGATCTCGAGGGCACGGCCCATCAGGCGTTCCTGGCCGCCGGTGTCCGGCCTCCCTCTCCAGTGACGATGACAGGATAGGATGAGAAAGCGTAGTGCCAAAGTCTTTTTGAGCCTCCGCAATTAATTCATTTACAGGAAGTTCGAAAAACCAACTGTCGAAAATAAGTCAGACCTTTCCCAACGGGAGACGAGTAACCCGTCCTTCGCGATGTGGCAAAAATCCCCAATTAAATAAGGAAAATATCTACATTAAATGTTGACAAACGCCTCATGTCTTCTTAATATTCGATATAAAGAACGGATCGGGTATCGTTCCGGCCGGCTGGCGGCCGGGACCGTCTTGGCGGGACATGAAGATTTTAAGAGCCTCTCTGAGAAGAAAGCTCCTGCTGAGTTCTCTGGCCACGCTCTCTGCCGGAGGGGTGCTAACCCTCGTCGTTGGCTCCAGGCTCATCCGGGGCGCCCTCATCTCCCAGGCCCAAGCCAAGGTCCAGCACGACCTGTCCTCCGCCTGGATGGTCTTCAACGAGAAGTTGAACGACATTCAAGACATCGTCCGGCTGACGGCCGCCAGGGAAAGCCTAAGCGATCTCTTCCGGATCCGCCAGATCGATATCCTCATCAAGTATCTCTCCCGCGTCCGGACGGAGAACGGTCTTGACGTCTTGACGCTTCTCGACGCCCATGGCCGGGTCGTCCTCCGGACCAGCTCCTCGGAGAACGCCGGGGACGACCTGTCCGAGGACGGGATCGTCCGGCGGGCGCTCGATGGCCAGATCGTCGCCGCCGCCCAGATCGTGACGGCGGAAGAGCTCCTCAAGGACGGCGCCTGGCTGGCGGCTCAGGCGTCGATGGACGTCATCCCGACGCCCCGGGCCGAGCCGCGCGCTGAGGGCCGCGAAACGGGCGGCCTGATGCTCGCGGCCGCCGCGCCGATCCATGACGCGGACGGCGCGTTCCTGGGCTTGCTCAAGGGCGGCGTCCTTCTCAACAGGAACTACGAGATCGTCGACCGGGTCAAGGAGATCGTCTTCAAGGATGAGAAATATAAGGGGCGGGAATCGGGGACGGCGACCATCTTTCAGAACGACCTGAGGATCTCGACCAACGTCAGGAACGAACAGCGAGAACGAGCCGTCGGGACGCTTCTATCGGCCGAGGTCAAGAAAAGAGTGCTCGGCGAGGGGCAGGCCTGGGTCGCCCCGGCCTTCGTCGTCAACGACTGGTACATCACGGCCTATGAGCCGATCCGGGACATCGATGGCCGGATCATCGGCGTTCTCTATGTCGGGACGCTCGAGCGGCCCTATCTCGACGCCTCCAACCGGGTCATGCTGTCATTCACGCTGATCGCCGGGGCCTGCGTCGCCGTCCTTCTGGTGATCCTCTTGTTCGTGATCACGCGGATCGTCCGGCCCTTGCGCCTGATGGCCTTGGCGACCCGGGAGATCGCCAAGGGGGACCTGGACCATTTCGTCGAGGTCGACTCCCGCGATGAGCTGGGGGCGCTGGCCGACGCCTTCGTTCAGATGACGTGCCATCTCCGAGAGGCGAACGAGCAGCTCGTGGAGGGGGCCAAGACCTTGGAGTGGAAGGTCGAGGAGCGGACCCGCGAGCTCCGGGAGATCCAGTCCCACCTCATCCAGTCCGAAAAGCTCGCCTCGATCGGCAAGCTGGCCGCCGGCATCGCCCATGAGATCAACAATCCCCTAGGCGGGATCCTGATCTACAGCCACCTCCTCCTCGAAGATGTTCCGGAAGGCCATCCCCATCACGACAACCTCCTTAAGATCGTCAAGGAAACGACCCGATGCAAGGGGATCGTCAAAGGACTCCTCAATTTCGCCCGCCCCAAGGAGCCCGAATGGGCGCCGACGGACATTCACGACCTCCTCGACGGGTGCCTGTCATTGACCGGTCGCCAGGCCCTGTTCCAGAACATCCTCGTCGAGAAGGACTACCAGCCAACCCTCCCCCGCATAACGGCCGACCGCGCCCAGCTGCAGCAGGTGTTCATGAACATGATCTTCAACGCGGCCGAGGCCATGGAGGGCAAGGGGACCCTAACGCTCCGGACCTCCAGCGACGAGGGCGGCAAGGGGGTGGCGGTCGAGATCACGGACACCGGCCATGGCATCAAGGACGAGGACCGGGAGCATCTCTTCGAGCCGTTCTTCACAACCAAAGAGGTCGGCCAGAGCACCGGCCTTGGATTGGCCATCAGCTACGGGATCATCCAGAAGCACAACGGGACGATCGAGGTCCGGTGCGAGCCGGGCCGCGGCGCGACGTTCATCATCAAACTCCCCGCGAAGGGAGCGGGACCATGAGCGAGGGCCTGCCCGTCCTGATCATCGATGACGAAGGATCGATGCGCGACTCCATCAGCCAGGTCCTGGCCGGGGAGGGCTACGCCCCCAACGGGGCCGCCACCGCCCGGGCCGGCCTGGCCCTGTTCAACCGGGAGAGCTTCGAGCTCGTGCTCCTGGACCTCCGGCTGCCGGACGGCGAGGGGCTGGAGGTCCTCCGCCAGATCAAAGAAGCCAGCCCGGAGACGCCGGTCATCGTCATCACGGCCTACGGTTCGATCGATGTCGCCGTCGAAGCCATCAAGCTCGGCGCCTTCGAGTTCCTGACCAAGCCGTTCACTCCCGAAGAGCTGCGTGTGGCGGTCAAGAAGGCCTTGAAGAGCCGGAGCCTGGTCCTGGAGAATATCCTCCTCCGCCGCGAGCTGAAGGCCCATCGGCAGTTCGACAAGATCGTCGGCTCGAGCCCGTCCATGCATCAGGTCCTCCATCTCATATCCCAGGCCGGATCCACCGATTCGCCAGTGCTGTTGACGGGGGAGAGCGGGACGGGCAAGGAGCTCGCCGCCCGGGAGATCCACCGCCTTAGCGCCCGCCACCACGGCCCCTTCGTCCCCGTCGACTGCGGCGGTCTGGGGGCCCCGTTGCTGGAGGACGACCTTTTCGGTCATATCAAGGGGGCCTTCCCCGGGGCCCAAGAGGCCAAGATCGGCCGGTTCGAGCTGGCCAACGGCGGGACGGTCTTTTTCGACGGCGTGGAACAGGTGGGGCTTCCCCTGCAGCCCAAGATCCTCCGGGTCGTCCAGGACCGCGAGGTCACCAGGATCGGGCACTCCCGCTCCATCAAAGTCAACGTGCGAACGATCGCCTCGACCGGCGTCAACCTGGCCCAGGCCGTCAATCAAGGGACCTTCCGGACGGACCTGTTCTATCGGCTCAGCGTCGTCCCGATCCATCTTCCGCCCCTGCGAGAGCGCAAGGACGACATCCCCGCTCTCGTCGCGCATTTCCTGGAGAAATACGGCCGCCGAGCCGGCGGACCCGTCCCGGAGGTCTCCCGACGCGCCCTGCTGGCCCTGCGGGCATATGACTGGCCGGGGAATATCAGGGAGCTCGAGAACGCCATCGAGCGGGCCGTGGCCCTGTGCGGTGGCCTGGAGATCGACGTCCCTCACGTCCTCAGCCGCGACCTCGGCCCGGGTGTTCCCACCCAGAGTTGGGCGGGCGGGGCCTCGGCGACCCTGGCGGACGTCGAAAAGGGGCATATCGAGATGGTCCTGCGGGAACAGGGCGGCAATAAAGGCCGGACGGCGGCGATCCTGGGGATCGACCGGAAAACGCTCTGGACCAAACTCAAGAAATACAACTTGGAAGGGAGGATTCGGTCATGACGAACAAACGAGGAAGGATCCTGGTGGTCGACGATGATCCGGATTTCCGGGCCGCCATGACGGCCATCCTAGGCTCGGCGTCCTACGAGGTCCTAACGGCCGGCGACGCCGCGGAGGGGAAACGGAAGATCCTCGAGGAGCGCCCCGATCTCATCCTCCTGGACATCATGATGGACAGCGTCTTCGACGGGTTCTCCGTGTGCCATGCCATCCGGACCTCTAAGGAATTCGAGGCCGTCCGGAACACTCCGGTCATCTTCGTCTCGGCCATTCGGCAAGCGACCGGCCCGCGCTTCGGGTTCATCGGCGGAGGGCAGGACACGGCCGCCGTCGAGGACTTCATCGACAAGCCGGTCAAGGCCGCGGACCTCCTGGCCCGGATCGAGCATTTCCTCGGCAAATAGAATGGAGGGGACGCGGACGGAGAACGTTATGCCCCTCTCTCCTCTCGTTCTGGTCATCGATGACGAGGACAGCATGCGCGATGCCTGCGCGCAGATCCTGCTCAAGGGCGGTTATCGCGTCGAGACCGCCGCCGACGGGGCGGCCGGAGTCGGGATGATCCTCGACCTCCGCCCCGACGTCGTCATCGTCGACCTCAAGATGCCGGGCATGGGCGGACTCGAGGTCCTCGACCGGCTTGCGGCGTTCGACCCGGCCATCGTCGGCATCGTCATCACGGGCTACGCGACGATCGATTCGGCGATCGAAGCCATGAAAAAAGGGGCCTACGACTTCCTCCCCAAGCCCTTCTCCCCCGAGGAGTTGCGGCTCGTCATCACCCGAGGCTTGGAGAGGAGGCGCCTGTTCCTGGAGGCGGAGGCCCTGCGGCGCGAAAAACGGCTTCTCGAAGACCATTTCATCACCCTCGTGTCCCATCAGCTGCGAAGCCCGCTCGTGGCCATCCAGCAGTACTTCGAGGTCATGCTGGCCGACGCCGGCGGCGATCCCGGGAGCCGTTTCCAGGACATGATCCGCAAGGCCGGCGCAAGGCTCGAGGGCCTCCTCCGTCTGATCGATGATTGGTTGGACCTGGCCCGTATCGAGCAGGGGGGCCTGGCCGGGAAACTGCGTCCAATGAACGTGGCCGCGCTCGTGGACCGCCTGGTCGCGTTCATGGCCCCCGCGGCCCGGCAGTCCCAGGTGACCTTGGAATGGTCCTCCCCCGCGGGCCCCGTCCCCGGGGTCCTCGGCGACGAGTCCTGCCTCGAGCAGGTCTTCACCAACCTCATCGGGAACGCCATCGCCTATAACAAGCCTCAGGGCCGGGTCCGGATCGCCCTCAAGGAAGAAGCCGAGGACATCGTCGTCGAGATCCAGGACACGGGGATCGGCATCGCCAAAGAACATCTTCCGTTCATCTTTGACCAGTTCTATCGGGTCTCCCGAGGCGAAGCGAAGAGAAGCCAGGGATCGGGCCTGGGGCTGTCCATCGCCAGAAAGATCGTCGAGGCGCATCGGGGCCGGATCGACGTCGTCAGCACGCCGGACGTAGGGACGACATTCACCGTCAGGCTGCCCAAGGGGCAGGCCGGACCGGCGGAGACATGAGGATGAACAGAAGGGCTCGTCGCGTTAGCCGGGTCCGGACGCCCGGCGACAGCTCAGAGATATTTTCCCATGATGTAGTTTTCGAGATGGTCGATGGCGATCTTCTGCTGGACGATGGTCGCCTTGATGATGTCGCCTATGGAGATGATCCCGACAAGCTTCTCGTCCTGGATCACGGGGAGGTGACGGATGCGGTTCTTCGTCATCACGGCCATGCATTCCTGCGTCGTCGTATCGGGGGCCACATAATACACTCGAGTGGTCATGATGGCCTTGACTTGAGTGTCCAAAGACGATTTCCCTTGGAGAATGACCTTCCGGGCGTAATCCCGTTCCGAAAGGATGCCGACGAGGCCGTCTTTGACCGTCACCGCCAGGGCACCGACGTCTTTTTCGGCCATGAGCTTGAGCGCGTCGAGCACTTTGGCCTCTGGAGAGATCGTCCAGACGTTGGTCCCTTTTTCGGCCAAGACGTCTTTCACGGTTGTCATGGTGGTGTCCCCTTCCTCATGTGGACTCGGATCATCATCCGTATTGTATCCCAAACCTCGCTCATGTCAACCTCGCGATCGGAGCTCGTGAGACAGGAGGTCCCTGTCCTGATGGACGACACCGCCTCGTGCCCGAATTTTCCGACCTCAAGGGGGTGCTCTTGCTGATCCCATCGGACGAACTTCTGACCTTTCTCGAAAACTGCCAAAAGAAAGGCTTCGGGCCTTACGGGAACGTCTTTGCCCCGGTCTGGCCCGCGGACAAGGACTCGCCCAGCGCCATCCTCGCTCTTCTTCAGGGGGAGGACCGCTTGGCCCTCGACGGGCATCGGGCCACAGACCCCGCCAAGCTCCTTCTCTACGGCGTGAGAGAGCGGGTCGCGCCCTTCAGAGCGGACCCCGCCCCGTCGCTTCTCGCCGGCGTGAAGGCCTGCGACATCAAGGCCCTCGAGCTTCTGGACCGGGCGCTCGTCAACCAGGACTTCGTCGATCCGGCCTATCAGGCTTGGCGGGAACGGACGACCGTCCTCAGCTTCGACTGTACGGATGCCGCTCCGACTTGCCATTGCACGCTCGTCGGAGGGAAACCGTTCGCGGAAACGGGGTTCGACGCCAACGCGGCGCGCTACGGCGATCATTATCACTTGAGCGCAGGAACGGCCAAGGGAGAGCTCCTTCTCGACCTCATCCGCAAGCATGTCCGGGTCGATGACACCAGCGATCGGATCCTGGAGGCGGTCAAGGGCCGGCGGATGGAGATGACGGCCAGAGTCGAGGCCCAGAACGCCGATTTCGAAAGATCCGGGGATTACGATCGCCTACGGGCGGGGCCCGCCGAGGCCTGGGCGGAAGAAGCCCGGGACTGCGTCGGCTGCGGGGCCTGCACCCACATCTGCCCGACCTGCTACTGTCTCATCCTGAACGACGAAAGCCAGGCCGCGGAGTTCGTCAAGGTGCGCACTTACGACTCCTGCCAATGGCACGGCTACGCCCGCGTCGCCAGCGGGGCGTCGCCGCGGCCGCGCATGGACGAACGCTTTCGCCATCGCTACCTCTGCAAGCTCGTCTACATGAAGCAGGAGTTCGGCAGCCTGGGCTGCACGGGCTGCGGCCGCTGTACCGAAGCCTGTCCCGGGGGGATCGATTTCCGGAGCGCCGTCCGGCGTCTTATGGAGCGATCGCCGAGCGGCCGGCCCGCCGCAGAGGCCGGATGAGGAGGAGCCCATGACACCCAATCCGTACGAAGCCGTCCCGGCCGTCCTCCTGGAAACGATCGACGAAACCCCCCTCATCCGGACCCTGCGCATGAGACTGGACCGCCCCATGCCCTTCCGGACGGGTCAATTCGTCGAGCTCAGCTTGCCCGGAGTCGGGGAGGGGCCGTTCACCCCGTCCTCCTCGCATTTCGTCACGGAGACCATGGACGTCACCGTCATGAAGGCCGGGTTCCTGACCGAACATATCCACCGGGCCAAGCCGGGTGACAGGGTCGGTGTGCGCGGCCCGTTCGGGTCCTCGTACCCCCTGACTGAATTCGAGGGCCAGGACCTTCTCATCCTGGGAGGAGGCTGCGGTCTGGCCCCGCTGCGCTCCCTCTTTCTGACGCTTCTCGACGAGGCCGAGAAATACAAGAGCATCACTTTCTTCGCCGGCGCGAAAACGCCCCAGGATTGTCCCTATAAGGACGCCTTCCCCGCATGGCGGAAACACCCGAAAGTCAAGCTTGTCCGGGCCGTCGATGCCGTCCCGCCGGGCGAGGCCTGGGACGAGGAGGTCGGCGTGGTGACCGTTCTTCTGGGGAAGCTCGAACATCGACCCGAAAAACTCCCCCGCCGTCGTCTGCGGGCCTCCGGTGATGATGAAATTCGGGACTCGCGACCTCCTCAAGCTGGGCTTCCGGGAGGACCGCATCTATCTGTCCATGGAGAAAAAAATGTACTGCGGCATCGGCCAATGCCGTCATTGCGTGATGGGCGGTTACTACGTCTGCAAGGACGGCCCCGTCTTCACCTACGCCCAGATCAAGAACGAGGAGGGGCTATGGGATTGAAACGGCTGTTCATCGACGTCCCGGCCCTTCTGGCCTCCGGCGTCCCCGCCGACCGGATCGAGTGCGAATACATGTTCCACCGGGTCAATCCGGGGATCTTCTCCCTCCTCGAGGTGGCCGAATTCGCGGCCTACTGCCGCCAGTGCAAGGAGGCCTTCTGCGTCCTCGCCTGCCCCAAGGAGGCCCTGGAAAGACAGGAGAACGGCGCCGTCAAGCGGTATAACATGCGCTGCGTCGGCTGTAAGAGCTGCGTCCTGGCCTGTCCGTTCGGCACGATCTTCCCCGAAGTGATCAATTACGTCACGGCCAAGTGCGACCTATGTCTCGACCAGCTCAAGGAGGATCCCGACTACGTCCCGCTCTGCGTCAAGACGGCGCCGCCTGGGACCTTGGTCATGAAGGACGTCCCCGACGAGGACCCCCAGAGCCACGTCTATTTCGCCGGCGACCGGCTGGCCGTCCGGAGCCCGAGCTGGCGCCGCAAGGAGGGCCGGCCATGAACGCCCAGGTCCTGTTCGACGTCATCGTCTTTCCCGGCATCGCCTTCTCGGCCGTCCTGGGGCTCATGGCCGGCTGGCTGGACCGCAAGGTCTCGGCGCGCTTCCAGTACCGGGTCGGCCCCCCCCTCTTCCAGAACTTCAACGACTTTTTCAAGCTCCTGGGCAAGGAAACGATCCTGGTCAAGTCGGGCGTGCCCTGGCTGTTCATCGCCGCTCCGCTGGCGGGCTTCGCCGTCATGTCGGTCGTCACGACGGCCGTGGGGACCGCCCTGTTTTCCGGGCGAACGGTCGGCGCGGACCTCCTCGTCGTCATGTACCTGCTCATGTTCTACTCCGTATTGATCGTCCTCGGCGGGGCCGCGCCGGGCAATGTCTACTCCAGCCTGGGCGCGGGGCGGGAGATCAAGATCCTGCTCGCCGACGAGCTGCCCTTCATCCTGGCCTGCCTCGTCCCGGTCATCCGGTCCGGCTACCAGCTCAAGCTTTCGGCCATCCTGGGCTTCCAGGCCGAACACGGCATGTTCATCGGCTCGGTGTCGGGGATCCTGGCCTTCGTCGTGGCCCTCCTGGCCGTCCAGGCCAAGATGGCCCTGCCGCCCTTCCACATCCCGGAGGCCGAAACCGAGCTCGTGGCGGGGCCCTTCATAGAGTACGGCGGGCCGCTGCTTGGATTCTGGAAGCTCAACCAATTCATGATGTTCGTCGCCTTTCCCTTCCTGCTCATCCTCCTCTTCTGGGGAGGGATCCCGCTCACCGGCCTGGGCCTCCTCTGGGGCGTGCTAAAGTACCTCTTGATCCTCGTCCTGATGATCATCATCAAGAACACCAACCCCCGCCTGAGGACCGACACGGCGATCGCGTTCTTCTGGAAGGTCCTTTCACCCTTGGCGCTGGCGGCCGTCGTCCTGGCCGTCTGGGGAGTATGATCATGGGCTGGAAAAACCGACGCTTGGCCAGATCCCTGTGGGTCTTTCACGCGAGCGCTTCGCCCTGCAACAACTGCGACATCGAGATCCTGGACCTCCTGACGCCCCGCTACGACGTCGAGCGTTTCGGGATCAAGCTCGTCGGCTCGGTCCGCCACGCCGACGTCCTCCTGGTCACCGGGATCATCAACGACAAGGTGGCCCCCCGGATCCGCCGGCTGTACGAGCAGGCCCCCCGGCCCGTCTTCGTCGTCGGCGTCGGGGCCTGTCCGACCACGCGCTGCTGTTTCAAGGAGACCTACAACGTCAGCCCCGGCCGCGGGGACGTCATCCCGGTCGACCTCTATATCGAAGGCTGTCCGCCCAAGCCGGAAGCGATGATCGACGCCATCGTCAAGCTCGTGGGGGTGCTCAATGGCTGATACAGACCGGATCCCGGAAGCCCTCGCCGACAAGGTCGGACGGACGATCGTCAAGAAGGGACGTGTCTATTTCGAGGTCGCCGCCAAGGACCTCCACGACGTGGTCCGCGTGCTCTTTTCGCAGCTGGGCTATCGCCTGTCGACGGCCTCGGCCATGGAAATGCGTCGCGGCCTCGAGGTCCTCTATCACTTTTCCGACGACGCCACCGGGCGCTACTATTGCCCGCGCGTGGTCGTCGCCGACCTCGAGAACCCGAAGATCCCCTCGATCGCGCCGCTCGTCAAGGGCGCGGAATGGATCGAACGGGAGATCGCGGAGCTGTTCGGCATCGTCTTCGAGGGCCATCCCCGGCCGGGGCCGCTCTTGACGAGGGACCACCCCAATCCCCCGGACCGGCCCCTGCGCCTGAGGAGGAAGCCATGAGCAAGACCGTCGTCCCCGTCGGTCCGTTCCACCCCTTGCTCGAGGAGGCCGAGTTCTTCAGGCTCCACGTGGACGGAGAGACCGTCACCGACATCGACGTCGACATCGGGTACATGCACCGCGGCCACGAGTTCATCTCCGAGCGGAAGACGTTCACCCAGTCCATCTTCCTCGTCGAGCGCATCTGCGGCATCTGCTCGACCTCCCACCCCATCGCCTTCGTCCACGCCGTCGAGGACGTGGACAACGTGGAGGTCCCCGTCCGCGCGGCCTACATCCGGACCCTCATCGGCGAGCTCGAACGCATTCACAGCCATCTCCTCTGGCTCGGCCTGGCCGGGCACTTCATCGGCTACGACACCCTCTGGATGTGGGCCTGGCGGTACCGGGAGCCGATCCTCGAGATCTTCGAGACGATCACCGGCAATCGCAATCACTACGGCATGATGCGGGTCGGCGGCGTCGCCCGCGACATCCCGGCCGAGAGCATTCCCGCGCTCCTCGAGACCTTGGCTATGATCGAGCGCAAGATGGACATGATCGCCAAGGCCGCGGCAGACGACCCCGTTCTCCGAACCCGCCTGAAGGGGGTCGGCGTCCTGAGCCGCCAGGCGGCGATCGAATACTGCGCCGTCGGGCCGACGGCCCGGGCCTCCGGCGTGGCCATCGACGTGCGCAAGGACGAGATCAAGGACGCCTACGGCCTGGTCGACTTCAAGGCGATCGTCCTCGAGAACGGAGACGTCTACGACAAGCTCGTCGTCAGGGTCCTGGAGATCTTCGAATCGGCCAAGATCATCCGGCAATGCCTGGAGAAGCTCAAGACCGCGCCGGGCCCCATCCTCAACGACGTCAAAGAGATCACGGCCGGGGAAGGGATCGGCCGCTACGAGGCCCCGCGAGGCGAGGTCTTCCACTACGTGCGGACCGACGGCTCCAACCGTCCCCTCCGGCACAAGGTCCGGGCCCCGAGCTACGTCAATATCCCGACGTGCGCGGCCTCGTGCAAGGGCATCCCCCTGGCCGACGCCATGATCACGCTGGCGGCGATCGATCCCTGCTACTGCTGCACGGAGCGGGCCGTCCATATCGTCGACCGGCACGGCGTCCTCATCAAGCCCGACCTGCTCCAATTGTCGCGCGAGAAGACCGAGCGGCTGAGGAGGGACATCCATGGATAATCCCCTGGTTCTCGTCGTCGCCCTCCCTCTGGCCGTCGCCCTGGTCAACCTCGTCCTGCCGACTCTCCTGCGGAAGGCCCTCGTCATCGCCGGACTTGTCGTCAGCCTGTTCCTGACGGTGAGGTTCTTCACCTCACAGCCGCAGGCCTTCGAGTTCCTGGGCGTCACGGCCCTCGCCCTCGACAAGCTCAGCCTCCTGGCCCTGACGTTCCTCTACGGCCTGAGCATCATCATCTTCGTCTTCTGCCTCAAGGGGCTGGAGGGCGGAACGGAAAAGTCCTTCCTCGTCCTCTATCCGCTCACGACCTCCTTTGCCGCCGGGACCGTCCTCTGCCCCCACGCCATCGGTTTTCTCGTGTTCTGGGGGCTCTCGGGGCTGACGCTCTACGGCTTCTCCCTCCTCGGCCGGGGCGAGAAGGCGGCTTCGACGGCCAAGAAGACGTTCCTCATCGTCGGCGGCAGCGACGCCTTCCTGATCCTCGGCCTGGCCCTGGCAGGCGCGACTTGGGGATGGTCCCTGGTCGGCCCCACGATCCCGTTGAGCAGCCCGACCGGCGTCCTCGCCTTCGTCTGCCTGCTCATCGCGGCCTTGGCCAAAGCCGGAGGATTCCCCCTCCACACCTGGGTCCCCGACTTCAGCCGTGACGCCCCGGTCGAAAGCGCCGCCTTCCTGCCCGCCTCGCTCGACAAGCTCCTGGGCATTTACCTGCTGGCGCGGATGATGTCCGGGTATTTCGACGTCGGGCCGTTCGCCCGGATGACCGTCGTCAGCCTCGGCGCCCTGACCGTCATCATCGGCGTGATGATGGCCATGGTCCAGCACAACGGCCGCCGGCTCCTCGGCTACCACGCCGTCAGCCAGGTCGGCTACATGATCATGGGCGTCGCCAGCGGCTCGCCGCTGGCCTTCGCCGGAGGGCTCTTCCACCTGATCAACAACACGCTCTATAAATCCGGCCTCTTTCTTTCACTTGGCTCGGTGGAGAAGCGCGCCGGGACGGGCGAACTCGACGACCTGGGCGGCTTGGGCCGGGTCATGCCGCTGACCTTCCTCTCGGCTCTCGTGGCCTCCCTCGCCATCTCGGGCATCCCGCCGTTCAACGGCTTCTTCTCCAAGTGGATGATCTACCAGGGGCTCCTCGAACAGGCGGGAGGTTTCGGCCGCGGCTATGCCATATGGCTTCTCGTTTGCCTCATCCTGGCCGTCTTCGGCAGCGCTCTGACCCTGGCCAGCTTCATGAAATTCCTCCACGCCGTCTTCCTCGGCCAGCGGCCGGATCGCCTGAAGGACGTCAGAGAGGCCCCGGCCAACCAGTGGCTGGCGACCGGGACCTTGGCCTTCCTTTGCGTCGGCTTCGGCCTCCTGGCGAGGGAGGTCCCGCTGAGGCTGTTCATCCTGCCGGCGGCGGAAGAGGCAGGCCTGGCCCCGATCGCTCCGCTGGGCCTCTACAGCCCCCGTCTCGTCCTCCTCCTGTTCGGCTTGGCCTTCCTTCTCGGGCTGATCGTCTTCCTCCTGGTCCGCAAGGTGCGCTACGACGAGGTCTACCTCGGGGGCAACCCTCAGTCCGAGGCGTTCCGGATCGCGGGCACCGCGTTCTACAAGGAGATCACGGAGATGAAGCCGCTCCGGGGATTCTACCGGCAGGCGGAAAAGAAGGCGTTCGACATCTACGACCTGGGCTCCAAAGCCACGTTCGGACTCTCCCGGGTCCTGCAGAGAGCCCACGCGGGGCTTCTCCAGGTCTATATCTTATTCATCGTGTTCGGTGTCCTGCTATTCATGGCTTTGGCCGGCTAGAGTTCAGGATGACAAGGAGGCGCACATGCCCGTTGAGACTTGGCTGACCTTCCTCTTGGGGTTCATGATCCTGGGATCGATCGTGGCCCTGGAGATCAAGGACATCCTATCCTCGATCGTGGCCATCGGGGTCGTCGGCCTGGCCGTGTCCATCTCCTTTCTTTTCCTCCAGGCGCCCGACCTGGCCATCGTCCAGTTCCTGTTCGAGATCTTCGCCCTGATCATCCTCGTCCGGGCCTTCATCCGGAAGGATCACCACGTCATGGAGCCGGCCGCGTCCAGCCGTTGGCTCCTCGGATTCACCCTGATCGGGCTGGCGGCCGTATTCCTGTTGAGCCTCAAGGTCTTTCGTCTCCTCCCACCCTTCGGCGAACCTCTGATGGAGACCTCCCGATATTATCTGGACCACGCCGCCTCGGAAACGGGCGCGGCCAACCTCGTCACTTCTGTCATCCTCGATTACCGGGCCTACGACACCTTGGGCGAGGTCACCGTCCTGCTGACGGCCATCCTTGGGACGCTGACCGTCTTGCGGCTTCGCGCCCGGGACGACAAGGGAGACCACCAATGACGGACAAGCCCGCGGGAATGACCCTGATCATCAAGACCGTCAGCCGTCTCCTCGTCGGGTTGATCTTCCTGTACGGGATCTACATCATTCTCCATGGCCACCTCAGCCCGGGCGGCGGCTTCGGCGGCGGCGTCGTCCTGGCCCTCGGGTTTCTCGCCATCCTTCTGGCCTACGGCCGCGAGGAGACACAGAAATGGCTCCGTATACGCCTGCTCAAGGACCTTGAACACGCAAGCCCCCTCCTCTTCCTCGGCGTCGGGCTTCTGGGAATGGCTATGGGGAGCGCTTTCCTGGCCAACGTGCTGTCCAAGGGCAGGCTCTTCGCGCTGCTGAGCTCGGGCATCATCCTGCCGCTCAACGTTATCATCGGCCTCAAGGTCGGGCTGTCCCTGTTCCTGGTCGTCCTGGCGATGGCGGAATTCGACATGAGGAAAGGAGCCGACGAATGACCATCTACGTTCTCTGCTTCGCCCTGTTCCTGGTCGGCCTCTATGGACTCCTCACCAAGCGCGACCTCATCAAGATCATCCTGTCGTCGGGGATCATGGGCTACTCCTGCAACCTGATGCTGGTCCTGTTCGGCTACCGCCGCGGCGCCCTCTACCCCATCCTCGAGAAGGGGAAGGAGGCGGCGCCCATGGTCGACCCGCTGCCCCAGGCCCTGGTCCTGACCTCGATCGTCATCGAGCTCGGCGTGACGGCGCTGCTCGCGGCCCTGGCCATCCGGCTCTTCCAGAAATACCGGACCTATGACATCACCAAGATCAGGAGGCTCTCCGGATGATCGCGCCCTATTTCATCATCGTCCCCCTGCTTGCGGCCTTCCTCATCCCGCTCGTGGCGAAACGACGGGACGCCTGGGCCGTCCCCGTGTCGCTGGCCGCGGCGCTGTCCCTCCTCGCGCTGTCGGCCTACGTCTTCTTCGTCCACAGCGGCGAAACCCTGGTCTACAAGATGAGCGCCTGGAAGCTCCCGATCGGGATCAACCTGGTCCTCGACGCCTTCAGCTCGTTCATGCTGATGATCGTCAGCCTCATCGCCCTGACCTCGCTCCTCTTTTCGGTCAAGTATATCCGGCGCCTCGGCCAGGACTGGAAATACTACGCCCTCTTCATGCTCCTCGTCGCGGGCATGAACGGCGTCGTCGTCACGGGCGACCTGTTCAACCTCTTCGTCTTCATGGAGATCGCCTTGATCGCGGCCCTGGCCCTGGTCGCCTACGGCGGAAAGGCCCACGAGTTCGAGGCCTCGTTCAAGTACGCGATCATGGCCTCGGTCTCGGCCTCGCTCATCCTTCTGGCCATCGCCGTCGTCTATAGCGCCACGTCGAGCCTGGCGCTGGCCACGATCTCCCAGAGCCTGGCCGGCAAAAGCCCGGTCCTCGTCCTCTGGCTCGGCGGCCTGTTCATGGCCGGATTCGGGGTCAAGGCGGCGGCCATGCCCTTCCATGCCTGGCTCCCCGACGCCCACTCGTCCGCCCCGTCGCCCGTTTCGGCCATGCTCAGCGGCGTATTGATCAAGACCCTGGGCGTCTACGCCCTCATCCGGATCTTCTACAACGTCCTCGGGGCGCCGCCCTTGTTCCTCCAGGTCTTCCTCGGCCTCGGGGCCGTCTCGATCATCCTGGGCAACCTGCTGGCCATCGGGCAATGGGACCTCAAGCGGCTCCTCGCCTACAGCAGCATCGGTCAGGTCGGCTACATCCTGCTGGCGGCCGGCATCGGTACGCCCCTGGCGATGACCGGGGCTGTCTTCCACATGATCAATCACGCCGTCTTCAAATCCCTGCTCTTCTACAACTCCGGGGCGCTGGAGACCGCGTTGGGCACCCGCGACCTGAGGCAGATGGGCAACGTCGCCCGTCTCCTCCCGGTCACGTCCGGGACGTCGATGGTGGCCTCCCTGGCCATCGCCGGCATCCCTCCTTTCAACGGCTTCTTCAGCAAGCTGCTCATCATCATCGCCGCGGTCAACGCGGGACAGCCGGTCCTGGCCCTGGTGGCCGTCTTCGGCAGCCTGGTCAGCATGGCCGCCTACTTGAAGGTCCAGAGGTACGGACTGCGGGGTGAGCGGCCCGTCGAGAAGCTCGTCGGGAGGGTCGATGGGGCGATGAAGGCGGCCATGATCATCCTCGCCGCGCTGTGCCTGTTGACCAGCCTGCTCGTCGTGCCCGGCATCCGCGAGGCGACGCTCGATCCCGTCGTCAAAGTCATCATGGACAAGACGCAGTACGCGCTCACGGTCCTGGGGAAGTGAAGCCATGAACAAGCGAACTGAGAGCCGCATCCTCGTTTTCGTCCTGGCCTTCCTCGTCTGGCTGGCCTTGACGGCCGGCGGAGGGGTCCAGGAGATCGTCGCCGGCGCCGTCGCTGCCCTCCTCGTGGCCTTCGCCGCCGGCCGGTTCGTGTCCGGATTTCCCCGCCGCGGATTCCCGCGGCGGGCCATGTTCGCCCTTCTCTACTTCGCCAGGTTCCTCTGGGAGATGGTCAAGGCCAACTTCCAGGTCGCCGCGATCGTGCTCAATCCCCTGCGTCCGATCAAACCCGGCATCGTCAAGATCCGGACCGGGCTGACCAACGATACGGCCATGACCATCCTGGCCAACTCCATCACCCTGACCCCCGGGACGCTTACGGTGGACATCAGCCCCGACGCCCGGGAGCTCTACATCCATTGCATCACCGTCGACGGGACCGACATCGACAAGAACACGGTGCGGATCGGCGCCAGGTTCGAACGGACCCTGAAGGAGGTCTTCGAATGAAAATCGCGCGCTGGCTCGCAGGGATCGTCGCCATCGGAGCCCTGGCCTATCTCAATTTCTTCGTCTTCCGGGCGCCGATCCTGATCAAGCTCATCAACGTCAGCCTGTTCTCGGCCCTGTTCGTCCTCTATCGGGTCATCCGCGGGCCGAGCCCGGCCGACCGCATCATCGCCGTGGACATCCTGGGCATCCTAATCATCGGCGTCCTGGCCCTCCTCGGCCTCCACTACGACCAGGGATTCTTCATGGACATCGCTCTGATCTGGTCGCTCCTGAGCTTCGTCGCCTCGCTGGCCTTCGCCAAGGTCCTCGAAGGGAGGCGCCTCGATGATTAGGCACACCGTCGGCATGGCCTTCATCTGCCTGGGGATCATCTTCGACTTCCTGGGAGTCCTCGGCCTCCTCCGCCTTCCGGACGTATACAACCGCCTTCAGGCCGCGACCAAGTGCGTGACGTTTGGATCGGCGGGGCTTCTCTTCGGGGTCTTCGTCCTGAAGGGATTCACCAGCTTCGGGTTCAAGGCCCTCCTGGCCATCGCCTTCATCTTCCTGACGGCGCCCATCGCCGCGCACGCCATCGCCCGGGCCGCCCATCGCGGCCGGGTCCCTCTCTGTAAGGAAAGCGTCGTTGACCTCTACGAGGCCGACCACGAGCTCAAAGAGGAGGGTGGTCATGCAGCTCCCTAAGCTCCGCGAGATCAAGGAAGCCCTGACGTCGTTCTTCTCGGCGCCTTACACGACCAAATATCCCGCCGGGCCCGCGGCCTCGTTCCCGGCGTACCGCGGCTTTCCCAAGTACGACAAGGACCACTGCGTCGGCTGCGGGACCTGCGCCCAGGTCTGTCCCTCGCTCGCGATCGAGGCCGTCGACGATCCCGGCGCCAAGGTGCGGCGGCTGCGCGTCGATTTCGGCTCCTGCATCCAGTGCGGCCAGTGCCAGGAGAAATGCATCACGGGCAAGGGGATCGTCAATACGAACGCCTATTCGTTGTCGCTGGGGGCCGCCACCGCCCCCGAGGCCTATGAAAAAGTCGAGAAGGATCTCGTCGTCTGCGAGTGCTGCGGCGCGGTCGTCGGGTGCAGGGACCATCTGCGCTGGATCAAGGAGCGGCTGGGCGCCAAGGCCTACGGGCATCCCAACCTGCTCCTGGCCGCCCAGAGACAGCTCGTCGAGGTCGAGCCGTCGAAGCCGAAGTCCCGGCTTCGCCGTGAAGACCAGATCAAGGAAGCCTGCGCCAAGTGCCGTCAGGTTATCGCCACGCTCGACGAGTTCTCAGCGACCTGAGGTCGTGCTGAGCGCCGATCTTTGAAGCCCCGGCCTGTAGGTCGTTGATCTTCTCGGATTTCTTGGGGGAAATCAGTTGGGGTGAGTGAGGGGAATCGAACCCCCAACCTTCGGATCCACAGTCCGATGCTCTAACCGTTGAGCTACACCCACCGTCCGGTTGGCGGTAAATTATCGCATTCTGAGGAGAATCAGTCAAATGCCGCAAATCAGGGGACACGATCCCATTTCCGGAGAAATGGGTCATGTCCCCGATTTGCTAGCCCTTTTGGCCCTCGATGAGGTCGAGGACGTCCTCCTTGTCGCGCCAGCCCTCGCGCACCCGGACCTGGAGCTCGAGGTAGACCTTGTGGCCGACGTACTCCTCGATCTCGCGGCGGGCCTCGATGCCGACCTCCTTGACGAGCGAGCCGTGGCGGCCGATGACGATCTTGCGGTGATTGTCCTTCTCGACGAAGATCGAGGCCCGGATGTGGGTCAGCGGCCGGGTCTCCCCGGGGTCCTTCCAATCCGCCTGCTCCTTCTTCTCGATGGACTCGACGAAGACCGCGGTGACGAAGGGCAGCTCCTGGGTGACGCGCTTGAGGACCTTCTCCCGGACGATCTCGGCGAAGAGGAAGCGCTCCGACTGGTCCGAGATCTCCTCGTCCGAGTAGAGCTTGGGCGCCTCGGGCAGGGCGTCGACGATGAGCTTTTCGAGGACGTCGAGGTTGATGCCCGTCAGGGCCGAGATGGGCACGATCTCGCGGAAGGGGAAGAGGTCCTTGTACCGTTCGATGATGGGCAGGGCCCTGTCCTTGCGGACGATGTCGACCTTGTTGATGAGCAGGAAGACGGGCGTCTTGACCCGGCGCAGGACCTCCAGGACGTACTCGTCGCCGTGGCCGTACTTCTCGGTGGCGTCGATGAGGAGGCAGACGACGTCCGCGGTCTCGAGGGCCGAATAGACGAAGTTCATCATCCGCTTGTTCAGGGTGTGGAGGGGCTTGTGGATGCCCGGGTTGTCGACGAAGACCGTCTGGCCCCGCTCGGTCGTTTTTATGCCCAGGATGCTGATCCGGGTCGTCTGGGGCTTGTCCGAGACGATGGCCACCTTCTGGCCGAGCAGGGCGTTGAGGAGCGTCGACTTCCCGGTGTTGGGCCGCCCGACGAGGGCGACGTATCCTGTCCGCAGGGCCGGCTTGGCCGGCTTGACCGCCTTCTTCCGGGCCGGCGCCCGCTTCTTGGCGGCCGGCTTGGCCGCTTTGGCGGCGGTCTTCGCTTTGGCTTCTTTCGGCATCTTTCCCTCCGGCCCCCGCCCCGCGTCAGGGCCTGCGGATCCTCAGCTTCTTGACCTTCTTCTGGTCGATCTCGAGGACCTCGAGGACGAGGCCCTTGATCCTCAGGGACTCGCCCTTGTGGGGCAGGCGCCCCAGGTCGTGGGTGATGAGGCCGCCGACGGTGATGAAGTCGTCCTCGGCCAGCTCGACGTCGAAGAGCTCTTCGAGCTCCTCGACCTCGGTCGCCCCGGAGACCGTGAAGTCGAGGGGACCGTTCTCGAAGATCTGGGCTTCATCGGTGTCGTACTCGTCCTGGATCTCGCCGACGATCTCCTCGACGACGTCCTCCATGGTCACGAGCCCCGAGACGCCGCCGTGCTCGTCGACGACGATGGCCATCTTGACCTTGACCTTTTGGAACTCTCGCAGGAGGTCGGCGACGGGCATGGCTTCGGGGACGAATGCGACGGGCCGGATCAGGGCCTCGATCGGCTGGGCCTTGTGCTTGTCGTCGGAGTACTCGAGGATGTCCTTGGCCATGACGATCCCCTCCACGTTGTCGAGGCGGTCCTTGTAGACCGGCACCCGCGAGTACTTCTCCTTGATGATGAGGTCCTTGAGGTTGTCGATGGTCGCGTCCCGGCGGATGCAGACCATGGTCGCCCGGGGGGTCATGACCTCCCGGACCACGGTGTCGGCGAACTCGACGACGCTCCGCAGGAGCTCGTCCTCGCCCTTGTCGATGATGCCCTCCTCGGTCGCCCCGTCGATGAACGTCTCGATCTCCTCCTCGGAGGTCTCGCGGTCCTCCTCTTTCTCCTCCCGCTGCTCCTCGCGCTCGAGGAGGTTGCGGGAAACGGCCAGGAGGGGGAAGGCGATGACGCGGACGAGCGAAAAGGCCGGCAGGAACATCCTCAGGATGAACGGCTTGCCGACGAGGACGAGGAGCCGCGGCGCTAGGTCGAGGAAGAGCGCGTACGCGGCCACGGCGGCGAGGAAGAGCGCGATGGGCCGCGCGCCGGCGCCCTCGAAGACGACGAAGCCGTAGACGAGGAGGGCCAGGAGGCTGAGTATCCTCAAGAACTCGACGGCCAGCCGGGTCTCCTCGAACCCGGCCAGGATCCGGGCCCGCTCGGCCTTGTCCCTCGTCTCGAGGAAGCGGCTGAGGGAGATCTTGGAGTAGGCCCCGAGGACGATATGGAAGAGGGAAAGCAGGAACGCGGCCAGGAAGGCCAGGGCCAGACCGGTCCAGACGACGGCGCCCATGATCATGAGAGGTAGCGCCCGTGGGCCTTCCGCTCCTCCTCCTCGATGCCGGCGAAGTGGTCGTAGCCGAGGAGGTGGAGGAAGCCGTGGATGGCGAGGAGGCGGAGCTCGCGGTCGAGGCCGTGGCCCTTGCTCCGGGCCTGCCGCGCGGCCACCGGCACGGCGACGACGATGTCGCCCAGGTAGTACCGCCCGTCCGGGGCCTTCTCGCCGAGGGGGAAGCTCAGGACGTCCGTCGGCTTGTCCTTTTTCATGAACTTCCGGTTGAGGGTCCGGATGGCCTTCTCGCCGACGAAGGCCAGGGTCACTTCCGGGTCGGCGAGCCGGTAGCGCGCCGCGAGGTCCCCGAGGAGACGTTCAAACGCTCTCGTCCGGACCCGGTGTTTTTTCTGGCGGTTGAGGATCGTGATCATCGCTCTTCTTCTTGTTGTTGTTCGAGGCCGGGCCTTTGGCGCCGGCCGGCCGGCCCGTGAAGCCGAATCCCGGGTACTCGACCCGGGGGTGGTAGATGGCGTAGAGGACCGTCAGGAATTCGGCGGCGACTCGGCGCAGCTCCCGAAGGGAGAAGTCGCAGGCGTCGAGCTGGCCGTCCTGGAGGGTGGCGTTGATGATGTCGGTGATGACCCGCTTGATGTTGTCCTTGGTCGGGGCCTTCAGGCTCCGCGAGGCGGCCTCGATGGCGTCGGCCAGCATGACCAGGCCGGCCTCCTTCGATTGGGGAGGCGGCCCGGGGTAGCGGAAGGCCTCCTCGCCGACGGTCTTGCCCTCGGAGTCGGAGCTCTGCTTGGCCTTGGCGAAGAAGTAGCGGACGAGGGAGTTGCCGTGGTGCTGCTCGATGATCTCCCGGAGGGCCCTCGGCAGCTTGAGCTTGCGGGCGAGCTCGACGCCCTCCTTGACGTGGTTCTTGATGACGAGCGTGCTCATGGACGGGGTCAGGTCCTTGTGCAGGTCGAACTCCCCGGTCCGGTTCTCGATGAAATACTCGGGCATCTTGGTCTTGCCGATGTCGTGGTAGAGGGCCCCGGCCTTGGCCAGCTGGACGTCGAGGCCGAGCTCGTCGGCCGCCCGCTCGGCCAGGGTGGCGACCACCAGCGAGTGGTGGTAGGAGCCGGGGGCCTCCTCGGAGAGCTGCCGGAAGATGGGCAGGTCCGAGTTGCTCAGCTCCAGGAGCTTGGAGGCGGTGACGAAGCCGAAGGCCGTCTCGACGAGAGGAAGGAGGAGGTAGGCCAGGACCGCGCTGGCCGCCCCTCCGAGCATGCCCACGGCCACCTCGGCCGGGAAGAAGGCGAAGCCGGCGCGGCGGCCGATCAGGCTGAAGGTCAGGATGACGAAGGCGTTGACGGCCGGCAGGACGATGAACCCGGCCCTCAGGGTCGCCGCCCGGTACCGCCTCTTGTAGAGCTTGACGCCGTAGACCGCGGCCAGGCCGCCGATGAAGGAGAAAATGGTCAGGGCGAAGTCGCCGCCGAGCAGGAGGCCGGCTGTCAGGCTGTTCAGGATGATGTAAAGGAGCGTGATCGGGTCGGGGACGAGGAAGGCGAAGATGAGGGTCGCCGCCTGGAAGGGGAAGGCGTAGTAGAGGGTCTCGACGCGGGCCAGGGAGGGGACCGTCATCGTCGCGGCCACCGACGAGGCCAGCAGGACGAAGGCCTTGTAAAGGGCGAGGCTGCCGACGAGGGCCGCCAAGGTCATCCGGAACTGGCGGTCGGCCTGGGGGGGCTTGAAGGCCGACCCCAGATAGAGCCAGAGCGTGGCCAGCAGGAAGACATAGAGCAGGAGGCTGCCCGCGAACATCGGCGGCCAGCTCGACCGCCGCCGGATCCTCTGGTTGTACTGGTCGAGGATCTTGAGCGTCTCGGCGGCGACCTCGTCGCCCTTGCGGACGATGATCCGGTCCTTCTTGACCGTGAACGTGACCGTGCCGATGGCTTCCCTGGCCCGGGCCTTCCGCCTCTCCGTCTCGATCTTATTGTAGGTGACGTTGGAGGTCAGGAAGATCTGGCCCAGGTTCTCGAGCAGGGCCTTCTCCCTAGGCGAGAGCTCGATGTCGTCGAGGTCCGCCGCGAAGCGCCGCTCGCTCTCCCCGATGTCGAGAAGGTCGCCGGCGCGGACCGTCCGCTCGTCGCCGTTGATGTCGAGGAGCGTCAGGCCGCTCTCCGCCTCGCCGTGGATGAAGAGGTTCTTCGAGAGGATGATGCCGGGGCGGAAGGTCTTGGCCGAGAGGGTGACCAGGACCTCCTCGAGCTCGGCCGGGAACTTCAGCCGGACGAGGCTCGTGACGTCGGCCGGCTCGAGGTCGACGCCGAACTTGTCGAGAAGGACGGTCCGCAGCTCGTCGGCCCGGTGGTTGCCCGGGTAGCGGGCGGTCCAGGCCCGCCCTTCGGCGAAGATGCCCCGGATCTTGTCCTCGGTGTTGGCGAAGACGTTGGCGTCGTAGGTGTAGACGGGGAGGACGGCCGCGACGGCCTCCGCGCGCTTCTTGTCCGTAGCCTCGGCGTCCTCGATGATGAGGTCGAAGGGGGCGGTGATGTCCGCCGGGGCGACCGTGCCCGGTTTCAGGGTCGACAGGGACCGCGAGGGCAGGTTGGTCAGGAAGAGGGCGATGACGGCGGCCGTGAGGGCGATCAGGATCCAGGGCCCGGCGAGGAGCCTTCGCCCAAGAGACCGGTTTTTCTCCTCGTCGGGCGGCTCGGCGGCGGGCCGGCCGGGCTGGATCTCGGCCCCCTTGAAGAGCCGGATCTTGTCGAAGAAAGAGGCGGGCATAGGCCTTACCGGTCGTCCTTGGCTTCGGCCTTCTGGTAGGCCTTGATGATCTTCTGGACGAGGGGATGGCGGACGACGTCCCGGTCGTTGAAGCGGATGAAGGCGATCTCGGGGAGGGCGGCCAGGATCTTCATGGCGTGGATGACGCCCGACTTGCGGGGCTGGGGCAGGTCGATCTGGGTGATGTCGGCCGTGATGACCAGCTTCGAGTCGAAGCCGGCCCGGGTCAGGATCATCTTCATCTGCTCCCGCGTCGTGTTCTGGGCCTCGTCGAGGATGATGAAGGCGCTGTTGAGGGTCCGGCCGCGCATGAACGCCAGGGGCGCGATCTCGATGACCCCGCGCTCGATCAAGCGGTTGGCCTGCTCGTACTGGGAAAGGTCGAAGAGGGCGTCGTAGAGAGGCCGGAGGTAGGGATTGATCTTCTGGATGAGGTCGCCGGGCAGGAAGCCGAGCTTCTCCCCGGCCTCGACGGCCGGGCGGGTCAGGATGATGCGGTTGACGGCCTTGTTCTGGAGGAAGGCCAGGGCCATGGCCATGGCCAGGTAGGTCTTGCCCGTCCCGGCCGGGCCGATGCCGAAAACGAGGTCGTGGGACTTGATCGCCTGGATGTAGGCCTGCTGGTTGAGGCTTTTGGGGGAGACGGACTTGCGGGACAGGTTGAGGGGCTCGGAGGGGGCGTAGTCGTCGAGGCAGGTGGAGGCGCCCTCCTCGAGCATGTCCAGGGCGATGAGCAAGTCCTCCTCCCGGAGCTGGCGGCCCTTTTCCCCGAGCTCCCGGAGCTTCTCGAAGTAGTGCTTGGCGAAGGCGGTCCGGCCGGCGTCCCCGTCGATGAGGAGCTGGTCGCCGCGCAGGGCCAGGGTGACGCCCAGGCGGGAGCCGAGCTTCTTGAGGTTCTTGTCCAGGACGCCGGACAAGATGGATTCGTTCATCAGGGGCTGGGTGATCTTTTCCATGGGCTCAGGGGCGGGGAGACGGGGGGTCTTCGTTTTCGGTCATTGCCAGCGCATTATAACCATGTCGAGCCTGTGGTTGTCAAGTTAAAGGGGCTTGAAAAAAGGGGCGGGCTGGTATATAACCTCCACATGGACAAAGAGTTCACGACAGTATCGATACCGACCTCGCTCTTCAAGAAGATCGAGGAGTTCATCAAGGGGACGGAGTTCCGCTCCGTCTCGAGCTACGCCGCCAAGGTCCTCCGGGAAAGCCTGTCCAAGGCGGAGCCGGCGGCCGAGGTGTTCAGCAAGGACGAGGAAGAGAAGGTCAAGGAGCGCCTCAAGGCCTTGGGATACATCGACTGACCCCCGCCGGCCGCCCGGTCCCCCGACCCCCCTTCAGCCCGACAAGGAGGATACCCCACATGATCCAACCCCATGGCGGCAAGCTCATCGACAGGCTCCTTACCGGCAAGGCCAGGGAGGAGGCGCTCGCCCGCGCCCCGCGCCTGCCGAGGATCGTCGTCGACTCCGAGATCGTCTCGGACGTCGAGAACATCGCCACGGGCGTCTACAGCCCCCTCGAGGGCTTCCTCGGGGAGGCCGACTTCGGGGGGGTCCTCGAGGCGAGCCGGCTCGCCTCCGACGTCGCCTGGACCATCCCCATCGTCCTCGATACGGACAAGGAGACGGCCGCCGGCTTGAAGCCGGGGGCCGAGGTCCTGCTCGCCGCCGAGGACGGCCGCCCCGTGGCCATCCTCCATCTCCGGGAGAAATTCGGCATCGACAGGGCCAAGACGGCCGAAAAGGTCTTCGGCACGGGCGATCCGGCCCACCCCGGCGTCGCCAAGGTCCTGGCGATGAAGGACGTCCTTCTGGCGGGGCCCGTCGACCTCCTCGAGGTCACCCCGACCCCGTTCGACCGCTGGAAGCTCTCGCCCAAGGAGACGCGCGTCCTTTTCGAGGCCAAGGGCTGGCGCACCGTCGTCGGCTTCCAAACGCGCAACACCCCCCACCTCGGGCACGAATACGTCCAGAAGGCCGCCCTGACCTTCACGGACGGGCTGTTCATCAACCCCGTCATCGGCCGCAAGAAGAAGGGCGACTTCAAGGACGAGGTCATCCTGGCCTCCTACGAAGAGGCCATCGGCCGCTATTACCGCAAGGACCGCACGGCCATGGCCATCCTCCAGATGGAGATGCGCTACGCCGGGCCACGGGAGGCCATCCACCACGCTATTTTGCGCAAGAACTTCGGATGCACCCACATCATCATCGGCCGCGACCACGCCGGCGTGGGCTCGTACTACGCCCCGTTCGCCGCCCAGGACGTCTTCGAGGCCTTCCCCGACCTGGGCATCGTGCCCATGTTCTTCCGCTCCTTCTCCTATTGCCGGAAGTGCGCCTCCGTCGTCAACGAGAAGATCTGCCCCCACCCCCCGGCCGACCACGTCCAGTTCAGCGGCACGAAGATCCGCGACCTCCTGGTCAAGGGCGAGTGCCCCCCGGCCGAGCTCATGCGGCCCGAGGTGGCCGAGGTCATCATGGCCTTCAAGGACCCGTTCAATGAATGACCGCAAGGTCCTCGTCGTCGGCCTCGACTGCGCGCCGCCCGAGATCGTCTTCGACCGCCGCGACGAATTCCCGGTCCTCAAAGGATTGATGGACAAGGGTTTATGGGGCAAGCTCCGAAGCTCCGACCCGCCTATCACCATCCCCGCCTGGATGGTCATGGCCACGGGGCTCGACCCCGGGCGCCTGGGGCTCTACGGCTTCCGCCACCGCCGCGGCTACTCCTACGACCAGATGTGGATCGCCAACGCCAAGGCGGTCAAGGCCAAAAAGCTCTGGGACTATATCGGCGAGGCGGGCGGGACGAGCACGCTCGTCGGCGTGCCGCCGAGCTATCCGCCCTATCCGGTCGCCGGGAACCTCGTCTCGTGCTTCATCACGCCCCCGGGGCCGGGCAAGGAAACGACCTACCCGCCCTCGCTCAAAGCGGAGATCGAGGAGCGCTTCGGGCCCTACATCTTCGATGTCGTCTTCCGGACCGAGGACCGCGACGAGATCCTCCGCCAGATCAACGCCATGACGGATAAGCGGTTCGAGGTCATGGAGTGGCTCATCGAGGCCAAGCCCTGGCGCCTGTTCATGTTCGTCGAGATCGGTGTCGACCGGGTGCACCACGCCTTCTGGAAGTTCATGGACAAGCACCACCACCTCTACGAGCCGGGGAACCGGTACGAGAACGCCATCGTCGATTACTACAAGTCCCTCGACGCCAAGATCGGCCGGCTCGTCGCCAAGGCGGGGGAGGGGACCGTCGTCCTGGTCGTTTCGGACCACGGGGCGAAGAGGATGAAGGGCGCCTTTTGCGTCAACGAGTGGCTCATCGACAAGGGCTGGCTCGCGGTCAAGGAGCGGCCGACCAAGCCGACGAGCCTCGACGACCTCCCCATCGACTGGTCCAGGACCAGGGCCTGGGCCTGGGGGGGCTATTACGCCCGCGTGTTCCTCAACGTCGAGGGCCGGGAGCCCCAGGGCGTCATCCCGCCCGAGGACTACGAGAAGGTCAGGGACGAGCTCCTGGACGAGCTCAAGGCCGTGCGCGGTCCTGCGGGCGAGGCTTGGGCCACCGAGATCATCAAGCCCCAGGAGTTCTACGAGGAGGTCGAGGGCGAATACCCCGACCTCATGGTCTATTTCGACGACCTCTACTGGCGTTCGGCGGGGACCCTCGGCCACGGGACGATGTACCTCCCGGAGAACGACACCGGGCCGGACGACGCCGTCCACGCCAAGGACGGGATCTACATCCTCCACGATCCCGATGGCGGCCGGGCGGAGAGGCGCGACGCCGATATCCTCGACGTCGCCCCGACCGTCCTCGACCTCATGGGGCTGGCCGTCCCCGCGACGATGAGAGGGCGGGTCCTGCGGCCCGCGCCGAAAGCCTAAGGAAAGAGAGAACAAGAGCATGTGCGAAGAACGTGAAGGCTTCACCCTGTGGTTCACCGGCCTGCCCTGCTCGGGCAAGTCGGCCGTCGGCGACCGCGTCGC
The DNA here is from genome assembly GCA_963719985.1 of Candidatus Aminicenantota bacterium. GTDB lineage: Bacteria > Acidobacteriota > Aminicenantia > Aminicenantales > Saccharicenantaceae > RBG-16-66-30. The sequence continues at coordinate 439,689 of CAVRDU010000006.1, read as the reverse complement.
CGAGATCCTCAAAGAGAAAGGGCACCGCGTCGAGCGGCTCGACGGGGACGTCGTCCGCCAGGACCTGACCCGCGACCTGGGCTTCTCGAAGAAGGACCGGGACGAGAACATCCGCCGGGTCACGTTCGTGGCCAAGCTCCTGTCGCGCAACGGCGTCGCCGTCCTGACATCGTTCATCTCGCCCTACCGGGAGATGCGCGACCGGGCCCGGGAGGAAACGACCAACTTCGTCGAGATCTACGCCAAGTGCCCCGTCGAGGTCTGCATCCAGCGCGACGTCAAGGGCATGTACCAGAAAGCCATCCGCGGCGAGATCAAGGAGTTCACGGGGGTCTCGGACCCCTACGAGGAGCCCTCGAACGCCGAGATCGTCCTCGAGACGGACAAGGAGACGGTGGACGAGAGTGTCCAGAAGGTCCTCAAGCGCCTCGGGGACCTCGGCCTCGCCTGATAATGTCTTAGGAACCGCATCCATGGCGAGATACCTGGTCACCGGCGGGGCGGGCTTCATCGGCTCGCACATCGCCGAGACCCTGGTCAAGCGGGGCGACCAGGTCCGCGTCCTCGACGACCTCTCGACCGGGAAGATGGAGAACTTGGCCGGGATCGCCGGGAAGTTCGAGTTCCTCGAAGGGGACATCCGCGACCTCGAGACCTGCCGCCGGGCCGTCGAGGGCGTCGGGACCGTCTTCCACGAGGCCGCCCTGGCCTCGGTCGCCCGGTCGGTCGAGGACCCTCTCCTGGCCAACGCCGTCAACGTCACCGGGACGCTCAACCTGCTCGTCGCGGCCGGGGACGCCGGGGTGGGAAGCTTCGTCCTGGCCTCGTCGTCGGCCGTCTACGGCGATGACGAGACGATGCCCAAGGTCGAGGGCAGGGAAGGGCGGCCGGTGTCGCCCTACGGAGCGACGAAGCTCTTCGACGAGAAATACGCCCAGGCCTTCCACGCGCTCCATGGCTTGAACGCGGTCGCCCTCCGCTACTTCAACGTCTTCGGGCCGCGCCAGGACCCTGACTCCGAGTATTCCGCCGTCATCCCTCTCTTCATCACCAAGGTCCTCAGGGGCGAGCGGCCGACGATCTTCGGCGACGGCGGGCAGTCGCGGGATTTCATCCACGTGGACGACGTCGTCCGGGCCAACCTGGCCGCCGCCGGGTCCGCGGCCGCCGCCGGCGAGGCCCTCAACGTCGCCTGCGGGGTGGGGACGACCGTGAACGCCCTGCTCGCCGCCGTCAACGAGGTCCTCGGCACGAAAGCCGAAGCCCGATACGCCCCGCCGCGCCCCGGCGACATCCTCCACTCGACCGCCGACATCGGCAAGGCCAGGCGCCTCACGGGGTTCGCGCCGGGCCTGACCTTCCTCGAAGGCCTCCGAGCCACCATCGCCTGGTACAGGACAAGGAGTTGAAAGCATGAACGCCGAAGCCGCCAAGCTCCACGACAAGATCGTCAAGCACAAAGCCCGGATCGGGGTCATCGGCCTGGGCTACGTCGGGCTGCCCCTGGTCAAGACCTTCCTCCAGAAGGGGTTCCGGGTCACCGGGTTCGACATCGACGCCAAGAAGGTCGAGATGCTCAACCGCGGCCGGACCTACATCCAGCACATCTCGGCGGCCGAGCTCAAAGGCTTCCTGGCGCGGAAGATGTTCCGGGCCACCGCGGACTTCCGCGGCCTTCGGGACGTCGACGCCATCCTCATCTGCGTGCCGACGCCGCTCGACGGCCACGGCAGCCCCGACCTGTCGTACGTCATCAACTCGACCATAAGCGTCGCCGAGAACCTCCGCAAGGGCCAGCTCGTCATCCTCGAGAGCACGACCTACCCCGGGACGACCGACGAGGAGATGAAGCCCATCCTCGAGGCCGGCGGCCTGAGGGCCGGCCGCGACTTCTTCCTGGCCTTCTCGCCCGAGCGCGAGGACCCGGGCAACAAGAGCTTCTCGACGGCCACGATGCCCAAGGTCGTCGGCGGCCTGACGCCCGACTGCCTGCGCGTGGCCAAGGCCCTCTACGACCAGATCATCGTCGAGACCGTCCCCGTGTCCTCGACCCGGGCCGCCGAGGCGACCAAGCTGCTCGAGAACATCTTCCGCTCCGTCAACATCGCCCTCGTCAACGAGCTGAAGATGATCTTCGACCGCATGGGCATCGACGTCTGGGAGGTCATCCGGGCGGCCTCGACCAAGCCCTTCGGCTTCATGCCGTTCTATCCCGGGCCCGGGCTCGGCGGGCACTGCATCCCGATCGACCCGTTCTACCTGACCTGGAAGGCCAAGGAGGTCGACTACCAGACGAAGTTCATCGAGCTCGCCGGCGAGATCAACACCTTCATGCCCTACTACGTCCTGGAGAAGACGATCGCCGCCCTCAACGAGCGGGGCCGGTCGATCAAGGGAGCGAAGGTCCTCGTCCTCGGGCTGGCCTACAAGAAGGACATCGACGACTCGCGCGAGTCGCCGTCGCTCAAGATCATCACGCTTCTCCGGGAGAAGGGGGCCAAGGTCTCCTATAACGACCCCTACGTCCCGCGCGTCGCCGGCCACCGCGAGTACCCCGGGCTCGAGCTCGCCTCCGTGCCCCTGACGAAGGCCCTTCTCGGGAAGTGCGACGCGGTCGTCATCTCGACCGACCACTCGGCCTACGACTTCGACATGATCGTCCGGAACGCGAAGCTCGTCGTCGACACGCGGAACGCCGTCAAGAAGCGCAGGAAGAACGTCGTCAAGGCCTAGCAGATGCGGGGGAGGAGCTCGGAGGTCAGCGGCTCGAGGAGGCGGAGGCCGCCGGCCGCGGTGCGGAGGAGGAGCTCTCCCGGGCGGCCGACGCGGCCCTGGACCTCGCCGACGATGGCGGCTCGGCGTCCGAGCGGATGCCTGCGGATCCGGCCGAGGATCCCGGCCGCCGCGGCCGCGGGCGCGACGACGACCGCCTTGCCCTCACAGGCCATATAAAGCGGATCGATCCCCAAGAGCTCTCCGGCGGCCCGGACGTGGCGCGAGAGAGGCACCTTGTCTTCTTCCAGGAGAATGGGGTAGGGGAGCCGTTCGGCCAGCTCCGAGAGGACCGTGGCCAGGCCGCCGCGGGTGACGTCGCGCATCCACAGGGCCCCCTTCTTCCACAGGGGCAGGAGGAAGAGCAGGGGCGCGCAGTCGCTCCGGACCGCCGACTTCAACCCGAAATCGCCTCGGGCGAGCATGACCGCCAGGCTGTGGTCGCCGAGGGCCCCCGTCAGGATGATCTTGTCGCCCCGGCGGGCCCGTTCGAGGCGCGGCCGGGCGATCGACCGGCCGACGCCGGCCGTGTTGATGTAGACCTTGTCGCCCTGGCCGCGGCGGACGACTTTCGTGTCCCCCGTGACGATCCGGACGCCGGCCGCCCGGGCCGCCTTGCGGATGGAGCGGATGACCCGGTCGAGGACGGCCGATTCCAGACCCTCCTCGAGGATGAGGGCCAGCGAGAGGAAGCGGGGTTCGGCGCCCGAGACGACGAGGTCGTTGACCGTCCCGTTGACGGCCAGGCTGCCGATGTCCCCTCCGGGGAAGAAGAGGGGATCGACGACGTAGCTGTCCGTAGTGAAGGCGATCCCGCCGGGCAGGAGCGCGGCGTCCGCCAGTTCGCCGAGGATGGGGTCCCGGAACGCGGGCACGATCTTGCCGGCGATGAAATCGCGCATCAGGCGCCCGCCGCTCCCGAGCTCCAGGCTGATCTTGGTCATGGGCGGGCTCTCCATTGTCCGTACTTGAAGTGGATGAGACAGGCGCCTTCGTAGGAGACCATGCAGGGCCCGAGCGGGGAGTCGGGCAGGCACTTCCCGCCGAACAGGCGGCACTCCTCGGGGCGGATGACGCCGCGCAGGACCTCGCCGCAGCGGCACCCGGCCAATTCTCTGTCCGCCCGGCCGGCCACGAAGCCGAACCGCCGGCCGGCGTCGAGCCCGGCGTACGGCCTCGCGAACCGGAGGCCGCTCCGCGGGATCTTCCCGAGGCCCCGCCAGACGGCGTCGAACGGCTTGAAGACCTCGTCCATGAGGGCCCGGGCCACGGCGTTGCCCTCGCGGCCGATGGCCCGCCGGTACTCGTGGGCGACGCCGGCCTTCCCTTCCACCGCCTGGTCGAGGACAGAGCGGATGGCCAGGAGCATGTCGCCGGGCTCGAACCCGGAGATCGCCCCCGGGATCCCGTAGTCGCGGGCGACGAACCCGTAGGGGGCGGCGCCGATGACGGCGCTGACGTGCCCGGGGTAGAGGAAGCCGTCGACGGCGATCTCGCCGGCGTCCAGGATGGCCCTCAGGGCGGGCGGGATGAGCCACAGGGCGGGAAGCACGGAGAAGTTCTTCGTCCCTTCGCGGAGGGCCCGCTTGGCCACATAAGCGATGGCCGGGATGGTCGTCTCGAATCCGGCGCCGAAGAAGACGACCTCTCTCCCCGGGTCGCGCCGGGCCTCGTCCAGCGCCTCCTCGGGGGAATAGACGATCCTCAGGCGCGAGCCCCGCGCCGGGACGGCCGTCTGCAGAGAGCCCTTCCGGGTCGGCACCCGGGTCATGTCGCCGAAGGTCGCCAAGGTCAGCCCCTCCGTCTCCGTGACCGCGGCGATGGCCGCCTCGTGGACGGCGTTGGGGGTGATGCAGACGGGACAGCCCGGCCCCGAGATCATCTCGACGCCGGCCTCGGCGAGCAGGGGGGTCAACCCGTGCTTGAACAGGGACATCGTGTGCGTGCCGCAGACCTCCATCAGGCGCGGCGGACGGGGGAGTCGCTTGGCCCTCTCCCCGATGTCCTCGATGAGCTTCCGGATGGCGGCCGGGTCCCTGAGCTCCTTCATCGACGGGAGAACGCGGCCATCTCCTTGAAAAGGCGGAGAGTTTCCCGGGCCTCCTCGTCGTCCACGACCGAGATGGCGAAGCCGGCGTGGATGATGACCCAGTCGCCGGGCCGGGCCTGCGGGACCAGCGTGAAGTTGGCCCGGACCTCGCTCCCCATGTAGCTGACGGTGCCCTGCCCCGTTGCTTCGAGGCTGACGATCTTGGCGGGCACGGCCAGGCACATGGTTCGTTCTCTCCGAGCCAATCACTTTACCAGAAAGCGCGGGCCCCGTCCACCTTGTGCTATAATGGGGGGCCGATGGAGAAGCATCTCGAGGAATTCTTCCCGCCCGGAACGGACGAAGGGCGGCTGCTTCTCCGGGTCGATCCCGCCCGCCTTCCCCGCCACGTCGCCGTGATCATGGACGGGAACGGCCGTTGGGCGGCGGCCCGAGACCTGTCCCGGATCGAGGGGCACAAGGCCGGCGCGGCCTCGGTCCACGAGATCGTCGAGGCCTCGGCCCGCCTGGGCATCGGCTTCCTGACCCTGTTCGCGTTCTCGAGCGAGAACTGGAAGAGGCCCCACCAGGAGGTCGGCCGGCTCTGGCGGCTCCTCCGGGAGAAGCTGACCAAGGAGGACGGCCTTCTCGTCAAGAACGAGCTCCGCCTCCGGGTCATCGGCCGCCGCCGGGGCATCCCCTTGCCCGTGCTCAAGGAGATCGAGCGCGTCGAGCGCCTGACCCGGGACAATCAACGGATGACGCTGGTCGTCGCCCTCAACTACGGCGGGCGGGGCGAGATCGTCGACGCGGCCCGGCGGATCATGCGGGAAGGGCGCGTCTCCCCGGCGAAGCTGGACGAGAAGGCCTTCGCGGCCCATCTCTCGACCGAGGGGATCCCCGATCCCGACCTGCTCGTCCGGACGAGCGGCGAGCTCAGGGTCTCCAATTTCCTGCTCTGGCAGATCGCCTACACCGAGATCTTCGTCACCCCCGTTCTCTGGCCGGATTTCCGGAGAAGGCACCTTCTCGAGGCCGTCCTCGAGTACCAGAATAGGGACCGCCGATTCGGCGACGTCCGGCCCGCCGGCCGGGGCGCCGGCCAAAGGAGCTGATCCCGCATGAACCTCTTCAAGCGCACCTTCACCGCCGCCGTGCTGCTCGGCTCGCTCTTCGTCATCATCCAGTATGCCCCCGACTGGGTCTTCTTCCTGTTCGGAGTGGCCTTCGTCCTGGCCGCCCTCTTCGAGTTCTATCATCTGACCGGGAAGAAGGGGATGGGGCCGCAGAAGGCCCTCGGGGCGGGGATGTCCATACTGGTCCTCTTGACCTTCTTCGTCCGGGCCGTCCCCCTCGACGCCGCCCTCTTCGCCGCCGTCCTCGCGGCCGGCCTCTACTACGTCGTCACCGTGAACACCGCCGAAAAGCTGGCCCTCTTTCCCGCCTCGTTCGCCACCACGCTTGCCGGCGTCCTCTATATCGCCTTCCCCCTGGGGTTCATCTTCCGCCTCCGCCTGGAGGAGGGGCCCTTCTTCCTCTACTTCCTGGCCGCGGTCGTGTTCCTGGGGGACACGGGGGCCTTCTTCATCGGCAAGCCCTTCGGCCGGCACAAGATGACGCCCGTCGCCAGCCCCAACAAGAGCTGGGAGGGGAGCGCCGGCGGCTTCCTCTTCGCCGTCGCGGGGGCGGTCCTGGCCCGCTTCCTGCTCATGCCGGAGGCCCCGATCGCCACGGTCGTGCTGACCGCCCTCGTGGTCCACGCCGCCGCCCAGGTCAGCGATCCCCTCGAGTCGCTGTTCAAGAGGGCCGTCGGGGTCAAGGACTCCTCCAACAGCCTGCCGGGGCACGGCGGCTTTCTCGACCGGATCGACAGCCTGATCCTGGCCGGCCCGTTGCTCTACTTTATCGTCAAGCATTTCTGGAGATAGACGGCCGGACCGATGACGCGCGCCATCGCCATCCTCGGCTCGACCGGATCCATCGGCCGGAGCACGCTCGACGTCGTCGACCGTCTGGGCGACGGCTTCCGGGTGCGCGCCCTGGCCGCCGGCTCCAACCTGGCCCTCCTCTCCGCCCAGGTGGAACGGTACCGGCCCGCGCTCGTCTCGGTCGGGGCCCGCCGCGACGCGGACAAGATCCGCTCCCTGGCCCGCCGCGCCGGCGCGAGGGTCGTCCATGGCCCCGAGGGGGCCGCCGAGGTCGCCCGGGCCGACGGCGTCGATATCGTCGTCTCGGCCATCACCGGGATGAGCGGCTTCCTGCCGACGCTCGAAGCCGTGCGGGCCGGCCGCCGCGTGGCCCTGGCCAACAAGGAGTCCATGGTCGTCGGCGGGGCCCTCCTCCGGCGCGAGGCGTCGCGCTCGGGGGCCCGGATCGTCCCCGTCGACAGCGAGCACAGCGGAGTCTTCCAGTGCCTCCGCGGCGCCAAGCGGCGTCACGTCCGCAAGGTCATCCTGACCGCCTCGGGCGGGCCGTTCTTCAGGACGCCGCTCGAGGATCTGGCCGGCAAGACCGTCGCGGAGACGCTCCGCCACCCCCGTTGGAACATGGGCCGGAAGGTGACGGTCGACTCGGCCACGCTGATGAACAAGGGGCTCGAGCTCATCGAGGCCCGCTGGCTCTTCGACCTCGAGCCCGCGGAGCTCGAGGTCCTCGTCCATCCCCAGAGCGCCGTCCATGCCCTTGTCGAGATGGAGGACGGCTCGCTCCTGGCCCAGCTCGGCGCCGCCGACATGCGCATCCCCATCCAGTACGCCCTGACCTGGCCGGCGCGGCGGGCGACGGACCTGCCTCGCCTCGACCTCGGCGCCCTCCGGCGCCTCGACTTCCACCGGGTCGACGAGCGCCGTTACCCGATGTTCTCGCTGGCCCGCCGGGCCCTTTTCGCCGGGGGCAGCCTGCCCGTTGCCCTCAACGCCGCGAACGAGGTGGCCGTGGCCGCCTTCCTCGAGGAGAGGATCCTCTTTCCCGACCTCCACGCCGTCGTCGCCGCGGTCGTGGAGTCGCACCGGGCCCGTCCGGCCGATTCGATCGAGGCGATCCGCGACATCGACACGGAGGCCCGGCGCGAAGCCCGCCGGGCGCTCCCCCAGAGGTAGAACATGGTCAACGTCCTCGGCACTCTCCTGGTCTTCACCGTCGTCTTCGGCATCCTCGTCTTCGTCCACGAGTTCGGCCACTTCTTCATGGCCAAGCTCGCCGGCGTCCGGGTCGAGGTCTTCTCCTTCGGCTACGGGAAGAGGCTCTTCGGCGTCAAGAAGGGCGAAACGGACTACCGCGTCAGCCTCTTCCCCATGGGCGGCTACGTCAAGATGCTGGGGGAGGGGCTGTTCGAGAAGGACCGGCCGCTCGCCCCCGACGACCTCATGGCCAAGACGCGGTTCCAGAGGCTCCTGATCATGGCCATGGGCTCGATCATGAACATCGTCCTGGCCCTCGTCATCGTCGCTTTCATGAACGTCGTCGGCACCACGGTGGCCGAGTACCTCGACGAGCGGCCGGTCGTCGGCTGGATCGAGCCCGGCTCGCCGGCCGAGAAGGCCGGCCTGCGGATCGACGACGAGATCGTCCGCATCGCCGGCCAGGAGGTCGCGACCTGGAGCGACGTCCACATGGCCGTCGGCTCCAAGCCCGACCGCCTCGTCCTGCTCGAAATCCGGAGGGACGGCGAAGTCCTGCCGGTCGACCTGCGGACCGAGTCCGTCACCCGCTACGAGATGGGCTACGCCGGCTTCCAGGCCAAGATCCTGACCCAGATCTATATGGTCCTCCCCGGCCAGCCGGCCGAGAAGGCCGGGCTGGAGCCCGGGGACATCATCCGGGCGATCGACGGGACGCCCATCTATTTCTACCAGTTCCTCGAGGTCATCCAGAAGAACGCCGGCAACGAGCTCCTGTTCGAGGTGGAGCGGAACGGCCGGTCCCTCGACCTCCCCGTCACCCCGCGGCTCGAGGGGGGCGTCGGCAAGATCGGCATCTCCCAGGTCCCCAAGTCCGTCGTCAAGAAGTTCGGGTTCTTCGCCGCCGTCGGCCGCTCGTTCGACGAGAACCTGAAGAACGTCTTCCTCGTCGTCCGCTTCGTCCGCGGGCTGTTCACGGGGGAGACGCCGACGAGCCAGGTCGGCGGCCCGCTGGCCATCGCCAATTTCTCCTACACGGCCTTCCGCATGGGCTGGCAGCCCCTGCTCAGCTGGATCGCCATCATCAGCCTCCAGCTCGGGATCCTCAACCTCTTTCCCATACCCGTCTTCGACGGCGGGCAGATCTTCGTCCTCGTCGTCGAGTCGATCGTCCGGCGCGACCTCGGGCCCAAGGCCAGGCAGGTCTGGATGTCGATCGGCTTCGTCATCTTCGCGTTCCTGATCGTCTTCGTCCTCCTCAACGACCTCGTCAAGATGCTGCCTAACGGCTGGAGCAGCCTGAATCCCTTTTAGCCTGGACTATTCATGAAAACGCAGGACCCCTCCATCGAGATGTTCCCTCGCCGGCAAACGCGCCGTCTCGAGGTGGGCGGCGTCGCCATCGGAGGCGGCGCGCCCGTCGTCGTCCAGGCCATGACCAAGACCGACACCCGGGACGTCCGGGCGACGGCGGCGGAGGTCCGGCGCCTCGAGAGGGCCGGGGCGGAGATCGTCCGGCTGGCCGTCCCTGACCGCGAGCCGCGGCCGCCGCGCTCCGGGAGATCCGCAAGCGCGCCCGCGTGCCTCTCGTCGCCGACATCCATTTCGACCACCGTCTGGCCCTGGCCGCGCTCGACGCGGGCGTCGACGGCCTGCGGCTCAATCCGGGCAACATCGGCTCGCCTTCCAAGGTCCGCGAGGTCGTCCGGGCCGCCGCGGCGGGGCGGGTGCCCATCCGCGTCGGCGTCAACTCGGGCTCCCTGCCGAAGGACGTCCTGGCCAGGTCCGGGGGAGCGACCGCGGAGGCCATGGTCGAGAGCGCCCTCGGCCACGTCCGCATCCTCGAGGAGCTCGATTTCCGGCTCATCAAGATCTCGCTCAAGGCCTCCGACGTCCCCCGGACGCTCGAGGCCTACCGCCTCCTGGCCGGGTGCGTCGATTATCCCTTCCACGCCGGGATCACCGAGGCGGGGCGGCTTCTCGCCGGGAGCGTCAAGTCCTCGGCCGGTCTGGCGCTGCTCCTCGCGGAAGGGCTGGCCGACACCGTCCGGGTCTCCCTGACCGCCCCGCCCGAACGGGAGGTCTTCGTCGCCTGGCAGATCCTCCAGGCCATGGGACTCGAGAGAGCGGGGGGCGACCTTCGTCTCGTGCCCGACATGCGGCCGGTGCGAGGTCGACCTGATGCCCGTGGCCGCCAAGGTCGAGAAGGCCGTCCTGGCGCTCCGCGCCCCGCTGACGGTGGCGGTCATGGGCTGCACCGTCAACGGGCCCGGCGAGGCCAGGGAGGCCGACATCGGCCTGGCCTGCGGCCGGGGGAGCGGCGTCATCTTCAAGGGCGGCAAGGTCCTCCGGAAGGTCCCGGCGTCGAAGATGGCCGACGCGCTCATCGCCGAGGTTCTCAAGCTCGCTTCCGACCCCCGCCGCTAGCTTATTTTTAGTTCATCTCCCAATTCCGGGAAGTCCCTCTCTAAGGTGATTCGGGAGGAATAAAAAAGGGGGAAGGAAGCGATCGGTCGCTTCCTTCCCCCGTTCCGTTCAGACGCTAAGGTTGACGGGAGGTCGAGCGCGCTCAGTCCCCTCTTTCCGTTTTCTTCTCCGTGATGATGCCTACGATCTCGACGCCCGATGCGCGGATGATGTCGATGAGATCCACGATGTTGCCGTATTCGAGGTCCTGGTCCGCCTTGAGGTAGAGCTTCTTCTCAGCGACGGTCAGGAAGGCCTCTTCGAGCGCGTTCTGCAAGGTCTCCATCGTCACCTTGTCCTGGTTGACAAAAAGGAGGAAACCCTTGGGGTCGCGCGCGTCCTTCTTGACGGCCAGCACGACGTCCGGGTTCTCCGGCATGTTGCTGGTGAACTGGGCGTTCGGCAGCCTGACGTCGACGCCCTTCTGGATGAGGGGCGTAACGATCATGAAGATGATCAGAAGGACGAGCAGGACGTCACAGAGAGGGACGACATTCGGCTCGGATCGGACGGTCTCTTTGCCGCCTGACGCAATTGAAAAACCCATAGTATGCCTCTCTCTCGGCCCGGCCTCGGCCGGCCGGACCTCGGTGACTTAGCGGGCCTCGCCGGTCTTGATGAAGAAGTCGACGACCTGAGATTGCGTGTTGGCCATCTCGGCGTCGTAGATCTCGATCTTCGAGTTCAGCGTGTTGAAGACCCACAGGGCCAGGACCGCGACGCCGATGCCCACGGCCGTGGTGATGAGGGCCTCGGAGATGCCGCCGGCGACCGCGCCGATGCCGCCCGAGCCGGTCAGCTGCATGCCGCGGAAGGCGTTGATAATGCCGAAGATCGTCCCGAACAGCCCGATGAAGGGCGAGGACGTGGCGATCGTGGCCAGGACGCTCAGGCCGCGCCGGAGCTCCTGGTTGAACAGGGTCTTGGCGCGCTCGCTGCCGCGGGAGGCCGTCTCGATCTGCTCGTCGAAGCCGAGCTTGGCTTCCTTGCCCTCGATGAAGGCCTGGATGCCGGCGGCCGTGACGCGGGCCAGATGGCTGCCCTTGTAGTCCTTCTTGTTGGACAGGGCCAGCGCGTCCTTGAGGTTGCCGCTCTTCAGCAGGTCGGCCAGCTTGGGGGCCACTTCGCGGGATTTCTTCCGGGCCCGCTGGAAGACGAGCAGCCTTTCGATCAGCATGTAGATGGTGATGATGGACATCGCGATGAGCAGGATCGCGACGGTCTTGGCCACGGCTCCCATGGCCGTCCACATTTCGAGAAGACCGAATTGCATGGGTTATACCTCCTGTAAGATATCGAAAGCCATTGACTGACTTCGTTATTTCAGCTGGAAGCGAACGGTGACGGTGAAGACGACCGGCCGGGGGCGGCCGTTGATGACCATCGGCTCGTAGACCCACTGGCGGACGGCGTCGATCGCGGACTGATCGAGCAGCGGGATCGACCTGAGGACCTTGACGCTCGTGACCCGCCCGTAGACGTCCGTCGTGGCCTCGACGATGACGATGCCCTCGACGCGGGCCTGGCGGGCGATCTCGGGATAGACCGGGGCGACCTCGCGGACGAGCTTGGGCGGCTTGACGTCGCCGATGGCCCGCACGGGCGCCTCGACCTCGCCGACGACCCCGCCGAGGACGCCGCCGACGACTCCGCCGAGGACGCCGCCGACCACTCCGCCCTCGACGCCGCCCTCGACGCCGCCCTCGACGCCGATGTCGGACAGGGTCTCTTCGGCGATCTCCTCGGGGATCTCGACGGGGGCGACCAGCCGGCCGGGATCGACCTGGGTCTGGGTCTGGACGCGCTTGATGCGGGCGCTCGTCGTCGAGGCCTTCCGCTTGGCCGGCGGCGGGGGAGGCGGCGGCGGGGGAGGCGGCGGCGCCAGGAAGGCGCTGTAGACCTCGACCGTCGGCAGCTCGCCCGTCGACAGGAGGGGAAGGACGATGGCCGTGACGATAAGGACGACGTGGAGGATCAGGGCGACGGGAAAGACCAGCATTTTCCGCGTCGTGTTCTTCTCGCGCTTGTAGAAAGAGTCCTTGAAGAGCGAGGGAACGTCGGGTGCGATGACCGGCTTTTTGGCTTCCGCCATGATGCTTACCTCATGATCGGGAAATTACAAAACCACAAGCGATAGTATAGAAGAAAAATAGCCGTTTGACAAGGGAAAATTATCTCCTCCCGGGATTCTTTGCCTTGAACCATTTCTGCCAGAAAAGGACCACCGGGCAGGACAGGTAGATGGTCGAGTAGACCCCCTCGATCGTGCCGACGAGCATGAGGAAGGCGAAGTCGTTGATGACCTCGCCGCCGAAGAGGAACAGGGCCCCGACCGTCAGGAAGACGGTGCCCGACGTGATGACCGTCCTCCCCAGGGTCTGGTTGATGCTCGTGTTCATCACCGCCTCGAGGGGCTTGCCCCGCATGATCTTCTGGTTCTCGCGGACCCGGTCGAAGATGACGATGGTGTCGTTGGTGGAGAAGCCGACGATCGTCAGGATGCCGGCGATGATGGGCAGGTTGATCTCCCGGCTCGTCAACGAGTAGACGGTCATGGTGACGATGACGTCCTGGAACAGGGTGAAGATGGCCGCGACGCCGTATTCGAGCTTGAACCGCAGGGCGATGTAGATGAGCATGCCGATGAGGGACCAGACCGTCGCCTGGACGGCCTTGCGCCGGAGGTCGGCCCCGACCTGCGGGCCGACCGTCTCCCGGCTCATGACGGTCAGATTGCCGAGGTAGGTCTTCTCCTGAAGGAAGGCCAGGACCTCGGGCTTGAGGCCGATCCCGGAGAGCGCCTGGAGGTCGGCGATGATGCCGGTCTGGTTCCGGTAGGAGAGGATCCTCTGGGCGGCTTCGGGCCCCGAGCCCGGGAAGGCGCCCTCGAGGAGCCCGGTGAGGGTCCGCTCGTCGACGGAGTTGAGGTCGATGAGGCCGCGGGCCCGCTCGGCCGCGCCGTCGTCGCCGCGCAAGGGAGTCGATGATCGTGTCGGCCAGGGCGGCGTGGGCCTCCTCCTGCTGGGCTTCGCTGGCCTGCGGATCGACCGATTCCATGGCCCGGATCTGGAACTCCCGGCCCGAATCGCCCGACTTCTGGACCTGGCTGTTGGCCAGCCCGACCCGGCCGAGGAGGTCGCGGATATCGCCCTCGTTCGAGGGTGTCCGCATCATGATCCGGAGCAGCGTGCCCTCCCCGAAGTCGACGCCGAGCTTGAGCCCTTTGAAGACCGCGATGTTGAGGACGCCGGCCAGGATGATCAGGCCGGTCACCGCCAGGGCGATATACTTGTATTTGAGGAACTGGATGTTGGGTGTTTTGAAGAGTTGCATGTCAGATACTCAATCTCTTGGCGGTTTTCTTGACCGTCAGGTCGAAAAGGAGGTGGGAGACGAAGACGGCCGTGAACAGGTTGGCGACCAGGCTGATCGTCAGGGTCACGGCGTAGCCCCGGATGGGCCCCGTGCCGAACTGGAAGAGGAAGATGGCCGAGATGATGGTCGTCAGGTTGGAATCGAAAATGGCCGTGAAGGCCCGGTTGAAGCCCTGGGTGATCGAGCTCATGACGCCCTTGCCGAGGGCCGCCTCCTCCTTGATGCGCTCGAAGATCAGGACGTTGGCGTCGACGGCCATGCCGATGGCCAGGATGATGCCGGCGATGCCCGGCAGGGTCAGGGCGGCCTTGAAGTAGGCCAGCGCGCCGAAGAGGATGAGGACGTTGAGCAGGAGGGCGACGACGGCGTTGATCCCGGAGAGCTTGTAGAAGACGATCATGAAGGTCATGACGGCCATGATGGCCACGAGCCCGGCGATGAGCCCCTGGCGGATGGAGTCGGCGCCGAGGGCCGGGCCGATCGTCCGCTCCTCGAGGTAGCGGATGCCGGCCGGCAGGGCCCCGGCCTTGAGGACGACGACGAGGTCTTCGGCGTCCTCCGGGGTGAAGCGGCCGCGGATGACGCCCCCCGATGTCCTCAGGATGCGGTCCTCGACGACCGGTGCGGACTGGACCTTGTTGTCGAGAATGATGGCGATCTGCTTGCCGATGTTGGCCCCGGTGACCTGTTCGAACCTGGCGCCGCCGTCGGCGTTGAGGGTGAAGGAGACGGCCGGGTTGTTCCACTCGTCGGTCGTCTGGCGGATCGTCCGGAGGTCCTTGCCGGTGACGACGGAGACCCTGTCGACGAGGTAGAAACCGCCCTGGCCCCTCTTGGGATCGCCCTTGAGGACCTCGGCGTCGTCGGGGACCTGGCCGTTCGTCGCCTGGAGCAGGGTCGCCTCGTCGGCGGCGGGGCCGGCCTTGACCAGCTTCCACTCCAGGACGGCCGTGACCTTGATGAGCTCCTTGACCCGCTCGGGGTCGTCGACGCCGGGCAGCTCGACGACGATCTTGTCCGAGCCCTGGCGCTGGATGAGGGGCTCGGCCACGCCGAACTGGTTGATCCGGTTGTCGATCGTCTGCTTGGCTTGCTCCACGGACTGGTCGCGGAGGAACTGGACGACGAGGGGCTTGAGGGTCAGGATGGCCCGGTCGCCGCTGAAGTTGTAGTCCCAGTCCCGGGTGTACTCGTCGAAGAGGTCGCGGGTCTTGGCCTCCTGGTCGGCCAGCGCGCCCTGGACGGCGATCCGTCCGAGGCCCTCCTTGGTGACCTTCTGGTAGGTGATGCCGTTCTTCTTGAGCAGCTCTTCGACCCGGGCGACCTCCTGGTCCGTCTCGATGTTGATGGAGTCGTCGGTGACGACCTGGAGGACCAGGTGGATGCCGCCCTTGAGGTCGAGTCCGCGCCGGATCTTGGCGTCGTTGAAGGGGTAGGCGAGGAAGAACGCGCCGGCGATGACGACGAGCGCCACGACGACCTTCCATTGCAGGTTCTTTTTCATGGGACCTTCACTCTCGCTGGGAATTGCGGGAAGGGGAGGGACGGAGCCCCCTCCGCCGGGGCCTTATTCGCCCTCGAGCCTGTCGGTGGCGCCGCGGATGACCCCGACGGCGCTCTTGGTGATCTTGATGTTGGTGTTGGACGAGATCTTGAGCTCGATGAGGTCCTTTTGGACGCCCATGACCGTGCCGAAGATGCCGGCCGTGGTGATGATGCGGTCGCCGGGCTTGAGGTTCTCGATGAGCCCGGCGTGCTTTTTCTGCTTCTTCCTCTGGGGCATGATGATGAGGAGGTAGAAGATGACGAAGACGAGGACGAAGGGGAGCAGGGCGCCCAGCATGTTGGGACGGGCGGCCTGCGCCCCGCCGGCCTGACGGGCCAAATCCGCGACGGCTCCGAAGATCATGTCGTTTCTTCCTTTTGTGAGGCGTTCGAAACCAAGCTCTTCTTCAACGAATTGAAGGAGTTGGATTTGATAGAATGGCGTATTTTCCGGAAGATGTCAAGATAGAAATGCAGGTTGTGGACCGTGTTGAGGACGGCCGCGGCGATCTCGTCGCGCTCGTAGAGGTGGCGGAGGTAGGCCCGGGAGTAGCGCCGGCAGGTGGCGCAGGCGCAGTCCTCGTCGAGGGGCCGCTCGTCGCGGGCGTACTTGCGGTTCTTGATGGCCACCCGGCCGCGGCTCGTGAACAGCGTGCCGTTGCGGGCGTTGCGGGTCGGCAGGACGCAGTCGAAGAGATCGACGCCGCGGGCCACGGCCTCGACGACGTCCCCGACGTAGCCCATGCCCATGAGGTAGCGGGGCCGGTCGGCCGGAAGGAGCGAATGCCCGAGCTCGAGGGTCTCGAAGAGGCGGGTCTTCGGCTCGCCGATGCCCAGGCCGCCGTAGGCGTAGCCCGGGAAGTCCGCCTCCACCAGGTCCTCGATGGAGCGCCGCCGGAGGTCCCGGTCGATCCCGCCCTGGGTGATGCCCCAGAGCTGCTGCCGCGTCTCGCGCTCGGCGTAGCGGGCCTTGGATCGGCGGGCCCAGAGGCTCGTCAGACGGACCGACTCCTTGAGCGCCTCCTCGGAATAGGGGTAGGCCGGAAAGTGGTCGAGGCACATCAGGATGTCGGAGCCCATCCGGAGCTGGAGGTCGACGACGTCTTCGGGCTTGAGGAGGAACTTGGTCCCGTCGAGGTGGGAGGCGAACCGGACCCCCTCGTCGGAGAGCCGGACGAGCGATGACAGGCTGTAGATCTGAAAGCCGCCGCTGTCGGTCAGGATGGGCTTGGGCCAGGATATGAAGCGGTGCAACCCGCCGAGGGCCTCGATGTCTTCGACCCCCGGCCGGAGGAAGAGGTGATAGGAGTTGAGGAGGATGATGTCCGCGCCGAGGCTCTCGACCTGGGCGTGGGTCAGGGC
Source organism: Candidatus Aminicenantota bacterium (assembly GCA_963719985.1). Classification (GTDB taxonomy): domain Bacteria; phylum Acidobacteriota; class Aminicenantia; order Aminicenantales; family Saccharicenantaceae; genus RBG-16-66-30. The sequence goes on along the minus strand of CAVRDU010000006.1, from coordinate 423,021 downwards.
CTTGACCGTGCCCTGGCTGGCCACGGGCATGAAGGCCGGCGTCTCGACGGCGCCGTGGGGCGTCTCGAGGAGACCGGCGCGGGCCGCCGAGTGCGGGTCCCGGGCGGTCGTCGTGAAAGCGGAGCTCATGGGGCGAACCGGAAGTAGAAGACGTCCCCGTCCTGGACGACGTAGTCCCTGCCCTCGAGCCGGATGGCCCCGGCCTCCTTGGCGTGTTGAAGCGTCCCGTGGCGGAGGAGCTCCCCGGCGGCGACGACCTCGGCCCGGATAAAGCCCTTGGCGATGTCGGAGTGGATGGCCCCGGCGGCCTCGAGGGCCGTGGCGTCCTTCCGGACGGTCCAGGCCCGGACCTCGTCCTTGCCGACGGTGAAGAACGAGACACGGTCGAGGAACGCGGCCGCCCCGGCGGAGAAGAGAGGCGCGCTCGGCCCGTCGAGGCCGTATTCGGCCATGAAGGCCCGGCGGTCGCCGGGCTCGAGCTCGGCGATGTCGGCCTCGATCCGGCCGCAGAAGGCCATGACACGGCGCCCGCCGCCGAGGGCGGGGTAGAGCGCCTCCGGCCGGCGGACCGAGGCCAGGTCCTTTTCGTCGACGTTGATGAAATGGAGGAGCGGCTTGAGGCTCAGGAGGGCGAAGCTGCGGATGAGCTTCTCCTCGGCCGGGGCGAGCGGCAGGTCCCGGAGCCCGCGGCCCGACTCGAGCGACGGGCGGAGGCGCCGGAGCAGGTGGAGCTCCTTCTCGCCCTCCGGGTCCTTCATCTTCTTGAGGTCCTTTTCCAGGCGCTCCAGCCGGCCGTCGACGAGGACGAGGTCGGCCAGGACGAGCTCCTCCTCCATGCTCCGGACGTCGGCGACCGGGTCGACGCGTCCCCTCGCGGCGGGGACGTCGGGATCGGCGAAGCCCCGGGCGACGTGGACGAGGCCGTCGGCCTTCCTCAGGTGCCCGAGCAGGAGGCTGGTCTTGACCTCGCCGAAGGAGATGCCGACGAGGTCGGCGAGGTCCATCGACGCGGCGATCCTCGTCTTCTCGGGGTAGGCCGCCGCGATCCGGTCGAGCCGCGGGTCGGGGAGGACGACCGCGCGGACGTTCGGCTCACGCCGGCCGTCGTCGTAGGCCCGGGTGTCGAGATGGGCACCGGTGAGGAGGTTGAACAGCGTCGTCTTGCCCGTCTTGGGGTAGCCGAAGAGAGTGACGTTCACGGGACTAGTTAAGCCGGATTGGCCGGGGGTGTCAAGGCGAGCACAACGCGGGAGCGGCGCGACGGGGGCAACATCATTGATGTTCCGCTCGTTTTCCTTTATAGTACTTCTTCACGAGCGTGACCAAGATGGACAAAGACAAGAAGCCGAGGGACAAAAGCCTCTTCCGGGAGTACTTCGAGCTCATCGCGGAGACGGCGGTATTCGTCTTCTTCGTCATGACCTTCGTCGTCCAGGCCTTCCAGATCCCGACCGGCTCCATGGAGCCGACCCTCCTCATCGGCGATTTCCTGCTCGTCAACAAGCTCGCCTACACCCGGCCGGTCCTGCCGCTCGAGGGGGCGATCCTGCCCCGCAAGACGATCGAGCGGGGCAACATCGTCGTCTTCAAATACCCCAAGGACCTGACCAAGGACTTCGTCAAGCGGGTCATCGCCCTCGAGGGCGAGACCGTCGAGATCAAGGAGAAGCAGGTCTTCGTCAACGGCGAACCGCTCGCCGAGCCCTACAAGGTCCACATCGACAGCGACGTCCACACCAAGAGCGACGTCTACAACTACGACGACGTCATCCGCGACAACTTCGATCCCGTCACCGTGCCGCCGGGCCACATCTTCGCCATGGGCGACAACCGCGACAACAGCCTCGACAGCCGCTACTGGGGGTTCGTCCCGCTCGACTCGATCAAGGGCCGGCCCTGGGTCATCTACTTCTCCTACCAGGCCGAGCGCGACGCCTGGCAGAAGACGGGCTTTCGCGACCGCCTCAAGAAATTCGTCAGCTTCATCCCCAAGGCCCGCTGGCGGCGCATGCTCCGCATCATCAACTGAGCTTCGGATATCCTCTCCGTTCGCTGGGCTGATTTTTCACGCCCTTCCGTTCGCCGGACTCGGCGTCAAAACAACTCGCTCGGCTTGCGCTAAGCCTCGCTCAGACACGTTTTGCCGGTTTGCAGGCAAACTTCCCTCATCCGGCACGCGCGCCGGCTAAACTTTTCCAAATCGGGCTCGAGAATCCTCCTCGTTGCCTCTTGGCCGTCTCCGTCCCGAGGCCGGCTAGATCACCGCTTGATGCTCGCCCCGAGGACACCTCTCAGCCCCAATTCACGAAGAGCGGCGAAGTGGCCTGAGTTGACGGGCCTTGGGGGAAACGCATAACATGGGGTCACGGTGAAGAGAGCGAAGCTCGTCACGGGCGAGGAGTCGGTCGAGGGCGTCCTCGAGGGGATCGTCTTCTACAATCCGGACAACGGCTACACCGTCGCCAAGTTCCTGCCCGAGGGCGGCGAGGAGATGACCGTCGTCGGGTGCTTCCCGCCGCTCACGCCGGGCGAGGTCCTGCGCGTCCGCGGCGCCTGGGAGCTCAACCCCCGCTTCGGGCGGCAGTTCAAGGTCGAGCGTTTCACCCTGGCCCTGCCTGCCTCGGCCGGAGGCATCGAGAAGTTCCTGGCCTCGGGCCTCGTCCGCGGGATCGGGCCCGTCCTGGCCAAGCGCGTCGTGGCCAAGTTCGGGGCGGGGACGATCGACGTGCTGACCAAGGACCCCGGGCGCCTCCGCGAGGTCGAGGGCGTCGGGGCGGTCAAGCTCAAGGAGATCCGCCGCTCATGGGCCGAGCACCAGGACATCCGCGACCTGATCATGTTCCTCCAGGAGCACAACGTCTCGACGAACCTGGCCACCAAGATCTACCGCCAGTACGGGGACCGGTCCTTCACCGTCCTCAAGACCGACCCCTACCAGATGAGCCTCGACATCTGGGGAGTCGGCTTCAAGACCGCCGACCAGATCGCGCTCAAGCTCGGCCTGGACCCGGCCTCGCTCGAGCGGGTCAAGGCCTACATCCTCTATATCCTCGAAAAGGACAACGAGCAGGGCCACATCTTCTCCCTCGCCGCCGGGGTCGGGGAACGGTGCGTCGCCGACCTGGCGATCGAGGCGGACAGGGCCGACGAGGCCTTGGCCGTTCTCCTCAAGGCCGGGAAGGTCGTGGCCGAGGACGTCGCCGACGGCCGGGCCCTCTACCTGCCGTTCTTCTTCCAGGCCCAGGAGGAGGTCGTCCGCTCCATCCACAGGCTCGCCGAGTTCCCCTGCCGGCCGCCGGACTTCGACCTCGACCTGGCCATCGCCGCGACCGAACGGGACCGCGGCATCGCCTACTCGCGGCTCCAGCGCCAGGCCATCCGGGAATCGTTCGAGCGCAAGATCTTGGTCGTCACCGGCGGTCCCGGCACGGGCAAGACGACCATCGTCCGGGCCATCGTCGACATCTTCCGCAAGTGGGGCCGCGAGGTCCTGCTCGCCGCGCCGACGGGGCGGGCGGCCAAGCGCCTGGCCGAGACGACGGGCGAGGACGCCCGGACGATCCACCGCGTCCTCGAGTTCCAGCCCAAGAAGGGGACGTTCAAGAGGAACGAGTCGAACCCCCTCCGCGGAGAGGCCCTGGTCGTCGACGAGTTCTCGATGGTCGACCTGCCGCTCATGTTCCACCTCCTCAAGGCCGTCCCGGCGTGGATGCGCCTCGTCCTCGTCGGCGACAAGGACCAGCTGCCGTCGGTCGGGCCCGGGTCCCTCCTCAACGACATCATCGAGTCGGGGACCGTCGGGGTCGTCCGCCTCGACGAGATCTTCCGGCAGGAGAAGGAGAGCCTCATCGTCGCGAACGCCCACCGGATCAACCAGGGCCTGGCGCTCGTCCACGCCCCCCGCGACGACAGGGACGCCGACTTCTACTTCATCCGCCAGGAGGACGACCGCAAGGCCTTCCAGACGATCGTCAAGCTGTGCGCGTCGAGCGTTCCCCGCCGGCTGGGCCTGAGCCCGCTCTCGCCGCAGATCCAGGTCATCAGCCCGATGTACAGGGGCGTTGCCGGCGTCGACAACCTCAACACGGAGCTCCAGGCCCGGCTCAATCCCGGCGGGGAGGGCCTCCAGGTCGGGGCCCGCGTCCTCAAGGCGAAGGACAAGGTCATGCAGCTCCGCAACGACTACGACAAGGACGTCTTCAACGGCGACGTCGGCTCCGTCCTCCACGCCGACCGGGCCAGGTACCGTCTCTTCGTCGACTTCGACGGACGGACCGTGGCCTACGAGAAGGACGAGCTCAACGACATCGCCCTCGCCTACGCCGTGTCCGTCCACAAGGCCCAGGGCAGCGAGTACCAGGCCGTCATCATGCCGCTCCTGACCCAGCACTTCATCATGCTCCAGCGCAACCTCTTCTATACCGCCCTGACCCGGGCCAGGAAGCTGAGCGTCGTCATCGGGTCCACCAAGGCCCTCTGGATCGCCATCAAGAACGACAAGCCCGTCAAGAGGAACTCCCTCGTCAGGGACAAGCTCGCCCGGCTGGCCGGAACCGTTTGACTCCTCACGGCAATCCTTTATAATGAGCGGGTCCCCGTAACTCCGACTCTGGAAAGGACGGTCGCCCGATGGCCCAGAGACATTTCCGCTCGGCCGCCGAAGCCATCGCGTTCGCCGTCGGCCGGGAGATCGAGGCGGCCGATAGCTACGGCCGTATGGCCGCTCTCGCCGGAACGCCCGGGCTCCGGGAGCTCCTCCTGTTCCTCCGCGGCGAAGAGGAATCGCACCGCCGCATCCTCGAGGGACTGACGGCCGCCCAGATCGAACGGCTCGAGCCGTCTTTCGCCCCGGACCTGCGCATCGTCGACGCCCTGGGCGAGGAGCCGCTCGCGGCGGACATGACGCTCCAGGAGCTCCTCATCTTCGCCGCGAAAAAAGAAAAACAGGCCGTGGAGCTCTACGAATCCCTGGCCCGGACCGCCGGGGCCGCGGGACTGCAGGAGATCTTCCTCTTCCTCGCCGGCCAGGAGCGGGAACACAAGCTCAAGCTCGAGGCCGAGTACGAGAAACGGGTCCTGCAAGAGAATTGAAAGGAGCGCGCGATGGACAAGTATGAATGCACCGCCTGCGGCTACGTCTACGACCCCGCCGCGGGCGATCCGGACAACGGCATCCCGCCCGGCACGAGCTTCGACGACCTCCCGGACACCTGGGTCTGCCCCCAATGCGGCGTCGGCAAGGACCTGTTCGCCAAGCTCGACTGACGCCGGCCGCGGAGACCTGGTCCGAACGTGAACGCCGTCATCGTCGGCAGCGGGCTGGCCGGCACCCTGGCCGCCAAGACGCTCCGTGAGCTCGCCCCCGAGGTCGGGATCGACGTCCTCGGGGAGGAACGGCATCCCTACTACCCCCGCCCGAACCTGATCGAGTACCTGGCCGGCCGGATGCCCAGGGAGAGGATCTTCGCTTTTCCCGAGGGCTGGACCGCCAGGCAGAGGATAGGCCTCCGCCTCGGCACGGCAGTCGTCCGGATCGACCCCGCGGCGAAGAGGGTCGAGACCTCGGCGGGCGAGACCGTCCCCTACGACGTCCTCCTCCTGGCCAGCGGAGCGCGGCCCACCCGGCCGCCCGTCGCCGGCGCTGATAGAAACGGCGTCTTCGTCCTGAGGACGCTCGACGACGCCGAGGCCCTCCTCGCGCACCTCCGGGACCACGGGAAGGCCGTCGTGCTCGGCGGCGGACTGCTCGGCCTCGAGATCGCCCGGGCCATCCGCGGCCGGGGCGCCGAGGTCGGGGTCGTCGAGTTCTTCGACCGTCTCCTGCCCCGCCAGCTCGATCCCGAGGCGGCCGGGATCCTCAAGGGCCAGATCGAGGCGACGGGGATCGCCGTCCGGCTGGGCGCCGTCGCCCGTGAGATCCTCGGCGACGGCGGCGTCCGGGCCCTGCGGTTCGAGTCCGGCGACGAGGTCGAGGCGGACACCGTCATCATCGCCGCGGGGATCGCGCCCGAAGTCGGCCTGGCCCGCGGCGCCGGGCTCGAGGTCGGCCGTGGCGTCGTCGTCGACGATCGCATGCGGACGTCGGCCCCCGGCGTCTTCGCCGCCGGGGACGCCGCCGAGCACGGGGGGCGGACTTACGGGATCATCCCGGCCGCCTTCGAGCAGGCCCGGGTCGCCGCGCACAACATGCTCGGACTGGACATGCCCTACGGCGGCACGGTCACTTCGAACACGCTCAAGGTCGCGGGGCTCTACGTGACCTCCGCGGGGGACTTCTCGGCGGAGGGCCCCGGCATCGAGTCCCTCGTCCGCTCCGAGCCCGGGAAGGGCCTGTACAAGAAGCTCGTCCTCCGGGAAGGCCGCCTCGTCGGCGCGATCTGGATGGGGACGAAAAAGGGGGCCGCGGAGATCGGCCGGCTCGTCGCCCTGAACAAGGACGTCGGGACACGGAAAGAGGACCTGTTCGAGGAATCCTTCGATTTCGGGGAGCTCACATGAACAAGACACGCGCCGCGATCGCGGCCGCCCTGGTCGTCGGCCTGGCCCTCCCGGCCTTGGCCCAGGTCAAGGCCAACGGCTATCTTTCCTTCGAGTACATCAAGGGACAGGCCGAGAGCTCCTACCCTCGGGCGAAGCTGGAGAACCTCCTGGCCGGCTTCCTGGCCGGCGGCCCCGTCGGCGGGGGCAAGTTCGGCTTCACCGTCGAGGCCCGGGCCCGCGGCGTCTCCACCTTCGACCTCGTCCAGGCCTGGGCCGGGTACCTGCCCTCCAAGACCATCACGGTCCGGGCCGGGCTCTTCCTCGTCCCCTTCGGGAACTGGAACCGGAACAGCCGTCCGCACGAGACGCTTCTCGTCCGCGCGCCCCTCAACCTCGAATATCTCTACCCCGCGTCCTGGCGCGACCTGGGCCTTCTCGTCGAAGGCGAGGTGGGCGTCCTGACCTACGCGGCCTACGTCGGCAACGGCCTGGCCGAGGCCGACGAGCCCTGGGCCGGACAGCAGTTCAGCGACAACAACACCGACAAGGCCAAAGGAGGCCGGCTCGGGCTCATCTTGGGCCAGGGCATCCGGGCGGGCGTGTCGTACTACACCGGAAAGTACGACGAGCTCAACATGCGCGACCTCACCCTCGAGGGCGCGGACCTCTCCTGGGCGACCGAACTGTGGGAGGTCCACGCCGAATACACGAAAGCCCTCCTCGAGAACCCCCAGCCGTTCGAACGGGGGGAGGCCGAGGGCTTCGCCGTCTGGACGACCATGAACTTCCGCGGCTTCCAGCCCGTCGGCAGCTACCAGCAGGTCAAGTACGCCGACGGCTATCACGGGGGGGGCATCGACTTCGACCGGAGCCGCTGGACCGCGGGCCTGCGCTGGGTCATCGATTCCACCGTGTTCATCAAGTTCGAGTACGATTGGAACAAGGCGAAGGGGACCGCCCTCAAGGACGACCAGTTCCAGGTCCAGCTGGGCCTGAGCTTCTGAAGGGGAGAAGGGGACGCCATGGCCAACCTCCTCGTGCTCGGCACCCAGTGGGGCGACGAAGGCAAGGGCAAGATCGTCGACCTGCTGACCCCGGCCTTCGACATCGTCGCCCGCTATCAGGGCGGTCACAACGCCGGGCACACGGTCTACGTCAAGGGGCGCAAGATCGTCCTCCACATCATTCCCTCGGGCATCCTCCGTCCGGCGACGCTCTGCGTCATCGGCAACGGGCTCGTCCTCTCGCCCGCGGCCTTTTTCAAGGAGGCCGCCGACCTCGAAGCCCTGGGCGTCGGCGTCGGGCCGGAGCGGGTCGCCGTCAGCCGGGGCGCGCACCTGATCATGCCCTGGCACCCGCTCGTCGAGAGGATCTCCGAGGACAGGCGGGGCGAGAAGAAGATCGGGACGACCTGCCGGGGCATAGGCCCGGCCTATGAGGACAAGGCGGCCCGCCTGGGCATCCGGGCCGGCGACCTGGCCGACCTCCGGGCGCTGCGGGAGAAGATCGACGAGAACGTCGCCGCCAAGGGACCCGTCCTGCGGGCGTTCGGCCTGCCGCCTCTCGACGCCGAGGCCGTGTACAAGGAGTACGCGGGCTGGGCGGAGAGGCTCGTCCCCTACGTCCGCGACGTCCCGGAGCTCCTCCACGATCGGATGGCCCGGGGCGAGACGATCCTCTTCGAGGGCGCCCAGGGCGTCCTCCTCGACGTCGACCACGGCACTTATCCCTTCGTCACCTCATCCAGCTCGACGGCTGGCGGCGCGGCGACCGGGCTCGGCGTCGGGCCGAAGGCGATCCACGGCGTGCTCGGCATCACCAAGGCGTACACGACCCGGGTCGGCGGCGGCCCGTTCCCGACCGAGCTCGCCGACGAGACCGGCAAGAGGATCGCGGCCTGCGGCGACGAGTTCGGGGCCTCGACCGGCCGGCCCCGGCGTTGCGGCTGGTTCGACGCCGTGGCCGTCCGCTACGCCTGCCGGACGAACGGGGTCGACCGGATCGCCCTGACCAAACCCGACGTCCTCGCCGGTCTCGGCGAGATCGCCGTCTGCACGGGCTACCGGTACAAGGGCGGGCTTCTCAAGAGCTTCCCGACCGAGTCCTGGGCGCTCGAGGAGGTCGTCCCCGTATACAGGATCCTCCCGGGCTGGCCGGACTCCATACGCGGGGCCGCCGACCTCGGCTCCCTGCCGCCGACGTTCGTCGACTACGTCCGTGCCCTCGAGGACCTCGTCGAGACGCGCGTCGGCATCGTCTCGACGGGGGTCGAGCGCGAAGACACGGTCCTCATCGACGCCGAGCTCCGGGGGCTCGTCGACCTGGACCGGGTCCGGGCGGCCGGAGAGGCGAAGAAGCGGGAAGGGTGATGTCCCGAGCTCCGGTCGCGCGGATCGAGATCAGCCGCGCGGCCCTCGCCCACAACATCGGCGAGTTCCGGCGGATCATCGGCCGGAGAAGGCTCCTCCTCGGCGTCGTCAAGGCCAACGCCTACGGCCACGGCCTTCTCGAGACGAGCGCGATCGCCGTCGCCGAGGGCGTCGACTGGCTCGGCGTCCACTCCGTCGAAGAGGGCGTCGCGATCCGCGAGGCGGGGCATCGCGGTCCCCGTCCTCGTCCTGGGCTACGCGCCTCTCGGGGCCCTCGAGGACGCCGTGACCCGGGACCTGCGCCTGACCGTCTACAACCGCCAGACGGTCCAGCGGCTGGCGGAGCTCGCCGCCCGGGCCGGCAGGACCGTCCGCCTCCATGTCAAAGTCGAGACCGGGACGTGGCGCCAGGGGCTCGTTCCCCGGGAGCTCGGGGCCTTCGTCCGCGACATCCGGAAGCGCCCGAACCTCGTCGTCGAAGGGCTGTCCTCGCACTTCGCCAACATCGAGGACACGACCAAGCACGACTATCCCCGGCTCCAGCTCGAATGCTACCGCGCGGCCTGCCGCGAGGTCGAGGCCGAGGGGGATCGCGTCCCCCTCAAGCACATGTCCTGCACGGCCTCGACGATCCTCTTCCCGGAGCCGGAGTTCAACCTGGCGCGGGTGGGGATCGGGCTCTACGGGCTGTGGCCGTCCAAGGAGACGTACCTCTCCGCGGCCCTGGAGAAGAAGGAGCCGCCGGACCTACGGCCGGTCCTCTCCTGGCGGGCCCGCGTCGCCCAGGTCAAGAAGGTCCCGGCCGGGGCCTTCATCGGCTACGGCTGCACGTTCCGGACGACGCGGCCGACGGTCCTGGCCGTCGTCCCGGTCGGCTATTACGACGGCTACGACCGGCGCCTCTCGAACGCCGCCCACGTCCTGGTCAAGGGCCGCCGGGCCCCGGTCCGCGGCCGGATCGCCATGGATTTCTTCGTCGCCGACGTCACCGACGTCCCCGGGGTCAGGCTCGAGGACGAGGTGACGCTTCTCGGCGCGGACGGGCGGGAGCGGGTCACGGCCGAAGACCTGGCCGCGCTCATCGGCACCATCAGGCTACGAGGTCCTGGCCCGCATCAACCCGCAGATCCCCCGAATCGTCGTCTGATTTTTTTTCGGATAAATACTACTAATAAAGTAGTATTTATTGTATCATAGGCTTTGACGAGAGGAGACGCGATGACCCTCGACCCGAAATCGAAGAAAGAGATCCTCAAGGACATCATCCGCGACCTGCATCGGGGCGGCGACGTCGACGCCTTGAAAAAGCGCTTCGCCGAGCTCGTTCGCGAGGTCTCCGGGGCGGAGATCGGCGCTATGGAACAGGAGCTCATCTCGGAAGGCCTTCCGGAAGAGGAAGTACGCAAGCTCTGCGACGTCCATGTCAAGGTCTTCGAAGAGTCCCTCGCCTCACAGTCCGCGCCGCTGGCCGTGGCGGGACATCCCCTCCACACCCTGATGGAGGAGAACCGGGCCATGGAAAAAGTCGTCGCCGAGGTCGCGAAGGTCCTGATCCATCTTCGCGAGGCTCCCGGCCACAACGCCCGTCCGGCCGACCGGGCCCGTCTCTCCGAGCTCGCCGCCTCCCTGGCGGAGGTCGAGAAACATTATCTCAAGAAGGAGAACCAACTCTTCCCGCGCCTCGAGGACAAGGGGATCAGCGGGCCGTCCAAGGTCATGTGGGCCATCCACGACGATGTCCGGGCCCATCTCAAGGAGTTCCGGCGGGCCATCGAGCTCGGGGACGCGGATGCGGTCGTCCGGACGGGCCAGTGGGTCCTCCAGGAAATGAGGGACATGGTGACCAAGGAGGAGAAGATCCTCTTCCCGATGTGCCAGGAGAAGTTCGACGAGGCCGACTGGGACCGGGTCAAGAAGGGCGAAGAGGAGGTCGGCTACGCCTGGATCGTTCCGGCCCCCGGCTGGTCCTCGGGGCCGAAGGGCGCGCCGGCCCCCGCGACGTCCGGCGGGGCCGCCGGCGGTCCGATCTCCCTCGATACCGGGGCCCTGACCGCCGGCCAGATCGACCTCATGCTGACGCATCTGCCCGTCGACATATCCTTCGTCGACGAGAACGACACGGTCGTCTATTACTCGGGGACGGCCGACAGGATCTTCCCCCGGACGCCCGGGGTCATCGGCCGCAAGGTCCAGAACTGCCATCCGCCGAAAAGCTTGGACGTCGTCGAGCGCATCCTCCAGTCCTTCCGTTCGGGCGATCGGGAAGTCGCCGAATTCTGGATCGAGTCGGGCGGCAAGTTCATCCACATCCGTTACTTCGCCCTGCGCGACAAGGCGGGGGCCTACAAGGGGACGCTCGAGGTCAGCCAGGACGTGACGGCGATCCGCCGGCTCCGGGGCGAGCGGCGCCTGCTCGACCGGAGCCGCGGGGAAGGCGAAGCTGATTGACATCGCCTGAGCGGCGGTGCTAATAATTAAACACGAACAGGAGGGACATCATGGCCACTAAGAAGAAAAAGAAACCGGTCGGCAAGCCCAGACCCAAGGCCAAGGCCAAAAGCAAGCCCAAAACCAAGGCCAAAGCCAAGCCCGAGCCCAAGCTCGAATGCAGGATCTGCGGCTACCGCGTCATCGTCGACGAGACCTGCGGCTGCGTCGAGGAGCACGTCCTGCTCTGCTGCGGCGAGCCGATGGCCAAGAAGTAGGGAGCCGGCCGGCCCGCGAAGCGTCCGTCCCTTGTGTCGCCGCTTCCGGCGGCGTAAGATAGGGGAGTTATCGTCCCCATGATCGAGGAGTCACCGATGAAAGAAAAAGTCGAACAAGCCTTGAACAAGGTCCGCCCCGCCCTGCAGGCCGACGGCGGCGACGTCGAGCTCGTGGAGGTCGGGGAGAACGGGATCGTCAAGGTCCGCCTCACGGGCGCCTGCGGAGGCTGCCCGATGTCCCAGATGACCCTGAAGATGGGCATCGAGCGGATCCTGAAGAAAGAGGTCCCGGAGGTCGTTTCGGTCGAGGCCGTCTGAGCCTTCGCGCCTCCGGGGGGAACATGCCCAGCGTCTATCTCGATCGCATCGCGGCGACGCCGCTCCTCCCCGAGGTCCGCGAGGCCATGGCCCCCTTCCTCGATGACGCCTTCGGCAATCCCCAGAGCCTCCATGCCGCCGGGCGGCGGGCCCAGGCGGCCGTCGAGGAGGCCCGGGAGGACGTCTCCGCCCTCGTCGGGGCCAAGCCGGCCGAGGTCTATTTCACCGCCAGCGGGACCGAGTCCAACAACTTCGCCGTCAAGGGCCTGGCCCTCGGCCAGCAGGCCCGGGGGAAGCACATCGTCGTCTCGGCCGTCGAGCACTCGTCCGTCCTCAACTCGGTCAAAGCCCTGGAGAGGCACGGTTTCACCTCGACGCTCGTCCCCGTCGACGGGACGGGGAGGGTCGATCCCTCCGAAGTCGAGAGGGCCCTGACCGCGGAGACCGTCCTCGTCTCCGTGATGACGGCTAACAGCGAGGTCGGCACGATCGAGCCCGTCTCGGCGATCGCCGCGGTGGCGAAGAAGCGCGGCGTCCTCGTCCATACCGACGCCGTGGCCGCCGCCGGGATCGTCCCGCTGGACGTCCAGGCGCTCGGCGTCGACGCCCTGAGCCTGGCCGGGGACCAGTTCTACGGTCCCAAGGGCGGCGCGGCGCTCTTCGTCCGCAAGGGCGTCCGCATCCTGCCTCTCGTCGACGGCGGCATCCAGGAGGGCGGGCGGCGCGGAGGGACCGAGAACGTCCCGGCCATCGTCGGCCTGGGCCGGGCCGCCCGGCTGGCCGCGCGCGACATGGCGGCGCGGCGCGCGGCCCTCGAGCCGCTGCGCGACCGCATCCTCGACGCGATCCCGGGCAGGATCGAGCGGGTCGTCGTCACGGGGTCGCGGGCCGAACGCCTGCCCCACCACGCCAGTCTCTGCGTCGAGTTCATCGAGGGCGAGGCCATGCTCCTCAGCCTCGACATGAAGGGCGTCGCGGCCGCGAGCGGATCGGCCTGCACGTCCAAGTCGCTCAAGGTGTCGCACGTCCTCCTGGCCATGGGGCTCGACCACGCCACCGCCCAGGGCTCGCTCGTCTTCAGCCTCGTCGACGGGACGACGGGCCGGGACGTCGACCACCTGCTCGAGGTCTTTCCGCCGGTCGTCGACCGGCTGCGGCGGATGTCGCCGCTCTACACGGAGCACCTGAAAAAGAGAGGATCATGATGTACACCGACAAGGTCATGGACCACTTCGCCAATCCCCGCAACGTCGGCGTCATGACCGACGCCGACGGCGTCGGGCAGGTCGGCAATCCCGTCTGCGGCGACATGATGACCTTCTATATCAAGGTCGAGAAGGACAAGCTGGCCGACGTCAAGTTCCAGACGTTCGGTTGCGGCGCGGCGATCGCCGTCTCCAGCATGGTCAGCGAGATGGCCAAGGGCAAGACCCTGCCCGAGGCCATGGCCATAACCAACGACAGTGTCGCCGAGGAGCTCGGCGGCCTGCCCAAGAACAAGATGCACTGCTCCAATCTCGGGGCCGACGCCCTCCACGAGGCCATCAAGAATTACGAGGACAGGCGGGCCGGCCGGGCGACGGCCGCGGCGCCCGCCGCCGCCGCGCACGAGCACGACGAGGAAGGCTGCGCCTGCCCCTACTGCGACGCCTCGCTCGAGGAGGAGGACAAGACCTTCTGCCGGGCCTGCCGGATCGAGTTCGAGGAGTGCCCCGGCTGCGGCGGGATCACCAAGAAGGGCGACAAGACCTGCATCCACTGCGGGGCCCCGCTGGGAAAGGCGGCCTGAGGCCGGCCCGGCCGGGGTGAGGCGGAGATGATGGGGCCGACGGACATCCTGAGGAGGATCGGCGAGCTCAAGAAGCGCGAGAACGCCGTCATTCTGGCCCATAACTACCAGGCGCCCGAGGTCCAGGACGCGGCCGACTTCGTCGGCGACTCCCTCGAGCTCAGCCGCAAGGCCGCCGTCCTCGACGCCGGGACGATCGTCTTCTGCGGCGTCCACTTCATGGCCGAGACGGCCGCCATCCTCTCGCCGGGAAAGACCGTGCTGCTGCCCGAGATCGAAGCCGGCTGCCCCATGGCCGACATGATCAACGCCCGCGAGCTCCGGGCCTGGAAGGCGGAACACCCCGGGCTCCCGGTCGTCTGCTACGTCAACACGAGCGCCGAGGTCAAGGCCGAGAGCGACATCTGCTGCACCTCCTCGAACGCCGTGAACGTCGTCCGGTCGCTCGGCGTCGACGAGCTGCTGTTCGTCCCCGACAAGAACTTGGCCGCCTATGTCGCCCGGGAAACGGGCCTGCGGATCATCGCCTGGGACGGCTATTGTCACGTCCATCACCGGTTCAAGCCCAAGGACGTCGAGGCGGCCCGGGCCCGCCACCCGGGGGCCGAGGTTTGGGTCCACCCCGAATGCCCCCTCGACGTCATCGAGCTCGCCGACAAGGTCCTCTCGACCGGGAAGATGGTCCTCGAGGCCAGGGCGACGGAGCTCCGCGAGGTCGTCTTAGGCACGGAGACGGGGATCCTCTATCGCCTGTCCAAGGAGAACCCCTCCGCGGCCTTCTTCCCCTTGCGCGAGTCCGCGCTCTGCGTCCACATGAAGATGACGACGCTCGACAAGGTCCTCCGGGCCCTCGAGACGGGCACGTTCCGGGTCGACGTCCCGGCCGACGTCGCCGACCGGGCCCGCGGCGCCATCCAGGCCATGGTCAAGATCGCCTAAAAAACCTCTTTAAGGAGACCGTTAGATGAAGAAGATGACCGAAGAGAACGTCAAGGCCGCCCTCGCCGGAGAGAGCCAGGCCCACGTCAAGTACGCCGCCTTCGCCGAGCGGGCCGCCGCCGACAAGCTGCCCAACGTCGCCCGCGCGTTCAAGGCCAATTCCTTCGCCGAGCAGATCCATGCCACGAACTACCTCAAGACCCTCGGCGCCATCGGCACGACCAAGGACAACCTCGACGCGGCCATCGGCGGGGAGTCGTTCGAGATCGAGGAGATGTATCCGTCCTACATCGCCGTCGCCCAGGCCCAGGGCGAGAAGACGGCCGAGACGTTCCTCAAAGCCGCGCTGGCCGCCGAGAAGGTCCACGCCGGCATCTACCGGGCCGCCTGGGCCGCCGTCGAATCGGGCCGCGACATCGATCCCAAGCCCATCCAGGTCTGCTCGGTCTGCGGCTACACCGTCGAGGGCGACGCCCCGGACAAGTGCCCCGTCTGCGGCGCCCCGAAAGACAAGTTCGTCGCGTTCTGAAGTCGGAACCCGGGAGGCGACCATGGCTATCGACAAGAACCTCGCGGCCTGGCAGGTCCTCGGAGTGGCCATCCGCTCCGAGATCGACGCCGCCGCGTTCTACACCCGGCTCCAGGGCCGGGTGAAAAACGTCCTTCTCGGCCAGAAGCTCAAGTTCCTGGCCCTCGAGGAGGAGCACCACAAGAAGATCCTCGAGAGGCTCCTCGGTCAGAAATACCCCGACCGGCCCAAGGACGTTCCCGAATCGTCGCTGATGCCGCCGATCGGCGTTTCGCTGCCCGCGGAGCCTAGCGTCCCCGCCCTGTTCGAAGCCGCGCTCAAGGCCGAGGAGACCGCCGAAGCCTATTACAACGAGGCCGCCGGGAGGGTCGAGGACGAGGCCGGCGGCAAGATCCTGGCCTATCTCGGCCGAGTCGAGCGGAGCCACCAGGCCATGATCAGGGCCGAGCTCGAGCTCCTCCAGAAGTTCCCGGACTACTACGACGTCGAGGACTTCCACATCGGCCAGGACCTCTTCCACGTCGGGCCCTGAGCGGGCGGGGAGGAGGGCCGTATGGACTGCGCTCGGCGGCGCATCGGGCCGGTCATCCGGCTGCTGAGGAAGCGCTACCCTCAGGTCCGGACCGCCCTCGCGTTCGGCAGTCCGCTCGAGATCCTCGTAGCCACGATCCTGGCCGCCCAGTGCACGGACGAGCGCGTCAACACCATCACGCCGGGCCTGTTCCGGAAGTACCCGTCGGCGGCCGCCTTCGCCGCGGCCGACCGGTCCGAGCTCGAGGCGGAGATACGTCCCGCGGGGTTCTTCCGGAACAAGGCCGGGGCGATCATCGGCGCGACCCGGCGCATCGGCGAGGCCTATGGCGGGGTCGTCCCCGACTCGATGGCGGAGCTCGTCACCCTGCCGGGAGTGGCCCGGAAGACGGCCAACATCGTCCTCGCCGCGGGCTACGGCAAGGCCGAGGGGATCGCCGTCGACACCCACGCCGGGACGGCTGGCCCGCCGGCTCGGCTTCAGCCGGCACGAAGACCCGGTCAAGGTCGAGCGCGACCTCATGGCCCTCGTGCCGCGGCCGGACTGGCTCGATTTCAACTTCCTGCTCGTCGAGCACGGCCGGGCGCTCTGCCAAGCGCGCCGGCCGAAGTGCCCCGATTGCTTCCTCGGCCGGTTGTGCCCGGCGGCGGCCAAGCTCTTCCCGGAGCTCCGAGGACGATGATCCACGAGGCCATGCTCTGGGACCCGCTCGAAGGCGGGAAGGCCGCCTGCCGCCTCTGCGCCCACCGCTGCGTCGTTCCGCCGGGCGGCAAGGGCGTGTGCGCGGTCCGCGAGAACCGCGGCGGCCGGCTCGAAACGCTCGTCTACGGGGAGGTCGTCGCCGCCCACGTCGATCCCATCGAGAAGAAGCCGCTCTATCACTTCCTGCCCGGCTCGAAGGCCCTGTCCATCGCGACGGCCGGCTGCAATTTCCGCTGCGGCTTCTGCCAGAACTGGCAGATCTCGCAGGCCCCGCGGCGCGAGGGCGGCGGCCTGGCCGGCGACCCGTTCCCCCCGGACGCCGTCGTCCGGGCCGCGGTCGACGCGGGCTGCCGGAGCGTTTCCTACACCTACACGGAGCCGACGGTCTTCTTCGAGTACGCCCACGACACGGCCCGGCTGGCCCGCGAGGCCGGGCTGCTCAACAACTTCGTCACCAACGGCTACATGACCGCCGACGCCCTGAAAGCCAGCGCGGGCTGGCTCGACGCGGCCAACGTCGACCTCAAGGCCTTCAAGGACGAGACCTACCGGAAAGTCTGCGGCGCCCGCCTCGGACCCGTGCTGGCGTCGATCCGCCTGATGCGCGAGCTGGGGATCTGGGTCGAGGTGACGACGCTCGTCGTCCCCGGGCTGAACGACGGCCGCGACGAGCTCGCGGCGATCGCCGGCTTCATCGCTTCGGTCGATCCGGACATCCCCTGGCACGTCAGCCGCTTCCATCCCGACTACGAGTACACGGAAACGCCGGCGACGCCCGTGGCGACGCTCCGCCTGGCCGCCACGGCGGGCCGAAGCGCGGGCCTGAGGCACATCTATGTCGGGAACGCCCCGGGCGAATCGGAGGACACCCTCTGCGCGTCTTGCGGCGCCGCGCTCATCCGCCGCCGCGGCTTCGCGGTCGTCGCCAACGTCCTGAAGGACTCGCGCTGCCCGTCCTGCGGCGCGGTCCTCGCCGGGCGGTTCTCCTGAGCCTTTATTCGGCCCGCCCTGTATAATGGACGTTCCAAGGAGGTCTTCATGAAACTCACGAGCCACGCGCGTGCGCTTCTCGCCGCGATCGTCGTCCTGGCCCTCGCGGCCTCGGGCGCCCTGAGCGCCCAGGGCCGGCCGGCCCAGCCGCCCGAATACAAGGAGGTCGTCGCCGCCACGCAGATGGGTGACGCTTCGGCCAGGCTCCGGGAGTTCGAACGGATCAAGGCCGCCTATCCCGAGAGCCAGCTCATGAACGCGATCGATTCGGGCATCCTGACGGCCAGGATCGAGCTGGCCGACACCCTCGACGCCGTCCTCGCCCTCCAGGGCGGGATGATGGCCGGGGCCGGCGGACCGGCCCGGCTCCAGCTCGCGTCGGTGGCCGCGGACCAGATCCTGACCCACCCCAAGCTCGGCGCGTTCGACAAGGCGGCCGTGCTGGCGGCCGTCGCGAAGTACAGGGAGGCGACCCTCGCGGCCGCCGCCGATCCGGCGACCTTCGAGAGGGTCCCCCAGGAACGGCAGGGCTACTTCAAGTCCCGGTTCGTCGTCGGCTTCGAGATCTTCATGGCCCAGGCCTATCTCAACGCCGGCCAGCCGGCCAAGGCGGAGGAGGCGCTGGCCGCATATCGCCGGGAGGGCGGCCCGTCCGACGGGACCTACCACCACACGTTGGGTCGACAGCTCGAGACAAACGGCCGTACGAAAGAGGCCTTCGAGGCCTACCTTTCGGCAGCCGTCGAAAACCATGAGGATGCGCGTGAAAAGGCCAAGGCCCTCTACGCCAAGATCCACGGCCGTGAGGACGGGTTCGAAGCGGCCCTCGAGAGCAGGCTCAAAGCGCTTCCCTTCCATCCCGAGCCGTTCCGGGCCCCGGCCGCTTGGCGGGGAAAGGCCGTTCTGGCCGAGCTCTTCACCGGCTCCGAGTGCCCGCCCTGCGTCGGCGCCGACCTCGGCTTCGACGGCCTCATCGAGTCCGTCCCGGCCAAGTACCTCGTCGTCCTCATCTACCATCTCCCCATCCCGCGGCCGGACCCGATGATGAACCCGGCGACCAAGGCCCGGCAGGACTATTACGGGGTCAACAGCACCCCGACGGTCTTCTTCGACGGGGCGGACAAGATGGTCGGCGGGGGGAACCGGGGCATGGCCGAGATGAAGTTCAAGCAGTACAAGGCCGCGATCGAGCCCTTGCTCGCCGCGGCGCCCGGGGCGGCGCTCGAGGCGCGGGCCTCCCTCGGCGGCGGGACGGTCAGGGTCGATTACGAGATCGGCCAGCCCGTTGCCGGGGCCGACTATCACCTCGTCCTCGTCCAGGACGAGGAGCTCCACAAGGGCTCCAACGGCCTCCTCTCCCACAAGATGGTCGTCCGCGACATCCTCTCCGTCGACGGGACCGCTCCGCGATCGGCCGCCTTCGATCTCGCTGCGTCGGAGAAGGCCGCCGACGCCTACCTGACGGAGTTCGCCAGGACTTACGCCCGGGTCCCGAATTTCGAGTGGGGGGTCAGGCGCAACGCGATCGCCCGGACGGGGCTCAAGGTCGTCCTCTTCGCCCAGGACCGGGCCAGCAAGAAGGTCCTCAACGCCGTCGTCGCCGACGTCCGTTGAGCCCCGGCTGACATTACGGCCGGATCGGGGTAGAATGGCCGTAGAAGGGGAGCGCCCCGCCATGGACAGATACAGGTTCCTGCCCCACACGGCCGACGGCAAGTTCCAGGCCTTCGGCCGGACGCTCGAGGAGGCCTTCGCGAACGCCGCACTGGCCACGGCCTCCCTGATGTGGGACTGGGAGAGGATCGCCCCGCGGGTCCGCCATTTCGTCCACGTCACGGGCATCGACCGGGAGCAGCTGCTGGTCAAGTTCCTCGGCGAGGTCGTCTATCTCTTCGAGACGAAGCGGTTCCTGCTCGGCCGGGTGGAGGGGCTGCGGGTCCGCCCCGAATACGCCGGCCTCAACCTCGAGGCCCTGTTCCAAGGCGAGGTCCTCTCGGACGCCCACGAACTCCAAGGCGGAGTCAAGGCCGTGACCTATCACGACCTCAAGATCGAGGAGTGCGACGGCTTCACCGTCCAGGTCGTCGTCGACATGTGAGGAGGGAATGGACCTGAACAAGCTCGGCGACAACGTCTGGGAGATCCCCCGGCAGGGGGAGATGAGGGTCGCGGCCGTCGTCTACGCGTCGGCCAAGCTCCTCGACGGCATCCGCCGCGACCAGACCCTGGCCCAGGCCCGGAACGTCGCCTGCCTGCCCGGCATCGTCCGGCGCTCCTACGTCATGCCCGACGCCCACCAGGGCTACGGCTTCCCCATCGGCGGCGTCGCCGCATTCGACCTCGACGAAGGCATCGTCTCGCCGGGCGGCGTCGGTTACGACATCAACTGCGGCGTCCGCCTCCTCCGGACCGATTACACGGAGGCCGACGTCTCGGACCGGCGCAGAGAGCTCCTGGCCGAGATCTTCAAGGAGGTGCCGGCCGGAGTGGGGAAGGGGGGGGTCACCAAGCTCAGCCGGGGCGTCCTCAAGGAGATCCTGGTCCGGGGCGCCGAATGGGCCGTCGAGAACGGCTACGGCCGGGCCGACGACCTCGAGAGGACCGAGGAGCGGGGCCGGATGGCCGAGGCCGCCGTCGACGGCGTCTCGGAGCGGGCCCTGGAGCGCGGCCTCCCCCAGCTCGGGACCCTCGGCTCGGGCAACCACTTCCTGGAGATCCAGAAGGTCCTGGAGATCTACGACGAGGAGGCGGCCCGGGCCTTCGGCCTCCAAGGCGCCGGGCAGGTCCTGGTCATGATCCACTGCGGCAGCCGCGGCCTCGGACACCAGGTGGCGACCGACGCCATCGAGGCCCTGGAGAACGCCTTCGGCGTCGCCGGGCTGCCGGACCGCGAGCTCGTCCACGCCCCGTTCAAGTCGGCCGAGGGCCAGCGCTACTACCGCTCCATGTGCGCGGCGGTCAACTACGCCTTCGCCAACCGCCAGATGATCGCCCATCGGGTCCGCGACGTCTTCGCCCGGGTCCTCGGCAGCGCCGAGGGCATGGACCAGGTCTACGACGTCTGCCACAACGTGGCCAAGGTCGAGGAACACACGGATGGCGGGCGGTCGCGCCGGCTCGTCGTCCACCGCAAGGGCGCGACGAGGAGCTTCGGCCCGGGACGGCCCGAGGTCCCCGCCCGCTACCGGGCCGTCGGACAGCCGGTCATCATCCCGGGCAGCATGGGCACCGCCTCGTTCATCCTCGCCGGGACGGCCGAGGCCGAGGAGCTGAGCTTCGGCTCGACGGCCCACGGCGCCGGCCGGGTGATGTCGAGGCACGAAGCGCTCCGCCGGTTCCGCGGGGAGAAGATCCGGGACGACCTGGCCCGCCGGGGCATCGAGCTCAAGTCGACGAGCTGGAAAGGGGTGGCCGAGGAGGCCTCGGAGGCCTACAAGGACGTCGACGAGGTCGTCCGCGTCTCGGACGAGGTCGGGCTCGGGAGGCTCGTCGCCAAGGTCGTCCCGATCGGCGTCATGAAGGGCTAGCCCTTCTTGCCGTCGTCGCGCGGGACGGGTAGCTCGAGGTCGAGCGCGATCATCCAATCGCCGTTCTTCGTCCTCCGGTCCCTCTGCCGATAGATTGCCGCAATTTCCGGGCGGGGAAAATAGGGACGTTTAGGTTTTCTGGCCCTGATTTTCCTGCTCCGGCCGCGGAGCGGTTCGGAGGCCAGCCTCCCCGGCCGGGAGAGTTCTTGACGCCGGTCCGTGCGCCGGACTCGGCGCCAAAACAACTCGCTCGGCTTGCGCTAAGCCTCGCTCAAACACGTTTTGGCGGTTTCCAGGGAAACTGCCCTCGTCCGTCCCGCGGCCCGGCTGAACTCTCCCTACACCGTGTTCGGCTGACCTCCTCGCCGCTTGGGGCGGCCTCCCTCGGGAAATCAGCAGACTGACTAGGCCGCGGAAGAAGGGGTCGAGGGGTATCGCGAAGTGAGCATAGAGCAGTGATCTAGCCGGCCTCGGGACGGAGACCTAAGAACTGGCTCCGGACCGGGACGGCGTGAAGGATCACTGCAGCGAACGGAGTCGATCCCCGAGGCCCCTCCGCGGCCGGGGCGGTGGAGCGGCGGAATTGACAATTCCCGGGCGGGACTCTAAGGTAGAGGGACCATGCGCGTCGTCCTGGCCGGCTACAACGTCGACAGCGCCGTCCTCGACGAGCTCAAGAGCGCCTCGCCGCCGCGCGAGGACGTCACGCCCGAGACGCTCGCGGCCTCCTACGCCCGGATCTCGCGCGACCCCCGCCCGGTCGACGAGCTGAGGGCCGCCGCCCGGGCCGAGGTCGACCGGACCCGGCGCTCGAACCGGACCATCATCTTCAAGATGGGCCACCACTCCGTGGCTGAGCACGCCGTCTTCAACTTCGACGTCATCGGCGTGAGCCGGCTGGCCATCGAGGAGATCGAGCGCTTCCGCCTGGTCTCCTTCACCGAGAAATCGCAGCGGTACATCACCCTCGGCGAGGACTTCGTCGTGCCCGAGGAGGTCCGCCGGGCCGGCCTGGAGGCGCTCTTCGTCCGGACGGTCAAAGCCCAGAACGCGCTCTACCACAGGCTCTACGCCCGGCTCAGGCCGTACGTCTTCGAGAAGCACGCCGACGCGGCGGCCGAACCGGGCAACCACGCCGTCCTCGACGGCTGGGCCAAGGAGGACGCCCGCTACGTCGTCAGCCTGGCCACCGAGGGCCAGCTCGGCCTGACCATCAACGCCCGCAACCTCGAGCTCCTCATCCGCCGCTTCGCCGCCAAGGGACTCGAGGAGGTCCGGGCGCTCAACGTCCGGCTCCACGACCTGGCCAAGGCGGTCGCGCCGTCGATCATCCTGTTCACCGATCCGAGCCCCTTCGACGCCGAGACCTATCCCGACCTCGCCGCCGCGGCGGCGGAATGGCCGGCCCCGGGCCGCCGCGGCCGGCGGCGCGGCGCGGCCAAAGGGGTCGTGCTCGCCGGCCATACCGCCGACGGCGACTCCCGCGTCATCGCCGCCCTGCTCCACGCCGTCGGCCGCGGATCCTACGAGGACTGCCTGGCCCGGGCCTCGGCCGCCTCTCCCGCCGCCCGGATGGACCTCGTCCGGCGGGCTTTCAGCCGCATGGAGTTCTTCGACTTCCCCCTCCGCGAGTTCGAGCACGCCGACCTCGTCTACGATCTCGTCGTCTCCGCGTCGTGCTTCGCCCAGCTCAAGCGCCACCGCATGGCCACGCTGACCTGGCAGAGATACGCCCCCGCCCTGGGTGTCACGGTCCCCCCCTCGGTCCGCGAGGTCGGCGCGGAAAAGGAACTCCTCGACGTCGTCGCCAGGACCGACGAGGCCCACGCCGCCCTCGAGAAGGCGGTCGGCCCGGCCGCCGACTACGTCCTGACGAACGCCCACCGGCGGCGGGCCCTGCTCAAGCTCAACGTCCGCGAGCTCTACCACATCTCCCGCCTGCGCGAGGACGCCACGGCCCAATGGGAGATCCGGCGGGTCGCGGCGGAGATGTCGCGGCTGGCCCGCAAGGTCATGCCGCTCGCCTCGCTCCTGCTCGGCGGGAAGGACGCCTTTCCGGACGTCTACGCCCGCGTCTTCGGCCGGCCGCCGAAGACGGCCCCGCCCCGGATCCTCAAGTAGGGAGGTCCGGGCCGTCCGGGCGGGGGGCGAGGAAGCCCGCGGCGAGGGCCGCCAGAACGCCCGCCCCGCGAAGCGCGTCGAACGGCGAGAAGCCGAGCCAGGCCCAGCCCCTGACGACGTCGACGGCGTGGAAGGACAAGGCGCCGACGAAGGACAGCACGAGGTAGTCGGCGAGCCCGATCGCGGCCCACCACAGGGCGCGGTGCGGTCCGGGCCGGCGCGTCGCCCTTATAAAGAGGAAGAACAGTCCCAGCGAGGCCGCGGCCGCCGCGGCCATGACGGTCTTCTGGACCGGGCGGCGATACGCGTAGACATGCGCCCCCTGGGCCCAACGCCGCCCGAGCGCGGCGACCTCGCCGGCGAAACCCGAGACCTCGGCGATGGCGCACACCGCCAGCACGGCGGCGAAGGTCAGCCAAAGCGTCCGTTCGGCCGCCGGTCCGGAGCTCCTCCGGAGGTCCCGGCGGCCGGTCCGCAGGGCGCCGAGCGCCGCGGCGACGAGCAGCCCCGCGAGGACCGGACGGACCCACGGCGACGGCCGTCTCGCGGGCCGCGGCCGGGCCTCGAGCGCCCGCGTCGCCGCGGCCCTCGCGGCGGTCGGATAGTGCCGGATGGCCAGCCGCTCGAGCGGCCTGCGTTCCGTGCCGGAGCCCGCCCGGCCGACCGGCCGGAGCTCCGAGGCCACGGCCCGCGTCCCCTCGTCCCATCGCCCCGTCGGGCTCAGAAAGACGAGCACGAAGACGAAGGACGTCTCGGCCTTTTCCGGGACGGTGAAGACGAACGTGTAGGTCCCTCCTCCGACCGCCTTCCGGGGAGGCCCGGCCGAGGCCAGATAGCCCCAGCCCCGGCGCTCGGCGTTGGCCCTGTGCAAAGTGCAGGAGACCTCCGTCGGCTCGACGGACCCGGCCAGCTTGACGCGGACCTCGTACGGCTCCCCGACTACGGCGGTCGCGGGAGCTTCGACGACGGCCCAGCGGGGCCGCCGCTCGGTGCGGTCGAGGAGGAACCAGGTCGCGGCGAAGGTCAGGACGACGGCCGCGGCGACTTTTAGCCGGTGTCGCCCGGGATCGTTCGGCATGGGGCCCTCGCGCGGCGGGGGAGGGCCTCAGGCGCCCGCGGCGAGGATGAAGACGCGCCGGCCCCGGACCTCGATCCGGCCCTGGAAGTAGAGCCGGACGGCCTCCGGGTAGATCCTGTGTTCCTCGACGAGGATGCGTGCGGCCAGCGTCTCCTCGGTGTCGTCCTGGAGGACGGGGACGACGGCCTGGAGGATGATCGGGCCCATGTCCACCTCGGCGGCGACGAAGTGGACCGTGCAGCCGGAGAAGCGGACGCCCCAATCGATGGCCTTCTGCTGGACGTGGAGGCCGGGGAACGCGGGCAGGAGGGCCGGATGGATGTTGACGACGCGGTTCTTGAGGGCGTCGCAGAGCGCGGGCGTCAGGACCCTCATGTACCCGGCCAGGCAGACGAGGTCGATCGCCCGCCGCCCGATCTCCGCGATGAGGGCCTGGTCGTACTCCTCGCGACTCGCGAACGATTTGGGGTCGAGGAAGAGCGTCTCGAGCCCGGCCTCGCGGGCCTTGGCGAGGCCCGGCGCGTCGGCCTTGTTGCTGAAGACGAGGGCGATCTCGGCGTCGATCTCGCCCCTTTCCACGGCCTCGCGGATGGCCAGGAAGTTCGAGCCGCGCCCCGACAGGAAAACCGCGATGCGGCCCCTTTTGCGCGGGCTGCGGAAGACGGCTTCGTCCATGATCGACCTCCTCAGGCCGGGGCCTTGAAGAAACCCGGCAGGCTGTCCTTCCAGACGCGGAAGGCCTTCTCGACCGGGGTTCGCAGCAGCTCCCGGCCCGGGCGCCCGACCGCGACGTCGGGGCCGCCGACGCGGCCGATGACCTTGGCCGGCACACCCCGCCGCGAGGCCCTCTTCAGGAGCCCGGCGGCGTCGGCCCTCCGGCAGGTCATGACGATGCGGGACTGCGATTCCCCGAAGAGCAGGGCGTCGTCGCGGAGCGCCCCGTCGAGCTCGATCTCGCAGCCGAGCTTCCGGGCGCTGTGAAAGGAGCATTCGGCCAGGGCCACGGCCAGCCCGCCTTCCGAAAGGTCGTGGGCGGACCGGACGAGCCCCGCTTCGATCTCGTCGAGCAGCAGGTCCTGGGTCCGTTTTTCGAGCTCCAGGTCGATCGCCGGCGGAGGCCCGGCCACGGTCCCGTGGACGACCCTGAGGTACTCCGAGCCGCCCAGCTCCTCGAAGCTCTCGCCGAGGAGGACGACGGCGTCGCCGGCGGCCTTGAAGCCGGGCCCGACGGCCTTTCCGATGTCGTCGAGAGATCCCGACGACCCCCAGGACCGGCGTCGGGTCGATGGACAGGCCCTCCGTGTCGTTGTAGAAGCTGACGTTGCCGCCGGTGACCGGGATGCCGAAGGTCCGGCAGGCCTCGGCCAGGCCGGCGACCGCCTGTTCGAACTGGCCCATGACCTCCGGCTTCTCGGGATTGCCGAAGTTGAGACAGTTCGTGACCCCGATCGGGCGGGCCCCGACCGCGGCCAGGTTGCGGCAGGCCTCGGCCACGGCGATGCGGCCGCCGGTCCGCGGATCGAGCCGGGTGTAGAGGGAGTTCCCGTCCAGGGTCGCCGCCAGGGCCTTCTTCGAGCCCTTGATCCGGAGCAGGGCCGCGTCGGCCCCGGGCAGGAAGGCCGTGTTCACCTGGACCATGTGGTCGTACTGGCGGAAGACCCACTCCTTGTCGGCGATCGTCGGAGAGCCCAGGACCTCGAGGAACGCCTCGCCGAGGTCGGCGGGCAGGGGCAGGGCGTCGCGGCCCGGGGCCGGCGGAGGCGGCGGCGGAGGGCGTGCTCGGCCGGTCGTAGGCCGGGCAGAGATTGACCACGGCGTCGACGGGGATGTCGACGACGACCTCGCCCTTGAACGACATCCGGGCCCGGCCGCCCTCGACGACCTCGCCGATGACCGGCGCGTCGAGGTCCCATTGGGCGAAGACCTCCTGGACGGCGGGGACGTTCTCGGGCGTCGCCACCATGAGCATGCGCTCCTGGGACTCCGAGAGCAGGATCTCGTAGGGGGTCATGCCGGCCTCGCGCTGGGGGACCTTGTCGAGGTCGACGACGATGCCCATGCCGCCCTTGGCCGCCATCTCGGTCGTCGAGCAGGTCAGGCCGGCGGCGCCCATGTCCTGGATGCCGACGATGAGGCCGCGGTCCATGACCTCGAGACAGGCCTCGAGGAGGAGCTTCTCCTTGAACGGGTCGCCGACCTGGACGTTCGGCCGCTTGTGCTCGGTCTCCTTGCCGAACTCGGCCGAGGCCATGGTCGCCCCGTGGATGCCGTCGCGGCCCGTCCTTGGACCCGACGTAGAGGACCGGGTTGCCGGCGCCCTCGGCCTTGGCGTAGGAAGATCTTGTCCTTGTCGGCCAGGCCCAGGCAGAAGACGTTGACCAGGGGGTTGAGGTAGTAGCAGTCGATCGAAATAGACCTCGCCGCCGACGGTCGGGACGCCGATGGAATTGCCGTAAGACGGCGATGCCCGGCGACGACGCCCTCCATGACCGAGCGGTTCCTGGGGTTGGTCGAGCGGGCCGAAGCGCAGCGAATCCGAGGAGGGCGATCGGCCGGGCGCCCATGGTGAAGATGTCGCGGAGGATGCCGCCGACGCCCGTGGCCGCGCCCTGGTAGGGCTCGATGAAGGAGGGGTGGTTGTGCGATTCGATCTTGAAGACGACGACCTGGCCGTCCGCCGATGTCGATGATGCCGGCGTTCTCGCCCGGCCCCTGGACGACGCGTTCCCCCTCGGTCGGGAGCTTCTTGAGATGGACGCGCGAGCTCTTGTAGCTGCAATGTTCGGACCACATGACGGAGAAGATGCCGAGCTCCGTCAGGTTCGGCTCCCGTGCCGCAGAGCTCGACGATGAGGTCGGTACTCGTCTTCGGTGAGGTCGTGCTGGTCGAGGACGCTTATCGATCATGGCGGGCCTTCTTCGGGGCGGCGGCGCGGCGGCCGGCCCGCCGCGCTCGAGGCTGAGGAGGAGGGACTCGAAGATCACCCGGCCGTCGACGCTGCCGAGGACGCTTCTCGGAGGCGCGTTCGGGGTGGGGCATCAGCCCGAGGACGTTGCCGCGCCTCGTTGCCAGACGCCGGCGATGTTGCCGCAGCGAGCCGTTGACGTTGGCCGCCTCGGTCACGCGCCCGTCGGCGTCGCAGTAGCGGAAGACGACCTGCCGTGTTCCTCTCGAGCTCCCGGCAGGATCTCCGGGGGGCGCGTAGTAGTTGCCGTCGAAATGGGCGATGGGGATGCGCAGGACCTGGCCCCGCCTGGCCGGCCCGGGTGAAATCGGGTCCGCTCGTTCTCGACCCGGACGTGGACGTGCCGGCAGAGGAACTTGAGGTTCTTGTTCCGGAGCATGGCCCCGGGGAGGAGGCCGAGCTCGAGGAGGACCTGGAAGCCGTTGCAGATGCCGAGGACGCAGCCCGCCCGCGCGCGGCGAAGTCGCCTGGACCTCCCGCATGAGCGGGGAGAAGCGGGCGATGGCCCCCGAGCGGAGGTAGTCGCCGTAGGAGAAGCCGCCCGGCAGGACGACGCAGTCGACGCCCTGGAGGTCGTGGTCCTTGTGCCAGAGGATGACCGTGTCCTGGCCGCAGACGTCCCGCAGGACGTGATGCGTGTCGAAGTCGCAGTTGGAGCCGGGGAAGACGGACGACGCCGAACTTCATGACGGGCGACCCTCACCGGCTCCTTGAGGATTTCCCAGTCGAACTTCTCGATGATCGGGATTGGCCAGGACCTTGGCGGCGATCTCCGGGACGAGCCGCTCGGCCTCGGCCTTCGATACGCCGGGCGAGGTCGAGCTCGAAGACCTTGCCCTGGCGGACGTCCTGGACGGCGGCGTAGCCCATCGTGTGGAGGGCGTTCTTGACGGTCTGCCCCTGGGGGTCGAGGACGCTGTCCTTGAACGAGACGAGGATTCTAACTCTCATGGCGGAGAACCCTTTCGAAGATGTAGTCGATCTTTTCGAGGTAGGGGTCGACGGCGAAGCAGGCGGTCGACGTCCTTCGGCCCGAGGACCCGGGCCACGATCCGGGTCGGCGGCGACGAGGGCCCGGAAATCGAGGCCCTCGTTCCAGGCTTTGAGGCTGTTCCTCTGGACGACGCGGTAAGCCTCCTCCCGGGTCAGGCCCTTCCGGGTGAGGGCGAGGAGGACGCTCTGGCGAGAAGATCAGGCCCCGGGTCGCCCCGATGTTGGCCTCCATGCGGTCGTTGTGGACGACCCAGTCGCGGACGATGTCGGTCGATTCGGCGAGGCAGGTAAGTCGATCGGCGATGAAGGAGTCCGGGAAGATGACCCGCTCGGCCGAGGAATGGGAGATGTCGCGCTCGTGCCAGAGGACGATGTTCTCGAGGGCCGACCTGGGCGTTGGCCCGGACGAGGCGGGCCAGGCCCGAGATCCTCTCCGCGCGGACGGGGTTCTTCTTGTGGGGCATCGAAGAGGACCCTTTCTGGCCCTTGGTGAAGGGCTCCTCGACCTCGCCGACCTCGGTCCGCTGGAGGTGACGGACCTCGACGGCGAACTTCTCGATGGACGTGGCGAGCAAGGCCAGGGCGGAGAGGACCTCGGCGTGGCGGTCCCGCTGGAGGACCTGGGTCGAGACCTTGGCCGGCGCGAGGCTGAGCGCCCGTAGGGCCATGATCTCGACCCGGGGATCGAGGTGGATGTAGGTCCCGACGGAGCCCGAGATCCGTCCGACGGAGATCGTCCTCAGAGCCCGTTCTCCAGGCGGAGGATGTGGCGCCCGATCTCCTCGTACCAGACGAGGAGCTTGAAGCCGAAGGTCACCGGCTCGGCGTGGATGCCGTGCGTCCGGCCGATGCAGACGGTCCTGCTTGTGCTTGAGGGCCTGGCGCTTGAGGATGCGGCGGAAGGCCCGGAGGTCGGCCAGGACGCGCTCGAGCGACTCCTTGACGAGCAGCGAAAGGGCCGTGTCGACGACGTCGTAGGAGGTCAGTCCGAGGTGGACGTAGCGCGAGTCGGGCCCGACCTTCTCGGCGACCGAGGTCAGGAAGGCGACGATGTCGTGCTTGACGACCTTCTCGATGGCCTCGATCCGTTTGACGGAGAAGCCGGCCTTGGCCTTGATCGTCCGCAGCGACGATCTGGGGATCTTGCCCAGCCGGGCCCAGGCCTCGCAGACGGCCAGTTCGACGGCCAGCCACTTGCCGGTACCGGTTCTCGTCGGTCCAGATCGCCCCCATGTCGGGGCGGGTGTAGCGTTCGATCATGGCGGTCCAACCTTGTTGGGAATAGGGCAGATGATAACAGAAACGCCCACGCAAAAAAAGATGGGGGACATGATACCCGTTCCCCATTTATCGCTCCTGGCGCGACGCCGCAGAGGCCAAGATCCCGGACGGTCGGGAAAAATGGGGAACGGGTATCATGTCCCCCTTCAAGATGTCCCCCCGCAAAGAAAGAGCTATAATGGTCGTCTAACAAGGTGAGGACGCGATGGATGAACGCCCTGAGGACCGTCTCGTCGAGGAGGCCCGCAAGGGCGGCCGCGAGGCCTTCGCCGAACTCGTCCGGCGCCACGAACGCAGGGTCTACGGCGTCGTCTACCGGATGGCTGGCGACCATTCCGACGCCGACGACCTGGCCCAGGAGGTCTTCATGACGGCCTGGAGGTCGATCGGCTCGTTCCGCGGCGGGTCGAGTTTCTACACGTGGCTCTACCGGATCGCGGTCAACGCCAGCCTGACCTTTCTCCGGAAGAGGGCCCGGGAGAAGGGCCGGGAGGCCTTCGACGAGAACCTGGGCGTCCCCGACCGGGCCCACGGCGCGCCGTCCTCGCCCGAGGCGAGCTCGGCCGCGATCGAGTTCCGGGGCCGGGCCGAGGAGGCCCTCCTGTCGCTCCCGGCCCATTTCCGTTCGTCCTTCGTCCTCGTCGCCGGCGAGGGCCTGAGCCACCGGGAAGCGGCCAGGGTCCTGGGTTGTTCGGAGAACACGGTGTCCTGGAGGATGCACAAGGCCCGCAAGATCCTCCGGGCCCGGCTGAGACCCTGGCTTGAGGAGGTCCGGTCATGAGATGCCGCAAGGCGGAGAGACTTCTTTCGGACGGCCTCGACGGGACCCTCGGGCCCGGCCCGGCGGCCCGACTCGAGGCCCATACCCGCTCTTGTCCGGCCTGCCGGGCCTATCGCGACGGCCTGGCCCGGATCGGGGAGGCGGTCGGCCCGCCGGAAGAGCGCCCATCCGGGTATTGGGCCGGCTTCGAGAGACGGCTCGAGGCCAGGCTCGACCGGGAGGGGGGGGCCGGGCCCAGCGCGGTGGGGGCGCCTTTCTCCGGCCGGCGCCGGCTCGCCTGGGCCGCGGCCGGGGCTTCCGCCCTGGCGGTCCTGGCGGCCGTCTGGTTCGCCTGGATCCGCCCCGAGCCGGCGGCGCAAGCCGCGTGGCTGCCGGGTGTCGATCCTTTCGCTCCCCTCTATCTCGAGATCGAGGCCGATCCCGAGCTCGCCGGGGCCGTCGACCGGGAGATCAGTGCCTCTATCGACGAGTTCGCCCCGGCCCTCGACGCGGACGCCGCCGCGCTCCTCTCCGCCGACCCTCTCTTCTGGGGGGGGCTGAGCGAGGAGGAGCTAGGCGCGATCGCCGCCGGATTGGAACAGGACAAAGGTCTGGGAGGTCCGAAATGAAAAGACAAGCGCTCGTCGGCATTCTCGTCATGGTGCTCGCCCTGGGGACGCTCGCCGCGGCCCCGGGAGGGCGGCAGGGGAACCCCCAGTCCCAGGCCAGGCTGCGGGAGAGGATCGGCGACCTCTACATCCTCCGGCTGACCCGGGCCCTCGATCTGACCGAGGAGCAGACGGCCCGGATCTACCCGCTCCTCGTCCGGAGCGAAAAGGACAAGGCCGCTCTCCAGCGCCAGCTGGGCCTCGACATGAGGGACCTCCGGGCCGAGCTGGCCGGGTCCCAGGCCGGGGAGGCGAGGATCCTTGACCTGGTCGCAAGCATCAGGGAGGTCCGCCGGTCCATCCGGGGGCTGGACGACGAGGTCGAGACCGCCCTCGACGGGCTCCTCACCCCCGTCC
Source organism: Candidatus Aminicenantota bacterium (assembly GCA_963719985.1). Lineage (GTDB taxonomy): Bacteria > Acidobacteriota > Aminicenantia > Aminicenantales > Saccharicenantaceae > RBG-16-66-30. Next base: position 391,917 of record CAVRDU010000006.1, on the reverse strand, counting down.
AGAAGGCCCGCTTCCTCTTTTTCCAGGTGGAGTTCCTGAGGGGGGTCGGGGAGAGCCTGGAGCGGGCCAGGGGGGCCCGGGCCCCGATCAAAAGAAACCCTTGACAAGAATCGAGATTTCCTCTAGCATGGCGGTGGTCGTTCTGTATATTTCAGATTAAATCTCTGAAAAAAAGAACACAATCGAGCTCGAGGAGAGAAGGTTTTTCTATTTTTCGTCTCCTTTTTCCGTAATTTCCCCGTTCGGATGAAGCTTTTCGGCGAGATCGGTTGAGGGCAGGCCAGCGTAGCTCAGCAGGTAGAGCGGCTGATTTGTAATCAGCGGGTCGGGGGTTCGAATCCCTTCGCTGGCTCAGAAGCGGCGACGAGGCGATGACGATGCATCGTGTGACGGGCAGGTTCCAGAGTGGCCAAATGGGACGGGCTGTAAACCCGTTGCGGAAACGCTTCGGAGGTTCGAATCCTTCCCTGCCCATTTTTTCGTCTGCGGGAATAGCTCAGTTGGTAGAGCGTCAGCCTTCCAAGCTGAACGTCGCGGGTTCGAGTCCCGTTTCCCGCTCTTGCCCGAGGTGGACGGGCCCAAGTAGCTCAGTTGGTAGAGCACGTCCTTGGTAAGGACGGGGTCACCAGTTCAATTCTGGTCTTGGGCTTTTTTCTCTTGATCCTGAGTGGGCCCCGCGGGGCCGGGAAGGTTGGACATGAGAGAGATCATCACGCTCCAGTGCGGCGAGTGCAAGAGGCGGAACTACAGCTCGACGCGGAACAAGAAGAAGCAGACCGAGAAGCTCGAGACGCGCAAGTACTGCCCGTTCTGCCGCAAGCACACGGCCCACAAGGAAACGAAGTAGACGGACGACCGTGAGGGGACGACAGGTGAGTAGCTCAATTGGCAGAGCAGCGGTCTCCAAAACCGCAGGTTGCAGGTTCGAGCCCTGTCTCACCTGCCATCTTCTCCCGCGGGGAGTGCGGTGACCGGGGCCACGAGGCCCGGCCGCGGACGCTGGAAAGAGGGAACGCCATGAACGACAAGATCCGTTGGTACAAGAGACTCGGGAACTTCTTCCGCGACGTCAGGTCCGAGCTCAAGAAGGTCACCTGGCCCGCGAAGAACGAGGTCGTCAGCACGACCATCGTCGTCATCGCCGCCACGATCTTCTTCGGCTTCTATCTCTTCTTCATGGACGTCATCTTCTCCTGGGTCATCGGCCAGGTCAAGTCGTTCTTCGGATAGGCGCAAGGATTCGCACGATGGCAAAGAACTGGTTCGTCGTTCACACGTACTCCGGCTTCGAGAAGTTCGTGGCCGAGACGATCAAGCAGAAGGCGATAGAGCTCCACCTCGAGGACCAGGTCGGGCAGATCATCATCCCGACCGAGGACGTCATCGAGATCCGGGGCGGCAAGAAGGTCGTCTCCACGAAGAGGTCCTACCCGGGCTACATCCTCGTCGAGATGGAGATGAACGACGAGAACTGGCTGATGATCCGCCAGGTCCCCAAGGTCACGGGCTTCGTCGGCTCAGGGCGGACAGCCGACCCCCCTCAGCAAGAAGGAGGTCGGCCAGATCGTCGAGCACATGGAGACGACCTCGGAGAAGCCCAAGCCCAAGCACTCCTTCGAGAAGGGCGAGGCCGTCCGCATCATCGACGGCCCCTTCTTCAACTTCAACGGGATCGTCGAAGAGGTCAACGCCGAGCGCAACACGCTCAAGGTCCTGGTCACGATCTTCGGCCGGTCGACCCCGGTCGAACTCGAGTTCCTGCAGGTCGAAAAGCTTTAGGAGGACGCCATGTCGAAGGAAGTCATCGCCAAGATCAAGCTGGAGATCGTCGCCGGCCAGGCCAGCCCGGCCCCTCCCGTCGGCCCGGCCCTGGGCCAGCACGGCGTCAATATCATGGGTTTCGTCCGGGAGTTCAACGACCGGACGAAGAAGATGGACGAGGGCACGGTCGTCCCCGTCCTCATCACCGTCTTCAAAGACAAGTCCTTCAACTTCGTGGTCAAGACCCCGCCGGCCTCCTATCTCCTCAAGAAGGCGGCCGGGATCGCCAAGGGCTCCGGGGCCCCCAACAAGGACAAGGTCGGCCAGGTCACCCTCAAGCAGATCGAGGACATCGCCCGGACGAAGCTCCCCGATCTCAACGCCTACGACATCGAGGCGGCCAAGAAGATCATCGCGGGGACGGCCAAAAACATGGGATTGGAGATCGTCAGTGAGTAAGCACGGCAAGAACACGGTCAAGGCCCGGGAGGTCCGGGGGGCGGAGCTCCGGGCGTTCTCCCTGGAGGAGGCTGTCGCCCTCCTCAAGAAAGCCCACTTCGCCAAGTTCGACGAGTCGGTCGACATGGACATCCGCCTCGGCGTCAACCCCAAGTACTCCGACCAGATGGTCCGCGGCACCGTCGTCCTGCCCCACGGCACGGGCAAGACGAAGAAGATCTGCGTCATCGCGGCCGGCGAGAAGATCAAGGAGGCCGAGGAGGCCGGGGCCGACTACTTCGGCGGCGACGACATCATCGAGCGGATCGCGGGCGGCTGGATCGACTTCGACATCGTCATCGCCACCCCCGACGTCATGCGCGGCGTGGGCAAGCTCGGGCGCATCCTCGGCACCAAGGGCCTCATGCCCAACCCCAAGTCGGGGACGGTCACCTTCGATGTCAAGAAGGCCGTCGAGGAGACCAAAGCGGGCAAGGTCGAATTCCGCGTCGACAAGACGAGCATCGTCCATTCGACCGTCGGCAAGGTCTCCTTCACGGAGGCCAAGCTCGTCGAGAACATGAGGACCTTCGTCCAGGCCATCGTCCACGCCAAGCCCCCGGCCGCCAAGGGCAAGTACATCCGGACGATGTACGTGTCCTCGACGATGGGCCCGTCGTTCCGGATCGCAGAGGACATCCTCGAGAGCTAAGGAGAGCGCGTCGTGAAAAAGGAAGCCAAGCAGACCATCGTCGAATCCCTCGAGCGCCTGTTCGCCTCGAACAGCACGTTCTACCTCGTCGACTTCAAGCGCATGACCGTCGGCCAGGCGGTCGAGCTCCGCAAGCTCATGCGCAAGAACGCCTACACCTACAAGGTCATCAAGAACCGCCTGGCCCTGCGGGCCATCGGCGAAAAGTGTCCCGAGGGCCTCAGGCCGTACTTCCAGAAGCCCACGGCCGTGGCCTTCGCCGAGAAGGACCCCATCCCCCTGGCCAGGATCCTCAAGGACTTCTCCAACCAGGGCAAGGTCCTGGCCGTCAAGGCCGGCCAGGTCGAGGGCCATGTCTTGGCCGCCGGCCAGTTCGAGGAGGTCTGCCGGTTGACCTCCCGCGACGACCTCGTCGGCAAGTTCGCCTATCTCATGGCCCACCCGCTCCACCGGCTCATGCGCACCCTCCAGGCTCCGCTCGGCAACGTCGGCATCCTGCTGGGCGAGCTCAAGAGAACGAAAAACACCTGAAATCCATATCAAAAGGAGACGCGAGACATGGACAAACTGACCAAGGAACAGTTCTTCGGCCACCTGGACACCCTGACCATCCTGGAGCTCTCGGACTACATCAAGGAGTTCGAGACCCGCTACGGCATCAGCGCCGCCGCCGCGCCCGTCATGGTCGCCGGGGCCGCTCCCGCCGCCGCGGCCGCCCCCGCAGAGGAGAAGACCGAGTTCAACGTCATCCTCAAGTCCGTCGGCGACAAGAAGATCAACGTCATCAAGGTCGTCCGCGAGGTCACCAGCCTCGGGCTCAAGGAAGCCAAGGACCTCGTCGACGGCGCCCCCAAGTCGCTCAAGGAAGGCGTGACCAAGGAAGAGGCCGAGGCCATCAAGGCCAAGTTCGTCGAAGTCGGAGCCGTCATCGAGCTTCAGTAAGTGACCCGGTTGGCCGAGCGTCCGTGCGTCCGATCTCGGAAACGAGGACACTCGATCTCTGTGCGAGAGTGAGTCCCCATGGCCAAAGAACTTAAGAATCCGTCCCGCGAGAGGGTCGACTTCTCGAAGATCAACGCGGTCTTCCCGATGCCCGACCTCCTGGACATCCAGACCCAGTCCTACCGCGAGTTCCTCCAGATGGACCTGCTGCCCGAGGAGCGGAAGGACACCGGCCTCCAGGCCGCGCTGAAGGACGTCTTTCCGATCTCCGATTTCAAGGAAACGACCGAGCTCGAGTTCCTCAGCTATTCGATCGGGACCTGGGAGTGCAAATGCGGCCGGCTCAAGGGGGTCGAGAATTCCCGGGCCAAGTGCAACGCCTGCCAGACGCTCCTGCCCGCGGCGATGGAGCTCTCCGAGAAGGAGGTCTGCCCCTTCTGCGGGGCGGCCCGCAAGATCGAGCTGCCGCTCTGCGAGCACTGCGGGGACCGCGTCGGCCTCAAGATCAAGTACAGCCCGATGGAGTGCATCCAGAAGGGCTACACCTACTCCATCCCGCTCAAGCTCAAGGTCCAGCTCGTGACCTGGGAGAAGGACGCCACGACCAAGGCCAAGCGGCTCAAGCACATCAAGCAGCAGGAGGTCTACTTCGGCGACATCCCGCTCATGACCGAGAAGGGGACTTTCATCTTCAACGGCATCGAGCGGGTCGTCGTCAGCCAGCTCCAGCGCTCGCCGGGCGTGTTCTTCCGCCAGGCCGAGACCAAGGGCTTCTTCATCGCCAAGATCATCCCGTACCGGGGCGCCTGGGTCGAGTTCGAGCACGACCCCAAGGGCCTTCTCTGGGTCCGCCTCGACCGCAAGAAGAAGTTCCTGGCCACCGTGTTCCTCCGGGCCCTCGGCTTCGGGAACGACGAGGAGATCCTCAAGCTCTTCCACAAGGTCCTCCGGGCCGTCCCCGAGGACGGCAAGCTCTACTGGGAGGTCTCCGACGGGCTGGTCGGCAAGTCGCCGGCCGAGGACGTCACGGACGCCAAGGGCCGCAAGGTCCTGGCCCCGGCCAAGAAGAAGATCACCCCCGAGGTCCTGGCCGCGCTCAAGGCCGCCGGCGTCGGGCGCGTCCCGCTGCTCAAGAAGGAGATCCTCGGCGCCTACTCCCTCGCCGGCATCAAGGGCAAGGTCCGGACGAACGAGCCGCTCGAGGACGTTCCCCTCGACCTCCTCGTCGGCCGGGGCGAGCCGTTCGAGGTCTTCTTTCCAGAGGAGGACCGGGCCGGCCTCATCCTGAGCACGACCCTCAAGAAGGACCTGCGCAAGGACCAGCCGTCCGCCCTGGGCGAGATCTACAGGAAGCTCCGCCCGGGCGAGCCGCACACGCAGGAGAGCGCCCACAACCTCTTCCAAAGCCTCTTCTTCAATCCCCAGAAGTACAATTTCTCGCGCATCGGCCGGCTCAAGTTCAACATCAAGCTCGGCCTCCAGACGGCCCTCGAGGACAAGACGCTCGCCCCGCGGGACTACGTCGAGGTCCTCAAGTACCTCCTCAACCTCCGCTTCGGCGAGGGGACGGTCGACGACATCGACCACCTCGGCAACCGGAGGGTCCGTTCGGTCGGCGAGCTCGTCGAGAACGCCTTCCGCATCGGCCTGACCCGCATGGAGCGGACGATCAAGGAGAAGATGACCATCACGGCCGACCTGGCCGCGGCCATGCCCCAGGACCTCATCAACTCCAAACCGGTCATCGCCGCTCTCAAGGAGTTCTTCGGCAGCTCGCAGCTCTCCCAATTCATGGACCAGATCAACAGCCTGGCCGAGATCACCCACAAGCGCCGCCTCTCGGCCCTCGGCCCCGGCGGCCTCAGCCGCGAACGGGCCGGGTTCGAGGTCCGCGACATCCAGACCTCCCACTACGGCCGGATCTGCCCCGTCGAGACGCCCGAAGGCCCGAACATCGGCCTCATCTCCTCGCTCAGCTGCTTCGCCCGGGTCAACGAATACGGCTTCATCGAGACGCCCTACCGCAAGGTCGAGAACGGCCGGATCGTCGACTTCGTCAAGGTCCTTCACCCCGGGACGAGCGACTACAAGATCGGCGACATCGTCAAGAAGGACGAGATGCTCAAGGCCCTCGACCGGCTCCGCGAGCAGAAGGCCCGCCAGCTGCCGGCCGTCGAGCCGCACTGCTTCTACCTGACCGCGTGGGAGGAGGAGAAGCACAACATCGCCCAGGCCAACGCCGTGGTCGACGACCGCGGCCGGTTCGTCAACGAGCTCGTCAGCGCCCGCGAGCGGGGCAACTTCAAGAACATCCCCCGCGAGCAGCTCCACTACATCGACGTTTCCCCGAAGCAGCTCGTGTCGCTGTCCGCCGCGCTCATCCCCTTCCTCGAGCACGACGACGCCAACCGGGCCCTCATGGGCTCGAACATGCAGCGCCAGGCCGTGCCGCTCATCCGGCCGGAGGCCCCCCTCATCGGCACCGGCATCGAGGACCTGGTCGCCGTCGGGTCGGGCGACGTCATCGTCTGCCGCCGGGCGCGGCGTCGTCGAGTTCGTCGACGCCGAGCGGATCATCGTCCGGGTCGACGAGAAGGAGACCGGCCGCGGCTACGACGTCGGCACGGACCTCTACACCCTGATCAAGTTCCTCCGGACCAACCAGAACACCTCGACCAACCAGCGGCCCATCGTCCGCAAGGGCGACAAGGTCGCCCGCGGGCAGGTCCTGGCCGACAACTCCTGCACCGACGGCGGCGAGCTGGCCCTCGGCCGCAACGTCCTCTGCGCCTTCATGCCCTGGCGGGGCTACAACTTCGAGGACGCCATCATCGTCAGCGAGAAGCTCATCAAGGAGGACATCTTCACCTCCCTCCACATCGTCGAGGAGACGATCGAGGCCCGCGACACCAAGCTCGGCCCCGAGGAGATCACCCGGGACATCCCCAACGTCCCCGAGAACCTCCTCCGCAATCTCGACGAGAACGGCATCGTCCGCATCGGCGCCCACGTCAAGTCGGGCGACATCCTCGTCGGCAAGGTCGCGCCGAAAGGGGAGACTCAGCTCTCGCCCGAGGAGAAGCTGCTCAAGGCGATCTTCGGCGAGAAGGCCCTCGACGTCAAGGACGCCTCCCTCTACTGCTCGCCCGGCGTCGAGGGGACGATCATCGACGTCCGCATCTTCTCCCGCCGGGGCATCGAGAAGGGCCCCCGGGCCAAGGCCATCGAGAAGGACGAGATCGCGGCCCTCAAGAGGAACCTCGACGACGAGATCGTCATCATGGAGGCCGAGAAATGGGAGAAGGTCCGGGCCCTCCTCAAGGGCTCGATCGTCGAGAAGGCCCAGAAGACCGGCGGCCAGACGATCGAGAAGGGGACCAAGCTCACCGAGAAGGTCCTCGACGACCCTCGACCTCGACGACGCCCTGAAACTCAAGCTCAACGACGACGAGGACCGCGACCGCGAGGTCAAGGACCTCGACAAGAAGGTCAGGCGCCAGATCGAGGCCCTCCGCTCCATCTTCAAGGAGAAGGTCGACAACCTCAAGAAGGGCGACGAGCTCGCCCCCGGGCGTCATCCAGTCGATCAAGGTCTTCATCGCCATGAAGCGGAAGCTGTCGGTCGGCGACAAGGTCTCCGGCCGCCACGGGAACAAGGGCATCGTGGCCAAGATCGTCCCCGAAGAGGACATGCCCCGCCTGCCCGACGGCCTGCCGGTCGAGATCGTCCTCAACCCGCTCGGCGTCCCCTCACGCATGAACGTCGGCCAGATCCTGGAGACCCACGCCGGCTGGGCGGCCCGGACGCTCGGGACTGTGGATGTCGACGCCCGTCTTCGACGGGGCCAGCGAGAAAGAGATCAAGCAGCTGCTGAAGAAGGCCGGCCTGCCGGAGAGCGGCAAGACCCCCCTCTTCGACGGCATGACCGGGACCCTCCTCGACCAGGAGGTGACCGTCGGCTACATCTATATGATGAAGCTCTACCACCTCGTCGACGACAAGATCCACGCCCGCTCGACCGGACCGTACTCCCTGATCACCCAGCAGCCGCTCGGCGGCAAGGCCCAGTTCGGCGGCCAGCGCTTCGGCGAGATGGAGGTCTGGGCCCTCGAGGCCTACGGCGCGGCCTACTGCCTCCAGGAGCTCCTGACCGTCAAGTCCGACGACGTCGAGGGGCGGGCCAAGATCTACGAGGCCATCGTCAAGGGCGACCTCGAGTTCACCCCGGGCCTCCCCGAATCGGTCAACGTCCTCATCCGCGAGCTCCAGAGCCTCTGCCTGAACGTGGAGCTCGAGAAGGGCGAAAAGGACGACGTCCTGCCCTGGGGCATCGCCGTGCCCCAACCGGGCAAAGGAGAAGCCTAATGGACATCAGATCGCCGATCGTCACGGCGCCGCGGCCCCGGCTCGAGTTCGACCGGGTCCGCATCAGCATCGCCTCCCCGGACAAGATCAAGAGCTGGTCCTGGGGCGAGGTGACCAAGCCCGAGACCATCAACTACCGGACCTTCAAGCCCGAGAAGGACGGCCTGTTCTGCGCCAAGATCTTCGGGCCCATCAACGACTACGAGTGCCTCTGCGGCAAGTACAAGCGGATGAAGTACCGCGGCATCATCTGCGAGCGCTGCGGCGTCGAGGTGACCAAGTCCAAGGTCCGCCGCGAGCGCATGGGCCACATCCAGCTGGCCTCGCCCGTCGCCCACATCTGGTTCTTCAAGAGCCCGCCGAGCCGGATCGGCCTCGTCCTCGACCTCTCGATCAAGGACCTCGAGAAGGTCCTCTACTTCGAGTCCTACATCGTCCTCGACCCCGCCGATACCCCGCTCAAGGAGAAGCAGCTCCTCAACGAGGAGGAGTTCAAGGACGCCCAGGAGAAGTATGGCGACAAGTTCGAGGCCAGCATCGGCGCCGAGGCCATCAAGGTCCTCCTCGACAAGATCAACATCCAGAAGGAGGCCGACCGGCTGCGCAAGCTGATGAAGAAGGAGACCTCCCAGCAGCGCAAGCTCCGCTACGCCAAGCGGCTGAGGGTCTTCAAGGCCCTCAAGCGGTCCGGCAACCGGCCGGAGTGGATGATCCTCGACGTCGTCCCGGTCATCCCGCCCGACCTGCGCCCCCTCGTCCGCCTCGACGGCGGGCGCTTCGCCACCTCCGACCTCAACGACCTCTACCGCCGGGTCATCAACCGCAACAACCGGCTCAAGAAGCTCATCGAGCTCAAGGCCCCCGAGCTCATCATCCGCAACGAGAAGCGGATGCTCCAGGAGGCCGTCGACGCCCTCTTCGACAACGGCAAGCGCGGCCGGGTCCACCTCGGCGCCAACCGCCGCCCCCTGAAATCCCTGAGCGAGGCCCTGCGCGGCAAGCAGGGGCGATTCCGCCAGAACCTCCTCGGCAAGCGCGTCGATTACTCCGGCCGGTCGGTCATCGTCGTCGGCCCCGAGCTCAAGCTCAACCAGTGCGGCCTGCCCAAGAAGATGGCCCTGGAGCTCTTCAAGCCGTTCATCTTCAACAAGCTCGAGAAGGAGGGCCTCGTCCCGAGCGTCAAGGTCGCCCGGGAATGGCACGAGCAGGAGCGGCCCGAGGTCTGGGACTACCTCGAGGAGGTCGTCCGCGAGCACCCCATCTTCCTCAACCGCGCGCCCACCCTCCACCGCCTGGGCATCCAGGCGTTCGAGCCCCTGCTCGTCGAGGGCAAGGCCATCCAGATCCATCCGCTCGTCTGCGCGGCCTTCAACGCCGACTTCGACGGCGACCAGATGGCCGTCCATATCCCCCTCTCGGTCGAGGCCCAGATCGAGGCCCAGACCCTGATGCTGTCGACCAACAACATCCTCTCGCCGGCCCACGGCCGGCCCCTGACCATCCCCTCCCAGGACATGGTCCTCGGCTGCTACTACCTGACCCTGGAGAAGAAGGGCCTCAAGGGGGAGGGGAGGATCTTCGGCACTCCCGAGGAGGCCCTCCTGGCTATGGAGAGCGGAGAGTGCTCGCTCCAGAGCATCATCAAGCTCCGCTTCACCGGGCCGTTCATGAACCTGGCCACCTACTACGACGATCAAGGCGTCATGACCTGCCCCGTCCAGGAGTTCAAGAACGAGCTCGTCGAGACCACCCCGGGCCGGATCATCTTCAACGGGGTCCTGCCCAAGAACTTCCCCTTCGTCAACGGCGTGTTCCGCAAGAAGGGCATGGAGAACCTGGTCTTCTACACCTACCTCAAGGTCGGGCTCAGGGAGACGGTCCGCATCCTCGACGCCATGAAGGAGCTCGGCTTCACCTACGCCACCCGGGCCGGGTTCTCCCTGGGCATCGACGACTTCGTCATCCCCGGGGACAAGAAGAGCCTGGTCGCCAAGGCCGAGAAGGACGTCCAGTCCGTCGAGAACCTCTACCGCGACGGCACCATCTCCTCGGGCGAGCGCTTCAACCGCGTCATCGAGATCTGGGGCACGGTCACGGACAGGGTCTCGAGCGCCATGATCGAGGAGATGAAGAAGATCAGCCTCGAGGGAAAAGAGCTCAACCCGCTCTTCATCATGTCCGATTCCGGCTCGCGCGGCAACAAGCAGCAGATCCGCCAGCTGGCCGGGATGCGCGGGCTGATGTCGAAGCCGTCCGGCGAGATCCTCGAGACGCCCATCGTCTCCAACCTCCGGGAGGGCCTGAACGTCCTCCAATACTTCATCTCGACCCACGGCGCCCGCAAAGGCCTGGCCGACACGGCCCTCAAGACGGCCAATTCCGGCTACCTGACCCGCAAGCTGGTCGACGTCTGCCAGGAGGTCATCGTCGACGAGAACGACTGCGGCACCCTCAAGGGCATCAACGTCTCGGCCATCGTCGAGAACGGCGAGATCATCGAGCCCTTCGTCGACCGGATCGTCGGTCGCGTCGCCCTCGAGCGGGTCGTCCACCCTGACACCGGCGAGACCGTCGTCGACATGAACGAGGAGATCACCGAGAAAGTCGCCCAGGAGTTCCAGAACCTGGGCATCGAGCGGGCCAAGATCCGCTCCGTCCTCGCCTGCGAGGCCAAACGGGGCATCTGTCAGCTCTGCTACGGCCGTTCGCCCGCCTCGGGCAAGATGGTCGAGCTCGGCGAGGCCGTCGGAATCGTCGCCGCCCAGTCGATCGGCGAGCCGGGCACGCAGCTGACCATGCGGACCTTCCACGTCGGCGGCATCGCCATGGGCGGCGCCGAGAAATCGAAGCTCGAGGCCAAGAACGATGGCGTCCTCAAGTTCAACAACCTCAAGGCCGTCGAGAACAAGGAGGGGACGCTCATCGTCGTCAACCGGAACGCCAACATCGCCGTCCTCGACCACCGCGGCCGCGAGGTCGAGCACTACCAGGTGCCCTATGGCGCCCGCATCCTCGTCCGCGAGGGCCAGGAGATCAAGTCGCGCCAGGCCTTCGCCGAGTGGGACCCCTTCAACACCTTCATCCTGACCGAGGAGACGGGCCACGTCCGTTTCCACGACGTCGTGCTCGGGGTCAGCATGGAGGAGGTCCAGGACGAGTTCACGGGGCTCCGCAAGCAGGTCATCATCGATCCCAAGGACGAGAAGCTGCAACCCCAGATCGAGCTCCTCGATCCCAAGAAGACGGACGACAAGGGCCGGCCCGTCATCCTGCGCAAGTACTTTCTGCCCTCGGGAGCCAACCTCGAGATCAAGAACGAGGAGAAGGTCTTCGCCGGCCACGTCCTGGCCAAGATCCCGCGGGAGGCGGCCCGGACCAAGGACATCACGGGAGGCCTGCCCCGGGCCGAGGAGCTCTTCGAGGCCCGGCGGCCCAAGCTCCCGGCCGTCATCTCCGAGATCGACGGCGTCATCCAGATCGGGGGCCTCCTCCGCGGCTACCGCAAGATCACCGTCCGCAACGAGCGGGGAGGGGAGAAGGAGTACCTCATTCCCAAGGGGGCCCACCTCAGCGTATCCGACGGCGAGCGCATCCGGGCGGGCGAGGCCCTCATGGACGGCCCGGTCAACCCCCACGACATCCTCCGCGTCCTCGGCGAGAAGGAACTGGCGGAATACCTCCTCAAGGAGGTCCAGGCCGTCTATCGCCTCCAGGGCGTGGCCATCAACGACAAGCACATCGAGACGATCATCCGGATGATGCTCCGCTGGGTCAAGGTCGAGGAGGTCGGGGACACCGAGTTCCTGGTCGACGAGCAGGTCGACAAGTTCGTCTTCCAGACGGAGAACGAGAAGGTCATGAAGAAGGGCGGCAAGCCGGCCAAGGCCCGGCCGCTCCTGCTCGGCATCACCAAGAGCGCCCTGAGCACGGACAGCTTCATCTCGGCCGCCTCCTTCCAGGAGACGACCCGGGTCTTGACAGAGGCCAGCCTGTACGGCAAGGTGGATTACCTCCGCCGCCTCAAGGAGAACATCATCATGGGCCGGCTCATTCCGGCCGGCACGGGCTACAAGCACTATCGGAACGTCGAGCTCAAGGAGGAGATGCAGCCCCTCCTCCCCGAGAAGGAGGAGGAGATCCTCCCCGAGCTCTGAGCCCATGGGGAGGCGCCGGGAAATGGTCAAAATTCTTGACAGAGAGGCCGAATTTTGCTAAAATCCGTCCATTCGTCTCGGGCTATCCCCCTGGGGATGAATACAATTCACATTCGGAATTCTGTGTAGAGGAGTATTTTTCATTGCCGACCGTCAACCAACTCGTCAGAAAAGGCCGGACACCCAAGAAATATAAGTCCAAGTCTCCCGCCCTCGACGCCTGCCCCCAGAAGAGGGGCGTCTGCACCCGGGTGTTCACGACGACCCCCAAGAAGCCGAACTCGGCCATGCGGAAGGTCGCCCGGGTCCGGCTGACCAACAACATCGAGGTCACGGGCTACATCCCCGGCGTCGGCCACAACCTCCAGGAGCATTCGATCGTCATGATCCGGGGGGGCCGCGTCAAGGACCTGCCAGGCGTCCGTTACCACATCATCCGCGGCACGCTCGACGCCGAGGGGGTCCAGAACCGCTTCAAGGCGCGTTCCCGGTACGGGACGAAGCGGCCGAAAGAGAAACGGGCCGCGGCCTGAGCCAGGAGCACCCCATGCCGAGACGCGGAACGATCAAGAAGCGCAAGGCGCCGGTCGACCCCCTCTACGGGAGTTCGGTCGTGGCCCGGTTCATCAACCTCTTCCTGCGCAAGGGGAAGAAGACGACCGCCGAACGGGTCATCTACGGCACGATGGACATCCTCAAGGCCAAGACCAAAGAGGACCCCCTCAAGGTCCTGGAGAAGGCCCTGGAGAACGTCCGGCCGTTCCTCGAGACGAAGTCGCGCCGGGTCGGCGGCGCCAACTACCAGGTCCCCATCGAGGTTTCGCCGGGACGGTCCTACTCGCTGGGTTTCCGCTGGCTGGTCAAGTACGCCAAGGAGCGCGGAGGCAAGAGCATGCAGGAGAAGCTCTCGGCCGAGATCCTGGACGCCATCGCCAACAGGGGAGGGGCGGTCAAAAAGCGCGAGGACACGCACAAGATGGCGGAGGCCAACCGGGCCTTCGCTCATTATAAATGGTAGTATCCGTCACAAGAGCCGTGAGAGTGATCCGGATCGATATGGAGAGACGAGGATATGCGGTCATACCCGATCGAGAGAGTCCGGAACATCGGCATCATGGCCCATATCGACGCCGGCAAGACGACCACGACGGAACGGATGCTGTTTTACACGGGTATGACCTACAAGATGGGCGAGGTGGACGACGGAACGGCCGTGATGGACTGGATGCCGCAGGAACAGGAGCGCGGGATCACCATCACCTCGGCCGCGACGACGTGCGCCTGGCGTGACCACCGTATCAATATCATCGATACGCCCGGTCACGTGGATTTTACCGCGGAGGTCGAGCGCTCCCTACGAGTGCTCGACGGTGCAATAGCCATACTGTGTGGAGTTGGCGGCGTCGAACCGCAGTCCGAGACAGTATGGCGCCAGGCCGATAAGTATCGGGTGCCCCGCATCGTGTTCATCAACAAGATGGACCGGATCGGGGCCGACCCGGAACGGGCGGTCCTCCAGCTGAGGACGCGGGTGGCGGCCAAGCCTCTGCCGATCCAGATTCCCCTGGGTAGGGAAGACGGGTTCCGCGGGGTCGTCGACCTCATCGATCGCAAGGTCTACGACTGGGGCCAAGACATCTTGGGGACGGACTACGCCGTCCGCGAGGTCGCGGGGGAGGACCGCGAGGAAGTCGACAGGAAACGACAGGACATGCTAGAAACGCTGAGCGAACACGACGACGGCCTGATGCAGAAGTACCTCGACGGCGTCGAGGTCTCCGCCGAGGAGCTGCGGAGCGCCGTCCGCCGGGCCACCTTGGCCCTGGACGTGGTCCCCGTCCTCTATGGGGCCTCGTTCCGGAACAAGGGGGTCCACCCGCTCCTCGACGCCGTCGTCGACTACCTGCCGTCCCCGGCCGACGTCCCCGCGGTCGCCGGCCACCACCCCCGGACGGGGGCCGAGGAGACGCGGCCGGCCGCGGACGAGGCGCCGTTCTCCGCGCTGGTCTTCAAGATCGCCAACGACCCCTTCCTCGGCAACCTGGCCTACTTCCGGGTCTACTCCGGCAAGGCCAAGATCGGCCAGTCGGTCTACAACTCGACCAAGGGCGAGGAGGAGAAGCTCTCCCGCCTGCTCGAGATGCACGCCAACAAGCGCAAGGAGATCAAGGAGGTCCACTCCGGGGACATCGTGGCCATGGGCTCGACCAAGGCCATCTCGACCGGCGACACCCTCTGCCTCAAGAGCCACCCCGTCGTCCTCGAGTCCATCCGCTTCCCCGAGCCGGTCATCGCCGCGACGATCGAGCCCAAGACTAAGGCCGACCATCCCAAGCTCGCCGCGACCCTGGCCAAGCTCGTCCGCGAGGACCCGACCCTGACGGTCTCCCAGGACCCCATGACCGGGCAGACCCTGCTCCGGGGCATGGGCGAGCTCCACCTCGAGATCGTCATGGACCGCATGGAGCGCGAGTTCGGCGTCCGGGCCAACCTGGGCAAGCCCCAGGTCGCCTACAAGGAGTCCATCTCGACGGCGGCCGAGGGCGAGGGCAAGTACGTCCGCCAGGCCGGGGGCAAGGGCCTCTACGGTCACTGCGTCCTGCTCCTCGAGCCCCTCGAGCGCGGCCGCGGCTTCGAGTTCACCGTCGCCACGAAGGGCGGCGTCATCCCCCGGGAGTTCGTCGGGGACGTCGAGAACGGCGTCCGCGAGGCCCTGGAGGCCGGCGTCGTGGCCGGCTACCCCGTGACGGACCTGCGGGCGGCCCTCGTCGGCGGCTCGAGCCACGACGTCGACGCGACCCCGGTCGCCTACAAGATCGCGGCCACCCTGGCCTTCCGCGAGGCGGCCAAGAAGGCCGGCCCCGTGCTCCTCGAGCCGCTGATGAAGCTCGAGGTCGTCGCCCCGGACGACTACCTGGGCGACATCGTCGGGGACATCAATGCCCGCCGGGGCAAGGTCGACGGGATGGAGATGCGCAGCGGCTCACGGGTCGTCGACGCCCACGTCCCGCTGGCCGATATGTTCGGCTACGCGACGACGCTCCGGACCCTGACCCAGGGGCGGGGCGTGTTCTCCATGGAATTCTCACGCTACGAACGGATGCCCGCGGGCGTCCAGGAAGATATCGTCGCCCGGATCGAAGGCCGCGCGCCCGTCCGGACCGACGCCTCACAGAGGTCTTGAGCAACGAAAGCCATACAGGAGGTGAGCGATGGCGAAAGAAAAGTTTGCGAGGACGAAGCCCCATGTCAACGTCGGGACGATCGGTCACATCGATCACGGCAAGACGACGCTGACGGCCGCCATTACCAAGGTCCTGGCGACCAAGGGCCTGGCCAAGGCGCAGAGCTATGACGACGTCGCCAAGGCCGACGCCAAGATGTTCCGCCGGGACGCGACCAAGATCCTGACGGTCGCCCTGAGCCACGTCGAGTACGAGAGCGAAAAGCGGCACTACGCCCACATCGACTGCCCCGGCCATGCCGACTACATCAAGAATATGATCTCCGGAGCGGCCCAGATGGACGGCGCCGTGCTTGTCGTCTCCGCGGCCGACGGCCCCATGCCCCAGACGCGCGAGCACATCCTGCTCGCCCGCCAGGTCAACGTGCCGGCGATCGTCGTGTTCATGAACAAGTGCGACCTCGTCGACGACCCCGAGATCCTCGACCTGGTCGAGCTCGAGGTCCGCGAGCTCCTGACCAAGTACGAGTTCCCCGGGGACAAGACGCCGGTCATCCGCGGCAGCGCCACCAAGGCCGCGGCGGACTTCCAGGGCGAGGGCGCCCAGTGCATCTGGGAGCTCGTCAAGGCCATGGACGAGTTCGTCCCCGAGCCCCTGCGCGAGGTCGACAAGCCCTTCCAGATGGCCATCGAGGACGTCTTCTCGATCACCGGCCGCGGCACGGTCGTCACGGGCCGGGTCGAGCGCGGCGTCGTCAAGGTCGGCGACGAGTGCGAGATCGTCGGGCTGCGCGAGACGCGCAAGACGGTCGTCACGGGAGTCGAGATGTTCCGCAAGCTCCTCGACCAGGCCCAGGCCGGCGACAACATCGGGGCCCTGCTCCGCGGCATCGGCAAGGACGAGGTCGAGCGCGGCCAGGTCCTGGCCAAGCCCGGCTCGATCACCCCGCACCGGAAGTTCCGGGCCACGATCGTCGCCCTGACCAAGGAAGAGGGCGGGCGGCACACGCCGTTCTTCAAGGGCTACCGGCCCCAGTTCTATTTCCGGACGACCGACGTGACGGGCTCCGTCAAGCTGCCCGACAACGTCGAGATGGTCATGCCCGGCGACTCCGTCAACCTCGAGATCGAGCTGATCCAGGACGTCGCCATGGAGAAGGCCCTGCGGTTCGCCATCCGCGAGGGCGGCCGGACGGTCGGCGCCGGAACGGTCACCGATATCATCGAGTAGTCGCGGCCGCCGCGGATCCGCCGGGCCGCGGGGCCCGCGAGAGGAATTCGGAGAACAGAGGAACGACCGATGGAAAAAATCAGAATCCGCTTGCAGTCCTTTGACCACCGCCTGCTGGACCAGTCCGTCAAGGATATCGTCGTCAAGGCGAAGCGCTCGGGCGCCAGCGTCGCCGGGCCCATCCCGCTGCCGACGCGCATCCACAAGTTCTGCGTCCTCCGGTCCCCGCACGTCGACAAGAAGTCGCGCGAGCACTTCGAGATGCGGATCCACAAGCGGCTCATCGACATCAGCGAATACAACAACGAGACGATCGAAGAGCTCCAGAAGCTCGACCTTCCGGCCGGGATCGACGTCGAGATCCAGGCCTACGGTACGGGAGAATGACCATGGTCGAGGGTTTGATCGGCAAGAAGATCGGCATGAGCCAGCAGTTCGACGACGCCGGCAACGTCGTCCCCATCACCGTCCTCCAGGCCGGGCCCTGCACCATCATCCAGAAGAAGACCTCCGAGAAGGACGGATACGCGGCCGTCCAGCTGGGCTTCGTCGAAGAGCGGGGCGTCCGCCGGCCGCGGAAGGCCGAAGCCGGGCATTTCCGGAAGTCGGGCGTCCCCGTCGTCAAGAAGCTCCAGGAGGTCGGGTGCTCCGACCCGGCCGCCGTCAAGGAAGGGGACCAGGTCCTCGTCGACATCTTCGAGCCCGGCGAGACGATCCACATCGTCGGGACGAGCAAGGGCAAGGGCTTCGCCGGCGTCGTCAAGCGGCACCATTTCGCCGGCGGCGACGCGGCCCACGGCTCCATGTTCCACCGCGCCCCCGGCTCGATCGGCGCGTCGTCCTACCCCTCCCGCGTCGTCAAGGGCATGCGCATGGGCGGCCACATGGGCCATGACCGGGTCACGGTCCGCAACCTCAAGGTCGTGGCCACGGACAAGGACCGCAACCTCCTCATCGTCAAGGGCGCGGTGCCCGGCGCCAAGGGCGGTTACGTCCTGATCAAGAAGGGCTCGTTCGCCCCGGCGCGGGCGAAGTGAGCGGAGAAGAGGGCACCATGGCGAAACTCGACATCATCGATAGGGACGGCCGGAGCGCCGCCCAGGTGGACCTGCCGGAGGCGATCTTCGCCCCTGCCGCCAACGACCACCTCGTCTACGAGGCCGTCGTCAACTACCGGGCCAACCAGCGCCAGGGGACGGCGGCGACCAAGACCCGGGCCGAGGTCCGGGGCGGCGGCAAGAAGCCCTGGCGTCAGAAGGGAACGGGCCGGGCCCGCGTCGGCAGCACGCGCTCACCTCTCTGGAGGAAGGGCGGCACGGTCTTCGGGCCGCAGCCGCGCGACTATTCCTTCGAGCTGCCGAAGAAGGCCAAGCGGGGCGCGCTCCGCTCGGCCCTGGCCCACAAGCTCGCCGCCGGGGACCTCATCCTCGCCAGCGACCTCGAGGTCAAGGAGCCCAAGACCAAAGAAGCCGTCGCCCTGCTCAAGGCCTACGGGCTCGACTCGGCCCTCCTCGTCGACACGGCCGCGAACGTCCACCTGTTCCGGGCCGTTCGGAACCTGGCCCGGATCAAGGCGGTCGACGTCTCCGGCCTCAACATCTACGACGTCCTCTCCCACAAGTCGCTCGTCTTCACCCCACGGGCCTTCGAGGCCGTCCTGGAGAAATTGAAGTGATCAAAGACCCCCACAAGATCATCCTCCGTCCGGTCATCACGGAGAAGACGACCCAGCTCAAGGCCACGAGCGGGGTCATCTGCTTCGAGGTCGCCCGGAACGCCAACAAGATCGAGATCAAGCGGGCCGTCGAGCACCTGTTCAAGACCAAGGTCGCCGAGGTCCGGACCCAGATGAAGACGGGCAAGGTCCGCCGCGTCGGCCGGAACATGGGCAAGACGAGGGACTGGAAGAAGGCCTTCGTCCGGCTCCGCGAGGGCGAGAAACCGATCGAATACTTCGAGGCGGCGTAACATGGGCATCAAGACATACCGACCCAGGACCCCCGGCCTGCGCCATCGGACCGGCAACCGGTTCGAGGAGCTGAGCGGGGACGGCCCCTACAAGCCCCTGCTCGCGCCCCTGCCCAAATCGGGCGGGCGGGACAGCCGCGGGCGGCTGTCCATGCGCAACCGCGGCGGCGGCCACAAGCAGCTCTACCGGATCATCGACTTCAAGAGGGACAAGATCGACATCCCCGGCAAGATCGAGACCGTCGAGTACGACCCCAACCGCTCCTCCTTCATCGCCCTCGTCCGGTATCGGGACGGCGAGCGGCGATACATCATCCACCCCGCCGGCCTCCAGGTCGGGCAGGAGGTCGTCTCGACCGACCGCCAGGCCGACATCCTGCCGGGCAACGCCATGCCCCTGCGCTTCATCCCGCTCGGCACGGTCATCCACAACATCGAGCTGCGGAAGGACAAGGGCGGCCAGGTCGCCAAGTCGGCCGGGGCCGGGGCCCAGATCCTGGCCAAGGAGGGCGACTACGCCCAGGTCCGGCTGCCGTCGTCGGAGATCCGCAAGGTCCACCTCGACTGCCGGGCGACGATCGGCCAGATCGGCAACCTCGACCATTCGAACATCAGCATCGGCAAGGCCGGACGGTCCCGCTGGAAAGGGATCCGGCCCCACGTCCGCGGCACGGCCATGAACCCCGTCGACCATCCGCACGGCGGCGGCGAAGGGAAGGCCAAGGGCGGCCGCCATCCGGTCAGCCCCACGGGCATCCCGACCAAGGGGTACAAGACGCGCCAGAACAAGCGGACCCAGCAGTTCATCGTCCGGCGCAGGAGCAAGTAACCATGAGCAGATCACTCAAGAAGGGCCCGTTCATCGACGGCCACCTGCTGGAGAAGGTCCAGGTCCTGTCGACGCCCGCAGGCAAGCGCCAGGTCGTCAAGACCTGGTCCCGCCGGTCGACGATCATCCCGGAGATGGTCGGCATGACCATCGGCGTCCACAACGGCCGGAAGTTCATCCCTGTCTTCGTCACCGAGAACATGGTCGGGCACAAGCTCGGCGAGTTCTCGCCGACCCGGCACTTCAAGGGCCACACCTCCAAGACGGCCAAGCAGCTGAAGGTGGGGAAGACCCCATGAGCGCCCCGAGCCATCTCTCCCACGCCGTCGCCCGCTATGTCCGGATGAGCCCCCAGAAGGGCCGCCTGGTGGCCGATCTCGTCCGGGACCGCTACGTCGGGGAGGCCCTGACCATCCTGCGCTTCAGCGAACGTAAGAAGATCAGCGCCATCCTCGAGAAGGTCCTCCGGTCGGCCATCGCCAACGCCCAGCAGGCGTCGCCCAACGTCGACGTCGACACGCTGGTCGTCTCGCGGATCCAGATCAACGGCGGGCCCATCGCCAAGCGCATCCGCCCGGCGCCCATGGGGAGGGCTTACCGCGTCCAGAAGCGGACGAGCCATGTCCATATCTATCTCGCTGAAAAGGGGAAGTGACGTGGGACAGAAAACACATCCATACGGATTCCGGCTCGGCTTCAACAAGCCTTGGTCGTCCCGCTGGTTCGCCAAGGGCCCCGACTACGCCCGGCTCATCCACGAGGACCTGCGGATGAAGAGGGCCATCAAGGAGAAGTACTCCCACGCCGGCATCGCCGGCGTCGACGTCGAGCGCGTCGGCCCGAAGATCCGGGTCATCATCCACACCGCCCGGCCGGGCATCATCATCGGCCGCGGAGGCAAGGAGATCGAGAGCCTCAAGGTCTACCTCGAGACGATCGCCAAGCGCGACGTCTACGTCGACATCCGCGAGGTCGACAAGCCCGAGCTCAACGCCCTGCTCATCGGACGAGAGCATCGCCGTCCAGCTCGAGAAGCGCATCGCCTACCGCCGGGCCATGCGCAAGGCCGTCGAGTTCGCCCTCAAGATGGGGGCCAAGGGCATCAAGGTCATGTGCGCCGGACGCCTCGGCGGCGTCGAGATCGCCCGCTCCGAGTGGTACCTCAAGGGCCAGCTGCCCCTGCAGACGCTCCGGGCCGACATCGACTTCGCCTTCACCGAGGCCTTCACGACCTACGGCCAGATCGGCATCAAGGTCTGGGTCTACCGGGCCGACGTCGAGAAGCCCAAGATGACCTCCCAGATAGCTGAGGTCGAGGAGATCTGACCATGCTGATGCCGTCGAAAGTCAAGTACCGCAAGCAGCAGCGCGGCCGCATGCGGGGCAAGGCCCTGCGCGGCGGCACGCTGACGTTCGGCGAGTTCGGCCTCCAGGCCCTCGAGCCCGGCTGGCTGTCCTCCCGCCAGATCGAGGCCGGGCGCATCACCATCACCCGGCACATGAAGAGGAAGGGCAAGCTGTGGATCCGGACCTTCCCCTGGAAGTCCGTCACCAAGAAGCCGACCGAGGTCCGCATGGGGAAGGGCAAGGGCGACCCCGAGTTCTGGGTCGACGTCATCCGGCCGGGCAAGATCCTGTTCGAGCTCGAGGGCATCTCCCACGACGAGGCCCGCGAGGCCATGCGCCTGGCCGCCCACAAGCTGCCCGTCAAGACGAGGTTCATCTCCCGGGAAGCGAGGGAGCTCCGATGAAGATCAAGGAACTGAACGACATGTCGCCTGACGAGCTCAGGCACAAGCAGGAAGAGCTCATCGAGCAGCTCTTCAAGCTCCGCTTCCAGAAGTCCCTCGGACAGCTGGAGAGCCCGATGAAGGTCAAGAACGTCCGGCGGGACATCGCCCGCGTCAAGACGCTCCTGAACCGCCGGCCGAAGGCCACGGAGTAGCCCATGGACAAGCCCAATACAGACACGGAAGACGACCAAGGTCGGGACGGTCGTCGCGAAGAAGATGCAGAAGACCGTCACCGTCGAGGTCGTGCGGCAGATCCGCCACCCCCTCTACCGGAAGACCGTCCGGAAGAAGCAGACCTTCCTCGTCCACGACGCCGCCGAGAAGTGCAAGGTCGGAGACATCGTCCGCATCATCGAGACCCGGCCGATCAGCAAGACCAAGCGCTGGCGCGTCGCCGAGATCGTCGGCCTGTCGGCGGTCCTGACGGCGACACCGATCGCGGACCACCCGATCGTGGACAAGCCGATCGTGGACAAGCCGATCGCGGAAAAACCGGTCGCGGATGACCCGGTCGCGCCCGAGACGGGAGAGCCTCAATGATCCAGATGCGTACGATGCTGAAGGTGGCCGACAACTCCGGCGCCCGACGGATCATGGCGATCACGCCGCTCGGCGGCGGCGTCGGCCGGGTGGCCCGGATCGGCGACGTCATCTCGGCGACGGTCAAAGAGGCCGAACCCGAGAGCAAGATCCCCAAGGGCAAGGTCATCCGGGCCGTCGTCGTCCGGACCCGCAAGGAGCTCCGCCGCAGGGACGGCTCCTACATTCGCTTCGAGGACAACGCCGCGGTCATCATCGACAAGGCGGGAGAGCCGGTGGGCACGCGCGTCTTCGGCCCCGTCGGGCGCGAGCTCCGCGAACGGAAGTTCATGAAGATCGTCTCCCTCGCGCCGGAGGTCCTGTGATGGCCAAGATCCAGCTCAAGAGGAACGACCCCGTCGTCGTCATCCGCGGCAAGGACAAGGGGAAGACCGGCAAGGTCCTCAAGCTCTTCCCCGAGACCAACCGGGTCATCGTCGAACGGATCAACTTCGTCAAGCACTTCGTCAAGGCCGACCGCAGCCGGAACGTCCAGGGCGGCGTCATGGAGAAGGAGGCCCCGATCGCGGTGGCCAACGTCATGCTCTATTGCGCCGAGTGCGGCCAGGGCGTCCGGGCCCGGACGAAGCGGCTCGAGGACGGCAGCAAGATCCGGCTCTGCCACCGCTGCGAGACCATGATCGAGAGACAGAAGTGAGGATGCGCTCATGAGCCGCTTATACGAGAAGTACCGCAAGGAAGTGATCCCCGAGCTCGGCAAGGAGCTCGGTATCGCCAATATCATGGCCGTGCCGCGCCTGGAGAAGATCATCGTCAACGTCGGTGTGGGCGACGCCATCCAGAACATCAAGCTCCTGGACGCGGCCAAGGCCGAGCTGGCCCAGATCACCGGCCAGCTCCCCGGCATCGGCCGGGCCAAGAAGTCCATCTCGGCCTTCAAGCTGAGGAAGGGCCAGCCCATCGCCTGCTACGTCACCCTCCGGAACCGGAGGATGTACGAGTTCTTCGACCGGCTGGTCAACATCGTCCTGCCGCGGGTCCGCGACTTCCGCGGCGTCCCGCCGACGTCCTTCGACGGCCGGGGCAACTACACCCTGGGGATGCGCGACCAGCTCGTCTTCCCCGAGATCGACTACACCAAGGTCGAGCGGCCCCGGGGCATGAACATCACCATCGTCACGACGGCCCGGACGGACAAGGAAGCACTGGCCCTCCTCAAGCGGCTGGGCATGCCCTTCCGGGAATCCTGAGAATCGAGGTCCTCATGGCAACCACTGCGCGCATGGCCAAAATGATCCGAAAGCCGAAGTTCGCCATCCGGGTCCGGCGCCGCTGCCGGCTCTGCGGACGCTCCCGGGCCTACTACCGGAAGTTCGACCTCTGCCGCCTGTGCTTCCGCGAGCTCGCCCTCAGGGGGGAGATCCCGGGCGTGACGAAGTCGTCCTGGTGACGTCGGAGAAAGGAACAGACTATGGATTCGTTATCAGATCTGCTCACCCGGATCCGCAACGGCGTCAAGGCCAAGAAGCGGGAGGTCAGCCTCCCCTCGTTCCGCCTCGGGGTCGAGGTCGTCAAGATCCTCAAGGAGGAGGGGTACGTCAAGAACTACAAGGTCATCGATGACAAGAAGCAGGGGATCCTCAGCGTCACCCTCAAGTACACCGAGGACAACCGGAGCGTCATCAGCGGCCTCAAGCGGATCAGCAAGCCCGGCTGCCGCATCTACTGCACCAAGGACTCGGTGCCCAAGGTCCTCGACGGACTGGGCCTGGTCGTCGTCTCGACGTCCCGCGGCGTCCTGACCGGCCGGGCCTGCGAGGAGCAGGGGGCCGGCGGCGAAGTCCTCTGCGGCATCTGGTAAGGGCCAAGGAGAGCGTGACATGTCGAGAGTCGGGAAAAAGCCCATCGCGATACCGGCGGGCGTGACCGTCAAGGTGCACGCGGACAGGATCGAGTTCGAGGGAAAGAAGGGCAAGCTCGAATCGCCCCTTCGCCCCGGCATCACCGCCGTCCTCGAGGGTTCGAGCCTCGTCCTGACCCGGTCCGACGACACCAAGACGGGCCGGACCAACCACGGCCTCGGCCGGGCCCTGGCCCAGAACGCCGTCCGCGGCGTCACCGAGGGCTACGCCAAGCAGCTGGAGATCGTCGGCGTCGGCTACAAGGCCAAGGTCGAGAAAGGCAAGCTCGAGATCAGCCTGGGCTACTCCCGGCCGATCGTCTACGCCGTCCCCGAGGGCGTCGAGCTCGTGGCCGAGAAGCCGACCCTGCTCACCGTCCGGGGCATCGACCGCCAGAAGGTGGGACAGGTGGCCGACGACATCAAGAGCCTCCGCCTGCCGGACCCCTACAAGCAGAAGGGCGTCCGCTACGTCGGCGAGCGGCTCATCAAGAAAGAACGAAAGGCGGGAGTGACCGGTGCTTAAAGACAAGACAACCGCAAAAAAGGTCCGGGACGACCGTCTCCGGAAGCGGATCCGCGAACGGGTCCAGGGAACGCCCGAGCGGCCCCGGCTCCACGTGTTCAAGAGCAACGCCTATGTCTACGCCCAGGTCGTCGACGACCGGGCGGGGGCCGTCCTCCTGACCGCGTCGACGCTGGAGAAGGAGTTCCGGGCCAAGGCCAAGAGCACCAAGAACAAGGACGCCTGCGGCCTCCTCGGGGAGCTGCTGGGCAAGAGGCTCAAAGAGGCCAAGATCGCCAAGGTCGTCTTCGACCGCGGCACCCATCCCTACCACGGGCGCATCAAGACCCTCGCGGACGCCATCCGCAAGGAAGGCATCCAGTTCTGATCGGGCGGCCGAACGAAGGAGAAAGACACGTGGACGATCGCAGACACAGCAGGAAAGTCGGGATCCTCGACGAAGAGGGCCGGGAGCTCAAGGACCAGGTCATCTCCATCCGCCGGGTCACCAAAGTCGTCAAGGGCGGCAAGAACCTGAGCTTCTCCGCCCTGGTCGCCGTCGGCGACGAGCGCGGCCGGGTCGGCATCGGCAAGGGCAAGGCCCGAGAAGTGCCCCAGGCCATCGCCAAGGGCGTCGAGGCGGCCCGCAAGAGCATGATCCGGGTCCCCCTGGCCGACACGACCATCCCCCACCTCGTCAAGGGCATCGACGGGGCCGGCCTGGTCGTCCTCCGCCCGGCCTCGAAGGGCACGGGGGTCATCGCCGGCGGGGCCGTCCGCGTCATCATGCAGCTCGCCGGGATCAGGGACATCCTGACCAAGTCCATCCGCAGCACCAACCCCATCAGCGTCGCCAACGCGACCCTGGACGCCCTGCGGCGGATCCGGAATCCCGAGGACGTGGCCAAGATGCGCGGAAAGGCGAAAGGTGCGCTATGACGGAGCCAGCGACGAAATCCAAGAAGGCGCCGAAGCGCGCCGAGAAGCCCGCGACCGACCGGTACATCAAGGTCACCCTCGTGCGCAGCCCGATCGGCTACCCCCGCATCCAGCGCCTGACGGCCACGGGCCTGGGCCTGCGCCGACTCCAGTCCCACGCCGTTCACAAAGAGAGCCCCGCGGTCCTGGGCATGGTGCGCAAGATCTCCCACCTCCTCAAGGTGGAACCCGTGGAGAAGCCATGAACCTCAGCAGCCTGAAACCGGCCAAAGGATCGAGAAAGGACCGCAAGAGGGTGGGGCGGGGCCCCGGCTCCGGCCACGGCAAGACCGCCGGCGCCGGCAGCAAGGGCCAGCTCCAGGGCAGCGGCTATTCCCGCAAGCGCGGCTTCGAGGGCGGCCAGATGCCCCTCACTCGCCGCATCCCGAAGCGCGGGTTCACCAACATCTTCCGCGACGAGATCGCCGTCGTCAACCTCGACCGCCTGGCCAAGCTCCGCAAGGAGGAGGTCGGGCCCAAGGAGATGGCCGAGCCGGCCTGATCAAGAAGGAGACCGAGCGGGTCAAGATCCTCGGGCGGGGCGAGCTCGCCTCGGCCAAGACCGTCCGGGCCCACGAGTTCTCCGGCTCGGCCGTGACGAAGATCGAAGCCAAGGGCGGCAAAGCCGTCGTCATCGGGAAAGGCCAATGCTAGACAGCATCCGCAACATCTTCAGCATCCCCGAGCTCCGCAAGAGGGTCATCTTCACTCTCCTGCTGCTCGCGGTCTACCGGATCGGCGGCGTCAGATCCCCAACCCGGGGCTCAGCGCCGACGGCCCTGGCCGAGTTCTGGCAGAGCCAGAAGGGCGGACTGCTCGGCTTCATCGACCTGTTCTCGGGCCGGAACATGTCCCGGATGACCATCTTCGCCCTGGGCATCATGCCCTACATCAGCGCCTCGATCATCCTCCAGCTGCTGACCGTCGTCTGGCCCTACCTCGAGCGCCTGTCCAAGGAAGGGGAGCTCGGGCGGAAGAAGATCACCCAGTACACCCGCTACGGGACGATCGGCATCTGCCTCATCCAGGCCTTCGGCATCGCCATCTTCCTCGAGGCGCTGAAGACGCCGGCCGGGGCGCCGGTCGTCATCAGCCCGGGCTGGGGCTTCAAGCTGCTGACCGTCCTGACCCTGACGACGGGGACCGTCTTCGTCATGTGGCTGGGCGAGCAGATCTCGGAGCGGGGCATCGGCAACGGCATCTCGCTCATCATCTTCGCCGGCATCGTCGTCAGCTTCCCGGCCGGCCTCAGCGGACTGCTCTCCGGGCTCCGGACCGGGCAAATGGACCCCCTGAAGATCATCTTCCTCGGGGCCGCTGATGATCGCCGTCATCGCCTTCATCGTCTTCGTCGAGCGGGGCCAGCGCCGCATCCCCGTCTCCTACGCCAAGCGCGTCGTCGGCCGGCAAGGTCTACGGCGGCCAGAGCACGCACCTGCCGCTCCGGGTCAACACCGGCGGCGTCATCCCGATCATCTTCGCCGCTTCGGTCATCACCATCCCGGCGACGATCGGCCACCCTGATCAAAGTGCCCGGTCGTCCAGACGATCGCCGCGCAGTTCGGCATGGGCATGCCGCTCTACAACCTCGTCTATGTCGCGGCGATCATCTTCTTCACCTATTTCTACATCTCGATCATCTTCAACCCGATCGACGTCGCCGACAACCTCCGCAAGTACGGCGGCTTCATCCCCGGGATCCGTCCGGGCAAGAACACCTCGGACTACATCGACGACGTCCTCAGCCGCATCACCCTGGTCGGCGCGCTCTACCTCGCGGCGGTGGCCATCCTGCCGGAGTTCC
The DNA here is from genome assembly GCA_963719985.1 of Candidatus Aminicenantota bacterium. Classification (GTDB taxonomy): domain Bacteria; phylum Acidobacteriota; class Aminicenantia; order Aminicenantales; family Saccharicenantaceae; genus RBG-16-66-30. The sequence goes on along the minus strand of CAVRDU010000006.1, from coordinate 364,812 downwards.
TGATCACCGGCTTCCAGGTCCAGGCCCTGCCCTGGATCGGGCACTTGGCTCGACGCCAATTTGCCGCGGTTCCTGACCCAGGGCCTGGGCATCCAGTTCATGTTCGGCGGCACATCGATCCTCATCGTCGTCGGCGTGGCCATGGACACGATGCAGCAGATCGAGGCCCAGCTCGTCATGCGCCACTACGACGGCTTCATGCGCCGGAGCCGCATCCGCGGGAGGCGCGGATGAGGATCATCCTCCTGGGCGCGCCCGGAAGCGGGAAGGGGACCGTCGCCGAGGCCCTGCGCTCGGCCCACGGCTTCCCCAAGATCTCCACGGGAGACCTGCTCCGCGAGGCCGTCCGGGACAAGACGCCCCTCGGCCTCGTCGCCGCGTCCCAGATGGGCAAAGGCGGGCTCGTCGACGACGCGACCGTCCTTGCCCTCCTCCGCGAGCGACTGGCCCGCGAGGACTGCCGGAACGGCTACGTCCTCGACGGCTTCCCCCGCAACCTGGCCCAGGCCGAGAGCCTCGAGGCCCTGGCCGGCGGCGCGGCCCGAGATCGTCTTCGACCTCCGCGTCTCGCGAGGCGACCGTCCTCGGCCGCTTGGCGGAGCGGCGGACCTGCCCCCGGTGCGAGGCGATCTACCATCTCGTCAACAAGCCGCCGAAGAAAGACCGGCGTCTGCGACGTCTGCGGAGCGGCCCTCGTCCAGAGGGCCGGACGACACGCCCGAGGTCATCGTCGAGCGGCTGAAGACCCACCACGCCAAGACCGAGCCCCTGGTCGCCCGCTACGCAGCCAAGGGCTCGCTCCATTCGATCGACGCCGACGCGGCGGCCGGGTCCGTCATCGCCGCGGTCCGCCGGGTCCTGGACCCGCTCCTGGAGCGGGCGAGGGGAGCGCGGGAGCCGCGATGATCATCTTCAAGTCCGCGTCCGAGATCGAGGCCATGCGCCAGAGCAGCCGCATCGTGGCCTCCGTCCTCGGCGAGCTCGAGCCGCTCATCCGGCCGGGACTGCGGACGCGGGACCTCGACCTCTACGCGGAGAAGAGGACCCGGGAGCTCGGGGCCGTCCCGGCCTTCAAGGGCTACCGCGGCTACCCGGCCTCGGTCTGCGTCTCGGTCAACGAGGAGATCATTCACGGCATCCCCTCGGGCCGCATCCTCCAGGAGGGCGACATCGTCAGCCTCGATTTCGGAGTCCTCTTCGAGGGTTTCTACAGCGACTGCGGCCCTGACCGTCCCGGTCGGCCGGACGAGCCCCGAGGCGGAAAGGCTCATCGCCGCCGCCGAACGGTCATTCGTCAAGGGCCTCGAACAGATGCGGGAGGGCCGGCACGTGTCCGACATCTCGGCGGCCATCCAGGAGTCGGTCGAGAGCGAGGGCTTCTCGGTCATCCGGTAGTTCGTCGGCCACGGCATCGGCCGGGCCCTCCACGAGGAGCCGCAGGTCCCCAACTTCGGGGCGCCGGGCCGCGGCCCGAAGATCCGGCCCGGCCTGATCCTGGCCATCGAGCCGATGATCGCCGTCGGCGGTCCGGAGGTCGAGATCCTGGAGGACGGCTGGACGGCCGTGACCCGGGACCGGCGGCTGGCCGCCCATTTCGAGCATACGGTGGCCCTGACCGAGAACGGGCCGGAGATCCTCAGCGCGAGGCCGGACGCGGTCGGCCGGACGCGGAAGCCCCTGGCCAAGGAGGGCCCCCATGCCTAGACAGGACATGTTCGAAGCCGAAGGCGTCGTCCTCGAGACCCTGCCCAACGCCATGTTCCGGGTGGAGCTCTCCAACAAGCACGTCATTCTGGCCCACATCTCAGGGAAGATGCGCAAGCACTTCATCCGCATCCTGCCCGGGCGACCGGGTCCTCCTGGAGCTGTCGCCCTACGACCTGACCAAGGGACGGATCACGTATCGATTCAAATAATGAAGAACACAGGAATAAGGACGGGACGATGAAAGTGAAAGCTTCCGTGAAGAAGATCTGCCGGAACTGCAAGATCGTCCGGCGCAAGGGCGTGGTGCGGGTCATCTGCTCCAACCCGAAGCATAAGCAAAGACAGGGATAGACGAGGTCAACATGGCAAGAATCGCAGGCATTACGCTCCCGCCCGAGAAGCGCATCGAGATCGGGCTGACCTACATCTACGGCATCGGCCGGTCCAAGAGCCGGAAGATCCTCGACGAGGCCAAGATCGACCGGAACAAGAAGGTCAAGGCCCTGGCCGAGGACGAGGTCAACAAGATCCGCCAGATCATCGAGAAACGGGAGAAGATCGAGGGCGACCTCCGCAAGGAGGTCACCATGAACATCAAGCGGCTGGTCGACATCGGCTGCTACCGGGGCCTCCGGCACAAGAAGAAGCTCCCCGTCCGGGGCCAGCGGACCAAGACCAACGCCCGGACCCGCAAGGGCAGCAAGGGCCAGCGGATCAAGAAGCTCAAAGACAGGAAAGGGTAAGGAGAAGCGCCCATGCCGCCGAAAGCCAGCGCCAAGAAGAAGAAGGCCCGCAAGGAGATCGGATTCGGGGTGGCCCACATCCAATCGACCTTCAACAACACGATCATCACCATCACCGACCACCTGGGCGCGACCGTCGTCTGGGCCAGCGCCGGGACATCCGGCTTCAAGGGGGCCCGCAAGGGGACGCCCTTCGCCGCCCAGCTCGCGGCCAAGGACGCCGCGACCAAGGCCCGCGAGTTCGGCGTCCGCTACGTCGACGTCCGCCTCAAGGGCCCGGGTGCCGGGCGGGAATCGTCCATACGGGCCATGCAGGCCGCCGGCATCGAGATCAAGTCCATCAAGGACGTGACGCCCATCCCGCACAACGGCTGCCGGGTCCGCCGCCGCCGGCGCGTCTGAGGGCCGGAAGGAGATCGCCATGGCGAAGTATCAAGGAGCCGATTGCCGGCTCTGCCGAGTCGAAAAGAACAAGCTCTATTTCAAGGGCCACAAGTGCCTGACGGACAAGTGCCCCCTCGAACGGAGGGCCTACCCCCCCGGCCAGCACGGCCGCTCGCGGAAGCGCGTGCTCGGCTACGCCATCCAGCTGCGCGAGAAACAGAAGCTCAAAAGGTTCTACGGCATGTCCGAGGAGCAATTCCACTTCTTCTTCGAGCGGGCCGAGCGCCAGAAGGGCGTCACCGGCGAGAACCTGCTGTCCATGCTCGAGAGGCGTTTGGACAACGTCGTCTACCTCATGGGCTTCTCCCTCTCCCGGGGGCACGCCCGCCAGCTCATCGGGCACGGCCACTTCCGCGTCAACGACCGCAGGGCGGACATCCCGTCCGCGCTGGTCAAGCCGGGCGACGTCGTCGTCTTCCGGCCGCGGTCGTCCAAGAGCGAGAACGTCCAGGCCGTCGTCGCGTCCAACCGGTCCAAGACCGTGCCCGGCTGGCTCGAGGTGGACTGGGAGAATATGAAGGGCCGGGTCCTGGCGCTGCCCACGCGCGCGGACGTCACCCTTCCGGTCGAGGAGCATCTGGTCGTCGAGCTGTACTCCAAGTGAGGTCCGCGGACCCGATGGAGCACATCTCCCGAAGGAGGTACTTATGACAGAGCCGAATTTCCAGAGACCCAAGTTCTTGGAGTGCGACTTCGAGACGCTGACCGACCTGTACGGGCGGTTCATGGCCCAGCCGTTCGAGCGGGGTTACGGCGTCACCGTCGGGAACGCCCTGCGGCGGATCCTGCTCTCCTCGATCACAGGGGCGGCCATCACGTCCGTCCGTATCCAGGGAGTCCTCCACGAGTTCTCGACCATTCCCGGCGTGGTCGACGACGTCACCGACATCATCCTCAATCTCAAGAGCGTCCCCCTGAAGCTCAAGGGAGACGTGCCCCGGCGGATGGTCATCGAGAAGACCGGTCCGGCCACGGTCACGTCGTCCGACCTCGCCCATGACGCCGACATCGAGATCCTCGACGACGACGTCGCCATCGCCGCGCTCGATACGGACGGGACGCTCGAGGTCGAGATGATCGTCGAGAACGGCCGCGGCTACGTCCCCGCCGAGCAGAACTTCGACGAGGAGCAGAGCCTCGACTTCATCCCGCTCGACTCCTCGCACTCGCCCGTCCTCAAGGTCAACTACAAGGTCGAGCCGGCGCGGGTCGGCAAGAGGATCGACTATGAGAGCCTGACCCTGGAGATCTGGACGTCCGGTGCCATCCGGCCCATGGACGCCCTGTCCCAGGCGGCCAAGATCATGCGCGACCACCTGGGCATCTTCCTCAACGTCGTCGACGAGCCGCTCGAGCGCGAATCGGCCCCCTCGAAGAAGGAGATCCCGTTCCTCGGCCAGGCCGACGTCCTGGCCAAGACGATCGACCACCTCGAGCTGTCTGTGCGCTCGAACAACTGCCTCCGCTCGGCCGGCATCGAGCGGATCTACGAGCTCGTCCAGAAGACGGAGGACGAGCTCCTCAAGACCAAGAACTTCGGCCGGAAGTCCCTGGCCGAGATCAAGGAGACACTGGCCCACCTGAACCTCGGGCTGAACATCGAGCTCCACCCCAGGCTCGTCGAGAGGATCCAGGCGGACGTCAAGGCCGGGACACCCGGCAAGGAGACGGAGGAATGAGGCACCAGGTCAAGAAAGGCTTACTCGGGAGGAACACCGCCCACCGCAGGGCGCTCCTCCGCAACCTCGTCACCTCGTTCCTCGAGCGGGAGCGGGTGCGGACGACCCTGGCCAAGGCCCGGTCGGCCCGGCCCGTCGCCGAGAAGATGATCACCTTGGCGAAAAGGGGGACACTGCACGCCCGCAGGCAGGCCCTGGCCTTCTTGACCAAGGAGGAGGCCGTCCGAAAGCTCTTCGACGAGATCGGGCCGCGCTTCAAGGAGCGTCCCGGCGGCTACACCCGGATCGTCAAGCTCGACCGCCGGGCCGGCGACGGGGCGTCCATGGCCATGCTCGAGCTCGTCGGCACGGAGTTCAAGGCCAAGGTCAAGAAGAAAAAGGACTCCAAGAAGCCGGCCGCCAAGTAACGCGCTTTTTCCGGGGACATGGACGCTTCGTCCGTGTCCCATTTATTTCGTCCTTCCTCAGGCTCCTGGGAATCCATCCCTCACCGCCTCGAGATAGATTATCGGAATGGGGAACAATCGACACGATGGAAGAGGACATGGACGCTTCGTCCGCGTCCCCTTTATCTTAACGCGTTTGCTTGGGGCGGCGCGCGCCCCGGTAGATCTTCTGCCAGTACTCGTCCTTGAGGCGGTCGATGCGGACGGTCGGCGTCTCGTGGGTCGTGGCGTTGATGAAGTAGTCCCCGTCGACCATCATGCCGACGTGCCCGATGCTGCGGCTCCCGAAGAACACGAGGTCGCCGGCTTTCTCTTCGCCTGCCGGCACCTCGGCCAGGCCGCTCCCCTCGAACTGGATGTCGGCGTCGCGCAGGATCGGGACGCCGGAAATCTTGTAGAGGAGCTGGACGAAGCCGGAGCAATCGAGGCCGAGAGGGGACGTCCCGCCCCAGGTGTAGGGGAGACCTATGAAGCGCTTGGACAGGGCGACCGTCTCCTCGACCGGCCGCCGCGGCCAGGACCAAGGCGCCTCGCGGACGTCGCCTTCGCCCCGCTGGATCCAGGCCCGCGTCCCGCAGGGGAGGCCGATCTCGAGCCAGCGTTCTCCTTTCTCGCCGACGATCTCGAGGACGGCGCTGATTGGAGCGACCTTGACAGGTTTGTGTTTAGTGACGTCGGGCTCGCGGTAGGTGTTGGCCAGAAGGGTCTCGACGACGAAGATACGGCCTGACGAGGCGTAAGGCCGGACGCCGGGACCGAGGACGCGCAGGGCCGAGTCGACGATCCAGCCCTTGTACGAGTCGGGGGTCTCGACCTCGTACCAGTCCTCGCCGGCCGAGTTCCTCTCCTTCTTGAGAAGCTTGACGTTCGTTCCCAGGATGGCCTGGCTGACGACGTCCGAAGAATCGGTCGAGCGGCGGTGCATGTTCTCGACGGCGTTGATGACGACGGCCGCGGCCGGGTCCGGCGGCGTCCAGGCCGGCGCGAGGGCCGGGGCGGCCAGGAGCGCGATCTGGGCCAGGGCGATCAGGGTTCTCGTCATGTCCGGACCTCCTTAGAAGGCCCTATCATACCAGAAGCGTCCCGGCTATAATACCTTCGGGAGGTGCCCCATGAGACGCAAAGAGTTCCTGTCACTCGCCGGCTCCGCCGCGGCCGGGGCCGTCCTGGCCCGGTGCGCGGGAGGGTCGCGGGCTCCCTCCGCTCCGTCCGGCCCGCTCGCGCTTACGGTCAAGATCTACGAGCTCAAGCTGAAACAGGCCTGGGGCCTGTCCCGGGGCACCTGGACCACCCGCCGCAACGCCTTCGTCCGGATCGAGAAGGACGGCCTCGTCGGCGTCGGCGAGGCCGCCCCGATCGCCCGCTACAACGAGACGGCCGAGAGCGCCGCCGCCTTCATCGAGATGGCCCGGCCCGTCCTCGAGCGGGACCTCGCCGAGTACGCCCTGCGCCTCGGCGAGATCGAGGCCCTGGGCCCGGGAGAGCACGCGGCCAAAGCCGCCCTCGACATGGCCGTCCTCGACTGGGCGGCCAAGCGCGTGGGCGTGCCCGTCTGGAGGCTCTTGGGGCTGGACGGGGAGAAGGCGGTCCCGACGACCTATTCCATCGGCATCGACGAGGTGCCGGTCATGCAGCAGAAGGTCCGCGAGGCCCCCGGCTTCGGGGTCTACAAGATCAAGGTCGGCACCCCCGACGACCGCAGGATCATCGAGGGGATCCGGGCGGTCACCGACAAACCCCTCCTGACCGACGCCAACGAGGGATGGAAGACCAAGGAAGAGGCCCTGGAGATGATCGACTGGATGGCCGATCGGGGCGTCGTGCTCGTGGAGCAGCCCCTGCCGGCCGACCGGCTGGAGGACCAGGGCTGGCTCAAAGAGCGGGCCAAGATCCCCATTTTCGCCGACGAGTGCCTTATCCGGCCTTCCGACCTGCCCCGGATCGCGCCGTACTTCCACGGCGTCAACGTCAAGGTCATGAAGTGCGGCGGTGTCCAGGAGGCCGTCCGGCTGGCCGGCATGGGCCGGGCCCTGGGCCTCCGGCTCATGATCGGCTGCATGATCGAGACCTCGCTCGGGATCTCGGCCGCCGCGGCCGTGGCCCAGCTCTTCGACCACGCCGACCTCGACGGGAACCTGCTCATCTCCAACGATCCCTTCCGCGGCGTCCGCGTGGACGGGGACCGGCTCGTCCTCAACGACCGGCCGGGGCTAGGGGTCGAGGGCGACCTTTTCTGAGAGCGGCTATTTGTCGGAGACGACCCGGCCGATCTCGCTCGAGCGGGCCAGCCTGGCGATGTGCTCATAGACGATCCGGGAGACCCTGGAGATGGACGCGTTGCCGTCGGCGTCGCGCTTGAGATAGGTCGTCATGACGCAGAGGATGTAGGGCCGATCCTTCAGCATGACGATCCCCGAATCGCACCGGACGGCCTCGAGCTCGCCCGGCTTCTCGGCCACTTCGACCCCTTCGGGGACGCCGGCGCGAAGCGGGCTGTCCTTGGGGATGGCCAGGACGTCCAGCCACTCCTTCCGGTAAGGCTCGGCGAGGGCGCCGCCCTTCCAGATCCTCTCGAGCAGCGTCATCATCTCCAGGGGCGTCGAGACGTTCTCCCGCCCCTCTGCCGCGGCCTTGAGATCCATCATCTTCCGGCGCAGCCGCGTCTTCCTCAGCCCCAGCCCGTCCAGCCTCTTGTTGACCGAATCCATCCCGACCTTGTCGATAAGCAGGTTCGTCGCCGTGTTGTCGGAGAGGACGACCATCAGAACGGCCAGGTCCCGGACGGAGAGGGACAAGCTCGGCCGGCCGAGATGGAAGAGGACTCCCGAGCCTTCGACTTTCCGGGACTCCTCGAGGGCGACGAACCCGTCGAGATCGAGGCGCCCCTCCTCGGCCTGCTTGAAGAGCTCGTAGAGGACGGCGATCTTGATCGAGCTCGCCTGCGGGAACGTCTCGCGCTCGTTGAGAAAGAGAGTCCGCCCGGTCTTGAGGTCCTTGAGGGCGATCCCCAGGACGCCGTCGAGCCCGGCCTCGACCTCGCGGACCGCGGCCTCGAGCTTGGCCTCCAAGACCTGTTCGAAGCGGCTCTGCCCGGCGGCCGAGAGGGCCGTTCCGCCGCAGACGGCGATGCAGAGGAAAACGGCGCTGATCGCGCGACGCTGGTTCATGGGACCCTCCTCGTTTTTCGATCACGTTAACCCGAACGACGAGGGGCTGTCAAACGATGGCAGGCGCCGCGGCCGGCTCATAGACCCCGCAAGGCCACGGCCACGGGCCGCCGGACGGCCCGCACGGCCGGAGGAACGCCGCCCACGAGCCCCATCAACAGGGCGAAGGCCAGCCCCTGCAGGAGAAGGCCGGGCGTGATGCGAAAGGCGAAGGCGAGATGGCTGAACGTCTGCCAGTTGATCGTCCCGGTCGTGAAGCCGTTCATCGGCAGGACCGCCAGGCAGCCGAGCAACCCGCCGATCAGGGCGATGAAGAGCGATTCGACGACGAAGGAGAGGACGACGGTCCCGCCGCCGAAGCCGAGGGCCCGCATCGTGGCGATCTCGCGTGACCGCTCGGCGACGGCCGCGTACATCGTGTTCAGCGCGGCGAAGACCGCGCCGACCGCCATGACCAAGGCCACGAGGAAGCCGAGGATCCGGATAAGGTCCGTCAGGGTCCGCGACTGGGCCCGGTAGTAGTCCGTCTCCCGGTCCACTCGGACCGAGAGGCGAGGGTCGGACGTCAGCGCGTCCTTGAACCGCGCGAGGGCCTCGGGTGATTCGAGGCGGACCGTCACCGACTGGAAGATGTTCGTCGGCCGCTTGTAGACCTCGCTGAGGACGTTGGCGTCGCACCACATCTCGGAATCGAACGCGCTGCCGCCGGCCTCGAAGACGCCGACGACCTTCCAGGCGCCGCCGCCGAAGCGGATGGTGCCGCCGAGGTCGAAGCCCTCGTAGGACGCGATGGCGTTGGACCCGATGATGAGCTCGGCCAGCCCCGGCTCGAAGAACCGCCCGGCTCTGATCCGGACGTTGGTCCTGACGTCGAGGACCCGGGGCGAGACGCCGCGCACCTGGACGTTGGCGTCCGTGCCCGTCCGGGCCAGCGGGAAAGCGGCGATGACGACGACCTCTCCGGAAGCCAGCGGGCCGCTCCCGTCGCGGGCGACCCCCGCCGCGTCCTCGATCGTCCTGAGCTCCTCCAGGGTGATCGCGCTGACCATCTCGGCGTCCGAGCCGGCCCGGAGGACGATCGCGTTCCCTGGAGAGCCCGAGGCCACGAGGGCGGCCTGGAAGCCCTGGGCCAGGGCCAGCATGGCGACGAAGACGCCGACCGTGCCGGCGACGCCGAGGACGGCTACGATGGCCGAGGACCAGCGCTGGAAGACGCTACGGACGTTGTAGATGACCGGGATGGCCACGTTCAGACCCTCCTCAGGGCGTCGACGACCCGAAGCCTCATCGCGCCGATCGCTGGGAGAAGCCCCGCGGCCGCTCCCACCGCTATGGCCAGGGCGAACCCGGCGACGAACGTCACCGGCGAAACGTACAGGACCCCGAGCATGGGCAGGGCCTTGGTCAGGGCGGGGATGGCGAACATGGCCAAGGCCAGGCCGGCGAGCCCGCCCTGCCCGGCGATGAGCAGGGCCTCGGCTAAAATGAGCCTCAGGACGTGGCGGTCGGAAAAGCCGACCGTCTTCAGGACGGCCAGCTCGCCGGACCGCTCGCGGACGGCGATGGCCATGGTGTTCCCGGTGACCAGGAGAAGGGTGAGGAAGACGACGACGCCGATCGACATGATGAGCAGCTCGATGTTCCCCATCTGGTTGACGAACGAGGCGGCGAAGGCCTTCTCGGTCTGGGTCAGGGTCTCGAAGGGCGAATTGGCGAAGAGGGCGTCGATGGCCTCGCTGACCCGGACCGCGTCGTCGAGGTCGCGGAGCTTGACGACGTACCAGCCGACGGTGCCTTGGCCGAATTGACGGTTCTCGTCCAGATAATCGGCCCGGAAGAACATGGTCGTGGTGTCCGCGTCCGGCCTGTTGCCTTCGTAGACGCCGACGACGTTGAATTCCCAGGCGCCCGGCCAGATCGTGCTCCGGAGCGGGATGCGGTCGCCGACCTTGAAGTCGAACCGGTCGGCCAGGGCCCGCCCGACCAGGCACGCCTGGCGGTCCTTCAAGAAGGCGCTCCGGCCCTCCGCGGAGACCATGTAGTCCGCGTAGACGTCGAACCACGTGTCCTCGTCGACCGCGAACTGGGGGAAGAAGTTCCGCTCGTCCTGATAGACGCCGCCGAACCAAGTGGCGTAGGTGACGTTCGCGACGCCGGGGACCCGCAGGATCCGGTCCCGGTACGAAAAGGGGAGGGGCAGGATGAGCGACACGCGATTGATGGTGTTCAGCCGGTCCGCCCCGGCCGCGTCGGCTCCGCCGCGGAACCCGACCCGGACCGCCGCGAGAAGACCGAAGAGGAAGAGCGCGACGGCGAACGAGCCGATCGTGAGGGTCGTCCGGACCTTCTTGCGCCGGAGATTGGCCCAAACCAGGCGGGAAGACTTCACGCCGCGCCTCCGGCCTTGGCCGCTTCGGCCAGGACGCCCTTGTCGAGATGGAGGACGACCCGGGCGCGCCCGGCGGCCAGGGGGTCGTGGCTGACCATCAAGACGGTCTTGCCGTACTCCCGGACGAGCCGGTCGATGATGTCCATGATCTCGTCGGCGCTCTTGCGGTCGAGGTCGCCCGTGGGCTCGTCGCAGAGGAGGAAGGTCGGATCGGCGACGATGGCCCGGGCGATGGCCACCCTCTGCTCCTGCCCCCCGGACAGCTGCCGGGGATAGTGGCCCATGCGGTCGGAGAGCCCCACGACCGCGAGCGCGGTCTCGACGTGCTTTCGGCGGTCGGCTTTGGACAGCCGGGTCAGGAGGAGCGGCAGCTCCACGTTCTGGAAGGCCGTCAGGACCGGGATGAGGTTGTAGAGCTGGAAGATGAAGCCGACGTGACGGGCCCGCCAGGAGGTCAGGCGGCCGGCCGACATCCGGGTGATCTCGTCGCCGGCGACCGTGATGCTGCCCGAAGTCGGCACGTCGAGGCCCCCGAGGAGGTTGAGGAGCGTCGTCTTGCCCGAGCCGCTCGGGCCCATGAAGGCCACGAAATCGCCCGCTTCAACGTCCAGGTTCAGGCCCTGGAGGACATGGATCTCCTCGTTGCCGCGCGTGTAGGTCTTGTCCAGGTCGCGCACGCAGACGAGGCAGGAGCCGGTTCCCTTTCCATCGATGCTCACCATGTTGACCTCCGCCCCTCACCTTTTCTTGATCCGCTGGCCGTCGCGGAGCTTGGCGGGCCCCCGGACGACGACCTTGTCACCGGGCTCGAGACCGGCCGCGATCTCGATGTCGGCGCCGATCTCGAGGCCCAGGCTTACGGCCCTCCGCTCGACGACGCCGCCCCTGTCCACGAACACGACCGCCTGGCCGTCGGTGCGGACGGCCTCCCGGGGCACGATAGCTCTCGCCTTCGGCCGCCCCGCCGCCTGCTCTCCGGCCAGGAACGACACTTTGACGCCCATGTCCGGCAGGATGCGCGGATCGAGCCGCTCGAAGGCGATGCGGACCTTGACCGTTGCCTTCTGCCGGTCGGCCGTCGGGATGACCGTCCGGACGCTGGCCGGGATGCGCCAGTCCGGGTAGGCGTCGAGGACGGCCTCGACACTCTGGCCCGGGACGACCCGGGCGATGTAGGACTCGTTGACGTCCACCTCGATCTCGATGGATCCCATGTCGACGATCGTGGCTATGCCCGTCCGGGTGAAGCCCCCTCCTGCCGAGATCGGGGAGACCATCTCGCCCCGCTGGGCGTCCTTGGAGACGACGATCCCGCCGAACGGCGCGCGGACGATGCAATTCTCGACGTCCTGCCGGGCCAGGGCGATCTGGGCATCGGCGACCTTGACCTGCTCTTCGGCGGCCGCCACCTGGGCCTTCAGGCTCTCGGCGGCGGTGCGGGCCTGGTCGAGGGCCTGGACGCTGGCGAAGCCATCCGCCGCCAGGCTGGCGTTCCTCTCGCGCTCCCGTTCGGCGTTGGCGAGATTGACCTTGAGGCTGGCGATGGTCGCGGCGGTGGCGTCCCGCTGGGCCCTGGCGGCCACGAGGCGCCGCTCCGCGTCCGAGGCGTCGAGCCTGGCCAGGAGCTGCCCCTCGACGACGGCCATCCCTTCGTCGACATAGACGTCCACGACCCGGGCGGTGATCTTGGCCGCGACCGTGGCCTGGCGGCGCGGCGTGACATAGCCGCTGGCGTTCAGGAGCGCGACCGCCGCGGGATCGCCCGCCGGGCGCGCCTCGACGACGGTGACGACGGCTGTCCGGCTCCGGAGCGTCAGGATGGCCCCGACGACGACGATGACGGCCACTGCCGACAGGGCGACGAGGCGCCGGGCCCTCTTGCCGCCTTGGGCCTGACGGGCCCCTTCGTCGATCTTCAGTCCCGCGAGATCAGGCCTCGCAGGGGTGTTCGTGCCGCTCATTTGGGGATCAGGAGGTCCGGCCGGCCTGGATGACCAGCTTCTGGCCGACCGTGATGATGTCGGAGTCGAGGCCGTTGGCGGCCTTGATCTTCTCCACGGTCGTCTTGTAGGCCTGGGCGATCTGGAACAGGTTGTCCCCGTTGCGGACGACGTAGGTGACGGTCTCGCCGGGCTTCGCGGCCGGAACGGCGGCGGCGTCCGTTTCGCCGCCCCCCGGGAGGGCACGCGGAGGACCTGGCCGACCCGGATGAGGTTGCTGCGGAGGCCGTTGAGACGCTTGATGGCGTCGACCGATGTCCGATAGCGCCTGGCGATCGCGCCGAGGGTGTCACCGCCGCGGACGGTGTGTCGGTCCGTGACGACGTCCGGCGGGATGTATTGGGGCAGGGAAGCGATGCAGTCCAGGCACGGCTCGCCGTACCCCGCCGGGACGCGCAGGTCGTAGGCGTAGTTCGGGGTCGAATCGTGCCTGAGCTCGGGGTTCAGGCCGACGAGGAGGGCTGGATCGAGCTCGAGCTTCTGGGACAGGGTGGCCAGCCGGACGGGGGCTTCGACCCGGATCGTGTCGAAGGCGAGGGGCGGGTCGGGCGCCGGCAGCTCGAAGCCGTACTTGGCCGGGTCGCCGACGATAAGGAGCGTGGCGATGAACCTCGGCACGTGCCGGGCCGTCTCGAAGGGCAGGTTGGCGAAGATGTCCCAGAAGCTGTCGAAGTAGTCGATCTTCTGGCGACGGATGACCCGCTGGACGGCCGCCTCGCCGCAGTTGTACGCCGCGATGGCCGTGGTCCAGTCGCCGAACATGGCGTGGAGTTCGACCATGTACTGGATGGCCGCCCGCGTGGACTTGACCGGGTCCATGCGTTCGTCGACGTACTTGTCCTGCTTGAGCCCGTAACGGTAGCCGGTCGAGCGGATGAACTGCCACATGCCCAGGGCCCGGGCCCGGGACAGGGCCCGCGGCTTGAAGGCGCTCTCGATGAGAGGGATCCAGGCCAGATGTTCCGGCAGGCCCTCCCGGCGGAGCTCCTCGAGGATCATCGCCCGATAGGGGCCCGAGCGCTTGTAGGCCTCCTCGAAAGCCCGGCGCTCGACCGTCTGGAACGACTTGATCTCGCGCAGGACCCACTGGTTCTCGACGAGCGGGATGGACCCGTTGACCGAGGAGGCCAGGGTCGTCCGGAAGGCCGAGATCTTCTGGATCCTCTGGGCGACCAGGAGGCGGAGATCGCTCTTCTCCTGGACGAGCGGAGAGTCGGCCGGCAGGGACATCCTCAGGAGAAAGCCGTAGGCCTCGTCGAGCTTGGCCAGGGCGCCGTCCATGTCCTCCCGGTCGAGCGCCGCCTGGGCGACCTCGTAGGCGGCGAATGCGTCCTCGAGGAGCGTCGCGGCGTCCTTGTCCGCCTGTTCGCCCTTGTCCGCGGCGGCCTGGGCCTCGACTTCGGCGACCTGAACGGGAGGGGGCGCGATCTCTTCTACGGGCGGGGCCGCCGCCCCGGTCGGTTCCCCGACCGCGGCCGGTTCGGGCTTCGGCGCCGGCGCGGTTTTGGCCGGCTTCGGGCCGGAAGAGCAAGCGGCCAAGAGGAGGACCAGGGAGACGAAAGCGAGGGCTGGTTGGAACCGTTGTCTAAAATCCATATCGCCAACGATTTATACCACAAGACGGACGAACCGTCAACCTCCGGCCGGGGCCGGCCGGGGCTGGTGTTCTCAACTGGACTTCCGGTGCCAGTTCCAGGCCGTCTCGACGATGGTGTCGAGCGATGACAGCCGCGGCTTCCAGCCGAGGAACCGCTCGGCCTTGGCCTTCGAGGCCAACAGGACGGCCACGTCGCCCTGGCGCCTCGGGCCGACCTCGTAGGGGACGGCCCGTCCGGTGACCTTCTCGGCCGCGCGGACGACCTCAAGGACCGAATGCCCGGTCTCGGTCCCGAGGTTGACGACGTCGCCCGCCCCCCCGGCGAGCAGCTTCTTGAGGGCGAGGACGTGGGCGACGGCCAGGTCGGTGACGTGGATGTAGTCGCGGATCGCGGTGCCGTCGGGGGTCGGGAAGTCGCCGCCGAAGACCGTCAGCTTGGGCTTTTTCCCGAGGACGGCCAGGAGGACGTTGGGGACGAGGTGCGTCTCCGGTTCGTGGCACTCGCCCGTCGCCCCGTCGAGGTCGGCCCCGGCCGCGTTGAAATAGCGGAGCGAGATCGTCCGCAGGCCGTGGGCCCTCTCGTAGTCCCGGAGTATGGATTCGACCATGAGCTTGGCCCGGCCGTAGGGATTGACCGGTTCGGTCGGATGGGATTCGGGGATGGGCGTTTCGAGGGGGTCGCCGTAGACCGCCGCCGTCGAGGAGAAGATGAGGCTCGTCGCGCCGCCTTCGAGCATGGCGTCGAAGAGGTTCAGGCTGGTCGTCAGGTTGTGGGTGTAGTATTTCCGGGGATCGACGCAGGACTCGCCGACCTGGATGAGAGAGGCGAAATGGAGGACGGCCCCGATCCGGCGCTCCCGGAAAACGCTCCGCAGGGCCTCCTTGTCGAGGAGGTCGCCCCGGACGAACGGGGCTCCGCCGACGAGATCGAGACGCCCGGTCGAAAGGTTGTCGAAGACGACGACGTCGAAGCCCTCCCGGACGAGCTCCTTGACGGCATGCGAGCCGATATAACCGGCCCCCCCGGCGACGAGAACGGTCATCGGGTCTTCCTTTCGAGGAGCCGGCGGGCCTTCTCGATCCCCTCGGCCCTGGTTTCGAAAAGCCCGTCGAGCTGGGCTTTGTAGAGCTTCTTGAGAAGCCGGCCCATCTCCGGCCCGGGCGGGACGCCCAACCCGAGGAGGTCCCGGCCCATGACGAGCGGCTTGATCGTCTCCCGGTTGACCTGGAGCTCCTCGAACCGCTTGAACAGCCAGCGGGCCGTCCGGTCGAGGCCGCGGACGAGCCGCGTCCCTCGCCCGGCCCGGTCGGCGGCGTCGAGCATGACCAGGAGCTCGATCTCGCCCTCGACGTCGGCGGCCAGGCGGTTGAAGGCTTTTTTCGTCACCTCGGCCCGGTTCTGCCAGAGCTCGCCGGCCCGGTGGTGCGTCCGGATGAGCAACGGCACCATCCGGCCGAGGTTAAGGCCGTTCCAGGTCTGGACCTTGAACCGGATCAGCATCTTGCGGGCGGCCCGTTCGCTCTGGATGTCGTGGCCGCACGAGGTCACCGCCATCCGGCCCCGCTTGTATTCCCAGCGGGTCGTCGAAACCTTGCCAAGGTCGTGGAACAAGGCGGCGAGGAGAAGGGCCAGCTTCCTCGGATCGGGGAGAGCGGCCTGCCTGGCCAGGGCCGCTGCCTGGTCCACGGCGAGCTTGGTATGGGCCCAGACCGTATGATGTCCGTATGCGTCCCGTTCCGGGTGGAAGACAGAATCCTGGATGACCAGGGCCAGGGCCTGGAGCTCGGGGTACCAGGCCTCGAGGACGCCGAGCCTGAAGAGCTCCTCGAGGCCGACCGACGGCCGTGGCGAACGGAGAAGGATCTTGAACATCTCGTCGTTGACCCGCTCGAAGCTGAGGCCGGTGAGGTCGACGGCCCGGGCGATGGGATAAATGGTCGGATCGACCTTGAAGCCGAGGACCGAGGCGAACCGGGCGACGCGGAGGACCCGCAGGGGGTCCTCGGGGAAGGCGGCCGGATCGGTCAGGCGGATGCGCTTGGCCAGGGTGTCCTTACGGCCCTCGAAAGGGTCGATGAGCGTCCCGTCCTTCAGCCGGAGGGCCATGCTGTTGGTCCGGAAATCCCGCCGCCCGAGGTCCTTCTCAATGGGCAGCGCCGGGTCGGCGTGGACGAGGATGTCCTTGTGGCCCCGGACCCCCCGGCCCGAGGCCCGGTCGGTCCGCGGCAGGGCGATGTCGTAGGTCCGGCCGCCCCTGACCGTGAACTTGATGATGCCGAAGCTCCGGCCGACGAGATCGACCCGGCCGTGGCGTCCGAGCTTGCGGACGATCTCGTCGAGCGGGTGGCGGGCGACGAGGATGTCGACGTCGGGGGAGGGATGGCCGCGGACGAGGTCCCGGACATAGCCTCCGACGGCGTAGACGTCGTCGCCGAAGAGCCGCACGAAGAGGGCCCGCTCGGCGAGATCGAAGGGGAGCCGCATCATCGGGCCGCCGCGAACTTCTCCAGGACCTCCTTGACGGCGTCCTTGTGGACCATGAACATCAGGCCTTTCAGCCGGACGTAGTCGTCCTGGTAGAAGAAGTAGCCCTTGGCCCTGCCCCAGTACGCGTTCTCCCATGAATCCTTGATCAGGAACCAGTTGCCCTTTCCGGATTCGAGGTAGCCGACGCAGTGGACGGCGTGGTCGTCCGTCGTCGAGCCGTTCGTGAACCGGTATTCCCGGCTGGACTGGTCGATGTGGCTCGAGGGGATGTCGAAGGACGGGACCATGGCCACGTCGGCCTCGCCAAGATAGCCGGGCTCGGAGAAATCGATGGCCAGAGCGGCGGAGTAGCCCCGGCGCAGCGCCCGAAGGAGGGTCAGGGAAAATTCGTAGAGCGGGAGATTGTGATAATCCTCGCGGTGGGCCCAGTTGTCCGGGACCCGGTACTCGCCTTTCGCGTAGAAGGGGAGATACATGAAGCTGACGAAGGCGACATAGTCGGCCGGAACGAGCCCGAGCGACGCGAGGTATTCGAGGGGCGTCAGGGACCGGCCGTCGACGTCGATCCTGTCGGGCGGACGGCCGAGGTGCCTGTCGAGGATGGCCCGGACGCCGGCCAGGGCCCGGGCCTCGTCCCATTCCTTCTTGGCGGCCAGGCCGGTGAGGTAGTCTCGGAACTCACGGAAGAGCGGGCCGTGGTCGTAGGCCGTCTTCCCGCCGAGGAGACCCGTGTAGTCGGAGGCCCGGACGAGGCCGTACTGCCGGATGCGCTCCAGGGCCGAGTCCGGCTCGGAACCCGGGCCGAGGAAGGAGTCGCCCTTCTCCCGGACGAAGCGCCGGGCCTTCTCGACGTACTCCCAGTAGACGGTGAAGATCTCGGAAAGCTTGACCTCGGCCCGGCCCTGGCGCCTCAGCTCCGATTCGAGCAGGGAAGTCGCGGCGTAGCACCAGCAGTTCCCCGTCTTGCCCTGCTCGACGGGCGGCAGATGGGGCAGCCGGATGAATTCGGCCGGATCCGACGGCCTTTCGAACGAGGTCAGGTCGGCGGCGAGGAACGTCTGGTCGGCGCTCGTCGGCGTCGCCCGGGCGTAGACCGCCTGGTCGTGCTTGGGCTGGCCCGCGGCCGGGCCGGGCGGGCCCTCGCGGGGGCCGCAGGAAACGGCAAGGACCGCCGCGGCCAGGAGAACGGCGGAGAGGCCGGTCGATGGGCGCTGGATCATGGGCTTCCCTCCTCCCGGGCTTTCGGCCCGGATGGCCCATTATAAGGAACAAGGCCGAACTTGTCACGCGCCGGGGTTTCCGGTATCCTGAGGAGGAGGGCGACGCATGAGATCCATTTCGATCCGGCCGGACTTGAAGAGGGCCTTCCTGGCCGTCTGTCTCGCGGTCCTCCAGACCGCCGCCGGGAGCCCGGCCGCCGCGAAGGACGAGATCACCCTGGCCCTGAAGGAAAAGGTCATCCGGAACCTCAGCTCCTCGGGCCTCGTCCTGGCCTTCCACATCACCGTCGCGAACCCGGCCGACTCGCCCTGCGCTCTCGTGCGCTATCGCTACCGGGTGAAGATCAACCAGACGGAATATCTCAACATGACGGTCCCGCTCGACGAGCCCCTGCCGGTCCCGCCGGGCGGGGAGACGCTCGTCGCCCTGCCGGTCAAGATCTCCTACGACAACCTCCTGGCGGCGGTCGGCCCGATCGAGGGCCAGGCCGGCTGCGACGTCGTCGGGGATATGTTCTTCGATACCGGACGGCGGAGGGAGCAGCGGGTGGCCTTCGCGTTCAGCGGCGAGTTCCCCATCTTTCAGGACCCCGAGGTCGACATCCTGCCCCTCAAGGTCAACGACCTGACCGTGGGCGGGGCCGACGTCGTCTTCCGGCCCCGCTTCAAGAACTTCAACGGCTACGAGCTCATCGTCGACACGATCGACTTCGACCTCTATTTCAACGGGAAGCATGTCCTGGCCGGGCCCGTCCCGGGCGACAAGAACCTCCCGCCGATGGGCGAGAAGATCTTCTCGCTCCCGTTCCTGCTCGATTTCTTCGAAGCCGGGGACGAGGTCCGCTCGTGCTTCGAGAAGGACGAATTCCCCTGCCGCTTGGCCGGCCGGCTCGAGATCGCCTCGGTCTGGGGCCGCTTGTACATCCGCTTCGACAAGACCCAGCCGCTGCGTCTCGAGAAGACGGGCTGAGGCTCAGAACCAGAAGGTGAAGCCGGCCGTCACCGCCAGTCCGCCGAGGTCGAAGTCGTCGAAGTCGACGAGAAAGCCGTCATCGAACCGGCCCTTGGCCTTATGGTAGCGGACCTCGGCGTCGAGGGTGGCCCGGAACCCGATCGGGAACTGGAGGCCGGCGAAGGCGTGGTAGCCGAAGGCCGTGCCCTTCTCCCGGGCATTCTCGACCGTGACGGGATAGACGGGAATGTCGCCGAGGATGGGGTCCGTATAGACCCACTCGTCGGAAAAATCGATCACTTCTCCGTAGATGCCGGCGCTCCAGAAGTAGGCCCCCACCCCGCCGCCGAAGTAGGGGATGAGACGCGTCTTGCGCCCGAGCGGGGAGATCTTGACGGAGACGGTGAGCGGGGTCGATGTGACCCTGAAGCTGTGCTCGATGTAGTACCAGTCGGTGATGTCGGACGGCTCGCTGTCGAGCGGAAAGGCGAACCAGCCCTCCTCGAACTCGGTCTGGTCGTAGTCCAGGTAGTAGCCCAAGTTCCGCTCGCTGAAGTTCTCCACGGCCAGGACGAGGCTGAAGTTCTTCCCCAGGAAGTATTCGTAGCCCGCGCCGATCGTCCAGCCGCGGAAGTCCTCGAAGCGGAAATTCATCTGGTTGAACTCGATGGCCCAGAGGCTGTCAGGGTGTTTGGCGAGGTAGGACTGGGAGAGGGCGTTCGGCCAGAAGTAGCCGGCCTTCAGGGAGAACGAATCCGCGAAAGCCAGAGAGGGGGCGATAAGAGCCAGGCCCACGGCGAGAACGGTCAGTTTTTTCATCTCATTCCTCCTATACGCCGATCATTATAGCAAAAAATATGCCAGCCGGCCCTGCCCGCCCCCCTGGGGAGGTCAGGCGGGGCGTTGTGCTCCAAACAGGTCAATTGTCCTCCGGACAGGAGGAACATGTTTGACTTCCGGGCAGGGCCCGGCTAACATCCAGGCGGAGGGCCGCCCTTTGATCGAGACCCGCACGATCCGGATCAGTCCCCTCGAGGCGAACGCCGATCTTCTCCGCGAGGCGGCCGCCGCGCTCCGGGGGCACGCCGTCGCCGCCTATCCGACCGAGACGTTCTACGCCCTCGGAGCGGCCGCGTTCTCGAGAAAGGCCGTGGCCAGGATCTATAGGCTGAAAGGCCGGGACGCCGGGAAAGCCCTCTCCGTCGTCGTCTCCGACCTGGATATGGTCAGGGAGATAGCCGCGGCCCTGCCGGAGGGCTTCGTCCCTTTGGCCGGCGAGTTCTGGCCCGGCCCGCTGACGCTGGTCCTGCCGGCCGCCCCGGGCGTGCCCGAGTTCCTCGCTGGCCCCGGCCGGACGATCGCGGTCCGCGTCCCCCCCCTGGCCTGGCTCCGGTCGCTCGTCCGGGAGCTCGGGGAACCCCTGACGGCCACGAGCGCGAACCTGGCCGGCGAGCCGGAGATCTCCGATCCGGGCGCGGTCACGGAGGCGTTCGGGGGCCGGATCGAGCTCGTCGTCGACGCCGGGCCGTCCCCGGGCGGTCTCCCCTCGACGATCGTCGACCTCGCCTCGGCGACGCCGCGGATCCTCAGGGAAGGGAAGGTCCCCCGCGACCGGATCGAAGCCTTCTTGCGCCTCTGACGGCTACTTCACGACGGCGCCGGGCGCGATGTCGCGGTCGAAGAAGGGGATGAGGGCCTTGTTGTCGGGCGTGATGGCGGCGAGCAGCATGGCCTGGGACTCGATGCCCCGGATGACGGCCGGCTTGAGGTTGACGATGACGATGAGCTTCTTGCCGACCAGGTCCTCGGGGGCGTAGGTCTCGGCGATCCCGGCCACCATCTGCCGCTTCTCCGCGCCGATGTCGATCTGGAGCTTGAGGATCTTGGTCGCCCCGGGAACGGGCTCGGCCGCGAGGACCTGGGCCACCCGGAGGTCCATCCTCTTGAACTCGTCGTAACTGATGATGTCCATCGTTTCCTTCTCCTTGGTCTTCGGTTCTCGGCCGGCAACCGGCGCGGCCGCGGGCGACGAGGGCTCGTCCCCCAGGAAATCCTTCAGGGCGACCCGGGGGAAGAGAGCTTGGGGCAGGCCGACCTTCCGCCCGGGATCGAAACCCTCGAAGGCGAAGGCCCCGTAGGGGACCTCGGACGGCTTCTTGTCCTCTCCGAGAAAGCCCCAGATCCTCTCCGCGGAGCCGGGCATGACGGGGAAGACGAGATAGCTCGCGCCCCGGATGGCGGCCGCGGCCTGGTGGAGGACGCGGGCGAGGCGGGGCCGCCGGGCCGGGTCCTTGGCCATGATCCAGGGCTCATTGGCGGCGAGGTAGCGGTTGACCATGCCGATGTAGGCCCAGATCTCCTCGAGGGCCCTGTTCAGAGCGCAGGACTCGTAGAGGTCGAAGACGCGTCGCTTGAGGTCGTCGAAATCCGTCCGGACCCGGGCGTCCTCGGCCGACTCCCCGGCGGCGCCGGCGAGCTCCCCGCCGAAGTAGTTGCCGATCATGGTCAGCGTCCGCTGGACGAGGTTGCCGAGATCGTTGGCCAGGTCGGAGTTGACGCGGTGGAGGAACCCTTCGTGGGAGAAGTTGCCGTCCTGGCCGATGGGGATCTCGCGGAGGAGGAAATAGCGCAGGGGGTCGGGCCCGAAGACCTTGAGCAGGACGTGCGGGTCGAGGACGTTGCCCTTCGACTTGGACATCTTCGTGTCGTCGCGGAGCCACCAGCCGTGGCCGAAGACGGTCCGCGGCAGGGGCAGGCCCGAGGCCATGAGAAAGGCCGGCCAGTAGACGGCGTGGAACCGGAGGATGTCCTTGCCGACCAGGTGGACGTCGGCCGGCCAGAATTTCCGGAAGAGCCCGGGGTCCCGGTCGTAGCCGACGCCGGTGACGTAGTTGTGCAGGGCGTCGAACCAGACGTAGATCGTGTGCCTGGGATCGCCCGGGACGGGGACCCCCCACTTGACCGTGGTCCGGGTGATGCTGAGGTCCTTGAGGCCGCCGCGGACGAAGCTGGCGACCTCGTTGAGGCGGCTCTGCGGCCGGACGAACTCGGGGTGCTCCTCGTACAGGGCCAGGAGACGGTCCTGGTAGGCCGAGAGACGGAAGAAATACGTTTCCTCCGAGACGACGGAGGCTCTTTTCCCGCAGTCGGGGCAGGACTTGCACCCGTCGGCTTCGAGGGCGACGTCGTCGGCGAGGAAATTCTCGTCCGAGACGCAGTACCAGCCCTTGTACTCTCCCTTGTAGATGTCGCCCTTCTCCAGGAGCTTGAGGAAGAGCTTCTGGACCCCCTTCTCGTGGAAGTCCATGGTCGTCCGGATGAAGAAGTCGTGGGAGATGTTCAGGGCCTTCCAGAGGTCCTGGGCCCGGCCGACGACCGAGTCGGCCAGGGCCTTCGGGGTCAGGCCCTTCTCGGCCGCGGCCCGCTCGATCTTCTGGCCGTGTTCGTCGGTCCCTGTCAGGAAGAAGACGTCCCGGCCGGCGAGCTTGTGGAAGCGGGCCAGGGCGTCGGCGATGATCGTCGTGTAGGCGTGCCCGATGTGGGGCACGTCGTTGACGTAGTAGATCGGCGTCGTGACGTAGTACGTTCCCTTAGATGTCTTTTCCACTGATCGGTCCTCCTCGGATGAGCATCATGGCCTCGGCCCGCGTCGCCGGGTTCTTCCGGAACGAGCCGCGGACGGCCGAGGTCACCGTGATCGACTTGGGCTTCTTCGCCCCGCGCATGGACATGCACATGTGCTCGGCCTCGATCACGACCATGACGCCCAGGGGCTTCAGGTGCCCGTCGAGCAGGTCGGCGATCTGTTTCGTCAACCGCTCCTGGACCTGGAGCCGCCGGGACAGGGTCTCCACCACCCGGGCGATCTTGCTCAGGCCGACGATCCGCCCGGATTTCGGAATATAGGCCACGTGGGCCACTCCCGGCGAAGGGGAGGAGATGGTGCTCGCACATCGAGTAGAGGGGGATGTTCTTGATGAGGACCATCTCGTCGTGCTTCTCGTCCTCGATGACGCGGAGGTTCCGCGTCGCCTCGAGCTCGGTGCCGCCGAGGATCTCCGACAGCATCCGGGCCACCCGGCGCGGCGTCGCCCGGATGCCCGGCCGGCGGGGGTCCTCGCCGACGCCCTCGAGGATGAGGGCCACGCCCTTTTCGATCCTTTTGAGGTCCATGATGGTTCCTTCCGCCCGTCCGTCCGAGGCTAGCTTTTCTTGGCGAACCCGGCCACGGCCAGATGGGCTATCTCCTTGAGGGGACGCTTCGTCTTCCGGGCCGCCCGGACGAGGTCGTCGTACTCCGGCTGGACGTTGACCGCCCGGCCGCCGAGCTTGGCGACCTTGACGCGGACCTTTTCCCCGCCGGCCCGGACCGTCCGGACCTCGCGGTCGAGGACCCGCCGGCCGACCGGGTAGTAGCGGAGGCCGATCGAGGTCGTCTCCTGGAAGACGGCCTCGACGAGCGCGTCCATCCTCTCGGCCGCGAGGAGAAGGGAGAGCTTTGTCCCCAGGCGGCCCTTCTTCATGACGACCGGCGAGAGGGTCGCGTCCAGCGCGCCCTCCTCGAAGGCCCTCTCGACGAAGTGGGCCAACAGCTGGGGGGAGGCGTCGTCCACCGTCGCTTCGACGACATAGACCTGCCGGGCCTCGTCGAAGCTCGCGGCCTCGCCGTAATAGACCCTCAAGATATTGGGGATCTGGGGGAACTCCTTCGATCCGGCGCCACGCCCGACCCTGTCGTAAACGAGCTCGGGGAGGCGGGTGAACGACTTGGCCAGGGTGGAGACTACGGCCGCCCCGGTCGGCGTGACCAGCTCCGACTCGACCCAGGCCGCATACACGGGCGCGCCCCTCAGGAGCTCGGCCACGGCCGGCGGCGGGACCGGGAGTCGGCCGTGGGAGGTCCTGACCCAGCCCGAGCCGACGTTGAGGGGCGAGCAATGGACGTCGCCGATCCCCAGCTCCTCGAAGAGGAAAGAGGCCCCGACGATGTCGACGAGGGCGTCGTCCGCCCCGGCCTCGTGGAGGTGGGTGTCCTTGAACCTATGGCCGTGGACCTTGGCTTCGGCTTCGAAGAGCCGGCGGAAGACGGCCAACGCGCGGTCCTTGACGGCCGGCGCGAACCGCGCTTTGGAGACGACGCGCTCGATGTCGGCGTACGTCCTTTCGACCTCGGCCCCTCCGGTGACCTTGACGTCGACCTTGGCCGCCGCGAACCCGCCCCGGCGGACGCGCCGGACGGCGATGGCCACGGGCAGACGCAAGCCGGACATCCTCTCCTTGAACAGGGCGGCGTCGACGCCCAGGTCGAGAAGGGCCCCGAGGATCATGTCGCCGCTCAGCCCCGACGACGCGTCGAAGTATGCGTATTTCATGGGCTCCGCCTTTCCCTCAGGCGCCGGTCCAGTTCGGGCAGGACCTCGCCGGCCTTGCCGGGCAGGAAACGGTCGACCTGGGAGGTGAGGGGCGTCTGTTCGATGTTGACCTCGACGACCTTGGCCCCGGCCCGGCCGGCGGCGAGGGGGAGGGAAGCGGCCGGGTGGACGATGCCCGAGGTCCCGAGCACGAGCATGACCTGGCAGGCCCGGCTCGCGCCGACAGCCCGGCCGAGGACTTCGGGATCGAGCGCTTCCCCGAACCAGACGACGTGCGGCCGCAGGAGAGAGCCGCAGCGCGGACAGACGGGCGGCAACGTCGGCAGGGGCGTCCGCCGGACCTCCTCGACCGTCCCTTCCCGCGCGCAGCGGAGCTTCCAGATGTTGCCGTGGAGCTCGACGACGTCGCGGGAGCCGGCCTTGGCGTGGAGGCCGTCGACGTTCTGGGTGATGAGGGTGAAGTCCTCGAACAGGCCTTCCCAGCCGGCCAGGACCCGGTGCCCGGCGTTGGGCTCGACAGGGTCGATGAGGCCCCGCCGCCAGTCGTACCATTCCCAGACGAGGGCCGGATCGCGCTCGAACGCCTCGGGCGTCGCCAGGGTCTCGGCCCTGTGCTGTCTCCACAGCCCGTCACGGCCCCTGAACGTGGGAACGCCGGACTCCGCGGAGATCCCGGCGCCCGTGAGGACGGCGACGCGCTTGGAGGCGGCGAGCCAAGCCGCGACCTCGTCGATCGGATGTTCGGACATAACGGCCCTTAGAATATCGTTTTCCGGGGGAAAAAGCAAAGCCGTGAGGCCCGCCGAAGCCGCCGAAGCCGCTTGACTCGCCCTCGCGGAAAAGGGTATACCAGTCCGAGGAGGCACCATGGCCAGGGAGAAAAGAAAAGAGACGCCGCGGGCTTCGATCGGCATTCTGGGCGGGACGGGGCTCTACGAGATCGACGGGCTCCGCGACCGGAGCGAGGTCCGGCTCAGGACGCCGTTCGGGTACCCGTCCGATCCTTACGTCGTCGGCACGCTCGAAGGCCGTCGCGTGGCCTTCCTGGCCCGGCACGGCCGGGGCCACCGCCTCCTGCCCGCCGAGGTCAACTACCGGGCCAATATCTACGGGTTCAAGAAGCTCGGCGTCGAGCGGATCGTCTCCATCAACTCGGTGGGATCGCTCCGGGAGGCCATCCGTCCGCGGGATATCGTCGTCGCCGACCAGTTTTTCGACCGGACCCACCGCCCCAACACCTTCTTCGGCGGCGGGATCGTCGCCCATGTCAGCCTGGGCCAGCCGGTCTGCCCGGAGCTCGTCGAGGTCCTGCATGGAACGGCCGAGGGACTGGGGCTCCGGGTCCACCGCGGCGGGACCTTCCTTTGCATCGACGGCCCGGCCTTCTCCACCAAGGCCGAGTCGACCGCCTACAGGTCGTGGGGGGCGGACATCATCGGCATGACCGCGGTCACCGAGGCCCGTCTCAGCCGCGAGGCCGAGATCTGTTACGCGACGCTGGGCCTGGTCACGGACTACGACGTCTGGCACGAGACCGAGGAACCCGTGACCGTCGAGCTCGTCCTCCAGAACCTCGCCGCCAACACGGCCAACGCCAGGGCGGTCATCCGGGGGGCCCTGGCCGCGCTCGGCCGGGGCGGGGCGCGCGGCTGCGATTGCGGCTCCTCGCTCAAGAACACGATCATGACCGCCCCGGCCGTCATCCCGGCGGCGACGCGGAAGAGACTGGGCCTCCTCGTCGACAAATATCTCCGCTGAGGACCGCTGGGACGCCATGAGCCTGGTCATCGTCGGTTCGGTCGCCTTCGACACCATCCGGACCCCCTGGGGCGATCGCGAGAGGATCGTCGGGGGATCGGGGACCTATTGCTCGCTCGCGGCGAGCTACTTCACGAAGCCGCGCGTCGTCGGGGTCGTCGGCCGCGACTTCCCGCGCAAAACCCTGGCCCTGCTCCGGGCCCGCGGCGTCGACCTCGAGGGCCTCAAGGTCAAGGCCGGCAAGACCTTCCACTGGGAAGGCCGGTACGGCGAGGACCCCAACAAGAGGACGACGGTGCGGACCGACCTCAACGTCTTCGCCGACTTCCGGCCGGTCGTGCCCGCGCGCTACCGGAACTCCAGGATCGTCTACCTGGCCAACCTGGATCCCGAGCGCCACGATTTCATCCTGGGCCAGTTCCGCCGGCCGGCCCTCCTGGCCATGGACACCATCCGCCTCTGGATCGACACGCGGCGGGAGGCCCTTCTCCGGGAGCTCGGCCGGATCGACATCTTCTTCGCCAACGATGAGGAGGCCCGGCTCATCACCGGAGAGGCCAACCTCATTACCGCGGGCAAAGCCCTCGTCAGGCTCGGCCCGTCGCTCGTCCTCCTGAAGAAGGGGGAGCACGGGGCGCTCGTCTTCGGCCGCGATTCCGTCTTCGGCGTCCTGGCCCACCCCTGCGAGCGCATCGTCGACCCGACCGGGGCCGGCGACAGCTTCGCCGGGGGGTTCCTGGGCTTTCTCGACAAAGCGGCCGGCCTCGGCGCGAAGGACGTCCGCCGGGCGGCCGTCTACGGCAGCGTCCTGGCCTCCTTCGCCATCGAGGATTTCGGGATCGGCCGCTTCCTGGCGCTCGAGCCCGGGCTCGTCGAGGCCCGGTTCCGCCAGGTCCGCAAAATGACCACGTTCTGATCGAAGTCCCGTCCCCGGTCCGGCCGGGGCGGCCAGGGGAGGGTAGCATGGCCGAAATCAAGATCCCGATGGAACCGTTCCGGATCAAGGTCGTCGAGCCCATCCGTCCGGTCAGCGCGCCGCGAGCGGGAGGCCCTGCTGAAACAGTCGGGCTTCAACGTCTTCGGCATCCCGGCCGAAAAGGTCCTGATCGACCTCCTGACGGATTCGGGCACATCGGCCATGAGCGACGACCAGTGGGCCGGGATCATGTCCGGCGACGAGTCCTACGCCGGGGCCCGCAACTTCTTCCACCTCGAGGAGGCGGTCCGCTCGGTCTTCGGGTTCAGCCATGTCATCCCCACCCACCAGGGCCGGGCGGCGGAGCGGGTCCTCTTCGGGGCGCTCGTCAAGAAGGGCGACACCGTCCCCAACAACATCCATTTCGACACCACCCGGGCCAACGTCGAGGTCCTCGAGGCGCGGGCCGAGAACCTGGCCGCCGCGGCGGCCTACGATCCCGACCTCGACCTCCCTTTCAAGGGCGACATGGACGCGGCCCGACTCAAGAAGCTCATCGACAAGAGGGGCGCCGAGAGGGTCCCCCTGGTCATGATGACGGTGACGAACAACAGCGGCGGCGGGCAGCCCGTGTCTCTGAAGAACATCAAGGAGACGAGCGAGGTCTGCGCCCATTACGGCGTCCCCTTCTTCTTCGACGCCTGCCGGTTCGCCGAGAACGCCCACTTCATAAAGGCGCGCGAGAAAGGCTACGCCAAGAAGAGCGTCCTCGAGATCGCCCAGGAGATGTTCTCCTACGCCGACGGCGCGACCATGAGCGGCAAGAAGGACGCTCTGGTCAACATCGGCGGGTTCGTCACGTTCGACGACGACGCCCTGGCCGAGAAGATCAAGAACCTCCTCATCATCAGCGAAGGTTTCCCGACCTACGGAGGCCTGGCCGGCCGCGACCTCGAGGCCATGGCCCGGGGCCTCCGAGAGGGCCTCGACGAGGGCTATCTGGAGCACCGGACCGCCCAGGTCGCCTACCTCGGCGGCCTGCTCGACGAGGCCGGGGTGCCCGTGTTCAAGCCCTTCGGGGGCCACGCCGTCTACGTCCTGGCCGACCGGTTCCTGCCCCACATCCGCCGGGCCCAGTACCCGGGCTGGGCCCTGACCGTGGCCCTGTACAGGGAGTACGGCATCCGGGCCGTCGAGATCGGCGGGGTGATGTTCGGCAAGAAGACCGGCAAAGGCAAGGCGGAGGTCTATCCGGACCTGGAGCTCGTCCGGCTGGCCGTGCCCCGGCGGGTCTACACGGCCTCACATCTCCGCTACGTCGCCGAGTCGATCATCGACCTCCACAAGAACAGGGACAAGGTCCGGGGGTTGCGCATCGTCCGCGAATCCCCGTTCCTGCGGCACTTCACGGCGCGATTAGAGGAGATCTGAGCTAGATCTTGATCTCGGGGGAAGGATCGCAGCGAAGCTCGAGGCTGCCGATGCCGGCGTCGATGTCGACCTCGATCGTGACGGCGCTCTTGCCGTAGGCCTCGTTGACGTAGGCTCCGCCCGTCTTGGTCAGGCCGTGGGCGTCGACCGAGCCCAACCCGCCGTCCACCCGGACCACGACGCCGACCTCGGCGGGAAGACGGATCTTGCCGCTGCCGATGCCGCCGTCGATGCTGACATGGAAGCTCCGCTCGTGCGGGCCCTGCAGGTCGAGGACGACCTCGCCGACGCCCATGTCGATGGTCAGCCTCTCGAGCTTGAGGCCGCGGAGGTCGAGATCGTTCCGGCCGGCGCCGAGATCGATGTCGAGCTCGAGCGGCACGGCCCGGCTCAGGACGAGGTCCCAGCGGTTCCGGGTCGTACCGAAGCTGATCCCCCGGCGCCGCGGATGGCGGACCTCGAGGCGGCCCTTGCCGCCGAAGACGCGGTAGTCGACCTCGGGGCGGTTGCGCTCCCGGTTGAATTCGAAGGCGGCCTCGAGGAGCGGCTCCTGGTCGGCGGCCCGGACCCGAAGCTCGCCGGCGCCCATCTTGAGCCCGACTTCGGCCCGGTCCGCCCCCTCGAGGGCGACGGTCCGGGTCTCGTTCATCAGGTGGCGGGGTTCGTCGCAGGCCGCGCCGAGCCCGGCCAGGGCCAGGACGGTGAATGCTATCTTGATACGAGTCAATGACATGGGCAGACCTCCCTGCTCAGCGCACTTCGTTCATTAGACAATACGAGAGCGGCGGGCCGGAAGTTCCATCCCCGGGCGCACGCTCCGATCGGCCTCGCTGACCACCCCCCCCGGTCAAACGGGGCCCGGGTGCCGGCCGTTGTAGGCGCTGATGTCGAGGAAGCCGTGCCCGGACAAGTTGAACAGGATGACCGTCTCGCGTCCCGTTCTCTTGGCCTCGAGGGCTTCCCCAATGGCCGCGGCGATGGCGTGGGAGGACTCGGGCGCGGGCAGGACGCCTTCCGTCTTCATGAACAGGACGGCCGCGTCGAAGACCGTCTTCTGGTCGACGGCCCGGGGCTCGACGAAGCCCAGGGCCGCGAGATGGCTGACGAGCGGGGCCATGCCGTGGTAGCGCAGCCCGCCGGCGTGCAGCGGCGGCGGCACGAATTCCATCCCCAGGGTGTGCATGTAGAGCAGGGGCGTCAGTCCGACGCTGTCGCCGAAATCGTAACGGAGATCGCCGCGGGTCAAGGTGGGGCAGGCGTCCGGCTCGACGGCGACGAAGCGCGTCGCCCGGGCGCCGGAGAGGTTGTGCCGGACGAAGGGGAAGGCCAGCCCGGCGAAGTTCGAGCCGCCGCCGACGCAGCCGATGACGACGTCGGGGAGGGCTCCCATCTCCTCCATCTGCTTCTCGGCCTCCAGGCCGATGACGGTCTGGTGCATGAGGACGCTGTCGAGGACCGAGCCGAGCGCGTACTTGGCCCCGCCGCCCTTGACGACGACCTCCACGGCCTCCGAAATGGCGATGCCGAGGCTGCCGGGGTGGTCCGGGTCCTTCTCGAAGAAGCGGCGGCCGGCCTCGGTCGTCGGGCTCGGGCTCTCGACGACCGTTCCGCCGAACATCTCCATGATGACCCTCCGGCCGGGCTTCTGGCGGAAGCTCGAGCGGACCATGAAGACGCGGGTCCTGGTCCCGAAGCGCGAGCCCGCGTAGGCCAGGGCCGAGCCCCATTGCCCGGCGCCCGTCTCGGTGACCAGGGTCTCGACACCGTCAAGGGAGGCGAGGTAGGCCTGCATGAGGGCCGTGTTCGTCTTGTGGCTGCCGACCGGCCCGGCGCCCTCGTACTTGTAGAAGATGCGGGCCGGCGTTCCGAGGTGCGCGGCGAGGGCCGTGGCTTCGATGAGCGGGGTCGGCCGGAAGACCGCGTAGGCCTCGAGGACGGGCCCGGGGATGGGCACCTCGCGACCGGCCGTCCCCTCCTGGAGGATGAAGCTCTTCGGGAAGATGGCTTCGAGGTCCTCGGGCTTGATCGGCTCTTTCGTCCCCGGGTGGAGAGGCGGCTTGGGCGGAGAGGGGAGGTCCGCCTTGATGTTGTAGAACGCCCGGGGGAGGTAGTCCTGTTTTCGCGATGCGAATCGCATGATGGTCAAAGTCCTTTCACGACGTCCTCGACGTCGCGTCGACGGGGGTCTCGGCACGGGGACGGCGCGGGAACGCCTGGTTCCCGAAGGGACGTCCTCGCGGGGGCTGTCCCTCCGGAGAGCGGGCGCGCTTGTCCCCGAACAGGGGATGGACGGGGAGAACGGTCTTATCGGGCGGCTGGGACCGCCCACCAGTTCCCGAGAGAAAGGCAGGACAGCGCCGCGGTCGGAGTCGTCGCGATGTCCCGGACCTTCATGATTGGCGTATTATGGGAATCGCCGGCCGCGGTGTCAAGCGTTTTCTCGATCTGACCCGCGGGGCTCAATAGCTCCGCTTGTCCGGCAGGGCCGCCCAGGAACGGAAGAGGGCCAGGCATTCGTCCCGCAGGAGCCCCGGAACTAGCCTGATCCGAGACCGCCCCAGGGCCTTCATCCGGGCGTTCGGGATGCGGAGCTCGCGGAAGCCGGCCCGGGCCGCGTCGCGGATATCCGTGCCGTAATGAACGACGCCGATCCGAGCCCAGTGGATGGCCCCGAAGCACATCGGGCACGGCTCGGTCGTCGAATAGATCTCGCACCCGCCGAGATCGAACGTGCCCAGCCTTCGGGAGGCTTTCCGGATGGCGTTTACCTCGGCGTGACAGGTCGCGTCGTCCTTGAGGACGGTGTTCCTGGCCGCGGCCAGGAACCGTCCGTCCTTGACGACGCAGGCCCCGAACGGCCCGCCGTCGGGACGGACGAGGTTTTTCCGCGCCTCGGCGATGGCCCTCCTCATGAAGACCGTCGCGGCTCCGGGCCCGCTCGAATTCATCTGTTGACCGCGTCCCACGACATCTGATTAAATACCTTCTCATGAAGAGCGTCAAGGGCCCGGCCATCGCAGTCCTCGCCGTCGCGGCGATCTTCGCCGTCCCCCTCCGGGGGCCGGTCGCCCTGATCAAGATCCCCAAGGTCCCCGGACCGGTCGAGCCGGTGCTCCAGAGGCTCCTGATCGACGTCCGCCAGGAGCTCGGGACCTGTTATCTGGCCCTGGCCGACCGGGACGACCGGGCCCTCCTGCGCCGGAGCAAGGTGCCGTTCAGTGTTCTCGCCCGTACGGCCGGAAAGGCCGAGATCCTCCTCGTCAGGACCGACCGGCCCGGAGCCATCGAAGCCCTCCAGGCCGCGGGAATGGCCGTCGCCGTCGAACCCGGTTCGGCCGTCTTCTGGGCCGAGACCGGGAGCGCCGCCGCGGCCGTCCCCGACGACCTGGCGCGCAAGGCCCTGCCGAGACGGTCGGTCCTGCCTTTCATGGGCCTGCGGCCGGCCT
The DNA here is from genome assembly GCA_963719985.1 of Candidatus Aminicenantota bacterium. Taxonomy (GTDB): domain Bacteria; phylum Acidobacteriota; class Aminicenantia; order Aminicenantales; family Saccharicenantaceae; genus RBG-16-66-30. Next base: position 333,057 of record CAVRDU010000006.1, on the reverse strand, counting down.
TGGCCCGTCCGGCGGCCCCGATCGCGGCTCCGGACCCCCTGGTCCAGACGATCGTTTCCCTCGTCTCCGGGCCGAACCTGAGCGCGAGCGTCCAGACCCTTCAAGACTTCCAGACCCGTTACGCCTCGACCGTGAACTGCGAGGCGGCGGGCGACTCGCTCTTCGCCGCGTTCACGGCCCTCGGCCTCGACGACGTCCGCTTCGAGCCCTTCACCTTCCTGACCTATTCGTCCCGCAACGTCGTCGCCGAGATAACCGGAGAGACCTACCCCGACGACATCGTCATCGTCTGCGGCCACTACGATTCGACCTCGCCGGCGGCCACGCGCCAGACCCTGGCCCCGGGCGCCGACGACAACGCCAGCGGGACGGCCGCCGTCCTCGAGGCGGCCCGCATCCTGGCGGCGTTCCCGCTCGATTTCACGGTGCGGTTCATCGCCTTCTCGGCCGAGGAATGGGGTCTCTTCGGCAGCCGGGCCCACGCCGCGGCCGCCCGCCTGGCGGGGCGAGCGCGTCCTCGGCGTCATCAACCTGGACATGATCGCCTACGCCGACGCCCTGCCCGAGGACCTCCAGATCATCGTCAATCCGGCCTCGGGCTGGCTGGCCGACCTCTACCTCGATGCCGCCGCGAACTACGGTCCCGTCGGCGCGACGAAGACGGTCGACGCCTCGTTCGTCTACTCCGATCACTCGCCGTTCTGGGACGTCGGCTACCCGGCACTCCTCGCTATCGAGGACAATCCCCTGCGCAATCCGTACTACCACCAGACTAGCGACACCCTCGACAAGCTCGACATCGGCTTCTTCACCGGCGCAGCCCGGGCCTCCCTCGGGCTGCTCGCCGAGCTGGCCCAGCCCATCAAAGCCGGTTATCCGGCGACGCCGGTGGGGCTAGCGGCGTCGTCCGTCGTCTACAGCTCGCTCTTCTCGACCTTGAAGACCGTCCGCCTGGCCTGGACGCCCGTCGCCGGGGCGGCGGGCTACAATGTCTACCGGACGAGGTTCACCCACGCCGACTACGTCAAGATCAACGAGGCCCTCGTCGCCGGCCCGTCCTTCAGCGACGTCGACGCTTCGGCCGAGCTGCCGTACTACTACGTCGTCACCGCCGTCGGGGGGACGGGGCTCGAGGGCAACCGATCGCGCGAGGTCCTGGTCGTCCCGGAGACGGCGGCCTCGACGGCCTCCACCGTCCGGAGGTTCGGGCTCCTCGGCTTCGCGGGGGAAAGGTGAGGGGCTTCCGGACGGCCGGGGCGCTCGCGGCGCTTCTCCTCGGCCTGGCCGCGACCGGGGCGACCCAGGAGCTGTCCGTTTCCTTCGCCGCCGGCGGGTTCTTCCCCTCCGAGCCGGCCTACCGCGAGATCTACGGACGGGGTGCCGCCCTGGCCGGCGACGTCTGGCTCAAGCTCAGGGGCCCGATCGGCTTTGCGGCAGGCTTCGGCCGCATCGCCGACAGCGGCCTGGCCGTGCCCCTCGGCGGCGGCGACGAGGCCTACCCGCTGGATTTCCGGAGGACCTCGATCCCGCTTCTCGTCTTCTACGAGGCCGCGCTCGGCGGGGTCGACGTCAGGCTCGGGGCCGGGGTCGGCATCCACAGCTATAAGGAAGTCTGGCCGACGGAGGGGATATCGTTCGAAGGGGACAAGGTCTCGGCCCGGTGGGCGCTGACGGCCTCGATCCCGCTCCTCGACAGGCTGTCCCTCCTCGTCCTGGCGAGCTACGAATCCGTCGGCACGGGGGCGGGATCGCCACTCGACGCCAACGTCAATTTGGGCGGCTTCCAGCTCCTGGGTGGGCTGTCCTTCCGCCTCTTCCGATAGATCCGCAAAAATCGAGTTCCAGGAGGTCCCATGAACGACGACAACACGAACCCGAGCCGCAGGGATTTTCTCCGAATCGGCGCGGCGGCCGGACTGGGAGCGGCGGTCGCCGGGCTCGGCTTCGATGCCTGTTCCCCGGGCGTCCCGGGCGAGGGCCGGACCGAGTTCCGGGCCCCGGCCCTTTCGTCCGTGAAGGTCGGGTTCGTCGGCGTCGGCGGCATGGGCTCGGCCCACGTCCGCAACCTCCTCAACATCGACGGCGTCGAGCTCAGGGCCGTCTGCGACATCGTCCCGGCCAAGGTCGAGCGGGCCCAGAAGTGGGTCGTCGAGGCCGGCCAGCCCGAGCCGAAGGGCTTCACGAACGGCCCGCGGGACTTCGAGCGGATGTGCGAGACCGAGGACCTCGACCTGGTCTTCACGGCGACGCCGTGGGAGTGGCACGTGCCGGTCTGCCTCGCGGCCATGAAGAACGGCAAGCACGCCGCGACCGAGGTCCCGGCGGCCATGTCGCTCGACGACTGCTGGGCGCTGGTCGAGACGGCCGAGAAGACCGGGAAGCACTGCCTGATGATGGAGAACTGCTGCTACGACCGGATCGAGATGCATGATCCTGAACCTGGTCCGCAAGGGCGTGCTCGGCGAGGTCCTCCACGCCGAGGCCGGCTACCTGCACGACCTCCGCGGCGTCAAGTTCTCGAAGGACGGGCGAGGGGCTGTGGCGGCGGGCGTGGTCCGAGAAGCTCAACGGCAACCTCTACCCGACCCACGGCCTGGGCCCGGTCGCCCAGTGCCTGAACATCAACCGCGGGCGACGCGCTTCGACTACCTCGTCTCGCATGAGCTCGCCCAGCCCGCGGCCTCCACGAGTACGCCGTGGCGACGTTCGGCGCCGGACAGCCCGCAGGCCCGGGAGCGCTACGTCCTCGGCGACGTCAACACCAGCCTGATCCAGACCAAGCTCGGCAAGACGATCATCCTCATCCACGACACCAACCTGCCCCGGCCGTACACGCGCATCAACCTGGTCCAGGGGACCAAGGGCCTGGCCCACAAGTGGCCCGACCGCATCTACGTCGAGGGCCTCGCCGAGAAGCCCCACCAGTGGGACGATTTCGAGAAGTTCGCCGACGAGTTCGAGCACCCGCTCTGGAAGGCGATCGCCTCGAGAGGGCGAGGGCCGGGGCCACGGCGGCATGGACTACATCGAGGACTACCGGCTCGATCCAGTCGCTCCGCAAGGGCGAGCCGCTCGACCAGGACGTCTACGACGCGGCGGCCTGGAGCGCCATCGTCGGGGCCAGCGTCAAGAGCGTCGCGGGCAAGGGAAGGCCGGTCGCGATCCCCGACTTCACCCGGGGCAAGTGGAAGACCAACCCGCCTCTCGGGATCATCGAAGCCTGAGCTAGAACCCCGGCCTTAGGGGCTTGACAAAGGTGTTCGCCTGCCGAAATGTTCGGATCGGTCATCAAGGTCTTCTTCCAGGGCATCCTGACGGACAAGGGACGCCTGGACTTCGCCGACAGGACCCCGGGCCTGTTCGAGCCCCGAAAGGAGGGCGTGTCATGAGATCCAAGAGCCGCCACACTCATCCTGGCCGTTCTCGTCGGCTCGGCCTGCGCCGGCAACGGCCCACAAGGACGTCATCTCCGCTTCCGGCACGATCGAAGCGGTCGAGATCAACGTCGCCTCCAAGGTCCCGGGACAGCTCCTCGAGATCGCCGTCGAGGAAGGGGAGAGGGTCAAGCCCGGCGACGTTCTGGCCAGGATCGATCATGCGACAGCCGACATCCAGCTCCGGCAGGCCGAAGCCGGGGTCCGGCTGGCCGAGGCTCAGCTGGCCCTTATCGTCAAAGGGGCCAGAGGCGAGGACATCCGGCAGGCGGAAGCGGCGCTGAAGCAGGCCGAAACGGCCCTCAAGATCGCCGGGGACGATGCCTCGCGGATGAGAGAGCTGCTCAAGACCGGGAGCGTCACCGCGAAACAGGGGGACGATGCCGAGGCCCGCCTGACCGTCGCCGCGGCCCAGCGAAGCGCCGCCGCCGAGGCCGTGGCCAAGGTCCTCCGGATGGCCCGGCCCGAAGAGATCCAGGCCGCCGAGGCCCGCCTGGACCAGGCCCGGGCCGCCGCCGATCTCCTGGCGAAAACGATCGCCGACTGCACCGTCACCGCGCCCGCCGGCGGCACCGTGACCCACAAGGCCGTCGAGGCCGGCGAGCTGGTCACGCCGGGGGCGACCGTGTTCACCCTGGCCGACCTCGACAGCGTCTACGTCGTGCTCTACATCACCGAGAGGGAGGTCGGCCGGGTCCGGCTCGGCGACGCCGCCGAGATCCTGATCGACGCTTTCCCCGACAGGCCCTTCACCGGGAAGATCACCTACATCTCCCCCGAAGCCGAGTTCACGCCAAAGAATGTCCAAACGAAGGAGGACCGGATCAAGCTCGTCTTCGGCGTCAAGGTCGAGATCGAGAACAGGGAAGGCCTCCTCAAGCCGGGCCTGCCCGCCGACGCCGTGATCCGGGTCGGCCCGGAGGGGCGGTAAGAGCGCCGGACCCATGAGCCCGTTCGCCGTCGAAACCCGCGGACTCTCGAAGCGCTTCGGGTCCGTCGAGGCCGTCCGGTCGCTCGACCTCACGGTCCGGCAAGGGGAGATGTTCTGCCTCGTCGGGCCGGACGGCTCGGGGAAGACGACGACCATCCGCATGCTCTGCGGCCTGCTCCCCCCCACGGCCGGCGAGGCCTCGGTATTGGGCTACGACCTCGTCCGGCAGGCCGGGGAGATCAAGAACCGGATCGGCTACCTGTCCCAGAGGTTCAGCCTCTACGGCGACCTGACCGTCGACGAGAATATCGAATTCTTCGCCGAGATCCATCTCGTCCGCGACTTCCGCAAGCGCCGGGAAGAGCTCCTGGAATTCACCCGCCTGACGCCTTTCCGCGGCCGCCTGGCCGAGCGGCTCTCGGGCGGCATGCGCCAGAAGCTGGCTCTGGCCTGCACCCTCGTCCACACCCCCCGCCTGATCTTCCTCGATGAGCCCACGACCGGCGTCGACCCCGTCTCGAGGCGGGACTTCTGGGCCATCCTCTCGGCCCTCCTCAAGGCGGGGGTCACCATCGTCATGTCCACGCCCTACATGGACGAGGCCGAGCGCTCGTCGCGGGTCGGGCTCCTCAGCGGAGGGCGGCTCATCGCCGCGGACACACCCCAGGCCGTCAAGGGCCTGATGCGGGGGACGGTCGTCGAGATCGTCTGCCTTGAGATCCGCAGGGCCTTCGGCCTCCTGAAGGCCCTCCCGGGGGTCCGCGAGGTCCAGCTCTTCGGGGACCGGCTGAACGTCGTCGTTGATCGTCCCGACGAGGAGGTCGCCCGGATCGAGGCCGCCCTGGCCGCAGAGGGGATCGAGGTCCTCGCCCAACGGCGCCTTTCGCCGTCCCTCGAGAACGTCTTCATCTCCATCACTGAATCCGCTCCATCGGAGGCCGGACATGTTTAGAAAGATCGCCGCTGTCGCCGTTATCCTGGCCCTGCCGCTCGCGGCCGGGGCCCAGAGAAGGCCGTTGTCCCTGGAAGAGGCGCTCGCTATCGGGATCGAGTCCAGCCCGGGCCTCAACGCCTCGCGTCTGGAGCTCGAGGCGGCAGCGTCCAAGTCCCGGGAGATCGCCGCCGGCCGGCTTCCGGCGCTCAAGTTCGGGGGCGGCTACGCGCGGCTGAGCGAAGTGCCGGATTTCCAAGTGACCCTGCCTATCTCGCCCGATCCGATCACCGTCTCGCGGAGCTATTTCGATAATTTCAACCTGCGGCTGGGAGTCCAGCAGCCGCTGTTCACGGGCTTCCGTCTACAGGCGGGGGAGAGATCGGCCCGGTTGCTCGCGTCGGCGGCAGGTCAGGACCTCGAGAAGAGCCGGGCCGAGCTCGTCCTGGCCGTCAAGAGCGCTTACTGGGGACTCGCCCGGGCCCGGGAGTTCGAGAAGGTCGTCGACGAGAACATCCGGCAGGTCGCAGAGCACCTCAAGGACGTCCGGGCCTTTTTCGGCCAGGGCCTGCTGACGAAGAACGAGGTCCTTCGGGCCGAGCTCGAGCTCTCCAACGCGGAGATCATGGGGATCGACGCACGGAACGCGGCCGAGGTCGCCCTGACCGCGCTCGTGAGCCTCGTCGGCCTGCCGCTCGACGCGGACGTGGATCTGACGACCTCCGTCGAAAGCCAGGCCTCCCGGCTGTCGGCCGAAGCGGGCAGGGGGCAGGAGACCCCGATCGAAAGGGCCCTGGCCAGCCGGCCGGAGATCAAATCGGCCGAGTTCAGGATCAAGGCCTCCGAGCTGGGCGTCAAGGCGGCCCGGTCCGGGTTCTTTCCCCAGGTCTACCTCTCCGGCAACTATTACTACCTTCGCCCGAACCCGCGGTACCTGCCCGCGGTCGACCGATTCGAGGGGACCTGGGACGTGGCCGTTTCCGTGTCCTTCGACATCTGGAATTGGGGACAGACGAGGCGCCAGGAGGAACAGGCCGAGGCCCGGTTGGGCCAGGCCCGGGAGCTCCGCAAAGCTCTCGAGGACCAGGCCGTCCTGGAAGTCACGCAGTGCCGCCTGGGCCTCGCCCGGGCCGGCGAAAAGGTCCGTGTCGCCGGCCAGGCCGTCGGTCAGGCCGAGGAGAACCTCCGGGTGACGACGGAACGGTTCAAACAGGGCGTCGCCTTGAGCTCCGACGTCCTCGACGCGGAAATGGCCCTCCTTCGAGCGAAGCTCGGCCGGACCCAGGCCGCGATCGACCAGGTCCTGGCCCAAGCCAGGCTCGAGAAAGCGCTGGGGGACTGAGGGCGGGGGGAGGGGGCAAGGACCGTGACCGACCGCTCGATCGAAGTCAAGTCGCTGACCCGGCGGTTCGGCGATTTCACGGCGGTCGATGCCGTGAGTTTCGACGTGGGCCGGGGGACGATCTTCGGCTTCCTCGGCGCCAATGGGGCGGGCAAGTCGACGACCATCCGGATGCTCTGCGGCCTGCTCGATCCGACGTCCGGAACGGCTACGGTCGGAGGGCACGACGTCGGCCGCGAGCCGGACGAGGTCAAGCGCGTCATCGGCTACATGTCCCAGAAGTTCTCGCTCTACGAGGACCTGACCGTCCTCGAGAACGTCCGGTTCTTCGGCGGGGTCTACGGGCTCTCGGGCAAGGCGGTCGAGGCCCGGCTCCCCTGGGTCCTGGAGCTGGCCGGGCTCAAGGGGCGGGAGCGGAGCCTGACCCGGACGCTCTCCGTCGGCTGGAAGCAGCGCCTGGCCCTCGGCTGCGCCGTCCTCCACGAGCCGGAGATCGTCTTTCTCGACGAGCCCACGGGCGGCGTCGATCCGGCCTCCCGCCGGCGGTTCTGGGAGCTCATCAACGGGCTCTCCGAGCGGAAGGTCACGGTCTTCGTCACCACCCATTACCTGGACGAGGCGGAGTACTGCAACGACATCCGCCTCATCCACGCCGGCCGGATCGTCGCCGGGGGCAGCCCTCGCGAGCTCAAAGAGGAGATCATCAGGAACCCCATCCTCGAGGTCGCGACGGACCGGGCCGTCGACGCGCTCGAGATCCTCCGGAAAGAGCCCTGGGTCCTGGAGACTTCGATCTTCGGGACCGCCCTCCACATCGGCGTCACGGACGAAGAGGAGGGCCGCCGGCTGATCCGGGAGCGCCTGGCCCGGGAAGGCATCGCGCCGGAGCGCGTCGACCGGATCGTCCCGTCGCTCGAGGACGTCTTCATCCACAAGATCGAGGAACAGACGAGATCGGGGCAAGGGGAGGCGGCGCCTTGAGACGACCTCTGCCGCTCGCGTTCGTCGGGCCGGTCATGCGCAAGGAGTTCCGCCAGATCCGGAGGGACACCCGGTCTCTCGTCTTCATGATCTTCCTCCCGGCCTTCCTCCTCGTCATGTTCGGCTTCGCCCTGAACTTCGACGTCAAGCACATTCCCCTCGCCGTCGTCGACCAGGACGGCAGCCGGGCCAGCCGCGAGCTCGCGGCGAAGTTCGGAACGACGGAGTATTTCGACGTCAAGGCGAGGCTCGACCGCACGAGCGACGTCGACCGACTCATGGCCCGGGAGAGGATCCGCGCCGCCCTCGTCATCCCGCGTGGCTTTTCGGACGACCTCCTGGCCGGGCGGAGCCCTTCGGTCCAGTTCCTTGTCGACGGCGCGAACGCCATGAGCGGGACGACGGCGGCGGGCTACGCCGCCTCCATCCTGCAGAGCTACTCGCAGCGGATCACCCTGGCCGCGTTGGCGCGCCGGGGCGCCGGCGGCCTGATGCTCCCACTGAAGACGGACGTCCGGGTCTGGTACAACCCGGAGCTCAGGAGCGCCATGTTCCTCGTCCCCGGCCTCATGGCCTTCATCCTCATGGTCATCCTGACCACGTCGACGGCCTTCTCCGTCGTCAGGGAAAAGGAGCGGGGGACCATGGAACAGCTCCGCGTCTCGCCCCTGCCGTCCGTGGCGCTCATCGTCGGCAAGCTCGTTCCCTACGTCCTGATCTCCCTCGCCTCGGCCCACATCGTCCTCGGGCTGGGCTGGGTCCTCTTCGGGGTCGCGGTCAAGGGGAGCTATCTCCTCCTTCTCCTGGCCATCGTCCTGTTCCTCGTCGCCGGCCTGGCTCAAGGTCTCCTGATCTCGGCCGTCACCCGGACCCAGCAGGTCGCGTTCCTCATGTCCATCCTGACGACGATCCTGCCGACCTTCATCCTCTCGGGCTTCGTCTTTCCCGTCCGGAACATGCCCCCCGTCATCCAAGCCGTGACCTACCTCATCCCGGCCAAGTACTTCCTGGTCGCCCTGCGGGCCACCATCATCAAGGGCGCCGGGCTCCCGGCTTTCTGGGACCAGATGCTGATGCTCGCGGCCTTCGCCGTGTCGACCCTGGCCTTGAGCGTGGCCATGCTCCGCAGGGGGGACAGGGGAGGGGGGGCGTCGTGAAGGCCATCCTCTCCATCCTCTGGAAGGAATTCGTCCAGCTCCGGCGCGACCCGAAGCTCTTCCCGGTCCTCTTCATCTCCCCGATCCTCCAGCTCATTCTCCTCGGCTACGCCGCCAACCTCGACGTCAGGAACATCCCCACGGTCATCTGCGACATGGACCGTTCGGCGGCCAGCCGGGGATTCGTGGACGACTTCGTCAACTCCGGGTACTTTTCGGTCGAGGCCCGCGTCGGGCGGATGGACGGGATCGACGGCCCCCTGGACCACGGCGACGCGGCCATGGCCCTGGTCGTTCCCCGCGGCTTCGGCGACAGCCTCGCGGCGGGGCGCCAGGCCTCGGTCATGATCGTCGTCGACGGCTCGGAGAGCCAGTCCGCCTCGATCGGCGTCAATTACGCGACGATGGTCGCCTCCAGGTACTCCCAGAAGATCGTCTTCGACGCCTTCGAGCGGGCCAGGGGCCGCGGCCTCGGGCCCGTCCTCGTCAACCCGGAGGTCCGGGTCTGGTACAATCCGGACCTCAAGAGCCGGAACTTCATGGTCCCCGGCGTCCTGGGGCTCATCCTCATGATCACCACCACCACGCTGGCCTCGCTCGGCATCGTCCGGGAGCGGGAAGCGGGAACGATGGAACAGCTGATCGTGACGCCCATCCGCCCTCATCAGCTCATCGTCGGCAAGCTCCTGCCCTTCGTCATCATCGGCTTCATCGACGCGATCTTCGTCCTGGGGGTGGCCCGGCTGTGGTTCGGCGTGCCCCTCCGCGGGAGCGCCCCCCTCCTCCTGGCCTTGTGCCTGGCCTTCATGCTCACCACGCTCGGCACGGGCCTCTTCGTCTCGACGATCTCGCGGACGCAGCAGCAGGCCATGCTGACCTCGATGTTCTTCGTCATGCCGCAGATGATGCTCAGCGGTTTCGTCTTCCCCATCGAGAACATGCCCGTTCTCTTCCAGCACATGACGACGGTCATCCCCCTACGCTATTTCCTGGTCATCATCCGCGGCATCATGCTCAAGGGGACGGGTTGGGCGGAGCTCTGGCCCCAGGCCGCGGCCCTCATCGCCCTGGGGACGCTCATCCTGGGCCTGAGCGTCAGCCGCTTCCAGAAGAAGCTCGACTGACGCTCCCGGGCGCGCCTCGCCTTGACAGTCGCGGCGCCGGGGGCTAAGATTCGGCCCAAGCGAGCACACTGAGGAAGGATGCCGAGCGCCTGAAATGCGGACTGACCTGACGATCGCCGTCGCCGGGGACTGGGCCCCGATCCGGGCCCTCGAGCCCGTCGTCCGGGAGACGCCCGAAGCCGCCTACGGGGACGCGCTGCCGGGCCTGCGCAGGGCCGACCTCAGGATCGTCAACTGCGAGTGCGCCCTGACGCGCGCGGCCAACCCTGTCTGGAAGAGCGGGGCGGTCTTCAAAGGACTGCCGGCCCATGCGGCCGGCTTGTCGGCCGTCCCCTTCGAGGTCGCCTGCCTGGCCAACAACCACGTCTTCGACTACGGCCTCCGCGGCTTCCGGGAGACCCTCGGTGTCCTCCGCCGGAACGGCGTCCGGACCGTTGGCGCCGGCCTGACGCGGGAGGAGGCCCTCGCGCCGCTCACGATCACGGTCAAGGGCGCCCGGGTCACCGTCCTCAACTTCGGGGAAGGGGAGGACCTGACCGCGTCCCGCGGCGGCCCCGGCGTCTGCGGCTGGGAGGTCGGCGAGCTCGCCGTCCGCGTCCGGAGGGCCAAGAAGCGGGGGGACTTCGTCGTCGTCGTCGCCCATGCCGGGCTCGAGTACATCCCCTTCCCGCCGCCCTACGTCGTCGAGGCCTACCGGGCCCTCTCCGACGCCGGGGCCGACTGTGTCGTCGGTCATCACCCCCATGTCCCTCAGGGGCTGGAGGTCCGCCGAGGCCGGCTCATCGCCTACAGCCTGGGGAACTTCGTCTTCTGGCAGCCGGGAGAGCTCTACTACCGGAGGACCGGTTTCGTCCTCCATCTCCGGGTCCGGGGCGGGTGTCTGGCCGGATACGACCTTCAACCCTACAGGATCACGGAGCGCGGGCTCCGCGGGCTGGGCGGAGGGGAAGACGCGGAGTTCCGGAAGACGCTGGCCCGGATCTCGAAGCCCCTCGCCACGCCGAAAGGGATCTCCGAAGCTTGGCGGGCCTATCTCTCCTATTACGGTCCCGAAGGCTTCAGAAGGGAGGTCCTGGGCATCCTGGAGAGGCTGGAGACCGAGCCCCGCAAGGGCGCGGCCATGTTCCGCAACCGCCTCACGACGCTTCAGCACGCCGAGCTTTGGCGGGACGCGCTGACGCAGTTCATGGCCGGCACACCCAGGCCTGTCCCGGCGCGTCTGACCAGGACCATCGCGGAATGGTTCACGCGGACCGTCGCCGAATGACACCGCCTAGAGGCCGTAGCGGCGCCCGGCCGAATCGATGATCACTCCGATAAGGCGGCGGTAATCCTCGTCCTCGCCGAGGGGCGAGGGGTGATAAAGCGTGTAGATCTGGGGGGCCCAGCTCTTGTGTGGCTTGAGCCCGGGGATACCGTTGACCTCGATGATGCGGAGCACGCCGGCCCGGTCGACGCGCATGTCGATGCGGACGTGGTCGAGGCAGCCCATGGCCTCGGCCGCGTCGTCGGCCAGCCGGCGCGCCTCTTCCGTCCGCTCCCCGGCCAGGCCGACCCGGGTCAGTCCCACGCCCCGGAGGTCGCTCCGGAGGATGCGGTAGTTCCGGAAGTGCTTGTCCTCCACGGTGACCCTTCCGGGCAGGCATTCCCGGGTCTTCCCGCTGCCGAGGACGAGGGCCGTGTATTCGTCGCCGGGCAGGAACTCCTCGACGAGGGCCGGCTCGTCGAACTCCCGCTCGACGAAGGCCACGCGCCGCCGGAGCTCCGCCTCGTCGTGGACGACGCTCTCGTCGGAGATGCCGACCGAGCGCGACTCGCAGATGGGCTTGACGAAGGCCGGATAGGTGACGGCCGAAGCGTCGTCGCCGGAGTGGAGGAGGATGTGGGCCGGCACGGCGACCCCGGCCGCGGCCAGGATCTCGTGCGTCCGGAACTTGTCGATCATGGCCCTCATCGCCCGGCTGTCCGAGCCGATATAGGGGATGCGGCGCTCGTCCAGGACGTCGGCGACCCAGGTCCCCTCGGCGTTCCGCCCGATGAAGGCCTCGTTGGCCGTGATGTGGTAGAGGGCGCTCCAGACGATGTCGAAGTCGGGTTTGTCGAGAAGGCGGAAGAACTCGGCCTCGTCGGCGACGTAGGCGATGCGGGCCGCGTGGTCCAGGGATTCCGCCGCCTCGCGCACCGATTCGGTGACCTTCATGTCTCCCCAGCCCTGGGCGTCCCCGCCCGGGCCGGTCAGCAGCAGGATCTTCATGGCCTCTCTCCGTTAGAAAAGTCCAGGCTGGTGGCGGTAAGCGAGCAGGGCGCTCGCGACGGCGGGGGACACGGGCTCGAGGCGCCGCGAGACGGCCTTCCGCTGGGCCTGGGGAAGCTCGACCTTGGAGACGACCTCCACCTCGACCCGCCGCGGACGCCCTTCGCCCGGCGGCGCCGCCAGGCCGCGGACGAGGCCTTCGACGAGGCGCGTCCCCGGGTCGAGGATCTCGACCTCCGCTCCCGCTCGCCGGCGGAACGACTCGCGGAACCCGTCGGAGACATAGGCGAAGTGGGTGCAGGCCAGCCCGGCGAAGAGCCGAGAGCGGGCGGGAAACCGCGGCGCCGCCCGGAGGACGCAGTCGTCGATAAGAGCGGCGAGGGCGGGCGAATCGGGGTCCTTGTCGATGGCCGCGGCCAGGCCGTGGCAGGGCTCGGCGATGACGCGCCGCGGATCGACGCCTAGCGCGACGAGCCGGCGGACGTGCTCGCCCGATCCGATCGTCGTCCGCGTCCCGAACAAGGCCAGGACGGCCTCCGGATCGCCGGTCAGGGCCTCATGGAAGAGCCAGGCCCCTTCCTCGAGGATGCCGGTCACCGGGGCGGCCGGGGCGCGGCGGAAGGCCGTCGCTTCGTAGACGACCGACAGCGTGTTGCAGGCGATGAGGATGAGGGACGGGTCGAGGGCCGCGATCGCGGCGAGGGCCCTGTCGAACACGGCGGCCCGGGCCCCGATGTCGGGAAGGTCGTTGTAGCCGTGGCCGGCGTCTGGCCAGGCGTTGACATAGACGAGCCGCGTGGCGGGGCCGGGAAGGTCCCGCAGACGGCGTTCGAGCCCGGCGCAGATCAGGAGCCCGCCGAGACCCGAGTCCGTGATGGCGACGGTCGTTCGGCCTGAGGTCGTGCCGGGGGCGTGACGGCTGTCCATGGGAGCGGCGGCCTCAGGCGGTCCCTTCCGGAGCTCCGGCCGGGCCTATCTCGAAATCCTTCCGGATCCGTTCGAGGAGGGCCGGCTCGGCGAGGATGCGGGCCGCCGCCGCGGCCAGGACGTAGACGCCGTCGAGAAGGGCCCGCTCGCCTCCGGCGCCCGCGGCGTCGCGGGCGAAGGCCTCGGTGTGGATGGGGGAGTCGCTGGCCTTGATCATCGGCTCGATCGTCGGCACGACCCAGGAGACGTTGGCCAGGTCGGTCGAGCCGTAGGTCTCTCGGAGCTTGAACGGATCGGGCCGGCCGCGCTCCTCGAACAGCCCGGCCAGGAGCTCCTCGAGGGCCCCGTTGCGGCGGAAGGTCGTGACACCCGGCCCGGGCTCGCTGACAGCCGGGCGGCAGCCGGTTTCCTCCGCGGCCCTTTCGACGAGGCCCTTGACCTCGTCGACCAGACGCTCGAGCTTGGCCATCGTGTCCGCCCGCAGCGAGAACCGGCCACGGGCGTAGTCGGGGACGATGTTGGGCGCCTCGCCGCCGGATTCCACGACCCCGTGAAAGAGCGTGCCCGGGGGGAGCTTCGTCCGGGGCAGGGCGGCCGCGTGGTAGAAGAGGACCAGGGCGTCGAGGGCGTTGCGGCCTGCGAGAGGCGCGGCGGCGGCGTGGGCCTTCCGGCCGAAGAACTCGACGACCAGCGTCCGCCGGGCCAGCGCCTGGCAAATGACCGTATCGAGCATGTGCGGATGGATCTGGAGGACGACGCCGGACCGGGCGAACACCCCGTCCTGGATCATACGGACCTTGCCGCTGCCGCGCTCCTCTCCCGGCGTCCCGACGACCTCGACGCTCCCGGAAGCACGCGTCCCGAGGACGGACTTGAGGACTACGGCGGCGAAGGCCCCGGCCGCGCCGATGATGTTGTGGCCGCAGGCGTGGCCGAGGCCGGGCAGGGCGTCCATCTCGGCTGTGAAGGTGATCCGCGGCCCCCCGGCGGTGAAAGCGTGGACGGCGCGGAAAGAGGTCGGCAGGGCGTCCGACGCGGGGCCCACCTCGAAGCCCTCGTCGCGGAGCACGGATCGGAGGAGCCGGGAGGTCCGCGTCTCCTCGAAGGCCAGCTCCGGATCGGCGTGGATGCGCCGGCTCAGGGCCAGGATGTCGGTCCTCCGGCGTTCGATCTCGCTGGCGATCGCTGCGTTATCGGTCATGGCTTGGCCGGTCCATGATAATGCAGAACAAAAATCGTTGTCAAAGAGAACAGCCGCGGCCCTGGAGGACCCGTCAGAGGATGAGCATCGCGTCGCCGTAGGAGAAGAAGCGGTAGCGCTCGCGGACGGCCTCGCGGTAGGCCCGCATGACGAGGTCGTATCCGGCGAAGGCGGAGACCAGCATCAGCAGGGTCGACCGGGGCAGGTGGAGGTTCGTCAAGAGCCGGTCGACGACCCGGAACTCGAATCCGGGATGAATGAAGATCGACGTGGCCCGCTTTCCTGAGCGGACCCCGCCGTCCCGCCAGGCGCTCTCGAGCGTCCGGACGACGGTCGTCCCGACGGCCGTGACCGACCGCCCCTCCGACTTCGCGGCGTTGACGGCCGCGGCCACGGCCGGGGTGACGGCGTATCTCTCCTCGAGCATCCTATGGTCGTCGACGAGATCGGCCCGGACCGGCTGGAAGGTGGCCAGGCCGACGTCGAGGGTGACCCGGCGGACGTCGATTCCACGCTCCTCGATGTCCCCCAACATGCTCTCGGTGAAGTGAAGGCCGGCCGTCGGGGCGGCGATGGCGCCCGCCTTCCTGGCAAAGACCGTCTGGTACCGGTCGAGGTCCTCCGGCCTCGCGGCGAGGTCTTCCCGGATCCGTTTGATATAGGGCGGCAAAGGGGCGTAGCCGCGCTCGAGGAGGAGGGCCCGGACGTCCGTCCCCCCGAAGTCGAGGAAGCGCCGGCCGCCATCCGCGGTCCCGGCAACGCGGGCCGGCGCGCCTCCCGCGAACCGCACTTTGTCTTCCACCCGGACGCGCCTGGCCGGCCTGCACAGGACCTCCCAACGCCCCGCCTCCAGCTCCCGGATGAAGAGGAATTCGATCGTCGCCTCGCCGCTCGTCCCCCAGAGCCGGGCCGGAATGACCCGGGTGTCGTTGAGGACCAGGACGTCGCCGGCGCCCATATATTCGGGGAATCCGCGGAACGGTCCGTGCCGGATCGTGCCGGCCTTCCGGTCGACGACCATCATTCGGGAGTCGTCCCGGCGGGGGAGGGGACGCTGGGCGATGAGTTCCGGCGGGAGATCGTAGTCGAAATCCGCGACGCGAAGCGGCTTGCCAGTTGTCATGGCCGGTCGACGGGCGTCCTCAGTCCTTGAACAGCTTATTCTGGCCCGCGGTCTTGGCCTTCCCCCGGTGACCCGGCTCGCGGTATTCGTAGCCGAGGTGGGCGTAGGCCTTCGGGGTGATGACCCGACCCCGGATCGTGCGGTCGAGGAAGCCGATGCGCATGAGGAAGGGCTCGTAGATGCTCTCGATCGTGTCCTTCTCCTCGTCGATGGCCGCGGCGATCGTCCCGATGCCGACGGGACCGCCGCCGAAGTTCTCGATGATGGTCGAGAGGATCTTGCGGTCGACGTCGTCGAGCCCGAAGACGTCGACCTCCATCATGTCCAGGGCCTTTTGGGCCTCCTTCGCCGTGATGACGCCGTCGCCCTTGACGTCGACGTAGTCGCGGACACGACGCAGCAGCCGGTTGGCGACGCGCGGCGTCCCCCGCGACCGCAGGGCGATCTCGCCGGCCCCGGCGTCGTCGACTTTGACCTTGAGGATCCGGGCCGAGCGCTGGATGACCTTCTTCAGGTCCTCGTCCCGGTAGTAGTCGAGCCGGTGGATGATGCCGAAGCGGCCGCGGAGCGGGGCGGTGATGCGCCCGGCCCGCGTCGTCGCGCCGATGAGGGTGAACCTCTTGATCTGGAGCTTGTGGCTCCGCGCGCCCGGGCCCTGCCCGATGACGATGTCCAGGTTGAAGTCCTCCATGGCCGAGTAGAGGATCTCCTCGACCGAGGGCTGGAGCCGGTGGATCTCGTCGATGAAGAGGACCTCTTTCGTCTGCATGTTGGTCAGGATGGCCGAGAGGTCGCCGGTCCGCTCGATGACCGGGCCGGCCGTGGGCTTGATGCCGACGCCCATCTCCTTGGCGATGAGGTAGGCCAGGCTGGTCTTGCCGAGGCCCGGCGGCCCGTAGAGGAGGACGTGGTCGAGGTGCTCGCCGCGCTTGCGGGCGGCCTCGATGAAGACGCGGAGGTTCGCCTTGACCTTCTCCTGGCCGACGAACTCGTCGAAGGTCCTCGGCCGGAGGCTGTCCTCGAAGAGGACGTCCTCCTTGGTCCGGATGGGGCTGAGAATGGCGGGCATCGTATCGCTCTGCGGTATTCTAATTCAATAGGACCGGAAGGACAAGGCCAAGGCCAAGGACTCGGGGAGTCCCGTTCAGAGCTTCGCCAGGCGCTTCAGGCAATCGCGCAGGAGCTTTTCGAATTCCGCCCCGGGCTTGTGGGCGGCGATCGTCTGGTCGACGGCCCGCTCGGCCTCCTTGCGCCGGAAGCCCATGTTGAGGAGGGCGGAGAGCAGGTCCTCCTTCTCGGGCGAGCCCTTGGCCGCGAGGAGCCTCTCCTTCTTCTCCAGCTTGTCCTGGAGCTCCATGGTGATGCGCAGGGCCGTCTTCTTGCCGATGCCGGGGACGAGCGAGATGCGGGCCACGTCGCTCGTGCGGACGGCCTCGGCCAGGTCGCCGGGGGCGATCCCGGAGAGCACGTTCAGGGCCAGCTTGGGGCCGATGCCTGATATCCCGATGAGCTTGAGGAACATGTCCTTCTCGTCCGTCGCGAGGAAACCGTAGAGGGCGAGCGCGTCGTCGGAGAGATGGGTGTGGACGTGGAGCTCGATCGTCGCCCCGACCTCCCCGAGGCGGGCGTACGACGAGACCGGGACGGCCGCCGCGTAGCCGACGCCGCCCGTCTCGACGACGACATGGCCGGGCGTCTTGTGGATGAGGGTCCCCTTGATGTAGGCGATCATGAGGGCTCCTTCCCGTCGACCTTGAGCTGGTAGGCGCGGTTGTTGAGATGACAGATGGCGGCGGCCAGGGCGTCCGAAGCGTCGAGCGGAACGCTGTCGTCGTCGAGGCCGAGGAGCGAGCGGACCATGGTCAGGACCTGCTCCTTGTCCGCCTGGCCGTAGCCCGTGACGGCCTTCTTGATCTCCAGGGCCGAATACTCGGCGAGGGCGCAGCCCGCGACGGCGACGGCGACGAGGACCGCCCCCCGGACCTGGCCGAGGAGCAGGGCCGTCTTCATGTTCTGGGCGAAGAAGGGGTTCTCGACGGCCGCCTCGGCCGGGCCGTAGGTCCGGATGATCGTCTCGAGCTCGGTCTTGATCTCGGCGAGCTTCAGGTGGAGCGGGAGCTTGGCCGTGGGCTTGATGATGCCATAGGCGACGGGGACGAGGCGTCCGGCCTCCTCCTCGACGATCCCGAAGCCGGTGGACCGGAGGCTGGGATCGATCCCGAGGACCCGCATGGATGCCGCCGGGGCGTCACTCGGCCTGCGAGAAGCTGGCGATCTCCTCCTCGGAGATGTCGAAGTTGGAGGAGACGGACTGGACGTCGTCATGGTCCTCGAGCTCCTCGACGAGCCGCAGGACCTGCTGGGCCTCCTTGCCCTCGACCTTGACGTAGTTCTGGGGCAGGAACCCGACCTCGGAGGCGGCGACCTCGATCTCGGCCTTCTTGACGGCCTCGAGGACGGCTTCGTACTTGTCGGGCGAGGTCGTCACCTCGAAGAGGGAGCCTTCGTCCTTGAGGTCGTCGGCTCCGGCGGCGAGGGCGATGTCCATGAGGATATCCTCGGAGGCCTTGGCCTTCTCGACATCGATGTAGCCCATGCGCTTGAACATCCAGGCCACCGAGCCCTTCTCGCTCATCTGGCCGCCGCTCTTCATGAAAATGTGGCGGATCTCGGAGACCGTGCGATTCTTGTTGTCGGTGACGGCCTGGAGGAAGATGGCCACGCCGCCGGGGCCGTAGCCCTCGTAGGACACCTCTTCGAAGGTCGCCCCCTCGAGCTGGCCCGTGCCCTTCATGATGGCCCTCTTGACGTTGTCGGCGGGCATGTTGGCGGCCTTGGCGTCGTTGATGGCCTTGCGGAGGGCGGCGTTCTTGTCGGGGTCGCCGCCGCCGGACCGGGCGGCCAGGCTGATCTCGCGGATGAGCCGGGTGAAGATCTTGCCGCGCTTGGCGTCGGTCGCGGCCTTTTTATGCTTGATCGAGGCCCACTTGGAATGTCCGGACATCGTCGTCTCCTTCCTGTCTCGAGCCTCCCGAGGATAGCACAATCGGCCCGCCGGCGCAACATCGCCGGCCTTACCCTATAAGAATGGTCGGATTTATGATATGATGAAGAATCTGATATAATTCGGGAAAACAGAAGGAGGCCCGCATGAAGACGAACATGGGACGCGTCGACCGGACCCTCAGGCTCGTCGCCGCCGCCGTTTTCGCCGTTCTCCTCGTCGCCGGCGTCGTCAAAGGCACGCTGGCCATCGTCCTGGCCATCGTGGCCGCCGTTTTCGTCATCACGACGTTCGTGGGCTTCTGCCCGGCCTATGTCCCCTTCGGCCTCTCGACCAGGGGGAAGGGCAAGGGTGACGAGAGCTGCGAGGTCTGACGGGCAGAGGGATCCCGACGGACCCGGCCCCCGGCGGCCGAAACGACGCGCGGGGAGCGGGCCGCCCGGGTCCGGTGGAGGCGGGGGGAGCCATGAACACCAAGCCGAGCGCCACGCACGAGGCCGGGGATAAGCCCGAGTCCCGCTTCGATTTCTCCGTGACGGGCATGAGCTGCGCCAGCTGCGCGGCCAACATCGAACGGGCCCTCGGGAAGCTCACGGGGGTCCGGCAAGCCAACGTCAACCTGGCCGCCGGAAGGGCCACGGTCCTCTACGACCCGGCCCTCGTCGGTCCGCGCGACCTGGCCCGGGCCGTCCGCGAGGCCGGATACGGGGTCGCCGCCGAGGCGGAGGAGGCCGAACGCGTGGCGGAGAGGGAATACCGGTCGCTCAGGATGTCCGTCATCGCGGGTGGGGGCCTCGCCCTTCTCATATTCCTGGGCAGCATGAGGCATTGGTTCCCCTGGATGCCGGAGCTCCTCCAGGACCCGTTCGTGCTGTGGGCCCTGGCCACGCCCGTCCAGTTCGTCCTCGGCCGCCGGTTCTACGCCGGGGCCTGGAGCGCGCTCCGCCACGGGACGGCCAACATGAACACCCTGATCGCGGTCGGCACGACGGCCGCCTATCTCTACAGCGCCGCGGCGACCGCTCTCCCCGCGTTCTTCCGCAAGGCCGGCGTCGAGCCGGAGGTCTACTTCGACACCTCCGCCGTCATCATCGTCCTGATCCTGTTCGGCCGGACGCTCGAGGCCCGGGCCAAGGGACGGACCTCGGAGGCCATCCGCAGGCTGATGGGGCTGCGGCCCCGGACGGCCCGGGTCCTCGGCCCGGAGGGGGAGAGGGAAGTGCCCGTCGAGGAGGTCCGCGTCGGGGACGTCGTCGTCGTCCGTCCCGGAGAGAGGGTCCCCGTCGACGGGATCGTCGTCGATGGGCGCTCCTCGATCGACGAATCGATGATCACGGGGGAGAGCCTGCCGGCGGACAAGGGCCCGGGCGACGCCGTGACCGGAGCGACGCTGAACAAATGGGGCCTTATCACGTTCAAGGCCCTCAAGGTCGGCGAGGACACGGTCCTGGCCCAGATCGTCCGGCTGGTCCGGGAGGCCCAGGGATCGAAGGCCCCCATCCAGCGCCTGGCCGACGTCGTCGCCGCGTATTTCGTGCCCGCGGTCCTCGTCATCGCCGTCCTGACCTTCGTCGCCTGGACGGTCTTCGGGCCGCGGCCGAACCTCTCCGTCGCCCTGCTCCATTTCGTCTCCGTCCTCATCATCGCCTGCCCCTGCGCGCTCGGGCTGGCGACGCCGACGGCCATCATGGTCGGCACGGGCCGGGGGGCCGAGCGGGGCATACTCATTAAGAGCGGGGAGAGCCTCGAGACCATCCATCGCGTCACGGCCTTCGTCTTCGACAAGACTGGCACACTGACCCACGGTCGGCCCGAGGTCACGGACGTCCTCCCGGCCCAGGACGAGACGGCCCAACGCCTCCTCGGCCTCGCGGCCGCGGTCGAACACGGCTCCGAGCACCCTCTCGGCGAGGCGATCGGGCGCAGAGCCGCGGCGAGCGGCGTCGCCGCCGGAACGGCGGACGGCTTCCGGGCCCTCGAGGGCATGGGGGTCGAGGGGACCGTCGGGGGCGTCCGGGTCGTCGTCGGCAATCTCCGGCTCATCGAGGCGGAGGGCGTCGACGCCTCGCCGCTCGGCCCCGCGGCCGAGAGGCTCGCCGGAGAAGGGAAGACCGTGGCCTTCGTCGCCGCGGGCGGACGGCTCGTCGGGCTCGTCGCCCTGGCCGACACCCTCAAGCCGAGCGCCCGCGAGGCCGTCCAAAAGCTCAAGGGGCTGGGTCTGCGGGTCGTCCTTCTGACGGGAGACAACGTCCGCACGGCCCGGTCGGTGGCCGCGGAGGCGGGGATCGACGAGGTCTTCGCCGATGTCCTCCCCGGAGACAAGGCCGACGTCGTCCGGAGGATGCAGGAGGAGGGGGCCCGGGTGGCCATGGTCGGCGACGGCATCAACGACGCCCCGGCCCTGGCCCGGGCCGACGTCGGGCTGGCGCTCGGGACGGGGACCGACGTGGCCATGGCCTCGGCCGACATCACGCTCATCTCGGAGGATCTCGGAGCGGTCGTCGCGGCCGTCGGCCTGAGCCGGCGGACCATCCGGACGATCAAGCAGAACCTGTTCTGGGCGTTCGCCTATAACGTCGTCGGCATCCCGGTCGCCGCGGGCCTCCTCTATCCGTTCTTCGGGATCCGGCTCGATCCCATGATCGCCTCCGCCGCCATGGCC
This sequence comes from Candidatus Aminicenantota bacterium, assembly GCA_963719985.1. Classification (GTDB taxonomy): domain Bacteria; phylum Acidobacteriota; class Aminicenantia; order Aminicenantales; family Saccharicenantaceae; genus RBG-16-66-30. The sequence continues at coordinate 311,986 of CAVRDU010000006.1, read as the reverse complement.
CTGAGCTCGGTGTCCGTCGTGACGAACTCCCTGCGGCTCAGGCGGGCGAGGATCTAGCCCCGATCAGAAGATGTAGCGCAGGGCCACCGCGGCCCGGAAATAGGACGGATTGACGCTCAGGGACCCCAGGCCGATCGTCGCTTCGATCTCGTCGAGGGGCCTGTTGATGACATCGTCGTCGACGACGTGGAGCGGGAGGTCGGCCGCGGCGGCGATGTACCAGCGCACGTCGAAGGCCAGGACGACGGAGCGGAAGGCCTCGTAACCCGCCTCGACGCCGACGTTCATCCCGTACTTCGTCGTGGGGCCGAAGTCGACGACCATCCGGTAGGTCTCACCGGTCAGGACGTACTCTCCGCCCAGGTCGGCGAGATTGAAATAGGTGTAGCCGATGTGGCCGGCCTTGCCATTGAAATGGAAGATGCTCGGACCGGCCGACGCGCTCAAAGTGAGGTCGTCGGCGATCCGGAAGCGGGCCAGCGCGTTGAAGCTGAAGGTCGTCTCGGTCAGGTTGCCGCTCGAGTTGGGCCAGTCGTAGGCCCGGGCCCAGGCCTCGGGTTCGAAGGCGAGGAATTGGACCTCGACGTCGTAGGGGTCGTTCGCCCCGCCCAGCCCCGGGCGGTGATAGTCGGCCAGGACCTGCAGGCCGACGTTCTCCGCGAACAGGACGTTGAAGAACGCGTTCATGCCGAGGCCGGTCTTGCCGTTGAACCGGACCGTCTGGTCGGCCGCGCTGGCGATGAGACGGTCCGGCGGGTCGAGGAGCGGCCCGTACCGGTTGACGTAGGCGGAGTTCATTCTCGGCCCGACGAGGGACCAGCCGAAGCCGAGCTCGAAGCGAAGGTCCCCCGCGAGACCGGCCGGGACCCCGGCGAGCAGTAAAATAAGGGATAGAAAGACGGGTAGAGAAAGCTTCCTGGTCATGTCTTGGCGCCTCCTGGCGAGCGGAAGGGTAACACGGCCGGACCGGGTTGTCAACCCCCTTTTCGGGGCCAACTCCTTTAAGATCAAGCCTTTTCAGGCCGGCGGCCTAGCCGAAGAAGACCTTGGCGATCTCGTAGAGTTCGGCGTCCACGGTCTTCGGCTCGGCCAGGGCCTCCTCGAAGGGGACGGGGACGATGCGGTTGCACTTAAGGCCGACCATGTAGCCGAACTTCTCCTCCTTGACCAGCTCGATCGCGGCGACGCCGAAACGGGTGGCCAGGATGCGGTCGAAAGCCGTCGGGGACCCGCCCCTCTGGGTGTGCCCGAGCACGGTGACCCGGGTGTCCATGGCCGTGCGCATCTCGATCTCGCGGGCGAGGATGTTGCCGACGCCGCCCAGGCGGGCGTGGCCGAAGGCGTCCTTGTCGCCCGGCTGGGTGACCAGGCTGGCGTCCTTGGGCCGGGCCCCCTCGGCCACGACGACGATGCTGAACATCTTTCCCCGCTCCCGGCGGCTCTGGATCTGGGCGCAGATCTCGTCGAGATCGAAGGGGAATTCGGGGATGAGGATGATGTCGGCGCCACCGGCGAGGCCCCCCTCGACGGCGATCCAGCCGGTGTGGCGGCCCATGACCTCGACGACCATGACCCGGTGATGGGCCTCGGCCGTCGTGTGCAGCCGGTCGAGCGCCTCGGTGACGATCGACACGGCCGTGTCGAAGCCGAAGGTGTAGTCGGTCCCGGAGAGGTCGTTGTCGATCGTCTTGGGCACGCCGACGCAGCGCAGGCCCTTCTCGTGGAGCTTCTTGGCGACGCCCAACGTGTCCTCCCCGCCGACGGCGACGACCGCGTCGAGCTCGAACTTCTCGACCTGGGCGAAGATCTTGCCCACCCCGTCCTCGACCTTGAAGGGGTTCGTCCGCGTCGTCCCGAGGATCGTCCCGCCCCGCGGCAGGATGCCCGAGATCGAGCCGAGATCGAGGGGCAGGATGCGGCCCTCGATGAGCCCCAGCCAGCCGTTCTTGATGCCCAGGATGTCGTAGTTGTAGTGGATGATGCCCTTCCGGGTCACGGCCCGGATGACGGCGTTGAGTCCCGGGCAATCGCCCCCGCCCGTGAGGATCCCGACTCTCATGAAGACCTCCGATCGACGCTCGCACTCGCCCTGGTTTCGCGGGGGATTATACGCGGGCCGGCGGGCCATTTCAAGCGCCCGGCCGGACCTTGACCCTGGGAAGGCTTTTCATTTATGGTAGGGAGGTCGGTCAGTCCGTTCGAGAGGAGGCCAGGATGGCGGCTACGATCATCAGCGGCAAGGAAGTGTCGGGCCAGATACGCGAAGAGCTCAAGGGCCGGGCGGCCCGGCTCCGGGAGAACGGCGTCGTGCCGGGGCTGGCGGTCGTCCTCGTCGGCGAGGACCCGGCCTCCGTCTCCTACGTGACGGCCAAGGCCAAGGCGGCCGAGGAGATCGGCATCTTCGAGACGACGATCCGGATGCCGGCGGAGTCCTCCGAGGAGGAGATCCTCCGCCAGGTCGACACGCTCAACCGCGACGATCGCTACAACGGCTTCCTCGTCCAACTGCCGTTGCCGAAATACGTCAGCGCCGAGAAGGTCATCAGCCTCATCTCCCCGGACAAGGACGTCGACGGGTTCCACCCCGTCAACGTCGGCAAGATGCTGCGCGGCGAGCCCTGCCCGCTGCCGTGCACCCCTTACGGCGTCGTCCAGCTGCTCGTCCGGGGCGGGTACGGCCCGGACGGCAAGCACGTCGTGGTCTGCGGCCGGAGCAACATCGTCGGCAAACCCCTGGCGGCCATGCTCATCCAGAAGCGGAAGGGGGCCAACGCCACGGTGACCGTCTGCCATACGGCGACGCCCGACGTCCGCCGGTTCACGCTCCAGGCGGACATCCTCGTCGCCGCCATGGGCGTGCCCCGGGCGATCAAGGCCGAGATGGTCCCCGAGGGCTGCGTCGTCATCGACGTCGGGGTCAACCGGGTCGCGGACCCGGCCTCTCCCAAAGGCTTCCGTCTCGTCGGCGACTGCGATTTCGAGCCCATCAAGGAGAAGGCCGCGGCCATCACCCCCGTGCCGGGCGGCGTCGGCCCGATGACGGTGACCATGCTGATGTTGAACACGATCGAGGCCGCGGAGAGGAAGGCCGGCCTCGCCCCCTGAGGCCTCAGCGGGCCCTGGACCTGGCCTTTTTGTCCTTCTTGTCGGCCATGGCGACGATGTCCTTGAGGGAGATCGCGTCGAAATAGCCTTTGAGCAGGTCGGTCGCGCCCTTCCAGATGTCGTAGGTCGGACAGGTCTCGACGAACTCGCAGTAGGAGCCGTCCTCGAGGCACTCGACGAGGCAGCAGTTGCCCTCGAGGGCGTGAAGGATCTCGCTGAGCTTGATGTCCTCGGGCCGGCGGGCCAGGGTGTAGCCGCCGCCGGCGCCGCGGATGCTCTTGACCAGGCGGTTGATCTTGAGGGGGATGATGATCTGCTCGAGGTAGCGGATCGATATCCGCTCGTCCTCGGAAATACGCTTGAGGATGACGGCGTCGCTGCCGTTGCCGTAATGGCGGGCGAGGTTGAGCATCAGGCGCGTCCCGTAGCGGCCCTTGGTCGAAAGCCTTATCATGACCGACTCCTTAGAGATCCATTGTGTACGGCCCCGAGGCGGATACAAACATCATCATATAGGAATTATCAGTTTAGTCAATCTCGGGGCGCCGGAGCCGGCTTGACACCCTCCAGGCGGTATGGGTATCCTACACCTTCTCAATCCCGCGCTGAGAGGAACGCCCATGTCCCGTCAGATCCTTCTCGGTGACGAAGCCGCGGCCCTAGGGGCCGTCCACGCCGGCCTCTCGGCCGCCTATTCGTATCCCGGCACGCCCGCCTCCGAGGTCCTGGAGTACCTCGTCCGGCTGGCGGGCGAGAGCCGGGCCTTCAAGGCCGTCTGGTCGGTCAACGAGAAGGTCGCCTACGAGGAGGCCCTCGGCGTGTCCTTCGCCGGGAAGCGGGCCCTCGTTTCGTTCAAGCACGTCGGCCTGAACGTCGCGGCCGATCCGTTCATGAACTCGGCCATCACCGGGGCCAACGGCGGCCTCCTCGTCGTCAGCGCCGACGATCCCGGGATGCACAGCTCCCAGAACGAGCAGGACAGCCGCTATTACGTCCAGTTCGCCCAGATCCTCGGCTACGAGCCCTCCGACCACCAGGAGGCCTACGACATGACCCGGGAGGCCTTCGACGCCTCCGAGCGGTTCGGGCTGCCCGCGCTGATGAGGCTGGTCACGCGCCTGTCCCACAGCCGCGCGCCCGTCGAGGTCGGCGAACCCCGTCCCCAGAACGAGCTGAAGAAGGGCGCGGCCAAGGACTGGATCCTTCTTCCGGTCAACGCCCGGCGCCGCTTCGGCCAGCTCCTCGACCGCCAGGCCGAGCTGGTCCGCTACAGCGACGGGTCCCGCTTCAACCTTCTCGAGCTCGCCGAGGGCGAACGGAAGCTCGGGATCATCGCCTCCGGCGTCGCCTACAACTATTTCCGCGAGGCCGCGGCCGGGGAGGGCGCCCGGCCGTCCTTCCTCAAGGTCTCCACCTATCCGCTGCCCGAGGGCCTCGTTCGCGAGCTCGTCGCGGCCGTCGACACCATCCTCGTCCTCGAGGACGGCTACCCGTTCATCGAGCGCCAGGTCCGGGGGCTCTTCGGGGTCCCCGGGAAGACCGTCCTGGGCAAGCTCTCCGGGACGCTGCCGCCCTCCGGCGAGCTCTCGCCCGACATCGTCCGCAAAGCGCTCGGCCTGGCCCCCCTGCCGGCCCAGGCCCCGAGCGGGCTGCCGCTCGCGGGCCGGCCGCCCCAGCTCTGCGTCGGCTGTCCCCACGCCGACACGTTCAAGGCCCTCAACAAGGCCCTCGAGGGTGTCCCCGGAGCGAACGTGTTCAGCGACATCGGCTGCTACACGCTGGGCGCCCTGCCGCCCTACAACGCCATCCACAGCTGCGTCTGCATGGGGGCGAGCGTCGGCATGGCCCGGGGCGCGTCCGACGTCGGTCTCCATCCGGCCGTCTCGGTCATCGGCGACTCGACCTTCGCCCACTCCGGGATCACGCCGCTCCTGGGTGCCGCGCACGCCGACACCGATATGACCGTCGTCATCCTCGACAACGCGACGACGGCCATGACGGGCGGCCAGCCGACCTACGGCTCGGGCGAGCGGCTGCTCCGGCTCGTCGAGGGCCTCGGCGTCCCCAAGGAGCACATCCGGACGATCGAGCCCCTGCCCAAGCACCACGAGACGAACGTCCGGGTGCTCAAGGACGAGATCGCGCACCGCGGGCTGTCCGTCGTCGTCGCCGTCCGGGAATGCGTCCAGGAACAGCGGAAGAAAAGGAGCCAGGCATGAAGCAGGACATCATCCTCGCCGGCGTCGGCGGCCAGGGCATCCTCTCCATCGCCTACGTCATCGACAACGCCGCCCTCGTCGACGGCCTGTTCTTCAAGCAGGCCGAGGTCCACGGCATGGCCCAGCGCGGCGGGGCGGTCCAGTCCCACATGCGCCTGGCGGACAAGACGATCTGGAGCGACCTCATCCCCAAGGGCGAGGCCGACATGATCCTGAGCGTCGAGCCGCTCGAGGCCCTGCGCTACTTCGACTACCTCAAGCCGGACGGGGTCGTCGTGACGAGCTCGACGCCGTACCGGAACATCCCCGACTATCCCGATATCGGCGCGGTCCTGGAGGCCGTCCGACGGGCGCCCCGGGCGGTCGTCGTCGACTCGGAGAAGCTGGCCAAAGAGGCCGGCACGGTCAAGGCCCAGAACATCGTCCTCCTCGGCGCGGCCGCGTCCTTCCTCATCCTCAAGGAGGAGAGCCTCAGCCGGACGATCGAGGACCTCTTCCGCGGCCGGGGAACGCCCGTCCTGGAGGCCAACCGCAGGGCCTTCGAGCTCGGCAAGAAAGCGGCCCGGGGCTCATGAGAACGTCCTGGGTCCGGACGGTCCGGGTCCTCGAAGCGGCCGAGCGGGACGGCCGGGATTTTCTCCTCGAGCCCGAGGTCTACCAGATCCTACGGGAGGCTGGCATCGCCTGCCCCCGCCATGTCCTGGTCCCGGCCGGGCGCCGGGTCACCCGGAAGGACCTCGCCGCCCTCGGCGGCCCGAAGGTCGTCGTCAAGATCGTCTCTCCGCTCGTCGTCCACAAGTCCGACGTCGGCGGGGTCGCCTTCGTCAAGGCCGATCCCGCCTCTATCAACAAGGCCGCCGCGGCCATGATCCGGAGCGTTCCGGGGCGGTATCTGGCCTGGGCGAGGGCGCGGGGCGGTCACGGGGCTGCGGCCCAGGCGCCGACCGCGCGGGCCGTCCGGGACTCCATTCGCGGCTTCCTCGTCGCCGAGGCCGTCGATTTCGAGGACGTCGGATTCGGCTCGGAGGTCCTTCTCGGCCTGCGGAACTCGCGGGAGTTCGGGCCGGTGCTGACCATGGGCGGGGGCGGTGTCGACGTCGAATACATGACCGAGCGGCTCAAGAAGGGACGGGCCGCGGCCATCGCCTCGGCCCACCTCCTCGACGACGCCAAGGTCCCGGGACTCCTCGAGCCGCTGGCTTTCTTCGGCAAGATCGCCGCCGATTTCCGCGGCCGCCGGGCCCGGGTGTCGCCCGCGGCGTTGGCCGCGACGCTCCTTCGCTTCCGCGACCTGGCCGCCGCGTTCTCGCCGTTCGCCGGCGGGACGCCGTTCGTCCTCGAGGAGGCCGAGGTCAATCCGTTCGTCGTCCGCCGCGGCCGCCTGGTCGCCCTGGACGGGGTCTGCAGGTTCTCCCGCCGCAAAGCGCCCGTGGCGGGGCGGCCGGCGGAGGCCATCGGACGACTCCTCAAGCCGGGTTCGATCGGCATCATCGGCGTCTCGGAGAAGATGAACCTCGGCCACATCATCCTCAACAACATCCTGGCCGGCGGTTTCCCGCGGGAGCGGGTGACCGTGGTCAAGCCCGGGCTCGACGGGATCGAGGGCTGCCGCGCCGTGCCCTCGGTCGAGGCCATGCCGGAGACGGTCGACCTGTTCGTCCTGACGCTCGGCGCCGACCAGTGCTACGACGTCATGAAGGACCTCGTCGAGCGCGGTAAGGCCCGCTCGGTCATCCTCATCGCCGGGGGGATGGGGGAGAAGGAAGGCGGGGCCTCGATCGAGGAAAAGATCCGCGCGCTCCTCCGCGAGGGCCGGCGGAGCGGCCGCACGACGCCGGTCGTCAACGGCGGCAACTGCCTCGGCGTGGCGTCGAGGCCCGGGCGATACGACACGACCTTCATCCCCGAGCACAAGCTGCCGCGGCCCAGGAACCCCCGTTCGGACATGGCCGTGATCAGCCAGAGCGGGGCCTTCATGATCTGCCGGATGAGCAAGTTCCCGGCGATCCAGCCCCTGTACGCCGTCTCCCTGGGGAACCAGATCGACCTCACGGCTTCGGACTACCTCGCCTATCTCAAGGACGATCCCGAGGTCCGGGTGTTCGCCGTCTACATGGAGGGGTTCAAGGAGGGCGACGGCCTGGCCTTCGCCAAGGCCGTCGGCGAGATCACCGCTTCCGGACGGGCGGTCCTCGTCTACAAGGCCGGCCGGAGCCCCGAGGGGCGGTCGGCGACCTCGAGCCACACCGCTTCCGTCGCCGGCGAGTACGGCGTATTCCGGGCCGTCCTGGAACAGGCCGGGGCCATCGTCGCCGAGGACCTGTTCGAATACGAGAGCTTCATGAAGGGCTTGGCCGCTCTCGGGGACCGCCCGGTCCGAGGCCGCCGGGTCGGGCTCGTCAGCAACGCCGGCTTCGAGTGCGTCATGCTGGCCGACAATCTCAAGAACGGGTCCGGCCTCGACTTGGCCTCCTTTTCGCCGGAGACCGAGGCCAGGATCGTCGGGATCATGCAGCCGCTCGGGATCGACCGGCTCCAGGACGTCCACAATCCCCTCGACGTCACCCCCGTCGCCGACGACGCCGTTTTCGCGGAGTGCGCCCGGGCCATCCTCGACGATCCGGGGGTCGACTGCGCCGTCGTCTCACCGGTCCCGCTCTCGCCGGCCCAGCAGACGCTCCCGCCGGGGCCGGGGCACGGGGAGGACATGGCCGGACCGGGGAGCCTGGGTGCGAGGCTGATCGAGCTCTTTCGGTCGACGGAGAAGCCCATCGTCGTCAACATCGACGCCGGCCGCCTCTACGATCCGCTGGCCGACCACCTCGAAGCGGCCGGGACGCCCGTTTTTCGGAGGGCCGACGAAGCCATCCGTTTTCTGAGGGGCTACGTCGGTCGGATGGCCGGCCGGATCGGGAAGTAGCCCGGCGTCAACGGCTCCGCTGCTGGAACCGGTGGGGGAAGTTGGCGGGGTTCGTCGTCCTGATCGGTCCCGTGTGGCAGACCGTACAGGCGGTCGGCTCGCCGCCCCCGTGGGCCATCACGATCCCCATCAGCCCGCCGCCTTTCGAGCCGCTATGGCAGACCCGGCAGCTGCCGAGCGCCAAGGCCTTGCCCTGGTATTGGAGGAAGGGGGCGTTGTCCTTCTCCTCGTTCGAGGGGACCTGGGCGTGAGGCGTGCCGTGGCAGGCCGAGCAGGCGATCCCGCCGTGGCCGGTCCCGTCGCCGGGGAGGTCCTCTCCCGTGTCGACCTCGGCGACGAAGGTGTGGCACTTGCTGCACTTCGGCTCGTTCACCCATGGGATACGCCCGCCGGTGATCGACGTCGCGATCGTGGTGAGCGTGCCGTGGCAGGCCGTGCAGGCCCCGCCTTCGCTCGAGTGCGACTTGCTCCGGTGGGCGAGCGTCTCCGTCCCCGGATGGCACTCGTAACAGGCGGCCGAGGCCGTGATGTGGAAGCCGTGGATGACCTGGGACAGATACGACCCCGACGAGCCGGGATCGGCTAGGCCCAGGGCCGGGCTGCCGTGGCAGTCGGCGCAGAGGACGGGCAGGCCGTCGACGGCGAACGAGGTCCCCCGGCCCTCGTCGTGCTCTTCGAGGACCGACAGGACTTCCTGGCTGTTGAAGGTCTTCCCGTGGCACTTGCCGCATGAGATCTCGTCGGAAACGGGGACGGTCGCCCGGGTCCGGGCCAGCTCGACGAGCGTCCCGGCGTCCCGGACGACGATCTCGGCGACCTGATAGGGCTCCCAGGTCCCGGCGTCGTCGATGGGAACGACCGGCACGCCGTCGACCTCGAAGCGGTCGCCTTTGAGGGTCATCGTCCCCGTCAAACCGTTGTGGACGCCGGGGTCCGTGAAATTGAGGCCGGTGTCGATGTCGAGGTCGATGCCGAACAGGGCCAGGGAGTTGTCCCAGAAGCCGGCGTAGATCCTGAGGGGATCCTCCTCCGTCTTGGGCGTCGTCTTGCCGTAGGAATAGGTGTTGCCGATGATCGAATATTCGAGGACGACGCCGGCGGTCACGATCTCCGGCGGATCGCCCCGCCTGACCACCTGGGCCCGGAGCGAACTGTAGGGCGGGAAGAGGACCTCGTTGTCGTAGGTCGGGTTGAGGAAAGGCATGCCTAGATCGCTCCAGGCGAGGACGATATAGGACATCGACGCCGCGGGGATGTCGATCGGCGTAACGGTGCTGCCGTTTCCGTCGTCGGACGTCGAACAGGCGCCCAGGAGACAGCGAGCGAGAGGGCCAGCGTGGCGGGCAGGAACGGGCTGGCGGCGGTCGGGCATGCGACTCTCCTTCCGGACTATTATTCCCTGAAATCCCTAAATATGCAAACTCCCGGACCGGGCCTCCCGTTGCCTTGTCTCGCCGGTGGCGGCGTGATAGAATCGAAGCGATGAAGAGGGTCGTCCTTGCCGCCGTCGCCCTGGCCTGGATAGGAGGGTCCGTCCTGATGAGCGATCCGCAGTCCCCCGACGTCCGGCGTCTCGCCTCGTACATCCCCGCGACGGCCGGTCCCTGGCTCTCGGAGGCCGACCAGGCCTACGACGCGGACACGGTCTTCGACTACATCGACGGCGCCGGCGAGGTCTACCGCTCCTACAACATGAGACTCCTCGTCGCCCGCCGCTTCCACAAGGACGGTCGGCCGGACATCGTCGTCGACGCCTTCGACATGGGCGCCGCCGCGGACGCTTTCGGCGTCTTCACCCACGACCTCGAAGGCGAGGACGCCGGCATCGGCCAGGGCTCGACCTACAAGGCCGGGCTGCTGTCGTTCTGGAAAGACCGCTATTTCCTGTCCGTCTACGCCGAGGAGGAAACGGACGAGACGCGGGCGGCCGTGCTGGAGCTCGGCCGGCAGATCGCCTCGGCCGTCCCGGGGCGGGGAGAGCCGCCCGCGCTGTTGCGGCTGCTGCCCCGCGAGGGCCTCGAGGCCCGGAGGGTGCGGTTCTTCCACGGACACTCCATCCTCAACTATCACTACTTCGTCGCCGAAGAGAACATCCTGCTCCTCGGCCGGGGAACGGACGCCGTCCTGGCGCCCTACGGCGGCAAGGCCGAACGGAGCCACCTGTTCCTCGGCGCCTACGCGGACGAGGCGACCGCGGCCAGGGCGGCGGAGTCGTTCAGCAGGGCGTACATGCCCGAGGCCGTGGGGAAAGGCGCGATCAAGGTCGAGAACGGAAGATGGGCGGCCGCCCGCGCTCTCGGAAGGTACGTGGCGGTCGTTTTCGACGCGGCATCTGAAAAGAGCGCGGAGGCGATGCTGGCCGCCGTGATGCATTCGATCGAGGAGGAAGGCTCATGAACCCGAAGACGCTCACGCGAAGGGACTTCCTGCGGGTCGCCGCCGCGGCGCCGCTGGCCGGGGCCGTGATCCCGGCCCTCCAGGGGACGACGCTCGCGCCGGCGGGCGCGGACAAGGTCCGCGTCGTCCTCGTCCGCGACCCGAGCCCGCTCGGGCCGGGAGGCGCGCCGCCGGCCGATGTCGTCCAGAAGATGTTCGACGAAGCGGTCTGCGCCCTGCTCGGCGAGAAGGACGTCGTCAAAGCTTGGAAGGGCCTCGTTCGCCCCGACGACGTCGTCGGCATCAAGACCAACGCCTGGCGCTACATCCCGACGACGGCCGAGGTCGAGCAGGCCATCAAGCGCCGGGTCATGGACGCCGGCGTCGCCGAGGACAAGATCGCCATCGACGACAGGGGCGTCCTGCGGAACCCGGTCTTCCAGAAGGCCACCGCCCTCGTCAATGCCCGGCCGCTCAGGAGCCACCACTGGTCGGGCGTCGGCAGCCTGATCAAGAACTACATCATGTTCACGCCCCAGCCGGCGGCCTGGCACGGCGACACCTGCGCCGACCTGGCCAAGATCTGGGACCTGCCGGCCGTCAAGGGCAAGACCCGGCTCAACGTCCTGGTCATGTTCACGCCGCTCTTCCACGGCGTCGGGCCGCACCACTACGCCAAGGAATACACCTGGGAATACAAGGGCCTCATCGTCAGCCGCGACCCGGTCGCGGCCGACGCCACCGGCCTGCGCATCCTCGAGGCCAAGCGGAAGGAACACTTCGGGGACGACTGGCCCCTGCAGATGAACCCGCACCACATCCGGCTGGCCGACACCCGGCACCGCCTCGGCGTCAGCGATCCGGCGCGGATCGATCTCGTCAAGCTCGGCTGGGACGAGGGGATCCTGATCTAGATGCCGATCTACGAGTACCGCTGCGCCGGCTGCCTCAAGAAGACCACGGTCGTCACTCTCGCAGTCGGGGCCGCCGTCGACCCGGTCTGCCGGCACTGCGGCGGGCGGTCGATGACCAAGCTCGTCTCGCGCGTGGCCGTCCGGCGCTCCGAGGAGAGCCGGATGGAGAGCCTGGCCGATCCGTCGTCGCTCGCCGGGCTCGACGAGAACGACCCGAAGAGCGTGGCCAAGTGGATGAAGCGGATGGGCCGGGAGATGGGAGAGGAGGCCGGAGAGGACTTCGACATGGAGGTCGACAAGGCCATGGAGGAAGCGGAGCGGGAGAAGGCGGCCGGCGAAGAAACCGGCCCGGGGGGGGACGACGACGCTTTCTGAGCGCCCGGCGGCGCACGAAGGAGACAGGACATGACGGCTCTAACGGGAGTGTATCTGTTCATCGCCGGCGGCGTCTTCGGCGCGGCGATCGTCCTGATCATCCAGCTCGTGTCGAGGAAACATTCGCGCGAGCTGGCCCGTGAGATCATCAGCGAGACCGAGAGCGAGAAGCTCGAAAACCTGGACGCGTTCCTCGGCCGGGTCAAGGATTCGCTGGGGGCCATGTCCCTCGACGCCCTGAAGACGACGTCGGACGAGTTCCTGAAGCTCGCCGAATCCCGGCTTGGGCATATGACCCAGTCGGGCGAGAAGGACCTCGAGGGAAAGAAAAAGCTGATCGACCAGACCTTGGAGTCCATGCGGACGGACCTGCACAAGATGCAGGACCTCGTCGCCGGGTTCGAGAAGGACCGCGTCCAAAAGTACGGCGAGCTGTCCGCCCATTTGAGGACGGCGGCCGAACAGACGGCCAAGCTCCAGGACACGGCCACCCACCTGCGTCAGGCCCTGGTCAGCACCAAGGCCCGTGGGCTGTGGGGCGAGCGGATGGCCGAGGACGTGCTCCAGCTGGCCGGCTTCGTCGAGGGCGTCAACTACCTCAGGCAGAAGGCCCTCGAGGGAGCGGGGTCCCGTCCGGATTACACGTTCAACCTGCCGCAGGGGCGGAAGGTCAACATGGACGTCAAGTTCCCGCTTTCGAGCTACCTCCGCTATCTGGAAACGGAAAACGACATGGAGCGGGAGGTCCAGAAGGGCCAGTTCCTGAGGGACGTCCGGGCCCGGATCAAGGAGGTCACGACCCGGGACTATATCAATCCGGAGGACGAGACGCTCGACTATGTCCTCGTCTTCATCCCCAACGAGCAGGTCTACGCCTTCATCAACCAGAACGATCCCGCCATCATCGACGAGGCGCTCCGGAACAAGGTCATCCTCTGCTCGCCGTTCACCCTCTTCGCCATCCTGGCCATCATCCGCCAGGCCATAGACAACTTCGCGACGGCGAAGGCCGCCAACGACATGCTCCGTCTCATCGGGGGCTTCAACAAGGAGTGGGAGAGGTTCCGCAAGTCCATGGACGCCATGGGCCGGAAGATCGAGGACGCGCGCGACGAGTTTCAGAAGCTGTCCACGACCCGCCGCAACAAGCTCGAGCGCCCGCTCCAGAAGATCGAGGACCTGCGCAGGCTGAAGGGGATCGAGCCCGAGCTGGCCATCGGGGAGGCGGAGAGCCAGGCCCTGGACGAGGCCGAGGACAAAGAGGCGTCAGAGTAGGGGGGGCTCCCGGGCCCCTCAGGGACGGGGGCCGAAGATGGCCGTCCCGATGCGGACGAGGGTCGCTCCCTCCTCGACGGCCACGCGCCAGGAATGGGACATGCCCATGGAGAGGTGGCGCATCTCGATCCCGGGGATGGACGCCAGCCTGACGGCCTCGAAGACGCGGCGCGTCTCCCGGAAATAGGGCCGGGAGTCCTCGGGATCGCCCTCGAACGGGCCCATGGTCATGAGGCCGAGGACCCGGAGGCTCGGGAGCGCCGCGAGCTCGCGGACCAGCGCTTCGGCGTCCTCGGGCAGGACGCCGGCCTTCTGGGGCTCGCGGCCGCTGTTGATCTCGACCAGGACGTCCATGGCCTTGCCGGCAGACGCGGCGCGCTTGTCGATCTCGCGGCCGAGCGCGACGGAATCCACGGTCTCGACGAGGTCGAAGATCCCGACCGCCCGTTTGACCTTGTTCGTCTGGAGGTGGCCGATGAAGTGCCAGCGGGCCCGGTCGCCGACCGCCGGGCGGACTTCGGCCGCTTCCTGGACGTAGTTCTCCCCGACGATCCTGACGCCGGCCTCGACCGCCTCGAGGATCTCGGCCGCGGACCGTGTCTTCGCCGCGGCGACGAGCTCGACGCCGGACGGGAGCTCCGCGAGGATGGCCTTGACGTTGTCCGCGATGTCCATGATCCTATTTTAACAGAAATTTGCTATAATCGGCGGGTTCCCATGACCATCCGCGAAGAGCTCGAGAGGACGGAGAGGGAAACTCTCTCGCCCAAAGCTTGCCTCAGTTCGCGCGTCCAAGGGCCGTGTCCGGCCCGAGGCCCAGCACCAGATCCGGACCGACTTCCAGCGCGACCGGGACCGCATCATCCATTCCAAGTCCTTCCGCCGGCTCAAGCACAAGACCCAGGTCTTCCTCTCGCCCTTCGGCGACCACTACCGGACCCGGCTGACCCACTCCCTCGAGGTCTCCCAGATCGCCCGGACGATCGCCAAGGCCCTGCGCCTCAACGAGGACCTGACCGAGGCCATCGCCCTCGGCCACGACCTCGGCCACACCCCCTTCGGCCACGCCGGCGAACAGACCCTGCGCGCGCTCCTTCCGCGGCGGCTTCCACCACTACCGACCAGAGCCTGCAGGGTCGTCGAGAAGCTCGAGTACGACGGCAAGGGCCTCAACCTGACCTTCGAGGTCCGGGACGGCATCCAAAGGCACTCCAAGGGCCGCGGCGAGATCTTCGACGAAGGCGCCGAGGACATGCCCTCGACCCTCGAGGGCCAGATCGTCCGCGTTTCCGACGTCATCGCCTACGTCAACCACGACATCGACGACGCCCTGCGGGCCGGGATCATCAAGGAGGAGGATATCCCGGCCGGCCTGATCAAGATCCTGGGCAAGTGGCACGCGACGCGGATCGACCGCATGGTCGTGGACGTCGTCGAGGCCAGCCTGGCCACAGGCCTGGAGCGGATCGCCATGAGCGACCGGATCATGAAAGCCGTCGTCGAGCTGCGGGAATTCCTCTACCAGAACGTCTACTTCAACTCCGCGGCCCGGGACGAGCTGCGCAAGACCGAGAAGATCATCCGCGACCTCTTCGCCTTCGTCATGGAGCGTCCGGGGGAGTACATCAAGGACTATCCGGCCGGCGACCCGGTCGTCGTCCGGGCCGGCGACTTCATCGCCGGCATGACCGACCGCTACGCCATGTCGCTCTACGAGCAAGTCTTCCTGCCCAAGTCTTGGCCGATCCTCTGAGGGACGCGGGCCCTCGCGGCCGATCCAGGGCGGGGCATCCCGAGGCCCGCCGTTTTTTAAGGAAATGAGGGCGGGGTTCGTGCTATCATGCCCCCTTCGAGGGACATGTCCCACGAACATTGAGGAGAACCGCCCCATGGCCAGAATCGACGACCTCCGCAAGATCGCGACCCGCCTCCGCATCCATTCGCTGCGCACGACGACCGCGGCCGGCTCGGGACACCCGACGACCTGTCTCTCCGCGGCCGACCTCGCCGCCTGCCTTTTCTTTTCCGAGATGCGCTGGTCGACGACGGACCCGGGCGACCCGGCGAGCGACGAGTTCGTTCTTTCCAAAGGCCACGCCGCGCCACTGCTCTGGGCCGTCTACGCCGAGGCCGGGGTCATCCCGCTCGAGAGCCTGCTCGATCTCCGGAAGATCACGAGCGACCTCGAAGGCCATCCCACGCCCCGGATGCCCTGGGTCAAGGCGGCCACGGGCTCCCTCGGCCAAGGCCTTTCGGTCGGGGTGGGCCTGGCCCTGGCCCAGCGCCTCGACAAGTCCCCGGCCCGGACCTTCGTGCTCCTCGGCGACGGCGAGTGCGCCGAGGGTCAGGTCTGGGAAGCAGCGGCCGCGGCGTCCCATTGGAAGCTTCGCAACCTCTGCGCCGTCGTCGACGTCAACCGGCTGGGCCAATCCGATCCGACCATGCATCAGCACGATCTCGCGGCCCTGAAGCGCAAGTTCACGGCCTTCGGCTGGGACGCGGCCATCGTCGACGGCCACAAGATCGACAAGGTCCTGGCCGCCCTCAGGACGGTCGGGAAGAAGGGGAAGCCGACCGTCCTCCTGGCCCGGACCCTCAAGGGCAAGGGCGTCAGCTTCATCGAGGACAGGAACGGCTGGCACGGCAAGCCGCTCAAGGCCGACGAGCTGGCTCGGGCCCTCGAAGAGACCGGCTGCCTCCCCGACGTCGACGCGCGGCGCTTCGTCCGCAAGCCGAAGCCCTTCCGGACGAAGAAGAGGGCCGCGGCGCCGACCGACTTCCCTCGAACGGCTTACACGGAGAAGACGGCGACGCGCCTGGCCTACGGGAACGCCCTGCTCAGCCTGGCCAAGGTCAATCCCTCTGTCGTGGCCATCGACGGCGACGTCAAGAACTCGACCTACGCCGACAAGCTCTTCGAGGCCTTCCCCGGCCGCGCCTTCCAAGGCTTCATCGCCGAACAGAACATGGTCGGTGTGGGCATGGGCCTGGCCGCCAAGGGCTATCTTCCTTTCCTGGCCACCTTCGCCGCTTTCCTGACCCGGGCCCACGACCAGGTCCGCATGGCCGCCTATTCTTTCGCCAACATCAAGCTCTGCGGCTCCCACGTCGGAGTGAGCATCGGCGAGGACGGCCCCTCCCAGATGGGCCTCGAGGACCTGGCCATGTTCCGCCCCATCCCCGGCTGTGTCGTCCTCTACCCGAGCGACGCGGTCTCGTCGGAGGCGTGCGTCGCGGCCGTCGCCGCCCACAAGGGCCTGGCCTACATCCGGACCTCGCGGCCGGCGACCGCGCTGCTCTATCCGGCGCGGGAGGCGTTCCCGATCGGCGGGTCCAAGGTCCTGAGGAGGGCCGAAGGCGACGCGGTCACGGTCGTCGCCGCCGGTGTCACCGTTCACGAGGCCCTCAAGGCCGCCGACGCGCTCAAAAAAGAAGGCGTCGGGCTGCGGGTCATCGACGCCTATTCCGTCGAGCCCCTGGACAAGGAGACGATCCGCCGCGAGGCCGCCGAGACGGGCGGCCGGGTCGTCGTCGTCGAGGACCACTTCCCCGGCGGCGGCCTCGGCGACGCCGTCGCCCAGGCCCTGGCGGGACAGGCGCGCCTCACCCACCTCTGCGTCCGGGAGCTGCCCCGGTCGGGCAAGCCCGACGAGCTCCTGGAGCGGTTCGGCGTCAGCGCCTCCCATATCGCCCGGGCGGCGAGGGAGCTGGCCGCCCGCTAGGAGGTCCGTCATGTCCTCGAAGATCACTCCGGCCCTCAGGGCGTCCATCGAAGCCGTCGTGGGCGCGGCCAACGCCTTCTCGGACCCCGAGCGGGCCGTCGATTACGGGCACGACGAATTCTCGCTGAGAGAGATCGCCCGCGATCCCGACCTCGTCGTCAAGCCCGGCTCGACCGACGAGGTCGCCGCCGTCCTGCGCCTGGCCGACGCCCATGGCGTCCCCGTGACGCCGCGCGGCGGGGCCACCGGTCTCTGCGGCGGATGCGTCCCCGTCCTCGGCGGGATCGTGCTCTCGCTCGAGCGGCTGGACCGGGTCCTCGAGGTCGACGCCGACAACCAGATGGCCGTGACCCAAGCCGGCGTGCGCCTGTCCGATTTCACCAGGACCGTCGAGGAGAGCGGCCTCTACTTTCCGCCCCACCCCGGCGACGAGAGCGCCATGATGGGCGGCCTCGTGGCGACGAACGCGGGCGGCAGCCGCGCCGTCAAATACGGCACGATCCGAAACTATGTCCGAGGCCTCGAGCTCGTGACGCCGTCGGGCGACGTTCTCCGGCTCGGCGGCAAGCTCGAAAAGTCGAGCACCGGTTACAGCCTGATGCACCTCGTCGTCGGCTCCGAGGGCACGCTCGGGGTCGTCACCGAGGTGATCCTCCATCTCAAGGCCCGGCCCGGCATCCTGCGCTCGCTCGTCGTCCCCTTCGACGAGCTCGAGCCCGCCCTGGAGACGGTCCCTCTCCTCATGAAGAGGGGCATCGTGCCGCTCGCGGTCGAGTTCCTGGAGATCGAGCCGATCACCTTGACGGAGGAGCACATCCGCAAGAAATGGCCGACCAAGCTCGGGAAGACCCATCTCCTGATCATCCTCGACGCCCCGTCGGAGGAGGAGATCGACCGCCTCTCCCAGGCCGTCGCCGAGGTGTGCTGCGAGAAGGGCGCGATCGACGTCTTCATCGCCGACACGCCCAGCAAGCAGGACGAGGTCCTGGCCATCCGCTCCAAGATCTACGACGCCATCAAGGCCGGGACGGTCGAGATCCTCGACATCGCCGTCCCCCGGGCCGAGGTGGCCGGCCACGTCCGCAGGGTCCGCGAGCTGGCGGCCGAACACGGCATGTGGCTCCCGACCTTCGGCCACGCCGCCGACGGGAACGTCCATACCCACATCATGAAGGCCCGCTACGAGGACGGCCGGATGGTCCCCTTGCCGGAGGGCGAGTGGCGGCCCAAGGCCGAGCCCGTCCGCCGGGAGCTTTTCGACGACTGCCGGGCGCGCGGCGGGGTCATCTCCGGCGAGCACGGCATCGGCCTGGTCAAGAAGCCCTACCTCTCGCTCGTCCTCGACGAGCGCCAGATCGAGATCATGCGCGGCATCAAGCGCGTCTTCGACCCCCGCGGCATCATCAACCCCGGGAAGATCTTCGATTGAAGCGGCCGGTTCCCTTGTTCGGAGCTTCCTGGCGTTCGTCCGCGAAGGGGCCTCATCGAGAGTCCCCCTTGTGGGCAGTTCTTGGCTCCGGGATTGATAAAACCCCGTTGACGTGCTATGAATAGGGGGAGCGGGGCTATGACGATCCTAGTCGGATAGGAGGTCACACATGGTCGAGCGCATCACCGAGATCTACGTCATCCTAGAGAACAAGCCGTCCCAACTGGGGGACCTGTGCAGCTTCCTGGCCGAGAACGAGATCAACGTCGAGGCCATCGGCGTCTTCCACGACACGGCCAAGCTCGTCGTCCAGCAGCTCAACAAGGCCGTCAAGCTCCTGGCCAAGCTCAACTACACGACGGAGCTCCGCGACGTTCTCAAGATCGACCTCGAGAACAGGCCCGGCGCCCTGGCCGAGCTGACCACCAAGCTCGGCGACGAGGGCATCAACATCGAGTACTGCTACGGGACGCTGGCCCGCAAGGGGAACGCGATCTCGGTCGTCATGGACGTCTCCAACGTCGACCGGGCCTGCCAGGTCCTCGGAGTTTAGTGGCCGAGCGTTTCGACCTGGCCGTCGTCGGGGCCGGGGCGGCCGGTCTCGCGGCCGCGGTGCGCGGCGCGCGGCGCGGGGCCTCGGTCGTCCTCCTCGAACGTCTGCCGCGGCCCGGCAAAAAGCTCCTGGCCACCGGCGGCGGCCGCTGCAATCTCCTCAACGACGGGCTTTCGGCGGGGGCGTTCACCTCGACCGACCCCGCCCTCGTCGCTTCCGTCCTCGACCGCTTCGGGGCCCGGGAGATCCGGGATTTCTTCGAAGGGATCGGCCTTCGTCTCCAGGCCGACGAATGCGGCCGAGTCTATCCGGCGACGAACCAGGCCGCCTCCGTCCTCAGGGTCCTGGAGCTCGAACGGGAACGGCGGGGAGTGGCGCTCGAGACCGGCTTCGAGGTCGTTAGGATCACCGCGGCCACGGGGGGATTCACCGTAGTCGCGGCGGACGGCCGGAGCTCCGCGGCCCGGGCCGTCATCCTGGCCGGGGGCGGACGGTCTTATCCGGCCCTCGGTTCGAACGGCTCGTGCTACGACCTGGCCGCGGCCTTCGGTCACCGGATCGTAAAACCCGTGCCGAGCGCCGTGCCGCTCGTCGTCAAGGACCGGATGTGCCACTACCTCCAGGGATTGCGCCTCCGGGCCCGCGTTTCCGTCCGGATCGACGGACGCCCCGGTCCGGCAGCCGAGGGGGAGATCCTCTTCACCTCGTACGGCCTCTCCGGCACGGCCGTCCTGGACGCGAGCGAGAGCGTCTCGATCGCCCTCAACCGGGAGGAGACGAAGGACGTCGCCGTGGTCGCGGATCTCGTCCCGCTTATGGCCGAAGAGGAGCTGGCCCGCGAGCTCGCGGCGAGGCTCCGCTCGGGCTGGCCCGAGCGGGACCTCCTCGCCGGCCTCCTCGCCGGGAAGTTCGCCCTGGTCATTCCCCGGCTCCTCGAGGAAGCGGCCGCCTCAGCGGGAGGGGGGGACGGCCCGGCCACGGCCCTCAGGCTGGCCGCGACGCTCAAGTCCCGCGAATTCCGCGTTCACGGAACGCGTGGCTGGAACGAAGCCGAATTCACCTCGGGCGGCGTGGACGCCCGCGAGATCGATCCGCGGACGCTCGGATCGAAGCTGAGGAAAGGTCTCTATTTCGCCGGCGAGGTCCTGGACGTCCAGGGCGGGCGAGGCGGCTACAATCTCGCTTGGGCCTGGGCCTCGGGCTTCGTCGCCGGGCTGGCCGAATAAGGAAGGCGGTGCCCATGACGCTCGAGGGCTTCTCCCGGATATTGGCCGCGGCGCTCCTCGCCGCCTGCTCTTGCACATCCCCGGGCCCGCGGACCGACCTCCCGGCGGCCCGCCACGACCTCGTCTTCGACGGGCTCGCTTCGACCTGGGACGAGGGCGTCCCCCTCGGCAACGGCGCGGTCGGCGCCCTCGTCTGGCGGAACGGGGACGCGCTCCGGATGTCCCTCGACCGGGCCGACCTTTGGGACCTTCGCCCCGTCGCCGGGTTCGACGGGCCCGAGTTCCGCTTCGCCTGGGTGAGGAAGAAGGTGCGCGAGAACGACTACGGGCCCGTCCACAGGATGGGGGACGCCCCTTACGACCGCGACCCGGCCCCGACCAAGATCCCGGCCGCGGCCCTCGAATTCGACGTCTCCGGGCTCGGGGAGGTCGAGAGCGTCAGGCTCTCGCTGGCCGAGGCCGTGTGCCGGGTCCGCTGGCAGAGCGGGGCCCGGCTGACCACTTTCGTCCACGCGACCGAGCCCGTCGGCTGGTTCCAGTTCGAAGGCCTGCCGGCGGGAAAAAGGCCCAGGCTCGTCCCGCCCGCTTACGCCGCGCCCGTGCCCGCTTCGGACGCGGAGAAGAACTCCCTCACGGCGAAGTCGCTGGCCAGCCTGGGCTATCCCGAGCCTGAGATCGTCCACGACGAGACCTCGATCCGCTACCATCAGGAGGGCTGGGGCGGGATGAGCTACGAGGTCGCCGTCGACTGGGACCCTCCGGCCGGCGGGGCCCTCACCGGCGTGTGGAGCGTGAGCTCGGTCTATCCCGAGATCGGATCCGGCCGAGAGGCCTGGCGCGGCGGCGGCGATCTGGCTCCGGATTCGGCCTCCCGGGCGCTCAAGCGCTCCCTCGGCCGCGACATCGCGTCGCACCAGGCCTGGTGGAAGGACTATTGGGCCCGGTCGACGGTCCGGCTTCCCGATCCCATCCTGGAGAGACAGTGGTATCTCGAGACCTATAAGTTCGGGGCGGCCTCGCGCCGCGGTGCGCCGCCGATAACTCTCCAAGCGGTCTGGACGGCCGACAACGGCGGCCTGCCGCCGTGGAAGGGCGACTTCCACAACGACCTCAACACCGAGCTCAGCTACTGGCCCTGCTACAGCGGCAACCGGCTCGAGGAGGGCCTGGCCTTCCTCGACTGGCTCTGGGCCATCAAGCCGGCCTGCGAGGCCTACACGGAGCGGTACTTCGAGGTCGAGGGCCTCAACGTCCCCGGCGTGGCCGCGCTCGACGGCGCCCCCATGGGGGGTTGGATCCAGTACTCGCTCGGCCCGACGGTCTCGGCCTGGCTGGCCCATCACTTCTGGCTGCATTGGCGCTACAGCGGCGACCGGGCCTTCCTCGAGGACCGGGGCTATCCCTACCTCCGAGCCGTCGCCGTCTTCCTCGACAACATCTCCGTCAGGCGCGCGGATGGCAAAAGGAAGCTGCCGCTGAGCTCGAGCCCCGAGATCAACGACAATCGGATCGAGGCCTGGTTCCCCGAGACGACGAACTTCGACCTGGCCCTCATTCGCTGGCTCTACGGCGCCTCGGCCGCCTGCGCCGACGAGCTCGGCTTTGGCGGGGAAGCCGCGAAGTGGCGGGAGATCCTGGCCGAATGGCCGGACCTGGCCCTGGCCGAGGACGACGGGCGGCTGCTCGTCGCACCGGGCTATCCGCTCGGGGCGTCCCACCGCCATTTTTCCCACCTGATGGCCGTCCACCCTCTGGGCCTCGTCGACTGGAGCGGGGGAGAGGCCGACCGGAAAACGATCCGGGCCGCGCTCGACGAGCTCGACCGTCTCGGCCCCGACTGGTGGTGCGGCTACTCCTACAGCTGGCTGGGGAACCTGGCCGCCCGGGCCAGGGACGGGGAGAGGGCGGCCAGGGCGCTGCGGACTTTCGCCGAGTGCTTCTGCCTGCCCAACAGCTTCCACGCGAACGGCGATCAAACGGAGAGCGGCAAGTCGAAGTTCACTTACCGGCCGTTCACCTTGGAGGGCAACTTCGCCTTCGCGGCCGGGATCCAGGAGATGCTCCTCCAGAGCCACACGGGCGCCGTCCGCGTCTTCCCGGCCGTCCCGGCCGATTGGGGGGACGTCTCGTTCGACTCGCTCCGGGCCGAAGGCGCGTTCCTCGTCTCGGCCCGGAGGAAGGCCGGCGCGGTCGTCGAGGTCCGCGTCGTCTCGGAAAAGGGCGGAAAGCTCCGTCTCGAGAATCCGTTCCCGGGCGGGGCCTGCAAGGCTTCCGGCGACGCGGCGGGCTCGGTCCGCGCGCTCGACGGGATCATCGAGGCCGACCTCGCGGCCCGGCGAGGAGATCAGATTGAGAGAGAAATAGCCCGTTGACGGGCCTACTCAAACGGATCCGGGAGGACCGATGTCGGACATAGAAAAACACTACAGCACGGGGTACGAGAAAGTCCGGCTAGAGACCGGATGCGGCAAGATCGAGAAGGAACGGACGAAGGAGCTCTTGGCCCGGTTTCTGCCTCCGGCCCCTGCCGTAGTGTTCGACATCGGCGGCGGGACGGGCGCCTATGCATTCTGGCTTTCCTCGCGCGCGTACGAGGTCCGTCTCCTCGATGTCGTGCCCCTTCATATCGAGATGGCCCGGCAGGCGTCTGCGGCGACGCGCGGCGGCGCCCCGCTGGCCGAGACGCGGGTCGGTGACGCCCGCATGTTGCCCTGGCCCGACGCGTCGGCCGACGCGGCCCTCCTGCTCGGGCCGCTTTACCATCTGACCGGCCGGGACGACAGGTCCCTCGCGCTCCGGGAAGCCCGGCGCGTCCTCAAGCCGGGAGGCATCCTCCTGGCGGCCGCGATCTCGCGGTTCGCTTCCGTCCTGGACGGTGTGAGGGCCGGTTTCCTGGCCGATCCGGCCTTCGCCGCGATCGTCGAGCGGGACCTCACCGACGGCCAGCATAGGAACCCGACGGGTCAGCCCGAATATTTCATGGACACCTTCTTCCATCATCCCGACGAGCTGCGGAGCGAGATCGCCGAAGCGGAGTTCGAGGACGCGCGCGTGCTGGGCATCGAAGGACCCGGCTGGCTCGCCCCCGACTTCGACGCCTGGTGGGAGGACGCGGAACGAAGGGAACGGCTCCTTCATGTCGCCCGCAGGCTCGAGACGGAGCCGAGCCTCGCCGGTCTCAGCGCCCACCTTCTCGCGGTGGCGCGACGGGCCTAGCGGGCCGGCCTACATCCCCGGATAGAGCAGGGCGTTCAGCAGGAACTTGTACGTCCCGTGGGACTGGGCCCGGTTCTGGCAGCGGACGCCGATGAGGATGATCCGCCCGTCCTTCCACTTCGTGTCGACGACGGCCGCCTTGCGGGACAGGTATTCCTCGCCGAGGAGCCAGCCGCTGAGCAGGATCTCGTCCTTCGGATAGGCGGCCACGACCTTGCGGTCCCAATCGTAGGGGGGCGAGTTCGTGTCGAAGGCCAGGCTGCTGACGAACATGGCCGCCGCTTCCTTGGGCAGGCCGTAGCCGATCGGCGTCTCGTTGTCGACGATGATCCGCAGGATGGAGGTCGGGCAGAAGAACTTCGTCCGGTCGACGCCCGTCAGGGCGTTGCGGGCCGGCGGCCCGAAATCGCTGATGGCGAACTCCGCAGGCGCCGTTGAGCGTGACCAGGATGCCGCCCTTCTCGACGAAGGCCTTGAGGGCGTCGACGCCTTCCTGGCCGATGCCCCCCTCGTACTCGGGCGGCATGTTGCCTGGCGGGACATCCGGGCCATCGGGGATTCCGCGGCCGCGCCGCCCGTGCCGGCTCCTGGCCGGGTCCCCTTGATGGTGTTGGCGTTCTCGTCGGCGAAAACGATGACGTCGTATTCGGCGCGCAGGTCGGCTTTCTTCTCCTTCGTCCCCTTGATGTCGGCGTTGTGCAGGGTCTTATAGGGGACGCCCATGTCGTCGAAGACGTAGCGCGTCCAGCCCTCGTCCATGTTGCCCCGCCAGGACTGGAAGAGCCCGATGCGGGGCGACTTGAGGGGGGCCTTGGGGATGTTCGCGACGTCGTCGAGGTCGAGGACGGCCAGGTGGTGCTTCGCCAGGATCCCGGGCAGGGCCTTCTTGACCTCCGCGGTGTTCTTGACGATGAAGCTGCCGGCCGGGACCTCGAGGCCCTTGGCCTTGACGTGGGCCGTCGTCCGCCACGACCTCGGCCTTGTCCTCGAGCAGGGCGAAGGCGACGCTGTAGGAGGCGTTGACCCGGGAGTTCAGGAGGACGTAGGCGCCCTGTCCCTGCTTGGCCGGGGCCGGGGGGTAGGGGACGGCGGCGATCTTCTCCAGCTTGGCCTCGAAGGGCTCCTCGACCTCGTCGCAGGCCACGCCCATCTGGAGGGGGAGCGTCCAGGCGGCGTTGTCGTAGGGCGGGATCGGGGGGCCGCCGGGGTATTGGCGCATGTCCGGGATACTTCTGCTTCTCGAGCAGGGCCCAGGCGAAGGTCTTGTAGGGCTGGGCCAGTCCTGACGACGAACGAGCCGGCGTCGTAGAACCGGCCGCCGGCGATGAAGTCGGCCTTGGCCTGGTGGATCTCGACGCCGCCCATCTTCAGGACCTCGAGCATCTTGAGCATCGTCGGATAGTCGCTTTGGCGGTCGGGGATGACGAAGGCGTAGGGCTGGCCTTTGTCGACGTTCTCGACGGAGTTCTTGTACATCCGGTAGAAATTGAAGAGCAGGTCCTCCTTGTGCAGGGCGGCCGTCTTGATCATGCTCTTCGACAGGACGAGCTCGTAGTCGACGATGTCGCGCAGGCGCCACCAGCCGCCCGGCCAGGGATCGACGAAGTCCATGCGCTTCTCGTAGTACGAGTCGCGGGATCTCGTTGGGCTCGATGTGGATGGGGGTGGCCGTCCGGACCGAGGCCGCCTCGCTGAGGATGCCGATGACGTTGTGGAGCCAGGACGTGTCGTCGCAGGCCCCGATCCACCAGGCCGTGTAGGAGCGGCCGTTGACGACGCCGCTCAGCCCGTGGTTCTGGAGGTCGTAGCCCATCTCCGTCCCGACGAGGTTGACGCCGCGCCAGACTAGGGGCTGGACGTTGGGGAGCGGCGGGTCCATGAACGGCGGGACGAACAGGCGGGCGCCGGTCGAGCCCATCTGGTGCTCGTCGACGTGGATCTGGGGCAGCCAGTCGTGGTAGAGGACCTTGGTCACGGCCCTGGTCTCGGGCAGGTTGAACATGTACCAGTCGCGGTTGTTGTCGTGGCCGGCGTAGTGGTGGTAGAGCCAGGGCATGCCGCCGCCCTCGTACTGCGTGCCGACGTACTTCCGGTACCAGTCGACGACCATCTGATTGCCGTCGGGATTGTGGGTCGGGACGAGGAGGACGACGACGTCGTTGAGGATCTTCCCGGCGTCGAAGAAGGTCTTGCCGGTGACGAGGTCGTAGGCGAGCTCCATCGACATCTGGGAGGCGGCGATCTCGGTCGCGTGGAGGCTGCAGGTGATGAGGACGATGGCCTTGCCCTCCTTGGCCAGCTTGCGGGCCTCGTCGACGGAAGTCGCGCGGGGGTCGCGGAGCTTGCGGGTGATCTCTTTCCAGCGGTCGAGCTTGGCCAGGTTCTCGGGCGTGGAGATGGCCGCCATGATCATCGGCTTCTTGAGGATCGATTCGCCGATCGTGAACAGCTTGATCTTGTTCGACTCCTGGGCCAGCTTCTCGAAGTAGGCCTTGATCTGGGTGTAATCGGCGAGCTTGCGGTCCTCGCCGACCTTGTGGCCGAGGAACTTGTCGGGCGGCGTCTGGGCCGCGACCATGCCTGCGGCCAGGGCCACCGCGGCCAGAACGAGAGCGGTCCGGGTCAGCGCCGGGGATCTTTTCATGGGAACCTCCTCCGAAGATCGAAGAAGTCTATCTATCACCCGGTGATGGCGGTGTCAAGCCGGCGAGCCGGTTGAGAGGCGGGCGGGGGAGTGACCGCGGCGCGGGACCAGCCCAAAGCGGCACAGGTCAGGGCAGGGTCAGCGTGTCGTGGGCGAGGAGGAGCATGCCCTGGACCGGGACGCCGTGGGGGCAGGCGGCTTCGCAGGGCGCCTGGCAGTCGCGGCAGACGTCGGCCCGGGCGCCGGGTATGGCGGCGTAATAGCCCATGGCCTCTTTCTCGCGGCGCTGTCCGGCGAAGTACTGCTGGTAGCGGAGGATGGTGTTGACGGGGACGCCGTGCGGGCAGCTCGGCTCGCAGAGGCCGCAGGCGTGGCGGCAATAGAGGCCGCCGCAGCCCTCCTTGTAGGCCTCGAGCTTGGCGCTTTCGGCCGCGGCCAGGCGCGTCCCGGAGAGCCGGACGATCGTGTTGAGGGCGTCGTAGGTCTGGGTCTGGAAGCAGACCGTGTGGACGTCGGGGCGGCCGAGGACGAAGCGGATGGCCGCGTCGCGGATCTCGTCGGGATTTTGGAGATCGTATTTCCTGACGAACTCCTGGGCCGAGTCGTACTTCTCTCTGTAGCGGGCCAGGCCGTCTGCGTAGAGGGGGTTGATGGGCTTCTGGTCCTTTTCGAGGCGCTCGACCCGCTCTTTCAGCGAGTAGTAGATGGCGATAGGGGCGGATTTCATGAGGGCGACCCCGATCTTCTTCGCGGCGCAGGCTTCGAGCACACGTTCGGCGTTGTCCCGGCGGAGGAAGTTGTAGGCCATGAGGAAGACGTCGAACCGCCCGTCTTCGGCCGCGGCGAGAAGGATCTTATCCATCGTTTCCTCGGGGTCGCGGAACCAGAAAGTGCCGTGCTGGGAGACGCCGACATGGCGGACCCGGCCCTTGGCCTTGAGCTCTTCCATGGCCCAGTGGAAGCCCTCGGTCTTGAGGGTCTCGGCCTTCTCAGGGCAGTGCATCATCAGGCAGTCGACGTATTCGAGCCCGAGCTCCTCGAGGGCCTTGCGGGCCCGCTCGAGGAAGCCCTCCTTGGACTTGTCGTCCCCGACCTCGAGCTTGGTCGAGACGAAGACCTTCTTGCGGTCCATGCCTTGGATGGCCTTGCCCAGGGCGCGGTGATGTCCCGGGTACTGCTCGGCCGTGTCGAAGTAGTTCATCCCCGACTCGTAGGCCGCCCGGATGACGCCTTCGTCCATGATGAAGCCGCAGGAGATGTCGGAGACCTTGAAGCCCGTCCGGCCGAGAACGCGGTAGTCGCGGATCTTCGGCGTTTCGCCCGAGACCGGCGGGTTGGCGGGAACTTGGCCGGCCGCGAGGGCCCGGCCGCCGGCGAGGCCGGCGCCGATCGCGCCGATCGTGGATGTCTTGATGAAGTGCCTGCGGCCTTTGGCTCTGGTTTCCATCGTTCCTCCGTTCGCGCCGGGCGCGCGCAAGACTATGAAGCGCGAAGCATAACAGGGGAGAGGGGCGAAATCAACTGGGTCCCTTCTTCAGTCGCGGGAGGAGCGCAGGAGGACCATGCGCAGGAGCTGGGTCGCCGCCATGGCCGTCGAAGCGACGTAGGTCAGGGCCGCGGCTCCGAGGACTTTCTTCGCGCCGACCATCTCGTCGCCGGTGAGGAAGCGGCGCTCCTCGAGTAGGGCCAGGGCCCTTTTCGAGGCGTTGAACTCGACCGGCAGGGTGACGACGGAGAAGGCCACGGCCCCGGCGAAGAGCAGGATGCCGATGTCCATGAGAACGCTCGGGCCCCGCGAGGTGATGAAGCCGATGAAGAAGAGAGGGAAGGCCAGGGTCGAGCCGATGCTGGCGACGGGGTAGATGAGCGACCGGAGGTGCATGGGCCGGTAGTTCTGGTGATGCTGGAGGGCGTGGCCGGCCTCGTGGGCGGCGATGCCCAGGGCGGCGATCGAGGCGCTGTCGTGGACGCCCTGGGACAGGCGCAGGACCCGTTTGCGCGGGTCGTAGTGGTCGGTCAGCTTTCCGGCGGCCTTCTCGATGGTGACCTCGCCCGCCCCGGCCGTCTGGAGGAGCTGATGGGCGGCCTGGGCGCCTGTGGTACGCGACGCGGCTTGGACCTGGCTGTATTTCTGATAGGCCCCCTTGACCCTGGCCTGGGCGTAGAAGGCCAGGACGAGGGCCGGGATGACTAGAATGAACGTGGGGTCGCCGAAAAACATGTCGCTGTCCTCCTCAGTGACAGGTTTCCATTGTACCCCAATTGACGGGAAAAGGGTATAATGGGGGCGACCGTGCTAGACGGGGAGCTAGCGGTGCCCTGTAGCCCACGATCCGCTCCAGTGGGGTCGAATCCCCTGCCGAGGCTTCCCTCTTTCTGGCCGGTGCCCTTGCCTAAGGCGTCGAAGGCCGGGGTCCTGCGCGAAGGGCTTCCCGCGAACCCCGTCAGGACCGGAAGGTAGCAGCGGCAACGGGACTGTCCCTTGTGCGGCAGTCAACCTCGCCGGAGCCGGCGGCTCGGGACACGCAGGGAGAGTGCTGTCGGAGCAGGGTGCACGGTCCTACCCGTAGCTCGCGAAGCGAGCGGAGGCGCAGAAATCTCCCGTAGCGTACACGGAGGGAGATTTCTGCGAAATATCGGGAAAAAAGCTGCCAATGTGCCCATTGCCTACGCTTTCTAACGCGCTAGCGAGCTAGAAGCCCATTCTCTTGAGCAGGGCAGCGATCTCGCGCTTGGCCGCGTCGTCGATCGGAAGGAGCGGCTGTCGCGTCGGCCCGCCTCGATATCCCCTCAGGTCCTGGGCGTGCTTGATCCCGGCGACGCCGTAGGTTTCGGCGACCGTCCTGATGAGGGGGACGAGGTCGAGCTGGAGGCGGCGGGCCTCGTCCCTTTTCCCCGAACGGAACAGCCGGAAGATCTCGGCGCACATCTCGGGGACCGCGTTGGCCACGGCCAGGATGGCGCCGCACGCCCCCATCTCGAACCCCGGCAGGAGGACATGGGCCGAGCCGAGGAAATACCGGAAGCTCGCCGGGACCTCCCGGACGACCTCGGCGAGGAAGGCGAGGCTGCCCCCGCTCTCCTTGAGGCCGACGATATTGGGATGGGCGGCCAGGTCGACGACGAGCTGCGGCTCGAGGGAGATGCCCGTGTTCTGGGGGATGTTGTAGACGAGGACCGGGTGGCGGCTGGCGTCGGCCACGGCGAGGTAGTGGGCGCGGAGGGCCTCGCGGGTCATCTTCGACTTGAAGTAGGAGGGCGGCCGGACGAGGACCGCCGCGACGCCGCGGGCCGGAAGGCTCGCGACGAAGTCGATCGTCCCTTGCGTCCATTCCCGGGCCGCGCCGACGATGACGCGCTTCTCGGGCGAGGCGGCCTCGAGGACGGCGTCGACGAGCGTGAGGGACTCCGCGTCGGTCAGGGAGACGCATTCGCCCGTCGAGCCGAGGACGAGGTAGCCCGCGACGGCCGTCGCGTTGAGCCGGCGGACGTTCTCGCGGATACCCTCGGTCGACACGCCGTCGCCGGCGAAGGGGGTCGTCAGCGCGACAAAGACGCCTTCCATCGGCTTGCTCAATGCGCTCCTCCTCTGCGTCGCTCCCGCACGATCCGCTCGATCTCGCGGAGCTCGGCCTCGCCGAGCCCGAAGTAGTGGCCGACCTCGTGGAGGACCGTGTCCCGGACGTGGTCCTTGATCTCGTCGTCGGACCGGGAGATCGACTCGATCGGGCGCTGGTAGATGACGATGACGTCGGGCGCCAGGTTGCCGTAGGACCCGGGGCTGCGGTGGGGGAAGGGGACGCCGTGATAGAGGCCGAGGAGCGAGGTCCCCGGAGGGCAGTCGTCCTCGACCATGACGGTCAGGTTGTCGATGAGCTTGCGGAATTTCTTCGGGATCTCGTCCAGGGCCTCGCCGACGAGGGCCTCGAAACGGGCCCGGTCCAGGGACGGACGGAACGGGCTCCGGCCGAAGGGATTGGGGCGCCGGCTCATCTCTCGATACCCTCGCGGGCCTTGACGCCCTTGTCGTAATAGTGCTTGACCTCGCGCATCTCGGTGACGAGATCGGCCCGGTCGACGACGGCCTGGGGGGCGCCCCGGCCGGTCAGGACGAGCTCGACGGCCTCGGGCTTCTCGTCGAGAAGGGCCAGGACCTCCTCGACCGTCAGGACCTTGAGGAGGACGGCCGTGTTGATCTCGTCGAGGACGACGATGTCGTAGCGTCCGGAGAGCATGGCCGCCCGGCACTTGCCAAGGCCCTCGCGCGCCTTGCGGATATCCTCGTCGTCGGGCCCTTCCGTGATGTGCAGGAAGCCCTCGCGCCCGAAGCGTTCCATGCGGATGAGAGGGGAGAGCTTCTCGACGGCGTCGAGCTCGCCATAGTGTTGGCCTTTCAGGAACTGACCGAAATAGGTCCTCATCCCGTGCCCGGCGGCGCGCAGGGCCAGGCCGAGGGCGGCGGTCGTCTTGCCCTTGCCGTTGCCCGTGTAAACCTGCACGTAGCCGATCATAGGCTCTATTGTTGAACAATCGCCTCATGTTGTCAAAGCTCTGGAAATGGGGGACACGATCCCATTTCGGGAGAAATGGGTCATGTCCCCCATTCCCGTGCTATAATCGGCCCATGCTCGACTCGAAATATGTCCTGGAGAACCTCGAATCCGTCGAAAAAAGGCTGGCGGACCGGGGCCAACGGATCTCCTTCGAGGATTTCGTCCGCGTCTCCCGGGAGAAGAAGGACGTACTCAAACGGGCCGAGGACCTTCGGGCCGTCAAGAACAAGGCCTCCGAGGAGGTCTCCCGGCTGAAGAAGGAGGGGAAGGACGCGGCGGCGATCATCGCCGAGATGCGCAAGGTCGGCGACGAGATCGGCGCCCTCGAGGAGCGGCTCAAGGCCTTCGACGAGGAGCTCCGGTCGACCCTCCTCAACATCCCCAACATCCCGCACGAGTCCGTTCCGGTCGGCCGGGGGGCCGAGGACAACCGCGAGGTCCGCAGGTGGGGGAGCCCCCCGGAGCTCGGTTTCGAGGCCAAGGCGCATTGGGACGTCGGCGAGAAGCTGGGCATCCTCGACTTCGAGCGGGCGGCCAAGATCGCCGGCTCGCGGTTCGCCGTCTATTTCGGCGCCGGGGCCCGGCTCGAACGGGCCCTGATCGGCTTCATGCTCGACATCCACACCCGCGAGCGCGGCTTCACCGAGGTCCTGCCGCCCTTCATCGCCAACGCAGACAGCCTGACGGGCACCGGGAACCTGCCCAAGTTCGAGGAGGACCTGTTCAAGCTCGAGGGCTATCGACTGGTACCTCATCCCGACGGCCGAGGTGCCGCTGACCAACATCTACCGGAACGAGATCCTGGACGGACGCAGCCTGCCCGACGCGCTTCGTCGCCTACACGCCGTGCTTCCGGAGCGAGGCCGGCTCCTACGGCAAGGACATCCGCGGCCTCATCCGCCAGCACCAGTTCAACAAGGTCGAGATGATGATCTTTCACCCGGCCGGAGGATCCTTCGACGAGCTCGAGAGCATGACCGCCGCGGCCGAAGAGGTCCTGAAGCGGCTGGGCCTGGCCTACCGCGTCGTGTCGCTGTGCACCGGCGACATGGGCTTCGCCAGCGCAAGACCTACGACCTCGAGGTCTGGATGCCCAGCCGCGGCGGCTTCATGGAGATCTCGTCCTGCTCGAACTGCGCGGACTTCCAGGCGCGGCGGGCCAACATCCGCTTCAAGCGGGACGCCAAGGGCAAGCCGGAATTCGTCCACACCCTGAACGGCTCCGGCCTGGCCGTCGGCCGGACCGTCAGCGCGATCCTGGAGAACTACCAGCAGGCGGACGGATCGGTCGTCGTTCCCGAGGCCCTGCGGCCCTACATGAACGGGCATGGATCGGATCTCGGTGCCTGACGCCGCCGTCCCCGATCTCCTGACCGGGAACCCCGGCTCCTCTTCGTCCCTCTCGATTCGTCGCCATTCCCACGCTTGCCAGCCTGGCCCCCAGCACGTAGAATGATGATCGTGGCGCGGAGGGATGGCCGAGTGGTTGAAGGCGGCGGTCTTGAAAACCGCTTTCCGGTCCTCCGGAACGGGGGTTCGAATCCCTCTCCCTCCGCCAGTGTCGCTCTCTTGAGGGGCATCAATAACGTCGGCAGCAAGAGGGTCACCATGGCCGGCCTCAAGTCCGCGTTCGAAGCCATGGGCTTCACCAAGGTCAGGACCGTCCTGGCCAGCTGTCCCGGGGAGGGCGGACCCCCGATCTCATGAGGTTCCTCACAGCTGAGGATTTCCTGAAGCGCGACCCATACGACGTCTTCCACACCTTGCTGAAGAAGGTCGATCCGACCCTCTGCCGTTGCGCCCTGGCCGGGATCGTCGGGGCCAAGAAGGGAGAGCCCTGGCACAAGGTCACCAAGAAGTCGGCGGCGGAATACGAGAAGCGCCACCCCCGCCACAAATGGGGCCCCTGCTGAGGCGGGATAGAACGCCGATCTGATCCTGAGCGCCGGTCCCCGGGTTGACGCTCCCGTCGTTTGGCTTCGGGGCCGCGCTCGTGTTAGAATAGCCCGCGTTCCCGACCGCGGAGAGGTGCTGGAGTGGTCGATCAGGAACGCCTGCTAAGCGTTTGCCCTGGCTCAAACCGGGGCCGCGGGTTCGAATCCCGCCCTCTCCGCCATCCTCTCTCCTCCTCGCCGGCTTGACTTCGAGTCCCTGTTCCCCTAGATTTGAGGGCGAATGTCCGTTCGTCTCGACCCCCTCCGGCTCTCCCCATCGGTCCCGACGGAGAGTGAAAGGCCCGCGTCATGAACAAGGAGCGCCGAATCCCGGCCGCATCGATGCTCATTGCCGTCCTGGCGCTCGCCGCCGCTGGCGCGGCCTGCGCCGGCAAGCCGGCGGGCCCGACCTACGAGACCATGCTCGCGACCTTTGCCGATCCGCCGGCGGCCTACCGCAGCGCCCCGCTCTGGGTCTGGAACGACCTCATGACCCGCGACGAGATCGGCCGCCAGCTCGAGGAATTCAAGGCCCGGGGGATCGGCGGCGCTTTCATCCATCCCCGCCCCGGCCTCATCACCCCCTATCTCGGGGATGAGTGGTTCTCTCTTTGCGCGCACGCCGTCGAGACGGGAAAAAGGCTCGGCCTCGAGATCTGGATCTACGACGAGAACTCCTACCCCTCCGGATTCGCCGGCGGCCACGTCCCGGCGGCCCTGCCCGACGCCGCCCGCTCGGGATTGAGGATGAGGAGGTTCGAGGGGCCGCCCGGAGCGCTCGACCCGGCCCCTGTCGTCGTCCTGCGCCGGACCCTGACCGGCTTCGAGGACGTCACGGGGAAGGCCCTGGCCGCCGGGAGCGAGGGCGCCGTTTACTACGCCTTCGACGTCGTCAAGGCCTCTCCGTCGCCCTGGCACGGCGGGTTCACCTACGTCGACGTCATGCGCCGGGACGTCACTGAGAAGTTCCTCGACCTGACGCTCAACGCCTACAAGCGCGTGATCGGCGGGGAGTTCGGCCTCGTCGTGCCCGGCGTCTTCCAGGACGAAGCCGAGATCTCCCCGGCCGGCGGCCGCGAGGCCGTGAACTACACGCCGGCCCTCTTCACGACCTTCCAGACGCGCCGGGGTTACGACCTCCGGCCGAACCTCGTCTCGCTCTTCGAGGAGGTCGGCAACTGGCGCCGGGTCCGCCACGATTTCTACGCCACTCTCCTCGACCTGTTCGTCGAGAACTGGGCCAAGCCCTATTACGCCTACGCCACCGAGAACAAGCTCGAATTCACCGGGCACTACTGGGAGCACGAATGGCCCAGGCCGCGCGTCTGCCCGGACAACCTGGCCATGGCCGCCTACGCTCACCGGCCCGGGATCGATGTCCTCATGAACGAATGGGGCCTGACGCCGTCCGCCCAATTCGGCAACGCCCGGGCCGTCCGCGAGATCCGCAGCGCCGCCAACCAGCAGGGCCGCGAGCGGACCCTCTCCGAGACCTACGGGGCCGGCGGCTGGGACATGACCTTCGCCGACCAGAAGCGCATCGGCGACTGGGAGTACGCGCTGGGCGTCAACTTCCTCAACCAGCACCTGTCCTACGCCACGATCAAGGGCGCCCGCAAGCGCGACCACCCGCTGTCCTTCTCCGATGTCGAGCCGTGGTGGCCGCACTACAACACCCTGGCCGATTATTTCGGCCGGCTTTCGGTCGTCTTGAGCCTGGGCCAGCAGAACAACCGGATCCTCGTCATCGAGCCGACGACCACGGCTTGGATGCACTACTCGCCGGCCGGGGAGTCGGAGGCGTTCCGGACGATCGGGGCGGATTTCCAGAGGTTCGTCCACCTCCTCGAGGCGGAGCACATCGAGTACGACCTGGTCAGCGAGAAGACCCTCCAGGAGTTCGGCTCGACGAGCCACGCCAGCCTCACGGTCGGGGCCCGATCCTACGGGCTTGTCATCCTGCCCCCGGGGCTGCGCAATCTCGAGGACACGACGGCCGCCCTCGTCCGCGACTTCCTCATCCGCGACGGCAAGATCGTCTCCTGGGTCGCGCCGCCCGACTTCGTCAACGCCATCCCGACCGAGGACCTCCGGATCCTCCAGGAGTCCTTCGGCGACCGCTGGATCAACTCCGGGCCCGGCGGCGGCTTCGACAAGGTCCGGATGTTCAGCCCGCCGCGGATCGCGTTCTCCCCGACGAGCGGGAACGAGCGTTTCTTCCACCAGAGGCGGAACTTCGACGGCGGCCAGATCGTCTTCCTGGCCAACGCCGATCCCTCGGTGACGGCCGCGGGGACGATGACACTCGCCGGCGGCTCGGCCGAGAGATGGGACCCGTTCACCGGCCGGGTCGAACCCTTTCCCTTCACGCGCCAGGGCGGGAAGCTCGACCTCGCTTATTCCGTGCCCCCGGGCGGGAGCCTGCTCCTCTGCGTCAAAGACGAGCGGGCCAAGCCCGTCGAGGCCCCGCAGCCCGCGGCTTGGCGGGAACTCCCCCCCGAAGGCGGCCTCGCGGTCGAGCCCCTGGGGCCGAACGTCCTGACCCTCGACTACTGCGACCTCGTCCTCGCCGGGAAGACGGAGAGGGACCTCTATTTCTACGACGCCCAGAGGAAGACCTTCCAGGCGCACGGCCTCGAGCGCAACCCCTGGGACAGCGCCGTCCAGTACAAGACGGGGATCCTCGATCTCGACAAGTTCCCGGCCGGCTCGGGCTTCGAGGCGGCCTTCGGCTTCCGGACGGTCAAGGGCGACGCCAAGGATTTCGCCGACGTCAAGGCGGTCGTCGAGCGACCCGAGCTCTTCCGCGTCTTCATCAACGGGCGAGAGATCCCGCCGTCGCCGGGCGAATGGTGGCTCGACCGGGCCTTCGGCGTCTTCGCCGTCGGACCGCACATCGTCTCGGGCCGGAACACGATCACCGTGAAGGCCCGCCCGTTCACCATCCACTCCGAGCTCGAGCCGGTCTACCTCCTCGGCGATTTTCGCCTGGTCGGCGCGGAGCGCGGCTTCGAGGTCCATCCGCCGGGATCCCTCGCGGCCGGGTCCTGGAAGTCCCAGGGCTGGCCGTTCTACGGGGCGGGGGTCAGGTATCGCCGGACCTTCGTCGTCCCGGCGGACGCCGCCGGCGCCTCCTTCCGTCTCCGCCTGGGCCCCTGGCTCGGCGCGACGGCCGAGGTCTTCGTCGGCGACAAGCGCGTCGGGACGGCCGCCTTCGCCCCGTACGAGGTCGACCTGACGGGCGCCCTCGTCCCCGGGGCGAACGACGTCTCCGTCGTTGTCTACGGGACCCTCCGGAACACCCTGGGGCCGTTCCACGACGACCCGCCCCTCGGCCGGGCCTGGCCCGGCGCCTTCCAGCGGGGGGCCAAGGGGGGCCGGCCGGCCGGCGCGGCCTACAGCTCCGTCGACTACGGGCTCTTCCAGGACTTCGTCCTCGAAAGGCGATAGCGAGCCATGAACTCCACCGTCGGCTTCGACAACGCTCTCTACCTCCAGGAACAGAAGAAGGCCATCCTCGACCGGATGGGCCGGTTCACCAGCAAGCTCTACCTCGAGTTCGGCGGCAAGCTGCTTCTTCGACTATCACGCCGCCCGGGTCCTGCCCGGCTACGACCCGAACGTCAAGATGACGCCTGCTCCAGGAGCTCCGCAGGACCAGGCCGATATCCTGCTCTGCATCTACGCCGGCGACATCGAGCGCAAGAAGATGCGGGCCGACTTCGGCATCACCTACGACGTCGACGCGCTGAAGCTCATCGACGACCTGCGCGAGTGGGGCATCGAGATCCGGGCCGTCGTCATCACCCGCTTCGACGACCAGCCCGCCGCGCGGGTCTTCAAGAACAAGCTCGAGCGGCAGGGCATCCGCGTCTACACCCACCGCTTCACCAAGGGCTACCCGACCGACGTCGACATCATCGTCAGCGACGAGGGCTACGGGGCCAACGACTACATCGAGACCGAGCAGCCCGCTGGTCGTCGTCACCGGCCCGGGGCCCGGGCAGCGGCAAGCTGGCCACCTGCCTGTCCCAGCTCTACCACGACCACCGCCGGGGCCTCGTCTCGGGCTACGCCAAGTTCGAGACCTTCCCCATCTGGAACCTCCCGCTCAAGCACCCGGTCAACGTCGCCTACGAGGCGGCCACCGCCGACCTCCGCGACTTCAACCTGATCGACCCCTTCCACCTCGAGGCCTACGAGAAGGTCGCGATCAACTACAACCGCGACGTCGAGGTCTTCCCGGTCCTCAAGCGGATCCTCGAGAAGATCACCGGCGGGCCGTCCTTCTACAAGTCGCCGACCGACATGGGCGTGCAACCGCGGCGGGCTTCGGCATCACGGACGACGAGGTCGTCCGGGAGGCCGCCCAGCAGGAGCTCATCCGGCGCTACTTCCGCTACTCCTGCGAATACGCCATGGGCTTCGTCGAGAAGGAGACCGTCCAGCGGGCCGAGCTGCTGATGAAGGAGCTGGGCGTCAAGCCCGAGGACCGGCGCGTCGTCGGGCCGGCCCGGAAGGCGGCCGAGGAGGCGCGGGCGACGGGCAAGGGGAACAAGGGCGTCTTCTGCGGCGCGGCCATCGAGCTCCGCGACGGCACGATCGTCACCGGCAAGAACTCGCCGCTCATGCACGCCGCCTCGGCCCTCATCCTCAACGCCGTCAAGCGGCTGGCCGAGATCCCGGACCGGATCCCGCTGCTCTCGCCCTCCATCATCGAGTCCGTCGGCGCGCTCAAGACCTCCGTCTTCGGGGCCCGGACGGTCAGCCTCGACCTGTCCGAGGTCCTGATCTGCCTCAGCATCAACGCGGCGACCAACCCCATGGCCCATCTGGCCCTGGACAAGCTGAAGGAGCTGCAGGGGTGCGAGGTCCACATCACCCACATCCCGACGCCGGGCGACGACGCGGGGCTGAGGAGGCTCGGCGTCAACCTGACGACGGACCCCGATTTCTCGACGAAACACCTGTTCGTGGGCTGAGGAAGCGAAAACGTGTCCAGCGCGCTCTCCGGCGGAAAGCTCAAGGCCGGGCGTCCCGGTCCCAACGGCAAGCGCTCCGTCCGCGCGTCCGCGGTCTTCGTAGCGGGCGTGGGCGTCCTCTATATCGTCATCCTCGGCCGTCCTGGGGGCCTCGGGAGCCGTGCCGACGGCCCCGGTCTTCTTCGGCCTCGACGTCGACAACTACTACTTCTGGCAGATGATCTTCATCCTGCCGCTGGTCTTTGCCGTCTGGGTTCTGGCCTCGGCGATCCTAATGGCTTTCGCGAAAAAGGGCCTCGACCGGAGAGCCGTGCTGGTCGACGCGGCCATGACCTGGGCGGTGGCGCTCCTTTTCGCCTGGGTCCCATCGGCCGTCCAGGCCGCTTTCATGGCCCTGGGCATGGGCCAGGAGGAATGGGTGGGCATCCTGTCCGAGCCCGGCGTCTGGCAGACGATCTACCTGGGTTTCTTCCTCGTCGCGGTGGTCTACGGGATCCGTGATTTCGTCCGGGCCGCCCGGCTCGTCCACAAGAAGTCCTGGACGGCCGCCGTCCTGACGGGAATGGCGGCCTCCGTCGTGGCCGGAGGGGCCTATATCGCCTTCATCCGCTGATTCCGTACCGCGGCCCCGGCCCGAGGGTCGGCAGGGAGCGGAGAGGGAGGTTGAAGATGACAGATGACGGGAGTTCCGGCGGTTACACTATCCGGCCCTACCGAGACAAGGACTATGACCGGGTCATGGAGCTCTGGGCCGAGGGCGGGCTTCCGCTCAAACCGGGGGGACGCGACAGCCGGGAGAACATCGCCCGCCAGACAGGCCTCCCGAACGTACTCTTTCTCGTGGCCGATCTCGCCGCGGAGGGCCGCCTCATCGGTACCGTTCTGGCGACCCACGACGGCCGCAAGGGCTGGGTCAACCGCCTGTCGGTCGACGCCGGGTTCCGCAAGAAGGGGATAGGCGCCCGGCTCGTCCGCGAGGCCGAGCGCTGGCTCGAAGCGCAGGGCATGGACATCCTGGCCTGCCTCATCGAGGACGACAACGCCGTCTCCATGGCCGTCTTCGAGAAGCTCGGCTATAAGAAGCACCCCGAGATCATCTACTTCGCCAAGCGGAAATTCCCCGGCGTCTGAGCCTTCACTTTTCGGCTCAAATACTATAAAATGACTAGGAATTAGACCAATCTCTCAAGGAGTCTCGCCGATATGAAACCGAGAATGATCGTCCCCGGCGTGGATTACGTCGGCGCGCCGGACTTCGACCGCAGGGTCTTCGACGCCCTCATCCCCCTGCCCGACGGGACGAGCTACAACGCCTATCTCGTCCGCGGCCGCGACAAGACCGCCCTCATCGATGCCGTGGAACCGGCCCAGCTCCACGTCCTCGAGGGTTATCTCGCCGAGGTCGCGAAGGTCGACTACGTCATCTCCAACCACACCGAGCAGGACCATTCGGGCGGCATCCCGTGGGTCCTCGAGCGCTATCCGGGGATCGAGGTCCTGTCCTCGGAGACGGCCAAGCCCATGCTCGTCGACCACCTCGGCCTCGATCCGGCCAGGGTCCGCACGGTCGGCGACGGGGAGAGGCTCGAGCTCGGCGGCAAGACCCTCCGCTTCATCTATACGCCCTGGGTCCACTGGCCGGAGACCATGTCGACCTACCTCGAGGAGGACCGGGTGCTCTTCAGCTGCGACTGGTTCGGCGCCCATATCGCGGCGACCGACCTCTTCGTCGACGGCGCGGAATGCGTCCTGGGCGAGGCCAAGAGGTACTACGCCGAGATCATGATGCCTTTCCGCAAGATCATCCAGAAGAACCTCGAAAAGATCGAGGACCTGCCGATCGACCTCATCGCGCCGAGCCACGGGCCGGTCAACCGCAATCCGCAGTCCATCATCAAGGCCTACCGGGACTGGGCGGACGACAAGCCGCACAATTCGGTCGTCATCCCCTGGGTGACCATGCACGGCTCGACGGCCGTCATGGTCGAGCGGCTCACCTCGGCCCTCGTCGGGCGGGGCGTCAGCGTCTTTCCCTTCAACATGGATTCGGCCGACATCGGCCAGCTGGCCATGGCCCTCGTCGACGCGGCGACGATCGTCGTCGCGACCCCGACCGTCCACGTCGGGCCGCATCCGAAGGCGTACGGGGCGGTCGTCCTGGCCAACGCCCTGAGGCCCAAGGCCCGCTTCGCCGCGATCATCGGCTCGTACGGCTGGGCGGGGCGGATGCCCGAAGCCGTCCAGGCGGCCATGCCCAACCTCAAGGTCGAGATGCTCCCCGGGGTCGTCGTCAAGGGAGCGCCGAAGCCGGCCGACCTCGAGGCGATCGACCGGCTGGCCGAGGCGATCGTCGCCAAGCACAAAGAGCTGGATCTCTCTTAAAGGAAAGCCCCGCTCCAGGCCCGGCCGGATTCAATCCTCTGGCTCTTTCCGTCCCGCCAGGAAATCGACGATCTTGACGCTCCCCGAGGGCAGGGGATACCCGCGCAGGGCGCCCAGCGTGAGCCAGCGCCTGCGGGGACCCGGACGAAGCTCCGCCTCGCGGAGGTCGCACGCGAAGGCGTGAAGCGTCACCTGGAAACGGGTGTAGACGTGCCGGACCGTCGTCAGCCGGCGGATGTTCGCGATCTCGGCGCCGAGCTCTTCCCGGATCTCGCGGCGCAGGGCTGCGGCGAGGCTCTCCCCGGGCTCGACCTTCCCTCCTGGGAACTCCCAGAGGCCGGCCAGAAGCCCTCCGGCCGGACGCTCCTGGAGGAGGAAACGGCCGTTTCTCTCGATGACGGCCACGACGACCTCCAGCTTCTCGATCGTGAGCTTCTTCGGCTTGGGGATGATCTCCTGGATGCCCTCCCTGGCCGCCCGGCAGGAGGAGCGGACTGGGCAAGCGAGGCATTGGGGGTTCCGGCCGCGGCAGAGGAGTGCCCCGAGCTCCATCATGGCTTGGTTGAAATCCCCGGGCCGGTCCTCGGGGAAGACCGTATCGAGAAAAGCGCGAACGTCCTTGTCGCGTTTGAGATCGGCCGTACCGCTGGTCCCTAAAAGGCGCATGACAACCCGCCGGACATTGGCGTCGACGACCGGCAGGGGCTTGCCGTAGGCCAGGCTCAGCACCGCCGCCGTCGTGTAAGGGCCGAAACCGGGCAGGCGCCGCAGGACGGCTTCGTGGCGCGGGACCTTCCCTCCGTGGTCGCTCACGATCGTCCGGGCGGCCCGGTGGAGGTTGGCTGCCCGTTGGTAATAGCCGAGCCCCTGCCAGGCCCGCAGGACCCGCCGCCGGGGCGCCCGGGCCAGGCTCCCGACGTCCGGAAAGGCCTCGAGCCAGCGCACGTAGTAGGGGACGACGGCCTGGACGGTGGTCTGCTGGAGCATGACCTCGGAGACCCAGATCCTGTAAGGGTCCTTCGTCCGGCGCCAGGGCAGGTCGCGCTTGTGGGCCCGGTACCAGGCCAGGAGCTCGGCGGCGAACTTATTTCTTATCGGTCTTCGCTTCTTCCGCCTTCGGCGGCTCGGGCGCCCAGTCCTTCCTGTCCTTGGGGAGGTCCTGGAGGATGCCGGAGTCCACGAGGAAGAGATAGTCGAACAGGGCGTTCTTGACGACGACCAGCTTTTTTTCCGCGTCCTCCTTTCCGATATAGAGGACGGTCTCCTTTTCCTTCTCCTGGTAGTCTTTCGTCAGGATCCGGATCTCGGTCCCGGGGGCGAGCCCGTGGTCCGCGAGCGGCCCGGGCCGGTCGATGAAGGAGGCGGTCTCGAGGCCCTCGATCTTGCGGACGAAGTCCTCGACCTTGGACCGTTCGGCCTCCGCCTTCGCGGCCGGGTCGAGGAGCCACTTGTCCTCCTCGCCGACCTTTTCCTTGACCGCGACGATCTCGAGGCCGTCCCGCTTCACGGAAACGCGCTTGGCGTCCCAGGCGTAGAAGTCGGAGACCTTCTTCTCCCGCATCTCGTCGGCCTTGCGGCCGAGGTCCTCGAGGATCGTCCCTTCGAAAGTGATGATCTTGGTCGAGAGGGAGGTCGTGGCGTACCGGGCATCGCCCTTTCTTCCCAGGGCGAAGACGATCTCCTGATTCGCCGTCGGGAGGGAGAGGGCGACCTCGTAGGCGGGCTTGTCGAGACCGAACTCCTTGAGCGAATCCGGGCGTCTTGGACTCGGCGACGAAGGCCTTGGCCCTCAACCCC
This sequence comes from Candidatus Aminicenantota bacterium, assembly GCA_963719985.1. Lineage (GTDB taxonomy): Bacteria > Acidobacteriota > Aminicenantia > Aminicenantales > Saccharicenantaceae > RBG-16-66-30. The sequence continues at coordinate 270,364 of CAVRDU010000006.1, read as the reverse complement.
GAGAGGGAGTCGAGCAGGGAGTCGACCTTGGACCCGGCGGCCAGCGCCGCCACGGGCGCCTTCAGGGACCAGCCGGGCTCTTCCCGGGCCGCCCGCCAGGAGACGTCCTTGGCCCGGACCTCGACCCCCTGGACATCGGCGGCCGTGAATTTGAAGACGCTCTTCTCGCGGAGATCGAAGACCCTCTTCTCGAGGGTCGTCTTGAGGGTCGAGGCCAGGAGCACGATCCTCGGATCGTCCTCGCGCTTGGCGTAAAGGGACTTGTCGAGCGGGTTCTCCATGCCGACGAGGAGCCGGATGGGAGCGTCCTTGTCCTTGACCCAGAGCGAAACCTCCATCTTGGGGATCTCGTAGGCGGAGAGGTCCGCGGCCTCCTTCTCGACCACGCGCTCGACGCGGAGCGAGGCCAGGGAGTCGACGAAGCTGTTCACTTCGTATTCGTCGGCGGCCGCCTGGAGCGGCGCGGTCAGGCGCCACGGCCCGTCCTCGTCCCGCTCGAAGGCGAGCGTCTCGCCGTCGCGGACAAGGCTGACCTTGCGGATGTCGCCGGAAACCAGGCTGATGAGGGTGTTCGTCATCTCCTTGGCGGCTTCCTTCCTCTCTCCCCTGGAATCGAAGAAGAGAACGAGGGCCAGCAGGACGGCGAAGACGACAAGCAGGACGAGGGTCGTCTTGAACTTCACAGCGACCTCCTCCGGGCCCAGACGGAGACGCCGAGGAGGAGAACGGCCAGGGGCAGGCCGACGATGCTGACGAGGAAGACGAGGCGCCCCTGGGACGGCGCGAGCTGGATCGTCCGCGGGGTCCGGGTCTTGGGCTGGATGGCGATGAGGTCGGCCTCCTCGGTCAGCCAGTTGGCGACGTTGAGGAAGAAGTTGCCGTTGCCGGACAGCCCATAATACTGGTTCTTGACGAAGTCGGAGTCGCCGATGACGGCGATCCGGGCCTGCTTCTCGGCCTGAGGCAGGGCTTCGGACGGCGGGGCTTCTTCCGGCTTGTCTTCGGCCGCGGCGGGGGAGGGCTCCTCGGGCTTGATCTTGATCTCGGCGACCGCCGCCAGCCCCACCGGGCCCTGGATGTCCTTGCCCTGAGTGAACCGGACCTCCTTCTCGTCGAGTTCGCGCTCGGACCAGGAGTTCGGGCTCGTTTTGGCCAGGGCGGTGAGCGTCGCTCCCTCGGGCTTGGTCTCGGAGACCTCGACCGAGCGGGCCAGGGGGAAGAAGGTCGCGTAACCGAACCGCTCGGTGATGGGGTGCGTCTCGTACTCGCTGACGACGGGCATGAAGTAGTCGCCGCCGAGGAGACGCGAGACCGTGTCGACGACGATGTCGTTCTCGAGCTTGAAGCCGTAGTCGGACAGGAAGATCGGGAAGAGCGTCGGCGTCTCCGGATCGACGAGGAAGAGGACGCGGCCGCCGCCCTTGATGTAGTCGCGGATCGTCTCGTACTCGTTCGTCACCAGGTCCTTTTGGGGCCCGGGGACGACGAGGAGGGCGCAGTCATGGGGAAAGCGGTCGGCCAGGGCCAGGGCCTGCTTCTTGACCTCGTAGCCGAGCTTCTCGAGCTCCGTCTTGGCCGTGGCGAAGCCGTTGTCGCCCGTCTCCTCGACCGATCCCTCACCGTGGCCCTCGAGGAAGTAGATGACCTTCTTCGCGTCGCGGGTCGCCTTGATCAGGGCGTTGGTGACGTCCTCCTCGGAGGTCGTCGTGATCCGGCTCTCCTTGTCCCCGGCCTCGATGACCGTCGTCCCGTCCTGGGTGACGTCGTAGCGCTTGACGAGGCCGGGGTTCTTGTCCGGGTCGACGAACTCGTACTTGATCCGGGCCGAGTGATAGGAGTAGAGCTTGAGCAGGTTCTCCATGGCGGCCCGGCCGTAGTTGCCCTCGCGGAAGAAGCACGTGAACGAGATGTCCCCTTTGAGGGCCTTGAGGACGGTGACCGACTGGTCGGACAGGCTGTGGAGCTTGTCCGCGGTGAAGTCGGCCCGGTAGTTGTTCTTGGACAGGAAGTAATTGAGCAGGCCGAGGATGGCCAGGACGAGCAGGACGATGAGCAGGAGGTTCCCCGAATAGAGGAACGACTTGCGCGTGAAGCTCCGCCGGAGGACCTTCCCGTTGAGAACGATGTGGGCGGCTAGGGCGGCCAGGCCGAGCCCGAGGACGATGAGGATCGCGGTCCCCTTGTGCGGCCAGACGATCAGGCCGACGAAGCCGGCCCCGATGAAGATCGCGGCCGCCGTGCTGAGGTGTTTCTTGATCGCGTCCATGGGTCACCTCCACCGCCGGGATTGGAGGACGGAGTGGGCGAGGAACAGCCCGAAGAACGAGACGCTGAGGTAGTAGACGACGTCCTTGGTGTCGATGATGCCCCGGGTCATGTCCTCGAAGTGCTCGGAGAACGAGAGGTAGCTGACGACCTTGGTCCAGGCCGCGCCGCTGCCGAGGGAGGACACCCAGTTGAGGAGGAGGAAGAGCAGGAGCGTCATCAGGGTCAGGACAGCGGCGACGATCTGGTTCTCCGTCAGGGAGGAGAAGAACAGGCCGACGGCGATGAAGGCGGCGCCCATGAGGAAGAGCCCCAGATAGCCCGTGAGCCAGGGCGCGAGCTCGGGATTGCCCCAGGCGAAGACGAAGACGGACAGGAGGGCCGTGAGGCCGAGCAGGACCGCCAGCAGGACCAGCGCGGCGAGATACTTGCCGAGGACGATCTGGCCGACCTTGAGCGGCGAGGTGTAGAGGAGCTCATCGGTGCCGCTCTTTTTCTCCTCGGCCAGCAGGCGCATGGTCAGGAGGGGCACGACGAAGATGAGAACGATGCTGATGTTGTGGAACAAGGGCGAGAAGACCATCTCGTTGATGTTGACCTGCTGGGCGTAATAGGGGTTCTGGGCCATCTGCATGGCCTGGGCGTTGAACCACAGGACCAGGCTGTAGAAGAAATAGCCGACGAGCAGGAGAAAGCTGAACATCACGGCATAGGCGATCGGCGAGCCGAAATAGGCCCGGACCTCCTTTTTCACGAGGGACCAGATGTTGCTCATTGTTCGACCCTCCCCGAGACGATCTTGAGGTAGAGGTCCTCGATCCCCGCCAGGGGTCTCATCTCCCGGAGCCCGAGCCCCCGGTCGAGGACGAGGCGGGCGACGTCGTCGCGGAGGTCGCGGCCGCGGCCCCACTCGACGCGGATCTCGCTCCCCTCGACCGTGACCTTTTCGACGCCCGGGAGGCCCCGGAGCAGGGCGGACTCGTCGGCCCCGGCGCGCCGGAGCTTGACGAAGACCCCGTCGGTCCGCTCGAACGAGGCGGCGAGGTCCTCGAGGGAGCCGGAAGCCATGAGCCGGCCTTCGTTGACGATGACGACCCCGTCGCAGATCTGGGTGACCTCGGGCAGGATGTGGGTCGAGAGCAGGATGGTGTGCTCGCCGCGGAGGACTCCTGATGAGCTCGCGGATCTCGATGATCTGGGCCGGGTCGAGGCCGATCGTCGGCTCGTCCAGGATGAGGACCTGGGGGTCGTTGATCATGGCCTGGGCGATGCCGACCCTCTGCTTGTAGCCCGCGGGAGATGTTCCGGATGAGCCGGCGGGTGACGTCCCGAGGCCGGCCGATCTCGATGACCCTGGCGATGGAGGCCTTGCGCTTGGCCTTCGGCACCTGCTTGATCTCGGCGACGAAGGCGAGGTAGTCCGAGACGGTCATGTCCGGGTAGAGAGGGACGACCTCGGGCAGGTAGCCGATGGCTCTCTTGACGGCCTCCGGCTCGTTCGAAGACGTCGTGCCCGGCCACGACGGCCCGGCCGGCCGTGGCCGGCAGATAGCCGGTCAGGATGCGCATCGTCGTCGTCTTGCCGGCCGCGTTCGGCCCGAGCAGGCCCCAGATCCGGCCGGACTCGACCTTGAAGGTCAGGTCCCTGACGGCGACGAGCTCCCCGTATTTCTTGGTGAGATGCTCGAACTTCGATCATGTTAACCTCCGCTCTAAGGTTCCTGAACCGCGACGGGGCGGGAGGAGTTGCCGTCACATTCGCTCGGGCGGGGGAATGCCCATCAGGCCCAGGGCGCAATGGAGCTGGTCCTTGACGGTCCGGAGCACGAGTCAGGCGGAACGCCTTGACCTCCGGGTTCTCCTCGGCGAGGACCGGGTATTTATGGTAATAGCCGTTGAATTTCTGGCAGAGCAGGAAGGCGAACTTGGCCAGATGGGAGAACTCGAGGGCGGCGACGGACCTGAGAACCTCCTCCTCGAGCGAGGCGGCGGTAGAGGACGAGGTCCCAGAAATCGGCCAGCTCGTTCTCCGTGAGCCCGTCCGGGATCCGGGCGCCTCCGTCTGCAGGGCGGAGCGATGTCCTCCTCGGCGACACCTTCCCTCTCCTTGAGCTTGCGGAAGATGCTGTCCATGCGGACGACCGTGTACTGGAGATAGGGGCCGGTCTCGCCCTCGAAGCTCAGCGCCTCCTCGAAGTCGAAGACGATCACGCGAGTTGCGGGTGAACTTCAGCATGAAATAGCGCAGCGCGCCCGAGGCGATCTGCCGGGCGGTCTTCCGCCTCTCGTCGGGGGGCAGGTCGGGGTTGCGCTTCTCGACCTCGGCCAGGGCCTTGTCCTCGAGCCGGTCGAGCAGGTCGTCGGCCTTGACGCCGAGGCCCTTGCGGCCCGACACCTCGAGGTAGGCCGCTGGCCTTCTCCTCGTCCGAGGCCTCGTAGCCGAGCTCGCCGCAGGCTCTTGGGGGAGAGGGCGACCATCTCGTAGGAGAAGTGGATCGAACGTGTCGGCCTGCGGCGTCGTAGCCCGAGCGAGCGCAGCCCCTGGACGACGACCTTCTGCAGGTAGGACTGCCGCGTGTCGATGACGTTGTAGACCTTGCTGGCGCCGCCGAAGGACGGTTCGGGGGCCGGTCCGGGGGTCGGCGGTCGAGATCCAGAGCGTCCGGCCGTTCGTCCTTGGAGAAGGGCTCGTAGTGGAAATCGCGGCCGAGCAGGCCGAACTTCCACAGCTGATAGGCGATGTCCTTGCCGACGTAGGTCACCGTGCCGTCGGAGCGGACGATGACCTTCTCCCGCTCGCTCGTCCTCCTCGAGGCGCATCACCCAGCAGCCCGCGTTCTCGCCCTCGGCCGCGAGGTGGATGGCCTGCCTCTCCTTGAGCAGGGCGAAGGCCTTGTCCCAGAACTCGAGGCGCGAGGATGTCGCTCTCGCAGGGCAGGAGGTCGTAGCGCGATGCCGATGCGCCTCATCGTCGCCAGGTGGGCCCGGACGATGCGCCGCGAGACGTGCCGCGGGCCATGGTCGCACTCCGGCGTCTCGGCCGTGCTCGATGGCCTGCAGGATCGTCGGCCTTCCGGGCCTGGGCTTCGGGATGCTCGTCGAGATAGGCGGACGCCCGGGCGTAGAGGTCCCAGCAGTAGTAATCGAACTCTGCCGGGCGAGGGCTCTCGAGGTCCGCGAGGGTCTTCCTCTCGCAGCTCCATGAAGCCGACGACGACGTCGGCGACCTGGACGCCCGTGTCGTCGATGTAGTTCTGGACCTCGACCGTCTCGCCCTTGAACCGGAGGCACCGGACCAGGGTGTCGCCGAGCAGGCGTTGCGCAGGTGGCCGATGTGGGCGGCCTTGTTGGGGTTGATGTTGGTGTGCTCGACGATGACCTTGTCGCTCTTCGGCCCGGAGCGAGGTCGCGTCCGGCCGAGCGGACGGCCTCGGCGAAAACGGCGGCCTTGTCGAGCAAGAGGTTGATGAAGCCGGCCCCCGCGACCTCGGCCTTGACGACCCCTTCGACCGAGGCGAGCAGGGGAGCGGCCTCCTGGGCGATCGCCGCGGCGCTTTCCGGAGCGTTTTCGCCAGGGTGAATGGGAAGGTCAGGGCCAGATCGCCCATCTTCGGGTCGGGCGTCGGGGCCATGTCGAGATCGGAGGCCGTCACCGGGTAGACGGCCTTCAGCCGCTCGAAGACGGCCTCTTTCAATCGGGATTTGAAGGCGATCATTTTCGGCCACTTATTATAACAAAACAGCGCCCACGAGCAAGCCGGCCATTTATAGAAACGCCCTCGTTCTTTATTCTTCTCCCATCTCCGGTACATCCTCTCGAGGCGGCGAGGCGACTTGAACGAGGCGTCGAGATGTGGTAGTTTTGGGCTTCGTTTCGACCAAGGATGTGACCATGAAGAAGACGCGATTCAACGAGCACCACAAGGCGCTCGGCGGCAAGATGATAGAGTTCTGCGGCTGGGAGATGCCGGTCGAGTACGCGGGCATCATCCCCGAGCACATGGCCGTGCGGACCCAGGCCGGCCTCTTCGACGTCAGCCACATGGGCGAGATCCTGGTCACCGGCAGGGACGCGTTGGCCTACGTGCAGTGGCTCACCCCGAACGATGCCGGCAAGCTCGCCCCGGGCCAGGTCCAGTACACCGCCCTGATGACGCCCGAGGCCACCTTCGTCGACGACATGCTCGTCTACTGCATCGGGCCGGAGGAGTATTTCCTCGTCGTCAACGCGGCCAACGACGACAAGGACCACGCCTGGGTCGCCGGCCGTACCAAAGGTTTCGAGGTCAAGGTCGAGCACCAGAGCGAAGCCTATTCCCAGCTGGCCCTCCAGGGGCCCCTGGCCGAGAAGATCCTCCAACCCCTGACAGAGATCGACCTGGCGGCCATGAAGTCCTTCCACTGGGCCAGGGGCCGGGTCGCAGGCAAGGCCTGCCTGGTCTCCCGGACCGGCTACACGGGAGAGGACGGCTTCGAGATCTACACGACGGACCCCGATCCCGGCGTCATCTGGACGACGCTCATCGAGCAGGGCAAGCCCTTGGGGCTCCAGCCCATCGGCCTGGGCGCCCGCGACACCCTTCGTCTCGAAGCCAAGCTGATGCTCTACGGCAACGACATCACGGACAAGACGACCGTGCTCGAGGCCGACCTCAAATGGATCGTCAAGCTCACGAAGGGCGATTTCCTGGGCAGGTCCGTCATCGAGAAGCAGCTGGCCGAGGGCCTGACGAGAAAGCTCGTCGGCTTCGAGATGGCCGAGCCCGGCATCGCCCGGCCCCATTATCCCGTCCACTTCAGGGGCCAGAAGGTCGGCGAGGTCGCCTCGGGGACCTTCGCGCCTCTCCTGAAGAAGGCCATCGGCCTCGTTTACCTGCCTATCGAAGGCACGGAGATCGGAACGGAGTTCGAGATCGAGATCCGGGGCAAGAGAGCCAAGGCTCGCGTCATTCCCACGCCCTTCTACAAAAGGGTCAAGAAATAGCGCGTCAGAGCGCCAAGGAGGCATTCATGTATCCCAACGATTTCCGCTACACCAAAGAGCACGAGTGGATCAAGGTCGAGGGCGCCGAGGCCCTCGTCGGCATCACCGATTTCGCCCAGCACCAGCTCGGGGACATCATCTTCGTCGAGCTGCCCGCGGCCGGCAAGGATCTCGCCGCGCGCCAGTCGATCGGTGTCATCGAATCGGTCAAGTCGGTCTCCGACGTCTACGCCCCGGTCGCGGGCGAGGTCGTCGCCGTCAACGAGGCCCTGAACCAGACGGCCGATCTCCTCAACAAGGACCCCCACGGCCAGGGCTGGATCGTCCGGATCAAGATCAAGGACAAGAAGGAAATCGAAGGCCTCATGGCGGCCGCGGATTACGAGAAATACCTGGAGGGGCTCGAGCACTGAGGCTCCGGCCGGACGGACAGGGGATCTTCACATGAGCTATCTCTCTCTCAGCGACAAGGACAAGAAGGAGATGCTGGCCGCTGTGGGCGTCGCCGGGATCGACGACCTGTTCTGCTGCATCCCCGAAGCGGTGCGGCTCAAGCGGCCGCTCGACCTGCCGGCGGCCCAGCCGGAGCTCGAGCTTGTCCGGACGATCGAGGCGATCGGCCGGAAGAACGCCTACGCCGGCCACCTGTCGTTCCTCGGTGGGGGCGCCTACGAGCACTTCATCCCGACGGTCGTCGACTATCTCGCCTCGAGGGGCGAGTTCGTCAGCCCCTACACGCCCTACCAGCCCGAGGTCAGCCAGGGGACGCTCCAGGCCATCTTCGAGTTCCAGACCCTCGTCTGCCAGCTCACCGCGCATCGACATCGCCAACGCCTCCCTCTACGACGGCGCCACGGGCGCGGCCGAGGCCGTGCTGATGGCCCAGCGGATCACGGCCCGGAACAAGGTCGTCCTGTCGCCGTGCGCCTCCATCCGCAGTATCCGCGAGGTCGTTCGGACCTACGTCAAGAACCTCGGCGTCGAGGTCGTGGAGGTCGGTTTCGGGCCCGACGGCCGGGTCGACCGGGACGCGCTGGGCAGTCTCGTCGACGACAAGACGGCCGCCGTCGTCTTCCAGTCGCCCAATTTCTTCGGCGTGGTGGAGGACGCCAAGGCCCTCTCCGACGCCGCCCACGGCGTCAAGGCCCTCTGCGGTGGCCGTCGTCGCCGAGGCCGTCTCGCTCGGTCTGCTCGAAGCGCCGGGCAAGCTCGGGTGCCGACATCGTCACGGGCGAGGCCCAATCGTTCGGCATCCCCCTGAGCTTCGGCGGGCCCTATCTCGGCTTCATGGCCTGCGCGGAAGGAGTTCCTGCGACAGATGCCCGGGCGCATCGCCGGCGAGACCGTGGACGAGGAGGGCCGGCGCGGCTTCGTCCTGACCCTGTCGACCCGCGAGCAGCACATCCGCCGGGAGAGGGCCACCTCCAACATCTGCACCAACCAGGCCCTCTGCGCCCTCCGGGCGACGATCTTCATGGAGACCCTGGGCAAGCAGGGCCTGCGGGAGATGGCCCGCCAGAACGCCCAGAAAGCCGCCTACGCGGCCGGCCGGCTGACGGCCGTGCCCGGCGTGAAGAAGCGCTTCGCCGGGCCTTTTTTCAACGAGTTCGTCCTCGGCCTCCCCAAGCCGTGGCCGGCCGTCGACGCCGGGCTCAAGGCCAAGGGGCTCATCGGGGGCTCGGCCTCGGGGCCGCATATCCCGAGCTCGAGAACGCCGCCCTCGTCTGCGTCACCGAAGTGAGGACGAAGGACGAGATCGACCGGCTGGCCGGGGCCCTCCAGGAGGTCCTGTCATGATCAAGGAGATCCGCGAACCCCTCATCTTCGAGCTCTCGGCGCCCGGCAAGCGGGCCGCCGAGCTTCCCGCCCTGGACGTGCCCGAGACGAGCGACCTTCTCGCCGGCGTCCCCCTGCGCGACGAGCTCGAGGGCTTCCCCGAGGTCTCCGAGACAGAGGTCACCCGCCACTTCACGCGCCTGTCCCAGAAGAACTACTGCGTCGACCTGGGGCTCTATCCTCTCGGTTCCTGCACCATGAAGTACAATCCCAAGGTCAACGAAAGGCTCGTCGGCCCACCCGGCCTTCGCCGACTCACACCCTCTCGCCTCCGAGGACCTCGTCCAGGGCAACCTGGAAGTCCTGAAGAGGCTCGAAGGCTACCTCTCGGAGATCACCGGCATGGACGCCTTCACGCTCCATCCAGCCGCGGGCGCCCACGGCGAGCTCGTCGGAATGATGCTCATCCGGGCCGCCCTGGAAGCCCGGGGGAACGCCCGCCGATACGTCCTCATCCCGGACTCGGCCCACGGCACCAATCCCTCCTCGGCCCACATCTGCGGCTATTCGGTCAAGGAGATCAAGTCCAACGACAAGGGCACGATCGATCTGGCCTCCCTCGAGGCCGCGATGAACGACGAGGTGGCCGCGCTCATGGTGACCAATCCCAACACCCTGGGCGTCTTCGAGTCGGACATCTGCCGCATCGCCGAGATCGTCCACGCCAAAGGCGGCCTCGTCTACATGGACGGGGCCAACATGAACGCCTTGACTGGGATCGTCCGTCCCGGCGACATGGGCGTCGACGTCATCCACCTCAACCTTCACAAGACCTTCTCGACTCCCCACGGCGGCGGCGGTCCCGGCTCGGGTCCCGTCGGCGTCAAGAAAGAGCTCGTGCCGTTCCTGCCCGTCCCCGTGATCGCGGAGAAGGACGGCCGCTTCGCCCTCGACCTCGACCGGCCGGCGACGATCGGCCGGGTCCGAAGCCACTTCGGCCACTTTTCGGTCATCGTCCGGGCCCTCTGCTACATCCTGTCCCTCGGGCCCCGCGGCGTCCGGGAGATCGCCGAGATCGCCGTCCTCAACGCCAACTACATCCGCAAGAGCCTCGAAGGCCATTACCATCTCAAGTACACGACCGCTTCGATGCACGAGTGCGTCTTCTCCGACAAGCTCCAGAAGGAGCACGGGGTGACGAACCTCGACATCGCCAAGCGGCTCATCGACTACGGGGTCCACCCGCCGACGATGTCCTTCCCGCTCATCGTCCACGGCGCGCTGATGATCGAGCCCACCGAGACCGAGAGCCGCCGCGATCTCGACCTCTTCATCGACGCCATGAAGGCGATCGCCCGCGAAGCCAAGGAGAGCCCGGAGGTCCTCCACGCCGCTCCGCACGTGACCTACGTCGGCCGGCTCGACGAGGTCAACGCGGCCAAGAACCCCGTCCTCCGCTGGGAAAAGAAGCCATAGACATGTCCGTCCAAGACCTCATCCTCGGCTTGCACCGGTTCTGGGCCGGCCAGGGCTGCTATCTCGCCCAGACCTACGACCTCGAGGTCGGGGCCGGGACGATGACCCCGGACACCTTCTTCCGCGTCCTCGACAAGCGGCCCTGGCGGGTCGGCTACGTCCAGCCCTCGCGGCGTCCCGACGACGGGCGCTTCGGCGAGAACCCCAACCGCGTCCAGAAGCACTTCCAGTACCAGGTCATCATGAAGCCGTCGCCGGACGCGATCCAGGACATCTACGTCCAGAGCCTCCGCTCGCTCGGCGTCGCCCTCGAGGACCACGACCTGCGGTTCGACGAGGACAACTGGGAATCGCCGACGATCGGTGCCTGGGGGGTCGGCTGGCAGGTCCTGCTCGACGGGCTCGAGATCACCCAGTTCACCTATTTCCAGCAGTGCGGCGGGATCGACCTCTCGCCGGTCCCGGTCGAGATCACCTACGGCCTCGAGCGGCTGGAGATGTTCCTCGAGGCGAAGGACGACATCTACGACCTCGACTGGTCCGCCGACGTCAGCTACCGCGACCTCCGCTTGCGCGAGGAGAAGGAGTTCTCGGAATACAACTTCAACGCGGCCTCGGTGGCCATGCTCCGCCAGGCCTTCGGCGCCTGTCAAAAGGAGGCGGCCCGGCTCGTCGAGAAAGGCCTGCTCCTTCCGGCCTACGACATGTGCCTGAAGTGCTCCCACAACTTCAACCTGCTCGATTCCCGGGGGGCCATCAGCGTCACCGAGAGGGTCAAGATGATCTCCCAGATCCGGGCCCTGGTCAACGACATCGCCCGGCGGTATACGGCGGTCGAGGAGGGCGCCTGATGGAATTCCTCCTCGAGCTGCTCGCCGAAGAGCTTCCGGCCTCCCACATCCGTTCCGCCTTGGAGCAGATCGAGGCCGGTCTCCGCAAGGACCTCGCCGACGGGCGGATCGAGGTCCGTTCCCTCAAGGTCCTGGCCACTCCGCGCCGCCTCATCGCGACCGGGGATCTCTCCGAAGGGCAGGCCGACCGCGAGGAGACGGTCACCGGACCGCCGCTCTCCGTCGCCAGGGGAGCGGACGGCGCCCTGACCCCGGCCGGGAAGGGCTTCGCCCGGTCCCAGGGCGTCGACGAGGGCCTCCTTCAATCCATCACCACGGCCCGCGGCGAATATCTCGGCTTCAAGCGCCGGGCCAAGGGCACGCCGACTGCCGAGATCCTCAAGGCCGCCGTCCCCCGGGTCCTGGGAGCGCTCTCTTTCCCGAAGATGATGCGCTGGGCGGACAATCCCTTCCGTTTCTCCCGTCCCATCCACGGCCTGCTCTGTGTTTTCGGGGGCGAGGTCGTCGTCACGGCCTTCGAAGGATTCAAGGCCACCGACACGACGGTCGGCCACAGGATCGCCTCGCCTGGCCCGGTCCGGGCCCGCTCCTTCGAGGAGTACGCGTCGGCCCTGGCGGCGGGCTTCGTCGTCGTCGATCCGGAGGCCCGGAAGCGGATGATCGTCGGGGGGATCAAGGACGCCCTAGCCCCGCTCGGGGCCGAGGCCTACCCGGACCCCGAGCTCCTCGAGGAGCTGGCCCTCAACGTCGAGCATCCACACGTCGTCTTCGGCTCCTTCCCCGAGGCCTATCTCGGCCTACCCCTCGAGGTCCTGGCCACGGCCATGCGCGAGGGCCAGAAGCTATTCTCAGTCGTCCGCGAGGGCAGGCAGCTGCCCCATTTCCTCGGTGTGGCCGACGCCGCCGGCGACCCCAAGGGCTTCATCCGCCGAGGCAACGAGCGGGTCCTCCGGGCCCGGTTGGAGGACGCCCGCTTCTTCTGGGACCAGGACCGCAAGGTGCCTCTCGCCGCACGCGCGGCCGGACTCAAGAACGTTCTCTTTCAGGAGAAGCTCGGCAGCTACGAGGACAAGGCCCAGCGCCTTAAAAAGATCGTCGGCTATCTCAGCGGCAAGCTCGGGGCGGCCGACGTCAAGCTGCACGCGATCGAGGCGGCCGGCCTCTGCAAAGCCGACCTGCTGACGGAGATGGTCAAGGAGTTCTCCGGCCTCCAGGGCAGGATGGGCGGGCTCTACGCCGAGCTCGAAGGGGCCCCGGCCGCCGTGCACCGGGCGATCTACGAGCATTATCAGCCGGGCAGCCTCGAGGACGCCTCCCCGGCCTCGCTCTCCGGGGCCATCCTTTCGATCGCCGACAAGATGGATTCCATCGTCGGCGCGATCGGCGTCGGCCTCCAGGTCAGCGGCTCGAGCGATCCGTTCGGGCTGCGCCGCAACGCGCACGGCGTCTGCAAGGTCGCCCTCGACCGAAAGCTCCGGTTCTCCCTGCCGCTCCTGCTGGATAGGATCCTGGGCGTGTATGGCGACCGCCTGAGCCTGGGGCGCCGGGCGGCCAAGGTAGCCTGCCTCGATTTCTTCTCCGGCCGTCTGCGGTTCATCCTGGAGAAGAGGGGCTACCGCTACGACCTCGTCGCGGCCGCGCTGGGGCCCGGCGTCGACCAGATCACCGACGTCCTGGCCCGGGTCGAGGCCCTGGATTCCCTCGAGTCGAGCCCGCAATTCGAGCCGTTCATCCTCATGGCCAAGAGGATCAACAACATCATCCGGGACGCGCCCGCGGCCAAGGTCAATCCCGAACTCTTCGTCGAGAAAGAGGAGAGGGATCTCGCCTCGATGCTCTCGATCATCCGCGACAACGCCCAACCCATGATAGCCCGGGGCGATTACCTCCGGGCCCAGGGGATCATCTTCAAGCTCCAGCCGGTCCTCAACACGTTCTTCGACAAGGTCCTGGTCATGGCCGAGGAGAAGAAGGTCCGGCAGAACCGCCTGGGCTTGCTCCAGTCGATCAGCAAGATGCTCCTGGCGATCGCCGACTACTCGCTCGTCGTCGTGGAGGGCGAGAAGTCGGCCAAGCCCAGGGCGTCGCGCTAGGCGCCCGGCTCGCCCGTCCGATCGGGCCCCGCCGGGGCCTCGGGTTCGACGAACCTCTGTTCGAGGCCGACGATCTTGGTCAACGCCTGGGGATTGTTCTGGCCCTTTTCGAGGCCGTAGGGATTGAGCTGGACACCCGCCTGATACTTGTAGCTCTGGCCGGCGTTGAACGTCGACCAGCGGACCCGGCCCTTGAGCTCGAGAGGGACCCGCTCGCCGGGTATGGACAGCTGGAGGCTGATCCTGGACTTGAATTTCAGGGGCTTCTGGGTGAGGAAGCGGATGCCGCCCCGGCTGAGGTCAAGGACGGGGCAGAATTCCTCGTCGACCCCCGCTTTGATGGCGAGCAGCCTGTCCCGGCGGTAGGCGACCGTCGCACCACCGATCTTGAAGCGCTGACAGAGCCGCCTCTCCACGCTCTTGTCGGCCATTTTGGTCCTCCGTATCCTCCGGGCATGTCCCGCGGCCTCGCGACCGGAGGCCGTCGGGCCGGGGATCCTCTTGCCCAAACATATATCAGAGCCCGGGGGCCGAAGTCAAATGGGCCCGGGGGCCCCGCTCACTCCCTGAGGACGGCCGCCCGGCCCGGCCTGATGGACAGGGAGGCCCGGGCCGAGACCGTCCCGCCATCGGCCGTCGTCCGGGGATAGGCGAATGACAGGCTGGTGACCTTCGCGTAGGACGGCGGGGACGGCTGCGGAGGCTTCTTGGACACCAGGTCCTTCAGCGCCTTGTAGGCCAGCGCCAGGGCGTCGATGATGCTGACGCCGTGCGCCGCCGGGACGTCCTTTGGCGGCGGCATGTAGGGTTTCTGGCCCGCCATGAGCGGACCGCCCAGGGGGAACGTGAACGAAGCCGGCTTGGCGGCGATCTTGCGGCTCCTGAGAACGAGCTTTCCGTCGATGTAGAGCGAAAGCTCCGCCTCTTCGATGGGCTTGAGCGCGACGCCCCGGGCGGGACGGGGGTCGGCTTCCGGCCGTGGCTGGGGGACGGGGACGGCGACATCGGCGAGCTCGACCCGGAGGCTGATCGGCTTCCTCAGGACGAGGTCTCCGGACTTGAGGTCGAGGACGAAATCGTAGGTCTCCGAGCGCTCGAAGAGCCCCCGGAGCGGGATGGTCAGGATGTGGAAACCGGCCGGCCAGTGCCCCCCTTCGAGGATATAGGGGCCGAGAGAGACGCGGTAGAAGGTCTCGTTGAGCAGCTCGAGGCCGATGTCGATCGATCCCGGGAGGCCGGTCGCCACCCTCCGGTCATAGGAGAGGAGGGTGACGTCGAAGACCAGGGGATAGGTCCGCTTCCAAACGGCCCAGAAGGTCAGGAAGTCGCGGATCGTGCGATCGTCGAGGAAGCCGAAGTCCGGGTCGTAATCCCTGTAGGTCTCGAAGTACGCGGCGATGAGGTCCCTCTCGGTCCCCTTCTGGCCGAGCTTCGAGGCCAGGAAGGGGAGGAGGAGGCCGGCCGTCTGCCGGTCGTCTTGCTCGAGCTTCCCGGCTTCTTCGCTGAGATACTCGTAGGCGGCGCGGTAATCGGGTTCGCGGCCGAGGCGCGCCAGGAGTTCCGCCTTCCAGTCCGCCCGGGCCGCAGCCGAAAGGGAGAGTAGCGCGAGGAGGGCTACCGCGATCCGCCGGAGCTCAGTCATTGTAGACGAACTCGAAGGTCATCTCCAGGAGATCGCCTGGGAAATCGTCGGGCAAGGCGGGAAAGGGAAGCACGGCCTGGATGGCCTCGAGGGCGGCCCGGTCGAGGACCTCGACCGTGGTCCCTTCGATTATCTCGATCGAATCGAGCTCGCCGCTCTTCTTGATGACGATGACGAAGCTGATCTTGGCGACGTCGGGGAGCGCGACAACGGCCGGGAGGGCCCAATGGAGCTGGAGACGCTCGACGACGACGGTCGCCCAGGGGAGGAGGTCGTAGCCCTTGATAGGAACGGATATGCCCACTCGCTGGCGGCCCCCGCCTCCCGGCCCGACTCCGCCACGCCCCGTGCCGTAGCCCCCGCCGCCGGTCGCGCCTCGCCCGTATTTCGAGAAATCGGGGAGAGGCGTCCGGCCCCCAATCCCGGGCGGACCGGGCGGCGTGCCCGGAGGCGCGAGGGGAACGGTCAGCGCGGACCTGCCGCGGACGGCCAGCGACTGCTGGAACTTCGATGACAGGGAGGGGATGACCGATCCCGCGCCCGGCGGGGGGGCGGTCTCACCGCCGCCCGGCTCTGCGGGCGTACCCGCTTCTTCGGCCCCGGCCGCGGGCTCCTCGCGGGGCGCCAAAGACGGGCGGGCCCCGGCCGGAGGGCCGGGCTCGCCGAGCGCCTCGGCCGGATCCGCGGTGAGGTCCCGTCCGCCTACGATCCTGGGAAGGGAGACCTTGAGCGGCGGGACGAGGACGATGTCGCGGACCTGCTCTGTTTTCGTGTCGAAAGGCAGGATCTTGACCGTGAACCGGCCGTGATAGACCGCCAGGCCCAGGAGGCAGTGGACGAACAGGGTGACGAGAACGCCGAGCAGCCTGTCGCGCGGCGGCCGCGCGCCCCTTTTCGGCGTCAGGAGGGTTTCTTCGAACATGTCGAGGCGATCCTCTCGCGTATTATAGTACAATCGCCGGCAGCTCCGAAGCGTTGCGGCGGGGATCCTTGACGCCGCCTTAAGTCTCCATCCCGGTGCTGGCATAATCACCGCTTCATGCTCGTTATGAAGATACCCCAAGGCTAGTATTCCGCGGCCTTATCGGGTGCCTGAGGATCGCGGAGTCAGCGGGAGGAGATGACCAGAGTGAAGACGAAGGTGAGGGCGTTGAGGACGACGAGGCGTATGACGAGGGCGGGGATGCCGAAGAGAGGGATGAGCAGGGCCGAGGCGAGGACGGCCCCGGCGAACGAAGCGATGAGGTCGATCCCATAGCTCAGCCCCGGGTGCCGGGTCGCCCGGAGAACGAGCCTGTTGGCCGTGATGAAGAGGAGACCGCTCAGGGTCCCGAACCCGGCCAGCAGGGCGAAGGGGACGGGCTCCCCGCCGGTCCCCGGCAGCGCGCCGTAGGTCGCGAGGAGCAGGAGAACGAATCCGCCCTGGACGAGAGGAAGGTCGGCCCGGCCCGTCTTCTTCCTGAGGCGCCCCAGGAAGCCGCCGAAGACGAGCCCGGCCATGAACGAGGCCAGGAGCAGGGGGATCTTCCCGTAAACGTAGCCGAAGTTGGCCTGGAAGGCGATGAACATGGCCACCTCGACGACGATCGTCGTGAAGCCCATGACGGCGATAGGGGCGAGGGACCGGGCGGCCGAGCGCCTCGGACCCAGGGCCAGGAGGGCGAGCGCCAGGGCGGCCGCGAGAAGGGGGGCCTCCAGGAGCCAGAACGCCGGGACCCTTCCGGCCGCCCGGAGGAGCCGCGCTTCCAGTCCCCCGAACTGGCCGGCCCAGAGCAGGGCCTGGAAGTAGTAGCTCACCGGGACGAGGTCCCGGTTGATCTTTTCCCCGCCGCCGGCGAGCTCCAAGGCCCTGTTCAGCCGGTCGACGCGCCCGGGCTCGAGCCGGAAGGGCAGCATCGCCGGGCTGACGAACGTCGTCTCGAGCCCGAGGCGTTCGATCTTCGCCGACAGGACCTCGGGATCGACGGAAAGCGGGCCGTCGGAGGCCAGGAACACCGAGCTCGCTCCCGGGACGACGGCGACCTCGGGGAAAACGGCGCGCAGGGTCCCGGCGAGCGTCGACAGGAACTGCCCGAGAGAAGCGCTGACGTAGTTCTCGGCGCCCGGGACGACGAAGCTGAGAACGCCGCCCGGCTCGAGCTTCTTCCGGACCTCGCCGAAGAATTCGCGGGTGTAATACCGGTTGACCTGGGCCGTGCCGGGATCGGGCAGGCTGAGCAGGACGGCGTCATAGCGTTCCGATGTCCTCTCCAGGAAAGCCCGCCCGTCGCTCGTGAACACGCGAACGCGCGGGTCGTCCAGGGCCGCGAGGGCCGGGGCGGGGAGGTGCCTCCGGGCCAGCCTGACGACGGCCGGATCGATCTCGACACAGTCCACCCGGACGCCGGGGTGCTTCAGGGCCTCTTCGACGCGACCGCTCGCTGTCCCGCCGACGAGCAGGACTTGTCCGACGTCGTCCCGCTGGAGCAATGCGAAGTGGACGGCGTCCTCGGCCGCGCCGACGTCCGGACGGCTGAAGACGGCCAGGCCGTTGTCGAAGAAAGTCACCTGTTCCGCGTTCCGGACGACGACGAGCTTCCCGTAGGGCGTGTCCTCGGCGTCGACGACCTCGAGCGGCTTCCAGGCCGATCGGAGGGCGGTCCGGTCGGCGAGCCCGAGCCCGGCCGAGAGGAGCAGGGCCGCCGCGAGCAGGGGCCTGGACCGGCCCGGCTTCAAAGCGACGAGGGAGAGGGCGGCCGCGACGGCCCCGACGATCGCCGCCCCCTGCCAGTTCGACAGCCGGGGGACGAGCAGGAAGTGGACGGCCAGACCGGCCACCGCCGCCCCGGCCGATTCCAGGACATAGACCCTCGGGACGTCCCCGCCGAGCAGGCCGGCGTTGAGGACGAACGCGTGCCCGAGAGGGAAGCTCAGGAAGAGGGCCAGGACGAGCGCGAAGCCGAGGGCCGGGACGAGCCCGGTCGCCTCGGCCGGGAGGAGGCCCAGCAAGGCGTGCGAGAACCTCAGCAGCGCGAGCCCGGCGCCGAAGAGGACGATCGCCGCGCCGTAGAGAAGGGCCAAGCGCGGCGCGGCCGCTTCCGGCCGCCGGCCCGGCCTGACCAGGCTGCCGAGCCCGCCCCACAGCAGCCAGGAGCCGAGGAGAAGGCCGAAGGTGAGCTCGTTGCCGGTGAACTCGGCCGCGAACTCCCGGAGCAGGTAGATCTGGAACGAGGAGGCCATGAAGCCGAGCAGGAAGGCCGGAAGCCGGGCTGTCAGGCCCAGATCCCGGGGATCGTCGTCCCGCACGATGCGCACTCGCCCTTCTTCAGACTGATCGCCTCGATCGTGTAGCCGACCCTTTGGATGACCGTCCGCCCGCAGCCCGGGCAGTACGTGCTCTCGGCCTCGTGACCGGGCACGTTGCCGATGTAGACGAAGCGGAGCCCTTCGGCGAGGGCCGTCTCCCGGGCCGCCTCCAGGGTCGAGAGGGGCGTCGGCGGCAGGTTCTTCATGAGGTACATCGGATAGAACCGGGAGAAGTGGAGGGGGACCTCCGAGCCGGCTTCGTCCTTGACCCATCGGGCCATCTCCCGGATGCTCTCGGGCCGGTCGTTCAGGCTCGGGATGACGAGATAGACGATCTCCAGCCAGGCCTTCGAACGGGCCACTGTCCGGATGGCTTCGAGCACGGGCCCGAGGGCGCCGCGAACGTAGGTCTTGTAGAATCCTTCGTCAAAGCCCTTCAGGTCGATCTTGACGGCGTCGACGACGCCGAGGAGGTCGGCGAGGGGCTCGGGATTGATGTGCCCCCCCGTCACGACGAGGCTTCTCACGCCTCGGCGTCTCGCCTCGACCGCGGTGTCGTACATGTACTCGAAGAAGACGGTCGGCTCGGAGTAGGTGTAGGCGATCGAGCGGGATCCGGCCGACGCGGCCCGCGCCGCCGCGGCCGCGGGCGGGAGGTCGATGTGCTCGACCTGCTCGGGCCGGGCCTGGGAGATCTCCCAGTTCTGGCAGAACTTGCAGTTGACGTTGCAGCCCGCCGTCGCCAAGGACAGGGCGGTGGTCCCGGGGAGGACGTGGAAGAACGGTTTCTTCTCGACGGGATCGGCGTTGAGAGTGCAGACCTTGCCGTAAACGAGCGTGTAATACGTGCCGCCGATGTTCTCCCGGACGCCGCAGTAGCCGCGTTCCCTATCGCCGAGCCGGCAGAGCCTCGGGCAGAGGCGGCACTCGATCTCGCGGTCGGCGAGCTTCGTGTAATAGCGGGCCTCGACATGCGACAGGACGCCCTCGGCCGGCCACGCCGCCAGGCGCCCGCAGAGGGCGGGCAGGCCGGCGCCCAAGGCCAAACCCGTCCCGGCCGCCCGGCGCATGAACCGGCGCCTGTTCACCCGACCGTCTCCTCGATCGTCTCGATGGCCGAGGCGTCCGACCGGCCGAGCCCCATCTTCTCGGCGGTCGCCAGGTAGCCCGGCGCTCGCCCCTCGGCCGCGAGCGTCGACAGGCCGGCGGCCTCCCTCAGCCGTTCGATGATCCTCCAGCCGACGCTGTCCGCGGCCACGGGGTCGAGACTGAAGAGGAGGGCGCCGGGGCGCGCGGACCAGCGAGCGTGGTAGGACGGCCCTTTGTGGAACTGTACGGCCAGGGCGTCGATCACGGTCAGCCGGTGCCGCGCTTTGATCGGGGGGGAGTCGAAGACCTCGGCGACGAAGGGATCGCAGCGGTCGTCGTGGTACTTGTTGGGATTGTGGATGGCCCCGAAATAGTTCTTCATCCCGGCGGTCACCCCGGCCAGACCGTGGTCCTTGAGGATGGCCAAGCTGATCGAGGCCGTCGTGAGCTCCGTCAGGACCCGGGAATAGAGGCTGCCGACGTTGAGGTGCGAGACAAGGCCGGGCCCGTAGCCGACGCCGTCCGCGTCCGTGCCGAAGGTCCTTGCCCCGTTCCGGCCGGCGGCGGGCGCGTAGCCGGCGTCGCGCAGCTCCCGGGTCGTCCTGTCCCAGATGACGACGCTCCTCTCCTCGAGCCCTCCCCGGGCGAGCCAGGACGCGAGAGCGCCCGCGACCTCGGGCCGGGTGCTGAGGGCCCGGCCGCCGATCGTGTTGACCTTGATGCCGACGCGGTCGGCCGGACGGAAAAGGGCGGCCACGGCCCGGGCCTCATCGCGCTCGTCCGTGAGGAGGGCCAGGCCGCGGGAGAACAACCGGGCGACGACCCCGGCGTCGAGGCCCCCCGCCCCCGTCCAGGCGCCGGCGGACTTGACGACGACGACCCGGGAAACGCCCATGACGTTTCCATGATGTCCCTTTTCCCGGGGGCTGTCAAACGACTGCCCGAAGGGTGCCCGCCGGCGCTGTCCCGGACGGCGCTTGCCAATCATCCGGCCCTCCGCTATAGTAAACCCGACGTAGGATCGGAGGTCGCGCATGACAAGCTCCCGGAAATTGGGTGGATGGGTCCTGGCCGCCGCGCTGGCGGCACCGCTCTTCTTCGGCCCCGCCGCGGTCGCGGGCCAGGCGCGCGAGGGCAGCCCCGAGCTCGCACGCCTCGTCCCCCGGGTCGAGGGCTGGACGCCGTCCGAGCCGCCCCGGAGCTACTTCCCGGACGACCTCTTCGAGTACATCGACGGCGCCGCCGAAAGCTACCTCAGCTATGATTTCCGGGAGCTCGTCGTCGCCGATCTCGAGAAGAAGGGAGCGGGAGCCTCCCTGACCCTGGAGATCTACGACATGGGCGAGGCCGTCAACGCCTTCGGCATCTTCGGGTCGGAGCGCTTCCCGGACAACAAGGCGGTGCCCGTCGGCGAGCTGGGCTATTTCGAGGGCGAGGCGCTGAACTTCCTGGCCGGCCGGTTCTACGTGAAGATGCTCGCCTTCGGCCTCGGGGACGGAACGGAGGCGTTCCTCAAGGATGTCGGGTCCAAGGTCGCGGCCGGGATCAAGCCCGCCGGCGGCCTGCCGGCCCTCGTCCGGGCGTTCCCCGCGGCAGGTCTCGTCGCCCGGAGCGAGAAGTACATCAAGAAGAACTTCATGGGCTACGCGTTCCTCAGGGACGGCTACGTCGCCTCCTATCGGTCCGGCGACCGCGAGATCGAGGGCTTCTTCGTCGAAGCGCGGTCCGAGGCGGAGGCCGAGGACCTGATGGGCAGGCTCCGCGAAGCGCTGACCGCCGACGGCGCGTCCCCGGAGAAGATCGCAGGCGGCGCCCGCGTCCGGAACCGCTACGGCCAGCACCTCTTCTTCGGGCGCGTCGGCCGGGTGATCTGCGGCGCGATGCGCGTCCCCGACGGCCTCGAAGCGGCGGGGGAGGCCCTCCTCGGGGCCCTGGCCGCCTCCCTGACCAGGGCCCTTCCGGCGCGTTGAGGATCGGCCTAAACGCGCCGCCAGAGGGGCTGTGGACGACAACAAATACTTCAAGACGGCCCTGGCGATCGTCGTCCTCTTCGTCGCGGGCGTCGTGCTCAAGCTCGCCCGGCCGGTCCTCATCCCCTTCATCCTGGCCGTCTTCCTCTCCTACATCATCGATCCCGCCCTGACCTTCCTGACCCGCTGCCGCTGTCCGAGGCGGTCGGCCGTGTTGATCGTCCTGGCCCTGCTGTTCGTCTTCCTCTTCCTCATGGGGGCGTTCGTCTACGAAAGTGGCAAGGCCCTCGTCTCCGACCTGCCGAAGTACCAGGACAGGCTCGGCGACATCGTCCGGTTCCTCCAGGGGGTCATGGGGCCGATCGAGCTCGACCTCTCCTCGGTCCTCGAGAGCCTCGACATCAGCAAAGCCGGGGCCTTCATCCTCAAGACCATCGGGCCATTCATCGGGCTCCTCGGCAAGATCTCGCTGGTCTTTCTCTTCCTCGTCGTCATCGTCGCCGGCCGGGGCCGGTTCGGGGCCAAGCTGGCCAGGATCTTCGAGGGCGAAAGGGCCGGCCAGGCCCGGGCCGTCCTCGGGTCGATCGACGCCCAGATCAGGAAATACCTCGTCATCAAGACGGCGGTCAGCGCCGCCAACGGGCTGATGGTCTGGATCGTCCTGGCGCTGTTCGGCGTCGATTTCGCGCTCATATTCGGACTCGTGGCCTTCTTCCTCAACTTCATTCCCAACATCGGCTCGTTCCTGGCCGCCGTCCTGCGCGTCGGCTTCGCCTTCTTCCAGTTCGGGACGTTCTGGACGCCTTTCTGGATCCTGGTCATCACCAACGGGCTGGACATGGTGCTGGGGAACTTCCTCGAGCCCCGGATCATGGGCCGGGGCCTCGGCTTGAGCCCGCTGCTCGTATTCTTCTCTCTGCTGTTCTGGGGCTGGCTTTGGGGGGTCCCGGGGATGATCCTGTCGGTGCCCTTGACCGCTGTCGTCCGGATCGTCTGCCAGAACGTTCCGTCGCTCCGCCCGGTCGCGGTCCTGATGGGGCCCTGAGCGGGCCCCTCCGGGCTCAGCGCAGGGTCAGGTCGCCGGCCTCGATGACGAAGGCCTCCGAGGATAAGCGCTTGAGCCGCCGGCCGAGGAGCGCCCGGAGGGCCTTCTCGGCGGCCGCCTGCTCGGCGCTTTTCTTAGAAGCCCCCCGGGCCTTGGCCAGCTTCTTCTCCCCCAGCCGGACCTCGACGACGAACGTCCGGCTGTGGGCCGGCCCCTTCTCGGAGAGGAGCCGGTAGTCCGGGGCCGCGAGGCCGGACTTCTGACAGAGCTCCTGGAGGGCCGACTTGGAATTGTTGATCGTCTGGGAGCCCGACCGGATGGGTTTCAAGGCGGGTCCGAGCAGGGACGAGACGAAGCTCTTGGCGGTCTCGAACCCGCCGTCGAGGTAGACGGCCCCGGCCAGGGCCTCCAGGGCCCCCGCCAGGATGGACGGCTTCTTCCGCCCGCCGCTCTTCTCCTCGCCCCTTCCGAGCAGGACGGCCTTGTCGAGCTTGATGGACTTGGCCAGCTGGGCCAGGGCCAGCGTGCTCGTCACCGAGGCTTTGAGCTTCGACAGCTCCCCCTCGTTCCTGTCGGGATAGGCGTCGACGGCGTTCTCCGCCGCCACGAGACCGATGACCGAGTCGCCAAGGAACTCGAGGACCTCGTTGTCCTCGGGCGCCTCGGGGCGGGTCTCGTAGGCGTGGGAGCTGTGGGTCAGCGCCCTGACGAGCAGGGCGCGGTCCTTGAAGACATGGCCGACGGCCTTCTCCAGGCGCTCGATCCTCTTCCCGTCGGTGCTCATGGCTCGCGCGACCGCGACCGGTCCTCGAAGGGAAAGACGACCCGGCCCCCGACGATGGTCATGACCGGGGCCCCTTTGAGCGTCCAGCCGTCGAAGGGGGTATTGCGTCCTTTGGATTCGAACCCGTTCCGGTCGATCGTGACCGAGGCGGCCGGATCGAGGATCGTCAGGTCGGCGTCGGCCCCGGGCTCGATCCGGCCCTTCCCGGAGAGGCCGAGCAGCCGGGCCGGGTTCGCGGACAGCAGCTCGACGAACCGGCGGAGCGGGATGAGGCCGGTCGCGACCAGCCGGTCGAGGACCAGGGGAACGGCCGTCTCGAGCCCGACGACGCCGAACGGGGCCTCGCGGAAGCCCCTGGCCTTCTCGGCCGGCGTGTGGGGCGCGTGGTCGGTGGCGATGACGTCGACGGTCCCCGAGCGCAGGCCTTCGACGAGGGCGGCCGCGTCGGCGGTGGACCGCAGAGGGGGGTTCATCTTGAAATCCGCGTCGTCCGCCCGGATGTCCTCGTCGGTGAGAAAGAGATGATGGGGCGTCGCCTCGGCCGAGACGCGGACGCCGCGGCGCCTGGCCTCGCCGACGAGGCCGACGCCGCCGGCCGTCGAGAGATGGGCGATGTGGACCGGGAGGCCGAGCTCCGCCGCGAGGGCGATGTCGCGGGCGACGACGACCTCCTCGGCGGCGGCGGGGATGCCGGCGAGGCCCAGACGGGCGGACGCGCGGCCTTCGTGCATGACGCCATTCGCGGCGAGGGCCCGGTCCTCGCAGTGATCGATGACCAGCCCTCCGGCCGCGGCCGCTTCGATCATGGCCTTCCGCATGACCGGGCCCGCCGAGACCGGCCGTCCGTCGTCCGAAAAGGCGACGGCGCCGGCCGCGATGCAGGCGGCCATGTCGACGAGGACTTCGCCGCGGCTGCCGCGAGTGACCGCGGCGACGGGCAAGACGTTGGCCAGGCCGGCCCGCCGCGCCTCGGCCAGGATCCGAAAGATCGTCTCCGGGCCATCCGTGACGGGGTCGGTGTTGGGCATGGCGCAGACGGTCGCGAAGCCGCCCCGGACGGCCGCCCGGGCGCCCGTGGCGATGGTTTCCTTGGCCTCGAATCCCGGCTCGCGCAGGTGGACGTGCATGTCGATGAGCCCGGGGACGACGACGAGCCCTGCGGCGTCGATCGTCCGGTCGGCCGCGGCGGCGAGGCCGGCGGCGACCCGGGCGATCCTGGGTCCGTCGAGGAGGACGTCCCTGACGCCGTCTGTCCCGGACGCGGGATCGACGACCCGGCCGCCCCGGACGAGGATCGTCACCGTCTCCTCGGCCGGCCGGCCTTGGCCGGCTCGGCGATGACGACCTCGTCGGCCGCATCCGTCTCCTTGAGTCGGACGCGGACGACTTCGCGGCGGGACGTCGGAAGGACCTTGCCGACGTAGTCTGGCCGGATGGGGAGCTCGCGGTGGCCGCGGTCGATCAGCACGGCGAGCTGGATCGTCCGCGGCCGGCCCTGGTCGATCAGGGCGTCCATGGCCGCCCGGATCGTCCGCCCGGTCATGAGGACGTCGTCGACGAGAAGGACGTCCTTCTTGGCGATCGGGAAGGGAAGCTCGCCCGCGGCCAGGGAGGCCTTGGCCCGGGGGGCCGGGACGTCGTCGCGGTAGCGGGTGATGTCGATGATGCCGATGGGCACCTCGACGCCCTCGAGCTCGCGGATGAGACGGGCGAGACGGCCGCCGATGGCGATACCGCGGGTCTTGACGCCGACGACGACCAAGTTTTTGAGGTTCCGGTTGCTCTCGATGATCTCGGTGGCGACGCGGGCCAGCACGCGCCGGATCTTCGTCGCGTCCATGATCCTGGCCTTGGTCTTCTCCTCCATGCGATCACTCCTTGCTTCGGGGATCGGGCCTCTTGAACATGCATGAACGCCGGAATAATGTCAATCCTGCCGGGCGAACCAGGCCCGGGCCTCTTCGCAGTCCCGCCGGATGCGCGCGGCCAGGGCCGCCGCGCCGGGGAAGGCCCGGGTCGGCCGGATCTTGCGGTGGAAGCGGACGACGGTCTCGGCCCCGTAGAGCGAGCCGCGGTAGTCGAGGAGCAGGGTCTCGACGCTGAGCGGGTTCGGGCCGAAGGTCGGATTGGTGCCTATGCTAGTAAGGGACGGGCGGGCCCGGCCGCCGACGACCGTCTCGGTGATGAAGACCCCCTCGGGCAGGATCTCGTTCCGCGTCTCCAGGTTGGCCGTCGGAAAGCCGAGGCGACGCCCGCGGCGCTCGCCGGGGGCGACCCGGCCGCGGACCTCGTACGGCCGCCCGAGAAAGCGGGCCGCCTCTTCGACCCGACCCCGTTCGAGAAGCCGCCTCACCGCGGTCGAGCTGACGACGCGGCCGGCGACCCGGGCCGGAGGGACGACGTGGACGCGCAGGCCTAACGGCCGTCCCAGCCGCTTGAGAAGGTCGGTGCCGCCACGCCGGTCCCGCCCGAAGCGGAAGCCCGCGCCGACGACGACCTCGCGGGCGCCCAGCTTCTCCCGGAGGACGCCCTCGACGAATTCGCCGCAGCTGAGCCGGGAAAAGGCCTCGTCGAAGGCGTTGACCACGACGGCGTCGACGCAGGTCGCGCGGAGCCTCCCCAGACGGTCTTCCGGCGTGTCGATCATCCGGACCGAGGACCTGCCGAGGGCCCGCTCGGGATGCGGGGCGAAGGTCAGGACGAGCGAGCGCAGCCCGCTCCGGCCGGCCCGGGCGCAGAGGCGCGACAGGATCTTGCGGTGACCGAGATGGAGGCCGTCGAAGTTGCCCACGGCCACTGCGGAGGGGCGGGGGGCGAGGCGGCGGTCGTCGAGGCCGCGGTATACGACCATGCGTCTACATCTTGACGAGGTCGGCTCTCTTGAGATAGGCCAGCTTGAGCTGGTCGATGACCCCTTCCAGGAACTTCTCTTCCTCGGGCTCGAGGTTGCCCTTCGTCCTGTCCTTGAGGAGATCGAGGAGGTCGATGTTCCGCTTGGCCAGGCCCAGGTTCTCATGGCTCTGGCCCGTCGCGGGGTCCTCGACGAGGCCGAGCTGAATGAGAGCGGGCAAGTAGAGGAGGAGGACGACCGAGCTGAACTCGAGGGGCGGCATGAATTCGGGTCCCTCCAGGGATCCCGGATCCGTCTTGGCCTTGGCGTCGTCCGTGGTCATGGTCAACCATGTTACCGTTTCGGGGGCGAAAGTTCAAGGCCGGGCGCCTTGACTCGGGCCGCGCGTTCGTCTAGGCTGGACTGCAAGGGGATGTTGGCATGAGCGTCAGGAAGCCGGCCCTGTTCGGCCTCGTCGTCGCGCTCGTCGTGGGACTCTGCGGGGCGCAGTTCTCCTCCCGCGATCTCGCCCGGCGGGCGGACTGGGAGACCTTCCTCCGCGAGGCCGAGGTCGTCGGAGAAGAGCGGCTCAGCTTCGAGCAGGGCGTCACCGAGCCCTGGCAGCTCACGCTCCTGCGGGACGGCGTCGTGCGGCGGGCCATCTGGAAGGACGCGACGGGCGTCAGGGGGGGGTATCTCGAAGGCTGGCGGTTCGAGATCGCCGCCTACATCGTCGACAAGCTCCTCGACGTCGGCATGGTCCCGCCGACGGTGCAACGGGTCTTCCAGGGCCGCCCCGGCTCCTGCCAGCTGTGGATCGACAACACGTCCCTCTTCCGGGACCTGGCCAAGAAGCCGGAGGACCGGGAGGTCTTCCTGTCGGACCCCTGGAAGAACGCGGGCTACATCGCCCAGTTCTTCGACAATCTCATCGGCAACGAGGACCGGCACACGGGGAACGTCCTGGTGACGCGGGACTTCCGGACGATCCTCATCGACCATTCGCGGACCTTCCGGATCGGGAAGAGCTTCGTCGAGGATATCCCGTTCTCGGGGAAGAACGTGGCGCCCGAGGCCCTCATGCGGAGACTGCCGCGGGCCCTCGTGGAGAGGACCGCCGCGCTGGACGAGAAAGGGCTCCGGTCCGCGCTCGGCGACCTCCTGAGCGAGGCCGAGATCCAGGCGGTCCTGGCCCGCCAACAGCTCCTCCTCCGTGAGGTCCGCAGGATCGTCGAGAGGTACGGCGAGCGCGACGTCCTCTACTGAGGGGCCGGGCCCGACCTCTTGCGATAGACGAGGGCGGCCTTGATGAACTCGTCGAGGTCGCCGTCGAGGACGCGGTCCGTGTCGCCCGTTTCCACCCGCGTCCGCAGGTCCTTGATCATCCGGTAGGGGTGAAGGACGTAGGACCGGATCTGGTTCCCCCAGGCGATGTCCGATTTGGCGTCCTCGAGCTTCTCCAGCTTGGCGTTCTGCTTCATCTTCTCTAGCTCGTAGAGCCGGGCCTTGAGGATCTTCATGGCCATGGCCTTATTCTTGTGCTGGGAGCGCTCGTTCTGGCACTGGACGACGATGCCCGTCGGGTTGTGAGTGATGCGGACGGCGGAATCGGTCCGGTTGACGTGCTGCCCGCCCGCCCCGGAAGCCCGGTAGGTGTCGATGCGGAGATCGTCGGGATTGATGTCGACCTGGATGTCCTCGTCGATCTCGGGGTAGACGAAGACGGCGGCGAACGAGGTGTGGCGGCGCTTGTTGGCGTCGAAGGGGGAGATGCGGACGAGCCTGTGGACGCCCGTTTCCTGGCCGATATTGCCGAAGGCGTAATCGCCCTCGATCCGGATGGTGGCGCTCTTGAGCCCCGCCTCCTCACCGGGCTGGTGGTCGAGGACCTCGGACTTGAATCCCATGCGCTCGGCGTAGCGCAGGTACATCCGGAGGAGCATTTGGGCCCAATCCTGGGACTCGGTGCCTCCCGCGCCCGGATGGACGGTCAGGATGGCGTTGCGGGGGTCGTCCTCGTCATAGAAGAGGGCCCTGAGCTCGGCCTCCTGGAGGGCCTTCTCGAGCCGGCCGATCCCCGCCGCGGTCTCCGCGTCCACGCTCTCGCCTTCGGCGGCGAGCTCGACGAGGACCTCGAGCTCCTCCTTCTGGTCGAGGATCTTCTTGAAGAACCGGATGTCCTTCTCGAGGAGCTTCTTCTTCTGTTGGAGGGCCTGCGACGCCTTCTGGTCCTGCCAGACCTCGGGCGAGGCCAAGCGGGCGTTGGTCGAATCGAGGTCCGCCGTCTTGTGTTCTAGGTCAAAGAAAACCCCGGACCTCTTCGACCTTGTCGAAGAGGCCTTGGAGTCGCGTCCTGAGGTCGGTCGTTCTGTCGATGGAAGCCATGGAGCGTCGTGTCCTTCCGCTTATTCGTAGACGATCTGGAAGTCGGTCTTCTTGCCGGCCGCGGCGTTGAGCTTGTCGAGGAGTCCGGCGGCCTGGTCCCTCGTCGCGTATCCACCCAGCCTGACCCGGTACCAGGTCTTCGTGCTCGTCTGACGGGGGTTGATGACGGCCTCGTACCCTTGGGCCTTGTACTTTTCCGCGAGGGACTCGGCCAGGGCCCGCTCGTTGAAGGCGGCCACCTGGACGTAGTACCGGGGGCCTGTCACGGCCTGCGTCTTCTTGGCCGCGGCCGCGGTCTTCGCGGCGGGCGGTTTGGTCCCGGGGTCCTTGGCCGCGGTCTTAGGCGCGAGCCCGCCCGCGGGGGCGGAAGCGGACCCGGACTCCGTCTCGGCCGCGGTCGGCTTGACGGGGACTTCCCGGACCGGCTCGGGGATCTGCTGGGTGACGACCTGGGTCGGGGCCGACAGGCGGGCCTGATTCTTGCCGACCGAGACGCCGAGCAGGAAGATGAACACGCCCAGGGCGAGAACGCCGAGGAAGATGACGACGAGCAGGGAGCTCGAGACCTGGATCTCGCGGAACTCTTTGTTGGCCATCAGCTCTATTGTCTCTCCTTGTCTTTATCATAGGTGAAGGCCCGGAAAAGCTCAAGCGGAAGGGGAAAGACGATGGTCGAGTTCTTCTCTGTCGCGATCTCGGTCAGCGTGCCGAGGAACCTCAGCTGGAGCGCCTGCGGGTTCTTGGAGATGATCTCCGCGGCCTGAGTCAGCTTGTCGGCGGCCTGGAACTCGCCGTCGGCGTGGATGACCTTGGCCCGGCGCTCGCGCTCGGCTTCGGCCTGCTTGGCGATGGCCCGCTGCATGTTCTCCGGCAGGTCGACCTGCTTCATCTCGACGAGCTGGACCTTGATGCCCCAGGGGTCGGTGTGGAGGTCGATGATCTCCTGGAGGCGGGCATTGAGCTTGTCCCGTTCCGAGAGCAGGTCGTCGAGGGCGACCTGCCCGAGGGCGCTGCGCAGCGTCGTCTGGGCCAGCTGGGAGGTGGCGTAGAGATAGTCCTGGACCTCGACGACGCTCTTGAGGGGATTCATGACCCGGAAATAGAGAACGGCGTTGACCTTGACCGTGACGTTGTCGCGGGTGATGACATCCTGCGGCGGGACGTCCATGGTGATGAGGCGCAAGCTGACGCGGACCATGCGGTCGATGGGGGAGAACACAAAGATGAGCCCCGGGCCTTTGGGCTGGGGCAGGAGCCGGCCGAGCCGGAAGATGACGCCCCGCTCGTACTCGCGCAGGACCTTGATCGAATTGAGGAGATAAAGGACGACGAGACCGACGACGATGATCGGATAGGTGATCATGTTTCCCTCCTTCGGGGTTCTATTGGAATTTGCCGACCTTGAGCCTCAGGCCCTCGAGGACCTCGAGGACCTTGACTTTCTCTCCGGCGCGGACGGGCTCCCCGGCCTCGGCCTGCCAGAGCTCGCCGTGGACGAACACTTTCCCCGTGGGGGAGAGGTCGGTCCGAGCCGTCCCGGTCTCGCCGATCATGCCCTCGGGACCGGTCGCCGAGCGGCGCGCGTGTGCCCTGAACACCAGGGTCAGGAGGAAGAGGACGATCAGGGACACGGCCAGGACGACGGGCAGGATGAAGCTCAAGCTGGGCCGGAGCTCGGCGATGGGGGCCTTGATGAGCATGAGCGATCCAATGATCATGGCGGCGATCCCTCCGACGGCCAGCATTCCGAAGCTCTGGACCTTGACCTCCAGGACGAACAGGATCGCGGCGAGGAGGATGAGGCCCAGGCCGACGTAGTTGATGGGCAGGATCTGGAAGGCGAAAACCGCGAGGAGGAGCGAGATGCCGCCCAGGACGCCCGGCAGGATGGCCCCAGGGTGGGAGAACTCGAAATAGAGCCCCAGCAGGCCGATCATAAGAAGGATGTAGGCCAGGTTGGGATTGGCGATCGTCAGAAGGAAGCGCTGGCGGAAGCTCATGGGCTTGTCGACGACGGGCTTGCCCGCTAGGGCCAGCGTCCGCGCGGAGCCGTCGAAGCGCTTGACGGACCGGCCGTCGAGCCGGGCGACGAGCTCCTCTTCGGTCCCGGCGACAAGGTCGGCCAGGCCGCCGTCGAGGGCCTCCTTCTCCGTATAGGAGTGGCTCAGCCGGACGGCGTCCTCGGCCAGGCGCATGTTCCGGCCGCGTTTCTCGGCGATCGTCCGGACGTAGGCGGCGGCGTCGTTCGTGACCTTCTCCTCCATGGTCTTGTCCATGGCCTGGCCGGTGAGCGAGACGCCGACGGGATGCGCGGCTCCCGTGCTCGTGCCCGGGGCCATGGCGAAGACGTCCGAAGCCAGGGCGATGAGGAAGCCGGCCGAGGCGGCCCGGGCCCCGCTCGGGCCGACGAAGACGGCCACGGGCGTCCTGGCGTTGACGATCGATGCGATGATCTCGCGCATCGAGGAGTCGAGCCCGCCCGGAGTGTCCAGGGTCAGGAGGACGAGGTCCGCTCCGTCCCGGTCGGCCCTTTCGATGGACTTGACGATGTACTCGGACGTGACGGGGTGGATAGGGGCGTCGACCTTGATCCGGACGACCTCGGCGGAGGCCGAAAGGGACCCCAGAAAGATCGCGGCCAGAAGGATTTTCGCGCGCATCCTGGTTTCATTATAATACGCTTGACATTTTGTTTTCAATAAATTAAATATATCTAGCGTTTTAGGGTTAGGAGCTTTTTCGATGATCAAGAACGATATCGCCCTGGCGATCGAGAAGAAGACGGAGTTCAACCGGGCCAGGTCGCTGACGGTCGTCGAAGGGATCCTCGAATCGCTCAAGGCCGCTCTGACGAACAGAGAAAAGGTCGAGATCCGGGGCTTCGGCAGCTTCAAGGTCGTGCCCAAGAAGACCGGGTTCGGCCGGGACATCCGCCGTCAGAAGCAGATCCGCATCGAGAAGGGGCAGCGGATCAAGTTCCGCCCCGGCCAGGAGCTCAAAACGCTCCTCTCCAAGACCAAACCCACCTAAGAAGTCAGCTCGGCGTCCTGGACGAGGCGGGCGTAGAGGCGCTCGGCCTGTTCGACCGTTTCGGCGAGCGTTCCCGACGTGTCGATCGCGTAGTCGGCGTGGGCCAGCTTCTCCCGCCGGCTCATCTGCGTCCCGATCCGCCGCAGGGCTTCGGCCCGTCCGATGCCGTCCCGCAGGCGCAGGCGCCGGACCTGCTCGGCCTTGCCGCAGTGGACGACGACGACGCGGTCGTAATGACGCGCGAATCCGGCCTCGATCGTCAGCGCCGCCTCGACGACGAAGATCCGGGGGCGCCGGCCGGGGCCGCGGGCGAGCCTGCGGGCGGCGTTCACGTGTTCGGCCAGGACGAGGGGGTGGACGAGCCGGTCGAGGAAACGGCGGGCGGCCGGATCGGCGAAGACGATGCGGCCGAGGCGGACCCGGTCGATCGTCCGGTCGTCGCGGAGGATGTCCCGCCCGAATCGGGAGACGGCCGCCTTCCAGGCGGGCCGGCCCGGGAGCATGAGGGCGTGGGCCGTCGCGTCGGAGGACCGGACGACGCACCCCTTGGCGGCGAGGACGCGGGAAACGACCGACTTGCCGGAGGCGATCCCCCCCGTCAGCGCGACGCGGAGGACCTTATTTCTTCTTGGCGGTCTTCTTGACCGGGACGATCTTGAACATGTCATCGCTGAACCGCACGGCGACGCCCTGACGCTTGGCCTTCTTGTCGGGCTTCTCCAGGCGGACGGTGATGCCTCCGATCCTCATCCGGAGCTTCTTGCCGTCGGCCAGGTTTTCGGGGAGCTCGATGAAGAGGTTGAGCTTGGAGCCGACGACGACCCCGGAGTCCAGGGAGAAATAGGCCCCGCCGGAGGAGATGTTCTCGAGGTGCGTCTCCTCCTTGAACCTGGCCCCGTCGGCGCGGCTCCCCTCGATCAAGGTGTCCAGGGGGAAGTCGAACCGCCATTCCCGGCGGCGGTTGATCTCCAGGTCCTCGGGGAGGACCTTGGCTTTTTTCCTGGGAGCGGCTTTCTTCTTGGGGGCGCTTGTCTTCTTTGTCATGTCGTCCTCGATTCCTCGCTTTTTAGAAGAGGGCCGAATTGATGGCGTAGAGCGCCAACTGGAGGCGGCTGTGCGTGTCGAGCTTGGCGTAGATGCTCTTGATGTGCGAGCGGACCGTGTTCTTGCTGATGAACATCAGCTCGGCTATCTCGTCGTTGCTCTTGCCCTGGCCGATGAGGCGCAGGACCTGGAACTCGGTCGGGGTGAGCTGGTCGAGCGTCTTCTCCTTGAGGTCCCGGCCGACGACGGAGATGATCCGGTCCATGATGCTGGACATCTTGTCGCGGGGCAGCCATATCTCGCCCTTGTGGATGCCCCGGACCGCTTCCGGCAGCTGCGTCGAGGCGTCGTTGAGGTCGAAGTACCCCCGGGCGCCGGCGTTGATGAGGTTGACGATCTCCTCGTGGGCCGGGATGTTGCCGAGGAGGAGGAGCTCCGACTTGCCCTGGGTCTTGGAGATCTCGCGGATGGCCTTGCAGATCTCCCGGAGATTCGGCAGGGCCTCCATGTGGGCGAAGAGGATGACCTCGGGCTTGAGCTTCCGGATCGAATCCATGAGCGATTCGATCGTGTTCTTCTCGATGTTGAGGATATCCAGGTCCGAGTCGGCCTCCAGGGCCCGCAGGATGCCGGCCAGGATGATGTCGGACGGGCAGAATACGAGAAGCGTGATCTTCGGCGGATTCGCGGCGGCGACGGTCTTCTTTTTCTCCATGCTTGTCACGGTCCCTTTGGGCGGTTTGGTAGGATTCACGGGATTGTTCCTCGGGTCGCCCGAATCATAGTCAATCGCCGGAGGCTTGTCAAGCAGGGGGGGTGAGGGGGGGTGAGACGGCCCTCGCCCCTCAGGCCGGCGGCAGGCTGTTCGAGTGGAGGCGGAAGGCCCGGTCGAGGCGGACGACGATGAACTGCTGCTTCTCGGCGCCCTCCTCGAAGCGGACGTAGACGACGGCCCCCGATAGGACCATCCGCAGGGGGCTCTCGAGGATCAGGGTCCGGGGGATGTCCAGAAAAATGGTCACCCGGGAGTCGATGCCCAGGCGGGCCTTGAGCCGGAACGACGCCTCTTGGGCGCTGATCGCGCAGACGGAGGTCCGCTCCTC
This sequence comes from Candidatus Aminicenantota bacterium, assembly GCA_963719985.1. Taxonomy (GTDB): domain Bacteria; phylum Acidobacteriota; class Aminicenantia; order Aminicenantales; family Saccharicenantaceae; genus RBG-16-66-30. Next base: position 236,712 of record CAVRDU010000006.1, on the reverse strand, counting down.
GAACTTCCTGCCCGCGGCGTCGAGGCCCTTGACCAGGGCCGGAAGGGAAAGCTCGAAGGAGCGCTCCCGCTTACCGGCCTTGGGCGGACCGGAGGGGGAGGGTTCCTGGAGAAGCTTGGCGACTTCCATATCGTACGGCATTGTCCCAGTTCTCACGGTCGGAAGGAATCACTATTTCCGGCGAATCGCGGGGTCATATTCGCGAGGCGCGCCTCACCGTTAGAGGCTAGGCGTCGACGGCGAGGGCGTCGGGCCGGGGTCGGGGCCATCCTCCGCCTGGATGATGTACCTCGATTCGAGGCGGAGGGCGACCTGGGGCGCGTCGGTGTCCCCGTCGCCCGCCTCGACGTCCACGATCGTTCCCTTGACCACGAGCTTAAGGGTCCGTCCCTCGCCCAGCTTGGGGGGAAGGGCGACGACGAGCTTGAGGCGGGAGCCCAGGGCGACGGCGTTCCGGAGGGGGAAGAGGGCCCCTTGATGGCTCATGTAGGAGAGGGTCGTCTCCTCGTGGAAGAAGGTCCCTTCGGGGTCGGGCCCCTCGACCGTCATGGGCAGGGAGAGCTTGAAACCCCGCTCGGCGGGACGGGGCCGGAGGGGCCTGGACTCCCAGGTGGTCCTGCTCAGCATAGCTGCTTCCTTTTCCTTTGAAATTGGCATGCTCAGCATCTCACGCGGCGTCTCGGACGGTCAATCACCCCTGAAGGTGAACCAGCGGGGGATATTCCCCGCGGTTCCTTGACAATCTCCGGTCCCGCCGCTAGAATCGTAAAACGCTCAAACACAAGGAGATGTCGTGAACGAGAAGGAACGCCAGGTTCGCCAGATCACGCCCAAGAGCGAGGATTTCTCGAAGTGGTACGTCGAGATCGTCCAGAAGGCCGAGCTCGCCGATTACACGCCGATGAAGGGCATGATGGTCATCCGGCCGCACGGGTACGCGGTCTGGGAGAACGTCCAACGGGCGCTCGACCAGCGCATCAAGGCCTCCGGGCACGTCAACGCCTATTTCCCGCTGTTCATCCCGGACAGCTTCCTCAAGAAGGAGGCCGAGCACGTCGCGGGCTTCTCGCCCGAGGTCGCATGGGTGACGATCGGAGGCAAGGAGGAGCTCGAGGAGAGGCTGGCCGTCCGGCCGACCTCCGAGGCCATCATCGGCCATATGTACGCCAAGTGGATCAAGTCCTGGCGGGACCTGCCGGTCCTCATCAACCAGTGGGCCAATATCGTCCGCTGGGAGAAGGTCACCCGGCCTTTCCTGAGGACGACGGAATTCCTCTGGCAGGAGGGCCACACCTGCCACGAGACGGCCGAGGAGGGCGAAGCCGAGACCCTGCTGATCCTCGACCTCTACAAGGACGTCTGCGAGACGGAGCTGGCCGTCCCCGTGCTCACGGGCCGCAAGTCCCTCAGCGAGAAGTTCGCCGGCGCCTCCATGACCTACGCCCTCGAGGCCCTCATGTCCGACGGCAAGGCCCTCCAGATGGGCACTTCGCACAACCTCGGACAGCATTTCTCCAAGGCCTTCGACATCAAGTTCGAAGACCGCAACCAGACCCTTCAGTACGTCTGGCAGACCTCGTGGGGCATGACGACGCGGACGATCGGGGCCCTGATCATGGTCCACGGCGACGACTCGGGCCTGCGCTTCCCGCCCCGCGTCGCCCCCGTCCAGGCCGTGGTCGTGCCGATATCGGTCGGCAACTGGAAGGAAACGGTCCTGCCGGCCGCCGAGGCCGTCGTCCGGGAGCTTCGCGCGTCGGGCGTCCGCGTCGAGATCGACGCCCGCGAAGAGGCGACCCCGGGCTGGAAGTTCTCCGAGTACGAGATGCGGGGCGTGCCCCTGCGCGTCGAGATCGGGCCGCGGGACGTCAAGGCCGGCCAGGCCGTCCTCGTCCGCCGCGACACGAAAGCCAAGGAGACCGCGCCCCTGTCCTCCCTCGGCGCCCGGGTCCCCGCCCTCCTCGACGAGATCCAGGCGGAGCTCCTCGGCCAGGCCAGGGCCTTCCTCGAAGCCAACATCCGCGACGCCGACGGCTACGGGGAATTCAAGGACATCCTCGAGAACAAACGCGGCTTCGTCCGCGCCTCCTGGTGCGGCGGCGACGCCTGCGAGGCCCGCATCAAGGCCGAGACCATGGCCACGATCCGGGTCATCCCGATCGACGAGAACGAAGCCAGGACCGGCCGCCCCTGCGTCGCCTGCGGCGCCGCGGGCCAGGCGCTGGCCTATTTTGCCCGAGCTTACTGACGGAGGGCGATGGCCCTTGGCCGCGGACCGCGCGCGCGAGCGCCTCAAGATGACGGACGCCCAGATCCGGGCCCGCGGGGTCCGCGACGCCGCCGTCCTGGCGGCCATGGGCAAGGTCCCCCGTCATCGCTTCATTCCGGAGAACCTCCGCGCCCACGCCTACGCCGACGAGCCCCTTCCGATCGGAGAGGGGCAGACGATCTCCCAGCCCTACATCGTCGCCTACATGACCGAGGCGCTGGGGCTGCGGGGCGGGGAGAAGGTCCTCGAGGTCGGCACGGGCTCGGGCTACCAGACGGCCGTGCTGGCCGAGATCGCGGGGGCGGTCTGGACGGTAGAGATCGTCGAGGAGCTCGCCCGGCGGGCCCGCGGCGTTCTCGAGGAGCTCGGCTATGGCAACGTCCGTTTCCGCGTCGGGGACGGTTCGGCGGGGTGGCCGGAAGAAGCGCCCTTCGACGCGATCATGGTCACCGCCGCCGCGGGCCGTCCGCTCGAAGCGCTCGAGGGCCAGCTCGCCGTCGGGGGGCGGATGATCGTGCCGGTCGGGACGGACGCCCAGGATCTCGTCCTCGTCCGGCGGGGAAAGTCGGGGATCGGGAAGGAACGCCTTCTCGCCGTCCGCTTCGTGCCTCTGGTCTGAGGCACCGGCGCCCGGCCCGGCCTCAGCGGTCCTCGCCGTAATAGGTGATCGCGGGGGGCTTCTTCGGGTCCTGTCCGAAGTAGAACAGCCACTTGTCGTGGGATTCCTGGTCGTTATAGATCTTCACGGACCTGGCGGTCGACGAGCTGACGACCCCGAGGATCTGGGGGTTCTTGATGGCCGGCAGGGCCCGCTCCGGCACGACCAGGACCTCCTGGGCCGACTCCCTTCCGGTCGGGGCCTTGCCCGTCGCTAGGATGACATTCCACTGGCCCTCCGGGCCGAAGGGGTCCCGGTAGAGGCGGCGGATGCACTTCTTGTCCAGGAGCTCCTTCAAGCTGGCCGGGAACCGGCCCGGGTTCTTCTGGGCGTAGAGGCGGACGGCCTCGGCGTACTGCTTGCCCCGAAAGATGAGCTCTTCCTCTTTCTCCCGCTGGACCTCGGTCTGGAGGACGGGAACGGCTACGAGCAGTCCGATGGCGATGAGGAAGACGGCCATCATCAGCATGATGAGGGCGTACCCCGGCCGTCCGGGGAGCTCACCAGGTGTTGTAGGGCGAGCCATCGATGGGCGACTTCGCATCCGATCCGGACTTGACGTCGATGACGCCGGGGATCTCGGTGAGCATCGGGTCCTCGGGGGAGGGGAGCTCGCGGACCTCGATCCATGTCGTCGACTCCCGGGTCACGGGGTCGACGGGGATGGCCCGGAGGTAGCTTTCCTGGACCAAAGTCTGCAGGGAGGCCGGGTACTTGCCCTTGTCCTGGGCGTATTGATCGATGAGCTTGCGCAGGACGAACAGGTTCTCCTTGAGCACGGTCTCTCGGGCCCGCACGGTCGACGACCGGTAGGTGGGCAGGGCCAGGCCGACGAGCAGGCCGATGATGCTCAGGACGATGATGAGCTCGATCAGGGTGAAGCCGCGCTCACCAGTCCCTGTAGCGCGTTCCGTCGAGAGCCACGGCCGGGCTTTTCGTGTAGACATCGTACACATTCTCCTCTCCCCAGACGTCCGAGTCGGGATCGTCCTGATAGGACCGGAGGCCCCAGTCGAAGGAGTTGGTCATGGGGTCCTTGGGGATGCGGCGGAGGAACTTGACCGTCTTCTTGCGACCCGCCTGGCCCTTGGCGTCCTTGTCCTGGACCTCGACCCCCTTGACCAGGTCCTCCAGCGTGGGCGGGTAGCCTTCGGTGTCCTCGTCGAACTCGAACTTCTTCTCGTCGGCCAGCTTCTTCCAGGCGTCGACGGCCTCGCGCATCGTGCGCAGGGCCCGGGCGAGCTCGATCTCGTTCTCCCGTTTGAAGGCCATCTTCCCGAGGGGCAGCGCCGACATGGCCAGGATCGCGAGGAGGGCCAGGGTGATGACGAGCTCGGTCAGGGTGAAGCCGGAAGGCCCGCGTTTGCGAAACATTGTGCCGCCGGTCCGGCCGCGCCGCCGCGGACGTCCCATCCGATTATAGTCGAACGGCCCGGGAAATCAAAACCGGCCGCGGCCGCCGCGGTCGCGTCCACCCCGTCGGTCCGAGGATTGATCCCGGGGGGAGCGCCGGGGGGCCGGCGGCCGGGGCGTCGAATCCGGGTTCTCGCCGCCGCCTTCCTCGCACGCCTTCTTGCTCAGCCGGATCTTGTTGTCGGCGGGGTCGATGCTGACGACCTTGACCGTGACCGTGTCGCCGAGGTGAAGGGCGTCGTGGATGCTGTTGATCCGGTACGGCGCGACCTCGGAGATGTGGAGCAGGCCGACGAGGTTGGGCATGATCTCGACGAAGGCGCCGTATTCCTCGACGCGGACGACCTTGCCCGTGTAGACCTTGCCCAACTCGGCCTCGGCCGTCAGGTCGAGGATCATCTGCTTGGCCGCCTCCGGCCGCGGACATGTCGACCGAAGCGATGAGGATCCTGCCGTCCTCCTCGATGTCGATCTTGGCCCCGGTCTGGCTGATGATCTTCTTGATGATCTTGCCGGCGGGCCCGATGACCTCGCCGACCTTCTCGGGATTGATGTTGAGGATGATGATCCGCGGGGCGTAGGGCGAGATGTCCTTGCGGGGTTCGGCGATCGCCTCTTTCATCCGGGCCAGGACCTTGAGCCGGGCGGTCTTGGACTTGGCCATGATGTCGCGGAGCATGGGCAGGGTGACGCAGGGGATCTTGAGGTCGAGCTGGATGGCCGTGACGCCGGTCTCGGTGCCGGCCATCTTGAAGTCCATGTCGCCGAAGTGGTCCTCGAGGCCGGCGATGTCCGTCAGCACGGCGTAGCCGTCCGGGCCCGTGACCAGGCCCATGGCGATGCCGGCCACGACCATCCGCAGAGGCACGCCGGCGTCCATGAGGGCCAGGACGCCGCCGCACACGGTGGCCATCGAGGAGGAGCCGTTGCTCTCCAGGATGTCCGAGACGATGCGGACCGTATAGGGGAAGGTGTCGATGTCGGGGATGGCGGGGAGTATGGATTTCTCGGCCAGGGCGCCGTGGCCGATCTCGCGGCGGCCGGGGCCCCTCAGGAAGCCGACTTCGCCGACGGAGAACGGCGGGAAGTTGTAGTGGAGCATGAACCGCTTCCTGGTCCCCTCGCCGAGGCTGTCGAGCCGCTGGGCGTCGTCGAAGGTGCCCAGGGTGACGGTGGCCAGGGCCTGCGTCTCGCCGCGGGTGAACAGGGCGGAGCCGTGGGTGCGCGTCAGGAGGCCGACCTCGGCCGTGATGGGCCGGATGTCGTCGAAGCCGCGGCCGTCCGTGCGCAGGCTCTTCTTGAGAACGATCTCGCGGAATAGCTTCTCCTCGAGCTTGTAGAAGAAGGACTTGGCCTCGAGCTTCTCCTCGGCTTGTCCTCGGGGATGGCGGCCAGGGCGGCTTCCCGGACATCGGCGAGGGCCCTCTCGTTGGCCTTCTTGCCCCGTGACCTGCATGGCCTCCAGGAGGGCCGCGCCGTGCTCGGCCTCGAAACGGGCGAGCTTCTCGGCGTCGAACGGCTTGGGCGTGAACTCGCGCTTGCGGATGCCCAGGCTCGCGTAGAGCTCCTTCTGGGCCCGGATGATCCGCAGGTTGGCCTCGTGGGCCAGGGCCAGGCCTTCGAGGATCTTCTCCTCGTCGACCTCCTTGGCGCCCGCCTCGATCATGACGATGCCGTCCTCGTTGCTGACGACGGTCAAGTTGATGGAACTGCGGTCGAGCTCGTCGGAGGTCGGATTGACGACGTAGCGGTCCTCGAGCAGGCCGATCTTGACGGCGCCGAGGGGCGTCGTGAAGGGGATGTCGGAGAAATAGAGGGCGGCCGAGGCGCCGATGACGGCGAGGGTGTCCGGCTCGCTCTCGAGGTCGGCCGAGAGGAGCAGCCCGACGATCTGGGTGTCGTAGTGGTAGCCTTCGGGGAAGAGCGGGCGGACGGGCCGGTCGATCAGCCGGGCCAGGAGGATCTCGCGCTCCGAGGGGCGACCCTCCCGCTTGAAGAACCCGCCGGGGATCTTACCCGCCGCGTAGGTGTTCTCGCGATAGTCGACGATGAGGGGCAGGAAGTCCTTGCCCTCCTTGAGCTCCTTGCGGGAAGTGGCCGCGACCAGCATCATGGTGTCGCCGTAGCGGAGCAGGGCCGATCCATCGGCCTGCTTGGCGATCTTGCCGATCTCGATGGTCAGGGTGCGGTCGTTGATCTCTAGACTGATAGTGTGGGACATGAGGGGTTCCTTTTGAGGCCGGGCCTACTTGCGCAGGCCGAGCTTCTTGATGAGCTTTTCGTAGCGGCTGACATCTTGCCTCTTGACGTACTCGAGGAGCCGCTTCCTCTGCCCGACCAGCTTCATGAGGCCGGCTCGGGAGTGGTGGTCTTGCTTGTGATCGCCGAAGTGCTTGACGAGCAGGTTGATCCGCTCCGTCAGCAAGGCGACCTGGACCTCAGGGGACCCCGAATCGGCGGGATGGGCCTGATTGTCCTTGACGATCCTCGTCTTCTGTTCCTTGCTGATCACGCTTTTTTATTCTCCTGATGTTTTTTCCGCGTAATTTTAACAGAAAAACTGCGGAAACGCAAGACGATCTTTGAATTGCGGATGGGAAGGGGGGGAGGGGCTGCCCGGGCTCAGCCGCCGAGCGCTTTCTTCCGGGCCAGGAGCTGGAGGGCGTACTTGGAGGTGAGACCGCCCTGCTTCTCCTTGCATTCGGCCAGCCCGGCCTCGATCTCGGCCAGGGTGAGGACGTTCATCTTTTTCCGCTTGGGGGTCGTTTCCTGCTTTTCGTCGGCCATAGGTCGATCCTTTCTGTGGTTCCCGGCCGCGGGGCGTCGGGCCGGAGGAGACGTTAATCTAACAGAAAGGCCATCCAAAAGCAAATGGGGACGGCCGGGGCGCTTCGCCCCCGGGCGGTTTACTCGCCCGGGCGTTTGGACTATCATGCGGGGGAGGTGAACGCTATGGACCGAAGATCGTTCCTCCGACGCTCTCTGAAGACGGCTGCCGCGGTCACGGCCGCCGGGCCGGGGCTTCTCCTTCAGGGCTGCCGTACGGGGACCGACTTCGACCTCGTCATCGCCGGCGGGACCGTCTACGACGGGACGGGCGGGACCCCCTTCCGCGCCGACGTCGGCGTCTCGGGCGGAGCCATCCGCGCCATCGGACGGATCGGACGCTCGCGGGCCGTGGCGGTCGTGGAGGCCAGGGGGCGGGCGGTTTGCCCGGGATTCGTCGACGTCCACGACCACACGGACGTCGGGCTCCTCGTCAATCCCCGGGCCGAGAGCGCCGTGCGCCAAGGCGTGACAACTCTCGTCAGCGGCCAGTGCGGAGGGTCGCCCTTCCCGCTCTCCGACCGGGAGTTCGAGGAGACGCGGCAGGTTCTCGCGGAGGAGTACGGCCTCGAGCTCGATTGGCGGGACATCGTCGGCTTTCTCGGCCGGATCGAGCGGGCCGGGACCGCCGTCAATTATTCGACCTTCGTCGGGCACGGGACGGTGCGGGGCGTGGCCATGGGCCTGGACGACCGGCCCCCTTCGGCGGCCGAGCTCGAACAAATGAAGACCCTCGTGGCCGAGTCCATGGCCGGCGGGGCCCTGGGCCTGTCCTCCGGCCTCGAGTACACGCCGGGGAGCTTTGCCTCGGCGGAGGAGCTCATCGAGCTCTGCCGGGTCGCGGCGCGGACCGGCGGGCTTTACGCCACCCACATGCGCGACGAGGAGAACGGCGTCCTCGAGGCCGTCGACGAGGCCCTGAGGATCGCCCGGGAGACGCCCCTGCGGCTACAGATCTCCCATCTCAAGATCGGCTTCGCCGAGAACTGGCCGAAGATCGACGCGCTCCTAGCCAGGCTCGACCAGGCCCGGGCGGAGGGCCTCGACTTCCGGGCCGATCGTTACCCCTACATCGCCGGGGCGACCAGCCTGAGCATCCTGTTCCCGCTTTGGGCGCGGGAGGGCGGGACCGAGCGCTTCGTGGCCCGCCTCAAGGACCCGGCCAACGACCCCCGGCTGAGGGCCCACTTCGCAGAACAGGAGAAGGGCTATGGCTCCTGGGACAGGATCCTCATCTCCGAAGTGGCGTCGGAGAAGAACCGCGGCCTCGAAGGCCGGAACATCCTCGAGGCGGCGGCGGGCGCCGGGAAGGCCCCCTACGAATTCATGCGCGACCTCCTCGTCGAAGAGTCGGAAAGGGTCGGCATGGTCGCGTTCTATGGCCACGAGGACGTGCTCAAGCGCATCCTGGCCCACCCTCTCGTCGGCGTCGGAGCGGACGGCGGAGCGGTCGCTCCCTATGGACCGTTGAGCAAGGGAAAGCCCCATCCCCGCTACTACGGGACCTTCCCGCGCGTCCTCGGGAATTACGTCCGCGAGGAGAAGCTCGTGCCGCTCGAGGAGATGGTCCGGAAGATGACATCCATGCCGGCCGCCCACATGGGCTTCGTCCGCCGGGGCGCCCTCAAGGTCGGCTGGGCGGCCGACATCTGCGTCTTCGATCCGGACAGGGTCATCGACAAGGCGACCTTCAAGGAGCCCGCCGTCTATCCGGAGGGGATCGAGACGGTCATCGTCAACGGGCAGGTCGTCGTCGACTCCGGGGAGCACACGGGACGGCTGCCGGGCAAGGTCCTGAGGAAGAACGAGAGGGGAGCGGTGGCTTGAGGCCGCGCCGACGCCGCCGGGCCGGGGCGCTCGCGGCGGCCCTGGCCGGGTTCGGATTCCTGGTCGCGGCTCTCGGATCCGGAGGGGAGGCGCGAGGCGCGATTTCGCCGACGCAGGCCGCCGGCCCGACGGTCCGCCTCTCCTACAGGGCCCTTCAACCCGGGGAGCCCATACTCGTCTTACTCGATTCCGACGGGACGGTCCGGTCCGCCCGGGCGACCTTCCTGGGGCGGACGGCGGAGATCGCGCCGGCGGCCCCGGGCGGCGGTTCCTTCGCCTTGATCGGGATCGATGTCCAGGCCAAGCCGGGGCCGGCGGTCCTCACCGTCAAGCTCGTCAAGACGGGCGGCGTCGTCGAGACGGTCACCAAGGAGCTCCTCGTCGTCGACAGGAAGTTCCCCTCGACCAAGCTTACGCTCAAACCGGAGTACGTCACCCCGCCCGTCTCGGTCCAGGCGCGGATCAGGAGGGAGGCGGAGCTCGTCGCCCTGGCCACGAGCGTCGTCACGCCTCAGTGGCTCGGGGACGGCCCATTCGCCCTTCCCCACGAGGCGCCCTCCTGGGGGAACTTCGGCCAGCGGCGGCTCAACAACGACGTCGTCCAGTCGCTCCACACCGGCCTCGACCTCAGGGTGCCCATGGGCGAGCCCATCCGGGCCTCGAACGCGGGGACCGTGGTCATGGCCAGCGACCTCTACATGGGCGGCAAGACCGTCATCATCGACCACGGCCTGGGGGTCTTCAGCAGCTACGGCCATCTGTCCGCGCTTCGCGTCAAGAGGGGAGAGGCGGTGAAAAAAGGCCAGACCGTCGGCCTCTGCGGCTCGACCGGCCGCTCCACGGGCCCTCACCTCCACTGGGCCTTCAAGATCCTCGACGCCCGCGTCGATCCCGACGCCATGCTCCGGCTGCCACTCTGAGGCCGCGGGAACTTTTGCCGCTTGCGTCCCGTATGCCATTGAGAATACACTGACGCCTTCCATGAGCATCGAAGTCAAGGACCTGAGCTTCAGCTACGGGAAGATCGTCGCCCTCGACGGCGTGACCATGCGCCTGGGCGAGGGGGCGGTCGGCCTTCTCGGCCCCAATGGCGCCGGCAAGAGCACGCTCCTTCGCCTCCTCCTCGGCTTCCTCACGCCCGAGCGCGGCGAAGGCCGGGTGCTCGGCTACGACATCCGCCGCGACCGGGCCGCCATCCGGCGCTCGGTCGGCTACATGCCCGAGAGCGAATGTCTCATCGCCGGCATGGACGCCGTGACCTTCACCGCCTTCTTCGGCGAGCTCTCGGGCATGCCCCGCCAGGAGGCCATGAAGCGGGCCCACGAGGTCCTCTTCTACGTCGGGCTCGGCGAGGCCCGTTACCGCCTCCTCAACACCTATTCGGCCGGCATGAAGCAGCGCCTCAAGCTGGCCCAGGCCCTCGTCCACGATCCGAAGATCCTCTTCCTCGACGAGCCGACCTCGAACCTCGACCCGACCGGCCGGGCCGAGATCCTCGAGCTCATCCGGGACGTCGCGACCAAGAAATCGATCCAGGTCATCCTGTCGTCGCACATCCTCGACGACATCGAGTCGATCTGCGCCTCGGTCGTCATCCTCAACAAGGGCCGGCTGGCCGCGGAGGGCCGGATGGAGGACCTCCGGGCCATCCGCTATAGCCTCTTCGAGCTCCGGATCAAGGGCGACGGGGAGGCCTTCCGACGGGACCTCGAGGCCATGGGGTGCCGGGTCGAAGTGACCGAGGACCGGCTCATCAAGGTCTACATGCCCGAGGGCGCGGCGAGGAAGGACATCTTCCGGGCGGCCGTCCGGACGGGCGCCCAGGTGCGCTATTTCGTCAAGAGCCGGACCTCGCTCGAGGACCTCTTCGCCGGCGTCGTGGGGGTGGATTGATGGCCGTCGTCAGGGAACGGGGATACGCCCATTGGGACGGGCAGCTCGTCGAGCGCCGCTTTCCCTGGCTGCCGATCGCCCGGACCGGGATCCGGCTGGCCTTCCGGAAGAAGGGCTTCAAGTTCGTCTTCGCCGGGGCCTTCATCCCGGCCTTCGTCTTCCTGGTCATGCTCTATATCTCCGAGCGCGTCGAGGACTTCAAGGCCCTCGTCCAGAGCAACCGCAACCTCCTCGACATCGACCCCCACTACTTCCAGCTCTTCCTCACCAGCGGGCCCCTGCTCTTCAGCCTCATCCTCGTCCTCGTCTTCGCCGCGGCCGGCCTCATCGCGGACGACCTCAAGCACAACTCCCTCCAGCTCTATTTCGCCCGGCCGATCGGCAAGAAGGACTACATCGTCGGCAAGCTGGCGGTCGTCGCCTTCTTCATCCTCCTACTGACGGGCCTGCCCTGGCTCCTCCTCGTCGTCTTCAAGCTCGTCTTCGCCGGGAGCTTCGCCTTCCTCGCGGCCTATCCCTGGCTGCCTCTGTCCATCCTCGGCTACTCGGTCCTGCTGACCGTCTTCTTCGGGGCCTACGTCCTGCTCCTGTCCGCGACGAGCACGAACACGCGCTACGTCGTCGTCCTCGTCTTCGGCGTATACTACTTTTCCGACGTCCTCTCCGAGATCCTCAGGGGCATCTTCCGGAACCCGTACACGGCCCTTTTCTCCCTTCCGGCCAACCTCCGCCAAGCGGGTTCGGCCCTCTTCGGGGGGAAGCTCCCTCACGCCGTCCCCCCCGCCTGGTCGTTCCTCGTCCTGGCCGCGGTCTGCCTCCTGGCCGCGGTCGTCCTCGCCCGCAAGGTCCGCAGCGTCGAGGTCATCAAATGACGGCCGTCATCTCGGCTTCGCACCTGTCCAAGTACTACGGCAACATCCTCGGCCTGAACGACGTCAGCCTGGAGATCGAGGCCGGCATCACCGGGCTCCTCGGCCCTAACGGCGCGGGCAAGTCGACCTTCATGAAGCTCGCGACGGGCCAGATGAAGCCCAACATCGGTACGGTGACCATCCACGGCCGCGGGACCTGGAACGCGCCGGCCCTCTTCCGGACGATCGGATTCTGCCCCGAGCCCGACGCTTTCTACGAGAACATGACGGGCTTCGAGTTCGTCTCCGGCCTCCTCCGCTTCTACGGCTTTACGAAGAAGGAGGTGGGGGACCGGGCCGCCCGGGCCCTCGACATCGTCGACCTCACGGAGGACAAGGACCGCCTCATCCGCGGCTACAGCCGGGGCATGCGCCAGCGGATCAAGTTCGCCCAGGCCGTCGCCCACGATCCCGAGATCGTCATCCTCGACGAACCGCTCTCGGGCCTCGATCCCCTGGGCAAGCGCAAGCTCATCAAGCTCATCCGGGGATTCAAGAGCGAAGGACGGACCGTCCTCGTCTCGAGCCATGTCCTGCCCGAGATCGAGGCCCTGACCTCCGAGGTCGTCCTCGTCCACCAGGGCAAGGTCATCGCCCAGGGCGACGTCCCCTACATCCGCGAGCTCATCGAGGCCCACCCGCACATGATATCGGTCCGGTCGAGCGATCCCCGCGCGTTGGCCGCCCGCTTCGTCGGCGATCCGTCCATCCTCAAGATGACCTTCCCGGACGACGGCCGGACGCTCGTCGTCGAGACCCGCAAGCGGGACGACTTCTTCGGCGGCCTGGCGGCCGCCGCCCTCGAGTCCGGGATCGAGGTCGAGGAGATCACGTCGCCGGACGACAACCTCCAGTCGGTCTTCGAATACCTGGTGGGGAAGTGACATGAGCGTTTGGGCGGCCGCGCGCGAGGTCTTCGGGTTCTTCTTCGTACTGGGCCGGAGGACGGGCAAGACCCGGACCTTCGCCCTGCTCGGGCTCATCCCCGTCGTCCTCGCGATCGTCGTCCGGATCGTCCTCCGCGGCCGGACCGGCGACATGGCCGCGGTCTCGACCGAGATCCTGATGGTCTTCTTCCTGCAGATCTACATCGTCGTCCTGGCGCTCTTCTACGGCACGTCCGTCACGGCCGAGGAGGTCGAGAACCGGACCCTCGCCTATCTCATCACCCGGCCCGTCCCCAAGACGGCGATCATCATCGGCAAGTACGCCGCCTACGCCGTCCTGATGTTCGGGATGGTGACCGTCGGCCTGGCGGTGTCCTACTTCATCCTCAACGCCGCCCGCCTCGACGAGCCGGGGCTTTACGCCGCCTTCTTCGGCTACCTGGGCGTCCTGGGGCTCGGCCTCCTGGCCTACACGGCCTTGTACGCCTTTCTCGGGGCCATCCTCAAGCGGGCCGTCATCCTCGGGCTCGTCTTCGGCTTCGGCTGGGAGAGCGTCATCCAGTACTTCCCCGGATCGACGCAGAGGTTCTCTATCGTCCACTACCTGAAATCGCTCCTGCCGTACCGGCCGGAGAGTCGCGCCGCGGGGAGGGGAGTGGCCCTCCTGCTTTTTCGATTGGAGCCCACGCCGCCCTTCGTGGCGATCCTGGCCCTGGTCGGGATCGCCGCGGGATTCCTCGCCCTGACGTGCTGGCTCTTCCGGGCGAAGGAATACCTGCCCGAGGATTGATCCGCCGGACGGGCTACTTCTTCTCTTCCGCGGGCTCGTCCTTACCGGACTTCATGAGGTCCCCGGCCTTCGACTGGGCCAGCTTGCTCAGCTTGTCCAGGGTCTCCTGGGACAGGCTGATCGAGAGGCGCGTGTAATCCGTCCCCGCGCTGATCCCGACGCCGTCGAGCACCTCGCCGGCGACCGGCTCCTGGGCCGCGAACATCGCGCCCAGGCTCTTGAAGCCGTTCAGGGCCGAGGCCAGGTTCTCGTTCTGCTCCTTGGTCCCGCCGTGCGTCCGTATGTCGGCGACGAACGTGGCCAGCCGGTAGTCGAACATCATGGTCACCGCGGTGACGGCCTCGAGGACCTTCATCTGAGGCTGGGCCTCGATGCCCTTCTTGAGCAGGTCCTGCGGCACGGCGAAGGCCCCCCAGGCGATGCCGGACTTGTCGACCTTCTTGAGCGCGGCGGCCATCCCGGGGTCTTTGGCGATCGATTCCGCTCGCTTCTGATGGACGTCGATGATGCCCTTGACCGCTTTGTCGCTGCCGACGACGATGTGCCCGGCGTCGAGGAACGCGGCCCGGGTCTTCTGGCCCTCAAGATCCGTCCCGTCGATGTTGGAGAAGACGGGCACGCCGTTATAGGCCTCTTCCTTGGCCTCGGGCGCATTTTCCCGGATGAGGGCCCGGAGCTTGGCCTGGTCGTAGGTCATGCTGATGACGGCGCCGCCTTCCTTGATGGACCCGCCGTCGCCCATCAACCCGAATCCGACGTAGGAGATGTCCTTCATCGGATCGATGCCGCTCATCGCGACGAACTCGTCGTACTTCGCCTTGGCCTGGGGCTCCTGGAGCGCCTTCTTGGCGGCCTCGGACTCCATGGCCCGATGGATGTCGATGGCCATGACGCCCATCGTCCCTTCGGGCATGAGCCTGATCAGGGCCTCGCCGGCCGCGGCGCCGGACTTGGTGCCCTGTCCGCACGAGATCAATACGGCCGTCAGGACGACGGCCAGGCCGAGAGTCGCAGCTTTTTTCATGGATCGGACCTCCTGGTGTGGGTTCTCTGGAGAATACGAATTCTCTCCGTCTTAAGTTCCTTGGGGGGATGATAGCACTATCGAGTGCCTTGGAGCAATGCGTCGCGCGGCCGCGGGGAATTCCGCAAACAGGGCCTTTCGAGTATAATCCGAAGCACGGACCTGAGGGGCAGGCCCGTAGACGGAAAGGAGCGATCGACATGGACGAGGTCGGGAATAATCCCGGGCGGACGCCCTTCCAGACGATCCTGGCCGGCCGGCGCAGCATCCGGCGGTATCTTCCGACGCCCGTCGAGCCCGAGAAGCTCCGGGCCTGCCTCGAGGCGGCCCGCGTCGCGCCGTCGGCCCACAATGTCCAGCCCTGGCGGTTCATCGTCGTCGACGACCCGGAGCTCAAGGACCGTCTGGCCGGGGCCGCCTTTTCCGGGATCTATTCCGCCTCGAAGTTCGCCGCCCGGGCCCCGGTCATCCTTGTCGTTCTGGCACGTCCGGGCAAGGCCGTTGTCCGGCTGGGCTCCATGGTCCAGGGCGTGCCCTATTACCTCCTCGACATCGGTATCGCCGGGGAGCATGTCGTCCTCCAGGCCGAGGAGCTGGGCCTGGCCACCTGCTGGATGGGCTGGTTCGACTACCGCAAGGCCCGAAAGGTCCTGGCGATCCCCCGGGCGTTCAAGCTGGTGGCCCTGATGCCCCTGGGCTACGCCGAGAAAAGGCCCCAACGCGAGCCGCCGCGGAAAACCTTCGAGGACATCGTCTCCTTCAACAAGGCGCCGCGCGAGTGAGGGGGCCGCGGATGCTCGTTTTCCTGGCCATCGCCCTGTCCATCTACAGCCTGGTCAATTTCTATATCGCCCGGCGCGGCGCCCAGGCCCTGGCCTCGTCGCCCGGGGCCCGTCGGACCTTCCTTTTCGCGTTCGTCGGGATGGCCCTGCTCTTCCCGCTCGGCCGCGTCCTCATGGCTTTCGCCAAGGGAGGATGGATATCGATCGCGGTCGAGATCGGGACCTTCCACCTGGCCCTGATGCTCTACGGCCTCATGGCCGTCCTCGCTGTCGACCTCGTCCGCCTCGTGAACGCCTTCGTCCCGTTCCTTCCGAAGAGCCTGTTCGCCGAGGGGGCGCGGACGGGCCCGGCCGTCTTCGCGGCCGTGGCCGGCGCCGTCGTCCTGACCGTCGCCGCCGGCGCCTGGAACGCGACGCGCCTGCGCACGGTCGATCTCGACCTTCGGGTCCCGGGCCCGGCGGGGACCGCCGACCGTCTGACGATCGTAGCCGCCTCGGATCTCCATCTCGGCCGGCTTGTCGGCCCCGCGCGGCTGGAGAAGGTCGTCCGGCGAATGAACGCCCTGGAGCCCGATCTCGTCCTCTTCGCCGGCGACATCGTCGACGAGAGCGTGACCGAGGCGATCGAGGCCAAGCTCAGCGGGATCATGCGCCGGCTCCGGGCCCCGCTGGGGGTCTACGCCGCGCCCGGGAACCACGAGTTCTACAGCGGCCTCGAGAGGAACCTGGCCTGCCTCCGCGCTTGCGGCGTCACCGTGCTCGAGGACCGCGCGGTCCGGATCGCGGAGAAGATCGTCCTCATCGGCCGGCGCGACCCGAGCTCCCTCGGGATCCAGGAGAAACGGCTTTCGATCGCCGGGATCCTCTCCGCGAGCGGGGTCGCCCCGGACCTCCCCCTCGTCGTCCTCGACCACCAGCCGATCGCCCTCGAGGAGGCGGTCGAGGCCGGGGCCGCCCTCCAGATCTCGGGCCACACCCACGACGGGCAGGTCTTCCCGATCGGGCTCGTCAACGGCCTGATCTACGAGCTGAACTACGGCCTGCTCCGCAAGGGCGCGACGCACTTCTACGTCACGAGCGGGGCGGGGACCTGGGGACCGCCCGTCCGCGTCGGCAGCCGGGCCGAAATCGTTAGGATCCGCCTCACCTTCGACCGTTGACGCCCATCGCCGCCTCGAGAGAGAGGTCAGGAGCTGGGAGAAACAATAAAAACGGGGAGAGAAGGACGGGCCTTCTCTCCCCGGTTCGGGCGGAGTGGGGGATTACTTCTTGACGGGGGGCGCGGCGACCTTGGACTGGTCGTAGCGGCGGACGACTTCCGCCGTGATGTCGATCGTCGCGCTCGAGGTCACGACGCCGCTCGTGATCGCGTCGAGGACGAGGTCGTAGCCGCGCTCCTTGGCCAGGCCCTCGATGATGGCGACCATCTCGGCGCGGATCTTCTGGATGATGGTGTTGGCGAACTGCTGGCCTTCGCGCGTGGCGTCCTCTTCGTAGCGCTTCCGCTCGGTCGTCTTCTTCTCGATGTCGGCCTGGATGCCCATGAGGGCCTCGTTGGTCATCGTCAGACGCCCCGTGGTCAGCCTGTTCTCGAGCAGGCGGATGGAGTCGTCGAGCTTCTGGATGTCGGTCTTGATCCTGTTCTCGCGGTCCGACATCTGGGTCAGGGCCTTCTTGCCCTCGGCCGACGTTTCGAACGCCTGCTGGGAGTTGATGACGGCGATCTTGCTCGCCTGCTGGGCGTAGCCGACGGCGGCGACGGCCAGGACGAAGAGAACGACGAGGGGGGCGATGGTTCGGATCCTGTTCATTGGGCCTCCTAAAGGTCTTCGACTCGATAACTCATTCCCTCAGGGAACGGATGCAAGATTCTACCACGTTTGGCCGATTTTATTAAGGGTCCGGTCGATCCTGGCCAGGGCCTTCAGGAGGTAGTCCCGGTCCGAGCCGAAGCCGAACCGGAGGTGTCCCTCCATCTCGAAGTGGTCGCCGGGGACGATGAGGACGCTCTCGTCGCGGATGAGGCGCTCGACGAGCGCCGTCGAGAGGACGTCGAGGGCGTACCTGACGAAGACGATGGCCCCCGCCTGGGGCGGGCGGAAGTTGAACAGTCCCCCGTGGGCCTTGAGCCAGGCCTCGAGGACGGGGAAATTGGCGTTGAGGATTCCCCGCGTCCGCTCCAGGATCCGCTCCCTTTTGCCCGGCTGGAGGGCGATCGCGGCCAGCCGGTCGCTCAGGGCCGAGGGCGAGATGGTCGTGTAGTCGTGGTACGGCCAGGTCCGAGCGACCAGCTCCGCCGGCCCGACGATCCAGCCGACCCGCAGCCCCGGCAGCCCGTAGGCTTTGGACAGGCCGTTGACGACGAGGGTCTTCCCCCAGAGCCCCCAGAAGCTCGGCGTCCGGACGCCCGAGAGCTCGGCCCCCTGGTAGACCTCGTCGGACAGGATCCAAGCTCCCGCGCCGGCCGCGAGATCGACGATCCCCTTCATGACCTCCGGCGTCAGGACCGATCCCGTGGGATTGTTGGGATTGGTCAGGACGATGAGCTTGGTCTTCGACGTGACGAGCTTGCGCATCTCGTCGAGGTCGGGCTGCCAGCCGAGGCCCTCCCTGAGACGGAAAGGCTTGACCGCGGCGCCGAAGGCCCGGAGGAGGCCGCCCATCTGCATGTAGTTCGGCAGCTCGAACAGGACCTCGTCGCCGGGCTCGATGAGGCTCCACATGAGCAAAAAGTTGGCCTCCGACGAGCCGGCCGTGGCCAGTATCTGCTCCATCCCGATGCCGGGATAGAGCCGGGCGATGGCCTCGCGGAGCGGGATCGTCCCGTTGGTCTGGGTGTAGCCTAGCTCGACCTCGGCGAGGGAGGCGAGCTCGTCCGGCGTCAGCATCTCCTTGAGGCTCAGCGGGTGGACGCCGCTCTCGGACAGGTTGTAGTCGACGACGTTCTCCCAGGTCGACTGCATACGCTCCATCTTGAAGACGTCGATCTTCATGGGCTTCTCCTCGATCGGGGGATGATCAGATCTCGACCCTGAAGACCCCCTTCAGCGCGAAGCCGAAGGCGATCGACAGGACGAGGTAGGCGACGAGCCAGTGGACGCCGAGGCCGAACGCGGACAGGCGCGCGGCGGGGTAGAGGACCTCTATCGAGCGGACCGGGGTCCCTTCCGGGAGCGGGGGTTCGCCGGGGTACAGGACCCTTTTCGCGATCGACCCCCTCGAGGCGATCGCCGACACCGGGACGAGGCGCGCCCCCTACGGCCACTGTCTTCTCGAAGGCCCGGTCTCCGGACCGGACGACGATGCGCCCCCGGCCCTCGCCGAGGCCCCGGATCCTCCAGACGACCTCGTGCTCGTCGGGGATGCGGACGGCCGGAGAAGACCTCGATGACCGGCGGAACTTCGATCCGGAGGTCGAGCGCGACGGGATCGGCCGACGCGACGAGCCCGACCTTGACCAGCGTTTCCTCGCCCGGGCGGAGGGGGGCCCGGTCGTACCAGACGCTGAGCCTGGGCCAGGATGAGGACGAGCGGCGCGATCATGACCAGAAGCGGCTTGAGGTTCGCCCCCATGTAGGCCAGGTTGGCCTTGAGGATCCCCGCCTGGGCCCGCAGGGTGACGCGCAGGCTGTCCTTGTAAAGGCGCATCTCGAGGAGGTGGGCCTTGATTCGGTCCTTGGCCCGGCGGATGGCCGGCTGGTTCGACGTCAGCTTGTAGACCTCGAGCATCAGCAGGGCCGTCAGGAGCGAAACGACGACCAGGCCGAACCAGGGCGAGAGGCCCCGGAACGGCAGGAGGACCGTATCGACGATCCGGCCGAAGACGAGGTTGACGACGGACATGGCGCTCAGCCGATGTATCCCAGCCCCTTGAGCTTCTTCTTGATCTCCTCTTCGGAGTCGGCCTCCTCGATCTTGGCCACTTCCTTCTCGAGGCAGTGGGCGATGAACTCCTCGACCGAGGAGTAGCCCGACATCTCGGCGTACTTCCTGATCTTCTCGAGAAGGGCCTTGTCGATCTTGACCTTGGCGTCGGCCATGCGGATGCTCCTTTCCCGTTCGTTCTATTCGAGGACGTTCACGCCGGTCATCTCCCGCGGCTTCTCGACGCCGAAGACGCCCAGGACCGAGGCCGTCAGGTCCTGCAGGACCGGCGCCTCGGCGGTGAACTTCCGGTTGGCGAAGGCGATGCCCGGCAGGACGTCCGGCGCCGACATGTGGTCGCCGCTCCACTTCTGGGTGTTGTCCTCCAGGACTTCCTTGGGGAAGCCGCCGAGCGGCGACTGCCAGGAGATGCGATAGCCGCGGTTGAAGCCCAGGACGATGTCCGGGGCCTTCTCCACGTTCGCGCCGCGGTAGGCCTCGCGGCCGACGAAGGCCTTGAGGACGGGCCGTTCTCCGGTCTGGGGATCGGTCAGGGACTCGAGCCTGCCGGCGATCTCGCGGACGAGGTTTTCCTTGTCCGGTCCCGGGCCTGACGATGCCCTCGCGCTCCCGGCCGGATTCGTTGATGTAGAGGCCGTTGAGCCCGACGCCGTAGGCCCGCGACCTCGACCAGTCGGTGTTGTCGAAGAGGGCCGATTCCTCCTGCTTCCAGGGCTGCTTCAAGCGGTGGTAGCCGTTCTGGAGGAGCCAGGTGTTGAGGTTGAAGCCGCGGCGGAAGGTGTTGAAGCCGTGGTCGGACATGACCAGGACGACCGTATCCTTGTCGACCTTGCGCAGGGCCAGGTCGAGGGTCCGGTCCATCTCTCGTGTATACCTGGTCGATGACCCCCCCGAAATGCCGGGCGAGGGCCTCGTCGTAGGCCGGGTGGTCCGGGTCCGTCAGCCGCCAGAACATGTGCTGGCGCTGGTCGGTGTTCGAAAAGTAGAAGAAGAGCAGGCCTTCGTCGAACCGCCCGAGCTCGTACTCGAGCATGGCCAGGCTCTCCTCGTAGACCATGTCGTCGAGCTCGAGGAACTCGGCCTCGTCGAGCACCCCGTTCTCGAGGGCGCTGGTGTCGGCCGGCAGGCCCTTGGTGAAGTAGGGCCCGAAGCGCTTCTCGAGCTCCCGGGCGTAGGACTCCGGGGTCGAGAGCGGCAGGGCCGGCCGGGCCGGATCGATGTTGATGGGCGAGACATAGAGCTTGAACTTGGGCCGGACCTCCTTGAGGTAGAAGAGGCAGATGCCGGTAACGCTCTGGGTCGGGATGAGGTTGAAGCGGACCCGCATCCAGCCGCTCCATTCCTTCTCCTTCAGGATGAACTCGTTGCCCTGGATCCGGATTTTGGCCACGGGGGACTGGGGATCGATGAAGACCTGGAAGTCGATGGTCGTCTCCGGGGCGTCCGTGCGGAAGGTGTTGATCGGGCCGGGGAGCCTGGCCTCGACCCGGTTGCCGATGACGTAGACGTCGTGGACCCGGCCGCCGCCGCCGGCCTCCTGGACGATTGAGGCGGGAGCGTTCGTGTAGAAATTGAAGATGCCGTAGGAGCCCTTGAGGTCGGGCGTGTTCATGCCGGCGAGCGTCCTCTGCTTCGTTTCCGCGGGCGGATAGTTGGTCGGCATCTTGAAGACGGTCGCCGGCACGTCGGCGTCCTCCAGGACTGCCAGAACGTCTTCCCCCGGCGGAGGTTCCTGACCTGGCCGCTCGAAAGCGGAAAGACCGTCTTGCCGATACGGAGGGTCTTGGCGGCCCCGACGGTCTCGGTCGACGAGAAGACGGGGAAATAGGTCTCCGGATCGCGGTGGATGAAGTCGAAGATGGCGTGCCCGCCCGGGTCCATGCCGGTGATGAAGTTCGACCAGGCGACGGGCGTCTGGGGCGGCAGGCTCGTTCCGAGCGGCCGGAAATCGCCGCCCTGCTCGAGGAGCTTCCGGAAGGCCGGCAGCTTCCCCTCGTCGATCCATCGTCTCGTCAGGACGGGGTCCAGCCCGTCGAGGCCGAGGATGATCATCTTCTTCGTCGCCCGGGCCCGGCCGTAGACCTTGGGCACGAGCTTCGACGCGCCTCCGAGCCCGACGACGGCCGAGGCGGCCGCGCCGGCCTTGAGGAACTCCCGGCGCGTGAGAGGAGGGCGCTTTGATCCGTTCATTGTCCTTGTCCCTTGTCCGGCGTGGAGAGGGCGGCGACATCGACGAGGCCTCGGCCGTCCATGTGGGCCGGCGGGACGATCCCGAAGAGCTCCAAGGCCGTGGGGGCGATGTCCATGATGGAGGGGTCGTCGGTCTTGAGCCGGAGGCTCGAGAAGAGGACCCCCGGGACGAGGGCCGGGTCGATGCAGTGGTCGCCGCTCCAGGGCTTGACGTTGTCCTCGAAGACGACGTCGTTGACGATGCCGGTGACGCCGTCCCACGACGCCCGGTAGCCCTCGCTGTAGCCGACGATGAGGTCGGGGGAGTTGTCCTTGTACGGCCCGGAATAGACGGCGTCCCGGTCGTAGACGCGGGTGATCGCGGCCGGGCCGTTCGGGCCGTCCTTGAGGCCCGTGAGCTTGCGCCCGAGCTCGGCCTTCAGGGCGGCGGCCTCGGCCCCGGCGGCGACCATCCCTCGCGCCTCGCGGCCCCGGAGATTGATGTAGACGCCGCCGAGGCCGAGGGCGTACGCCTTCGTCCTCGTCCAATCGACGTCCTTGAACCACTCGCCGCTCTCCGTCCTGCCCGGGGCCAGGCTGAGGTATCCGTTCCGGAGGAACCAGGAATTCAGGTTGACTCCCCGCCGGAAGGACTTGAAGCCGTGGTCGGACATGACGAAAAGGGCGCTCCGCCCTTCGAGGCCGACGGCGACGCGGCCGACGAGCTCGTCCATCTTCCGGTAGAGGTCCTCGACGACCTTGGCGCTCATCGCGGCCGGGGCGGTCTTGAGCGAGGGGTGGGCCTTGTCGAGGTAGCGGAAGAACATGTGCTGGACGCTGTCGGTCGTCTCGAAGACGATCGTGACGAGGCCCCGCGGCGTCTTGGCCAGGGCGTTGAAGAGCATGGCCTCCCATTCGGCGTGGTTGGCGTAGGTGAGCTCGAGGAAGGACCTCTCGTCGAGGGCGCCTTCGTTGAGCGCCCAGGTGTCGTTGGCCTCGCCCAGCGTGATGTAGCGGCCGAGGAGCTTGGAGAGGTAGACCGAGTAGATGAAGGGATGGGAGATCGGCAGGGCCGGCTTCTCGGGATCGATGTTGAGCGGCGTCATGTACATCTCGAACTTGGGTTCGAGCGAGGCGATGCGGAAGCGGCAGATGGCCCTGACCTTCACGCCGAGGCCGGGCCTGAAGACGACCGGCGTCCACGGGCTGAAGGTCCCGGTCTCGAGGAAGAACTTCTTCTGGCCTTCGATGGCCAGCCAGGCCTCGCCCTTTTCGGGGTCGAGGGTGATCTCGAGAGGCAGGCGGATCTCCTCGGGCCGCCGCAGCATGGTGTTGTCGGGGCCGGAGATCTCGGTCCTGATGACGCGGCCTTCCCGGCGGACGAGGACGGCGACCCCGCCCTCGCGCTTGCGGACCTTGTCGGCGTCCTCGGTGAAGAAGGCGAAAGTCCCCTGGCTGCCCTTGAGGTCGGGGGCGCACATCCCGGAGAGGAGGTGGCCCCGGAACTTCTCCGGGGGGAAGGTGATGGGCACCCGGAGGACGGTGCTGAAAATGCCTTTCTCGCCGAGGATCTTCCAGAAGGGGACGCTCTTCCTCAGGCCCCGGATCTCGGGCTTGGACAGGGGCACGAGGTAGCGGCCGACGCGGACGGTCCGCTTCGGCCGGCCGATCCGGGCCGACGACAGGTCGGGGAGATAGGTCCGCGGGTCGCGGCTGAGGAAATCGAAGATGTTGTGCTTCGAGGGCTCGGCGCCCGTCATGAAGGACGACCAGGCGACGGGGGAGATGGCCGGCGTCGTCGTCCTCAGCCGGGCGTAGGCCCCCTCTTTCTTCAGCCGGGAGAAGTTCGGGAGCTTCCCTTCGGCCATGAACCTCTCGGCGAGCGTCGGCTCCAGGCCGTCGAGACCGAGGATGACCAGGCGGTCGATCGCGCTTTTCCTGTAGGCCCGCTGGCCGCGGACCGCCTTCCAAAGGAAGCGGAAGGGCCACGACAGGAAGGAGAAAAGGGCCAGGAAGAAGGTCAGGAAGAAGACAAGGAAGGACGACAGGAAGGCGAAGCCGGCGCCTGGCCCGATGTAGGCGGCCAGGGGGGCGGCGAGGGCGAGGAGGGCGGCGGCGGCGAGCAGTCGGCCATGCTTCGGCATCAGAAGTTCTTCAGGATGGCGGGGGCCACGTCGGCGATGCGCAGGTCTTCGCCGAGGTCGTCCGCGGCCCAGAAGAAGGCGTCGTCCCAGGTATGCATGCCGTGGAGGCCGGAGAGGCCGAAGACCTCCTTTCTCCTGATCGAGCCCTTCATGTCGAATCCCGGTTCGCCGACGACGATGAGGTCCGGCCCTTTGGACACATGGGGCCCGGAGTAGACGTGTTCGGCGAAGAAGACCTTGCGGACGACGCGCCGGCCCCGGAATTCGAGCTTCTCGAGCTTCGCCGCGATCTCCTGCTTGAGCGCCCTCCGGGCCGAACGGTCGACGCTGCCCTTGGGGAACCTGTTCCTCAGATTGAGGTAGATCCGGTTGGGGTCGAGGGCGAAGGCCCTGGTCCGGCCGTGGATGTCCTCGAGGCTCTCCGCCTCGGGCCTCAGGAACCTCAGATATCCGTTCTTCTCGAGCCAGGCGTTGAGGTAGACCTCCTGGACGATGCCGGTGAAGCCGTGGTCGGACAGGATATAGAAGCCGTCGTAGGTATTGGCGAGCTTGTGATAGGCGCTGACGATCTTGCCGATCAGCCGGTCGATGTGCCGGTAGAAATCGAGGAAGTTTTGGTGGGAGGGATGGGTCGGGTCTTCGTAGGCCCGCCAGAGGAAGTGGTGGAGCCGGTCGGTGCCGGTGAGCACGAACTCGAAATAATCCCAGGGCTCCTCCCAGAACAGGTTCAGGGCCTTCTGGCGGCCGGCCATGGTCTTGCCGAGCTCCTGCCAGAGGACTTCGGGGCTCTCCCGGGACTTCAGGATGTCGATGTCGATCTGGTAGCCCATCTGTTCCAGGACGGACCGGTAGCTCATCGGCCAGACCGCCTTGGCCAGCTCGATGGCGACGAAGCCGGAGACGAGAACGCCCTCGATCTTCCGGGCCGGGTAGGTCGAGGGCTGGTTGATGACGATGCTCCTCTTGCCCTTGGCCCCGAGCTTGTCCCAGAGGGTCGGGGCCTTGACGTCGAGGAAGTTGGGGTAGCGGACGCCGTAGGACTTGGGTTTGAAATCGGTGAAGCCGAAGACGCCGTGCGTCCCGGCGTCCGAACCGGTCATGAAGTCGGTCCAGGAGACCGCCGATATCTCGGGCAGGCTGGCCTTCATCCGGTGGATCTTGCCGATGTCCATAAGCCGGGCCATCGTCGACATGATGCCCCGGCGGGCCAGCTCGAGGACCATGCCGTAGGGCACGCCGTCGAGGCCGATGACGCAGGCGCGGCCGGTCTTCTTGCGTTTCTGGACGGCCATGATCGGTCTCGATACCCTCCCGCGGCGGTCGGATTCGCTATTCTACCCCAACGCCCCCCTGGCGGTCAATCGCCATGATTGACTTTGGACGCCCCTCAGCGTTAAATGGAGGCTTGTTCGAGAGGACCCATGGCAGGATTGGATAAGCTCCGCGACCGTCTTCTCGGGGACTACCGCCGGAGAACGGCCAAGAGCCGGGCCGTCTTCCGCCGGGCCGAGAAGAGCATGGTCAACGGCGGCAGCCACACGATGCGGCTCTGGCCGCCCTATCCGTTCTTCGCCGCCTCGGCCGAGGGCCCGATCGTCCGCGATGTCGACGGCAACGCCTACATCGACTACTGGCAGGGCCACTACGCCAACATCCTCGGCCACAATCCGCGCCCGGTCCTGAGGGAGATGGCCTCCTGCCTCAGGAAGGGCGGCCTCCACACCGGCTTCGAGGCCGGCAGCCAGATCGATCTGGCCGAGGCCCTGGCCGGGGGGCTGGGCGGGAAGGACCTCAAGGTCCGGTTCACGACTTCGGGGACGCTCGCGACGATGTACGCCGTCATGCTCGCCCAGGGCCTGACCGGCAGGGACCTCGTCCTCAAGGTTGGCGGAGGCTGGCACGGCGCGTCCCCCTACTTGCTGAAGGGGGTCAAGTACCATGCCGGCGAGGGGTTCGAGGGACGCGAGTCGGCCGGCCTCCTCGACGACATCGTCCGCCGGACGCTGATCACGCGGTTCAACGACGGCGACGACCTGCGGCGGACGATCGAGCTCCATGGAGACCGCATCGCCTGTTTTATCGTCGAACCCTTCCTCGGCGTCGGGGGCTTCCTCGCGGCCTCCCGCGAATATCTCGAGCTGGCCCGGCGCCTGACGGAGGAACGGGGCATCATTCTCGTTTTCGACGAGATCATCTCCGGCTACCGCTTCTGCCCGACCGGGGTCCAGACCCTCTACGGCGTCCGCCCCGACCTGACGACGTTCGGCAAGATCATCGGCGGCGGCCACGCCGTGTCCGCGGTCGCGGGGGCCCGCGAGGTCATGGGGGAGTGCGAGCGGGGGCGGGGCGGGCGCGACCGGGTCCTCTTCGAAGGCGGGACGTTCTCGGCCCACGCGGAGTACATGAGGGCCGGGCTCGTCATGCTGAAACGGCTCGCGGCCGGCGCGGGGACGATCTATCCCCGGATCGCCCGGGCCGGCGAGCGTCTCCGCCGGGGCATCGAACGGGTCTTCGCCGAGGCCGGGATCGAGGTCCGGGCGACGGGCGACGGCAACGCCGTCGTCACGGGGAGCTCCCTGTTCATGGTCCATTTCCCCCGGGAGAAGGGGGTCGCCTACGACCGCCCGGAGGATGTCCACGACGACCGCCGGTCGAACGTCGCCCTCCGGGAGGAGGTCCTGAAGCTGGCCCTTCTCGCGAACGGCGTCAACGTCGTCCACGGCGGCGGGGCCGTCTCCGCCGCCCACGGCGAGAGGGAGATCGACGCGACGATCGCCGCCTACAGCGAAGCGGCCCGGCTCATCCGGAAATACCGGGATTGACCCGCCGGGGCGGCTATCCGCTCCGCTTCGACTCGAACTTGTAAAGGCCGCTTCCGACCTTGAAGGCCACCCAGCTTCCGTCGTCCCCGGCGAGCTCGATCCCGTCCGCTTGTTCGACGGTCCGGCCGGCCCGCCAGAGGACCCGGCCCGATTCGCTGATCCGCGCGCCCGGCCAGAGGAGGGGCACGTGGGCTTCGCCGCGCGCGCCCGCCGGGAGCGAGATCTCGAGCGAGAAGGCGTCGTCGCTCCTCGTCCAGGCCGCGGCCACGCGGCCGGAGACCGTCTCGATCCGGGCTTCGGCATGCGCGAGATCGCCGAGGACGTGGGGACGGACCTTGACGGACTTCCAGCCGGGGAGGAGCGGGGTCAGGCCGGCGATCGTCCGGTAGAACCAGGCGTCGACGCTCCCGAGCATGATGTGGTTCTGGGAGTTCATGGCGTGGCCGGCCAGCTTCTCCCATCTCTCCCAGAGCGTCGTCGCCCCCTCGGCGATCATGTAACCCCAGCCCGGGTAGCTTTTTTGAGTGGCGACGCGGAAGGCCGCCTCGGCCGCGCCGTTGGCGGCCAGTACGTCGAGCAGGTAGCGCGTGCCCAGTATGCCCGTGTCGAGGTGGTAGTCGTGGATCCGGGCGACGCTGTCGAGAAGGCCGGCCATGACCTTGTCCCTCCGGTCGGGGGGCACCATGTCCAGGTAGAGGGGCAGGACGTTGGCGGTCTGGTCCGGGTGGTTGTCGACGGGGCTGACCCGGATGGCGGCGTACTGGGTCTCGCCGAGGAAGGTCTCGTTGAAGGCGGCCTTGACGGTCTCGGCCAGCCGGCCGTATTCGCGAGCGTCCTCGCCGCGCCCGAGGACGGCGGCCATCCGGGAGAAGAGGAGCAGGTCGTGATAGTAGAACCAGGTCGAGGTCAGCTCGACCGGGGTCTTCTTGGGCACGACGCTTCCCGGCGGGCACCAGTCGCCGTACTTGCCGAGCTTGCGGACGATGCCGCGGTCGGCGTTCTGGCCGAGGAAATCGATGTATCTCTTGAGCGGCGCGTAGTGTCGGGCGATGAAGCGGCCGTCCCCGGTGTGCTCCCAGAGGAGCCAGACGAGGACCGCGTAGGCCGAGCTCCAGGCCGGATCGGCGGGGTAGAGGCGGGGGAGATAGGGCGGGACGACGTCGGGCAGGCTTCCGTCCTCCTTCTGGGCCAGGCGGATGTCGTCCAGGAACTTGGCGTAGAAGGAGGTCATGTCGAAGTTGTAGATGGCCTGCTCGGCGGCGAGGTGGGCGTCGCCGAGCCAGCCGTGCCGTTCGTCCCGCTGGGGACAGTCGGTGGGGACGCTCATGAGGTTCGAGAGCTGGCCCCAGACGGTGTTCCGGTGGATGGCGTTGACGAGGTCGTTCGAGGTCCGGAGCTCTCCCGTCCTCCGGACGTCGGTGTGGACGAAGCGGCCCTCGAGGGTCCCGGGCCCGGGCTCGCCGGGAAAACCGGTCATCTCGACGTAGCGGAAGCCGTGATAGGTGAAGCGCGGCTCGTAGACCTCGGGCCCGCCGCCCCGGAGGACGTAGACGTCCGTGGCCTCGGCGTTCTCGTTGGGCCCGAAGTTCAGCGTCCCGTCGTCGTTGAGGAGCTCGGCGTGGCGGAGGCGCACCTCCGCGCCCATCGGGCCCTGGACCTTGAGCCGGGTCCAGCCGGTGAAGTTCTGGCCGAAGTCGAAGACGAAGGTGCCGCCGGGAAGACGGGCGACGGAGCGGGGCGCGAGCGTCTCGGTCGCCCGGATGGGCGGCATCATCTGCGAGACGAGCGGGTACCCGGGGACGGACACGGCCTTGTCCCAGGAGCGGTCGTCGAAGCCCGGCCTGTCCCAGCCGTCGATGAGGACGCGGGCGTCGTAGCGCTCGCCGTGATAGAGGCCGTTCTCCTGGAGGGGGCCGGCCGATGTCCGCCAGCTCTCGTCGGAGGAGAGGATCTCACGTTCACCGCTCTCGTACTCGACCTCGACGCGGCAGGTCGCGCGGGGCGTGTCGTAGCCGTAGCTCTCGATGTGGCGGCCGTTGCCGAGGATGAGGCCCAGGGCGTTCCTATCGCGGACGAAAGCGGTCACGTCGTGCGAGGCGTAGAGGGCCTTTTTTTTATAGTCCGTCCAGCCTGGATCGAGGACGCTCGCGCCGACCTTCTCGCCGTTCAGGCGGAGCTCGTGATGGCCGAGCCCGGAGACGAAGATCATGGCCAGGACGGCCCGCTCCTTGAGCGCGAATTCCCGTCTCAGATAGACCGCGCAGGCCTGGCTGTCGTCGGCGCCGGCGTGGCCGAGGAGAACGGTCCCCTTGGTGCGGAACTCCCGGACCTCCCGGGGACCGATCCACTTGGCCTTCCAGTCTCCGGGATTGAGGAAGCCGGTCACGAAGGAGGCCGGTTCGCTCCAGGCGCTGGCGACGCCCTGCCGGTCGCGCCAGCGGACCTTCCAGAAATATCGGGCGCAGCTCTGGAGGGCCTCGCCCCGGTATTCGAGGGCCGGCAGGGCCGGCGCTTCGACCTCGCCCGGGTCCCAGAAGTCGCCGATGTCGTTGCGCAGGAGCTCCGCGGCGGAGGCCACGAGGACCTGGATCGCCTTGGGGCACTCGCCGCGGACGGGGCTTTCGACGCGCCAGGACAGAAGCGGGGCGGGATTGTCCACGCCGAGGGGCTCATCGAGGTACTCGCAGCGGAGGCGGAGAGGTGGGCGGGGCGGCATCGGATTCTCTCCTTGGGCGATTGTCATTGCTCGGCCTTGGCCAGGAAGTAGTCCGACACCTCGACGCCGTACTTGGCAGGGTCGAGGGCGGTCGCGACCGTCCTGAGGAAGCGAGCCGTCCCGGGATCGCGGTCGGCCAGGTCGACGATCTCGCCGTCGATCTTGTTGCCGGAGGCGTCCGCGATGAGCTTGACCGAAGGCCGGAGGAGGAGCTTGGGATCGGGATTGATGTCGTGGACGATTCCGACCTCGCCCGTGGTCAGGGCGACGAGCGAACCGATCGGGAAGGCGCCCATCATGTTGACGAAGGCCTTGAGGATGACCGGGTTGAACTCCGTGCCGCTCTGCTCGAGCATCATGCTCAGGGCCTCGGAACGGGTGAAAACATTCGTCCGGTAGACGCGCTTCGTGGTTACGGCGTCGAAGACGTCGACGACTTTGACGATCTTGCTGAAAAGGTTGACGTCCTCCTTCTTGAAGTAGCGCGGATAGCCGGAGAGGTCCTCCTTGATGTGGTGCTCGAGGGCGACATGGATGGCCCGTAGCGGCAGACGCCGGAATTCCTTGAGGAGGACCAGTTTCGTCGCGCCGTCGAAAGGGTGCCGCTCCATGATGTCCCGCTCGGCCTCGGTCAACCGGCCCGGCTTGTTCAGGATGTCGAGCGGGGTCTCGGTCTTGCCCAGGTCGTGGAAAAAGGCGGCCATGCCGAGATCGACGAGCTCGGTCCGGCTCAGGCCGAGCCGCCGGCCCAGCGCGGTGGCCAGGAGGCAGACGTTGACCGAATGGTTGAGGGTGTATTCATCGTGGTTCTTGATGTTGGTCAGGCCGTGGACGAACGCCTCGTCCTCGACGATGTGGTTGTAGATCGATTGCATGAGCCGGCGGGTCGTGTTGATCTTGATGGGCTCCTGGCGCTGGTCGCGGGCGAAAGACTCCTTGAGGTGGACGATGCTGAGAAAGAACATCCGGGCCGTCGTTTTGTGGAGGTCCTGCGCGACTTCGTCGGCCGAGGTCTTTTCGATCTCGATATGCCGGATCCCGGCGTTTTCGAGGTCGGCGACGAGCCCGTCAAAGACGGCGTCCTTCTTCTCGCGCTTGGCGAACAGCGACATGAAGAGCAGGAGCTCCTCGAGCGAGAGCCCGGGGAGGAACGAGACGGCCGCGACGGAGCGCGCCCGGAATTCCTCAAGGACGGACTTGAAGATACCGTAGGTCCCGACGCCGAACTTGAGCCGGACGCCGTTGAGGAGAAGGGCCCCGTGGCGGGCGCGGAAGGAGACCTCGTCCTCCTCCTTCAACCTCGCGGACACCGCTTCGAACAAGAGCTGGCCTTGGCCCTGGAAGGCGTCGTTCCGGGTGTCGTAGATCTTGGCGATCTTGTCGACGATGTGGAAGCGGATGAGGAGGTCGAGTCCGGCCTTTTGGAAGGTCCGGGCCTCGGGCCCCGCGGGCGGGGCGGACCTCGTCCCGGGCGCCGGTCGCGTCGTGTCCTTCTCGTCCACGGTTCTCCTTCAGATGGCCGTCCGGCCGGCGGGAGGCAGGCGCTCGAGGGCCGCCCGGCAGGCCTCCCGGACCTTCTTCGTCCGCCCGATCGCGCCCTTCTGCAGGGCGGCCTGGGCCTCATCTGTGCCCATGGCGGCCAGCCCGGCGACCGCGGCCAGCCGCATCTCCAGGACCTGCTTCGAGGAGAAGAGAGGGGCCCTCAGCAGGGTTCGGCCCAGGAATTCGAGGGCTTCGGCCGTCCGGGTCCGGCCCAGGAACGACAGTATGGCCTCCTTCTCCTTGAGGCTTTTCGTCCGGAACTCCTTCCCCGAGGCCTCGCGCAGGATCTGTTGGACGCGGGCCCCGGCTTCGCTGGGATCGAGCTTCATGGCGGTCTGGATCCGGATCTCCTCGTCAGGGTCATTGAGGAAGCCGAGGAGGATCCGGCCGGCCAGCTCGTCATGGGTCCGGGCGAGGGTGTGCAGGACCTCGAGCTTGATCTCCTTGTCCGGGAAGCTCAGGAAGGACGCGAGGTGAGGAACGCCACGGTTCCCGGGGATCCGGGCGAGCATGCCGACGATCTCGCGGGCCAAGGCGGGCCGGTCGTGCGCGGCGATGGCGGCGAGGAGCTTCGGCTCGGCCGCGCCCGTCGTCTCGATGAAGCCGAGGATCTTGTGCCGGGCCTCTCCGTCGGGGGCGATCTCGTGGAGATCGGCCGCGAGATTGATGGCCGAAGGGCCCAGCAGGGCGAAAAATCCCAGGAGAGACTCCCAGTCGAGGGATTTCTTCTTTTCCAGGAGGGCCCTGACAGCCTCGATCGTCTTCGGGCTGACCGTACGCTTGAGGAACGAGTCGAGCAGGGCGGCTTTTTCGGGGTTCGAGGCCAGGTGGCGGCCGAGCTCGTGGATCTTCTGGATGATGAGAACGGGGACGTGGAATTGGCCGTGCTGGAGCTGGTCGAAATGGTATTCGAGGAGCGCGTCCAGACTGGTCTGGTAGCTGGCCGGGTCCTTTCCGAGGAAGATGATCTCGACCATCAGGTTGATGTACTCTTCCTCGGGCGAGATCGTCCGGTTCGTCCGGACCATCGACTCGAGGGCGTGAAGCTCGGCCTCGGTCAGCGTCGGGTCCATGGCCGCCGCCGGGCTCCGTGCGCCGGCTTCCTTGCCGGGCGAAGCGTCGGAAGCGGCCTCGTCGGCAGGGGCCGGCGTGTTCGGCGAGGCGGCCTCCGCGTCGGCCCTGGCCTGGGCCCTCAGGACCTCCTCCCGGTCCTCCTCGGCCAGGTCGATCCGGCCCTCGGAGAATTTGGACGTGTCGACCCGGACTTCGATCGTCTCGTGGGCCAGCTCATCCGGCAGGTCGGGGATCTCCTGCCTCGGCCGGGACTCGCGGCTTTCGGCCAGGATGCGGTTCTCCAGGAACTCGTCCGGGGCGTAATACTGGATGTTCGGGAAATCGCGCTCCCACAGGGCGGCCACGATGTCGCTCATGTCGGCCGGCTTCTGGGCCTCGGTCTTGATCATCTCGAGGAACTCCAGAAGCTCCTGCCGGGTGAGGCCTTGATAGAAATAGAGGATCTGCAGTCCGTCCTTGAAGAAGAAGAACGGCAGGCTCTTGATGGCCACCTCATCGGTGAATACGAGCCTTCCGCCGCAGGTGAATGAGTATTCCTCTATGCCGATCTGAATCTTCTGATAGGAGGCGAGAAAACCCGTGAATTTTTGTGCCAGCTGATCGACGAAGTTGCCGACCGTGGCGTGCTCGTTGGGAAAGATCTTCATGGCCGAGACGGTGTTGGACAAAGAATGGAGGAGGTCTTTGACCTTTTCGACGCGGGCGAGATCGATCGCGTCGTCGGGACCGGGATCGCCGGGAATGGATCTCGAGTCGCTGCTCATGGCCGCCGCGGCCGTACAAGCGGCCGCTACGACCAGTTTATACAATTCCCGCGACCCGTCAACAGGAACCGCGGCCGCCCGTAAAAAGGCAAGCTTCCGGCTCGGCTTTCGGCTCAGCGCCGGTCGAGGACGCGGCGCTCGTAGGCGTCGACCTCGCGGAGCCATTCGTCGGCCGGCGGGACACCGCTCTTGAGGCAGTGGTAGTCCCAGACCGCCCCGAACGGCAGCGCCTTGAGTTCCTCGAGAAGGGACAGCCGGGAGAGTGTTTTCGAAGCCGGGTCGAGCTCCCGGAGCCTGTCCCGCGGTTCGAGCAGGCCGAGGAGGAGTCCCTTGAGCGTCGACCGGGCCCCGAGGACCCAGGCTCCGATCCGGTTGAAGCTGGCGTCGAAGTAGTCCAAGGCGATGTGGATCTTCTCGAGGGCCTGGCTGCGGACGATCTCGGCGGCCAGGTCGCGGACCTCGTCGTTGAGAAGGACGACGTGGTCGCTGTCCCAGCGGACCCCCCGGCTGACGTGGAGTAGGATCTCGCCGGTGAAAGGAAGGATGGCCGAGATCTTGTCCGCGACCGACTCGGTCGGGTGGAAATGTCCGAGGTCCAGGCAGACCATTTTCTTCCGGGTCAGGGCGTAGCCAAGGTAGAATTCGTGCGACCCGACGACGAACGACTCGCTTCCGATGCCGAAGAGCTTGCTCTCGAGCGAGTCCTTCATCTGCTGGGGGCTGTACTCGACCGCGAAGATCTCCTCGAGGGACTTGAGCAGGGCCGCGCGGGCGCCCCAACGGTCCGTCGGGACGTCCTTCGACCCGTCGGGGATCCAGAGGTTGTGGAGACAGGCGGCCTGCTGCTCCCGACCGATCGAGGCGGCGATCCTGCGACAGCACTTGACGTGGTCGACCCAGAACTTCCGAATGCCGTTCTCGCGGCTGCTCAGGGTGGATCCCGACGCGGCCTTCGGATGGGCGAAGCAGGTGGCGTTGAAGTCGATCTTCAGGCCCAGGCGGCGGGCCCATTCCTCCCATCCCCGGAAGTGCTCCGGTTCGATGGCGTCGCGGTCGACGGCCTTGCCGCCGAACTCGCCGTACATGGCGTGGAGGTTGACCCGGTGACGGCCCGGGATGAGGACGAACGCCTGGGCCATGTCGGCCCGGAGCTCCTCGGCGTCGCGGGCCCGGCCCGGGACGCTCCCCGTGACCTGCAGGCCGCTCCCGGCGAGGCCTTCGGAACGGCGGTCGAGGCCGCCGACGTCGTCGCCCTGCCAGCAGTGGAGCGACAGGGGGACCGTCTGGAGGCGCGCCAGCGCCTTCTCGGTGTCGACGCCGCGCTCGGCGTACTTCTCGCGCGCAGCGGAATAGGACCTTTCGATGGAGCCGGGATCCATCCTCAACCCTCCTCGCAGAAACGGCATTGTTATATGCTACCTTTCACCGGCTGTCAAGCCGCGATGAGATCACGGAAACGGGCGTACGCGGCGTCCCATGAGGCCTTCCCGCCCGGAGTGTAGGTGGTCAGATCGAAGGAATCCCGGACGATCGTCCTGATCTCGGCCGGCGAGGAGAGCCGCCCCAAGGCCAGGGCCTGGACAAGGATGTTGCCGGCGGCCGTGGCTTCGGCCGGGCCGGCGACGACCGGAAGGCCGGTCGCGTCGGCCGTGAACCGGCAGAGCAGGGCGTTGCGGGAGCCACCGCCGATGATATGGATCCTGGCGACGGGCCTTCCGAGGATGGCTCCGAGCTCCTCGATGACGAAACGATATTTCAGGGCCAGGCTCTCGAAGAGGGACCGGACCAGAGCGGCGCGCGTCCCGGGCGGCGTCTGGCCCGTCCTCCGGCAGTAGTCGGCGATCGCCCCGGGCATGTCCGGGGGATTGAGGAAGGCCGGATCGTCCGGATCGACGAGGGCCGCGAACGGCGGGGCCGTCTCGGCGGCGCGGGCGAGCTCCTCGTAGGACACGGGCCCGTCCGCGGCCCAGGCCCTGCGGCAGCCCTGGACGAGCCAGAGGCCGGCGACGTTCTTGAGAAAACGGACAGACCCCCCGACGCCGCCTTCGTTGGTGAAGTTCGAGGCGAGCGAGCGGGCGGTGATGATGGGCGACCCCGTTTCGACGCCGACGAGGGACCAGGTACCCGAAGAGATGTAGGCCCAGTCCTCACCCTCGGCCGGCACGGCGGCGACGGCGGCGGCGGTGTCGTGGCCGGCCGTGGCCACGGCCGGGACATCGCGATAGCCGGTGGCGGAGACGACGGCTGGCGCCAGGGGTCCCAGGACCGTTCCCGGCGTGATGATCGGTTGAAGGATGGCCTTCGACAGGCCCATGGCCTGGAAGAGGCCGGGGATCCATGCCCGCGTGCGCGGGTCGAGCATCTGGGAGGTCGAGGCGATGGTGAATTCGGCCGCCTTCCTCCCCGTGAGCAGGTAATGGAAGAGGTCGGGCATGAAGAGGAGGTCGGTGGCCGCGTCGAGCAGGGGCGACCTGTCCCTGGCCATGGCGTAGATCTGGAAAAGCGTGTTGAAGGGCATGAACTGGATGCCCGTCGCCTCGTAGAGGGTCTCGCGAGGCACGAGCTTGAAATACTCTTCCATGGCCCCGGCGTTCCTGTGGTCGCGGTAGCAGAAGGGCAGGCCGAGGAGGGAGCCGTCGCGGGCCAATAGGCCGAAGTCGACGCCCCAGGTGTCGACGCCGACGCTCGCCGGACGGGCGCCTATCGCGGCCGCGGCGTCGCGCATGGCCGCCTTCATCTCGTCGAAGAGGGCGTAAACGTTCCAATGGATGTGTCCGGCGAGGGTGAGGGGGGCGTTGGGGAAGCGCCGGACCTCGTGGACGGTGAGCCGGCCCGCGTCGAGAGCGCCGAGGACGGCCCGGCCGCTCTCGGCCCCGAGATCGAAGGCCAGGATGTGCGTCGTGTCTTTCGTGTGAGCCACGCGATGTTCTCGCACTCACTTTATATTCAGAACGGCGGGCGCGTTCAAGCCGGAAAATGGGGGCATGGAATTCCCGGGGGCGGTGGAGGCTTTGTAAAGCGCCGCTCTTTCGCCTAAAATAGGAAAATGCCGCTCGAGGACAAGCTCAGACAGCTCCGGCGCGAAAGGCAGGCGCGGACCCGGGCCCAGAGCGTCGAGTCGACCTGGGAGAAGATCGACGAGGACGCCGGCCTGACGGTCAAGCAGAAGCTCGAGCGCCTCATCGCCCTGACCGACAAGGGGCGCGGCCTGGCCCCGCCAACTTCGGCCGAGCCCGTCGAGGTCAGGCGGCGCGAGCCCGTCCAGGTCTTCGAGAACTCCTACGTCCTCAACGCGAATTACGGGCAGATCCCCATCTCGATGGGCCTGCAGGTCCCGGCCGACATCCTGGGCTTCCTCAGCCGGGAGGCCGCGTTCGACGGCCTCGATCTCTCGTCGGCCGTCTTCCTCGACCTCGAGACGACCGGCCTCTCGGGCGGGACGGGCACGGTCCCGTTCCTCGTCGGCCTGGCCTATTATCGCGACGAGCGGTTCAAGGTCACGCAATTCTTCCTCGACGAGATGGCCGAGGAGGGCCGGCTCATCGAGGAACTCGGCCGGTTCGTCAGCGAGATGGAGTTCAAGTCCCTGGTGACCTACAACGGCAAGGCCTTCGACCTGCCCCTCATCGAGACGCGCTTCGCCCTGCACCGGTCGTCCTGCCCCTTCCGCGGCCTGCCCCACCTCGACTTCCTCTTCTCGGCCCGGAACCTGTGGAAGCACAAGTACGACAGCTGCAAGCTCTTCAACCTGGCCCAGACGATCGTCCAGGCCGAGAGGTCCGAGGACATCCCCGGAGCCGAGATCCCCCTGCGCTACTTCCAGTACATCCGCAGCGGCGATTTCTCGCTCATCGATCCCATCCTCTACCACAACCAGGAGGACCTGCTGTCGCTCCTGGGCGTCGTCGTGGCCGGGGCCGTGCTCGTCGAGCGTAACCGCGAGGCCGCTTCGCGGGGGGAGGCCGACGCCATGGACCTCTACGGCGTGGCCAAGCTCTTCGAGCGGGCCGGCGATTCGGCGCGCTCGGCGGCCCTTCTCGAGCAGGCCTTGGCCGGGGGGCGGGGGCTTACGGCCGAGGTCACCCATGTGGCCCGCAAGAAGCTCGCCCACCACTTCAAGAAGAACAAGGACTGGGACAAGGCCCTGGCCTTCTGGCAGGAGATGGCTGTGGGCGAAGACTTCGAATGCTTCCGGGAGCTGTCGATGTACTTCGAGCACACGGTCAAGGACTACGCGGAGGCCGTCCGGGTGGCGACCGAGGGCCTGGCCGTGTCCAAGGACCGATGGCCCGCGGCCGAGAAGGATTTCGAGAAGCGCATCGCCCGCATCAAGGCCAAGATGGCCAGGGGCGGGGGAGGGGCCGGGGCATGAGGGCCATGGTCCTCGGGGCCGTCAAGCCCGTCGAGGAGAACCCCCTCGAGCTGAGGGACATCCCGGTCCCCGCGGTCGGGCCCGATGACATCCTCGTCCAGGTCCGCTGCTGCGGCGTCTGTCATACGGACCTCCACGTCGTCTCGGGCGAGCTCGCCGAGCGGCGGCTGCCCCTCGTCCCCGGCCACGAGGTCGTCGGGACGGTCGAGAGGGCGGGGGAGAGGGCCGGCCGGTTCAGGCTCGGCCAGAGGGTCGGCGCGGCCTGGCTGCGTTCGGCCTGCGGGATGTGCCGGTTCTGCCGGAGCGGGCGCGAGAACCTCTGCGAGGACGCCCGCTTCAACGGCTACGACGCCGACGGCGGCTACGCCGAATACATGGCCCTGCCGGAGAAGTTCGCCTACGCTATCCCCGACCGGTTCGGAGACGCGGAAGCCGCGCCGCTCCTGTGCGCGGGCATCGTCGGGTATAGGGCGCTCGCGCTGAGCGGGATCAGGGCAGGCGGCACCTTGGGCATGTACGGCTTTGGCGGCTCGGCGCACATCGGCCTCCAGATCGCCAGGCACCGGGGCGCGCGCGTCTTCGTCTTCACGCGGAGCGAGGAGCACCGGGCGCTGGCCCGGGCGCTCGGCGCGGATTGGGCGGGCTCGGCCAAGGATGAGCCTCCCGCGAAGCTCACCAACGCCATCATCTTCGCCCCCGTGGGGAGCCTCTACCTCGACGCCCTGCGGGTCATGGACAGGGGAGGGACGGTCGTCTCGGCCGGGATCCATATGTCGCCCATTCCCGAGATAGACTACGACCGCTACCTTTATCACGAGCGGCGGATGCTGAGCGTCGCCAACGCCACCCGGATGGACGGGGAGGAGTTGCTCGCGGCCGCGGCCGAGATCCCCGTCGAGACGACGGTCTCGACCTTCCCCATGGAGGCCGCGAACGACGTCCTGCGCCTGCTCAAAGCGGGCCGGATCAACGGCGCCGCCGTCCTGAAAATGGGGACATGACCCAATTCTCTTGAATTGGGATCGTGCCCCCCATTATCATTCTTAGGGATCGTGTCCCCAGAATTCCGGAGCATCCCCGATCTTTCTATTGAGTTGGATCGCCCCCAATTTCTAATTGAATATACTGGGCCTATTCGCTATAATTCCCACGCTTTCTCTCTTGCGCGCCCGTAGCTCAGTTGGATAGAGCGTCTGACTACGAATCAGCAGGTCGGGTGTTCGAGTCACCCCGGGCGCGCTTTCTTTTTTCCCCTGTTGTCTCAAGAAAATCAGCGATTTACGATGATGCGTGACCATCTCATCGTCATTCGTCCGAAACCGTGATTTTCCAGCGTCTTCAGTCTGTTTTAGCACACCACCGGCGCACGGGTGGCCGCTTGCCCGAAGAAGATCTGGATTAATTAATGGGGCGGCCCTGTCTTCATCAGTTGTCCAACAAAGTGGACACCTTCATTGGATTATCCAAAAAATGGGACACGAACTGATTTTCGCCGGATAGCTAACATCAACATAATAAACGAGTTAACGAATTCATATTTTGGCATAGTTCCTGCTGCGTTATTTTACTAGGTGCGGAACGAGAATAGGGGAACAAGGGTGCGTTCTGACAACGGAATTGGGATTATCGATAAAGGGGGCGTGATTATGAAGAAGGTCTTTCTGCTACGGTTCCTTGTGGTCTTATTAGTCCCATTCGTCACCCTGTCGTGCGATTCCGTGACCACACCGAAAGTTGGCATGAACATTGTCGCCACTGTGATCCAGCAGACAGGCGGGAGCGCGATTTTCCGAATCGGCGTCGAGAACACCGGAACGAAAACAGAACCCCTGAATTTTAGCAGCAGTCAATTCTTCGATATCGTGGTCAAAGACAGCCGCGGACATCTCCTCTGGCAGTATTCATATGGCAGCTATTTCCTTGAAATGTTATGGGGTCTTGAACTTGCGCCGGGCGAATCGTCCCAAGTTCGGGAGTATGTCTGGGACCTCACGGGAAACGACCAGAAGCCGCTGCCTTCCGGGTCATATAAGGCAACGATGTATATTACGAACAGTCCCAGAGATGAGGGACTCTCGAAAGTAGTCACCCTAACCATCTAAACCCTATTTGCGTCGGAATTGAATACCACGAAGGGCCTATGCGCCTCCCAAGTTGTCGCGTTTTCAGCCTGTTATGGCACGCCACCATCACACGTCGGTCTCACATAACGGTGACGGCCAAAGTGAAAGTCCACACCGGAAGCGTTGGCGAGGGCCGCTTGTATTCTTTATAGATGGTGCATCTACCTTGAAGGCGGTTTGTTCACTATTGATTTTTTTCATTATTCTTGGGTTCTGCCTCATGTCAGCGGGAGACAAAACGTCAATCATTGTCCAGGCACTCGGGGACGTCGATCCGGCGGTCGTGGACCTTGCCCGTACGGCCATCGCCGAGACCTTCGGCATCATCACAGTGGAAGTCGCATCCACCAAACCTCTGCCGGAGGGCGCCTACTACGAGCCCAGGCGACGCTACCGGGCAGAGAGACTCCTTGAATTCCTCGATAGCCTGAGCCCGCACAAAAGCACCAAGATCGTTGGCTTGACTTCTTTTGATATCTCGACGACGAAAGGCCAATACGAGGATTGGGGGATATTCGGCATGGCGAACATCGGCGGCCCTTCCTGCATCGTCTCGACATATCGGCTCGGCCGGGGGAAGGTGGATCCGGCCCTGTTCGCCGAACGGGTCAAGAAGGTCGTGATCCACGAACTGGGACACGCCCTCGGGCTTCCTCACTGCACGACCCCCGGATGCGTGATGCAGGACGCTGAGGGCATGATCTCGACGATCGACCGGAGCGACGGACGTTTCTGCCCGCTTTGCAGGAAGAAGCTGGGCCTCCGCTGAGATCCTGTCCCAACGCCAGAATTCGCGAGATCTTGACAGAATCCTGACAACTTTCATCTCCGAAAAGCCGATCATGATGCCGGATGAAGGAGGCGCGCGATGAAGAACAAACTCAACCGACAGGCTGCGATCATCTTAGCTATTCTGATGCTCGCTCTTCCCGGGAGTCTTATAGCTCGTGAGAAACGGGGAGCCACCCTCGTCATCATGTTCAAGGACGGCCATTTCGCCGAAGGAGAGCTCATCGCCGTCAAGCCGGATTCGCTTCTTCTGCTGACCGGAAGGGACGAGTCGGTCGCTCTGGCTGAGATCAGGAGCGTCAGGATCGTCAGGAAGTCTCAAGCCCTGGTCGGAGGTCTCTGCGGGCTTGCCGCCGGCGTGGCGCTCACGGCCTTGATCGCGGCGGATACCGATCTTGGCCCCTTCTCATCTTTGGGCGATTTTGCAGTGGCCGTGACGCTCATTCCATCGGGAATAGGATTGGGAGCCGGGGCCGGCGCGTTGGCCGGCAAAGACAAGATCATTCGGCTTGAGGGGATGACCGAGCCCCAGGTTCGAGTGGCCTTGGTCTATCTACGGAAGAAAGCCCGGGTCCAGAAGCCGAGTTGAGTCGGCCTTCTCCCCTAGGCAACTGCCGGGCCTTGCTTTTTCCGTGTTTTCTTGTAGAGTTGGATAAGATAAAGCAGATGCTCAAGATCCGTTCGTTGCTGCCGTTGTTTCTTGCTGGCCTCTGTGTCTCAGGCCCTCGCTGCTCGAACCCGACCGGGCCCGAGGACATCACGGAGTTCAAGAGCGTCACCATCAGGTACGAGAGGGTCCTGCCGGCGCCGGACCCGGGCGCGGTCGGGCAACCGGTCCTGTCCTGGCTCTACTATCACGGCGGGGAAGCCCAGCAGGGCGACTCGGCGATGGCGTCCCTCGACGAGAACACGTTCTCCGTCGAGGTCGGCATCCGGACCGAAACACAGGTCGCGCTCCACATCGTCGATCCTCGATACCCCGACTGGGTCTGCCGCCGGCTCTTCGTCGAAGCGCTCGACGTCGTGAGGCAGGAGATCGCCGCCGGGGCGCTGTACGGCCAAGTCGCTTTCATCCTGCGCAACGACGGCCAGCTCGTCACGGTTGACACGCCCGCCGGCCTTATCTAAAGTAAGGCCTTCCCCGAGAACGATCCATGGAGGGAGCTCAATGAAAAGAGTGGTTATCCCCGTCATCCTCGTCGCCGTCGTCCTCGCCGGCGCGATCGCCGCAGAGCCCCAGGGCCGCACCTGGCAGATGGCCGGTGCCCGGGACCTCGACAACATCCTGCCGGAGCGGGACCGGGCGGAGGTCGTGAACCGCTGGCTCGCCTGGCGGCTGGACAACATCGTGCCCATGGTCATGAAACGGGAGGGCATCGACCTCTGGATGGTCATCAACCGCGAGTACAACGAGGACCCCGTCTACATGTCGATGGTCGCCGAGCCGGCCATGAGCGCCCGGCGCTTGTCCATCCTCATCTTCCACGACCGGGGCGAGTCCGGCTTCAAGAAGCTTACCGCCAACTGGCATGGGGCGGGATCGGCCGGGCCCTACTACGAGCCCATTTTCAAAGACCGGTCCAAGGGCTGGAAGGGCCAGTTCGAGACCGTGGCCGCCTACATCCGGGAGCACAAGCCGAGGAGGATCGGCCTCGACTTCTCCGAGCACTGGGCCTTCGGCGACGGGCTGAGCGTCGGCCTGATGAGCGAGCTCGAGAAGGCCCTCGACCCGGCCGACAGGAAGAGGATCGTCTCGGCCGAGAACCTCTGCATCGGCTGGCTCGAGACGCGTGGCCCCGCCGAGCTCGGCGTCTATCGCCACCTCAACGGCATCGTCCACGACATCATCGCCGAGTTCTTCTCCAACCGGGTCATCGTCCCCGACGTGACCACGACCGAGGACGTCGTGTGGTGGATCCGCCAGAAATTCACCGACCTCGGCCTGCGGACCTGGTTCCAGCCGTCCGTGAGCATCCAGCGCTCGCCGAGAGACGCGGCCCTGTACGGCAAGGGCGACCGGACCATCCGGCGGGGCGACGTCCTGCACTGCGACGTCGGCATCTCGTATCTGGGCTTGAGCACGGACACCCAGCACAACGCCTACGTCCTGCGGATCGGGGAGGAGGACGCCCCGGCGGGCCTCAAGGAGCTGCTGCGGCGCGGCAACCGTCTCCAGGAGATCTTCATGGACGAGTTCCGCGCTGGTCGGACGGGCAACGAGATCTATCTCGCGGCCCTGAAGAAGGCCAGGGCCGAGGGCGTCGAGGGACGCATCTACACCCACCCCCTCGGCGTCCACGGCCACGCCGCGGGCCCCACGATGGGCCTCGTCGAGGCCCAGGAAGGGGTCCCGGTCCAGGGCGACTATCCGCTCTACGAGAACACGTGCTACGCCATCGAGCTGAACTGCTCCCACATCGTTCCCGAATGGGACGGATACGAAGGTCACGCTGGGCCTCGAGGACGGAGGCGTCTTCACCAAGGACGGCTGCCGCTGGATCGACGGCTACCCCCGGGCCTTCTATCTGATCAAGTGACCCGGCACCCGTCCGGGCGAGGGCGCTCGCGACGACTCAGTCCGCCACCTTGACCCAGCGCGCCCGTCCGGTCCGATTCGACGGCCGCGTCGATGACGCACATCATCTCGTGGCCGGTCCGGAAATCGGGGAAGGTCACCTCATACGGCCGGCCCGCGCGCTTGGCCGCCAGCGCCTCGTAGTAATCCCGGAAGAGATTGAAGACCGCGTCGTGGTAGCCCATGGGGTGGCCCGTGGGAAGGTTGGCGTACTTCCGCGTCCCCTCGGCCTGCAGAGCCGACGACTCGTAGAAGACCTCGTTGGCCTTTTCTCTATGCCCGATCCAGAGGGCGTTGGGGTGGACGTGGCTCCAGGCGTAGGATTCCTTGGAGCCGAAGACCTGGAGCTCGATATCGACCTTGCGGCCGGCCGCGGCCTGACAGGTCGTGAAGTTCCCCCGGGCGCCGTTCCCGAGCTTGAGAAAGAGGGCGGCGAAGTCGTCGAGCGCGATGGCGACCTCCTCGGACTCGCCGGCCCGGCCCGCCCCGAAAGAGAGCACCCCGCCCTTGGGCTTGAAGCGCTTGGGCAGGCAGGTGTGGAGCTCGGCCATGACCTCGACGATCCTCTCGCCGGTGATGAACTGGACGAGGTCGAACCAGTGGCTGCCGAGGTCGGCGACGACGTTGGCCTTGCCCGCGACCGAGGGATCGAGCCGCCAGGAATAGTCGGTCTCGTAGAACAGCCAGTCCTGGAGGAAGTGCCCGACGAAGGCCCGGACGTCCCCCAGGTCGCCCCTGCGGGCCCGGGCCGCCGCTTCCTGGACGACCGGGTAGTAGCGGTAGCAGAAGTTGATGGCCGTCAACGCGCCGTGCTTGGCCGCCAGGTCCACGAGCGCGGCCGATTCGCGGGAATCCAGGGCCAGGGGCTTCTCCGAGAGGACGTCCTTGCCCACTCGGATGGCCTCGGAGTTGATGTCGAAGTGGACGTTGTTCGGCGCGCAGTCGTGGACGACCTCGATCGCGTCGTCGGCGATGAGCGCGTCGGCGTCGGCATAGACGCGGGGGACGCCG
The DNA here is from genome assembly GCA_963719985.1 of Candidatus Aminicenantota bacterium. Classification (GTDB taxonomy): domain Bacteria; phylum Acidobacteriota; class Aminicenantia; order Aminicenantales; family Saccharicenantaceae; genus RBG-16-66-30. Next base: position 193,446 of record CAVRDU010000006.1, on the reverse strand, counting down.
AACTTCGCCGCGGCCGCCCGGGCCAGCTCCTTGTTCGTATCGGCCACGGCGACGACCTCGACGCCGCCGAGGCGCCGCAGCATGTCCAAATGGACCATCCCGATGTACCCCGTCCCGATGAGCCCGACCTTGATCGTTTTCATGCGTCCCTCCGTTCCACCGACAGCATAAGCCATGGGATGGCCCGCGGTAAAGCGCCGCGTGGCCGGTTGCCAGCCCCGTCGAAATCGGGTATATAGTCGCCATGGCCCATCGGACGGCGCGGACGGGTTACGAGCGGCTCGTCAAACGGATCAACAAGTTCCCCCAGGGGGCCCCGCCGTCGGACCTCCTGTTCCGGATCCTCAAGCTGCTCATGACTGAAAAGGAGGCCTCGCTCGTCGCCCTCGTCCCGATCAAGCCGTTCACGGCACGGACGGCCGCCCGGGCCTGGAAGACGAGCCTCGCCGAGGCCGAGAAGACGCTCGACGCCCTGGCCTCCCGGGCCCTCCTCGTCGACGCCGAGGGCCGCCGGGGCAAGACCTACGCGCTGCCGCCGCCGATGGCCGGTTTCTTCGAGTTCTCCATGATGCGGCTCCGGGGCGACGTCGACCAGAAGCTCCTGGCCGAGCTCTACTACCAGTACGTCACGGTCGAGGAGGACTTCATCAAGGCCCTGTTCACCGAGGGGGAGACCCAGCTCGGCCGGGTCTTCGTCGACGAATCCGTCCTGTCGAACGAGAACGCGCTCCACGTCCTCGACTACGAGCGGGCCAGCGAAGTCATCAAGACCGCCTCCCACCGCGGCGTCGGGCTCTGCTACTGCCGCCACAAGATGAAGCACGTCGGCCGCGCCTGCGACGCCCCGCTCGACATTTGCATGACCTTCAACACGACGGCCGGATCTCTCATCCGGCACGGATACGCACGGTCGGTGGACGTCGCCGAGGGCCTGGCCCTTCTCGACGAGGCCCGGGAGCGCAACCTCGTCCAGTTCGGCGAGAACGTCAGGAAGAAGGTCAGCTTCATCTGCAATTGCTGCGGCTGTTGCTGCGAGGCCATGATCGCCCAGCGCCGGTTCGGCTTCCTCGATCCCGTCCATACGACGAACTTCATGCCGGTCGTCGACCGCGCGACGTGCACGGGCTGCGGCGCCTGCGCGGCCGCCTGCCCGGTCGAGGCCATGGCGCTGGTCTCGGCCAACGACCCCCGCCATCCCCCCAAGAAGACGGCCAAGGTCGACGAGCGGATCTGTCTGGGTTGCGGCGTCTGCGTCCGCGTCTGCAAGACCGGGGCCCTGAGCCTCGCCTCCCGGCCCGAGAGGGTCATCACGCCGCTCGATTCGGTCCACAAGGCGGTCCTGATGGCCGTCGAGCGGGGCCAGCTCCAGAACCTCATCTTCGACAACCAGGTGCTGGCCAGCCACCGGGCCCTGGCGGCCGTCCTCGGGGTCATCCTTCGGCTTCCGCCCGTGAAACAGGTCATGGCCAGCCGGCAGATGAGGTCGCGTTACCTCGAGTCCCTCGTCCGGCGTGTCAAATAAAAAACGCCTCACCCCGCGGGAGGTGAGGCGCCAGGAGGGAAGGGGACGTATCTGTTCGGCTAGAAGCCGATGCCGACGAGGGCCATCATGGACGTGTTCTTCATGGACTCGCCCTCGAGGGGATCTTTATAGAGGTTCCTCAGCCCGTGGTTGTAGCGGCCCTCGACCGTGATGGCGAGGCCGGGCAGCTTGAAGGTCAGGCCGAGCCCGCCGACGACGCCATAGTCGAATTTCTGATAGGAGTCGCCGATGTCCTCGCTCGGCAGCGGCGTGCCGTCGATGACCATGACGCCCGTCGCTTTGATGAGATAGGCGCCGTAGCCGCCGCCGCAGATGAAGGGACGGATAGGGCCGGCCGGGACGACGTTGATCTTGAGGAGCACCGGGACCTGAAGGTAGTCGAAGCGGAACTCGAGGCTGTTAGCCGCGTCGACCTCCCAACGGCCGCCCATCCGGGTGTACAGGACCTCGGGCTGGACGGAAAAGAGGCCTAGGCCGATGTTGAAGTAGAGGCCGCCGGCGTACGACGGCAGGTTGGCCCAGCTGAAGGGCAGGGGATCGGCCGAAGACATCTGGAATTTCGAGAGCGTGAATCCCCCCTTGATGCCGATGCCGGCGTCGAGGTCCTGGGGGATGAACGCGGCCACGCACAGGACGGCCAGCGCGAAAATGGTCGGTTTTTTCATGGAAACCTCCTTATGGACGAACCGGGTCTAGGATAGCACCCGCACCCCCGGAGGCAATCATCCCTTTGGGGGAAAAGGGGGGTGAAAAGGAGCCCCCCCCCGCCCCCCCGAACGGGCCGGTTGACCGTCCTCTCCGGCCCATGCTATAAGGCGGAATAGGGAGGCCCCATGAGAAGACGCGATTTCCTCAAAGCCGCGGGTTTGAGCCCCCTGGCCCTGCCTCTCGTCGGCCGTCCTGTCGATGTCCGGCCGTCGCGGCGGCCCAACATCCTGTTCGTCATGGCCGACGACCACGCCTCCCAGGCCGTCGGCTGCTACGGGAGCCGACTCAACCGGACGCCGGGGATCGACCGGATCGCCCGCGAGGGCGTCCGCTTCGAGAACTGCTTCTGCACGAACGGCATCTGCGCCCCGAGCCGGGCGGTCATCCTGACCGGGAAATACAGTCACCTCAACGGGGTCCGCGACAACGCCGTCGCCTTCGACGGAAGCCAGACGACCTTTCCCAAGCTCCTGCGGTCGGCGGGCTACGAGACGGCCCTTATCGGCAAGTGGCACCTCAAGAGCGACCCGACGGGCTTCGACCACTGGACGATCCTCCCCGGGCAGGGCGATTACTACAATCCCGACCTGATCGGCAAAGACGGCGCGAAGCGCCATTCCGGCTACGTCACCGACATCCTCACGGACATGGCCGTCGATTTCCTCAAGTCCGGGCGGGACCCTTCGAGGCCTTTCCTGCTCATGCTCCACCACAAGGCGCCCCACCGGAACTGGCAGCCGGCCGAGCGCCATCTCGCGCTCTACGACGACGCGGATTTCCCGGAGCCGCCGACTCTCCGTCGACGACTACGCGACGAGGTCCCGGGCCGCCGCCGAGCAGGAGATGACCATCCGCGACCACATGACCCTCGAGTCCGACCTCAAGCTCGGCCCGCCGCCCGGGCGCCTGGACGATGCCCAGAGGGCGGCCTGGGAGAGGGCCTTCGGCCCCAAGCGGGAGGCCTTCCGCAAGGCCGGCCTCGCGGGCGACGACCTTCGTCCGCTGGAAGTACCGCCGCTACCTCCAGGACTACCTCGGCTGCATCGCGGCCGTGGACGAGAGCGTCGGGCGGCTGCTCGACTTCCTCGACGAGACGGGCCTCGCCGACAACACGCTCGTCGTCTACACCTCCGACCAGGGCTTCTTCCTCGGCGAGCACGGCTGGTTCGACAAGCGCTTCATGTACGAGGAGTCCCTGCGAATGCCCCTGGTCGTGCGCTTCCCCGGGCGCGTCCGGGCCGGCTCCGTGAGCGCCGACATCGTCTCGAACCTCGACTTCGCCCCGACCTTCCTCGATGTCGCCGGCGGGGGCAAGCCGGCCGAGATGCAGGGACGCTCGTTCCGGCCGCTCCTTCTGGGCCGGACCGTCGCCGGCTGGCCCGAGTCCTTCTACTATCACTATTACGAGTTCCCGGCCGTGCACCAGGCCAAGCGCCACTACGGCGTCCGGACCAAGCGCCACAAGCTCCTCCGCTTCTATCACGACATCGACGCCTGGGAGCTCTACGACCTCGAGAAAGACCCGCTCGAAGTGCGGAACGTCCATGGAGACCCGGCCTACGCCGGCGTCCGGCGCGCCCTCGAGGCCGAGCTCCGGCGGCTCCAGGCCTTCTACCGCGATTCCGAAGCCCTGGCCCGCCGGTTCGTCGCCATGGATACGGAAAAATAGCGTGCCTCCGCTCTCACGGAGGCGCCCGAGCTTGGCCGTCCGGCCCTGGCCGTCCCTCCTGATACTCGGCCCGACGGGCTCGGGCAAGACCCCGCTCGGCGTCGAGGTCGAGCGGCGCGGGCTTCACGGCCGCCGCGCCGTCCACTTCGACTTCGGGGCGGTCCTCCGCTCTATCGTCGCCGGAGCGCCGGCCGCGGCAGGGCTGGCCGACGCCGAGGTCGAGGCCGTCCGCGCCTCGGTCGCCTCCGGGGCCCTGTTCGAGGACGGAGACCTGCCCATGATCGTCAGGATCGTCGAAGGCTTCGCGGCGGACAGGGGCCTCGGCGCCGGCGACCTGCTCGTTCTCAACGGCCTGCCTCGACACGCGGGACAGGCCGAGGGCCTGTCGGGCGTCTTCGCCGTCGTGAGGGTCGTCCTGCTCGACGCCCCGGCGGACGTCATCCGCGAGAGGATGAGGCTCGATCCGTCCGGGGACAGGAGCGGCAGGACGGACGATTCGCCGGCCGCCGTCGGGCGCCGCTTGGCCGAATTTTCCGAGAGGACCCTGCCCCTGGCCGACCACTACCGTCGCCTCGGCGTCCCCGTTCATGTCATTCCCGTGACGGCGTCCGTGACCGCCGGGGAGATGTATGGACGGCTCGCTTCGATGATGGGGGAGGGGGCCGATAATTCCGGTTGACAGGCGCGGCGTCCATCACCTAAAGTCTTATCCCGGCCCTTCCGGACCGGAAATCCCTCGAAACGGAGGCGAAAATGAAGAAGTCGAGTTGGCATAGAGCCGGAGGACGCGGGATCGTCCTGGCCTTCGTCCTGCTGGGCCTGATCTCCCTCGGGACCGCCCAGAAGCCCGAACGAGCCTGGGTCGACGAGCCCGAGAGCTGCACATCGATCCAGGTCGGACGCCTGGCCACCGTCGACGGCTCGGTCATCACCTGCCACACCTGCGACGGGCGCTACCGCCAGTGGGTCGACATCGTGCCTCACCAGAAGTGGCCGGACAAGTCGATGAACAAGATCTACTCCGGCAAAATGCATACCGAAACCACCAAGGACCTCGTCGGCATCCTCCAGACGGGCGAGATCCCTCAGGTCCCCGAGACCTACCGCTTCCTCAACACCGCCTATCCCTGCCTCAATGAGCACGGCCTGGCCATCGGCGAAACCACGATCGGCGGCCGCCGCGAGCTCATCAACAACGAGGGCATGTTCATGATCGAGGAGCTCGAGCGGCTGGCCCTCGAGCGCTGCAAGACGGCCCGCGAGGCCATCAAGCTCATCGGCGAGCTGGTCAAGCAGTACGGCTACGGCGACTACGGCGAATGCATCACCATCGCCGACGGCAAGGAGGTCTGGCACTTCGAGATCATGGGAGCAGGTCCGCTCGAGAAGGGCGCGGTCTGGGCGGCCGTCCGCATCCCCGACGACCACGTCGGCATCTCGGCCAACATCCCCCGCATCGCCGAGATCGACCTCAAGAACCCCGACCGCTACATGGCCTCCGAGAACGTCTTCCAGGTGGCCCAGGACATGGGCTGGTGGGACCCCGCGAGCGGCAAGCCGTTCAAGTTCTGGGAGGCCTACAACGGCCGCAAGCCCTTCTCGACGCGCGAGTTCTTCGTCCTGAGCACCCTGGCCCCTTCGCTCAAGCTGACGATGGACATGGCCGAGCTCCCGTTCTCGGTCAAGCCGGAGAAGAAGCTCTCGGTCCGCGACGTCCTGGCCATCTACCGCGATCCCTACGAGGGGACCGACCTCGACATGACCAAGAACTTGATGATCCCGCGGCCCCAGCCGCGGCAAAAACCGGGCGAGACGCCCGCCGCCGCTCCGGCCGCCCCCCAGATGATGCCGAGCCCGATCGCCAGCGCCTGGATGCCCCGGGACGTCGTCAGCCTCGTCAACGGCCTCAAGCCGGGCACGATCCAGGGCCAGCGGACGATCCCCATCTCCGGCTGCGCCTACGCGACCGTCCTCCAGGTCCGGGGCTGGCTGCCGCCCTCGGTCGGGGCGATCTGCTGGTTCGCCTTCGACAACCCGGCCATGAGCGCCCGCGTCCCCATCTTCGCCGGGACGACCGAGCTTCCTCCGAGCTTCGAGATCTGCGCCCAGCACCGCTTCCGACTGGATTCCGCGGCCTGGGCCTTCCGCCGGGCCAACCGCCTGGCGACCTTGAGATGGGGGACGACCCGCAAGACGATCGAGGACGCGATCGCCGAGTTCGAGGACAAGGCCTTCGCCGACCTGCCGATGCTGGAGAAGAAGGTCCAGGAGATCCTGGCCAGCAAGACCCCCGACAAGGAGCCCTTCACCGTCGAGCGCTACCTGACGAAGTACACGAACGACATGGCCCGGGCCGCGATCCAGAAGTACCTGGAGCTCGGCGACCAGTTCTGGATGCTCATCGCCATGAGCCTGTAGGCTAAAGGGCGTATTTGTAGAGGTTCATCCCGGCCGGCAGCTTGACCTTCTCCCGGTAGATGTCCCAGTAGTAGGCCTTGGCCTCGGCCAGCCTCTGGTAGAGCGGGTGGCCCTTGTCCGGGACGTGGGTCGCCGCCACGGCGTTCTTCTCGTCGACGAGCGTCAGCTTCTGGCAGCGGTTCATGATCCCGGCCGTGCCGATGCTCGCGGCGACCACGAGCTCGTTGGCCTTGACCAGGCCGACGAGCTCGCCGTAGGCGACGTGGCGCTCCTCGACCTTCGTCCCCATCTCCCGCAGGATCGCGACCATGCCCTGGATCGTCACCGAGGGCAGGATGAGATCGCTCTCCGGGATCTTGATGACCGTCCCGTCGCGCAGGCCGAAGAGACAGCAGGAGGAGTCCCACTCGGTGACATGGCGGCCGGCGAGCGCGAGGTCGGTCCGGTCGTCGAGGAACAAGGCCGCGGCGGCCCCGGGATCGACCTCCCTGGCTGCCTCGATCGCCTTCAGGCTGACGAGGTAGTTGACGCCGAGCTTGAGCCAACCGGTCTTGTTGGCGGCCACGGCCCGGACGAGGTGGGGGACGACGACCCCGGCGAACGGCTCGCCGAGATAGTTGTCGTAGCGGCAGAACAGGGCCCGGACGGCCGGCTGGCCGGGGAAGGTCACGCCCATCGACTGCTCCTCGTCGACCGTGAACGGCCGGAGATAGCCCTGCGCGCCGAGGTCGGCCATCTCCTCGAGAAAGGCCCGGATGGCCGGCTCGTTGAAATACTTGTGGACGACGATCGTCTCGAGCTCTTCGACCGAAGGGACGAGGTCCGCCTGGGCCTTGCTCAAGTTGAAGGCTATGCCGCGGCGGAACCGCTCGAGGTTCTTGTGCCAGTTGAGGAAATTCACCTCGAGGCGCCCGTTCGGACCCTTCTTGCTGAAGAACCGGATGCCCTCGAAGCAGAGGAACGTGGCGTAGAAGACCGATCGCGACACGGCGAAGACCCGGGCGTCGGACCCGAGGGTCTCGTATTGCTTGTCCGCGAGGAGGTAGCGCATCTGCTGGGGCGCCCACTTGACGCCTTCGAACTTGGCCATGGTGTCTCTCCTGTACCTGCGGCCCGGGGGCCTACTTGACGACCGGCTTGAGGTGCTCGATGAAGTATTCGACGCGGCTCTCGCCGTAGCGGGCGAAGCCGATCCCGTGCTGCTGCTCGGGATAGATCATCATGTCGAACTTCTTGTTCTCCTTGAGCAGGGCCTGGACGAGCTGGACCGTGTTGCCGGGATGGACGTTGTCGTCGACGGCGCCGTGGTGGAGGAAGAGCTTGCCCTTGAGGTTCTTGGCGTAGGTCAGGCAGGAAGCCTTCTCGTAGCCCTCGGGATTGTCCTGGGGCCGGCGCATATAGCGTTCGGTGTAGATCGTGTCGTAGTTCCGCCAGTCGGTGACCGGCGCGCCGGCGACGCCGACGTGGAAGACGTCGGGCTCCTTGAGCAGGGCGATGCAGGTGAAGTAGCCGCCGTAGGAGTGCCCGGTGACCCCGACGCGCGTCGTGTCGACGTAGGGCCGCTTGCCGAGCTCCTTGACGAAGGCGACGTGGTCCTCGAGCTCGACCTGGCCGAGCTTCATGTAGTGGAGGTTCTGAAAGGCCTTGCCCCGCCCGGAGACGCCGCGATAGTCGCAGACGGCGACGAGGAAGCCCAGCTGGGCCAAGGCCTGGTTGCCGTCGGCCATGTTGTAGCGGTTGGTGACGCCCTTCGAGCCCGGGCCGCCGTAGACGGTGAGCAGGAGGGGGTACTTGTCGTTCGGGTCGAAGTGGGCCGGAAAGTAGAGGAGCCCGTCGAGATCGTACTGGCCGTCGGCGGACTTGAACAGGAAGCGCTCCGGCCTGACGAGCTTCAGGTCCAGGAACTCCTTGGAAAGCGTCTGCTCGTTGAGGACCTTGAGGACCTTGCCGTCGGCCTGGCAGAGCGTCGTCCGGGCCGGACGGTCGAAGCTCGAGAAGGAATGGGTGTAGAAGTCGAAGGTCGGGGAGTAGGCGAGGCTGTGGGAGCCCGGCTCCTTGGTCAGCTTGGCGAAGCCGGTCCCGTCGAGCTTGACCTTATAGCCGTGGCTTTCCGTTCCGTTGGCCTCCTGGCCGGAGAAGTAGATCCAGCCGCGGGCCTCGTCGACGCCTTGGATGGCGCGGAGGGGGAGCTTGGCGTTGGTCAGCTGCTTGAGGAGCTTCCCCGCGAGGTCGTAGAGATAGATCTCGCGCCAGCCGCTCCGCTCCGAGGTCCAGAGAAAGCGCTGGTTGTCCTTGAGGAAGATGAGGTCGGTCGATTCGTCGATATAGCAGGGATCGGCGTCGGTGAGGAGGAGCCGGGTCTTGCCCGTGGCGGGGTCGGCGGCGAAGACCTCGACCTTGTTCTGGAAGCGGTTGAGCCGATGGTAGGTGAACTCCCGGCCGTCGTTCGTCCACTGGCCCCGGTAGAGGTAGACGTCGAGGTCGTCGCCTGTCTCCAGGCGGACGAGCTTCTTGGCGGCGACGTCGACGACGAAGAGACGGACGATGGGATTGTTGCCGCCGGGCTTGGGGTAGCCGAGGAGATCGAACCGGGGGATGGGCTGGACGTCGTGGACGATGGGGTACTTCGTGACCGGCTTCTCGTCGAACTGCATGAAGGCGATCCGCTTGGAGTCGGGCGACCACCAGAAGGCCTGGTACTGGCCGAGCTCCTCGGGGTAGACCCAGTCGGGGAAGCCGTTGCGGAGGTCCTCGGTGCCGTCGGTCGTCAGGGCCGTCTCGTTGCCGTCCATGTCCTTGACGTAGAGGTTGTAGTCGCGGGTGAAGGCCCGGTACTTGAGGTCGGGGGAGAGCATGTCGCCGTATTGGCGGCCGCGGACTCCGACGATGGACCGCTCCGGCTCGTAGGAGACGAGCTTCGACGTGGCGAGGTCGTAGAGAAAGACCTTGTTCACGGCCTGGAACTGGATCTTCTTCCCGCCGTCGACGTACTGGAAGCGGTTGAAGAAGACCTTGACCTCCTGGCGTCCGGTCATGGCGTTGAACGCGGCCAGGAGCTTGGCGTCGTCGAAGAGGGGCGTCTTCGCGCCCGTGAGGACGTCGGTCCGCTTGAAGGTCCCGTCCTCGAAGGCGTAGGAGCCTTTGCCGTCGGGGGTCCAGAGGAAGCCGCCCGTGCCCATGCCCGGAGGGCCGCCGCCCATCATCCGGCGGCCCTCGCGTTGGAGCTTCTCGTAAAGGGCCCGGCCGATGATCCTCTCCTGGGCGAAGGCCTGCCCGGCCAGAAGGACGGCGAGCAGGAGTCCGATGAACACGGCGGTCTTGCGGTTTCGTCTCATCGTTCGTCTCCTTAACGGTTGAATCGCGGAAGGTCCGGCGAACGCCGGAAGGGCGGCGAGAAAGAAGCGCGCTGTCATGTGAGATTTCATGGATCCGGGAGGGACTATTCTATTTTTTCCGGGCCGCCACTTCAATGCTTTTCTCTCCCGGGCGGGTTTCCCGTCATCGCCACAAGTCCTCGAGGGCCTCGAGGAGGCGGTCGACGGTGGCGGGATTGTCGTAGTGGGCGAAGCTCGCCCGGCAGATGCCCTCGGGCCGGCCGAGATGGCGGACGACGGCGGCCGAGTAGTGGTTCCCGTCGGCGATCTGGATCTCCGCCTCCTCCCAGAGCCGGCGCTTCGTCTCCGTCGCCGTGAGGCCGTCGACGTCGAAGGCGAAGGTCGGGACGCGCTCGCCCGACCGGGCCGGATCGGCGATGCCGAAGAGCCGGAAACGGGCCGGGTCGAACCGGCCGAAGCCCTCCAGGACGCGGCGGGAGAGTTCCCGCTCATAGTCCGAGATCGAGCTCATGGCCAGGCGGAAGCGGTCGGCGCGGCCGGCCGGCGCGGCTTCCGGGCCGGCGACGCGGCCGGACAGCCAGAGGAGATACTCCAGGGCCGCTCCGAGAGAGGCGACCGAGGCGTTGTTGAGCATGCCCATCTCGAATTTTCCGGGCAGGACGTCCTTGTTGGTCTCGACCCGGTAGGGCCGGAGCCGCTCCAGCGCCTCCGCCCTTCCCCAGAGGACGCCCATCATCGGGCCGAAGGTCTTATAGCCGGAAAAGACGAGGAAGTCGACGCAGCTCGCCCGGACGTCGATCGGCCCGTGCGGGGCCTGGTGGACGGCGTCGACGGCGACGAGGCAATCCGGCGACTTTGTTCTGACGGCGGAGGCGATCTCGCCGGGCGGGACGAGGGAGCCCGTGCCGTTGGCGGCCGAGGTCACCGCGACAAGCGCGGTCCGGGCGTCGACGAGCGAGAGGAGGTGGCCGACGTCGAGGGCGCCCTCCGCCGTGACCCGGGCCCGCCGGACCTCGAAGCCCCGGCCCTCGCCCCAGACGGTCTCCCAGGGCGAGACGTTGGCCATGTGGTCGAGGTCGGTGACGACAAGGCCGGCCCCGGAACGGAGAACGCTCCGGAGGCCGAAGGCCAGGTTGAACAGGGCGGCCGTCGCCGACTGATGGAAGCTGATCTCGCGGCCGTCGCGGGCGTTGAGGAAGTCGGCTGCGAGCGCGCGGACGCGCTCGTGCAGGGCGGCCGTCTCGGCCTCTCCGGCGGCGACGACGCCGGGCATGGGGTTCAGCCGTCCCTGGGCGTCGCGGGCCGCTTCGGCGGCGGTATCGACGGTCAGGCTGCCCGCTCCCGTGTTGAGGTAGACGCGGGGCCTTCCTCCGGAATCCCGGTCGATCATGGGGAAGCGCCGGCGGACCTCCGGATTGAGCGCCTCGAGGGGATGGATGGGGGCTTTCGCGGTCATGGATCTCCTCCGCTCGGAGACGCCACTCTAAACTAAACATGGCGTGAATTCAACCTCGGGATTGAAGGTTATTGACAGATAGCGAGGGGATGGACTACTAATGTTTGAAGAGGAGTGCCCCATGAACAGAACCCTGGCGAAGGTGTGCGTGGTCGGCGTGGCCCTGGGGGCCCTGGCCGCTTGCGGCAAGGAACCGGCCGCCGCGTGGAAGCCCGCCGAAGAGCGGATCATGACCCGCTGGGCCGCCGAGGTCGGGCCGGAGAACGCGCTGCCCGAATACCCACGGCCGCAGATGGTCCGCGGCGACTGGCTCAATCTCAACGGCCTGTGGGACTACGCGATCGTGGCCAAGGACGCCGACCGTCCGTCGGACTGGGACGGGAAGATCCTCGTGCCGTTCGCCGTGGAATCGGCCCTGTCGGGCGTGCGGACGACCGGTCGGCGCCGGACAGGGCCCTCTGGTACCGCCGGACGTTCGACCTCCCCAAGACCTGGCGGAAGGGCCGCGTGCTCCTCCATTTCGGGGCGGTCGACTGGGAGAGCACGGTCTGGGTCAACGGCCGGGAGGTCGGCGCCCACCGCGGCGGCTACGATCCGTTCACCTTCGACATCACCGAACGCTCTGAAGCGGGGCCGGAAGCAGGAGATCGTCCTCCGCGTGCTGCGACCCGACCGACGCGGACAACAGCCCCATCGCGCGGGGCAAGCAGGTCATGAAGCCGCGCGGCATCTTCTACACGGCGGTGACGGGCATCTGGCAGACGGTCTGGCTGGAGCCGGTCCCTGAGACCCGCATCGAAAGGATCGGACTGACGCCCGACATCGACCGGGAGTCGCTGACCGTCTCGCGCCACGGTCAGCCGGGAGCGCCGACGGATCGCGCCTGGCGCGTCACGGTCAGCTTGAACGGCCGGAGCGTGGCCTCGCGCCGAAGGACCGGCCGACGGGCCGCTCGTGATCGAGATCCCCGGCCCGGCGCTCTGGTCGCCCGGAGATCCCGTCCTCTACGACCTCAAGGCGACGCTCCGCAAGGACGGCAAGACCCTGGACGAGGTCGCGAGCTACGTCGGCATGCGCAAGATCTCCGTCGGCAAGGACGAGCGGGGCTTCAACCGGCTGTTCCTGAACAACGAGCCGCTCTTCCAGTTCGGCCCGCTCGACCAGGGCTGGTGGCCCGACGGCCTGTACACCGCGCCGACCGACGAGGCCCTGCGCTACGACATCGAGACCATCAAGGCGTTGGGCTTCAACATGCTCCGCAAGCACGTCAAGGTCGAGCCCGACCGGCTCTACTACTGGTGCGACAAGCTGGGTCTGCTCGTCTGGCAGGACATGCCGAGCGCCCGTTCAAGCGCGAGGCCCACGCGGCCGAAGCGCCTGGCCGCGAGGGACGCCCAGTTCGAAGGGGAATGGAAAGCCGATCATGGACGCCCTCTCGCCAACCACCCGTCGATCGTGATGTGGGTGCCGTTCAACGAGGGCTGGGGCCAGTACGACACCGAGCGCATCGCGGCCTGGACCAAGGAGCACGATCCGACGCGCCTGGTCAACAACGCCAGCGGCTGGACCGACAAAGGGGTCGGCGACGTCGTCGACATCCACAGCTACCCCGGGCCGGACATGCCGCCCGTCGAGGCGAAGCGGGCCGCCGTGCTCGGCGAGTTCGGCGGCCTCGGTCTGCCCATCGCCGGCCATCTCTGGCAGGCCGAGGGCAACTGGGGCTACCGCAACTTCGACGACACCGCGGCCTACGAGGCCCGCTACGCCGAGCTCATCAAGAGCCTCTATCCGCTCGTCGACAGGGGCCTGGCGGCGGCCGTCTACACCCAGACCACCGACTGCGAGATCGAGGTCAACGGCCTGATGACCTACGACCGGGCCGTCCTCAAGCTCGACCCGGCCCGGTTCGCCGCTCTCAACCGGGGCTTTCTGCCGCCGCGGTTCGTCGCCGAGGAGACTCAGTTCGTCGACCGGTTCATGGTCGTCGACCTCGCCGTCCCTCCGGGCGCGACGGTCCGGTATACGATCGACGGCTCCGAGCCCTCGCCCGAATCCGGCCTCTTTCAAAGGCCCCTCGTCATCATTGAGGACACGACCGTCAAGGCCCGGGCCTTCTGGCCCGACGGAACGGCCAGCCTCGTCGAGAGCCGGACCTTCCGGCGCGCCGTCCCGATCGCGGCCGTAGCGGCGCCGGCCGGAAAGGGGCTGGCCTACGAGTATTTCGAGGGACGCTTCGACAAGCTGCCGGACCTCGCCACACTCACGGCGGCGAGAACGGGGACCTACGGCCGGCCCACGGTCGCCGCGGCCGCGGACAAGGACGAGTTCGTCCTGAGGTTCGAGGGATTCCTCCGGGCGCCTCGGGCCGGCGTCTACGTCTTCTATCTCGCCTCCGACGACGGGAGCAGACTTTCTGTCGCCGGGCGCGAGATCATCGTCAATGACGGGATCCACGGCCTGACCGAGGAGAAGGCCGAGATCGCCCTCGCGGCCGGATGGCACGCGTTCGAGCTCGTCTACTTCCAGGGGACGGGTGGCTTGGGGCTCGAGCTCGCGTGGCGCGGGCCGGGATTCGGGAAGAGACCGGTCCCGTCCGGCGCGTTCGGTCACTGACGAGGCCCTCATGAGCAGCGAAGCCTACGTCATCATCAAGCAGAACGAGTACATGAGGAAGTTCCGGAACGCCGGGGCGTTGGACGCCAAGACGGCCAAGCCGCTCGCCGAGCTAAGGATCAAACCCGACCGCATCTTCCGCAAGATGGCGGACAGGGACATCTTCCGGCCCGGACGGACGCCCGACACCTTCTATCTTGACGACAACGCCGCCGAGGAATTCGTCGCGGCGAGGAGAAAAAAGGCGTTCTACATGATGCTGTTGGTCATCATCGTGGCGTTCGTGATGTTCTTCCTGATCCGCAGGTAGATCCCCGTCCCCGGCGGGCTCCCGCCCCTCAGTACCCGAGCTTGAGGGCCTGGGGAGTAGCCCCCTGGCCGAAAGCGTAGGGTAGCCTGGCCCGCCGAAAGTCGTTCCGCTCGAGCAGGATGTCCCTCGTCCCTTCTCCGGAGAGCAGCAAGAACGTTCCCGTGCCTTCGGCCGCTCGGCAGTTGCGGACCACGGCGAAGTCGACTTGATCCAGGAGGACGGCCGGGGCCTGATCGGCTCCCGGGGCCTGGACCGCCGCGACGCCATCGAGGACAAGACCCTGGACCTCGTCCAAGGCCAGGGCGCTCCGCCATTTTTCCGAGGGCGGCCCCTCCCAGGCGATCTCGACATCCCTCAATCGCAGGTTCCGGGCCTGTTTGAAGACGAGGCCGTGGACCGCCTTGTCATAAGGGGCGCCGGGATCGTGGGCGACGGTGAGCTTGACGTTCTCGAAGGAGACGCCGTCCAGCCAGGAGTCGGGATGCCCGTTGCAGACGCTCGAGCCCATGCCCGTGGCGATGACGTTCTGGATCTTGATGTTCCGGATGGCCCCGGCCGGCCGGTCCTTCTCGGGGGGCCAGCCGGCGTGGACCTCGCTTCTTTTTTTGACATTGAAGTGGAAGGGCTCGCCGTCCCCCCACCAGAACCATTCGTGGCGGACCGTCTCGATGGTCAGGTTGGACAGGACGACGTTCTCGACGGCGCCGCCGTCGAAGGTCATGAAGGCGACGCCGCGGTTCGACTTGGTGATGACGCAGTTGTCGATGGTGACGTTGCGGATGCCGGCGATGTTGCCGTCGCAGAACTTGATGGCGCTCGAGGCCGAGCTCAGGCGGCAGTTGGTCACCGTGATGTCCTCGCAGGGCCGGGCCGGGCCGAACCAGTCCATCGAGTAGAAGACCAGGGCGTCGTCGCCCGTTTCGATGGTGCAGTTGGAGATGCGGACGTCTTTGCAGCCGTCGGGATCGATGCCGTCGGCCCAGACGCCGTCGAGGAGGCTCGTCCGGATATAGACGCCGTCGATGACCAGTCGTTCGCATTGCACGGGATGCATGGTCCAGGACGGGGAATCGAGGAACGAAAGACCGGCGACGCGGACGTCGGTGCAGCGGACGAGGAGGAGGAGCTTGCCGAACCGGTCGGGCTTGGGGAACGAACGCGTGAGCGGGAGTCCTAAGGCCTCCATCTCGAGCTGGTTCGGGCGGATGAAGTCGTCCTCGTGGCCGCCCTTGAGCCGCCGATCGTAGGCGCCGCCGCCGTCGATGACGCCGCGCCCTTCGATCGTGACGCCGACGAGGTCCTCGCCGTAGAGGAGGGCCTCCTTGTCGAAGCGGGACTTGTCGTGGAGGGAGTAGAGCGTGGCCCCGCCTTCGAGGTAGAGCCGGACGCGGCTGCGGAGGTGGATCGTCCCCGAGGTGTAATCGCCCGGCGGGAATACGACCGTCCCACCGCCCGCCTCGGCGCAGGCGTCGACGGCCTTCTGTATGGCCTCCTGGGCCAAGTCGTCCTTGACCCCCGTCGCGCCGAAGTCCCTGACGTTGAAGGCGGAGGCGGAGGGAGCGGCCGGAGGGGCGGACGGTTCGCGGCAGCCCATGAGGACCAGGATGGAGGAACTGGCGATGACCCCCGCTATAAACGCTCGTCTCGACATTTCACCCTCTCTTGATCCGGACATTACCACGGTCCGACGGGATTATCAACGGCCGACCGGGGCCCGCCGGGAAGACGGCCGGTCCGGCCTATGGGGACGGCGCCAGTCTCACTTGGGGAGCTCGGCGCAGCGGATGCCGCGCGGATTGAAGCACTTATTGCAGGAGATGCACGCGGACTTGTCGGCGAGGCCCTCGCGGAAGCGCCTGACCAGGAACGGATCGCGGATGAGCGGCCGGCTCAGGGAGACGAGATCGGCCCGCCCTTCCGCGACGATCCGTTCGGCGACGGCCAGGGTCCGGATGCCGCCCAGGCCGAAGACGGGCACGCCGACCGCCCGCTTGATCCGGGCGGCGTTCTCCACGAAATAGCCTTCCTCTTCCTCTCCCCGGAGGCCGGGCCAGACCGAGCCGCGGCCGGCCTCGGCCATGCCCCCGCTCACCTCGATGCCGTCGATCCCCGCGGCCTCGATCATCCGGGCGACGAGGACCGCGTCGTCGAGGGTCAAGCCGCCGTCCAGGAAATCCGTCGAATTGAGCTTGACGATGACCGGGAAGTCGCGGCCGCATGCGGCTTTGACGCCCCGGAGGATCTCGAGAAGGACCCGGGCCCGGTTCTCCACCGGGCCGCCCCATTCGTCCGTCCGGCGGTTGGTATGCGGCGAGAGGAAGCTCGAGACGAGATAGCCGTGGGCGGCGTGGAGTTGGACGCCGTCGAACCCGGCCCGCTTGGCCCGGACCGCGGCGGAGGCGAAATCCCCGACGAGGGCCCGGACCTCCGGGTCGGTGAGCTCGCGCGGCATGACCTTGGACGCGGGATCATAGACCGCGGAAGGGGAGACCGGAACGCAGCCGCAGAGCTTCGGCTTGGTCTGCCGCCCCGCGTGGGCGATCTGGAGGAAGACCCGCGAGGGGAAATCATGAACGGCCGCCGGGACGCGGGCCAGCCCATCGACGAACCGGTCGTCGAAGACGGCCAGCTGGCGCGGGCTGGCCTTGCCCGAGGGCTGGACGTAGGCGTGCCCGGTGACGATGAGCCCGACCTCGCCTTCGGCCAGTTTGCGATAGAGATCGATCTCGGCCTCCGTGACGTAACCCGCGTCGTCGGCCAGGTAGCCGTGCGTGGCCGAGCGGACGAAGCGGTTGGGGACCGTGACGGAGCCGATCATGACGGGTGTGAAGAGGACGCTCATGGGCCCATTCTAGCCGAATCTCTGGCCGGTGAACATCCCGGCGCGGGCGCGGCAGGGAATTGGGACGGCCGGTTGTCGTCGGGCCCGCCGGTTGGTATAATCCCGGGCGATATGCCTATCGCCGAGATCGAGCGCACGGTCCTGGAGACGCTGGACGTGCTCGGCATCCGTTATGTCCGCCACGAGCATCCCCCCGTCGCTACGGTCGAAGAGGCCGAGAAGCACTGGGGCGCCCTCAAGGGCACGCATTGCAAGAACCTGTTCCTCAGGAACTACAAGGGCAACCGCCATTACCTCGTGATCGCCCCCGTCACGCGCGGGATCGACCTCAAACGCCTCAACGCCGCGCTCGGCGAGGACCGCCTCAGTTTCGCTTCGCCCGAAAGGCTCCGCCGCTGGCTCGGCCTCGAGCCCGGCTCCGTCTCGCCCTTCGGCCTCGTCAACGACGAGACGGCCCACGTCCGGGTCGTCTGCGACGAAGCGCTCCGGACGAGCGGGGCGCTGGGCTTCCATCCGAACGTCAACACGGCGACACTCGAGATCGCGTTCGCCGACTTCGAGAGATTCCTGGCCTCCCGCGGCAATCCCGTCCGCTGGCTGGAGCTCTGAACACCGATGGAACGGCCGTCTAGGAGGCACCGCGGATGAGCGCCCGACACGTCCTGGCGGCCGCCTTGCTCCTCGTGGCGCTCGCGGCCACGGCCGTCCCGCCGGACAAGGTCCCCGAGCCCAAGGTCGGCTTCGCGCCGTTCGAATACGTCTGCCGGAGGACGGCCGGCCCGATCAAGGTCGACGGCCGGCTCGACGAGCCGTCCTGGACGAACGCCGACTGGACCGAGGTCTTCGGCGACATCGAGGGCCGGTCCAGGCCGGCCCCGCGCTTCCGGACCAGGGCCCAGATGCTCTGGGACGACCATTCCTTCTACATCGGCGCCTACCTCGAGGAGCCGCATCTCTGGGCCACGCTCACCGAGCGGGACGCCATCATCTTCCAGGACAACGACTTCGAGGTCTTCATCGATCCCGACGGCGACACCCATGATTACTACGAACTGGAGATGAACGCCCTGAACACGGTCTGGGACCTCCTGCTCGTCAAGCCCTACCGCGACGGCGGTCCGGCCGTGCACTCCTGGGACATCCAGGGCCTGAGAACGGCCGTCCATCTCATGGGCACGCTCAACGATCCTTCGGACCGGGACAAGGCCTGGACCGTCGAGATCGCCATCCCATTCGCCGTCCTCAAGGAGTGCATCCCGGGCAAGCCCGAACGCCCCGTGCCGGGGGAGCAGTGGAGGGTCAATTTCTCCCGGGTCGAGTACTCCCTCGAGGTCGACGGCGGCCGCTACGTCAAAGCCAAGGACGCCGCGACGGGACGGCCCCTGCCCGAGGACAACTGGACCTGGGCGCCCCAGGGCGTCATCAACATCCACTACCCCGAGATGTGGGGCTTCGTCCAATTCTCGACGAGGACGCCGGGGAGGGGGAGAGAGAGATTCGTCCGGCGGCCCGAGGAGAAGCTCAAGTGGGCCCTGCGCAAGATCTATTACGCCGAACGGCGGCATTACGCCGAGAGATCCTCGTTCGGCGGCGACATCGGCGCCCTGGGGCTCAAGGGCGATAGCGCCCTGCGCGTCAAGGGCTGGTCCTTTCCGCCCGCGATCCACGTGACGCCGGGCCTTTTCGAAGCGGTCTACGAGGCCAGGTCGGGCGAGAGCTGGCACATCCGCCAGGACGGCCTCGTCTGGAAAGAGGCGCCCGCAGGCCCTGGGGCGAAGTGAGGGGAGGTCCCATGCGCAAGCTCGTAGGCCCGACCGTCCTGGCGCTCGTTCTGCTCGCGGCCGGGTGCTCGGCCCGCGCGGGCGGACCGCCGGCATCCGTCCCCGGCGCGCCGGGGATCGCCCCGGAGCGCCTCGCCCTTCTCGACGGGCTCATCGAGGCCGCCGTCGCCCGAAAGGATTTCCCCGGGGCCGTGCTCCTCGTCGTCCACAAGGACCGGACCGTCTACCGCAAGGCCTTCGGCCTGGCGCAAACCGTTCCCGAGCCCCGGCCCTTATCGGCCGACATGATCTTCGACCTCGCCTCGATCACCAAGCCACTGGCGACGGCGACGGCCGTCATGGTCCTCGTCGAGCGCGGCGAGCTGAGGCTCTGGGACCGGGTCGGCCTCTACGTCCCTGAATTCACGCCCTGGTACGGCGAGAAAGGGCGGGCGGGGGAGGAGTCGCGCCTCTTTCACCTCCTGACCCACACCTCGGGCCTGCCGCCCTATACGGACGCCAAGGTAGCCGGCGAAAAGCTCGGCGATCCGTGCTCGACCGCCGACCTCGTCCGTCTGATCGCCGAGCTGCCCAAGGAGTCCCCGGCCGGGACCGAGTTCGTCTACAGCTGTCTCAACTACATCACCCTGGCCCACATCGTGCGCAAGGTCTCCGGAAAGACCCTGGCCGAATTCGCGGCCGAGACGATCTTCGGGCCCCTGGGCATGACCAGGACCTTCTTCCTGCCGCCCGAGGGCCTCAAGGAACGGTGCGTGCCGACCGAGGTCGTCGACGGGCGGCCCCTGCGCGGAGTCGTCCACGACCCCCTGGCCCGGCTGCAGGGCGGCGTTTCCGGCAACGCCGGGCTCTTCTCGACGGCCGACGACCTGGCCCGTTTCGCCAGGATGCTGCTCAACGGGGGGGAGCTCGAGGGGGTCCGCGTCCTGAGCCCTCTGGCCGTCCGGCGGATGACGGAGATCTACCCTCAGGTCGGAGGTTCGGGCCGGGGTCTGGGATGGGACATCGCCACCGACTATTCGACGGTCAGGGGCGACCTGTTCGGGCCGGCCTCCTACGGCCATTCCGGCTACACGGGGACTTCCATCTGGATCGATCCGGAGACCGGGACGGCCGTCATCCTCCTGACCAACCGCGTCCATCCCGACGACAGGGGCGACATCATCGCCCTGCGGAGCCGGGTGGCCAACGTCGTCGCCGGGGCGGTCCGGTCGAGATAAAGGTTTTGACAGGGGCTAGGCCCTGTGTTATCGTCCCGCCAAGGAGCCAGGGGAATGAAGGTCCAGGTCGAACGCGAGATATTCATCAGGGCCTCCCGGTCGTTCGCCATCCTGAGCGAAGCCATCCAGCTTTTCCAGGGCTACCTCGAGGCGACGACCGCCCCCCAGGCACCCGAATACTACCGGGCCCGCAACTTCCTCAAGGAAGGCAAGGCCTTCTACGACCAGACCATCCAGGACGCCAAGAAGCTCCTCGGGCCCATCCCGATCTACGCGGCCAAGGATTTCGAGGTCTGGCGGACCCAGGCCCTCGTCGAGAACAAGATCGTCGTCAAGGGCCAGTCGACCGAGGAGCTGCGCCTCGAGCTCACGGGTGACGAGTTCCTCAGGACGCTCATGCGTCCCGAGGAGATCGAAGCCTATCTCGCCGCCCATTACGAGACCCAGAGATCGGGGAAGCGAAAGCTGGCCAACATCAAGATCCGCATGGCCCTCGATAAGCTGGCCGAGCTCGTCGCCGAAGGCCAGGAGCTGCAAAAGACGGCCCAGCGCAAGCAGCAGGGCCTGCCGATCTGATCCGGCTTAACGCAAGGTCGCCCGCTCCCGCCAATACCTCATCTTGCCGACGCCGCCGCGGTCCGGCTCGGCGTCGAAGCCCAGGCCGTACTGGCCCTCCTTGGCCTCGACGAGGACCTTCCCCCCGTATATGGCCTTGGTCAGGTTGACGATCGTCCAGTCGAGCGAGCTTCCCCGGGCCGCCGCGAAGACGAGGTCGCCATCGGTCTCGATGGGGCCGAGCTTGATCCGCCCGGCCTCGTATGTGTAGCGGGGGCGGCGGTAGTCCCGGCTGATATCCATGCGCAGGTCGTTCTTGACGCCGACCGTGATCTCCCTGTCCCCGGACTTGATGAGGACCCCGGTCGCCCGGCGGACCGGGTCCGCCGGCAGGGCGGTCACCCGGCCGAGCCAGGCCCGTGGATCGTCCCCGGACTTGTGCGGGACGAGCACGGTGACGAACGCGCAGGTCTCGCCGAGCTCGAAGTGTTGGGCCCAGGACTGGTGGATGAGCCACTCGTCCTGGTAGTGACGCTTTTCGGGCTCGACGCCCTCTATCCGCTGTTCCGTCGAGGGGAAGAGCATGAGCAGGCGCTTGTCATCGGGCAGTTCGGCGGCCTGGATCCGGTCGTAGCCCGTGTCGTACCAGCCCTCGCCCTGGTCGAAGATCTTCCGGGTGTGCCAGAAGGCGCCCAGCGTGAAGTAGTCCTCGCGCAGGGCCTTGAAGACGTCGAAGACGACGTAACAGCCCCGGGTCCTTGACGTAGACGACGATCCGGTCGGCTTGATAGCCCCAGCCATCGTCGACGACCCGCGTCCGGCTGTAGTCGAAATCCTCGAACGTCAGGAAATCCACCTTGCGCGTCCGGACCGGGCGGTAGGACCCGGCGTTGCGCATGAACTCGAGCACGGACTGGCCCGGGACCGCGTCCCGGACGCTGTAGCGGGACCGGCCCTCCTTCTGGCCCCAGAAGATCTTCTCCGGGCGGACGCAGAGGCGGTTGTGGAAGTAGTCCTGGCGGTAGGCGCCGTAGGGCCCCGAGGGCATGTAGTCGCGATAGCCGCCGTCGTGGAGCAGGACCGAGCCGCCGGACATCAGCAGGACGATCGCAGTTCTCGTCCGCGTGGCCGTGGGTCATCTTCTCCTCCTCGACCGGGATGGTGTCGCGGAGATAGTCGCGGAAATTGAGCCCGCCGTCGCCCTCGTCGCGGTAGTTGAGGAGGAGGTAGGTCGACTCGGGCGTCCAGCCGTCGCGGAAGACGATCTTCTTGCCCTGGACGTCCTCCATGACCTCCATCGAGGTCGTGTCCGGCCTCGCGGCCTTGACGCCGTCGGTGCCCCAACGGTAGCAGTCGAGGAGCATGTAGCCCAGGCCGGCGCTCGTCGGGTTGGTGAAATCGACGAACTTGGCCGCGATCGTCTCGGCCGCCCATTTGCAGCCGGGATCCTTGAGGGCCGCGGCGGCCGCTTCGAAGAAGACGAGGAAGTGCGTCCAGTTGGACGTCCAGTGGGCGTCACCGAGGTCGGGGACGACGCCCGCCGGGCACATCAGATTGAGGTAATACTGGGCGTAGTAGTACATCTCCGGGGTGGCGAACATCGCCGCCATCTTGTCCAGGGCGTCGGCGTAGCCCAGCAGCGAATAGAGCCAGACGCCGTTGTAGATGGTGGCGTCCTCGATCTGCCAGTTGCCCCAGTTGTCGTCGCCGAGGGCCCGACGCTGCATCTCCCACGTGGGCGCGTCGGGATGCCCGGGCAGGGCCCGGACGGCCCAGGCCAGGGTCTCGGCCCTGAGGGCCGATCGGTTCATCGGGCCCCACTCCGCGGTCCGGAGGAGATATCGCATGCTGCCGGCTATGACGTCCGCGGCCGCCCTCGTCTCGGCGGGGGAGAGGCGCCCGAGGCGCCGAAGCGTGTCGAAGGTCCGTATGTAGCGCATCGCCGTGAAAAAGTCGGACAGGGCCGGGACGCCGTCGGCGTAATCGGACCTGAGCTTGATCGACGACTCGGGGTAGATGGACCTGTAATCGCCGTAGGTCACGAGGACCTCCTTGGCCCGGACGGCGTATTCCGGCTTCCTTTCCTTCTCGTAGAGGAAGGAATAGATGACGGCCATCTCCAGGAGCCCCCCGGGCGCCCGGTAGCCGAAGACGTTGAGCGGATCGAAGGTCTCGCGCCACCGGGCCAGGAGCTCGCCGGTGTGGGCGTGGGTCCAGTCGGCCGAGGCCCGGGCGTAGGCCAGGTATCGGTCGCGCGGCGACGCCGGAAGCGAAGCGGCGAGAAGGGTGACGAGGACGAGCCCGGCGACGAAGACGGCCAGCGGCCGGATCGATCGGGAGACGTTCGTTCTCATGGAGGTCCTCCTGAGCGGTTCCCGCTTTTTCTACCACACTTCCGGGGCCGAATCAAAGCTGTGCTATAATCCGGGCGCCATGAAGAACGGGGCGCGCCGCGGGCTTCTCCCGGCGGCCCTTCTCGCCGGCCTATTCTTGGCCGGCGGACCGCTCGCGGCCCAGCTCGTCCTCGGGCAGTACGAGGACGAGGCCCCGCTCGGGACCTGGAACAATTACGGATCCCCGTCGGCCGCGCCGGTCGGCCTGGGCGTTCTCTTCGCGCGCGGCGGCGACCCCGCCATAACATCGGCCAATCCCGCTCTTCTCGTCGCCCTGCCTCGCCTCTCCGCCTCCGCCTCGGCGTCCTTTGCCGCGTCGACCTTGCGGAAGTTCTCGCTCGTCAACACCGGGGTCGTCCAGACGAACGGAAATCCGGCGGCGAGCGTCGGCGCATTCGATAACGGCGCCGTCGCCTTCAGGCTCGGGGAATGGGGCTTCGCCCTGTCTGCGTCCGCGCCCGAGAGCTATGCCCGCCCCGCGATCTTCGCCGATTCCGGAGGGTCCTCGCCGAGCTACGAGCTGAGATTCGATCAAACGGGTCAGCTCCGGGTCTTCCACGGCGCGGTCTGCCGCCGCCTGTTCAAGGGCTGGTCCGTCGGCGTGGGGCTCAACTTCGCGACAGGGTCCCTCGCTCGTTCGGTCGTCGAGCGGACGGTCTCGCCGACGCGGACCGTCGCCATCACCGACGTCAAGGACGAGAGCTTCAGCGGCTTCTTCGTCAACGGGGGGATCGCCTGGGAGGCCTCGGAACGGCTGACCGCGTCGCTCGTGTTCCGCTCGTCCTGCTCCAGACGGGGCGACGGACGGAGCCTCTACCGTTACGAAGTTCCCGAGGCGGGAACGGACATCCGCATCGACGGCGAGGGCGCTATCGAGTACGTCCAACCGTGGGTGGTCGGGGCCGGCTGCGACTACAGGCTCTCGGAGGCCTGGAGCTTCGTCGCCGAGCTGGCCTGGTTCGGCTGGTCCGCCTATCGGGTCACGTATTTCGACGAGCCGCTGGCCCGGCCGTTCCGGGACATCTTCAGGGCGGGCGGGGGAGTGGAGTACCTGGCCGCCGCTCCGATGTTCGGAGGGTCCGCCCGGATCCCTTTGCGTTTGGGCGTCTCGTACGATCCTCAGCCGATGACCGAACCGCGTTCGGCCTACCTGGCGCTCACGCTCGGTACGGGCCTGCGCTGGCGGGACATGGCGATCGACATCGGCGGCTGGCTCGGCCGGGAGAGCGGCTCGGGCGACGCCCTCCGGTCCGGCAAGATCATCCTGAGCGTTCGATATATCTTCGGCCATCGAACCTGACCGCGGAGAGGTGAACATGCGCGCGTCCCGCGTCCTCACATCGCTCCTGGCGATCATTCTCGCCGCGCTTCCGGCCCGGACCGGCGCCGAGGGGCCCGGCCGGATCCTCAGCATCGCGAAAAGCGAGTTCGAGGCGGCCCGGCTCGGGCGGCGCGGCCTCGACCGGCTCATGGAGAAGGACGGCCGGGTCTATATCGTCGTCACTCCGGCGGAGATGGGCGCGCTCTCCGCCCGGAGGATCGCTTATGCCGTCGAGCCGGACCGCGGGCCGGCCCTGTCGGCGGACGGGGGGATCAACGGCGCCTACCACAGCACGCTCGAGATGGAGACGGACATGCGGCTTCTCGAGCGCGACCATCCCGGGCGGGCGCTTGTCGTCGAGATCGGGGAGAGCCTCGAAGGACGGAAGATCCTCGCGTTGAAGATCAGCGACAACGCCGCCCGGAGCGAGGCCGAGCCGGCCGTCCTCTTCCTGGGCTGCCATCACGCCCGGGAGTGGATCTCGGTCGAGGTCCCCTTCCTCTTCGGCCGGTACCTTCTCGAACACTACGACCTCGACCAGGAGGTCCGCGACCTCGTCGACGCCTCCGAGATCTGGATCGTCCCGATCGTCAATCCCGACGGGCTCGAGTACAGCATCCACGTCTACCGCTACTGGCGGAAGAACCGGCGGGCCAACGCCGACGGCACCTTCGGCGTCGACATCAACAGGAACTACGGCTATCGTTGGGGCTACGATGACATCGGATCGAGCGGCAACCCCGCCTCCGAGGTCTTTCGCGGCCCGGCGCCCTTCTCGGAGCCCGAGACGGCCGCCGTCCGGGGCCTGTTCACGGGCCGGGACTTCCGGGCCGTCGTCTCCTACCACAGCTACTCGCGGGTCATCCTCTATCCCTGGGGATATACGGCCGCTCCCGCTCCCCGCGACGCCGAGCTCCGGTCCGTCGCCGAGACCATGTCAGGCCTGATCGCCTCGGTCGGCGGAACCGTCTACGACGCCGGCCAGGCCTCGACCTCCTCTATACGACC
The DNA here is from genome assembly GCA_963719985.1 of Candidatus Aminicenantota bacterium. Lineage (GTDB taxonomy): Bacteria > Acidobacteriota > Aminicenantia > Aminicenantales > Saccharicenantaceae > RBG-16-66-30. The sequence goes on along the minus strand of CAVRDU010000006.1, from coordinate 168,277 downwards.
AACGGCGACACGGTCGACTGGACCCACAGCGTCGCCGGGGCCCCCTCGTTCACGGTCGAGCTCCCGCCTGTGGACGTCGACGGCGGAGGGTTCTTCAACGACGAGTCGGCGATCGGGAGCATCTTCGCCGAGAACCTCCCGGCCATGCTCTATCTCTCCCGATACGCCGTCGACCACCCTCTGCCCGAGCGGCGGCGCGACGCCCTGCTCCCGGTCCGAGGGAGGCGTTCCCTCGCGGAGACGGACGGGGCCGTCCCGCCAAAGGTCCCCATCCGCCTTCGGTAGCCCCCGGCGGGGTTGCGGCCGCCCGCGCGGCTGTGAGAGAATAGGCCCAGCCCGAACGGAAGGAGGACCCCCATGACCATAAAGATCGGACGACGGGAATTCTTCAGGACGAGCGCCCAGGCCGGATTGACGCTGGCCTTGGGCCGGAAGCTCGCGGCGGCGGCCGGCGCCGCCAAGGCCCCGGTCGTCGGCGTGGGGATGGGCGGGGATTACGCCGCATCGGCCGCGAAAGCCGTCCAGCTCCTGGGCGGCATCAAGAAGTTCGTGCCCAAGGGCGCCAAGGTGGCGCTCCTTCCCAACGTCCAGAGCCGGCACCCGGGTTCCTATACCAAGCCCGAGATCCTGAAGGCCGTCATCCAGATGTGCAAGAAGGCGGGCGCCAAGGAGATCAACTGCCTCAGCTGGCAGACGGTCAAGCAGTGGGAGGACACGGGCCTCAAGGCCGTCATCGACGCCGAGGGCGCGGGCCTCAAGATCTTCGAGAAGGACGAGGCGCTCTTCAAGCCCGTCCCGGTCCCCGCCGGACAGGCCCTCAAGGAGGCCCGCATCCTGGCCGCGCTCGACGAGCACGACCTTCTCATCAACATGCCCATCACCAAGGACCACGCCGGCAACAAGTTCACCGGGACGATGAAGAACCTCATGGGGCTCAACTCGCCGGTCAACAACCGGACCTTCCATCGGCCCAACTGGAAGACCGATCCGGACGACGTCGCCCACCTCGAGCAGTCGATCGTCGACCTCAACAAGGCCGTCAAGCCCGCCCTCAACATCGTCGACGCCACCGAGATCATCGTCACGAACGGGCCTTTCGGGCCGGGCCAGCTCTTCCGGCCCGGGAAGGTCGTCGCCGGGACGGACCGCGTCGCCGTCGACGCCTACTGCGCCTCGCTCTGGGGCCTCGACCCGAAGGACATCGTCCAGATCAAGAAGGGAGCGGAGCAGGGTCTCGGCCAGATGGACCTCGCCAAGGTCGACCTCCGCGAGGACTACGCCTGACGAGCGGCGAGGGAGCGGGGAGGGAGCGCGCATGAGAGCCGCGGCCCGGAGAAAAGGACCGCCCGCCGTCCTCCTGGCCCTCGTCCTCGGGTGCGCCGTCGTCGCGGCCGCTGTCCTCCGGGAGGGCCCGCTCAGGCCTTATCTGCCGGCCGGGGACGACGTTCCGGGATGGGCGAGGGACGGCGACCTTCAGGAATACGAAGGAGAGGATCTCTACGCGTATATCGACGGCGGCGCCGAGATCTACCAGGAATACGGCTTCCGCCGCGTCGTCGTCCAGGACTATGAGCACGGCGCGGGGATGTCGGTCTCTCTCGAGCTCTTCGAGATGGAGACGCCGGCGGCCGCGTTCGGGATGTACACCTTCAAGAGATCGGGACAAGGGCAGGGCCTCGAGCTCGGCGGAGGCGGGGAGCTCGAATCCTACTACCTGAACTTCTGGAAGGGCCGGTTCCTGGCGACGCTGACCGGCTTCGACGATTCGCGGGGGACGGTCGATGGGCTCGTGAAGATCGCCCGGGCCTTGGAGGCGAAGCTCCCCGGCGGAGGGGAGGGGGAGCCGGCCCTGGTCGGGTCCCTCCCGGGCCAGGGCCTCGAGCCGCGGAGCGTCAAGTATCTCAAGGGCCTGCTCGGGCTCAACAACGTCTATTCTTTCTACACGGGCCGCGGCCTAGGCTTCGAGGCCGCCGTCCGGGGCCTCTATGAAAACGGGGAGACGCTCCTCGTTCTCGATTATGGCGCGACCGACGCCCGGCGCGCGGCTTGGATCGATCTGCGGGCCGCGCTCGAGAGGTCGGGGCGGTTCGAGCAGCCCGCCAAACACCTCGCGGACGCGGTCGTCTTCCGGGACGGGAAGGGACAGCACATCGCCTTCGGGGAGATCGGCGCCCGCCTCGCCGTCGGGATCCACCCGACCCTCGAGCGGGCTCTGGCGGCCGTCGCCCGGGCCCGCTGACCCGGACCGGGCCGGCGCCCCCCTTACTGCAGGACCTGCTTGACGATGTCGACGAGGCCCAGGGCGTACTCTATTTCGGTCAGGGGGATCTTCTTGGCCTCGGCGATCTTTGTGAAGCGGCCGTCCTTGTTGCTGTCCTTGGTCACGACGATGTAGTCGGCGAACGGCGCGACGGCGTCGATCATGCGCTCGTTGTCGCTTCCGGCCGGACCGCGCTTCGACTCGCCCCCGATATGCACGGCCATGACGAAGATCTTCCTCTGCTTGCAGGACTCGATGACCTTCTTGATCCGGCCCTCCTCGCTGTCGAGGGTCAGGCCCGAGGCGCCCATGCCCTTGAGGCTGGCCCCGATGGCGAAGACGACGGCCTTGTAGGGCGTGCCGGCCGGGTACTTCTCGAGGTCGGTCGTGATCTCGACGTGGAAGCCGGGCCCCGACTCCCGGCCTCCGAGGCCCACGCCGGCGCCGACCATCTCCGCGGTCGGGACGTCGCAATAGTCGTAGGCGATGCCGGCCTCGTCGAGGACGATGTTCAGGGTCGTGACGTCGGTGCTCTGGCCGGCCGAGGTCGTCAGAACGGGCAGCCCGGCCTTGGGCACCGCCTGCCCGGCGATGAGAAGAGAGAGGCCGAGGGCGGCGAACGCCCCCAGGGCCCAGATTGTTCTTCTGGTCATGTGCGGACTCCTTTACTTCTTGACGGGTTCCATGAGGATGTCGAAGGCCCGGACGGCCTTGTTCCACCACTCCGGATCGGCCGTCGGGATGCGGCCCCGCCGCCGCTTCCCGGCGTCGTACAGGCTGAGATGGTTGTATTTCACGAGCAGGTCGTCGCCGAGCTTCCACCAGGCCTTGACGACGTTCTGGGCGTTGTTCAGCCCGAACCCCGTGACGGTCTTGATGGCTTCCCGGGGGCTGCGCTTGAACTGTTCGGCGGCCAGGGCGTCGGTCTCGGCGACGCGCCCGAAGGCCCCGTCCTCCCATTCCTTCTGGGCGGCCTTGACGTCCTCGATGGCGGCATTGTAGACGACCTGGACGTGGAAGTCGGCGTAGTCGAAGGCCCACCGGGCCGAGTCGCGGCTGAAGACGAAGTGGTCGCCGAGCGCGAACGACTTGGGCAGCTCCGTGGCCCCGGCGTAGAACGGGACGTAACAGGACGTGTCCTGGACGCCGAAGGCGATCCAGACGATGCCGCCGATCGGGTCGGGGAGCCCCGAACGGCACTGCGTGACGGTCGTGTATTCGACGTTGGGCACGCTGATGAGCCGGGTCCCCCTGTAGTAGTGCGGGTTCTGGAATGGTCCGCCGCGGATGCCCATGACGGGATCGAAGATCGTCCCCTGCGACTTGTCCCGGGTCATGGCCATGACGTCCTGGGCGGAGATCTTCCGGTCCGGCTTGACGGAGAAGGGGAAGTCCATGTTGGGCGTCTCGGGCTTGAATTTCTTCGACGGGGCGACGAGGTCGAAGAAGCGCCACAGCCGGGAGCGGCGGCCCTGGGTGCTCACGGCGCTGCCCTCGGCGGGGGAGTAGGCTCTCTTCCAGTTGAACGGCTTGCCGCTCTTGGGATCGTAGAAGCCCATGTCGACGGCCAGAGAGACGACGTTCGGCGAGGCCATGAAGAGATCCTTGTTGTCGAGGTCGATCTCGCCGATGCGCGACTCGTTCGGGCAGACGCTGACGTCGTCGTCGGGGACGCGCTGGGCGCACCAGACGGCGCCCGGCTTGCCGCTCTCGGGGGTCCACAGGGGCCCGACGGGCATGATCTCGAACATCCAGACTTCCCGGGGATCGGCGATGGCCAGCATCTCGCCGTCGTCGTGGAAGCCGTAGCCGTACTTCTCGGCGAGGGAGCCGATGACCTGGATGGCCTCCCGGGCCGTCGCCGCCCTCTCCATGGCCAGCAGCGTCAGCATCGTCAGGTCGAGCTTGGCCGAAGGGGTCGGGTTCTGCAGCTTGCGCTGGCAGCCGATGGTCGACTCGCCGATGGCGACCTGCTTCTCGTTCATGTAGCCGAACATGCCGTGGTGGTAGGCGTACGTGTGGGCGACCTGGGGGATCTCGAGGCCGGCGAGGTCCTTCTTGACGAGGTCCCATTTGAGGCCCTCCGCCGGGGGCCAGGTCCTGTACTGGGAGATGTGATAGATCAGGCGGGTCGAGCCGGGTTTGTGGTCGGCCGCGGGGACGTGGCGCCAGGTCCAGTCGCAGACGCCGCAGTCGCAGGTGTGCGTGGTCATGGTCGAACCGTCGGTCGAGGCGTCCTTGCCGACGAGGATGGACGTGCAGGCTTCCCCGGCCAGGACGATGTCGTTGACGTCCGCCGGGCCCGGGCCCCCGGCCGTGGACACGTGCCCGGCCAGGGCCACGGCCAGGACGAGCGCGCCGGCGAGGGCGACGAGTCGTTTCGCGTTCATGGGCAGCTCCTTCGAAAGCGTTCCGCTAATTCTTGCCGGGCCCGAAGAGGACATCGTAGGCCCGGACGGCTTTGTTCCACCACTCCGGATTGGCCGTCGGGATACGCCCGCTCCGGCGCTTCCCAGCGTCGTAAGAGCCGAGGTGGTTGTATTTCACGAGGAGGTCGTCGCCGAGCTTCCACCAGGCGTCGACCACGTTGGTCGCGTTGTTCAGGGAGAACCCGGTGACGTACTTGACGGCTTCCCGGGGACTCTTCTTGTAGAGATCGGCCGCCGCGCGGTCGGTCTCGGCGATCTTGTCCAGGGCCCCGTCCTCCCAGGTCTTCCGGGCCGCCTTGACGTCCTCGATGGCGGCGTTGTAGGCGACCTGGACATGGAAGTCGACGTAGTCGAAGGCCCAGCGGGCGGAGCCGCGGTCGAAGACGAAATGGTCGCCGGTCGAGAAGGACCTGGGGACGTCGGTGACGCCGCCGTAAAAGGGGACATAGCACGAGGTGTCCTGGGCCCCGAAGGCCACCCAGACGATGCCGCCGATGGGGTCGGGAAGCCACGAGCGGCACTGGGTCAGGGTGGTGTATTCGACGTTGGGAACACTGATCAGGCGCGTTCCCTTGTAGTAGTTGGGGTTCTGGAACGGGCCTCCCCGCAGTCCCCGGACCGGATCGAAGACCGTGCCCTGCGACTTGTCGCGGGTCAGGGCCATGACGTCGCGCGGCGCGAGCTTGGCGTCGGGCTTGACCGAGAAGGGGAAGTCCATGTTCGGCGTCTCGGGCTTGAACTTCCGGGACGGGGCGACGAGGTCGTAAAAACGCCACATCCGGGAGCGACGACCTTCCGTGCTCGCGGCGCTGCCCTCGGCGGGCGAGTAGGCCCTCTTCCAGCTGAACGGCTTGCCGCTGTTCGGGTCGTAGAGCCCGGCCTCGACGGCGACGGACTCGACGGAGGCCGAGGCCATGAAGAAGTCCTGGTTGTCGAGGTCGATCTCGCCGATGCGCGACTCGTTGGGGCAGACGCTGACCTCGTCGTCGGGGACGCGCTGGGCGGCCCAGACGGCGCCGGGCTTGCCGCTCTCGGGGGTCCAGAGCGGCCCGACCGGCATGATCTCGAAGATCCAGATCTCCCGGGGATCGGAGACGGCCAGCATCTCGCCGCCGTCGTGGTAGCCGTAGCCGTACGTCTCGGCGAGCGAGCCCATCAGCCGGATGGCCTCCCGGGCGGTCCGGCAGCGCTCCATGGCCAGGAGGGTCAGCATGCTGATGTTCATGGCCGGGGTCGGTGTCGGGTTGCTGAGCTTGCGGACGTTGCCGACGGTCGATTCCGCGATGGCCAGCTGCTGGTCGTTCATGTAGCCGAAGACGGCGTGGTGATAGCCGTAGGTGTGGCGGGGCTGGGCGATCTCGATCCCGGTCGGGTCTTTGAGGACCATGGTCCCACTTGCCGCCTTCGGCGGGCGGCCAGGTCCGGATCTGGTCGATGTGATAGAGCTTCCTCATCGCCCCCGGCTTGTGGTCGGCGGCCGGGACGTGGCGCCAGGTGAAGTCGCAGACGCCGCAGTCGGCGGCGTGCGTGCTCATGACCGAGCCGTCCGTCGAGGCCTCCCGGCCGACCAGGATGACGGTGCAGCCTTCCGGGGCCGGATCGAGGTCCGCGGCCGGGCCCGGCCCGGCGCCGACGGTCAGGCCGCCGGACGCGAGGAGCGCGGCCAGGAAGGCCGCGGCGAGGACGAGCGTTTTCCTGTCGAGCATCGCGAACACCTCCGGGGGCTGCCGGCCCCGTTCAATTGAGGATGACGGCGCCGGCCGGGGCCTTGGCGGGATCGGCGAGATAGCGCCCGACCCCTTCCCTGACCACGTCGGCGTAGCGCGGGACGCCGTTCGGGACGATGGGCCGGCCGGCTGTCTTCTTCGTGTACTGGCGGAGAATCTCCAGGGTCACGGACAGGTTCTGCCCGACCCGCTTCTCGAGCGGCCAGCCGCTCTCGTCGTAGGGCACGAAGAGCTTCTTCTTCTTCGACAGGCTGAGGAGGAACGGGTCCTTGCCGTCGAGGAGGAATTGGACCGTCTTCGGGCCGGTCGGCTGGTCGAGGAAGGGGATGGGGGCCTCGAGCAGGAAGGGCAGAGTTTTGGAGTGGTCGGCGATCTCCCGGTGGGACAGGCCGCGGAACCCGGCGGGCGACGGCTCGACGTGGTTATCGAAGCCCTCCGCGGCCTTGACCGTGAGGGAGGCCAGCGTCGCGATCTTCACCGAGCTGTCCGGAGCGACGATGCAGTTGGTCACCGGGAACATCGTCTCGGCCCCGTGGATGTCGACGGCGACGTCGATGCCCTCGCGCCGCATCAGCTCCATCGCGCCGTAGGTCACCCGCTCCATGAGCGGGCCGTCCGGACGCCCGGGCCAGGTCCGGTTCGTGTTGCGGACGTCGATGAAGGACAGGAGCTGGCGGTCGGGATAGTGGATGTAGACGTCCGGGTCCGGCCACTGGTCGAGGGGCGAGGCGTCGCGGTTGCCGTAGCGGAAGCGACGGGCGCCCCAGTCCGTGGCGACGTCGAAATAGAGAGGATAGCCGTCGCCGGGCCGGGTCGCGCGGCTGCCGCTCCTGTTGAAGAAGGGGATGACGAAGAGCGTGCCCTTCTCGACGACGGCGTTCTCGATGATGATGAGGGCCGCGAGCATGCCCTCCGGTTCGTTCGAATGGGTGTTGCCCATGATCAGGGCCTTGCCGCCCGGCTCCTTGCCCCGGAGGACGAAGACGGGCGTGTCCCCGGCCGTGCCCTCGAGTCCCGGAGAGAACTCGCTCAGGAGCAGGACCTCGGTGACCCCGGGGCCCTTGACGATGGGGACGTCGAAATGCCTGTGGCGGTAGAGCGGCAGTCCGCCCCAGAGAACGAGGGCCACGGCGGCCGTGGCCAGGGCGACCTTTCTCACTTCCATCGGAGCAGCCTGACGACGAGGGGGATCATGATGAGGAGATAGAGGACGAGGTCCTGGCGGCTCCGCTTCTCCCGGACGAAGTTCCAGACGGCCAGGACCAGGAGGAAGGCGGTGATGGCGTAGTAGGCGATCATGATGATCATCGGCGCCCTCCCTTCATGACTAGGTGCTCCACCTGACCAGGAAGGCCAGCTTCGAGCTGAAGAGGATCATGGCCATGGCCGCGGCCGTGATGACCAGCCAGGGGAGCCAGGTGGACTTGAGGAAGTCCCTGTAGGAGCCCTCGTAGCCCGAGACCATGGTGCTCAGCCGCCCGATCAGGGCCGTCGGCGGCAGGCCGTCGCCGAGGGGCCAGAGCAGGCTCAGGCCGGCGATGACGACGGTCGCGTGGTATCCGATCGAATCCAGGAACCAGATGAGCGGGATCCCGAGTATGGCCGCCGCTCCGTAGGTCAGGACGCCCTCCGAGAAGGGGATGATGACCGGCAGGAGGAAGAACAGGAGCACGAGCGGCGTGGAGATCGCGGCGAAGGACACCAGCCCCCGGACCCCGGTCGCGGTCATGATCTGCTGGAGCATGCCGACGACGGCCGTCGTGGCGAGCAGGGGAAGGAGCCGCTTGACGGTGTCCCGGGACAGGCGGAGGAACGCCAGCCGCTTCGGGCTGACCAGGACGGCCGCCAGAGTCGCGATCGTGAACTCGAGGGCGAGCCCGAAGATGGGCGTCGCGAAGGGCCAGACGCGGTAGGCCGCGACGAGGCCGAAGAAGACGAGGAAGGGGATGAGCACCCGCCACCAGGTCATGCCGGGCGGCGGCGCGGGCAGCTCGACGGGGCCGGCCGCCGCCCCCGGGTCCCTCTTCCAGCCCAGGGCGAGCATCGCGAACGCGCCGAGGAGAAGGACGGGGATGCCCAGGGTGAATTCGAAGCCCACGTAGGGGATGGCCGTGCCGGCGCAGAGGATCATGGCCCAGATGTTGACCGGCGGGGCGGCGGCGCTCAGTCCGGCGACGATGAAGAGGATGGCGGCCACGCGCTTGCGGGGGACGCCGAGCCGTCCCAGGGCCATGGCGACCGGGGCGCCGACGACGAGGAGCGAGACGCTCCCGGCCCCCGTCAGCGCCCCGGGGATGAGGATGATGACCATCAGGACGAGAAGGGCCAGGACCCTCTTCTCGCCGAAGGCCTTGAGGGTGGCCCGGACGACGTAGACGACGCCTCCCGACTCGTCGACGACGCTCATGAAGAGCGTCGCCGTGAAGAAGACGAGCATGACGTCGAGGTAGGTGAACGAGCCCTCGACCAGGTGGCGGCCGAGTTCCGCGATCGCCGGAGTTCCGAGGACGGCCCCGGCCAGGCCGCCGGCCACGGCCGCGGCCAGCATGCCCAGCTCGACCGAGAGTTTCGAGGCCTTGGCCGCCACGTAGGCGGCGATCATGACCAGGAGGATGATGAGTATCTGCGTCGTCATGGCCGGCGACAAGGATATTACCCGAATCGGGAGGGCGCGGTCAACAGCCCGCCCTCCCCCCGGCTGGACAAAGGCCGGCGATTCCGCTAATATATCGGCGGAAAGGGGTCGAAAGGAGTTTCGACCTATGTTTCGTCAGCAACCCCCCGCCCGGGAGGATCGTTCCCGGTGTGTCCGACCATCCCTTCGTGCCGATCATCGCAGGAGGAGCCCCATGCGGTCAACCGCGTTCACAAGGTCCCTCGCCGTCCTGGCCCTGGCCGCCTTCTCCGCCGTGGCCCTGGCCCCGGCGCTCCAGGCCCAGTGGTACGGCCGGAACAAGGTCCAGTACCAGAAGTTCGACTTCAAGATCATGAAGACCAGGCACTTCGACGTCTACTTCTATCTCCAGGACGAGGCCACGGTCAAGCTCGCCTCGGTCATGGCCGAGCGCTGGTACTCGCGCCTGTCCCGGATGTTCAACCACGAGCTCAAGGGGCGCCAGCCCCTCATCCTCTACGGGAGCAGCCCGGAATTCCAGCAGACGACGGTCATCGACGAGCTCCTCGGCGAGGGGACGGGCGGCGTCACCGAATCGTTCAAGCGCCGGATCGTCCTGCCCTACGGCGCCTCCCTCATGGAGACCGACCACGTCATCGGCCACGAGCTCGTTCACGCCTTCCAGTACGACCTCATGGCCCAGGGCCACTCCGACGCGTCCCGGGGCAACGACGCCGGCCTGCGCATCCCGCTCTGGTTCATCGAGGGCATGGCCGAATATCTGTCCATCGGGGCCATCGATCCCGGCACGGCCATGTGGATGAGGGACGCGGTCCGGCGCAAGGAGCTTCCCCCGATCAACAAGCTCGAGAACTCCTACAAGTACTTCCCCTATCGCTGGGGCCACGCCGTCTGGTCGTACGTCACCGGGCGATGGGGCGACGAGGTCATCGGCAAGATGATGAAGTCCGTCGGCCGGGCCGGCGACTACCAGGTCGTCTTCGAGAGCACGCTCGGCGTCAAGATGAAACAGCTTTCGGCCGACTGGCACAAGGCCATGCAGGACGCCTATCTGCCCGTTCTCGAGAAGACGCAGCTGCCCGAGACGTTCTCCAAGCCGCTGTTCAAGGGCGTCGAGTCCAATCCCTACAACGTCGCGCCGTCCATCAGCCCCGACGGCCGGTCGATCGTCTACCTCTCGACGCGCGACCTGTTCTCGATCGACCTCTACCTCGCCGACGTCGAAACCGGCAAGGTCCGGCGCAAGCTCGTCTCCACGGCCGTCGATCCGCATTTCGAGAGCATCCAGTTCATCCGTTCGGCCGGGGCCTGGGACGCCGGGGGAGACCGGTTCGTCTTCGGCGGCGTGGTCAAGGGCCGGCCGGTCCTGACCATCCTCGACATGAACAAGGTCAAGGTCGAGCGGGAGGTCCCCTTCGGCGAGCTGGCCGAGATCCTCAGCCCCTGCTTTTCCCCCGACGGCCGGTTCGTCGTGTTCACGGGATTGGCCGGAGGCGTGTCGGACATCTTCATCTATGGCCTCGAGGACAACGTCCTCAAGCAGATGACCCGCGATGTCTTCGCCGACCTCCAGCCTGTCTGGTCGCCCGACGGCAAGACCATCGCCTTCGTCACCGAGAGGTTTTCGACCAACCTCGAGTGGGTCGACGTCGGGGACTACGAGCTGGCCCTCCTCGACGTCGAGTCCGGCGCGATCCAGAAGCTCCTGGCCTTCCCTTCGGGCAAGAACATCAATCCCCAGTGGACGGCCGATTCGCGGGCCCTCTACTTCCTGTCGGACCAGAACGGCAAGAGCGACCTCTACCGGATCGACGTCGCCTCGGCCAAGATCGCCCAGATCACGAACCTCTACGCGGGCATCAGCGGCATCACCGAGCTCAGCCCCTCCATCTCCGTCGCCTCGGAAACCGGCCGGCTCGTCTTCTCCGGATACCAGGACGGGTACTACACGATCTATGCGATCGACGACAAGGCCTTCCTCGAGGGCCAGACCTTCCTGGCCCAGTTCGAGCGCGATCCCGCCGTCCTCCCGGCGCGGACGGAGGCCGAAGGGGCCCTGCTGGGCCTGCTGCGGAACCCGCTCTTCGGCCTGCCCAAGGACACGAACTTCACCGTCTCGGCCTACAAGCCCAAGATCGCCCTGGATTACGTTTCGCCGCCGAACATCTCGATCGGCGCCGACCGCTTCGGCACATACGCCGCGGGCGGCATCGCGGCCTATTGGAGCGACATGCTGGGCTATCATACGGTCATCACCACGGCGTTCACCGGCTCCCGGGTCATCGACACCTCCGGCGTTCTGGCCTACCTCAACAACCGGCGGCGCCTCAACTGGGGCACGGCGGCCCAACGCATCGTCTACCCCTATCCCTATTACTCGCTCTACCAGGACCCGCAGACCGGGCTCATCTACGAGACCGAGGACGTCTACCGGCTCATCAACTACGACCTGTCGCTGTTCGGCTCCTATCCCTTCAGCCAGGTCAGCCGGTTCCAGCTCAGCGCCGGCTACAGGATCCAGGACTACAACCACACCGTCTACCAGCGGATCTACGATCCGAGCGGCATCCTGCTCGATTATCAGAAATTCAGCCCAGGGGACGCCCCCCCGGCCCTGAACTACGCCTATGTCAACGCCGGGTACTTCCGCGACACCGGGATCTTCGGCGCGACGAGCCCGATCCTCGGCTCGAACTTGGGCGTGTCCGTCTCGCCGGCCCTGGGCGGGATCAACTTCACGACGTTCACGGCCGACTTCCGGAAATACATCGTGCCGTTCAAGCCGGTCACCCTGGCCTTCCGCGGTCTTCACATGGGGCGGTACGGAGCGGGCGCCGAGGACAACCGCTTCTATCCTTTATACATCGCCTACTGGGACCTCGTCCGCGGCTACGAGTCCTTCAGCAGCGAGGAGATCGCCTACTACGACGCGCATCAGGACGAAGCCTTCGACTACAACCGTCTCTACGGCAACAAGATGATCCTGGCCAACGCCGAGCTGCGCTTCCCCCTCCTCGGCCTCCTCGGGATCGGCAAGGGCTACTTCGGCGCCTGGCCCCTCGAGTTCTACGGCTTCTTCGATTGGGGCATCGCCTACTCGCTCGGCCCCAGCTTCTGGTGGGGAGGCTACGCGACGGACGTGGAGGGGAACCCCCTCTACGACGACAACGGCCGTCTGGTCCCGGACCCCGAACGGATGACGACGATCAAGCCCTGGTTCTTGGGGGGGGACCGCAAGCCTCTCCGGAGCTACGGCTTCGGCCTGCGGACGAACCTCTTCGGCTACCTCATCCTCGGGCTCCACTACGTCTATCCGCTCGACCGGCCGGTCCGCGGCTGGCACTTCCAGATGAGCCTGAGCCCCGGGTTCTGATCAGGGCTTTTTGGGGAACCGGGGGACGAACGCGCTCGTCCGGCGGGCATAGGCCCGGAACTCGGGGTTTCCTGCGTATCTTCTTTCGAGCAAAGGGATGCCGGAGACCCGGACGAGGAGAAAGGTGAGAAGGACCGGGCTCGCGACGGTCATCCAGCCGAACGGGATCTCCAGGGCGATCAGGAAGATCCCCCACCACATCAGCGACTCGCCGAAGTAGTTGGGGTGGCGGGTGTACCTCCAGAGCCCCCGGTCCATGATCTTGCCCTTGTTCGCCGGATCGCGCTTGAAGCGGGCCAGCTGGGCGTCGCCGACGGCCTCGAAGAAGAATCCGACGCACCAGAGGAGAACCCCGGCCCGCCAGATCCCGCCGCCGGGGCTGACCGGCGGGACGGCCCAGCGATGGGTGTTGACGAGGACGACCGGCGAGCTGATGACGAGCAGGAAGAAGCCCTGCAGCAGGAAGACCTGGAGATAGCTCCGCCAGACGAAAGCGCGCCCCCATTTCCGCCTCCATTCGGCGTAGCGCGGGTCCTCGCCGCGCTTCCTGTTCCGGAGCAGGATGTGGGCGGCCAGGCGCAGACCCCAGATCGTGACCAGCCCGGTGACGAGGAGCGGCGGGAAGAGGGGTCCCCTCCGCGGGAACGTGAAGGCCGCGACGAGGACGAAACCGAGGCCCCAGGCGATGTCGGCGACGGAGTTGTCCTTCTTGATCAGGGCGACGGCGTACCAGACCGTCATGTAGGCGGCGACGAGGACCCCGCATTCGGCGAGCGCTCCCAGGAATCCGGTCATCGACGGCTCCTTTGTCGCCGGCCCTACGGCTATTCGAAGGTCAGGGCGATCCCCACGACGCCGATGCCGTTGTGGACGCCGACGACGGGGGAGACCTCGGAGACGAAGGCGGGGGGCGGCCCCAGCATCTCTTCCAGAGCTTCGGCGTAGAGCCGGGCCCGGTCGGGATCCTGGGCGTGGACAATGCCGTAGTTCCAGACGCCCCGGCCGGCCGTTTCCTTGCGGATGAGACCGAGGATCTTCCTCATGTTCGCCCGGCGGCTGAACGACTTGCCCAGGATGGCCGCCTTGCCCTCGGCGTCGAGAGTGACGATGGGCTTGATGTTGAGCAGCGCGGCCACGAGCCCCTTGAGCGGGCTGACCCGGCCGCCCCGGACCATGTACTTCAAGGTCCGGATGTCGACCCAGAGCCGCGTCGCCTTGACCCAGTCCCCGGCGGCCCGGACGATATCCTCGAATGCCCGGCCGGCCCGGACGGCTTCGATGACCCTGAGGACGACCAGGCCCTCGGAGGCCGACAGGTGCCTGGAGTCGACGACGGCCACCCGGGAGGGATCGAGGCCCAGGGCCTCGCGGGCCTTGACGAGCTGGCCGTAGAATCCCGTCAGTCCGCCGGATATCGCGACGGCGATGACCGCTTCGTAATGGCCGGCCAGGAACTCCAGTGTCCGTTGGACCTGGGCTTGGGACGGCTGGGCGCTCTTGGGCATCTCCGGGCGGGACTTGAGGAGGTCGTAGAACTGGCCCGGCTCGATGGTCACCTTGTCGAGAAAGAGGCTGTCCCCGAAGAAGAGGTTGAACGGGACGACGTGGACCTGGTGGTCGTCGAGGACGGCCCGCGGCAGGTCGCACGCCGAGTCGGTCAGGACGGCGATCGCCGACTTGCGCTCGTGGGCGGCCTCGTACTGCCGGAGCATGTCGTCGGCCTTGATGTCCTGGATCGTGCCGTGCTTCTGGAGCTCGAAGAAGAGGCCGGCCGCATCGTCGGTGTGGACGTGGAGCCGGATCTTGGTCGACGACCCGGCGACGATGGCCGACTCTCCGGACCGCCGGACGAGGTCCTGGACGGCGTCGAAGTCGATGTCCGCGCCAGCGAGGAGGGCCTCCGAGCAATACCTCTTCGTCAGGGCCGCGCGGCCGACGTGGACTTCGGGAGGCGCCGGAAGCTCGTCGGCCCGGGCCCGGCGCACGGCCTTGATGCTGCCCTTCTTGATGAAGGCGGCGACACCCTCGAGGAAATCGAAGAACCCCTTGGCCCCGGCGTCGACGACCCCGGCCCGGGCCAGGACGGCCAGCTTCTTCGGCGTCTCCTTGAGCGACCGCTCGGCCGCCTGGAGGGAGTGGGCGAGGAGCTCGACGAAATCGGAATTCTTCAGCCGCTCGGCGTTGAGGGCCTCCGCCCAGTCATGGAGGACGGTCAGCATGGTGCCCTCGACGGGGGTCAGGATGGCCCGGCGGGCGTGCTGGACGGCCCGGCGGACGACCTCGGCGAAATGACCCGGCGTCAGCCGGTTCTCCTCCCGGACCTCCTGGCTCAGTCCGTAGAGGAACTGGGCGAAGATGAGCCCCGAGTTGCCCCGCGCCCCGATGAGGGCGGCGTCGGCGATCGAGCCCAGGGTGGCGCGGGCCGAACGCGACGCCCGGGCCCGCTCGAAGATCGAGCGCATGGTCGAAGCCAGGTTGGTCCCCGTGTCGGAGTCGGGGACGGGGAAGACGTTGATGCGGTTGAGGTAGGCCTGATCGCGGATGACGGCCTCGCCCCCGGCCAGGAAGGCGTAATAGAGCCGGGGGCCGTCGAGATAGCGGATCTTCATGGCGCTCTCAGCCCTTCTTCTCCTGCTGCCTGGATATTCTATCACATCCGGCTAAGCCTTCAACGGAGGCCGCTCCGTCAAGTCCGATGGAGCGCTAGACCCGGGCTTGCTCCGGCTCGACCTCGGCCGGCGGCCGGAAGGCCAGGGCCAGGACGATGGCGGCCCCCAGCGCGGTCAGGCACGGCAGCAGGAACAGCGACCGGTAGTCCGTGACGCCGCCGGCCGTGAAGACCGACTGCAGCAGCCACGGGCCCAGCGTGTTGGCGGCCAGCACGCCCAGGCCGAGGATCATCACGTTGAACAGCCCTTGGGCGCTCGAACGGACGTCCTTGGGGAAGTAGGCGTCCACGAAGATGTACACCGTGGCGAAGAAGAAGGCGTAGCAGATCCCGTGCAGGACCTGGACGGCGACGATCATCCACGGCTCGGAGGCGAAGAAGGCGTAGACCGCGAACCGGCCGGCGTGGCCGAGGATGCCGATGAGCATCGTGAGCCGCCAGCCCAGCTTCTTCAGGACGACCCCCAGGACGACCATCGTCAGGATCTCGGAGACCTGGCCGAGGCTCATGACGGGCATGATCCAGTTGCCCGGGATGCCGACGTCGCCGGCCCCGGGCCCGCGCCAGGAACGTCCCGGTCCAGTTGAAGTACAGGTTGTGGACGAAGGAGTCGACGAAGGCGACGAGCCAGAGGATCAGGACGAACGGCCGCTTGAGCAGTCGCATCGCCTCGAGCCAGGCGAAGCGCTCCGCGGTGGGGCCGCGGAGGCCGTCTTCTTCGGCGGCGTGTGCGGCAGAAGCCGGCTGTAGGCGGCCAGGGCGAGCGAGGCGATGCCGGCCACGATAAAGGTCCAGCGCGTCGACTGCCTCAAGGCCTGGCCCGTGAGCCCGGAGCCGAGGACCGTGCCGATCCACTCGACCAATCCCCGGGGAGCGGCGGCCGTCACCTTGGCCCAGTCCACGAGGATGAACGTGAACGGCCAGGCCGCGAGGATCCAGCCGATGGTCCCGCCCATGCGGATCAAGCCGAACTCCTTCTGCGGATCTCTCATGTTGGCGAAGGCGATCGAGTTGACGATCGAGATCGTCGGCACGTAGAGCAGACAGTGCACGAGCATGAGGCCGAAAAACGGCCAGAAGGCGCGATTGAAGCCCAGCCCGAGCATGGCCAGGCCGCCGACGAGATGGCTGAACGCCAGGAACCTTTCGGCCGCGAAATTCCGGTCGGCGAACTGGTTGCTGAAGAACATGCCGACGATCGCCGCCACGGGGAAGGCGTTCAGAATCCAGGACTGCTCGACGGGGCTGAACCCGAGGCTCGGCAGATAGCTGAAGATGAGCGGGAGCCAGGCGCCCCAGATGAAGAATTCCATGACCATCATGAGGAACAGCCTGTTGCGCGGGCTCTTGACCTCTTTCATGCTCGACCCTCCTTGTTCCGTGCGATCTCCCGGGCGGCCGGGCGCCGCCTAGAATTCCTTGATATAGACGTTCCGGAAATAGGGCGGCGACTGGCTGTCGTGGTTCTGTAGGCCGATAAAGCCCTCGGGGGCGAGGTCGCGGACCTTGCCGCCCGGGCGGGCCTCCCAATCCAGGACGACCTGACCGTTGAGCTCGACCTTCAGACGCGTTCCCCTGAACTCGATCCGGAAATGGTTCCATTCGCCGGTCTGCTTGGAGGCCGGGGCCTTCGGCGCCTCGATGTCGTAGGCGGCCCCGGTGTGATGGACGCCCTCCGAACGGTCGTCGATCTGGATCTCGATCGAGTGGTAGATGTACTCGTCGCTCACGGGGACGGAGGGGACGCGGAGGAAGATCCCCGAGTTCGTCGATTCGGTCGAGCACTTGAACTCGCACTCGAGGACGAAGTCCCTGAGCTTCTTCCCGTACCAGAGGAGGCCCATGCCGCCCTGGCCCTTGAGGACGCCGGTCTTCGGGTCGCACTCGAAATAGCCCGGTCCGTAATGGTTCCAGCCGTGCTTCTCGTAGCCGGCGCCGCGGCGCGCGAGGATCCGCTCGTAGTCCCAGTAGTAGGTGACGCTCTTGACGAAGGCGACGCTCTCGCGGAAGGCCGGCATCGGGTCGTCGACCTCCTTGGCGTTCTCGTACTCCATCGTCAGGTAGCCGTCGTAGTCCTGCAGAGTCAGCTCGGCCAGGAGGTCGCGGATGCGGCCCTTGCCCGAGCCCCAGGCGACGTCGTCGACGCCCGCGGCCGTCCCGAAATCGCTCCTGTCCTTGAGGTGGACGTCGACGATCCGGCCCTCGAGGAGCCGCAAGGCCTCACGGGGGTCGACGAGGCCCCTCATCCAGTGGCCGCTGTCGGCGCAGGCGCCGATGCGCGGGTCCCGCCCTTCGACGCGGGCCAGCACGGTCTCGGGCCGGTGGTACTTCGAGGGCGCGGGGTGGTTGTGGAGGGCGACCTTGATGTTGTATTCCCTGACCATCTTCTCGAGCAGGGTGAAGTCGTCGTCGGCCGGCTCGCAGACGATGACCCGGATGCCCATCTTGCGGGCGAAGTCGAAGACCTTTCTCATGCTCTCTTCGCTCCGGCCGACGTCGACGACGCCGTACCCGTAGAGCGTGACGCCGGCGGCCTTGAGGACGTCCTTGACGAAGGCGACCTGCTCCGCCGTCATGTCCTCGCCGAAACGCGCGCCGGGGAATTCGGCCGCCAGGGCCTGCCCGGGGAAGGCCTCGACCCCGGCGACCCCGAGCTCCCGGAGCTTCCGGACGGTCTCGGCGAAGGTGAACTTCCGGAAGGTCCACGCTTCGGAGGCGAGCGGGAACTTCTTGATGCGGACGGCCGCGTAGTCGGTCCCCGCGACGGCCTTTTGGATCCCGGGTGAGATCGGGCGGGACTGCGGATCGGCCGGCGGGGCGCCGGCCCGGACCGCCAGCGCGGCCGCGGCGAAGAGGGTGACGAGAGTGAGGACGGCGGGCGAGCGCTTCATGGGGGCTCCTTTGTTCTCGGTCAGCGGGCCTTGGGATTCCACCGGCCCTGGGCCACGGGCGGGACGTAGCTTTCCATTCCCTTGAAGGGGAAGGCGAGGGTCCGGCCGAGCTCGGCGCTGCATGTAGGCGGCCATCAGCAGTTCGGCCACGGCGACGCCGTCCGAGAAATTCTCCTCCGGGCGCGCGCCCCGGAGGAAGGACTGGACCATGTGGCGGTTCTCGGCGACGTAGCCGTACTCGCCGGCCTCGTCGGCGACGACGGGCATGAGGCCGATCTCGGCGTTCTGCTTCTCGACCAGGTCCTCGCCGGCCCTGCCCTTGACCGCCCGGCTGAAGAAGACCTTGAGCCCGGCGTCGAGGGTGTTGATCTGGAGGGCGTACTCGGGACCGAGGAGCTCCATGCTCAGCCGCAGGCCCGCCCCGACGTAGCACCAGCTCGTCGTCGTCTCGACGACGAGGGTCTTGCCGCTCGTCGTCCTTGTATTCGACGAGCGAGCGGGCGAAGTCCTCGGACGGCCGCTTGAGGTAGTCGGTCTTGCCGCCGCTCTTCTTGGCGAGCAGGGCGGCGTACTCTGGGCTCCTGCCACTTGAGGCAGTTCGTGTAGGCGGTGACGCTCGACCGGGGTCAGGACGTCGCGGGCGGCCCCGGGCGGGGTCAGCATGAAGCGGGCCTCCTCGACCGAGTGGCACATCATGTCGTTGAGGACGCCGCCGCCCTGCAGGGTCCCCTCCCAGAACCAGGGCATGTGCGGGCCGCTGTGCTCCTCGGCCGCCCGGGCCAGGTAGGGCGGTCCGGACAGGGCCGCGCCCGCGGGCCCAGACGATCTCCTTGCCCCGTACGACGGCCGGCGAGAAGACCTGGTTCTCGAGATAGCCGTCGAGGAGCCCGGCCTTGCGGACGAGCTCGAGCATCTTGCGGGCCTCCCGGACGTTCCGGCCGAGGGGCTTCTCGCAGGTGACGCCGATGAGCTCGCCCTTCCCCTTGATCGACGGCGTGGACGATCTCCTCCATGACCTCGCCCCGGGTGTAGTTCGGGGCGCAGATCCAGAGGGCGTCGATGCGCGGGTCGGCGGCCATGTCGGTGATCGAGGCGTAGGGCCTGGCCTCGCCGACGCCGAGCGACTGGACCAGGGCGCAGGCCTCTCCGGCCCGCTTCGCGTCGGGATCGAAGATCCCCAGGATGTCGGCGTCGCGGACGCCGACCCAGGAACGGATGTGGAAGCGGGCGATGAATCCGCCGCCGATGATGCCGACGCCGAGGGGTTTCGCGATCTTGGTCATCTTGGGGGCCTCCTCTCCAGGGGTCTCTACATACCTCAAGGACCGGCGGATTGTCAATTTGCGCGGTGGAATTCCCCGGGTCCAACATCCGCCCCGGCCGAATAGTCAAAGTTCAAAGGGGGCCCCGCCGGGCCGACTAAAAGGGTGACCGGGACCATGAAAGACAGGCGCCGCGACATCCGTCTCGTCGAAGAGAACAAGGCCGTGGTCTCCCGGATGACGGGCGAAGTCCGGCCCGGCTCGTCCTCGGTCCACTATTCCCTGACCCAGGACATTTCGATGGGCGGCGTCCGCATCATGACCGACGCGCGCCTCGAGAGGGGCGAGCGTGTCCGGGTGGACATCACTCTCAGCCGGACGCGGAAGCGGATCCGGGCCGTGGCCGAGGTCCGCTGGGTCCGCGAGCTCTACGACCACGAGGTCTTCGAGGCCGGACTCCAGTTCGCCGGCCTCGACCCGGACGACGAATTCGCCCTCATGGACCACATCTTCGGCAGCTGAGGCCCGGCCGGCCTTGCTTTTCTCCCCTCCATGGGCTACAAAGGAGAGGCTTTCCCCGGAAAGGAGGCCCCATGTCCAGAGCGTTCCTGTGCGCCGCCGGCCTGCTCGTCGGGACCCTGGTCGCGGCCGCGGCCCTGCCCCAGCGCCCCGAGTCCGAAGCCGAGCGGAGGGCCCGGATGCGGTGGTGGACCGAAGCCCGGTTCGGCCTCTTCATCCACTGGGGCCTCTACGCCCTGCCGGCCCGCCACGAGTGGGTCAAGAGCCGGGAGCGGATCAGCGACGACGCCTACGCCCGATACTTCGACCATTTCGATCCCGACCTGTACGATCCGCGCGCCTGGGCCCGGGCCGCCCGGGAGGCCGGGATGAAGTACTTCGTCATCACGACGAAGCACCACGACGGCTTCTGCCTCTGGGACACGAGGCTCACCGACTACAAGGCCACCCGCACGCCCTGCGGCAAGGACCTCATCCGGCCGATGGTCGAGGCCTTCCGGGCCGAGGGGCTGCGCGTCGGCTTCTACCACTCCCTCCTCGACTGGCACCATCCCGAATTCACGGTCGACGCGCATCACCCGATGCGCGACGACAAGGACTTCGTCGAGAAGGCCAAGGGCCGCGACCTCGACAAGTACGCCGACTACCTCTTCGGCCAGGTCAGGGAGCTCCTGACGGACTTCGGACGGATCGATACGCTCTTCCTCGACTTTTCCTTTCCCGGCCAGAACGGCAAGGGCCGGGACGACTGGAAGTCGGAGCGGCTCCTCAAGATGATCCGGGAACTCCAGCCGGGCATCATCGTCAACGACCGGCTCGACCTGCTCGACGTCCCGGGCGGCTGGGACTATCGCACCCCCGAGCAGTTCATGCCCAGGGAGGGAGTCAGCGTCGACGGCCTGCCCGTGCCCTGGGAGACCTGCCAGACCTTTTCCGGCTCGTGGGGCTACCACCGCGACGAGTCGAGCTGGAAGACCGTCCGCCAGCTCGTCGTCATGCTCATCGACACCGTCAGCAAGGGCGGCAACCTCCTGCTCAACGTCGGCCCGACGGCCCGCGGCACGTTCGACGACCGGGCCCTGGACCGCCTCCGGGGCATCGGCGAATGGATGGAGAAGAACGGCCGCTCGATCTACGGCTGCACCCAGGCCCCGGCGGAGTTCGGGAGACCGGCCGGGACGCTCCTGACCTACAATCCCGAGGCCGGACGGCTCTACGTTCACGTCCTGGAGTGGCCCCTCGGGGTCCTGGCCTTGGACGGGTTCGCAGGCAAGGTCGAGTACGCCCAGCTCCTTCACGACGCCTCCGAGGTCCTTTTCACGGAGAAGGGGGGAGAGACCGGCTTCATGCCCGGCACGCGGGGGCGTGAGGGGGAGAACGTCCTGACCTTGCGGCTGCCCGTTCTCAAGCCCGGCGTCGAGGTCCCCGTCGTCGAGCTCTTCCTCAAGAAGGGGCGCTGAAAGCGGCTGACGTGAGAAGGGCCGGGGGACCGCGGCCCATGCGGAGAGTCCCATGAGAAGAAGACGCGCGAAAGTTTGTTGGGCGGGCGCCATCCTGGCCGCGGCCTTAGCCGCGGCTTCACCGTCCCCGGCCGCCGCCGGCAAGGACTACTATTTCCCCGAGGTCAGGGTCGAGATCGCCGTCGAGCCGGGGGGCGATTTCGTCGTCGACGAGTTCCGGACGTTCGAGTTCGAAGGCCGGTTCTCCTACGCCTTCGCGGTCATCCCCTTGAGGACCGGCCGTCCGGGCGAGCGGCGCGCCATCGCCGTCTCCGAACTCGCCGTGACGGACGAAGAGGGCCAGGCCCTGAGGACGGAGGTCACCGAGAAGGACGACGAGCTCACGGCCAAGTGGTTCTACTCGGCCCGCGACGAGAGGCGGACCTTTCACATCCGCTATCGTGTGAGCGGCGCGATCACGACCTACGCCGACGCGACGGAGCTCCACTGGAAGGCCGTCGGGGACGGCTGGGACAGCCCCGCCCGCGACGTCAGGGTCACGGTCGTCCTCCCCGGGGACGTCGCGTCGAAGGAGGACCTCCGCGTCTGGGGGCACGGCCCGCTCACCGGATGGGCCGAGGTCGTCGACGAGCGGACGGCCCACTTCTCCTCCCCCGAGCTCGCTTCGCGGCAGTTCTTCGAGGTCCGGGTCGTCTGGCCCAACGGCCTCGTCTCCGGCGTCCCCTCCGACCGGCTCGATCTCGCCGCGATCAGGGCCGAGGAGGAGGGCTTCGTCCGGGACACGATCGCGCGCGTCCGCGCGGCCCAGGCCGATCAGGCGGGCCGCCGGCAAAGGGACGAGCGCAACAGGAAGCGGTTCTCGCGCGTCCTCGGCTACTGGGGAGGCTGGCAGATCGTCGGGCCCCTGGCCTGGCTGCTCCTCTTCTTCCAGGCCTGGGCGGCCGTCGGTAAGGACCACCGGATCGAAGGCCTGCCGGACTACGTCCGCGAGCTCCCGTCCGACCTCCCTCCCGCGCTCGTCCAGACGCTCATGCGGGAGGGCCGGGCCGTCACCCCCGCGGCTTTCACGGCCACGCTTTTCGACCTGGCCCGGCGGGGCCTGCTGGAGATGGAGGACCGGACCGTCGCCAAAAAGGGCCTCTTCGGTTCCCGGGAAAGCGTCGAGACGACGATCACGCTCCGGAAGGACCCGGCGAAGGAAGCGGGCCTGCGTCCATTCGAGAAGGACCTCCTGTCCTTTCTCCTGAGGGAGCTGGCCGAAGGTACGACCGTGGGGGCCTCGTTCACGATCGGGGAGCTCCAGCGCTTCCTCAAGAAGAACCCCCGGAAATTCCAATCCTGGTACCAGAAGTGGACCAAGGGCATCCGGAGCGAATCCAAACCCCTGGGCTTCCTCGAGCCCGAGAGCGTCCGGGCCCGGAACCGCTTCTACCTGTTCACCCTGCCGTTGGCCGTCCTGACCCTCAGCCCGGTCCTGCTCATCCTGGGCCTGGCGCTCATTCCGACGCTGAAACGGCGGACACCGCGGTGGGCCCGGGAGAACGAGCGCTGGAAGGGGCTCGACCGCTTCCTCGACGACTTCTCCGATTTCGAGGAGATCCCGCCGGAGGCTTACAAGCTCTGGGAACACTACCTCGTCTACGGCATCCTGTTCGGCAACGCCAAGAAGATCCTGAAGACCCTGCCCCTGATCCTCAAGGACGAGCGCGCCGCGACGCCCGTCTGGTACGCCGGATTCGGGCAGCCGGGCGTCCTCGCCGCGGGTGGGCTCGAGAGCGTCATCAACAGCATCGGGCACGCGGCCACGGCCATCCACCAGGCCAGCACCTCGGCCGCCCACTATTCGTCGGGCGGCGGCGGCGGCTTCAGTGGCGGCGGGGGGGGCGGGGGAGGGGGCGGCGGCGGAGGCGCGGGATGACCTGGCCTCGAAGGGCCCGCGCGGCGGCGGCGCTTGGGCTCGGAGCCGCCTGCCTGCTCGCGGCCGCCTGCGCCAAGCCATCGGAGGAGACCCGGATCAGGGCGCTCCTGGAGGAGGCCGCGGAAAAGGCCGAGAGGCGCGACGCCGCCGGCCTCACGGGGCTCTTCCTTCCCGGGTACGCGGATTTCGAGGGCCGGGACAAGGCGGGGACGGTCCGTCTCATCGCGGACTACCTGGCGAGATACCGCGGCGTCGTCATCCACGTCCTCGGCGTCCGCCCCGGACCGATCGGCCCGGACGGGCGGGCGGACGTCGAATGCGAGGTCGCCCTGTCGCATGGGGCGGCGGAGGTCCTGCGCAAGCTCATCCGCGTGGGAAGCGAATACTACCGGTTCGGATTCGAGATCCGGAAGGACGCGGCGGGGGAATGGCGCTTCGCCTACGCGGAGTGGGAGGAGATCGGCCTTTCCGAGCTCCTGCCCGAATCTCTGGCCATCCTCAGGGAACTCTTTCCGGAGCTCTGACGTACCTTATATTGAGAGAGGGCGCTCCCGTCCGGAACCCGGCGACGAGAGCGCCGTCGATAGAGAGACGGAGGCGAACATGACCGAAGAGAAGAAGGACGCGAAAACCAAGTTCGAGGAGTTCCGCGTGACCGGCGGGGAGATCCTCAGCAAGTTCAAGGAGATCCTCCACGAGGGCAACGTCCGGCGCATCATCCTCAAGGACGAACAAGGCAAGACCTTCCTGGAGATCCCGCTCACGGTCGGAGTGGTCGGGGCCCTCGTCGCGCCGCAGCTCGCCGCGGTGGGCGCCATCGCCGCCCTGGTCTCCAACCTGACCATCATCGTGGAGAAGGTCGAGGACTGACGGCCAGAGCCCTTCTCCGACGCCCTCCTCTGTGCTATATAGGGACCTTACGATCCCCGAGGATGGAGGAGGGACCATGATCCGCACATCGCCGCTCCTTAGAGCGGGCTTTTGCGCCCTGGCCGTCACGACGGTCGGGGCCCTTCTCGGCATCTGCGCCCTTCCCGCGACGGAGGGGCCCGCCGACGGCGTCATGAGCCTCCTGCCTGTCCCCGAGAGCGTGACCGTCCGGGAAGGGCGGTTCCGCGTCGACGAAAACGTGACCATCGCCCCCGCGGAAAGCTCGGCCCATTCGTCCGTGGGGGACGTCCGACATGGGGTGACGGGCCGGGCGGTGCGGGCCGCCGCGCGTTTCATGGCCCGTCTCTCGGGCCGCACGGGGCTCTTCGTCAAACAGGATTATCTGGCCGCGCGGACGACGACCGCGGAAGCCCGGATCCGCTACTCGCTCACGGCGCCCGGAGGGCTTCGGCCGAACGAGGACGAATCCTACGCGCTGACCATCGATCCGGACGCGATCGGGCTCGAGGCCATGACGGACATCGGCGTCATCCGGGGCTTCGAGACGCTGCTCCAGCTCTTGAGCGCGGACGAAGGAGGCTATTACTTCCCCTGCGTCGAGATCGTCGACAAGCCGCGGTTCACCTGGCGCGGGCTTCTCATCGACGCCGGCCGGCACTTTCAACCCGTCGACGTCATCAAGCGGAACCTCGACGCCATGGCCGCGGTCAAGATGAACGTCCTCCACTGGCACCTGACCGAGGACCAGGGGTTCCGGGTCGAGTCCAAGGTCTTCCCCAAGCTCCACGAGCTCGGCTCGGACGGGATGTTCTACACCCAGGACCAGATCCGCGACGTCGTCGCCTACGCCGCCGACCGGGGCATCCGGGTCATGCCCGAGTTCGACCTCCCCGGCCACGCGACCAGCTGGTTCGTCGCCCACCCCGAGTTCTCGAGCGCGCCCGGATCGTACGCGATCGAGCGGAAGCTAGGCGTTTTCGGCCCGGCTTTCAATCCCGCCAACGAGAGGATCTACCCCTTTCTAGAGGCCTTCTTCAAAGAGATGGCCGGGCTCTTCCCCGACCCCTATCTCCATATCGGCGGGGACGAGGTCGAGGGCCACCAGTGGGACGCCAATCCGGAGATCCAGGCTTTCAAGTTGAAGAACGGCCTGGCCGACAACGCCGCGCTGCAGGCCCACTTCAACGCGCGCCTGCTGAAGATCCTGACCAAGCTCCACAAGAAGGCGGTCGGCTGGGACGAGATCTTCCAGCCGGGATTGTCGAAGGACGTCGTCATCCATTCCTGGCGCGGCCCGCAGGCCCTGCTCGCGGCGGCCCGGAGCGGGTATCAGGGCATCCTGTCCAACGGCTATTACATCGACCTCGCCCAGACCGCGGAGTTCCATTACCTCAACGATCCTCTGCCGCAGGACTCGCCGCTCGACGACAGGCAAAAGGCCCTCGTCCTCGGCGGCGAGGCGACGATGTGGTCGGAGCTCGTCACGTCCGAGACGATCGATTCCAGGATCTGGCCGCGCACCGCGGCCATCGCCGAGCGGCTGTGGTCGGCGGCATCGGTCCGGGACGTCGACGACATGTACCGCCGCCTCGACCTCCTCAGCATCCGGCTCGAGGAGGCGGGCGCTCTCCACCTCAAAAACCCCGGCATGATGTTCAGGCGGCTCGCCGGCGGCCCGGACATCCGGCCGCTCGAGACGCTGGCCGAGGCCGTCGAGCCGCTCGAGGGCTACAAGCGGCACGGGCAGGCCGCCTACACGACCCTCTCGCCGTTCACCCGCTTCGTCGACGCTTGCGCGCCCGAGTCCCTCCCGGCCCGGGCCTTCGCCCGGCAGGTCGGGCGGTTTCTCGAAAAAAGGGACCGGCCCTCCGCCGCGGAGATCGCGTCGCGCCTGACGTCATGGAAGACGAACCACGTCGCGGTCCTGTCGCTTCTGGCCGCCTCTCCGGTCCTTCGGGAGATCGAGCCCCTCTCGCTCGGATTGGCCGACGCTTGTGATATCGGGCTCGAAGCCCTGGCCGTCCTGATGGAAGGGGAGGGCCGCCCGGCCGCGTGGGTGGAAGAGAAGCTCGGGGCCCTCGGCGTCGCGGCCAAACCGGCCGCCCACGCCGAACTGGTCGTCGCCGGCCCCATCGGACGGCTGGTCCGGGCCTGCGCCGGAGAGGCCAAGTGACGGATCCCTCCCGGCGGCCTTCTTATACGGTCCGGCGGATCGAGGAGTCCGGCGCGGACGAGCCGGCCCCGCGGCCCTGGACCGCGATCGCCCCCCTCGCGATCGACCACTATCTCTGGCTGGCCAACGGCTACGAACCCCGGGTCGAGGCCCGGCTGTGTTGGTCGCCGCGTTTCCTCCATGTCCGGTTCCGGGCGGAGGAGCTGCGGATCAGGGTCCGGTACACGAAGTTCCAGGACCCCGTCTACAAGGACAGCTGTGTCGAGCTCTTCGTCGACATGTTCCCGGCCAAGCGGCTCGGGTACGTCAATTTCGAGACGAACGCCGCCGGGACGCTTCTGGCCGCCTTCGGCCCCGACCGTTCCCGCAGGACCCCCCTCTGGCCGGAAGACCTGGCCGGATTCGCGGTCGAGGGCACGGTCTCCGGGCCGGTCGACGGGGAACATGGGGCCGACGCCTGGACGGTCGAATACCGCGTGCCGATGGGGCTTTTTGGGAAGATCTATGGCGAAGACGTCGTCCCCGGGCACCGGGCGGCGGCGAATTTCTACAAGTGCGGCGACGAGACCGAAAGGCCCCACTACGGGGCCTGGAGCCCTGTCGACACGCCCGCGCCCGATTTCCACCGGCCGGAGTTCTTCGGCGAGCTCCTCTTCGAGTGAGCAGGAAGGGACCGTGAAGCCTTCACCGTTCGCGTTGGCGCTCGTCGTGGCGGGCTGTCTCTCCGCCGCGACCGCGGCCTGGAGCGGCCAGTCGCGGGGGCCTGTCGAGATCGTCGACAGCCTGGGACGAAAGGTCTCCATCCCCGGGAAGGTCGACCGGATCATCTCCCTGGAGCCCGAGGCGACCCGCGTCATCGTCGCCCTGGGCGCGGGGGAGAGGCTCGTCGGCATCGACTTCTTCCTCCGCCACCATGACCACCTGTTCCCGCTCCTCTTCCCGAGGGGCGCGAGCCTCCCCGTCGTCTCGAACCAGGGCCAGGACCTCCACTACGAGGAGGCCGTCCGGCTCCGGCCCGATCTCGTGATCGCCTCGCCTTCGGAGGCCTGGTCGGCCGAGGCGATCGCCAAAAAGCTCAAGGTCCCCGTCGTCGCCCTTGCCTCGATGGGCCGGTTCGCGGATCTCTACACGGAGATCGAGGTGCTCGGACGAATGCTCGAGCGCGAGGACCGGGCGGCCGAGCTCGTCGCCTATCTCAGGGCCCGCTTGGGCGAAGCGGGCGAAGCCGGACGTGAGGCCGGGCCGGGACCGGGGCCGTCGGTCTATCTGTCGTTCTGGGGATCGCTCGTCCGGACGCCGGTCTCCTACGAACCCGTGGAGGCGGCCGGGGGGAGGAACGTCGCTTCCGGGCTCCTGCCCGACTACCTCGGGACGACCGCACTGACGGTCTCGCTGGAGAAGATCATCGCGTGGGATCCCGACGTCATCCTCATCCAGGGCAACTACCCGCCGGGCGAGCGGCGGGTGACGGTCGAAGGTGTGTTGAGGGACCCTCGGATCGCCTCGCTCCGGGCCGTCCGGGCCGGACGCGTCCACTATACCTTCGGCTTCTGGTACTGGTGGGATCCGGCCCTCCTCGTGGTCGAGACGCTCTACCTCGGTCGTCTGTTCCGCGGAGGCGCCGTGCCTTCGACCGAGCTCGTCCGGCTCGGCGACGAGATCTTCCGGGAGATCTACGGCGTCGAGGGGGCGTTCGGCGCCCTCTGCCGCGTCATTGAGTGCCATGAGTGGACGAAGCGATAGAAGGACCAGGGCCGCGATCGGCCTGGCGGCGGTCCTGCCCGTCGTCCTGCTCGTCCTGTCCCTGAATATCGGCGCGTACAGGATCCCGCCCAAGGCCGTTTGGACGACCGTCGTCGACGCCCTCCGCCCGGGCGGGCCGGCCGAACCGTCGCCCTACGCCGACATCCTCTTCCGCATCCGCCTGCCCCGGCTCCTTCTGGCCCTATTCGCCGGCGCCGCCCTGGCCGTCTCCGGCGCCGCCCTTCAGGCCATCTTCAGGAATCCGCTGGTCTTCGAGTTCAGCCTGGGCCTCTCTTACGGGGCGGCCTTCGGAGCGGCCCTGTCGCTCGTGTTCCTGGGAAGCCGGGTCCCGCCCCAGGCCGCGGCCTTCCTGTTCGCCGTCCTGGCCGTTCTTCTGGTCCTGTTCATTTCCGGCCGGGCCGCGTCCCAGATCGTCACGGTCCTGCTCAGCGGGATCATCGTCTCGGCCCTGTTCCAGGCTCTTCTGTCCATCGTCGAGCTCTTCGCCAATCCCTACGCCCTGCAATCGTTGATCTTCTGGCTCATGGGCAGCCTCGGCCAAGCGACATGGGATGACCTGGCGGTGACCCTGCCCGTCATAGGCCTGGCCGTCACGGCCCTCGTCCTCCTCCGCTGGCGGCTCAACGCCCTGTCGCTCGGTGACGACGAGGCCCGGGCCCTGGGGATCGAAGTCCGGCGGGAGAAGGTCCTGGTCATCGGGATGGCCGCGCTGGCCACGGCCGCGGCCACGGCCGTCACCGGCGTCATCAGCTGGATCGGCCTCATCGTGCCTCACCTTGTTCGCATGGCCGTCGGCGCCGACAACCGCAAGGTCGTCCCGCTCTCGGCCGCTTACGGCGCCTCGCTCCTCCTCGTCGCCGACACGGTCGTCCGGAGCGCGGCCTCCTTCGAGATCCCCATCGGCATCCTGACCAGTGTCGTCGGCATCCCCTTCTTCATCGTCCTCCTGAAGCGGTCGGGGAGGATCTGGCTGTGAAGGTCCGCGTCGACCGCCTGTCCTTTTCCTACGAGACATTCACCCTGCGCGTCCCCGACCTGACCTTCGCCGAGGCCCGGCTGACGGCCGTGGTCGGCCCTAACGGGGCGGGCAAGTCGACGCTGCTCAAGTGCCTGGCCGCGGTCCATCGCCCGCCACGCGGGACCGTCTTCATCGACGGCCGGGACCTCTCCGTCCTGTCCGGCAAAAGCCGGGCCCGTCTTGTCGGTTACGTCCCCCAGGAGCCCTCCTTCACGTTCAACTACGCCGTTCTCGACTTCGTCCTGACCGGCCGGGCCGCCTTCCTCTCGCCTTTCTCATCGCCCGGCCACCTCGACGTCGAGGCCGCCCGCGAGGCCCTGTCGTTCGTCGGCCTGTCCGGCTTCGAGGGCAGGCCGTTCTTCGAGCTCAGCTCGGGCGAGCGAAGGCTCGTCCTCATCGCCCGGACGCTGGCCCAGCGTTCGGACATCCTCCTGCTCGACGAGCCGACGACGTTCCTCGATCCCCGGCACGAAGCGGAGGTCATGGAGCTCGTCCGGCGCCTGGCCGTCGAGAAAGGGAAGACCGTCGTCGTCACCCTCCACGCTCTGGACATGGCCGTCAAATACGCCGACGTCATGGTGTTCATGAAGGGCGGGGCCGTCGTCGCCACGGGACCCCCGCTCCAGGTCCTCAACGAGGGGCTGCTCAAGGCCGTATACGACATCGACATGGGCATCGTCGAAGTCGGCGGGCGGCGCCTCATCGTCCGTTGACCCGAAGGGCCTTTGCCGCTCGGCGGACGGAGGAAGTGGCCGGGCGGGGGAAAAAGAGATATAATCCCCGCCTTGTCATGAAGGACCAAACCACGCCGACGGAGAGCGCGGGGCGCAAAGAGGGCCGCCTCGTCCGACGGCTCTGGCGCCGGGCCTGGGCCGTGTCCGCCGCGACGGTCGCCTTCGGCTCGATCTATTTCTTCGTCCGGCAATACTTCAAGGACGGCGTCTGGAATTTCGATCTCTCGCTGGTCAACAAGTCTCTCGGCGTGGCCGCCCTTTTCCTGTTGACGCTCGCGATGTTCCTGACGAGCGTCGCCTACTTCTCGAAAGGCCCGTCGCGGCCGCTGGCCTTCCGCAAGCACTACGGCCTCGTCGGCTTCTGGACCGGCCTCGTCCACGGCGCCGTCAACCATATCCTGATGCCCGTTTGGGACCTCCAACCCGAGCGCAAGCTCGAGGCCTGGATCTCCGACGGCCCGGCCCTCGCCGCGCTCGTCCTTTTCGGGGCCATGGCCCTACTCTCCAGACCGGGTCCCAAGGACAGACTGGGAGGGCGGACGTGGAGACGGCTGCTGCGCTACGCGGGGTATGCCGGGCTCGTCCTGGCCGCGGGCCATGCGGCCCTGCTCAAGTGGACGAGCTGGACGAATTACTTCCGGACCTTCGGCTCGGTGGTCCCTTCGCTCAGCCTGCCGGTCGCCCTCTTCGCCGTCGCGGCGGTCGTCCTCAGACTGGCCGTCTGGATCTCGCAGAAACGGAAACGGGCCTGAGGCCTATTTCAGCTTTTCCTGGCCCTTGAACTCCCGGTAGGGGCTGAGGTAAGAGAGGGACTCGCGGTCGTCCTCGTCGGTCCGGCGGAGGACCATGCGGGTGAGCAGCTCGCCGAGCCCGGGTCCGAGCATGAACCCCTGTCCGCACATGCCCACGGCCAGGAGGTGCCCTTCGATGGCCCGGTCCCAGCCGACGACGGGGAACCCGTCGGGGGTCATGGGGTAGAGGCCGCGCCAGGTCCGCCGGACCCGGAGGTGCCTGAGCCGGGGAATGAGCCCGACCATGCGGCCGGCGACCAGGGGCAGGAACGAGCTCGTCTCCCGGACGTCCATCCCCCAGATGCTCGGGCTCGGCGTGATGCAGAAGAGGACCTGTCCGGTATCGTGCTGGTAGAAATAGTAGTTGGCCGAACCGGGGGCCGGACGGATGTCGACGATCATGGGACCGAGGAAGCGGGCCACGGGCTCGGTGACGGCCCCCTCGTGCGAGTCCGGACGGACCGGGACGTCGACGCCGGCAAGGGCGGCCACCTCGGCGGCCCATGGCCCGGCCGCGTTGACGACGACCGGCGCGGCGTACTCGCCCCTGTCCGTGAGGACGCCGCGCATCCGGCCGCCGGAAGCGAGGATCCCGGTGACGCGCTCGTTGAAACGGAATTCCGCGCCGAGCGCCTCCGCCCTCTTGTAAAAGGCGTGGACCGCCAGCAGGGGAGAGGCGTTCCCGTCGTCCGGGGAGAACGTCCCGCCGATGAGCCCTTCCGGATTGAGGTCGGGGACGACCTCGCGCAGGGCCGGGGCGTCGAGCCAGTCGATGTTGAGGCCGCTCGCCTTCTGGACAGCGAGGAGCTCCTTGAGGGTCCGCTCCTCCTCGGCCCGGTAGGCGACGAACTGTAGCCGCCCTTGTGCCACTCGATGTTGTCGCCGAGCGTCTCCTCCCAGGTGGAGAAGATCTCGAGGCTGCGCAGGCAGATGCGGATCTTGGCCGGGTCGGAATGGGTGGCCCGGAGGCCGCCGATGGCCCTCTTGTTCGAGCCCTGCCCGACGCTGGGCAGACCGTCGAGGACGAGGACCTTGAGCCCGGCTTCGGCCAGGGACATGGCGGCCGGCGTGCCGACGCTGCCGGCGCCGACGATGATGACGTCCGCGCCCTTACCCGCGCTCATGGCCGTCCTTCTCTCGGGGCAGGCCGGCGAAGACGCCGAGCGGCACCTCCAGGAACAGCGGGCCGTTTCGGTTGCTCGACGACCTCCTCCTCCGGCACGCCCTCCTCGCGGAAGAGCCGGTGGATGAGCGGCGTGCAGGTCTTGGCGCCGCACGAGCCCATGCCGGCCCGGGTCACGGCCTTGATCTCGTTGATGTCCCGGACGCCTTCGCGGATGAGCCGGCGGATCTCGCCGGCGGTCACCCGCTCGCAGCGGCAGACGATCGTGTCGTCGGCCGTCCGTTCCACGTAGCGGTCCGAGCGGCTCCGAGACCTCGGGCGGCTGGACCTGGATGCCGGCGATCTGCTTGGCGAAGGCCCGGGGCGCCCGGACCTTGACGATGACGGTCCGGTCGTTGGCCTTGACGGCCTTGACCGCGACCGACCTCGACCCGGCCCAGGGCGTTGCCCTCGGTGTCGAGCGACCGACCACCTGGTCGCCGACCGCCAGGGTGTCCTTGAGGAACTCGAAGGGGATGGTCACGGTCGGGAACTCCGGGTCCTTGCGGTAGTCGACGAGCGTGATGGCCAGGCCCGGGCAGATGGCGACGCACTTCTCGCAGCCGTGCAGCCCTTGCCGCCCTTCTCGGCGACGAAGGACGGGAGCAGCCGGATATCGGTGCGGTCCATCTCGATGAGGTCGTTGGGACAGACGGCGGTGCAGGGGTTGCAGGGGATCTCCTGGGTGCAGTGGATGACCGGGAAGACCCCGACCTCCGCGGACGCGGCGCCCGTTCCGGGCTGGTCGCTCCCGGACGCGACTTGAGGATCTCGGCGGTCCGGCGCCAATCCTGCGGAGATCTCGCCGACGTCGTGGCCCAGGGCCCGGGCGATCTCGAGGCCGCGGATCTTGCCGGCGAAGATGGCCGCGGAGGCCTCGGCGATCTCCTCGGCGTCGCCGGCGGCGAAGGCCGGCAGGCCGAACTCGCGGGCCTTCTCGTAGAACTCGTCGACCGGATCGAGGCCGACGGCGACGAGGAGCGTGTCGCAGTCGAAGGACCGCTCGGTGCCCGGGACCGGTCGGAACTTCCCGTCGACCCGGGCGATCGTGACCGATTCGACGGCGTCGGCGCCGTTGGCGCTGACGACGGTGTGCGAGGTGTAGATGGGCACGCCCAGCCGGGCCAGCTTGTCGCGGTGGACCTTGTAGCCGCCGCATTCCGGCATGGCCTCGACCAGGCCGACGACCTCGATCCCGGCCTGGAGGGCGTGGTAGCCGGCGATCAGGCCGACGTTGCCGCCGCCGACGATGAACAGCCGGTCGGTCGGCTTGACGAGGTCGCGGTTGACGAGCGTCTGGAAGGCCCCCGCGCCGTAGACGCCCGGCAGGGTGTTGCCCGGGAAGGCCAGCGATCTTCTCCCGCGCGCCCGCCGTGCCACGAGGAGTACCTCCGGGACGACCTGGACGTAACGCCGCGTTCTCGAAGAGCACGCCGACCTTCGCGGTCGCTGAAGACGGCCAGGGCCGCGCTCTGGAGCCAGACCCGGACGCTCGGGAACTGAGCGGACCTCGCTCTCCAGGCGCGTGGCGATGTCGATGCCCCGCGTGCCGGCGTAGACGGCGTCGATGGAGCCGAAGAACCGGTGCGTCTGCAGGACCAGCTTGCCGCCGAGGCGGTGCTTGTCGTCGACGACGAGGGTCTCGACGCCCCGCCTCCCGAGCTCGATCGCGGCGGACAGGCCGGCCGGACCGCCGCCGACGATCGAGGACGGGAACGCGGACCGTCTCGATCTCCCCGGGTACCGTCCGGCCCGCGGAAGGGGGGCCGACGCGGGGGAGCTCGGGCAGCCCCTCGACGGGCTCGACCCGCATGCCCGGCCGGACGAGCTCCATGCAGGACTTCACGGGCATGCCGTCGGCGAGGACGAGACACTGCGCGCACTGGCCGTTGGCGCAGAAGATGCCCTGGGGCGCGCCGTCCTTGGGGTGGTGCCCGAAGACGCGGACGCCGGCCGCGAAGAGCGCCGACGACAGGGTCTCGCCTTCGAGGCCTTCGAGGGGCTGCCCCTTCCAGGTGAAGGGGACCTTGCGGCGGTCGGGGATGGGCAGGATGGGATGTCGTTCGATCCTGGACATGGACGGCCGTTCTCCTCCGTGGTCGTACACGCGGTCCCGACAAAGAGCGTCATTATAGCACAAGGCTAACGGGGTCGAGCAGAAATATTGCAGGCTGTTGTATAATCAGGTCACTCCCGGTCCGGCCGGCCGCCGGGCCCGCCGGAGAGACTCTGACGGAAAGGAAGGACTTATGAACAAACTCGTCGCGGCCATCGTCGTCCTCGCCCTTCTTGGACCGCCGGGCGCGGGAGCGCCCCCTCAGAGGACCGAAAAGCCGGTCCTGCACGGCCGGGAGTGGGTGGCCATCACCGGGAAGCCGTTGGCGGCGACGGCGGGGGCGCTCATCTTCGCCAAAGGCGGCAACGCCGTCGACGCGGCCTGCGCCATGCTCGGCGCCGTTTGCACCATGTACGACGTCCTCAGCTGGGGCGGGGAGACCCAGGCCCTCATCTTCAACCCGAAGACCGGCAAGGTCGTCGGGATCAACGCCCTCGGCGTCGCCCCGACCGGGGCCACGGCCGAGTTCTACAAGGCCAAGGGCTACGCCTATCCGCCCGAATACGGCCCCCTCTCCGCGGTGACGCCGGGGACGCCCGGCGGATTACTGACGATGCTCGCCGAGTACGGCACGATGAGCCTGGCCGAGGTCCTGGCCCCGGCCCTGCGGATGGCCGAAGGCTATCCGATGGACGGAGAGACCGGAAACCGCATCGAGAGGGACAAGAAAAGGATCAAGGACTGGCCCTACTCGCGCGCGGTCCTGCTCCCTCACCTGGGGGAGGAGCGCGAGGCGCCCCGGGCGGGCGAGATCTTCCGCCAGGCCGACCTCCTGTCGACCCTGGAGAAGCTCGTCGAGGCCGAAACTTCGGCCCGGGGGGCCGGCAAGGACAGGAAGGCCGCCATCTACGCCGCTTACGACCGCTTCTACAAGGGCGACATCGCCAGAGAATTCGTCCGGGGCTCGAAGGAGCAGGGCGGGCTCGTCACCATGGAGGATCTGGCCGCCTGGAAGGTCCGCGTCGAAGAGCCGGTCATGACGGCTTACAAGGGCGTCGAGGTCTACAAGCTGACAAGCTGGGTCCAGGGACCGGTCATGCTCCAGGCGCTGAACATGCTCGAAGCGATGGACCTCAAGGCCCTCGGCTACAACAGCGCCGCCTATATCCACGCCCTCTACCAGGTCATGAACCTGGCCTTCGCCGACCGGGACTTCTACTACGGCGATCCCTATTTCCCGCCGGAAGAACCCCTCCGGGGCCTCTTGTCGAAGGAATACGCCCGGGACCGGGCCAAGCTCGTCCGCCCCGATCGCAATGATGAAGCCGTCAAGCCCGGCGATCCCTATCCCTACGAGGGTAAGTCCAATCCCTATCTCGCTCTCCTCGACAAATGGCTCGAGTGGGGCCGGGGCGATCAGGGGCCGCTCGAGCCGCGACAGGACGCCGAGATCGAGGCGTCGTTCCAGACGGGGACGACCTCCATCCAGGCCGCCGACAAGGAGGGCTGGGTCGTCTCGGTGACGCCGAGCGGCGGTTGGATCCCCTGCGTCCTGGCCGGCCGCACGGGCGTCGGAATGAGCCAGCGGGCCCAGAGCTTCGTCCTTGACGAGCGCCAGAACCCGTTCAACGTCATCGTCCCCGGCAAGAGGCCGAGGGCGACCCTGACCCCGGGCCTGGCCCTGAAGGAGGGCCGGCCCTTCCTCTCGTTCGCCGTCCAGGGCGGCGACACCCAGGACCAGAACCTGCTGCAGTTCTTCCTCAACGTCGTCGAGTTCGGCATGAACGTCCAGCAGGCCTGCGAGGCGGCCAACATCACCAGTTACCAGATGCACGATTCCTTCGCCGACCACAAGATCTTCCCCGGCAAGATCGACGTCAACGAACGGGTCCCGGCCGATGTCCGGGAGAAGCTCGAGGCCATGGGCTACCGGATCTCGGTCAAGAAGTACACGTCGGGGCCCATCAACGCTATCTTCTTCGACCGCGCCCACGGGACGTTCTGGGGGGGCAGCAGCAATTACGGTGAGGACTACGGGATCGTCTGGTGATCCCGGAAAGGGGGGCCCGATGAGATATCTCATCATTCCCGCTCTTCTCCTGGCGGTCATGTTCTTTCACGTCCGCCTCGGCCCCTCGACCGGTCCCGACGAGCCCCTAAAGGCCGAGACGGTCGACGCGCCTCCGGCCGAGTCGCCGAATAAGCACTATCCCTCCAATCGCCCGCCGCTCCTCCCGAGTCCGCTCGTCAAGCTGCCGATCGGGGCCGTCGAGCCGCGCGGCTGGCTCCTGGCCCAGCTCCAGCTCATGAGGGACGGCCTGACCGGCAGGCTCGGCGAGTTGAGCCGTTTCCTCGGCGACGACAGCGGTTGGATCACCCTCAAGGGCAAAGGCTGGGAGGAGATGCCCTACTGGCTCAAGGGCTACGGCGACCTCGGCTACCTGCTCAAGGACGCCGCCATGCGCGGGGAGACCGAGCGCTGGCTCCAACACGCCTTCCGTTCCCAGGCCCCGGACGGCTACTTCGGCCCGTCCGACAACCGCGAGGCCCGCGACCTCTGGCCGAACATGGTCATGCTGGCGGCCCTGCAGAGCTTCTATGAAGTCTCCGGGGACCGCCGCGTCCTGTCCTTCATGAGCCGCTATTTCCAGTACGAGTTCCACCTCCCGGCCGGGGACCTTCTGCCGGGGAGCTGGCAGAAGCTGAGGGGCGGCGAGAACCTCGAAAGCGTCTACTGGCTCTACAACCGCACCGGGGAGAGCTTTCTCCTCGACCTGGCCCGGAAGCTCTACGGGCGGACGGCGGATTGGGCCTCGCCCATCCTGACGCCCGGCCGCGACCGGGACTGGGTCGAGAGCCAGTTCTACCACGGCGTCAACATCGCCATGGGCTTCCGTTACCCCGCCGTCTTCTATCAGCAGACGCGGGAGCGCTCCCTCCTCGAAGCCGTGGAGCGCAACTACCGTCAAGTCATGGAGCGCTACGGCCGCCAGCCGGGCGGGATGTTCGGGGCCGACGAGAACATCCGGCCGGGCAGGGAGGACCCCCGCCAAGGCGCCGAGACCTGCACCATGGTCGAGTTCCTGGCCAGCTTCGAGTCCCTGCTCAAGATCACCGGGGAGACGGTCTGGGCCGACCGGGCCGAGGAGGTCGCCTTCAATTCCCTGCCCGCCTCGATGACCCCCGACCTCAAGGGCCTGCACTACCTCACCGCGGCCAATCTCGTCTCCTGCGACAGCGGCGGGGACCACGATTTCCAGAACACCGGCACCCTTCTCTCGTACGATCCCCGGAGCTACCGCTGTTGCCAGCACAACGTCGCTTTCGGTTGGCCCTATCTCGCCGAGCACCTCTGGATGGCCACCGCGGACAACGGCCTGGCCGCCGTGATCTACGCCCCCTCCACCGTCACGGCCAAGGTGGCCGAAGGAGCGGAGGTCACGGTCGCCGCGGAAACGGCTTATCCCTTCGAGGACGAGGTCCGGATGACCGTGTCATGCGACCGGCCCGTGGCCTTCCCCCTCTACCTGCGGCTTCCGGGCTGGTCGAAGGGCGTCCGTATCGCCGTAAACGGCGCCCCGGTCGAGGGGGACTTCCGCGGCGGCCGCTACGCCGTCCTGCGCCGGACGTGGCGGCACGGCGACCAGGTCCGTCTGGACCTCGGGCCCGAGATCGAGGCGGTCGTGTGGCCGTCGGTCGGTGGCGCCGTCTCGGTCCGTCGAGGCCCGCTCTGGTACGCCCTGAGGATCGGCGAGCGCTGGCGGAAGTATGGCGGCACGGAGGACTGGCCGGCCTTCGAGGTCCTGCCGGCGACCTCCTGGAACTACGGCCTTGTCCTCGAGCCCGGTGGCGACCTCTCGTCCATCCGTTTCGAATCGCGCCGGACTCCGCCTTATCAACCCTTTTCCGTCGAAGGCGCGCCGATCGTGCTGAGGGCCAGGGCCCGCCGGGTCCCCGCCTGGAAAGAGGAGGGGAGGATGGTCGGGCCCGTGCCGGCGAGCCCGGCCGCGGCGGAAGGGCCAGCCGAGGAGATCGCGCTCATCCCGATGGGCTGCGCCCGGCTGAGGATCACGACATTCCCGGTCGTCAAGGATTGACAGCGTTCCGGGCCATCCATTATAAAGGGTGGCGGAACAAGCTTCGAATATCGAAGGAGGTCAGGATGTTCAAAGAGTTCAAAGAGTTCGCCATGCGCGGCTCCGTCCTGGACATGGCCGTCGGCATCATCATCGGCGCGGCCTTCGGGTCCATCGTCTCGTCGCTCGTCGCCGACGTGCTGATGCCGCCCATCGGCCTTCTCCTCGGCAAGGTCGATTTCGCCAACCTCGTCATCCCCCTGTCCGACACGGTCACGATCAACTACGGCAGGTTCATCAACGCCGTCATCAGTTTCCTGATCGTCGCCTTCTCCCTGTTCCTGGTCATCCGCGGCATGAACCGGCTGCAGAAGAAAGCCGAAACGGCGCCGCCCGCCGCCCCGACGACCAAGGACTGCCCCTTCTGCGCGACGGCCGTCCCCATCAAGGCGGTCCGCTGCCCGCACTGCACTTCGGACCTGAGATAACCGCCGTCGGCACAGGCCGTTGACGTCCAAGGAACGGATGGCCGCGGCCATGTCCGGGGCTTGCCCGGACCGGGTGCCCGTCATGTGCCAGATGAGCGTCGGGCACATGATCTCGCAGAGCGGCGTCCGGCCGGCCGAGTTCTGGCACGACGCCGCGATCTTCGCCGAGGTGCTCCTGGCGATGCGCGGG
The DNA here is from genome assembly GCA_963719985.1 of Candidatus Aminicenantota bacterium. GTDB lineage: Bacteria > Acidobacteriota > Aminicenantia > Aminicenantales > Saccharicenantaceae > RBG-16-66-30. The sequence goes on along the minus strand of CAVRDU010000006.1, from coordinate 129,792 downwards.
CGGTACGGCTTCGACGGGGTCCTCGTCAGCCTTCATGGCCATGAGCCGGGCTGGGAAGGCCGCGTCGCCGGGGGCCGGCGTGGGCCGGACGGCGAGATCCTGCGCTGGAGATCGGGGGGCGAGACCTTTTTCCCCCCCGACGACCTGCCCATCGTCCGGCCGGACGCGCCTCCCGCCCGGCCGGAGTTCGCCGGTTTCGACCCCGGCTCCATGCCGGACCGGATCGAGTACATCCCGGTCTCCCAGGGCCTCCGCTTCGCCCTCGACCCGGAGCATCTCTTCGACGCGGTCGTCCTCGTCCTCGGGCGGGCCGGCCGGGACCGGTCGGTCCACGGCGAAGTGACCTCGCCGCTCGATTACTTCCTGGACCTCTTCGGCTTCGAGCAGGCCATGGTCGGCTGCCTCGAGGACCCCGGCCGGGCGATCGCGGTCCTCGACCGGTTCACGGACGGGATCGTTCGCCTGGCCGAAGGCCTGGCCGCGACCGGGGTCGACGCGATCAAGGTCTCGTCGCCCTACGCCGGGGCCGGCTTCCTTTCGACGGCGTTCTATCGGGCCTTCGTCCTGCCCTTCGAGAGCCGGATCGTACGGGCCGTCGAGCGTCGCGGGGTCCGGGCCTACATCCACACCTGCGGCGATATCCATGACCGGCTCGAGCTCATGGCCGATTCCGGGGCCTCGGGGATCGAGTGTCTCGATCCGCCGCCGCTCGGGCGGGTCGAGCTCGAGGACGCCAAGGCCCGCGTCGGGGGCAGGATCTTCATCAAAGGGAACGTCGACCCCGTCCATGTCCTTCTCGCCGGGAGCCTGGAGGAGGTCCGGTCGGACGCCCGCCGCCGGATCGCCGCGGGCAAGCCCGGAGGGCGCTACATCCTCAGCACGGCCTGCTCGATCGCTCCGCGGACCCCTCCGGAGAACGTCGCCGCCCTGACCGAGGTCGCCGCGGAAGACGGCCCCTATTGAGTTGAATCCCGTCCCCATCTGGGTTATAAAGGCTCTTCGGGCCGGTCCGGCCGTCAAGGAGACACCGTGAAGAAGATCGTCGTGCTGGGTTCTGGGATGGTCGGCCGGGTCATGGCCCTCGATCTCGCGGCGGATTTCGAGGTCACCGCGGTCGACGTCAACCGGGCCAACCTGGAGCCACTCAGCCGGACCCCGGTCAAGGGGCTCTGCGTCGACCTCTCCGCCCCGGGCGCGGTCCGGGACAGCGTCCGCGGCGCCGACCTTGTCGTCGGTGCCATGCCGGGCTCGATGGGCTTCGCCGCTCTGGCCGAGGTCATCGCCGCCGGCAGGAACGCCGTCGACATCTCCTTCTTCGCCGAGGACGCCTTCCTGCTCGACGAGGCCGCCCGGGCGGCCGGGGTGACGGCGGTCGTCGACTGCGGCGTAGCCCCGGGCATGAGCAACATGATCCTCGGCTATCACGCCGCCCGCATGGAAGTCCGGCGCTTCGCCTGCTACGTCGGCGGGCTGCCGTTCCGGAGGGAATTCCCCTTCGAGTACAAGGCGCCTTTCTCTCCCGCCGACGTCATCGAGGAGTACATCCGGCCGGCCCGCTACGTCGAGAACGGCCACCTCGTCGTCAAGCCGGCCCTGTCCGACGTCGAGAACATGGACTTCGCCGAGATCGGAACGCTCGAGGCCTTCAACTCCGACGGGCTGCGCTCCCTGCTGACGACGACCGCGGTCCCCAACATGATCGAGAAGACCCTCCGCTACCCGGGCCACGTCCGCCACATCCTGACCCTCCGGGACAGCGGCTTCTTCGACACGGAAGAGATCGACGTCCGGGGCCTGAAGGTCCGGCCGCTCGACGCGACCTCGGCCGTCCTCTTTCGGCAGTGGCGGCTCCACGAGGAGGACGACGAGTTCACCGTCATGCGGATCGTCGTCGAGGGCCGCGAGGGAGGCCGCGAGAAGGGGGTCCAATACGACCTCTTCGACCGCCGGGACCGGGCGACGGGATTTTCGTCGATGGCCCGGACGACGGGCTTCCCGGCGACGGCCGTCGCCCGCCTGGTCCTGTCCGGGGCGTTCGGCCGGAAAGGGATCTGCCCGCCCGAATTCATCGGCGCCGACCAGGCCGCCTTCCGGTTCGTCATGGACGAGCTCGCGGCCCGGAACGTCGACTATCGATCGAGAGAGCTCGCGTGAGCCATCCGAAAACCGACAAAGGAGAACATCCCATGACGCGCAAGATCGCCATCCCCATTCTGATCCTGGCCCTGTTGGGATCCGCCCCGGTGGGCCTGCTGGCCCAGGGCAAGGCCGCGGCGAAGGCCAAGGCGGCGGGCGCAGCCCCGCTCGAGACCGCGGCGGTCCTCAAGGGCCTGAAGTTCCGCTCGATCGGCCCGACCCGCCAGAGCGGGCGGTTCGTCGACTTCGCCGTGCCGGCCCAGAGGTCTCACACGTTCTACGCCGCGACGGCTTCGGGACGCCTGTGGAAGACCGAGAACAACGGCCAGACCTTCGAGCCCCTCTTCGAGAACGAGAGGGTCTTCTCCATCGGCGACATCGCCGTGGCCCCGTCCGACCCGGACGTCCTTTATCTCGGATCGGGCGAGGCCAATAATTCACGCTCGACCTACTGGGGCGACGGCGTCTATAAGTCGGCCGACGCCGGCAAGACCTGGACGAACATGGGCCTGAAGGAGTCCCATCACATCGGCCGGATCGTCGTCCACCCGACGAACCCCGATGTCGTCTACGTCGCCGCGCTGGGGCACCTCTACTCGGAAAATCCCGAGCGGGGCCTCTTCAAGACGACCGACGGCGGCAAGGCCTGGGCCAAGGTCCTCGACGTCACGATCGACGGCCGGGCCGTCGGCGTCGTCGACGCGGTCATGGACCCGTCGAACCCGGAGACGCTCTACGCGGCCTCCTACGACCGGTTCCGCAAGCCCTGGACGTTCGGCCTCGGCGGACCCGGCTCGGGCATCCACAAGACGACCGACGGCGGCCGGACCTGGAAGAAGCTTTCCGGCGGCCTGCCCGGAGGCGTCCTCGGGCGGATCGGCCTCGCCGTCTACGCCAAGAACCCCAAGATCATCTACGCCGAGATCGAGAACGCCAACAAGCCCGGGATGTCCCCTGAGGACCGCTGGAAAGAGATCCTCGAAGGGAAGTCGAGCGCCGGCATGATCGACGGCGAGATCTATCGCTCCGACGACGCCGGCGCGACCTGGACCAAGGTCAGCCCCGAGAAGCGCAGCATCGGCGGCGCGCCCGGCTACTATTACGGCCAGATCATCGTCGATCCCAACGACGACAAGGTCGTCTACATCCTGAGCGTCGGCGTCCTGGCCAGCCGCGACGGCGGCAAGACCTGGGCGTCGCCGTTCCGCTTCGGCGGCGACAACCACGCCCTGTGGATCGATCCGAACGACTGCGGCCACATGCTCCTCGGGTACGACCACGGACTCGGCGTCACCTGGGACGGCGGCAAGAACTGGCAACACCCCGACTTCCTCTCGTTGGCCCAGCTCTACGCCGTCGATTTCGACATGTCCTATCCCTATCGCGTGGCGGGCGGGCTCCAGGACAACGGCTCCAAGATGGGGCCGAGCACGAAGCCCGGCGGCTCGGGCGGCTTCGGTGGCGGGGCTGGCGCGGGCGCGCCTATCCGGCTCGAGGACTGGTTCAACCTCGGAGGCGGGGACGGCATGTACAACGTCTTCGACCGGTCGACCAACAATACGGTCTACAACGAATCGCAGTTCGGCCCCCTGTCCCGGCTCGACCTCGTCACCGGAGAGAGCAAGTCGATCGCCTATCAGCGCCAGAAGCCCGAGACCCGCTGGAACTGGTGCGCCCCGATCCTCGTCTCGGCGCACAACAGCGACGTCGTCTATCACTGCGGCAACATCGTCGTCATGTCGACCAACCGCGGCGAGAGCTGGACCGAGATCAGCGGCGACCTGACCACGAACGATCCCTCGAAGCTCACCGTCGAGGGCAAGGGCGGCGACGGCAACATCCAGTATTGCACCATCACGACCTTCGACGAGTCGCCGCTCGTCCCGGGCCTTCTCTGGGCGGGCACGGACGACGGAAACGTCTGGGTCACCCGGGACAACGGCAAGGCCTGGACCAAGCTCAACGACAAGATCGCCGGAAATCCCGGCTATTGGGTCAGCCGGGTCGCCGCCTCCCCCTCCGATCCCGCCACGGCCTATGTCAGCTACACCGGGTTCCGGAACGACGACTTCCGTCCTTTCCTCTATAAGACGACCGACTCCGGCGCCACCTGGGCCTCGATCGCCGCCGGCCTCCCCGAAGGTCCGGTCAACGTCGTCCGCGAGGACCCCAAGAACCCCGGCCTTCTCTTCGCCGGCACCGAATTCGGCGTGTACGTCTCGATCGACGGCGGAAAGGCCTGGACGAGAATGACGGCCAACTTCCCGACCCAGCCCGTCCACGACCTCAAGGTCCATGCGCGGGAGGCCGACCTCATCGTCGCGACCCACGGACGCGGCGTTTACATCGCCGACATCAAGCCCCTCCAGGAGCTCACGGCCGAGGTCCTGGCCAAGGACGCTCATCTCTTCGCCCCCGAACCGAAAGTCCGTTGGACGGGGCGGGACCTGCGCGAGTCCTCCAGCTCGAACTTCGCCGGCGAGAGCGAGGCCCCCGGAGTGCCGGTCTACTACACCCTCAAGACCAAGCCCAAGGATGCCATCAAGGTCCGGATCTACGCCGGGACGCTCCTCATCAACGAGATCGCCGGCCCGGCCGAGATCGGGCTCAACACGGTCACCTGGAACATGACCGGGCGCCGCGAGCGGACGCCCGACGAGAAGAAGGCCGCCGAGGCCGGGGCCCGCCGTCTCCGCGAGATGGGCTACGGCGGCGCGGGAGGCGATCCCAATTTCGCCTCCTTCCCGGTCCAGCCCGGCGATTACAAGGCCGTTCTCGTCGTCGACGGCAAGATCCAATCTACGACGGCGACGATCCTCAAGGACCCGAGGTACTGAGCGCCATCCCCCAGGGCCGTCCTCCCATAGGCGGGAGGGCGGCCCCTCATTTGTAATTCTATTTTACGTTTCCGGACGTCCCGACGGGGCCGGATAGGGGAGGGGGCCTGGCACGGCGATTGCAATGTTCAAAGGGGGGACATGATCGAGCTCAGGGGCGTCACCAAGAAGTTCTCGGCCTTCACGGTCGTCCGGGACGTCAGCTTCACCGTCGGCCCGGGCGAGGTCCTGGGTTACCTCGGCCCCAACGGTGCGGGGAAAACGACGACCCTGCGGATGCTCGCCGGGCTGCTCGTACCCTCGGGCGGGGAGATCTTCTACGAGGGGCGGAACATCAAGTCCTCCCTCCACGCGTACAAGAGCCGCCTCGGCTACGTCCCCGAACAGTCCGAGATCTATCCCCACCTCAGCGCCCTCGACTACCTGCGGATGGTCGGACGCCTGCGCGGCCTGCCCGAGAGGGCCATCGAGGAAAGGATCGGCGCCTTCCTCGGCATCTTCGGCCTCGAGGACGACAAGAACGCGCCGATCGCCTCGTTCTCCAAGGGCATGCGCCAGAAGGTCCTGCTCGCGGCCGCCCTGCTCCACGATCCGGACGTCCTCCTGCTCGACGAGCCGCTGTCGGGGCTCGACGTCACGATGGGCCTCGTCATGCGCGACCTCATCCGGCGGCTGGCCGCCGAGAGGAAGATCATCATCTACTCATCGCACGTCCTCGAAGTGACCGAGAAGATCTGCACCAAGGTCATCATCCTCCACCGGGGGGAGATCGTGGCCAACGATTCGGTCGAAAACCTGCGTCACCTGATGAACCTGCCGTCCCTCGCCGACATCTTCCGCGAGCTCGTCCTTCGCGAGGACACGGACGCCGTCGCCGCGCGCCTGGTCGCGGCCATGAAGGTCGCGGGCTAGGGCGATGGGCGCCCTGCGGACCGAGTCCGCCCAGCTGGCCCTGCTTTCGCGCCATTTCTTCGGGCGGATGTTCCGCAACGAGACCATCGACTTCGAGGACCAGCTGAAGGAGAAGCTCATCGTCGTCCTGAGCCTCCTGGCCGTCCTCTTCGCCTGGTCCTCGCTCCTCCTGCTCTTCAAGTACCACTTCGTCGCCGACATCAACCGGTCCTGGCAGGAGAAGAACTACATCTTCACCCTGATGATGCTCGTGTTCGCCGTCATCACCCTGATCGAATGGGACGTCCTGTTCCCCGACCGGAGGGATTTCCTCAACCTGGCGCCGCTGCCGGTGCGCCTGAGGACGGTCTTCGCCGCCAAACTCGTCTCGTCCACCCTCTTCGTCGCCACGTTCTCCGTGGCCATGATGAGCGTCTCCGCGGGCCTCTTCTCGATCTACCTGACGCAGTGGCGGACCGACACCGTGGGGCTCGCCGTCCGGTACGTCGTATCCCACGTCCTGGCCGGGTTCGCCGCCAACTTCGCCGTGTTCTTCGCCGTCGTCTTCGTCCAGTTCCTCCTGATGGCCCTCCTGCCGGAGGCGCTCTACCGCAGGACCGCGCTCGTCGTCCGCTTCGTTCTCATCGCCGGCCTGGTCTTCCTCCTGCTCAGCTTCGCCGCCGCCCCGGCCGTCCTCGGCGGCCCCTTTCGCGCCCTCGAAGATCTCAAAGAGGCGGGGGCCCCTTTCATTTTCCGCTTCCCTCCGCTCTGGTTCGTCGGGCTCTACGAGGTCCTCCTGGGCACGGGGGACGCCGTCTTCGCGGCCCAGGCGAGAACGGCGGGCCTGGCCATGGCCCTGTCCCTGGGGGCCTTCATCCTGTCCGCCGCCCTGAGCTACCACCGACATGTCCGCAAAACGCTCGAGGTCCCGAGATCCAGGCCGGGGGCCGGACGTATCGCGGAAGGCCTCCGGAGGCTGACGGCCAGGCTGTTCTTCCGGGCGCCGGAGGAGCGCGCGGTCTACGGATTCTTCTCGGCGACGCTGCGGTCGAGCCCGAAACACCGGATGTCGCTCGTCTACCATCTGGCGACCGGATCGGCGATCGTCCTGGTCCTCCTCGCCGCGAACCGCCAATCGCTTCGGTTGCTGACGCCCGCCAACGGCCTCTGGCTCGTCCAACCCCTCGTCCTGTCCTTCGTCCTCGTCGCCGGCGTCCGCCTGCTCGTCGACCGCCCGGCCGCCCTCGAGGCCAACTGGGTCTTCCGCATCACCGAAAGCCCGCGCTTGTCGAAGTACGCGTCCGGCCTGAAGAAGGCCGTACTCCTAAAGATCGTCCTGCCGGTCTTCATCGCCGTCCTCGGCCTGCACCTCCTGATGTGGGACCTCCCGACGGCGGCGGCGCACGCCGCGTTCGGCTTCGTCGTGACGGCCCTCGGGGTCGAGGCCGCGTTCTACCGCTACCGGAAGGTCCCCTTCGCGTGCTCCTGGGCCCCCGGCCGGCTCAAGGTCCATTACTTGCTCCTTCCGTTCGCGCTCGGCCTGCTGTCCGGGATGGCCATCCTCGCGGCCGCGGAAAAGGCCATTCTCGCCGACCTCGCCGGGGGGGCGGTCTTCCTGGCCGCGGCGGCCGCCGGGTTCATCTGTCTCCGCGCCGGCAACAGGCGCTTCTACCGGACGACGGCGCTTCTTTTCGACGACGCGCCCGACGCCGCGCTGATCGAGCTCCGAGCGGCGTCGGACCTTTGAGGCCGGCGGTATTCTCTTCTTGGCCCGATTCTGTTACCCTGGTCCCAGGGAGGCACGATCATGGGCCATTCGATCCCGAGCGTCCTCGAATCCGTCGACCGTTTCCCCCGGGTCGAGCTCATCCATCGGCCGACGCCCCTGCGCAAGCTCGAGCGTCTCTCCGCCCGTCTCGGAGGTCCGGAGCTTTACATCAAGCGCGACGACCTCACGGGGCTGGCCTTCGGCGGGAACAAGTCGCGGAAGCTCGAGTTCATCGTTCGCGACATGCTCGAGAAGAAGGCCGACGTCGTCATCACCTGGGCCGGCTTCCAGTCCAATTGGTGCATGCAGACCGCGGCGGCGGCCAGGAGCTTCGGGATCAAGCCGGTCCTGATCCTGTTCAAGCCCTCCGAACAGGCGGCCGCGGCCGACGGCAACGTCCTTCTCGACATCATCCTCGACGCGGACATCCGCCTGATGGAGGCGGAGAAAGGCAAGCTGGTCAACCCGGCCCAGGCCATGGACATCCTCGACGAGGCGGGGCGGGAAGCCCGGGCCCAGGGGCGACGGCCCTATCTCGTCCCCGTCGGCGGCTCCCTCGTCCGGGGCGACATGGACAAGCCTCTCGGCGGGATCGCGTACGCCGCCTGTTTCGCCGAGCTCCTCGATCAGATGAGGGCCGAGGGCGCCGAGCCGGATTACGTCGTCCACGCCACGGGCTCGGGCGGCACCCAGGCAGGGTTCGTCGTCGGCGCCAGGGCCCTGACGAACGACTGCCGGGTCCTCGGCATCAGCGTCTCGGACCCGAAGGGCCCTTTTTCCGACGACGTCCTGGAGATCGCCCGCGCGACCGACGAAGCGCTCGGGCTGGGGCTCGACGTCCTGGCGGGGGACGTCATCGTCTTCGACGAATATCTCGGGGAGGGTTACGGGATCGTCGACAGGGCCGTAGCTGAGACGATCCGGCTCGTCTTCCAGACGGAGGGCATCGTCCTCGACCCGGTCTACACCGCCAAGGCGATGATCGGCCTCGTCGATCTCATCCGGACGGGCTTCTTCAAGCCGACGGACAAGGTCGTCTTCGTCCACACGGGAGGGACGGCGGCGCTTTTCCCGCACAGGGAGAAGCTGTTCAACTTCTACATGGAGAAGCCCTAGCCGGGGAGAGTACGGCCCGGTCCCTGATGGTCAGACCAGGCGGGCCAGGCCGCGCTCGAGCTCGGCCAGCTCGACCCTGTGGACGGCGACAGGGGCGGATTCGAGGGCGGCCGGGGCCTTGAGCCCTCCGCCCGTGAGGACGAGGACATCTTCGCCGGACCCGCCAGCGGGGGCCGTCGGGGCCAGCTTCTTCAGGGCCGCGAGCGTCGTCGCCGATTCCGGCTGACAGAACAGGCCTTCCCTGGCGGCCAGCTCCCTCTGGGCCTCGAGCATCTCCTCGTCCGTGACGGAGACGATGAGCCCGTGCCGCTCGCGGATGACGCGAAGGACGGCGTTGCCGGCGGGCGGGGTCGGATTGGAGATGGCGTGGGCGACCGTCCGGACCTCGGCCGGCCTCTCGTACGTCCCGAGGCCGCGGGCGAAGGCGTCGGCGAGGGGGGCGCAGCCCGCGGCCTGGACCCCGACGACGATCGGGTATTCGGCGATCATCCCGGCCCGCTCGAGGTCCGCGAAGCCGCGCATGAGGCCGAGAAGGTGGCCGCCCGAGCTCAGGGGCACGAAGACCCTTCGCGGGGCCCGCCGGCCTAGCTGGAGGAAGATCTCGAACGCGACGAGCTTGTAACCCTCCATACGGTAGGGATCGATCGAGTTCATGAAGACGATGCCCAGGCGCGCGCCGATCGCCGCGGAGGCCCGGAAGAGGCCGCCGTAGTCGCCCTCGACGGCGACCAGCCGGGGTCCGTGGATGCCGGCGGCCCGCAGGCTCAACGCCGACGTCCCCTCCTTGAGAAGGACGAATGTGTCCAGGCCGGCCCGGGCGCCGTAGGCGGCCGTCGACGCGGCCATGTTGCCCGTCGAGACCGTGCCGATCCGCTTGGCCCCGAGGGCGACGGCCTTCTGGACGGCCACCGCCGTGCCCCGGTCCTTGAAGCTCGAGGTCGGGTTCTGGGCCTCGTTCTTGGCATAGACGGCGCCTCCCGGGTCGGCGCCGAGGCGCTCCAACCGCAGGAGCGGCGTCAGCCCTTCACCGAGGCTCAACCGGGGATCGATCCGTTCGAGCGGCAGGAAGTCCGCGAACTTCTCGATCGCCAGGGCCCGGTCTTCGTGGAAGACCCGGCCGGGGCCGGGCGGCGCGACGAAGAGCGGCTCCCCGCAGCCGGGGCAGAAAGGGGAGTGGGGATCGCGCGAGGCGACCGGACCGCAGGCGAGGCATTCGAACTTGTCCATTTTCTTCGCTCCAGCCGGGAGATTCTCCGATTATAATTGCCAGGCGCGGGCTTTCCAAGTAGAATCACGCCGCCATGGACGACTCGACCTTCATGACGGAGGCCCTCCGGTGGGCGGCCAGGGCGGCCGCGGCCGGCGAGGTCCCGGTCGGCGCGGTCGTCGTCCGGGGCGGCCGGGTGCTCGCCGGCGGCGCGAACCGGCCCGTCGGAAGCGCGGACCCGACCGCCCACGCCGAGATCGTCGCCCTGCGCCGGGCCGCCCGCAAGGCCGGCAACTACCGCCTGCCTGACTGCGACCTCTACGTCACCGTCGAGCCCTGCGCCATGTGCCTGGGCGCGGCCGTCCAAGCGCGCGTCCGGCGCATCGTCTACGGCGCCCCCGAGCCCAAGGCGGGCGCGGTCGCCTCAGTCATGGCCTTCCCCTTCGCCAAGCTCAATCACCGCCCGGAGATCGTCGGAGGCGTCCTCGCCGGCGAATCCGCGGCCCTGCTGCGCTCCTTCTTCCGGGCGCGTAGAACAAAAAAGTGATTTCGGCTATAATCGGTGTTCTTGTCGTGTCCTGATATTGCGGAGAGGTGGCCGAGTGGTTGAAGGCGACGGTCTCGAAAACCGTTATCTCGAGCAATCGGGATCGCGGGTTCGAATCCCGCCCTCTCCGCCAAGTCTGTCCCGCCGATGAAACGCGTCCCGCTCGTCCTCACCGGCTACGGCAACGTGGGCCGGTCCTTCTTCTCGCTGATGAGGGAGAAGGAGGAGGACCTCCGGCGCCGCTACGGCCTGGCCCTCGAGCTCATGGCCGTCGCCCGGGCCGAGGGCAGCTTCCACTCCGGAGGGCCGCTCGAGGTCCGGCACCTGTCCCGGGGCGGGGACGCCTGGACAAAGGGCAATCCGAGCTGGCGGGAGGGGCTCCGGGCCGCCGACGTCATCGGCGAGCTCGGTCCGGGCGGCTGCCTCGTCGAGTGCACGCTCTCTGACCTCGAGACGGGGGAGCCGGGGACGTCCTATATCTCCTCCGCCTTCCACGGCGGCTGGAACGCGGTCGCGGCGAGCAAGGGGGCCCTGGTCGTCGGGCTGCCGGCGCTCAAGGTCCTGGCCCGCGAGAACGGCGTCCTCCTCAAGTACAGCGGGGCCACGGCCGCCGCCCTGCCCACCCTCGACGTCGGCCTAGTGTCCCTGGCCGGGGCCAGGATCGAGGGCATCCAGGGGATCCTCAACGGGACGACGAACTACATCCTGACCCGCATGGCCGAGGGATTGGACTACGGCGAAGCGCTCACGGAGGCCCAGGACAAGGGCATCGCCGAGCCCGACCCGGCCCACGACGTCGGCGGCTGGGACACGGCCAGCAAGATCCTTCTGATCACCAATACCTGCCTCGACACGGAGTACGTCCTCAAGGACGTCCATGTCCGGGGCGTCGCCGGGATCTCCGTGGAGTACGTCCGATCCGCCCGCCGGGAAGGCCGGGCGGTCAAGCTCCTGGCCACCGCGGCCCCGGGACGGAAGGGCGGCCGCTGGAGCCTCGACGTCCGCCCCTCGCTCGTCGAGTCCAGCCACCCGCTCGTCCACGTCAACGGGACCGAGAAGGGGATCACCTTCCTCACGGATTCCATGGGGACCGTGACCGTGACCGGCGGCCGCTCCAATCCGCGCGGCGCCGCCGCCGCCCTGCTCAAGGACATCATCAACATCTACCGCCCCCCGTTCTGATCCGCGCTTTTCTCCGTCAACGCGCCGCCCGACCGCGGGTCCTTGAGGCACCATCAATAAGGCCGCGGGAAAAGGGGTTGAGGGGTATCGCGGAGTGAGCATAAAGCGGTCATTTAGCCGGCCTCGGGACGGAGACCTAAGAACTGGCTCCGGACCGGGACGGCGTGAAGAATGACCGCAGCGATCGGAGGCGATCCCCGAGATCCCTCCGCGGCCAGCGAGGCGAGGGCGGGCGCGTTGACCGCACCTTCGTTTTCTGGTAAGTTGAGTCCTCTGAAATCCAATCCGAGCGATCCTGAGGAACGGAGAGGTGTCCGAGTGGCTTAAGGAGCACGCTTGGAAAGCGTGTGTGCGCCGCAAGGTGCACCGCGGGTTCGAATCCCGCCCTCTCCGCCACTTGCGCGTTCGGCCCAAGGAGCGGTGACATGGACAGCCAAGATCTCATCCACATCGAGGACATCTACGGGGCCCACAACTACCATCCTCTCGACGTCGTCGTCAGCAAGGCCCAGGGCATCTGGATGCACGACGTCGAAGGCCGGAAATACCTCGATTTCCTGAGCGCCTACTCGGCGGTCAACCAGGGCCATCGCCACCCCCGCATCGTCAAGGCCCTCATCGACCAGGCCCGCAAGCTGACCCTGACCTCGCGGGCCTTCCGTAACGACCAGTGGCCCATGCTGGCCAAGGAGCTGGCCGAGATGACGGGCTACGAGATGGTCCTGCCCATGAACTCCGGGGCGGAGGCGGTCGAGACGGCCGTCAAGGCGGCCCGCAAGTGGGCCTACCAGAAGAAAGGCGTCCCCCAGGACAGGGCCGAGATCATCGTCTGCGCGAACAACTTCCACGGCCGGACCGTCACGGTCGTCAGCTTCTCGACCGAGCCCCTGTACCGGCAGGACTTCGGCCCGTTCACGCCCGGTTTCATCGTCATCCCCTTCGGGGACGCCGAGGCCCTGGAAAAGGCCATCACTCCGAACACCGCGGCCTTCCTCGTCGAGCCCATTCAGGCCGAGGCCGGCATCCTGATACCGCCCGACGGCTACCTCAAGAGGGCGGCCGAGATCTGCAAGGCGCGGAACGTCCTCTTCGTCGCCGACGAGATCCAGACGGGCCTCGGCCGGACCGGCAAGCTCTTCGCCTGCGAGTCCGAGGGCGTCCGGCCCGACGTGGTCGTCATCGGCAAATCGCTCGGCGGCGGGTGCTACCCCGTCTCGGCCGTCCTGGCCGACCGGGGGGTCCTCGGCGTCTTCAAGCCGGGCGAGCACGGCTCGACCTTCGGAGGCAATCCCCTCGGCTGCGCCGTCGCCCGCGAGAGCCTCGGGGTCATCCGGGACGAGAAGCTCGTCGAGAATGCGGACGAGCGCGGCCGCTACTTCCTCGACAAGCTCCGCAAGGTCCGCAGCCGGCACATCAAGGAGGTCCGGGGCCGGGGCCTGCTCATCGGCATCGAGCTCCGCCCCGAGGCCGGGGGGCGCGCCGGTTCTGCGAGGAGCTGATGAAGGAGGGCCTTCTCTGCAAGGAAACCCACGAGAACGTCATCCGCCTGGCCCCGCCCCTGATCATCAGGGAGAAGGACCTCAACTGGGCCCTCAAGCGGATCAAGGCCGTTTTCAAGCGGCTGGCCTGAGCGGATTCGCGTCATAGGCTGTCCGGTTTTTAGGACAACGGGCTTCTTCTCCGACTAAACGAACAGAAGGTCGCGCTTGGCACGATCTTTGCTCTTTGATCGGTCAGGAGGATGAAGATGAGAAAGACAACCGGTTTCCTGATCCTCGTCCTGCTGCTGGGAGCGGCGGCTTGCGTCCGCTATGTCCCCTACGGCGACGCCGGGCGCTACCCCAGCAACCCCCCCCCGTATGACCGCGATTACGGACGCTACGACAATCTCGACGATTCCTATTTCTACAACGAGCTCGAGCCCTACGGCGTCTGGGTCTCCTTCCGCCCCTACGGCTACGTCTGGATCCCGCGGAACGTCGGCTACAGCTGGCGACCCTACACCCGGGGCCGGTGGGCCTGGACCGACTACGGCTGGACCTGGGTCTCCGTCGAGCGCTGGGGCTGGATCGCCTTCCACTACGGCCGCTGGGGCTGGGACAGGCGGATGGGCTGGTTCTGGGTCCCCGACGTCGTCTGGGGCCCGGCTTGGGTGGCCTGGAGATGGGGCGATTCGCACATCGGCTGGGCGCCCCTACCGCCGGGCGTGCCCTTCGTCCCCGGACGCGGCTTCGGGCCGCACCGTTGGGACATCGCCGGCGACCACTGGAATTTCGTCCACGGCCGCTATTTCATGGACCGGGGCCTCGACCGCTGGGTCCTGCCGGTCGAGCGCAACTACACCATCATCAATATGACCTCGCTCAAGGTCAACGTGGATGTCCGCGACAAGCGCGTTTATAACGAGGGCGTCGACCCCGACCACGTCCGGAGGATGACCAGCCGGACGGTCGAGCGGCTGTCCCTCAAGGACGCGAACCGGGCCGGCGAGGCCCGGGAATCGGGCCGCGACCTCGTCCTCTTCAAGCCCGAGATCAAGCGGAACGAGGCGGCCAAGCCGCGCCAAGTCCTCGACGAGGACAAGGCCGAGCGCCAGCTCGCGGGCGATCCGGGCGACCGCCTTTACCGGAGCGCTCCCCGTAGCGAGCCCGCGGCCCTCCGCGAGGACCACGAAAAGGAGCGCCGGCTCATGAACGAGAGCCAGAAGAGCGAGCTCGAAAGGATCCGCCGCGAGGCCGAGAGCGAGAGGGCCAAGGTCCGGAACCCCGACGAAAAGAAGACCGTGGAGAGCCGTGCGAGTTCCAGGATAGGCGAGCTGCAGAAGAGGCATGAGCAGGAGAAAGCCGAGCTCGAGAAGCGCCAGAAAGCCGAGGAGGACAAGGCCCGGACGAAGAAGGCTCCCGTCAAGAAGAAAAAGGAGCCCGACAAGAGCTAGCGGGCGCGCCGCGCCCGGAGGGTCGCCGCTCCCGCGGCGACCAACACGATCGCCCCTCCCGAGAGCGTTCTCAGGGAGGGGACTTCCTTGAGGAAGAACAGGGCGAGAAGGATGCCGTAGACCGGCTCGAGCGAGCTCAGGACGCTCGCCGTCCGGGCGCCGGTCCCCCTCATCCCCCGGATGAACAGGGTGTGGGCGGCCGCCGTGCAGAAGATCCCCAGGACGGCGACAAGGGCCCAGTCCCGCGGGGAGAAGGGGAGGCCCCGTCGAAGGACGACCGCGGAGAGGGCCAGCGCGGCGAACAGGTCCTGGTAGAAGGCCACGGCCAGGCTCGAGTTCCGCATGGCCAGCCGCCTGTTGAGCAGGGAGAGCAGGGAAAAGGTCAGCCCGGCCGCGAGCCCCCAGAGGACGCCGAGGACGACAGCGTTCGAGAGGTCGAAGCCGGGGACGATGAGGCCGATGCCGGCGACGCAGAGGAGGGCGAAGACGAGACTGGCCGGGTCCCACCTTTCCCGGGCCAGGAGCGGCTCGAGGAAGGCGGTGAAGACGGGGAAGCTCGAGTAGGCCAGAAGCCCGACGGCCACGGAGGAGACCTGGACCGACTTGAAGAAGGCGGTCCAATGGAAGGCGAGGACGAGGCCGCAGACGACGAGAAGAGCGAGGTCGCGTCGCGTCGAAACGCGGAACGAGCGGCCCCCTAGCGCCATGACCGCCGCCAGCGCCAGCGCCGCGAACAGGACCCGTCCGAAGACGATGAGCTCGGGGGAGAAGGCCAGCCATTTCCCGAACAGCCCGGGGAAGCCGAAAAGGAAGACGGCCAGGTGGATCTCGGCCAGGTTCCGCGAACGCTCCTCCACGCCCGCATTATATTCCTTTTCCTTGATATTTAGGCGGATTGTGTTAAGATATCCTTTACTTTTTGGGGAAACCATAGGTTTTCCTCCCGTCGAGGTGCGGCCGCAACCCATGTCCTACGAGATATTCGCCCGAAAGTACAGGCCTTGGAAGTTCGAAGAGGTCATCGGACAGCTTTCGGTCGTCAGGACCATCCAGAACGCGATCTCCGCCGAGCGCATCGCCCAGGCCTACCTCTTCTCCGGGGTCCGGGGGACGGGCAAGACGACCGTGGCCCGCATCCTGGCCAAGGCCCTCAACTGCGCCGACGGGCCCACGGCCCATCCCTGCCCCGACAAGGAGAACCCCTGCCAGTTCTGCAAGTCCATCCACGAGGGGAGCGCCATCGACGTCCTGGAGATCGACGGGGCCTCCAACCGGCAGGTCGACGACATCGAGCCCATCCGCGAGATGGTCAAGTACAAACCCGCCTACACCCGGACCAAGATCCTCATCATCGATGAGGTCCACATGCTCTCGACCCACGCGTTCAACGCCCTCCTCAAGACCCTCGAGGAGCCGCCGCCGAACACGGTCTTCGTCTTCGCCACGACGGAGTTCAACAAGGTCCCGGCGACAATCGTCTCGCGCTGCCAACACTTCGAGTTCCGCAAGATCTCCCACAAGGACATCATCAACCACCTCATGGAGATCGCCAAGAAAGAAGGCCTCACCATCACCCCCGCCGGCCTGGCCCTGATCGCCGAGGCCGCCGATGGGAGCATGCGGGACGCCCAGAGCCTTCTCGACCAGGCCGTGGCCTTCAGCGGCGAGCACATCGGCGACGAGGACCTCAAGACGATCCTGGGCACGATCGGCCAGGATGTCCTTTCCCGCTTCTCCTCGGCCGTCCTCGACGAGCGGCCCGAGGAGGTCTTTCCGCTGGTCGAGACCGTCGTCGCCTCAGGATACGACCTCCGCTTCGTCTTCGGCAAGCTCATCGAGCATTTCCGGGCCCTGCTCGTCGTCCGGTCCGTGGCCAAGCCCGGCGACATCCTCATCGCCAGTCCCGAGGCCCTCGAAGCCTTGCGGGCGGAAGCCGCCAAGGCCACTGTCGAGGACCTGCTCCGCTATCTCCTGGCCCTTCAGCAGGCCGAGCCGGGGCTGAAGTTCTCGTCCATGCCCCGGATCTACCTCGAGACCTTCCTCGTCAAGCTCTGCCACTTCCGCAAGATCGTCCCTCTCCGGGAGCTCATCAGGGACGTGGAGGCCCTCAGGAAGGACCCGTCGGCCCCGCCGTCGAGATCCTCGGGTCATGGCCCGGCCCCCCGCGTCCCAACAAGCGGAACGGACCGCCCGGGCCGGTCCGCCGCTCCGGCCCCGGCCTCGCCGCCCGAGGCCAAGCCGGCCCCGAAGGACGTATTCGCCCGCGTCCTGGAGAAGCTCGCCGTCGACCGGGCCCCTCTGGCGGCCCTCCTCGGCCAGTACTCGTCGGTCCTCGTCCGGGACAACGTCCTCGAGGTCCTCTTCGGGAGCGGCCGGGGGTTCTTCGTCACCAGCATCCAGGACAAGGACCTTCGCGCGGTCGAACGTGCGGCCTCCGAGGTGCTGGGGCGGGAGACCAAGGTCCGCTTCTCCGAGGAGAACGTCACGGACGGCGGCCCCATCCGGCCGGGCCGGGAGCTCGAGACGGCCCTCAAGGACCCGGCCGTTCAGTTCTTCATGAACACGTTCAAGGCCCAGGTCCTCTCGGCCGATCCCATCGCCTCGCGCGACGCGGGAGCGAAGGGGCGCGGTCCCGCGGAGGGCGAAGGATGATCCCCACCATGGACCTCCAGAAGATGATCAAGACCGCCAGGGAGATGCAGGAGCGGCTCCAGAAGGAGCTCGCGGAGATCCGCGTCGAAGGCTCGAGCGGGGGCGGCATGGTCAACGTCGTCCTCGACGGCCACAAGGCCCTGCAGTCCATCCGCATCGAGCCCGAGGTCGCCGGCAAGGATGACGTCGAGATGCTCCAGGACCTCATCGTCGCCGCCTTCAACGACGCCGCGGCCAAGGTCGACGAGGCCCTGGCCGGCAAGCTCGGGGGGCTCGGCGGGGGCCTGAAGATCCCGGGGCTGTTCTGATGTTCGAGTACGCCCAACCCCTCCACGACCTCATCGAAGAGCTGCGGCACATCCCCGGCATCGGGGCCAAGACCGCCCAGCGAATCGCCTTCCATTTCCTCACCCTGCCGACCGAGGATACCGACCGGCTGGCCGAGGCCATCCGCGAGGCCAAGCGGAGGATCTTCACCTGCAGCCGGTGCAACAACATCACCCACGTCGACCCCTGCCTCATCTGCGCGGATGACGGCCGCTCGGACGAGTCCCTCTGCATCGTCGAGGAGCCCTTCAACATCTCCTCCATCGAGCGGACGGGCGCCTTTCACGGCCGCTACCACGTCCTCCTCGGCGCCCTGTCGCCCCTCAAGGGCCGCGGCCCCGACGAGCTCCGCCTGGGCAAGCTCGTCAAGCGGATCGAGGCCGGCGCCTTCCAGGAGATCATCATCGCCACCAATCCGACGGTCGAGGGGGAGGCCACGGCCCTCTACCTCGCCCGGACGCTCAAGGACTTCGGGGTCCGGATCACCCGGCTGGCCGTCG
Organism: Candidatus Aminicenantota bacterium; assembly: GCA_963719985.1. Classification (GTDB taxonomy): domain Bacteria; phylum Acidobacteriota; class Aminicenantia; order Aminicenantales; family Saccharicenantaceae; genus RBG-16-66-30. The sequence goes on along the minus strand of CAVRDU010000006.1, from coordinate 111,694 downwards.
GCCTGCCGGTCGGCTCCGACCTCGACTTCGCCGACCAGGTGACCATCAAGAAGGCCCTGGAGGGGAGGACGGAGCTCAAAGACTAGGGAACGGCGTCAGGACCGACCTTCCATATCCGACAAGGAGTCATACATGAAAAAGCACATGGAAACGATCGACGGGAACACGGCGGCGACCCACGTCGCCTACGCCTACTCCGAGGTGGCGGCCATCTACCCCATCACGCCGTCCTCGACGATGGGGGAGCTGGCCGACGAGTGGTCCGCCCACGGCCGGAAGAACATCTTCGGCCAGCCGGTGGACGTCATCGAGATGCAGTCGGAGGGCGGCGCCTCGGGCGCGGTCCACGGCGCCCTCTCCGCCGGCGCCCTGACGACGACCTTCACCGCCTCCCAGGGCCTGATGCTCATGCTGCCGAACATGCACAAGATCGCCGGCGAGATGCTGCCGACGCTCTTCCTCGTCTCGGCCCGCTCCCTGGCCTGCCAGTCCCTGTCCATCTTCGGCGACCACAGCGACGTCATGGCCGCCCGCAACACCGGTTTCGCCCTGATCTGCGGCGGCTCCGTCCAGGAGGCCCAGGACCTGGCCATCGTCGCCTACCTCTCGACCCTCCGGAGCAAGATCCCGTTCGTCCACTTCTTCGACGGCTTCCGGACCTCGAACGTCGTCGAGAAGATCGAGCTCGTCGACTACGGGACGCTCAAGGAGCTCTTCGAGCCCCAGTACCTCGAGGAGTTCCGGAAGCGCTCCCTCAACCCCGAGCGGCCCATGCTCAAGGTCGGCCAGCAGAACCCCGACGTCTACTTCCAGGGCCGCGAGACGGTCAACAAGTACTACGACGCCTGCCCCGGCATCGTCCAGCACTACATGGACAAGGTCGGCAAGGCCATCGGCCGGCCGTACCGCCTCTTCGACTACTTCGGCGCCCCCGACGCCGACAAGGTCATCGTCATGATGGGCTCGGGCGCCGAAACGGCCGAAGAGACCATCAACTCCCTCAACGCCCGCGGCGCCAAGCTCGGCCTGGTCAAGGTCCGCCTCTACCGGCCCTTCGACGCGGCGGCCCTGGCCGCGGCCATCCCGCCTTCGGCGAAGAAGATCGCCGTTCTCGACCGGACCAAGGAGCCCGGCTCGATCGGCGAGCCCCTCTACCTCGACGTCGCCGTGGCCCTGGCCGGGCGCCCGGTCAAGATCGTCGGCGGCCGCTACGGCCTGTCCTCCAAGGAGTTCACGCCGAACATGGTCAAGGCCGTCTACGACCATCTCGACGGGCCGGCCTTCCACGGCTTCACCGTGGGCATCACCGACGACGTCACCCGCCTCTCGATCCCCGTCGGCCCGCCCTTCGACACCGAGCCCGCCGGCACGGTCCGCTGCAAGTTCTTCGGATACGGCTCCGACGGCACGGTCGGGGCCAACAAGAACTCCATCAAGATCATCGCCGACCACACGGACATGTACGGCCAGGGCTACTTCCAGTACGACTCGAAGAAGTCCGGCGGCGTCACCATCTCCCATCTCCGCTTCGGCAAGCAGCCCATCCAGTCCCAGTACTTCCTCAACACGGTCGACTTCGTCGCCCTGCACAAACCCTCCTATATCGGCCGCTTCGACATCCTCGAGGGCATCCGCGAGGGCGGCACCTTTCTCATCAATTGCGACTGGCCGTCCGCCGAGGTCTTCGAGCACCTGACCGAGGGCATGCAACGGACGATCATCGACAAGAAGATCAAGGTCTTCACCATCGACGCGCTCAAGATGGCCGGCGAGCTCGGCCTGGGACTGCGGATCAACTCGATCATGCAGGCCTGCTTCTTCAAGCTGTCGGGCGTCCTGCCCGAGGACGAGGCCATCGCCCTGATGAAGAAGGCCGTCGAGAAGACCTACGGGCGGAAGGGCCAGGATGTCGTCCAGATGAACTGGGACGCCATCGACCGGGCCGCTTCGGGCCTCGAGGCCGTCCCCATCCCGGCCAAGATCGCCAAGTCCGCGCCCGTCGTCAAAATAGTCCCCGACGACGCCAGCACCTTCGCCAAGGAGGTCATCGACCCGGTGACCCGGTTCAAGGGGGACTCGCTCCCCGTGTCCAAGATGCCCCTCGACGGGGCGGTCCCGACGGCCACGGCCCGCCTGGAGAAACGAGGCATCGCCACGGAGTGCCCGAAGTGGCTCCCCGAGAACTGCATCCAATGCAACCAGTGCAATTTCGTCTGCCCCCACGCCACGATCCGGGCCAAGCAGATCGCGCCGGCCGGCCTCGCCGGCGCCCCCGAGGGCTTCACGACCATCAAGTCCAATACGAAGAACGACAGCGGTCTCCTTTACCGGCAGCAGTGCTACATCGAGGACTGCGTCGGCTGCGGCTCGTGCGCGGAGGTCTGCCCGGCCAAGACCAAGGCGCTGGTCATGACCCCCATCGCCGAGCTGCGGGAGGCGGGCGAGGCCCGGAAGGCCGAGTTCTTCGACCAGCTCCCCGACAATGTCACGGACGGCGTCCGGACGGACACCCTCAAGGGCTCCCAGTTCCTGCGGCCCCTGTTCGAATTCAGCGGCGCCTGCGCCGGCTGCGGCGAGACGCCCTACGTCAAGCTGGCGACCCAGCTCTATGGCGACCGGATGATCATCGCCAACGCCACCGGCTGCTCCTCGATCTACGGCGGGACCTTCCCGACCTCCCCCTACTGCGTCAACGCCGAAGGCAAGGGCCCGGCCTGGGCCAACTCGCTCTTCGAGGACAACGCCGAGTACGGCTTCGGCATGCGCCTGGCCGTAGACGCCAACCGCCGCCTCCTGGCCGCGTCGATGGACGCCGCCCTGGCCGCAGGGACGACGCCGGCCCTGGCCGGGGCGATGACGAAGATGAAGGCGGCCTGGACGAACGTCGGCGCCGAGGCCAAAGCCGCGGCCAAAGCGCTCCGGGAGGCCCTGCCCGAGGCCCTCAAGTCCGCGAACGGCGCCAAGCCCTATCTCGCCAAGATCGCCGAGCTCCAGGACTTCCTCGTCGATAAGAGCGTCTGGTGCATCGGCGGCGACGGCTGGGCCTACGACATCGGCTACGGCGGGCTCGACCACGTCCTGGCCATGAACCGCAACATCAACGTCCTCGTGCTCGACACCGAGGTCTACTCCAACACCGGCGGCCAGGCCTCCAAGGCGACGCCGACCGGCTCGGTGGCCAAGTTCGCCTCGTCCGGCAAGAAGACCTCCAAGAAGGACCTCGGCCGGATGGCCATGAGCTACGACTACGTCTACGTGGCCTCGGTGGCCATGGGGGCCAACATGAACCAGTGCCTCAAGGCCTTCCTCGAGGCCGAGGCCTACCCCGGCCCGTCGCTCATCATCGCCTATTCGCCCTGCATCAACCACGGCATCGACATGAGCAAGTCCCAGGCCGAGGAGAAGCTGGCCGTGGACACCGGGTACTGGATCCTCTACCGCCACAATCCGCTCCTGGGCGCGCAGGGCAAGAACCCGTTCCAGCTCGACTCCAAGGAGCCCAAGCTCGAGTATGAGGCCTTCCTCAACAACGAGGTCCGCTACCGGACGCTGACCCAGCAGTTCCCCGAGATCGCCAAGGACCTCTTCGCCAAGGCCGCCGAGGAGGCCAAGAAGCGCTACGCTCTCTACAAGAAGCTGGCGGAATAAATGAACAGGCGGATCAGGCCGGCGACCGCGCTTCTCGCGTTGGCCGGGATCCTCGCCCTCTCGTCGTGCGCCGCTCTGGACCAGATGGCGTCGGCCCTGGCCAATCTGCAGCGGTTGAATTTCAAGCTTTCCGGGGTCCGGGATTTCCGGCTCCTCGGGATCGACATCGGCGGCAAGGCTAGGCTCGCAGAATTCAGCCCCCTGGACGCGTTGCGCCTGGCCGAGTCCTACCGGACGAGGAAGCTCCCGGTCGAGTTCGTCCTGGACGTCCTGGCCGTCAATCCCAACGACGGTACGGGGGGATCGAGGCAGACGACGAGCACGCTTACGGGGCTCGAATGCCGGCTGCTCATCGACGGCCAGCCCACGGTGACGGGGAACATCGACCAGGCCATCGAGGTCCCCGGGACGGGCCAGGAGTCGGTCGTCCCGATCCGCCTCTCGCTCGACCTCTTCGAGTTCTTCGCCGGAAGACAGTACGACGACCTGCTCAACCTTGCGCTTGCCCTGGGGGGGAAGGCCCGGACGCCGGCCCGGCTCGCGCTCGACGCCCAGCCGACGGTCTCGACCCCCCTCGGCCCGATAACCTATCCCGGACGGATCACGATCGTCAGCGCCGAGTTCCGCTGATCAAAAGATCTTGTAGCGGCCGTCGGCCATGACGACCTCGTCAGACCCGTCCGGGTAGCGGAAAACGACCGAGAAGACGGCGACCCGCGGCTGGGTCGCCGGGATGTAGATGCGGTCGATGTGGACGACCTCGGCCGGGGACGAGAAATCGGCCGGGCCGATCCGGCCGCCGAAATGGTCGCTCCGGCCGAAGGCGACGTGGAGGCCCAACTTCTCGTCGAGCAGGATCTCGCCGACCGGCCCGATGCCGAAGTCGCCGAGGACGCCGAAGCCGAGCTCGGCCATGTTCCCGTAGGCGGGCTCACGGCGCAGATGGTCGGCCTCGGCCTTCCAGGCCGGGCCCAAGGTGGCGGCCGGACGGACGGCCACGGCCTTATTGGCCTCGACGGCGTAGACGAGGACCTCGCCGGAGAACTCGACCGGGAGCTCGCCCCGGGTCCGGCTGGCTTCGCCCTTCTCGCCCTCGTAAGGGACGATGTAGGCCTCGCCGCTCGGCAGGTTCCCGGCCGCCCCCTTCTTGGGAAAGCGCCCTCCGCTCTCGTGGGCCGTCCTATAGCGGAGATCGAAGATCATCTTGTGCGGCTCGATGCCGTCCTTGATGAACTCGATCTCGGCTTCTTCCGCCCGGTCGAGCCTGTCCTTGATTAGGGCCACCCGCCGTCCGACCTCCGCGTAGTCCACCTGCAGGGCCGGGATCATCCGCGCCGAGAAACCGGGCATCGTGGCCGCCCGGAAGAGGTGGCGCGCGGCCGCGTTCTTGAGCGGCGCCGTCGTCGAGTATTCGGTCGGGGCGAGAAGGAGCGGTGTCGTCCGGAAGATGTCTTCGAAGGACCTCCGCTCGCCGGCCCCGGCCAATCCCGACGCGTCGGCCGGCAGCGTCCCGTCGACGATGAAAGCGTCGGCGGGAAGATCGGCGTTGTTGGACCCGACATCGGGGTAGGCGACGAGACGGACCTCGTCGAGCGGAATGGCGGCGGCGCCCTTCCTGAGAAGATCGCGCCACTGCTCGGCCATGGCCCGGCGGACCTTCCAGTCCGCGTTGTCCCGCTCGGGTCCGCGAGGCACGTCGACGAGGATCCCGAGCGACCTGTCCTCCGGGTAGCCGGGGAAAACGGATCGGACGAGGTCGACGAGGTCCTTTTCGCTCAAGGGCGGCATGGTCATCCTCCCGGCCGGTCGCCGGCCCCCTTCGGGCCCACGGTCACGCGTAGGGCCTTTTCGGGAGCCAGGACGGCCTCGATGTAGGCGTTGAAGGCTTCGAGCCCGACGGCGTCGATCGCGCCGGGAAGCCCCGAGATGTGATCGAAGCCGAGACCGAGGACCTCGAACCGCCCCAGCCGCCGGGCCCGTTCGGGCTTCGTCTCGACAGACCTGAGGAATTCGGCCATGGCCATGGCCTTGGTGGCCTCGAGCTCGGCTTCGGTCACCCCGTTCTCCCAGATCTCCCCGAGGGTCCGGTCGAGGGCCCGCGCCGCCCGCTCCGACTTGGCGTTCTCCGTCTCGAGGAAGACTTCGAGGATCCCGGCGTCGCGCGTCCAGGTCAAACGGCAATCGACGTTGTAGGCCAGCCGCTCGTCCAGCCGCAAGCCCCAGAGCCTCGATCCCGGTCCTTTGCCGATGAGGACCTCGAGGAGAGAGCCCTTGGCGTGATCTTCCGCCGACGGGGCGGGCAAGGCGTAGGCGCGCCCGATATAGGTCTGCTTGGTCTCCTTGATCAGACGGACTTCCTCCCCCCCGGGGCGCGGGGTGGGGGAGCGGCGACTTCGGGCCGCGCGCCCTCCGGGAACCGGGAAAAGTGCTTCTCGAGGAGCGTCTGGATGAGCTCCCGGTCGAGGTCCGAGACGACGGCGAAGAAAACGCCATTGGCCGTGAAGTGGCGGCGATAGAAATCGAGGACGTCCTTCCGCCCGATCGCCTTGCGGCTGCTCGCGGAGCCGAAGTTCGAGGACCCGTATCCCCGGCCTCGATAGAAGGCCTTCAAGACCGCCCGGCCGGCGGCGGCCACGGCGTCGTCCTCCTCGGCCAAGGCGAGAAGCTCCATCAGCTCCTTCCCCCGGGAGATCCGGAGTCCCGAAATGAGCGGGTCTTGGATGATCTTGCCAGCCACCCGGAGGGCCGCTTCCAGGTTCTCGGACAGGCATTCGATGAAGACGATCGAACAATCCTCCTCGCAGAGATAGCTCATCCGGGTCGCCTGGGACATGAGGTCCCGGGCCTTGTCCTCGTCGGGGACCTCGAGGGTCAGCCGGGTCGCGAGATAGGCCAGGCCGTCGAGTCCATCGGGGACGTCCCGCCGCCCGCCGGGTACGAAGAGCCCGACGACGGTCATCGGCGAAACCTCGTCCTGATGGTAGATGAGGGGAATCCCGGTCGTCAGGGCGGTCTTGACGGGTTCCGTCTTCCAGGCCGCCGGGACAGCCAGCGCCGAGGCGGCCAGCGACGCGGCCAGGGCCAGGGCCGTCCCTCGCCTCATTTTTTCCCCTTGATCGGGACGATCGACACGGCAGCGCTCTCGCCCTTGGCGAGGTACCTGGAAGCCGCCTTCCGAAGGTCCCCTGAGGAAACGCGGCCGATGCCGTCGAGGTAGCGCCCGGGATCTTCCCGGGTGTTGAGAAGGATATAGCGGACGAGGGACCCGGCCAGGAGGAGCCCGGATTCTTCGGCCCGCCCGGAGGAGAATCGGATCTGGTTCCTGGCGCTCTCCAGATAGTCGAAGGCGTAAAGCTCGTCCATACCCTGGAAGTCCTTCTTCGAATACGACTGGGTATGGGCGCGCCTGAGAACGCTCACGGCCAGGCGTTCGAGGACGGGGATGTCCTTGGGGTCGGCCCGGATCGAGACGACGATGGCGCCGCCGTACCGGTTGGCGAGATAGGCCGTGTCGACCGTCTGGAGGATGTTCCTCTCGCTCCTGATCAAGGCGGGAAGGAGGGGATTGACGCCCCGGCCGAGGACCTCCGTGAGCACGTGGACGGCGTACTGGTCCTCGTGGTTGTAGTCCGGGGCGACGAAGCCGAGGTAGAGGTACCCGTCTTCGACGTCCCGCTCGAGCCTCCGGCTGACGCTTTTCTCGAGGGCCGGGGCCATGGGCAGGGCCTCGGCGGGCGGCCCCGCCTTCGGCAGGCCGCCGAAGACCTCCCGGACCCGACGTTCCATGTCCGACGCGGCGAAGTCGCCGACGACGGCCAGGGCCGCGTTGCCGGGGACGAAGTACTTGCGGTAGAACGCGAGGACATCCTCGGCCCCGGCCCCGCGGATGACCTCGCGGCGGCCGTAGACGGAGCGCCCGTAGGGATGGCCGGGGAAGAGCGCCTGGAGGACGAGGTCGGTCGCCTGTCGACGCGGATCGTCCTCCATCTGGTTGAACTCCTCGAGGATGACCTCCTTTTCCCCGTCGAGCTCGGCCTGGGTCAGGTCGAAACCGAAGAGGATGTCCCTCTGGTTGCGCAGGGCGAACTCCGCCTCGCCCGCCGGCAGGGAGATCTCGAAGACCGACAGGTCCTGGGATGTATGGGCGTTGAAATAGGCTCCATGGCGGCGGATCTCGGCGCCGGCCCCGCCTCCGGACCGGGCGGTCGTGCCGCGGAAGAGAAGGCAGTGCTCGAGGAGGTGGACGATCCCCGAGGTCGCGTCCGTCTCGTTCTTGGAGCCGACGTCGAACCCGGTGACGACGTGGAGGAGGGGCAGGTCCCGCTTCTCGTAGATGAAGACGCGGAGGCCGTTGTCGAGGGTGAAAGACCGACTCGGGCCCTCTTCTGCCGCGAGGCCGAGGAGTACGGCCAGGATGAAGATCCCGGGTACGACGGCCCGGGCCGTCGCGGCGAAGACCCGGTCATGCGGTCTCTTCTTGTCCATTCCAGGGACGGCCTCGCTGTTCAGTCTATCATAAGGCAGCGGGCCGTCAACTCGCGCCAAAGGGAAGATCGCGTTTTGCGCTTCTCGGCAGGCGGGACTCTCGATTACAGTAGGCTGCGCGCGGCAGCCTTCAATCAGGCGCGTATTTTTCCGTATTAGGGGGATAAACCTTCGTTAATGTCTGTTCGATCGAGTATTTTAGCCCCTGTTCGATGACGACCTTGGTCGTCAACGCGCCCGTCTCATCGGGACGGAATTCCCGTAGATCGGCCTGAAACGTGCTTCCATACCACTTCGCTTCGTAGCCGGAGGAGTCAGGGAGCTTCCTGAGCCGAGCCTTCAGGAAACCCGGCTTCCATTCCGGGATATCTCGGATCGAGGATATATGCGGCGTAGGGGTAATCAGGATCGTCCGCGGCTTTGACGATGGCAACTCAGATAGGAGCTCTGTTCTTCGGGCGAAAGCTGCTCCATGGCCTGAATAACCGACGGCGGCACTCGCCAGATCCGTCGAGGCGCGTGTCGGATCCCGCCTTTTGGGGAGTACTCGGCATTCCAGGCATGGGAGGCCGGCGCGAATCCGGATCCCGCCGATACGGGATTCGGGGAGAGGAGCCTGAATTGGCTGCGGTCATAGTGCCTCGGCCCGAAGAAATCGAGCTCCGACTCCGCGTCGCGCGGCTTGCCCGAGAACTTGAGCTCGGGATCGAATTCCCCGACCCAGGTCTTCTGGATACCGCCGTAAGGATCATGCGCCGCTGAGTAGACGACGTTGCCCGCGTAATCGGTCACGATCCGGGTCGAGCCGACCTGGTCCGAAACGTAGTAGTAGAGCGCGTCATTCCTGTACTCGGCGACGAGCTGACCGCCGAAATAGACGTAATCCCGGACGAGTTGCCCGAGCAGGTTGTATTCCGCGAGAAGCCGCCCGTCGAATGAATGGATGTAGAAGGTGCCGCTCACGGGAGGGCCGGCGAGCATCCGGACGTCTCCTGGATCCTTGGAGGCCGGGCTTCCGGCGGAACCAGGCGCCGGCGTCGGACGCTGAGGCCCATCCCTAGAAGGTACGAGGCTGGCGGTCCTAGCCCCCGGAAGGAAGGAAGGAAGGAAGGAAGCGAAGGAAGGCAGAGCACGGCGGCCATCACGTGCCCCGTGGATTCAGGGCCTTCACAATCACCCAAACTCGGATCGCTCCAGAGTCGCATGCGGACTTGAGATCGCGCCTCGAGGGGAGCGGGCCGGAACCGGACGATTTGGCCCGGCCGCGCAAAGTGTGCTAAAATCGGCGAAAGAGGTCCGGAGCCCGATGAAAGCCGAAAGGAAAGCCAGGATCCTGGTCATCGACGACGAGGAGGGGATCCGCAAGTCGCTGAAGATGATCCTCGAGTACGAGGGCTACGAGTACTTCGAGGCGGCGACAGGCGAGGACGGCCTGGAAACGCTCCAGGGAACGGTCGGAATCGACCTCGTCCTCCTCGACATCCGGATGCCCGGCCGGAGCGGCCTCGAAGTCCTGGCCGAGATCCGGAAGCGGCCGTTCGTCCCCGAGATCATCATGATCTCGGGCCAAGGCACCATCCAGTCGGCCGTCGAGGCGACCAAGCTTGGCGCCTTCGACTTCCTGGAAAAACCCCTCCACCGCGAGCGGGTCCTCATCAGCATCCGCAACGCCCTCCAGAAGACCCGGCTCAGCCGCGAGTGCCAGGACCTCAAGAAGAAATCGGAGAAGCATTACGAGATCGTCGGCCAGCACCCCCTCGTCCAAGGGCTCTGGAAGGAGATCCTCAAGATCGCGCCGACCAACGCCACGGTCCTGATCTTCGGGGAGAGCGGCACGGGCAAGGAGCTCGTCGCCCGGTCCGTCCACGCCCACAGCCTCCGGGCCCGGGAGAGCTTCGTCCAGGTCAACTGCGCCGCCATCCCGGAGGAGCTCATCGAGTCGGAGCTCTTCGGCCACGAGAAGGGGGCCTTCACGGGGGCCACGGAGAAGAAGACGGGCAAGTTCGAGCAGGCCGACGGCGGCACGATCTTCCTCGACGAGATCGGCGACATGAGCCTGCGGACCCAGTCCAAGGTGCTGCGCGTGCTCGAGGAGGGAGAGGTCCAGAAGGTCGGGTCGAACAGGATCTCCAAGGTCGACGTCCGGGTCATCGCGGCCACGAACAAGGACCTGCGCAAGGAGATCCAGGACGGCCGGTTCCGGGAGGACCTCTACTTCCGGCTCAACGTCGTGCCGCTCTACTCGCCGCCCCTGCGGGAGCGGCCGGAGGACATTCCCCTCCTCGTCGACTACTTCTCCCGGACCTTCGCCGAGGAGAACAACTTCCGGCCGCGGAAGTTCTCGCCGGAAGCCCTGGCGGCCCTGACCCGGTACGCCTGGAAGGGCAACATCCGCGAGCTCAAGAACGTCGTCGAGCGGCTGCTGATCATGACCGAACGCGACACGATCGGGCCGCAGGACCTGCCGGAGCCGTTCCGGGAGAAGGCGGAGGCGGCCCTCCCGGACGCCTCCGGGGTCAAGACGCTCCGCGAGTTCCGGGACCTGGCCGAGAGGGATTTCCTGCTGGCCAAGCTCGAGGCCAACAACTGGAACATCTCCCAGACGGCCCGGGAGATCGACACGCCGCGGTCGAACCTCTATAAAAAACTCGAGCAATACGGTATAAAGATAACGGCCGGAGCGGGCGAGACGGTCGCCTCTCCCTCCCGCGAGGGGGGAGAGGAGGAAAGTCCGGACTCCGAAGGGCAGGATGGTCGCTAACAGCGACTCCGGGCTCACCACAAACCCCATCCGGAGCAAGGCCAAACGAGCCCCAATTTGGGATGGCCGTACCGGTCTTCCGGAGCTTCACGTGGGCTCAATTTCGAGATGTTGACTTCCGCCCGGGGCTACGATACCCGCTCTGCCGTGATGCGAAGGCTTGACCGAGAGTCCGCGGCCCGCAATTTCACGCCGAGCGCAACAAGGATTTTCCTATCCTTACCCGGGCGTCCATAAAGTAACGGCATGAATTCGGCAAGCCTCTGCGGGGGGAATTGAAGGATTTTTGGAAACTCCGGGTCGGCGAATTCAGGGTGATCTACGAGATCCTGGACGAAAAGGTCCTCGTCACCGGTGTGCTGGTCGGGTTCCGGAGGGACGAGGAAGCCTATCGGCAGGCCCTCCCCCGCCTATGATCGGATCGATAAGCCATTCAGCGGAGGTTTCCGTATTTCGCCAGGAAGCTTTCGTATTCCTTTTTCGCCTTGGATAAGATCTCTTTGAAAAGGGGGTCGCTCCGGAGGGCTTGATAGGACAAATTGTTGACAAGATCCAGGTAGAGGTAGGTGCCCCGTTTTTCCGCCCTTTTCCGTATGGCCTGGATGGCCTCGTCTTTCATCCCGAGCAAAGCGTAGACGTCCGGGTCCTGATGCAGGCCCAAGGCTTTATCCTTATCTCCTCTGGCCGCGAACAAGAACGCCTTGTAAATCGGTAGCTCGCTGAACTCGGGAGCGACGTTTTCAAGTTCCTCGAGCATCCTCTCCGCCTCGGAATATCTCTTCTCCCGGACAAGATGCCCAGCGTACCAGGCCAGGGAAAACGGATTCTTCGGATTGAGGTCCCATGATTCTTTCAGGTATTCGCCGGCCTTAGCCCGATCACCGAGATCCCGGAAGCACCAGGCGAGGTTGATTTTCGCATAAATATAAAAAGGCGACAGATCGATGACCTTCTGGAAAAAGGGGATGGCCTTTTCGGCCAACCCTATTTTCATGTAGGAGTAACCAAGGCCCTGACAGACCACGAGGTTGTTTGGATCTTTCTCGAGGGCGATCCCGTAAAACTTGAAGGCTTCGTCAAATTTATTATTCATAAAGAGAGCGAACCCTTTCCCCAGGTTCGATTCGGGCAACTCCGGGTCGTGCGCGTAGCCTTTTCCGATGTTAACGATGACCTGACGGAGATCCTCCCCGTCAGCGGTGTTCTGATACCGATGCCAATAGGCCCAGGCGAGACCGTTGTATGTCGGAGCGAATGACGGATCCATCTCGAGCGCCCGGATGAACGCCTGGAGCGCCTTGGTGAAATCCTCTTCCCGATTGAAGATGGCGTATTTGGTGTTGATGAGGTCCATGGCCTGATGAAAGGTTTCGTACAATCTCATGTCCCCGGGCTGTCGGGTTTTATAGGCATCAAGCGAGGCGGCGGTCAGGTGAACTTTCAGGGCTTCGGCGACGGCCAGGGATATCTCGTCCTGGAGGTCATAAAAGCCGGATACCTGTCTGTCGTAGCTATCCGTCCAGACGATAAACATGCCGTCCGTCTCGTACAGGAAGGGGGTGATCCGGATCGTCTCTCCCTCCCGCTGGATGGTTCCATCCAAGAAGTGGGATACCCCTAATTCCCGGGCGATCTCCTGCGGAGTCTTTTTGGAATCTTTGAGATAGATGATCGAGGTGAGGGCGCAGACTTTCAAGTCCCTGATTTTGCCCAGCCGCCCGATGATGTCAGTGGCCATCCCGTTGCATATCACCTCCTGGTCACGCATCGGACTCATGTCCTGGAAGGGCATGACGGCGATGGAATTTTTCCACTGGGGTACGGGAAAGACATCTCCCGCCGACTTCTCGACGCGGGGCTTCCGTTCAATCAAGAAATATCCGGCCGCGGCGACAATGATCACGAAGAAGGCGATTCCGGCGGGCTTGAGTCTGCGCCAGGAAAAGGGGCCTCGATCCTTGGCAGTCCTTATTCCGGGGCCGGCCTCGGTGGCAGGCGTCAGATCCGCCCCGATCCGGTCGAGCTCGAGACGTACCTCGCTCGCGTTCGGATACCGCCGGCCGCTGTCTTTCTCAAGGCACTTGAGAACGAGCCTGACGAGGGGCTCGGAAATCAGAGGGTTCCGAGTCCGCGGATCCGGAGCCGGATCGTTTTTCTGCTTCATGGCCACGCTCAGAGTTGAATCCCCGGTAAACGGAGGAGCGCCCGTGAGCATCTCGTAGAGAATGATCCCGAGCGAATAGACATCCGACCGTTCGTCGAGATCCAGGCCTTCGACCTGCTCCGGACTCATGTACTCCGGCGTCCCGATCATCACGCCTTTCCCGGTGATCCCTCCGGGCTTGACCGAACGGGCGATTCCGAAATCCATGATCCGGGCGTTTCCCTCCCGGTCGATCATGACGTTCGACGGCTTGAGGTCGCGGTGGACGACACCCTGGCGGTGGGCTTCCTCGAGACCCTCGCAGACCTGGGTCGCGATCGAGACGGCCTTATCGAGGGTCAGCCGGCCCGAGCGGCGGATGAAGCTCTTGAGGTCTTCGCCCCGGACGTATTCCATGGTGATGAAGTGCGTTATCCCTTCTTGCCCGAGATCGAACATCCTGGTGACGTTCCTGTGGCCGATCTTCCTCGCCGTTTTCAGTTCATTCCTGAAACGCTCGACGGTTTCCCGGTCCGAGGCGATCTCCGGTTTGATCAACTTGAGGGCCACATCTTCGTTCAGTTTTTTATCCGTGACCCGGTAAACCCTTCCCATGCCTCCCCGGCCTAGCTCTTCGATCACCTGATAGCGACCGGCGAAGATGGAACCGGGCACGAGCTCCCTGCCGGCCGTTTCAAGAGTTTCCGTTACTTCGGGGCGGGGCCCCGGGGGCTCATGCAGGGATTGGCCGCACTTCCCGCAGAAATTAGTGTCGGTAGGATTGTCAAAACGGCATTGGGGGCATTTCACGGCCGGGTCTCTCTTTTTTTCCCTTGCCCTAAGGATACCGATAATCAAGCCACGGAGTCAACGGATCTCTCGAAGCAGGGGGGCTTCTTCTTCAGCAGCTTCGTGAGGCCCGGCCCATCGGGAGGGGCGTTTCTCCCCAGTCCCCGTCTCACTCGTACCTGAGGCATTCCACGGGCTGGGTCGCGGCGGCCCTCATCGCCCGGTAGCTGACGGTCAGTGCGGCGATGGCCAGGGTGGCGGCCGGGGCGGCGACGGCGGCGCCGAGCTCGAGCGGATGGACTACATGGAGTTCATTGCCCGGGTGACGTCGCACATCCCCGACAAGGGCCAGGTCATGGTCCTCAATTACGGACTCTTCGCCGCCGCCTGCTCATGTCTTCGAACAGACGGCCCTGATGGCGGCCGAGGAGAGCATGGAGCACGAATAGCCGGCGATCGGAAGAGGGGAGTAGCCCGATCTGTTTTGCCCTTATTCCGGACTCCTGCGCCCGAACATCCGCCCGCCGAAAGCCAGGTGGGCTCAAATTCGAGATAAGGAATCCCCTTTCCTAAACTCGAGCAATACGGTATAAAGATAACGGCCGGAGCGGGCGAGACGGTCGCCTCTCCCTCCCGCGAGGGGGGAGAGGAGGAAAGTCCGGACTCCGAAGGGCAGGATGGTCGCTAACAGCGACTCCGGGCGACCGGGGGAGAGTGCCACAGAAAACACACCGCCCCCCGGGGGCGCGAGCTTCCGGGGAGCAAGGGTGAAATGGCGAGGTAAGAGCTCACCGCCCCGGCGGCGACGCCGGGGGCAGGGCAAACCCCATCCGGAGCAAGGCCAAACGAGCCCCGTTTTGGGACGGCCCGTCCCAGGGGGCGGGTAGGCCGCTCGAGTCCCGGGGCAACCCGGGACCTAGACAAATGACCGTCGCCCGCGCGAGCGGGAACAGGATCCGGCTTACGAGCCCGCTCCGGCCGCTTCTATTGGACTTCGAGGAGGTCCTGCCATGCTGCTCTGGGCGGAGTTCCTGGCCATCACGGGCCTTATACTCTTCTCGGGCAACAGGCTGACGCGGTACGGGGACATCATCTCCGAGAAGTCGGGGCTCAGCCGCCTCTGGCTGGGCATGGTCCTCATGGGCGGGGTCACCTCGCTCCCCGAGCTGGCCACGGGCCTGAGCGCGGTGGCCTCGAACCTGCCCGACATCGCCGTCGGGAACGTCCTCGGCAGCTGCGTCTTCAACGTCTTCATCCTCGGGCTCCTCGACGCCCTGTCCCGCAAGATCCCCCTGTCGGCCAAGACCAACCAGGCCAACATCCTCTCGGCCGGGATGACCGTGCTCTTCATCGGGGGGATCTCGCTGAGCCTCTTCCTCGGCGGCCGGCTCCCGGGCCTGGGCTGGATGGGCCTCTACACGCCGGTCATCTTCGTCGGCTACCTGGCGACGATGCGCATGGCCTTCAAGTTCGAGAAGAAGCGCCCGACCCTGGCCCAGGTCGCGGACCGCCAGGCGTCGGCGCTGACCCTCCGCGCGGCGGTTCTCCGGTACGCCTTTCACGGTGCCGTCGTCGTCGGCGCGGCCATCTTCCTGCCCCCGATCGCCGAGGGCATCGCCGCCACGACCGGGCTCGGCCAGACCTTCGTCGGGAACATCTTCGTGGCCGTCGCGACCTCGCTCCCCGAGCTGACGGTCAGCGTCGCGGCCCTGAAGATCGGGGCGGTGGACATGGCCGTGGGCAACATCTTCGGCAGCAACATCTTCAACATCTTCATCCTGGCCATCGAGGACGTCTTCTACTTCAAAGGGCCGATCCTCTCGGCCGTCCAAGGGACGCACCTGGTCCCCTCGCTCCTGGCCATCGCCATGACGGGGCTGACCATCGCCGGCCTGATCTACAACTCCGAGAAGAAGCGGTTCATCTGGGCCTGGGACTCGTTCGGCGTCATCCTGCTGTTCCTAGTGAACCTCGGCCTGCTCTACATGCTCCGCTGACCCCGGGGGTCGCGCCCGCGGCGGGTTTTATGCTATAAGCGGGTCATGATCCCTCAGATCCCTTATGAGGCCATCGGCATAGGTATCGCCGTTCTTCTGGGCGTTTGGGCCTTCCTCGTCGCTGAAACGATCAAGCAGAGGGCCGTCATCGCGGGCCTCGCCGTCCTGATCTTTCTCATCGGAGCGCAACTCCGGTCTACGGCTGGACAGGTCGTCTCTTTGGTCGGGTGGGTCGTTTACGGGATCGGCTGCCTCATCTTCCTGCGCCTCAACGGCGTCGGGGTCCGCTGATGGCGCGGTTCGCCTGGTGGAAGAGCGCCCCGCCGGACGCCCGGCGGGCCCTCGTCGCGGCCTCCTTCGGCTGGATGCTCGACGCCTTCGACGTCATGCTCTACGCCATGGTCCTCGCGGCGCTGATGTCCGACCTGGGGATGACCAAGGCGACGGCCGGGCTCCTCGGATCGATGACGCTCGTCGCCTCCGCCGTCGGGGGGTTCGTCTTCGGCGTCGTCGCCGACCGCTTCGGCCGCCGCAAAGCCCTCATGGCCAGCATAATCATCTATTCCGTCTTCACCGCGGCCTGCGGCTTCGCCACGGGCGTCGTCATGCTGGCCGTCTTCCGCGTCTTCCTGGGCTTGGGCATGGGCGGCGAGTGGGCCAGCGGGGCCGCGCTCGTCTCCGAGACCTGGCCGGCCGAGCATCGGGGCAAGGCCCTGGGCATCGTCCAGAGCTCCTGGGCCGTCGGCTACGCCGCCGCGGCGGCGGTCGCGGCCCTCGTCCTGCCCGTCTGGGGCTGGCGGGGGGTCTTCTTCGTCGGCGTCCTCCCTGCCTTCTTCACCCTCTGGATCCAGAAGCGGGTCAGAGAACCCGAGATCTGGAGGAAGGTCCGGGCGGCGGCCCCGGGCGTCCGGGCCGGTCTCGGGGAGATCTTCGGCCCGAAGCGCCTCCGCTTGACCCTCTTCATCACCCTGATGAACGCCTGCACCATGTTCGCCTGGTGGGGCTTCAACCTCTGGCTCCCGGCCTATCTGTCGATGGCGCCCGGAGAGGGCGGGATCGGCCTCAGCCCGGGGGCCATGTCGGCCCTGGTCATCTTCATGCAGGCCGGGATGTGGCTGGGCTATATCACCTTCGGCTTCATCAGCGACCGGCTGGGCCGGAAGAGATCCTACGTCGGCTTCCTCCTCGTCGCATCGGTCTTCATGCTGCTCTACTCCCAGACGCGCCAGCCGCTCCTCCTCCTCGCCCTGGGGCCCTTCGTCGCCTTCTTCGGAACGGGTTATTTCACGGGATTCGGCGCCTTGACCGCCGAGATCTACCCGACGGCCGTCCGGGCCACGGCCCAGGGCATCACCTACAACGCGGGCCGCATCGTCAGCGCCGCCGCGCCTTTCGTCGTCGGCTCGCTGGCCCAATCGAGGGGGTTCGGCTTCTCGTTCATGCTGATCGCCGGGGCCTTCCTGGCCGCGGCGGCCTTATGGACGGGGATCCCCGAGACCGCGGGAAAGGCGCTCGAGTGAACCTGTCCGGAAGACACGTGTCCCGGGTACGCGTCCCCGGACGGCTAGAAGAAGGCCACGAAGGCCTGGCGGATGACGGTCAGGAGATTCCCCGGCCAGAGCCCCAGCTGAAGGGTCCCGAACAGGCACAGGAAGACGACCAGGAATAGCGGCGGGCTCTCGCGCTCGATGAACACATCGTTGACGGGTTCCCGCATGTACATCACGACGATGACCTTCAGGTAGTAGGCCACCGAGACGAGGCTGGCCAGCACCCCGGCGATGGCGAGGACGGCGTGACCTTCCCGCACGGCGGCGCCGAAGACATAGAACTTGGCCAGGAATCCCGCCGTGGGCGGGAACCCGGCCAGGGAGAGGAGAAAGACCGCCAGCGGGGCGGCCAGCCAGGGATGGCGCCGGCCGAGGCCGGCGAAGTCGTCGATCGAGGTGTGTTCGAAACGCTCTCCCGACATGGCGGCGAGGACGCCGAAGGCCCCCGCGTTCATGAACAGGTAGACGACGAGATAGAAGACGAGGCCCGGGCCGTCCCCGGCGACGACGGCGACGAGGAGATAGCCCGAATGGGCGACCGACGAATAGGCCAGCATCCTCTTGACGCTCTTCTGGCGAAGGGCCGCCAGGTTCCCGGCGAACATCGTCAGGACGGCGGCGACGCTCAGGGCGGGAGCGAAGAGGGCCGCCGCCCGGCCGGAGGCCAGGACGGGCTGGAGGACCCTGAAGAGCACGGCCAGGCCGGCGGCCTTGGGCGCGACGGTCAGGAAGACGGTGACGGGCGTAGGCGCGCCTTCGTAGACGTCGGGCGCCCACATGTGGAAGGGGGCGATCGCGATCTTGAAGAAGAGGGCGGTCAGGATGAGCCCGAGACCGGCCGCGGCCGCCGCGCCGAAGGCGCCCGGCCCCTCGCCGGCGAAGAGGCTCGAGGCGAGGTCCAAGCTTCCCGATGTCCCGTAGACGAGCGCCAGCCCGAAGACGAAGAAGGCCCCGGCGAAGCTGCCCATGAGGAAATACTTAGCCGCCGCTTCGGTCGAGGCCGGGTCCCGTCTCTTGAGCCCCGTCAGGGCGTACGAGGCGACCGAGAGGACCTCGAGGCCGAGAAAGACGACCAGCCAATCCGGGGAGGAGACCATGATCATCGCCCCGGCCACGGCGAGAAGGAGGAGTCCGTAGAGCTGGCCCAGGTCCATGTCCCGGCGCGCGGCATACTTCAGGCTCATGAGGACGATGAAGATCCCGAGGACGGTGAATATCGCCAGGAGCAGAAGGGCCGGGGGATCGAGGGCCAGGCGGCCGCCGAAATAGCTCAGTCCGGCGGTCCTCCAGGACGTGACCGTGAACGCGCCCGAGACGAGGAGCGCGCCGACGGCCAGGGAAGCGGAGAGCTCGGTTCCCTTCTTCGTCAGGAAGGCGTCGACAAGAAGCACCGTCAGGGCCCCGGCGACGACGGATAGGATGGGGGCCAGGGCCAGGATCGTCTCCATCCTAGCGCTCCGTTCCGCCCGGATCCAGGGTCGCCGGACCGGGCCGGGCCGGGATCTTCGAGGTCAGCGCCGCCGGCGCCTTGTTCCCGAAGGACTCCATGTACCGGGAGACCGCGGCGTCCATCTTCCGCAGGAAGGTCCCGGGGAAGAGACCCATGTAGACGATGAGGACGACAATGGGCACAAGGCAGGCGAGCTCCCGGCCGTCGACGTCTTTGAGGCGCGCGTCGCCGGGGCCCTTGACGGGCCCGTGCATGACCCGCCGGTAGAGCCAGAGGAGATAGGCGGCCGAAAGGACGACCGTCGATACGCTCAGGACGGCCAGTGTCCTGTTCGCGGCGAAGACGCCGAAGAAGCACAGGATCTCGCCGACGAACCCGTTGAGACCGGGCAGACCGGCCGACGAGAGCGTCGCGACGAGGAAAAGCCCGGCGAAGACCGGCATGCGCGCCGCGGCCCCGCCGTAGTCGGCGATGAGCCGCGTGTGCGTCCTCTCGTAGAGGATGCCGACGGCGAGAAAGAGCGCCCCCGTGCTCAGCCCGTGATTGAGCATCTGGTAGAGGGCGCCCTCGGTGGCCTCGAAGTTGAGCGAGAAGACGGCCAGCATGACGAGGCCCATGTGGCTGACGCTCGAATAGGCGACCAGGGACTTCATGTCCTTCTGGACGAGGGCCATCAGTCCGCCGTAAATGATGCCGACGAGGGCCAAGACTGACAGGGCGGGGGCGAAGGCCGCCGCGGCCGCCGGGAAAAGCGGCAGGCCGAGCCTCAGGAAGCCGTAAGCGCCCATCTTGAGGAGGACGGCGGCCAGGAGCACCGACCCGGCCGTGGGCGCCTCGACGTGGGCGTCGGGAAGCCAGGTATGGAGCGGGAAGAGCGGGACCTTGATGGCGAAGGCCAGGGCGAAGGCGAGGAAGAGCCACGTCTCGAGGCTCGCGGAGAGCGGGACGGCGGCCAGGTCGGCGATCGTCAGCGAATAGGCCCCCGTCGCCCGGAACTCCGCGGCCTGCAGGACGAGAATCGCGACGAGCATCAGCAGGCTCCCGAACATGGTGAAGAGGACGAACTTCGTCGTGGCGTAGATCCGGCGCCGGCCGCCCCAGATGCCGATGAGGAAGTACATCGGGATGAGCATGGCCTCCCAGAAGACGTAGAAGAGGAACAGGTTGAGCGAGACGAAGACGCCGATCATGCCGGTCTCGAGGAGGAGAACGAAGAACGAGAACTCCTTGACCCGGTCCTCGACGGCCCGCCAGGACGACAGGAGGGCCAGGGGCGTCAGGAACGCGGCCAGAAGGACGAGGAAGAGGCTGATACCGTCGACGCCGACGTGGTAGTCCATGCCCCGGCCGAGCCAGGAGGCCCTCTCGACGAACTCGGGGAGGCCCGAGCTCCCGTCGAAGCCGGCGAAAAGGAGAAGCGACAGGGCGAAGGTCAGCAGGGCCACCGCCAGGGCCGTCGTCCGGATGGCCCGGACCGACTCCCGGCGCAGGAAGATCAGCAGGACCGCCCCGGCGAGCGGCAGGAACGTGACGATGGTCGCGACCGGCCAGGAGGAGGTGATGGCGCTCATAGCAGCAGGAATCCCAGGAAGACGATGACGCCGATGAGGAAGGCCAGGGCGTAGTCGCGGAGGAGCCCGCTCTGGAGCCGGACGAGGCCCTTGCCGGCGAGGTCGGCCGCCGCGGCCGACCCGTTGAGCGCACCGTCGACGACCTTGAGATCGAAGCGGGCGTAGACCGTCTCGGCCCCGCGAACGAGCGGCCTGACGACGACCGCGTCGTAGGCCTCGTCGACGTAATACTTGCCGACGAGGAGCCGGTGGACCGCGGGGAAGCGACGGGCGACCCGGTCGGGGAGCCCGGGCTCTCTCCGGTAAAAAACATAGGCCAGGGCGATGCCGGCCAGGGCCGAGGCGGTGGCCGCCAGGATGAGCAGGAGCTCGGTCGAAACCGTCGGATGAGGCGCGGCGTGTCCGAACGCCCCCGAGAGGAAGCGGCCGAAGAGGTTCGCCCTCTCGCCGAGGAGGACCGGCAACCCGAGGAGCCCGCCCAGGGCCGAAAGGAGGGCCAGCAGCACGAGAGGGACGGTCATGGCCGGCGGGGATTCGTGTACGTGGCGGCCGGCGCCGTCATGCGGGGACCGGTCTTCGCCGTAGAAGGTCAGATAGACGAGGCGGAACATATAGAAAGCCGTCAGGACGGCCCCCGCCAGGCCCAGGCCGTAGAGGGCGAAGTGGCCCCCGGCATAGGCCCCGGTCAGGATGGCGTCTTTCGAGAAAAAGCCGGAGAGGAAGGGGACGCCCGCGATGGCCAAAGCGCCGACGAGGAACACGGGGAAGGTCACGGGGAGGGCCCTGCGGAGCCCGCCCATCCGCCGCATGTCCTGCTCCCCGGAGAGGGCGTGGATGACGCTCCCCGCGGCGAGGAAGAGGAGGCTCTTGAAGAAGGCGTGGGTGACGAGGTGGAACATCCCGGCGGCGTAGGCCCCGACGCCGCAGCCGATGAACATGTAGCCGATCTGGGAGATCGTCGAGTAGGCCAGGACCCTCTTGATGTCGTTCTGGACGAGAGCGATGGTCGCCGCGAAAACGGCCGTCAGGCCGCCGACCCAGGCGACGATCCCCGAAGCGGCGGGCGAGGCGGCGAAGAGGCCCGAGAGCCGGCAGACCATGTAGACTCCGGCCGTGACCATGGTCGCCGCGTGGATGAGGGCCGAGACGGGCGTCGGGCCCTCCATGGCGTCGGGCAGCCAGACGTACAGCGGGATTTGGGCCGACTTCCCCGTGGCCCCGACGAAGAGGAGCACGGCGACCAGAGTGACGAGCCCGGGCCCGAGGAGGCCCACGCCGGGAGCGGCGTTGATCGTGGCGAAGCTCGCGCTCCCGACGTTCGCCAGCAGAACGAGGATGCCGACGATGAAGGCCGCGTCGCCGACACGGTTGACGACGAAGGCCTTCATGCCGGCCCGGGACGCCGCCGGGCGCTCGAACCAGAAGCCGATGAGAAGGTAGGAGCAAAGCCCGACGCCCTCCCAGCCGACGAACATCAGGACGATGTCCGAAGCCATGACCAGGACGAGCATGAAGAAGGTGAACAGGTTGAGGAAGGCGAAATACCGGGAATAGGACTTGTCGCCGGACATGTAGCCGACGGAGTACACGTGGATGAGGAGGCCGACGCCTGTGACGACGAGGGCCATGACAGCCGCTAGCTTGTCGAAAGCGAAGGTGATCGTCGCCACGAACGAGCCGCTGGCGATCCAGGGGAGGAGCGTCCGGACGAGCGCGGGGGCGCCATGCCCCGCCCGGGCGAGGTGGGCGAAAGCGGCGACCGAAAGGACGAAGGACAGGAAGACGGTCAGGCAGGCCAGTCCGGCGACCGCTTTCCTGGAGAGCCTCCGCCCGACGAGAAGCAGCAGAACGGCGCTCGCCCCGGGCAGGAGGGGGATGAGCCAGAAACCCGCGGCCATGTTATCCCTTCAATCCCCTGAGCTCGTCGGTCCTTACGGTCCGTCTTCCTCTGAAGACGAGGACGATGATGGCCAGGCCGACGACGGCCTCGGCCGCGGCGACGGTGATGACGAAGAGAACGATGACCTGGCCGTCCGCGAGGCCCGAGGCCTTGGCCAGGGCCAGGAAGGCCAGGTTTCCCGCGTTGAGCATGACCTCGACGGCCATGAACTGGGTCAGGAGGTCCTTCTTGACGAAGAATGCCACGACGCCGAGCGCGAAGAGGAGCGCCGCCAGGAGAAGGAACGCGGCCGGCGGGATCACGGGCCCTCCTTCCGGCCGGCCAGGGCCAGGGCGCCGACGAGGGCGGCCAGGATGAGGACCGATGTGATCTCGAAGGCGTAGAGGTGGTCGGTGAAGAGGAGCCGCCCCAGGGCGGCGGTGTCACCGGGAGCGCCCGCGCCGCCGCTCCATCCCGCGATGGCTTGTGAGGCCGCCAAAACAAGCTCGCCGAGGAGCACGATCCCCAGGACGGCGGCCAGGGAGGCACGGAGCTTGGCCCTTTCCGGAGGCGCGTCTTTCCGGAGATCGAACATCATGATGGCGAAGAGGAAGAGGACCATGATGGCCCCGGCGTAGACGAGGACCTGGACGGCCGCCGCGAAGGGCGCGTCGAGAAGCCCGAAGAGGCCGCCGAGGGAGGAGAAGGCCAGGACCAGGAAGAGGGCGTTGTGGGCCGGATTACGGGAAAGGATCATGGCCAGGACCGAGCCGGTACACAGGACGGACAGGAATAGAAATACAGCCCAGGCCATGGAAATCCCCCTATATTTAGTTTTCCCCGCGGCCAAAGTCAAGCCGGGAGACGACAATTCGCGCCCTGGCCTCGGGGACAGTTCAGAAAGTTGACATCGCGGCGGGATTTGTTATAATAAGCCGGTATCGCGGGGTAGAGCAGCCTGGTAGCTCGTCGGGCTCATAACCCGGAGGTCGTTGGTTCAAATCCAACCCCCGCTACCATCGCCCTAACAGTCATTCCCCCATATCAGCGAGGCCCCGGCCTCCGTCCGTACCCTCCCTCAATCGGTACCGACGCCGTCCCAGCAGTAGGTGCAGAGCTTCTCCTTGGGAAGGCCGATGGCCTCGACGAGGTCCTCGAGCCGTTGGTAGCGCAGGGTGGTCAGGCTGAGCGTTCGGGCGATCCACTCGACCATGGCCTCGTACTTCTCCGAGCCGGCCCGGGCGTATTCGGCGATGTTCTCCGCCTCGGGGCCTTCGAGCGCGGCGATGGCCTTACGGGCGGCTAGGTCGAGCTCGGACCGAGACCTCGAGAAATTGAGGAACTTGCAGCCGTAGACCAGCGGCGGGCAGGCCGGACGCATGTGGACCTCGACGGCGCCGGAATCGTAGAGCCGTTGGATGGTGTCCTTGAGCTGGGTGCCGCGGACGATGGAGTCTTCGCAGAAGAGCATCTTCTTGCCCTGGATGAGCTCCCGGATGGGGATGAGCTTCATCCGGGCGACCAGGTCACGGAGGTCCTGGTCCTGGGGCATGAAGCTCCGGGGCCAGGTCGGCGTGTACTTGACGAAGGGACGCCGGTAGGGGACCCCCGCCTCGGTCGCGTAGCCGAATGCGTGGCCGATGCCCGAGTCCGGGATGCCGGCGACCAGATCGATCTCGACCTCGTCGGCGCGGGCCAGCGTCTCGCCGCAGCGGTTGCGCACCATCTCGACGTTGATGCCCTCGTAGTTCGACGCGGGATAGCCGTAGTAGACCCAGAGGAAGGAGCAGATCTGCAGCTTGTCCCGGGGGGGCCAGGGTCTCCGCGCCCTCCGGGGTCAGCCGGACGATCTCGCCGGGCCCGAGGTACCGGTCGATCTCGTAGTCGAGGTTCGGGAAGGCGCAGGTCTCCATGGTCGCCGCGGCGGTGCCGTCCTTGCGGCCGAGGACAACGGGCGTCCGGCCGAGCCTGTCCCGGGCCGCGTAGATGCCGTCCCCGGTCAGGACGAGGATGGAACAGGAGCCGCGAACGAGCTCCCAGGCGTGCCGGATGCCGTCCTCGAATGTGTCCTTCTGGTTGATGAGGGTGGCCACGAGTTCCGTCGGGTTGACCTCGCCGCCCCGCATCTCGGAGAAGTGGAGGCACTTGCCCTTGAAGGCCCGGGCGACGAGCTCGTCGATGTTCTTGACGACGCCGACCGTGACGATCGCGTAATGCCCGAGGTGGGAGCGGATGAGGAGGGGCTGGTCCTCGTAGTCGCTGATGACCCCGATGCCGCGGCGGCCGTGGAGCTTGGCCACGTCGTCCTCGAACTTCGAACGGAACTGGGCGTTCTCGATGTTGTGGATGTAGCGGACGATCCCGGTCCCGTTGCCGACGGCCAGCCCGCCGCGCTTGGTCCCGAGGTGCGAGTGGTAGTCGGTGCCGTAGAACAGGTCCTCGACGATGTCCGCCTTGCCGACGAGTCCGAAGAATCCGCCCATAACGCCTCCTTCCCGGGAATATGCCGGCCATCATAACACCGCGTCTGGCTCGATTCAATGTAAAATCCGGCCACGGCTGTTGAACACCGCGGGATTATCTGTTATATCAATTCCAGCCCATTTGGAGGAGGTCCCCATGTTTGAAGCCGCCACCTACGTCGAAAGACGGAAGCTCCTGAGAAAGTCGGTAGGATCGGGCCTGATGATCTTCCTCTCCAACGAGGAAAGCCCGATGAACTACCCGGCCAACACCTACCACTACCGGCAGGACAGCTCGTTCCTCTACTTCTTCGGCCTCGCTTCGCCGGGGCTGGCCGCTGTCGTCGACGCGGACGAGGGCACGGACACCCTCTACGGGGACGATATCGGCATCGAGGACATCATCTGGATGGGCCAACTGCCCAAGATCAGGGACCGGGCGCTTTCCGTCGGCGTCCGCAAGGTCGCTCCGCGGGCCGCTTTCGACGAGACGGTCCGCAAGGCCCTCGCGGCAGGCCGGCCGGTCCACTACCTCCCGCCCTACCGGCACGACGCCAAGATCGCCCTGAGCGAGCTCCTCGGCCTGCCCGTCAAGGACCTCAAGGCGCGGGCCTCGGAGGCCTTCATCAAGGCCTCGGTCGACCAGCGCCTGTTCAAATCGAAGGAGGAGGTCCGCGAGATGGAGGCGGCCGTGGCCGTCAGCCGCGAGATGTACCTCGCGGCCATGGAGCTGGCCAAGCCCGGCCGCTACGAGTACCAGATCTCCGGGGCCATGGAGGGCATCGCCCTGTCCTACGGCATGCACCTGGCCTTCCCGCCCATCGTCACCGTCAACGGCCAGACCCTGCACATGCACGAGCACGACAACCTCCTCGTCAAGGGCCGCCTGCTCGTCTGCGACTGCGGCGCGGAAGCGCCCAGCGGTTACGCTTCCGACGTCACCCGGTCCGTCCCTGTCGGCGGCAAGTTCAACGCCAGGCAAAAGGCGGTCTACGAGATCGTGCTGGCCGGCCAGGAGTCGGCCATCAAGGCCATCAAGCCGGGCGTCAATTTCAAGGACATCCACCTCCAGACGGCCCGGATCATGGCCGATGGCTTGAAGGGCCTCGGCCTGATGAAGGGCGATATGGCCGAAGCCGTCGGCGCCGGAGCCCACGCCCTGTTCTTCCCCCACGGCCTCGGGCACAACATCGGCCTCGACGTCCACGACATGGAGGACTACGGCGAGAACCACGTCGGCTACGGCGAGAAGGTCGAGCGCAGCAAGCAGTTCGGGTTGGCCTACCTCCGGATGGCCCGGGAGCTCAAGCCCGGCTACGCCCTGACGGTCGAGCCCGGCCTCTACTTCATCCCGGCCCTCTTCGCGCTCTGGAAGAAGGAGAAGAAGCACCGGGGCTTCATCGTCTACGACGCGGTCGAGAAGTTCCTCGATTTCGGCGGCGCCCGGATCGAGGACGACGTCCTGGTCACGGAGAAGGGGCGCCGCGTCCTCGGACCGCCCATCCCGAAGACGGTCGCCGACATCGAAAAGGCCTGCCGCGCTTGAGGATAGCCCTCGTCCAACAGCACGCGACAGGCGACCCGGCGGAGAACCGGGAGCGGGGGAGGCGCGCCTTCCTCGAGGCCGCGGCGGGCGGGGCCCGGCTCGTGGCCTTCGCCGAGCTGGCCTTCAGCCGGTTCTATCCCCAGGTCCCGGCCGGGCCGGGGAGCGCTTCGCTCGCCGAGCCGATCCCCGGGCCGACGACGGACCTCTTCTCGGCCCTGGCGCGTGAGACGGGCGCGGTCGCCGTCCTCAACCTCTTCGAGAGGGCCGGGGACCGGACCTACGACTCCTCGCCCGTCATCGACGCCGACGGCCGCCTCCTCGGGGTCGTCCGGATGGTCCACATCATGGAGGGGCCCGGGTTCCACGAGCGCGGTTACTACGCATCGGGCGAACAGAACGACTTCGTCTTCCCGACGGCCGTCGGGCGGGTCGGTGTCGCCATCTGCTACGACCGGCACTTCCCCGAGTACATGAGAGGATTGCGCCTGGCCGGGGCCGAGCTCGTCGTCGTGCCCCAGGCCGGGGCGGTGGGGGAGTGGACCGAGGGCATCTTCGAGGCCGAGCTCCAGGTGGCCGCCTTCCAGAACGGCTATCACGCCGCCCTGGTCAACCGGGTCGGCCGGGAGGACCTCCTGGAATTCGCCGGGGAGTCGTTCGTCGTCGATCCCGACGGCCGGGTCGTCGCCAGGGCCCCGCGCGGGCGCGACCATATCCTGTACGCCGATTGCGATCTCGGCAAGAACGCCTCCTCCCACGCCGCCCGGCACTTCCTCGAGGACCGCCGGCCTTCTGTCTATGGCCGGATGGGGCTCGCCGACGAGGGACGGAAGGCCCGCTGATGCGGCGCTGGTACGTCGTCAACATCAAGCCCAAGAAGGAGGGCCAGGTCGAGCGGCTCTTCGTCGAAGGCGGGTTCACCATCTACTGCCCGAAATATCTCCACGAGAAGCGCGTCGGGCCCTTCTTCCCCGGCTACGCCTTCCTCCAATTCGAGTTCCCGGGGCAGTATCAGATGGTCAAGTACACCCGCGGGGTCAAGCGCGTCGTCGGCACCGACGACGGCCCGACACCCATCCCGGACGTGGTCGTCGAAGGCATCCGGGCCCGCGAGCGCGACGGACTGATCGTTTTCGAAAAATACGGGGAGGAGCCGGCCGCCGGCGACGAGATCGAGATCGTCGAGGGCCCGCTCAAGGGCCTCAAGGGCGTCTTCCGCAAAGAGGTCGGGGCGAGCGAGCGGGTGATGATCCTCCTGAACTACGTCTCCTACCAGGGGACGCTCCTCATCGAGAAGACCAAGCTCAAGAAGGCCTGACACGGGGCCTCCTGATCGTCAGGGATTCAACGGCGAGGGCGGCCGAAGCCGCCGCCGCCGGGAGTTTCGATCCTGAGGACGTCGCCCGGACGGAGCTTGATGTTGACCTTGGAGGCGAGGGTCCGCGTACGCCCGCCGGCGAGAAGCGTGTTCTTCCCCTTGGCCCCCGGGCCGCCGCCCTGGACGCCGTAGGGGGGGAAACGCCGCCTCTCCGACATGATCGTCAGGGCCGCGGGGACCCGGAACTCGTATTCGCGGACGATCCCCTCGCCCCCTTTGTGGAGCCCGCGGCCGCCCGAGCCCTTTCTCAGCCCGTACCGCCGGATCTTCAGGGGAAGGTAGTTCTCGAGGGCCTCGATGGGCGTGTTGAGCGAGTTGGTCATGTGGGTGTGGACGCCGTCGAGCCCGGCGGCCGACGCGCCGGCACCCATCCCCCCTCCGATCGTCTCGTAATAGGCGAAGTGGCGGTCCGAGGCGGGATCGTAGCCTCCGAATGCGACGTTGTTCATCGTCCCCTGGCTCGCGGCCGGGATGCGGCCGGGCAGGGCCTGGGCCAAGGCGCCGAGGAGGACGTCGACGATGCGCTGGGAGGTCTCGACATTTCCCCCGGCGCAGGCGGCCGGGAAGGCGGCGTTGACGATGGACCGCCGCGGGGCGACGATCTCGAGCGGACGCATGAGCCCCGTGTTGAAGGGGATGTCCTCCTCGACGAGCGAGCGGAAGACATAGAGGACGGCCGACGTGGTGATGGCGAGGTTGGCGTTGACGCCGCCCTCGGTCTGGGGCGAGGAGGAGCTGAAATCGACGACGGCCTCGTCGCCCCGGATGGTCAATCGGACCCCGATCTTGATGGGCCTCGCGATGATCCCGTCGTCGTCGAGGAAGTCCTCGTAGGCGTAGACGCCGTCGGGGATGGCTTTGATGGTCGCCCGGAGGAAGCTCTCCGTATAATCCTGGACGAGCTCCGAATAGAGCCGGACCTTGGCCGCGCCGAACCTAGCGACGGCCTCCTCGAGCCGGGCCCGGCCGACGTCGTTCGCCGCGATCTGGGCCAGGAGGTCGCCGCGCCGCTCGTCCGGGGTGCGGACGTTGGAGAGGATGAGGTCGAAGACGGCCCGGTCCATCCGTCCCCGGGAGTGGAGCTTGAGAGGCGGGATGATCAGGCCTTCCTGGAAGAGCTCCGTGGCCAGGGGCATGGAGCCCGGGGTCATCCCGCCGACGTCCGAATGGTGGGCCCGGTTGGCGACGAAGAAGCTGAGCTTGCGGCCGAGGTAGACGGGGGAGATGCAGGTGATGTCGGGCAGGTGCGTGCCGCCGCGGTAAGGGTCGTTGAGGATGACGAGGTCGCCCGGCTCGAACGAGACGGCCGAAAGGGCCGCCTGGACGGAGAGGGGCATGGCTCCCAAGTGGACCGGGATGTGCGAGCCCTGGGCCAGCGTCTCGCCCTTGGCGTTGAAGAGGGAGCAGGAGTAGTCCTTGCGCTCCTTGATGTTGGGCGAGAGGGCGGTGCGGCCGAGGACGGCGCCCATCTCCTCGGAGACGGCGATGAAGACGTTCTTGAACAGCTCGAGCTCGATCGGGTCGGGCTTCCTCATCGGCGGTCCGCCTTGCGCGCGACGAGGTTTCCATACCCGTCGACGCGGACGATGTATCCGGGCGGGAGAAAGGTCGTCGACTCGGGATCGATGACGAGGGCCGGGCCGCGGACCACGTTCCCCGCCCGGAGAAGGGACCGGTCGACGACGGCTCCCTCATAAGATCGGCGCCCGTAGAAGATAGGTCGCTTCCGAAGCACGGCCTTTGGGTCGATGCGGGAGGACCCCCGCTCCTTGACCATCGGGACCTTGGGCGTCAGGGCCACGGCCTTGAGCCGGAGGTTGACGATCTCGACGGCCCGCTTGTCGTGGCGGTAGGAATAGAGCCTCTTGTGCCGACGGTGGAAGGCCTCGAGGAACGCCTCCCCCGGCGTACGGGCCCGCCGGAAGGGCACGTCTATCTCGTAGGACTGGCCGATGTAGCGGCAGTCGAGGGAGCGCTCGAGGACGACATCCTTCGCGGCGAAGCCGTCAGAGGACATGTCGCGGAGGGCCGTCTTCTCGAGCCCGCGGAATTCCTTCTCGAGCCCGGCCAGCGTGACCTCGGAGTCCGGCTTCATCAGGGACTTCGTGTAGTCCTTGACGGGATCGGCCATGAGCAGGCCGAAGGCCGAGAGGACGCCGGCGTTGCGGGGGACGACGACCGTGGGCATGCCCAGGTGGGCGGCCATCTCCACGGCGTGCATCCCGCCCGCCCCGCCGAAGGGGAAGAGCGCGAAGGCCCGCGGATCGTGGCCCCGCTCGACGGAGATGACCCGGATGGCCTTCTCCATGTTGGCGTTGGCGATGGCGACGATGCCCAGGGCCGTCTCGAGCTCGGACTTGCCGATGCGGCGGGCGAGCGCGCCCACCGCCCGGCGGCTCCTCTCCGGGTGGATGCGCATCTTCCCGCCCAGGAAGAAGCCCGGATCGAGCCGGCCGAGGACGAGGTTGGCGTCGGTCACCGTCGGCAGGTCCCCCCGGCCGTAGCACGCGGGACCGGGGTCCG
Source organism: Candidatus Aminicenantota bacterium (assembly GCA_963719985.1). GTDB lineage: Bacteria > Acidobacteriota > Aminicenantia > Aminicenantales > Saccharicenantaceae > RBG-16-66-30. Next base: position 81,515 of record CAVRDU010000006.1, on the reverse strand, counting down.
CGCCGGCGCTCTGCGGGCCGACGCGGAGCGAGCCGCCGCGGTCCGTTGTGGCGATGGACCCGCCGCCCGCGCCCACGGAATGGATGTCGATGATGGGTAGGCGTATGGGGAAGTCCCCGACCCGGCTCTCGTGGGCCCGGCGGATCCCGCCCTCGATGAGCGAGACGTCGGTCGAGGTCCCGCCCATGTCGAAGCTGACGACGTTGGGGTACCCGGCCGCGCGGGCCAGGGCCCGGGCGCCGACGACGCCGCCGGCCGGGCCGGACAGGGCCGTCTTGATGGGCTCGAGGCGGGCCCTGGCCGGGGAGATATAACCTTCGTTCGACTGCATGATCCGGAGCTCGGCCCGGCCGATCCGGCGGTCGAGCTCGCCGAGGTAGCGGTCCATGACCGGCATGAGGTAGGCGTTCGTGACCGTCGTCGACATCCGCTCGAACTCGCGGTACTCGGGAAGGAGGCGGCTGGAGACGGAGGCGAGAAGGCACGCCCGTTCGAGCTCCGAAGCGACGATCTCCTCGTTCTTGGCGTTGGCGTAGGCGTGGAGAAGGCAGACGGCCACGGCCTCGGCGCCCGAGCGGCGGATCTTCGCGATCGTCCGGCGGACCTCCGCCCGGCTGACGGGCCGCTCGATCCGGCCCGAGGCGAGGGCCCGCTCGCGGAGCCCGAAGCGCCGCTCGGCGGGGACGATCTCGAACCGGTCCTCCGGCTGAAGGGAATAGAGCTTGCGCCGGGTCTGCCGGCCGATGGCCAGGATGTCTTCGAACCCCACCGTCGTGACGAGGGCGATGCGGCCGCCCTTGCGCTGAAGGAGCGCGTTGGTCGCCACGGTCGTGCCGTGGACGATGAAGACCGAGGCACACTCCTTCAGAATTTCGCCGAGCCCCTCGAAGATGGCCAGCGAGGGGTCGCGCGGCGTGGACAGGACCTTTCGGTTGAAGAGACGGCCGTCCCGCCAGATGACGGAATCGGTGAACGTCCCGCCGGTGTCCACTCCGACGCGGACGATGGCGGGCGGGTCCTTTTTGGCCATGGGCGAGGGCCTATTAAATCGTCAACCGCGGGACCGTGTCAATAGACCCCGGTCAAGCCCGTCACCGGAGCTGTGTCGGCTAGGCCAAGGTCAAGACGGGCAGACCGGCAGTCTGGGAGGAACGGCGGATGCCTTCAGAGCGGTCTCAGTGGCAGGTGCCGCAGGATTTGGTCGAGCAGCTGGTGCAGCTCGACGAGGAGGCCTTGATCCGGCTCGAGCCGCCGCCGATGCCGAAGCAGGAGACCATCTTCCGGACGTCCGCCGCGCCGCACTCGACGCAGACGACGTCTTTCTCTTTGCCCGCGGAAACGAGGCTCTCGAACCTCTTGCCACACGCGCTGCATTCGAACTCGTAAAGAGGCATAACGCGGCTACTTGACGAGAGCGATGGCCTCGATCTCCACTTTGACGTCGCGCGGCAGCCGGGCCACCTGGACCGCGGCCCGGGCAGGGCTGGGGGCCGCGAAGAATTCGGCGTAGACCGCGTTCATCTTGGCGAAATCGTTCATGTCCTGGAGGAAGACCGTGCACTTGACGACCTCGTCGTAGGACGAGCCGGCCGCCTCGAGGACGGCCCCGACGTTCTTGAGGACCAGGCGGGTCTGCTCCTCGATCGGGCCGGTATTGAGCTCGCCCGTGGCCGGATCGATCGGGATCTGGCCCGAGCAGAAGACGAAGCCGTTGGCGACGATGCCCTGGGAATAGGGGCCGATGGCCTTCGGCGCCTTGTCGGTCTGGACCTGCTTCTTCATGGTGACTCTCCTTCCGAGGCCGGCGTGCGCCCGGGAGACGAGGGCCCCCAGCGCGCCGGCTATGGCGAAAAACGTTCGTCTGTTCAAGCCCGGCTCCCGGCGCCCGGTTCAGGCCGACAGGCCGTCGAGGGCCGCGGCGATGAACTTCCAGAACTTCTCCACGGACCCGATGTGGACGTGCTCCTCGGGCGAATGGGGGTTCTTCATGGTCGGGCCGAACGAGATCATGTCCATGCCCGGGAACTTCTCGCCGATGATGCCGCATTCGAGCCCGGCGTGCACGGCGACGACCTCGGCCTCCTTGCCGAAGGTCTTGGCGTAGAGTTCCTTGAGCCTCTTGAGCAGAGGCGAATCGAGGTCCGGCATCCAGCCGGGATAGCCTTCCTTGAGGTCGGCCCGCGCCCCGGCCAGGTCGCAGACGGACTTGATGACGTCGCGGGTGGCCTCGAGGGCGGAGGCCACGGAGCTCCGGGTGCTGCAGAGGACGCTGATCTCCTTCTTCCCGGTCTTGACGATGGCCAGGTTGGTCGAGGTCTCGGTCAGGCCGGCGATCTCCGGGTGCATGGCGACGACGCCGTGGGGCAGGGCGACGAGGAAATCGACCAGGGTCTTCTGGCAGTCCCGGGTCAGGGCGAAGTCCTTCCCCGGGACGGGCTCGAGGGCGTAGCCCGCCCCCGGCTCGACGGCCTTGAACTCGACCTTGATCTTGTCGAAGGCCGCCTTGAGGGCCGTGGTCATGGAACGCACCTGGACGGGCGGGCAGGCGAGCAAGGCGACGGCCTCCCGGGGAATGGCGTTGTGCTTGCTCCCGCCCTCGACGCTGACGATCTCGATCTTGGCCGCGTCGAGCGTCTGGCCGAGCATCCGGGCCAGGAGCTTGATGGCGTTGCCGCGGCCCTGGTTGATGTCGAGGCCGGAGTGCCCGCCGCGGAAGCCGTGGACGTGGAGCCTGTAGAGGTTCTTCGAGGCCGCCTTTTTCCGCTCGAGCGGCAGCACGAGCGTCGAATCGGCCCCCCCGGCGCAGCCGATCGTGAACGTGCCCTCGTCCTCGCTGTCGAGGTTGAGGAGCATCTTGCCGGCGAGGAAGCCCTTCTGGATCTTGTTGGCCCCGGTGAGCCCCGTCTCCTCGTCGACCGTGAAGAGGAATTCCAGGGGGCCGTGGACGAGCGACTTGTCCTCCATGACGGCCAGGGCGGCGGCCACGCCGATGCCGTTGTCCGCCCCGAGCGTCGTGCCCTGGGCGTAGACCCATTCGCCCTTGATCTCCGCCCGGATGGGGTCCTTCATGAAGTCGTGGGCCTTGTCCGAGTTCTTCTCGCAGACCATGTCGAGGTGCCCCTGGAGGATGGCCCCGACGGCCCCCCCCCGCCCCGCCGTCGCGGGCTTGCTGACGAGGACGTTGCCGACCTTGTCGCGCTTCCCGGCCAGGCCGAGCCCGGCGGCGACGCCGAGGACGTAGTCGCCCAGGGCCTTCTCGTTGCCCGAGCAATGGGGGATGGTCAGGATCTTGGCGAAGTGCTTCCAGAGATGCCTGGGATTGAGCTCTTCGAGGGACATGGGCATTCGGTCCTCCTTGATGTCGTGGGATGGTCGAGACGGTCATGATGACACAAAAAAGCGATGGATTCAAGCCGGCGGCAGGGGTATAATCCGGGCGCGATGAGAACCTTCCTCCGCCTTTTCGCGGTCTCCTTTTCGATCTCCGCGGCCTTCGCGGCCGCCCCTCCGGCGAAGCTCCGGATCCTGGCGACGGTGCTGCCGCTCCAGGAGTTCGCGGCGGCTGTCGCCGGCGACAGGGGAGGGGCGGAGCTCCTCCTCCCGGCCGGGGCGGGGGTCCACAACTGGCAGCCGCGTCCGGGGGACATCGCCCGGCTGGCCGATTGCGACCTGCTCTTGTTCATCGGCTCGGGGCTGGAGCCCTGGCTCCCGGGCCTGCTCAAGGCCATGCCTTCGGGGGGCCGCCTCAGGGCCTTCGAGGCGGCGGCCAGCCTGGCCTCTCTCGAGCACGGAGAGGAGCACGGCGGCGAGAGAGAGCGGGGACACGAGGCCCTCGATCCCCACGTCTGGCTCGACTTCGAGCTCGACGTGAAGATCGTCGGGAGGATCGCCGAAGAGCTCGGCCGCATCGACCCCGCAGGGAGGGGAGAGTTCGCCGCCAACTCCGGGCGGCTCACGGCCCGATTGAGGGCCCTCGACGAGAAGTACCGCGCCGGGCTCTCCGGCTGCGAACATCGGGACCTGGTCCTCGCCGGGCACGGCGCCTTCGGCTATCTCGCCAGGAAGTACGGGCTCACCCAGAGGGCCGTTTACGGCCTCAGCCCCGACGCGCAGCCCCGGTCCAAGGACGTCATTGCCGCCGTCGACTTCTGCCGGAAGGGGGGCGTCGACACGATCTTCTTCGAGAACTCCGTGCCCGCCGACCTCTCGAGGACCCTGGCCCGGGAGATCGGCGGCCGCGTCCTCGTCCTTCACGCCGGACACAACCTGACCCGCGAGCAGCAGGACCGCGGGATCGGATTCTTTGAGCTCATGGAGGAGAACCTGGCCAACCTCCGGGCGGGCCTAGGGTGCCGGTGATCCGATGGACATCGTCGTCCTCCGCGGCGTCTCATTCCGGTACGACGGAACGCCCGTCCTCATCGACATCGACCTGGCCATCAAGGAGGGCGACTTCCTGGCCATCATCGGCCCCAACGGATCGGGCAAGACGACCCTGGTCAAGGTCATCCTGGGCCTGCTTCAGCCCTGCGCCGGCCGCGTCGAGCTCTTCGGGAAGGCGCCCGCGGAGCTCCCGGACCGCGGCCGGATCGGCTACGTCCCTCAGAAGGCGACCCACATCGACCCCTATTTCCCCGCCTCGGTCGAGGAGGTCGTGGGCATGGCCTTTCTCGCCGACAGGGCCCCGGGCCGACTTCCGGCCAGGGAAGGCCGCGAGCGGGTCCTTCGGGCCCTCGAAGCGGTCGGCATGGAGGAATTCGGAAGGTATCCCGTCGGCCGGCTCTCCGGCGGGCAGCAACAGAGGGTCTTCATCGCCCGGGCCCTGGTCACTTCGCCGCGGATCCTGTTCCTCGACGAGCCGACGACCGGGGTCGACGCCGAGACCCAGGCCTCGTTCTACGACATGCTCGACCGGCTCAACCGACAAGAAGGGCTGACCATCGTCCTCATCACCCACGACATCGGCATCGTCAACAAGCACGTCACGAGCGTCGCCTGCCTCAACCAGAGGCTGGCCTACCACGGTAGCCACGCGGAGTTCTGCCGGTCGGAGGTCTTCCGGGAGATGGTCAGCCGCGGCGACCACCTCATCTCGCACGAGCACTGACGCGCCCATGCAAGCCCTGTTCGCTTACGGTTTCCTCCAGAGGGCCTTCCTCGCCGGCGTCCTGATCGCCGTCGCCTGCGCCGTCCTGGGGCTGTTCCTCGTCCTGCGCAAGGACGCCATGATCGGCCACGGCCTGGCCCACGTCGCCTTCGCCGGCGTCGCCCTCGGGCTCTTCCTCGACATCCTGCCGCTCGCGGCGGCCCTGGTGGTCGCCGTCGCCGCCGCGGTCGGGGTCATGAGGATCAAGGGCCGGGCCGGCCTGCACGGGGACACGGCCATCGGCATCTTCAGCAGCCTGGGCCTGGCCGTCGGCGTCCTGCTGGCCTCGCTCTCCCGGAGCTTCAACGTCGAGCTCATGGCCTACCTCTTCGGAGACATCCTGGCCATCGAGCCCATCGAGGTCGGGCTGACGCTCGTCCTTACCGCGGCCGTTCTCGCCGCCGTGAGGCTGAACTACGCCAAGCTCCTCTATATGACCTTCGACCGGGAGTCGGCCCGGGCGGCCGGCGTCCGGGTCGACCGGCTGGACACTCTCCTCATGGTCCTCACCGCCGTCACTATCGTCCTAGGGATGAAGATCGCCGGGATACTGCTCGTCGCCGCGCTCATCGTCATCCCGGCCGCGGCGGGACTGCAGGGAGCGGGGAGCTTCAAGGCCGCCGTGCGGGCCTCGATCGCGGTGGCCGTCGCTTCGGTCGCGGGCGGCCTCGGGCTTTCGCTCGTCCTCAACATCCCGGCCTCGGCCGCGATCGTCGTCCTCTGCTTCGCCGCCTTCGCGGCGCTCTCCCTCCTCAAGAAGCGGCGAGGCTTCCGCCCGGGACCGGGGTAGGGTCAGGCCTTGGGACCGGCCAGGGCCTTGGCCAGGATGGCCTTGACCGCCTTGGCCTCCTTCTCGAGAGACCTTTTGAATCGCTCCGCATCGCGCCGGGTCCGGGCGGCGAACCTGGCGTCCTTGATGCCGGCGAGGTTGATGAGGACGTTGTAATAGGCCCCTTCGCCGGCGGCCTGGCCGGCCAGCCCGGCCACCCCCGCGTCGCTCACGGAGTTCCTGTTGCCCTTGGCCGCGGCGATCCGGGCCAGGGAGACCGCTTCGACCGACTTCTCGAGGACTCCGAGCGGGACGAGGGTGGCCTCCTTGTTCGCTTCCTCGACGGCCCGCTCCTTCTCTTCGGCCTGCTCGGGCGTGGCCTTGGGCATGCGGAAGGCTTCCATGACCTTGTTGAAGGCCTCCGTGTCCCTGTCGACGGCCTCGAGGAGAGCGTCCTTGAGGGCCTGGGCCCGGACGGCCGTCCCGACGAGCTCATCGCGGACCGGCTCGTAATCCTTCTTGCCGACCGTCAGGTTGGCCACCATGGCCGACAGGGCCGCGGACAGGGCGCCGCAAAGCGCCGCGACGCTCCCGCCGCCGGGAGCCGGCGAATCCATGGACAGCTCGTCGGCGAAGCCGCGCAGGGTCATCCCGGCGAGGGGCGCGCCCGCCCCGCGGAACTGATATTCGATGATCTTCTTTTCGGGAGCGAAGGGGACGACGTCGTTCAGGCCGAGGGACCGGACCGCGACCCGGATGAGCTCCTCTTCGGGCACGCCCGGGCTCTTGCCCTGCTTCCCGAGGTAGTACCGCCCCGCCATGAGCAGGGCCTCTTTGGGGATCAGGCCGACGAGCTCGCTGCCAGTGACGCGCAGGCCGAGCTTGCCGGCCAGCCGGCGGGCCTCGTCGAATACGACGTGCACCGGAGTCACCTTGTAGTTCGTGAAGTTGACCGAGACCTGGGCCGTGCCATACTCCTCGACGTACCAGCCGACCGATTTCACCTCCCGGAACCGCCCCGGCAATTTGACCGTGTTGCCGCGGGCGTCCTTGACGACATTGCCGTCCTTGTCGCGCTTGGCCCGGCCGCTCTCTCTCAGGCTCAGGGCGATCTCGTGGGCGAGCTTGCGGTCCCGGGTGTTGAGGTTGAAATTGTAGGCGATGAGGAACTCCCGGGCGCCGATGACCGTCGCCCCGGACTTGGCGTTGAAGACGGGCTGGCCGAAGTCGGGCGCCCAGCGCGGGTCCTTGAGCTTCTCCGCCAGGCCCTCGTACTCGCCGGCCCGGACGACGGCCAGGTTGCGCCGCTCCGGCTTGCGGGCGGCCGCCTCGTAGAGATAGACGGGGATGCCGAGCTCTTCGGCGACCCTCGCGCCGAGCTCCCCGGCCAGCCGGACGCAGTCGTCCATGGTCACGCCGGATACGGGGATGAAGGGGCAGACGTCGGTGGCCCCGATCCGGCTGTGGGCGCCCTTGTGGCCGCGCATGTCGATGACCTCGGCGGCCTTGGCGATGGCCCGGAAGGCGGCCTCCTTGACGGCCTCGGGCGTCCCGATGAAGGTCACGACCGTCCTGTTCGTCGAGGCCCCGGGGTCGACGTCGAGGAGCTTGACGCCCGGCACGGCCTCGATCTCGCGGCGGATGGCCCCGATCTTGTCCGCGTCGCGGCCTTCGCTGAAGTTGGGGACGCATTCGACGAGCTTCATGGCTTCTCTCCTCTGCGCGACGTGTATCGGAGCTTTCCGTTGATGTCGTAGACCTCGACGACGTTGAACGCGGCAGCCAGGGCGGCGATCCATTCGGGGCGGCCGACGATGACGACGACGGGTTTCGCCGCGAAGTGCTTCCGGGCGGCTTCACGGACCCGCTCGACGTTGACCCGCGCCAGGCTCTCCAGCGTCCTGCCCCATTGGGACTCGTCGAGCCCGAGGGCGACGTAGCGGGCCATCCATTCGGCGAAGCCTTCCGGGGTGCCGAATCGCAAGGGCAGATTGCCGATGAGGTAGGACTTGGCCTCCTCGATCTCGAACGGAGCGCTGGGCTGGGCGGCCAGCGCGGCGACCTCCCCGAGGATCTCGCGCGCCGCCGGGACGATCGACTCGGGGCGGACGAGCGCCCGGGCCCAGTAGACGCCGCAGTCCCGGAAGAACTCCGTTTCGCTGAAAGCGTAATAGGCGTAGCCTCTGGACTCGCGCAGCTTCATGAACAGCCGGCTTCCCGTGGTCCCTCCCAGGACCTGCTTGAGGACGAGGAAAGGGAAGAAGTCCGGGTCCGAGGCGTCCATGATGACGTTCCCGGCGAAAATGGTCGCGTTCTCGACGCCCGGGCTCTCGACGTAACAGACGCGCTCGCGCAGGTTGGGGCCGGGGGGGACGGCGGGCGGCCGCTCGGGGGCCGGACCGGCCCAGGCGCCGAAATGGCTGGACACCCTCTTCGCCGTCTCCGGGCCGTCGATGTCCCCGAAGGCCAGCACGGCCGCGTTCCCGGGGCGGTAAAAGCGGTCGTGGAACGCGGCGACGTCCTTGGCCGAGATGAACTTGATGACGTCCTCGGAGTAAGTGGCCGTCCGGTAGGGATGGTTCTCGAAAAGGACGCGGAGCAAATGGCTCCAGGCCAGGCTCTCCGGATCCCGCTTCCTCTCGACGAGCTCCCAGAACGCGTTCCGTCTCACCGCGCCGAGCTCGCGCTCGGAGAACGTGGCTTCGAGGGCCAGGACCCTCAGGACGTAGATCGCCCGGTCGAGCTGCTTCGGGAGCACCCGCAGGGACAGCACCGTGTAGTCCATGAGGACGGTCACGGAATACTTCGCGCCCATGGCCTCGACCATGTTCTCGAGATGGCTGGCCGAGAGAAGCTTCGTCCCCTTGCCGATCATCCGGGCGGTCAGCGCGGCCAGGCCGGGGAGCTCGGGCGGGGAGTCGGCCTCGCCGGCCCGGACGACGAGCATCAGGGTGACCGCCGTCGAACCCGGCCGGGGCGCGACGGCCACGCTGAGGCCGTTGGCGAGGACGGAGGTCTCGACAGGCGGCAGCCTGAGCTCGACGGGTTGGGCTTCGGGGAGGGGAGGCGTCCGCCGGAACCTCTCCTGACCGCCGGCCGCGGACGCTCCCAGGCCGAGGACGACGGCGGCGGCGGCGATGAGCCTCAGGCCACGGCGCGCGGACGTCCGGACGCTCATCGGGGCCCGAACTCCAGGACGACCCTGTTCTGGGGCGTGAAGTATCTCGCGACGAAGGCGAGAATGGCCGACGGCTCGACCCGGAGCGCGTTCTCCAGGTCCTCGCCCAGGGCGGGCAAGGGCTTCCCGGCGAAGGCGGCGTTGATGAGGAAAAGGGCCCGGCCGCGGAGCGTCGACAGGCGGTCGAGGTAGTCCAGCTCGAACCGCCGGCGGGCCTTTTCGATCTCGTCCTCGGATACGGTATTCGTCCGCAGCTTGTCGATCTCCGAGAGGAGGGCCCTCTCGGCGCGGGCGACGAGGTCGGCGTTGGTGTTGAGGCTGAAGACCTTCAGGGCGGCCACCTTCAGCCGCTCCTCCAGTACGACGTTGAGGTGATGGGAGGTCCTGTCGCGACGGAGGAGGCGGTGCCTCACCCTCGAGGTCTCGCCCACGAAGAGCAGGTACTCGAGGATCCGCAGGGCGTCGAGCTCGCCGGGCTGAAGCGGATGGAACCGGAAACCCATGTGGAAGCCGGCCGCGGGCCCGGCGATCGGGAGGAATCGGACCTGGGCCTCGCTCGCCCTCTTGAAATCGGGCAGGGCCGGCGCGGGGACGTCGGGACCGGGAGGGATGGAATCGAAGTATCGGCCCACGAGCTCCCGGGTCCGGACCGGATCGATGTTCCCCACGATGGCGAGGACGGCGTTGTTGGGCACGTAGTACGCGCGGCGGAAGGACTCGATGTCGTCCTCGGCGAGCGCCAGCATCTCGTCGCCGGTGCCGATCAGGGGATGTCCATAGGCGTAATCGGGGAAGAGGAGAGCGTCGAACTCGGAGAAGCTCGGCAGATAGGGATCGTCGGCCAGCCGGGCGCGATGCTCCTGGACGAGCTCGTCCCGCGTCCGCTGGATCGCCGCCCCCGTGACGGACAGCGATTTCATCCGGTCCGATTCGAGCCACAAAGCCAGGGGGAGGGAGCTCGAAGGCAGGGTTTGGTAGTACAGGGCCTTGTCGACCGTCGTGGTCGCGTTGAGCTCGCCGCCGACCTTCTGGACGAACTTGACGTGCTGGAGCGGCCCGACGTTCTCCGAGCCCTGGAACATGAGGTTCTCCAAGAGATAGGCCAGCCCCTCCTGCCCCGGCCTCTCGCGGATGGTCCCTGCCCCGTAGCCGACCGCGACCGTCACCAGGGGCAGGCGGGTGTCGACAGACAGGACGACACGGAGCCCGTTCCTTAGCCGGAACTCCTCGGCCGTGAAGCCGAGGGACGTCCGGACGGGTTCCTGGCCGCCCCCGGCGGAAACGCTCCCGGCGAGGAGGGCGGCGAGGCATATAGAGGCCGCGGCCTTTGTCATGATCATCCGTGAGGCGGTAGCGCCGAACAACGGGATACATTAGCACAAAGACCCGCGGTTGAAAACCCCAGTGGAATGTGCTATTTTGGGCCGGAATTCCACTCCGGGACGCCGGGGGACAGGGAGAGAGGACACAATGGACCACGACATCAGGGACATAGCGCTCGCGGCCAAAGGCCGCTTGAGGATGGAATGGGCGGCCCGATCCATGCCCGTCCTCTGCCGGATCAAGGAGATCTTCGCCAAGGAGAAGCCGCTCGCCGGGCACCGCGTCGCGGCCTGTCTCCATGTGACCTCGGAGACGGCCAACCTGATGGAGGCCCTCAAGCTCGGCGGGGCCGACGTCAGGCTCTGCGCGTCGAATCCCCTCAGCACCCAGGACGACATCCCCGCCGCCCTGGTCAAATATCACAAGATCCCCGTCTTCGCCATTAAGGGCGAAGACCACAAGACCTACTACCGCCATATCCTCCAGGCCCTGGGCCATGGCCCGACCGTCACCATGGACGACGGGGCCGACCTCGTTTCGGTCACCCATTCGAAGCGCAAGGACCTTCTGCCCGGCATCCTGGCCGGCACGGAGGAGACGACGACCGGTGTCATACGGCTGAAGAGCATGGCCAGGGACGGCGTCCTCCGCTACCCCATCATCGCCGTCAACGACGCCCAGACCAAGCATCTGTTCGACAACCGGTACGGCACGGGCCAGAGCACGGTCGACGGCATCCTGCGGGCCACCAACGTCCTGCTCGCGGGGCTCAAGTTCGTCGTGGCCGGCTACGGCATGTGCGGCAAGGGCGTGGCCATGCGGGCCCGGGGCGCCGGGGCCCATGTCATCGTCACGGAAGTCAACCCCGTCCGGGCCATCGAAGCGGTCATGGACGGCTACGAGGTCAAGCCCATGGCCCAGGCCGCCGCGGTCGGGGACATCTTCCTGACCGTGACCGGGAACAAGAGCGTCATCCGCAGGGAGCATTTCCTGCGCATGAAGGACGGGGCCCTCGTGGCCAACGCCGGGCATTTCAACGTCGAGATCGACATCCCGGCCCTCGAGTCGCTCGCCCGCGGCAAGCGCCGGGTCCGCGAATTCGTCGACGAATACACGCTGAGGAACGGGCGGCGCGTCCACCTACTCGGCGAGGGCCGCCTGATCAACCTGGCCGCCGCCGAAGGGCATCCGGCCATGGTCATGGACATGAGCTTCGCCAACCAGGCGCTCAGCGCGCGCTGGCTCCTCGGCCGGGCCAAGGGCCTCGAGAAGAGCGTGTTCCCGGTCCCCGAGGAGATCGACAGGGAGATCGCCCGCCTCAAGCTGGCTTCCATGGGCGCCGCGATCGACAAGCTGACGCCGGCGCAGAAGAAGTACCTCGCCGACTGGCGCGAGGGGACCTGATCTAGCGCCGCGCCGCCCCTGGGTCGGGCCCGCGGTCGCCGATCAGCCTCAGGTAACGGGCGACCGTCTCCCTGGTCTCGGCGTCGGGGATCCGCCCCTGGATCTTGAGGAAGAGCTCCTTGGCCCGGGCGTAATCCGCATTTTTGAAGCAGGCCACGGCCAGGTTGTAGCTGAACACTACGTCTTCGGGCACGATCTTGACGGCCTGCTCGTAGGAGGCCACGGCGAGCTCGAGGTCGTTCGTCTTTTCGTAGACCAGACCCCGCAGGTTGTGGCCCATGGCCAGCCGCGGCTGGATCTGGAGGGACTTATTGACGTTGTCGAGGGCCTCGTCGAGGCGGCCCTGGAGGTAACAGAGCCGGGCCAGGTTGAAGTAGGGCAGCTCGCGCTTCTGGTAGGCCGGATCGAGCAGGGCCGCCCTGAACTCGGCCTCCGCTTTGTCGAGGAGCTTCAGCTCCTGGTAGACCGTCCCCAGGTTGTTGCGGGCCTCGGCGAACTGGGAGTTGATCTCGAGGCATTTGAGATAGGCCCTGGAGGCGTCGTCGAGCCGGCCCTTCATGGAATAGGCCAGCCCCAGGGCGTTGTAGGCCAGGTAGAACTTGGGATCGAGCGAGAGGGTCTTGAGGAAATAGTTGACGGCCTCGTCGACGTTGCTCTGGTTGAGATGGTAGAGCCCGAGGTTGTACTGGTACTTGGGATCTCTCTGCTGGACCTTCTGGGCCTTCTGGACCTTGGACTGCGCCGAGGCGCAGAAGGCCAGGCTGGCCGTGATCGTCAGGACGGCGATCGTTCTGGCTTTCATCCGTTTCCTCCTTGCCGCGCTCGGCGGCGCCACTCCGCTTTGAGGGCCCGGGACATCAGGTCGCTGACGGCCTTGTCGACGGCCTTGCCGCGGTAAAGCACATCGTAGATCTGTTCCGAGATGGGCATCTCGACGCCGAGCGCCCGGGCGATGCGGCGGGCGGCGACCGTGGTGTGGACCCCCTCGGCGACCATCTTCATCCCGGCCAGGATCTCCCGCAGGCCCCGGCCCTGCCCGAGCGCCTGGCCGACCCGGTGGTTCCGGCTCAGCTCGCCGGTGCAGGTCAGGACGAGGTCCCCGACGCCGGCCAGGCCGGAAAAGGTCTCCTTGCGGGCCCCGAGGGCGACGCCGAGGCTGGTGATCTCGACGAGGCCCCGGGTGATCAGGGCGGCCCGGGAGTTCAGGCCGAACTTGAGCGAATCGACGATGCCGGCGGCGATGGCGATGACGTTCTTCAGCGCCCCGGCGACCTCGACCCCCGCGACGTCGGTCGACGTGTAGGCCCGGACGGTCAGGCTGGAAATGAGGCGCTGGACCTTCCGGGCCGCGGCCTGGTCCCGCGAGGCGACGACCAGGGCGGTCGGGTAGCCCGAGGCCACTTCCCTGGCGAAGCTCGGCCCCGAGACGACGGCCAGGCGGGGACGGGCGTGGGGCCGGAAGACCTCCTCCATGACCTGGCTCATCCTCATCAGGGTCCGCTTGTCGAAACCCTTGGTCAGGCTGACGACGATCTGCTTCCGGCCGAGGACCGGCGCCATCCGCGCGTAGGCGGCCCGGCAGAACTGGGAGGGGACGGCGACGAAGACGACCTCGCCCGAGGCCGCGGTTTCCCGGAGGTCGTCCGAGAATTCGACCGTCTCGGGGAACGTGAAGCCGGGGAGGAAGGTCTTGTTCTCTCTTGAGCGCAGGACCTCCCGCAAGATGTCCGCCTCCCGTATCCAGAGACGCGTCGGCAGGCCGATCGATCCGAGATACCGGGCGAAGGCCGAGCCCCAGCTGCCGCCGCCGATGACCGCTGTCCTCATGATGCCCTCCCTCCGAGCCTGCGCTCCGTGCCCGCCGCCAGGCGGGCGATGTTCCCCCGGTGCTGGAAGACGATCAGGCCGGCGATGGCCAGGCTGACGGCGAAAACGCTCCCGGGGCCGCCGGTCGCCAGGACGAGGAAGGGATAGGCGAGCGAACCCAGGACCGACCCCAGCGAGACGTATCGGGTCAGCCCGACGACGAGGAAGAAAACCCCTACGGTCGCCAGGCACGGCACAAGGGCGATCGCCGCGTACGCGCCGAGCGAGGTGGCCACGCCCTTGCCGCCCTTGAACCCGATGGCGAAGGGGAAGCAGTGGCCGACGACCGCGAGAAGGCCGCAGAGGGCCGCGAAAGCGGGGTCGGAGGACCATCTCAGGGCCAGGAACGCGGGCAGGAAGCCCTTGAGAACGTCGACGGCCGCCACCGGAAGCGCCGCCTTCCATCCCTTGACCCTCAGGACGTTGGTCGCGCCGGTGCTCCCGCTGCCGAGCTCGCGAACGTCCTCTCGGCCGCTCCCGCGCACGAGGAGGTACCCCGTCGGGATCGATCCCAGGAGATAGGAGGCGACGACGAGGGCGATCCTCATCCGAGCTCGGCCTCCTGGACGATCCGGTATTCGGCCCCCCGTGGGCGGAGGAGGCTCTCGAACAGCGACAGCTTGTGGACGGTCATGCCGCCGAAGTCGTCCCGTCCGTGCGCGGCGAGCTCGGCCATGAGTCGTTCGAGCGGCCGGCCCCGGCCTTTGACCCGGCCCAGCGTCAAGTGGGGTTTGAAGGGCCGCTCCTCGCGGGCGAAGCCTTCGCTTTCGAGGGCCTTTTCGAGGTCGTCCTGGAGCTCGGCGAGCTCCGGCCCGGCGGCGACGCCGACCCAGAGGACGCGGGGGTTCCTCTCTCCGGGGAAGGCCCCCGTCCCTTTGAGGCGGAGGGCGAACGGCCGGTGACGGCCGGCGACCTCTCCGAGCGCCGTCATCACCCGGCCGGACTGCGTCTCGTCGATATCGCCCAGGAACATCAAGGTCAGGTGGAACCCCCCGGCCTTCGTCCACCGGATATCGGCCCGCGCCGCTTCGAGCCGCCGGATGAGGTCCCCGACGGCCGATTTGAGGCCGGGATCGAGGTCGATGGCAACGAAAGCTCTCACGGACGCACCCATCTCCTATTATAGTGGCTTTTTCCCGGGCTTGGTAAGGGATTTTCTGACGATGTCGAGCGCCTTCTGCGCGGCCTGCTGCTTGACGTACTCCCGTCCGCCGAAAAAGATGTGCCGTGTCACGGCGACCCCCCGGGCTCGGGCCAGGGCGATGAAGACGAGCCCGACCGGCTTGCTGGCGGTCCCGCCGTCGGGCCCGGCGATCCCCGTCACGGCCAGCCCGAGGTCGGCCACGGACGTCCTGCGGATGCCGTCGGCCATGGCCCGGGCCGCGGCGGCGCTGACCGCGCCGTGCTTCTCGATCAGGGCCGCGGCGACGCCGAGCCGCTTCGTCTTGGCCCGGTTGCCATAGACGACGGCGGATTCGAGGAAATAGGCCGAGCTCCCCGGGATGGCCGTCAGCCGGTGTCCGATAAGGCCGCCCGTGCAGGATTCGGCGCAGGCGACCGTCAATCCACGCTCCTTGAGCAGCGCGCCTACGACCGCCTCCAGGGACGATCCGTCGAGGGAATAGATGTGCGGACCGAGGACGCTCTCGATCGCCCGGACGAGCCGGTCGAGCCGGTCCTCGGCTTCCGCAGACGTCCCCTCGGATTTCGCGGACAGGTGGATCGAAAGATCGCCGGGCGAGGCCAGCGTCGTCACGGTGACGTCCGGCGGGACGGTGTCGTAAACCGGTCTCAACAGGGATTCCATGGCCGATTCTCCGAGCCCCGTGAGCCGGACGACCCGCCGGACCACGGCTCCCCGGCCGAGACATGCCAGGCGCGGCAGGACGCGGGCTTCGAACATGGGCCGGATCTCCCGGGGCGGGCCGGGGAGCAGGGCGATCCGGCAGCGTCCCGTGTCGAGCCATTGACCGGGCGCTGTCCCGAAGGGGTTTTCAAGGACGTCGGCCCCCTCGAGGACATAGCACTGCTTGAGGTTCGAGGCGGACATCGGCAGCCCCCGGCGGCGGAACCGCTCGGCTATGCGGGACTCGATCTCCTCGCGGAAGACGAGCCTCCGGCCGAGGACCTTGGCCAGCGTCTCCCGGGTCCGGTCGTCCTCGGTCGGGCCGAGGCCGCCCATGCACAGGACGAGACGGGAGCGGGCCAGGGCGGTCCGCAGGGCCCGGGCGAGGTCCCGCTCGTCGTCGCCGACGACGGTCTTGAAGGAGACCTCGATCCCGATCGCGTTGAGCCCGGCTGTCAGGAAGAGCGAATTGGTGTCCTGGAAATCGGGCGTCAGGAGCTCTGTCCCGACGGCGATTATCTCTGTCTTCATGATCCCGGGGCCTCAGATCGCGAGCAGGGCCAGGCGGCCGAGGGCGGCCGCCGCGAGGCCCGCGCCGACGTCGTCGGCCATGATGCCCCAGCCGCCGGGAAGCCGCTCGAGCGTCCGGATCGGCCAGGGCTTGATGATATCAAAAACGCGGAAGAGGGCGAAGGACACGGCCACGGGGACCCAGCCCGAGGGGAGAAAGGCCAAGGCGACGAGCTGGCCGCAGACCTCGTCGACGACGACGCGGCCAGGATCGGGCGAGCCCAGCTCCGCCGCGCAGGCCGAGGCGGCCGCGGCGCCGGCGAGAAAGAGCGCCCCGACGAGGAGCACGTAGAGCGGCGCGGCGAGGCCGTGGAGGGCGAGTTTGTAGGCCAGCGCGGCGACCGCGCTGGCCGCCGTGCCCGGGACGAGAGGGAATAGGCCGACCCCGAAGAACGTGGCCAGGGTGCGGGCGGCGAGCTTCATGGGACGAGCCTCCCTTCGAGGTCGTAGGCGCCGGCCGAATCGATCCCGACCCGGACGACGGCTGACGGCGGTTCGGTCATCCCCGGCGGGAGCGCGAAGCGAACGACGCCGTCGACCTCGGGGGCCTGGAACCGCCCCCGCCCGGTCCAGAGGCCGGCCCGATCGGGATCGGGGCCCTCGACGAGGACCTCGATCGCGCCGCCGACCCGCCCGGCGTTGGCCCGGAGCGAGATGCCGGCCTGGACCTCCATGATCTCCGCGCGGCGGGCCTCTTTCTCCTCGGGGCTTACGGTCTGGGCCAGCCGGCCAGCCGGCGTTCCGGTTTCCGGAGAGAACGCGAACACGCCGAGGTGGTCGAACCGGGCCTCCTCGACGAACCGCCGCAGAGCGGCGAATTCCTCTGGGCCCTCTCCGGGGAAGCCGACGATGAGCGAGGTCCGGACGGCGACCCCGGGGAGCTTCGTCCGGACCCGCTCCAGCAGGCGCAGGGCCCGGGCGCCATCTAGGCCGCGCTTCATGGCCCGGATCAAGCGGGGGGCGGCGTGCTGGAAGGGGATGTCGAGATAGCGACAGACCTTGGGGCTCGACATGGCCTCGAGGAGCGTCCCGTCGACCTCCTCGGGGTAACCGTAGAGGAAACGGATCCAGGCGACGCCGTCGACGCGGGAGAGGCCGTCGAGCAGCCGGGCCAGGCCGTTCCGGAGCCCCCGATCGCGGCCGAACCAGGTCGTGTCGTGGGAGACGAGATCGATCTCCTTCGCCCCGAGGCGGGCGAGCGCCCGGGCCTCGCGGACGACGGAAGCGACACTGCGCGAGACATACGGCCCTTTGATCAGGGGGATGGCGCAGAACGCGCAGCGATGCGAGCAGCCCTCGGAGACCTTGACATAGGCCCAGGTCCCCGGGGTCGAGACCACGCGGGGAGAGGCGTCCGAGTAGAGGAAGGTCCGGCTCCGGGCCCGCACCGCGCGGCCCTCGACGATCTCGGCGATCCGGTCGAAGTCCCTAACCCCGGTCCACGCGTCGACCTCCGGGAATTCGCGTTCGAGCCGGTCCCGGTCCCGCTCGACGTAGCACCCGGCGGCGACGATCCTCTTCGAGGGGTCCCGGCGCTTGACGGCGACGACTTCGCGCAGGGCGTTCTCGGCCTCCTCGCGGGCCGGCCCGATGAAGCCGCAGGTGTTGACGACGACGCAATCGGCGTCCTCGGCCCGGCCGACAGGCACGTAGCCGGCGCGCTTGAAGGCACCGAGCATGACCTCGCTGTCCACGAGGTTCTTGGCGCAGCCGAGGCTGATGAGGGCGATCGTTCCGGCGCGCCGGCCGCCCGGGGCGCCGCGCGTCGGGCGGGTCAAGGATAGATCCTGTAGAGGAGCCGGGGGAAGGGGATGGTCTCGCGGATGTGCTTGACGCCGCAGATCCAGGAGACCATGCGCTCGACGCCCATGCCGAAGCCCGAGTGAGGCACCGAGCCGTACTTGCGGAGGTCGAGGTACCACTCGTAGGCCTCGCGGGGGAGCTTGTGCTCCTCGAGGCGCTTCTCGAGCAGACCGAGGTCGTGGATGCGCTGGCCGCCGCCGATGATCTCGCCGTAGCCCTCGGAGGCCAGGAAATCGACGCCGAGGACGACGTCCGGGTTCTCCGCGGCCGGCTGCATGTAGAAGGCCTTGATGGCGGCGGGGAAGTGGGTGACGCAGACGGGCGACGCGTAGAGGTCGGAGATGAGCGTCTCCTCGGGCGAGCCGAAGTCGTCGCCCCACTCGATCGTCGAGCCCTTTTCGCGGAGCAGGGGCACGGCCTCATCGTAGGTCAGGCGCGGGAACGGTTTCCGGACGGCCTCGAGGGGCTTCCGGTCGCGCTCGAGCGTCTCGAGCTCGTGCGGCCCTCCGGGTCAGGACCCGCTCGAGGACGAACATGACGAGGTCCTCGCCGAGGTCGATGATCTCGTCGAGCGTCGGCGAAGGCCACTTCGGGCTCGACCATCCAGAACTCGATGAGGTGGCGCCGGGTCTTCGACTTCTCGGCCCGGAAGGTCGGGCCGAAGCAGTAGACCTTGCCGAAGGCCATGGCCGTGGCCTCGTTGTAGAGCTGGCCGCTCTGGCTGAGGTAGGCCTTCTGGTCGAAATACTCGGTCTCGAACAGCGTCGTCGTCCCCTCGCACGCGCTGGGCGTCAGGATGGGCGTGTCCATGAGGCGGAAGCCCCGGCCGTCGAAGAAATCACGGATGGCCTTGACGATCTCGGCCCGGACCCGGAGGACGGCGTGCTGCTTCGAGGATCGGAGCCAGAGGTGGCGGTGCTCCATGAGGAACGGCGTGCTGTGCTCCTTGGGCGTGATGGGGTAGTCGGCGGCGACCTGGACGATCTCGATCTCGGCCATCTCGAGCTCGAAGCCGCCGGGCGCCCTCTTGTCCGCGCGGACCTTGCCCCGGACGACGAGCGACGATTCCTGGGTCAGGCGGTCGAACTGCCGGAAGAGCGGCGTGTCCTTGTCGGCGCTGAAGGCCGTGGCCTGGACGAGGCCCGTCCCGTCGCGGACGAGCAGGAAGCGGACCTTGCCCGAGGAGCGCTTGTTGTAGACCCAGCCGCGGACCTCGACCTCCTGGCCGTCGTGGGCCGCGATGTCCTCGACGTAAACCCATTTCATCATGCGCTCATTATAAGTAAATGACCTTCTGTCTGCAAATTCGGTTTCAATTAAAACCTTACCACGCTTCTCGAAAAGGTCGCGAAAAGGGCGGTGAGCAAGCCGGTCGAGCCCGATTTGGAAAAGTTTAGCCGGGGCGCGTGACGGGCGAGGGCAGTTTCCCTGGAAACCGCTAAAACGTGTTTGAGCGAGGCGTAGCGGACGCCGAGCGAGTTGTTTTGGCGCCGAGTCCGGCGCACGGCCCGGCGTCTTAAAACTTTTCCCATGAGGGCGAGATCGGCTTGCGAACCGCTCAGCGACCTTGCTCCTGCGTGAAATGACAGACCTTTCTGAGCTATACTCGGCATAGGATGGCCCAGCCGAAGGACTTCGCGCCGGTCAAGATCGTCTGCGGCGTCATCTATAAAGAGGAGGCGCTGTACGCCAGGGTCCGCGACATCCTCGCGGGCGAGTGGGGGAGGGTCGACCTCGAAAGTCCGGCCTTCGCCTTCGATTTGACGGATTATTACGAGGCCGAGATGGGCTCCGGGCTCGTCCGGCGGTTCGCGAGCTTCGAGAGGCTCGCTCCTCCGGAATCGCTCCCGGACCTCAAGCTCCGGGCGATCGAGCTCGAGGAGACCCTGCGACGCGAGGCGGGAGAGGCCGGGCGCCGCGTCAACGTCGATCCCGGCTACGTCACGGCTTCCGCGCTGGTCATGGCCACGGCCAAGGATTTCTCCCACCGCATCCCGCTCGGCCGGGGCATCTACGCCCACCTCGAGCTCCTGTTCACGAGATCGGGGATCAGGACGCTCGAGTGGACTTATCCCGACATCAGGCGCGAGCCCTGCCTGGCGTTTCTCAGGGAGGTCCGCGCGGTCTACCTCCGGGCCGCCCGCGGGGGGGCCTCCAAAGTCGGAAGCTTCAGCTTTCCGGATGGAAAGCCGAGATCGACTTGAGCCTCCGGATGATCTCGGGGAGCTCGCGCAGGACAACGGCGACGTCCTCTTCCGTATTGGAGCGCCCGAGGGACATCCGTATGGCCGAGCGGGCGATCTCCGGAGGGAGACCGATGGCCCGGAGGACGTGGGAGACCTCCTCCGATTCCTCGCTGCAGGCCGAACCCGTCGAGACGTAGATCTCCTTGGTCGCCAGGGAGAGGAGGATGGCCTCGGCCTCGAGCCCGGGGAAGGCGAAGTTGAGCGTGCTCCTGACCCGGTCGGTCGGATGGCCGTTGAACCGGGCGGCCGGGACTTCGGCCTCGATCCCGGCCTTGAGCTTGTCGGCCAGGCGCCCGATCCGGGCGCGATCCTTACGGCCCTTCTCCTCGAGGACGCGGACGGCCTCCCCGAACCCGACGATGCCCGCGGTGTTTTCTGTCCCGGCCCGCAGGCCACGCTCCTGCCGTCCACCCCGGAGGAACGGACAGATCGGCGCTCCCTTCCGGACGTAGAGGGCGCCGACGCCCTTGGGACCGTAGATCTTGTGCGCGGAGACGGTCAGGTAATCGACGTCGAGCTTGCGTGCGTCGAGGTCGATCTTGCCGAAGGTCTGGACGGCGTCGGTGTGGACGGGAACGCCCCGCTCGTGGGCGATCCGGACGACCTCGGCGATGGGCTGGATCGTTCCGATCTCGTTGTTGGCGTGCATGACCGACACGAGGCCCGTTTTCGGCGTCAGGGCCGAGCGCAGGTCGTCGAGGCTGATGGCGCCCTGCGCGTCGACGGGCAGGTAGGTGACCTTGGCGCCACGCTGCTCCAGGGCCTTGGCCGCCTCGAGGACGGCCGGGTGCTCGATGGCCGAGGTGATGAATTCGTCCTTTCCCCGGGCCGCCTCGAGGACCCCGAAGATGGCGAAGTTGTCGGATTCGGTCCCCGAGCCGGTAAAGAAGACCTCGCCCCGGTCGACCCCGAGGGCCGCGGCCACGCGCTCGCGGGCCTCGGTCATGAGCTCCTTGACCCGGCGGCCGATCGGGTAGAGGGAAGAGGGATTGCCGAAATGCTCCCGGAGGAACCAGGCCATCTTGTCCGCGACCTCCGGATCGACCGGAGTTGTGGCGTTGTGGTCGAGGTAGATCATGTCTCTATTCTAGCAGAACCCCGTCCCAAAAAAGAGGGGCGATCCCCGGAAGGGGACGGCCCCTCGTGCCGATCTCGATCAGGCCAGTTTTTCCTTCAGGATCCGGACGACCTCGAGGCCGGCCCTCTGCTGTCCCTCCGCCGCGGCGGCGCCGAGGTGGGGGATGGGAATGACGTTGGGGTGGTCGACGAGTGTGAAGTCCTCGGGCGGCTCCTTGTCGTACACGTCCAGCGCCGCGGCCCGGACCTTGCCCGCGCTGAGGGCGGCGAGCAGGGCCTTCTCGTCGACGACCCCGCCGCGGGCGACGTTGACGACGATGACGCCGTCCTTCATCTTGGCGAACTCGGCCTCGCCGAGGATGGGCTGGGCCTGCTTGGGGACGTGGAGCGTGATGAGATCGGCGGCCTTGAGCAGCTCGTCGAGCCCCACTTGCCGGACGGGGAGGTCGGTCTTGATCGGGATGACGTCGTAGATGAGGACGGTCATGCCGAAGGCCAGGGCCCGCTTCGAGACCTCGACGCCGATACGGCCGCAGCCGATGATGCCCAGGGTCTTGCCGAAGAGCTCGGTGCCCTCGAGGGACTTCTTCTCCCACTTGTGGGCCTTCATCGTCAGGATGGCCTTCCAGTGGTTGCGTACCGCCCCGAGCATGAGCCCGAAGGTGTGCTCGGCGACGGTGATGGACGTCGCCGCGGGCGTGTTGAACACGGCGACGCCCTTCTCCTTGGCCGCGTCGCGGTCGATGTTGTCGAGCCCGATGCCGGCCCGGACGAGGACCTTGAGGTCCTTGCCGGCCTCGATGACGGGCCGGGTGATCCTGGAGGCGCTCCGCACGACGATCGCGCTGCAGCCCGGCGCGGCGGAGACGAGATCGGCCTCGCTCATGCCCTTGTTGACGGTGACCTCGAATCCGGGAACGGCCCTGAGCTGCTCGAGGGCCGCCTTGTCCATCCCGTCGGCGATGAGGATCTTGGTCATTGCCAGTTCTCCTTGAGGACGGCCTGGGCCGCCTTGATGCCTGCTCCGGCCTCGAACTTGTAGCCGAGGTCCATGAGGGTCATCTCGAGGGCCGAAAGCGCGGTTATGATGTCGAAGCCGCCCATGTACCCGAGGTGGGCGATGCGGAAGATCTTGCCCTTGTAGGGGTCCTGCCCGCCGGCGATATAGGCCATGTACTTGCCCTGCATGGTCTTGACGAGCTTGCCGCCTTCGATCCCTTCGGGGACCTTGCAGCAGGTCAGGACGTTGCCCGGCCTCTTCGGCAACAGCTCGAGCCCCAAGGCTTTGACCCCGGCCCGCGTGGCGTCGGCCAGGACGCGGTGGTGCCGGAAGAGGGCCTCGAGACCCATCTTGTGGACGATGTCCAGGGCGTGCTTCTGCTGGATGATCAGCGAGACGCCCGGCGTCCAGGGGGTCGTCTTGTTGGCCAGGTTCTTCTTGGCCTTCTTCAGGTCGAAGTAGAACTTCGGCAACTTGGAGGACTCGGCCAGCGCCCAGGCCTTGGGGCTCAGGGCGATGTAGGCCAGCCCCGGCGGGATCATGAACGACTTCTGGGCCCCCGACAGGAGGACGTCGATCTTCCACTCGTCCATGGGGCAAGGGGTGACGCCCGCTCCCGAGATGCCGTCGACGACGAGGACCGCCGCGGTCTTGGCGACGACCTCGCCGAAGCCCCGGATGTCGAACATGGCCCCCGACGACGTCTCCGACAGCGTGGCGAAGACGGCCTTGCAGTCGGGCATGGCCTTGAGCTCGGCCTCGAGCTCCTCCTTGGCGAAGTCCTTGCCCCACGGGTCGAGGACGATCTCCTTATAAGCGACGCCGTAGGCCTTGCAGATGTTTCCCCAGCGCTCGCCGAACTTGCCGCCGTTGATCGTCAGGACCTTGTCGCCGGGGCTGAGGAGGTTGGCCACGGCGGTCTCCATGGCCCCGGTCCCGGAGGAGGTCAGGATGTAGGCGTCCTCCTTGGTGCCGAAGATCTGTTTGACGCCCTCGGTGACCTCCATGAAGATGGCCGAGAACTCCGGCGTCCGGTGGTGGATGATGGGCTCGGCCGCCGCGGAGAGCGCCCTCTCGGGCACCGGGGTCGGGCCCGGCGAGAGAAGATAGTACTTTTTGATCATGGTGTGGACCTCCTAACGGTTTTATAGATGTATCAAGAGCTCGGTCAGAAGGGCCGTCCTCTCGACGAGGGACGGGATGAGGAGATGTTCGGTCTCGGCGTGGAGCCCGTCGCCCTCGGGGCCGAG
The DNA here is from genome assembly GCA_963719985.1 of Candidatus Aminicenantota bacterium. Taxonomy (GTDB): domain Bacteria; phylum Acidobacteriota; class Aminicenantia; order Aminicenantales; family Saccharicenantaceae; genus RBG-16-66-30. Next base: position 58,037 of record CAVRDU010000006.1, on the reverse strand, counting down.
GCCGTCGAGGGTCGGGATGCCCAGGCCGGCGGCGATCGAAGCATCGGAGCCGCCGCCCGTCTTGCCGCCCTTGAGCGAGAGCCCCAGCCGGCCCGCGATCTCCTGGGCCCGGACGAAGAGCCGGTCCGAGGCCTTGGTCTTCTCCAGGGGCGGGGTCGTGCCCTCGACGGTCACCTTGAGCCGGGCTCCGCGCAGTGTCGGCACGGCCTCGCGGAGGATCTTCAGGACACGGTCCCGGTCGGCGGCCTTCCAGAAGCGGATGTCCAGGATGGCCCAGGCGCTCGCCGCGACCACGTTGGGCTTCTCGCCTCCGCCCACGAGGCCGACGCTGACGGTGGTCTCTCCGGTCCGCAGGCGCTTGAGCCGGCCGAGCTGCGCGACGAGCTCCTCGATGGCGTTGACTCCCTTCTCGGGGCTGCCGCCGTGGGCCGAGCGGCCGCGGACGTCGAGGCGAACGACGAGGCGGCCCTTGCGCTCGAGCTTGAGGGCACCGCCGGGGAGGGCCGGCTCGAGGCAGAGGACGACGGAGGCCTTGCGGGCGTGCTTGCGGATGAGCTCTGTGGCCGCGGCGTCGCCGGTCTCTTCGGCCGTATTGAGGAGGATCGTGATCCTCTTGGCCGGCTTGATGTTGAGCCCGTGAAGGCTGCGGAGGGCATGGACGAGCATGACCACGCCGGCCTTCATGTCCAGCACGCCGGGGCCGTAGAGGCGTTGCCCCTGGACGTAGAACGGCATCTTGGCGATCTTGCCCACGGGCCAGACCGTGTCGATGTGGGCGAGGACGAGGATCTCGTCGTCGGCGTCCTTGACCCGGCCGGGCGCGAACTCGGCCACGACCAGGTCGCCGATCTCCTTCTGGGGATGGACGGTGACCTTGCATCCGACCCTCTTGAGCTCACGGGCGACAAAGGAGGCGCAGGCGTCGACGGCCTTTTTGTCGCCGGTCGGGGATTCGAGCGTGGCCAGCTGCTTCAGGAAGTGGACCATCTCGCCTTGGCGGGATCGGAAATAGAGCCTGAAATCCATTCGTCCCTCCACCGGAAATCGGAATACTCAATTTACCACAGAGCGGGAGAAAAAGCATCCATCTCGCCTTGATTTGGACGCCGGATTCCCCTAAAGTAGACGCGAAGGAGATTTTCGTCCCGTGATCCCCGCGCTGGCCAGGAGAGCGTCACTCGTCATCGCGCTGCTCGTCGCCGGAGTGCTCTTCTTGAGGCCCGAGATCTTCTATCCCTGGAAAGAGACGTACATCGGGGCCCTGGACGCGCCTGGCTGGGCGGGCCTCGCGATCGCGCCGTCCGGCACGTGCGCCTACGCCTTCCTCCTGAGGGTCGAGCGGAACGGGGAGACCGCGGAGGGCGCGGACCTCTATTATCTCGTCTCCGAGGTCGGCCCCCATTCGCCCGACGGGCTCTACGCCCGGGTCCGTCTCGACCTCGGCCTTCCGTTCCGGATGGGCGCCGCGACGCCCATCCTGTTGAAACCCCCGCCGAGGCGCCAGACCCTGACCCTCGAGTGGTCCCGCCGGGACGAGAGGACCGTCATCGGCCGCCTCGTCTGCCCCGAGGACGTCCGGATCACCCTGGTCCATTACTCGCCCTGGGAGGCGGGGAGCGAATATGCCCTCCTTCCGGACGGACAGGTCCGGGGCCGCCCGGGCCGCGAGGGGGACCCCGTCTATCTGAGCTGGGTCAGCCGTCCCGGCGAGCCGGCCTCGGCCCCTCCCGGAGCCTTGGCCCGGGCCTACCTGCCGGGCCCCGACCGGACCATAGCCTTCGTGGCCGGGATCGGCCAGGGGTCCGAGGTCCTGTCGAACCGCATCACGCGCTACCGGAACGCGGGAAGCATCGGCGACCTCATCGACGAGGAGGCCCGCGTCTACGAGGAGAAGAGGATCAAGGTCCGCGGCCTCTACGCGGGGGTCGCCGAGGCCGTCACCAACAGCCTCCACTGGGGGATCCTCTATCAGCCGGGGAACCACCGTCTCTACATGCCGGCCGGCCGTACCGCGATCCACGCCCGGCCCGACTCCCAGCCGGACCTTTGGACCATCCGCAGCGAGAACGCCTTTCTCGACGCCCTGGCCGTCGGTCTCGAAAGCCAGAAGCTGGCCGTCGACGCTCTCGCGGCAGTCCTCGAGACCCAGTATCCCAACGGCAACGTCCCGGGCTGGCGGAGCCGTTCGGGAGGCAGCGCCGACCGCTCGCAGCCGCCCCTAGGCGCCTACGTCGCCCTGAAGCTCTTCGAGAGGCTGGGCGACATGCAGATCGTGAGGCACGCCTACCCCTACCTCCAGCGCTGGCACGATTTCTGGACGGCGCCCCGCGCGGCCGGGCCGCCCCGCCGCGACGGCAACGGCGACGGCCTCCTCGAGTGGGGCGCCGACATCCCCCTCGTCGGCAAGACCGTCCCGTCCTGGGAGAGGAACGCCTCGGGCCGGATGCGGGCCGGCTGGGAGTCGGGCCAGGACGATCTGCCGAACTGGGACGACGCCGCGTTCAACGAAGCGACCGGGACGCTGGCGATGAACTGTCTCGATCTGAGCTCCCTCTACGCCCTCGACGCCTGGTCGCTCGCCGAGATCGCCTCGGTCCTGGGCCGGGCGGCCGACGCCGAGCGGTATAGGGGCCAGTACGAGACGATGAAAGCGCTCATCAACGACCGCCTGTGGAACGAGAAGGAGGGCTTCTACTTCGATCGCCATTGGGACGGGCGTTTCTCGGTCCACAAGGCGGCTTCGGCCTTCTATACCCTCCTCGCCGGGATCCCCGACGAGGCCCGGGCCCAGAGGATGCTCAAGCGACTGCTCGATCCCCGGCAATACTGGGGCGACTACGTCATCCCGTCCGTGTCGAGGGACGACCCGGCCTTCCGCCCGGAGAGCCAGCAGTCGTGGCGCGGCGCCGTCCGCCCGGCGGCCAGTTACCTCGTCTATCAGGGCCTGAAGGCCTACCGGCAGGACGCCGTCGCCTCCGAGTTCGCGCGCAAGAGCGCCGAGATGTTCATGAGGAGCTGGACGAGCTTCGGCCTCTCCCCGGAGTCCTTCGATTCCCTGACCGGAGAGGCCGGCGGCCAGCGCTTCCAGGGCGGCGGGCCGCTGGCCGCTCTCATCGCCGTCGAGGAGTGCCTCGACTTCACGCCCCACGAGGGCTTCCGCTTCGGCATCCTCAAGCCGGAGGCCAAGGCCCGGCTGTCCCGCGTCCTCATCCAGGGCCGCCACTACGAGGTCGAGGCCTCGAATTCCGAGACGCTTCTCCGAGAGGAGGGGGAGGTCCTCATCGTCATCGACGGAGGAGCGGTCGTCCGCCGTTTCCTCTACAGCGAGGCGGAGGTCTCCTTCGACGTCAACACCCTGAAGAAGCGACGGGTCCGGCTGCGCCTGCTGAAAAGGGGCAAGTACCAGATCCTCATCGACGGCCGGGCCGTGGACGTCTTCTCGGCCCGGGCCCGCAAGTTCGACGTTCCCGAGGGCGAGCACAGCGTCCTCGTCCAGCTCCTCGAAGACCTGGAGAAGGACCGTCCGAACGGGGCCCCCGTCCCCATCCCGCCCAAGGAGTGACGAACACATGGCCAGATTCACCAGACGCGATTTTCTCAGGACCGGGGCGGGAGCGGCCGCGCTCTTCGCCGGAGCGGGGGTCAGGGCCGCCGGAGCGGCGCCTCAAGCCGCGGCCGGGCCCCGGGTCGTCGCCAGCGGCAACGGCCTCAGGGCCACGGACAAGGCCATGGAGGTCCTCAAGGCCGGAGGCGACCCTCTCGACGCGGTCATCACCGGCGTCAACATCGTCGAGGACGATCCGAACGACATGTCCGTCGGCTACGGGGGGCTGCCCAACGAGGACGGCGTCGTCGAGCTCGACGCCTCGGTCATGTACGGCCCGACCCACCGGGCCGGGGCCGTGGCCGCGCTGAGAAGCATCAAGAACCCCTCCAAAGTCGCCCGCCTGGTCATGGAGAGAACCCCTCACGTCCTTCTCGTCGGAGAGGGCGCCCTGAAGTTCGCCAGGGCCCACGGATTCAAGGAGGAGGACCTCCTGACCGAACGGTCCCGGGAGGCTTGGCTGCGCTGGAAGGAGAACCTGTCAGATCGGGACAACTGGTTCCCGCCGAAGACCGGGGCCCTGTCCGAGGAGCTGCGTTCGGCCCTGAGCACGCACGGCACCATCAACTGCATCGCCGTCGACGCCGCCGGACGCCTGGCCGGAGTTACGACGACGAGCGGCTTGTCCTGGAAGCTCTCGGGGCGCGTCGGCGATTCACCCATCATCGGCGCCGGCCTCTACGTCGACAACGAGATCGGCGCGGCCGGGTCGACGGGGCTGGGCGAAGCCAACCTCCAGACTTGCGCCAGCTTCCGCATCGTCGACTCCATGGGGCGGGGAGCGACGCCCGAGGAGGCCTGCCTCAAGGCCTTGGAGGCCGTCGCGGCCAAGGCCAAGCTCACGCCAAGGCTCTGCGACGCCGACGGGCGGCCGAATTTCGGCCTCGAGTTCTACGCTCTCAACAAGAAGGGGGAGTTCGGCGCGGCCGGCTTCTACGAGGGGGGGCGCTACGCCGCCCACGACGGCGCCGTGAACAAGCTCCGCGACGCGGCCTATCTGTTCAAGCGTCGGGCGGGGGGGAGGTAGCCTCCTGGAGTGGGCTATTCGCGAACGATGATGACCGGATAGCCCTCGCCCGCCAGGCGCCGGGCCAGCCCCTCGGCCGCGCGTTCGTCCGTCCTGATCCGGACCCGATAGTATGTGCCTCGGTCCGTCCTGAGCGCGCTCACGGCGACGTCCCGGTAGGACCCGTCGAGCTCGCGTTTGAGCTTGTGGGCGTTCTCCTGGACGGCGAAGGCCCCGACCTGGACCCAGACCGCGGCGGGCCCGCCGGGCGGCGGCGCGGCGCCGCGGAGGACATCCAGGCGGACGCGGGCCGTGCCCGGCCCGACGATCCCCAGGACCCGCGCGGCCGCGTAGGAGAGGTCGATGATCCGGCCGCGGACGAACGGACCGCGGTCGTTGACGCGGACGACGACCGACCGGTCGTTATCGAGGTTCGTCACCATGACGTGGGTGCCGAAGGGGAGGGTCCGGTGAGCGGCGGTCATGTCGTTCGTGTCGAAGACCTCGCCGCTCGACGTCGGGCGGCCGTGGAACTCGTTCCCGTACCAGGAGGCGATGCCGGTCTCGCCGCCCGGCTCGGTCCTGGCCCGCGGAAGTCCGCCGCAGGCCGAGACGGCCAGGATCGCGAGGAGCGCCGACGCGCCGCGGAGGAGCCGCCGGCTTTCAGGCAAGGGACCCCGTCAGCCGCTTCTTGAGATAGCTGAAGGCCTCGCGCGGCGTCGAGCAGATGCGGAAGAGCTTGAGGTCGCCGGCGCAGATGGCGCCCTTTTTGACCATGGAGTCGAACTTGATCAGGTCCCGCCAGTAGTCCCCGCCATAGAGGACGAGGGCCAGCTCGCGCTTCGAGACTTTGCTCGTCTGGAGCAGGGTGAGGATCTCGAAGAACTCGTCGAGGGTGCCGTAGCCGCCGGGGAAAGCGATGACCGCCTTGGCCTTATAGGTCAGCCAGAACTTGCGCATGAAGAAGTAGTGGAAGGAGAAGGCGAGCTCCGGGGTGATGTAGGGGTTCGGCGGCTGGGGCTGGGGCAGGGAGATGTTCATGCCGATCGTGTTCCCTCCGGCCCGCGAGGCGCCGCGATTGGCCGCCTCCATGATCCCGGGGCCGGCCCCGGTGCAGACGACGAAGTCCTTGCCCTTGGGGACCTTGACCGAGATGGCCCATTTGGCCAGGAGAAAGGCCAGCTCCTCCGCCTCCCAATAATAGCGATAGAAGTCCGAATCGGAGTTGGTCGGGTCGGCTTTGGCCGAGCCGAGGAAGAGGATCGTGCTGTTGATCTTGGCCTTGTCGAGACGGGCCATCGGGCCGAGGTATTCGCTCAGGATGCGGAGGGTCCGGCCTTCGAGCGACTCGAGGAACTCGGGATCACGGAAGGATTCTTCAGGCATCGGCGGACCTCCTGCGCGAATTGTAACAGAATCCGCCGACACTGCTCAAGAGAACGATCATCTTGTATCGGTTCTCGGCCCTTCAGCCGGCGGACCGTCTTTGACTTCATGCGGGGGCTTTGTTAAAGTGAGGCGCGAAAGGACGGCCCCATGGATCCCCAGACCCGTGCCCTGCCCCGGCTTGAGTACCCCGGCCGGCTCATCGCCATCGGCGCGCCGGAAGGAGGGGCGAAGGCGGCCGTCGTCTACGCCATCACCGGGAGGTCGCCTTCGAGCCAGGCCCGCAAGCTCGTCCACCGCGACGGGGGCGTCTGGGTCCGGCCGACCGACGAGGCGACCCTGAAGACGGGGAACGTCGACCTGCTCGTCTACCCGGCCGTGCTCTTCGCCGCGGCCGGGATCGCCGTCTCGAACGGCAAGCAGACGGCCGACATCCGCGACCGGATCCGGACCGGGGCCGATCCGGTCGCCGTCCTCTCCGGCGCCCTGGCCGCATGGGACTACGAGCCGGACGCGCCCATTTTCACGCCCCGGATCAGCGGCTGTCTCGTCGGGCCGCGGGCCGGCCTGAGCGTCGTCCGCAGGGGCCCTGCGGGCGAAACGCTGAGGGGCTACGACGAGGTCGGCCTGCGGACGGGGGAGGGGCGGCTGGTCTCCACATACGAGGGCCCGAACGCCGATCCCCTGCCGGTCTTCGGCGGCGAGCCCCGCTTCGTCGGAATGCCGGGCGCGACGGCGGCCGATATGGCCGAGGCCTTCTACGGCGGCCTGGCCCCCGCCGAGGGCGGCAGGGACTTCCGCGTCTCCGTCGCCTGCGTCTTCGCCGATCCTGAGGCGCCGGACCGGGCCGAGGTCCACATCATCAACCGCCACGAAAGGACATGAGCCCATGAGCAAGCCCGAACGGACGGCCCGCAGCCAATACCAGACCAAAGTCCGGGAGGACTTCCCGGAGGTCCTGCGCCTCGGCGACGACACGTTCGTCAAGAAGTTCCCCATGCGTTACGGCGAGAATCCCGGCTACCCGGCCGCCTTCTATCAAGAGGAGGGCGCCACGGGGCCCAACATGGGCCATCTCGAGGTCCTCCAGGAAGGGTCGAAGGGCCTGAGCTACATCAATGTCGGCGACATGGACCTCGGCCAGAGGCTGGCCCGCAAGCTCGTCCAGATCTTCCCGGAGCGCCAGGCCGCGGTCATCATCAAGCACGAGATGCCGAGCGGCGTCGCCCTGGGCGACGACGCGGTCGGAGCGTTCGAGAAGGCCTGGGGGTGCGACCCGCTCTCGAGCTTCGGCGGCGTCGACGTCTTCAGCTTCCGCGTCACCGAGCCTTTGGCCCGGCTCCTCGTCGAGAGCCCGCGGAACGTCGAGGTCGTCTACGCGCCCGATTTCGCGCCCGAGGCCCTCGAGGTCCTGACCATGCGGAAGGTCCTGCGGGTCGTCAAGATGGGCGCGCCCCTCGACCGGCCGGCGGTCGACAACGGTCTCGAGGTGAAGAGAGTGGCCGGCGGACTGCTCGTCCAGAAGCGCTTCGACTCGAGGATCGTCTCGCCGGAGTCCGTGGACGTCGTTTCCAAGCGGAAGCCGGGCCCCGAGGAGGTCCGGGCAGCGCTGTTCAATTGGACGGTGGCCTGTTTTACCCGGTCGAACGCCGTCGTCGTCGGCGCCGCGGACAAGACCCACGGCATCGGCTCCGGCCAGCGCAGCCGCATCGATTCCGCCGAGGATGCCATCCGGGTCTCCCGCCGCGGCTACGGCCCGGAGGGCTGCGTCCTCGCCTCCGACGCGTTCATGCCCTTCCCCGACGTCGTCGAGCTGGCGGCCAAGAACGGCATCACCGCCGTCATCTACCCGCTGGGATCGATCAAGGACCAGGAGGTCATCGACAAGGCCGACGAGCTCGGCCTGGCCATGATCGTCACCCGGAGACCGGGCGAGGTCGATTCCGAGCGCTGCTTCCTCCACAGGTGAGCCCGGCCTTCGGGAAACGGCGGCGCCCCCAGCCGCCCGCCTTGACAGGTGGCCGGGAATGAGGGATAAGAGGGGATTCGCCGAGATGAAAAAACGACCCGTCCGAAGCCTGCTCATTCTGGCCCTGGCCGCCCTCGCTCTGGCCTCCGCCCTGCCGGGACCCGGGCTGTCCCCGAAAGGAACCGTCCCTCTCGGGCAGGACCAGGCTCTCCCTTCCTATCGCGAGATCTTCGACCGTCTTCGGGAGGAGGGTCTCGCGGGCGAGCGGGCCCACGAGTTCCTGAGGCGCGTCGCGTCCGTAGGGCCCCGCCTGACGGGTTCGCCCCAGGCCGCGGCGGCGGTCGAGGAGTCCCTGAAGCTCATGCGCGAGCTCGGCCTCGACAATGTCCATGCCGAACCCGTCGAGGTCGGCCGCTGGGTCCGGGGCGGCGTCGCCGAGGCGGTCGTCACCGCCTCGGGCGCCCGCGCGGCCGTTCCCCTCGCCATTTGCGCCTTGGGCGGGAGCGTCGGAACGCCCGGGCGGGGCCTCACGGCGCCGGTCGTCGAGGTCTGCTCGCTCGACGAGCTCGCCGGCCTGGGCGGATCGATCAAAGGGAAGATCGTCTTCTTCAACAGGCCCATGGACAGGCGGCTGGCCGACCCGTTCGCGGCCTACGGCCGGGCCGCCGACCAGCGCGTCGACGGCGCGTCCGCGGCGGCCCGCCACGGCGCGGTCGCGGTCCTCGTCCGCTCCCTGACCTTCCGGGTGGACAAGAACCCCCACACGGGAATGTTGCGCTACCGGCCCGGCCTCCCCCGCGTGCCCGCGGCAGCCGTCAGCACCGCGGACGCTGATGTCCTGAGCGGGCTGCTGGAGGCGGAGCCGGGAGCGGCGGTCTCCCTGCGGATGGACTGCCGCGACGGGGGACGCGTCGTCTCGGCCAACGTCGTCGGCGAGATCACCGGCTCGGAGCGTCCGCGCGAGATCGTCCTCCTCGGCGGCCACCTCGACAGCTGGGACCTCGGCGTCGGCGCCCACGACGACGCCGCCGGCTGCGCGGCCGCCCTGGAGGCCGTCCGGCTCATCAAAGCCCTCGGCCTGAGACCCCGCCGGACCGTCCGGGTGGTGTTCTTCATGGACGAGGAGTTCGGCGGGACCGGCGGCCGGGCCTACGCTGCCGCCCGGGAGCGCCGGCGCGAGCGCCACGTCGCGGCGGCCGAATCGGACCGGGGCGGGTTCATCCCGGTCGGCCTGGCCGTCGGCGGGCGCGATCCTCGGGCCCGGGAGAAGGTCTCGGCCCACGCGGAGCTGTTCCGGCCGCTCGGCGTGTCGTTCATCGTCCCGGGCGGGGGCGGCGTCGACGTCGCCCCCCTGGTCGAAAAGGGGGCCGTCCCGGCCGCCGTCATCGTCAACGCCGCGGGCTATTTCGACGTTCACCACTCCGCGCTCGACACCGTCGAGAGCGTCCACCCGCGCGAGCTCGAGCTCCAGGCCGTCATCCTGGCCGGGCTCGCTGTCATCCTCTCGGAGGAGGCGGAATGAGCGGGCCCGTCCTCCTCTTCGCCATCCACAACCACCAGCCCGTCGGGAACTTCGGACATGTCTTCAGGTCGGCCTTCGCCGACTGCTACGCGCCTCTCCTCGAGGTCCTGGCCGGACACCCGGGTTTCCGCTTCGCCCTGCACTTCTCCGGCCCTCTCTGGGAATACATGGAGAAGAGCGAGCGGGGGTCGTTCGACCTCGTCCGCGAGCTCGTCCGGCGCGGCCAGGTCGAGCTCCTCGGCGGCGGCTTCTACGAGCCCGTGCTCACGATGATCCCCGAGGCCGACCGCGCCGGCCAGATGCGGATGATGAACGACTTCCTGGCCGCCCATTTCGGCCGGCGCCCCCGCGGGTTGTGGCTCACGGAAAGGGTCTGGGAGCCGCACCTGCCAAAGGCCCTGGCCGAGGCCGGCATCGCCTACACTCTCCTCGACGAGGAGCACTTCCACTACGCCGGAGTGCGCGACCTCTACACGACCTATGTCACCGAAGAGGAGGGCCGGAGCCTCCGGGTCTTTCCGATCGACAAGAAGCTGCGCTACCTCATCCCTTTCCGCCCGCTCGCGGAGGTCGACGCCCACCTCCGGTCGATCCACGAGGCGGGCGGCACGGCCATTCTCGGCGACGACGGCGAGAAGTTCGGCCTGTGGCCGGGGACGCACAAGTGGGTCTACGACGACGGATGGCTCAGGAACTTCCTGGCCTATATCGAGGAGCAAGGGGTCCGGACGCTGTCGTTCTCCGAGTACATGGACACGAATCCGCCGGCGGGCCGGGTCTATCTCCCGCCCGCGTCCTACGAGGAGATGATGGAGTGGGTCCTCGAGCCCGACGACCAGGCCTCTTACGAGAGGCTCAAGGCGAGCGCGCCCGCGGAGGCCCGGCGCTTCATCCGCGGCGGGCTGTTCCGGGATTTTCTGCGCAAGTACCCCGAGGTGAACCGCCTGCACAAGCGCATGCTCATGGTCTCGGAAGGGCTCCGCGAGGCCGGGGAGAAGGGAGAGGGGCTCCGCCACCTCTACCGGGCCCAGTGCAACGATCCCTACTGGCACGGCGTCTTCGGCGGGCTCTACCTGCCCCACCTCCGCGAGTCCGCCTACCATCACCTGCTCGAGGCCGAGAAGCGGACGCCCGACCCCGGGGGATGGATCGCTTGCGACTACGATTGCGACGGCCGCGAGGAGCTCGTGTTCCGCGATAAGACGTTCGGGCTCATCGTCAAGCCCGCGGCCGGCGGCACGCTCGTCGAGATCGACCACCGGCCCGCCTCGAGGAACATCTCCGACGTCCTGTCCCGGCGCCGCGAGGCCTATCACCGGCCGGACGTCGCTCCGGAAGCGGGGGAGGGGGGGCGGGCAAGAGCATCCACGAGCTCGGCAAGAGTCTTCCCCCGGAGGCCGCGGAGCTCCTGCGCTACGACCGGTACCCCCGCGTCTCGCTCATCGACCACTTCTTCGCTCCCGGCACGACCGAGGAGGGCTTCCGCGGGCTCGAGTTCGGCGAGCAGGGCGATTTCGTCGACGGGCCGTACGCGGCGGCCATATCGGGGCCCGAGCTCAGGCTCGAGCGCCGGGGCTCGGTCTGGGTCGGGAGCGAGCGCCTGCCCGTGGCCGTCCGGAAGACGGTCCTCGGCGCGGACGGGTCTATCAGCGTCGGGATCGAGATCGAGAACCTCTCGGAGCGGCCCATCGACCTGATCTACGGCTGCGAATGGAACTTCCTCGCCTTCCCCTCCGAGCTCGAGTTGCGTGGCGCCGCCGGGGCGTCGCTCTACGGCGGGGCCCTTCGCTTCGAGCCGGAAGCGGCCGACGCCGTCTGGTCGTTCGCCCTGAGGACGCTCTCCCAATCCGAGGAGGGTTTTGATATAATCCACCAAGGATATTGTCTCTGCCCGGTCTGGCCGGTGGCCCTGCCCTCGAACGGAGCGCGTCGCCTGTCCATCGTGCTGAAGGAGCCCCATGGGCGGTAAGTTCTTCTCTCTCGTTCTGCACAGCCACATCCCCTACGTCCTGGCCCACGGCAGCTGGCCGCACGGGATGGACTGGCTCTACGAGGCGGCCGCGGAGACCTACCTGCCCCTCCTCGACGTCTTCGAGCGCCTGGCCGGCGAGGGGATATCGGCCGGGACCAGCGTCAGCTTCACCCCGGTCCTCATGGAGCAGCTCAAGGACCCCGCGTTCGTCCGGGGCTTCGACGAATACCTGAGGATGAAGATGGCCTTCGCCGTCCGCGACGGCGAGGCCTTCGAGCGCACCGGCAACGCCGCCCTCCGGCCGCTCGCGGCGTACTGGGAGGCCTGGTACCGGAAGCTCCTCGAGGATTTCCACGACCGCGCCCGCGGCGACATCGTCGACTCCTTCCGCTCACTCCAGGACCGCGGCCACATCGAGGTCCTGACCTCGGCGGCGACCCACGGCTACTTCGCCCTCCTCTCCCGGGACGAGAGCATCCGCCAGCAGGTCCGCCAGGGTTGCCAAGTCTACCGAAGTTATTTCGGCCGCGATCCCCGCGGCTTCTGGATCCCCGAGTGCGCCTATCGTCCGGGCTACGACTGGAAGGACCCCCTCGGGGACGGCGACGCCTATCCGCGGCTCGGGATCGACGAGATCCTGGGCCAGGAGGGGCTCGGCTATTTCTTCGTCGACGCGCACCTGCTCAAGGGCGGGGAGGCCAAGGGCGTCTACATCGACCAGTTTCCCGGCCTGAAACTCCTCTGGGAGAAGTTCCGCGGGGCCTACCGGCCAGCCGAGGACTTGCCGAACGACCCGTATTCCGCCTACCTGGCCCACCCCTCGCTTGTCCCGTTCTTGGCCAGGGACGAAGTCTCAGGCTCGCAGGTCTGGAGCCGTGACAGGGGGTATCCCGGCGACGGCCTCTACCTCGAGTTCCACAAGAAGCATTTCCCCGGCGGCCTTCGCTACTGGCGCATCACCTCGAACGACGCCGACCTCGGCCTCAAAGAGCCCTACGAACCGGGCCCGACGGGGGATCGGCTGGAGGAACACGCCGCCCACTTCGTCTCGGTCCTCGAGACGGCCTTGGAGGGGAGGGAGGACGGGACCGTCGTCGCCCTCTACGACACCGAGCTGTTCGGCCACTGGTGGTTCGAAGGGCCCGAATGGCTCTACCTCGTCATCAAGAAGCTCGGGAGGAGCCCGGTCCGGCCGATGACCGCCGGAGGTTCGCTCGAGGCCCTGCCCCCGTCGACCGTCGTATCCCTCCCCGAAGGCTCCTGGGGCAAGGGGGGGTTCCACTGGATCTGGCTCAACGAGGACACATCCTGGATATGGAAGAAGATCTACCGGATCGAAGCCGGAGCGGCCGCCTTGACGCCGCGGCTGGCCGGGCTCGACCGGCGCCTGCTCAGGCAGTTCTTCCGCGAGAAGTACCTGCTCGAGAGCTCCGATTGGCCGTTCCTCATCTCGACCTGGTCGGCCCGGGACTACGCGGAGAACCGCGCCGCCGAGCATTACGAACGGGCCCTGACGCTCCTCGGATGGCTCGAGGCGGGAGGCCCGCTCGGCGCCGCCGAGGTGTCGCTTCTCGAGGTGTTCGAATCCGAAGACCGCCTGTTCGAGGAGGTCGTGCTGCCCGATGGAACTGTTATCTAAGAAAACTCTGGCCATGGTCCTCTGCGGAGGCAAGGGGGAGCGCCTCTATCCTCTGACGCGCGACCGGGCCAAGCCTTCCGTGCCCTTCCTCGGGGTCTACCGCATCATCGACTTCAGCCTGTCCAACGCCCTGAACTCGGGCTTGCGGCGGATCGCCCTCCTGACGCAGTACAAGTCCCTCTCGCTCGAACGCCATATCCTCAACGGCTGGAACATCTTCCACGCCGAAAGCGGCGACTATATCATCTCCCTGCCGGCCCAGGGGAGGGTGGGCGATCACTGGTACGAGGGCACGGCCGACGCCGTCTTCCAGAACATCTACTCCATCCAGCAGGAGAACCCCGAGGCCGTACTCGTCCTGTCCGGCGACCACGTCTACAACGCCGATTACCGGAAGCTCCTCCGGTTCTTCAGCCAGGCCGACGCGGACGCCGTGATCATGACCCGGACGATCCCCGTCAAGGACGCCACCCGGTTCGGCGTCATCGGCGTCGACGAGGAGCGCCGGATCGTCCAGTTCATGGAAAAGCCCAAGAAGCCATTCCCGGCGCCCTGGGACGCGGAGAAGAGCCTCATCTCCATGGGCGTCTACCTCTTCAAGACGCCCGTGCTGATCAAGGCCCTCATCAAGGACGCCCGCTCCTCCAAGAGCTCGCACGACTTCGGCCGGGACATCCTCCCGGCGCTCATCGAGGGCCATCGCGTCTTCGCCTACACGTTCGACGAGTACTGGGAGGACATCGGCACGATCGACGCCTACTGGAAGGCCAACATGGCCTTCCTCGCCCCCGACCCGCCGGGCATCCTGCGCGACCCGGCCTGGACCGTCCGGACCTACAAGCCCCAGCGCCCGCCGGCGTGCGTCTCCGGCGGAGACCTGCAGGCCACGATCATCAGCATGGGCGGCTCGTTCACCGACTGCCGGATCGTCCGCTCCGTCATCGGCCCGGGCGTCCGGGTCGAGCCGGGGGCCGAGATCGTCGATTCGATCCTCTTCGAGGACGTGACCGTCCGCCGCGGCGCCCGGCTCCGCAAGGTCATCATCGACAAGGGCTCGACGATCGCCGAGCGCTTCGAGATCGGGCTCGACGCCGAGAAGGACGGCCGGAACTTCAAGATCAGCCGGGCCGGTGTCCGGGTGGTCCCCAAAGGATGGACATCCGAATGATCGAGTCCTACAGCATCCTCTCCCCGGACTTCGAGCGCGACGCGCCCCGCGAGCTGATGTTGCTCTCGATCATCTCCCAGGGCTTCTTCCAGCCCTTCTCCCTGGAGGACAACCTGCTCGTCATCCTGACGGCCCTGACCTCGGGCTCCGGGGTCGGCTTCAACCGGGCCATGCTCTTCCTCAAGGACGGCGACCGGCTCAAGGGCGAGATGTGGCTGGGGCCGCGCTCGGCCGAGGAGGCCGGGCTGATCTGGGAGGTCCTCTCGACGCCCGGCATCGGCTATGTCGAGATCATCGAGCACAACCGGGCCCTCGTCCGCAAGAACGAGGACACGCTCAGCGGCCGGCTCAAGGGGCTCGTCTACGCGGCCGACGAGGAGGGCGCCCTCATCCCGGCCTACGCGGCCTGCCGCAAGGAGATCCTCCACGTCCGCGGCGCCGCCGGCGAGCCGCTCGTCGACCGGCGCTTCCTCAACCTCATCGAGACCGACGAGTTCCTCTGCGTCCCGCTCCTGGCCCGCGAAGACGTCGTCGGCGAGATCATCCTCGACAACGCCATCACCCGGACGCCGATAACGCCCGCCGACATCAAGCTGGCCGGCCTCTGCGGCCTCATCGCCGGCAACTACGTTTATTCGGCGACCCTCCACCGCAAGCTCATCGACATGGAGAAGATGGCGGCCATGGGCGAGATGGCCATGTTCGTCACCCACCAGCTCCGCAATCCCATCGTCGCCGTCGGCGGCTTCGCCGACCAGCTCCTCAAGCCCGACGTCCCCGAGGACAAGAAGAAGCGCAATCTGACCATCATCCGGGAGGAGGTCCGCCGCCTCGAGGACATCATCTACCAGATGGGCCACTTCCTCAAGGTCAGCGTGAAGGAGCCCGTCTACTTCGATCCCGGCCCCGCCATCGCCGCGACGCTGGCCAGCCCCGAGATCCAGGCGAAGTCCGCGGGCTACGAGCTCAAGGTCAAGGTGGACCCCTGTCCGCCGGAGATCCTGTGCGACCCGACCTCCTTCGGGGAGATCCTCCGCAACCTCCTCGACAACGCTTTCGACGCGACGCCTCCGGGCGGGACGATCGCGGTGCGGGGCTACCGGAAGAACAAGAGCGGCTTCGCCCTGTCGATCCGGGACTCCGGGCGGGGGATCTCGAACCCGGACAAGGAGCAGCTCTTCAAGCCCTTCTTCACGACCAAGGATAAGGGCATGGGCCTCGGGCTGCCTTTCACCAAGAGGGTCATGGACAATTGCGGCGGCCATATCGAGGTCCAGAGCCGGACGGGGCGCGGGGCCCTGTTCAAGCTCATCTTCGTCTACCGCGAAAAGGAGTGAACGACCATGAAAAAAAAGGTCCTGCTCGTCGAGGACGAAAAGGCGCTCTGCCTGCTCTACGAGGAAGAACTCAGCCGGGATTACGAGGTCACGGCCGTCACCAACGCCGAGACCGCCCTGGCCGCGCTCAAGAAGACGGCCTTCGACCTCATCGTCACGGACATCCGGATGCCCGGCAAGAACGGCATCGAGCTCATCACCGAGATCATGGGGCTCCGCAAGGACATCCCGATCATCATCAACTCGGCCTACCAGAGCTACAAGGAGGACTTCATGACCTGGGCGGCCGACGCGTACGTCGTCAAGTCGGCCTCGCTCGACGAGCTCAAGGCCAAGATCAAGAGCCTCATAGGTGAATGATGTCGGAACTTAGAAAAGACCTGATCAGCGGGCGATGGGTCATCATCGCCACCGAGCGCAGCAAGCGCCCCGACGACTTCCGGCCGGCCGGCGGAGCGGCCCGCCCCCCCGAACCTTCCGGATTCTGCCCCTTCTGCCTGGGGAACGAGGGGAAGACCCCGCCCGAGGTCTATGCCCTCAGGGCGGAGGGAACGGCCCCAGATTCCCCCGGCTGGAGCGTCCGGGTCGTCCCCAACAAGTTCCCCGCCCTCACCCCCGGACCGCCGCCGCCGCGGGCGACCCAGGGCATCTTCCAATCGATGGAGGGCCGCGGGGTGCACGAGGTGGTCATCGAGAACACCGACCACGCCCTCGAGCTCGGGGACCTGCCCGTCCCCCACGTGCGCGACGTGCTCGGCGTGTTCCAGCAGAGGATCCGGACGATCGAGTGCGACCTCCACTATCAGTACGTCCAGATCTTCAAGAACAAGGGCAAGGAGGCCGGCGCTTCGCTGAGCCACCCCCATTCCCAGATCGTGGCCACGCCGATCATCCCCAAGCGCATCAAGGAGGAGATCTACGGCGCCGACCGCCTGTTCAGGACCTTCAAGGAATGCGCGTTCTGCCGCATCCTGCGGGAGGAGGAGGCCGATGGGTCGAGGATCGTCGCCAGGAACGCCCACTTCACCGCCTTCGCCCCCTACGCCTCGCGTTCCCCCTTCGAGATGGCCGTCTACCCCAAGCGGCACTCGGCGTTCTTCACCGACGTCCAGGATGACGAGCTCACCGCCCTGGCCGAGATCCTCAAGCGGGTCCTGACGCGCCTGAAGGACACGGTCGGCGATCCGCCCTTCAACATGGTCCTGCACAAGGCCCCCAATCCGTCGCTGTCGCTCAAGGGCTGGCCGGAGATCCACCTGAGATCGCACTGGCACCTGGAGATCATCCCCATCCTGACCAAGGTGGCGGGCTTCGAGTGGGGGACGGGTTTCTACATCAATCCGGTGCCGCCGGAGACAGCCGCCCAGTTCCTCAGGGAGCCCTAGCTCACTCAGGGCGAGCCGATCATCTCGTAGAGGGCGATGTAGGTCGCCGCCGAGCGCTCCCAGGAGAAGTCCGCGGCCATGGCGTTGCGGACGAGGGTCGTCCATTCGCCCGGCCGGGCGAATGCGTGGATGGCCCGGGACGTGGCCTCGAGGAGCGGACCGGGGGCGGCCTCGTCGAACTTGAACCCGTTGCCCGTGCCCGCGGCGGCGTCGAACTCCTCGACGCTGTCGTCGAGTCCGCCCGTGGCCCGGACGACCGGGACCGTGCCGTACTTCATCGCGTACATCTGGGTCAGGCCGCAGGGCTCATAGCGAGAGGGGATGAGGAACATGTCGGTCCCGGCGTAGATGGTGTGGGCGATCTTCTCGTCGAAGGCGATCTTGAGGCCGAGGCGGGTCGGGTGCTTCTTCTGAGCGGCGACGAGGAAATCCTGGATCTTCTTGTCGCCCGTGCCCAGGATGACGAGCGACACGTCGAGGCCGAGGAGAGAGTCGAGGGCCTCGCAGAGGATGTCGAGCCCCTTCTGGCCGGCCAGGCGGGTGACCATGCCCGCGAGCGGGCGGGCGGGCGGAAGGTCCAATCCGAACATGCGGCCGAGCTCCTCCCGGCAGGCCTTCTTCCCGGCGAGATCGCCGGGGCCGAAGTTCGCGGGGATGAGCCGGTCGGTGGCCGGGTCCCAGTCGCTGTAATCGACGCCGTTGAGGATGCCGTGGAGCACTCCGGCCCGGCTCCGCAGGAGGCCGTCGAGGCCGCAGCCGAACTCGGGCGTCTGGATCTCGCGGCTGTAGCGCGGGCTGACGGTCGTGACGGCCGTCGCGTAGAGGATGCCGGCCTTGAGGGCGTTGACCTGGCCGAAATACTCGAGGTCGTTCATGTTGAAGAGGGCGTCGGGGAGGTCGATCTTGCCGAGGACGTCCCTCTCGAACAGTCCCTGATAGGCCAGGTTGTGGATGGTGAAGAGGGAGCGCGTACGGGCGAAGAACGGGTCGTCCGCGTAGACGAACTTGAGGTAGGCGAAGACGGCGGCCGCCTGCCAGTCGTGGCCGTGGACGATGTCGGGCCTGAACTCCAGGGACTTCATGGTCTCGAGGGCGGCCCGGCAGAAGAAGGCGAACCGCTCCCCGTTGTCCGGATAGTCGCCCGTCGCGGTCCCGTAGAGATGGTCCCGTTCGTAGTAGGCGGGCCGGTCGATGAAGAGGACCGTGACGCCCTCGGACCTGTGGCCAAAGACCTTGTAGGCGAGGTCGCGGCCCCCCATGCGCAGGACGGCCCTGTCGAGGACCGGCTCGAGGGGGAGGCCCTTCTTCCGGACCTCCTGGTAGAGCGGCATGAAGACCCGGACTTCGGCGCCGAGGCCGGCGAGGAACTTGGGCAGGGCCCCGGCCACGTCGGCCAGGCCGCCCGTCTTGGCGTAAGGGATGACTTCGGAGGCGAGGAATGCGACTTTCATGGTCCCGCCATTTTAGCACAAAAGCTCCGGGCTTCGAAGCGGGCGGCGGCCGGCTCAGGGTCCCCGGCGGGATGGCCGCCGTCCTCCCCATCATTCGTGGCGCAAGGAATCGACGGGATTGGCGCGGGCCGCCCCCAGCGTCTGCGCGGTCACGGTGACCGCCGCCACGGCCAGGAGGATCCCCGCCGACAGGAGGAAGATCCAGGGCTCGAGGTCGATGCGAAAAGCGAAGCTCCTCAGCCAGCGGGACATCAAGAGATAGCCGGCGGGCCAGGCGATCAGATTGGCCGCGAGGACCCATTTGAGGACGTTGGCCGAGAGATAGCCCGTCACCCCCAGAGCCGAAGCCCCGAGGATCTTGCGGACGCCGATCTCCCGGACGCGCCTCTCCACCATGAAGGCCGAGAGCCCGATCAGGCCGAGGGCGGAGATGACGACGGCCAGGGCCGTGAAGGCGCCGACGAGCCCGCGGAATCTCTCTTCGTTCCCGTATTGGGCCGAGGCCTCTTCGTCCAGGAAGCGGTACTCGAGCGGGGCGTCGAGACCGAAAGCGCGCTCGGCGTCCTCGAGAAAGGAGACGATGCCGGGGATCCCGCCGGGCCGGGCCTTCACGAACACGTACCGGTAGGGCAGGATACTGTCGTCATGGAACATCGCCAAGGGACCCAGTTCCTGGTCGAGCGGCCTGAAGAGGAAGTCCCTGACGACACCGATGATGGTGAAATCCCGGCCCAGCAGGGAGATCCGGACGCCGACGACCTCCTTCCTGCCGAGAAGGCCGGCCAGCTTCTCGTTGATCACGATGTCCGCGCTGCGGGCCGGCGTCTCGGGGCCGAAGAACCGGCCCTGGACGAGCGCGAGGCCGAACGCGGTCAGGTAATCGTGGTCCGCCCCGAAGAATGTGACATTGGAGTCGACTTCGGGGTCTCTCCCTTCCCAATCCCCCGCGACAACCACCGAGCTGATATTGAACGGCACATCCGTCGACACCGTGACCTTTTCGACGGCCGGGTCGGCCAGAAGCGCCGCCTTCACCCGGGGATAGGCCCGCGCCATCTCCCCCTGGACGGGGAAAAAGAGCGCCGCCTCCCGCGAATAGCCGGGATCCCGGGTCTTCATGAACCGGACTTGGGAAGCCACGACGACGAAAGCGATGATGAAGAGTATGGACAGAGAGAACTGGGTCAAAACGAGCGCCTTGCGGAAAGCGGCCCGCCCCCGCCCCGGCACGGCGTCGGATTTGAGCGTCAGGGCCGGCCTCAGGGACGAGAGCACGAAGGCCGGGTAGAGGCCCGAGAGCAGCCCGGCCGCGAGGACCAGGCCCAGCATGACCGGCCAGGGCGCCGCCGCCCAGATGTCGCCGGCTCCGACGCCGAGCCCCGTGAGCCTTCGATAGAGAGGGAGCAGTGCGATCACCAGTCCCATGGCCGCGAGCCAGGAAAGGGCGGCAAAAAGGAGGGCTTCCCCCAGGAACTGGCCGATGAGGTAGCCGCGGCCGGCGCCGGCGGTCTTGCGGATGCCGACCTCCAAGGCCCGCCTGTCCGAACGGGCCGAGGACAGGTTGGCGAAATTGATGCAGGCCATCAGGAGGACGAGAACGGCGACGAGGGAGAACAGACCGACCCTTCGGCCGTTGCCTAAAAGCTCGAGGTAGAAATCCTTGAAAGGATAGAGAGTGAGCGTGACGTTGGCTTCCGGATCGGCCTGCTGGATCCGTCCGGCGATCTTGGCGTCGAACGCCTCCGGGTCGACGCCTGGCGAGAGCTCGACATAGGTCCGGAAGGCGTAGTTGCCCCAGTTGTCCAGGAGATCGGCCCGGCCGGCGAACTGCGCGAAGGCCTGGAGAGGGGCCCAGACGTCGAACTTCCGGCTCGAAGACGAGGGGACGTCCCTCATGACGGCCCGGACCGTCATCGTCATCCGGTTGTCGAGGGTGACCGTCCGCCCGACCGGGTCCTCCCGGCCGAACAGCCTCGCCGCCAGCTTCTCCGAAATGACCATCTCGGCGGGCGGGGAGGGCGTCCGCGGCTTCTCGCCCCTGGCGATCGGAAAGGTGAACACGTCGAACAAAGCGGGATCGGCGAAGAGGACCTCCTGACGGAACACGACGTCGCCGCGCTTCATCAGGATCTCCGGCTGCCAATTGAACAGGCGGGCCGCGCCGAGGACTTCGGTGTACTCGGAGGCCAGGGCCGGTCCGAGCAGCGGGGGAGTGCCGGATTGCGAATTCACCTCTTGCCCCGACCGGAATTGGCTGCGGACCAGGAAGATCCGGTCGATGCTCTCGTGGAAGCGGTCCGTGCTCCTCTCCTCCCGGACCCAGATCGAGATCAGGATGCAGCAGGCGATGCCCGCCGCCAGCCCGGCGATGTTGATGAAGGAGAACATTTTGTGGCGGCGGATGATCCTCGAGGTGATGGTCAGGTAATTCCGGATCATGGCCCCTCCACAGGTCACACAGCGTTGAACATTGGCGACGAAGGCGAACAGGACCTGTCCCCAATACCAAAGGACGGCCCGGCGCCAGCTGCCGGACCGGGCCCGGAACTCGTCGTCGAGGTCGTCCGAGATCAGGTGTGACCGCCCGTAGTGGCGAAGATGCGACAGGGCCCGCCGAGCCAGGCGGGGGGGCGTTTCCCGGCCGTCCACGGTCAGCGCTTCCTGGCCATGGCGGGGAGGCTCGCCCAGAGGGAGGATTGCAGGGCCCGGGCTTCCTCCAGCGCCTTGAAACCATAGCCTGTCACGGTATAGAGGATCCGTTCGTGGCCTCCCTCGCCGGGGGCAGGCGTCTTCACCTGCTTGGTGACCAAGCTTTTCTTATGGAGCTGGTCGAGGACGTTGTAGAGCGAGCCGTACATGACGGTCTTGCCCGACAGCTCCTTGACTTTCCGGCTGATGGCGACGCCGTAGGCCTCGTCCTTCAAGACCAGAATGGCGGTCATGACGACCTGTTCGAGGACCGTCAGGATCTTCATCGTCGCGCCTCCTCGTATCTCCGTATTTAATGTACATAAATTATGTATATATGTCAAGAGACGTCGCCGCCGGGAAAAAGGTTGCCTCGCGTCGGGGCCGTTGCCGAGCGCCGGGGATCGAGCGTTGCCGCCGGCGGGGGGTCCGACCTCGGCTTGTTATCGAAAGCGGGTTGGACTAAGATGGGGCCGAAACGCGGGACATGTGCGCTGAAAAGAGAACGCCGACCGTGGTGACGGCCGCGGTCATCGAGCGGGAGGGCAAGGTCCTCTGCGCGCGGCGCCGGCCGGGCCTGGTGGCCGAGGGGTTATGGGAGTTCCCCGGCGGCAAGCTCGAGGACGGAGAGGACCCCCGGCGGGGCCTGGAGCGCGAGCTCAGGGAGGAGCTGGGGGTCGAGGCCCGCGCCGGCGATTTCCTCTGCGCCGTGCCCTTCGCCGGCGCGGCCGCGAGCTTCGAGCTCCTCGTCTTCCGGGCCGAGCTCCTCAGCGAGAGATTCCGCCTCACCGACCACGACGAGGTCCGCTGGCTGGCCCCGGCGGAGATGGAGGAGGCCCTCTTCTCCAAACCGGACCGGCCGGTCGTCCGGAAGCTCGCCGGCGGGGAAGGGGAGAGGCCGTGAAGGCCGTCGTCCTCAAGCCCGGCCGGGACAAGGCCGTCAAGAACAGGCACCACTGGATCTTCTCGGGCGCCATCCGCGACCTGCCGGACTTCGAGGACGGGGGGGTCCTTCCCGTCCGCAATCCCGACGGCGAGCTCCTTGGTCACGGCTACTTCAACCGCCAAAGCGCCATCACCGGACGCATGATCTCGTTCGGCCCGGAGCCTCCCGAGACGGCCGTCCGGGGCGGCCTCGAGAGGGCCCTAGCCCTGCGGAAGGCCTTCTTCGATCCCGCCTCGACCAACGCCGTCCGCCTGGTCAACGCCGAGGGGGACGGGCTGCCCGGCCTCATCGCCGATCTCTACGACGACGTCCTCGTCCTCCAGGTCGCGACGCTCGGCATGGAGAAGCTCAAGCCCCTCGTCCTCGAGGTCCTTCAGGCCGCGCTCCGGCCCCGCTCCGTCCTGGAGCGCTCGGACCTCCCGGCCCGGCGCGAAGAGGGCCTCGAGCCCGTCCGAGGGCCTCCTCGCGGGCGAAGCCGTGGACCGGGTCCGCAGTCCTCGAAGCGGGCGTGCCCTTCTGGGTCGCGCCTGGCCGAGCGGTCAGAAGACGGGCTTCTATCTCGACCAGCGCGAATCCCGGCGCCTGGTCCGGGAGACGGCCGCCGGGCGCCGCGTCCTCAACGCCTTCTCCTACACCGGGTCGTTCTCGGTCATGGCCCTCCTCGGCGGCGCCGTCCGGGCCGATTCCGTGGATACCTCCGAGCCGGCCATCGCCCTGGCCCAGGAGAATTTCGAGCTCAACGGCCTCGCCGCCGACGCCGGCCTGTTCTTCACGGCCGACGTCTTCGAGTTCCTCCGCGGGCCGGCGCTCGACCACGACTACATCATCCTCGACCCGCCGGCCTTCGCCAAGAAGCGGACCGACGTCGTCGCGGCCTGCCGGGGCTACAAGGACATCAACCGGCTGGCTTTCCAGCGCGTCCGCGCCCCCGGGCTCGTCCTGACCTTCTCCTGCTCCCATTTCGTCGACGAGACGCTCTTCCAGCAGGTCGTCTTCCAGGCGGCCCACGAAGCGGGGAGGCGCGTCCGCATCGTCCAGAAGCACTGCCAGGCCTTCGACCATCCCGTCAACATCTACCATCCGGAGACGGCCTACCTGAAGGGTTTCCTGCTCTACGTCGACTGAGGGCCGGGGCCCTCTCGATGGCCAGGCCCTCTCCTATGGTTGCCTGTGGCCCGGTTATCTCATATAATCCGGGTATGAAGCGGTCGCTCGGGTGCGGCCGTCCCGAAAGGAGTCCGATATGGAGCCCAAGGACGAGATCGGACGTCACCTCAGGCCGGCCGCGCTGGTCGCCGCGGTCATCGTCGCCAGCCTGGTCGTCTACCTGGCCATCGTCGAGGTCGTCAAGGCGACTTTCAAGCCCTTCCGCGGCTTCGCCGAGATCGCCGACATGCAGCCGGTCCGTTACGCGGCCTACGGCGCGGCGGCGGCGGTCGTCCTCCTCCTCCTCGTCCTCAGGCCCCGGCTCTTCAAGCGAAGGGGCGGGGAGGAACCCGGGGCCGCCCACCTGCGCCTCCAGAGGGCCGCGCTCCTGACCATGGTCCTCGCGGAGGTTCCGGCCGTCCTCGGCCTCGTCCTGTTCTTCGTCGGCGGGAACGCCGCGGACTTCTACAAGCTGCTCTTCGCCTCGCTCGTTCTCGCCTTCATCCACTTTCCCCGGCGCGGCGCCTGGGAGAACTGGTTGAAGGGCTGACCGCCATGAGCCAAGGGGGATGACCATGAGAATCCGCGCTTTCGCCATCGGCCTGCTGGCCGCGACCCTCGCCCTGGCCCAGGCCGCCGCCCGGCCGGCCCAGGAAACGGCGGCCCCGGCCGCCGCGCCCGGCCTGCGCTATGAGATCTGGGTCGAGCTCGACGCCGCCGGCAAGATGCTCCACGGCAGGGAGGAGATCGTCTGGACGAACCCCACTCCGGACGCCGTGCCCGACATGCTCCTCCATCTCTACTGGAACGCCTTCAAGAACGAGGACAGCGCCTTCCTCCGCGAGGCGGCCGCGGAATCGATGTTCAGCCGCGCCGCGGCGCCCGACGACGGCGAATGGGGCTGGATCGACATCACCGATATCCGCCTGGCGGACGGGTCCGATCTCAAGCCGGGCCTCGGGTTCGTCACGCCGGACGGCCCGGACCACCCCGGCGATCAGACCGTCGCCCGGGTCCTCTTCCCGGCACCCGTCCAGCCCGGAGAGAGCGTCCGGCTCAGGCTCGAGTTCAAGAGCAAGATCCCCCGGACGGTCGCCCGCTCGGGCTACTACAAGAACTCCTTCTTCATCGCCCAGTGGTTCCCCAAGCCCGGCGTCTACGAGGCGGGGAAGGGCTGGAACGCCCACGCCTACCACCAGAACTCCGAGTTCTTCGCCGACTTCGCCGACTTCGTCGTCCACATCACCGTGCCCCGCGACTTCGTCGTCGGCTCATCGGGCAAGCCGATCGAGGAGAGGATCGACGAGGCGGCCGGGACGAAGACCCTGACCTTCTCGCAGTCCATGGTCCACGACTTCGCCTGGATGGCCGATCCCCGCTACTTGAAGATCGAGCGGGACTTCGTCGCCGACAGAGAAGTGTCGCCCCAGGAATACCGCGAGACCGCCGATCTCCTCGGGCTGCCGCTCGAGGAGATCCGGCTGCCCAACGTCAAGATGATCCTGCTCATCGCGCCCGAGCACAACACGCAGACCGAGCGCCACTTCCAGGCCTTGCGTGCGGCCATCAAGTACTACGGCCTCTGGTACGGGCCCTATCCCTACGAGACGGTGACCATGGTCGACCCCCCGTTCCGGACAGGGAGCGGCGGCATGGAGTACCCGACCCTGTTCACCGCGGGGACGAGCGTCCTGCCGAGCCGGAACCAGCTCTCGCCCGAGGGGGTCATCATCCACGAGTTCGGCCACGGTTACTGGTACGGCCTCGTCGCCACCAACGAGTTCGAGGCGGCCTGGCTCGACGAGGGCTTCAACACCTACTCGACGGGCCGGGTCGCGGCCCGGGCCTACGGGCCGGGAGCGCTGCCGTTCCGCTTCAAGGGCTTTCCCCTCGACTGGTTCCTCGCCGTCCCCAAGGTCTTCGATTTCGAGACCGACCGCGTCGCGGCCATCCACACCGTCCGCTACGATCCGGTCACGGCCTGGTCCTGGGAGTTTTTCAACGGCGGCAGCTACGCCGCCAACGTCTACATGAGGGCGGCGACGCTCCTCGCGACCCTCGAAAGGCACCTCGGCGAGCCGGCCTGGTCGCGGATCATGCGGACCTACCATATGCGCTTCCGCTACAGGCATCCGACGCGGGACGACTTCATCGGGATCGTCAACGAGGTCGGCGGGCGGGACATGACCTGGTTCTTCGACAGGCTTTTCGAAGGCACCGAGACCTTCGATTACGGCGTCGGTTCCCTCGCCTCGGTCAAGGAGCCCCGCCGCCGCCGCGGCGTCTATGACACGGACAGCGGGCGGGTGGAGGTGACCGACAAGACGATCGCGGAGCTCGAGGACGCCGAGGACAAGGCCCCGGAGGGCGCCCGGGCCGAGCCCGTCTATCGGACGACGGTCGTCCTGAGGCGCTACGGAGAGGCCCGGCTGGGGGGCGACGCCTCGGTCAAGGTCGTCGTCCGCTTCAAGGACGGGTCGGTCGAGACCCGGACTTGGGACGGACAGGCCCGCTGGACGCGCCTGGAGTTCCTCAAGCCGGTCCGGGCCGAGAGCGCCCAGATCGACCCGGACGCCGTCTGGCTCATCGACGCCAACCTGGCCAACAACAGCCGTGGCGTCGACGGGCTCCGTCGCAACGTCGTCAAGCTCATGACCCAGCTCCTGTTCACGGTCCAGAGCTTCCTCCACTACATCGGGTCGTGGAGCTGAGGAGGGCGCCATGACCATCATCCAAGCCGTCGTCAAGGGCATGGGGACGACCATCCGCAAGGCGCGTCTGCTCGTCATCCTCTACGTCGTCAACCTCGTCTTCGCCGCCGTCGTCGCCGCGCCGGTCCTCTTCATCGTCCAGCGCGAGCTCGGTCATTCGTTCCTCGGATCGAACGTCCGCCCCCTGGACCTCATGTGGATCGGCGAGGCCGTCCTCAAGTACCAGGAGGCCCTGCCATCTCTCCTCGGCGGCCTCCTCGTCGGCGCCGCCCTCTATCTGGTCTTCCAGATCTTCCTCAACGGCGGCATCGTCGGACGCCTCCTCGACCGCGAGGGCCCGACGACCATCGAGCCGTTCTTCGGCGACTGCGGCCGGTATTTCTGGCGCTTCGTCCGCGTCTTCCTCCTCTCCTGTGTCTTTCTCTTCCTCACGCTCGGCGTCGTCATGAAGCTCGTCTCGGGCCTCATCCGCCCGGCCATGGAAAGCGCCGCGACGGAGTGGCTGCCCCTGATCCTGTCCAACGCCCATCTCCTTCTTGCCCTGCTGCTGCTCAGCGTCGTCCGCATGGTCGTGGACTACGCCCGTATCGCCGTGGTCGCCGACGGCGAGAGGAAGGTCCTCCGGTCCCTTCGGCACGCCCTCAAGTTCCTCGGCCACCGGTTCTTCCGGGCCTGGACCATCTACCTTCTCGTCGCTTTCCTGAGCCTGGCCGGGATGGCCGTCTTCCACGTGGTCTTCAGCCGGCTCGGGGCCCCGGCCGTGCCCATGGTCGTCGCCGGGCTCGTCTGGATGCAGATCTACGTCGTCTTCCGCCTCTGGGTCCGGACCCTCTTCGTCTCCGCGCAGGCGGAATACTACAGGGCGCATCCCTATTGAGCGGCGCCTTGAAGCTGGCCTTCCTCGGCGCCGCGCGCCAAGTCACGGGCTCCTGCTACGCTCTCGAGGCGAACGGCCTGAAGGTCCTCGTCGACTGCGGCCTCTATCAGGAGCGCCGCTTTCTCGAACGGAACTGGGACCCCCTGCCGGTGGCGCCGGAGGAGCTCGATTTCATCCTCCTCACCCACGCCCACCTCGACCATTCCGGCCTCATCCCCAAGGTCGTCCGCGACGGCTTCGCGGGGACGATCCTGACCACGGCCGCGACCGCCGACATCCTGTCCATCGCCCTCATGGACGCCGCCGAGATCCAGGAGGAGGACGCGGCCTACAAGAAGCGCCGCCACAGCAAGGAGGGCCGGACGCCCGCCCGCCCCGTCGTCCCGCTCTATACGACGCCGGACGTCCAGGCCGCCATGCCGCTCGTCGAGGACGTCGAGTACGATTCTCCCGTTCGGCTCGGCGACGGCGTCGAGGTCCGCTTCCGGGACGCCGGCCACATCCTCGGCTCGGCCATGATCGAGGTCACCGTCCGCGCGAAAGGCGCCCCGCAGACCATCGTCTTCTCCGGCGACATCGGCCAATGGGACATGCCCTTCGTCCGCGATCCCTCGCTCTTCGAGAGAGCCGACTACGTCGTCATGGAATCGACCTACGGCGACCGGGACCACGAGGACCCGGGCTCGATCGGCGAGACCCTCGGCCGGACCATCCGCGAGACGGCCGCGGCCGGGGGAAACGTGGTCATCCCGACCTTCGCCATCGAACGGGCCCAGGACCTGATGTTCCACCTCAGCCGGCTCGTCCACGACAAGGCCATCCCGCCTTTGCCCGTCTATCTCGACAGCCCGATGGCCCGGGAGGTGACCGAGGTGTTCGAGCGGCACGACGAGTTTTTCGACGACGAGGCCCGGGCCCTGTTCGCGACGGGCCGAAATCCCTTTCGTTTCCCCGGGCTGAAGATCGTCCGCACGATCGAAGAGTCCAAGGCCATCAACACCGCCCGCGGCCCGGCCGTCATCATGGCCGGATCGGGCATGTGCACGGGGGGCCGGATCAAGCACCACCTGGCCCAGAACATCGCCCGGCCCGAGTCGATCGTGCTCTTCGTCGGCTACCAGGCCCGGGACACCCTGGGCCGCCAGATCCTCGAAGGACGGCCCGAGGTCCGCATCCTGGGCCGGACGCTCCCGGTCCGGGCCCGGGTGGCCAAGATCAACGGCTTCTCCGCCCACGCCGACCGCAAGGGACTCGACCGCTGGCTCGACGGCTTCCAGGGCCCGCCGCGCCGCCTCTTCGTCACCCACGGGGACGCGGACGTCGCGGCCCATTTCGCGGAGAGACAGCGCCGGGAGCGCGGCTGGACGGTGGAGCTGCCCGAATACCTCGAGCTCTGGGACCTGGATTGATCGGGCCCGGCCGGCAGAACGCCGGCTTGTTCAAGAACCCCAGCTGAAGCCGAAGATAGGGGCCAGCTCTACAGGCCGGAGGGCAGCGGCAGCGACCCGAGCCCGGACGAGCGGGCGTAGGCGGCCATGATCCGGTCGAGCTCCTTGAGGACGGCCCCGTCGAGAGGCGGCGCGGCATATCTCTCGAGGCGGCGGGCGACGTCGGCATGGGCCTTGTCGACGATCGACGTCCGCCCCGCGGCGACCCAGGCGTCGAAGGGGTCCCGGTCGGCGAGCCCGCCGCCGATGTGCTCCTTCCTGTACCACTTCCGGGTGTGGGGATGGGAGAGGAAGGACATGCCGGCCGTGAAGCCCTCGAACGTGTCCAGGGCGATCGGCTCGTCCCGCTGGGCGACGCCGGCGAGCAGACGGTAGACCATGGCGCAGATCCCGTCGTCGATGACCAGCTTCTCCAGGCTCTGGCAGCTCTCGAAATCGAGCATCCCCGGCCCGCGAGATGACGTTGACCCCGGCCAGGGCCCCGAGGACGGCGCCGAGCGCCGTCTCGTAGCCCGGCCTGGGCGTCGTTGACCTTGGCGTCGCTCGAGGCCCATGTAGGCGTGCGTCGGCAGCTTGAGGAACTTGCCGATCTGGGCGTAGGCGGCGTCGATCATCATGGTCTCGATGGCCCCCATGGGGGTCGTTCCCTTGCGCATGTCGAAGCTCGAGGGCGAGCCGCCGAAGATGACCGGCGCGCCCGCGCTTGGCGAGCTGGCACGATGACCAGGCCGCTGAGGTTCTCGGCGACGTGCTGGACGAGGGTCCCGCCGATCGTCACCGGGGACGTCGCCCCCGTCATGCCCATCGAGATGAGCTCCGAGGGAAGGCCGGCCCGGGCCGCGTCGATGAGGCTCTGGGTGGTCAGGTTGCTCCACTTGAGGGGAGGAGAGGGGCAGGCGTCGAAGATGGCCAGGGGTTTGGCCCGGAGCCCGGCCTCCCCGCCGCGGACCGCGGCCAGCATATCCCTCATCGGTCCGAAGCCCTCGACCCGGAAAGTGCCGGTGACGATGGGCTTCTCCGAATAGGCGGAGTCCCAGGTAGAGGCGATAGGCGTCGGACACGGAAGCCGGGACGTCGGCGGCGATGAGCCCCGTGCTCTGGAAGTGGAAGTTGTCCAAGGTCTCGACGATCTTGTAAAAAGCGACGAGGTCCGGGGTCGCGGCCTTGCGCTCGGACTGGGTGTCGTGGTCGAGCAAGGTCACGGCGGCCGAGCCCGGGTCGAAATGGACCTCGTCCCCGCCGACGACGAAGGACTTCGCGCCGCTCCGGCCGTAGAGCGCGGCGGCCGAGGGGGTCGAGGCCAGACACGTTTCGACGAGCTTCCGGCCCGAGGCGGACCCGCTGGCCGTCCCGATCGACCTCGGCCCCGGCCTCTCCCAGGAGCTTCACGGCCTCGGCGTTCTCGACCATGACGCCGTCGCGCTCGAGCAGATGTCAGGGCCTCGTCGACGATCCGGTCGACGAACGCCTGGCTGAGGAGTTCCAATCGCGGTCTTTTGGCTTCGATCATGTCCTACCTCTTTCGATCTGTCCGGCGGCGGAGAGGCCCTTCAGGCCCGGCCGACCACGGCCTTGGCCAGCTTGACGGCGGCCACGGCGTTCTCCGCGTACCCGTCCGCCCCGATCTCCTCGGCCCACTTGCGGCTGGCCGGGGCCCCTCCGACGAGGACCTTGTACTTGTCGCGCAGGCCCCTCTCCCGGAGGAGGCCGATGAGCCGCTTCTGGTTCGTCATCGTCGTCGTCAGCAGGGCCGAGAGGCAGATCAAAGCCGCCCCCACCTCCTCGGCCTTGTCGATGAACCGCTCGAGCTTGACGTCGGCGCCGAGATCGTAGACCTCGAAGCCGCCGGCCTGGAGCATGGAGGCGACCAGGTTCTTGCCGATGTCGTGGATGTCGCCCTCGATGGTGCCGATGACCACCCGTCCGCCCATCCGGGCCCCGATGTTCCGCCGCTTCAGCTCGGGGTCGAGGCGGGCCATGGCCGCCTTCATCGCCTCGGCGCTGCTGATGAGCTCGGGCAGGAAGTATTCGCCCTGCTCCCAGAGCTCGCCGACCTTCTGGATGCCCGGGACGTACCCGTGCTCGACGACCTCGAGAAGGTCGAGGCCCTCCCGGACGGCCTCTTCGGCCAGCGCGGCGGCGGCCGCCCTGTCCCCGGCGACGATCGCTTCGTTCATCTTGGATAGAAGCTCGCTCTTGGTCATTTTCCCTCCTCTCGGATGATCCGGGCCATGGCCCGGGTGAAAGCCGGGCTCGTCCCGCAGCAACCGCCGACGAAGGCGGCACCCGCCTGGACGATATCGGGCACGTTCCGGACGTATTCTTCGAGGGTCTCGGTGTAGGCGATCCGTCCGTCTTCGCCGGCGACGGGCTGACCGGCGTTGGCCTGGGCGATGAGCGGCAGGGCCGTCGCTTCGCGGCAGCTCCGGACGCAGGCGGCCATCTGACCGCTGGCGAGGGTGCAATTGGCGCCGAAGGCCGCGGCCCCGGCCCGCTCGAGCTCGGCCGCCGATCTTGCGACGGTATCCCCCATAAGGGTGAAGAAACCGCGGGGGCGGGCGTTGAAGGTCATGGTGACGAAGACGGGAAGCTCCGACGCGCGCCGGGCCGCGCGGACGGCCGCGAGGGCCTCCCGGAGGTCGTACTGCGTCTCGACGATCAGGGCGTCGACCCCCCCGGCCTCCAGTCCCCGGACCTGTTCGGCGAAGGCGGCCTCGAACTCCTCCTCGGTGCAGGGACCTTGGGGCTTGAGGAACTTGCCCGTCGGCCCGATGCTCCCGGCGACACAGCGGCCCTCGGGGGCCGCCTCGCGGGCCAGGCGGGCCGCGGCGAGGTTCAGCTCGTAGGCCCGGCCCCCGAGGCCGTGCGCCGCGAGCTTCAGGGGCGTCCCGCCGAAGCTGTTGGTCGAAACGACGTCGGCGCCGGCCGCGAAGTATTCGGCGTGGATCTCCTTGACGAGGCCGGGCCTCTCGACGTTCCAGAGCTCCGGCACATCGCCCACGCCGAGCCCGCGGGCCATGAGCTCGGTCCCCATGGCGCCGTCGAAGAGGACGGTCCGGGTCCGGGCCAGTTCGAGCAGGGGCGGTTTCATGTCTCGGCCTCCGGGTAGCGGTGGAATTCGAGGGCCCGGACGAATTCGTCCTGGAAGTCGGGGCGCGTGGCCAGCGAGACGTGGGAGATCCTCGCGGCCAGGCCCTCGGCGGCGGCCCGGGCCTGGCGGGCCAGGAGGAGAAGCCTGGCCCCGGCCAGGGAGGCGTTGCCGACGAAGGCGATCTTGCCCTCCGGGAGGTCGGGCAGGAGAC
This sequence comes from Candidatus Aminicenantota bacterium, assembly GCA_963719985.1. Lineage (GTDB taxonomy): Bacteria > Acidobacteriota > Aminicenantia > Aminicenantales > Saccharicenantaceae > RBG-16-66-30. The sequence continues at coordinate 26,480 of CAVRDU010000006.1, read as the reverse complement.
CGATGGATACGGCGTTGGCGATGTCGAGGGAGCTGCCGAAGGCCCCGGCGACGACGACGCGGTCGAGGTCGGCCGGGGCGATCCGGAACTCTCGGAGCATGAGCCGGACGCCGCTCCGGATCGCGGCCACGGCCAGCTGGACGTCCCGGACGTCCTGCTGGGTCAGGGCCAGACGGTCGGTCAGGCGGACCTTCTTCTCCGGGCCTACGATCCGGCCGTCCCGGCCGAGCAGGCCGCGGGCGACGGCCGCGGCCAGGATGTCGACGAGGCCCGTGCCGCAGACTCCCTGCGGGGGGAGGTCGTCGACCGTCCGGAACTTGAAGCCGTCGACCCATTCGGCCTTGTGGATGGCCCCGGCGACCGCCAGCATGCCGCAGCTGATGCTCATGCCCTCGAAGGCGGGGCCGGCGGCCGTCGAGGTCGCGACGAACTCGCGGCCCTTCTTGAGGACGATCTCGCCGTTGGTCCCGAGGTCGACATAAAGCTCGGTCCCCGGCCTGTCGGCGAGCTCCGTGGCGACCAGCCCCGCGGTGATGTCCCCGCCGACGAAACTCTTGATGTTGGGCGAGAAGTAGACCCTGGCCTGCGGATGGAGGGCCAGCCCGATCTCGGAGGCGGGCAGAGGGGCGAGCGAGCCGAACACGGCGTGGAAGGGGGCCAGGGCCAGCGAGTCGACCGGGACGCCGCAGAGGATGTGGCTCATGGCCGTGTTGCCCGCGACGACGGCGTCGTAAACGCGGTGGCGGGCCACGCCGCTCCGCCGGGTCATCGTCCCGACCATGTCGTTGACGAGATGGGCGGCGGCCTGCTTGAGGCGCCTGAGGTTGTCGGGGTTGTCGAAGGCGAAGGTGATCCGGGAGACGACGTCGGCGCCGTAGGCGTTCTGCGGGTTCACGGCGGCCGCCCGGTCGAGGACCTCGCCCGTGCGCAGGTCGACGAGCTCGGCCGCGACGGCGCTCGTGCCCAGGTCGACGGCCAGCCCGAAGATCTCGCGTCCGCTCCCCTCGGCTTCGATGTCGAGGACCTCGTCGTCGCCATAGAGGACGGCCGTGATCGAACGGGCCGGCGCGAGCGCCGGCGAGCCGCCGAGCTTGGACAGGGCGGAGAGCGGAAGGACGAGGCCGGGCGACCTCAGGGCGGTCCGCAGAGCGTCGGCGATGGCCGTCGGCGCGTAGAGCGAGGGCTTCTCGAGGACGAGCGCGAGCTTCTTGACCGTGGGATCGATGTAGGCCGCCGAGGCGCAGACCGCTTCGATCACGGCGATCCTCTCGAGACGGGAGCCGGGGAGCGTCTCGACGACGACGTCGCCGCGGACCTCGTAGAGGCAGGCCAGCCGGTGGTCGGGCCCGAGCCCGCGGGACTCCAGCAAGGCGGCCTCGAGGGCGCCGGGGAAGGGGAGGGCGCCGCTGAGGACGCGGACGGCACACTTGCCGCAGATGCCCCGCCGGTGGCAGTAGAGGCTGAGGGGCACGCCGGCCCGGGAGATGACGTCGGCCAGGATCTCGCCGGCCCGGGCCCGGGCCTTGATCCGGTCGGGCAGGATCTCGACGGTGTAGGATGTCTCGGTCATCTCTCGTTCCTGACGCTCCGCGGCCCCCTCATCTTAGTCGAAAACGGATCGAGGGGGAAGGCCTCATGACGGGCTTTTCTTGCGGCGTCTCCAGATCAGGTAGACGGGGACCCCGGCGAATAGGAGAGCCAGTCCGGCCAGCGACTTCGCCGGCTCCGCAACGACCATGTTCAGGAAGACGGCCAGGCACATGACGACGAAGACCAGGGGGACGTACGGGATAGCCCCAGGTCCGGTAGGGACGGACGACCGCGGCGGCCCGGCGGCGCAGGACGAGGACGGCGAGCCCGGTCGCGGCGAAGAAGAGCAGGAGCGCGAAGACCATGTACTCGTAGAGCGACTCATAGGTCCCCGAGAGGCACAGGACGCAGGACCAGGCGGCCTGGCCCCAGAGGGCCGCGTTGGGGACGTGAGACCTCCGGCCCAGCCGACCCATGACACGGAAGAAGGCGCCGTCGCGGCCCATGGCGTAGAAGACCCGGGGCCCGAAGAGGATGTTGGCGTTGAGACAGCCGAAGATCGAGACCATGACCAGGGCCGAGAAGAGGGCCGACCCGCCGCCGAAGAGGGCCACGGCGGCCTTTTCACCGACCCGGACGACTCCAGCCAGCTCGGCGATGGGCAGGGCCAGGAGATAGACCAGGTTGACCAGGACATAGATCGCCGTGACGGAGAGGACGCCCAGGGCCAGGCCGCGCGGGATCGTCCGGCCCGGGTCCCGGATCTCCTCGGCCGTGCAATTGACGGAGTACCAGCCGTCGTACGTCCAGAACACGGCCACCAGGGCCAATCCGAGGGGCTTGAGCACAGCGGGGAAGGCCGGCCCGGGAGGGAAGAGGGCCTGGAAATTCGAACCGCCCCCTTTGGCGCCGAACAGGACGCCCAATCCGACGAGGCCGGCGACCGTGCCCAAGCGGACGACCGTCAGGACGTTCTGGATAGTGGCCCCCGAGCGGATGCCGAAGGAGTTGACCAGGGTCAGGAGGAGGATCGAGGCGGCGGCCACGATCTGGCCCGCGGACAGGGAATAGGGCAGGCCGAGGGCGCCGGTCTGGAACAGGACCCGATCCGTCCCGAGGGAGGGGACGAAGGAGCCGAGGAATTCTGCGAAGGCGACGCCCAGGGCGGCCAGGCCGCCGCACATGATGAATCCGAAGAAGGCCCAGCCGAAAAGGAAGGCCGCGCCGTGACCGTAGGCCTCCCGGACGTAGATGTACTGGCCCCCGGCCTGAGGGAACATGGCCCCGAGCTCGGCGAAGGACAGGGCCCCGCAGAGCGTGACGATGCCCCCGGCCAGCCATACGGACAGGAGCAACCCGGGCGAACGGAGTTCCGCGGCGATGAGCCCCGGGGTCATGAATATGCCCGACCCCACGACCGCGCCGATGACCAGGAAGGCCGTGTCGATGAGCCCCAGCCGCCTGAGAAAACCGGTCTCTGCGCCGATATTATCTTGCGACATGGGCGGTCCGCCGGGCCCATTGTATGCGAATCGGCCCCTTACTCCAACATGATTCCTATAGGCAGGCCTCTTGAAAGAATGAACCGCCTTTTGACGAACTCTAACTTATTTATTTTCAACGTTTTATAAAAGTGTTTGTATTTTATTTATTTTCAACTAGTTACGTGGCCGCGTCAAAACTTCATAGCCTCAACAGATCCGTCGCTGTAATTTCGGCTGCTCTCTCCGCACAGCGCATTCTTGTTCTTGCAATGTCGCCGGCTCGACACAAAGCGATAATGGGGGAGGGGGCTCGGTCTCGACCGCGCCGGCCTCATCCAACTCTCTTGCCGCTGGCATTATTTCTCTCAGATAATAGGACCACGTGTCCCGTCCGAGAGCATGCCGAGCCGTTAACTTGCTAATATTCCATAATTTACAGGAATTGTCGGCATGCCGACATTCGCCTCAGCGATTTCGTCGGCTCTATGGATAATATAATAAAAATAAACATCGCAGTGTCGCTTGATTTTTATGTCGCCATGGACTATAAAGTCGTCTTGGTCGGACATCGTCCGGAGAGGGAGAGAGGCTCTTGATCATCGCCATAACCAATCAGAAAGGCGGCGTCGGCAAGACGACAACGTCCATCAATGTCGCCGCGGCCATCGCGCTCTTGGGCAAGAAGGTCCTTCTCGTCGACATGGACCCGCAGGCCCACAGCACTATCTCCACGGTGACCAATCCGGAACAGTACGACAAGTCCCTCTACGACGTCCTTATGAACAAGAGCGAGAAGCTCGAGGACATCATCGTCAGGTCCAACATCCCCGGGCTCGACATGACCATCACCAAGATCTCTATGGCCAAGCTCGAGCCGGCCCTTAGCGGCGAGTTCGACGCCCATTTCAGGCTCAAGGACGCGCTGGAACAGATACGGGGCCGATACCAGTATATCTTTATCGATACGCCGCCGACCCTGGGCTTGATCACGCTCAACGCCCTGGTGGCCTCCAACTACATCCTCATCCCCATACAATCCTCCTACCTCTGCCTCGAGGGAACGGACGATCTCCTCGAGACGATCGAGAAGGTCAAGAAGATCGCCAACCCGCACCTCAAGGTCCTGGGCGTACTGATCACGCTCTACGACAAGAGGACGAACCTGGCCCGCGATGTCGTCAAGAGGATCCGCGACGTCTTCGGGCCGAAGCTCTTCAAAACCTATATCTCGAAAAGCGTCAAGCTCGAAGAAAGCCCCGCCTATAAGGAATCGATCTTCACCTACGCGCCGGGTTCCATCGGGGCCGAACAGTACCGGAAAGTCGCCGAGGAGATCATGCAGCCGTGCCAAAAACTAAGCGATCAGGACTGCCCGATTCGGTGGCGATGAAACACGACGGCCATTTCGTCGACCTCATCTCCTCGCGTTCGCTCGGACCGCGGCTCCGGATGATCCCCATCGACAAGATCGACCCCAATCCCCACCAAGCCCGCTGCGAGCTCGGCAACATCGACGAGCTCCAGGACTCCATCCGGAGCAAGGGCATTCTCGAGCCCATCCTCGTCAGGGCCAAGGGCAGCAGGTTCGAGATCATCGCCGGCGAGCGCCGCTACATGGCCTCCAAGGGGATCGGACTCAAGGAATTGCCCTGCATCGACATGGAGGTCGAAGACAACGAGGCCATGGAGATAGCCCTCATCGAGAACCTCCAACGGAAGGACCTCGACGTCTTCGAGGAGGCCGACGGCCTCCAGGCCCTGGCCGACATGCACGATTACAACCATGAGCAGATCTCGGCCAAGATCGGCAAAGCCCGATCGACCATCACCGAGATCCTGCAGATCTCTCACATCCCGCAGCGGGCCAGGGACATCATCAAGGAGGCCGGGGGGTTCAGTCGCTCGACGCTTATCGAGATCGCCAAGCTCAAGTCCGAGGAGGACATGGTCAAGCTGGCCCGCGACATCGCCGAGAGGCGGCTGACCCGCGAGGACACCCGCGATCTGGCCAAATATCTCAAGGGAAAGACGAAGAAGCACAAGTATTTCGTCTACAATTTCGTTCCGGACGACACGGACAAGTTCCGGCTGCGCCTGGAGTTCAAGAAACAGACCGTGACCAAACAGGAGATCATCTCCATACTCCAGGAGATCATCGACCGGATAAGGAAGAGGGACGAGTCGCCGGCCCTCAAGAGCTGACATTTCGGGGGTTCCATCTCAAGACCGCCCGTGGCCCCATATCGCTTCCCGATATTAGTTGACATAATATACCTTATGCGACCCAATAAGCCGGTATTTCCTAATTCCTTTGTTATCTTCTGATTAGTCTTTCCCACAGGCTGTGATTATCCGGACCGACCGATCTTTAGGCATTTGTGGAAATCATCCGGGGCCCGTCCCTTCTGCCGCCGTTCCATGATGATAACCTGCCACTGGTACCACTCGGTGGATTCTGGATAAGATCAAGCGCGACCTGGAGCCATGCGCGGCAATATCGGCCTGTCGTTCTCTGAGACCGCATCGACGCGGAGCTTCCGGATAGCTCAGGGATCCGCATCGGCGCCGGCTTCTCGGAGGCCCTTCACTGTCCATACGGCCCACTCCCCCGTTGAAATCCTCTGATGATCATCATATCTTCTTCATTATCTGTAATATACGCGATAATATGGCGCATCTATCAGATAATAAAGAATTTTCGATATGTTTGAAACTGGCTCTTGACCTAGACCGGGCGCCGGGCATATCTTTCGTCCCAGGGATCCCGAGACAGTCCTCGCCGATGTCTTCGAGGCGCTCGAACCATTTGATCGATCAGGAGGGACATCAATGAAACAAACCCCGCTCGTCGCCCTGGCTTTGGTCTTATGGACGCTCTGTGGGGGCCCCGGCCCGGGCGCCGCGTCCCAGGCCGCCGAGGAATGGCCGTCCCTCTTCCTAATGGGCGATTTCCTCGTCGACGTCTCCCATGCCGGCGCTTACGAAACGGCCCTCAAGGAGCTCGTATCGGAGCTGGGGCGGCACGATTTCCCCTTCCGCTTCGATACTTACGTCACCGACGATAGCCATTATTACCTGATCTACGGGCTCCAGGGCTTCGCCGGCGTCGACCAGTGGCTCGAAGCTTGGCGAAAACAGGGCCAGGCCATGGGTCCGGACAAGCTCCGATCCCTCCGCGGCCGCCTCGTCGCTTCGGAGATCGAGCGGACCTACCGATTCTGGCGCTTCCGCACCGACATCTCCTTCCTGCCCGAGAAGGAGCGCCTGAGGCCCGAAGAGATCGGCCATTACACCTGGGATTTCGTCTGGGTCGTCCCCGGCCAAGAGGCGGAATTCGAGGCCCTCAATCGCGAATGGGCCGCGCTCAGCCTTTCCAAGAAGGTCCGCGACCCCTTCATGACCTACGCCGGCGAGCTCGGGGCCGACGGCCCGGTCTATGCTTGGTTCGAGTACGGCAAGTCCGCGGCCGATTACGCCGCCGCGGAAGAGCGGTTCTGGAAGTCGCTCGGCGACACGGGCGCCGACCTGTCCAAGAGGACCCGGGCGCTCATCCGGAGAATGGAGTCGAAGACCGGCCGCTACCGCCCCGATCTGTCCTACGCTCCCCGTCGCTGACGTCCCGGCCGAAAATCGAGCCGACCTGGGGCCGTAGCGGACGGATCAGCCCGGAATGGGGCCAAATGATGTCAGGCCACTCCCCGCTCCCCAGCCGCCGCTATTCGGCCGCGCGTTGACGAGGAACGGCCGTCCGGCCGCACAGCTCGCTCGGAAGAAGTCAAGAAACTCCAGATCTGTCTGGATCAGTTTCGGGCGAGAGCACCCCTGAAAGGAGGGAAGAAGATCTCGGTGACGGTGGCGTGTACGTAACGGCCTTGGAGGTGGAGGAATTGGCTCGGTAAGGCGCCCGGGGCGGTCCGTCCCGGCCAGCGACGCGATCGACGGCCCCTATTCGTACTTGATGCTTCGGGCCGGATCGACCCGGGCGGTTTTGAGGGTCTGGCGGCCGACCGTCATGAAGGCCACGCCCAGGGTCAAAACCAAAGCCAGGATGAAGGCCGATCCGCCGATGGGGACGTGGTAGGCAAAGCCGCGCAGCCACCCCGACGCGATCCAATAGACGATCGGGCCGGCGATCAGGTTGCCCACAAAGACCCAACGAAGGAATTCCCTGGTCAGCATCAGGGTGATGCTCGCGGATGTCGCTCCCAGCGTTTTCCTGATCCCGATCTCCCGGGTCCGCTGTTCGGCCAGAAAGGAGGCCAGCCCGAACAGTCCGAGGCAGGCGATCGATATCGCCAGGACCGCGCCCCATTGGAGAAGCGTCGCCATGCGCCGTTCCGATTGGAACATCTGTCCGAAATCCTCGTCGTAGAATCGGTACTCGAACGGATAACGGGGGAAGACGCGCTCCCAGACCTCCTGGACCGCGGCCAGGGTAGCCCCGATATTCCCTTTGGGAAGACGGGCGATGGCGAAGCGAACGTGCTCGGGCGAGGTGAACAGGACCAACGGTTCGATCTTCCGCTGGACGGTCTGGAAATGAAAATCCTTCATCACCCCGACGATGACGCCATCGACTCCCAAGAATCTCAGCCTTCTCCCCGCCAGGTCCTTTCCGCCCATCAGGCGGCCCAGTTCCTCGTTGATCAGGAAGGCGTTTATCGGGTTGGCGATATATCCGTCCGGGACCGCCCGGGCCATGGACCTGTTGATCAGCGCCTCGTCGGCGAAATCTCCGGAAAATCCGGCGGAGAACGGGCGCCCTTGGGCCATCTCGATCTTCGTCGTCTCGATATAATGGGGGTCGACGGACGTGTAATAGATCAGCGGGTCCTGTTCGGGAGACCGGCCCTCCCAACCCGCGCCGCGGACCCGGCTGGAGATCATTGTCGGCCGCTGGAAAACTCCCGTGACTCCGGAAACGTCCGTCTCCTGGAGCAAGCGCTCCCGAAGGAGGTTGTACCCGCGCTGGGTTTCGCCCTGGAGATTCATGTAGATGAGCTGGTCCTTGTCATATCCGACGTTCTTGGAGCGCATGTAGTCCAGTTGCCTCAAAACGACGAGCGTCCCCACCAAAACGGCGGCGGCCAGGCCGAACTGGGTAACGATGAGGGTTTTGCGGATCGCCCCGCCCTTAGCCCCCGCCCGCAGGCTTCCTTTGAGCACCTTGACCGGCTGGAACGAGGACAGGAACACGGCCGGATAGCTCCCCGACAAGAGCCCGGAGAAGAAAGCGACCCCCGCAAACGCGAGGAGGTATTCGACCCTCATCAAGGACCGGACGGACAAGGACTTGCCTGCCAGGGCGTTGAACGAAGGCAGAAGAACCAGAACGAGGCCCAAAGCCAAGAGGAGGGCAATGCCGGTGACCAGGAGGGATTCGCCGTAGAACTGTCCGATGAGATCCCGCCGGTGGGCCCCGACGACCTTCCGCAATCCGACCTCCAGGGCGCGTTTCGAGGACCGGGCCGTCGCGAGGTTCATGAAATTCATGCAGGCGATCAGGAGGATCGCGACCGCGAGCCCGCTGAACAGATAAACGCTCTGGATCTTTTGGGCCGTTTGGCCGGGTTGGGCGGAGGCGTGCAGATTGATGGTCGTCAATCCGACGAGCAGGGTCTCCGGAGGAGGGGGCTCCATGCGGGACCGGTACAAGTCGGAAATCTTGTTTTGGACCGCCTCGGCCTGTCTGGGATCTCTCATCTCTACCCAGGTCGCGACGTTCACGCTTTCCCAGCGGTCGATGTACCAGCCGAATTCTTTCATGAATTCGAGTGGCACGAGCAAATCATGCTGAAGGGTGGAATTCGCCGGAACGTCCTTCATGACCCCGGCGACCATAAAATCGAATTGCCCGTCCATAGTGACGGTCTTGCCCATCGGATCTTCGTTTCCGAAATATTTCCTGGCCAGGCTCTCCGTCAGGATCATGGACTTGGGATGGCTCAGGGCCGTTCCGGGATCTCCCTGGAGGAGGGGAAAGGAAAAGATCCGGAGGAACGACGGATCCACGGCCAGGACCCGGCCTTCATAGAACGTTTTTTCCTTGGCCCGAAGGACCACGGTTCCGAGCGACGCCTGGCGGGCCGTGTTTTGGACTTCCGGAATATTCTTTCCGATGGCCGGGCCGAGGGGATAAGGCGTCATCGCGTTCCGGTTTGTTCCCCACTTGATATCCACCCGGAAGACGGAGTCCGCGTTTTGATGAAAGGCGTCGAAGCTCATCTCGTCCCGCACCCAGAGCACCAGAAAGAGGCAGGCGGCCATCCCCAACGCCAGCCCGGCGATGTTGATGAAGGAAAAGCCCTTGTGTTTGGCCAGATTCCGGCGGGCCATTTTAAGGGAATTGGCGATCATGACGAAGCCTCCTGAACATGGCGTATGCGATCAACGGGCCGATAGTCGCAACGAGCCGAACCATATGACGGATGGTCGCGATCAGGGGACCTTTTTCTTCCCTGTCCCTGGACCGTTGATATTCGAGGTCTTCGCGGATGGTGAAGGCCATTTCGGCGTCCACCAAAAGGGGCAGGATCCCCTTCCGGGCAAAGCCGGCCCCTCGGTTCGGCACCTTATGGCCCGCCGGCTTCATTCCGGAGAAGCGGGACTCCCGCCCAGAGCTCCCGGGTCATCGCCTGAATGGCGCCCAGCTCTTCCCGCCCACGAGGGGTCAGGGTGTAGTAGATCCGCGGACGCCCACCGCATTCTCCCGATCCCTTCGCGGTCCGGGCGATGATGTATCCGTTTTTTTTCAGTCGATTGAGCGGGGCGTAAATCGCCCCGGACAGCCAGCTGACGCCCGTGTCTTTCTCGACCTGCTCGCGGATCGAAATGCCGTAGGCATTGTCTTGGAGCTTCCAAATGGACAGCAACAGCATTTCCTCGATCCGGGTCAGGTAGTTCATGTTCATTCCTCGCCAATAATATTCGTTTCTTAGTATTCATTAATTGTATACGCCGCCCGCCGCAAGAAGGTTGCCTGACATCCAAGGGTTTTTTTTCGCTCCTCGCCGCATGGGCTGAGCGGATAGGACGGTTCGGGAAGGCTGAATCATGAAACGCACCGGGCGCCGGGCATATCTTTCGTCCCAGGGATCCCGAGACGGTCCTCGCGGATGTCATCGAGGCGTTCGAACCATACTTGATCGATCAGGAGGGACATCGATGAAACAGGCCTCGCTCGTCATGGCCATCCCTCTTCCGCTTCGATACTTACGTCACCGACGACGGCCATTACTACCTGATCTACGGGCTCCACGGCTTCGCCGACACACGGGCCTCACCGAGAGGGAGCTAAGAGCAGCCGGGCGATCAGCCCGTTCCGCCCGACCGCCCAGGCCGCCCGGCCTCTCTTGGCGAACGCCAGGGCATGGAACCCCTCCGGACCGGCGATCGGAGCCCACGTCCTGCCCAGATCGAGCGACAGGTCCGAACCGGACGGACCGACCGTGACCGCGACCGGCGGCCGCGCTCCCGGGACGAAGGCGACGGATTCCCGGAAGCCGCCGGGCCGTCTCTCGCCGACGGCTGTCCACGTTCTTCCGCCGTCGTTCGACACGGACGCGTTTCCCGCGGACGCGCTTTCCTGCCGATAGTCGCCCCCGACGGCGATGCCGGCCCTGGGATCGAGGAAGGCGACCGAGAACCCTCCGGCCGATGCGGGCCCCTCCGCCAGGGCGGAAGGGACGGATTCCCAACGGGCTCCCCGGTCCTCCGATCGCCAGACGCGGGCGACGGACCCGCCCGTGCAGAGCCAGATCAGGTCCTTCCCCCGGATCGTCAGGCTCGTTCCGGACGCGGCGAAGGCGGCCTCCCCGTCCGCCGCGGCCGGCCGCGCGCCCGGCGGCAGAGGGGTCCACGTTTCCCCTCCATCCGCCGTGGAGAGGAGCAAGAACCGGCCGTCCATCGGGTCGCCGACGGCCCATCCGTTCTTTTCATCGGAGAAAGCCAGCCCGTCGAGAAAGATCCCGGGCGAGTCGTCGTGATAGGTCCGCGTCCAAGTCCTCCCGCCGTCGGTCGTCCTGAAGATCTTCGCGGGACGGCCGATGGCCATGATGACCGCCTCGTCCGGCCCGAACGCTTCGATGTCCCGGAAGTCCGTCTCTTCCTCTCCCGGGACCGGGACCGCGCTCCAGGTCGAACCCCCGTCGAGGGTCATGAGGACAGCGCCCTTCGATCCGCTGGCCCAGGCCGTCCGGTCGTCGACGGCCGAGACGCCGCGCAGGCTCGCGGTCGTTCCGCTCGCCTGAACGACCCAGACGGGAGAATTGGGCGACGGGGCTCGCCGCGCACAGCCCGTCGTGAAGGAGAGGAACAAACCCGCCGCGAGAACGATCGTGCCCTTCTTCGACATGTCTCCCTCGTTCGCCGCTCATGATATCCGCGTCGCGCCCTGACCGTCAAGCACGAGGGGCGTCCGGCACAAGCCCTATTATCAATTTCTATCGGAATTGTAGAAATTTTCCTTGACGGGCGCCCTTAGCGGGGCTATCATCGCCTACGCTCCCGGCTGATGGTTCGCTCCCGGGGCGGCTTTTTCCGCGGTCATCGACTTGGAAGGAGTGGCCAATGGTCGACCCAAAAACCGTTCTCTGGGGCCAGACGATCGCCTACACCTGCTATTCCCTGGCGATCATGGCCGTCGTCGCCTGGTTCGCCTATAAGCTGACCCGCCGCGGCGGGGGAAAGCCGTTCCCTTCCGTTCTCTTCTACCTCTTCTTCGGCTTTCTTGTCGTCCTGGGCGTATCGCTCCACCTCGTCACCCACGAGACGATCCCCTGGAAGTCCTTGGACCTCGAGCGCCACAAGATCGTCGCCGATCGCGAATTCCGGATAGCGATCGCCGGCCACGCCTTCGCGCTGCCGGCCGAGCCGATGATCATCAGGGCGGGCGAGACGGTCCGGTTCAGCGTGACCTCGGACGACCTGACCTACGGCTTCGGCCTGTTCAGACCCGACAACTCCATGCTCTTCCAGATGCAGGTCATCCCGGGGCACGTGAACGACATCCTCTGGCGCTTCGACCGCCCGGGGCGCTACACCATCCGATCCACCGAATACTCCGGCTGGAAGGGCATCCGCATGATCGTCCCCGACGCCGTCGAAGTGGTCGATTGACCGGAACGAAGCGAGGTCTGCCATGAAACTCATCGAAACGCTCGTGCAAGGCGAACAGGGGCTGTTCAAGCCCGACTCCCTGACCCCGATGCAGAAGATGACCCTGCGCTTCGTCGTCGTCGGCCTGGTCTACTACCTCTTCGCCGTCGTCGAGGGCATGATCATGAGGGTCTTCGAGGTCGTCAAGCTGCCCTTCGTCACCGAGGAGCAGTTCTTCGCCATCCTGACGGCCCACCCGCTCGTGGGCATCTTCGGCTCGACCTATTCCATCGTCTTCGGGGCCTTCCTTTTCCTCGTCCCCTTCCTGATGAAGAAGCCGCTCTGGAGCATCAAGCTCGGGCACTGGACCTTCGGCCTCGTCGCCGTCGGGACCTTCGTTTTCTGGTTCTCCGGCTTCGTCTCCCACTACTCCCCTCTCTACACCCTCTACTGGCCGCTCCCGGCGGACTTCAGCCAGTTCAGCGTCGTCGGCGGCGCCTTCTTCATCGTCGGGATCGCCCTGGTCATGGTCGGGTCGGCCCTCTTCGTCGTCAACGTCTTCAAGACGATCACGTACACCCCGGAGGGCTGGGAGAAGCAGCCCGCGGGACGTCTGATCCGCTCGGCGCTGGGATTGACCGGCTTGAGAAACCTCTTCAAGAGGGAGAAGAAGGAGCACCTCGTCCCGCTCCCGGTCGCGGCCATCGCCCGGGGCACGGTCGACACGGCCCTGAACACGGCCGTCATCCTCTTCACCGGCGTCCTGATTCTCGTCTACATGGTCGGGCACCTGCTGGGATTCGACCTGAGGCACTCCTCGATCGACGCCCTGCTCTACAAGAACTGGTTCTGGTGGGGCCTCGACCTCATCGCCGACGGCCTCGTCCTCATCTTCGTCGCCGGGACCTGGTATCTCCTGGCGACCATGATCACCGGCAAGAAGCTGTTCATGCAGAACATCGCCAGGGCCGCCCTGTTCGTCGAGCTCGTCGTGTCCTGGACGGTCTGGTCGCACCACCTGATGTCCGACCAGGCCCAGCCCGGCATCCTGAAGATCGTCTCCGGCGAGATGGTCACCGCCTTCGAGCTGATCACCCAGGGCCTCGCCTTCTTCATCACCCTGGTCACCCTCTGGAGCGCCCGGCCGCTCAAGATGACCCATCCCCTCAAGTTCCTGCTCGGCGGCCTCCTCGGGTTCGCCCTGGCCGTCCCGGCGGGCATCATGCAGGCCGACCTGGGCCTGAACCGCATCCTCCATAACACGCAATGGATCGTCGGGCCCCACGTCCACGTCGCCATTCTGGTGGGCCTGACGATGACCCTCTATTCGGCCATCTACCTGCTGCTTCCCATTCTGACCAACGGGGCCAAGCTCTGGAGCGACAAGCTGGCCAACTTCCATTTCTGGGCCCACCTTCTCGGCGGCATCGGCATGGGCGCCTTCATGGGCATGGCCGGGCTCCAGGGCATGCTCCGGCGGACGCTCTATTTCGAGGGCGAGTTCAACGTCTACATGATCCTGGCCGCCCTCTCCGGGGCGCTGCTCCTCCTCGCCTTCCTGGCCTTCTTCGTCAACATCGTCATGACGGTCGGACTCCGGGGGGTCATCGGGATCTTCCTGCCGGCCAAGCTGAAAACCAAGGACCTCGTCCCGTCCGGGAATTGATACGGGTACGGACGGGTCCCCCCGCGCTCCGTAGAGAGAGGGCCGACGGCCAGCGGGATGGCCACCTGGACGCGGTCAGTCCGACAGGGCGAAGTCGACGGCCGCCGCGGCGTGGAGGGCCGTGGTGTCGAAGACCGGGAGGGGGCTGTCCTTCTCCTTGACCAGGAGCGGGATCTCCGTGCAGCCGAGGATGACACCTTCGGCCCCCCGGTCCTTCAGGCCCCGGATGATGCCGATGTAGGTCCGCCGCGACTCCTCCAGGATCCTCCCGAAGGCGAGCTCCGTATAGATGATGTCGTGGACCGATGTCCTGCCGGGCTCGTCCGGTATGAGGACCTTCAGGCCGTGCTCCTTCTCCAGCCGCCCGCGATAGAAATCGAGCTCCATCGTGTAGCGGGTCCCGAGCAGGGCGACCGTCGAAAGACCGGCCTTCTTGATGGCCGCGGCCGTAGCGTCGGCGATGTGGAGGAAGGGGATGCCGACGGCCGCCGTGATGTCGTCCGTCAGCCGGTGCATGGTGTTGGTGCAGAGGACGAGTCCCTCCGCGCCGGCCGTCTCGAGCGTCTTGGCCGCGCCGGCCATGAGCCGCCCCATGGCCGTCCAGTCGCCCCGGTCCTGCAGTCTCTCGACCGGCTCGAAATCGACCGAGAGCATGACGATCTCGGCCGAGTGGGACCCGCCGAGCCGCTCGTGGACCCCCTCATTGATGAGACGGTAGTAGTCGACGGTCGAGTGCCAGGTCATGCCGCCGATGAGCCCGATGGTCTTCACCGGCCCCTCCCCTATACGATGACGAATGATCCGGTCTTCTCGGCCGCGAGTTCAAGGGCGAGCTGACGGCTGCGCGGATTGCACGGTGGAGCCAGCGAGAGGGATCGAACCTCCGATTTGAAAAGCATGGGTTTTTTTCAAGAGCTCCCGACGTCCTGCCATTAGTCGGTTGCCTCGTCATCTATCAGTTCAAAAGAAACTTCGTGCCCCCGTCTATGGCTGCCCTGCCAGTCGTAGGGCGTATGGAAATGGGTCCCGTGCTCGAACTCGGAGCACATTCCCATCTCGGCGCAGATCCGAGCCAGATGCTGCCATCCGGCGCGGTTGCAGGACAGCCAGAGGTTCTCGCCTTCGAGCTCGAACCTAATGGTCGCGCCCTCGGGGGGACTGCCGTCGGCTTGGAAATCCCCTAAGGGATCATCATCTGAAAACTCATGCACGAACTTATGAACAACGACAGGCCTATGGGGATCCGGAGCGAAACTCATTTGGTCCAAGTTCTTCAGAACCGGCTCATTGGATTCGTCCGTTTTGATTTCAGCGACCATGCCCATTTCTTTGAGCAAGTCGGACAACTGCACGGCTTGTTCCAGATACATGCCATCCATAAGGGTCGAGGGGACATTATCCAATTGCGATTTTGCGTCGGCGATTCCCAAGCCCGTCACTTCTCTGATTCTCTTGATCGCCTGTATCTTTCGTTCAGGATCGAATGACGCAATAACGACCTTATAAGCTTTAGCTGCCACCAGGCATCTCCGAAACCGAATTGACTAGGTCGTATTCGTACAACTTCGCCGCGAACCAGGGCACGGGCTCTGCTCCTGTTTCATCGCGATTCGTATACTCGGCAGCAGCAAAGGCCTGGTCCTGATCGGGGATCAAACCGTGAGCATTGAAGATTATTCCGAGCTTTTCCACAAAATCTCTTTCGAGGCCGTTGCATGAGAAGGTGTGGAAAGACGCTCCATACTCCATCCCGAGCACATCAAAGCCGAGGAAGACGCCCGAATCATCAGGAGGCAGTCGTTTCGAAGCGACCTCCCCCATGCTGGACGGGTCGCTCGTGAACTCTTCGACGTCGTCAGCCGCGATGGCCAGGCCGATGAGGTGCACTCCGGAAATGGCATGCATGAACCGGCGCTTGAATTCACGCGCAGCACGGAGGTTCAGGAACACGTTCGGCCAGCCCAAGTCCGAAGATGCCAGGGAGAAATCC
This sequence comes from Candidatus Aminicenantota bacterium, assembly GCA_963719985.1. Classification (GTDB taxonomy): domain Bacteria; phylum Acidobacteriota; class Aminicenantia; order Aminicenantales; family Saccharicenantaceae; genus RBG-16-66-30. Next base: position 10,714 of record CAVRDU010000006.1, on the reverse strand, counting down.
ACCCACAAATGGAGATCTTCGAACTCCGATTCGGTGAGCTTCAGTTCTTCGCGGACCTTGGCCAGTTCCTCTGGCGGCGTCTCAGCCGACTTTATCGCCCAGAAACCGGGATAAACATCGACTATGCATTCGCTGGCCGTGATGATCCGCGGAGGAAGGAATTGTTGATCTCTCGGAGGAGGGACGGCCTCCTTGATCAAGAAGAAACCGGCCTGAATCCATTCGCTCTTCATCTTTTCTATGTAACGAGGATGCCCCGGAAATCGACCGAGGTCAATGGCAAGGGACGGTGGAGCCAGCGAGAGGGATCGAACCTCCGACCTGCTGATTACGAACCTACTGCACTAGCCTTTCATATTACTGATAATAGTTACATTAGATGAACATCAAAATTGAATGTGCTCAGATTGTGCTCACCTGCGGCGCCCGCAACAGGAGGGATTGAATGGCGTGCCTGATAGGATTCCGACCTCCGACCTTGGGATCCGGAGCCCGAAACGTTCCCCCCTAAAGGAATCGGCTGCTTTTGACGGGTGAGTCGGTACGAAACCCCCTAATATAAATCTTTGGGGGCTCCGAGTTGTCGGTCATTCGGCCGTAGGTCTCGAAAGGCAGCGTCTGCTTGGCCAGCATAATGAGCGCGTCGAGATCACCCTCGTCGCTCAGGGCCGGCAATTTTGCCTGGATCATGGCAGCGACCTCATCAGGGCTGCCTTCCAGGGCAGGCTTCCTCTCGAGATTGCCGCCGCCTTCGACTGAGAAGTTACAGGGCTCCTCCCCCCAGGGCGGAGAGGTCTTCTGATGAAAATACGTTATGGCATCCGGCGCCACGGGAGCGCCCATCGTCCAGTTGCAGGCATGGCACCAAAGAAGTTGCCCCGGGTGACGTTTGCAAAGCGTCAGGACGACCGGTCCGCCGACGTTCGTCAGATCGTAACAAGCGATGACGCCCGGTTCCAGGGTGCCCGCCGCCGGCCAGGCTTTGAGCTCCCAGCCTGTCACCTTTGCCGTCACCCTGGCCAGGATCTCGCTGTCACGATCCGGCAACGCGTAAACGCAGGCGGGCCGGATCTGCGCCGCACTCAACGCCTTCGAAAGGCGATGGATCCCCTCCGCAAGCAGATCAGGTCCCTCGTTCAGGTAGGCGTACCGGCCGTTCATTCCCTCGTCGGCCCCATACGGCGAGAGGTGCAGCAGCAGACTGGCGTTGACCACGTAGGTCCATCCTCTGAGATCTCGCTCATTCAGGGCAGAGACGTCTCGAACGCGGTCGGCTCTCTCGTACATCTCCCGTAACACGAGCTCCATCTGTCGGAGCTCAGCGGCCTGTTTGTGGTCCGACTTCAGCAAGTCGAGCAACCCCTGGTGCCATCTCCTCGAGGCCGGCAGGTCGCCCGTCATGAGCAGATTGAACGCGAGCAGGTACCTCGGAATATAGGCCTTCTCCGCAAGCCCGCTTTTCTCGATCGCGCGACAGGCAAGAGCATTAGCCCCCATGCCTTCGAAGGCACATACAAGCTCGTTTAGGATGAGCTCCTCCCGTGGCATTAAATCTAGCGCGCGCGAAAGTGCTGTTGCGGCGGAGCCATGCAGGCCTTGTTCCACCAATCCGTACCCCAGGGCGTATAGAGAATTGGGCGATCGCGGGCTTGTGGCGACCTTCCGGGCAGCCTCCCCGAGGCTGCTCGCCCCGAGAGCATCTGCCACCTTCGCGAACGTCGACCAAGCGGACTTCCAGTCACGATCATCCGGGAGCTTTCCGGGGTATTCGAGCAGCGGCCGCAACGCAGCATAGGCCTTCTGCGGTTCTCCCGAACGCAGGGCCTCGAGGGCCGCGGTCTCCTCTTCTGTTTCCTGCTTCCTGCCGAACATGGTTCCCTCCGGCTTCAGCAATACAGCTTGACGCGATTGTAAGCCTTCCGCCAGCCTTAGACAAGGACCATCGCACGCCGGGAAAATCTATGGGGTTGGCCGCAGCTGATATGGAAGGAACTGGATGGAGCCAGCGAGAGGGATCGAACCTCCGACCTGCTGATTACGAATCATGCCCGTTGCGGCCCTAACTGTATGCGGGACAATCTTTTAACGGATTACTATTGGATAACTCGTCCTCTTTTTGTCCACTTAGACCTTAACTCTCCCCATCATGCTTCTTATGGGCTAACGCCAGAACTGACCGACGCGGGCGGCCAGTGGCGCTCGAATCTGTAACTGACACGGCCCGCTCGCGTTCGGTCCAGTGATCTTGTTAGCCGTCTGCATACTTCCTCAACTCATCCCTCAAATCGCCGGGTGCGAGTATCTCGATGCCTGCCAAGCGACCAAAATTGTCGGTGTCAATGTTCGTCCAGTATCGTGTCTCGACCTCAAGCGTCTCTCCGTGTCTGAGACCTACGATATTCGTTTCCACAACATTCAACTCGCGCGATGGCTGCACGTAGATGTAGCCAGCGTTCGTACTGTCATCGAACGTCACTCTGGAAATGACGGCCGCGTCCACTTGTTCTGCGAGCGGTGCTCGCCCTGCGGCGCGCAAGCCGCGTGACAACTCCGATGCGAGAGATGGGAATACTGCGACAAGCGTGGACATGACGGTTAACATTTAAGGCTCACCGGCGTCGAGTATCGCTTCGTTTTTATTCCGATCCTTTCATCGTCTTTGCAAAGCATCTGAACTCACCCGGCCGCCATCGCTTCGAAGCGGCGAGGGCGCGTTCGGGTGCAGCGCATTGTTAGGTCTACATACTATCCAGTATAACCGCCAGTGCCTTGTCTCCTTCAATGTCGGACAAGTATCTACCGTCATTCAACTTCTCAACCAAGCGCCATTCTTGTTCAGAAGGACAGTATGCAATCAGGTATCCAGCTGATTCATCCTTACATTCGCTCAAAACTATCCACATCTCCCTTGGATTGGAACCGTCCATCTCGGAGATTACGGTGACAGGATACGGTTCGACGAGAAAGCTCTTGATATTGGTGCGGGTGATCCCGTGCCAATTGTCAAATTCTTCCTGCTTTGACAATTCTCCAGTCAGTATATTCTCGATTTCTTGCTTATTCATAGTCAGACCTAACGCCGGAACTGAGCGACCGCGAACCGAGCGCCAGCGCGGGTCGCGGTTAGCTCCAGTGATTGGTTAGCTGTTCTTTGTATTGGGGATAAACTCAATACGCTCGCCACCTCCCAGACAAATGGACTCACCATGCTCGGTGGTAGCACGCCACGACTCATAACCACACGACATCTGAAGAAACTGCAAGCAGAGTCCGTCTCCGAAGGAAACAAACAAGTCACCGGTGGTCGCGTCACAGGATACCGCCTGAACATGAAGCCCAGCCAAGCGGGACATCACGCACTCGACGGCATCAACAGGCTGCGGCAGTCCGAACGGATGTCCATGATCTTCCGAGGTAACCTCGATACGGCCCGGTATAAGGAAGCGCCACGGTGACTCCGTGGTAATAAGAAGCGGCGCGTCGAATCTGAAAAACCACGAATAGTCCCTGTTCTCGACGCTTCGCAGCGAAGTGCCGACAAATGATTTTAGGTCGTCAAGCATTTTGCAACTAACAATGATGGTACAGTCTGTATAATTCTGGAAATACACGCTGTCTCTTTCCGTATAAGAAGGCCCTTCTTTTACCCGTCATTTCATCTATCCCCTTTTAAAAGATAACGCCATCGGTAAGGCATGTTTTGATAGGAATTTCCTTTTTGCGCTCGGCGTAAAATCCCGGCTCGCGGACTCTCGATCAACCCTTCCCCTCACGAAAAGGAGGATATCCCGGCCCCTCGCGGATGTCAATATCCCGATATTGAGCCGACCCGTCTGTCGGCGGACAGATGATCGGTCGGATCGTCATGAAACGGAGCCAAATATGGCCAGGCCACTCCCCTCTCCCAGGGCGCCTCTATACGTATTTCCCACTCTCCTCGGCCGCCATCAGGGCGACTTGCTCGAGGGCATAGGCTGGAGGCGGCCTCTCGGCCACGAACGTCAACTCCAGATGACGGATGATCCGGTCTATGACCGCGTGCTCGGTCAGGAAGGCCACAACTCTCATCCTCCCCCCGCAGCGCGGGCAGATCATCGGATCAACCTCGTATACTTTGCGGATCATCTCGGCCCAGCCCTTGGAGGGGACGCGCGGCAATTCCTCCTCGAGCATCCCCAGGACGACGGGGACGCGGCGCGCCTTCTTGACCTTGCCCCGATGGGCGTTGGCGTAGAGACCGTAGTAGCGGACCATGACCTGGCCCTTGTCGGGAATATGAGACGTCACCCGGGCGATGAGCTCCAGGTAGTCCATCCGCTCGAGCTCGGCCCCGCCGTCGCCGTGCCGGTAGCCGACCCTGCCTTCCCTTTCCAGAAAAGACAGCCGGTCAAGGGCCAAGATGGGCCGGACCATGTACTTGCCGATCCGCTCGGCCTCGGTCTTCGTCCGGGCCCGGACCCGGCTATGGACGTTGAAGCCGGTGTGACGCCACGCGAGAATGCGCTCCGCCCACTCCGGGCTAAGCAGCCCCTTGCCGACAAGCAACCCGAGCACCTCACGGGCAAATATCTCGGCCAGCCGGGCGTCGTCCAGACGCGGCAGCCTGTGGAAGACCCCCACACGGTCCATTCCCCCCTCGGTCACCAGCAGATGCAGGTGCGGGTGGAAGTTGATCCGGTCGCCGAACGTCTGGACGGCGACGATGATCCCGGGAACGAGCGGCTCGCCCGCCAGCGCCTCAAGATAGACAGAGAGGGCCTTGACCGCCACCCGGCTGAGCTCCCCCAAGAGCCGGCGCCGGTACTTGAAGAAGATCCGCAGCGTCTTGGGGATGGTCAACACCACCTGGCGATGCGGCATATCGAGAAGCAGCGTCTCCCGCATCCATCGGCCCCACTCCTCCCGGCGCTTGGCGTGGCAGGAGGGGCAAAATCCCCTCGTCTTGCAGGAGAACGTCAACAGATGTTCACCGTGGCAGTCAGGGCAGCGGAGCCGGGCAAAACCGGAGCGCGGATTGCCACAATCGAGATAGCGTTCGACGAAGGAGACGCCGAGACCGATCCCTCAAGCTGTCAACGAACGATGACTATGACGAAAGCGATCAGCCCAGCGCGAAATCCACCGCCGCCGCGGCGTGGAGCGCCGTGGTGTCGAAGACCGGCACGGGGCTGTCCTTCTCCTTGACCAGGAGCGGGATCTCGGTGCAGCCGAGGATGACACCTTCGGCCCCCCGGTCCTTCAGGCCCCGGATGATGTCGATGTAGGTCCGCCGCGACTCCTCCAGGATCCTCCCGAAGGCGAGCTCCGTGTAGATGATGTCGTGGACCGATGTCCGGCCGGGCTCGTCCGGTATGAGGACCTTCAGGCCGTGCTCCTTCTCCAGCCGCCCCCTGTAGCTCCTATAGATGAAGAGGTTATGAGTGCATACGGAGATGCATCATTGTCGCCGTACCGCGACAGAAAATGATAGTCCACCGCTGCACCCACGTAGGCCAGCTTCCTGACGCCGTGCCGGCGGCCGCGGTGCACCCGCCGGACCACCTCGGCGTCGAAGCCCACGCTCCAGCACAGCAGGAAGCGCGCCCCGCCGGCCTCGCCCATGTCCACGGTCCGCTCTCGGCCCGCGGCCACGGTCCGGGCGGCCTCGACGGGGTCGAGGGGGATGCCCAGCTCGCGGGCCACCGAGTTGCTGGTGCCCAGCGGCAGGATGCCCAGGGGCAGCTCCAGCCGCGCGGCCACCTCGGCGACCTCGCGGACCGTGCCGTCGCCGCCGGCGGCCACCAGGGCCGAGAAGTCCGCGCCGCTGTGCTCGCCGACCGCCCGGGCGGTCTCCCCTGGCCCGGGGGTCTCGAGCAGCTCGGCCTCCACGCCCGCGGCGGCCAGGGCCTCCAGGCACCTGGCCCGGGCCAGGCCGCCGTCGCCGCGGCCGGAGGCGGGGTTGGCTACCAGCAGAATCCTGCGCATGGCCCTAAGTCGATCCTCGAAAGGGATGGCGTTGTCCCGCGGGAGTTTCCGGGGGGCGGGGGGACATTATCAAGCCCGGCGGCCGACAGGCCGACGGGGTTGATAATCGCCCCTTCCCGGCCTCGCGCTCCGGAAGCGTGCGATGCGGGACGGACGCACGGATCGGGGACGCCGAAGGGAGGAACCGCTGCCGCGCTTCCTCCCTTCGAGTCCCCCCGCCCCCCGGAAACTCCCCGCCGGAGCGGCGTGCGCGCGGTCGGCACGCATCCGTTCATCCCGTCCACTGCCGGCCGCGGCGGAAGGCCTCGAGGTTGGCCTCGAGGTGCTTGGCCGGAACGCAGTCCCGGACGGCCGCCTGCCACTGCTCCTCGCTGAAGCCGGACACGTGCCGGCTCATGGCCCCGAGCAGGACCACGTTGGCGGCGCGGGGCAGCCCCATCGCGGAGGCCAGCTCGTAGCCCGGCACGCTCAGCGCCCTGGCGTACTCGCCGAGCCGCGCGGGGATGTCCTCGGGGTACTCCTCGCCGCCGGCGGTGACCGAGGCCGGGGGGATGCGGTGGCGGTCGGCGACGATCAGCCCCTCGGGCTTGGCGAAGTGCGCCCAGCGCAGGGCCTCGAGCTCCTCCATGGCGAAGAGGAAGTCGGCCTCGCCCTCCATGATCACCGGGCTGTGGACCTCCTCGCCCCAGCGCACGTGGCCGGTGACGCTGCCGCCGCGCTGGGACAGGCCGTGGACCTCGTTCTGCTTGACGTCGAGGCCCGCCGCGAAGGCCAGGTGGGCCAGCACCTCGCTGGCCAGGACGATGCCCTGGCCGCCGACGCCGACCAGGAAGACGTTGGCCGCGGGCACGGCGGGGTGGTGCTCAGTCACGGGCGGCCTCCTCCCGGCCGATGGCCTTCTTGGGGCAGACCTGCGCGCAGAGCCCGCAGCCCCAGCACATCTCGGCCACCACCTTCACCGCGCCGTCCTCGACGGTGATCGCCGGGCAGCCCAGCCGGAAGCAGGCCTTGCAGCGCACGCACTTCTCGGCGTCGACGGCGTAGACCGCGCCGCGGCTTTCGCGGTCGTTGAAGATGCAGGGCCCCTCGACGACTATCACCGAGGGCTCGGGCGCGGCGGTCTCCTCGTCGATGAGCCGCCCGAGATTCTCGAGGTCGAAGGCGTTGGCCCGGTGCACGCGCCGCACGCCCAGCGCCCGGCAGACCTCGGCGATGTCGAGGCGCGGGGCGGGTTTCCGGTCGATGTTCCAGCCCGAGGCCGGGTCGGGCTGGTGGCCGGTCATGGCCGTGACCCGGTTGTCGAGGACGATCCAGGTGGCCACGCCGCGGTTGAAGACCGTGCTGGCCACGCCGGTCATCCCCGAGTGGAAGAAGGTGCTGTCGCCGACCACCCCGACCACCTTCCCGCCAGGCGGGGATTTCACCGCAGAGGCCGCTGAGTTCGCAGAGCCGTTTGAACCCTGGCCGCCCTGGGCGGCACGGTCAGCCCCGCGGCTATCATGGGGCCGCTCTGCGTTCTCTGCGATCTCTGCGGTTAAAGCCCCTTCCCGTCCCCAGGCCCGGTTGAAGCCGTGGACCATGCTGATCCCGGCGCCCATGTCGATGAGCGTGTCCATGGCGTTGTAGGGCGGCAGGCAGGCCAGGCCGTAGCAGCCGATGTCCCCGACCACCGTGATCTTCTTCCTGCCCAGCAGGTAGAAGACCCCGCGGTGCAGGCAGCCCGGGCAGAACTGCGGCGGGCGGCCGGGCAGGCCCTCGGCGGCGTGCTTCTGGCGGGAATCCTGGTGCAGGATGCGCTTGCGCAGCGCCGAGGCGGGCAGCTCGCCGACGCGCAGCAGCTGCTGCTTGCCCTCCACCGGGATGCCCAGGGCCAGGATCTCCTCCTCGAGGAACGGCCGGTTCTCCTCGATGACGTAGAGCTTCTTGACCTGGCTGGCGAAGTTGCGGATGAGCTGGTGGGGAACGGGATAGGTCATGGTGATCTTCAGCGTCGAGAAGTCCGGCAGCGCCTCGCGGACGTTCATGTAGCTGATGCCGCTGGTCACCGCCCCGAACTCCAGCGAGCGGATCTCGGTGCGGTTGCCGTCGAAGGTCTCGCTGACCGCCTCGAGCATGGTCTGGCGCTTCTCGAGGTCGAAGTGCCGCTTGTAGGCGTGGCTGGGGACCATGGCGTACTTGTCGGAGTTCTTGACGTACGGCCGCAGCGGCACCTCGGCGCGCCGGCCGACGCGCACCACGCTGCGCGAGTGGCACACCCGGGTGGTCATGCGCAGGAACACCGGGGTATCGTGGCGCTCGGACATCTCGAAGGCGGCCAGGACGAGGTCCAAAGCCTCCTGCGCATCGCAGGGCTCGAGCATGGGGATCTGCGCGGACTTGGCGTAGAAGCGGTTGTCCTGCTCGTTCTGCGAGCTGTGCAGGCCGGGCTCGTCGGCGGTGACGATGACGAGGCCCCCGTTGACCCCGGTGTAGGCCAGCGAGAAGAGCGCGTCGGCGGCGACGTTGACCCCGACCTGCTTCATGCTCACCAGCGTCCGGGCACCGGCGAAGCTGGCCCCGATGCCCACCTCCAGGGCCACCTTCTCGTTGACCGCCCACTCGGTGCAGATCTCGGGGTAGGTCGCGCAGAACTCGGTGATCTCGGTGGCCGGCGTGCCCGGGTAGGCGGTGGCCAGGCGCACGCCGGCCTCCCACGCGCCGCGGGCCACGGCCTCGTTGCCGAACATCAGCTTGCGGTCGGAATCCTTCGCCACGGGCGCCTCCCGTTCCGGACCGGGCGGTCCGGGGGCCTATGGTAGCGGTTTGCCGCGGGGCGTCAAACCGGTCGCGAGCCCATCGCGGCGACCTCTTGCGGGGCGCGGGAGCTTCCGGGAGTGGGGGCGCCTCTGCGCACGCCGGCCGACATTCCGTCAGGCGCCACGGCTCAATTCAAGGCCTGACCCGAAACCCTCCTGAGACGACCGGGCTTCCTCCCGCTCTTGCGCCGCGCCAAGGGGCGGGGAGAATGGCGACCGGGACGGGAGGTGGACAGTGGAGGAACCATCGGAGGAATCCCGGCTGGGTCGAGATGGGCAGGAAGAGAAATCGGAATCCTTCTGGCAGTTCTTGAATCCGCTATGGATGTGGTGGGTGAAACCAAGAGATTGCGTCGACCCGGGGGGCGTCTGCCCCGGCCTGCTCTACATGCCTGGATGCATGGCCCTGATTGGCTTCCACGCGGGGACCGTAGCAGCGTTTTTCGGAATGGTTCTCGCCAAAGGATACAGAAACGTCTATCTCTGGAGCTTGGCGCCTTTGGCGTTGGTCTGGATTTGGCTCTGTGGCGCGGACCTCAAGTTCCGGCTGCAGGGAGCCGACAAGGACCAGCGCAGAGTATTCGATAACTCCGTGTTCAACTGGATAGGTTGTATCAGCCTGATTTACAGCCTAATTGCGGGTACCGTCATGCTCATCGTGTCCCTTATCTCTATCGTGCGGAGATTCTGGACCTGACCGCCAATCGGGGGCATCACGCCAAGTGGGAACATCGGGGTCCGGTCCTGCATTGCGCCCAGAGCTTCTTGGAGGCACAGGCAACCAGTTCCTCCAGTTCCCGCCAGGCACTTGCCGAGCGCGCCCTGTCCCGGACCGGCTCAGCCGCCCCCGCCCATCATCACCCCCAGCGCGATGGAGTTGAGCCGGGTGCCCGGCGCGTCGGCGCGGGAGAGGAAGACGGCCGGTGCGGCCGCGCCGGCGACGCAGCCGCCGGGCTCCTCGGCCTCGCGCACCAGCCAGGAGCCGCCCTCGCCCGGGCGGATCGCCAGGCTCGAGCGCCACTCGTTCCGCTCGGCCACGCCGTTCACGAACTCCTGGCTGCCCACCGCGATCGAGTCGGTCCACTGAACTTCCGGTCATGGCAGCGGTGCGTCAGGTGGCAGGCGCTTCCGGGCAGAACGCATCTATTCGCTACCGGCATGTCCGCGGCATAATACCTCCCGGAAGCTTACGTGCAAGTTGGGGGCCAATTCCGCACGTAAGGGCCAGAATCGAGGCCTCCGGAGCGCTTAAAACCTTGCGCCACCACGTGATGCCGTGCTCCGACGAGGATCGACGGGAGGATCGACGGACGAGGATCGACGGAGGATCGACGAGGATCAAACAGGATCCAAACAGCGGCGCCTCCGCGCGTTCAGAATCCTGCCATCCCCACACGAAACCCTACACAAATAGACGGTATCCTGCTGCAACGCGCCGCTTTCCGGTACGGATGAGGAGCGTGCTGTCCTTGCTCACGTAGGCCCAGAGGTCATAGCGGACCACTCCCCTTTTCCCGGGTCTGTCTTGCAGGCAGATCATCTTTGCCTTCCAGGGCTCGCGCGGCAATCCGAAGAACACCGCCAGTTCGCTGAGGACATCGGGCCATCTGTGCGAGGGTTCTCCGGCCGTCGCGGAATACCATCAACTACGGGACCCGTCATCATGCGCTTGAGCCACGCCGGCAGCTTCGCGCACGGCGATACCCGCAAGCCCTTTCTGCCCAACCTCTCTCCCTCCTTCAATAGGCGCAGCGCCACGGCCCGCCGCAGAGGCATTACTGTGCCGTTTCGCCTCACAGACCGCTCTGCACGAGGCCTCATTGGAGGCACTGACTTATCGCTGTTCTTCACGCGCAACCCCTTGAATGTGCACACCATCTACGATCCCTGTGCCTGACGGGGATCATCCTGGGTCATCCTCGTCTTCCGTAGCCCCCGCTCACACCCCCGTGGCC
>CAVRDU010000005.1:1512500-1699221 GCA_963719985.1 Candidatus Aminicenantota bacterium | reverse complement strand
GACCCCCAGGACGGCTCCCCCGCGACCGAGCAGACCGACGTCTGGGTCGCCTACGACGACCATTACCTCTACGTCGCCGCCTTCTGCCGCGACTCCGAGCCGTCGAAGATACGCAAGCGCCTCGGCCGCCGCGACTCGAAGCACCGACTCCGACTGGTTCGCCGTCGCCGTCGACCCCTACTTCGACCGGCGCTCCGGATACGTCTTCGTCGCCAATCCGGCCGGCGCCATCACCGACGCCGCGCTCTCGAACGACGTCAACGAGGACGATTCCTGGGACGGCGTCTGGGAGAACAAGGCCGTGATCGGCGACGACGGCTGGACGATCGAGATCCGCATCCCCTTCAACCAGATCCGCTTCCCGAAGAAGGACGAGTACGTCTGGGGCGTCAACTTCATGCGCATGGTCCGGCGCAAGAACGAGCAGTCGACCTTCAACTGGTCGCCCAAGTCCGAGATGGCCAACGTCTCGCGGTTCGCTCGGCTCGAGGGCTTGAGGGGCATCAGCCCGGGAGCGCGGATCGAGTTCATGCCCTACGCCGTGACGGAGGCGCAGTTCCGGCCGGCCGAGAGCGGCAACCCCTTCGAGACGGGCCACGCCACGCTGGCCAACGCCGGCTTCGACCTCAAGGTCGGCCTGAAGAGCAACCTGACCTTGGACGCGACGGTCAACCCGGACTTCGGTCAGGTCGAGGTCGATCCGGCCGTTCTCAACCTTTCGGCCTACGAGACGTTCTACGAGGAAAAGCGGCCGTTCTTCATCGAGGGCGCGTCGCTCTTCAACAACTTCGGAAGGGGCGGGAGCGTCATCAACGCCAACATCAACTGGCCCATGCCGACCTTCTTCTACAGCCGGCGCGTCGGGCGGGCCCCGCAGGGTTACGTGACCGAGCCGGGGTTCGCGAGCGTCCCCGACCGGACGACGATCCTGGGCGCGGCCAAGCTGACGGGGAAGCTGGGCGGCAGCTGGAACGTCGGCTGGCTCAACGCCGTGACGGCCCGCGAGTACGCGGAGATCGACCAGAGCGGCGTTCGCCTCGAGCAGGAGGTCGAGCCGCTGACGTATTACGGCGCGCTGCGCGTCCAGAAGGACATCGACGACGGCAAGAGCGGGGTCGGGTTCATGGCCACGGGCGTCGTAAGGGACCTCGACGGCGCTGGGGGCGGCGCGGGCGCGAACGAGACGCTCGCGGCGATCCTCAACGAGAACGCGTTCTCGGCGGCGGCCGACGGGTGGATCGGGCTCGACAAGAAGCGGGGCTGGGTGCTCGGCGGATGGGCGGGCGCGACGCGGGTCGAGGGCACGGTCGAGGACATCTGGCGGCTCCAGAACTCGTCGATGCACTATTTCCAGAGGCCCGACGCGACGCACGTCGAGCTCGACCCGGCGGCGACGAGCATGACCGGCTGGGCGGCGCGGCTCAACCTGGCCAAGCAGAAGGGCAATCTGCTGGTGCTGGCGAACCTGGGGGCCATATCGCCGGGGTTCGACCCGAACGACACGGGCTTCCAGTACGGGGCGTCGGACGTCATCAACATGCAGTTTCTGCCCGGGTACCAGTGGACGAAGCCGGGGAAGGTGTTCCTGTACGCGTTGGTGTTGGGAGGGTGGTTCCGCAACTACGACTTCGGCGGGAACAAGAACTGGGACGGCGGGCTGGTCGAGTTCCAGGGGCAGTTCCGCAACTTCTGGCAATTCGATACGATGTTCGCCTATAACCCGGACACGATCAGCAAGAACCTGACGCGGGGCGGGCCGCTGGCGATCATCCCGTCGGGATACCAGTTCAACCTGATGGTCGCGACCGACAACCGCAAACCGGTCGTGTTCTCGTTCCAGGGAACGACCTATCAGCGGCCGAGGGCGGGCACAGAGTGGAACGGCGAGCTGTCGGTGCGGTGGAAGCCGGGGTCGAACTTCAGCCTATCGGTCGGGCCGACGCTCGGGTTCGAGCGCAACGGATTCCAGTGGGTGCGCGGGGTCGAGGACGAGCTGATGACGGCGACGTTCGGCAAGAGATACGTGTTCGGGCGGATCGAGCAGACGGTCATTGGGAGCGATATCCGGCTCGACTGGACGTTCACGCCCAAGCTGACGCTCCAGGCGTACGTGCAGCCGTTCCTGGCGGTCGGGCATTACGACATGTTCAAGGAGCTGGCGGAGCCGAAGGCGTTCGCGTACAACGTGTACGGCGACGGCGGCTGGGGCGACAACGCGGGCGGCGGCTCGAACGGGTCGACGATCGGGTACGACGAGGAAAGCGGCGTGTACACGGTCGACCCGGACGGCGCGGCGGGCGCGGCCGTTCCGTTCACGTTCGGGAACCCGGACTTCAACTACAAGTCGCTGCGCGGGACGGTCGTGTTGAGATGGGAGTACCGGCCGGGGAGCCTGCTCTATTTCGTCTGGACGCAGAACCGGGCCGATTTCGCGAACCCAGGCGACCTACGGATCGGGCGCGACCTGGGGGACCTCTTCTCCGCCCCCGGCGACAACATCTTCCTCCTCAAGGTCTCCTACCGCTGGAACATGTAAGCTCCTTTTCGATCTCCTGCGCCGCCCTCGCAAGCGCGGAGTTCGTCCTGATCGCTTCCCGGGCCCTGGAGCGGGCGTTCGAGACGCCGGAAACGCTCAGCGAAAAGAATTCCCCGATATCTCTAAGCATCGCGGGGGTTCGTGTTTGAGCGACCAAGATGGCGATCGGGACGACCCATCGATTGTCGGGGCCCAAGGCCTTTTCCGAAAGCGCCAGGATTCGGGAGAGATCCGGCCTGTCGATCTCTTCTCTGAAATGGGCTTTCTTGTTCCTCAGCGGTCTTGCCATGGTTGGAGCTCCTGGATAGGATTCCGTTCGTAATTAAAGACGGGGGACGAGCCGGCGATTCTCAACCGCGCGCGTTCCCTGAGGGCCCGATAGCCCGAAATGGCCCCGAAATGGCGGCATCTGCCCCTCCCCCCACCCCAATCCTCGCCTTCAGCCTTGATCGGCGCTCCTGGGGCCTCCCAAGGCCATTTCCGGCCTTCCTCAGGCAGCCCCACGGCCCTTTTACGGCCCTCCCAACTCCGCCGGGGCCGGCGGCGGCACCTGGACGCAGATGAACCGAAAGGGGGTGAAGATTATTTCTTCGCGAGGTGCGGCCGGAGCGCCGAGAAGGCGATCGTGATCAAGGCGCACGCCCCAGCGCACGCGTACCAGACCGCGTCGGGGCCGAGCCCGTCGTAGATCGCCGTGCCGACCGGCGGCCCCACGATGAACGCCAGCGAGAAGGCGAAGCTGTTCAAACCCATATAGCGGCCGCGGTTCGAATCGTCGGCCCGCTCCGCGATGAGGGCCGTCACGAGCGGCATGCTCAACATCTCCCCGAACGTCCACACGGCCACGGTCAGCGCCCCGAACGCGAACCCCCGTCCAAACGGCATCATCCCCAGGCCGACGCCCAGCAGCACGAACGAGATGTTGATCATCCGGGCCAGGGGATACTTGCGGATCTTCTCCATCAGGATCATCTCCAGCGCGACGATCAGGATGGTGTTGACCACGTAAAGTTGGCCGATGCGGTCCTCGGCCAGCCCGTAGACATTGCGCATATAGATGGGGAAGGTCGACAAGACCTGGATGAAGACGGCGCTCCAGACGAAGAAGATGGCCAGCATCAGGAGGAACGGTCCGTCGCGCCAGGGCGAACGCGCCTTGCGAGGGATCGCAGGCGCGGCGTCGCCCGTGACGTCATGATCTCTCTCGCCACCCGTTCCCGCTCCTGCCGCTCCTCCCGTTCCCGCGCCCGCCGCGCTTCCGGCTCCCCTCCCCTCTCCCCCGCTCGCTCTCCCCGCCTCGGCCAGGACCCTCGAGCCCTTCCACAGCATCGCGAACACCACCGCCGCGGCGAGCGAGGTCAGCCCGTCGGCCCAGAAAAGCAGTCCATAGCCGCGGACGGCCAGCATGCCGCCGACCGCCGGCCCGATCGTCGCGCCGAGATTGTTGGCCAGCCGGTTGAGCGCGAATCCCTTGACCTGGAGGGCGGGCGGGCAGATCTTCGACATCGATGTCGCGTTGGCCGGGTAGAGCATGCCGGCGAAAAAGGCCATGCCGAAGAGCAGCGGCAGGATGCCGCCGAGCGCCTTGACCTGGCCCAGGGCGATGAGAAGGACCCCGCATGCGGCCAGGCTCAGCTTCTGGACGCCGATCGAGCCGACGCGGTCCGACAGCCAACCCCCCGCGAACGCCCCGGCCAGGGATCCGAAACCGTAAAGGCTCAAGGCCTGCCCCGCCTGCGATGTCGTGAGGCCGATCTTGCGAGTCAGGTAGAGCGACAGAAAGAAGAACACCATCGCCCCGGACGCGTTTATGAAGTTGACGGCGAACAAGATCCAGGCCCGGCGCGGTAGCCCGGCATACGCGTGGACGTACTCGTCCCTGATCGCGCGTACGGGCGGCAACGATGCGAGGGAGCGGACGATGCGGTTCATGGCGCTGCCGTTGCCGGTCATTATAGAATCGGGGTGAGGAGGGGGTCAACAAGAGGGGGTCAGGTCTACTTCTGCCTCGCGAGCTCGCGGTAGCGGAAGCACGTCACCAGGTGGTCGTTGACCATCCCGGTCGCCTGCATGTGGGAATAGACGACGGTCGGGCCGACGAACTTGAAGCCGCGCTTTTTGAGGTCCGCGCTGATCGTGTCCGAAAGCGGCGTTCGCGCCGGCATCTCCTTGAACGACCGCAGCCCGCTCTTGATCGGCGTCCCCCCGACGAATCCCCAGATGTAGCGGTCGAACGTCCCGAATTCCTTCCGCACCTCGAGGAACCGCTTGGCGTTGTTGATCGCGCCGAGGATCTTGAGCCTGTTCCGGACGATCCCGGCGTCGCCCAGCAGCCGCTCGACGTCCCTCTTCGTGAATCGCGCCACCTTCTCCGGATCGAAGCCGCGGAACGCCCGCCTGAAGTTCTCGCGCTTGTTGAGGATGAGCGCCCAGCTCAGCCCCGCCTGCATTCCCTCGAGGACGAGGAACTCGAAGATCTTGCGGTCGTCGTGGAGCGGCCGCCCCCACTCCTCGTCGTGGTATTCGCGCATCAGCGCGCCCTCGACGTCGCCCCAGCACCGCCGTTGGCGGGCCCCGCGGCCACTCCCTCCTGTCTCCGTTCTTTGGGCCATTTTCGATCTCCTATCCCCGACGGGGGCGTGCCGATTGTACAGAACCTCCGCAGCTTATCAAAGCCAAGAAGGCCGACAGCGCGGGAAACCGCGTCGCCGGCCGCGTTTTCCCTTGATTAATTCCTATATTAATGGTAGTATTTCACTGCCTTTTCTATTTCTCGCGCGAGGGCCACGCCGATGAAAAGACTCGTCATCCTGGGCGCCGGGACCGCCGGCACCATCATGTCCAATCTCCTCCGCAAGCGCCTGCGCAAGTCCGAGTGGGCCATCACCGTCGTCGACCGCGACAACGAGCACTACTACCAGCCGGGCTTCCTGTTCGTCCCCTTCGGGTTCTACGCGCGCAAGGACATCGTCAAGCCGCGCTCGAAGTTCCTGCCCCGCGGCGTCGAGTTCATCGTCTCGGAGGTCGACAAGATCGACCCCGCGGCGAAGCGAGGTCGTCTTCCAGGACGGCAGCCGCGTCCCCTACGACATCCTCATCGTCGCCACCGGCGCCGAGATCGTGCCGGCCGAGACGCCGGGCATGCTCGACGGCTGGCGCGACACGATCTTCGACTTCTACACCCTCGACGGCGCCGAGGCCCTGACCGAGAAGCTCAAGGCATTCCCGGGCGGCCGGATCGTCATCCACGTCAACGAGATGCCCATCAAGTGCCCGGTCGCCCCGCTCGAGTTCGCCTTCTTCTGCGACGACTGCCTGCGCCGCCACCACCGCCGCGACAAGATCGACCTCATCTACGTCACGCCCCTCCCCGGGGCCTTCACCAAGCCGGTCGCCTCGAAGATCCTGGGCGCGATGCTCGAGGAGAAGCGCATCCAGCTCGTGACCGACTTCAACGCCGAGCGCGTCGACGCCGCCGGGCGCAAGCTCGTCGGATACGACGGGCGCGAGGTCCCCTACGATCTCCTCGTCACCGTCCCGACCAACATGGGCGTCGGCGATGATCGAGCGCTCGGGCCTCGGCGACGAGTTCCGCTTCGTGCCGACCGATCCCAAGCACCCTGCGCTCGAAGAAACACGAGAACATCTTCGTCATCGGCGACGCGACGGACCTCCCGTCGTCCAAGGCCGGGTCGGTGGCCCACTTCCAGGCCGAGATCCTGGCCGAGAACATCGTCCGGACGATCGAGGGGAAGCCGCTCGAGCCGGCCTTCGACGGCCACTCGAACTGCTTCATCGAGTCGGGCAAGCGCAAGGCCATCCTCCTCGACTTCAACTACGACGTCGAGCCGCTCCCCGGGCTTTTCCCGTTCGCCGAGGATCGGGCCGATGCCGCTCCTCAAGCCGAGTCCGTATCAATCACATCGGGAAGGTCGTCTTCCGCTGGATCTACTGGCACATCCTGCTTCCGGGGCGGCCGATCCCGTTCGTGCCGGCGAAGATGAAGATGGCCGGGAAACGCGGAATAACGCGGCCGGAGAGCGATCTCCCGCCGCAGCGACGATAGACCAACGATATCGAGGAGGGACATATCATGGCACAAAAACTGTACGGGACGGCGACGGTCGACGTCGACGACGAGGGCTTCCTCACCGACTTCTCGCAGTGGACCCGCGAGGTCGCGGACGCCATCGCCAAGGAGGAGGGCATCGTCGAGCTCACCCCGGCCCACTGGAAGGTCATCGAGTTCATCCACAAGGAGTTCAAGGAGAACGGCCAGGTGCCGAGCATCCGCAAGCTCAACAAGAGCGGCGTCATCAGCACCAAGGAGCTCTACGAGATCTTCCCCGGCGGCCCGATCAAGAAGGCGGCCCGGATCGCCGGCATGAAGAAGCCCGAAGGCTGCGTCTAAGGAGCGAACGATGAGCGACGAAGATCAAGAAGGTCTCGATCATCGTCTCCAAGGGCAGCCTGGACGGCGTCTACCCCGGCCTGATCATGGCCAACGGCGCCCGCATGGAGGGCATCGAGGCGAACCTGTTCTTCACCTTCTTCGGCCATCGACGCGGTCCTCAAGAAGTGCATGGGCAAGATCAAGATCGCCACGGTCGGCAATCCGGGCATGCACATGCCAGGGCTTCCGCTTCCCACTGGGCGTCCTGCCGGGCTTGTCGGCCTTCGCCACGAAGATGATGAAGAAGGAGATGGACAAGCTCGACATCCCGCCCGTGCCGCGAGTTCGTCGAGATGATCGCCGACGCCGGCGGCAAGCTCTACGCCTGCAAGGCGACGGTGGACATGTTCCACCTGAAGAAAGAGGACTTCTGCCCGCAGGTCGACTCGATCATCAACGTCGGCAAGTTCTACGAGCTCGCCGGCGGCGGCCAGATCATCTTTACTTAGTAGATCCAGTCCTTCTTCGCTGAGCGCGGGGCGTTCTTCGCGATCGCCGCGGCCATGTCGCGGAGCATGCCGTCGCCCTCGAACGGCGACCAGCCGTGGCCGCCCCGGTCGCCGTATTGGAACTCGCCCCCGTAGGCCGGGTCCTTCATCGCCGCCAGCGTTTCCTCGAGAAGATAGACCGCTTCGTTGAGGTAGAAGTTGTCCATCCGCCCGACGTAGACGCGGATCTTCCCGGCCAGCTTCGGCCCGATCGTCGCCCAGTTCTTCTCGACGTAGGCCCGCAGGTCGTAGCGCTCCCGGGCCCATTCCGCCACGGCCTTGTCGATCTCGCCCGTCACGGGGTCCCAGAGGGGCTTCGGGTAGCCGTCCTCGGCCACGGGCGCGAACACCGCGTTCCAGATGGCCCACTGCCCGCCCGACCTGAACCTGTCGCCGATCGCCTCCTCGTAAAGGCATTCGTGCTCCATCGTGTAGGCGACGTTCCCGTCGGTCCGCCGCTCCCCCGGCCGCGGAACGCGCGTCCAATCGCTGTCGATATAGTACGCGTTCCTGTCCGCGTAAAGGTTGACGATCTGGTACTTCCGGAAATCGACCGGATCGGGGCAGAACGACCAGACGCCGCCGAAGACGTCCGGGTAGAAGACCTGCATCGCCAGCGAGATCCAACCGCCCGTCGATCCGCCCGAAAGCACCCGCGCCCAGGGCTCGCCGATCGCCCGGAACGTCTTCTCGATATGCGGGATGAGCTCGGTCGTGATGGCGTCGCCGTAGGGCCCGACGTTCTCGGAGTTGACGCCGTACGAGTCGTCGTAATAGGGACAGGCGTGCTCGAACGTGACCTGGATGAAGCGCGGCGCGCCGTCGGCCGTCCAGAGCTTGAAAGCCGCGCTCGTCCCGTCCTCGCTCCACCGGCCGGGTCTCCCTCGCGGAAAATGCCCCTGGACGTAGTGCACAGGATAGCGGACGTTCGGGTGCTCGTCGTAGCCCTTGGGCAGGAGCACGTTGGCGCCGATAGACATCGGCTGCCCCCAGAACTCCGAGAGCAGGCGGCTCTCGATGCGGACGTGCTTGACCCACTTCGTGTCCTCATAAGGCGGGATCGGCGGGACGACCTTGTTCAGCACGATGGGGATGGTCGCGCTCTTCCCCGCCGCGATCGTCACCTTGAGCGGCTCGGAGTAGAGGTTCCCGGGCGAGCGGCGCCAATTCTGGCCCTCGCCCTGGTCGTTGTGCAGCTTGACGACCTTGCCGTCGCTCCGCTTGAACGTCGTGTAGACGTTGAGCCAGGCCTGGACGAAGTACTCGCCGGGCGGGATGTCGCGGAGGCTCCGCACCGGGTGGCCGAAGGCCGTCTCGTCGACGATGGCTTTCGCGCCGGGGGCCAGGCCGTCGACGTTGAGGCCGAATACGGGCGTGCCGACCGGGCCGGGGCTGAACCTCTCCGTCTTGGAGATGAGGAGAAGGACGCGGCCGTCCGCGGCTTCGCCCCGGACCGCCGGGTCGATCGACACCTCGAACCGGGTGACGCCGCGGGCCGGTCCCGGCGAGCAGGCTGGGGCGATCGCGGCGAGGACGCCGAGGATGACGAGGGCAGCCGCGAAGGCGGCGGGGGCGACGCCGGATTGGACGCGGCGGATAACCGCGGCCTGGAAGGCGCGCGCCCGCCGGGCGCGCGGATCAGGGCTATGGGTCCGACGCGGGTAAGTCAGTTGATCGAGGCTATTCATCGATTCCTCCCGGTTTCGACGCGTATCTCCAAGCCAGGGCGGGATGGTA
Organism: Candidatus Aminicenantota bacterium; assembly: GCA_963719985.1. Taxonomy (GTDB): domain Bacteria; phylum Acidobacteriota; class Aminicenantia; order Aminicenantales; family Saccharicenantaceae; genus RBG-16-66-30. The sequence continues at coordinate 1,690,007 of CAVRDU010000005.1, read as the reverse complement.
TGCCAGCTGGCGCGGGGTGTCAAACCGGCGGGACGGACGTGCGAGCGTTCCCCTCATGCTCTTCCCCATCGCCCCCTCCCGCATTTGGCTTTTTACCCGCGTCGTCCTATAATCCTCCGACCGGAGAAGATCCAGAAGCGACCCCCTCTTGAGGAGGCAGAGATGGAATGGATAACGAGCTTCCAATCGTGGATCGCTCTCGGGACGCTGACGGCGCTCGAGATCGTCCTGGGCATCGACAACATCATCTTCATCTCCGTCCTCGTCGGGCGCCTCCGCCAGGACCAGCGCAACCGGGCCCGGGTCCTCGGGCTGGCCCTGGCCATGGTCAGCCGCATCGTCCTCCTCCTCTCGCTGACCTGGGTCATGGGCCTGAAGAATACGCTCTTCGAGGTCTTCTCCCACGAGTTCACGGGGCGCGACATCATCCTGGCCGGCGGCGGCCTGTTCCTCCTGGCCAAGAGCACCCGCGAGATCCATCACAGCCTGATGGGCGAGGAAGGCCACGTCAAGGCCAAGGCCGCGAACCGGATGCTCGGCGTCCTGGCCCAGATCGCCGTCCTCGACATCGTCTTCTCGCTCGACTCGGTCATCACGGCCATCGGCCTGGCCAACCACGTGACCATCATGATGCTGGCCATCGTCATCGCCGTCATCGTCATGATGCTCTCGGCCAAGGCGATCGGCGAATTCGTCGACACCCACCCGACCATCAAGATGCTGGCCCTGAGCTTCCTGCTCCTCGTCGGCTTCACGCTCTTCGGCGAGGGCCTCGGACTGGTCATCCCGAAGGGCTACATCTACTTCGCCATGGGCTTCTCGGTGTCGGTCGAATTCCTCAACCTCAGGGTCCGCAAGCGCATGGAAAAGCCGATCCAGCTGCGCTACGGACCGGCCGAGCTAAGCTCTTACTCGATAGCGGGGTAGCGCTTGTCGGCGAACCGGAGAAGCGCCGCGTAGCTCGCCGCCGCCAGCGCCGCCAGCGCCACGAACACGATCGCCAGCACCACACCCGTCCCGAGCCTGGCTTTGACCAGGGCCTTGATCCCGAAGAACACCGCCGTCAGGACGCCGATATCGGCCAGAAGCGCCAGCAGCACGTTGAGGTTCTGCTTGATGGCCTTCTGCGGATTCGTCCAGTCGAGGAGCGGCCGGGCCAGGTCGATGGCCATGCCCACGACCGTCAACAGCACCCCCGCCACGAGCGCGAGGCCCGCCGCCGCGGCCAGGTAGGGCGCCTTCAAATGCATTACGGCCACGCTCACGACGCCCGCCGTGACCACCCCCAGCGCCGCCACCAGGTACGAGTGCAGGAACTTGGCCGCCGTCTGCTCCCGCGGCGCGACCGGGATCACCCTCGAGATCCAGAACTGCGCCCCCTCCCTCGAGAACGTCGACGACGACGTGCCGTTGATCGAGCCGCATATCGTCATGAACAGCGCCGTGGCCAGGATGGCGACGAGCGGGTTGGCCGAGACCATCCCCCTCAGCAAAACCATGGCGTCGCCGTCCCCGCCGCTCCCCCTGCCGCCCGTGTCCATCAAATTCATCAGCACGAAGATGGCCGGGAACAGGACGACGACGAGCGTCCCGTTGAGGAGAAAGATCGGCGTCCGGTTCATGATCTTCCACTCCCGCGCGAAGACCGCCGCCACGGCCCGCCGTCCCGACGTCACCCGCCGCGACATCTCCTCGCGCGTCAGCCGGCGCTTCTTCCCGCTCGTCTCGCCCAGCCCCACGACGCCCCGGTAGAACAGCGTCTCGGCCGCGACGACCATGCCCGCGAAGAGCAGGGCCGACACGCCCAGGAAGAGCGCCAGGTTCGCCAGCCCCTCGCGCGTGAATCCCGCCGCCACGGCCCGGGTCGCCCAGATGCCCGGCGGAAAGAACGCGCCGATCTTATTGAGCAGGCTGTTCGGCGAAGTGAAGAACGCGGTGATGGCCGTCGCGCTCCCTCCCGGCGTCTCGTCCCCCAGCGTCCTCCCCAGCACGATCTGGATCCCGAGCGCCAGCACGATCAGCAGGATGCTCCCGACGAGGATGAGCGCGTCCTTCTTCCGGCCGACGTTGATGAGCCGCATCATGGCCACGACGACGATCGACACGATCGCCAGGGGGATGACCGGTAGCGCCAGGTACACGAGCGCCGCGTTGACCCAGAACCCCACCCCCGCATTCGCCACCACCCCGACCGTCACGACGACCGGCAGCACGATGGCCGCGACCGTCAGGTACTCGTTGACGACGACGACGGCGAACTTGCCGGCCATGACCTCCGACGCCCTGAGCGGCAGCGGGATGAGGAGCTCCAGGTCGCGCGAGAAATAGAACGCCGAGATGACGTAGTAGATGCCGAAGAGCAGGATGAGGAACTGCCCCGCCAGGAACCCCATCGACAGAAGCGCCCGCTCCTGCCCCATCGGCCGCAACACCTCGTAGATGTTCCGCACCAGCAGGACGATCCCGTAGAACATCGGCACGACGCCGAGCGCCGCGACGCCGATGAGCGGCACCAGCCAGCGGTCCTTCTTCTCCTTGAACAGCCGGTGCTTGAGGACGGCCAGCCCGAAGTTCGACCTCAGCCCGGCCTTGACGACCGCCCGCATCGTGCGCAGCCGGCTCACTCCCCTGCCCCGTCCGCCTTCTCCCCGGCCGCCCGCGCTCCCGCCCCTCACGCCCGCCTCTCCAGCGCTCGTTCGTCCGTCAGCTCCAGGAAGATCTCTTCGAGCGACTGCCCGGCCTCCGTCCGGTCGATCCTCTTCAGCTCTTCCATCGTGCCGCACGCCACGAGCTTTCCCCGGTGGATGATGCCGATCCGGTCGCACAGCTTCTCGGCCACCTCCATGACGTGCGTCGAGAAGAACAGCGTCTTGCCCGCGTCGCAGTGCTCGCGGAACATCTCCTTGAGCTGATGGGCCGCCCGCGGGTCGAGCCCCACCAGCGGCTCGTCCAACACCATGACCCGCGGCGCCGGCAGCAGCGCCGCCGTCAGCACGATCTTCTGCTTCATGCCGTGCGAGTAGCTCTGGATGGGATTGCCGACGGCCGGCGCGATCTCGAAGATCTCGAGCCACTTCTCGATCCGGGCGACCCGGTCCTCGCGCGCCACTCCGTAGACGTCGCCGATGAAGTTGAGGTACTCGAGGCCGGTCAGCCGCTCGTAGACGGCCGGGAAATCGGGCACGTAGGTCGTCACCTGTTTCGCCGCGAGCGGTTCCTTCTCGACGTCGTGGCCCTCGACCGCCACCCGTCCCGCGTCCGGCCGGAGCAGCCCGACGATCATCTTGATGGTCGTCGTCTTCCCGGCCCCGTTCGGGCCGAGGAAGCCGAAGATCTCGCCCGGCCTGACCGTGAGCGTCAGGTCGTCGACGGCCTTGACCTTGCCCTTGTTGTAGCTTTTGGAAACGTTCGTCAGCTCGATCATTCATCGCTCCTCACTTGGTGAGATCCGCCGTCGGCAGGAAGCGCGGCGGCCGCCTCATCTTCAGCGCCTGTTCGAGCCCGTAAGCGAGCTTGATGAGCTCGGGCTCGCTCCAGGCCCGCCCGATGAGCGAGATCCCGACCGGCAGGCCGAAGACCCAGCCCGCCGGGAGGGTGATCGTCGGGTACCCGGCCACCGCCGCCGGCGACGACGAGCTGCCCGAGAACGAGTCGCCGTTGACGAGGTCGGTCAGGTGGGCCGGCCCGTTGGTCAGCGCGACGAGCGCGTCGAGCCCGTGCTCCTCCATGACCGCGTCGATGCCCTTGTCCCGCATGAGCTCCCGGCACTTGGCCAGCGCCTCGAGATAGGCCGTCTCGGTGAGCGGGCCTTTCTTCGCCGCCATCTCCACGATCTCCTGGCCGAAGAAGGGCATCTCGCGGTCGGCGTTCTTCTCGTTGAACCGGTAGAGGTCGTCGAGCGTGCGCAGGGCGCAGCCCGGCCGCCCCGCGAAATAGGCCTCGAGGTCGGTCTTGAACTCGTAGAGGAGGACCTCGTACTCGGCCTCGTCCGTCTGGCCGAGCGTCGGTATCTCCACGGCGACGACCTCCGCCCCCTCCCGCTTCATGGCCTCGACCGCCTCGTCCAGGATGAGATCGAGGCGGCCCTCAAAATTGAACGCCTTCGCCCTCAAGACGCCGACGCGCGCCCCGCGCAGGCCTCCCGGCGCGAGGAATTCCCGGTAGTCCTTGTAGATCCGGGCGCCGCTCGCGACCGTCTCCGGGTCGTTCGCGTCGGGCCCCGCCATCGCGCCGAGGAGGATCGCGGCGTCGGCGACCGTCCGGGCCATCGGCCCGGCCGTGTCCTGCGAGTGCGCGATAGGGACGATCCCCGACCGGCTGACGAGGCCGACCGTCGGCTTGAGCCCGACGAGGCCGCAGCAGGACGCCGGAGAGACGATCGATCCGTCCGTCTCCGTGCCGACGCCCGCCGCGGCCAGGTTCGCCGCGACCGCCGCCGCCGTCCCCGAGCTCGACCCCGACGGGTTCCGATCGAGGGCGTAGGGGTTCTTGGTCTGTCCGCCCCGGCCGCTCCAGCCGCTCGTCGACCGCGTCGAGCGGAAGTTGGCCCACTCGCTGAGGTTCGTCTTGGCGATGATGACCGCCCCGGCCTCACGCAGGCGCTCGACGACGAAGGCGTCCCTGGCCGGCTTCGAGCCGAGCAGCGCGAGCGAGCCGGCCGTCGTCTCCATCCCGTCGGCCGTGTCGATGTTGTCCTTGATGACGACGGGGACGCCGTGGAGCGGCCCGCGCGGCCCCTTCTCTCGACGCTCCCGGTCGAGCGACCGGGCGATCTCCAGGGCGTCGGGATTGACCTCGATGATCGAGTTGAGCCCCGGCCCGCCGCGGTCGATCGCCTCGATGCGCCCGAGATAGAGCGCGACGAGCTTCTCCGAGGTCGCCTTCCCCGACTCCATCATCTCCTGGAGCCCGGCGATCGTCGCCTCCTCGAGCGCGAAGGCGGCCGGCTCGTTCTTCGTCGGCCCGCAGGCCGCGGCCAGAATAAGGACCGAAGCCGCCAGCGCGCCAGTAAAGAACCTCGCTTTTTTCTCAAGGGACATTTGCATCGCTTCCCTCCGTCATCCGTCCCGCCCACGATATCCCAAAACCGCCGCACGACTCAACCTCCAGCGGTTAACGAACCGAGGCGAATGTGCTACCATCGCCTTATCGGGGAAGCGCGGGGCGCGGAGACGCCCGTCGAAGGAGGCCGCATGGACAGAACGGTCCGCTTCAAGCTCAACGGGAAGGAGGTCGCGGTCGAGACCTCGCCGGAGCGGATGCTCCTTTGGGTCCTCCGCGCCGACCTCGGCCACACCGGCCCGAAGTACGGCTGCGGCGAAGGCTACTGCGGCGCCTGCACCGTCCTCGTCGACGGCCGACCCGCCCTCTCCTGCCAGTACCCCTTGTCCCTGGTCGAGGGAAAGACCGTCCTGACGATCGAAGGCCTCTCCCAGGGCGACCGGCTCCACCCGCTCCAGCAGGCCTTCGTCGACCACGGCGCCCTGCAGTGCGGCTACTGCACGCCGGGCATGGTCCTCCAGGCCTACGCCCTTCTCCTCCGCAAGCCCGATCCGACCGAGGCCGAGATCGCCGACGCCCTCGAGGGGACGCTCTGCCGCTGCGGCAGCTACAACCGCATCATCGCGGCCGTCCGGTCGGCCGTCGAAGGCCCTGAAGATGAAGGTGGTGGACCGTGAAGCCCGCTAAGCCCAAGCTCCCCCCCAAGGACGACGAATACACGATGTTCGGCCCGGACGCCGGGGCCTCCGCCGGCCTGACGCTCGAGCGCCGCGAGTTCCTCAAGCTCGCCGGCGGCGGTCTCGTCGTCTTCTTCGCGGTCGGCGACGGCCTCGAAGGCCAGATCGGCGGCGCGCGCGGCGCCGGCGGCGCCTACCCCGACGATCCCAACGCCTACCTCAAGGTCGGCGCGGACGGCCGCGTCACCTGTTTCACCGGCAAGATCGAGATGGGCCAGGGCATCATCACCTCGCTCGCCCAGATGCTCGCCGACGAGCTCGATGTGCGGCTCGAGGCGGTCGACATGGTCATGGGCGACACGGCCCTCTGCCCCTGGGACGCGGGCACGTTCGGCTCGCGGAGCACCAAGTACTTCGGCCCGCCGATGCGCCAGGCCGCGGCCGAGGCCCGCGGTGTCCTCGTCCGTCTCGCTTCGGCCCGCCTCGGCGCCGCCGAATCCGAGCTCGCCACGGCCGACGGCGCCGTCCATGTCGCGAAAAGCCCATCGAAAAAAGCGACCTACGCCGACCTCGTCGGCGGCAAGAAGATCGAGGTCCGCCTCGAGAGCAAGCCGGCCATCAAGCACCACTCCAAGCACGCCGTCTCCGGCAAGCCGACGCTCCGCACCGACGCCCGCGAGAAGGTCACCGGAGCGGCCAAGTTCGCCGGCGACGTCCGCCCGCCCGGGATGCTCTACGCGGCGATCCTCCGCCCTCCCGCCCACGGCGCCAAGCTCAAGAGCGCCGACACGGCCGCGGCCGAGAAGTCCCCCGGCGCGCGCGTCGTCCGCGACGGCGACCTCGTCGCCGTCCTCCACGAGAAGCCCGACCTCGCCGCCGAGGCCCTGGCCCTCGTCGAGGCCGACTTCGAGCCGTCGGACTCGACGCTCGACAACGCCACGATCTTCGACCACCTGCGCAAGGTCGCCGCGCGGGCCGAGACCGTCGTCGAAGCCGGCGACCTCGACGAGGGCGCGAAGCTCGCAGCGAAGACGGTCGAGCGCTCCTACTACGCTCACTACGTCGCCCACGCCCCGTCGGAGCCGCATACCGCCGTCGTCGAGATCAAGGACGGCAAGGCGGAGGTCTGGGCCTCGACCCAGTCGCCCTTCCGCGCCCAGGAAGAGGTCGCGCGCGCGCTCGGCTTCCCCGCCGAGAACGTCCGCGTCCGCACGCCCTTCGTCGGCTGCGGCTTCGGCGGCAAGAACCAGGGCGGACAGATCGTCGAAGCGGCCCGCCTGGCCAAGCTCTCGGGGCGCCCCGTGCAGGTCGCCTGGACGCGCCAGGAGGAGTTCTTCAATGACACCTTCCGCCCCGCGGCGGTCTACGATGTCCGGGCCGGGCTCGACGCCGCCGGCAAGATCGTCCTCTGGGACTATAAGAACTATCACGCCGGGAGCCGCAGCTCGCAACCCGTCTACGACATCCCACACAAGCGCGTCCTCGGTTACGGCGGGGGCTGGGGCGGCGGCGAGGGCGGCGTCAGGGCCCACCCCTTCGGCACCGGCGCCTGGCGCGGTCCCGGGAGCAACACCAACATCTTCTCGACCGAGTGCCACGTCGACATCCTGGCCGAAGAGGCGGGGATGGACCCGCTCTCCTTCCGCCTGGCCAACCTCGCCGACGAGCGCATGAAGAAGGTCGTCCGGGCGGCCGCCGACAAGTTCGGCCGCGCCTTCGCCAAGGCCCCGACCGGCCGCGGCTACGGCGTCGCCATCACCGACTATCTCGGGACCTACGTGGCCACGATGGCCGAGGTCGCCGTCGACAAGGCGAAAGGGGCTGTGCGCGTCCTTCGCGTCGTCTGCGCCCAGGACACGGGCGAGGTCATCAATCCCGAAGGCGCCCGGATGCAGATCGAGGGCTGCGTCACGATGGGGCTCGGATACGCGCTCACCGAAGAGATCCGCTTCAAGAACGGCCGGGTGCTCAGCGAGAACTACGACACCTACGAGATCCCCCGCTTCTCCTGGCTGCCGAGAATCGAGGTCGTCCTCGTCGACAACCCGGACCTCGCGCCTCAGGGCTGCGGCGAGCCGGCCGTGACGACGATGGGCGCCGTCGTGGCCAACGCGATCCACGACGCGATCGGCGTCCGGCTGTTCACGCTGCCGATGACCCCGGCGCGGGTATTGGAAGCCCTACGCAAGAAGATCGAATAACGCTGCAGAAAAGAGGATCTTATTCCTTCAGGCCGGTGCGCTGTAATTCTTGTTAGAAGCTGAAAATCATGGCCGGATGGCTCAGTTGCCGTCCCAGCCGGCCAGCCGAGCCCAGAGGTGCCAAGCCGCGTAAGCTTTGAGGTTGGCATTGAGCGGCTGGCTGTGGGCCGAGGCGCAGTCGTACCACTCGCCCGGGTGGGCATTCTGCCAGATTGTGGCCCAGTTGCTGTCACGCGTGCCATTGCCGTCGCTGTCGTAGTCGCAGGCGTCGTTGACCAGTTTGTCACCGAAGTAATCGCCGTCGGGATCGTAGCTCTCGATGTCGGCGAAATCGTAGAGGATCTTGTCGTTGGCGAGGCAGTAATCGCGGATCTGCTTGTTCCGCGTGGGCACGTTCCCAGTGAGCGGCGCGCCGTCGGTGTGGCCGGTCATGTAGACGAATCTGACGTTGGGATAGTCGCGCTCGAGCCCGTTCATCAGGTCGAGGTAGAGCTGGATGTCGGATTGGGAGCCGTCGACCTGCCCGCACCAGGACCAGATGATGACGTTGATCGCCGGGTTCTGGGCGAGATAGGTCCTGGTCGCGCTCTCCCAAGCCGTACGATTTGGATTGCCGAGATCGAAGGCCGTTACGAAAACGCTCTCCCGAAGGTCGAGCGCCCCGCCCGTGCCACCGGAGTTGAACGCGTATTGGGCGCCTTTCCAAGCGACGAGCCCGGCCATGCCCGTCGTCAATTGGCTGCCGTGCGACGTATGCCCATAGGCGATATGCAGCCTTTGTTTGGCCTGATCGATCCAAGTCGTCAGGAATAGTCGTCTAGGTCGACACTCGCGTGATTGACAATGATCGCATCCGTGACTCGGATCGGGATCGCCACCCCCCGATACCGCGCATCCGGCCAGCAAGCATAAGACGACCACAAAGCCGACGATGCCGGTCTTTAATTCTACTTTCATAGGTCTACCTCTATTTTCGGAGCCCTATCGCCCATATCAAGCCCGGACCCCGTGATTCGATTCCCCAATTATATAGTCGTTTGAATGTCCGGTATTTTGGATTTCAATATAACGATTGTTCATTTATAAGACATCGTTTTTCTGCGCATCTGGGGACGCTGGCCCCCCCCCGATCCTTTGGCGCCAAAGGGTCCGGCGCCCTCTCTTAGTCCCTGACCAACAGAATGATCATGTAATCCTTCCAAGGGAACGTCTCGATCTGGACGAGCTCGAATTCAGCGCTTTCCGCCGAGATATTTCTCGACCAGCGCGGCGAGCCAGGACCTCAGGGGCTCTTCGGCCGGCGGGATAAGGTCCATCCAATCCGCGTGTTGCCTGAAAGAGGCCTTCGTAGAACACCGTGACCAGGTCGTCGAGCTTGGCCGGCCGCGTGTCCGCGGGCACACGATAGGCCGCGCCCGTCCCCGGCGAGAAGTCGACGCCGTGGCAGTAGAGCGGGTAATTGTAGGCCTTCGAGAAGAAACGGATCTCGCTCCGCTCCAAACGCGCGACGAGGAGCGATGTGATGACGGCCTGGTGGAGGAACGTCCTGTGGATGGCGTCGGTGATGGCCGCCTCCATGTACGCCGCATCCGCCAGCAGCTCGTCCTGGACCGAAGCCCACTCGCGCAGGAGCCCCTTCTCCGGCCGCACGGCGAACATGCCGCAGTTGAGATAGGCCCGGACCGTGCGCCGGTCGACCAGCGTCTCGACGGTGAAGACCCTCGCCGGATCCAGACCGACGCGCTTATAGATGCCGCCCCAGTAGGCGTCCACCGGCGCATCGGGCGGCTGGCCGGTGTTGATGAACTGGACCGGGGCCACGGCGGCCGCGATCCCGCCCGCGAGATCCATCTCTCTCGGCGGCCCGAAAAGAAGCGTCTCGGGATCGAACCAAGCCAGTGAGCGGACCTTCCCCGCGACGAGCTCCTCGACGGCCGCGGCGGCGCGGGCCTTCACGGCGTATGGAAAGCTCCTCACGGGCTCGGCGACCTCGAGCGGTACCCGCGTGACGTTCTTGCCCTCGAAGCCGCTACCGAGATAGCCGGGGTCGGTGACGACGACGTAGATGGGGCTAGCGCGGTACTCCCCTCCCCAGGTCCGGATGCATTCGATGAGCGCCCGGGCCGCGTTCTGCTGGTAGGGCAGGTGGACGTAGGTGACGAAGGCCAAAGGGACGGGCGAGCCGGATCCCGCCGACGACGTCTGGCCCGCCGCGGACGCGGGGAGCACAACCACTCCGGCCATGGTGAAGAGGCATGCGATCAAGAACGTTCGCGAGCGGTCACGTCGCGGCATCCTCTCCCCTCCTCGGCATATTTTCACAACCGGCATTGTAAAGTTCCTTCACGGATCGAGCGGGACGAAAGCGAGATCAAAGAGGGACAACGCGGCTCTTTCCGATCACTGCATCCAACCAGCAACATCCATGCCATCTCACGGCCCCTCCGCGACTTCGCATAACCGTCGCAGAACAAAGAAAAGCGACACATGCAAGTATGTGTCCCCGGAGGTGTTCGACGGCTCCCCTACCGGGGCCGTGCCCGCTGAGAAGGCCCGCGGCCTAGAAGAAGAGCGACACGCCGACGAGAACGTTGTGGAGGGTGGCCCACTCCTTCTAGTGCCTCGGGCAGCCAAGCGGCGTCTCCCAGGCGAAGCGGTTGAAGCGGTACTCGACGCGCAGCGCGGCCGAGTTGCCGATCATGTACTTGAAGCCGGCCAGCCCCAAGAAAGCGAAGGACTTGTAGTCCGTGCCGCCCTCGATAATGCCGAGGAAGGGGATGCCGTTGCCGATCCCCGCGCCGCCGCCGAGGAAGGGGACGAAGCCGCCGCCGAGATCGAAGTTGTAGAGGAGCTTCCCCGTGACGAAGTAGGTCGTGTCGCCGCTGTCCTGGCCCATCGGGACGAAGACCTGGAACTCGGGCTCGAACTCGAGGCCGTTCCAGATGTAGAAACCGAATCGCACAGGGATGTTCAGGTAGCTGATGCTTCCGCCCTCGTCGTCGTCGAACTTGATGTTGTAGTAGCTGATCGAGGTCCCGAGCTCGAACCTCTTGCCCGCCGCGGTCTGGGCCGTAGAAAAGGCCACGCCCGCGACGAGCAGCATGACCAGCGCAACGCTTAGCTTTTTCATGCGCATGACTCCTTTCCGCCTTATCGATATTTTAGTCGTTTCAGGGTCTAGGGTCTTGAATCCCTTTTTATTTACAGGCCCATGTGATATAAAGCCCGGCGGGCCGTGAGTACAGCATGACCGCACAGAAAACCCTCCTCGTCGTCAATCCGGCCGCCGGCCACGGCCGCGGCCGAAAGGTCTTCACGAGCCTCGAGCCGCGCCTCCGCGACGCCCTCCCCGGGCTCGAGGTCCGCTTCTCCGAGCACCCCGGCCACGCCGTCGAGATCGGCCGCGAGATCGCCCGCTCCGGCTACGACCGCCTCATCTGCCTCGGCGGAGACGGCACGCCCTACGAGCTTATCAACGGCCTCTACGCCGACGGCCGCCCCGCGCGCCTGCCCGAGATAGGCCAGATCCCGGCCGGGACGGGCAACTCATTCCTCCGCGACTTCGACGTCACGACGCCCGAAGCCGCCCTCGACGCCATCGTCACCGGACGCCGACGCAAGGTCGATCTCGTCGAGTTCACCTCCTTCGACGACCCCGCCGGCGGGCCGCCCGTCCGCCGCTATTCCCTCAATATCATCGGCGTCGGCCTGATCGCCGACATCCTCGAGCTGACGAACAAGCGCTTCAAGTTCCTTGGCGCCGCGGGCTACAGCCTGGCCGTCCTCGTCCGCCTCATCCGGGGCATGAAGAACCGGATCACGATCGAGGCCGACGGCCGCCGGCTCGACGTCACGAACTCCGCCCTCGTCGTCTCCAACTCCAAGTACACCGGCGGCAAGATGAAGATCGCCCCGCCCGCCGACACGTCCGACGGCCTGGCCGACATCGTCCTCTTCAACGGCGTCAACCGCCGCGAGATCCTGGCCATTTTTTCCGGCGTCTTCTCCGGCAAGCACGCGGCCCACCCCAAGGTCGACCTCCTCAGGGGCGCCTCGATCACGGTCGAGCCCGAGCCGCCGCTCCGGCTCATGGCCGACGGCGAGCTCATCGGCTGGACGCCTCTCCGCCTCAAGGTCCTGCCGGCCGAGATCGCCTTCCTGGCCTGACGGGACGCCCATGGGGATCCTGATCAAGATCTTCGAGCGCCTGCGCTCGCTCGCGATCTGGGTCCTCGCCCTGCCCTTCTTCGCCGTCGCCTGCGTCGTCGTCTGGCTGGCCTCCTTCGTCCTCCGCGGCCGGGCCCTCGAAGTGCTGATCAAAGGGCTCTGCCGGACTCTCCTCTTCCTCTGCGGGATACGCCTCCGCGTCTCGGGGCGGGAGAACATCATCCCCGGCCGGCAGTACGTGGTCATGATGAACCACGTCAACTTCTTCGACCCGTTCGTCTTCTACGCCGGCTTCCCAGGCATCGCCCGGGGCGCCGAGGAGGAGAGCCACTTCCGCTGGCCGCTCTACGGCGGCGCCATCCGCCGCATCGGCATGTTCCCCATCGACCGCAAGGACACCGACCGGGCCATCGAGAGCCTGCGCCGGGCCGCGGCCTGGGTCCGCGAGCACCCCCTCTTCTCTTTCGGCATCATGCCGGAGGGCACGCGCACGCCCGACGGCCGGCTCGGGCCGTTCAAGCGCGGCGGCTTCGTCCTCGCCCTGGAGACGGGCATCGACATCCTGCCCATGGTCCAGCGCGGCGGCTACCGGATCAATCACAAGGGGACGCGGCTCATCCGGCCGGGCAGGCTCGAGATCGCATTCGAGCCCGCGATCCCCGTCGCCGGCTACACCCGCGAGACGGCCGAGGCGCTCATCGAGCGCGTCCGCGCGGTCTTCCTCGCCCGCCTCGGGGAATAGCCTTCCGGACGCCCATCACGCCCGACGCGGGCAGCCCGCGGGCGAGGAGCGCGGCCATCTCCCGCATCGGTCCTTCCGTGTGGGCGAAGAAAGCCTTGAGCCCCTCGCAGAGCCAGTTGAGCCCGGGCTCGCCGTCGGGCGAGACGAGGACGCGGTTCTTCGGGCACTCGCCGTTGCAGGCGAAAAGAAAGCGGCACTCGCGGCAGACGCGCGGCACGGTCGCGGCCTTGGCCCGGCCGAAGGCCCGCTGCTTGTCCGACGCGACGAGCCCGCTGAGGCCGCGCGGATCGTCGACGATGTTCCCGAGGAAGTGGCGCGGCTCGACGAAGTGGTCGCAGGCGTAGAGGTCGCCGGTGTGCTCGAGGGCCAGCGCCTCGCCGCACTCCCGCCGGAAGACGCACACGGTCGACTCGCCGTAGACGTAGGAGGCGAGGACATTGTCGAAGAAGGTGACGAACACCGTGCCGACGTCGCGCCGGACCCATTCGTCGAAGATGGCGACGAGGAAACGCCCGTACGCGGCCGGGTCGACCGTGCGGTCCGTAAGCCGCGTCCCCTCCTGGTCGCCCGTCTCGTTCGCGCGCTCGACGATGGGGATGAGCTGGATGTAGCGGGCCTCGAGCTCGTCGCGGAAGAAGCGATAGACCTCGAGCGGATGCCCGGCTGTTGGCGGCGTTGACCGTGCACAGGACGTTGAACTCGACGTTGTGCTCTCGCATCAGGCGCGCCGCCCGGACGGCGCGGTCGAAGATGGACTTTCCGGCCTTGTCGCGGCGGTAGGCGTCGTGGAGCTCGCGCGGGCCGTCGAGGCTGAGCCCGACGAGGAAACCGTTCTCGCGGAGGAAACGGCACCAGTCCTCGTCGATGAGCAGGCCGTTCGTCTGGAACGAGTTCGTGACGCGCTGGCCGGGCCGGGCGTGGCGCTTCTCGGCCTCGACGGCGCGGCGGAAGAATTCGACGCCCATGAGGGTCGGCTCGCCGCCCTGCCAGGCGATCTCGACCTCGGGGAAGCCGGCGTGCGCCTCGACCATCTGCCGAACGTAGCTCTCCATGACCTCGTCGGACATGCGGAAATCGGAGCCGGGATAGAGCCGCTCCTTCTTCAGGAAGAAGCAGTAGTCGCAGTCGCAGTTGCAGCGCGCCCCGGTCGGTTTGGCCATGACGTGGAAGGGACGGGAAGGAGCGGCCGGCGGCGTGCGGGTCTCGGGCATGGTCATTTCGCGGGGCGCGAGCGGCCGTCGCGGCGGATCTTCTCCAGGCGCGCGGCCAGGCGTTTGACGAGCTCAGGGCGCTCCGGGGCCAGGTTCCGCCGTTCGCCGAGGTCGGCCTCGAGGTCGTAGAGCTGCGGCTCGGGGGAATTGCCGAGCTCGATCCGGACGTTCGGCTCGAAGGCGGGACCGGGGCCCGGCTCGATGTACTTGAAGCGCCCCTCGATGAGGGAGAGGGCCCGGGCCTGCTCGACGAGGTGGTCGCGCCCGGCGCGGTCCTTGCCGAGGAGGGCCTGCGAGAGGTCGAAGCTGTCCGGGCCGTCGGCGGCGCCGAGAGTCCGCCCCGCGAACGCGGCGAACGTGGCCAGGAAGTCGACCTGGGAGACGAGCGCCGGGCTCGTCCCCGGCTCGACGCGCCCCGGCCAGCGGACGACGAAGGGCACGCGCGTGCCGGCGTCGAAGGCGCTGTACTTGCCGCCGCGCAGCGGTCCGGACGGCGTGTGGCCGCCGAGGAGCTCGACGGCCCGGTCCTCGTAGCCGTCGTCGACGACGGGGCCGTTGTCGCTCGTGACGACGACGAGCGTGTTTTCGGCGAGGCCGAGGCGGTCGAGGGCGCGGACGATCTCGCCGACGGACCAGTCGAACTCGACGATGGCGTCGCCGCGCGGGCCGAGGCCGCTCTTGCCGGCGAAGCGCGGGTGCGGCACGCGCGGCACGTGGATGTCGTGGGTGGCGAAGTAGAGGAAGAAGGGCCGGCCGGTGTTCCGCTCGAGGAACGAGACGGCCTTGGCCGTGATGGCGTCGGCCATGTCCTCGTCGACCCAACGGGCGGCCCGGCCGCCGCTCATGTAACCGATGCGGCTGACGCCGTTGACGATGGTCATGTCGTGGCCGTGGCTCGGCCGCATTTTGAGGAGCTCGGGGCGGTCGCGGCCGGTCGGATCGTCGCCGACCGGTTCGCGGAAGCTGACCTCGATGGGATCGGCGGGGTCGAGCCCGACGACGCGGCCGTTCTCGACGTAGACGCAGGGCACGCGGTCGCCCGTGGCCGGGATGAGGAACGAGTAGTCGAAGCCGATCTCGCGGGGGCCGGGCGCGATCTCGCCGTTCCAGTCGATCGGACCCTTGCCCAGGCCCAGGTGCCACTTGCCGACGACTCCCGTCGCGTAGCCGGCGCCCTTGAGCATCGAGGCGAGCGTCGTCCGGCCGGGCTCGATGATCATGTTGGCGTCGCCGGCGCGCGATGCCCGTGCCCTCGCGCCGCCAGGCGTACTCGCCGGTGAGCAGGGCGTAGCGCGAGGGCGTGCAGGTCGCCGCCGGCGAGTGGGCGTTGGTGAAGCGGAGGCCCTGCCGGGCCAGTGCGTCGATCGCGGGTGTTCTGACCTTGGTCGCGCCGTAGCACCCGACGTCGCCGTAGCCGAGGTCGTCGGCGTAGACGAGGACGATATTGGGCGGCCGACCGCCGCCCGAAGATGGGGTCAGGTCTACCTTTTGCCCATTTTTGGGTAAAAGGTAGACCTGACCCCATCCTGAGGCGCCCCAGCCGGCCGCTGTCAGGCCGGCGGCGCGGATGAACTGCCGCCGGGTCACGTACGAGGCTGACGATCCGAAGCGCCGTTCATCCGTCATGGCCTTTTTCCATCCCTTCCGCTCATCTTCGGCCGGGATCTCTCGCCCTCGGACCGCGCCTCAGCGGCGCCGATCGCCGGAAGCTCGCCGGCCCGCCGCTCGCTGCCGCTCATCGCAGCCACCTATCTCCCCGCCTCGCCGGCCCTCATCCCCGAGAAATGGACGTAGGAGAAGCACTCGGGGATGTGCGAGTCGTAGACGCCGTGCTTATTGAGGGCCCAGCCCGGGTGTGGCTCCACCGTAACGCCGCAGCTCTCCATAAGCTCGAAGCGCGAAAAGTCCAGGCGCCAGACGTCGCCGTCGCGCGGCGGAAGCGTCCGGCGGCCTGCCAGATGCTTCAGGCCGCGCCACGGGAAGGCGATCTCGGCCGTCCAGCCCTCGTCGATGTCGGACGGGTCGTTGAGCGTCCCCTGGACCTGGACCGCGGTCCGGAGGCCCGGGAGGTCCCAGTCCATGAAGGCCCAGCGGGCCCCGCGCGGGTGCTTGCCGTAGCGCATCGCGTCCTGGAAGCCTCCGAGGACGTCGACGCGGCGCTCACGGAGGTCGAACTCGGGGAGGTCGAACCGGCTCCCCTTTTTGAGCGCGTCCTGCCAGATGTAGAAGACCTCGTAGACCGTGCCCAGGGCGTTGATCTCGAACTCGTAGTAGCAGTCCTCGCCGCCGATGAAGACCTCGAGGTCGTTCTCGGTCCAGACGAGCGAGTCGCGCTCGGAGAGCCCGGCCCGGACGTTCGGCTCGCTCGCCCAGAAGGCGACGTAGAGGAATTCGTCGTCCCAGAGCGCGGCCATGCGGGTGTCCAGAAAACCGGGGACACCGGTCACGAGGTCGACGAAGCGCTGCGACTTGGGCGCCTCCCGCCAGGCGGGCTTGTCCAGGCGGCCGTCGATCTCGATCCGGCGCGACGTCCGGTGGCAGGTGTAATGGGCGAGCTCGCTCTCGTCGCATCCATATCGGGGCATTATTAGCTCCTCCCTCTTTTGGCGCCGGCCGGTACAGACGGGGCGCGAGAGACGGCCATCCATCGGAATCCTTTATAACCCGAATCGAACCCCGGCACAACTCCGTCACTCGGAGCCAGAAGGAGGGGAACCCAGCGCCGGGCCGAAGCGTATATAGGGATGATCATTATCACCCCGCCCAGGAGGCCTCAAACCATGAAAAGAGCCCTGATTCTCGCCGCCGCCGCGGTCCTCATCGCCAATCTCGCCTTGTCGGCCGATCCCCCCGCTCAAGACAAGAAGCCCGAAGGCAAATACGCCGCTCTCTGCGGTGAATACAGCTTCGACCTGTCGGCCTATGGCATCGGCACGATCCAGGCCAAGGTCTACGTCGAGAACGACTACCTCTACGTCTGGGCCAGCACCTCCGACAGTCCCGACCTGTTGAGCCCCGTCGAAGGCCAGCCGGCCAAGTTCTTCATCGACGATCCCGACGAGGGCCACTGGGACTTCGAGTTCCTCAAGGACGACTCCGGGAAATACACCAAGCTCCGGATCGTCAACGCGGGCATGGGCATCGATAGCACGGGCACGCGGATCGGCGGATAACCCGCACCGAGAAGGGACTGCCCCCCCAAGGGTCCCGTCCCTCCAGATCATTTGAAAAAACGGCGAAGGGGGCCTATGCTGGTCGTATGACCGCTTCGAAGAGGGGTGGTTGGCGGCCGGCCGCCGGGATCCCCCCGGCCCTCCGCGCTTTCGCCCTGAGCGGGCTCGTGCTCGCGGTTTTCTCTTTCACGCCGTCCACCTCCGTCGCCGACGCCCCCGCCCAAAAAAAGAAGACCGCCGAGGAGGCCAGGCCGGCCCCGGATCTCCCGCTCGAGGAGATCCTCGCCCGCGCGGCCGAGTACAGCCGCAGACTCGAGAGCTCGGCCTTCGACTTCGTCTGCCGCGAGGAGATCCGCGAGACGATCGATCCCTCCCTCGAGGCCGGTCTGAAGGATTCGAGCCCAGGCATCTTTCTCGACCTCCCCGACAGCGGCAAGTACCTGGGTCCGACGGTCTCCCTGAGGAGCGTCCGGAAGATCAAGCGCTCGTTCGTCTACGACTACCAGTGCGTCCGGGCCGGACGGGCCATCCGGGAGGTCCGGACCCTCCTCGAGGAGAACGGGAAGCGTAAGAACGTGCCCAACGCCGAGCTCGAGACCTCGGTCGTCGTCTTCGGCAACTCGCTCCTCGGCCCGGTCGGCATCTTCGGGGAGCGCTTCAAGTCCGACTACGTTTACTCCTTCGCCGGCCAAGCGAAGGTCGGCCGGGTCCGCGCCCTTGTCATCGATGCCCGACCCCGGCCCGGGGCCCCGCCCACGAGGAACCTCTACGGCAAGGCCTGGGTCGATCCGGCCACGGGCGACATCCTGCGGATCGAGTGGAGCGAGAACCGGGTCGGCCGGTTCGACGTCTTCGAGCGCCGCGCCCAGGTCTTCAAGCGCACCCCCCGCCTCGTCATCCGCTCCGAATTCGAGGCCGAGAAGAACGGCCTCCGCTTCCCCACCCGCTTCACCGTCGAGGAGGCCTACCTCAAGGAGTCCGGTAAGGCCTTCGTCCGCTCCACGACGGAGGTCGTCTACAAGGACTTCAAGTTCTTCAGTGTCGAATACGACGTCCGCGACTGATATCCCCCGCGCCCGCCGCCTTCCCTCACGCCGGAAGCTATCGCACGGCGAATACGGCGGAGGCGCGCGCGGTCGCGCCCGTCGCGGCGCTCTCGGCTTCGATCTCGAGCCGGTAGCGGCCGGGCCCGAGATCGGGGAGCTCGACGCCGAGGAGATAGATGTCCGTATCGCCATCGCTCGTCCGGCCGAGGATCTCCGCCGCGATCTCGGCCTCCTCTCCTCCGTCCTCGGCGACGAGGCGGGCCGCCATCGCGATCTCCCCTCCCCGCTCGGCCCGCCACTCGCAGCGCAGCACGGCCCCGATCGCCCTCGTCCCCCGATCCAGCGCGCCGACCAAGGGAGCGTACTCCTTGGCCGGGAAGGGGAAGACCCGGAAAAGGGAGAAGGAGGCATCGGCTCCGGCCTTCTTCTCGGACAGGACGTTGAGATACTTGGCCGCCGGACCGCGGACGAGGAGCAGCGGCGGAAAGACGATCGGCCCTCCGGCGGCCGGGCCGGGGACGTCGACCGCGCAGGTCCCGACCGCGGCCCGTCCGTCGTCGAGGTTCCGGATGACGGCCCAGCCGTCGTAGCGGCCGGGCGCGAGGGCGAGACCGGCGTACTGGACGACGCGCCCCGCGGCGAAGCCTCCCCAATCGACCTCCAGCCTCCGGCCGTCGACGATGGCCATATCGGCGTTCAGGACCAAGGTGACGAGCTCCGTCCGTTCGCCGACGGCCTCGCGGACCGCCTCGACGGCGATCTCGGAGACGAGGAGCGTATTGACGCCCCCGGCCGCGGCGAACGGGGCCAAGGCCAGCGAGAACTCGAGGACGCGATCGGACGTCGCCGGGCCGCCGGAGAACAGATCAAGAAGGCGGAGGTGCTTTTCCAGGGCCGAGAGCTGGCCGAAGGGCAGAGGATTGGTGTAGCCTCTCTGGGCCCGAACCTCGAAGCCCCGCCGGCGGACCTCGACCTCGATCTTGTGGTATTTCCCGTCCCAGACGCGCCGGGACGGAGAATCCCAGGACATAGTAGTTGGCCGTGGCGTCCTGGATGTCCGCGGCGATCCTCGTCGAGTACTCGACGTCGCCGAAATACTCCCCGCCCGTCGTCCGGACGAGATGGTCGAGGGACTCCTCCGGGAGGACGCCGAGAGCGACCTTGCCCGCGACTCCCGTCGTCGTGTTGACGGCGAAGATCCTGGCGTTGGCCGCGGCCAGCTCTCTCGCCATCGTCTCGAAGGCCGAATGCCCGCGATTTCTCGGGTCCGTGAGGCCCCGCCCGAAACCCCTGGAGTAAAGGATGATGTTCTTCGGACCGGGAATGCTCCTCAAGGCCTTGGCCCACATGGCGACTTCCTCGAAAAGGCTCCGCAAGAGCGGCGCTCCGCCTCCCGCGAGACCGCTGAAGAGCTCGCTGGACATGAGCTCCATGCCCATGGGTACGTGGTCGGGGAAGGCGCTGTCGTCCCAGGACGGAACGATCCCAGGGAGGTCGCGCAGCTTCTCGACCGCCGCCCGGACCTGGTCCAGGTCCGCGGTCAGCCCGACATGGAGCTTCAGCCCGCCCACGACCGAGAACGTGTAGAGGGCGGCCTGATCGCCCGGCCGGGACCTGGTCTCGAGGAGCTCGAGCATGGCCCGCTTCGCCTTTCGGACCCCCTCGAGCTCGTTCCTCTGGTAGTCGATGAGGAAAATGAACTTGCGGGCCAGGAGCGGCTCGGCCTCGCGGCCCGGGACCTCGGCCGGGGGCGCGCCCGCGACCGGCGCCGCCTCCGTCCGGCCCGCGGCCGGGACGGCCAGGACGTGCTTCTCGAGATCCGTGATCGTCTGGAGGACGCCGTTGTCTCGGAGGATGAAATCGGCCTTCTCCAAGTTCATGGCCGGCTTGCCCGAGGCGTCGGCGACGAAGACCTGGACGAGCTTCAGGGTCACGGTGACCTGGTGCCGAAGCGGCTGCTGTGGCCAGGACAAGAGAACGGCCGAGAGGAAGACCGCCCATCCCATCACGGCGACGCGCCTCATGCTGATATTCCCCTTTTTTGTATTATCTCTCCCGCGCCCTTTTTTAGCAAATCCCGGTCCTTCCCCCGCGAACGCCGGAGTGATAGAATCCATCCGCCTGTTCGCCATATTCGACAGGGGGAAGCACCCCCGGATCGGAGAGGAACCATGACCCATCGTAAAAAGTCCATCTTGATCATCGTCTTGACGGCCTTCGCCGTCGTCGCCGCTTCCGCCCACGCCGCGGCTTCGCCCGCGCCCGGCGCGAAGCCCGTCCTGGCCCAGCAGCCCTCGCTCAGCCGGACGCACATCGTCTTCGCCTGCGCCGGCGACCTCTGGCTCGTGCCGCGCGAAGGCGGGCCGGCCTCGCGCCTGACCACCCACCCCGGCGTCGAGAGCTCGCCCCGCTTCTCGCCCGACGGCGCCCTCGTCGCCTTCTCCGGTCAGTACGACGGCAACACCGACGTCTTCGTCGTCCCGGCCGGGGGCGGCGTCCCCCGCCGCCTGACCCACCATCCCTCCGTCGACACCGTTGCCGGCTGGACGCCCGACGGCAAGCGCGTCCTGTTCAGCTCGGACCGGACGAACGCCAACGGCGTCCCCATGCTCTACACGGTCGGCCTCGAGGGCGGGTTCCCCGAGGAGCTGCCGCTGCCGACCGCGGTCTCCGGCTCCTACTCCGCCGACGGGAAGCGCCTGGCCTACGTCCCGACCATGCAGTGGCAGATCGCCTGGAAGCGCTACCGGGGCGGCCAGACGACGCCCGTCTGGATCGTCTCGCTCGCCGACCTCAAGGTCGAGGAGGTCCCCCGCGAGAACTCCAACGACTCCAATCCCGTCTGGATCGGCGACAAGGTCTATTTCCTCTCCGACCGCGAGGGCCCGGTGGCGCTCTTCGTCTACGACCTGGCCACGAAGAAGGTCGGCCGGGCCCTGGCCAACGACGGGTTCGACTTCAAGTCGGCCTCGGCCGGGCCGGGAGGGATCGTCGTCGAGCAGTTCGGCGCCCTCCACCTCTTCGATACCGCGACCGGGAAGGCCCGGCCCGTGCCGGTCGCGCTCGAGGGCGACCTGGCCGAGGTCCGGCCGCGCTACGTCAAGGTCGGCTCGCGCCTCGCGGCGGCCGCGGTCTCGCCGAACGGGGCCCGGGCCGTGTTCGAGGCCCGCGGCGAGATCCTGACCGTGCCGGCCGAGAAAGGCGACATCCGCAACCTGACCAAGACGACGGGCGTCATGGAGCGCGACCCGTCGTGGTCTCCCGACGGCAAATCCGTCGCCTACTTCTCGGAGGAGTCGGGCGAGTACGCCCTGCACATCCGCGACCAGTCCGGCCAGGGCCCGGTGAAGAAGATCGGGCTCGGCCAGCCGCCGTCCTTCTTCTACCGACCCGTCTGGTCGCCCGACGGCAAGAAAATCGCCTACAACGACAAGCGCCTGGCCCTGTGGTACGTCGACGTCGAGAAAGGCGCGCCGGTCAAGGTCGACACGACCCACTACTACAATCCGACCTTCACCTTCGACTTCGGCTGGTCGCCCGACAGCCGCTGGCTCGTCTACACCAAGCAGATCCCGAACCACATGAACGTCGTCGCGGTCTACTCGCTCGAGACGGGGAAGACATCGCAGATCACCGACGGCATGAGCGACGCCAAGTACCCGGCCTTCGACCGGAGCGGCAAGTACGTCTTCTTCACCGCCAGCACGGACGTCGGATTAACGCCCGGCTGGCTGAACATGTCGAGCATGGACCGGCCCGTGACCCGGAGCGTCTACGTCGCCGTGCTGCGCAAGGACCTGCCTTCGCCGCTCGCGCCGGAGAGCGACGAGGAGAAGCCCAAGGAGGAGGAGGAGAAGAAGGACGAGAAAAAGGCGGACGCCAAGAAGGCCGGGACCGAAGCCAAGGACAAGGCCAAGGCCGGCGAAGCGGCGGAGGCGGCCCAAGAGCCCGAGAAGGTCGCGATCGACCTCGACGGCATCGGCCAGCGCATCCTGGCCCTGCCCGTGCCGGCGAAGAACTACGTCGCCCTGGCCGCGGGCAAGGACGGCGTCGTGTTCCTGCTCGAATCGCCCCAGTTCGTGACGGCCATGCTCGGAGGCGGAGAGTCGAACACGCTCCACAAGTTCGACCTGTCGACGCGCAAGATCGACAAGTTCCTGGACAAGGTCAACGGCTTCTATCTCTCCGCGACGGGCGAGAAGATCCTCTTCAACCAGGGCCCGCAGTGGACGATCGCCGGGACGTCGGGGCCGGTCGAGCCCGGCAAGGGCGCCCTCAAGACCGCGGACATGGAAGTCTACGTCGAGCCGCTCGTCGAGTGGCGGCAGATGTACCGCGAGGCCTGGCGGCTCGAGCGCGACTTCTTCTACGACGCCGGGCTCCACGGCCTCGACCCGGAGGCCATGGTCGAGAGGTACGCGCCCTACGTCGAGGCGGTGGCCAGCCGGCAGGACCTCAACTACGTCTTCGAGGAGGCGCTCGGCGAGCTCACCTGCGGCCACGTCTTCGTCGGCGGCGGCGACCAGCCCGCTGTCACGCGCGTCGGCGTCGGCCTGCTCGGCGCGGATTACGCCATCGAGAACGGCCGCTACCGGTTCGCCCGCGTCTTCGACGGCGAGAACTGGAACCCGCGGCTGCGGGCGCCACTGACCCAGCCCGGCGTCAACGTCAAGGCCGGCGAGTACCTGCTGGCCGTGGGCGGCCGCGACCTCGCGGCGTCAGAGGAGGTCTACGCGCCATTCGAGGCGACGGCCGGCAAGCAGACCGTGATCAAGGTCGGCCCGACGCCCGACGGCAAGGGCGCGCGCGAGGTCACCGTGGTCCCGGTCGCGAACGAATCGGGGCTCCGCAACCTGGCCTGGGTCGAGGACAACCGCCGCAAGGTCGACAAGCTGAGCGGCGGGAAGCTGGCCTACGTCTGGCTGCCGGACACGGCCCAGGGCGGCTTCACGAACTTCAACCGCTATTACTTCGCCCAGGTCGGCAAGGAAGGGGCGGTCGTCGACGAGCGCTTCAACCAGGGCGGGCTCATCGCCGACTACATCATCGACTACATGCGCCGGCCGCTCATGGGCTACTTCGCCGCGCGCGAGGGGGCCGACTACATCACCCCGGTGGGCTCCATCTACGGGCCCAAGGTCATGGTCATCAACGAGTACGCGGGATCGGGCGGCGACATGATGCCGTGGCTGTTCCGCGCGGCCGGGATCGGGCCGCTCGTCGGGAAAAGGACCTGGGGCGGCCTCGTCGGCATGGCCGGAGCGGCGCCGCTCATGGACGGCGGGTTCACGGGGGCGCCGCAGAGCGGTTTCTGGAACCCCGACGGGACCTGGGACGTCGAGAACCACGGCGTCGACGCGGACTACGAGGTCGAGATGGACCCGGCCGCGGTCAAGACCGGGCGCGACCCGCAGCTCGAGAAGGCGGTCGAAGTGGCCCTGGAGCTGCTCAAGAAGAACCCGCCGCCGAAGCACAAGAAGCCGGCCTATCCGGATTACCAGAAGAAGAAATAACGGCGGAGGTTTCTGGCTTTGTTCAGCGTTTGGCGAGCTGGTCGAGGCGGTAGCCGGCCTCGAGGAAGAACTGGAGGTCGAAGGCGTTGTCGTCGAGGTCGATCGGGGTCGTGCCGGTGAGGCGGAAGAAGGCCAGCTCGAGCTCGCGGGCCCGGCCGCGCGGACGCGGCCCGTCGCGGTCAGGGTCGTAGGCCTTCCAGAACGCCTCACGCGCCTCGCGGGCCCCGGCCGGAAGGTCGTCCAGGCTGACGAAAGGCTCCCCCTCCGCGTCGAGCCGGATCCACCCTTCCTTGAGCGCCCGGACGGCCGGGTAGTGATGGGGACGCCCCGGGTCGTCGAAGAAATAACGGAACTCCACGGCGTCGTCGATGTACGTGTAGTAGATGTCCCAGAGCGGCTCCCGGGAGGCGATCCAGCCCGGGCCGAACTTGGCCACGAGATCGACCGGCTCCGAGTGGCCGACGAGCGTCAGGTCCGCCGGATCGAGCGTCCGGTCGCTGTAGTAGAAGGGCACGTAGCTTTCCGCGAGCGCTCTTATAGTCGGATATTCCGCCGGCCGCCCGACGAGGCCGGGGTAGCGCGACTGGGCGTTGGAGCCGAAAAGACCCGTGGCCCGGTCGCGGCAGACGACGAGGTTGTGGTCGGCGTCCTGGCTGGCCTCGAGCATGACCAGGCGCGGCTCGTGGCCGTGCAGATGGTTCACCGCGTAGGCGAACATCGCCCCCTCGAAGCAGTGGGCCATGCCGGTCCGCAGGACGAGGCGCGGCGGGGTCGTCGTCTCCTCCTGGTCGACCGAGGCGTGGTCGTCGTTGTAATAGAGCTCCGTGTCGAGGAACGCTTGGACCTTGGCCGGCGTGTCGAGCGCCGCGAGGACCGCGACCTCGTCGGCGTCGAAACGGAGACCGAGCGCCGCGGCGCGGGCGGCTAACCGCTCGCGGGCGCCGGCGCTTGTCGCGCCGCGATAGCGCCCGGCGAACGCCGCCAGCCGCTCCTCGGGCGCGACGGGAACGATGCCTTCGGGCGGGATCGGCTTGCTCATGGAGAACCCTGTGCTCCGACTTGTATAGCACAGGACAAATCGCCGATTCAACGGAAACAAGAATGGGGACAGTTACTAGAAACTGTCCCCGGCCGTCGGAAAAGAAAGGGGACACGTACAAGTATCTGTCCCCCATCGGTTTGCCCGGCGGAGCGGGAAGTGCTATTCTACGGCGCCAGACATGCCCGAACACGGATCGCTCGCTCCACCCTTGCCGCCGCCCGTCCCCCCTTCTCCGCCGTCCGCCCCGGCGCCGCCCCCGCCGCAGCCCCTGGCCGCCGGCCGCATCGCCCGGTTCTGGCTGCCGCTCGAGGCCACCTGGCTGATGATGGCCGCCGAGGGCCCGTTCCTGGCCGCGGTCATCGCCCGCCTGCCCGGCCCGAAGGAGAACCTGGCCGCCTTCGCCGTCGCCTCGGCGCTGGCCTGGATCGTCGAGTCGCCCATCATCATGATGCTCTCGGCCTCGAACGCCCTCGTCCGCGACGGCGTCGCCTACCGCAAGCTCCTGCGCTTCTCCAACGCCCTCAACGCGGGCGTCACCGCGGTCATGGCCCTGCTCATCGTCCCGCCCGTCTTCAAGGCCGTCGCCCAGGGGGCGATGGGCCTCCCGCCCGACGTCGCCGGTCTCGCCGGCGGGTCGATGATCTTCCTCGTCCTCTGGCCGGGGGCCATCGGCTTCCGGCGTTTCTACCAGGGCATCCTCATCCGCGACGGCCGTCCCAAGGCCGTCACCTACGGGACGATCATCCGCTTCGCGGCGATGGCCGCGACCGGGCTGCTTCTCGCCCTCGGCTTCCGACTGCCCGGCGCGAGCGTCGGCGCCGGCGCGCTCGGCGCCGGCGTCCTGGCCGAGGCCGCGGCCAGCTGGGTCATGGCCCGCCCGACCCTGCGCCGCCTGCGCGGGATGCCGAACGAGGCGTGCGGGTTCGGCCTCGGGCTGACCCGGGCCAAGGTCGTCCGCTTCTACGCCCCGCTCGCCCTGACCTCGTTCCTGTCCTTCTTCATCAATCCGCTGACGACGTTCTTCCTGGCCCGCGGCCGGGCCCCGCTCGAATCGCTGGCCGTCCTTCCGGTCGTCGTCGGGCTGGCCTTCGTCTTCCGCACGGCCGGGATCGCCATGCAGGAGGTCGTCATCGCCCTCGTCGGCGACAACCTCGAGAACCGGCCCGTCCTTCGCCGGTTCAGCCGGCGGGTCGGCGTCCTCTCCGCGCTGGGCCTGGCGGCGGTCGTATTCACGCCGCTGGCCACGGTCTGGTATGGGACCGTCTCCGGCCTCTCGCCGGACCTCGCCGCCTTCTCCCTGTTGCCGGGCGCGCTGCTCGTGCTCCTGCCTTTCACCGAATCCGTACTGTCCTACGAGAGGGCCGTCCTGGTCAAGGCCCACCGCACACCCCCCATCGGCGTCGCCGTCGCCGTCCAGCTGGCGGTGACGAGCGCGGTCTTCGCCCTTATGGTCCTGGGGCTCAAGATGGCGGGCGCCGTCACCGTCGGCCCGGCCCTGACCGCGGGCTATGCTGCGGGCGTCGCCGTCCTTATCCTCAACCGCCGCGGCCCGTCCGGCTGAGCCCGGACGGACGGATCCGGATCGCAAGATCCCTTGGGAAACCCTTCGCTGCGACCATGGAAATAGGTGAATGGGTATTGTGTCCCCGATCCCCCCCGATTTTCCCGAAAAAATGGGAAACGGGTATCATGTCCCCCATTTGGACGGGCCCGGTTTAGGATAAAATGATCTTATGCCCCTACAGATGTGGCAAGCGCCGCAAAGGTCGCCTGTCCCGGTTCGACGTCCTCGGCCTCGAGATGCTCCAGGGCCGCACGTTCGACGGCCAGGCCGTCTCCGAGGCGAACCCGCTCTTCGTCGTCAACGAGGAGGCGGCCCGGATCATGGGGCTCGAGGAGCCGGTCGGGCAGTGGCTGAGCGACCGGAGCGCCCGGTTCAAGGGCACGATCGTCGGACTGGTGAAGGATTATCATTTCACGCCGCTCCGCCAGAGGGTCGAGCCGCTCATCCTCATCTACTACCCGCCGGACTGCGACGTGCTGCTGGCCCGCCTCAGACCCGGCGACGTCCCCCGGACGATCGCGGCCATCGAGGGGATCTGGAAGTCGTTCGCGCCCGGCTTCCCGTTCCGCCTCAACTTCCTCGACCAAGCCCTGGACGACCTCTACAGGTCGGAGGAGCGGATCGGGGCCATCATCCGATCGTTCTCCCTGCTGGCCGTCGTCGTCTCCTGCCTGGGCCTCTTCGGCCTCGCGTCCTACACGGCGGAGAGACGGACCAAGGAGATCGGCATCCGCAAGGTGCTGGGCGCCACCGCCCCGACGATCGCCTGGCTCCTGTCGAGGGAATTCTCGCGGTGGGTCCTGGCGGCTAACATTGTAGCGTGGCCGGCCGCTTATCTCGTCGTATCCAAGTGGCTCGAGGCGTATCCCTACAGGATCGCCATCGGCCCGGGGCCCTTTCTCATCGCCGGGGGGACGGCCTTCCTGGTCGCTCTTCTGACCGTCGGCTTCCACTCCGTTCGTTCGGCCCGGGCCAACCCGGCCGGCGCCCTGCGCTACGAGTAGCCTACTTCTTGACCGCCGGCTCGCAGGCGAAGCTCTCGAGGTGGGCAAGGACCTGGCGGACGAACTCCGGCGCGATATCAGGGCGGAAGTAGGCCAGGGACTTGGCCATGTGCGTCGCGACCTCGTCGTGGGAGTAGTCGTGGAAAGCGCCGGTGATGTCGCCCTCGAGATCGGCGTGGGCGTCGAGCATGGCCGTCGGCCGGCCGCAGGAGAAATCGATCTTCTTGAGGTCGATCCACCGGACATTGGGATTCTGGTAAGACCTTAAATAAAAGACTCGGGCGCCGGTATCGCAGACGAAGGTCCAGCGCGTGCTCGAAGAGGCCACGCCAGCCAACAGCTTGAAGGCATGATCGACCGCCTTCTCCGGGCTCCCTTCCTTGAACTCGTCCAGCCCGCCGGCCAGCCGGGAGAACCTGTTGAGGGAATCATAGGGATTGGGCGGCGCGGGGGCCTTCTTCAGCCGGTGGTCGAGGCACTCCTGGTAGGGAGCATTGGCCAGGGCAGGGACGGGAACGTCCTTTCCGGTCCGGAAGACCAACCGCCCGTCCAGGCATTCGATGACCGCGACGGCGCCCGTCCGGTCACAGGCGAGGTAGTGGTCCTCGGTGTCGTTGATGCGGACGCCTTTCGACGCCTCCATCACCTCGTCGATCGTGGCGCAGGTGTCGAGCATGTATTGCCACCAGATCACGCCGGCCAGGGGCGGCCGCTCGTCTGGAGTGGGGGGCCGGGTCTCGCCCAAGGCCATGGTGCTGAAAACGAGCCCTTTCTCGTTCATCCCGCCCCAGGCGAGCTGGTAGCCGACGCAGGAAATAGTGACGCTGCCGTAGCGGGAGACCCAAGACGCCGTCTTCCCCGTCGTCCCGGCCTCCCATCCGGACTTGCGGACACCCCGCTTGTTGATGAACAGCAGCCCCGGCGCGAAGTTGTTGTCATAGTTCGTGCCGAAGACGAGATAGCCTCTGTTCAGAAAAGCCAAAGACGAGCAGGGGCTCGCGGACCGCGGCACGACCATGCCGACGAGGAGGAACAGAATGAGGATGGAATGACGTCGCTTCGCGCGCATCGGCGGTACCTCCTTACGGATCTGCGGCCTCCGGACCATTGTAGCGCTTAAGGCTTCTCTTGGGAAACAGGCCATGCGCACCCGATCCCGGCTCCGGGAACTCCCTCTCTACGGCTGGGCTCGAGAGGGAAACCCGGGAATAGGATATAACCTGAAAAAAGGGGAATTGGTATTGTGTCCCCGATTTCGGTTACACTCTTTCTGACAAGACGAAGGAGGTTTCCATGGATCGTTCCCATCGCAACGGATACTCGAGACGCGATTTCCTCAGGGCCGCGGCCGTCGGGGCCGGGGCCGGCTTCGTCTCCTGGAAGGGCCCGGCCATCCTGCAGGCAGCGCCGCGGCAGGCCGGGGGACTTCGGAAGCGGATCCCGGTCGGCGTCCAGCTCTACTCCGTCCGCCAGGCGGCCTCGAAGGACCTGCCGGCCGTGCTCGAGGCCATCGGCAAGATGGGCTACAAGGGCGTCGAGTTCGCCGGCTACTACGGCTGGGAGGACAAGCCCAAGGAGCTGCGGAAGCTCCTCGACGCGAACGGCCTGAAGTGCTGCGGTACCCACACGGGCCTCGAGACCGTCACCGGCGACAGGCTCAAGGCCACGGCCGAGCTCCACGCGACCCTCGGCAACACATTCCTCATCGTCCCCAGCCTCCAGGCCCAGGACGCCGCGGCCTGGCTCGACCTGGCCAAGCGGTTCAACGAGATCGCCGCAAAGGCCAAGGAGCTGGGCATGCGCGTCGGCTATCACGCCCACGCCGGCGACTTCCGCAAGCTCGGCGACACGACCCCCTGGGAGATCTTCTTCGACAACACGGCTGCGGACGTCATCATGCAGAACGACACGGGCAACTGCCTGCAAGGCGGCGGCGATCCCGTGGCCATCCTGAAGAAATACCCCGGCCGCTCCGCGAGCGTCCACCTCAAGGAGCACGGCGGGCCGGAAGCGGCCGTCATCGGGCAGGGCGTCGTGCCCTGGGCCCAGGTCTTCGACGTCTGCGAGACGACCGCCGGCACCGCCTGGTACGTCGTCGAGCACGAGGTCGGCGACGACCCGATGGGCAACATCAAGGGCTGCCTCGAGGGCCTGCGCGAGATGGGCCGGGGCCTCTAGGCCTGCGATCGAAGGCCTCCGTCACCATCGGCCCTGTCCCGGCGACTAAAGGGTCGGGAAGGCCCTTCGCCGGGCCTTCGAGGAGGTCGACATGCGCACGCATCCTTTGGTCCTCGTCCTGTCCGCGGCCCTGATCCTAAGCGGGGCGCCAGCCCTGATGGCCCAGGGAGGCCACTTCGAGTTCAGCGGCCACTACGGCCGTTGGACCCTGAACCCCCTCGGCAGCTTGGCCAAGGACCTCATCGACGACGCGACGAGCGGCGAGATCCGCGACCGGATCCTCGAGGAGATCCAAGCGGACTACCCGAACCTGTCGCTCCTGTCCTACGCCCAATCCGTGGCGTTCGATTCGTCCGGCGACGACTTCGGATTCGGATTTCGCTTCTATCCGGGGGGCCACCGCGGCTCGTTCAGCCTGGGCGTCTCGGTCGAGAAGTGCACGCTGAGGGTCCTGCCGACGGCGGCGGCCGAGATGGCTCTCCAGGACACCCTCACCATGGACCTGGCGGCGTTCAGCGGGACGGCCGAGGCGAGCGCCGTCATCAAGGCCCTGTCGTTCCTGCTGACCCTGCGCTGGGACATCTTCCCCTCGGCGACCGTCCACCCGTACATCACCTTCGGCGGCGGCATCTCGACGGCCAAGGCCCTCGACGACTCGGTCCTGTCCTACGCCTACAGCGGCCAGCTCGCCGGGAGCGCCATTCCGACCGAGACGGTCTCAGGCGAGGAGTCGAAGACCCTCCGGGAGCTCAGGGACGAGGCCCTGGCCGAAGGCGACACCGGTTTCCCGATCCCGAACTTCATCCCCTTCGTCCAGCTCAACATCGGGCTCAAGGCCCGCCTGACGAAGAGCGTCCACCTCTTCATCGACGGCGGAGTCTTCAACGGGTTCCTGGCCCGGGGCGGGATCGCCCTCCGCATCTAACCGGAGCCGGCCGCTCTCTTCCGCCGAGATCAGCGGGACTTCATCGCCTCCCAGTTCGCGATCCTGTGGCGGACGACGAGATACTCGTCCGTCTCGGGGTCCTGGCGGACCTCGTAGAGAAAGCCGGCCCGTATCGCCGTGGGCCGCGTCGTCCAGGCCATCCGGTAGAGGAAGACGCCTTCGGAGGAGAAGACGTCGACGCCAGCGGGAGCGTCCTTCTCCAGGATCGAGCTGTGCCTGAGGACGTAGAGCCTCCCGGCGTCGTCGGCCATGAACTGCGAGAAGCAGGGCCGGTGGTCGGGGAAAAAGACACCCTCGTCCTTCCTGTTGCCGCCCATCCAGGCGTATAGCCCGTTCTTGCGCGTTTCCTCTTTTTCGGCGCCCGAGATCGCTTGGGGTTTCTCCGCCTTGGTCATGACGAGCAAGGTCCTGCCCTCGGCGTCGGCGATCGAGATCCTGTACTCGCCGCTGAAGCCGTAGGCGAACGATCCCGTCGTTACCGGTGCGAAGGCGATCCCGGTGCTGTAATGGTGAAAGGCCATGGCCTCTTTCGCCTGGACGAGCTCGTTGCGGCATTCGGCGAGCGTCCGCGAGGTCTTGCCGTCCGCTTCGATCCGGACGAGCTCGAGCTTCGGGCCGTCCGGCCCGAGCTGCGGCTGCGTCGTGCCGATGAACGTCCCGCCGGGACCGAGCATCTTTCGCATCAGGGATTTGGCGACGGTGACGTTCCTGATAAAGACCCCGTCCTTGGAGAACACGACCATCTGCCGGCCGCCGTCGACCCAGATGTTCCCGTCGGCGTCGAAGTACACCCCTGTCGGGAACATGTACTCCCCCGGGCCCTGGCCCTGCCTCCCGATCGTCCGGACGAAGGCGCCGTTCGGATCGTACATCTGGACGCGGCGGTTGCCCATATCGACGACAAAGAGGTTGCCATTTGCGTCGACAGCAACCATGCCCCCTTTGGGGAAGTACGAAGCTTCCTTAGCCGGGTCCCCGCCGAGCCGAAGGTCCTCCTTCAGCTCGAACGTGAACTCGCCGTGAAGCGGTTCGGCCGGGTTCTTGACGACCCTGACACCGTCCTCGGTCGCGACCGTGCCCTTCCAGGCCGTCTTTCCGGCCTGCCCGGCCGAGAGCGCGCCGGCGACACACAGGAGGAGAACCAAGCGAGATGCAGACGTTTTATTCATTCCTTTTGCCTCCGTTCCCGATCTTCGTGAGAATGATAACGCCGGGCGGAAAGACATGTCAACGGCAAGGCCCTCCCCGAACGGAACGGCGGCGCGAATCCTTTACGCCCGTCCCTAGCGGGCGCCGAAGTACCGCTGCGGAGTCCCCGAGGCGGCGGCCGCCGTCGGGAACGACTTCGGGTCGAGCCAGCGGTCGGTGACGATCTTGCCGACCGCCTCGCGGATCTCCTCGGCGTTCTTCTGGGCCGCGATCGCGCGCTGCGTGGCCTGCATTCGGCCGACGAGCCCGGCCGTGGAGATGAGCCTCAGGCTGGCCCGGTAGCCCTCCTCGAAATCGTCGGACCGGATCTGGACGGAGATCGAATCCGCCAGCAGCTCGGCGCCCTGGAGCCGGGCCACGGTCGAGGCCTGGGATTCGTCCTGGAAGGTCAGGGCGAAGCGGTACGGCCCGGGGAATTTCTCGGGCAGCCGGGCGGACTCGAGCCCGAGCAGGGCCTCGCGCGCGGCCTTCTCGATGCGCCGCGAGACCTCCTCCCGGGCGAAGGGCTCGGCCTTGGCCCGGCCCATGGCCCGCTTGCCGGCGGCGTATTTGACCCAGGGCAGATACCGCTGGATCTCTTTCTCGAGCCGGTCGTCGCCGCTGACCATGATCAGGGGGATGCCGAAGCGGGCCGCGCCCGTAGCCAGGATCATCGACTCGTTGAAGGGGACCCCGTTGACCCGGTACTGGACGTCCTCGATGGTGTAGGTATGCGAGAGGAAGCCCTCCGGGTTGCCGGCCCCGGCGTGCATGGCGACGGCGACGATGGCGTCGAACGACTGGTCGTAGCTGTCCATGTAAATGTCGAAGGGCCGGTCGCGGGAGATCATCCTGGCCGGCGGGAGGAGCTCCGCCTCAAGGACGTCGGGGCCCTGGGAGTTGCCCGAGCCGTGGCCGTCGACGACGACGATCTCCGTCGCCCCGGCCGCTTTGAGCCCGGCGATGGCCGCGTTGACGTCGGCGGTCAGGGACTTGCGTCCTTCCGTGTATTCGGGCTCGGCGCCGAAATCCGTGTGCCGGACCGACGACGCGCCCGACACGCCCTCCATGTCGTAGAGCACGAGGACCTTGAGCGGCTTCTGCGACGACATTCCCGACGAAAGGAGAACGAGGGCGCACGCGAGCGCCAGGGAAATGTGCTTTTTCATGTGGACCTCCCGCGGGGAATGATAGCCCCGGGACCGGGACGCGTCAACGGCTTGAACGGGGCCGCGCCCCCTCCGGAGCGGCCCCGCGTCCTGGGGGCCGAGACCGGGCGGGCGGCCTTATCGGATGTAGCGCGTCCCCGCCGCGACCGCGGAGCTCTCCATTTTGGGCCAGGTCCGGACGCTGATCAGCCGCTCGTCCCTGAAGACGATGCGGACGGCGGTGTAGATGTTGACCCGGAGCGACGCGTCCTTCATTATGGTCCTTCCGAGCTCATCGACCTCCCCCATCGTCGCCGTATCCGTGCCGACGAGAACGCCGTAGACCGCGATCTTGTATTGTCCGGGCTGGTCGAAGATCTCGGCGATCTCCTTTTTGGTGAACTTGGCCTTGCCGATGTTGTTCGCCTTAAAGTCCTTCGCCGCCGGGCCTTCCGTCATCCACGCGGACATGGCCTCGAATTTCCAGTCGGCGAGCTTGTCCAGGATCGGCCTTGGGGCCTGGCCTTTCATGGCCTCGAGCCCGGCCTGGAACGCCTTGGCGTCGTCGGAGATCTTGTCCGCGGGCGATCCGCCCGAAGAAAGAACGGCCAGCACCGCCGCGAGGACGGCCACACGTGTCAAATCCCTCTTGCTCATGGTACGCCCCTCCGCTCTCTCAATCTAAGCGGGCGCAAGGCCCATGTCAAGGCCGGGGGGCTGGCGGAGGTCCCGGAGGAGTCAGGAGTAGTGAAAGCGGGGGACGGCCACGCGGCCGCGCTCGTCGAACGTGATCCCCTCCCGTTCGAGCAGGGCACGCTTCATCGCCGGGCCGCCCTGGTAGCCGCCGAGACGGCCGTCCGAGCGGACGGCCCGATGGCAGGGAACGATAATGGGGAACGGGTTGGTGGCCAGGGCGTTGCCGACGGCGCGAGCGGCGCCCTCCCGGCCCAGCCGCCGGGCGATGCGCCCGTAGGTGGTGACGCTTCCCCGGGGGACGGCGTGCTCGGCGCGAATGACCGCCTGCTGGAACGCCGGACGGGTCTCGACCGCCGCGATCTCGAGCGGGAACGACACGTCCTTTCCCGCGAGGAAGGCCTTGATAGTCCCGGCGACGGCGTCGATCTCGCGGCAGGACGCCGACCGCGAATCGGGATAGAGCGCGCCGAGCCGGGCGACGGCGGAGGAGCCGGTGCTCGAGAGTAGGACCTGAACGATCCTCGGGACGCCGTCGAGTCGCGTCCAGACCAGCACGACGGGACCGAAGGGCGTCGACTCGACGATACGGCTATTCATTCAAGCCCGGCCTGAAAAAAAAGGCGGACTCCCCTTCCCGGGGAATCCGCCCGAAAAAACCCGAATCGAGAGGGACAATCCCCCATGGGGACATCCCCCTCAGATCGGGGACACGCGCCGGAAGTAACTACCGCTGGCGATCAGTAACGGCCGCGGCCGCCGCCGCCGCCGCCGAATCCGCCTCTGCCGCCGCCGCCGCCGGCCGGCCGGGGCTGGGCCTCAT
Source organism: Candidatus Aminicenantota bacterium (assembly GCA_963719985.1). Lineage (GTDB taxonomy): Bacteria > Acidobacteriota > Aminicenantia > Aminicenantales > Saccharicenantaceae > RBG-16-66-30. The sequence goes on along the minus strand of CAVRDU010000005.1, from coordinate 1,655,690 downwards.
TGACCTTGAGGTTCCGGCCCTTGAGGTCCTTGCCGTTGAGGCTCTCGATGGCCTTGATGGCCTCGTCCTTGTTCGGCATCTCGACGAAGCCGAATCCGCGAGACTGGCCGCTCATCTTATCGGTGATGACGGCGGCTTTCTCGACGGCCCCGAAGGCCTGGAAGGCGCTCCGGAGGTCGTCCTCGGTCACAGAGAAGGACAGGTTTCCAACGTAGATGTTCATGCTCGACTCCTCGTCAAAATTCGATCGCAATAAAGGAGAGGAGCATGACGGCTGTTCGGGCCTCGATGTCCGTGCCTTTATCCGACCCGCGCCCCCTCAACGGGGGAATTACGGCAGTTATCCTAGCACAAAAGAGCTTTTCAAGCAAAGTCAAGCCCCTGTCTCGCTCCGCCCCGCCGCCCCCCCCCCACTCCGTGACGATGGCATTGGCCGCTCCCTTGTGCTTAAATAGTCCCCGGTGCCGCCGGCAGGAGGACCGCTGAGAAAAGCATGAGACGAGTCGGCGTCATCGGAGGTGCACCGTGGCCATTCCCGGATTGACGATCATCGGGGAGTCGATCAACGACTCCGTGCCCTCGACGAAGAAGCTCTTCGACGCGGACGACGTCGCCGGCCTGCTCGAGCTCGCCCGCGGCCAGGACGAGAAGGGGGCCGCCTAGATCGACGTCAATGTCGGCCTCCGCCCGCCGGAGTTCATGGCCGACCTCGTCCGCCGCATCCAGTCGGTCACGGCCAAGCCGCTCTCCATCGACACGCCAGACCCGGCCATCGCCAAGGCCGCGCTCGAGGCCTACGACCCCGGCCGGGCCGGCGGCCGGAAGCCCATCCTGAACTCCATCTCGCCGCTCCGTCCGGACATGTTCGACCTCTACGCGGTCCGGCCGTTCATCCCCATCCTCATGGTCTCGGAGCGCTACGAGCCCGGCACGGGCTGCGGCAGCGCCAACCGGTCGGCCGAGGAGACGCGCGAAACGGCCCGGACGCTCCTGGCCGAGGCCCGGCGGCGCGTCCCCGGCTTCCGGAACGACCAGGCCATCGTCGACCCCGGCATCGCCCCGATCGGCACCGACTGCGAGGGCCAGCTCAAGCGCGTTCTCGAGTCGCTCGCGCTCGTCCACGCCGACCCCTTCTTCGCCGGCGTCCACCTGTCGGTCGGCCTGAGCAACTTCACGGTCATGCTGCCCTCGAAGAAGTCGGACGGGTCGCCGGTCAAAGGGCCGCTCGAGAGCGCCTTCCTGACCCTGGCCATGCCCCGCGGCCTCGACACGATCATCGGCTCGACCGTGCGCAAGTACGAGATCCTCCCGGCCGGCCACCCCGCCCTGGCCTGCCTCGAGGACATCCTCCAGCTCGAGGGCTACGACACCCTCGTCCGGCTCAAGGACTTCTATGCCTGACCACATCCTCCACGTCGAGCTCCAGACGCCCAAGCGCTCGTCCGAGGACATCGACAAGGACCTTCAGACCTTCGAGGACAAGTACCGCAAGGTCGTCGAGGCGGGCTGGATGGTCTGCATCACCGACAATCCCATGGGCCTGCTGAGCTACGGGGCCATGGAGACGATCGAGCTCCTGGGCCTGCCCGTCCGCACCGAACAGCTCATGGTCCACCTCAACACGTTCCATCCCCGCAAGGAGATCGACGGGATCCTCGAGGCGTTCAAGGCCGCCGGCGGCCGGCACCTGCTCGTCGTCTCCGGCGACGGCAGCCAGCGGCTCCACCGTCTCGAGCCGGACGAGATCGGCGTCGCCTGCACGACCGTGACCTCGGTCGAGCTCGTCCGCTACATCCACCGGGAACATCCCGACGCCTTCCATTGCGGCGTCGCTTTCAATCCCTACGAGCCCCAGGACGCGGAGCTCGCCAAGATGAAGCGGAAGGTGGACGCGGGGGCGTCGTTCATCATCACCCAGCCGATCATCGGCCGGGACGAAAGGCTCGACGCCCTCCCCGCCTTCGGCCTGCCGGTCACCCTCGACGCCTGGATGTCGAAGAAGCTCCACCTCCTCTCTGAATGCGTCGGCCACGAGATCCCCGAGGGGACGCCCTACGACCCCCTGGAGAACCTCCGGGAGCTGCGCCGGAACTACCCCGACTTCGGGCTCTACCTGGCCATCCTCGGCTTCAAGACCCAGTACCCCCTCCTGCCGGACATCCTCAAGGAAGCGCCCGGGCCTCGGCCGGAGGATCGTCCTTGACGGCCACGGCCGCGACGCCTATCATCGGGGCGTGACGGACGACAAGGCCGGCCGCGACGCGGGGGAGGTTTCGAACAGGATCTTCGTCGTCTCCGACGGGACCGGCCGCACGGCCGCCCAAACTCTGTCCGCGGCGCTGCTGCAGTTCCGGGGGGCCCGGGTCGAGATCGTCATCCGCGCGGGCGTCCGGACGAAGAAGGAAGCGCGCGAAGTCGCCCGCGAGGCCGCCGACGCCGGCGGGTTCATCGTCCACACGATCGTGACGGACGTCGTCCGGGAGGCGCTCGTCAACGCCGGCCGCGAGGTCAACGTCGAGGCGATCGATCTCATGGGGCCGCTGATCGCGCGGCTGGCCTCGTCTCTGGCGGCCTCCCCCTCGGAGAAGCCGGGCCTCTTCACCCGGCTGAACAAGTCCTATTTCCGGCACATCGAGACGATGGACTTCGCCATCCGGCACGACGACGGCCAGCGCTTCGAGGACCTGCGCAAGGCGGAGATCGTGCTGCTCGGGGTGTCCCGGACCTTCAAGACCCCGCTCAGCGTCTACCTCGCGTTCAAGGGCTGGTTCGTGGCCAACGTCCCCGTCACGATCGAGCAGGAGCCCCCGGCCATCCTGTCGCGCCTCTCCCCCCGCAAGGTGTTCTGTCTCGACACCAGCGCCCGCCTGCTGGCGGAGCTCCGCAGGACGCGGGCGGACTACCTCAAGGGCGCGGTCCGCGATTACGCCGATCCGGAATACGTGCGGATCGAGCTGATGCACGCCCGGCAGTACTATGCCCGGCACCCCCGTTGGGCCGTCGTCAACGTGACCAACAAGCCGATCGAGGAGATCGCCACGGAGATCCTGGCCATTCGGGGCACGGCCGGAAAGCCCAGAGAGGAGCTCTTGGAACCATGAAAAAGCCCGGCATCCTGCTCGTCGGGGCGATCGTCATCGCCGGCTGCGTGAAGACGGCTAGCGACCGGTCCATCCTGCCCCCCGTCCCGGAGGGGGCGCAGGCCATGTCCCTCTCGGGACGCCCCCTCGCCGCCCCCCCGCCCGGGACCGAGACCCTGGCCAAGCTCGAGGCGGCCCGTGAGGCCTGGGAGGCCGACCCCGGAAACGCCGACGCGCTCGTCTGGCTCGGCCGCTGGACGGCCTACGCCGGCGACTATCGCGAGGCCATCCGCGTCTTCACCCGGGGCATCCGGAAGTTCCCGTCCGACGCGCGCTTCTACCGGCACCGCGGCCATCGCTACATCACGATCAGGGAATTCGACCGGGCCGTCCGGGACTTCGAGAAGGCCGCCGCGCTCGTCGAGGGGAAGCCGGACGAGATCGAGCCCGACGGCAATCCCAACCCGCGCGGCGTCCCGGTGAGCACGCTCCACTCGAACATCCACTATCACCTCGGGCTGGCCTATCACCTGAAGCGCGACTTCGACAGGGCCCGGGCCGTCTATCTCGAGGGCCTCGCCGCCGCCCCCAACGACGACATGCGCGTGGCCACGACCCACTGGCTCTACCTGACGCTCCGCCGCCTCGGCCGGGAGGAGGAGGCCGAGAAGGCCCTCGGGGCCATCGGTCCCGGGATGGACGTCATCGAGAACGGCGTCTATCACCGCCTCTGCCTCTTCTACAAGGGCGATCTCGCCGAGGACGCGCTGGCCGGCGAGGGCGACGGGGCGGTCATGAACGACGCCGCGGCCTACGGCCTGGGGAGCTGGCGCCTCGCCAACGGGGACGCCGCCGGGGCCGACAAGATCTTCACCCGCATCCTCGAGGGCCCGTCCTGGGCCTCCTTCGGCTTCATCGCCGCGGAGGCCGCCCAAGCCCGGAATTTCCGGACGTAACCGCCGGCCCGGGGGCCGCGCGCACCGCGGCTATTCGACCGGCTCGCAGCCGAATTCCCAGAAGTGCGGATCGAAGGCGAAGGCCGAACGGACCCCCGTCCTACGCATGACCTCGAAGCTGACGCAATCGACCAGGCTCAGGGCCCGGCGGCGCGCGGCGAGATGAACGCCGACGGCGGCCTCGTGGACCTCCCTCGTCACCCAGACGAGGCCCAGTACGGGCCGGACGTCGCGCTCGAAGACGCGGACGGCTTCCAGCCCTATGCGCCGCGCCAGAACGGCCGACGTTTCCACGAGGATGTAATTGTGCGAGAGGAGCGCGTGCGTCCCGTCGAGAAGGGCGGTCCATGTCCGCGCGGCGGCGGCGTGGCGCTCGTCGCTCCGGTCCAGCACGGCCAGCAGGGCGCTCGTGTCGACGAAGACGTTCACGATCCTCCCTTCTTCTCCCGGCCGCTCTCGGGCGTTCCTTCGTCGCGTCCGGGCTCGGGATCGGAAAGGTACAGGTCGTGGCCTATGGAGAGGTCCCGGAGGCCGCTATTGAAGGCTCCCGCCGCGGCGATCGCCCGCACTCTCAGCTCCGCCGGGTCCGTCATCAACGGGATCTCCGGCCCTCCATAGGCCCTCCGTTCCTCTCTGACCGAACCGGCCGGGACATCCCGTGTCCGTCGGCCATGTTCACAAAGAGCGGCCTCACGGAGGAACTGGCTTCTCGTTCTCCCCGTCTTCCGGCGGGCCGACTCGAGCTCCTTGAACTCCGAAGCCGGCATGCTGATCGAGAATTTGATCGTCTTCGGCATTATTTGCCCCCTGTTGGTCATACTCCATCTTACCGTAGTATGACTCGTGGCACAGGATAAGTCAAGACCTCGGGTCCCGGATCTTCAGCCCCGGGCGGCCAGGAGGAAGTTGTGGAGCATGACCGGGACGCGGTCGGGGCGCTCCCCCGCGAGGGCGGCGCGGATGCGCTGATGCCCGTTCATCGCCTTATTGAAACTCGACGATGAGCTGCGGACGCCGGGACGGGTCGACGTTCACTTCGAGGCTCTGAAAGCGCGTCTTCTGCAGGGACGTCGAACCCGGATAGACGTGGTTCAGGAAATCGACCTGGAGCCCTTGGTTGACCCAGCTTCCCGAGGCCCAGTTCCGGACGATCGTCGTGACGTCGAGGTCGAAGGGCAGCGACAGGCTCGACGGCGCGGCCCGGGACGACGTCCCGGCCGCGTGGACCTGCATCGTCCTCCAGGCGTTCCAGGTCAGTGTCATGGGGTTCCAGATGGAGGCGAACGCGCTTACCCGGACGAGCGGCGCGGCGGACAGGTCCGCCCGGAGCGTGTGCACGTAGAGCCGTAGGGTCGCCCGGGCGATGTCGCGCCCGGCGATCTGGCTCTGGACGTCGAAGAGAAGGGCCGAGGCGGCCTCGCGCGTGTCGTAGCCGGAGGCGTTCCGGACGTAATCGACGCCCACCTCGAGGGGTATCTCGAAATAGACCGAGTTGGCCTCCGAGGCGTCGTCCGTGGAGGACTTGACCGTGTTGTCGAAGGCCGCGAAGAACGTCAGGGTCGTCTCGGCCAGGATCGTGAACGTCACGGCGACGTCCTGAGGGCTGTTCCCCGCCGCCGGGGAGGAGACGGCGACGCGCGACGCGTACGCCCCCGCCGCCAAGGGGCGGCCGAAACGGTCGTACAGGGAAACTTCGACGGAGAGCGTCGCCGGCGCGATGGTCCCGCTCAAGGTCGCCGTCAGCCAGTCCGGCTTTCCGTCGGGGTAGATCCGGACGAGTCCGTCGAGCGTCCCCCCGCCGCCGTTCGTGACGCCGACGACTTGGGCCGCCGGGCCCGGCTGCCCGCGGATCGCCGTGAAGGACAGGCCCGCCGGCGAGAGCTGGATGACCGGGTGGTCCGTTTCCGTGAAGATCGCGGTCACGCTCCTGTCCGCCGTCATCGCGATCGTGGCCGGATTGGAGGTTCCGGCGAGGCCTCCGTCCCAGCGCGAGAAGGCGTAGCCCACTGCCGGCGTCGCCGTGAGCGTCACGACCGTCCCCGGCGCGTACTCGGCCTGGTCGGGCGACCGGGCGATGGTCCCGCCGTTCGAAGGCGAGGCCGCGACGGTCAGCGTGTAATGCGTCGTGGGAGTGAAGACGGCCACGACGCTCCGGTTCGCGTCCATCGTCACCGCGGCCGGGTTGTCCGCGCCGGTGGCGTCCCCCTCCCAACGAGTGAACGCGTAGCCCGCGGCGGGGGCCGCCGTGAGGGTCACGACCGTGCCCGGCTCGTACTCGCCGAGGGCGGGCGACCGCGCGACGGACCCGCCGGTCGAGGGCGAGACCGCCACGGAGAGCGTGTACCGCGGCGTCGTCGAGGTGAAGACCGCGCTCACCGCCCGGTTCGCGCTCATCGTCACGGTGGACGGATTGTCCGTCCCGTTGACGTCGCCGGCCCACCGGGTGAAGAGATAGCCGGGAGCGGGCGTCGCCGTCAGGGTCACGACCGTGCCCGGCTCGTAATCGGCCCGGTCGGGCGCGCGGGCGACCGTCCCGCCGTTCGAAGGCGAGACGGCGACGGCGAGCTGGTAGCGCGGCTCCGGAGGCTCCGGCGCGGTGGCCGACTTGCAGGCGGCGGCAAGAACGAGCGAACCGGCGATCCAGAGGGAGAGAGCGGGCCGGGATGGGCGCATTGTTCGAACCCCTTGTCGACATCATGACACCACGCTCCGCACGGTGTCAATCAGCGGGGATTCAGTTCGGCTGGTGGGTGAGCAGGCTCGGCTTGAGGTAGCCTCCGGGCTCGTGGGCGGTCAGCCCCGGGCCCGCCTCGCCGGCCTCGCCGTGGTCCCGATAGCAGGCCTGGTAGGCCGCCAGGGCCAGCTTGGCCCGGCCCTCGATCCCGCACTTGGCGTGGATCCGCTTGACGTGGGTCCTGACGGTGAGGGGCGAGATGAAGAGCGTCTCGGCGATCTCCTGGTTGGTCAGGCCCAGCCCGAGGAGGCGGAAGACCTTGAATTCGCTCTGCGTGAGCGTATGGACGTGGGCCATGGCCTCCTCCCGGCGGAGGGTCTGTTCGGCCCGATGCTTCTTGACCTTGGCGACGTCGTCCTTGTCCCAATGCTTCTGCCACAGGAACTCGTTGACCTTGTTCCGGACGATCGTGGAGACGAAGGACCGCGGCGGCGCCCAACCCTCGCCGAGCTTCCGGAGGGTCAGGAAGACCGCGAAGTGGATCTCAGCGACGACGTCCTCCGTGGGGGCCATCGCGCCGAGGGCCTTCTCCACCGCGTCCCGGATCATGCCGCCGTATTCCCTGACGATCCGCTCCATCAGCGAATTGTGTTTCATCAGGATGGGATTCATGGGACTAACCTATCAACGCGAGATGAATTCACTGTTAAAAGAAGATTAAATATAGATTAAAATTCGCCTTGTATCTTTCATTCTATTTTCATAATATATTCATCTTGGAAGGAGTATGATACGAGGGTCCAGGCACGGCTTTCAGGAGAGCGTTCCATGAGGATCCTTGTCGTCGAAGATTCGAGGCGTCTCGCGGGCATCATCAAGAGGGGGCTCCTCGAGGAGGGCTACACCGTCGACAGCGCCTACGACGGCGAGGAGGCCCAGTACATGGCCGAGACGACGCCGTTCGACCTGATCATCCTGGACATCATGCTGCCGAAGAAGGACGGGATCGCCGTCTGCCGCGATCTCCGGGCCAAGAACGTCCGCGCGCCTATCCTCATGCTCACGGCCAAGGACGGCATCGAGGACAAGGTCGTCGGGCTCGACGCCGGCGCCGACGACTACGTCGTCAAGCCCTTCGCCTTCGCCGAACTCCTGGCCCGGCTCCGGGCCCTGCTCCGCCGGGAGATCATGCCCAAGGTCCAGAAGTACGAGGTCGGCGACCTCAGTCTCGACCCCCAGAGCCGCGAGGTCTGGCGGGACGGCACGCGTGTCGACCTGACCTCGAAGGAGTACGCCATCCTCGAATACTTCATGCGCCGCCCCAACGCCGTGGTCACGCGGACCATGCTCGGGGAGAACGTCTGGGACTACGAGTTCGACGGCCTCTCGAACATCATCGACGTCTACGTCCGGCGCCTCCGCAAAAAGCTCGACCGCGAGGGCGAGGACAGCCTGATCCAGACCGTGAGAGGAGCGGGCTACCGCCTGCGCGTGCCCGGGCCGTGAAGTTCCTCAAGAGCATCAAGTTCCGCCTGACGCTCTGGTACCTGGCCGCCATCGTGGCCATGCTCGCCGTCTTCGGGACCTTCTCCTATTACCTGCTCTCGCGGAGCCTCTACCGGGGCCTCGACGACGCGCTGCGGGCCCGCTTCATCGAGCTCCAGGGATCGATCCGGATCGAAGGCCGCCAGGCCGTCTTCGTCGAAAAGGTCCCCGAGATCGTGATGATCTACGACGACGACGGCGTCCTGATGCAGCGCCTCGGCCCGAACGTCCAGTTCTCCAGCATCCACACGACCGTCGAGCAGGCCCTGTTCGGGAAGAGCGGGTTCCAGTCGGCCTCCCGGGCCGAGGGGCCGGACGTGCGCTTCTACGCGGCCCCCTACAACGTCGATTCCCAGACCCGCGTCGCCATCGCCGTCGGCCGGACGACCAACGACATCGTCAGCGTGCTGGCCATCTTCCGGATGGTCATCCTGAACTCGTCCATCTTCGTCGTCATCCTGGCCGGCGTCGGAGGCGTCTTCCTGACGGACCGGACCCTGAAGCCGGTCGAACAGATCGCGGAGGCGGCCCGGACGATCGGCGAGAGCGACCTCAGCCGCCGGATCGAAGTCCAGACCGACGACGAGCTCGGGCTCCTGGCCGCGACGCTCAACGGGATGATCGGGCGGCTCGAGGAGGCCTTCAAGAAGGAGCGCCAGTTCGTCGCCGACGCCTCCCACGAGCTGCGGACCCCCCTGGCCATCATCCAGGCCGAGTCCTCGCTGGCCCTGGAGAAGGACCGCTCCCAGGCCGAGTACCGGCGGTCGCTCGAGCTCGTGTCCCAGGAGATCGAGTTCATGTCCCAGATCGTCGGCAAGATGCTCCTCCTCGCCCGGAGCGACTCCGGATCGGAACCGATCGATTTCGAGGACGTCAAGCTCAAGCCGCTCCTCGCCGAGCTGGCCCAGGACCTCGACCTGCTCGTCCAGGACAAGGGTCTGACGCTCGAGCTGGGCTCGATGGACGAGCTCAAGGTCCGCGGCGACCGGATCAAGCTCAGGCAGCTCTTCCTCAACATCCTGGACAACGCCGTCCGCTACACGCCGGGCGGCGGCACGATCACGGCCTCGCTCGCCCGCCGGGACGGCCAGGCGGTCGCGTCGGTCTCCGACACCGGGATCGGCATCCCGGCCGAGCACCTGCCCTTCATCTTCGACCGGTTCTACCGCGTCGACAAGGCCCGGACGGCCTCCGACGGCGGCACGGGCCTCGGCCTGTCCATCGCGCTGAGCGTGGCCAAGATGCACGGGGGCGGGATCGAGGTCGAGAGCGAGCCGGACAAGGGCACGACCTTCCGCGTCGTGCTGCCGCTCACCGGCACACGTCAGTTCTGAGCGGCGTCAGTCCCGGATCCGGAAATAGCGCCCGGCGACGACCGCCAGGAGCGCGGACAGCGCCAGCAGGACCCCCAGGTGCGGCAGGATGTCGGCCAACCCGCCCTGGAAGAACCGGAGCTTGTGGAGCGCGTCCATGGCCCAGTAGGCCGGCGAGATCACGGCCACCCGGCGCACGGCCAGGGGCACGATCTCGTTCGGCCACCAGCACCCCCCGAGGCCGGCGAACATGTTGGCCAGGAGCACGGCCAGGCCGACGATCATGTCCTCCTTCGTGCACAGGGAGCCGATGAAGATGCTGAGCGCGGCCATGGCCAGGGCGAAGACGGCGATGACGAGGAGTGCTAGCGGCAGGCTCCCCAGGTTCAACCGGAAGAAGATCTTGCCGACGACGATGAGCATGAGCGCCTGGATGAGGCCCATCGACCAGCGCCCCAGGAGCTTGGCCTGGAAGACGTCCGCCGTGGCGAGCGGCGAGAAGAGCATCCGCGCCAGGACCCCCTTTTTCCGGTCCTCCAGCACGGTGACGCCCCCGTAGATGATGACCATCATCATGATGAACTGGACGGTCGTCCCGGGGATGGAGTGGTCGAACCCGCTGGGGACGACGGTGACCGTCTTCTCGGGGAAGCGGCTCTCGACCCGGACGATGTCGCGGAACTCGGGGTGTCCGTCCAGGAACTTCGTGAGATCGCCCTCGCCGTAGAGGACGAGCTCGCTGACGACCCGGGCGATCGATTGATAAAGCCGGGTCTCGACCTGGGCGGCCGCCTTCATCGACGCGCCGGAGCGCTTCTTGAAGGCCAGGGCCTGGTCGCGGCGGGCCTCGATCCGGGCCGAGAAGTCGGCCGGCAGGACGAGCAGGCGGCTGTATTCGGCCGGTTCTGTTTCGGCAGTCTTGATGGCCAGGTTGGGGGCCTCGATCTTCCCGACGAAATAGTCGCCCCACCGCCCCTCGTCGAGGTTTACGACCGTCAGCTCGGCTACGGGTGGGGCGTTCTCCCCCGACTTGTAGAGCAGCCCGAACAGGACGATGAAGAAGATCGGGAAGGCCAGCGTCCAGAAAAAGAAGGCCTTGTCGCGGACCATGAGCCCGAGGTCGTTCGCGGCCACGTGGAGGACCCGTTTCACGCGCCTCATGGTCACACCGAGGTCCGCCGCCGCAGGGCCGGGACGGCCAGGGCCAGGAGGACGAGGCCGCTCGCGGCCAGGATAAGGAGCGGGACGACGGGGAAGCGGCCGTCGCGGAGGAGGGCCGCGCCGTCGATGAACCAGCGGTTGGGCGTCAGGAGGCCGACCGTCCGGAAGGCCTTCGGCATCGCCTCCGCGTTCATCATCGAGCCTCCGAACAGGCTGAAGGCCAGGATGATCGGCGCGCTGAACGCGCCGGACTGGTTCCGGTTCCGGACGAGGGCGTGGAGGAGGGCGAAGAAGGCGGCCGTCCAGAAGGAGGCGACGGCGCCGAGCAGGAGGAACCCGCCCAACGGGCCCCAGGTCGCGCGGAAGATGAGGCTGCCCGCCGCGACCATGACCAGAAGGACGGCGATCCCCATGACCCAGCCGCCGGCGATACGGGCGCCGATGAGCTCGATCGGCCGGAGCGGCGTCGTCAGCATGCGCCGGAGCTTGCCGTCCTCGCGCTCGGAGACGATGTCACGCATCAGGGTCTGGACGATGAACAGCAGGAACATGACGGCCATGCCGGGCAGGATCATCGAGAAGAGGTCCGCCTGGGTGAAGCTCGTCTGGGCGCCGGCCGCCTTCGTCTCCTCCGCGTTCAGGCGGATGATCAGGGGGTCCAGGTATTTCCGCGCCGCGACTACCTTCTTTCTGGGCCCTGCCGAACTCCGGGCCGAGCTCTTCCCAGGGGAAGCTCTCGACCGGACGGTCGATCAGGGCCCGGATGCCCCGGACCTCCTCGGCGAAGGCCTGGACGACGCCCGACAGCATGACCGCCATGGTGTTCATGAACTCCTCGACGACGTCGGGCAGGAACTGCTCGGACGGGTTCTTGACGACGAGGAGGGTCACGGGCTTCGCGTCGAGCAGGTCGAGGGTGAAGCCGGCGGGGACGACGACCATGGCCGAGGCCTTGCCCCGTCCCATCCGCTTGCGGCCGTCGGCCTCGTCGGTCACGGTCACCTGGAACATCGCCTTCATCTGGTCGACGTCGAAGGCGCCGACGAGTAGCTTCGAGGCCAGGCCCTTGTCGTTGTCGACGAGGAGGACGGAGATGGGCGGGAGCTCGCGGCCCTCCGTCCGCGGGCCGAAGATGACGCCGATGAGGCCGGTCATGCCGAGCGGGATGACCATGAAGATCAGGGGGACCAGCGGCGCCTTGAGGTGGCGGCGGACGTCGTTCGCGAGGACGAGGAGCAGCCGGCGCATGGGTCAGTCCCTCAGGCTGCGGCCGGTCAACTTCAGGAACACGGTCTCGAGGCTGGGCGACTTGATCTTGAGGTCGGAGACGGCGATCTTTTGGCGGAAGAGCCGGTCCATGATCCGCGGGATCTGCTCCGTCGCCGAGACGGACAGGGCGGCCAAGCCGTCGGCCGCGGACAGGAGCTCGACCTCGCCGCCGGCGATGTCCTGGAGGGCCTCGGAGAACGGGGCGGCGGCGAACTCGCCCGTGATCTCGACGATATCGCGCTCGCCGACGATGCGGACGAGCTCCTCGAGCGATCCCTGGGCCAGGACGCGGCCGCGGTCCATGATGGCGATGCGCGAGCAGGTCGTCTCGACCTCGGCCAGCTGGTGGGTCGTGAAGATGACGGAAGTGCCGGCGGCGCCGACGTTGCGGATGATGTCGAGGACGCTGACCTTGGCCTGGACGTCGATGCCGACCGTCGGCTCGTCGAGGAGCAGGAGGTCGGGCTTGTGGAGAAGGCCGATGGCCGTGTTGAGGCGGCGCTTCATGCCTCCCGAGAACTTCTTGACCGGCTCCTTGGCCCGGCCGGCGAGCTCGACGCGCTCGAGGAGCTCCGCGGCCCGCCGCTTCAGCTCCGCCCGGGGAACATCGTAGAGGCCGCCCCAGAAGAGCAGATTGTCCATGGCGCTGAGCTCGTCGTAGAAGGCCATGTCCTGGGGGACGATGCCCAGGCGGTTCTTGATCTCACGGTCGGCGAAAAGGTTCCGGCCCTGGAAGGTCACCGTGCCGCTGAAGTCGGTGATCGTCCCGGCCAGGATCGAGATGAGCGTCGTCTTGCCGGCGCCGTTCGGGCCGAGCAGGCCCAGGACCTCGCCCTTGCCGAGGTCCAGGGAGAACCGGTCGAGGGCCAGGATGTCGCCGTACGACTTGGTCAGGTTCCGGATCTCGAGCATGGCCGCCCCCCTCCCCGGGGGTTTCCCGTTACTACGAACTCGCCCGCGAAGAAGTTGACCCTACTATTTCTTCTCGACCGGCTGGGGCGTGAGCTTGTTGTACTCGACCAGGAGCTTGAGCCACCAGTCGGGGAACTTCAGCGGTCCGCGCTTGCGCGTGGCCTTGTCGTAGACCCACATGTGGTTGTACTTGACCAGGAGGTCGTCGCCGAGCTGCCACCAGGCGGCGAGGACGTGGTCGATGTTCGCCAGGCAGTAGTCGGTCAGGAACTTGGCGGCCAGGGCCGGGTCCCTCTTGTGGAGGTCCAAGGCGGCCTTGTCGATCGTGTCCGTCCTCTCGATGGCCGGGTCCTCGTAGGCCTTCTGGGCGGCGCGGACGTCCTCGATGGCCAGGTTGTAGGCGACCTGGGTGTGGAAGTCGGCGTAGTCGAAGGCCCAGCGGGCCGAATTCCTGTCGAAGTGCCAGTGGTCGCCGATCTCGAACGAGCGCGGGATCCGGTCCATGGCCGCGGCATAGAGGGGCATGAAGCAGGAGGTGTCCTGGGCGCCCCAGGCCAGCCAGACGATGCCCCCGATGGGGTCGGGCAGCCAGCCCCGGCTCTGGGTGACGGTGACGTACTCGGCCCGGTTGACGCCGATGATGCGAGGGGTGTTGTAGCGCTTGCCGTCGAGCTCGAACCCATAGGGCAGGTAGTTCGGGTTCTGGAACGGCCCGCCCTGGATGCCCCGGGCCGGCCAGTAGGGCGTCCCTTCGGTCTTGTCCCGGGTCATCATCATGACGTCGCGGGCGGAGAGCTTCTTCTCCGGCTTGATCGAGAAGGGGAAGTCCTCGTTCAGGGTCTCGGGGCTGAACTTCCGCGAGGGGGCGACGAGGTCCATGAACCGCCACAGGCGGACGCGGGACCCGTTCGTGTTGGCCGCGCTGACCCCCGTGGGATTGTAGGCCTTCTTCCAGTTGAACGGCTTGCCGCCCTTGGGATCGTAGAACTTCATATCGATCGCGAGCTGGACGACGTTGGGCGAGGCCATGAAGTGATCCGCGTTCTTGAGGTCGATCTCGCCGATGCGCGACTCGTTGGGGCAGACCGAGACGTGGTCGTCGGGGACGCGCTGGGCCGCCCAGACGGCGCCGGCCTTGCCGCTCTGGGGCGTCCAGAGCGGGCCGACGGGCATGATCTCGAAAACCCAGACCTCGTTCGGGTCGGCCAGGGCCAGCATCTCGCCGGTGTCCGTGTGCCCGTAGCCGTACTTCTCGCCGAGCTCGCCCATGATCTTGACGGCCTCGCGGGCCGTCGAGGCCCGCTCCATGGCAATGAGCGTCAGCATGGTGATGTCGAACTTGGCCGCAGGCGTGGGGTTCTCGAGCTTGGGCTGGCAGCCGACGGTCGACTCGCCGATGGCCACCTGGGCGTCGTTCATGTAGCCGAAGTCGCCGTGGATGTAAGCGCGGGTGTGCGGGATCTCGGGGATCTCCATGACCACCGTCCGCTTGATGTCCTCCCACTTCAGGCCGGCGTCGGGCGGCCAGTTGCCGAACTGGCTGATATGGTAGATCTTGCGGGTCTCCCCGGGCTTGTGGTCGGCCGCCGGGACGTAGCGCCAGGTCCAGTCGCACTCGCCGCAGTCGCAGGTGTGCGTCGTCATGACCGAACCGTCGGTCGAGGCGTTCTTGCCGACCATGATGACGGTACAGCCCTCGGGCTCGCCGGCCGGGCCGCAGGTGGGACAGGGCAGGTCCTGGGGGACCGCCGCCGGCCCGGCCTGAAGCAGGGCCAGGAGCAGGACGAGCAGCGCTCCGGGAAGGACGAGTCGTTTCGCTTTCATGGGTACCTCCTGATCTTCTCCGACTAGGGACGAGAATATTACCGGCCCCGGGCCGTTGTCAATCCGAGTTTGAGGGGGCTAGCGCAAGAGACAGGCCAAGCCGGTCTTCGTGAGCTCGTCGTAGGAGGGCAGCCCCTCGATCACTACCCGCCGGGCCTCCGGAACGCCTCCGTTGTAGGCCTCGACGATCGCCCGCAGCGCCTCGAGCTGGATCGCGACGCGTTTCGCGAGGGGCCACTCGGGGTCCGCGACCGGGTCGCCGGGATCGTCCCTCCGAAAGGCCGGGTTGGGGGTCTCGAACAGGAAGGCCCGCGCCCGCGTGGCGTCGCCCCATTCCCGGTGGGACAGCCCCTTGAACTCCGCGGACGATTCCTCGAGCTTCATGGCCAGCCCCGCGGCTTCGAGGGACAGGACGGCCTCGGCGGCGAGGTCGACGTTCTTCGGATTGGCGACGATCATCATCGCCAGCCGGCTCCCCGGCGGCGCTTCGTGGAGATCGAATGCCAGGTCGGCCCTCTCTCTCACGAGGAGCGACGTGATGGCCCAGGCGATCCTCTGGGTCAGGTTCCCGTCGGCCTGGCCCGGATACTGGCGGTCGAGGTTCCGCGAGAGGTTGTCCGCGGCGTATTCCGGCGATGGCGCGGCCTCGCCCGGCGGGTCCTTCTCCCCCTGGTGCCGGGGATGCGTCAGCCGCGCCCCGATCTTGAAGCGGCGGAGCCCTCCGGCCCCGCGGACGCTGAGATCCCTGGGGCTCTTGGGCCTCCGGGGGTCCGGATAGGTGACCGCGGAGTTGTTGGCGTAGGGGACGACGACGAGGCGGCCCCGGCGGACGACCGCGCGCTCGACGAGGCCGACGGCCGCGACCTGGCCGGCGGTCTCGCCGGCGTGCGTCCCTCCGGCCACGAACACGGTCCCGCCCGGCTCCGGGCCTTCGAGCACGTAGACCGCGGTGTCGCCCGGCGTGCGGGCCAGCGCCGGCAGGTAGTCCGAGAGCGCCCTGGTGATGACGCCCGGCCCCGGGCGCACGTCGTGGACGGCCGGCCTGGCTTTCGGGATGCGGATCCGCTTCGTTGCGGGAGCGATCTTGGGGACGCTGACGACGGCCCCGTCGCGGCGCGGATCGGCCCCGCCGGTCCGGAGCTTCGTCCTCGGGTCGATGACGACGCCCTGCGCCCCCCCGAAGTAGAGGTCGAACTCGCCCCTCCGCGTCACGGCGTAGCCGAGCTTCTCGAGCGCCGAGACGGTCGCCTCGGGCAGACGCGGCTCGACGACGAGCTCCTTGTCGGCCGGGAAGAACCGGGGCGCCTCGATGGCCGCCTGGATGCCCATGCCGTAATCGACGAGGTTCGAGACGACGAGCGGCATCGTCGTCAGGATCCGGGCGGCGCCCGGAGTCCCCAGGGCGGCGAAGGGTTTTTTCCCCTTGAGGACGATCGTCGGCGCGATGGTCGTCCTCATCCGCTTGCCCGGCGCCAAGCTGTTGACGCCCTGGGCCGAGAAGTTGCCCATCTCGTTGTTGAGGATGACGCCCGTCCCCGCGACCATGACCTTGGCCCCGAAGAAGTCCGAGATGGTCTGGGTCAGGGCGACCATGTTGCCGTCCTGGTCCACGACCGCGAGCGACGTCGTGCTGGGGCTCTGGCCCTTGGCCGGGTCGCCGGGGGCGATCTTGTCGCTGATCCGGTCGGGCCGGATCTCGGCCGCGCGCGACCGGGCATAGGACGGGGCGAGCAGCCCCGCGGTCGGGACGTCGACGTAGCCCGGGTCGCCGACGAAGGCGCGCCAGTCGACCATGGCCCGCTTCATGGCCTCGGCCATGATGTGAATGCGCTCGGGCGAGAGCGGGGCGAGCCGGCCGAGCTCGAAGCTCTCGAGGATCTGGAGCGTCTCGACGACGGCGAGGCCACCGACGGGCGGCGGGGCGGAGACTATCCGGTGGCGCCGGTAGGTCCCCCGGACCGGCTCGCGCTCGACGGCCCGGTACCCGGCCAGGTCCGCTTTCGTGATGAAGCCGCCGCGGCCGCGCACGTCGGCGGCGATCCTCTCCGCCAGCTCTCCCCGATAGAACATGTCCCGCCCGCCCCAGGCGATCAGGCGCAGGCTCGCGGCGAGCGCGGGGTTCTTGAGCGTATCGCCCGCCTCGAGGGGCAATCCGTCGGGGCAGAAGACGCCGGCCAGTCCCTTCTCTAGAGAGAGCGCTTCGAAGTTGTCCAGGATGATCCCGGCGAGCGTCGGTGAGACGGTGAAACCGTCCGCGGCCAGCGCGATCGCCGGCTCGAGCACCCGCGAGAGGGGCAGCGTCCCGTACTTCTCGAGGGCCAGGCAAAGCCCGGCGACCGTCCCCGGGACGGCGACCGAGGCGGGACCGGCGTCGGGGATGCGGTCGGGGAAGACCGCGCCGGCCGGGGCCGCGGACCGGTAGTCGATGGCCACGGCCTTCCGGGTCCGGGCCAGATAGACGATCATCATCCCCTCGCCGCCGAGGCCGTTGGAGTTCGGCTCGGCGACGGCGATGGCGAAGGCGGCGGCCACGGCCGCGTCGACCGCGTTGCCGCCCGCCTCGAGCATCTCGGCGCCGGCCCGGGAAGCCAGGGGGTGGGCCGTGGCCACCAGCCCTCCGGTCGCCGCGACCTCGGCTTTCTTCGTCTCAGGCCAGGATGCCGGGGCCAGGCTGACGCCCAAGACGACGGCCGCGACGAGGCTGGCGGCCCAGGGTCTTCTGAGAGAGCCTTTCAGGCGGGACATGGGGAGATTATGTCGGGATAGTCCGGCATCGTCAACCTATCCCCCGTCGGCGGGGCCCGACCGTCAGTCGCCGATCCGGGGCGCCTTGAGCCGGCCGTCGATGACCATGTGGGTGGCCTTGCCGTCGGCTCCCTTGACGAACACGACCGTGTGCTCCTCGGCGAGCTCGAAAAAGCGCGTGGCCGATTCCGGATAGAGCTCGACCTTTTCCTCGCCGTCGACGATGAAGAGCGTGCCGTTCTCCAGGACGACGTCAAGGGTCCGCCCCGGCTGCAGCTCATAGCGGCCGGCGAGCGCGGCCAACGAGGCCGGGTCCACGGCGACGACCGTCCTCTCCTGCGGCTGAAAGCCCGGCCAACCGTACTCGCGGAAGATCGAGCGGAGGACCTCCATGCCCAGCCATCCGCCCTTGTCGCCGTTGGTCATGACCACGGCGCCGCGGCCGCCCTCGATGAAAGCGACCATCTGGCACTTGAAACCCTCGTTGGAGCCGCCGTGGCCGAAGGTCGCCGCCTCGCCGCGGCCCTGGAGCGAAAATCCCAACCCGTAGCTCCCTTTGGCCGCGGTCGTCATCGCCCGGGCCGTGTTGGCCGTCAGGAGCTGGGAGCGGCCGGCGAGCGCTTTCTGCCCCTCGATCAGGAAGCGGGCGAGATCGGTCGGCGTCGTCCAGAGCCCGGCGGCGGCCATCTCCGGATACGTGTGGTACCGGCCCGGAATGAGGGCGCCGTCCGAGCGGTGCCCGCTGGCGGCCGCGGCCCGGCGGCCGGCCGGCAGAGGCTGCTCGTAGGTGCTGTCGGCCATGCCCAGAGGCCCGAGGACGAGCTCCTCGAGAAGGGCGGGGAAGGGCTTCCCCGTGACGTCGGCCAGAAGCTGCTGCATGACCGTGTAGCCGCCGCCCGAGTACCTCCAGACGCTCCCGGGCACGACGTCGACCCGGACCGCGGCGCTGTTGGCCGGCTTCTTTCCGTCGAGCAGATCGACGACCGCGGGCACGGCGGCGTCGGCGGGATAGCCGCCGAAGCCGTGCACGGTCAGCCCGGCCGTGTGGCTGAGCAGGCGCCGGAGGGTGACTTTCTCGGTCTTCGTGAGTTCGTTCTCCGGGACCTTCCAGGAGACGAGCCGGGCGTTGACGTCCTCGTCCAGAGAGAGCCGGCCCTGTTCGACCAGGCGGAGGGCAGCCAGGGCCGCGACGGGCTTGCTGATCGAGGCCGCTTGGAAGAGCGTCCGCGGCGTCACCGCCGCCGGCGCGCCCGCCTCGACGACGCCATACCCCTTGGCCCATTCGACGGCCCCGCCGTTGATGACGGCGACGGAGACGCCGGGGACCTTCAGGGCGGCCAAGCGTTCGGCGAGGGCGTACCGCGGGACCGGCCGCCCCGCGATGACGATACCCGGCAGGAGGCCTTGTTCAACCCTTTCGATCCTGGCGGAAAGGACGGCCGGGGCCTCCGAAGCCCGCGGCGAGCAGGCCGTCGCGGACAATATCGCGAGACCGGCGGAGAGTACGGAAAGGCGGCTGAGGGTGGCTCTATTCATTTCGCTCCTTACCGGGCGGCGCCATGGCGCCAGGCGCACCCGTGCGTCGGGGTGGACAACAGGATATACCGGGAACGCGGGACAAAAGTTGCCCGGGGAGACCGATCGGGATCAGTCCTGGCGCCAGAGGTCGTTGAGCCGGCCGCCCACGCCCTCGGAATCCAGCCCGTATCCTCCGAAGAGCCAGCGCCGGCCCTGGGAATCGATCCAGGACACGGCGAAATACCTCGCTCCCGGGTGGTTCTCCGAGGCCCCGGTGCCCTGGGTGCCGTGGACGCCCGTGGCCCCGCGGGCGCTGCTGCCCGCGAGCCATGTCCACGACACGATCGGAGAGTCGTACCTCCAGAAGTCGTTGATCCAGCCCTCGTAGTTGCTCGCGTCGATGGCGTAGCCGCCGAAGAGGAAGGCGATCCCGTCGGCGGAGATCCAGGAGACGGCCCCGTACCTCGATCCGGGCTCGGCCGTCGTGGACGAGCTGTTGAGATCGCCGTATACGCCGGCAACGTTGAAGATCCTGGTGCCGTCGACCCAGGTCCATTCCAGGGTCGCCGGGTCGAACTTCCAGAGATCGTTGAGCTTTCCCCTGTAGCCCGAGAAGTCCAGGCCGTCGCCGCCGAAGACCCAGAGGAAGCCGTCGAAGCCGACCCAGGACAGGGCCTCGTTGCGCGCCCCGGGGACGTTGGCCGGGTCGGGCACGGTGACTTCGCCGTAGACGCCCATCTGGTCGACGGCGTCACTGCCGGAAATCCAGGTCCACGCGGCGGCCGCCGGATCGTACATCCAGAGGTCGTTGAGCCGGCCCTTCTCGCCCGCCGCGTCGTAGCCGTAGCCGCCGAAGAGCCAGAAATGGCCGCCGGCGTCGATGGCCGACGCGGCCCCGGTGCGGGCCCCGGGCGAGTTGGCCGGATCGGCGACGCCCAGCGCGCCGTAGGACCCCGCCTGGTACCTGGCGGAACCGCCTCCCATCCAGGCCCACTCCCCGGTCGCCGGGTCGTACTTCCACAGGTCATTGAGCTGGCCGATCGAGCCCGCCGCGTCATAGCCGAGCCCTCCGAAGAGCCAGAAGCTGCCGTCCGCGCCGGTCCAGGAGACGGCGCCGTTGCGTCCCCCCGGTTCCGCGGCCGGATGGGGCGATCCCGGCGTGAGATAGGTCCCCGCCTGGTCCCGGACGGGGCTTCCGTCGACCCAGGTCCAAGCCTGGGCGGTCGGGTCGAATTTCCAGAGGTCGCTCATCCGGCCGGGATAGCCCGTCGAATCGTAGCCATATCCTCCGAAGAGCCAGAGGCCGTCGCCGGCCCCGACCCAGGTCACCGCGTCCTCTCTCGCGCCGGGGATGTTCGACGACGCCGTAACGCCCATGGTCCCGTAGACGCCGGTCTGGTCGGCGGTCATGCTGCCGGAGATCCAGTTCCACTTGATCGGCGAAACCGGCTCGGGGATAACCTCCTGCTTTCTCTCGCAGGCGGAGAGCGCCACGATCATGATAAGGGCGAGAACCGTTAGGCTGGCCTTTCCTGCGTTCTTCATGCGACCTCGTTCAGGGACAGTGATTCCGGGCCGGGTTCGTAGCCCCGCCTGACCGAACTATGATAGGCTTTGGGGAAAGACGTGTCAATGACGCCTCGAAGGTCCCCGAAGTGGCACGAATATTGCGGCTCTCCCGGGCATGCGCTCCGGGCGGGCCCGTCCCTTCTGAGAGGGGCGGGCGTGCCGCCAAATATCTTTACACCGCGGTCGAGGAGGAAGCCCTCATGAAGCACCGAGCCATCGTCGCCCTGGCCCTGATCGCCTTCATCTTCGAGGCTTCGCCGCCGCTCGCCGCGCAGGCCACCATCTTCGAGGCCGCCGAAAGCGGCGACCTCGAGACCGTGGCCCGCCTGCTCAAAGCCGATCCGAAGCTCGTCGAAGCCAAGAACGCCGAGGGCGACACGGCCCTCCACCAGGCGGCCGGATGCCGCCGCGGCGAGCAGGCCGCGCTGCCGATCATCCGGTTGCTCCTGGAGAACGGAGCCGCGCTGGACGCCCGGAACGCGAGCGGCCAGACGCCGCTCCTCTATTCCGCCTATGCCGGATTCAGGCAGGCCGTCGAGCTCTTCTTGGACAAAGGAGCGGCCTTCCAATATCAGGACCGCAACGGCCGCTCCCCTCTCCACTACGCCGCCCGCGAGGGCAAGGCCGCGGTGGTCGAGGTCTTGATCAACAAAGGCGCCGATCCGTCCGTGAAGGACGGCCAGGGGCGAACCCCGCTCGAATACGCCGCCCTGCAGAACCGGACGGCCGTTCTCGAGATCCTGCTGAGGCTCGTCCGCTACGACCCCAAAGGCCCTGAAGGTCCGATACTCCTCCACGCCGCGGCCTCGCAGGGGCACGAGGATATGGTCCGGAACCTGCTCGAGAAGGGCGCGGACCCGAACCGCCCCAGCCCCAACGGCGATCCCATCCTCCTCAGCTTTCTCCGGGGAGGATTGGGAGCCCGGGCCGTCGAGGCGATCGCCAAGGGCGCCGATGTCAACGTCAAGGACGCCGCGGGCCGGACGGCCCTGCACCTGGCCGTCGAGAAGGGACTGGACGACGCCGCGAAGGCGTTATTGGACAAGGGCGCCGATCCCAACGCGGTCGACGCGAACGGCGCGACGCCGCTCGAGATCGCCCAGGACTGGGGCTCCGACGCCCTGGCCTCCCTCCTGACCGCCAAGGGCGCCCGGCCCGTCCCGCCCAAGCTGCACGTCCTCAAGGGCGGATCGCACGAGATCGCCGGATCCCCGGCCGGGACGAAAGCCGAGGCCGCCGTCATCCGGTACATCGGCACGGACGGCTTCCTCATCCAGGCCGGCGCCAAGAGCGTCCTCGTCGACGGCCTTGTCCAGAACCCCTGGGGCTACACGAACACGCCGGAGCGGGCCCTGGCCCTCATGAAAGCCCAGCGCCCCCCCTTCGAGCGGCTGGACCTCCTTCTCTTCTCGCACGCGCACCGCGACCACTTCGAGCCCCGCATGGCCCTCGATGTCCTGGCCGCCCACGAGGAGACTGTCCTCGTCGGGGACGGGCTCGTGGAGAGGGACCTCCGGGAGACCGGGCCCGACGAATTCAAGAAGCTCGGTCCGCGCGTCAAGATCCTCGGCCTCACAGTCGGCGAGAAGACGTCCCTCGCGGTCAACGGCGTCCCCCTGACCGTCCTCGGCGTCAACCACGCCGACCGGGAGCCCGCTTATCTCACCCTGGGTTACATCATGGACCTCGGCCCATTCCGGATCTACCATCAGGGCGACCTCTTTCCCCCCGTCAACCTCCCCTTCCTCTCGTCGATCCCCTGGGAGGAGATGAATATCGACATCGCCTTCTTCGATCCCTTCCTCCTCCAGGACGAGGCGGCCCGGAAGATGGTCCTGGAGAGGATCCGGCCGTCGGCGGTCATCCTGATGCACATGAGGGACGACGAGGGAGGGCGCTATTTCGCCGAGCTCCGGCCGGTCGTGCCGCAGGTCCTGTACTACCGGGGACCCATGGAGAGCAAGCGCTTCGTCAAGGCCCCGGGGCCCGCGCGGCGTCCTTGACGCAGCGGAAGCCGACCGTGGCCGCCCGGTCGAGGCCCGGGGCGACGAGCAGGTGGATCTGGACCCGGTCCACGGCGAGCGGCCCGCTCTTGACGTACCAGACGCTCTTCTCGGGCGCGTAGTAGCTGCCGCCGCGGATGATGCCGTACCGGTAGACGCCGTTGTCGTAGACGTCGTCCATGATCTGCCAGACGTTGCCGACCAAGTCGAGGACCCCGAACGGGCTCGCGCCGCGGGGGTGGGCGCCGACCGGGGTCGTCCGGTTGAGCTTGTCGTTGCACCGGCCCGGCTCCATCTTTTTCCCCCACGGGAAGGGCCGCCCGTCCGTGCCCTGGGCGGCGTACTGCCACTCGGCCTCGGTCGGCAGGCGCTTGCCCGCCCAGGCGGCGTAGGCCCGGGCGTCTTCGAGCGAGACCCAGACGACGGGATGGTCGCCCCGGCCGGCCGGCGGCTTGCCGTCCACCCAGTGCTCGAGGAAATTCGAGAGGTCGGCCGGGGCGTATCCCGTCGCCGCGAGGAAGGCGGCGAAGGCGTCGTTGGTCACCGGGGTCCGGTCCATGAAGAACCGGGGCATCGCGAGCGTCCGGGGCGTCTTCGTCGCGGGGTACGGGATGACGGGATTGGCGTCGTCGGGATTGCCGGCGGTCCTGAAAACGAACGTCCCGGCCGGGACCTCGACCATGCCGGCCGGCGCGACCCGGGCCGGGGCCGTCCGCTCGACGCGGGTCACGAGGCGCGGGTGGGCCAGCGGCAGGCGGACGACGCGCTCGTCGAGGATCTCGCCCCGCGCGTCGAAGAGCTGGACGACGAACTTCTCCTCGCGAAAGCCGAAGTGCTCGTGGAGCGCGATCGTCCGCCGCTCCGTCCCGAACGAGGCCGGCTCTTCGGCGTAGGAGGGGGCCCCGGCCGAGACGGCGATCCGGCTCCCGGCCGGCGCGTCCGGCGCCTCGAACGTCACGAGTTCGCCGTCGGCCTCGACCCTGAGCCGCGCCGGAAGAACGGCGACGCAATCGACGTTCCCCTCGAGGCGCGTCCCCAGCCGGGCGGCGCCGAAGGCGGCGACGTCGACCGGGGCATAGGTCCGGCCGTCCCTCGAGACGGGACTCGAGTTCCTCGTGGTTCCAGAGGCTGACGAGGTGGGCCCCTTCGGGCACTTCGACCTCGACGAGCGGGCCCTTGTAGCCCTCCGGCCGCAGGGCGAAGACGGTGAAGACTGTCTTGGCGCCGTCGCGCCAGCGGTTGGCCCAGAGACCGTCCTCGCAGACCGGCACGAGCGGCTCCCAGGCCGGATCGAGGAACGCCGTCGAATTCTCGCGGAGGAGCTTGGTCGTCCGGCCGAGATAGCGGAGCTCCTCCTCGATCCAGTCGGGCCGGCCCGGCCGCATCGTGTTGATCTCCGACCCGTAGCCGTTGAAGAAGGCCACGGCCGATTCGCGGTGGAGCGGCCCCTCGGCGAGCTGGAGGACCCGGAAGATGGCGAAGTCGGGCCGCATGTACTTGTTCAGGTTGAGCGGCGGCGGCATGTAGAGGGCGTCGTGGACCCGGCCCGAGACGATGCCGGGCATGTCGCGGGGCACGGCCATCCCCTCGCTGTACATGATGACGCCGGGCTTGACCCGGTCGGCCGCAGCCTGGAACTCGCGGCTCGACTCGCCCCGGGTGTCGAGGACGACTCCGTCGGCGTCGAGCCGCCTCAACATGTCCTCCATACCGGCGATGTGGTCCTCGTGCCGGGTGCTCTCGTCCCAGGGGTTGTAGGAGATGAAGTACTTCTTGCCCAGGCTGTGGGCCAGGTCGACCTGGCGCCGGAGCTCACCGAGTCCCCCCGGCAGGTCCCGGTACATGTCCCACTGATTGCGCTGGTCGAGGCCGAGCCGGGGCCAGGTCGGCCAGATGGTGAAGATGTCGATGGGGCCGAGGAGCTCGTCCCAGGCGGTGAGCGTCCGATCGAAGGCGTAGCGGCCGGCCTGGCGGTCGTAATAGGTCCGGTCCCAGGCGAACTGGAGGACCATGAGGTAGGCCCGCCGGACCCAGGCCAGGTCGGGGCGGCGGAAGAGGGCGTCGTCGAAGCGCTCGAGGTCGTAGAGGTAGCGCTCGCGGAACATGATCTCGAGGGCGCGGCGCCAGCCGCCGTCGTGGGCCTCGAGGTGGATCGCGTACTCGACCGTGCCGCCCGGCTCGAGGATCGAGGCCCAGCGGGTGCGCTCGGCCTTTTCGGTCTTCGTCCGGCGGGCCAGCCCGGCGAGGGACGTTCCGCCGCCGACCTCGACGGAGCAGAATCCGAGGTGCCAGGCGTTGTCGGGAAGGACGACGCCGACCGGCCGGAGGCCCGGCCGGAAGAGCTGGCTCCGGCTGAGCTGGTGGGGCGGCTCGTTCGGCAGCCCGGCCGTGATGTAGGCGCGGTCGGCGCCCTGGCCGAGCGGGACGAGGTTCTCGAGCTTGATCTTGGTCTTCCCGTCGTTGCGGAAGACGAGCCGCAGCTTCACGCCCGGCGCGAAGCCCTCTTCGGGCGCGACCGTCGCGGTCAATCCCGCGGGCAGGCTCGAAACGAGCGCCGGCTTCCCGTCGACGAGGAGAGAATAGAGCGGCGAGGGCGCGGCGAGGGCGATCTTCGAGCCGTCGGCGAGAACGAGCGCGGAGACGGTCGTCTCGGCGCCGCGCGGCCCCGACAGCTCGACCGAACGGAGGCCGGGCGTCTGCGCCCGGGCCGAGCAAACAACGAGAAATATCCCGACGATCCCCGATGCGATGGTCCTCCGAGCGTCCATCACTTGTGGGCTTCGAGGAGCTTGTTAAAGGCTTCGTCGTCGGTCTTGAAGTCGCGGGCGGCCTCGCCGACCCGGACGATGCGGATGCTCCGGATGGCGTCCCCCTTCTTCACGGTCCCCAGGAGGTCGAGCCCGGCGATCGTCCGCCCGATCGCCGTGGCCGTCTTGTCGAGCCCGGCCCGCCTGCCGAGGGTGAGGTGGAAGGCGTTCGGCCCGGTGACGCCGAGGACGCCCGCCGCGTCGTGCTTGATCGCGGCGTTCGGCGCGAGCGGCAGCGCGGGGACGGCCACGGACTTCTGGACTTCGGAGACGACGGTCGCGGCGATGACGCCGCCCCGCAGATCGACCCTGCCGATCGGCGGGGGCTCCTGGCGCGGTCCTCCACCCATGGGCACGCCGGGCCGGCCGCCGGCGCCCGGGCCGCGCTGACCGCCCTTGCCCTCGACGACACGGACGAAGTTGGCCGTCTGCAAGGGCGCGTTGACGAAGTCGAGCGTCGTCATGACGTGGACGGGCGCTTCGGCGGCGCCGATGGCGATGTCGGCGTACAGGCCGTCGGCGAGATAGACGCCTTCCCGCGGCAGGGCCTTCTCGAGGTTGGCCGCGCCGTAGGCGACGACGGCCGTGACCAGGGCCGAGTGCCGCTGGTGCTCCGTATAGGGCACGAGCTCGCTGTAGAGGTCGTAGAGCGTGTGCCAGGCGTGCCGGTAGCTGTAGTCCGACTGCGTCGTGAAACGGAGCGTCGGTACGCTCAGCATCTCGAACGAGGACGAATCGGTCCCGCCGGGGCTCGTGGCGTGGGGCCGCGGCACGCCCCGCTCGAGCTTGAACGGCCACTTGGGGTCGAGCGTCGCCAGGGGGGCCGCGATCTTCCGGAAATCGGCCAGCCACGTTTCGGGAACGACGGCCCCGGTGATGGCGCTGGGGCTGCCGTCGCGGTTGATCATCATGGAGATCCTGGCATCGATCCCGGGATGGTTCTTCAGCCAGGCCTGCGAGCCGACCAGGCCGATCTCCTCCGCGGCGAAGAGGATGGCCACGATCGACCGCTTGGGCCGCGCGCCCGCCGCTCGGATGAGCCGGAGGGCCTCCATGGCCGGGGAAAAGCCCGACCCGTCGTCGACGGCGCCGGTCGCGGAGCTGAAGCAGTCGAAGTGCCCGCCCATGACGACGTACTCGTCCGGGAATTCGGAGCCGCGGAGGGTGGCCACGACGCTGTGGTACTTGACCGGGCCCATCTTGAACCAGTTCCGGATGTCGAACTCGAGCTCGACCGTCTCGCCCTTCTCGACGAGGGCCTTGATCTCCTTGAACTGGGGCTCGGCCAGCTTGATGTCCGGCAGGACCGGGAGCTTGTCCCAGGATTCGACGTAGCCGTCGAGCATAGGGAAGGGATCGACCGTCGACATCTGGACCGTGCCCCGGGCCCCGGCCTCGACGAGGGCGGCCGTGAGCGGCGGCATGAGCTTGGCGTCGGCGTATTCCGGCGTGCCGCGCCGGCCGTCGCGGGCGAAGCCGGTGCTCTGACCCGCGATGAGGACCCAGGTCCCTTTGAACGCGGCCGGGTCCGACCGGACCTCGGCGATGGCCGCCTCGACGGCGGCCCGCTTCTTCTCGACCTGCTCCGGGGTGGCGTTCCGCCCCGGGATGGAGAAGGGATCGGCCTTCAGGATGGCGACCGGCCCGCGCTCGACGCCTTTCGTCCCCGCCGTGAAGCTCGGGGTCCCGAAAAAGAGGGCCTTCTCGGCCGGCTTGACCATCTTGCCGGACCATGGCCCGCGGTTGAAGCCGACGGGCACTTCGCCGGCATGGTCGAGCTCGGCCTCGAGCCCCCACTGGCGGAACTGCCAGACGGCCCAATCGGCCGCGTCGTTATAGGCGTTCGTGCCGGACTCCCGGCCGCCGAAGCGGTTGCTGGCGTAGTCGGCCCACTCCATGACCCGGTTGTCGGTCCGGCCGAGCTCGATGATCTTGGCGACGACGGGGTCGACGGCCGGCGCGGCGGCCCTCTGGGGGCTCGCCGCCACGGAGGCCAGGACGGCCAGGGCGACCACGAACGAAAGAAGCGCGCGTTTTTTCATGGACATTCCTTCCCGTATAGCGTTCGAGGGCGGAATGATAGTCTCGCGCTTGGAGGGCTGTCAAGGATGCGCAGCCGGCGCGAAAAAAGAGGGCGGATGCCCCTCAGGGGACATCCGCCCTGGACATGCGTCGAGGAGCCGGGGATCCGGGCCTAGAACCCGATCCCGGCCATGATCATCACGGCCTTGTTCTTGATCGTCGTCTCCGTGCCCTTGTTGTCGATGTTGGCCAGCCCCAGATTGTAGCGGATATCGAGGACGAGCATGATCTTGTCGAGAACGATCTCGAGCCCGCCCCCGAAGACGGCGCTGATATCCGTGCCCTTGAGGTACTCCTTGATGTCGTCTTCGTCTTCCAGGACGCCGTCGACGTAATACTTGTTAGCGGCCTTGGCCAGGAAGGAGATGGCCGGACCGGCGAACAGGATCGGCCGTAGCTTCCCCTCCTTGGCGAGATGGACCTTGGCCAGGACGGGCACGTGGATGTAGGTGAGGACGATCTCGGCCTTGTACGTGGAGCCTTCGTAATCGTCCTCGTAGTAGGCCCCGCCCTTCCACAGGAAGACCTCGGGCTGGATGGCGAAGGTCTCATTGAGGTTGAAGGCCAGGAAAGCGCCGAAGACGGGCTCCTTGAGCCACGAATAAGCGTCCGACGGCCCTCCGCCCGACCAGCTGAAGTTTGACAGAGACAATCCGCCCTTGACGCCGAGATCGATCGTCCCCGCCGAAGCGGCTTGCGGACCAACGACCGACAGGAAAAGGGCCGCCACCAGTATTCCGAATAACTTTTTCATGAAATCCTCTCTTCAATGGATTCGCGGACCGGAAGGCCGGGCCGCATGGTGACAGAATAGCACGGCTCAAAAGAACCCGTCAAGCTCTCCGGCTCAAGGACAGCCGCTGTCATGGGGCGAGCGCGGAACGGCCGTGGCCCGCGCCCGGGGGCCGCAGTCCGCTCGTCAGGACCGAGGCTTCGCCGGGGCTCTTTCCGGACGATCTCAGGATGTGATCTTGAGGTTGGCGAACTTGCCCGGCGAATTGTTCCCGACCCAGAGGGCGACGGAGCCCGTTCTCGGGCCGCTCAAGGCCTCGACCGTCAGGCAGGACTCGCTCGCGCCGTCGACGAAGACGCTGATCTTGGGCGGCTCGACGACGATGCGGACGTGGAACCAGCTGTCGCCGTCGATCGCCGGCTCGACCGGGCTCTCGTACTTCCCGGGGCTTTCCTGGCGCAGCCGGGGCCACTTCCAGTCCGGATGGGAGACATATTGGGCCGCGTGGGCCCGCCGGGCCGGATCGTCGGCGCGAAAATTGAACGGCCGGAAATAGACGGCGTCGTAGGTCTCGGTGTCCTGGACGCCGAAGGCGATGCCGACGAAGCTCCCCTGGACGGGCGCGCTGCGGCCCAGGATGTCGCACTCGATCACGCCGCGGGTGAAGGAGAGACCGTCGAGCCAGGCCATCCCGTCCCCGGGCTTCCCGTCGAATTCCGCCACGGTCCGGCCGTCCTGCTCGAGGACGGTCACCATCCGGTTGAAGACCGTCCAGCCTTTTCCGGAGGCGATCGTCCTCAGGTCCGGCGCGGTCACCGCTTGGGCCGCCGCGCGCGGGGCCAAGGTCGACATGAACAGAGCGAGCGCGGCCAAAGCCGCCCATCTTGTGCTCATCGTCCGTGCTCCTTATCGATCAACGTTTGAGCGTCCTGTGCTTCATGCGGTGGGGCTGGTCGGCCGCCGCGCCCTTGCGCCGGCGCAGGTCCTCGTGGTACTCGGAGAAATTCCCGAAGATCCAGTGGGTCGAACCGTCCTCCTCGAAGGCCAGGATGTGGGTGGCGACGCGGTCGAGGAACCAGCGGTCGTGGCTGACGACGACGGCACATCCGGCGAACCCGGCCAGGGCGTCCTCGAGGGACCGAAGCGTGTTGACGTCGAGGTCGTTGGTCGGCTCGTCAAAGAGGATGACGTTCCCGCCTTCCGAGACGGCCTTGGCCATGTGGACGCGGTTGCGCTCCCCGCCCGAGAGCGTCGAGCATTTCTTCTGCTGGTCGGTGCCGCCGAAGCCGAACGAGGCGCAGTAGGCCCGGGTATTCATCTCCTTGCCGCCGATCTTGATGAGGTCCTCGCCGCCGGAGATCTCCTCGAAGACCGTTTTATCGGGGTCGAGGGCGCGCGACTGGTCGGCGTAGGCGATCTTGACGGTCTCGCCGATCCGGATCCGCCCGGCGTCGGGCGCCTCCGCGCCGGTGATCATCCGCAGGAGCGTCGTCTTGCCGGCCCCGTTCGGGCCGATGACGCCGACGATCGAGCCGGGCGGGACGCTGATCGTCAGACCGTCCATGAGCGCCCGCTCGCCGTAGGCCTTGCTCACCCCCTCGAGCTCGATGACGACGTCGCCGAGGCGCGGGCCGGGCGGGATCGGCAGCTCCTGCTCGTCGCGGTAGCGCTCGAAGTCCTGGCCGAGCAGCTTCTCGTAGGCGGTGACGCGGGCCTTGCCCTTGGCCTGGCGGGCCTTGGGCGACATCCGGACCCACTCGAGCTCGCGGGCGAGAGTGCGCTGGCGGCGCGATTCGGTCTTCTCCTCGACGGCCAACCGGGCCTGCTTCTGCTCGAGCCACGACGAGTAGTTGCCCTTCCAGGGGATGCCCTCGCCGCGGTCGAGCTCGAGGATCCAGCCGGCCACGTTGTCGAGGAAATAGCGGTCGTGGGTCACGGCGATGACCGTGCCCTTGTATTCCTGGAGGTGGCGCTCGAGCCAGGCGACGGACTCGGCGTCGAGGTGGTTGGTCGGCTCGTCGAGGAGCAGGATGTCGGGCTCCTGGAGGAGGAGCCGGGTCAGGGCGACGCGGCGGCGCTCGCCTCCCGACAGCACCGTGACGGGGGTCTCGGGAGGCGGACAGCGCAGGGCTTCCATGGCCCGCTCCAGATGGCTGTCGAGGTTCCAGGCGTCGTGCTTGTCGATCTCCTCCTGCAAGCGGGCCTGCTCGGCGAGCAGCGCGTCCATGTCGGCGGCGGGATCGCCCATCTTGTCGCAGACCGAGTCGTAGCGGGCCAGGAGGTCGACGACCGGCTGCGCCCCCTCGCGGACGACCTCGATGACGGTCTTGGCGGCCTCGAGCTGGGGGTCCTGGTCGAGAAGGCCCACGGTGTAACCCTTGCTGAGGGACAGCTCGCCGATGTAGCCCGTATCGACCCCGGCGATGATCCTGAGCAGGGTCGACTTGCCCGAGCCGTTGAGGCCGAGGACCCCGATCTTGGCCCCGTAGTAGAAGCCGAGCGAGATGTCCTTGAGGACCTGGCGGTTGGGCGGGTGGATCCGGCCGACCCCGGACATGGAGAAGATGACTTGCGTATCGGAAGGCATGGGGCAATTGTAGCCGAATCCGTCCGCTTCGTCACTCTCGCCGCCGCCCGACCGGAAGGCCGCCGCGGCCCCTCGCGTCCGCTCACTCCCCGTACATCTCGGTGATGAGCCGCCGGAGCGCGGCGGCATCGGCCTCGGACAGGGACCCGATCCGCGGCCCCAGACGCGCCTGGCTGATCGTCCGGATCTGATCGACGGCGATCTCGGCCGGCCGGCCGGCACAGCGAACGGCCATCCGGCAGCGCCATGCCGGATGGAGATGACTCGTGATCGGACAAACGGTGACCGTCGCGAAACGCGAGTTCAATTCGTCCAAGCTGACGACGACGACCGGCCGGGTCTTGGCCATTTCCGCGCCTCGAGCCGGATCCAGCTCCGCCCATCGCATCTCGTATCGCCTGGCGGATTCCCGGCGGATCTTGGACTTTCGCCCGTAGGGAGCCCTTTTTTCCCCGACCTTCCCCTTCTTCGAAGGTTCCCAGGGGACAGCGGTCAAACCGTCCCCGTCCAGCGCGTCCCACTCGCTCCAATCTTCGCCCGCCGCGGCCATCTCGCGGGCCGTGTCTTCCCAGCCGAGCTTCTCGGCGGTGCCGCCCACGGGCCGGAGGAGGATCCCTTCGGTCCGTTCTTCCATGATCAGGGCCGACCCGACCGAATAGCGCTTCAGCGACTCGGCCGGCAGCCTGATCCCTCGGGAGTTCCCGATCCTGGCGACCTTGAGTTCCTTCCTCTTCATCTCCGACCTCTCCCCCGCGACACTGGCGCCTCGAATTATGATGTTATTACTGTAATTACTTTTCGGACAGAAGTCAAGGAATACCGAGGCCGGTCCCGATCTCCCGGCGGGTTGACAAACCGGCCCGAAGCGGCCATGCTCTCTATCTGAGGAGGGGCGCCGGATGCAGAATGTCCCGGCCGGATCCTGATGGCCAAAACGAAGATCGTCTGCACGATCGGGCCGGCCTCCCGCTCGCCCCGGGTCCTGAGGGGGCTCGTCGCGGCGGGCATGGATGTCGCCCGACTGAACTTCTCCCACGGCACCCACGCCGAGCACCTCGCCGCGCTACGCCGGATCCGGAAATTCTCGCGGGACCTCGGCCGGCCGGTCGCCGTCCTCCAGGACCTGTCCGGCCCGAAGATCAGGGTCGGGAGGATGGGCGCCGGACCTGTCGTACTGAGGCCCGGGGCCCGGTTCACGCTGACCAACAGGCCGGTCCTTGGGGACGACCGTCAAGTGTCCGTCAGCTACTCCAGGCTCCCCAAGGAGGTCCGCCCGGGGGACCCCCTCCTGTTGAGCGACGGAGCGCTCGAGCTCGTCGTCCTCAAACGCACGGACCGGGAGATCGTCTGCCGCGTCGTCGTCGGGGGGCCGCTCAGCTCCTTCAAGGGGATCAACCTGCCCTCCCGGTCGCTCGACGTCCCCTGCCTGACCGCCAAGGACAGGAAGGACCTGGCCTTCGGCATCGAGCACGGCGTCGATTATGTCGCCCTCTCGTTCGTCCGCGAGGCCGGCGACCTCGCCGAGGCCCGGCGCTTCATGGAGAGGCGCGGCGCCTCCATACCGCTCGTCGCCAAGATCGAGAAGCACGAAGCGTTGGACCATATCGACGGGATCATCTCCGCCGCTGACGCCGTCATGGTCGCCCGCGGGGACCTGGGCGTCGAGACTCCGTTGGAAAACGTCCCCCAGGTGCAGAAGATGCTGATCCGGAAGTCGAACCGGAGCGGGAAGCCCGTCATCACCGCGACACAGATGCTGCGTTCCATGGTGGACAGCCCCCGGCCGACCCGGGCCGAGGTCACGGACGTCGCCAACGCGGTGCTGGACGGCAGCGACGCCCTCATGCTCTCCGAGGAGACCGCGATCGGGCGCTTCCCGATCGAGTCCGTCCGGACCATGGCCCGGGTGGCGGAGGAGGCCGAGGCCGCCTTCCCCCGGGAGGCCTGGGCGAGGGACCGGCTCGCCGGTCCGCCCGGGACCCTGGCCGACGCCGTGGCCCTGTCCGCCTGCTCCCTGGCCGAGAACATCGGGGCGGCCTGTCTGATCACCCTCACCTCGTCGGGAGCGACGGCGCGCCGGGTCTCCCGGTGCCGGCCCTCCCGCCCCATCGCGGCGATCACGCCGCGGCAAGACACGTGCCGGCGTCTGGCCCTGGTCTGGGGGGTGGTCCCGTTCCTGAGCAAGCGGCCGAGGACCGTGGACGGCATGATCCGGCGGGCCTTGCGCATCGTTCTCGAGGCCCGGCTCGCGGCCGCGGGGGATAAGGTCGTCGTCACGGCCGGCGCCCCCGGCGGCGGACCGGGGACGACCAACCTCATCAGGGCCGAGGAGCTGAAGGCCCCGGCGGATTGATCGACGGAGCCTCGTGGGGTCTCGAGCTCGACCTCGATGTGCCTCGCCGAGGGGACCTGTCCGCGGATCTCGCTCTCGATGTCGTCGATGAGCCGTTCGATCTCGTCGGTGTCCAACCCGTCCTCGACGTGGACCTCCAGGCTGACGCTCAGCCGTTCCGGACCGATCATCAGGGTGCGCAGGGCCAGGACCTCGATCACCTCGGGAATCGACGCCGCCGCCGCCCGGATCTTGCTCTCGATCTCGGGAACGGCCGACCTCCCGACCAGGAGGGCCTTGGCGTCCCGCAGGATGAAGAAGGAGAAGAAGGCGAGGATGGCGCCCGTGGCCATGGCCCCCAGGCCGTCGTAGCGCAGTTCCCCCGTCAGGCCATAGAGGGCGAGCGCGATCAAGCCCAGGACGGACGCCGTCGTCCCCATGAGGTCCAGGACGAACGTCGCCTTCGTCTCGATCATGGCCGAGCGCTTGAAGACGCGCCACAGGCTCGAGAGCCTTTTCTTCTTCAACAGCCTGCGGCCGCTCAGGGAGGCGGCGTATCCGTTGCTGAACGCGGCGACGAGCAGCGCGGCGTACGCGGCGGCCAGATGCCGGACGGGCTCGGGGTGCATGAATCTCCGCAGGCCCAGGTAGAACGACAGGGTCGCCGTCACCCCGAACGTCGCCAGCCCGGAGAGGAACGTCCAGAAGTAAAGCTCACGCCCGTAGCCGTAGGGATGAAAGCTGTCGGCGGGCCGCTTGGACGACTTCACGCCGATCAGGATGAGCCCGGAGGAGAGCAGGTCGGCCCCCCCTTCCAGAGCCTGGGCGAGCATGGTCACGCTGCCGGTGACGAGCGCCACCAGGACGTTGACGGCCACGTCGGAAACGTCCACCAGGAAGGACGTCAGGACGACCCGTTCGAGGGAGACCGGCTTGCGCTTCCCGCCTCGCTTCCCCTTGGCCGACACGCTCATTCCCGGTCGCAGCCCTGGGCCTTATCCGTCCTTGGAGAGAGGGAGCGGCAGCGGCGAGCGGACATGGATGTCCCTTTGAGGGAAGGGGATCTCGACGCCCTTCTCCCTGAATTTCCGGACGATGGCGCAGTTGATGTCCGAACGGGTCCGATGGTGTCCCTGCGGATTGTCGATCCAGAGCCTGAGCCGCATGTTCCAGGACGACTCCCCGAACTCGCGGAAAAGCACGTCGGGCGCGGGCTCCTTCAGGACCCTGGGATTCTCCTGGGCCACTTCCTTCAGGCTCGCGAGGACGACGTCCAGGTCCGAGCCGTAGGAGACGCCAACGTCGATGTCCAACCGGATGCGGAGGTCCCCGTAGGACCAGTTGACGATGTTGGACGAGACGAACTGGGAGTTGGGGACGATGATGGAGATGTTGTTCAGGGTCCGGATCTTCGTCGCGCGCAGGCTGATCTCCACGACGTCGCCCTCCACGTCCCCCACCGTGATCCGGTCGCCGATCTTGATGGGCCGCTCGAACAGGAGGACGAGCCCGGCGACGAAGTTGGAGGTGACGTTCTGGAGGCCGAACCCGATCCCGACCGAGAGGAGGCCGAAGATGACGGCCAGGCCGCTGAGGTCGATCCCGACGAACTGGAAAGCGATGACGGTCCCGACGAGGACGAAGGTGTACTCCGTCAGCCGCCGCAAGGTGTAGCGGATCCCCTCCTTGATATGGAGCTTTTTCAGGATCCGGTCGAGGACCAGGCGGGTGAAGGCCCGGGTCACGAAGACGGAGGCCAGGACGATGAGGACGAAGACGACGAGCGAGGCGAGCGTGATGGGGGTCTGGTTGATCGTGACGAGCGTCTGGTTGAGCGCGCGGGAGATCCAGCTTTCGACCTTGTCGACCGGCATCGATGATCCCTTATCAGTTCCGCCTCGGGCGGGTCGCCCCTAGCGGCGGCCCCCCCTTTATATGAAAGACGGGCGGCAGTGTCAAGGCGCGGGGCCGGGCGCGCGGCGATCGTGTCGCGGGGTCCGCCCCTGCTTGGTACGCTCCCCGGCTTCGCTCAGGCGCTCAGGACGATCCGGTTCCGTCCCTGTTCCTTGGCCTTGTACAGGGCCTCGTCGGCCGATTGGATCAGCGCCTCGAGATCGCGGATGGACAGGGAGGGGATCCCGGCGACGCCGCCGCTTATCGTGAACTTCAGCTCGTGGGCGCCGTACTGCACGGCCAGGGTCTCGGACTGGTTCCGGATCCGTTCGAGGAGCTTGAACGCGTCCAGGGTCGAGGCCCCGGGCACGGCGATCAGGAACTCCTCCCCTCCATACCTGATGAGGAAGTCCGACACCCGGACGCTCCCGGCGATCGTCTCGGCCAGCGTCCGCAGGACGACGTCCCCGGCGGGATGGCCGTATGTATCGTTGATCCGCTTGAAGAAATCGATGTCGATCATGGCCACAGAGAGCGGGATGCCGTGGCGCCGCGACCTTTCGAACTCCTCGTTCAGCCGCTTCAGCCCGAAGCGGCGGTTGAGGGCGCCGGTCAGCTCGTCGATGGCGGCCAGGCGCTCCATGCGCTGGAGAAGGACCCCGTTATAGAGGAACGGCGAGGCCTGGTTGATGAAGTTCCGGCTTTCGACGGCGGTGAAGTCCTCCTTGAACACGTCCCGGGACAGGAGGATGGCCAGTCCGACGTCGTGGGTCTGGGAGCGGAGAGGGATGAAGGCGATATGCCGGGGGGACAGCGTCCCGATGCCGATATTGAGGACGAGGTCCCCGGCCTCGATCGGCCCCCTCACGACCGGCTCCCCGGCCGACAGGTATTGGAACAGCTGGGCCTCGTCCAGACGGCCGGTTTCGATCGCGACGTTGGAGGCCTTGAGCAACGTGAGCTTGCCCCGCTCCAGGCCGAAAAGGCAGGCGCCCTCGCCGCCGAAACGCTCGACGAAGGCGGCCAGGACGACCCCGGCGATGTCCTCGATCTTGGAGGATCCTTTAAGCTTCTCCAGGAACTTCTCGGTCTTATGCTCGGTGTCGACGAAACGGAAGACGGTATCGACGAGCCCGTTGAATTCGCCCGCGAGGGCCCCGATGGAGTCGGCCGAATCCACGCTCAGGTGGCAGCTCTCAGGGGTGCAGTCGATCGTCCGGCGGAGGGCGTAGGCCTCCAGCTTGCGCCGGAATTCGACTGTCTTCCCGCCCATCCGCCGCAGGAAGCGGTCGACGACCAGCCGGAAGATGCCGTGATTGAAGACGCCGACCAGCAGGCCGGCCCCGAGGCACAGGGAAAAGAACAGCAGGCTGAGGACCTCTGCGCTCGGGACGTCGATCAGGGCACCGGTGAAAAAAGGAAAAGCCAGGCCCATGACCAGGCCGAATCCGATCATGAAGACGAACAGGTCGCGGGAGACACTTTTCGTGATCTGCCTCATGTTCCTCCTCCCTTTCGCGGACGATGCCTCTAACGGGCCTATCCGACGATCGCGCTGATCGATCGGGACCCCCGGTCCGTTCTCGAGGTCAAGGATAGCCCGACCGCGGGCGGGCGTCAATGACCGAGCGCGGGATCCGCCTCCGCGCGAACAGGGTAAGCCGCGCGCACGCCCTTGACAACCCCCGCGGTGTCGACTACCCTTCCGGCCAAGAGGCGCCGGGGAAAAGGAATGACGCCGTCGTATAGCATCCACCCGCCGGGCCGAGGAGGAAAGTCGGATGGACCATCTTAAGGCTCTCGCGCTTCTGTCGGCCCTGGCCCTGCTGGCCATCGCCAACATCGGGCTGTCTCAAACCACCTATGAAGATCCCCAGGGCCGCTTCGTCATCGACGCGCCCCAGGGATGGCAGCTCGCGCCCCAGACGGACGACAAGGTCTTCGTCTTCCAGGGGGACGGCATGAGCATCATCATCGAGTACGTCCCCGGCACGAGCGACACGGACGAGCTCATGAAGAAGGCGGACACGACGCTCCGGGCCTCGGGACTGACGAACCCCGTCCTGGACGGCGGGCTCCTGGATATGAGCGTCAACGGGCATCCGGCCCGTTGGGGCGCCTACAAATCCGGCAAGCTGCTCACCAGCTTCATCGGAGCGGTCTCTCTCGGCGAGAACGGCCTCTATTTCATGTCCATCATGGCCCAGAGCGCCGCGGCCAGATGGAAGGACCGGCTTGAAAAGTCGTTCCAGAGCGTCCGCATGCCCGGCGAGGCCGTGACCGCCGCCGCGGACGTCAAGAACGCCGTCGTCAGCGCGCCCGCGGCCGGAACTCCCACCGAATGGAAGTGCGATACCGTGTCCCTGACCCTGCCCCCGGGCTGGGTCGAGAAGCCCATGCCACGAGGCTTCGAAAAGGAGGCAAAGGGCTGGTTCATGAACGATAATCTACCGGGCGCCTCGCTCGGGGTCTTTACTTACAGAGGGATGGGCATGACGATGGGCAAGGTGTTCGACGCGGGAACGAAATCGATCACCATCCCCATGCCCGGCCTGAAGCCCGTCGAGGCCGAGGAAATAAGCCTCGAGAACGGGAAGGTCAGCTTCGCCGCTTACCGGGGAATGGCCGCGGGCGGGGGGACGGAGGTCGAGCTGGCCAGCATCATCATCACGACCAAAGCCGGCAAGGGCTTCACCAATCTGCTCCTGACCGGCCTGGCCGTTCATTTCGCCGAGCTCAAGGCCCAGGCCCTCGAGATCGCCAAGACGGTGAGATAGGTGCGGCGGTGAGGAGGCCCATCCGCGTCGCGTTGGCCTTCCTCGGCGCGTTCCTTCTTTGCGCCGAGACGCCGGCGTTCGGCCAGGCCCGAGAGCTCTTTCCGAACGCGCCGGACGAGGTCATCGTCAGCCGTGCCGCCGGGCAACCCAAGCCTCTCTGGCAGATCCCGCTCGGTCCGGCCCTCATCGAGGATATGGTCAGCCTCGGGCCCGACCGGCTTCTTGTCGGCCTGAGGAAGGATTTCCCGGGCCTGCCGAACCTCGATTACATGCTCGTGGACACGGCCAAGGGGAACGTGCTCTGGCGGTTTTCCAGGGACAAAGTCAAAGGCGAGTATGACAGTCTGCTGGTCCTCCAGGACCTCCTTCTCTTTCGGGTCGACGGCAAGAAATCCGCGACTCTTCTGGCCCTCGATACGGGCACGGGCAAGCAGAAATGGACCGTCGCCAAGAACGGGGAAGATGTCCGTTCATCCCGCTCCTCGCCACCGGCTCGGCCCTGTCCGTCAATCCGGGGCCCGGGTCCGTGGAGCTCGCCTGCCTGGACCTCGCGACCGGACGGGAGGTCTGGAAGAAGGCGATCGCGACCTCGGGCGGGGCCGACCTCCCTCAGCCGCTGCCGATCGGCGAGGATGTCCTCGTCTTCTATGACGGGCTGCAGCGGCTTTCAGCGAAGGACGGCCAAGTCGTCTACGCCCGGCCGGAGCTCAAGTTCGACGCTGCCTCGCCGCCGCCCCAGCTCGACGGGAACATACTCTGGATCGTCGACGCGGAGAACCGGTTGAGCGCCCTGGAGGCCGCGTCCGGCCAAGGGCGCTGGGCCGTTCCGCTCCCCGGCCGCGATGTCTACACGCAGATCTACCCTCTCGACGGCCATCTCTACCTTCGGGGGATCGACGCCTCGGGCAACCCTCAGATCGCCCGCCTGGACCCCGGCGACGGGAAGCTCCTGTGGGCCCATCGTTGCCGGGAAACGAGCGTCAGCAATCTCATCGAAAGCGACGGCGCTCTATACTTCGGCACACCCAGCCTGCTCGTCGCCATCGGCGCCGAAGACGGAAAAGAGCTCTTTTCCGTCCAGGTGACGACCACCGGTCGCGCTTTCCCCATCCGCCTCAGGAAGATCGGAGAGCGGCTCGTCTATATCGGGGAGCTCGTCATCGCGGCCTACGACGCCAGAACGGGAAAGCTCGCCTACAAGCACGGCACGACCCCCGGTTCAGAGGAGCTCCATCTCAACGGACTCGACTCGGCCGCCCCCAACCTCAAAGACGCGCTTCAGGAGGCCCGGCAAGCGGGCCCCGGAGACAAGGCGGCGGGCCGGATGGTCAGTCTCGCCACCGCGGAGGCGAGGAGATACCAGAACATGGCGCGGGACTATTCCTCCCGATCCTATTCCGCGGGGAGCCGGGGCGACACCTGGGGGAGCACCATGCTGGGGGCCCAGGCGACGTTCGCCCAGCGGGAGGCCGCCTTCCAAGCGACCATGGGGGCGGCCATCGCCATCACCCATCTGGCCATGATGTACCGGCAGTTCCTCTACGCCAAGTCCATCAAGACGTTCATCGAAAGACAGTCACTCTTCCGGAAATCGATCCTGTCCTCCTACGTCCAGGCGGAGACGGAGGAGTTCGTCTACCGCCCCCATCTCGTCTATCGCGACCCCGCGGACACCTTCAACGTGCTCTCCGTAGTACACCTCCCGACGGGGAAAAGGACCGAGACGGTCCTGTCCCCCCACTACTTGAGCTACGGGCTCTGGCAGGCGGTGGACTTCGAGAAGGGGATCGTCTACCACAGCAACATCGGGATGGACCCGGCGCGGTACGAGCTCAGCGAGTCCCGGGCCTACTACCCCTACCGGAAGGCGAGGACGGTCAACACCTTCCTGATCGCGCAGCCGGTCAAGGTGCCGCGCTGATGCGAGCCCGGGACTCGAAAAGCTCAGCGGAACGGGCGCTCTTCCCCGAGCTTCCGGGCGAACTCGGCGAGGGTGAGGACCGCGGGATGATCCATGTAGTAGCGCCGCTCGAGGTCTTCGGCCACGGCCAAGGGATCGCGGAGCTCGGCCGAGACGGCGAGCTCGCTCGACGGATCGTAGAGCTCCCGGAGCCGCCCGATGTCGAAGGGCTCTTTCCCTCGCCGCGCCGCTTCTTCCCTGGCCGCGTGAAGCGCCTCCGCGACGCGGGCCTTCCGTTCCCGTTCCTTCGCCCGAAGCCACGCCAAGTCGTCCATGCGCCCACTCCTTCGGCCGCATCAGAGGTCGCGCGGCCACTCCCAGGGATGGTAGCAAACGCCCCCGGCAGGCGCAAGCCCGTCGGCACAGAGGAAACCTTCCATTGACACCGGAGAGAACGATCCATAGATCGGATCCCATTAAGGAGGACCCGCTCATGAAAGGAAGAAGGGTATCGTTGTCCATCTCACTCTCCTTGCTCCTGCTGGTCATTGCTGGGGCGGGGCGATCGCAACAAGCCGCCCAAGCCCCAGCTTGGGTCACGAAAGGTGCGGCGGCGTTCCCCGAGCTTCAAAAGAAGGGCATCTTCGGCAGAGGCAAGGCCTGGTTGGATGAGTTCGATACTTCGGACGAGGCGCGCGACGAGGCCGTGGGAATGGCCGAGATCGACCTGGAAACGGCGCTTCTGGACCTCGCCTACATGGTCGTCAAGGCCTACGCCGGGGCGGTCCTGCCGGAGCCCCTCGACGAATGGGAAGAGCTCCTCTGGGCCACGAATTGCCGCAAGAGGGCCATCGGCGTCCTGAGCGCGAGCGATCCGCCCGAGCTGAAGGCGACACGGACGGAGAGCTACCTCGACGATAAGGAAGGGGTCTGGCACGCCCTGGCCTGGAGGGACCTGTCGGTCGACGGATTCCTGGTCATGGAGCTTTTCGCCTACGAGTTCGGTGATGAGCTCCAGGTGTTCCTCAGAACCAAGAACAAGAAACTCGACGTGAAGAAAGCCAACGAATTGCTCTACGGCGCCATGAAGGCGTGGGCCGTGAAGGAAGGCCTCAGCTGGAGGCCGAAGAAGTGAGCCGGGCCGTCAAGGCCTGAGAGCCGCGCATGCGGGTCCGTATCTTCTACGACACGAACACCCCCGGCCTCTCCGCCGTCGTCGAGTCCTGGCTGAGGCGGTGGCGCTCCCTTATCACGATCCATTCGGAGGAGCGAGGATGCGGCTGCCACCACGACCTCTATGAGATCGAAGCCCCGGAGGAAGCCTTGGCCGAGCTTCCGGAAGAGATCCTGAAAGAGGTGGAACGATGAGCCGACGTTTGATCGTCTGTCTTTGTGTCCTGTCGATGCTCGGGCCGGTCTCGTCCGGACGGGCGAATCCCTGGACCGGGGGGAGCGCCCGCGGATCAGCCAGAGCGGAGAGCGCAGGAACATCCAGCTTGTATCCGTCCGGGCCCGAGGCTTAGGCTTCGATATCGGCCGGATCACTCCGGAGCGGGGGATCTATCTCGTCGATGTCGTCGGCTTCCGGGCGAAACAGAAGACATTCCTCCTGCAAGGGGGCTTCAAGCCCTTCACTCTCCGCGCCCAGGTCGACGGAAGAGAGGTCGTTCTCGACCGCTCGGACCTCGAGGGGGCCGGCTTCACCTTGGCCGACGGAAGAGCCCTTGCCGACGCGGGGGTCCGGCTCGGAGACGTTGCCGCGTCGGGCGGACCGGCCCCCCGTCAGCCCGTCGGAGCAAGGACGGAGCCCTCCCGGGCGGCGCCGACAGCCGGGACCAGGGCTCCCGCCCCCGGCGTCAAGGTCAGCCTGCTCAAAGCCGGCCGGATGCGCTGGAGCCCGGTCGAGATGGCCGCTCCGAGACCGGGCCGAGACTTCCAACCTCCGGCCCCCGACCGGACCACGAACATCCAAAAGGCCGACAGGCCGATCGAACTCAAGGCCTCTCTGCTCAAAGTCAACACCCGAGCCCCTCTCGCGTTCAAGGCCTTCGCTCTCCTCGATCCCACCAAGAGCGAGCCGACGGTCCTCCAGGACCCCGGACAGATCCTGCCACCCCTACCGAATGGGGAAAAGATGACCGCCGAGGATTACTACCGCGACCTCAACGTCCTCGAAGCGGACTTCAACGCCAAGGGCTATTCCCTCGATTTCCGGCGCGACCCGGAAGAAGAGGTCCTCCTTCAGGAGACCGCGGTCCCGCCGGGCCAGAACGGCGTCGGGATCCGGTTCAACGCCAGGGAGCTCACCAAGGTCCGCTCCAAAGCCGCTCTGTTCAGGAGCGCCGTGGGGGCCAAAGAGACCCGCCTCGGAGCGCTCGGCAAGCTCAAAGTGGACCAATTGGAGAGGTCCCCCAGTCAGAAGGCTCCCGTAACGGCCCAAAGGCCAGTCGCGAGCGGTGAGGCCAAAACGGCGGCGACCGCCGCGGGGAAAACGGCCGCTCAACAGCCCTCCGCCGTCCGGGACAAGACCGCGCCGGCGCCGATCGAACAGGCCCTGGCCAAGATGAAAGGCGAGCTCCGGCTCAGGGCAACACCCTATGAGCGGGAACTCAATCCGGCCGACATCGTAAAGGGCGACCGCGACACGTTCGGCATTTCCGTCCGGTCGAACAGCCGCCAGGCGGGCGATTCCAAGGCCCTGAGCGTCGTCAATTCGGCGGGAATTCACGCCTTCATCTTCGACCACGATCTCGAGCTCGCCGTTATCACCGGGACGACGTCCGCGGCGGCCACGAACGGCTCCCTGACGGCGGAGCTTTCCGTGATGGTCCTCGGCAATTACGTCTCCTCGGCCTCGTTCCGGGAGACGGCGAGCGTGCCGGACGTCGCCCTCACCCAAATGGCTCCCCTGCCGACGGCCGGGCGCGACGGCGACTGGTCGAGCTCCCTCGACGTGGGTTACGGCATGACCTTCATGGCCGGCCCGATCCCGCTCTCCGTGAGGCTCGGGGCGCGGGCCTCCGTGGGCTGCGGATCCGTCTTGATGTCCAGCCCTCTCCGGGTCGAGAACGAGATCGCCCCGTTCGCCTACGCCGACGTCTACGCCCAGGCGGGGGTCAACATCCTGATCGCCGAGGCGGGGGTCCGCTGCGACTTGAATCTCATCGACGCCCGGATGACGGTGCACGGGATGCTCCTAAGGGGGGCGGAACAGGGGAAGGAATTCCTCGACACCGAGTATTTCATCTACCGCTGGTATTCCGCGCTTTCGGGAGAGCTCAGCCTCTATGCCTGGATCTACGTCCCGCGCTTCGGCATCCCGCCGTGGAGAAGAAAGACGTTCAGGACCCGGCTGGCGGGCTGGGACGGCTACAGCGACGAAAAATGGGAGCCGGTCCTGACCCAGCGCAAACACTATCTCTTCCTCTACCCGAACACGGGGCCCGTCCTGGCGGGCTACGACTATTGAGCGCGGATGTCCGGCCCCGGGGCGGGGATGGCGCGTTGGCCGCGGGCCAAAGGGGAACGGCGTTCCCGTTAACCGGAGTGCGCGAGCCAAGAGGATGACGCCGTGACGATCCGAAGGGCCGGCTCCGTCCGGCCGGCCGCCCTCGCGGCCGGAGCGGGCCTGGGGCTCGCCCTCGTCCTCCTGGCCGTCGTCCGGCCCTGGGAGCGCTTCGGGCGGCCAGCCTACGACTGGACGCCGGGCGCGCGTCTTGTCTATCAGATCGACTTCGAGACCTCTTCGACCAGCGACCTTCGGGCCCTGTTCGAGGACCCCCTGTCCCGCGCCACCGGAGCGACGGCGGTCCCCTCCCCCGCGGCTTCATCCACGCGGACGAGCCTCAGGGGAAAGCTCGCCATCTCCGTGATGGAGGCCGGCGCGGACGAGGTCATTTGCGCCATCGGGTTCGCCGAACCGAGCGTCGCGATCGAGATCGGGTCGAGCCGGGTCCCGGATCTCGAGGGATCCACCGCCGCGGCCCTGACGCGACGGTCCTTCGTCAGGATGACGCCCGAGGGGCGGATCCTCGGGGTCCTCCTCGACCCGGAAACGGACGACCTGACCCGGGGATTCGTTCACGCTCTTCTCTCGAGGATGCAGACGGTCCTCCCCGGGCGGGCCGGCCGGGGAGCCCGGAGATGGGAGGCCGAGGAAGAAGGACCGAACGGCCCCTACATCGCGGTCTACCGGGCCCGGGGCCGCCTCGGCCGAGGGCCTCGAGCGGATCGTCAAGACGAAGATGCCCTACCAGGTCCCGGGCGCCGGACGGACCTCGCTCTTCGAATCCCTGCCCGTGACGGCGCGGCCGTCGGGAGAGCTGACCATCGCGTTCGACCTGAAGAGCGGCCGTATTCGGGAAGCGCGCGGGCGGGAGACCGAAAGTCTCACGGTCGCGGACAAGGAAGTGGCCCGGGTCGAGAGCCGGATCGACGTCCGGCTCATCGCGGCCGAGGAAGGATCCCCTTCCGAGCTCGCCGCGCTGCGCCTGGCTCTCGATTCGGCCCGGCCCGCCCGCCCGTTCGTCCCTCTGACGATATCGATCTCCGGTGAGGAGGGCGAGCTCGCCGTCCAGCGCTCCGCGCTCGGCGAGGCGACATTGGGATCGCTCCTCGCCGACCTTCGGGCGGCCGTCGAGGCGGGACGGACACGGGACACGGCCCTCTATCTCCGGTTCAAAGCCCTGGTCTTCCTCCAACCGGAGGTCTGCCCTTCCCTGGCCGAAATGCTCGAGCGCTCGGGGCCGGACAGCCTGACGGCGGATGTCGTCGGAGGCGCCCTGGGCGTCGTCGGACATCCCGAGGCCCAGGCGGCCCTCGCGAGCGCGCTCCTCGCCCGCCGCGACGATCCCGCGTTCGTCTCCCGGATCGTACCCTTCCTCACGATGGCCCGGCGGCCGACGGACGCGGCCGAGCGAGTCCTCATCGACCTCGCGGATGGTCCGGCCGGCGCGGACGTCCGCTCGGCCGCGCTCTTCGGTCTGGGGACCATGGCCCGGAACTCGAGGGAATCCGATCCCGGGCGCGCGGACAGGATCGCGGCCCGGCTCCTCTCGCGGCTCCGCGATCCGATGCCCGAGGCGGAGGCGGACATCGTCCTCAAGGCCCTGGGGAACTCCGGATCGGCGAAGGCCCTTCCCGCGTTCGCGGCGTACGCCAAGGACCCTTCCGCCGGCCTTCGCGCCGCGGCGCTTGTCGGCCTGCGCTTCGTCGACGCCCCCGAAGCCGATCGCCTGCTCGCCGAGGCGCTCCGGTCCGATCCTGAGGCGTCCGTGCGGATAGC
Source organism: Candidatus Aminicenantota bacterium (assembly GCA_963719985.1). Lineage (GTDB taxonomy): Bacteria > Acidobacteriota > Aminicenantia > Aminicenantales > Saccharicenantaceae > RBG-16-66-30. The sequence goes on along the minus strand of CAVRDU010000005.1, from coordinate 1,610,726 downwards.
GGCCCTCCAGGCGCTCAGCTTTCGCCAACCGACCGGCGGGACGGTCCAGGCCCTCATCGGGGCCTTGACGGGGGATCCTTCGGAGACGGTCCGCGTCGCGGCCCTGAGGAACCTCGGGAGATCGATCGGCGCTTTCCCGGAAGCGCTCGAGGCCGTCAGGCGCGCGGCCGAGAACGACGCGTCCGAAAACGTTCGGAAAGCCGCGGCGGCCATCCTGGCCGGACCGAAGAAATAAGAAAAGGAGGACCTGATGCAAAGACGCTTCGCGCTATCGGTCTTGGGGCTTCTCCTCATGGCCTCAGCGAGCCTGGCGGCCTCGAAGAAGGTCACGGTCGTCGAAGAACTGATCCTCGTGAAGCTGCCTCCCGCGCCCCAGAAACCCCGGGAGATCTCGTCCTGGCACGAAGCCTATTTGAACGATTACAAGCTCATGGGGACCATGCTTTTGAAAGGCACGAACCGCGAGGCGACCATCGATCTGGCTCAGAAACGCGGTGCGTATCTCGTATTGGTGAATTTCAGCAAAACGCTGATCACCAAGTTCACTTCCAGGATCCTTTATGAGGCAACGGTGGGGCCCGGCCTCAAACAACCGGTCACAGGAAAGAGAATGAAGGAGTCTCCCGGTTTCTACCTGGAAATGTATTCACCCGGGCGCGATTATCAGGAAGGGGCCAAGAGATTTTGCGCTAATACGATGCCCTACGCGCTCAGTGGGAAAGGATACTATGTTTGCGGGACGATGGAGGACATGAAGCGCTATCTCGATCTGGGCGCCGATCCCACGCCCTTTCTGTACCGGCTTGTCCGGGAAGCCTACGAGATCGCGTGCTACGCGGACATGAGACGAGTGTCCGACGTCCTGCCCGAGATGCGGAGGAACCTGGAGATGATCGCCCTGACCTTGGACCGCGGGGCCGACGCCCTGACCGTCTCCGGTGAGACCGCCTATATGCTCGGGCTGCTGACCACAAGGCTAAGGACGAACGCGCCGCAAGCGGAGAACGCTTCGCAGTGGCCGCCTGAGGTCGCCGACCCCGGTCAGCGCGCCGGGGTAGCCTTCGCCTTGGCCTTTTTCGTCGAGGCCCGGCGGATCGTCGACGAGCGGGCCAAACGCTGATCACTCGGGCCGCTCAACTCCTCCTGGCCAGGCTCCACTTGCCGCCCCCAGCCCTCATTGCCGATTCAATACATAAAGCGAGATGTTGAGGACCGCGGCGAAGCTGACCCAGAGGATGTACGGGACAAGGAGATAGGCCGCCGGCCGCGATATCTTGTGGAAGAGGATGATCGTCGCCAGGATCAAGGCCCAGAGGAGGACGATGACGACGACGGCCCCGAGGATCCTGTGGGCCCCGAAGAAAACGATCGACCAGAGGGTGTTCAGGACGAGCTGCGCGGCGAAGACGGCCAGGGCCGGCTTGACGCCCGGCGTCTTGAGGCCTTTCGCGAAGACGAGGTAGGCGGCGACCCCCATCAGGGCGTAGAGGGTCGTCCAGACCGGCCCGAAGATCCAGTTCGGCGGATTGAACGACGGCTTGGCCAGCCCGGCGTACCAGCCGGGGATCGACGGCGTCGTGAAGACCGCGCCGATGATCCCCGCGAGCTCGCAGACGACGATCGCGACGACGATGCCGACGGCTCTCTTCATCTCATCCTCCCTTCGCTTCGAGGCCGCTGCTCCGCGGCCGGGGATCCCTTGCCGACCCGGTACTTCTCGAACCAGGCCAGGAGGTAGAGCTGCTGGAGGAGCCGGTGGGAAGGCCGCCGCCAGCCGTGGTATTCCTCGGGCATCCGGACCAGCAGCGTCTCCTTTTTCAGCATCTTGAGCGCCCGGTAGTACTCCTCGCTCTGGCCGATCGGCGTCCGCAGGTCGGCCTCGCCGGTCATGACCATGGTCGGCGTCGTGACGTTGGCGACGTAGTGGAGCGGCGAGCGCACGGCGTACTCCATGCGGGTCCTCCCAGGGGTATTTCTGGAACTGGCGGTACCACATGTGCCCGTCGGTCGTGCCGACGAACGAGTGCCAGTTGATGACCGGCCGCATCGAGACGGCGGCCCGGAAGCGGTCCGTGTGGCCGACGATCCAGGCCGTCAGCACCCCGCCGCCGCTCCCGCCGCAGACGAAGAGGTTGTCCTTGTCGATGAAGCCCTTGGCCAGCGCGGCGTCGACGCCGGCCATCAGGTCGTCGTAGTCCTTGCCGGGATAGGCGTACTGGATGCCGTTGACGAAGTCCTGGCCGTAGCCGGTGCTGCCGCGCGGGATTGGTGTAGAGCACGGCGTATCCCTGGGCGGCGAAGTTCTGCCAGTCCCAGTTGAAGGCCACGGTGTACATGGACCAGGGGCCGCCGTGGATCCAGAGCAGCAGCGGATACTTCCTGGCCGGGTCGAACTCGGCCGGCTTGATCAGCCAGCCCTGGACCTCCCAGCCGTCAGTCGACTTGAACCAGAGCTCCTCGACCTCGCCCAGCTTGATCCCGGCCAGGACGTCGGCGTTGACGTCGACGAGCTTCTGGAACTTCTGAGGCCGGGCCAGCGCGAAGGTCACGAGGGCCCCCGGCTCGTGGAAGGTCGACACGACCGCCGCGGCCTGGCCCGTCCTCGCCGCGCTGGAGGCCGGTGAGATAGTGGACGCCCGACGTGACGCGGCCGGCCTTGCCAGCGAGCGGTGACGAAGTGGAGCGTTCGACTCGCCGCGTTCCGCCATCAGGAAGTAGACCCCGGAGCCGTCGGCGGCCCAGATGACGTTCGACGGCGAATTCGGCAGGTCGCCGGCGAGGAGTCCTCTTCCCTCCCCCGTCCGCGTCCATCAGGTAGAGGCTGGAGAGATGGCTCGTGTAGTTCCCTGTCGTCGTACCCGGTGTAGGCGATCGAAGCGGCCGTCGGGGGAAACGACCGGACCGCGATCCGGCCCCTTTCGATCGGTCAGGGCCCGGACCTCGAGCGTGTCGAGGTCGACGGCGTAGATCTCGGAGTCGCCGTCGAGGTACTCGGCGTCGGGCTTGCGGATGGCCGAGAAATAGATCCTCCGGCCGTCGGCCGACCATTCGGGGCCGTCTGTGCGAATAGTCGCCCGACGTCACCTGGCGCGGCGTTCCGCCGAGCTCGGCGTCGACGACGAAGATGTGCGAGCTCCCCTTGGGCAGCGGGCCGCGGCCGTCGCTCCGCCACGACAGGCGGTCGATGAGGACGGCCGGATCGGCCCACTTGGCGCCCCGGGGCCGGGCCGGGAGCTTGACGCTCAGGATGGGCTTCTCGTCGGGGATGAACGATGTGAAGGCCAACTCTTTGCCGTCGGGCGACCAGGTCAGCCCGCTCGGCGCCGTCTGGAGGTGGGTGAGCTGGGCGACCTCGCGGGTGTCGAGCCACATGACGTGGATCTGGGTCGTCCCGTCCCGGTCGGAGATGAAGGCGATCTTCCGTCCGTCGGGCGACCAGACCGGGCGAGGAATCCCGCCAGTTGCCGGAGGTGAGCTCGCGGATCCGCTTCCCCTCGACATCGGTGATCCAGAGGTTGCTCGCCGACCGGTCGTTGACCTTGTCGATCCAGGCGCGGCTGAAGAGGATGTTCTTCCCGTCGGGGGATATGGACGGGCTGCCGACCGACTCCATTTCCATGAAGGTCTCGTCGTCGAGGAACTTGGCCTTCTTCTCGTCGGCGCCCCAGGCCGCGGTGAGCGCCAGCGAGAGGATCAGTCCGCATGCGATCGGGCGATAGTGTCTTTTCACAGCTCCTCCTTCGATAGGGCTTCGTTCGCGCGGGCGACGCTGAAGAGATGATAGCTTCAGCCGCAAGGCCCGGTCAAGGAGGCGGCCAGATCCCCGGATCAGTACGAGATCCAGCGGCCGAGAAGCGTGATCGTCAGGAAGCTGATGATCCCGACGGCGGCCGCCGAGCCCAAGCCGGCGAGGAAGGGCTTCAGGCCGAGGCCCTTGAAGCTCGCGAACCGCGTCTTGAGCCCGACGCCGGCCAGGGCGACGACGAGGAGGAAGGCGGCCCAGTCCTTGAACAGGACCTGAAGTCCCGCCCAGGCCTCCGGGCCCCACACGCCGAAGGCGGAGCTTCCGGCGCCGGTCGCCGCGTCGCCGATCGACCGGAAGACGGCCATCGCGACGAACCCGGCGATGAACAGGGGGAAGAGCCTGGCCGCCCCCGGCCCTCTCCGCGCGCCCGAAGGTCCCGTTCTCCTGGCGTGGAGGAAGGCCATGAGGGGGATGACCGCGGCCATGAGGACGTTCCGGACCATCTTGGCGACCGTCGCCACGTCGAGCCCGAGCGGGGACGCGAACGCGTCCGCGTAGATCATCCCGGCGCCGGCGACCTGGGCGGTCTCGTGGATGGACGTCCCCAGGAACAGGCCGGCCATGACCGCGTTGTGGCGGAAGACGTGGTAGGCCAGGTAGGGGTAGAGGAGCGTCGCGGCAAGGCCGAAGACCGTGATCACCGCGATCGCGTAGCAGACCTCCTCCTCTTCGGCCTCGATGGCGGGAGCGGCGGCCACGATGGCCGACACTCCGCAGATCGAGGTGCCGACGGCGATGAGGGTGCCGAGGCGCTCCGGCAGGGCGAGCCGCTTCGCGAGAAGGCCGGTGATGAGAATGGCCCCGGCGACGCACATCACGACGATGGGGACCCCGACCGCGCCCAGCCGGAAGACGTCGAAGACGCTGAGCCGGATGCCGAGCAGGATGATGCCCAGGCGCAGGACCTTGCGGACCGAAAAATCCAGTCCCTTCTCGAACAGCGCGGGGAACCGGACGGCGTTCCTCAGGAGCATTCCCAAGGCGATGGCGACGATCACCGCGGAGACGGGCGACCGCTCGAATCCCAGGAGCGACACGCCGATCACGTCGCTCAGCCGGGTGCTCGCCAACGCGAGGAGGACGGCCAGGGCCAGGCCGGGCAGGAGCCGATGGGCTTCGCCGATCCCGACGCCCAACAGCCCCTTCTCGACGAGGGAGATCTTTCTGGGCATGGCCAGGGATGGTAGGCCAGTCCCGCGGGGAAAGTCAAGCGCCCGCCGTTGACTCGGGAGGAGCAACGCGCTAGGCTTGAGGGCGGCGGAACAAGTCCGGCCCGGAGGTGTCGTCCATGATCCGATCCGTGTTCAAGATCCTCAAGGTGCTCAACTCCGAGACGCACCCGGCCCAGATCTCGCTCGGCCTGTGCTTCTCGGTCATCGTGGCCTTCACCCCGAAGTTCAGCCTCCACAACATCGTCATCATCTTCCTGATCCTGTTCTTCCGCATCAACCTGTCGGCCTTCCTGCTCGGGGGCTTCCTGTTCATGGGCGTGGGCGCCCTCCTCGATCCCCTCTTCCACCGGATCGGCCTGGCCGTCCTGACCGCGCCCGCCCTCGAGCGGCTCTGGACCGGTTTCTACAACGCGACCATGTGGCGGGTCCAGGAGTTCAACAACACCGTGGTCATGGGCAGCCTGCTCGCGGCGCTCGCCCTCTTCGCGCCGCTCTATTTCCTCTTCAACGCGGCGGTCCGCTACTACCGCAAGAACGTCTACGCCCACGTGCAGAAGCTCAAGCTCGTCCAGGCCATCAAGGGCAACGACCTCTACCGGAAATACCAGAGCCTGAAGGACTGGGGAGGCCTGGCGTGAGCGCCCGAGCGGACAAGGGCGGCGGCGGGGCGCGGGCCCGGAAGCGATCGAAGATCGTCCGCTGGCAGGGCATCCTCATCTTCCTCGTCCTCTGCGCCCTGGCGGCCGGCCTCTGGGCCCTCTTCGTCGACCGGTACGCCGAGCGCGCCATCGAGAGGACGGGGACGGCCGTCGTCGGGGCCAAGGTCGAGCTCGACAAGGCCGACGTGTCCCTCTCGCCTCTCGGCCTGACCCTCGTCGGCCTCAAAGTCACCAATCCCAACGCGCCCATGACCAACGCCTTCGAGGTCGGCCGGATCGCCTTCCACATGGACGGCCCGAACGCGCTCCGGCGCAAGATCATCGTCGAGGAGATGAGCGTCGAGGACGTCCGCCTGAACACGCCCCGAAAGACCTCGGGGGCGGTGGCCGCGTCGGGAGGCCCGACGCCGCTCGAGACCCTTTTGACGCTCCCATCGTTCGTCATCCCGAACGTCCAGGAGGCCTTCGCCAAGGAGAAGGCCGACCTCCGCTCGCTGAAGCTCCTCACCGGGGCCGCGGCCGACGGCGAGGCCGCGCGGGCCCGCTGGGAGGCGAGGGTCAAGGAGCTCGAGACCGCGATCGACGTCGGAAAGTACGAGAAGAGCTACGGCGAGCTCAAGGCCAAGGCCGGCAAGATCTCGGTCGGAAATCTCGTCGGCGGGGCCAAGGACGTCGCCGCCCTCCAGAAGCAAGTCAGGGCCGACATCCAGACCGTCACCGACGCCAAGAAGGCCTTCGCCGCCGACGTCGCCGCGTTGAAGCAGGCCGCCGTCGACGCGCCCGCCGCGGTCAAGGCCGACGCCCGGCGCGTCGTCGAGAAATACTCGCTCACGCCGGAAGGCCTGGCGAACATCAGCCGGCTGCTCTTCGGGGCCAAGGTCGAGGGGAGCGTCCGGTCGGCGCTGCAGTGGAACGAGCGGCTCTCGCCCTTCATCGAGCGGGTCAAGGAGAAGGTCAAAGGCAAAGAGGTGGTCAAGCCGCTCCGGGCCGAGGGCCGGAACGTCCGTTTCCATGAGGACCGGCCCCTGCCGGACTTCCTGGCCCGCCTGGCCAAAGTTTCGATCAGCCTGCCGCAGGGCGATTTCGCCGGCCGGATCGAGAACCTGACCTCCGAGCAGGACGTCCTCGGCCGGCCGCTCGAGTTCGCCTTCTCGGCCGAGAAGCTCAAGGGGCTGCGCTCGGCGTCCCTCGAGGGGACGTTCGACCGGGTCGATCCCGCCGCGCGCAGGGACACGCTGAGCCTGCGGCTCCGGGGCTACGAGGCCCGGGACGTCAAGCTCGTCGAGAGCGCGTCGCTGCCCGTCTCCCTGAGCGAAGGGCTGGCCGACCTCGACGTCCAGGCCACCTTGGAGAAAGGCGCCCTCAAGGCCCGGATCTCGGCGGCCGTGCGCTCGGCCCGGCTCGCGGTCGGCAAGGGCGAGGCGCGGCCGGGCCTGGCGGGCCGGGTGGACGAGGCCATCCGGAGCGCCCTCGGCGGCGTCACGGCCCTCAGCCTGACGGCCGAGATCTCGGGGACGCCCGAAGACTTCGACCTCAAGATCCGCTCGGACGTCGACGACGTCCTGAAGTCCGCCGTGGGTTCGCTCGTCCGCGACCAGCTGGCCGGATTCGAGAAGGGCCTCGTCGAGGCGATCGACCGCGAGGCCGCCGGACCGCTCGAGAAGCTCGGTCTGGGGATCAAGGGCCTCGACGCGATCGGCCTCGACCTCGACGGGCTCAACAAGCGGCTGGGGGACCTTCTCAAGAAGTAGAGGTGACGAAATGAGAAAAAGACGATCTGTATCCTGCACGAAGAGATCATGCTCCTGGCGCTGCGCGATAGGGAAGGCACGGTCTTCTCGGGGACGATGTACAACTTCGCCATCGGCGGGGCCATCCTGGCCGAGCTGCTGCTGGAGAAGCGGATCGACGTCGAGACCGTCAGGAAGAAGGCCTACGCCAGGCTCCTCAGCCCGGCCCTGTTCGACGAGCCCCTCGTCGACGAGTGCCTGGCCAAGCTCGTGGCCGCCAAGCGCCGGGCCCTCCTCGAGAACTGGGTCTCGAGGTTCGCCCAGGCCAAAGGCCTCAAGCACCGGGTGGCGGGCGGGCTGGCCCGCCGCGGCGTCCTCCGTGTCGACGAGGACAAGGTCCTCGGCATCTTCACCCGGAAGATCTATCCCGAGGTCGATCCGCGGCCCGAGCGGGAGGTCGTCGAGAGGCTCCGCCGGACCATCTTCGGGGAGGAGGCCGAGGTCGATCCGAGGACGGTCGTCCTCCTCTCGCTCGCGGCGAGCGCCGACCTCCTGAAGCTCGTCTTCGACAAGAAGGAGCTGAAGGGACGGAAGGCCCGGATCGAACGGGTGGTCAACGGGGAGCTGACCGGCAAGGCCACCAAGGCGGCCATCCAGGCCATGCAGGCGGCGGTCATGGTCGCCTGCGTCGTGCCGGCGATCGCGGCCTCGGCGGCGATCGGCCACTAGCGGCCATGGCCGGGGATAGTCAAGAGCCCATCGGGATGAACAAGCTTCACAGCGTCGACGTCATCATCGAGATCCCCAAGGGGAGCCGGAACAAGTACGAGTACGACCGGGACAAGCAGGCCTTCAAGCTCGACCGGATGCTCTTCTCCTCGATGCACTACCCGAGCGACTACGGCTACATCCGGGACACCCTGGCCGAGGACGGCGATCCCCTCGACGCCCTGGTCCTCGTGACCGAGCCGACCTTCCCGGGCTGCCTGATCGAGTCGAAGCCGGTCGGATTGTTCAAGATGCGGGACGAGAAGGGGATCGACTACAAGATCCTCTGCGTCCCGGTCGGCGACTCTCTCTGGAACCACATCGACAGTCTCGCCGACGTCCCCCCGCACCTCCTGATCGAGATCGAGCATTTCTTCGACGTGTATAAAGAGCTCGAGCGCAAGAAGACCGCGGTCGAAGGCTGGGAAGACGCCGAGTCGGCCCGGAAGGTCATCCGGGCCGCCCTGGACGCGTTCGCGGCCGGGCCGCGGAGCCCCGCCCGCCCCCGCTGGCCGCCCGGATATCCGCGCGGGGAAGAAATCGTCCGGCCTTATCTCATCTATAATGGTGGGGTGAGTCTTTATCGTTCCGGCCGGGACAGGCGAAGGAGAGTCGAATTGACCGGTTTGAGGAAGGCCTCGGCGGTCCTCCTTCCCGGCCCTCTTCCTGGCCTCCGCCGTCGGAGCGGCCGACTCCTCAGGCGAAGACCCGCCAGGGAACGAAATCCCGCCCGGGAGCGAACACCCGCCCGAACGTCCTCCTGGTCACGATCGACACCTTGCGGGCCGACCGGCTCGGCTGCTACGGCGGCACGGCCGTTCCGACCCCGAATATCGACCGGCTGGCCCGGCGCGGCACCCTCTTCGCCAGGGCCTTCGCCCCGACCCCCCTGACCCTGCCCTCCCATGCCAGTATCCTCACCGGGCTGACGCCTGTCGCCCACGGCGTCCACGACAACATCAACTTCGTCGTCCGCCCGGAGCACGCGACGCTCGCCGAACACCTCAAGGCGCACGGCTACCGGACCGCCGCCGTCGTTTCGGCCAGCCCGCTCGATTCCCGGTTCGGGCTGGCCCAGGGCTTCGACACCTATGACGACACGTTCATGGCCCCCGGGGCCCCCAAGACGTCCCCGGCCGAGCAGAACGGGCCGACGCGGCGGTCGACAAGGCCCTGAAGCTGGCTGCAGAACCCCTCACAGCGGACCCTGGTTCCTCTGGATCCACATCTGGGACCCTCACGCCGAATACGCGCCGCCCGAGCCGTTCCGGACGCAGTACAGGGACCGCCCCTACGACGGCGAGGTCGCCTACACCGACCTCGCCCTCGGACGGCTGTTCCGTTTCCTCGACGAGAACCAAATCGCCGAGCGGACCCTGACCGTCCTGACAGCCGACCACGGCGAGGGCCTGGGTGACCACGGGGAGAGGACCCACGGATATCTCGCCCACAACGCCACGATCTGGGTGCCGCTCGTCATCGCGGCGCCGGAGCTCGCAGCCCGTCGATACCGGCGCCGGTCTCCCACAGCGACATCGTGCCGACCATCCTCGACGTCCTGGGGATCGCGGCCCCGCCGGGGCTCCAGGGCCGGTCCCTCGGGCCCGCGCTCGCCGGCAAGTCCGTCCCCTCCGGTCGGATCTACTTCGAGTGCCTGAGCCCTTATTACGAGCTGGGTTGGGCCCCTCTGCGGGGCTTCATCGCCGGTGCCGAGAAGTTCGTCGAGTCCCCTATTCCCGAGCTCTACGACCTGGACAGGGATTTCGGCGAACTGAAGAACATCGCTTCGCGCCGTGAAGATCGCCGACCACGCGGCGAGCCTCGATCGTCTCGTCGCCGAGCTCACGCCCGCCGCGCCTCTCGACGCCAGGGCCAAGACGAGCCCCGAGCTCCGGGAGAAGCTCGAGAGCCTCGGCTATCTCGCCCGCTCGGGCCGGAGCCCGGGGTCCTCCTTCACCGCCGCCGACGACGTCAAGACGCTCCTCCCCCTGCTCAACCGCATCACGGACGCGTACGACCTCGGGGCCGCGGGGAGGCGGGAAGAGGCCGTCCGCAAGCTGGAAAGCATCGTCCGGGAGACGAAGACCCTCGACCAGGCGTACATCCATCTGGCCGACCTCCACATGGAAGCGGGGAACCTCGCCCGGGCCCTGGAAGTCCTCGCGGAGGGGTGGCGGCGTTTCCCCTCGAGCTACGAGTTGCTATCGAGCTACGTCGCCAACCTCGTGTCGGCGCAGAGATGGCAGGACGTCGTCCGGACCGTCGCCGGCGCGCCGGGCCTGAGCCAGCTGGACCACGACGGCATCGTCTGGTTCCTGCAGGGCCTGGCCTACCAGAGGCTGGGGGACGCGCCCCGCTCCATCGCCGCTTTCGAGAAGGCCGTCGCCGCCGACGGCGAGTACCTCGCCGCCCTGTTCAGCCTGGGGGCCTCCTATCTCGACCTCTACTTCCAGACGGGCGATCCCGGAGACTTGTATCCGGGCGATCCCCCCCCTCCAGCGGGTGATCGGCTCTCGATGCCCAAGCACGCCGAAGCCCACACGCTCCTCGGGAGGGCCTATCTCGAATCGAAGCAGATCGATCGGGCCATCGCCTCTCTGGAGACCGCCCAGCGCCTCCGGCCGGACCTGGTGAACATCGAATACCAGCTCGGTCTGGCCTTCATGGCAAAGCGGAATTTCGCCAAGGCCCACGCCCAGCTCGTCGCCTTCAGGGACCGGGCCGTCGGTCAGCTATCGGCGGAGGAGAAGGCCAACCTGGATCGCCTGATCCGGGAGTGCGCGGCCGCCCGCCGCGCTCAAAGCTCCTTCTTCACGCCGGAGACGTAGACAGCCTTGACGTCGAGGGTCCCGGACTTCATGTCGACGAACGGTTTCCCTTTCCGCAGGCCGACCGTCCCGAATCCCGAGGCCGTGGCCAGGAAGGCCCGGAAGTCGTCGCCGATCCGGGAGTCGAAGTGGAGCGTCTTGTCGACGGCGTCGTAACGGACCCCCGTCAGGCCCTCGAGCAGGCCGTAGCTGCTCATGGCCCGCGCGTACCAGTGGCCGCACTCGTACTCGTTGAACGGGTTGCGGACGGCGCCGTCGTAGCGGTCGCGGCAGACGCGCACGATCTCCAGGCCCTTCGTCGACCCGGCCCAGGAGCATCAGGTGGGAGGCCACCTGGTACTCGATGCCCGTCCAGACCTCGTTGCTGTAGACGAACGGCAGGGCCAGCTCGCCGCCCCGCGGCCAGGTGCAGAGAAGCAGGCCGCCGTCCTTGCCCGCGGCGAAGGAGGGCCGCTGGGGGTTGGCGTAGGCGCTGAGATCGTGCTTGAGGTTGTGCTTGTGGACGGCCTGGAGATGGCTTCGGACCTTGGCCGGGTCGAGGATGTCGCCCAGCCCGCAGACGCGGGCCATCCAGAAGCCGAGGACGCCGTCGGACAGACAGCCCGTCCCGTACTGGTACTTGGGGCCCTCCCGGTTGAGGAGCTCGACCGCGTCCTTGTAGCCCGGCCCGTTGGCCGAATAATCCAGGGGCTCGAAGACGGCGTCGAGGCCCTCGGTCTGGATCTTCTGGAAGAAGTACTCGCCGTTGTAGAGCTCGGTCTCGAGGAAGCGGACGCCCTTCTCGAAGAGCTCGCCGTAGGAGGAAACGTCCTCGCCCAAGGCCCGGCCCATCTCCGCGGCCGCCTTCAAGGCCCCGAGATAGAAGCTGCCGCAGTGGCCGTCGGGGCCCCAGTACTCGATGTCGTAGGTGTTGTGGTGGGGCTCCTCGAGGACGCCCCGGCCCCGCGGGTCCCAGGTCCGGACGCAGTAGTCGAGGCTCTGCCGGACCTTCGGCCAGAGCCCTTCAGCCAGGCCGTGTCGCCGGAGATGCGCCAGTCGCGGTGGACCTTCATGATGCCGCCGAGCTGCCCGTCGGCGGCGGCGTGGAAATCGTGGGCGACCGGCCGGATGGGCAGGGCCGAACGGAACGTCTGGTGCCCCCGCTCGTCCTGGCTCTCGTTGAACTCCGTCTGACGAAGGGTCCGTTCGAGCTCGGGGAAGAGGTGGGGAAGCGCCTGGGCGTAGTTCCAGACGTGGGTGCACGAGCCGTGGCAGCAGCCCCTGTTGTCGGAGCAGCCTTCGAAGCACCACAGGCGGCCGTCGGTCTGCCGCAGGACGGTCGGCGACTTGAGGATGGTCAGGTTGGCGGCGACGGCCTCGACGACCTCCGGCGGGAGGGTCGTGTCGTAGAAGGCGTCCCGGAACAGCGCCGACTTCTCCCGCAGACGGTCATAGTTGGAGCGCCAGTAGCCGGCGACGCCCTGGACGTCGTCGAACCGCCCGGCGTACCAGGGAACGTGGTAGGGCGACGCGCAACAGGCCTCGTCCCCCGGCTGAGGCTGAGGCGCCCCCGCCGGCTCCTGTCCGTAGCGGAGGTCCGTGAGGGGGACATACCAGGCCAGCATGAGCCGGACCGTTTTGGTCGCCCCGGGCTCGATCGTCAGCGGCACATAGAGCGACGCCCCCGGGCTGGGCCCCTCGAGCGGCGGGTTGGAGACCGGCCTAGCTTCCTGGACGCTCCTCCAGGCCAGGGTCAGGGCGTCCCACCAGCCGCCCCGGAACCAGCCGTGGTCGACCACGGCGCCCGGGTCGTCCACGAAGACGGCCAGGGCCCCGGCGTCGGACGGCTTCTTCTCCGTCCCCTTGTCGAAGAGGACGAAGCCGTTCTCGACGGGCCCGACGCCGTCCGTCTTCGAGCCCGCGGCCATGAAGTTCTTGGTGTTGAAGGAGAACATGGCCTCGATGGCGGCGCCGGTGGGGTTGTGGAACGAGTATTCGAGGGCGCCGACCGGGAGGCTCGAGTCGGCGGCGGCGCCGGGGACGAAGGGGCTCCAGCCGGTCAGGGCGACGTCCAGAGGGATGGCCGGATCGTCGAGCGTGACCGTGGCGAAGGGGAAGCGGGCCAGGAAGGAGGCCCGCTCGAAACGGGGCAATCCGTAGCTCGCGCCCGAAGCGCCGTTCCCGGTCCCGGCCGCGCCGAAGAGCTTCCAGCCGGGGACGGGGCCCTCGAGGACCCGGGCCACGTTCGCGGCGCCCTTCACCGTGATCGCGGCGAAGGCGCAGGGCTCGTTGAAGAACTGGATCTGGTTCCTGAGGGAGACGTGGGAGACGGCCCCCGTCCCTTCCAGGCAGAACATGCCCGCCCCGATGCCTCCGATGGGAAAGGCCGGCCGGTTGAGGCGCGCGCCTTCGTAGGGGCCGTTGTAGGCCCTGCGGCCCGTCCCCTTCCCCGGGCTCAGGCAGGCCGCTAAAGCGAGGATGAGGGCCAAGCCTCCGACGGCGGCCACGGATCTCGAAGCTCGATGACACATGCTCGACCTCCTGGGAAGAACGGGATCGGACCTCACGGCGGTTGGCCTCATTGTGGACGGCCGGCCAGGGTTGTCAAGGCGGCGACCTCGCTGCGACCTCCGGCCGGGGGCGTTTGCGCGCCCGCCGGAGAGATCGACGCACGTATCGCCCGCGCGCCGGCTTTTGACTTGGCCGGGCCGTCGTGTTATTTTATCTTCTCCCCGAATTCGTCGTGAGGGTGAAGCTATGATCGGTCCTTTCCCATCGAACATCCTCCGGAAACGTCCTGTCCGGGCCGCGGCCTTGGTCCTGTGGGGATTGACCGCCGCGGCGGCGTCCCTCGCGGCGGCCCAAAACGAGGCGCCGAAGACACCGCGGACGGGACAACAGATCTTCCTCGAGACCTGCGCCGCCTGCCATGGCCCCGACGGCAAGGGCCGGTCCCGCAGCCGGGTCGGCTTCGACGTACCCCTGCCGGACCTCACCGATCCGGACTTCGCCTCCCGCGAGCCCCACTACGACTGGACGGGGATCGCCCGCAACGGCGGGCCGTCGAAGGGCTTCTCCGAGATCATGCCTTCCTTCCGGGACGCCCTGACCATAGAGGAGCTCGAAGCGGCCGTCTCCTACGCCAAATCGCTCCACGGCGGCGAGACCTGGCCTCCCGGCGAGTTCAATCTGCCCCGGCCCCTGTTCACCGGCAAAGCCTACCCCGAGGACGAGATCGTCCTTCAGACGACCTTCAGTGAAGATCCGGACGGGCTGAACTCGATCGGCGGCAAGCTCGTTTACGAGCAGCGCTTCGGCGCCCGCAACATGTGGGAGGTCGTCATCCCGTTCGGCTGGAACGAGCGCATCACGGACCCCCTGCTCCCGTCACCGAGCTGGAGCGCCGGGCTCGGCGACATCGCCGTGGCGGTCAAACGGGATTTCTATCACAACCTCAAGAAGGGCTCCATCCTGAGCGGCTCCGCCGAGCTCTTCCTCCCGACCGGCGACCGGGCCTCGGGTCTCGGCAAAGGCACGTTCGTCTTCGAGCCATTCCTCGCCTACGGCCAGCTCCTGCCCGCCGATTTCTTCGTCCAGGCCCAGACCGGCCTGGAGATCCCCTTCAAGCAGGGACGAGGCGCAGAACGAAGCCTTCCTCCGGGTCGCCGTCGGCAAGGAGATCCGGTTCAAGCCGTGGGGCCGGGTCTTCTCCCCCATGGTCGAGATCCTGGCCGCCAAGGAGCTCGTCGCCGGGGAGAAGATCCTCTTCGACGCCGTGCCTCAGATCCAGGTGACGCTCAACAAACGGCATCACGTCAGGTTCAACGTCGGCGTGCGCCTGCCGCTCAACGAAACGTCGGGCCGGAATCTCGCGGTGATGGCCTACCTTCTCTGGGACTGGTTCGACGGCGCTTTCTTCGACGGGTGGTAAGAACATGAAACGCCAACGCATCGTCCTGTCTTATCGCATCTTTCGCGGTTCTCGGCCTGGCCGCGGCCGCCGTGCGCGTCCCGCAGCTCTTCATCACCTCGGACCGGTGCCAGGCCTGCCACAACGGCCTGGTGACGCCCCGGGGCGAGGACGTCTCGATCGGGGCCGACTGGCGGTCCTCCATGATGGCCAACGCGGCCCGGGACCCTTACTGGCAGGCCTCGATCCGCCGCGAAACCCTGGTCAATCCGAAGATCGCCGCGGCCGCCGAGCACGAGTGCTCGGCCTGCCACATGCCCATGGCCCGCTATCAGGCCAAGGCGGAGGGCCGGATGGGCTCGGTCTTCGCCCATCTCCCCGTCGCCCCCGGGGCCGGGCCGGCGGCCGCCCTGGCCGTCGACGGCGTGTCCTGCGCCGTCTGTCATCAGATCGGCCAGGACAAGTTCGGCGAGCGGGAGAGCTTCACGGCCGGGTTCGTCGTCGACAACGGGACCGCGTGGGGATCGCGCAAGATCTTCGGCCCCTACGACGTCGACAAGGGGCGGCAGCGCGTCATGCAGTCCTCGTCCGGCTTCCTCCCCGAAAAAGCCGCTCACATCCGCGACTCGGAGCTCTGCGCCACCTGCCACACGCTGTTCACGCATGCCTTCGATGACGAAGGGCGAGGTCGTCGGGGAGCTGCCCGAACAGGTCCCCTACCTCGAATGGAAGCACAGCGCCTATCAACGGCCGGATGAGCTGCCAGTCGTGCCACATGCCCAAGGTCGATGGGGCGATGCCAATCTCCTCGACCCTTGGCCAGCCCCGCGAGGACTTCGCCCGCCACGTCTTCCGGGGCGGGAACTTCTTCATGCCGAGGATGCTCAACCGGCACCGGGACGCTCTCGGCGTCTCGGCCGAGCCCTTGGAGATGGAGACCGCCTCGGCCCGGGCGGCGGCCCATCTGGGCGGCTCCTCGGCCGAGCTGACGATCCGCGACGCGCGTGTCGAGGACGGGACGCTCAAGGCCGAGGTGGAGATAGCGAACCTGGCCGGGCACAAGCTGCCCACGGCCTATCCGTCCCGGCGCGTCTGGGTCCATTTCACCGTCCATGACGCGAGCGGTGCCACGGTCTTCGAATCGGGGCGGCCGAACGCCGACGGCTCCATCGCCGGCAACGACAACGACGCGGACGGGTCCCGCTTCGAGCCCCACTACTCCGAGATACACAGCGCGGACCAGGTCCAGATCTACGAGCCCATCCTCGGCGCCCCCGGGGACAAGGTGACGACGGTGCTGCTCGCGGCCACCCACTACATCAAGGACAACCGCCTCCTGCCGCTCGGCTTCGACAAGGCGACGGCGGACGGCGACGTGGCCGTGAGGGGCGGAGCGGCGGAGGACGCGGACTTCAAGGCCGGCGGCGACCGGGTCCGCTACGCCGTGCCTCTCGGCGGGGCCGCGGGGCCTTTCACCGTCCGGGCCGAGCTCTGGTACCAGCCCATCTCCTTCCGCTGGGCCAGCAACGTCGACGACCACCCTTCGGAGGAGGCCGGCCGCTTCAAGTCCTTCTACGGGCCGATGGCGGGCTCCTCGGGGATCACGCTGGCGAGGGCTGAGGCGGTCCTCCGATAGGCGGAGGGCCCACCTCCCCGCTCCGACACCGGCCGGACGGGCGCGGCGCTCCGGCGCCGCTCCTTGACAGCGCCCGGACGTTCCCCTACAACTTCCTTATGATCAAGAACACGCGTCTCCGTCCGCTCGCCGCGATCATCATCGCGTCCCTCATCGTCGCCGCCGGCTGCGTCAGCACCGAGAAGCGCTACAAGAAGGGCCAGGAGCTCGAGGGCCAGGGCCGGCTCGAGGAGGCGGCCCAGCGCTACATCGCCGTCCTGGCCAAGGAGCCGGGCCGTGAGGACGCGCGCGAGCGGCTGGCCGACGTGGGGGCCACCGTCGTCGACGAATATCTGGCCCGGGCCCGGGCGCTCGACGCGGAAGGGTCCTTCGAGAGCGCCTTCGAGGCCATCGGCCGCGTCGACGGCCTGAGGGACCGCACGGCCCAGGTCGGCGTCGTTCTCCCCGTGCCTGACGGTTACGCGGATTTCCGCCGCGACGTCATGGGCGCCGCCATAGTGTCGCTCTACCGGCAGGGCGCCGACCTGGAGAGCGCGGGGAAATGGGCCGAGGCCTCAAGGACCTACGAAAAGCTGCGCACGTATCCCCTGGCGCCGGAGGAGACTCGCCGGGTCGACGACTCCCGGGCCCGGGTCTTCCTCCGCTGGGCCGGGCAGGACATGTCGCTGGGCTACTTCCGGGCGGCCTACGGCCACGCCCAAACGGCCATGGACATCTGCGGCCCCGACAGCGAGACGGGCGCGGAAGGCCTGGCCATCCAAAAAGCCGCCTTGGACGCCGGGACGAAGACGGTCGCCGTCCTTCCCTTCTGGGCCGACCCGGGGGCCGGAGCGGAGACGCCCCGGGGCATCGGAGCGAGCCTTTACGACACTCTCCTTTACGAGCACCTGGCCGCCCCCGTCCCCTTCGTCGGTCCGATCGATCGCGGGGCGATCCACCGGGAAATGAGCCGGCTCCGCGTCCGGAGCGGCGCCATCCTCGACAGGACGGCGGCGACGGTCGGCCTGGCGCTCGGCGCGGACTTCGTCGTGGTCGGGCGGATCGGATCCTACCTCCAGGAGGACGGCCCGGCCGAGGAGATCGCGCGCAAGGCCCCTCTCCGCAAGGACAGGTCGAGATCGGCCGCCTACACGGAAAAGCGCTACACCGTCAAGCTGACCGGCGAGTTCGTCTACCGGGTCCTCGAGCCGGCCACTCGGCGGGTCGTCGACGAGGAGAGGGTCGTGGCCCACGCTTCCGCTCACTTCCGGCGGGCCACCTTCGACGGCGACTACACCACGCTCGACCTCAGCCGCGAGGAGCGGGCGCTCTTCGACAGAGAAGGGTGGCTCAGGGCCGAGGAGGAGCTGCGGGCGGACCTGGTCGACCGGCTGGCCGGGAAGATCGCCCCGGGCCTCTTCGACCGCGTCCTGCGCTTCGTCAGGTAGCGCGCCGCGGGGAGGCTTACTGGGAGAGCCGGGCCGCGAGGATCCAGTACGGATCGACCTTGGGGTGCTCCAGCGGCCTCTCGGCGCCCCCGCTCACGATCTTCAATCCGTCCTTGGCCGGGACGACCTCGCCGACGACGCCGCACAGGATGCTCTCCGCCCGGAAGGCCTCCAACAGGGCGTCCGCCTCGGCCGGGCTGACGACCGCGAGGAGGGTGCCTTCGCTTATGGCGCAGAACGGGTCGAACGCGAACAGCTCGGCCGTTTTCCTGATCACGGGCTGCACGGGGATGAGGTCCTCCTCGATCCGCAGCCCGTAGCTCCCCGCCCGGGCCATCTCGTAGAGCCCTCCCCAGACGCCGCATTCCGTCGCGTCGTGCATCACGTGAACGCCGGGGAACCTCCGGGCGACGGCGCAATCGTCCATCACCGACATCTGGGAGAAGACGCCGGCCGCCTCCCGTTGGAAATCGGCCCCCCCAGCCTCGACGAACTTCCCGGGAAAGAGGGCGGCCAGCAGGCCCGTCGTTTCGATGGCCGGGCCCTTGGTGACGACCACGAGGTCCCCTTTCCTGGCCCGGTGGGGGCCGCGAAGGTCCCGGGCGGGGCCGACGGCGATGGACGTGGCCCCCCCGACCATGGGATAGGCGCAGCCGGTGTAGCGCGCCGTGTGCCCGGTGATGATGCTGACGCCGTATTTGACGGCTTCGGCGTGAACCGTGTCCCAGATCTCTTCGAGCTCGGATTCCCGCGTCTCCGGGGGGAGGTTGAGGTCGACGGTCAGGTAACGGGGCCGGAGCCCCGAGACGGCGACGTCGCAGAAGATGATGTGAAAGGCGAACCAGGCGGCCCGGGAGAAGCCGAGAGAGGGCACGATGAAGAACGGGTCTGTCGAGAAGGCCAGGCATTCCCGGCCCAGGCGCACGACGCCGTAATCGACGCCGTGCCTGGGACCGATGAGGACGCGGCGGTCAGGGGCCCCCAGCTTGGGGTAGATGACGCGGTCGAAGAAGTCCGGATGGATCTTGCCGAGCTCGGGAAGCTTCTCGTCGTTCATGGCTCATCCCTCCGCGGGTCCCGGCGCGATCGTTCTTCGGCGCGACATTTCGTACTCCTTGGCTTCCGTTAAAATCGGAAAGACAATCCGGCCTGGACCGTCAGGCCGGAGAATTCGAGCCGGACGGGCGGGCTGCCGGGCATGAAGAAGGAGACGCCGAGATCGTCCAGAGTGGCCTGACGGTAGCCGCCGAGAAGGCTCAGGGACATGCCGCCGGCGAGCCCGATCTCGGGACCCGCGGCGACCCGCCATCCGACGCCTTGGTCCCGGCCCGAAGTCACGAAGGCGTTCTCCGTTTCCGTGTAGCGCGCGTCGGCATAGAACACGCCGGCCTGGGCCGCGAGGCGCACGGCCGGAAGGAGCTCCGAGCCGTGGGCGGCGAGATAGACCCCGTACGCGTTGAGGGAGTGCGCGGAATCGAAGCTCCCGGACAGGGCCAGAGTGCCCGAAACGCTTCCGGAGGTCCGCTCGAACGTCAGCCCGGCCTCGAGTAGCGGCGAGAACCGCCACCCGATCCCCAAGGAGAAGCCGTGCTCCCAGCCGAAGGCCGGGACGTCGCCGTCCCACGTCTCGTTGAGATAGTCGATGTACCCGTTGAGGGCGTTCAGTGAGGGCGAGGTCCCTAAGTATTGGGCCGAAAGGGAGAAGTTCCGCCGGCCCCCGGACGGCCCCGAGGGCGCGCCGCCGATCTGGTATCCGAACTTGACGATCTCCTTTTCGGCCTTCTTGCGGATCTCCTCGGCCTGGGCGATGGGCGGGGCGGGCCACTTGGCCCCCTTGCCCTTCTTAAGGATGTCGTCAGCGATCTTTTTCGGCGGCGGCGTATCAAGCTCGCAGGAGGCCCACCGGTTCCACAGGTCGAGGTACTCCTCCAGCCCCTTGAGGAGCGCCTCCTGGCGCTGGAGCTCCTGGCCGACCGCGGTGACGAAATTCGTCACCGCCGCGGCGATGGACTTGACCATGTTCTGTTCCCTGGCCGGGGCCGTGGGCTTGAGGTGCTCCTGGCGAAAGCCGTCCATGAGGCCCTGCATGCGCTGGGCCGACGCCTCGATCTCGCGCATCCGGAGGCGGATGAGGGCGATATAGGCCTTGATCTTGGCCTTGATCTTCTCGATCTCCTCCTTTTGGGCCTCGGTCAGGGGCTTGGGCTTCTTGCGCAAGGCCTCGAGCTGCTTGAGCAGGTTCTCGATCTGCCTCCAGCCGGCGAGGATGTCGCCGACGGCCCAGTTGTAGAACCTGGCGTGGTAATTGATCTCGGCCATGTAGGCCCTGAGCTCGTCCCATTGGACCGGCAGCTTGCAGGACTTGTACTCCTCCTGGATGGCCGCCACCCGGCCCGGATCGTCCATCAGGGCGTGCATGCCCTCGTGCAGGAGCGCCCCGGCGAACATGTGGTAACCCTCCCGGCGGAGGGAATCGAGGAGGTGATCGAAGAGCTCGCCCCCGATCATGTCCCGGAGCCGTTCCTTGGAGGCCTCGTCGTGGAAGTACGGCTCGAGCGCGCCGAGCTTGCGGGAGAAGGATCCGGCCCCGGCCGGATCGTTGGCCCGCATCCCCTGGTAGCCCCCGACGACTCCCTCGCGGGTGAAGGTCAGACGATTCTGGACGCACATCCGCAGGTAGTCCGAATCGAAGATCTCGAGCTCCTGATACCCGAGGGGATTGAAGAAGTGGGTCAGGAAGTGCTCGCGGGCCGTCGTGAAGTGGGCGCGCTGCGGGAAATACTGCCCCACCCTCTGCCAGGCCATGTGGAAGTCCCCGGCCTTCCACATCCCTTCCGTCATGACGCCGGTCGTATAAGTGTTGGATCCGAGCACCGCCTGGAGGATCTCGCGCCGGGGTTCGTTCGCCGGGACATTGCCGAGGGGCGTCCGGACCGGAGGAGGAGGCGGCGGCGGATCCTGAGCGGCCAGGGGAAGCCCGATCGAGAGGAGGAGAAGCGCGGCCAAGGCCCGGCGGACCGTGCCGACCTTTCCCGTCTTCATCGTGTTCTTACCCGTCATGGCCCGAGGATAGCCCGGGCGGGAGCCGGAGTCAAGGACCCGAATATGACGGGCGCGGCGGTCTTATTGCCCGGCCAGGAACTTTTCCCGGGGATCCCCGCTCCTCTGCCGGAACATGATGGGGATGCGATCGCGCAGGGGGGCCCCGATCTGGATGAGCTCCCAGTCCTTGTCGTGCTCCTTGATGACCCGGCGGAGGAGGGCGATCCGGTCCTCGACGAGCGTCTCGTCGGTCTCCAGGCCGACGATCTCCACCCGGTACTTGAGGGTCCTTTTCCGGCCGTTGATCTTGACGTCGATCTCGATGTTCTGCTCGGAATCGAGCGTCGGGATCTGCAGCACGACTTCTTTCATGGGACGCTCCTTCAGGCCGCCTTCTTCTTGATCCGGTAGAGGACCTCTCCCAGGCACATCGAATCGCTGACGGCGGCGATGTAGAAGCCCGGCATGTACTGGACCTTCTGCCCGAGCTTGCGTTCCGGGAGGCTCTCGAGAAGCGCCTGCGCTTCCCAGTCGGCGCCGGCGGACCGGAGCAGGACGGGTTCGCGAGCGTCGACGATGGTCGCCAAGGCGTCTTTGAGGCTCATGAAAGCGGACATGTTCGAAACTCCTCTTTCCGGACCCCGGGGGCCGGCCGGATCGACCTAAGAATGAGCAAAAGTCGTGCCACAACCTATCAGACGGCTTGCGGGCCCCGAAGGATGCTTTCGCGGCCGGGCCTGTCCGGAAATGTCAAGCCGGTGTCCGAAAACGGACAGCCGGGTCATGCATGGCCCGGCGCCGGAGATCCCGGCGGTTCAGGCGAGGGCGTTGACCCCCGTCGACTCCAGGCAAAAGATGCAGGACGTCCGGAGCCTCTTAGAGGTCTCTCTCAACGCGTCGATGTCGGAGCCTTCGCCGGCGAAGAAATTCAGGATGTTGATGTCCGCGGGATTCATGCGGCGAAACTTGTTCTCGTCGTTCCTGACGAACTCGAGGGTGCTTTGAGAGGGAAGCCGGGCCAGCTCCTTGAGGTTCCCGAGGTCCTCCACGGAAGCCTGTTCGGGGGCGGCCGTTTCGTACAGGTAGACGAAGTTGAGCTTGGCGTTCCAGTTCTTCCCGATGATGATCCCCAGCAGGATGGACAGATCGTTCATGCCCGCGTCGAGGTTCTCCTTCCATCCAGCGGGGAAGGCGTCGAGCCACACGTTGACCGACCTTTCGAGGCCGAGCCCGACTTCGGCGAACGGAACGTAGAGGATGACGCTCCAGTTGTTGGCCTTCGCTTCGGCGATGATCATCTGGTAGTCGAGATCCCTCGCTTTCGCCTCTCCGACCTTGAGGAAGACTGTGTTCGGCTTGAAGAACGCGGCCCGGAGCGATTGCATGCCGATCGTGACGGAAGGGCCGTACTGCTCTCCGCTCACGAGCGTGTACGAAGTGGATATCCCGGCCTTGTTGAACGTCTTGGTGATATCCGGAAGATACGCCTTGAGCCGTTCGACCTCATCCCCGGTCTTCATGCCGAGGATCTTCAGCGATCCCTTCGGGCGGGTGATCGTGTACAGCAGGCGGTACGTCCCGCGGATGTCCCGGGGAGCTTCGACGGGCACGAGGATCTCGGGCTGCCAGGACCGCGGGGTCCTTTCCGGCGAGAGCTCGCTCGATTTTTTGGTCGCCCACGCCGCGAGCGACGTGAAAAGGCCGCTCCTCGAATCTCCCCGGGCGAACCTCAGGTCCCGTTTGACGAGGAGCCAGTAGAAGGAGATGACGATCCCGAAAGAGACGAGAGAGATGGTCGCGTTGATGATGAACATCACGAACAGACAGCCGAGAAAGCCGAGCAGGGGGACGAACAGCGGGACTTTCAGGGTGGGCCGGAAGCTCGGCAGGGCGAGGCTTTGCTCGATCATGACGACGAGGTTGATCATCGCGTAGGTGATCATGAAGAACATCGTGATGAGCGGGGCGATGGCGTTGAGGTCCCTCAGCAACAGCGAAAGGATCACGATGACGGCGGTGATCACCATCGCGTTGGTGGGTTCCCCTTTCCTGTTCGACCTGGAAATGAAACGGCTCGCCGGAAGGAGCTTGTAGCTGCCGAGGGCCATCAGGATGCGCGGCGCCCCGACGAAAGACGTCAGGGCGGACGAGAACGTCGCTCCGAGAAGCCCGGCGACGACGATCGGCCCCCAGAAGGCTTTGTCGACGAAGATCGTGTAGTTGCTCAGCAGCTCCTCTTGAGTCGCCAGGATGGCGGCGACGAAAACCATCCCGATATAGACGACGGACGTCACGGCCAGCGCGGCGAGCGTCCCCGCGGGGATGCTCTTCCGCGGGTTGGTCAGCTCGCCGGACATGTTGGCGCCGGCCATGATCCCCGTCACGGCCGGGAAAAAGACCGCGAAGACGATCCAGAACGACACGCCGCCGGGCCCGCCTTCGGCCGAACCTCTGAAGTCGCCGATCCAGACCAGGGAAACGGAGCTCCAGTCGACGCGGATCAACCCGAAGGCGATCGAAACAATGGACAGGAAGATCACGGCCATGATCAGGTACTGGATCTTGAAGGCGAAGTCGGTGCTGACGAGCGAGATCGCGCAGATCAGGAGAAACGTGACGAGATCGACGACGAAGGGCGAGTGACCGGGAAAGATCCAATGCCACCCCTCGCGAAAGCCGAAGACGTACATCGCGACCGCGCAGGCCTGCGAGAAATAAAGAGGGATGCCGATGCTTCCCCCCATTTCCAGTCCGAGGGATTGCGAAATGATCGAAAAGGCCCCTCCGGCCTCGATCCTGATGTTCGTCGTGATCGAGGACATGGAAAGCGACGTGAGGGCGGTGATGGAAACGGCGATGAACACGATCAGGAGGGCGCCCAGGATCCCCGCGTTCCCGACGACCCAGGGCTCGCGCAGGTACATGATCACGCCGAGGATGGTCAGGGCCGTCGGCGTGAAAACACCCTGGAAGGTCCCGAATGTCTTCTTGTGGATAACGTGTGGACGGTCGGGCCGAGGGGGAGATTCGGGACCTACCATGGAGCTCGTAGCGTCTCCTTTGCGGACAATATAGTTAATGTTCCCGGAAATAGCAACTGTTGTCTGGGAGCGGACGGTCGGAGGGTGTCTCGGTCGTCCGCACTTATCTGCCCGCTCTCCCCGGAAATCGGGTATAATTCCCTTCGAGGAGGAGGGATCAAGCCATGAAAAGAGCCGTCGCGCCGCTTTTCGCGGCCCTCCTCATCGCCGCGCTCGCGGCCGGGACCGGAGCCGGGACCGGGCGGAGGGCCCGGCCCGCTCTCTCTCCCGTCGAAGAGCTGGGCATGATGCTCTTTTTCGACGACAACCTCTCGACGCCGCCCGGGCAGAGCTGCGCCGCCTGCCACGGCCCCGAGGTCGGCATGACCGGCCCGGACGAGAAGATCAACAAGGCGGGGGGAGTTTACGAAGGGGCGCTCGAAGGCCGTTTCGGCAACCGGAAGCCCCCGGCCGCCGCCTACGCCGGCGCGAGCCCGGTCCTCCACGTCGACGGGGAAGGGAACTTCGTCGGGGGCATGTTCTGGGACGGCCGGGCGGCCGGCGAGAAGCTGGGCGACCCCCTGGCCGAACAGGCCATGGGGCCTTTCCTCAACCCCCTCGAGCAGAACGTCGCCGACGCGAAGAGCGTCGTCGAAAAGGTCTGGGGATCCGGCTACGCCGGCCTGTTCGAGAAGGTCTGGGGCGAGGGAGCGCTCGATCCGGCCGGCGACGCCGGCCTGGCCTTCGAGCGGATCGCCCGTTCGATCGCCGCCTACGAGAGGTCGGCCGAGGTCAATCCCTTCAATTCGAAGTTCGACGGTTTCTGGCGCCGGGCCAAGGCCGCGGGTCTCGACGTGGCGTCGATCGACGGATCGAACGAGAAGAAGTTCGCCGCGCTGGGGCTCGACCCCGTCGAACTGCGTGGGCTCGTCGTCTTCAACGGCAAGGCCGAGTGTTCGGACTGCCACGTCCTGACCTCGGAGAACGGGGGCCCTCCCCTGTTCACGGACTTCACCTACGACAACCTGGGCATTCCCAGGAATCCGCGAAATCCCTTCTACAAGATGCCCAAGGAATGGAACCCCGACGGGGAGGGCTGGGTCGACGAGGGCCTCGGCGGATTCCTGAAGGGAACGGACAAATACGCCGGCCGCGCAGCGGAGAACATCGGCAAGCACAAGGTCCCGACGCTCCGCAACGTGGCCCTGAGCCCGCGCCCCGGTTTCGTCAAGGCCTACATGCACAACGGCGCCTTCCGGACCCTCGAGGAGATCGTCAGCTTCTACAACTCCCGGGACGCCGATCCCGGAAGATGGCCGCCCCCAGAGGTCAAGGCCAACCTCAACACGGACGAGATGGGCGACCTCGGGCTGACGCCGGAGGAGGAGGCCGCCGTCGTCGCCTTCATGAAGACCCTCTCGGACAAGATCTGAACCGGCGCCCGTCCGGAAATACAAGAGCGGACGGGACCCCGAGAACGGGCGGAATCCCGGGCGCGTCAGCGGCCGGCGTGGCCCGCCAGTCCGGCTTCGATCAGGCGGTAGGCGGCCCTGAGCGCGGTCATCGCCGCCGGGGTCGGGCCGGATAGGATCCGAACCCCGCCGCGAAAACAGTCCCGATGGAAGAGGGGACCCTAAAACATCCGCCAAACGGACTCCGGCGTTAGGCGGGCCTTGAACCGCGCGTATCCGGAGCACAGACAATAGAGCAGGGCCAAGCCGGCGAGCCAGAACGGATACATCCAGGCCAGAGAGAGGCCCTTCGGGAAGGCCAAGCCCGCGAGGCCGTAGATGTACAAGTGGACGATATAGAAGAAGAGGGCCGTCCGGCCGAAAACGATCAGCGGATGCCCGGGGCGAGCGAGAGACGCGTCATTTCGCGACAAGAACGCCAGGAGCAGCAGGTCGATCCCGAGCGTGACGAGAAGGAAAGCCAGGCTCGGCGGATATTTCGTCAGGTTGAGAAAGTCGATCCAGCCGGGGCCGGCGGGAGGATGAAAATCGCCCAGCGGCCCTCCGGCGAGCCGGACGACCGTGAACAGGGCGAGCGCGCCCGCGCCGAGCCATAAAAACCGCCGGTACGCCCGCCGCGGATCCCGGGCCATGACCATGCCCAAGGCCATTCCCAGGAGCGCGACCCCCAGCCATGGGACCACGGGATATTTGACTATGAGGATGCCGGTTTGTCCCGGAATGAGGAGGGCTCGAAGGAGCGGATCGTGAAGATGAGCGGCACTCTCGGGGCCGGGGATCGAAAGCTGGGTGAAGAGGATGGCCGTCAATCCGCCGCCCGTCAAGACCCAAGCGGGCAGGCGCAGGAAGAAGGAGCCGATGATCATGGACATCCCCAAGGCGTAAAGGACTCCCAGGTAGATCTTGACCGGACCCACGACGCCCGGCGCGGCCCCTGTGGCCGGGCCGAGCAACCAGGCCGGGTTCTCGACGAACAGCTGGAAGGCGATGAGGATGAGGCCTCTCCACAGAAAATATCGCCTGATCCGTCCTTCCGGCCAGCCCGTCAGGCGCCTCGATCCGGCGAAAAGGGACATGCTCAGGCCGAGCAGCAAGAAAAAGCCCGGGGCGCAGGGATGGGAGACGAACCTGGTCAGGAAGGCGAACGCGCTCTCGTATCGCGGCAGAGGAATGCCCCACCAATCCGACGGGTGGACCTTGGCCACGAAGAAGCTGGCATGGTCCACGGCCATAAGGATCATGATCAGGCCCCGAAGGGCGTCCACGGGAAGTAAACGGGACGAAGTAGCTTGGCCGGCCATCGCGTTACCGTCCGGCGTGGCCCGCGCCCAGGATGGCCTCGAGGACAGGGTCGCGCAGGGCGAGGTAGTCGTCGAGGGTCAGATCCACGGGGACGTCCGGCGCGAGCGAGGGGTCGTCCCCTTCGAGGAATTGGAAGTACTTGGTCGAGTAGGACACGCCGAGCATGAGGTTGGGGAGGCTCAGGACCTCGATCTCGCCGTAATGGTTCGGTTTTCCGCCCGTCGGCTCGCCGTAGAAGACGGCCTCGGTCCTCTTCTTCAGGGCGACGGCGTTGAGGATGGCCGAGGAGAACGTCCTCCGGCCGAGGATGACGAACAGCCGCCCCTTCCGGTTGATCTCCTTCGCCGCCGCCAGCTCGCCGATGAACGGGTCGAGGATCGACGAATCCCCGCCGCCGTTGTTGCGCAGATCGATCACCAGCCTCTCGACGGGATTATTCTGGATCGTGTCCCAAAGCTCCGCGGCGAACGCGGCGAACGGCCGCTTCGGGAGGTCCCGGCAGGAATTGTAGGCGAAAAAGAGCGTCCTCGACCCAGCGAGATAGGCGAACTCGTAAGCCGAACCGGCGGTCCGGCGGTAGAGGGGGAGGCGCGCGGGATCGACCGCCGGCGCCGCCCAGGAGACCGTCTTGATCGCGCTGAGGGGCAAGCTCCTCATCCTCGCCGAGGCCGTCCCTCCCGCGGGCGTCCGGACCGTGAAGACCGCCTCCTCGGGGTCGGCGATGAGCCCGAGCCCGAGGAGGTGCTCGGAGGACGCCAGGAACCTCGGGACGAAATCCTTGACCTGGGCTTCGTTGTCGTGGGGGATGATCCCGGAGAAGGCGCGGACGACCTCTTCGATCGGATGCCCGTCGACGGCCGTCAGCCGGCCGTTGAGGAGCCTCGCGAACTCGGACGTCGTGTCGATGACCGAGATCCCTTCGTTGAACCAGTAGAGCTTCAAGGGGAAGGCCTTTTGGGGGATGACCGTCAAGGAGGTGTGGGAGTCACCGACGCTCGCCACGAGGCGGGCGAGCTCGGTCAGGAACTGGGGCCGGCTGAGCTTCGGGATACGCGCCTTCAAGGCCGCGACGCCAGCCTGGAATTTCTCGGGTGTCGTCTTGAAGTACAGGTTCTTGTGCCTGGCCGGAAGCTCTTTGGCCAGGAGATCGAGGTCGGCGGCCCACTGGTCCCGCTCATGTATCTGCTCGCCCGTTTTCTGGAGGACGCCGGGATGGGCCGCCGCCAACGCCGCCGCCATCACGATGGCCAGGAAGATAGACGATCTTCGCATGTTTTTCACCATACCTTATTTATGCCCGTTCCCTGGTGCGAATGTCCATAGATTTTTACGCGGGGAGGCGTTTCGGGCGCTTGACATCCGGCCGCCTCCGGGCATATCTTCGGGCCATTCAGCGACAAAGGCGTTCCGGAAAGGAGCCGTTCATGGGCCTGAACAATTGCCGTTCTCGGATCTGCGCTCTGATCACGTTGGGGACGATCGCCGCGCTGGCCGGCTGCGCCGCGAAGGGCGGAGACGAAGAGCCTCCCCCGACCATAACCGTTTCCGTTTCGCCGGGGGCCGCGGAATGCAGGATCGGCGATTCCTGTTCGTTCGCCGCGACGGTCAACGGCAGCACGAACAAGGCGGTCACCTGGAGCTTGAGCGGCACCGGGTGCGCGGGCGTATCCTGCGGCACGATCAGCGCGGACGGCGTCTATACGGCGCCGGCCTCCGTCCCCGTGCCGCCGACCGTGACCGTCCGGGCCACCTCCCAAGCCGCTCCGGGCAAGTCCGCGGTCGCGACCGTGACCATCGTCTCCGATGTGGCCGTCACCGTCTGGCCGGCGAGCGCCAAAGTGAAGACCGATGACGCCTACCAATTCGGGCACACGCTCAGCGGGAGCGCGGACACGTCTGTGACCTGGAGCCTCTCGGGGACCGGTTGTTCCGGCGCCGCCTGCGGCACTATCGACAGTACGGGCCTCTACAGGGCGCCGGCCGTCGTGCCCGGCGTCGCGACCGTGACCGTGCGGGCGACCTCGGTCGTCGATCCCGGCAGGTCCGCCGACGCCAGCCTCGTCATCATTTCCACCGGAGAGAGCAAGCTCTCCGGCGGCTACGCCTGGTTCCAGCGAGGCTTCTGGAACGGCCTGCCGGCTCACCTCGCCGGGCGCTTCACGATGGACGGCCTCGGCACGATCAGCGACGGCGTCGTTGACCGCACCTGTGACGCGAGTCTCGGCGGAAACCTCATCGCCCAGACCCACACCGGCTTCTACTCGATGTGGACGGAGAACCGCGGCTCGCTGTCGATGGTCTTCCCGTTCGGGACGGTGATGTTCATGCACTGCCTCGCGACGAACGGCGATTCGGGCTTCCTGCAAACGTTCTACGACGTCGGCGTCCGCGGCACCGGCGTGCTGCTGAAACAGGATCCCGCCGCGTTCTCGGCGTCCGCCATCCACGGCGAATACGTCTTCCAGTGGACCGGCGCGGACTCGGCGGGCAACCGCATCGCCGAGATCGGCCGGTTCAGCGCCGACGGCGCCGGCCTGATCACCGGGGGCGGGCTCGACCTCAACGACGGCTCCGCCTTGACCCAGGGCATACCCATCAGCGGCAGCTACGCGGTCGGCACCGACGGCAGGGGCACAATGGAGCTGACGATGACGGGGCTCGGCACGTTTTCTTTCGCGCTGTACGTGGTCTCGGCGGAGACGCTGATCGTGACATCGATCGGCGACCCCGACCCGGCCACGCCGATGCTCGTCGGTCTCGCGCTGCGCCAGTCCGGCGGGCCGTTCTCCATCGCGTCACTTCAGGGGCCCCACGTCTTCGAGCTCACCGGCCGCACGTCGAGCGCGGCGGCGCTCGCCACGGCCGGCTTGGCGACGAGCGACGGCGCCGGCAACCTGACCGGCCTCTTCGACCGCAACGACGACAACGTCATCACGGCAGGCCAACCCTACGCGGCCACCTACGCCATCGCCGCCGACGGGCGGGGAACGATCGCTTCCACGGCGCTTCCGGCGATGGTCTTCTACATGGTCCGACCCGACCTGGCCCTGCTGATGGAGGGGCCGGGCGGAGCGGTGCTGACGGGCACGATGGAGGCCCAAGCCGGCGTTCCCTTCGCGGCCGGGGCGCTGATCGGACAATACGCCCAGGCGTCGTCACCGCCGGCGCTGGCCTCTTCGGTGACGGTGACCGCCGAGGTCTTATACTACAGGACGGACGATGTGTACTCGGTCGGCGACGTCGTATCGCCATGCGTGCTCTCCAGCTCCGGGAGCAGCCAGGGCCTCTTCGCGGTGTCGTCCTCGGGCCGGTTCGAAGTCTCGGACCCCGCAGGCGGAAGGCAGGCGGGCGGATACATGATCTCTCCCTTGCGCTACGTGCTGGTGCTCGAGCGCACGTCCGCGGGGCAGGCCTGCGACGAGGTCGTCCACCTTTATCGGGCGGAGAGGTAGCGTCCGCGCGGCGACCGGGGACAAGGTCGCCGTCTGCGTCGCCCGAGGCGACGGCCCCTCGAACAGGATCTCGATGGAAGCGCTAAAGCGGGCGGGGTTCTTTTAACGGCCCGCCTGGAGATCGAGCCACGGATCGCCTATACGGGAGGACCGGTTCAAGGTCCCCTATTCGATGATCTTGAACCGTTTCCTGACCTCGTCCCTCGGAAAGGCGTCGAAATGCCACCATTCGATCGATATCGGGAGGAAGCCCGCGTCGGACATGACCGTTCTCAGGAGCCGTCTATTCGCGACCTGGGCGGCTGTGAGCCTTCCCTGCGCCAGGAACTTCTCTTCCCAGCGCGGCTGGGCCAGGTCCCCGAAATAATCGAAAGGCGTGCCCATGTCCAGCTCCCGGCCCGTATCGTCGACGACGCTGAGGTCGACGGCCGCGCCATAATTGTGCACGGATCCCGTCTCTGGGTCGGCGACATACGGCTGCTGGGGAGTGCCCTTGACGAGCGCCCACATGACGACCTGGACGCGCCGGGGCCGAGCTCCGTCGAAGACCAGGAGGCGCCAGCCGGGTTTCAGGGCCGTCAGCCGTTTCTGCGCATCGGCCAGCTTCAGGGCCGCCTCCCGGACCAGGTAGCATCGGGTCAGGCTGCCATAGACGTTCCTCCCGAGGAAATTGTCCGCGGTCGCGTATTTCAGCTCCACGACGACATCCGGGCAGACCGTCTGTACGTCCACCAGCCCGAATCCGGCCAGGGCGGGGCCCCAGTCGACTGACGCCGTCTCCTGGGCCGCGGGAGCGCCGGCCCAGGGGCCGAGGACCAGGAGGCCGCCGAGAAGGAGAGCGCGGATCGATCTCATTTGTACTCGAACTCGACCTCGGAGATGCAGGTATCATCGTACTTCGTCCCCTTGTAGACCTCCATGATGACGAGCTTGACGAAGCGCGTCGGCTTGTCCCGGTCGATGAGGACCCGCTGGAAGTCCTTCTGGTCGGCGAGGGTCGCCGTTTGGGATTCCCCGTCGGAGAACACGATCATGATCTTCTTGACCCGGTTGTTCGCCTGGAAAACGGCCGGCGTCTTGGGATACCCGGCGATGATCTTCAGGGCCTTGACCGTCTTGGGAGAGTCGAAGCCGAACTGCGCCCATTCCCCGATCCCGGGGCCATCGGCGCCCTCGGCCCAGCAGGTGGAGTCTTTTCCATCGGCCAGGTGCGCGGCCCGGTAGGCGTCGGAAGGCCGGTTGTTCTCGATGAGCTGGGACGACACCGAGATGTTCGCGGCCGACCGGTAGACGGCCTTGGCCGCGCCGTAGCGCTTGACCTGGACCTCCACGTTCCTCTGTGTGTTGTCGAACGAGGGGTTCTTCGTTGTATACCGGATCCGGTACTGGGCCGTCAGGGTCACGGCCAGGTCCTCGATGATCGAGGAGAAGTCCTTCAGGATGTCGAAATAGAGGCCGTCGGTCTCGCGGGCCAGCCATTGGTACTGGGGGTAGTCCGCCGCGATGGGGTAAACCTTGATGCCCTCCAGCTTGATCTCCTTGGCCAGGGGCAGCATGCTCAGCTTCGTGACCGAATCGTTCTGGTGATAGGGCGCGTCGGTGATGAGGATGAAGACGACCTGGGCGCCCGGCCGGGCCTTGAGCTGGAGGGCCCGGGACAAGGCCTCGAGGTCGTTCTCGGGAGCGTCGCCCCCGCCCAAAGCGACGATACCGGAGACCCAGTCCTTGAACACTCCGACATCCGCCGTGTAGTCGTTGACGACCTCGACCCGGTCGCTGAAGGTCACGAGGGCCAGGCGGTAGTCCATGGACGATCCCCTGAGGATGTCGGCGAACATGAGGGCGTTGTTCTTGACCGCGTTGATCTCGTCCTGCATGCTTCCCGTCTGGTCGAAGACGAAGGCGATGTCGATGGGCTCGACCTTCTTCTCCGCTTTCATGAGAAAGCTGTCCGGCTCCTGCAGGACGCCGTCCTCGACGATGGCGAACGCTGACTTGTCGAGGCCGTAGATCCCGGCGCCCGTCGCGGCGTCGCGGACGTTGACGATCGCGTCGACCATGGGATAGTCCGGGCACTGGACGACGGCCTTGACGAGCGTCTTCCGCTGCGCCAGGGACGGAATGGACAAGACCAAACAGGCCAAGAGCAGGGCGATCCGATCCCGGTAAGCGTTCATCGTTCCCCTCCAGTCACGAAATGGGCGGCTGGGACGCGGGAGCGGAGATACGGGCTTCCTGGGCGCGATCATTCTCGGCTCCCATTCACTCGTTCCCGACCCTCGAACATGATACGACTTGGCGGCCAGGCAAATCAAGCCGCTTCATCCCCAGCCGCACGCCGGCCCGCGCGTCAAGGCTGTGACGGATATCAAAACATAACTCACGATATTTACGTATTTCCAAGGGGAGAAAAAAATGGCTTACATCTTTGCGGCCTTGGCGCTCGTATCGGTGGTCTCGGGAGTCGTTTTTTCCATGATGATCGTGGGCGAGGTCTCGAAGCGCGGCGTCAAGATCAATTTTTTCCTGCTCCGCCTTTTCCTCATCAAGTACATCAGCGAGTACAAGCGGCTGACCACCCAGGAGACGGGACGGGTCGGGCCCCTCTACTATCCCTGCATCGTCTCTTATCAGCTGGCTCTGTTCTTCACCGTCGTCTTCTTCCTCGTCCGCTGACGCCGGTCCGGTAGCCCGGGAGCCGCGGCGAGAGGATCTTCGGGCCCCCTCCGTCCAGAACGTGGCCACGCGTTGACTTCAGGCCGCGGTCCGCCTATACTCGAAGGTAATCGATCTGTATCATGGGCGGAATAGGGCCAAACCATCGACCGGCGGCGTTATCTCTCTTCGCCCGGAACCGCTTTTCCGCATATCCCTCACCTCGTTCCTTTCTTGTCGCGTCCTGATAGAGACGACGTCCCGGTCGCTTATCCGTCCGGAGCGCGCCGGATTGACAGGACCGAAGGAGGAGAGATGCGATTTCGCTTCGCGACGTTTACGGCCCGGACGGCCTTGGTTTTCGTTCTCGTGATCCTGCTGGCCTCCTCGTCGCTCCCCTGGAACACCCCGCACCATCAAAAGGAACGAGGGCCCATACGGGTCCTCGGGAGGTCGTCTCCCATCGGCGACCTGTCCTACTTCGCCGACCTCGACCGGACCCCCGGGCTGGTCTATCACGAATACGCCCACGCCTACATCATCGAGCACGCCATCCGGCTGTTGCGCGAGGACGGCTATCCCAACTGGGCGGATTTCGCCCAAGCTTATCTCCTCCACTTGACCAGCGGAGCCGTCCACGCCGACGCCTACAAGGGCCGGGTGATGATCCGGATCCAGCTCGAGCTCCTCTGGGGCCTCATCTCCGAGGACCTCTTCGAATGGGACCTGACGTGCGCCGGCGGCTGCGAGCATTATCATAACATCTCCGACGGAAGCGGTTTGGACCTCACGGGGTTCAGCTTCCTGGGGAACGCGGCCGACTTCCTGATCAAGATCCTGACGATCTACGCCTCCTGGTACTCCTCGGCGCTGGGCCTCGTCAACCTCGACATCGAGGTGGATCCGAGGCTCGACTTCACCTACCCGTCCGGCGCCGGCCTCTGCGAGCATCATTACCAAACGGCGCTCGAGGCCTGGCGCAACGGAAGGACCAGCTACCCGGCCCGGTCGCAACGCGAGAGCGCCATGTACGAGCTCGGCTGGGCCTGTCATCTCATCGCGGACCTCGCGGTCGCCCAGCATCTCTACGAAAAATTCATCGGCGGCCACGCCGGCTACGAGGACTTCGCCGAGGGAATGGGAGACGAGCCCGACCTCCACGCCGTCAAAGGAGACTTCGTCAAGAACTTCGGCGGGACGATCCCCCCTCCCCACCAGCTCGCCGACCAGCTGGCGAGGTTCATGCGCCTCGATCATCCGGAGAACTATGAGCAGGCCGAGAACGGGGGTCACGCCGAGCGGAGACAGGCCCTCAAGGTCGCCCTCCCGGCCGCGGAGAGATACACGGCGGCCCTGCTCGCCCGGTTCATGAGCGAAATCGGGGTGCCGAAGACGGCCCCTCCCCTCCGGGGGTACGTCAGCGTCAAGGGCAAGGCCGACAAGGTCCCGGGCGCCTTCGTGTTCTATTCCCCGATCAATCCCATCGAGCAGAACGTGGACTTCAAGGACCAGTGGCGGGGCTGGAGCCACGTCCGGGCGGACGCCCAGGGGATGTATTCCATCCCGATGATCGGAAGCATGAAATATCTGATCCGGCCGGCGATGCCCGGCTACAGCTTCGACGGGACGACCGATTCCAACCTCGAGTTCGGCCCCAAAACATGCCCCGTCGTGTACCAGCAAGCGCCGGGAGCCGTGGATACCGACATGCTGAATCTCTACATGGATCCGCTCCCCCAAGCGATGGTCGCCGTCCTGCAGGCGCCGCAAAAAAAGCAGGCGGCGATCGCCAAGCCGGCCGTTGCGGGTCCGTTTGTCGACAACCGGGTTGAGCTCGTCCCGGCGGGCTCCCGGCTCACGCTTTCCAAAACCGGGATTTCTCGGAGCCTGGCGACGGCGGTGACGAAAAGCCTTATGGAATCGGAATTCTCGACCAACGTCATCGGGGTCCAGGGGAACGATGTCGGCCTGCCCGCCGAGGCCGTCGTCAATCTACGCATATTCAACTACCTGGACATCGCGAAGGGACAAGTCGTCCGGTCCCCCGCGGAAGCCCGGACGGCAGTCGACGGCTTCCGGGCCAAATGGAAGTCGGCGGGCTTGCCCCTTTCGGCTTCCGGGGAACTGAAGACCGCGGTGACCGGGAGCGAGGTCCTCAAGCCGTTGCAGATCGTCCATCCCAACGGTCTGCAGGCCATGAAAGCGATGCTCCCGACGAGGCGGGCGGCATCTCCCGGAGGCGCGCAACGGAATATCGTCAGCTTCGCTCCTCCCGGGGTCGATTCCGGAACGTCTTCGCTCCTCATGGAGAACGGGCTGGCCCTCGTCCCCGCGCCCCGCGGAGTCGAGATCGAGATATCGACCGTCCCGGCACCCGGCTGTCTCCTGGCCTCCTCCTCCGTCCGCCTGACGACCAACGACGACGGCCTGGCCGCTTTCCGGGTGAAGGCGGGGAGCCACGCGGGGAAGGTCCGGCTCCAGGTCCGGGTCGTCAGGAATCCGGCCGCTCCCCAGATCCTCCCGTCGGAGACGATCGAGATCGCCGTCCAGCCCCGGCTTCAGGGGGTCGATCCCAAGCCGGAATCGCGCCCCCAACTGGAACCCGTCATTCTCATGAACGCGATCCAGGCGACGCTCATTTCGGCCGAGCCCGGACCCGAAGTCCTGAGGACGTCGATCCAGGTAAGCCCCAAAGGGGTCGCATCAGGCGGCATCGACCTGTCGACGGGCTTCAGACCGGCGCCCGAAGCCGCTCCCGTCCCCGTCGAACGACAAGCGATCGAGCAGGCTCGGCCGGCAGCCGCGCGACCTCAGACGCCGGACATCAGCGGCATCTGGAGGAGCAGCATCGGCTTGATCTATGAGATCTCCCAGACCGACGGTTCTTTCACCTGGCACGTCGCCTCGATCGACCAGCGAGCGGAGGGGACGATCGACGGAAATTCGGTGAAGGCCTCCTGGCGGGGGCTCCTCCGGAGGGATTCCGCGACGGGCAAGATCATTCTCGACCCCTCGGGGCGGGCCGTCCGGATCGAGTGGTCGAACGGGGTCCATTTCGTGCGGTGAGCCAAGAATGGGGAGCGTGATGGCCAAAGAAGGGATCCCGGATTCGAGTCGGTCAACACGCCCCGATCCGGCGAGGAGGTATGATATGCGGTTTTCAAGAATCACCGTTCTGGCGCTTATTGCGGGCACGTTCGCCGTTTCCATCCATTCATCCGCCCAGGAGCGCCGGCCCGACATCTCCGGCTTCTGGAGAAGCAGCATCGGTCAGACCTATGTCATCGAGGTCCAGGGCAGCCGGTTCACCTGGCATGTGGAGAAGCTGGGCCAGACCGCGACCGGGACCATTGACGGGAGCCGTCTGACGGCGACATGGCAGGCGGGCCGCCAGCGCCAATCCGTGACGGGCAAGGTCGCCGGCGTCGACGGGGCCGGGCGGGCCGTCCGCATCGAGTGGTCCAACAAGATCGTCTTTTTCCGTGATCAAGGCGGGGAACCGGAGGAACAGGCGGAAAGGCGGCCACCGGCTCGGGAAGGACGCGAACCGGCCGCCCAAGAGCTCCAGGAACGCCGAGCTGGCGCATTTCCGGACATTTCCGGCGATTGGTTCAGCAACCGAGGACATCAGCTCAGCGTCCATCAAACGGGCGGGGATTTCCGGATCGTGTCCAAGACTTCCGGAGCCGCTTCTCCCGGCCGCGTCGCAGGGGACCCTCCCGGATGGGTTTTGTCGGCCGTTCTTGAAGGCCAACCGGTCGAGGGGTATCTGATAGAGACGGACCCGCGCGGGCGGGTGAATATCATCGAGTGGTCGAACGGGACGCTCTTCGGCCGGCAGCCCTTCGCCGAAGGGCCCATTCCCCGCGAGCAACCGCGGGGCGGCGAGGGCCGGGAGGCCAGGCCGCAGGAGCGGGACGCGGAAAGGGCCGCCGGCCCGGACATTTCCGGGACCTGGGCGAGCTCGGTCGAGCGGACCTACGAGATCGTCCAGAGCGGGCCCAAGTTCACCTGGACGGTCAAGGGGACGAACGAAAAGGCGTCGGGGGCCATCGAGGGCGATCACATCGTCGTCGAGTGGTCCGGAGGTGTCGGCTCGGGCCGGGCGGAGGGCCGCATCGCCGGGATGGACGAATCCGGCCGGGTAGTCGAGATCGAATGGTCGAACGGGGTCATCTTCACCAGGCCCGCGGGCGCCTCCGGGGCCCGGCAGGTTCAAGCCGTCGCCCAACCTTCGGCGAAGGCCAGGATCGCCGCGCCCAAAGCCGGCTTCATCCCGGCCGAGATCTCGACCGAGGCCCTGAGAACGCTCATGCCCCATCTTTCCCTCAAGTCGGTTTTCAACGAGTGGGTCAAGGTGGGCGGGCCGATCGGAGGCCTGGGATACGACGTCCGCCATCTGGCGGACAGCCAGCGCGGCAAAAGGGTCATGTTCGTCACCGACAACTACAGCGGCGTAAACAAGAGCGTCGACGGCGGCGAGAACTGGTTCGCCTCGAACTCGGGCATCAAATCGAGGACCGGCGAATCTCAAGACGCCATCCCGGTCTTTTCCCTGACCGTCGATCCCAACGATCCCAACATCGTCTGGGCGGGGCTCAAGGACAAGAAAGGGATCTACAAGTCGCTCGACGCCGGCGCGACATGGATCGACCTGACCGCGAACGTCCCCATCCCCGAGCCGCAGTTCGTCTTCCGGGGGTTCACCATCGTGCCGGGCGACTCCAAGACCGTTTTCGCCCAGGGGGAGATCCCGACCAGCCAGGACGGACTGGCCTTCAACAAGGTCAAGGGCCGGATCTACCTCACCCGCGACGGTGGGAAGTCCTGGGCCGTCTTGTGGGAGGGGAACGACCTCGTCCGCTACGTGATCGTCAACCCTCAGGACCCGTATATCGTCTACGCCTCATGCGGCATTTTCGACCGGGAGGCCTGGAACTCCAACTGCAAGGCCCTGGCCGGGACCCAGAACCTCCAGCAGTCCTACGAGGCCAGAGGCGGAGTGGGCGTCCTCAGGAGCACGAGCGGCGGCCGGACTTGGGAGGTGCTCGGCCGCAGCCGGGGCCTGGGGGACCTCTACGTCGGAAGCCTGGTGATGCATCCTCAGAATCCCAGCATCCTCCTGGCCGGATGCGGCAATAACGCGGCGTCTCCCTACAGCGTCGAAGGAAAGACGCATTTCACGGGAGGCGTTTTCCGGACGGAGAACGGGGGCGACTCGTGGGTCCAGACCGTCAAGGACGACGTCATCACCTCCGTGGAGTTCGCCCCATCGAATCCGGACATCGTCTACGCCGGAGGCCGGCAGAATTTCTACGTCAGCAAGGACGGCGGAAAGTCCTGGCAGCTCGCGAGCGGGGGGAAGATGGCCTGGGGGCCGCCGGGCATCATCGCCGGATTCCCCATCGACATCCTCGTCGACCCTGACGACCCGAACATCCTCTTCGTCAACAACTACGGAGGGGGGAACGTCAAGTCGACCGACGGAGGGAGAACGTGGAAGCTCGCCAGTCAGGGCTACACGGGCGCGATGATGTTCGACATCGCCGTCGACCCGAAGAACAGCGACGTCGTTTTCGCGGCCGCCCGGAGCGGGCTCTTCCAGACGAAAAACGCCGGCGCCTCCTGGGCGGGCATGTCCTCCATGCAGGTCTTGTTTCCGGAGAGCTATTCCATCGCCGTCCACCCCACGAACAGCGACATGGTCATCGCCTCACAGGAGATGGGCGGCGTCGTGGCCAGGAGCGTGGACGGAGGGAAGACCTGGGTGAAGGCGCTCCAGCTGCCGGCGGTCCCGGGCCACCCCCTCGAGGCCTACGGTCTTAAGCGGATCGTCTTCGCGCCCTCGGCTTCCCATGTCGTTTACGGGGCCTCCTGCCGGGTGAACAGCAAGCTCAACGACTATCCGACGGCTTTCGGGGTTTACAGGTCAGACAAGAACGGGGCTCCCGGTTCCTGGGTTCAGGTCAACGATCCCACGATGGCGAAACAGGCCGTCAACGACCTCGCCGTCCACCCCAAAAATCACAACGTGGTCTACGCGGCGACGGCCAAGGGAGGGCTGTTCAAAACAACGGACGGCGGCAAGTCCTGGTCCGCGGTCGGCGCCTTCCCCGGCAGCGACGTCCGCTCGGTGGCTGTCGATCCCGTCGACCCGCGAACCGTCTACGCGGGTCTCCAGTACGGCGGAGTTTTCCGTTCCCCGGACGACGGGAAGACCTGGCACCGGATGGCCGCCGGGATCAACGAAAACCAGATGGTCTGGGCCCTGGCCGTCGATCCCGTGGACAGAACGGTTTGGGCGGGGACCCAAAGGTCGGGAGTCTACAGGTGGAACTCCATCGAGCAGCAGTGGGTGGCGACGAACAAGGGCCTCAGCACGAGGGCCGTCGTCGATCTCGAGATCTCCGCGGACGGCCGGGTTCTCTACGTCGCGACATGGGGAGAGGGCGTCTTCCGATACCAGAAGAAGTGATGCGCCACCTGCCGACTTCGCCGCCCTCGTCCCGGAGAGAGCCGATCTCCCCAAAAGGCGCCCGGGCTGTCGTCCTGGCCGTCGTGGCGCTTGTTGGAGGGGCTTTCCTCTCCCTCTCTTTCGGGATCGGCCAACGGATGGACAGGGGAGGAACTATCGGCGGGGTCGTCCGCGACGACGAGGGAGTCGTCGCCGGGGCCGTGGTCAGGATCCAGGCGACGGGACACGGGACCGTTTCCTCGGCCGGCGGCAGTTTCGAACTGACCGTCCCGGATTCTCTGAACGGGCCTCTCAAGCTCACCGCTTGGGCGAAAGGGTATTTCATCGGCGGCCCGGTCGAGGCCTCACCCGGGCGGAAGGATGTCACGATATCCCTTCGCCGGCACAACGGCACGGACAATCCGGAATACGCCTGGCTTCCCTCGCTTCGGTCGTCCGGCTCCGGGGAAGATCAGGGTTGCGCCGAGTGCCATTTCCGCGGAAAAGACGGTCCCGGCCCGGCGCTCCCGGTCGACGAATGGCTCGAAGACGCGCACTCACAGTCCGCCGTCAATCCCCGCTTCCTCTCGCTCTACCTCGGGACGGACCTTGCCGGCCGGAGGGGCCCTCCGACGCGCTACATGCACCAGAAAGACTACGGGACCTTCCCTTTGGCGCCGGAGATGAACGAAGCGTACCGAGGCCCCGGGTACAGGCTCGATTATCCGGAGCACGCGGGCAACTGCTCCGCCTGCCATCTTCCCGCGGCGGCGGTCAACGCTCCCTACGACACGGATCCGTCCGGCGTGAAGGGGGTCGGGGCCGAGGGCGTCGGCTGCGATTTCTGTCATAAGATCTGGGACGTCCGGCTCGATCCCGTCACCGGGCTTCCCTACCCGAACCGCCCGGGCGTTCTGTCCTTGGAGTTCCGCAGACCCTTCGACGGACACCAGTTTTTCGCCGGCCCTCTGGACGACGTCGCCCCGGGCGAGGACACGTACTCCGAGCTGCAGAAGAAGAGCCAGCTCTGCGCCGCCTGCCATTTCGGCGTGTTCTGGGACACGGTCGTCTACGACTCCTTCGGGGAGTGGCTGAGGAGCCCGTGGAGCGACTCCGAGACCGGGAAAACGTGCCAGGACTGCCATATGCCGAATTCTGGGGCGGATGTCTTCGCCCTCGCCGAGAAAGGGGGCCTCGCACGCGACCCCATGACCGTCGTCAGCCATAGGATGCCCGGGGCCAGGGACCGGGACCTGCTCGAGAACGCCGTGACCATGACCGTGGAATCCGAGCGGTCGGCGGCCGGGGTCCGGGTCAGGACCAAGATCGTCAACGACCTCACGGGTCACCACGTCCCCACGGACACCCCGCTGCGGCACCTGATCCTCGTCGTCAGGGCGTTCGGGGAGGACGGGAAGGAGCTGAAGCTCGTATCGGGTCCGGTCCTTCCGGAATGGTGCGGTACCGGTGTTCCGGACGACGCCTGCTACGCGGGTCTTCCCGGCAAGGTGTTCCTCAAGCTGCTCGAGGAGGTGTGGACGGGGATCTCGCCCACGGCCGCGTACTGGAACCCGACCCGGGTCGTGATGGACACCCGGCTCGGGGCCTTCGAATCGGACGAAGGGGAGTTCGTGTTCGGGGCCCCTGAAGCCGGCGAGGTCCGGATCGAGGCCGTCCTCCTCTATCGGAGGGCGTTCAAGGACCTCATGGACCGCAAGGGCTGGAACGAGCCCGACCTCGTCATGGAATCCGCCATCCACAGGATCTCGGGAAGTCCCGGGAAACGGTAGCGCGACATGCCGATCCCTCCCCCGCTTCTCGTTCTCTGGTATGATAGGGGCCGCGCGTTCCGGTAGTCCACGCGTTGGAGGAAGGGAAATGTCCGAGCTTTTCCGCCTGGAAGAATACGCCATTCTGCTGCTGATCATAGCCACTTTTGTCGGCGTCCTCGCGCGACGCATGCGCATGCCCTATACCGTCGGGCTGGTCTTCGTCGGGTCCGCCCTGGCGATCTTCTTCCGGCAGCTGCACTACGAGGTCAAGCCGGAGATCATATTGGGCATTTTCGTGCCGCCTCTGATCTTCGAGGCCGCCTTCCACCTGCCGTTCAACGCCCTGCGGCGTAATCTCCGGCCGATCCTCCTGCTCGCCTCGGGCGGAGTGGTCCTGACCACGTTCATGGTGGCCGGGATCGTGTCGGCGGGCTCGGGCTTGGCGTTTTCCTCCGCGATCGTGTTCGGATCCATCATCGCCGCCACGGACCCGGTCGCCGTGATCGCCCTCTTCAAGACGCTCGGCGTGCCCAAGCGATTGCAGGTCCTGATCGAAGGCGAGAGCCTGCTCAACGACGGTGTCGCGATCGTCGTCTTCAACATCGCGGTCATCGCGGCCGCCACCGGGCAGTTCAGCCTGCGCGCCGGTATCGGAGATTTCCTGATCAGCGCGGGAGGCGGGATCGCCGTCGGGCTCGTTCTCGGCGGCATCGTTTCCTACATGATCTCCCACGTCGACGACCACCTCATCGAGACGGCCATGACCTTCATTCTGGCCTACGGGTCTTTCCTCGCGGCCGAGGAATTCCATCTCAGCGGGGTCCTGGCCGTCGTCGCGGCCGGCGTGATCAACGGCAACATCGGCCCGCGCGGCATGTCCCCGACCACCCGGATCGTCGTCTTCAATTTCTGGGAGTTCATGTCCTTCCTGGCCAACTCCTTCGTTTTTCTGTTGATCGGCCTTGCCGTCGACCTGCCGCTGCTGATGGACAATTGGACCTTCATCCTGTGGGGCATCCTGGCCGCGCTGATCTCCCGCTTCGTGGTCGTGTATGGACTGCTCTTCTGGGAGCGCTCGATCAGCAGGCGGTGGAAGCACGTCATGTACTGGGGCGGGTTGCGCGGAGCCATCTCCTTGGCCCTGGTGCTCGGCTTGACCACCAAGCTCCCGAAGGCGAGCGGCCAGCTCCTGGCCATGGTCTTCGGGTTGGTCATCTTCACCCTCCTGGTCCAGGGGACGACCATGAGCCGCATGGTCAGGCGCATGGGAGTCATGACCAAGCGAGAAGACCGCGTGGAATACGACCTGCGCCGCGCCCGCGCTACGGCCACACGGTCCGGCTTCGAACACATCGAGCGCATCTACAGGGACGGCATGATGTCCAAGCATGTCTGGTCGATCATGTCGAAGGTCCTCGTCCCCTACAACAAAGAGCTGGCCGAATCCATGCAGGACATCATCAAGGCCCACCCCGAAGTCGAGGCCGAGGAGCTGGACGCCGCCTGGCGCGAGTTCCTGCGCCGTCAGCGCCTGGCCCTGACGGAGCTGTTCACGAACAACGTCATCTCGGAGGATGTGTACGGCGAGTTGACCGGGCGCATCGATGGCGCGCTGGAAATGACGAGCATCTGCTGGAGTGAGATCGAACAGGTCAACGAGGCGCTCTGGAACCTGGCCGAGGACCAACGCGCCGAACGGCCCCCGGAGGGATGACCAGGCTGCTACGCGCGCAAGGGCCGAAGGCGATGGGCCCGGGCCGCGAACACCCCGTCATTTCATCACGGGGCCGAGGAGAGCTTCGAAGGCCTTGCGGTCGATCTTCTTCTTCAGCGCCAGGACTTCGGCCCGATCGGGACCGATGATCTCGAGGGTGACGCATTTCACGGGCGCCAGGGCCTTGGCCGGCCTATCCCCCCTCAGGGTCTCCGCCTCTTTGCATGTGCGCGGCCCGAAGATCACTGTCAGGTTCGTCCCCTCGTTGGACATCCAGGAGAGGAACAGGGGGGTCTTCTCGATGTCGGTCGCCTCGGGATCGCTGATGTCGACGCAATCGCCGCCGTCGTTATCGACGAGGTAGGCGTGGGGCAGGAGCCTGGCCAGCACCTCGATGCGGTTCCCGAACGCGGCCTGCATCTGCGCCACCGCGGCCAGGGGGTCCTTGGTGTCCTTCGCTTTATCCGCGGGCTTGACCAGGCCATCGTAGATGAAGTCGATATCGGTGCGCTCCGTGAAGGCTCCGGCCGGCCACGAACCGGAGATCATGGGGGCGCCGGCGTCGAGCTCCGCTATGAAAGACATGGTGTAGGCATCCCCGACGCCGGGCGGCGGGGCCCAGCGGGACGGGTCCGGAACGGGCAAAGCCGCCCGAAGGGCCAGGAATCGGGCCTTCAGCGCATTGACTTCGGCCGCGGTCAGCAAGCGGCAGTCCGGACCATTCTCCGCGCACGGATCCTGTTGGGCGAAGGCCGGGCTGCCCAGGGCCAGAATGACAAGAACGCCGAGCAGCGCGGCCAGAAATCCCGCGCCTCTGATCCGGGTTCCCCGGTCGCATGTCCCCACTTTCCCATAAATAGCCATCATCGCCTCCTTAAGAACAAGGATTTCCCGTATTTTCGCGCGGCCCGAAATCGCCTGTCCAAGGCTCGGAACCAACCCTTCCCCACACATCGTAAGGATATCCGGGCTCAGGACAGGTGTCAAATCGTCTTGCCCGCTCGGCATCTCGATCGATGTCCTGCGCCGCCGTGCTATAATGCAGGCGAATCTAATGACGGGAGGGGAAGATCATGAGAAAAGCGGTATTCGTTGGATTGGCGC
This sequence comes from Candidatus Aminicenantota bacterium, assembly GCA_963719985.1. Taxonomy (GTDB): domain Bacteria; phylum Acidobacteriota; class Aminicenantia; order Aminicenantales; family Saccharicenantaceae; genus RBG-16-66-30. The sequence continues at coordinate 1,566,825 of CAVRDU010000005.1, read as the reverse complement.
TGCTTTGCCTGGCCTCGGGGACCGTCATGGCCGGGGTCCTTTCGGACCACAGCCAGGAGGCCGGCCAGGTGCAGCCCATTTCCTGGGACAATTGGAGGTCCGCCCAGACCAAGGCCAAGGAATACGACGACGCCGGCCAGCACTCCGAGGCGCTTCAATATTACCTCGAGTACGCCCGCCAGGCCGACGGCCTGGGCCGGGGGGACCTCGCGGCCTGGGGCAAGAACAACGCGGCCTACATGATCATCAAGATGCACAAGGCCGATCCGACCGTCGATCTGGAACCCGCCGGAAAGCTGATCGAAGAGGGCCTGGCCATCGCCGAGGCGACCGAAGACTGCAAGCGGCTCCTCGCCTCCAACATGGAATACGTCAAGCTCTATAAGAGGTAGCCGAGAGGTCAACTTCCAGACGGCCGGCTCTCGCTGATCAGGCGCCGGGGCCGGGTCTCGTCGTCCACGGCCGACGTCCGGGGGAAGCGCTCGTGCTCCTTCCGGAGGCGGCCGGGGTCCCAGCGGCCCGTGTGGACGAGGATGCGGTAGCGCAGGATGAAGCTCTCGCCCGCCTTCAGGGTCATCGGGCCGTAGCAGAGGACGGCCGGGGTGAAGAAGCTCATCCCGGCCGATCGGACGACATACCAGGGCGTCGGCGAGCCGGGATTGGCCGGATGGTCGATGATCGCCACGCCCGCCGGCCGACCGTCGAGAAGGCCGGAATAGTCCATGGCCGTGTGCCGTCCCCGGTAGCGGTCGTCCGGCATCCCGGAGATGGGCCCGTCGCTGGACACGACCCGCCGGTCGGAGAGGCCGTCGGCCAGACGCACCGAGAGCCCGGCGTAGCCTCCCCAGATCTGACCACCCGGCTCCCCGGGCAGGGGCGTACGGTCAAGGACGACGTCGCGCGCGGCCGTGAACTTCCCGTACCAGTCGATGGCCATGACGCCCTCCGCGTCGGGCGCGAAGACCGCAATCCTCCGGTCCTCGCGGAGCAGAGGGTCGTCCCCGTCCTCCTCCGTGGGCCCGTAGTCGAGGCCCAGAGCCATGCGGACCAATCTTGTGTCCAAAACGTGGGCCTCACCGTTCCTGAAGGTCCGGCCGGCCGGTCGACCGGTCGCCGGGTCGATCTCCCAGTAATTCACTCCGTTGATGAACTTCCAGCCAAACCACAGCCCGTGGTGCCAGACATGGTCGGGCGGCCGGTCCGCGGTCAGCGTCCGGCCGTCGACGGTGTTCAGGGGATGGAAATAGGGCATATCGAGGTCGTGCCCATGATTGTACCGCCAGAGGACGCCCTCGGGGCCGACGACCGCGATCGATTTGCCGGTGTTATCGAAGCGCAAGTCCGATAGCGTTATTCTTCTCGCTTCCAAGCCGACCCGGGGAAGGCCATCCGCCGCGTGCCGGCAACTCTGAGAAAAAAGAGCGAGGCTCGATACCAGGGCGAGGAAAACCGGAAGAGGGAGCTGGATCGAAACGAACAGCCTATCGCGGCGTGGCCCAGGGCCGCCGGCAGCAAGCTCAGGACTTGACCGTCCCATCACAGGGTCATGATAATCCAGGCCGCGCGGAGGCGTCAACGACTCGTATTCCCCTCTCTTCTCGGCCGCGGCCGCCCTTTGGAGCTCGACGACCTGGGGCGGCTACAGCTCGGACTCGGACGCGTGGGGCACTCCGAACGTCGCAGCGGCGCTTTCGGCCCGGGCCGGCGTTGTCTTTTGTTTCTTTTTAGCCCCGGCCTTTATATAATCGGGGGAGGTGGCCATTCATGCGTGACCCGGGGATGCGGGCATCGGAGCCGAGGGCCCTTCTCCCGTTCACGCTGTCCGTCATTGTCGCTTCCCTCATCCTCTCGCCGACGTGCTCCTCCCCTGCCGTGAGAGCGAAAGCCGAGCTCGCCCGGAGAGGCCTCGGTTTTTCGGAAAGCGTGTTCTTCGATCAGGTCAAAGCCGGGGAGGCCGAAGCCGTCCGCATTTTCCTGGCCGCCGGCATGTCACCCGACGCGGGAGGCCAAGGGTACACGGCCCTCCTCGAAGCGGCCCGGCGGGGACATGAAAAGATCGCCCTGGAGCTCATCGAAGCGGGAGCGTGGGTCGACGCCAAGGACCCTTATGGCGTGACGGCCCTCATGTTCAGCCTGATCGCGGGGTCGGGCGACGCGGCCACGGCGCTCCTGGAAAAGGGCGCGGCCGTCAACGCCCGCGACGTCGACGGCCGGACGGCGCTCATCGAGGCCCTGGCGACGGAAAACGACATCCCGACGGAAGTCATCCGGGCGCTCCTCGGCAAGGGGGCCGAAGTCAACGTCAGGATCGCCGGCGGGATCACCCCCCTGATGATCGCCGTCAATTACGATCCGAAGATCGTCAGGATGCTCGTCGAGGCGGGAGCGGACGTCAACGCCCGGGACGATAACGGGGCGAGCGTCCTGCGTATGGCGAAGGACAATCCGGAGAACGCCGGGATCCTCAAGGACGCGGGTTCTTTGGAACGATGATCCGAGCGGTTGATCCCGCGAATGACGGGAACATTCGGCAGGGAGAGCATATCGAACGAGCGAAGGATGACGAGATGAATCACCCGGATGGCCGGCCCATGGGGAGCGCCGAGGGGGGAGCGGTGAACGCATGGACCCGGCGGGAGTTCTTCAAGGGGATCGGCGCCGCCGGGGCCCTCGCGCTCTGGCCGAATTGGCTGAGGGCCGGGGAAGAGCCGACCGCGAAAGTCGCCTTGGTCACGAGCGACATATATTCCAAGCACGATACGGGCGAATTCGCCTTCGAGAGCGCGAGGCGTCTCCACGCCGTTCGGGACCGGCTCGAACGGGACGGGCTTTGGCCCCGACTCCTCCGGGTCGAGCCGAGGCGGGCGGATCTCGAGTGGATCGAAGCCGTCCACACGCCCGATTATGTCGAAACGGTAAAAAAGGACGTTGAGAGCGGCGCCCGCCAGCTCTCGACCGGCCACTCCCTCATCAGTCGTGAATCGTACGACGTCGCTCTCTGGGCCGCGGGCGGGGTCCTCGCCGCCTGCGACGAGGTCATGGACGGAAGGGCCGGGCGCGCCTTCTGCGCCGTCCGCCCCCCCGGACACCACGCCTCGGCCGAGGTCGGCATGGGTTTCTGCGTGTTCAACAACGCCGCCGTGGCGGCGCGATATCTCCAGAAAAGACACGGGCTCGGCCGGGTCCTCATCGTCGACTGGGACCTCCATCACGGGAACGGCACCCAGGACATTTTCTACAGGGACGGGAGCGTCTTCTATTTCAGCACCCACCAGTGGCCGTGGTACCCGTGGACCGGCGCGGCCGGGGAGACCGGCCAAGGCGACGGAGAGGGCGCGACGCTCAACGTCCCCCTCCCCGCGGGATCGGGAGACAAAGAATTCATCGCGGCCTTTGAAGAGAGACTCAGGCCGGCGATGGGCCGTTTCCAGCCCGATTTCGTCCTCATCTCGGCGGGCTTTGACTCGAGGACGGCCGACCCGCTCGGCCGTTTCCGGGTGACCGACGCCGGCTTCCGGAGGCTCACCGAGATCGTGATGGCCATCGCCCGGGACCACGCCTCCGGCCGCCTGGTTTCTGTGCTCGAGGGAGGCTATAGCTTGACAGGGCTCGCGAGCGCCGCTTCGGCCCACGTGGAAACGCTGCTCGCTTGATGCGCAATGGCTTTCCTGGGCTTGAAACGAGCGCTTAGGTCGGCCCGCTCGGAAGAATGCCGAATCGGTGACACGGGAAGGGTCAAGGCCGGATCGAGAGCGAGATCTTGAAGACGCCCCGCGATTCCAGGGGGACGAAGCGGCTGGCGGGGTCCCAGCGCCGCTCCCAGTTCGAGTTGTAGACGAGGAAGATCGCGTTTCCCGGGGAGATCTGCCAGCGGAGGCGGATATTCGCCCCGAGCGTCCTGCTCACGTCGTCGTACTGGATGTAATTCATCAGGCCGAGGTCGGGGGTCAGGAAGAGATCGGCCTTGAGCTGGAAGGCGTTTTCCGTGAATGACCCTTCTTCGAGGTTCCCCTTGACCAGGTTGGCGCTGATCCCTAGATTGACGTGGCCGCTCAGGCGGAGCGACAGATCGAGCTCCAGGTCCCGGTACGTTCCCGAATAGAACGGGCCGAACCTGCATTGGCCGCTGAAGATCAGCGCGTGATAGGAAGGGGTGCTGTACTGGAGGTTGAAGTTCGTGAAATCGTACGGCCCGGGGGGAATGATCACCCCCTCGGCGATCTCGAAGTCCTCGGGAAGGACGTCGCGGTTCATGGAGAAATTGAATTCGATGTGCGACCCCTTCTCGGTCCTGAAATTGAGGGGCGCGACGAAGATCCGCCGGGTTTCGAGGAATCCTGTGAGATCCCAGGTGAAGCTCGGCCGGAGCTCGAAAAAGAACTGGCGGACCCATTTCCCCAGGAACCCCTTTTCCGGCCGGGGCTTGTAGCTCAGCCCCCCCGAGAGGACCTGGACGTCGTTGCGGGGAAGATATCCGAGACCGGGTTCGAGGGCGTCGCCGTAGTAGCTGTAGCTCGCGGCGACGTCCCAGAGGTCGTTCGGGTAGTCGAGCCGGAAGCCGTAGCCATGGTGCTTTCCCGTCTCGCGCGCGTTCCAGTTGTAGACGGCCCAGCCTTGGGCGGTGAAGTTCTTGTCCCCGAGAAAGCGCGAGGTCGTGAAGTCGAAGTCGGCGCCGAAGAGACTGTTGCGGCCGAGGGTCTCGGGAACGTTGTTGTCCGTGGGAGTCCCGCTGGTGAAGATGACCCCCACCTTGCTCTCCTCGAAGATGTTCTGATAGACGCGTCCGGCGACGAAATTTTCCGAGGGGAGATCGACCGCGTCTCCGGCGAACGGCCGGGTCCTGACGTCGAGGACGGCCAGGCTCGTGTTCCCCAGCTTCCCGTAGACCTTGGCCCCGTAGGAGATCGGGACCTGCTCCTCCTCGACGAGCCCGATCCTGCGGCTGAAGAAAGGAACGAAGGCCGGCCCTCCCATTCCCCCTCCTCCGGAGCCGAAGCTGAAGTACTCCGATCCTTCGAGAAAAAAGGTCCGCTTCTCCGGGAAATAGAGCGAAAAGCGGGTCAGGTTGATCCGGCGCTCGTCGACCTCGGTCTCGGCGAAATCCGTGTTGTAGGAAAAGGCCCCGACGAAATTCGGGGTGAAGTTCTTGTAGACGTCGAAGCCCCCGTCCACTTTCCAATTCGTCCCCGGCCCTTCCTCGGGAATGCTCTCCAGGGCGATCTTGCCGTAGGGCCTGAACGTGATCCCCTTGCCCTGCTTCACGTCGGAGATGCCCTGGAGGAGGGCCGCGTTCACCGGGCTCCCGAAGAAGGCGTTGATCTCCGGCCGCGACAGGCGGATCGTCTCCTGCTTGCGGGCGATGTACCTTTCGACGTTCAGCCCCCAGGCCGAGAGCGTCCGGTTGAAGGAGATCGTCTTGAACGGGATCCGCATCTCGACGCTCCAGCCGTCGTCGAGGACGGAGCTGTGGGCGTCCCAGATCCCGTCCCAGCTGAGGGAGTAGCGCTCGCCCCTGGCCAGGCCTTCGCTCCTGGCCCCGCAGGCGTTGGCGATGAAGATATAGGCGTTTCTCCTGTCTTGAAAGGGGTCGAGGAGGATCCTGACGACGTCGTCGTCGACGCCCCGGTAGGGCTGGAAGCGGTCGTGGGCCATGCACATGGCCGCGACCTTGGAGACGTCGCGGTCGTAACAGACGATCCCTATGTAGAGATTGTCCCGGTCGTAGACGACCCGGAGCTCGGTCCTCTCCGAAGGCCGGCTCGAGGGGACGGGCTGCTGTTGGAGGAAATCCGTGAAGGGGACGGCGTCGCGCCAGCATTCGTCGTCCAGCTTGCCGTCCATGACCGGCCCCGTCGCCACCCGGACCGCCCGGAGGTTCTCCACGGAGGAATAGAGGGGAAGCAGGAGGATCCCCATAAGACCCAGCCCGGCCGCGGTGATCTTATGGCCCGTCACGCGTTGTCATTCATGAAGGAGGGATCCTGAAATATGAACGGCTATTATCTTCGAATAGCCCTCGGAAAGCAAATGGGATCGCCGGATCTGGAGAACCGCGCGGAGTCAGACACGAAGCTCGAAGAACGATGCCGGAGCCGGCCGGGCCCCGGAAGGGTGCCAATTCCCCGCGAGGCCGAGGCCAAGTTGGTCGAGAAGGCCCGTCCGGCGGGCTCAGCGCCGGCGCGAGGCCGAGCGGAAGCCGAAGTAGGGCGCGGTGTAGGTCGGCTTCCGGAACATTCGGCCGAAGCACTTGAGGTTCTGGGCGCCGTAGGAAAAGCCGCCGCCGCGCCGGACCCTCGTCCCCTTGTCGCTCGCTTCGGGCCCGCGCGGGTTCCGGGCACCGTCGGCGGCCCAGCGATAAGCTAGGGACTCCGAGCCCCAATCCCAGACCCACTCGAAGACGTTCCCGGCCATATCGTAGAGCCCGTAGCCGTTGGGCGGATAGAGGCCGGCGGGCACGGCCGCGCCCATGTCGTGGTTGGCCTGGTTCGGGCCGAGCTCGTCGCCCCAAGGGTAGCGCCGGCCTTCGAGCCCGCCGCGGGCCGCCTTCTCCCATTCGGCCTCCGTCGGCAGGCGGTACCCGTCGGCCTCCCAATTCGCTTGGGCGGCGTTTATGTCGACGTTCCCCGTCCGGTACACGGCGGCGCGCGCGTCGTCGGTGTAATAGACCGGCGTCCGCCCTTCCTTCTCCGAGCGGGCATTGAGCCACTTGACCGCATCGTACCAGCTGACCATCGTCACAGGCAGGTGGTCGCCTTGGCGAGTCGAGCCGTTCTGGCCGGGGTTGTCGAACGCGTAGCCGTGGCCGACGGCCCAGTCATAGACCTCTTTCCACAGCGCGTACGTCGTCTCATACCTGTCGATCCAGAACTCATCGAGGTCGACCGCATGCACGGGCAGCGCGTAGGCTGTTTTGTCGAGGCTGTCGCCCATCCGGAAAGGACCGGCGGTGACGCGTACGAGCCCGGGATTCGGTGCCGCGGCCCTGGGGGCGGCCATCACCCAGGACGACTCGCCGCTCTCGCCGCTCGCGTTCTCCGCGGTGACGACGAAAAAATAGGGCGTCCGGTCCGAGAGCCGCCGGACGGTATGAGGGCTGCCGGCGATCCGCGACAGCTTGGCGCCGCTCGTCTTGGAGACCGACGACATCCTCGCGTAGTAGACGTTGTACGAGGTCGCTCCCACGGCCGGAGTCCAGCTCAAGGTCACCGATCCCTTGCCTCCTTTCGCCGAGACGCCGGTGGGGACGAGGGGAGGATCGCCGCCCACGACCACCCCCACCGCGCACGCCGCCAGCAAGACCACGAGCCCAAAACCCGTTCTTCGCCGCATCATCCGCCTCCTAAGAGGGGGTCAGATCTACCTTTTGCCCGATTTTGGGTAAAAGGTAGATCTGACCCCCTCTTGTTCCGCTTATCGCAGAGTCCAGGCGCCGCCTTCCTTTATCAGCGTCGTTTCCCGCCGCTCGCCGGACTTGACCGTAACCTTGATCTCGGCCGGCTTCGGCGACGTGAGGACGCGGATGGTGTAATCGCCCGCCGGGAGCTTGATCGCCTCGCCGCCGACGACACCCCGCCCCGCCTCCTTTCCCGCCGCGTCGATGGCGACGAACTCGAGCTTGAGCGTCTGGCCGAGCGCGCCGGTCAGCTCCTCGGCGTTCCGGGCGTCGATGTACGTCCCTCCCGTCGACCGGGCGATCGACTCGAGCTCCTGCCGCCCCTCCGCCTCCTTGATGTCGAACCCGACGATGTCGACCTTGAGCTCCAACCCCGCCGCCTTGATGGCCGGGGCGATCGATCCGATGTCCCCGTCGCAGCTCTCGATCCCGTCGGTCACCAGGACGATCGTCCCGTTCGGCGTCCCGGCGAAGTCCTTGATCGCCTCGAGGACGCTGTGGACCAGGGGAGTTTTCCCCTTGAGCGGGATCTTGTTGACGGTGTCGATGAGCGTTTTCTTGTCGACCGGGCCGATGGGCACCAGGAGCTCCGTGTCCGTACAGGCCTTGGGATCGCCGAGCGCGTACCGGTGCCCATAGACGCGCAGCCCGACGTTCATCGTGTCCGGCAGCCCGCCGATCGCCCCGGCCAGGACCTGGCGGGCGATGGTGATCTTGGCCACCCCGCCGATCTGCCCCCACATCGAGTTCGAGGCGTCCATGATCAGCTCGACGGTCAGGGGCGCTTCCTTCTCCGCCTCCTTCTCCGCGACGACCCGGACCTCGCCGGGGACCTTGACCCGCGGCGGCGACATGTAGATCGGCACGTGCCCGCAGCAGAACTCGAGCATCAGGGCGCCGATGGCGGTCCGATAGGTCAGGAGCGCGTCGGTCTCCTCGGCCTGGGCGCCTTCCCAGCTGCCCTTGGAACCCTGGTTGTCGACGAGGAAGCGGCACATGTAGTCCTTCCAGACCCGCCAATCCTCCCCGCCGGCGAGGTACATGACCCGCGTCGCGTAGTACCAGTAATAGAACGGGTATCCGTCCCCGGGGTACTCGAGATTCCAGGCCGGGCCGTAGCTCTGCATGAACCGGACGGCCGGCCCGATCGCCGGGTCCTTCGGGAGGTCGCAGAGCTGCAGGGACAGCGCGCCCATCCCGGCCCGGGCGCACGAGTCGCCGACGCCGGTGGGGCCGTCGTAGCCGAACGAGCCGTCGCCGGCCTTGAGCGACTTGACGTACTTGGCCGCGTCTTTGAAAACCCGGTCCGGGACGCTGAACCCGGCGTTGACGGCCGCCCGCAAGGCCAGGATCTGCCAGGCGCTGACCGAGAGGTCCGCGTCCTCGTAATCGGGTTCATAGCGCCAGCCGCCGTAATGCTCCGAATCGGCCGGCGTGGGGCCCTTGAGCGTGGCCGGTTTCTGGGCCGAGTTCTGGGACCGGACGATGAGGCCGATCGCCTCTTCGGCCATCGGCTCGAGGCTCGCGTCGCCGAGCGCGGCGAAAGCCTCGATGACGCTGAGCGTGGCGATGGCCTGCTCGTACATGACCTTGCCGCTGACGGACCCGAACATCCCGCCCCGGATGGCCGCCTCCGCGGAGCCGGCCGGGAACTGGGAGCCCGGCGTGAACTGGGACCGGAGGTAGCCCAGGGCCGACCGGATGTTCGACGAGCGGTCTTTCCCGGCGCACTCGCCGCCGATGAAGGCCATCGTGGCCAGTCCGGCCCCGGCCACCTCGTGCGAAGGCCAGGAGCCGTCCTCCTGCTGGGACGAGGCCAGGAAGGCGAGCGCCTTGTCGAGGGCCTGACGCACTTCCTCGGGCGTGGCCGGGGGCCGGTCATATTTGTAGACCCGGAGCTTGTAGGGATGTTCCGTGTCCCCGCCGATGTCGGTGTGGACGTTGACCAGGAATTTGCCCGGGGCCTGTTTCAGGCGGACGAGGGCCTCGGGCTCGCTGCTTCCGAAGCAGTCCATGTCCGACAGGACCTTCCCCGAAGCGTCGCAGAACCGCAGCACCAGGTTGACGCCCTCGACGGCGGTCACCTCGAGGACGATGGCATCGAGTCCCGGCGCGGGGATGGTCAGCGCGTACCAGTCGTCGTCCTCGTCCTCGTTGGCGAAGCCCGTGACGGTCGCCCCGAGCGGGATGGCCAGGGCCTGGGCCGGGGCGTTGTTGGGCTCCTTCTCGACGGCCTCCTGGGCCACGAGCGCGGCAGCCCCTCCCGCCAAAAAAAGGGCGACGGCGATGACCGACAGCGTATTCGGCGAACCGATCCTCATGACGGTGTCCTCCCTGCTCACGGACTTGCGATCCACTCCTCTAGTCCCCCGCCTGGCCGATCATATAGTTGAGGATCGAGGTCGAGGCGCAGGCGAAGCCCTTGGCGAACTGCTCGCACCACCCCTGGCTGATCCCGATGCCGGCCTCGGCTTTGAAGATCTCGTAGTCGTACTTGTAGCAGTCCTCGATATCTGATGATGTTGACGCTGGCCCCGACGCCGACCTTCTTCTCGAAGCCCGGGCACAGGACCGATTGGATGTCCTTCATGTAGGCCTTGGCCTCGAGCAGGGCTTCCTTGGTCAGCTCGCCGTGCTTGAGGACCATGGCCATGAGGACCCAGTAGGTGTCGATCGCGCCGACCATGGCCCCGAGCACGGCCCCCATCTTCGACTGCATCGGCCCCTCGGCCTCGAGGATGGTCCGCTGCATCATGGCCTGGTGGAGGCCGGTGTCGAGGACGCCGATCGTCTCGCGCGTCCGCGGATCGATCAGCCACCAACCCCAGCGCGGCCGGCCCTCCCAGGTGATGGGCTTCTCCGGGATCATGACGACCTTCCCCGTGCGAGAGAAGTCCCCTCGATAAATCCTCGGACGAAGGGCGGCGCGCCGAGGGCCTTGACCTGGTCCGCTTCAAGGGACGAGAACATCCGGATGGGGACCTTCTTGCGGGCGGCCTCTTCCATCATGAAGGCCGTGGTCAGGGCCGGCTTGCCGGTGAGGAGGGCCAGGAGCTTGCCCTCGAGGATCGATTCCATGACCCCCCGGCCGTACTGGAAGGTCTGGCTCATGCCCCAGGCCTGGCCGGGCAGGGCCACCGACTCGACCCGGTCCTGCCTCAGGTCGATCGTCGTCTCCGTCTCCTTCTCGCTCCCGCCGAAGGACGTGATGATGACGCGCGGCACGGCATACCAGCTGGCCACCGACAGGGCGGCTCCGGCCTTTTCGGTCTGGTCGTCCGAGGTCGAGGCGAAGATCATGTTCACGAGATGGCCGAGGTCGCGGCCCAGCTGCGCCTCGAGCTCGATGCCCGACGACAGGGTCTTGGTCGTGGCCTTTTTCGCCTTGAGAGCGGCCCGGATCTCATCGGCTTCGGCCTTGGCCTCGCTCCGCGACGTCGGTGGCGGAGACGCTTTCGAGGTCGTCCTTCCAGGCCGCGGACGGGATGCGATCCCCGGTGATGAGGAGGGCATGCCTTTGAAAGAGCGGCGTATCGCCGCCCCCCGCAGCCGGCTCGAATAGGACGCGTCCGCTGCCGGGGACGACCTCGCCCAGGCTCTCGAACTTGGCCACAAGGTTGAGGCGCGTCTCGGCCCCCACGCCCGCGGCGACTTCGCCGTCGGCCAGACTATCCTCGCCCGCCATGAGCGAGAGCTTGAAATAGGCCTCCGCGTCTCGGTATTCCGTCATCACGGTCAACGACACGGGCTTGTTGGCAACCTCGGCCAGCGTTCCGTCCCATTCGAGAAAGGGCTCCGGGTCGCCTGAAGCGCCTACCCTTCGCCTGACGTACAGGCTGACCTTCACCCCCAGGGCCTCGTCAGCCGGGTCGAACGAGTCGGCGAGTTCGGCGAAGGCCTTGCCGGGCTCCGCCGAGGGGAAGCTCGGGTCGAGGTCGATCCAGCCGTCCCCCTCCTCGAGCCGGACCCAGAAATGCCGCTTGACCGCGGCGACGAGGTTCCGGTCCTCAGAGGGATTGGAAAGGGGCGTCCCGCTCTTCACGCTCACGGCCTTGGCCGCGGGGAAGATCTCGTTGAGAAGCGACCGCGCCACCGCGTCGTCGAGCTCGCCTTCCGCGATCTCGACGGTCATCCCCTTATCCTGAAGCAGCCGGGCCAGGAAAAGGGCCTTTTCCAGCGGATTGGCGCTCCGGCCCCACTCCACGCCGTCCGGCGTCTTCAGGGGATAACGCGAGGGTTCCGTCCGGATGGCGTCGCGGACGAACTTGAAAGCGTCCTGCCACTCTCCGTCCGCGGGCAGGCTGGCGCGGGACTCCGCTTCCGGCTCGGCCTCGGCGCCTTCGGCCGCGCTCCCGGCACCGGCCGCTTCCGGCTCCTCGACCGGGACCGGAGACTCCGAGCCTTCCCCATTCTTCTTGGAGCAGGCGGAGGCCGCGAGGACGACCGCGGCCGCCAATAGGACCACCAGGATCTTTTTCATCGTCCCCTCTCCTTCGATCACTTCAGGCCGGCGAGAGCGAACGTCTTCTCGCTCTCGTAACCTCGGTAATAGAGCGACGGCCGGCGCGGCCTCGGTCGCGTAGGCCAGCTCGAAGCGGACGAACGACCGCGGCGGCACGGTGAACGGCGTCGGCGGCCGGTGGACCAGCGCGGCCGTGGCCTCCTCGTCGTAGGAGACATCCTCGCCGCCGGCCTTCAGGATGAATTGCGCGTCGGCCTGGATCTCGGCGCCGCTCTCGACCAGCGAGCGGATGCCCAGGTCCAGGATGATCAGCCCCTTCTCGCGGCGGGCGCCGAAGAGCATGATCTCGAGCGTCCGGCCGTCCTTGTGCACGGCCTTCGGCTGGGCCGTGGGCCCGGCGGCCGGCGAGGCGCTCAAGGCCAGGGCGTAGATCCGGTTCTCGACGCGCATCCCCAGGCTGAAATCCTTCTCGGCCGCGGGCACGACGAAGGCGACCTCCTGGCTCTGGACGAACTCGGGCGTGAAGCGGATGAAGCCCTCGTCGGTCGTCGAGCCGCCGACGCTGTAATAGAGGTGGCCGGCCTTCGTGGCCAGCCAGACGTACTCCGTCGGCTCCACCTGGACGATGTTGCCCTTGGACAGGCTCCGGCCGTTGAGCTTGACCACCGCGTAGCGCCAGCCGGCGGGCGCTTCCTCATCCTGATAAGCGGATCTGAAATCGACGGCGGTCGCGGCGAGCTCCAGGTATTCGTCCTTGAGCGAGCCCAATCCCTTGGGCGCGACGCCCGCGGCGCCGGCGGCGAGCTTCAGGTCGCCGGCGAGCGGGACGAGGATGTGGCCGTAGGAATAATCGAAGAATTGGAAGGCCATGTTCTTTGCCTTCTCCGGGACGAGGAAGACGAGGCGGACCTTCTTGGTGTCGCCCTGCTTGGGGAGGACGAACTCCTTCTTGAGGCCGTAGCCGCCCGCGACCTTCTCGGTCAGGGGGTCGAGGGCGTAGCTGGCCCCGTCGGCGAGGAGGTAGGCGTGGTCGAAGAACGAGGGCACGAGGTAGGCGACGTCGGCGTCGACGTACTCGACCTTCTGCTCCGACTTGCCGCCTGTCACGAGCCCGCCGACACCCATCGTCCGGTCCTGTTTCCCTTCGAGATCGTCCTTGCTGACCTTCTGCTTGGGATGGATATTGGTCCATTCGGTCTCGAGGACGAAGTAGGACCGGCCGGCCGGGGCGGATCTATCGGCGACCTGACGCTCGATCCCCGCGGCGGTCACCTCGACCTTGGCCGCTTTGTTGGACCTCTGCTCCTTGACGGCGGCGCTCCCCTGGGCGCGGGCAGCCACGGAGAGGGCGAGGGCGCCGGCCAGGCAGAGGGCTGACAGCCCGACGATCGTCCAGCGGTTCGCGGTCACGGTTCCCTCCTCGGGGCCGGAACGACCGCGGTCGGCGAACTCCGGACGGCGAAAGCCTCACGAACCGGCGCCGGTCGGATTTGGCCCCATCCTTTATTGGTCCTGTGTTCTGCGGAAAGCGTAGCTTTTTCGGGGAGCGCTTGTCAATACGGCGGGATTGACCGTCCGGCGCCGAGATTGATATCCTGACCCCGAAGAACGCCCGGGCGGGAAAGGAGAGGACGATGGACCCGAACCGGATCGTCGACATGGCCAGCGCTTTCTACGAATCCGCCGCGTTGTTCGCGGCCTCGGACCTGGGGATCTTCAAGACGCTGGCCGATCTCGGCCCGGCCGACTTGGAGGCCGTGGCTTCGGCCTGCGGCCTCGACCGCCGCGGCGGCCGCATCCTCCTCGACGCCTGCGTCGCCCTGGGCCTCCTCGAGAAGGACGCGGGGCGCTACCGGAACACTCCCGAAGCGGCCCTGTTCCTCGTCCCGGGATCGCCGTCGGACCTGAGCGGGGCCATCCGTTACAACCGCGACGTCTACGGCGCCTGGGGCCGGCTCAAGGAGATGGCCCTGACCGGCCGTCCGGTCGAAAAGCCGGCGATCCACCTCGGCGAGGACCGGGAACGCACGCGGACGTTCGTCATGGCCATGCACGGCCGGGCGCTCGGCATCGGGCGGGCGGTCGTCCCCCGCCTCGATCTCGCCGGCCGGCGCCGGGTGCTCGACGTCGGCGGCGGTCCGGGGACTTATTCCGTCCTGATCGCGGAGGCCCATCCCGGCCTCGAATGCGTCGTCCTCGACCTCCCCCCGGTCGCGGCGATCGCCGAGGAGATCATCGCCGGGGCCGGCTTGGCCGGCCGGGTCCGGACGCTGGCCGGCGATTATCACGAGACGCCGTTCCCGGACGGCTTCGACGCCATCCTCTTCTTCGGGGTGCTCCACCAGGAGGACCCGGACGTGATCCGCGGCCTGCTGCGGCGCGCTTATGACGCCTTGGCGCCCGGCGGGCTCCTCTACGTCCTGGACATGATGACGGACCCGAGCCGGACCCGGCCGAAGTTCTCGGCCCTGTTCAGCGTCAACATGGCCCTGACGACGGAGAACGGCTGGGTCTTTTCGGACGAGGACCTCTGCGGCTGGCTCACGGAGGCGGGATTCCGCGATCCCGCGGTCCGGCCCCTGGGTCCGCCCATGCCCCACGCGCTGGCGTCCGCCAGGAAGCGGGCTTCGATCTCGAGCTTGGCCGGTCCTTGACACACGGACGGGGCCGCGGCTATCATGAGCCCGTGAGGGGCGGCGCCAGCCCCAGGCCGCGAACGGGCTGCCCGCTGACGTCCAAGGAGGGATTCCATGAAGCGCATGACACGAGTGACCGTACTTTGTCTGGCCATAGGCCTGGCGCTCGGGGCAGGACAAGAGCTCAAAGAAGTCTTCAGCGTTCCCGTCTACCCGGGCGCCAAGCTCGACGAGGCGACCACGAAATTCCTCACCGAGAGCTTGGGGATGGAGGCGAAGGCCTTCCGCACCGCCGACTCGGTGGCCAAGGTGGCGGCGTTCTACAAGGCCAAGGGGCTGACCGAGATCATGGTCGCCGAAGAGGGGGCCATGTACAAGAAAGGCGACACCGTGGATGTCACGATCCAGAGCCCCTGGCAGAACATGCAAACGGGAGGCATGGAGAAGGACACGCTCATCTCCATCGTCAAGCACGAATAGGCCCGCGTCCGGGCCCCCCGCCGAAGCCGCGACTCTAGCGTCGGCAACCTTTCTCCCCTGTCGGGCATCTTAGATTTTGAAAGCCGACGCCGGCCCCGGTTGGGGCCGGCAGACCGAGGACGGAGGCCGACCATGTTCGGGAATTACCTGCGATCCGCGCTCCGGATCCTGAGAAAGCAGAAGAGCTACGCCGCCATCAGCGTCTTCAGCCTGGTCGTGGGGATGACCTGCTTCATCCTGCTGATGCTCTTCACCCGGTACGAGCTGGGCTACGACTCCTTCCACGAGAACGCCGACCGCGTCTACCTCGTCGGCCAGGTCGTGCCCGAGTGGAACGTCATGGGGACCAACCGCTGCTGCTCCACCTCCGGCCCCCTGGGTCCGACCCTGGAGCGGGAGTTCCCCCAGGTGGAGCGCGCCGTCCGTACCTGGCCCACGGAGGCGCCCCTGGCGTACGACCGGAAGAGCGTCCTGGTCCGGGGGTTGTTCGCGGACCGGGGGTTCTTCGAGATGTTCACCTTCCCCATGGTCCTCGGAGACCCCGCTTCCGCTCTGGCCGATCCCTTCTCCGTCGTCCTGACCGAAAGCACGGCGGAGCGGCTCTTCGGGCGGGAGGAACCGATCGGCCGGGCCGTCATCCACGGCGGCGGGCGCGAGTACAGGGTCACCGGGATCATGAAGGACCCGCCGCAGAACTCCCACCTGGCGTTCGACTACCTCCTGTCCTTCGTGTCCGTGGCGTCCCTCCGCAACGACCTCGACACGTCCTGGAGCATCCTGAACTATATGAACTACATCGAGCTCCGGAAAGGCGTCGATCCGGCCGCGTTCGAGGCCGGGCTGCAGTCCGTCATCCGCACCCACCACCCGGAGCGCGACCACAAGCGGACGTATTTCCTGCTGCGGCTCCGGGACCTGCACCACGAGACGAACGTCCACATCCCGTATTGGCGCACGGTGGACCGGACGTTCATCCACCTCCTCATGGCGGTCGCCGGGCTCATCCTGGCCGTGGCCTGCGTCAATTACGTCAATCTCGCGACGGCCCGGGCGACGGCCCGGGGCCGAGAGGTCGGCGTCCGAAAGACCTTCGGGGCCGACCGGCGCCAGCTGGTCGCCCAGTTCATGGGCGAGGCCGGCGTCCTGGCCGGGGCGAGTCTCCTGCTCTCCCTCGTCCTCGTCCAAGCCCTGCTGCCGGTCTTCAACGGCCTGACCGGCATCCGGCTGCCCGTGGACGCCCTCGGCAAGCCCTCGACATGGCTCTGGATACTCGGGCTGGGCCTCGCCGTGGGCCTCCTCTCCGGAGCCTACCCTGCGCTCGTCCTGTCGTCCATGAGGCCGGCGAACGTCTTCCGGAGCGCCTTCGGCGCCCGCGAGGGCGGACGGCGGCTCGTCCTCCGCAACGCCCTGGTCGCCTTCCAGTTCTTCGCCACCCTCACGCTGGTGGCCGGGACGCTGATCATCCGGAAGCAGATGGACTACATCCGGACCGCGGACGTGGGCTACGACCGCAAGAACGTCCTGGCCCTGCGGCTCTGGGAAACGGACAGCCGGACCCGCTACCGGGAGATCGAGACCGAGCTCCTCCGGAACCCCGACGTCCGGGCCGCCGCCGTCTCGAACGTGGCCCCGGTCCGGGCCACGGAGATGAACAATTTCATGGTCGAGAGCGACTCCGGCGAGATGGTCGAGGTCCCCCAGGTCACCAACTATTTCGTGGACTCCGGCTATTTCGACCTGTTCGGCCTGACCTTCGCCGCGGGCCGCGGTTTCTCTCCCGACGCCGTCGGTGACGTCCAGAACCAGGCCGTCATCAACGAGACCGCCGCCCGGATGGCCGGGCTGACCGACCCGATCGGCAAGAAGATCGGCCGGGGAAGCGGGGAGCCGATGCGGATCATCGGTGTCGTCAAGGACATCCACTACGCCTCGTTCCGGTCGAAGGTGGGGCCTTTGATGTTCCTCTACCGGCCCGAGAGGACCAGCTGGCTGTTCGTGAAGACGTCGGGCCGCCGCGTGCGGGAGACCATCGCCTTCATCGAGTCCACGATCCGGCGGCAGGTCCCGGACTTCACCTACGACTACGCGGCCATGGAGGACATCTACGACCGGCTCTACGAGAGCGAGGACAGGCTCGGCGGGCTGCTTGCCGGCTTCGCCGTGGTGGCCATCCTGATCGCCTCGGTCGGGCTGTTCGGCCTGATCTCCTTCGTCATCGAGCGGAAGAGGAAGGAGATCGGGATCCGCAAGGTCCTGGGCGCGCGCGTATCCGGGATCATGGGCCTCGTCGCCCGGGATCTCTTCGTCCTCGTCGGCGTCGCCGGCCTGCTGGCCCTGCCCGTGTCGTACGCCTTCGGCCGCCGCTGGCTGCAGGGGTTCTACTATCGGACCAGCCTCGGCGCCGGCGTGTTCGCCGCGGCCGTGGCGGTCGTGCTCGCCATCGCCCTGCTGTGCGTCGCCCGGATCACGGTCCGGGCCGCCCGCGAAAACCCGTCCGTGAGCCTCAAGAACGTCTGAGCGGCGGCCGGCGCGCCGGGGGAAATTATCCGACCGGCCGGAAACAAAACACCGTCCAGAAACGTAATGGCCGATAGATGCCCCAGTCCGATTTGCCTCAACGCCCGCTTCGTATTATCCTTGAACCTCCGTTCTGGACTTCATCAGGAAAGGGAGAGACCATGTGTAAGAAAGCCTGCCTCGTGCTCGTAGCCCTCGGCCTCCTGGCCGGCGGCCTCCAGGCCCAGATCTCGGCCAAGCTGATGCGCTACCTCGACGTGTCCGACAAGCAGATCTCGTTCGTCTACGGCGGCGACATCTGGCTGGTGGACAAGAACGGCGGGACGGCCGTTCCGCTGACCCATTCGCCCGGGGAGGAATCCTGGCCCCGCTTCTCCCCCGACGGGCGCCGGATCGCTTATACGGCCGCCTATAACGGGAACCCGGACGTCTACGTGGTCCCCGTCCAGGGCGGCGTACCGACGCGGGTGACCTATCCCTCGTTCGCCGACCGGCTGGTCGATTGGCACCCCGACGGCAAGCGGCTGCTCTTCGCCTCCAACCGGGCCAGCGGCGTCCGCGGCCTCAATCACTTCTACCTGGTCCCGGCCGAGGGGGGATTTCCCGAGCGGCTGAAGGTCCCCTACGGCGAGCTAGCCAGCTTCTCCGAGGACGGAAAGCAGCTGGCCTACGTCACCCGGATCACCGAGAGCTACCCCTTCAAGCGCTACCGCGGCGGATATAGCTCCGACGTCATCGTCTACGACCTGGCGACAGACAAGGCCCGGAACATCACCGGGAACCTGGCCATCGACGGCAAGCCGGCCTGGACCGGCCCGTACATCTACTTCCTGTCCGACCGGGACGAGAACATGCGCCTGAACATCTGGCGGCACGACACCCGGTCGGGGAAGATCGAGCAGGTCACCCACATGAAGGATTTCGACATCGCCTACATGTCGGCCGGCCCGAGCGACATCGTCTTCGAGTGCGGCGGCACGCTCTACCTGATGGACCTGAAGACCCACGACTTCAAGCCCGTCAAGGTCCAGGTGGTCTCGGACTTGTCGGTCGAGATCCCGCGCCGGGTCGACGTCTCCTCGAGGATCTCCGGCCTGGCCCTCTCTCCCCAGTCCAAGAGGGTCGCCGTGGAGGCCCGGGGAGAGATCTTCGACATCCCCGTGAAGGAAGGCGCGAGCTTCAACCTGACGAACTCCAGCGGCGGCTTCGACCGCCATCCGGCCTGGTCGCCCGACGGCAAGACCCTGGCCTATTGGAGCGACCGGAGCGGCGAGTACCAGGTGTATGTTCGGAGCCTGGAAGGCCAGGGCGCCGAAAGGCAGCTGACCCGCCGGGCCAAGGGTTACGGCTATACGCTCCACTGGTCGCCCGACAGCAAGAACCTGGCTTTCATCGACGAGACGTCGACCGTGTGGGTCGTCAAGGTCGAGTCCGGCGAGACGGTCAAGGCCGGGCACAACCGGGCCGCCATCGGGCATCCCGGTCTCGACCGTTACGGAATGTCCTGGTCGCAGGATTCCCGCTGGTTGGCCTTCACCGAGACGCTCGCCAACGCCCACGATGCCGTCTTCGTCTTCGACCTGAAGACAGGGGCCAAGCGCCAGGTCACCAGCGGCTTCTACCAGGACTTCGGCCCGGTGTTCAGCCGCTGCGGCCGGTACCTGTTCTATTACACCAACCGGCACATGGAGCCGCTCTATTCCGATATGGACGACGGCACTTGGGTCTATCCCAATTCCAGCCTGATCGCCTGCCTGAGCCTGACCCCCGGCGCCCCTTCCCCGCTCCTCCCGAAGAACGACGCTCTCTCCGCCAAGCCGGCCGAGGACAAGCCCAAGACGCCCGAGGCCAAGAAGCCGGAAGCCGGGGCCGCTCCCGAGCCGTCGGTGGACATCGATTTCGAGGGGCTGGAAGCGAGGCTGGCCCTCCTTCCTGTCCGGGCCGGCAATTTCCGCGGCCTCTTCGCCTTCAAGGACAAGATCGTGTTCCTGAGGGCCCCTAACTCCGGCTCGGGCCTCAGGACCGGGCAGTTGCTGCTCCTAGACCTTCCAACCCTTAAAGAGGAACCGGTCATGGAAGAGGTGGACGACGCTAGCCTCTCGGCCGACGGCGAATCCCTGCTCGTCCGGAGCGGACCGAGGTACGGCGTCATCAGCCCGGCCCCGGCGCAGAAGATCAAGGACGCCGTCCCCTTGAACAACCTCTTCATGAACCTGGTGCCCAAGGACGAATGGCGGCAGATCTTCGCCGACACCTGGCGGCGATACCGGGACTTCTTCTACGATCCTGCCATGCACGGCGTGGATTGGGACGAGATGCGGCAACGCTACGGGGCCCTGGTGGAGGACGCCCGGACCCGCTGGGACGTGACCAACATCTGCTCGAACATGCAGGCTGAGCTCAGCGCAGGGCACACGTACACCTCGGGCGGCGACGTCGAACAGGTCGCTCCCGTCCTGACCGGCTTCCTGGGCGTCGACTGGACGCTCGACAAGGAGACCTACCGGATCCGGCGGATCGTCCGCCCCGCCGCCTGGGACACGGCCGCCCGCTCGCCTTTCGACGCCCCGGGCGTCACGGTGAAGGAAGGGGACGCCATCCTGGCCGTCAACGGCGTCGAGCTTCGGCCGGATCGGGACCCCTACGCGGCCTTCGAGGGCCTGTCCGGAAAGACCGTCTCCCTGACCGTTAGAGCCGGCGGCGAAAAGGCCGAGACGCGGACGGTGGTCGTCAAGTGCCTCACCGGAGGCGAGGAGTCGGCCCTCCGCAACCTGGAGTGGATCGAGGCGAACCGCCGGATGGTCGAGAAGCTCTCGGGCGGGAAGCTGGGCTACATCTACATGTCGAACACCTCCGGCCAGGGCCAGAGCGAGCTGGTCCGGATGTTTTACGGGCAGCTCGACAAGGATGGCTTCATCATCGACGAGAGGTTCAACGGCGGCGGCCAGCTGGCCGACCGCTTCCTCGAGCTGCTGCGGCGGCCGGTCGTCTACAACATCCACTGGCGCCAGGGACGGGACACGCCCCAGCCGATCAAGGCCAACAACGGCCCGATGGCCATGCTGATCAACGGCTGGGCGGGCTCCGGCGGCGACGGCCTGCCCTGGGCCTTCCAGGAGCTCAAGGCCGGGCCGATCGTCGGCGAGCACACGCTGGGCATCCTGGTCGGGCCGGCTACCGGGCATGCCCTGATCGACGGCGGATTCATCACGGTGCCCGACGGCCGGCTCTTCGACAACGACGGCCACTGGTTCTGGGAAGGGGAAGGCGTCGCGCCGGACTTCCCGGTCTGGGACGACCCCAACCTCCTGGTCCAGGGCCGCGACCCGCAGATGGAGAAGGCGGTCGAGGAGGTCCTGAAGCTTACCAAGATCCAGCCCCGCCGCGTCACCAAGGCCCCGGCGCCCGAGAACCGCACGGCCTCAGGGCTCAAAAAGAAAAAGTGAGGCGTCGACCCAGTAGATGTCGCCGTAGGGCGGGGCGCGCGGATCATTCGAGAGAAGCTATCGTGCTCATGGCTCATCCCTCCGGTGGTCATCGGGCCCCGACGGAACGGAGCCCTTCTTTCAAAACCATTCGACATGGAAGGGACAGGCCTTGTCCATGGGACCTAGGTCCCAAGCCCCGCTAGAGGCGTTCGGCGGGGAGAGGGAGACGCTCCGGGAGCATGAAGCGGAAAAGCCGTTATCGAGGAGATGCCCGGTCCCGTATCGGCCCGACATCGATAACGAAAATGCTCCGGCCGTGCGTGCCGATCACCAGTTCGCCGTCCCGCGGATGAACGACGAGATCATAGACGGCCGCGGTCGGCAGCGAATGGCCAAGGGAGACCCAGGTCGCGCCGCCGTCCAGCGTGGCATAAACCCCCAGATCCGTCCCGATGTAGAGGATCCCCGCTTTTGCCGGGTCCTCTCTCACGACGTTGACGGGCTCGTCGGGGAGGTTGCCCGCGATCGAGGCCCAGGCCCGACCGTAATCGGCGGACTTGAACAGGTATGTCCGGAAATCGTCCTCGCGGAAACCGGTCAGGGCGACATAGACCGTCCCAGCCTCGTGCCCCGAGGCCGTCACCCGACTGACCCATTTCGAGGGGAGCCCCCGGACAATGAGGGCCCAGGTCTTTCCTCCGTCCCGGGTCACCTGCACGTTCCCGTCGTCGGTCCCGGCGTAGATGACCCCCGGCTGGAGGGGCGATTCCGATACGGTCGTCAAGGTCCCATACGGAATATTGCCCTGTCGTTCCGGGCTGGGATCCGTCGAGAGGTCGGGACTGATGATCTCCCAATTCGCGCCCTTGTCGGTCGATCTGAAGAGCTTGTTCCCGCCGTAATACAGGGTCCTCGGGTCGTGGGGAGAGATCACGAACGGGACCATCCAATTGGTGCGGAATCCCTTTTCGGACGCGGGCGGCCGTGGCGTGATGTTGACCTGCTTGCCGTCGGCCATGTTCTTCAAATAGACCGACGGGCCGCTGAAGTAATAGATCCTGTCCGCTTCGGCCGGGTCGGGCAGGGTGACGAACCCGTCGCCACCTCCCCACCTGTCCAGATAGACGTGCTTCCAGAGGTTCGGAGCCTCGGGATCGAGACGGCTGGCGCTCGACCCGACGACCGCGGCGTTGTCCTGGTTCCCGCCGTAGATGTTGTAAGGCTTCTCCTCGTCGACCGCGACGGCGTAGAACTCGGTGATCGGCAGGTTGTTGTTCAAGAGCCACGTTTTCGTCCGGTCGTAAGAGACATAGAGCCCGTGATCGGTCCCGAGAAGGATGCGGTCCGGGTTGGCGGGGTCGATCCAAAGGGCGTGGTGGTCGAGGGGGAATTCGCGCTTCTCCTTGTAGAGCAGCGGGACGATCGTCCCCCCGACCTGGGCATAGGTCTTCCCCCCGTCCTTGGACTTCAGAAAGCGGTTCCCGGCGACATAGATCTCGTTCTCGTTGTCCGGGCTTATTTTCATCAGGTTCCAGTCGTAGCCGATGGTCGTACCGAGCTCGCCGACGTTGACCTTCATCCAGGATTCTCCCCGGTCGTCCGAGCGGTAGACTTCCCCCCTGATCGGCTGCGGCCGCGGGTTCCGGGCCCGGGGATCTCCCGGACGAAGCGTTTGATTATCGAGCAGAATGTAGAGGACTCGGGGATCCGACGGGGCGATCTCGACGCCGATCCGGCCGAGGTTTTTTCCGTCGGGCAGCCCGCGCGTGATCTTCCGCCAGGACTTGCCGGCATCCGTCGATTTGTAGAAGCCGCTTCCGGCTCCGGCGACGACATGCCCCCACGGCTTTCTGTCCCTCTCCCAGGCGGCGGCATACAGGATGTTCCGGTCGACGGGGTCCATCTCGGCATCGATGACCCCGACCCGCTCGTTGATATAGAGGACCTTGGACCAGGTCGTCCCGCCGTCCGTCGTTTTGAACAATCCGCGCTCCGCGTTCGTCGAGAAGTTGTGCCCGATCGCGGCCACATAGACGGTGTTCGCGTCCTTGGGGTCGATGAGCACCCGGCCGATATGCTGGGAATCGTGAAGGCCCTTGTTCGTCCACGTTCGGCCGCCGTCGGTCGACTTGAAGACGCCGGTCCCGGCGTAGGAGCTCCGGGCCATCAGGATCTCGCCCGTTCCCACCCAAACGACGTCGGGATCCGACGGGGCGATGGCGACCTCGCCGATCGCGAACGTCGATTCGTTCTCGAAGACCGGCGTCCAGGTGAGGCCGTTGTTGTCCGATCTCCAGACGTTTCCCGCCCCCGCGCCGACGTAGATCGTGTACGGCCGGGCGGGATGAACGGCCAGGCTCTGGATCCTCCCTCCGCAAAAAGCCGGTCCGACGGCGCGCCAAGTCAGGTCTTTGAAAGGTGATTCAGCCTTGAGCCTGAGATGCCGGTCCCAGGACGCCAGGCGCGTTTTGGCGTCGGTGGGCTGAGCGAGGGCCGCGGTCGCTAAAAGCGACGCGGCCAGGGCGACGAAGAGGAGGCGTTTGAAGTTCATGGCGGCGGATGTCCTCTCATGCGGTTCGCGCGGTTGGCGTTACGTTCGGCAACTTACGGTCTATTATAGCCGAACATGCATAAAATTGGCTCAGGGCATTGCCTCTAGCTCCATCCGACCGAAGCGAACGAAGCGAGCGGAAGGCAGAAATCTGCCGGAGCCCACACGGAGGCGGATTTCTGCGAAATATCCGAAAAAAGCTCTTGTCTTGGCTCTTCCCCCTCTCCAGCAACGGGGATCTGCGAAGCAACGCCATCGCCGCCGCAAGAGGGAATCCCGGAGATGGGAGAAGAACCTAAAAGCTTGAGGACTATAATCGACTTTCTAAACCAGATCGGCTACGATGCGTAATATCAGGATCTTCGAATTCTTTAGAGAAAGCCCTCACAAGGAGAATCGACATGAACCAAAATAAGCGCCGCCGGTTCTCGGCCGCCGCCATGCTGCTCTGCCTAATCCCTCTCTTGCTATCTCAAAACAAGGCCATTGACGAAAAAATGGTCAGGGAGGTGGAAGACTGGGAAAACCAGATCAGCGCAGAGCGGCAGCCCCCCGAGGTGGTTTTGGATCTCATGGGCGTTGAGCCGGGCATGGTCATCGGGGAAGTAGGGGCCGGGCGAGGGCGCTTCACCGTGCATCTGGCCCGGAGGGTGGGGGAGTCGGGTAAAATCTATGCCAACGACATAAGTGAGACGGCCCTGGACTATCTCCGCTTTCGCTGCCAGAAGAATGATATTCGAAACGTCGAGATCATCATGGGCGAGGAAGAAGATCCCCTTCTTCCGGAAAAATCACTGGACATGATTATTATGATCTGGGTTTTCCACATGCTGAATGAGCCGGTGCCTCTCATGAAGAACATGCTCCCCAGCCTGAAGCCTGATGCGCCTTTGATCATTCTTGCGCCTCCCGATTATGAGATCGACGAGGAGATCGAAACGATGAAAGGCCGTCTTCCGGCCCAGCGCCTTACCATCCGCCAGCGGATCGAAAAGGCAGCCGTCGGATCCGGTTTCGAACTGGTGCGAACCGATGACTCCCTGCCAAAAGACACCTTCTTTTTCTTGAAGGCCAAAAGCCAATAGTGGGCGGTTCGGAAGAAGGATCTTATCAAAAAATGAATAACGCTCGCGTCCTCATCTTGGCGGTTATTGTGTTCATATCTCTCATCATGATTGGATGCGGCGCTGGTCAGAAAAGCGTGAGCATCACCACGGTCACAGAATCTGCCGTCACCTTCCAACTGGGCCGATTTGCGTGCACCGTCGTTAAGGACGGCGGGATATCCATCAACGCGCTTGATTTCTTCAGCGGTGTCGATTCGCCGAAAATGCGTGCCGCCTTCGAGGAAAACGGCCTGAATCCTGAGGCCGTCCCTTTGTCACTTCAAATTCTTGTCGTAGATACGGGGGAGGATCTGGTCCTAATCGATACCGGATTGGGAGAGCCTGTGGGGGCAGACGAGGGGAGGTTGACGGAACACCTAGGGGAACTCGGGATCGCTCCGGAGGAGGTCCATGTCGTGATCATCACCCACGGCCACTGGGATCACATCGGAGGCATCGTCGACAAGGAGGGTCGGCTTCAGTTCCCCAACGCCAGGCATGTGATGTCCAAGAAAGCGTGGGACTATTGGACCTCCGAGGAAAATCTGTCACACATGTCTGAACAACTGGCGAAATGGGCGCGGGAGAACCTGCCTCCTCTCAAGGACAAAGTCGAACTCTTCGAGCTGGATTCGGAGATTCTGCCTGGCATCGTGACGATGGCCGCGCCCGGTCACACGCCGGGACAGATGGCTGTGCTGGTGAAGTCTGGGAGCCAGAAGTTGCTGTGCCTTGCAGATGCGGCTCACAATCCCGTACAGATGGAGCATCCCGAGATCGGCTACTCCGGCGACATGGACCAGGAGAAGGCGAGGTCCACGAGATGGACGCTCGTCGAACAATCCATGAATGAAAGGTTCCTGGTCTACGGTTGTCATTTTCCGTTTCCGGGGCTGGGGTACGTCGAAGAGAAAAACGGTGAGCGGCAATGGAGGGGATTGAAGGCGGAATGAAAAAATGAAGATGATGGTGTCGATGGAGCCGCCTTTGCTCATGGCTCCAGGAGTGCGGCGGGGGCTTCTCGGCTACGAACGTCAGCTTCAGGCGGTCGATGATGCGGTCCACGACCGCGGGCTCCATGAGGAACGAGACGACCTTCATAACCCCGCCGCAGCGTGGGCAAATCAAGGGATCCACCTCGTAGACCTTCCGGATCATCTCGGCCCAGCCCTTGGAAGGAAGACGGCGGGGCTCCTCCTCGACAATCCGGAGCGGCAAATGCGCCAGGCCCGCTCTCCGGACCTTGCCCCGGTGGGCGTTGGCGTTCGGGCCGTAGTAGCGGACCAGGACCTGCCCCTTTTCGGGGATGTAGGAGGTCACCCGAGCGATAAGGCCCCGGTAGGGCTCACCTTTTCAGGACGGAGGCGTCGACCCAGTAGATGTCGCCGTTGCCCTGCCCGGGCTCCATGGACGTTCGCCGGGCTCTGCCCCGGCCTGACCACGGTGTAGACGATCAAGCTCTCGTCCGGAGCGATCCACGGGTGCTGGCTTCTCGGCTACCGGTCGAGCGGCGGTCCCAGCGCCTCGAGCTTCCCGTACTTCCCGTCGACCGGCCGGATGACGCCCAGGCGCTCGCTGTCGGGCCGGACTGCGGATCCCGGAAGGTTGCGGAGTCTTTCCGGATGGCCTACCATTGACGCCAGAATCCCCCAAGGAGGCGGACATGACCGACAAGCCCTTCAAGACCCTTTTCATGGCCCACGCCCCGGACGCGGACAAGGAGGTCCACCGCTCGTTCATCGATACGGGGAAATACCAGCTGGACGTCGTCATCGTCAGGAGCCAGGCCGAAGCCCTCGAGGTCAGCCGGCGCCTGTTCCTGGAGAAGGGCATCGAGTCCATCCTTCTCTGCCCCGGGTTCACCCACCAGGACATCGCCGAGATCGTCGCGGCGACGGAGAACAAGGTCGCCGTCTGCGTCGCCCGGGGCGACGGCCCGTCGAACAGGATCTCGATGGAAGCGTTGAAACGGGCGGGGTTCTTTTAGCCTAGTCCCGCGTCTTCAGGGCTTTCGAGTAGACGACCTCGCCCCCGATGATCGTCATGTCCGGCTCGATCTTCCAAATGTCCTCGGCCGGGACGGTCATGTAATCGACGGGGATGACCACGAAATCGGCGAGCTTTCCGACCTCGATGGATCCCAGGATATCCTCGGCGAACATGACGTAGGCTCCGCCCATGGTCGCCGCGCGCAGGGCCTCCTCCCGGGTCATGGCCTGTTCGGGGAACCAGCCGCCGGGCGGTTCGTTCCTCCGGTCCTGGCGGGTCACCGCGGCGTGCAGGGTGTAGAAGGGATTGTAAGGGGACACGGAATAATCCGTGCCCGTGGCGATCACGACGCCGAGATCGAGCAGCGTCCTCCACAGGTAGGCGCGCTTGACGCGCTCGGGACCCATCCGGGCCTCGGCGAAATTCATGTCTTCCGTCGCGTGGAGCGGCTGCATGGAAGCCACGATCCCCAGTCCGGCCAGCCGGGGGATGTCCTCGGGGGTCAGGACCTGGCAATGCTCGAGGGCGAACCGGGCCGCGGTCCCTTGGATCCCCGTGGCCTTCAAAGCGCGTTCGTAGGCGTTGATGGCCGTCCGGTTGGCGGCGTCCCCGATGCAGTGGATCCTCATGTTGAAGCCGATCTTGAGCAGGCCGGTCGCCGACCGGGCGATATCATCCTCGCTACGTCGAGGCTCCCCGTGGTAGCCCGGATAGTCGCTGTAGGCCTCGAGGAAATGCGCGCCCCTCGATCCCAAGGCCCCGTCCAGGAGGGTCTTGACCGACCGGACGAAGAACTTGTTCTCGTAGTTGAGCGGCCGGCCCAGCTTCTTGGCCGCGTCTTCGCTGACCATCTCGTTGATCCTGATCCTGAGGAGACCGACTTCGTAGAGCTTGAGCCGCCGCTGAACCTCGTTGTAGCCGGTCACGCTGGCCCCGTGGATGGTCGTCAGGCCGGAGGCGAGGGCGAGCTCGGTCCCTTCGACGAGGTTGCGGCTGATCTCATAATCGGTCATGGGCGGCAGGGGCGGGATGAGACGCGTCAGCTGCGGGGGCGCCTGTTCCACGAACTCGCCCGTGGGCTCCCCGTTCTCGTCCTTCTTGATGTGACCGCCGGGCGGATCGGGCGTCCTGCGGTCGATTCCGGCCAGCTCGAGGGCTTTGCTGTTCGCGCCGCTGCCGTGCGTGTACCGGCTGATGAAGACGGGATTGTCCGGGGCCACGGCGTCGATCAGCTCCTTGCGGAAGGCCGGCGGGTCCCAAACGTCCGACATCCAGCCGCTCAAGACCAGCCAGCGCGGCTCGGGACCGGGCCGCATCCCCTCGCCCGTCGCCAGACAGCGCTTGATGACGCTCTGCATGCGCTCGACGGACGCCCACTCGCCGATCGAGGCCCGGATGTCCGGGACGCGCGGGTAGAGCTCTCTCTCCCCATAGCGGATGTGAACATGGGAGTCGTGAAGGCCGGGGAGCACCGTCTTGCCTTTCAGATCGAGAACTTGGGTCAGAGGGCCGATGAAGGCCTTGGCTCCCTCGGCATTGCCGACGTAGACGAACTTGCCGTCCTTGACCGCCAGAACGGACGCCTTGCTGAAGCCCTCGTCGACGGTATAGATGTTGCCGTTGACGTATGCCATGTCCGCTTCCCGCGGATCCGTCCCGGTCGATGTCGCCGCAAGGAGCGATGCGACAAGCAGAGGAACGAGGAAGCTTCGGCCGCCTATTCTCGGGATCGTCATGGACACCCTCCAATATGGGGCTGGATACGAAAGTACCACATTCGGAAACGGAAGGGAATGCGCGAGTCTTTGAATCCCGGGCCGGAATCTTGTAATCTGGGGTTTCGCCCCGCCATGAGAAAACCCTGTCGCGAGGAGGTCCCATGAACAAAACAGCTCTCCGCCTTTTACTGGCCGTCCTGGCGCTCGCCGCGGCCGCTTTCGCGGCCGAGCCTATCAAGTTCGCCCGGACGCCGCACATCGCCAACGGCAAGATCGCCTTCTCCTATCACGGCGACATCTGGATCGCCGGGGCCGACGGCTTCGGCCCGCGCCGGCTGACGGCCCACGTCGCCGCGGACACGGCCCCGCGCTTCTCCCCCGACGGCGCCTGGATCGCCTTCACCAGCGACCGGATGGGCAACGACGACGTCTATGTCATTCCCGTCGAGGGCGGGGAGCCGACCCAGCTGACGTTCATGACCGGCAATGACACCGCCCTCTATTGGACGCCCGACGGCCGGAGCGTCCTGTTCGCCACGAGCCGCGGCGAGCGGGCCTGGGGAAGCCCGCTCCACACCGTCTCGATCAAGGGCGGGCTGCCGCTGCCGCTGCCCATGGACCAGGCCGCCCTGGGCATGCTCTCCCAGGACGGCAAGCGGATCGCCTTCAACCGCATCGCCCCGCGCTACTGGCGCAAGGGCTACAAGGGCAACGCCAGCGCCGACCTTTACGTCATGGACGCGGCCGGCGGGAACATCGTCCAGCTGACCAACACCAAGCTCGAGGACTTCCGCTCGTTCCGCCAGGACTTCATGCCGATGTGGGGAGCCGACGGGATGATCTACTTCCTCAGCGAGCGCGACGGCTTCTTCAACATCTGGAAGATCGCCCCGACAGGCGGAGCGCCCGTCCAGGTCACGTTCCACAAGAAGGACGGCGTCCAGTTCCCGGCCATCAGCCCCGACGGAACGGAGATCGTCTACGAGTGCGAGTTCGACCTCTGGAAGATGAAAGTCCCCGAAGGCCGGCCCGAGCGGATCGCCCTGAGCCTGGCCTTCGATCCGAAGACCAACCTCGTCGAGTACCTGGCCTCGGACGGCCGGGCCGACGGGTTCGCGCCCTCGCCCAAGGGCGACTACTTGGCCGTGGACTACCACGGCGAGATCTTCGTCGTCCCGACCGAAGAGGGCGTCGGCGAGATGCGCCAGATCACCTCCTCGCCCTGGCGGGACCGCTACCAGGCCTATTCCCCCGACGGGAAGACCCTGGCCTACATCTCGGACGAATCGCTCGAGGAGGAGATCTGGCTCCAGGACCTCGCGTCGGGTCGGCGCAAGATGCTCACGGCCCACGAGTCGGCCAAGGGCTCGTTCGTCTGGTCCAAGGACTCGAAGAGGATCGCCTTCAGCGCGGCCAACAAGCTCTTTCTCGTCGACGTCGAGTCCGGGAGCGTCCAGGACCTCCTCGAGACGCCCGGCGGGCAGTCGGTGGCCGAGTTCTCGCCCGACGGGAAATGGCTCGTCCTGACCCTGCGCGACGAGGACGCCAACGCCGACGTCCATCTCTTCGATATCGCCGAGCGCAAGGCGTACGACGTCACCCCCGACCCCTTCCGTGACATGGGGGGCGAGCTGACGCCCGACGGCCGCTACCTGGTCTTCCTCAGCAACCGGGACGCCGGCGTGAGCCATCTCTTCAAGGTCCCCCTGGCCCGGCTCGCCGAGGACCCCGACGACCCGCTGGTCAAGGAGCGCCTCAAGAAGACCGAGGAGCCGAAGGCCCGGGAGAAGGAGGGAGCCGCGGCCGCGGCGACGGCCGCCGCGCCGCTCCGGATCGACCTCGAGGGCATCGACCGGCGCGTCGTCCAGATCACGACCGGAACGAACGGCGTCTCGAACGTCTTCTTCCTGTCGAAAGACGGCAAGACCGTCTATTTCCTGAGCGCGGACGACAAGGGCCCGGGGATCTTCTCGATCGGCCTCGACGGCAAGGACCGCAAGAAGGTCGCCGACGGGGCGTTCGGCGGCCTCCAGGCGACCGATGACCGGCGGACGGTCTTCTACCGCCAGCAGGACGGCCTCTTCCGCATGGAGCTCGCGAACAAGGAGAAGAAGAAGGTCGGCTTCCGGTTCAAGGTCGTCGTCGACAAGCGCCAGGAGTTCGAGCAGATCTTCGAGGAGTGCTGGCGGGTCATGAAGTACCGCTTCTACGACGCGGACATGCACGGCACGGACTGGGAGGCGGTCCGCAAGGCCTACAAGCCCCTCCTGGCCTACGCGGGCGACTACCAGGACGTCTACGACCTGGCCAACGAGGCCATCGGCGAGCTCAACGCTTCGCACACCGGGGTCAGCGGGCCGCCGGGGCCGGAGCGGGCCGAGCGGCCGGCCGGCCCGGCGACGCGCCACCTCGGATTCGAGATGGCCCCCGACGGGGGCTACTACCGGATCACCCACATCTACCGCGACGGGCCGGCCGACAAGGAGTGGCTGCCCCTCAAGAAGGGCGATTATGTCTTCGCCATCGGCGGGACGGCGATCAAGGCCGGCGACAACTACTGGCCCCTGCTCGGCAACCTCCTCAACGAATACGTCGCGGTCCGGGTCGGACCCGGCCCCGATCCCCGGGCGGCGGCGGTCCGCGAGGTCCGCGTCCGGTCGGTCGCCTCGCTCAACGAGATCAAGTACCAGGAATGGGTCAAGGGCAACCGCGACATCGTCGACCGCGAGACCGGCGGCCAGATCGCCTACGTCCACATCCGGTCGATGAACCAGCCGTCGCTCCGAGTCTTCGAGAACGAGATCTCGCAGTTCTCGAACAAGAAGGGCATCATCGTCGACATCCGCTACAACGGGGGCGGGAACATCGACCAGCAGATCCTCGACATCCTGGAGCGGCGGCCCTACGAGTACTGGAACTCCCGCTGGGGCGCCCGGAGCTGGGGCCGGCGGCCGCAGCAGGCCATCGCCGGGCCCAAGGTCATGCTCATCAACTGGCGCTCGGCCTCCGACAGCGAGGTCACGCCGATGGGCTTCCGCGACCTCGGCCTGGGCCGGATCGTCGGCAACCCGACCAACGCCTCAGTCATCGCCACCGGGAGCTACGGCCTGATCAACGGCGGCTCGATCCGGACGCCCGGCTCGCTCGTCGTGACCTACGACCCGACCAAGCCCCACAACTACGGCATCAACCTCGAGAACTACGGCGTCGCCCCCGACGTCTTCGTCAAGAACTCGCCCCAGGACGAGCTGGACGGCTTCGACCGCGAGCTCGACGCGGCGATCAAGGAAGCGATGCGGATGCTGAAGGAAGGGGTCTGGTAGCATTCACGGTAAGCGTATGAACATCCTCGGCTTGACCCGTCCGGCTTTCGAGGCGCTGGCCGGCGGCGCCGGACGCTCGCGCGCCTTGGGACGCGTCTACAGGCGGGCCTTCGCCGAAGGACGCTTCGAGCCCGGGGCCGAGCCCATCGGCCGGGAGAAGGCCGCCGCCCTGGCCGCCCGCGTCGCGCTCCATCTGCCCGCCGTCGAGCGCGTCGTCGAGGAGGAGGGGCCCTTCGGGACGACGGCCAAAGCCCTTCTCCGGCTCGACGACGGGCAGCGGGTCGAATGCGTGCGCGTCCCCGTGGCCCGCCGCGTCCCCGAACCCGGGCCGGCCACGCTCTGCGTCTCCACCCAGGTGGGCTGCCGCATGGGGTGCGTCTTCTGCGAGTCCGGACGGCAGGGCTTCGTCAGGGACCTCCGGCCCGAGGAGATCGTGGGCCAGTACGCGGCGGCCCGCCTGACCCTGGGCTGGGACATCGGCCAGATCGTCTTCATGGGCATGGGCGAACCGCTCGATAACTTCGACGGCCTCGCCGGGGCCCTCGCGGTCCTGCTCGACGAATCCGGCCCCGCTTTTTCCCAGGACGATCTCACGGTCTGCACGATCGGGCCTCCCGAGGGCATCGCCCGTCTCAAGGGGCTCGGGCTCAAGCGCCTCAATCTCTCGGTCAGCCTCAACGCGCCGGACGACGGGCTCCGCGGCGAGCTCATGCCGGCGACCAGGGGCAAGGGTCTCGAGGCGCTGGCCGCCGCGTTGGCGCTCTATCCCCAGCGCCGCAATTTCGCCCTGGCGGTGAACTACTGCCTCATGCCGGGCCTGAACGACGGCGAGGGCGCGCCGGAGGGTATCGCCGCCTTCATCAGGGCCGCGGCCCCGTCCGGCCGGGCGGTCGTAAACCTCATCCCCTACAATCCCGGCCCCTCCCCGGTCGGGCGGGCGCCGACCGGGGCCGAGATCGAGTCGTTCACCCGGCGCCTCGAGGCGGCCGGCGCCCTGGTCAAGCTGCGCACCCCCCGGGGCCGCGGCCTGATGGCGGCCTGCGGCCAGCTCGGACGCGCGGACTAGCCGAAGCGGCCGCTATCAGGGCCAACTGCGCGAAGACATGGGCGTGGGGCGCGGCCGGGAAGAGTCGCGGTCAGAAGCGCAGATCGAGGCTGACCATGTTCGGCCCGGCGGCCACCCGCACCCGGTCGCCCCCTCCTTTCCTGTGGAGGACGGGGACCAGATAGCCGATGGCGAAGCCCACGGCGGCCCCGGCGATCACGTCTGTGGGAAAGTGGACCCCGGCCTTGACCCGGGCGAAACCCGTGTAGGCCGCGAGGGACAGGCTCGACGCCCAGACGAGCGTCGACCAGACCGAAGGCCCGTGGACGTCGGTGAACACTTTCGAGAGGAAGGCCGCCGCGGTGAAGGCCGCCGCCGCGTGCCCCGAGAAGAAGGACGACTTGGGGTCGTCCCCGGCCCCCAGCCTCTCCTCCGGGGTCAGGTCCGTGTTGTAGAGATAGGGACGCTTTCTCGCCGCCGCCACCTTGGTCAGGTAGGTGACCCCGCCCATGATCGCGTAGGCCTCCGCGAACATCACGGTCACGGTCAGGGCCCGAGACCACTCGGCGCGAAAAAGCGAGGGGGCCGCGCTGACGAGGAGGGTCGAACAGACCACGATGTCCCGGGCGGCGTCGCTCCGGTCACCCCACGCGATCGACCAGTTGCGCGTCGCCGAGCGGTCGAAAGCGTTGACGTCGTTCCTTTCGAGGCCGACGATCTCCTCGAGGGTGATCTCCCCGCGGCCGGAGTGAAGCGACGCCCCCAGGGCGAACAAGCCCACGCCGCCCGGGCCGAGCCAGAAGTCCTTCTTCTTGAGCACGTAGGGGAAAGGACGGTCCGCGGCCAAGAGCCCGTTCGCCGCCAGGATCGTCACCAAGACCGCGAAAGCGATTCCGCGCCGGTGTCGGGCCATGATCGGTCTCCTTTTGCGCCAACGTCATAGGGATAGGAACCAACTCTCCCCTTCGAGAAACAAGGTAGTCGGACCCTGGGTCGATGTCAAGGGCAAGGATCCTAGAAGAAGGTCGGGAGGCGGTCCAAAAGCGCGCTCCCGTCGATAGGCGCGGTGAACGGCCCCGCGCATTTGGGGTCTCTGTGTCCGTAGCCTCCGAACCAGCGGGCCGAAGCCCGGCATCCGCCGCCGCAGACCGAGCGGTGGGAGCACTCTCCGCACTCCGGCGGAAGGGCCTTGAATTCCCGAAGGGGAGGCCGCCGGAACCTCCTCCCATAGATCGTCCAGATGTCCTCGTCATGGATATTGCCCATCGTCGCGTCGTCGACGAACGGACAGGGCTGGACGGACCCGTCGGACTTGACGGTCAGGACGAAGTTCCCGCCCGAGCACGAGTTGCCCGTCAGCATGTAGAATCTCCGGACGAACTCCCAGTGCTCCTCGCCGCGCGACGTGATCCAGCGCTTGACATCCTGCCATTCTCCGGGCCGGATGTTCAGCGCGTCGTCGGCGGACCGGGGAATGTACTGGTAAAAGAGCGCGCTCCCCCGCAGCCGGTCCTTGACGAAGCCGTGGATCCGCGGGACATCCGCCACATTGTCCCTGAGCACGGGCGTGAACGTATAGACTTTGATCCCCGCCTCCGAGAGCCTGCCGATCCCCTCGACGGTGGCCGCCCAGGAACCGGGGGTCCGCGTGAGGTCGTCGTGAACGTCCTCCCGGTGCGACAGCAGGGAAACGATGGCCGCGTCCAAGCCGGCCGCCTTCAGCTCCGAGGCCAGGACGGCTGTCGCCAGCGTGGCGTTCGTGTACAGCGTGACGAAGGGGCTCCGGGCCTCTCGCTTGGCCGCGCGGACGATGCCGGCCAGCTCCCCGTGGAGCAGGGGTTCCCCTCCGAGGATCTCCGTCCGGACCCCGCAGGAACGGACCGAGCGGAACAGGTCCCGCAGGGTCTCGAGAGAGAGCTCACGGTCCCCTCGAGGGACATAGCACATCCGGCAGCTCATCGTGCACCTGTTGTTGATCTCGAGCTTGAGGGAATAGAGGAACCCGCCGATGAGCCGCCGCCCGGTCCGGGCGAACGTCCGCGCGGCCCAAGATCCGGCGGGAAGGCGGCCGAAAGCCCCGAGAAGGCGGTCATGGAATCGGGCCACGAGCCGGCTTTTGGCTTTGGGAGCGAAGTCGAGGAGGCCGGGGCGGTCGATCTGCGGCCCGTAATCGCGGGGTCGCTCACGTTCAGGCATCCTGGTCCTCCTCATCGTTCAGGCCGTGGACGGAAAAGTCCCCGTCCGCCGCCGGACCGCGCCGACGATGAGATCCTGCCACTTCAGGGCGCTCTGGCCGCGCGGCGTGAACTGGAACAGCCCCGGAGGTTCACCGCCATAGATCTGGAGCCGCCGCGCCCCCTCGACGTTCACGGCGCGGATGGTCCCCAGACCGATACGGGTGACGCCGCCGGGGGCTCCGAAGACGACTTCCTCCGGAGCGAGCTCCATGCGCCCCGCGCTTGACGATTCGAACCGGTCGCCCTTTTCGACGGCCAGCTCGCCCGCCGCCGGGCCGGGCCCTGAGCCTGTTACGAAGGTCGGCCCCCCCGAGACCGAGGCCATTCGGATCCGCCGGGAAAGGTCCTCCAAGCTGCCGCGGCCGATCCCGTCCGGCTCCACGACGCTGAGATCCGACAGCAGGACGAACCGGGCTTGGCAGCGCGAACACCTGAAACCGCCCCCCCGGCCGGACCGGATGGCATCGAAGGCCAGGCATTCCGGACAACGGTAGATCAGGGACTCGATCCCGCGGGCCGGGATCGGCCCCGGCCGGGACGGCCCGCCGCTTCGCGGCTCGATGAGCGCGGCGAGCCTGGACGCCAACGCCTCCATCGATCCGCCGCCGGCCGGGAAGACGGCCGGGCCGATCGCCGCGGAGACCCTCGCCCGCCGCGGCCACGTCGACCATCGAGGCCACGCATCCGTACGTCCCGTCCAGCCGGACCGGGAGGATCGGGAAGCCGGGGCGGCTCCGCAGGAGCTTGAGGGCCTCGGGCTTGAAGCCGATCATCGTCCCCGTCCACG
Source organism: Candidatus Aminicenantota bacterium (assembly GCA_963719985.1). GTDB lineage: Bacteria > Acidobacteriota > Aminicenantia > Aminicenantales > Saccharicenantaceae > RBG-16-66-30. Next base: position 1,531,153 of record CAVRDU010000005.1, on the reverse strand, counting down.
ACCGCTCCGCCTCGGGGAAGATGCCGATGACGCAGGATTCGCGCAGCCGGCGCCGGATGTCGAGGGCGTGGCGGAGGTCCGGCCCGTAGCGTCTCTTGGGAAGGCCGAGCAGCTTCGAGAACACGAACCGGGCGGCGGGCTTGCGGAACATCTCGAAGGTCGTCACGAAATGGACGGGCCTGTTCACGGCGGCCAGGACGAACAGGGGGTCCAGGAAGTTGCGGTGGGCGGCGACGACGAAAAAGGGCGGCTCGATGCGGGCGTTCTCGCGGCCCGTGACCTCGAAGCGGTAGACGACGCGGAACAGGGCGGCGGCGGCCCATCGGAGAACATGGATGAGACGCGGGACCACGATCGCCGTCTGCCTTCGATGACCATCGTAAGCCGGGCCAAAGCGCGCCTCGAGCGCCGCTTCTTCTCTCCGGGCGTAGAGGGCGGTCGCCGCGGCCAGGACAGGGAGGGCGGTCAGCAGGGACCCCGCCGGCCAGACGGCCAAGCCCACCCCGCCGACGAAGAGGCCGTAGAAGAGATAGATCGGATGACGCCATATCCCGAACACCCCGGCCCGGATCAGGCCCGACGGGGGGAAGGCCGAGACCGGAAGGCCTCCCGACGCCCGGGTGAACTGGACGACGGACAGCGCCAGCATGATTCCCGAAGCCGTCGCGAGCCCTATCCCCGCCATGGACAATTCTGGAAGACGCAAGAGATGTCCGAAAAGGCGTTGTCCCCAGGCCGCGAGGCCCGCCAGGGTTCCGGGGACGATCCCCCAGAAGACCAGGACATAGCCGAGAGTGACCAGCTTTCGGGAGGCCATCATTATTCCGCCACGCTTCTTATAGCCGTTCCCGGCGGGCGAGTTGTCAAGAAGTTGTCAAATCCTCCCGCAAAGCTGTATCCGTCCTAGCTGATTCCAGCTTTAAGAGGAAAGCCCTCGAGACGAGCGAGATGTCAGAAACGGATGGTCACTCCGGCTTTCGCTCCGTGAATGACCAGGCTATCGAAGACGAGGCTCAATATCGGCCTAGAAATGTACGGGGTCATAGCCGCGACGTGTCGGACCGCCTGGGCTACCGAGCTCAGCCACATCAGATCATAACCGGCGTGGAGTTCGATCATGCGCCCCAACTGGTACCCGACTTGCAGGCCGGCTTCCACGGTCGGCGAGATCTTGTTGGCATCCGCGGGGACGAGGTCGTGATAATCGACCACAGTGAAATCGGCGTGGGCGTTGTTGTGCAAGAGAGCGAACGCGGCACGGCCCTGGGCTGTAAAGCCCCGCGCTGCCTCATTGTCGACGCGCAGCAATTCGACGCGCGCGCCGATTTGTCCGCCCAGCATCGAGTTCGCGGTTGTCCAGATGTCAAGCTCTGACATCCCGCCTCCAAAGTCGCCGAACAAGCTGAACGTCTCGTTGATCCTCAGATATCGAAGTCCGCCGTACAAGCGGATCACCGGCGTCAGGTCATAAGTCAGGTTGGCCTCTAAGCCCTTGAGGGTGCTTTCATTGTTCGCGGTCAGGGTTTGGCCTAGCCACAAGCCATAGGCAAAGCTCGGGTTCGTTTCGATTGCTATAAGGGAATCCACGGTTTGCGTATAAGTGGGCGATTTTGACCACTGGGCAAGCAGGAAACCTCGAACCTCCGCCCCGAGCTTGCTCCAGACGTACCCCAGTCTTAAGGCGCCCCCAGGTTTCCACGTGTTGAGGGCCACGCTGTCGGTCGTGAAGATATCGCCTGATCCTGGATTGTCGAACATCGAGACCAGGGGGGTCGTCGCCCCGGCCCCACGGCTCAGAAATAACCCAGAGACGTCGATAGTCAATTTTGTGCTTTCGGCAGCCCCCAGGGGCAGGCTTATTATGAAAGCTAAAAACGTGAAGATCACGACGGGTCTCATGGCTCTTCTCCTATGAAAGCAGAAAAGATTCATGAAAAGTTTAGGTGATTGTCGAGTGAAAAGTCAATCTCTGGACTCCCCCTGCATGAAGGCCGAGGCTTGCCGGGGAAGCCCCTTCGGACTTCGAAGCGAATTGGCGACCTTCTGATCCTCCCCCGGAAGAGGCGTGTCCCAGTTCCCGAAGGGGCGTATCGAAAGCCGGGCGCAAAATAGGTCAACGATCGGCTGCACTCAAATCCATTGTCGCCGAAAGACTGACGGGGAGATCCCCCCGAAAATGAAAAAGGGTGGAGGCCCCTTGCCGAACGCCGCGAAAGAACCGGCCGGGGGATCGACTGAGAGGACCAGCGCCCTTGGGACGTCCCTTAGAACGAAAGGAGGCTCTCATGAGCCAGCTCTCGTCCTTCATCGATGCTCCCTTGCCCTTTCCGATCAAGGTCGTCCCCTCGGCGACGGGCCCGGTCCGGGTTTATGAGATCCCGGACGATCAAAAGGGAATGGAGGACATCCACACCGGAAAGCGGTTCCGGGTCCGGGAGTTCCTGGTCGCCCGGGAAGGCGAGACGAACGTTCTGGCGAGCCCCTACTACCTCGAGGCCGGCGGGACCGTCATCGACTGGATATTGGTCCGGAGGGCCAGGATAGGAAAACGGTCCTGAAGTCGAGCTGGCGCCACAGAGATCCTCGGTCTCGGGGAATCAAATGCCCCTTGACATATTTCGGATAAAGGCTAATATTAGCACTGAAACGAAATAGAATGACATACTTGGAACTCCGGGATTCCATGAAGGATTTCACGGTCTTTTCCGTCCGCGATCTCCTTCTCGTGGACCCGGCCTTTCACCGCCGGCGTTTGAACGAATGGCAGGATAAGGGTTACATCCGGAAGGTGATCAAGGGTTTCTATGTCTTGGCCGACCGCGCCCTCGATGAATGGGCCCTGTTCGAGATCGCCAACCGGATCTACAAGCCGTCCTATGTCTCTCTTGAATCGGCCCTGGCCCATTACCAGCTGATCCCGGAAAGCGTTTATGGCGTGACCTCGATTTCCACCCGGAGGAGCTACCGCTTCGCGTCGTCCCTGGCCGAATTCCGTTATCGGACGGTGACGCCGCGCCTTTTCTTCGGTTACGATCTCGCGGCCGCCGGCGCCAGGCGAGTGAAGATCGCCCGGCCCGAGAAGGCGGTCCTGGATCTCCTTTACCTCAATCCTCGGCTCCGGAGCGATGCGGACTATGGCAGCCTGCGCTTCGACGCGGAAAGGTTCTTCCAGCTGGTGAGCGAAGTAAGGCTGCGGACCGCGCTGGCGCGGTTCAGGCACAAGGCCCTGCTCGAACGGGTCGAACGTTTCCTGTCCTACTGCCGGGAGCGGAGCTGACGGACCGTGCTCGACCTGGCCCAGATCGAGTCCTACTATCCGGAGCCCCTGCGTGTTTTCAAGAGAAACCTGCTGCGCGAATACCTTCAATACAAGATCCTCGAGATCGTCTATGATTCGGCGGTCGGCGGCGGGCTGGTGTTCCTGGGCGGCACGGCGATCCACATCGTCCACGGCGTGCCGCGGTTCAGCGAGGACCTCGATTTCGATGATCGAGGGCTGAGCGAGGGGGATTTCCGGCGGCTCGAAAGACGCGTCCGGTCGGGGACGGAGCGTCAGGGCTTCCCGGTGGAAACGGCGGTGGTGTCCCGCGCCGCCCGGAGGATCATCGTCCGCTTTCCCGGCCTCTTCCATCACTACGGCCTCTCGACGGACCCTCGGGAGAAGCTCCACATCCATCTCGATGCCGAGCCGCAGCGGTTCGATTACGAGCCCGCGCGGGTGCTGATCGACAAGTTCGACGTCTTGGGCCGGATCTTGGTCGCGCCCACGGACCTTCTCCTGGCTCAAAAATTGACCTGCCTATTCACTCGCCCGCGCCCGATGGGCCGGGATGTCTACGACGTCCTTTTCCTGTGGGGCAAGACGGAACCCAACCCGGCCTATCTTGCCGACCGGCTGGGCGTCCGAAACGGGCGGGAGTTGCGGGAACGGTTGATCGCGCGGTGCGGCGCCCTGGACTTCGCCCGCCTGGCCGATGATGTCGCGCCGTTCCTTTTCCGGTCCGAGGACGCCAGAAAAGTCCTGCTTTTTCCGGACTTCGTCAAGTCGCACGAGTTCCAGGATTGATGGAGAAGGAAATCCCCCCAAAATAAAAAGGGGCGGATGCCCCTTTCGGGATATCCGCCCTTTGGCGTTCGAATAAAGTCGCGTTACACGATCAGTACCGGCCGCGGCCGCCGCCGCCGCCTCCGCCCGTGCGGGGACGATCGGTGCGGGGCCGCGCTTCGTTGACCGTCAGGGGACGGCCCTTGAGGTCCTGCAGGGCAGGCCACTCCCCTCTCCCGATCGCTGGCTATTCGTACACCCCACTCTCCTCGGCCGCAATCAGGGCCGTCTGTTCAAAGACATGAACCGGGGGCGGCCTCTCGGTCGCGCGGCAACTCCTCCTCGAGAGCATCCCCAGGGCAACAGGGACACGGCCCGCTCTTCGGACCTTGCCCCGATAGGCGTTGACGTAGAGACCGTAGTAGCGGACCATGACCTGGCCCTTGTCGGGAATATGGGACGACCTCGCGAGGCTTGAGGAGCGGGACGTCGGGCATGCGGGGGCGGATTTAGAGATGGACTTCGATCTGCCTCACGGCAACGGTCAGCGGCATTCCTTTGGCCGCCCGGACTTCCAGGCATTCTTTGATCGCCTGCTGGATATTCTTTTCGGCCTCTCGCGCCGTCGCCCCTTGACTTACGCATCCCGGTATCGAGGGACATTCGGCGATATACATCCCGTCTTCGTCTTGAGAGATCGTGATGAAGAACTTCATCTTTCGGAGTCCTCCAACGGCAATAACATCATGACAAATTCCGCGAGGATACACAATCCCAACCAGCATATCATCCGACCAGGAAATCCCCCCGAAAATGAACTACTACCCGGCCCTCTCATGGACCTGTTTGGCATAAATCCACTCGGTACCTTACGCCTGGCCTTTGTAAAGTGTTCATGGATGCGCCTGGCCGCGCAAAAAAATGTGCGCTCGCCCGGTTACCCCTGCCGGGAAGTCATCCTAAGCGTGTCGACCACCTGCCTGCGGTCTTCATACTTTAAGCCTGATGGCGATCAATGAATGGGCGTGTTCGATATCCTGCTTTTTCCGGAAGACGATGGTCAAGCCGCGTATCTTTCCATAGCGTTTGCCCTGCTTGAACTCCGCTTTCAACTCATCCGGAATGTCGCTCTGGTCGATCAACGCCTCGGCCTTATCAGAAAAATAGAATCCAATTTTGAAATCGTCCTGCCATACGGAGAGCCAGAATATCGTCTTGGATTTCCGGGTCACCTTCAAGAGCCAGTTCTTCCCGTCCTTATAGTAGCTCCACTCCTCCTTGAAATCGGGTTGACGTTCGTGCAGGGTATCGAAAAACGAAATCCACAAGGCCTTGCGCTTGCCGATACAGCCATAGATCACCTCTTCAGTTGGATACTGATCCGGATCATTAAGAATGGGCTTCTCCTCAGACATGTGTTCCTCCTGCTAACTGTCTCCATCGCATGTCAATCACCTGCCAGGCTTTTGTCTCCCAGGTTTCCTCGGGATTGTCGCGCGTGAAATAATCGGGGCTGTATGGATAGGATTTTCCTTTTTGCGTTTGACGTGATAACGCCAGCCGCGAATCCTCGGTCAACCCTTCCCCTCACGAAAAGGAGGATATCCAGGCCCCCCGCGGATGTCAATATCCCGAAATTGAGCCGACCCGGCTTCCGGCGGACGGATGATCGGCCGTATCACTCCGGAAAGCCTCCAAATGTCCATTGGCCCCACTCCTGCCGGCGCTTGGCGTGGCAGGAGGGGCAGAAGCCGCGGGTCTTGCAGGAGAACGTCAACAGATGTTCACCGTGGCAGTCGGGGCAGCGGATCCGGGCGAAGCCGGAACGCGGGTTGCCGCAATCGAGGTAACGCTCGACGACCTCCTTGACGACAGGCCGGAAATGACCATACTCCTTCTCGAAACGGCTCTCGTAGACCGTCAGGAACCGGTCGAAATTATGGAACAACACCCGATAGAGGACCGTGCGTTCTGGATGGCGAGGGCGGTAGATTCCCGGCACATCGGGAAGGCTGATTCAAGAGGCGTGCCCAGGCTTCCCAAGGGGCGTATCGGAGACCAGGCGCGAAATCGGTCAACGGCCTGCTACGTTCAGGTCAATCGTAGCTCTGGATAAGGCGGAAAAGGGACGAATGATCGACCGCGAAATGGACAGAAAAATCATCAAAAGTGCCTTTGCCGCATGAGGGCGTGCTTCATCCGGTAGCTTTCGCCCTCGAACAGCAGGATGTGCCCGTGGTGGGCCAGCCGGTCGATCATCGCCGCGGCCATCTGGTCGTCGGTGAAGATCGACCCCCATTTCGAAAACTCTGTGTTCGTCGTGATGATGAGGCTCCTCCTTTCGTAGCTGTCGGAGATGATCCGGAACAGCAGCTGGCGCCGTGCTTGTCGATCGGCACGTAGCCCCATTCGTCCAGGATCAGGAGCTCGGCCTTCAGGATCGAGGCCAGCGTTTTCTCCAGGGTCCCGCCGGCATAGGCTTCCGACAGGCGAACGACCAGCTGCGCGACGGTGAAGAAGCGGGTCCGGATGCTCCGCTCGCAGGCCGCGACGCCGAGGGCCGTCGCCAGATGGGTCTTGCCGGTCCCGACCGGCCCATAAGGGACCAGGTTCTTCCGGTCCTTGATGAACGCGCCTGAGGCCAGGTCCGCCCGGGCGAGCGTCGGCGGCAGTCTGGTTCTGATATTCGTAGCCCGCAAGGGTCTTCAAGACCGGGAAGCCCGCCTCCCGGAGATAGCGGGCCTTGCGGACCTCTTCGCGGTTGGCCGCCTCGCTCTCGAGGACGCGCAGCAGGAACGCCTCCCTGAGAGGCCGAGCCCTCATCGGCGCAGAGACGAAGGGCCGTCTGGCTGAAGGCCAGGCGCCGCAGAAGAGCCCAGAGATTTCCTCCTGCCGCTCGGAACGATTCACCCGGGGCTTTCTCATGATCGCTCCAGGAGCGTGCGGTCATAGGCCTCCAGGTCCGGGCCCCGCTCCGGCGCCGCGAGCAGGCCGTCGTAGGCGATCCGGTTCGAGAGGGCCTGGAGGCTGAAGGCGTCCACCGTCTGCCGCCGGACCGCTTCTTCAAGCGATTCCAGGGCGACCTCCTGCCCGAAGACGGCGATGCTCTCAGAGAGAGCCGAGAGGACCCGGCGCAGGTCCAGCCGGTCCAACGCGTCGAGCGCGTCGCGCAGTGGCGCGCTCAACCTGGCCCGGAACGGACTGTTCGGCCAGGCCCGCAACCCGCCGCAACAGTGTCTCGAGGCTGGTCGCATGATCGGCCGTATCGGTCCGGCGGTCACCGAACGAGCGGCGATGAACCGCCACGACGCTTCCGTCCGGCCCGTAGACGACGACCGTATGGGCCCGGAGGCCCACCGTCAGAGTCTCCTCGGCATGTTCGGGGGCGCTCGAGTACCAGTGCCGGCCGTCCAGGCAGAACTTGCCGTAGCCGTTGGTCCGGACCTTGTCCTGCCGCTCGACCACGAACGGCCGCTCGGGAAGCGGGCTCAGGTGCCGTCGCTCCTCGGCCCAAAGCTTCTGGATCGTCAGGCCCTTCTTGTAATGGGGCCGGTCTAAATCCTCTTCCGCCCGCCCCAGAGGCTCCCGATTCCAGCTCTCCAGATCCTCGACCTCCGGGATCGGCGCGAAGAAGTTCCGCCGGACGTAGCCGACCTTGTTCTCGACGTGCCCCTTCTCGTGGCCCGACTCCGGATTGCAGAAGCTCACCGAGAAGCCGTAGTGACACTTGAACCGCAGGAACAAGTTGTTGAGGCTCGTCTTGTCCCGGACCCGCCGCCCCACGCCACTGGCGTTGTCGAAGACGATCCGCCGCGGCACCCCTCCGATGTGATGGAAGATCGCTCCGAGCCCCTGGCAAACGCACTCGGCCGTCTCCCCGCCGAACGTCTGGAAGTACCCTCCGTTGCTGTGGGGGAAGCTCAGACAGAGGTACTTGATCGTCCGCTTGCGGTCGCCTTCGATAACATCGGCTTCCCCAAAGTCCGCTTGGGCTTCACCCGGCGGCCACACGAGTTCCAGATAGCCCCGCTCCGCTCCCCGCTCCCGCTTCTTCTCCTTCAGGTACCGCTGGACCAGCGGATAGGACGCACGGTACGCCTCCCCGTACTCGGCCAGAAGCCGCTTCGTGGACGCGCTTGGCCGTATGCCGCTGCTTGAACCTCATCCGCCGGTCTCTCGGCCAGCCACTCGTCGATCTTCGGCTTCCAGGGATCGAGCTTCGACACCGAAGCCTTTTTCCCCGACGAGCGGCGCCCGTTGTCAAGTCTTCGACCTTCATGTACTTGGCCACGGTCTTGCGGTTGAGGTTCGAACCTCCCGGCGATCTCCCGCGGCCCCAGTCCCTGTCTCTGAAGTTCCTTGATCTCGACGTTGGTTCATTCGGGCACGTCCTCCTCCCTGAGGCCGATATCCTACAGGGTTCTGCCCCGCGATTTTCATGCGGTATTTTTGACGATTTTTCTGTCCATTTCCGGTCGATCATTCCGTCCCTTTTCCCCTTATCACAAAGACGATATCCGGGTCATCTTCCCTCTGACGAACAGCACATCGTAGCCGAAAGCCTGAGGGGGAGATCCCCCCGAAAATAAAAAAGGGCCGGTCCCCGTGCGGGGCCGGTCGGTGCGGGGCCGGGCTTCATTGACCGTCAGGGGCCGGCCCTTGAGGTCCTTGCCGTTCAGTCCGGAAATGGCCTTGTCGGCCTCTTCCTTGTTCGGCATCTCGACGAAGCCGAAACAGCGGCTCTCGCCCGAGAACTTGTCCTTGATGATGGAAGAGCTGGAAACCTCGCCGAACGCCGCGAAAGCGTCCTTGAGGTCCTGCTCGGTGGCCGTGCGGGAAATGTTTCCCACGTAGATGTTCATACATCTCTCCTTGAATTTTGCCCTTACCCTGGACGCGGTCTCTCTTATTCGGATTCCGTGGTTCCCCTTGGCCCATGAACGGATCCCGCGCCCAACCTGCCGAATAAAAGGAGAGGGTGTCTGACCGACCGTTTTGCTGGGGGCTCGTGCCCCTCTTCAGGGCGGGGCTATGACCGACCCAAAGAGAGCTCGAGGATGGCCGGTGTTTGCATGATCACTTCCGTCCCCTTGACAGGAGATCGAACGCTTATTATGTTTGGTCCGATGGGAGCTGTCTTCAATCGGGATTGACAGGCCTCGCCCTTTCAAATATCCTCATTTCATGGGAAAACAGGCATCTGTATTTATGTTCTTTCTTTTTCTGATTTTACCAACAGCCAGTCTGGAGGCAACAGAAACTCTCTACACCATTGTTTATTACAACGATTTTGATCATTTTCTGGATGCAGGCGCTTGTGTACTGAGTCTTGAAGAAACTATAGTTTTAAGGCAACTTGAATCATCCGGCACAAAAGAGATTGCAGGGAAAACGTTTCAATATGTCAACGAAAAGAAGATTAAAATAGAAGGGAATAATTATAAAACCGGGCCTTACTATTTTAGAAGATTAGGAGAACATATTGATTTCGCGCTCGACATAAAAAATATGATCCAGAAAGTCTATACTGATAAGGAATGCAGGGGATTTGAGGAAAAAAGTTTTGAAATAAGAATGTGGCCCGAGGAAAAGGACTTCAGCAAGACGAGGGTATTCAGTTATTTCATTCCTATGGAAGATGGTTCATGTTTTATGCAACTTAACGGCTGCACCATTTATTTAAACCCATCTGAAAAGGAGGTTCTAAAAAAAGCAATTATCGAAGTTAGAACTGGCAGGAAAGAATACGTGTATTTTGATTATTCTAACAACTCGTTTTTACCTGCAAGACCAGTTCATGATATGTATGTAAGAAATATTGAGAACCCAAACAGTAATGCCAGTACCTATTATTTTGAATCTCATTACAATCGGGAAACTGACAAAGAAAAACAAAATGTAAAAATTCTTGGTATTCCCCCAAAAAGTAAAATATATTGGTGTTTGTGGGTCGAATGAAGTGATTAAAAAGACAACTGCTCCATGAAAAGAAATTAACGCTGGCCCGCTGGCCCTGATCGAAATCAAGGACGACGACGGCCTCATCAAAATCTGGATCGAGTAACCGGCTTCATCAAGTCGCCGTCCGGCGGGAGAGGATCGGTTCCTCTCGCGCCTTTTTTTTTCGCGGCCGTATCCGGAACGACCCCGCTCCCCGTCATCTCCGGTTGACGGCTTTTATCTTGTTTGTACGAATGATCAAGGAGAAGTTCCGGCACCTGCCATTCAAGGGTTGGGCGGCCATTATCCGCAAGGTCTACGAGGTTGACCCCATGACCTGCCCTAATTCGGAAGCCTCATCGAGGACTGCGAAGCGCTGCCCGAAGTGCGGGGTTTGATGAAGGTCGTCGCTTTCCTTACAGATCATGTCGTCGTGGACTGGATTATCGATCATCTGAATCTGTCGTTTACGGCCGAACGCCCGCCCCGTTACGCGCATCGGACGCCAGTTGATGGCAAATATAAAACCGAAGGGCTCCTTCCATATGAACTGAGTCTCATCCCCCTTCAGGATCACCGGGTTCAGCACGACAGACGATATTGGGCCTCACCTAAAAACTGGTCCGGCCAGATATAAAGTATTTTGGTTTTGCATCCCTTTCTCGAAATTATCAATGAACTCCTTCGGAGTCAAGTCCCCAAGGGCACTATGCGGCCGGAGATCTAAGGCGGCAAAGAGATTCCTGCGTGAGCTCGATCGCGCTCAATAGGACCGTCCCCGCTTTTTCAGGACATCACTCGTACCGCAGGCAGTCGACGGGGTTGACCCGGGCCGTTTTCAGCACCTGGAAGCTTACCGTCCCCACCGCGATAGCGAGGGTGACCGAGGCCGCGGCCAGAATCACCAGGGGATCGAACTTCGTTCTGTAAACAAAAAGGTTCAGGAACTGCCTTGTGACAAAATAGGAGATCGGGACGGCGATGATGTTAGCGGCTAGAACGGTCAGGACGAACTTCCGGGAAAGAAGCGCAAGAATACCCGGAGCCGAGGCCCCCAGGGCTTTCCGGATTCCGACCTCTTTTCTGCGCTGCTCGTTGAGCAGCGAAGCGAGGCCGAAAAGCCCGAGGCAGGAGATGAAGAAGGCGAGCCCGGTGAAGGCGTCGAGGATGCCGTTGATGAAGCGGAGGGGGCTGTATGGATAGGATTTTCCTTTTTGCGTTTGACGTGATAACGCCAGCCGCGAATCCTCGGTCAACCCTTCCCCTCACGAAAAGGAGGATATCCAGGCCCCCCGCGGATGTCAATATCCCGAAATTGAGCCGACCCGGCTTCCGGCGGACGGATGATCGGCCGTATCACTCCGGAAAGCCTCCAAATGTCCATTCGCCCCACTCCTCCCGGCGCTTGGCGTGGCAGGAGGGGCAGAAGCCGCGGGTCTTGCAAGAGAACGTCAACAGCTGTTCACTGTGACATTCGAAGAGGTCGTCAAGGCGATCGAAGCCCTACTCAAGTGAGCTCCTCCGGCTGACAACGGGGGGCTAATCGAGGTAGGCGCGGGCGCCCAGGAATCGCTCCCGGAAATAGCGGCTGGCGAGCGATCCCTGGCAGACCGTCTTGCCGGTTCCGGGGGCATGGATGAAGACGTCGTCCCCGACGTAGATCCCCACGTGTGAGACCTGCCGGCCCGGTGAGGTGGAGAAGAAAACGAGGTCGCCCATCCGCAGCCGGCCGCGGGGCACCGTCGCCCCCGCCAGGTATTGATCGGTCGCCGACCGGGGCAGATTGAGGCCGTTCAGCCGGTATACCGCCCGGACTAGCCCGCTGCAATCGACGCCGTCGCGCCTCGACACCCCGCCCCAGGAGTAGTCGACGCCGAGGAAGCTCGCCGCCGTGGCCGCGAGCTTCTCCCTCATGCTCCCCCCGGGCCGAACCGGCCCGACTCCGGGCTTGGCCGAGGGGCTGACGACGAAGTAGTCCTTGATCAGCCCCCGTTTGAGAAGCCTCTCCGCCTCCCGAACGGCCTCGCTCCTCGTGGCATAATCCCCGAAGCGGACGCGGTAGAGCCCCGATCCGTGCGGGAAATGATAGGCGTCCAGGTCGAGGTCATCCAGGGTCTGGGCCAGCCGACGGGCGTTGTCCGGTACGGAGAAAGCGCCGACCTGCACAGTGTAGCCCATCCGGGTGACAGCTGCGCCGGGAGCCGTGCCCGCTCCAGGGGCGGGGGCAGGAGCGGCCGGCGGGGCAGCCGGAGGCGGAGCGGTCCGGACCTCCGGTCGACAACCGGCCAGCCCGGCCACGAAGACCATGACGAGGACCAGGCCGGCTCCCACGCGCGGACGCGTCCTCATGGCGTTTGTCCCTCATGGATTTTGTCGAACGGACGGCCCGGGAGTGGAATCCCCGGGCCGTCTTTCCCAAGGTCCGGCCTTCCTAATCGCTTTTTCGGGAGAGGACCTTGTCGAGGACCTCGACCTCGAGCGCGGCGAGCTTCAGCTCGGCCTCGGCGGACTCGAGCGCGTAGCGCAGCTGGCTCGTTTCGATCGGGGAGACCATCCCCCGGGCCTCCAGCCCCCGCAGCCGTTCCATCTCCTTCTTCATGTGGCCGACCCTGGCCCGGGCCTCGGCCAGGTTCTTGTCGGCGACGCTCTTCCGCTCCCGGACCTCGAGTTCCCGGGCCGCGATCTCGCCCGCGACGTAGCGCTTCCGCAGCTCGATCCGCTCGAGGAGCTCCTCGATCGCCGCCTTCCGCGAGTCGATCTCGGCCTGGATCTCTCCCCGCACGGCCTCGTGAGCGAGGCCTGCCGCGACAAGCTCATCGAGCCGTTCCCAGCGTTTCGCTATCATGTCCAGATACGCCTCGACCGATCCGATCTCGTTTCGCAGCCGTTCGGCGACAAAGTCCCGGCCGCCCACGAGAGAAGCGTAGAGCTCGTCGCGCGGAGGGCGACCGGAGGACTCGACCTCGTCCAGGTTCAGGAGCGCCCTGTCCAGGTCCCGCTGGGCGCTCTCCGCCGCGAACGCCATCATCATCCTTTGCTCCGCCTCGATCAGGCCGCGGGAAAAGAGATCTTCGGTCCTGGCGGCCTGCTCCCGGAACGAGGCGAGGCGGGCTTTCTTCAGCTCGACCTCGGTCGAGGCCCGGGCCACTTCGATCTTCTTGCGCCAAGAGTCCTTGAAGTAATCCGCCGCCTTGATCGCGGCCACGCCGGAGAGGAGGACCCCAGCCATGAGGGAGGTGGCGACCAGCCGGCGGGGAACGGCGACCTTGCTCGAGGTCCTCATCCGCTCCAACCTGCGGTGTTCCGAGGCCAGCTGCCAGCCGAGTCTGTCCACGAACTGACCGTCCGGTTCGCTGTTCTTGATCATGCTAATCTCCATCCGTCTTGGATTCCGGCAACAGGGCTTTCAGGGCCTGCCGCGCTCTCCGCAGATAGCCTTCGACGGCCCGGGCCGAGATGGCCATCTCGGCGGCGATCTCCTTGACGCTCAGCCCGTCGTAGTAGAAGGCCTCGATGACCCGGGCCTTCTTGCGTCCCAGGGAGGCGATGGCCAGGAAGAGCTCGAGGGACTCGAACGGATCGGCCGCCGCAGGCCCGTCGGCGGCGGGCTCCAGGTCCGCCCGATGCTTGCTCTCTCCTTTGTTCCGCCTCAGGATGTCGATCAGGACGTTGCGGGCCACGCGTTTGAGCCAAGCCAGAGGGGCGTCCGGCGGGGCTCCCGTTCTCCAGCTCGCCAGCGCCCGCAGGAAGGATTCCTGGACGATGTCCTCGGTCAAGGCCCGGTTCCCCCCCGTGCGTTTGGCCGTGTAGCGGTAGAGGGGATGGACCGTGTCCTGGTAGATGGCCATCAGCTGCTGTTCTGTCACGGGGTTCGGCTCCTTGCGCTTGTCATTCTACTTCTTTGACGTTTGCCGGCGGCGAGAACCCACGCCAAGCCGAAAAAAAGCCGGGGAAGGTCGCGATGCCGCGCCCGGCCGGCTCGATGAGCGGCCGAAGCGCGAGCGGCGGGAAGACAAGCCCCTTCGCGGGAACGATCCCTCAGTTCGCCTGTCCGCGTCAGACGGCCGGGGATGGATAGGATTTTCCTTTTTGCGTTTGACGTGATAACGCCAGCCGCGAATCCTCGGTCAACCCTTCCCCTCAAGAAAAGGAGGATATCCGGGCCTTCGGACCTTGCCCCGATAGGCGTTGGCGTAGAGACCGTATTAGCGGACCATGACCTGGCCCTTGTCGGGGATATGGGACGACCTCGCGAGGCTTGAGGAGCGGGACGTCGGGCATGCCGGACGGGTTTAGAGACGGACTTCGATCTGCCTCACGGCAACGGTCAGCGGTATTCCTTTGGCCGCCCGGACTTCCAGGCATTCTTTGATCGCCTGTTGGATATTCTTTTCGGCCTCTCGCGCCGTCGCCCCTTGACTGACGCATCCCGGTATCGAGGGGCATTCGGCGATATACATCCCGTCTTCGTCTTGAGAGATCGTGATAAAGAACTTCATCTTTCGGAGTCCTCCAACATATCATCCGACCAGGAAATCCCCCCGAAAATAAAAAAGGGCGGATGCCCCTTTCGGGATATCCGCCCTTTGGCGTTCGAATAAAGTCGCGTTACGCGATCAGTACCGGCCGCGGCCGCCGCCGCCGCCTCCGAAGCCGCCTCTGCCGCCGCCGCCTCCGCCCGTGCGGGGACGATCGGTGCGGGGCCGGGCCTCGTTGACCGTCAGCGGACGGCCCTTGAGGTCCGTGCCGTTCAGCCCGGCGATGGCCTTGTCGGCCTCTTCCTTGTTCGTCATCTCGACGAAGCCGAAGCCGCGGCTCTCACCGCTGAACTTGTCCTTGATGATCGACGCGGTGGAGACCTCGCCGAAGGCCGCGAACGCGTCCTTGAGGTCCTGCTCGGTCGCCGTGCGGGAAATGTTTCCCACGTAGATGTTCATACATCTCTCCTATGAATGTTGCCCTTGCCCTGGACGCGGATCCTCTTATTCGGATTCCGTGGTTCCCCTTGGCCCATGAACGGGGCCCGCGCCCGACCTGCCGAATAAAAGGAGAGGAGTATGACCGACCGAACCGGGGGCCCGTGCCCCTCTTGCCTTTATTCGAATGAAAAGAAAAAAACCCGGCAACGACCTACTCTCCCACACAGCTGCCCATGCAGTACCATCGGCACGAGCGGGCTTAACTTCCGTGTTCGGAATGGGAACGGGTGTGGCCCCGCTGTTAGAGTCACCGGGATTTTTAATCGATACGATTGCTTAGCTAGGGGGACACATGTCCCCATTTTTTTGTCTTGATAAACTTTATGGTCAAGCCTCACGGTCTATTAGTACTGGTCAGCTGAACGCATCACTGCGCTTACACCTCCAGCCTATCAACCTGGTAGTCTACCAGGGACCTTCAGCCCTTGCGGGAGGGAGATCTTATCTTGGGGCGTGCTTCCTGCTTATATGCTTTCAGCAGTTATCACGACCGAACGTAGCTACCCGGCGCTGCGCCTGGCGGCACAACCGGTACACCAGAGGTCCGTCCATCCAGGTCCTTTCGTACTATGGACAGCCCCCCTCAAATCTCCTGCGCCTACCGTGGATAGGGACCGAACTGTCTCGCGACGTTCTAAACCCAGCTCACGTACCTCTTTAACCGGCGAACAGCCGGACCCTTGGGACCTGCTTCAGCCCCAGGATGAGATGAGCCGACATCGAGGTGCCAAACAGTGTCGTCGATGTGAGCTCTTGGACACTATTAGCCTGTTATCCCCGGCGTACCTTTTATCCGTTGAGCGATGGCCCTTCCATACAGGACCACCGGATCACTAAGCCCTGGTTTCCCACCTGCTCGACCCGTCGGTCTCACAGTCAAGCTCCCTTATGCCTTTGCGCTCTACGGCTGATTTCCAAACAGCCTGAGGGAACCTTTGGGCGCCTCCGTTACATTTTAGGAGGCGACCGCCCCAGTCAAACTACCCACCTAACACTGTTCCTCGCCCCGATCAGGGGCGGAGGTTAGAATCTCAGACCAGGAAGAGTGGTATCTCACCGTTGACTCCACACCGGCCGGGGCCGGTGCTTCAAAGTCTCCCACCTATCCTGCGCATCATGGACCGAAATCCAATGCTAGGATGCAGTTAAGGTGCCGGGGTCTTTCCGTCCAGCGGCAGGTAACCGGCGTCTTCACCGGTACCACAATTTCGCCGAGCCCCTCTTTGAGACAGCGCTCAAGTCGTTACGCCTTTCGTGCGGGTCGGAACTTACCCGACAAGGAATTTCGCTACCTTAGGACCGTTATAGTTACGGCCGCCGTTTACTGGGGCTTCGGTTCACAGCTTCGCCTTGCGGCTAACCGCTTCCCTTAACCTTCCAGCACCGGGCAGGCGTCAGACCCTATACATCGATTTTATGTCTTTGCAGAGTCCTGTGTTTTTACTAAACAGTCGCTAGAGCCATTTCTCTGCGGCCTCCTCGGGCTCCACCTGAACGGCTTCACCCTAATGAGGCGCCCCTTTTCCCGAAGTTACGGGGCTAACTTGCCTAGTTCCTAAAAGAGGGCTCACTCGTGCGCCTTAGGATACTCTCCTTATCTACCTGTGTCGGTTTACGGTACGGTCACCTGAGAAACTCCCTAGAGGATTTTCTCGGCAGCGTGGAATCGACAAGTTCAGAAGCCCGAAGGCGACCTTCCCCGCCGTGCTCGGGGTTAAGAGGCTCCGGATTTGCCTGGAGCCTCCCCCTACCTGGCGGCCGCGCATTTCCGATCGCGCGTATGCCTATCCTCCTGCGTCTCCCCATCGGTGATAACGCGTCTCAGGCGGTGCAGGAATGTTGACCTGCTGTCCATCGGCTACGCCTTTCGGCCTCGCCTTAGGGACCGACTAACCCTGGGCGGACTGACCTTCCCCAGGAAACCTTAGATTTTCGGCGTTGAGGGTTTCTACCCCAATTATCGCTACTCATGCCGGCAGGGTCTCTTCTCAGCCGTCCACCGCGGCTTGCGCCGCGGCTTCGCCCGAGTGAGAATGCTCTCCTACCAAAGGCGGATCCGAAGACCCGCCAGTCCGCAGCTTCGGTAACTGGCTTGAGCCCCGTTACATTGTCGGCGCAAGAACGCTTGACCAGTGAGCTGTTACGCTTTCTTTAAATGATGGCTGCTTCTAAGCCAACATCCTGGTTGTCTGAGTATCCTCACATCCTTGCCCACTTAGCCAGTATTTAGGGACCTTAGCTGACGGTCTGGGCTGTTTCCCTTTTGACTACGGACCTTAGTGCTCGCAGTCTGACTCCCGCATAGTGTTCATGGGAATTCGGAGTTTGGTTGGATTTGGTAGAACTTTCGAACCCCTAGGCCATCCAGTGCTCTACCGCCCATGACATTCGTGCGAGGCTAGCCCTAAAGCTATTTCGGAGAGAACGAGCTATTCCTGAGTTTGATTAGCCTTTCACCCCTACCCTCAGCTCATCCAAGCCGTTTTCAACCGACAATGGTTCGGACCTCCCTCAGGTGTTACCCTGAGTTCATCCTGGCCAAGGGTAGATCACTCAGCTTCGCGTATATTCCTCGCGACTAAACGCCCTATTCAGACTCGCTTTCGCTACGGCTCCGCTCCTTAAGAGCTTAACCTTGCCACGAAGAATAACTAGCCGGCTCATTAAGCAAAAGGCACCCCGTCACCCCCTTGCGAGGGCTCCGAGTGCTTGTAAGCATGCAGTTTCAGGTACTGTTTCACTCCCCTAACAGGGGTTCTTTTCACCTTTCCCTCACGGTACTTGTTCACTATCGGTCGCAGGCGAGTATTTAGCCTTGGGAGATGGTCCTCCCGGATTCCCACAGGGTTTCTCGTGCCCCGTGGTACTTGGGTGCCCGACGGAGAGGGGATATCTTTTCGCCTACAGGACTCTCACCTTCTGTGGTTGCCCTTCCCATGGCATTCGGCTGAAATATCCTTTGGTAACTCTCTGGCTCCCTTGTGCCGGAGCCGTGTCGGGTCCCGCAACACCGTCGACACAACGCGCACACGCTTACATGCCGACGGTTTAGGCTGTTCCCCGTTCGCTCGCCGCTACTGGGGGAATCGCGGTTGCTTTCTTTTCCTCTAGGTACTGAGATGGTTCACTTCCCTAGGTTCGCTTCATCACCCTATGGATTCAGGTGAAGATACCCCGTCTTCAACGGGGTGGGTTTCCCCATTCGGAAATCCCCGGATCAAAGTCTGTTGAGCGACTCCCCGGGGCTTATCGCAGCTGGCCACGTCCTTCATCGCCTTCCTGCGCCTAGGCATCCCCTGCATGCTCTTAGTAACTTGACCATAAAGTTTAGTCAAGACAAAAAAAATGCCGCTAAGTTCGATTGTCAAAGAACCGGTAAATCTATCGAATCACCCCCGACCCGGGGGGAAACTCGCGTGTCAAATGCTCGCTGTCCGGGAGATCTGGTGGAGCTGGCCGGGATCGAACCGGCGGCCTCCGGCTTGCAAAACCGGCGCTCTCCCAACTGAGCTACAGCCCCGTCGAGGAAAGCCCGACGCCGGGGAGCCCGAAGCTCCGTCCGCCGGAAAAAGAATGGTGGGCCTAAGTGGACTTGAACCACTGACCTCACGCTTATCAGGCGGGCGCTCTAACCAACTGAGCTATAGGCCCACTTGTCGCCGATCCCGAGCTGGCTCAAGAGGGATCTC
>CAVRDU010000005.1:0-1510000 GCA_963719985.1 Candidatus Aminicenantota bacterium | reverse complement strand
CATTTCGACGGGCGCCGAGTTCTTCGGCCTGGCCCACCGGATCTTCGCTCGCCTCAAGACGAGGGAAGAAGCGGACCAGGCGGCCCTGGCCGCCATCGACCGGATGCGCATCGACCTCCTCCACGCCGGCCGGGGGCTCGCCGGGGAGGCGGCCGCGGGCCTGGTCGTCCCGGTCCGGGCGGACGAGGCGGAGCTCAGGACGACGACCCTCGAACGGGGGCTCGTCCTCGCGGGCGCGGCCCTCCCCGGCGCGACGCGTCTCGCCCTCGCCTCCACGACGGACATCGCCCGGGGACAGGAGGTCGCCATCATCCAGGACGGCGCCGGCGAGGTCCGGACGGTCGCCCGGGTCGAGCCAGGGGCCGTCGTCCTCGACCTCCCGCTCGAAGGAGGTTACGATCCGGCGAGGGCTTCGGTCTCCCTTCTCGAGAGCGTCGCCTATCGTCTCGATCCGGCCTCGCGGGTCCTGAGAAGACGGGTCAACGGGGGTACGGCCCAACCCCTGCTCGAGGATACGAGCCTCGCGACCTGGGTTCTCGATCCCGAGACCCCTCTCGTCCGCGTCCGCCTCGAACTCGGCGTCGAAGGAGCACACGCCCATGAAACGACGGTTTTCGTCAAGAACGCGCGCCTCGCTGGAAGATAGCGGTTCCGTCACCATGACGGTCCTGCTGCTATTCGTCATCTTTTCGGCGCTGGCCCTGGCCGCGGTCCACGCCTCGGGGGTCCACATGAAGATCAACGGCTTCCGCAAGCTCTCGGTCCTTCTCGACATCGCTTCGGAGAACGGCCTCAAGCGGGGCCTGCGCGACCTCTCGGGCCGGCTCGAGCGGGACGGACTTCTCGCCCCGGTCTCGGACGAGCGCGTCGAGGGCCTGCGCGAGGACGCGGCGGCCGCGTTCGTCCCGCTTCTCGAGGACGCCCTCGGGGCCGTCTTCCCCCGGACGGCCGGAGAATCCTTCGACGGCATGACCTGGGAGAGCGAGGCCCAGTGCCGGCTCGCCGGCCTCGAGGACCGGGGCGGCTACTTCCGGATCACGGCCGCCCTGCGGATCGAGGCCTCGGGAGGGCTGACCCGGTCGAGGCTCCGGAGACGCTCGATCCTCGATGGCTCGATCGGGCTGCTGGCCGGCCGCCTTCCCCTGGCGGCCATCCCTCTTTATATAAGGAGCCCGATGACCGCGGCCGAAAGGGCCGCTTTTCTCGAGGCCAACGGCATCGGCTTTCCGCCCCGGCCCGGCGAGCTCGTCCGGCCCGGCCTGGCCGCCTCGGCCGGCGGCGTCATGCCGGACGATCCCGGCCAGCTCGTGGCCGAGGCCCTGAGGATCGGCGTCTTCAGGCCGGGCGACCTCTCCCCCGCCGCTCTCCGGCACGCGCTCGGCCTCGAGCCGTCGACGGAGCCCGTGCCGGAGGGGGTCTACCTCATCCAGAACGACCTCGGGCTCGGCGGCGTCTTCGTCGAGGGCGACGTCGACGAGATGGTCCTGGCCGTCCGCGGCGACGCCCAGCTCGTCGTCTTCCGGGCCGGCGGAGCGGAATGGCAGATCGAGTTCAGCCCATCGCGGGGCCGCACGGAGTTCCGGACGCCCGAGGAGAGCCTGGCCTTCGACCTCGTCCCTCTGCCCATCGTCCTCGTCAACGGCGCGATCGCCTCGCTCGGCGGCGGGGCCGCCGGTCCCGACGGCCGGGTCGAGCTTTCGTTCGACGGCGACACGCCGGCCGTGCTCGACGGGGTCAGCCTGACCATCGTCTCGGCCGACAGGGTGACGATCTCGTCGCACCTCGTCCTCGAGGGCGTCCGCTGGCAGGACGGTGTTCCCTACGCCAAGGGTACGGAGGCCCAGCTCGTCGTCCAATCGGCGGGCCAGGACCTCGTCTCCGGGGCCGCGGTCGAGGGCGGCATAGCCGTGGCCGAGGGCGCCCCGGCCGACCTCAAGCTCCAGGCCTCGCTGACCGCCGCTTCGGGCGGTTTCAGGATCGAGGGGGAGGCGAAGTCGGTCGAGCTCCTCGGCGCCCTCCACGCCGATTCCTACGACGGGAACGGAAGCGCCCTGGCCGTCTATCGCGACGACCGGGCCGCGGCCGGCGTGTTCCCGGCGGGCTCGCCGCTCACGGCCTCGGCCTGTCTCGCGCTCTATTCCCTGAAAGTCCTGGCCTGGACGGAGTATTGAGTGGCCGCGGGCCGGAGAGGATTCACCCTGATAGAGGCCGTCCTGGCGCTGGCGCTCGCCGGGCTCCTCGTCCTCGGCGGGGCGCACGCGGTCCAGGGGCTGGCCGCGAGGCTCCACCTCCGCTCGGGGATCTGGGAGGTGACTTCGGCGCTGAACCAGGCCCGCTTCCGGGCCATCATGTCCGGGGAGGCCGTCCGGGTCCGCTTCGTCGCCGCGGGGTTCGTCCTCGAGCGCCGGGACGAGGGCGCCGGGACCTGGCGGCCCGGCCGGCCGGCCCGTCTCGACGGCGTCGCCGTCAGGGCCAACAACGCCCCCATCTTTCACCCGCAGGGGACGGTCTCGGACCTGGCCACCATAACGGTGTCGAACGCCAAGGGAGCCTACAGGATAACGGTCGCGATAACGGGCCGGATCAGGACGAGCCGCGTCGGCTAGGACTTGAGGGCCCCGGCGGGCGGGCGGCCCTCGAAGAACTCCTTCATGAGGACTACGAAGCCCTGGGGCGAATCGTGGAGGAACTCGATGCCCATCTGGTAGACGTTCTCGGAGGGGTGCCGCTTGACCCACTTGACCTCGCCCTCTAAGCTGACGATGTCCTGGGTCCGGGCGAGAAGGATGCGCAGCCGGACGGGGGTGCCGACCGCGAAGACCTCGGGCGAGTGCACCTGGGCGCCGCCGAGGGACAGGTCGAAGGTGAAGGCCTGGGTCTCCGCGGCGCCGCGCATGCCCTGGCCGCCCCCCTTGGCGGTGACCGTGGTCTTGTTCCACTGCTTGAAGCGCTTGTTCTTGCGCCGCTGCGCGGCCGTCGTGCTGGTGTTCATGTTTGACCTGCTCATTTTAGGGTGCGATCTTGCTCAGAGCGGCGGCGGGCCGTCCGTCCTTGGCCTTCCCGTCGGTGTCGTGGTAGAGGTTCCTCATGATGGCTTGGAGGGTCGCCTCGGCGCAATCCTGGAACTCCACGCCGAACTCGTGGACCTTCTGTGCCTCGTTCCACCGGCCCCAGCGGACGACGCCGTCGATGCCGATGAACTCCCGGGAACGCACGAGCTCGATGTGGAGGCGCAGGACCGCGCCGACGGGGAAGGTCTCGTCGCACTGGACGCGGGTCCCGCCGAGCGAGAGGTCCCAGCCGTAGGCGTCGATGGGGCAGCGGGGCAGCATCCCCTGTCCGCCGGAGGCGGACTGGATGATGACCTTGTTGCACTGCTCGAACCGGCGATGTTTTCGTCTTTCCCTCATGGGCGCTCCGGCCGGGGCGGAGGCACCCGGCTCTCCGCCATTCTGAGACGCCCCCCGAAACCCGGCAATCACCCCTAGGGGTGATTTCCCCGATGAAATCTCCCCCCCGCCGGGCGCCGGCGCAGGGGCCTGGCCGCCCTCTCCAGATTGACTTTCCGGCGGCACCGGGGCTATAAGGGTATCGAGAGGAGGAGCGAGGTGGACCACCCCGAGCTTTCCGGCCGGACGCTCCTGCATTACCGCGTCATCGAGAAGATCGGCGAAGGCGGCATGGGTGCCGTCTTCAAGGCCGTCGACACCCACCTCGACCGGCCGGTCGCCCTCAAGGTCCTGCCTCCGGACAAGGTCGCCGACGCCGAACGGAAGGCCCGCTTCGTCCAGGAGGCCAAGGCGGCCTCGGCCCTGCGCCATCCGAACATCGTCGTCATCCACGACATCGCCTCCGACAGCGGACGGGATTTCATCGTCATGGAGCTCGTCGAGGGTCGATCGCTCGACCAGATCATCGGCCGCCGGGGCCTCAAGCTCAACGAGGCCTTGGGCTACGCCGTCCAGATCGCCGACGGCCTGGCCAAGGCCCACGGCGCCGGGATCGTCCACCGCGACCTCAAGCCGACCAACGTCATGGTCACGGCCGACGGGCTGGTCAAGATCCTCGATTTCGGCCTGGCCAAGCTCACCGAGAGCGGCCCGGATTCCGGAGCCGGCCCGACCATGACGCTCGACGCCGAGGGGAAGCCCCGGACGGAGGAGGGATTCATCGTCGGCACCGCCGCCTACATGTCCCCGGAACAGGCGGAGGGCCAAAAGGTCGACGCCCGGTCCGACGTCTTCTCCTTCGGCTCGGTCCTCTACGAGATGCTGACCGGCCGTCGAGCCTTCGGCCGCGACACTCAGATGAAGACCCTGGCCGCCGTCCTCACCGAGGAGCCGAAGCCGGCTTCGGCCGTCATCGAGGCCCTGCCCGCGGAGCTCGAGCGCGTCCTCGGCCGCTGCCTCCGCAAGGACCCCCAGCGCCGCTGGCAGACGATGTCCGACCTCAAGGTCGCCCTCCAGGAACTCAAGGAGGATTCGGAATCGGGACGGCTGCAGGCCGCGGCCCCCGCGCGCCGGGGAAAGACGCGAACGGCGCTGTTCGCGGTCGCCGCCTCGGTATTCGTCCTCGCCGCCGCGGCGGTCGCGCTGAGGCTGCTCGCTCCGAAGCCGCGGGGACCCGCCGGATACGAGATCGTCCCCCTGACATTCGACCTCGGGTTGACCTGGACGCCGACCCTCTCCCCCGACGGCAGGCTCATGGCTTACGCTTCCGACCGGGAAAGCAAAGGCGACCTCGACATCTGGGTCCAGCAGGTCTCCGGCGGCAAGCCTATCCGCCTGACCGACCACCCCGCCGACGACTGGTTCCCTTCCATCTCTCCCGACGGAGCTCAGATCGCCTTCCGTTCCGATCGCGACGGCGGAGGGATCTACCTCATGGACGCCTGGCCGACGGGCGACGCGCCGAGGCGGATCGCCGACAGGGGCTTCGTACCAAAGTACTCGCCGGACGGCCGTTGGATCTCTTACTTCTTCCTCCCCGCATCCTTGGAGCCCCGCCATTACAAGGCCTACCTGGTCTCGCCGAAGGGAGGCGAGCCCCGACAGATCCTCGCCGACTTCTTCTTCAACTTCATCTTCCAGGGCGCTTCGTTCGTCTGGTCGCCCGATGGCAAGAACCTGCTGTTCCGGGGCCGGCGGGCCGACGATCCGAAGTCCACGGACTGGTGGGTGGCCCCGATCGACGGAGGGGAGCCGGTCCGGACGCACGCCATAGAAAACCTCGGCCTGGCGACCATCACCCCGTTCCCCCAGTTCCCCGTCGGGTGGGGCGGGGATCGCGTCTACTTCTGTTCCGGGACGACGATCGAAGGCGTCAACCTGTTCCGGGCCTCCATCGATCCGAAGGACAGGACGGTCACGGGCCCCGCCGAGGCCATCACGACCGGGCCGGGTTTGAAGTTCTACCCCGCCATCCTGTCTGACGGCCGGGTCTTCTTCTCCGGGATGACGGTCGCGTTGAACGCCTGGAGCGTCGCCGCCAGGCCCGACGAAGCCGTGGTATCCGACGACCCCCAAAGGCTCACCCAGGACCTCATGCAGAATTTCGATCCGTCCGTTTCCCGCGACGGGACCAGGGCGGCCTTCAACGCGTTCGGCGGGACGCAGGAGGCCAGGATCGAGGTCCGGGTCAAGGACTTGAGGACCGGCGGGGAGACGAAGATCCCCGTTCAGGGGATGAACGTCGGCCAGGTCCCGCGGCTGAGCCCCGACGGCTCGCTCCTGGCCTACCGGGACGTCGTCGAAGGGAAAGCCAAGACGTTCATCGTCGCGCCCGGGGCCGGGGCCGCCCGAACGCTCTGCGAGGGCTGTTTCGTTACCGGTTTCTTTCCCGGGAACGACGTCGCCCTGGCCCGGTTCGAACCCGGCGAGCTCGAACGGATTGACCTCCGGACCGGGGAGAGAAAGGCCATTCTGTCGTCCCCCCAGGACGTCATCCAGGACGCCAGCCTCTCGCCGGACGGAAAATGGATCGCTTGGCTGGCCGGCGAACCGGACGGACGGGCGGCGGTCCGGATATCTCCCGTCGAACCGGCCCGGGACGGGGCGCCGGGCACGATCACGGTCGCCGAAGCCGACTATTACCTCGGCCAGCCCGATTGGTCCCCCAACGGACGCTGGCTCTATTACCTGTCCCAAAAGAACGGCCGCTGCTCGCTGTTCGCGCGGGAGCTCGATCCACGGACGAAGGCCCCGATCGGCGAGGAGCGTGAGGTCTTCACATCGACGGAAAGACGGCTCTGGCTGAACTTCCCCATTGGCAACGGTGCGATCAGCGTCGCCGCGGACAAGATCGTCTTCGAGGGCAGCACCATGACCGGGAACATCTACCTGGCCAGGCCCAAGAAGCGCTGAGCCCGCGCGGCCCCGGTTCGCCCGCCCTTCAGTCCTTCGCGAAAACGACCTTCCCGCCGACGATCGTGTGCGTCACCTCGGTCTTGAGGATGTCGGCCGGCGGGATCGTCGTCATGTTCCGGTCGAAAACGGTGACGTCGGCGAGCTTGCCGGCCTTGAGCGAGCCGCGGAGGTCGCCCTCGAAGGCGGCCCGGGCGTTCTCGATCGTGTAGGCGCGCAGGGCCTCCTCGACCGAGATCCTCTCCTCCGGGAACCAGCCTCCCTCGGGCTCGCCCGTCAGCGTCTGCCGGGTGACCGCGGCGTAGATGAGGTACTTCGGGTGCATGTGGTAGAGGGCGGCGCTCGTCCCCGGCCAGTCGGAGCCGAAGCTCAGGGTCGCGCCGTTCGCGAGGAGCGTCTCGGAAGGCGTAGGCCCCCTTGCACCGCTCGCGGCCGATCCTCTCCTCCATCCAGCGCATGTCGTCCGAGATGTGGTAGGGATTGACCTCGGCGACGACGCCGAGGGCCTTGAACCGCGGGAAGTCCCCCGGCCGGATGACCTGGGCGTGGATGACCCGGAAGCCGTCGAGGTGGACGCCCTCCGCCTGGAGCCGCTCGTAGAGGTCGAGCATCTCGGCGACGCCGCGGTCGCCGATGGCGTGGACGTTGGGCACGAAGCCGTACTCCAGGCCCTTGCGGACGAGCCCGTACATCTTGTCCATGTTCCGGACCCGGAGCTCCGGGTCGTCCGAGGTGTGCGGCCGCCAGTGGCCGGAGTTGCCCGGCTCGTCGTCGTAGGGCTCGAAGAACAGGGCCCCGTGCGTGCCCATGATGCCGTCGATGTAGCCCTTGAGGGCGCCGTAGCGGAGCCAGGCGCTCCGCTCCTTGGTCTTCGGGTGGAGGCCCATCGTGAAGCCGGCCTTGCCCAGCTCCTCGCACCGCGAGAGGTCCGGCCTCAGCCAGACGCGGCACGTGAGCTCGCCGCCCGCCTCGAGCTCGACGAAGCGGTCGGTCTGGTCGGGCCGCTCGATGTCGTGGACCTCGACGACTCCGGCCTCCCGCAGGGCCTTGAGCGCGGCCCGGTTCTCCTCGAGCAGGCGGGCCCGGGACTTGGGTTTCTGGGAGTCGCGGAGCTTCTTGAAGGCCGGGGTCCCGGCGAAGACGATGCCGGTGGGCTTGCCGTCCTTCCCGACTTCCAGGCCTTCGACACGCGCCGAGCCGAGCCCCGCCGTCTCGAGCGCGGCCGTGTTGGCCAGCCACTCCTTGTAGTCGAACCGGCAGAGGAGGCAGGGATTGGCCGCGGTCAGGTCGTCGATCATGGCCCGGTGGGGGCGCCACGGGGACTTCTTCCCTCCGGACTTCTCCCCCGCGTCGCCGAGCGCCCACCGCTCGTAGGCGCCGTAGAGGCCGCCGGTGATCCACTCGCCGTCGTCGAGGATGCCCACGACCCGGGCGATCTCGGCCCGCAGGCCGGCCTCGTCCGAGACGGTCATCAGGTTGGCGTCCAGGATGAGCGCCCCGGCCTGGTTGAAGTGGACGTGGCCGTCGATGATGCCGGGGACGGCCCAGCCGCCGCCGAGGTCGACGACCTTCGTCGCCGGCCCGATGTAGCGCTCGGCCTCCCTATCGCTCGCGCAGACGGCCGTGATGGCGTCGCCCGTGACGGCCAGGGCCCGGGCCGAGGGGGCCGATGGTTCCATGGTCGTGAAATCGCCGTTGACGAGGACGAGATCGGCCGGAGGTATTCGATCGGCGCAGGAAACGAGGACCGCGGCCGTCCCCGCGAAGAGGACGGCCGACCGGAACGCCGAATGGAGATATCCGCGGGATCTTCTCATGATGCCTCCTCGCCCCGCTTCCTCCTTCTGGCGCGGCGGCGGGCGTCGCGTCGGATGCGCCAGAGGTCCTTGAGCATGCCCCAGGAGCCGCCGAAGATGCGCAGGCGGCTCGGCCGCGAATCGCTCCAGACGACCGGGACCTGGGCGACGCGGTAGCCGAGCTCCCGGCAGCGGACCAGGACCTCGACATCGAAGCCGAAACCTGCCGTGCGCAGCCGCGGGAAGACGGCCGCGGCCGTCTCGCGCCGGAAGGCCTTGAAGCCGCACTGGGTGTCGGGATAGCCCTTGATGACGAAAAGGGCGACCAGCCGGTTGAAGGCCTTGCCCATCCACTCGCGCGGCCGCCGTTGCCGGACGCGGATCTCGGAAGCCGCCAGGGCCCGCGAGCCGATGGCGGCGTCGGCCCCCGCTTCGATCGCGGCCAGCAGCTTGTCGCACTCCGCGATGGGCGTCGAAAGATCGTCGTCGGAGAAGAGGACGATCTCGCCCGCCGAGGCCAGGACGCCCTCCCGGACCGCCGCGCCCTTGCCCCGGTTATGGTCCAGGCGGATGACCTTCGACGCCGGGCGTCCCTCCAGGGCCTCCCGGGCGGCCTCGGACGTCCGGTCCGGGCTGCCGTCGTCGACGACGACGATCCCGGAGGCGAAGGGCTTCGCCGCGAGATAGGCCGCGACCTCGGCGATCGTCGCGGCGATCCTCTCCGCGTGGCCGTACGTGGGGATGACGACGGAGAGATGGATCGTTTTCGGCTCGAGATCGCTCATGGGGGCGTTTCGTGTACGCGGCAGGAGCATTATAAAAGAAAAGAACAGTTTTGAAAAAATCCTTTTTGGATTAAAATGACCCTCTTCGATCATGCGTTTTCCGGCCTCAGGAGGAGATACTATGAGAACACCCGCCGTTCGCCTGGCCGCGCTCTGCGCCGCCCTTCTATTCGTCGTCCCCGCGCTCTCCGCGCAGGAGCCCTACAAGCTCCCGCCGCAGGAGGTCGTAGACATCGTCGACGCCCCGCCGACTCCCATGGTCTCGATGAGCCCCGACGGCGGCACGATGGCCCTCGTCGACCGCGAGTCGATGCCGTCGATCGCCTATGTCTCCGAGCCCATCCTCCGGATCGCCGGCATGCGCATCACGCCGGCCTTCAACAGCCGCCAGGTCCTGAGCTTCTCGACCGGCCTCTCGCTCAAGGACATGAGGACCGGCGCCGTGCGCAAGGTCGCCCTGCCGGCGGACTTCAAGTTCTCCTCCGGCATGCGCGGCGTCTCCTGGTCGCCCGACGGGGCCCGCATCGCCCTCCTGCGCTACGTCGAGGGCGGCGTCGAGCTCTGGGCCGTCGACGTCAAGACGGCCGAGGCCAAGGCCCTGACCCCGCCGGTCGTCAACGCCGTTCTCGGCGGGGCCGATTGGATGCCCGACAGCCGCCGCGTCGTCGTCACCCTCGTGCCGGACGGCCGCGGGCCGGCCCCGGTCGCGCCGCGCGTGCCGATCGGGCCGGAGATCCAGGTCTCGGGCGGCCGGGAGGCCAAGGTCGCCACCTACCAGGACCTGCTCAAGAACGCCTTCGACGAGGTCCTCTTCGACTACTACGCGACCTCCCAGATCGCCTTCGTCGACACGGCGACCGGCGATGTCCGCAAGGTCGGGAAGCCGGGCATCTTCGACGGGTTCTCCGTCTCTCCGTCCATGCAGTACGTCCTCGCCAGCCGGATCAAGCGGCCCTATTCCTACGCCCTGCCGGCCGGCGGGTTCGCCCACTCCATGGAGGTCTGGGACATGGACGGCGCTCTCGTCAAGGTCCTGGCCGATCTGCCCACCGAGGAGGGAGTGCCCATCAACGGCGTCCCCAAGGGACCTCGCGGCATCGACTGGATGACCCACAAGCCCGCGACCCTCGTCTGGACCGAGGCCCTCGACGAAGGCGACCCGAAAAAGGAGGTCCCCTTCCGCGACCGCTATTGCGCCCTCGACGGGCCCTTCTCCGGCGAGCCCACGGAACTCCTCAAGCTCAAGGAGCGGGCCGCCGGGCTGCAGTACTTCGCCACGCCCGGGAAGGCCCTGGCCTCCCAGAGAGAGTGGAGGCGGAGCTGGCGAACGACCTTCCTCGTCGACCTCACGAACCCGGCCGCCGCGCCCGTCAAGGTCTGGGACCTGAGCACGCGGGACAGCTACAACGACCCCGGCCGTCCGGTGACGACGAGCCTCAAGACCGGCGAACGGATCATCCTCCAGGACAAGGACTGGATCTACCTCAGCGGGGCGGGTTCCTCGCCCAAGGGCGACCATCCGTTCCTCGACCGGATGAACGTCAAGACGCTCAAGGTCGAGCGCCTCTGGCAGTGCCAGGACCCGGCCTACGAGACGTTCGTCGACTTCGCCGGCGCTTCGCGGACGAAATTCATCACCAGCTACGAGACCAAGACCGACCCCCCGAACTACTATCTCTATGACCTGAAAACACATAAGCGCCAGGCCCTGACGGAGTTCAAGGACCCGGCCCCCCAGCTGACCGGGATCAAGAAGGAGCGCGTCACCTACAAGCGGGCCGACGGCCTCGAGCTCAGCGGCACGCTCTACCTGCCGCCGGGCCATAAAGAAGGGACGCGCCTGCCGGTCGTCGTCTGGGCCTACCCCTTGGAGTACGATTCGGCCGCGACGGCCGGCCAGGTCCGCGGCTCGGTCAACCGGTTCACCTTCTTCCGCGGCACCTCCCAGCTCTTCTTCCTGACCCAGGGATACGCCGTCCTGGACAACGCCGAGATGCCGGTCGTCGGCAGCCCCGAGACGGTCAACGACACCTTCGTCCAGCAGATCGTCTCCAACGCCGAGGCGGCTATCCGCAAGCTCGACGAGATGGGCGTCGGCGATCCCAAGAGGGTCGGCGTCGGCGGCCACAGCTACGGCGCCTTCATGACGGCCAACCTCCTCGCCCACTGCGACTTGTTCGCCGCCGGCATCGCCCGGAGCGGCGCCTACAACCGGACCCTGACGCCGTTCGGCTTCCAGAGCGAGCGGCGGACCCTCTGGGAGGCGACGGACACCTACATCAAGATGTCGCCGTTCATGCACGCCCACAAGATCAACGAGCCCGTCCTGCTCATCCACGGCATGGCCGACAACAACTCGGGCACCTTCCCCATCCAGTCCGAGCGGCTTTTCGCCGCCCTCAAAGGTTTCGGGGCGACGACGCGGTTCGTCTACCTGCCCTACGAGAGCCACGGCTATTCGGCCCGCGAATCGGTCCTTCACGTCCTGGCCGAAATGTTCGATTGGTTCGACAAGTACGTGAAAAACAGAAAATGAACACAACATTTCCACAGAGTTTGTGCATAACCCTGTGGAAAAACATGGAGCGAACGATTCTAAAGAATTGTCAGACGCGGACTTTTGATAAATTGCACAGCGGATGTGCAGACGCCGCGCGAACGTGAGGAGCGAGACATGAGGATTCGGCGCCGGTCCATCGAGATCGTCCTGTCGGCAATCGTCCTCGCGGCGGCGTGCGGCCGGAACGTCCCGGCGCCGGCGGAACGGCCGCTCGAGATCCTCGTCACCAACGACGACGGCATCGAGGCGCCGGGGATCGCGGCCCTTGTCGAGGCCCTGCGGCCCCTCGGTACGGTGACGGTCGCCGCGCCGGACGTGAACCGTTCCGGCGCGAGCCACGGCGTCACCTCGGACAGGCCCATCGTCGTCCGGGAAAGCGTCAGGGACGGCCTCAGGTGGCTGGCCATCGACGCCCTGCCGGCCACGTGCGTCCGCCTGGCCGTCGAGGAGCTCCTCCCGGCCAGGCCCGACATCGTCGTCTCGGGCATCAACAGGGGCGAGAACCTGGGCACGGTCACCTTTTTCTCGGCGACGGTCGGGGCGGCCCGCGAGGCCGGCTTCCTCGGCGTCCCTGCGATCGCCGTCAATCTCGTCGCGGCGAGAGGCATGGACTTCGGGACGGCCGCCGCGGTCACGGCGGCGATCGTTCGGGCCGTCGGCCGGGACGGCATCGCCAAGGGCGCCTTTCTCAACGTCAACGTCCCGCCCCTGCCCCTGGACGCGCCTCAAGGGACTGCGGCTCACCCGGCAGGACACGCGGGCGCCGCTCGAGTTCTACGAGGAGACCGACCTCGCCGACGGCGTGGCCGAGTACAAGCCCGGCTGGAAGCATCTCGAGCCGGCCGGGGAGGACACCGACATCTGGGCCGTGCGCAACGGCTTCGTCTCGGTCTCCGTGTTCGGCTTCGACCAGTCGGCCGCCGTCCCGCCCGCCGCCTCCCTGATTCTGCGGCGCCTCGAACGCCTCACGTTCCGGTGATCCGCCGCTCCATTCACTGAATTCTCCCCAAGTTTCCGCGCGTCCCGGCTGATGTCCCCTGGACAGGACAACACGGAGCGCCGCGCCGTGTGTCAGCGGCTTAGGGGTTGACAACCGGGAGGGCGGCTAGTAGCATGAAAACTCACCTCAGGGGGAATCGGCCGTGACCAGGTGCCCGAACTGTTCCGGAGAGAACGCGGATAGCCAACACTTCTGCGGGGAGTGCGGCACTCCGCTCCCCACGAGCGTCCCCGCCGGCCCGCCCGTCCCCGCGGCCGACGAGACCATCCTGCTGCCGACCGCCGAGCTCGCGATCGGGGCCATCTTCGCCCAACGCTACCAGATCATCGAGGAACTGGGCGCCGGCGGCATGGGACGCGTCTACCGCGTCCACGACAGGAAGGTCGATGAGGAGATCGCCCTCAAGCTCATCCGTCCGGACGTCGCCTCGAACCGCAGTGTCCTGGAGCGCTTCTCCAAGGAGCTCACGAACGCCCGCGGGGTCGTCCATCCCAACGTCGCCCGGATGTTCGATCTCAACGAAGAGGGCCACGTTCCCTACATCACCATGGAGTACGTCCGCGGCGAGAACCTCAAGCGCCTCATCCGCAAGGTCGGACGTCTCGCCCCCGGGCAGGCCATCCCCATCGCCTGCCAGATCTGCGCCGGGCTCGAAGCGGCCCACCGGCGCGACGTCGTCCACCGCGACCTCAAGCCCCAGAACATCATGATCGACGAGGACGGCCAGGCCAAGATCCTGGATTTCGGGCTGGCCCGGAAGCTCTCCGGCGACGCGGCCGACCCGCGCTCGTCACGGAGCGGCACGCCGGCTTACGTGGCCCCCGAGCAGGTCAGCGGCCTGCCTGTGGACGGGCGGTCGGACGTCTACTCGCTCGGCGTCGTCCTCTACGAGATGCTGACCGGCCGGACGCCGTTCCAGGCGGCGAGCGTCGAGGCGCTCGTCGACATGCACGTCCGCGAGAGACCGCAGGACCCGCGCTCCCATGCCCCCGGGATCTCGGCCGAGTTGAGCCAGGTGGTCATGAAATGCCTGGAGAAGGACCCGGCCCGGAGATACCAGGCCGCGGCCGAGGTGGGCGCGGCCCTCGAATGTCTGAAGGGCCCTGCGCCGCCCCGCCCTTACGGGGAAAGGATCCCTCGCTGGATCAAAGGACACAGGCTGGCCTCGGCCGCGGCGGGAGCCGCCCTGTTGGCGGCGGTCGCGCTGATCGTCTGGAAGATCGTCTTGCCAATCATAAGCGCCGAGCCGTGGAAAGCGTTCCGTGGCCGTCCTGCCCATCGAGGACGTCGGCATCGAGGAGGCCAACCGGAGGTTCCTGGCCGGGCTGCAGAGCGAGATCTCCGACCGCCTGATCGGCATCGGCCTGCGGGTCGTCTCCGATAACACGGTGAAGTCCTACGACCTCCAAGGGAGGAACACGATCCAGATAGGGAAACTGCTGCGCGTCGGCCATCTCGTCCGCGTGACGGTCGAGATCGAGGGAGGCACGGTCGACGGGAAGGTCTCCCTGATCGACGCCAAGCGCGACGTGCCCGGCCCGCCGATGTCCTTCAGCAAGGACATCAGAGACTATCGCGCCCTCCAAGACGAGATCGCCATCATGGTCGCCAAGGCGCTCGGTGTCGACCTCGCCCCCGAGAACCTCAGGAAGTACAGCCAGAGGGGGACGGACGATCTCGAAGCCTACTGCCTGTTCCTGGAGGGCATGGATCTCCTGGAAGTCGCGAACAGCGAGGAGGCGGTCCGGAAGGCCGCGGGGATTCTCGGTCAGGCGGTCGAGATCGATCCGGACTACGCCTTGGGACATTGGGGGATCGGCTTAGCCTACGAGCGGCTCTATTACTCGCGGCGCGAGGACAAGGACACCTCGGCCTTGGACAAGATGTACTGGCATTTCAACGAGGCGTCCAAGATCGACCCGACCTTCGCCGAAACCAACCTCGGACTGGGCTGGTACTTCTTCAACAAGGGCGATAACGCCCGGGCGTTCGGGGCTTTCCGTAAAGCCTTGGAGCTCAATCGCGACGGCTATCTGGTCAACCGCGACACCGGCGCCTTCCTGCGGAGCGTCGGCCTTTACAAGCAAGCCATCCGATACCTGGGACGGGCGAGCCGGCTCTCGCCCAGGGACGCCGAGCCGCTCGTCCAGATCGCCCAATGCTGGATTTTCCTCGGACGATGCGAGAAGGCCCTGACGTATACGCGCAAGGCCCTGGCCATCCGGGAGGGCGATCCCGAGGCTATCTTCCTTCACATCGGGGTCCTCGGCCTGACCGGCCGGTTCGACGAGGCAGAAAGCCAGATCAAGGCCTTGGAGCGCTTCGACCTGCGCAACAAAAGGCTGCCGTTCCTCAGGGAAATGGCCACTGCGCTGTGGGACGGCCGCGGAAAGCCCTACGCTTTTGTCGGCGATTCGCCCGGATTGTCCCCGCAGGGGACCTACCTTTATCTCGCCTTCGGCATGAAGGAAGAGGCCCTGGCCAATATCGAGAAGGGGATCGACGAGGGCTTCAAAGTCGACGGGACCTACTATTATTCCTATCCTTCGCTTGCCAAGAATCCTTGGTATAAGGTCCTACGTGACTATCCGAAGTTCCAGGAGATCCTCAAGCGGCAAAAAGAGGTCTACGAGAAGGCTCAGGCCTCTAGAGAAGCTCTGACGGGGACGCGGGGGCGTCCGGCTGAGCGGAAGGGGGTGGTCGCGGACCGGATCATCGATCGGACGCTTTTGGGGGCTGAACCTGATCCGAACATATCGTCAAGGAGGGAACCATGAACGGAAAGAAGCCGACAAGGCTCTGGGTGATCGCGGTCGCTCATTGTCATCGTGGCGGAGCTCTGGCCGCGGCGGCGCTTCTTGATGGCATCGCTCGCTCCGGATAGGCCGAAGCCGGAGAAGCTGTGTCCCATCACTTTCCATCTCGATCCGGGACATCGCTCCAAACGCGGTTCGCGGCGGACATCGAGAGAACGAACGCAAGATGGCGGAAGTCTCCTTAGATCCGGACCGAAGTCATGGACATGACGCTCCAGATCGAGGGCTTCGCAAGCATTGCCAGGACGTCTACGCCGGGACCTATCTCGCCCGACCAGTCCTGTGGGGAGACGACGGCGTCGAATACAAAGGCTGGTTCGATATCGTCAAGTATCTCGTTTCGGTCATCCCCCACACGACCTTCATCCATCCCCAAGCCGTCAACGTCTATTTGGAGTATCTGCCGCCCGACTGCAGACCGCGGACTATCTCGTCGGCAAAGGTCCGTGAACCTCCACGGCGTCCCGCCCGGTGAATCGATTTCCTGGCCATGATCAGGACCGTCGTCGCCTACGCGCCCTATGACGATCCGATGGAGTTCGGGAACGAGACGGCCATCCCCCATCGGAAGGTCTGCGACCCGATCTACTGATCCGCGGCCCCTACCGGGTGAAGAGCCAGTAGACGAACGCCACGAGGTAGACGACGAGGAGGACCGCGGCCAGGACGTTGATCGTCTGGTCGATCCGCTTCATCAGCGGGAAATGACGCCGGCTCCGGCGGGTGTTGATCTTCGGCAGGGCGTAGAGGAGGGCGATCGCCAGGAGGAGGACCAGCCATTTTCTCATCGCCCGTGATTATCGCCGCGATCGCGGCGGCTGGCAAGGGGAGTTTACCGCTCGAACTTGTAGCCCAGCCACGGCACCGTGACCAGGTGGCGGGGCGCGGCCGGGTCGTCCTCGATCTTGCGCCGCAGGTTGTACATGAAGGTGTCGATCGTCCGCGTCGTCGGGAACTTGTCGTACTCCCAGACCTTGTTCGAGGATCGTCTCGCGGGAGACGACCTGGCCCTCGCAGGAGGCCAGGAGCCGGAGCAGGCTGAACTCCCGGGCCGTCAGGTGGAGGCCCCGGCCGCCCTTGGTCGCCGTCTTCTTCCGGAAATCGACGGCCACGTCCCCGAAGGCGCAGTCCTCGATCTCGACGATCTCCGGGCGCGAGCGCCGCAGGACGGCGTGGACCCGGGCGATGAACTCGTCGGTGCCGAAGGGCTTGGTCATGTAGTCGTCGCCGCCGAGCTCGAGCCCCAGGACCTTGTCGACCTCCTTCTTCTTCCGGCCGGAAAGGACGATCAACGGGACCTGCCGGCCGGCCTCGCGGAGCTTCCGGCAGAGCTCGAGGCCGGTGAGCGAGGGCATGACGACGTCGACGATGACGAGGTCGTAATTCCCCTTGAGCGCCCTGTTCAGGCCCTCCCGGCCGTCGCTCGCCTCGGCCACCCCGTAGCCCTCCGCCTCCAGGGCCGCGATGAGCACCTGCCGCAGGACCCGGTCGTCGTCGACGATCAGGATCTTCTTCATGCCTGTCCCCTTTCCGGGAATCTCAGGGTGAACGTCGCCCCCCGCCCCGGCTCGCTGGCGATGGCCACCGAGCCGCCGTGGGCGTCCATGATGTGCTTGACGATCATGAGCCCCAGGCCGACGCCCTTCGGGTCGTGGCGGACGGCCTCGGGGGCCCGGTAGAAGGCCTCGAAGACGCGGTCGAGGTCCGCGGCCGCGAGGCCGATGCCGTCGTCGCTGACGGAGATCTCGGCGCCGCCTTCGATGGGGGCGAGCCGGAC
Organism: Candidatus Aminicenantota bacterium; assembly: GCA_963719985.1. Taxonomy (GTDB): domain Bacteria; phylum Acidobacteriota; class Aminicenantia; order Aminicenantales; family Saccharicenantaceae; genus RBG-16-66-30. The sequence continues at coordinate 1,492,904 of CAVRDU010000005.1, read as the reverse complement.
CGAGACGCGCTTGCGCTCCCCGCCGTACTTGACGGCGTTGTCGAGCAGATTGAGCAGGGCCTGCCGGACGGCGTCGGCGTCGGCCCGGACCGTGACGGGGCCGTCGGGGAGCTCGACGGAGAGCTCGAGGCCGGCGTCGGCCCCGGCCGACCGCGCGACCTCGACCACGTCGGCGACGATCGGCCCGAGGTCCGTCTCACGGATCTCGTACCGCTTGGCGTCCTGTTCGATCCGCCCGAAATCGAGGACGTTGCCGAGGTAGCGGCCGAGCCGGCCGCACTCGCCGGCCATCAGCTCGAGCAGCTTCTCGCGGCGCGCGGGATCGGCGACCCGGTTCGATTTCAGCAACTCCGAGATCGACCGGAGCGAGGTCATGGGCGTCCTCAGCTCATGCGAGACGGCCGAGATGAACTCCGTCTTCAGCCGGCCGAGCTCCTCGAGCTTCTCCCGGGTCGCCCGCTCGTAGACGACCTCCTCGCGCAGCCGGACGCGATGGAGCGCCGCGCCGAGCTCGCCGGCCAGCGTCCCGAGGAGCTCCCGGTCCTCCTCGGTGAGCTCCAGCCCCGATCTCTTGCGTCCGAGGAGGACCCAGCCCGGCTCGGCCCTGTCCCCCACGGGCAGGGGCAGGGCGGTCTCGAACCCCAGGCCCTCGATCCCGGACGGGACGGGCGGCGCCTCCGGCCCCGCGGGCGCGACGAGGAGCCCGGCGGCCGCGTCGGCGTCGATCCCCCTCCGGATCTCGCGCCCGGACGCGCCGGCGGCCGGGCTCGGGACGAACGCCCCGAACCTCTCCACGGGCAAGGCCTTGGCCAGGAAGTCCGCGAACAGGTCGAGGAGGTCCTCGGCGCCGAAAGCGTTCTCCGCCGCCGCGGTGAAGCCGGCGACGGTCTTCCGGAAGTCGTATCCCCGGCGGTAAAACGCCTTGTCGACGAGGGCCTGGATCCAGGCCCGAGCGGGGGCGAAGGCCACGGCGGCGATGAAGGCGCCGGCCGTGGAAAGCCATTTCCGGCCCACGCCGGTGCGCACGGTGACGAGCTGTCTCAGGCCCTCGATCGACAGCATGTAGACGCCCACGGTGACGACGGTCAGGAGCGAATAGACGACGCTCTTGTTGACGATGACGTGGAGATCGAGGAGCTTGTGCTTGAGAATGGCGAAGGCGAACGACAGGGGAAGAAGGACGAAGAAGGCGCTGGCCACGTCCTCGCCGATCAGGCCTCCCGGCCCCAAGGCCCGGGGCAGCTGGTAGAGGAACATGAACGGGCCGAGACCGGCGACGATGCCGTAGAAGACCCACCGGACCTGGTCCCGGCTCTCGCGCGATCCCGCCGCCCGGTAGGCCCGGAACAGGACGATGACCGCCCAGGCGCTGAGGACGACGAAGAAGAACCTGAAGACCGCGAAGCAGGTCATCAGCCGGAAAACCCGGATCGACGGGATGAGGAAAGCGGCGACCAGGACGGCGGCGAAGAACAGGCCGAAGAACACGGCGGCGCCCCACAGGAAGGGCGCTCCGGGAAGCCGCTCGCGGGCGCTGAAGGTCAGGGCGAACCTCAGGAGGATAACGGGCGTCAGTGCGTAGGCGATGTAGAAGAGGACCCCCGGGACGAGGAAGAGCGCCCGGCCCTGGAGGCCGTACCACGCGCCGCTGATGACGACGGCCGAGGAGAAGGCGACGCAGAGCCAATAGAACAGCCGGGCCTGGGGGTCCTTTCTGCGGCGGATGAATACGGCGATGCCGATGACGAAGCCGACGAGCCCGGTCAGGAAATATACGAGCGGAAGACGACGGTTGAAATAGTAGGGCACGAGCGCCGCGCGCGCGGCCACTTCGCCGCCGTCCTTGGCGAAGACGAACTCGACCATATCGCCGATCCGGTGCCGGGCGGCGATGAACTTGAAATCGAATTCGGTGTCGCGGACCTCGAAACCGTCCATGCGGACGGCGGCCGCGGGCAGGAGGTCGGCCGGAATGCCGGTCTCCTGGGCCAGCTCGTCCCAAGGCATATCGGGACGGCCGAAGAGCCCGGAGAAGCCGAAGACGCTCAGGCCGAGGACGACGATCCCCGCGAGGAGGGAGAGAAGAAAGCCCTTATCAGTCCTGCCCACCGTTGCCTGCTTGGCCCGATTATATCCGAGGCGGGCTGCCGTTGGCAATCCGGCCCGGCCCCTTGAACGCCGGACCCGGGCGTGTTAACCTTGGACTTCCCCCAGGAAGCAAAGGAGGAGAAATGTCCGACCACTCGAATCCTTCTACCATCATCACCATCGAGCGCCACATCCTCGAGGAACAAGCCTTCCACCCCGAGGCCACGGGCACTCTGACCAACATCCTCTACGACCTGGCCCTGGCCGGAAAGGTCATCGCCAGCAAGACGACGCGGGCCGGGCTGGCCGAGATCCTCGGCCGCACGGAGGATGTCAACGTCCAGGGCGAGACGGTCATGAAGCTCGACCGCTTCGCCGACCTGACCGTCGCCCGGCTGACGGACCACACCGGGCGGCTGGCCGGCCTGGCCTCCGAGGAGAACGCCGAGTTCCTGCCCATCCCCGACCAGTATCCCATGGGCAAGTACTTGCTCGTCTTCGATCCCCTCGACGGCTCCTCGAACGTCGACTTCAACATGCCGGTCGGGACGATCTTCGGCATCTACAAGCGGCTCCAGGAGTCCGGCCCCGGTGAGCGAGGCCGAGTTCTTCCAGCCCGGCCGCAGCCTCGTCGCCGCGGGTTACATCGCCTACGGGACGAGCACGATGTTCGTCTACACGGCCGGGCACGGCGTCCACGGCTTCACGCTCGACCCTTCGGTCGGCGAGTTCCTCCTGTCCCACCCCAACATCCGCATCCCCCAGGCCAAGTACTTCAGCGTCAACCTCGGCTACCAGATGTACTGGAGCCCCGGCGTCCAGCGCTACACCGAGTTCCTCCAAGGGCGCGCGGGGGGGGTCAAGGGGCTGTCGCTGCGCTACATCGGCACGCTCGTCTCCGACTTCCACCGCAACCTGCTCGCGGGCGGCGTCTTCTACTACCCGGCCGACTCGAAGGACCCCAAGGCCCCGTCGGGCAAGCTGCGGCTGCTCTACGAGGCCGCGCCGCTCTCCTTCGTCGCCGAGCAGGCCGGCGGCTACGGCTCCAACGGCCGCGGCCCCATCCTCGACGTCGTGCCGGACTCGCTCCACCAGAGGACGCCCCTGTTCATCGGCAACAAGGACCTCGTCATGAAGGTCGAGGAGCTCATCCGCGGCCTCGACGGCGGCGAATGAGCCGGACAAGGAGGAACGTCGTGAAGGCGAGAACGAAGACGCTCCGCTGGATCCACGTCCTTATCGCCGCCGCCGCGGTCCTGGCCGCTTTCTCCTGCGCGAAGAAAGAGGCCCCCGCCGAGCCCGCGGGAGAGACCTGGGTCAGCCTGTTCAACGGCCGGGACCTTTCGGGCTGGACCCCGAAGTTCGCCGGCCACGAAGCGGGGCTGAACTACAAGGACACCTTCCGCGTCGAGGACGGGGTCCTCAAGGTCCGCTACGACGGCTACGAGAAGTTCGACGGGGAGTTCGGGCATCTGTTCTACAAGGAGCCCTTCGACCGCTACGTCCTCCGCGTCGAGTACCGTTTCGTCGGGGAGCAGACGCCCGGCGGCCCCTCCTGGGCCTTCCGTAACAGCGGGGTCATGTTCCATAGCCAGTCGCCCGAGAGCATGGGCCTGGCGCAGAGCTTTCCCGTGTCCATCGAGGCCCAGTTCCTCGGCGGTAACGGGAAGGACCCGCGGCCGACGGCCAACCTCTGCACGCCGGGGACGAACGTCGTCATCGCCGGCGAGCTCGTCACGCGCCATTGCACGGAATCGGCGTCGGACACTTACCACGGGGACGGCTGGGTGACGGTCGAGATCGAGGTCAACGGCGGCGGCGCCATCCGCCACATCGTCGACGGACGGACGGTCCTCGAATACGAGCGGCCCCAGCTCGACCCGGCCGACGCCGAGGGCAAAAAGCTCATCGGGAGCGGCCCGCTTCTCCTCGAGAAGGGCTACATCGCCCTCCAGGCGGAGAGCCACCCCCTCGAGTTCCGCAGGGTCGAGATCAAGCGCCTCAAATAGCGCCGAGCAGGATCTTCGTGATCTTGTCGGCGTAGGCCCGGCTGGCCTCGTCCGGGGTGTCGATGACGATGTTCGCCGGCGAGCCGACTCCCAGCTCGAGCGTCGCCGCCCACGAGATCTGCTCCTGGGCGAAGACGGCCGGCTTCATGATGGCGTCGTTCGAGCCCAGCTCCTTGAGGATGGCCACCCCCACGGCGTCGATGGCCACGCGGTCCGTGCCGGCCAGGAAGACGCCGGCGTCCTTGCGCGGCCCGGTCATCGGGCCCTCGTCGACGAAGGCCGTCAGGCCGTCGAGGACGATCAGGGCGGGTTTGTAGGCGGTGTTGATCTCGGCGATCATCCGCCGCTGCTCGGCGGAGCCGTGGAGCTGGCGCATGTAGCCGTGGCCCTTGCGCGGCACGATCCCGACGGAGTTCTTGAGGGACATCGAGAAGACGCCGCCGAACTGGTGGGTCTTGAGGCAGCAGGTCGAGACGACGCAGTCGGTGCTGGTCACGGGCCGGGCGACGAGGAAACCGTCCTTCCAGTGGGAGGAGGGCGGATCGAACTTGATGTAGCCCGTCTCGCCGAGCTCGTCGAAGTTGAGGAGCTTGGCGTCGAATGATCCGGCGATGTCGCGGACGCCCTTCTTGTCGAAGACCTCTTCTGTCGGCTCGGGGCCGCTGCGGTCGCCGATGGCCAGGCTCGCGGCGCCCATTTCCTTGATCCGGGTCAGGAGCGCCACGAGCGTGTCGTTGTGGGTCGAGCCCGGACACTCGTCCGACGTGTTGAAGTTCGGCTTGACCAGGACGCGCTTGCCCCCGAACGGGTTGATGTTGAGGAGGTCGAGGCACTTCTTCACGCCGTCGGCCCGGTCCTCGGTCCTGACGAGGACGACGCGCGACTTGGACGCGGCCTGGACGGCGGGCCCGTGCGCCCCGCGTCCGTTCGAGGCCCGGCCCAAGGCGGTCGCCCCGGCCGCCAGCGTTCCGATCCCGGCGATGCCCGCGCCCGCGGCGAAGAACTCCCGTCTCGTCATTCCATTCCGTCCCTTCATGACCGTCTCTCCTCCCGAATGTCCGTATCGTTCCGCTCACCCAATCTAGCACATCCCGACGTTCCGGGCTATGCCCCGGAGGGCGCGAGATGAGAGGCCGCGAGGCCGGACATCGTCTATATGAGTAAGAACCGCAACGCTTGACAACATCGGAGAGATATGATATGGTTAGCCATATGAAGACGACCATACATATTCCCGATGGCCTTTTCGATGAGGCCAAAAAGGTCGCCCGCCAGGAGAAAACGACCTTGAAAGCCCTGGTCGAGGAGGGCCTCAGGAAAGTCGTGACGGAGCGTCGCGAAAGCGGGCTCGGGGAATTCAAGCTCCGGCCGGCCTCCTTCAAGGGCCAGGGCCTCAATCCTGGCCTCGAGGGCGCGGCCTGGGACCGGGTCCTCGACATCAGTTACGAGGGACGTGACTGATGGTCGCCGTCGACAGCAACATCCTCGTTTACGCCCACAGGGAGGATTCGCCCTGGCACGCCGCGGCCCTCGACCGCGTTCGTGTCCTGGCCGAAGGCCGGGCCCAATGGGCCATCCCCTGGCCCTGCCTGCACGAGTTCCTGGCCATCGTGACCCACCCGAAAATCTACGCCCCGCCGACCCCGCCCGAGCTGGCCGTCGGCCAGGTCGACGCCTGGCTGGAATCGCCGAGCCTGGCGCTCATCGGGGAGGACGCGTCGTATTGGCCGGAATTTAAGGCGCTCGTCGCAGCCGGGAAGATCACCGGCCCCAGGGTCCATGACGCTCGCGTCGCGGCCGTCTGTCTTCGGCACGGGATCGACGAGCTATGGACGATCGACCGCGACTTCAGCCGTTTCCCGGCGCTCCGCGTCCGGAACCCTTTCAAGCAGGAGTAAAGCCGGGCGCGAGTGCCCTAGCCGGTCTCGGCCACGGGCGATTCACTTCGGGCCGCGGCAGTCGCGGACACAGATGCCGCAGATGAACTGCGGCGTGTAGCCCTTCTTGCGGAACTCCTTGAGCGTTTCGTAGCAGGCCCGGTGGTCGAAGTCCTCGCGCGCGTCCTTGATCGCCCCGGCCGGGCAGGCCGCGACACAGGCGCGGCAGGCGCCGCAATCGCGCTCGAGGGGCGCGTCCGGCTCGATCGGCATGTCGGTCAGCACCGTGACCAGCCGGAAGCGCGAGCCGAGGTCCGGATTGACGAGGAGGTTGTTCCGCCCGAACCAGCCCAGCCCGGCCTCCCGGCCGATGTGTTTGTGCGAAAGATGGGCTTTCTGGTTCTCCCAGTCGACGATCTGCGAGGCGGCGATCGCGAGAGACCCGAAGCCCCGCTTCTGGATGTGGTCGGCGACGAGGAACGCGCCGCGGTCGAGGAAGTAGTTCGTCTGCCGGTAGTGGTGGAGGTAGAGCGCCGTCGGCCGGTCGCGGATGTCCTCGAGGACCGCGTCGCCCAGGGCTTTGCCGAGCGATACGGCCCGGGTGAAGCGCTCCCGCGTCGCGGGCTCGAGCAGGAACCCGTCGCTCATGCCGGAAACGTCGGCGACGCCGAACAGGTCGAAGCCGAGGTCCAGGGCGAACGCCTTAAGCTCCTCTTTCCCCGTCACCGCGGCCGCCAGGTCCATCGGCGGCCCATTCTATAGGCGCCCCGCCCGGCCTGTCAAACCTCGGTCACCTTGACCGTCCGCGCGGGCGGCGATATCATTCCGTTTCCGAATCCCCGAACTTCCGCCTCAGGAGGACGTCATGTCGAACCGGATCATCGCCCGCCGAATCCTCGTCGCCGGCCTGGCCTTGGCCTTTGTGGCGACGATCGCGCCCTCGACGCCCCTGGCCGCGCAGGCCAGGGCAAAGCCAAGGGCAAGCAACCGGCCGCGAAAGATACGGACCCCTACGCCGGGCTCTCCCTCGGCGCCTTCAAGCTCCGGCCGATCGGGCCGGCCCTGACCTCGGGCCGCATCTCGGACTTCGCCGTCCGCCCCGGCAAGCGCCACGAGTTCTTCGTGGCCACGGCCTCCGGCGGCGTCTGGAAGACGGTGAACGCCGGGACGACCTTCACCCCGGTCTTCGACTCCCAGGGCTCCTACTCCATCGGCTGCGTCACCCTCGATCCCAACGACCCCAACGTCGTCTGGGTCGGCACGGGCGAGAACAACAACCAGCGCAGCGTCGCCTACGGGGACGGCGTCTACAAGTCCGAGGACGGTGGCGCCACCTGGACGAACGTCGGCCTCAAGGCCTCCGAGCACATCGGCGCGATCGCCATAGATCCCCGCGACTCGGACGTCGTCTACGTCGCGGCCTACGGCCCGCTCTGGGGCCCCGGCGGCGACCGCGGCGTCTACAAGACGACCGACGGCGGCAAGACCTGGACGGCCGTCCTCACGGTCGACGAGAACACCGGGATCAACGAGGTCCACCTCGACCCGCGCGATCCCGACGTCCTCTACGCCGCGGCCCACCAGCGCCGCCGCCACGTCTTCACCCAGATCAGCGGCGGCCCCGGCTCGGCCGTCTACAAGTCCACGGACGCCGGCAAGACCTGGAAGAAGATCGTCCGCGGCCTCCCCGGCGGCGACCTGGGCCGGATCGGCCTGGCCCTCTCCCCGGTCGTGCCGAACCTCCTCTACGCCATCGTCGAGGCCCAGGAGGACCGGGGCGGCTTCTACCGCAGCGTGAACGGCGGCGCCTCCTGGGAGCGACGGAACGGCTACACCTCGAGCGGCAATTACTACCAGGAGCTCGTCTGCGACCCCGAGGACCCGGAGCGCGTCTACTCCATGGACGTCTTCCTCCAGGTCACGGACGACGGCGGCGCGACCTGGCGGGCCCTCGGCGACGAGAGCAAGCACTGGGACGCCCACGCCCTCTGGATCGACCCCGGCGACACCGACTACTACCTCAACGGCAACGACGGCGGGGTCTACGAGTCGTTCGACCGCGGCAAGACTTGGAAATACATGCCCAACCTCCCCGTGACCCAGTTCTACAAGGTCGTCGCCGACAACGACGCGCCGTTCTACAACGTCTTCGGCGGGACCCAGGACAACTACAGCCTGGGCGGCCCCGCCCGCACGACGAGCGCCCACGGCATCGTCAACGCCGACTGGATCGCGACCGACACCGGCGACGGCTTCGAATCGGCCGTCGATCCCGAGGACCCGAACATCGTCTACGCCCAGTCCCAGCACGGCAACCTGGCCCGCTTCGACAAGAAGAGCGGCGAGTCCATGGCCATCCAGCCCCAGCCGCGCGAGGGCGAGGCGGCCTACCGCTGGAACTGGGACTCCCCGCTCTTCGTCAGCCCCCACTCGCACACCCGGCTCTACTTCGCCGCCAACAAGGTCTTCCGCAGCGACGACCGGGGCGACTCCTGGACGGTCGTCAGCGACGACCTGACCCGCCGCGTCGACCGCAACGCGCTCGAGGTCATGGGCCGCGTCTGGCCCATGGACGCCGTGGCCAAGAACGCCTCGACCTCGCAGTACGGCAACATCGTCGCCCTCGACGAGTCGCCGGTCGCCGAGGGCCTGCTCTACGCCGGGACCGACGACGGCCTCGTCCAGGTGACCGAGGACGGCGGGGCGAGCTGGCGCAAGATCGACAAGTTTTCCGGCGTCCCGGACCTGACCTACGTCAACGACATCGTCGCCTCCCACCACGACCGGAACACGGTCTACGCCGCCTTCAACAATCACAAGCGCGGCGACTTCAAGCCCTACGTCCTCAAGAGCGCGGACCTGGGCAAGACCTGGACCGCCATCGCCTCCGACCTGCCGGAGCGCGGCTCGGTCTACGCCCTGGCCGAGGACCCCGTCCGAAAGGACCTCCTGTTCGCCGGGACCGAGTTCGGCCTGTTCGTCACGCTCGACGGCGGCCAGCGCTGGAAGAGGCTCTCTTCGGGACTGCCGACGATCGCCGTCCGCGACCTGGACATCCAGAAGCGCGAATCGGACCTCGTCCTGGCCACGTTCGGGCGCGGCTTCTACGTCCTCGACGACTACTCGCCGCTCCGGGGCGTGACGCCCGAAGCGCTGGCCGGGGAGGGCCACCTCTTCCCGGTCAAGGACGCCTGGATGTTCGTAGAGAAACAGCCCCTGGGCGGCCTCGGCTCGAAGGAGAAGGGGTTCCAGGGCGAAAGCTACTTCGCCGCGCCCAATCCCCCAGTAGCGGCGGTCTTCACCTATCACATCAAGGACGTCCCGAAGTCCCTCCGCGACCAGCGGAATGAGGCCGAAGCCGCGCTGGTCAAAGCGGGCAAGCCCGTACCCTATCCGACCTACGAGCGGCTGAAGGCCGAGCAGGACCAGGAACCGGCCGTTCTCCTCTTCACGATCGCCGACGAGGACGGTCAGGTGGTCCGCGTCCTTCGCGAGCCGGCCCGCAAAGGGCTCAACCGGGCGGCGTGGGACCTCAAATACCCGGCCCTCGCCCCGACGAATCCCGCCCAGGCGGCGCCGGCGTCGTCCGGCCCGTCGAGCACGTTCGTCGTCCCGGGGACCTACAAGGTCTCGCTGGCCTTGAGCGCCGACGGCGAGGTCAAGGAGCTGGCCGGGCCGGTGCCGTTCGAGGTCAAGGCCCTGGCCGCGGTCTCGCTCCCGGCCGCCGACCGGGCCGAGCTGGCCGCCTTCCAGAAGAAGGTCCGCCGGCTCAGCCACTCGGTCGGCGCGGCGTCGAGCACGCTGCGCGAGCTGGGGACCCTGACGCGGCATTACCGGGCTTCGCTCAAGAGCGTGACGGCCCCCCACCAGGACATCCTCGAGGCCATCGAGGCGCTCGAGACGACGCTCCAAGACCTCCAGCTGAAGATGACCGGCGACCGGCTCTTGTCGCGTCTCGACAAGGACGCCGTGCCCGGCCTCGCCATGCGGGTCATGCGTATCGTCGGCGAGCAGGCCCAGTCGACCTCGGCCCCGACCAAGACCCAGCGCGACGCCTACGCCATCGCCGAGGAGGAGTTCCGGCCGGTCTACGAGGCGCTGAAGAAGGTCCTGGCCGAGGACGTCAAGGCCGTCGAGAAGCGCCTCGACGCCGTCGGCGCGCCCTACACGCCGGGCCGCCTGCCGGATTGGAAATGATGAGCGAAGACTTGAAGGACCTGACCAAGGAGGAGCTCGTCGAGCTCCTCCGCGACGGGGCCCTCAACTGGCTGGCCCACGACGGGCTGTGGTTCCGGGCCGCCGAGGACCGCTTCGGGATGGAGGCGGCCATGGACCTCGACCGTGAGGCCTGGCGGGGATTCACCGTCATCGAGGCCAAGCGGATCATGAAGCGCCTGGGGATGGCCCCGGGCGGCGGCATCCCCGCCCTCGTCCGGGCCCTCGGCTACCGGCTCTACGCCCGGATCAACGAGCAGGAAGTCATCGAACAGAGCGACAAGCGCTGCGTCTTCCGGATGAAGACCTGCCGCGTCCAGGATGCCCGGAAGAAGCAGGGGCTGCCCGACTTCCCGTGCAAGTCCGTCGGCGTCGTCGAATACGGCGAGTTCGCCCGGACGATCGACGAACGGATCGAGACGACCTGCCTCTCCTGCCCGCCCGATCCCAAGCCGGCGGAAGCCTGGTGCGTCTGGGAATTCCGGTTGAAGGATTGAGGCGCGGGCGGCGCGGAGCGCCGGCCTAGACCGCGACCAGGGACGGTTCAAGGCTCAAGAGGCCGGCGATCTCGCCACCCAGCTCCCGGAGCCGTTCTTTGACCCGTATGTACTCGGCCTTGATCTCCGCGAGCTTCTCGTGCATCAGGGCCATTTCGTCCCTGAATCGGGACTCCTGCTCTTCGGCCATCCGGTTCAGCTCGGCCTGGACCTTCCCGCGCAATCCGGCCAGCGTCGCCGCGTACTCGTCCCTGAGGGCGGCCAGGGCTTCCGCCTTTCTCGCGGCCTCCGCTTTCAGGGCCCCCACGAACGCGGCCAGGGCGTAGCCCTGCTTGAGGCCGGCGACGAGCTCTCTCACCGGCACGATGGCCTCGACCCGGTGGGCGTTGGCTCCGCAGAAGGCGAACCCGTTCTCGAGGTCGCCTTTACGGGCGGCGTCGAGCGCCTCCGAGATGCAGTACCGGGCCTTTTCGGCGGCGCAGCTTTCGAGACAGCGCGAAGGGCAGCGGAAGATCTTTTTTTCGCCGCGGGCGACGGCCTCGAGGAACTTCCCGCGGACCGCGCGGCCCGGCAGCCCGACCGGGCTCGTGATGATGACGATGTCCTCCTCCCGGCAGCCCACGTAGGCCTGCTTGAAGCCGAAGTCGGCGTCGCACTCGTCGGTGGCCACGAAACGCGTGCCCATCTGCACGCCCCGGGCCCCGAGCTTCAGGAACCGGTAGATGTCCTCGCCCGTGAAGATCCCGCCCGCGGCGATGACGGGCAGCGAGCGGTTCCAGCGGGCCTCGAACTCACGGAGCGTCTCGACGACCTCGGGGACGATCCGCTCGAGCCGGAAGTCGGGGTCGTCGATCTGCTCCGGCTTGAACCCGAGATGCCCGCCCGCCCGCGGGCCTTCGACGACGACGCCGTCGGGGACGTCGCCGTAGTGCTTCTCCCACGATCTGAAGATGAGCCGGGCGGCCCGGCCCGAGCTGACGATCGGCACGACCTGGACGCCCGCCTCCCGGATGGCCCGGACCGGGATGTTCTTGATCGGCAGGCCGGCCCCGAGGAAGAGGACGTCGGCCCTTTCCTCGACCGCGGCGTCGAGGAGCTCTCGGAAACAGTCGACGGCGACCATGATGTTGACCCCGATGAGCCCGGCCGATCTCCGGCGGGCCTCGCGCAGCTCGCGCCGCAGGGCCCGGACGTTCGCGGCGACGGGGTCGTCGTAATAGTCGGGCTCGATCATACCGATGGCGTTGGCGGCGATGACCCCGATCCCGCCTTCCCGGGCGACTGCCGCGGCGAGGCTCGAGAGCGAGATGCCGACCCCCATCCCGCCCTGGACGATCGAGAGCGGGGCGGTCTTGGCGCCGATCCGGAGCGCGGGCATGGGGTACTTGAGAGCGCCCTGCTCCTTAATGCTGGCCAACTTCTCTTCAATGGCGGTGCGTAAGCTCATGCCGTCTCCATCTCCGGGGCTTTTCGCTCGAGACCGCAACGATGATAGCCCCATCCGGCGGATCAGTCAACTCAAACGGGGCAAAAGACCGGACCGGTCCTTCGGCCTCGGGGCTCCCCGCCTTATTTCCGACTTATTTTATAGGATTTGGAACCTTTTAGTCCGCCATGACGTCTAAACAGATGGAAAGACAGAAGGAGATCGGAGGAGAGGACAATGAAGATCAGAACGAAACTCGCGATATTCACGCTCGCCGCCGTCCTATCGCTCGCCGGCTTCGGCGTCCTGATGAACGGCCTGTCGGTCGACCACGTTATGGCCGCCGCCCAGCCGGAAACGCACGTGTTCGTCGAAGTCACGGGCTAAGGACGACCGGCAGCGCCTCCGCCGCTATTTTTTGTCCGCCGCGAGGACGACGAGCTCCTCGTCCCCGGCGGTTACTTCATCGAAGAACGCCTTGACGGCCTTGTACTGGTCGACCGCGAAGTAGCTCCTCTTGACGACCAGGTCGCGCTGGGCGTGGATCTTCCCGCCGTCCTCGGGGGCGCAGGCCAGGAAGAAGCCGAAGGACTCCAGGTCCTGCTTCCTCTTCTCCGGGGTCGTCTCGACCCTTAACCCCTCCGGCAGCGACACGACGATGTCGTCGAACTCCCGGGAGGGATAGGGGAAGTAGACGGCGTGCTTTCGCTCGGCGTGCCGGAAGGGATGCCGGCGGCTCCCGAGAAGCGGCGAGACGGGAAGCAGCATCTTGTCCCCCGCCATGGTCGCCAGTCCTTCCATGGCGACTTCGAAATGGGCGATGACGCTGTCCGTATTCTTGTCGATGTTCTCGAGCTTCTTCAGCGTGACCTTGGCCCCAACCGGCAGAAGCTCCGCCATCTCCGCCTCGAAGGCCTGTTTCATCTCCGTCTCGTCGTCACCGATATGGGCGACCCGGCGGATGAGGGCCTCCTGCCCTTGGAAGGTCACCGTGACCTTTCCGGTCAGGTTCCCTTCGGCGTCCAGGGCGAGAGCGATCTCGCGCTGTGTCAGCGCCGTGTCGGGCGGATAGACCGGCGTCGGCAGGAAAAGCGGCGGCTTGTCGGAAGGGGCGAGGAAGACCGATCCCATGCAGCTCCAGCGGACCAGGCCCATCGGGCAGAAGGGTGTGGCCGGGTCGAAGAGCTTGTCCTCTCCGTCGACCTTGACCATGGCCAACTCGGAATCGAACTGGTTGTAAAGCCCGCAGAAATCCTTGACGAAGATCTTGTCGTCCCGCGTGACGACGCGGACGACCTTGGCCTCGAATCCGGCGGCCCGGGCCATGGCGGCGAAGGTCCGCGTGATGTCGCTCCGGACCCCGTAGCCGCGCTTGAGGACGTCCGCGACGTTCTTGTTGTCCTTGATCTTGAGCTCTTCCATGCGGCGGCTCGTCAGGGTCTTGTCGTAGCTCAGGTTCCTGATCTCCTGAGCCCGGTCGTAGAGGGCCTTGATCTTATGAAAGGTGTCGTCGACGCTCCCGGCGACCCGCTTCGTCTCGGCGACGGCTTCGCCGGTCTTGCGCATGAACTTCTCGGCGCCCTTCTGCCAGTTCGCGCTCTCCTTCTCCCAATACTTGTCGGGGGCGTCGAGCGTCCCCTCGATGTAGAAGATGCGGACCTCCATACGCGCCGTGGACTCGGGCGGCATGAAGTCTTCGATCTCGAGGGCCGGGATGTTCTCGAGCTCGAGCTCGATCCCCTCCTTCGTGTTCTCGAGCTTGGCCCCGACGATCCTCTGGGTCACCCAGCTTATCCGCATCCGCGTCCCGGACCAGCTGAGGGCATCTATGAGCAAGCCCGAAGGGATGTAGGAGAATTTGGCCTTCCGCGTGAACAGGTCCTCCTGGATGTCCCAGACATCCGCCGGGAAGAAGAGCGGGCCCGACTCGGAGTCGTAGCCGCCCTCGCGCGGCCGGCCCTGCGCGCCCAGCGCGTCCTCGAGGGCGTCGAGGCTCCTCTTGGAAGCGGACCGGCCGGAATCGGAGACGAGCTTGTACCTGTAGTCGATGATGCAGCCCACCTCGACATCGGGCAGGGCGAAGGCCATGACGATCGTTTTTAGCCGGCCTGCGCGAACCGCCGTCTTCTCGAAGACCTGCCCGTTGAATTCCACGGACCGTCCGTCGGGATGGACCACCCGGGCCTTCAAACCCTCGACCTTGAGCGAACCCTTGACGAAGGGGATCTCGATGTTGGCGTACTCCTTGCCCGCCGGCGTCAGGACCTTCAAGCGGCGGTAACAAGAGCTGGCGAACTTGTTGTGATCGGTGACCTCCTCGCGATAGAGAAGGATCGCCGGCGCCCCCGGCTGCTGGGGGCAGTCCTTCAGGGCCAGCTCTTCGGGAGTGACGGCCGGCCAGGGCTCCTGGGCGCCCGCCGGCCGGAAGGCGGCGAGGGCCAGGAAAGCCAGAAATGCCAAGATGATCGGCAGGCGGCGGTGGCGCATCGGGGCCTCCTCTCAATGCCTATTTTTTCAGGAGAACGCTCTGGCGCTGGTCGGCGTCCATCGCCCGGAAGAACCGGACCGCCTCTTCGTAGCGGGCGGCGGGCAGCGTCGGCTGGAGCAGGCGGTACTCCCTCCGGTAGACGAGGGCCCTCTCGCGCAGCTCGGTCGAGCTCCTGTAGACGCCGAATCCGGCGTCGATCGCCGCCGCCGGCGGCAGCCCTTCGACCTCGAAATCCTCGGCCAGCTCGATCGTGAACTCGTCGCGCTGCGCCGAGACGAAGGCGAAGTCGATGGCGTGGCGCCGCGGCCGGTCGTCGTTCGTCTCGAGCCTCTCCCGCTTGTCGCCGACGATCCGCGGCCGGACGATCGTCATCCCTCCGGCCGCCTTGGCGAAGCTCGGGACCTGGATGCGGTAGCGGAAGACGAGGTCCCCGCCGTTCTCGTGCAGGCCGCCGATCTCGTCGGCGAGGACGCTGAAGCCGCCGAAGAAGTTGGCCAGAAAGGTCTCGAAGTACCGCCGCCGCTCGAGGTCGGTCGAGTTCTGCAGGACGCCGCGGGCCGCGTCGGCCAGCGTCCCCCGGCGCGTCTCCTCGATCTCCCCCTGGAGCGTCCCGGCGGCGTCGAGGACGAAGCGGCCGCGCCGCTCGAGGAGATTGGCTTCCGGCGCCGGCTGCGGCAGGACCACCAGCTCGCCGGAGCCTTCGGCGACGAGGAGCGCGGTGTTGCCCTGGAGATAGTACGGCAGCCGCCCCAGGGGCGTGTAGGGCGAGGTCGGATCGAAGACGAGGAGCCGCCCCAGGCGCGGGTGCCGGACGATCGCGGTCAGGCCCTCGTCCGGGACGTCGTCGGGCAGGCGGATGGCCAGGACGACGTGGTTGAAGCTGTAGAGCGAGGGCGGCGAGTTCGCGTCGACAGAGCCCCTGTCCGTATGGACGATGACGTAATGCGAATCGACGCCGGAAGCCTGGAGCAGGGCGGCCAGCAGTGTGGCCTTGTCCTTGCAGTCGCCGTAGAGATTGTCTAGGACGCTCCCGGCGACGTGGGGCTTGAAGCCGCCGACGCCGATCTCGATGGCCACGTATCGGACGCTCTTCTGGACGAACTCCGCCAGGACCCGCAGGCGGGAAAGCGCGTCCGGAGTCCCCTCCGAGAGCGCCGCGGACTTGGCGGCGACGCCTTGGTCGGGGACTCGGCATTCCTTCGTAAGCGCCTCGTACCAGGCCCCGACGTCGGCCCATCCGGCGAAGCAGCGGCCGTCCGGCTGCGGCGGCTTGAACCGGACGACGAGCCGGCCGGCCACGGCCCGCAGCTCCGGCCTCAACGGCTCGTCCTCCACCCCAGGGATCGCGGCGAGCTCCCATGTGAAAGAGATGGGGGCCCCGGCGATCGTCCGGGGCCGGGCCTCGACCGCCGGCCAGTTGACCCAAAACGCATCGGCGGACCAGCCGAGCGGCATGGCGACGGAGTAGCGGCTGCGCTCGCTCGGGTAGGGGCCCTGGAAAGTGTGGGCGTCCTCTAGCGAAAGCGGCTTTCTCTCTTCCTCCCACTCGAATCCGACGAGGCTGCCGACCTCGACGCCGGGCACGTTCAGGATCTTGATGCTGATGTCGGTGTAGAGGGTATTGGGAGCGAGGCCCGTCTCGATGACGTCCTTGTCGGCGACCTTGACCGTCTTCCGGCCTTCGGTGACGCCCCAGCCCTTCATGGACAGGATCCTGGTGTCGAAGCCGCTGGCCACGGCGAGCTGGCGCGCCGGGTCGATCCCGCCGGGGCGGAGGATCCTCAGGGCCATGCGGCAGGCGGCCCGGACCGTCCCGGTGTCGCGGACCGTGACAACGCGCTCGTCGAGAAGGTAGACCGCCTCGGTCTCGGGCGGATGTTCCCCGACCTTGACGAGGGCGGCGTCGGCGAGCCAGGCCGGGATGTCGGCGGCGCCCGGATAGACGAGCGGCAGGGCCAGACAGAGAAAGGTCCCCAGGAAGAAGGCTTTACGCATCGTTCCCGTTCCCCCTGGCGGGATGATAGAACCAGCGGGGAGAGGATGTCAACATCAAATTATCGAGCCCCAAACGCCGGCACGGGGCGAGGCGTATTCTCTCCGGAGGTGGACGATGACCAAGCGCGCCGCGTTTTTGTTGGGTTTCCTCCCGTCCCTGATCCTTCTCGCCCAAGCCGACCTCCCCGGAAGAAGGCAGGCCGCCCCGGCCGGGCCGGCTGACGCCGCCGCCCTCGTCTCGTTTCTCCGCTCGGACTCGTTCCAAGAGGCCGCGAAGCTCGCGGACAAGCTCCTGTCCGACCCGGCCGTCGACCCCCAAATCCGGGCCCTTTGCGGCCTGGCCGTGCTCAAGGCCGGGCGCGTCGAAGAGGCCGAGGCGATCCTGACGAAAGCCGTCGCGCTCCGGCCCGAATGCCCCAATGCCCATCTCGGCCTCGGCCTCGTCGCCGGCATCCGGAACGACCAGGACGCGGCCATATCCCGTCTGCGCCGGGCCGTCCCTTCCGCCGACTTCTACGAAGAGGCCCTCCGGCGGCTTTGGCGGGCCGTTTGGGACCGCGGCTGGGTGTCCGAGCTCCACGAGGTCCGCGCCCTGGCCGAGGAGCGCTTCGGCCGCGAATCCAAGCCCCTCCCCTCCTGGATCACCAACGGCCTCACCCAGGTCGAGGGGCTGGAGGGAAAACGGCTCTTCCGGACGGAAGGGCCGTCCGAACGGTTCGAAGTCCCCCTGGTCACGATCGACCCTCGCCTCCGTTTCCGCATGATCTCCCTCAAGCTCGACGGGAAGGGCGACTACCTCTTCCACATCGATTCGGCCCTGGCCGGCTTCATGACGCTCAGCCCGACGCTCGCCGAGGAGCTGGGCCTCGTCCCGACCGGAAGCGCAACTTCATCGGGCGTCGGGACGGCGACGATCGCGACCCGCTTCGCCGTGCTGGACAAGGCCGAGCTCGGCCCGGTGACCTTCCGGGACGTCCCGGTCATGGTCTCCGACGTCCGAACGCTCCGAGGACTGCGGGAGGGCCTCGTCGGGACGGCCCTGCTCAAACGCTTCAACGTGACGATCGATGTCGAGCGCGGGGCCATGGACTTCCTTCCGCTCGATCGGCCGGAGCTCCTAACGGCTCCCCTTCGCGGCGAAGCCGTCGCGGCCGACGTGCCGCTCTACATCTTCGACCAGACGGTCGTCGAGGCCTCGCTCGCGGGGGCGCCCCCCGCCCTCTACATCCTGGATTCGGCGGCGGCCACGAACCTCGTCGACCAGCCGTTCTTCGAGGAGCACATCAAGCCGAAGCTCGACCCGGCCCGGATCGTCCGGGGCGGCATCCGGGGCGCCGGCGGCGACCAGGCCGTCGACCGCGTCGATGGACTGCCCATCGCCCTCGGCGGCCTCGTCTTCGAGGGGCAGCAGGTCAACGAATTCCGGATGCAGACCCTCAACGCGATCTCCGGCCGCTACGCCGCCGGCCTCCTGGGCAATCCCCTCCTCTGGCCCTACCGCGTCCACATGGATTTCAAGAACGGCCGGTTGATCCTCGAGAAGCGTTCCTGATCCGACCGGGAACGGGGACGGCCCGTACCCGGGCGCGTGTCCCCGTTCACGGCTTGAAAACGTCTCGCCCCCATTGTAGAGTGGGGCCATGCGACACCCCAGAAAGCCGCCCCTCGCCCTTGCGTCCGCGCTTTGCGCCCTCCTTCTGTTGGTTCTGGCCTCCGGCCTTCCGTCGAATCCCGCCGCCGGGACGGGCCCGGCCGGACGGGCCGCCGCCGCGCCCGACGACGGCGAGTGCTTCACCGTCCTCGTCGGGAAGGACGCCAGCGAAGACGGTTCGGTCATGGTCGCCCACAACGAGGACGACCGGGGCGACATCGTCGTCAACCTGCGCAAGATCCGGGCCCGCGACTACGGCGCCCCGCAGAAGGTCGACCTCGGCAAGGGCGCCTTCCACGAGACCGACGGCAAGACGGCCGGTTTCCTCTGGATCGAGGCCACGACCCAGGAGTTCGCCGACAGCTTCGTCAACGAGCACGGCGTCCTCGTCACCTCCGACAGCTGCCCCTCGCGCGTCACGGCCGAGGACTATACCGACGGCGGCATCGGCTGGATGCTCCGGCGGCTGCTCGCCGAGAAGGCCACATCGGCCCGCGAGGCCGTGCGCCTGGCCGGCGCGCTCGTCGAGAAGTACGGCTACCGGGCCTCGGGCCGGACCTACTCCATCGCCGACAAGACCGAGGCCTGGATGCTGGCCGTGCTCAGGGGCCGCCACTGGTACGCCCAGCGCGTCCCCGACGGCGAAGTGGCCGTCATTCCCAACCACTTCACCATCCGCGGGATCCGGCCGGACGACCCGGACCATTTCCTGGGCAGCCCCGACATCGTCGAATATGCCAAGACGAACGGCTGGTACGACGAGACGAAGGACGGCCCGTTCGACTTCAAGGAGGCCTTCGAGAGGCCCTCGACCCGCGAGCCCGACGCCGACGGGAACGCCCTGCGGCACTGGCGCGGCTTGACCCTCGTCACCGGCCGGGCCTGGGAGCTCAAGCGCGATTATCCCTTCTCCGTCGAAGCCCGGGAAGAAGATGACCGCCGAGTATCTCATGGCCATCCTCCGCGACCACTACGAGGGCACGGAATACGACGACACCGACGGATACAAGACGGGAACGCCCAACCGGACGAAGTTCCGGACGATCTGCACGGCCTCGACGATCAACGCGTTCGTCGCCTCGCTCAGCGAGCGGAGGATCAAACCCATCGCCGCCTCGATCTGGCTGGCCTTCGGCAAGCCCGACACGACCGTCTTCCTGCCCCTCTATTACGGCGTCCGGGCCCTGCCGCCCGGGGCCGGCCTGGGGCCCGACGAGCACGACTACGCTCTTTTTTACCAGCGGCACTTCGAGGACGCGGAAGTCCAGGCCGCCAAGGACGGCCTTCTCAACACGAAGGTCCTGGCGCTCGAGAGGATCGCCGAGGCCGACTACGGCCCGACGCGCATGAGGCTCCTGAATGTGCTCTTCCCCCTGGAGATCTCGTTCGTCAAGGCCGGGCCGAAGTTCGAAAAGGAGTTCACGGCCCTCTACGGCCGCAACGTCACGAAGGCCATGAACAAGCTCGACGCGTACGTCGCCGAAGCCTTCGTGAAGGTCGCCGAAGTCACCGACAAGCTCGTGGCCGCGACGCCCGCGAAATAGCCTCCGATCGGGGCCTCGGCCGGGCGGCCTCGGCCCGGCGAAGCGGCCCACGGGCCGGGACGGCCTCCGGGCCTTGAGGATGTAGAGGTTGTGGTAGCGGAGGAACGTCTCCACCCGGACCATCTCGAAGACCGACCGGCCGACGATCTCCTCGACCTCCGCGCGGGTCAGGAAATGGCGGTCCCCCGCCCTGTCCCGGTCACGATCCATGATGACCACGGTCCCGTCGGGCTTGAGGGCCGGCAGGAGGTTGGCCAGGAGCTCGACCGGGCGCTCGAGGTCGTGGAACGAATTGACCAGGAAGACCATGTCCAGCGCCCCGGCGGGCAGGCGCGGGTCCTCGACCGTGCCCAGGACCGTTTCGATGTTCGCCACCTTCGCCTCGGCCGACCTGCGGTCGATCGTGGCCAGGGACGAGCGGTCGATGTCGTTGGCGTAGACCTTGCCCGCCTCGCCCACGCCCCGCGCCAGCCAGAACGTGAAGTAGCCGCCGCCCGCGCCGATCTCGCCGATGACCATGCCGGGCTCGACCCCGACCACTTCCATGACCTTTTCGGGTTGCTCGATGCCGTCGCGATGGGGATTGGCATACTGGGCCTCGCCCGAGGCGGCCACGAGAAGAAGCAAGAACGCCAGGGCTGAGCCGATCCTCTTGTTCATGGCTGCCGCAAGACCTCTTCCCAATAGGCCAGCAACATTCGTGCCACGCGCACATCCCTAGACGAGCTCTCGTAACGCATAATTTCTTTACGTTCCGTTACGGGCCGCCCGGGCCTCAGGGCTTCTTCAGCGTCGGGTCGTGGGGGCCGACCACGCGGAGGATGATCTCATGACGGCCGCCGAATTCGAAGGTGAGCCGGACATCGCGGTCGACCCGCGCTTCGAAGATCGAACCCGTTCCCTTGATCTTCTTGACCCGCAAGGACGGATGGCGGGGATCGGTGGCCAGGAGAGCGATCTGTTTCTTGAGCTTGCCCCGCGTCGCGGGATCGAGCTCAAGAGCGCTTCTTCTGAACCGTTCGGTCAGGGTCAGCTTGAGCGGTTCCTTCGATCTCATGGAAGAGGTCCTCGACGGATTCGAGCGTCTTGGTCCGGCCGGCGGCGATGTCCTTCTCGGCCTCCGCCTCGAGCTTCTGCCACCTCTCCTTCCAGAACCAGGCCTGGTCGCGGTCGACCGTCTCCTGGGGGACGAGCACGATGGCGTTATCGACGATCTTCGACAAAACAATGCTCCCGTCCGCGATCCCGAGCTTTCTCCTCATTGATAAAGGAAGCGTGACCTGCCCCTTTTTTCTCACGCTGATCAATTCTTCCATGATCTTCTCCTCAAAAGGCCGGTCGTCGAGGCAGATAATCCGATAATCCGATTTTCTAACTTATTATGAACGGGAAAGCGGCCCCTGTCAATCCCGTGGGCGTCTCGGCTTAGCGTTCGAGAAAGCGCTCCGGCGTGACCGCGGTCTCGGGGAACTTCTCGAGGAGCTCTTTGTCCGTAGTGACCAGCGGCACGCGCAGCTCGCGCGCCAGGACCACGAACTCGGCGTCGTAGGCCGAGCATTTCGCTCGTATCGCCAGGTCCAGGACGTCAGCCGAGCCGACGTGGTATTCGCCGCCGGACATGAGGCTCTCGGCCTCGATAATGACCCGGATCGCATCGTCCCGATCGACTACGCCCTTTTTGAACAGCTTGACCAGCGTGTTCCTGAGCTCGCTTCGCCAGAGAAGAGGCGCGACCCAACGCGCATCCTGAAGGAGCATGCTTTTAGCGGATCGCGTGTATCGGCACTCGACGAAAAAATAGGAGATGGCGTTCGTATCGACCACGATCACGGCAGGCCATCCCTTTTGGCCTTGCGGAGGAAATCATCCGTCACGAAGCCTTTCGTGCGCGCCCGGATCTCGTCGGCCCGGGCCAGAAATTCCTCGACCGATGCGCGTCGCGGGTTCACGACCTCGCTGAGGATAGCGATGATCTCGCTGTTGATGCTGCGCCGGCGTGTTTGGGCCCGCAGCTTGATCTTCTCGTAGATCTCCTCGGGGATGTTCTTCAAAGTGTAATTCATGGCCGCCTGCTCTCTGATGCGGTTTCTTAGTGGTTCCATTATGGTTCCTCCCATGCGATCTGTCAAGAGCCTTGCTTCACTTCGCTTTTTCAATACTAAGGACGTTCCGTCGCTGGCCTTATTCTCGACCCGAACGGACGCTTCAGAGAGAGGTCCCAGCCGGCCGCCAGGAACGACGATCCGCGCCGGTCCGTCAGCCGCGCTTGCGGCCGTAGACGTGGTCGCCGATGCGGCGCACGCGGAGGAGCTCGTCTTCCGTCATCGGCCCGCTTTCGAAGACGGCCAGGTTCTCGCGCATCTGCTCCACGGTCTTCGCCCCCGACATGCAGACGTCGACGGCGGGATTGGAAAGGACGAAGCGGTAGCATTCGGCGGCGGTCAGCGGCCTCTCGCCCGGCGGCATCTTCTTCGCCTTCAGGAGCTGGCCCCAGCGCGTGGCGGTGAAGGCCACGGTCCCGGGCCGCTTCTCTCCCTCGAGGAAGGGGAGGATGTCCATCTCCGCGCCTCGGTGGGCGGCGTTGTAGCGAAGGTGAAGGACGTCGAACTCGCCGCCCCGCGCCAACTCCCCGAGGAGCCTGCGGTCGTGGCTCGAGATCCCGACGAAGCGGACGAGCCCCTTCTCCTTCATCCGCAGGGCCCCGTCGACGAGCCGGCGCGGCACTTTTCCGGAGAAATACCCCAGGACGAGCACGTCGGCGTAGTCGAGGCCGGCGCTCTTCAGGCCGCGCCGGAGCAGCCGCTCGGTGAAGTAGTTGTTGTGGGCGTAGGTGAAGCAGGCCAGGACCAGGCGGTCTCGCCGGCCCTTGGCCGCGATGTTCCGGAGGGCCTCGCGCATCCCCGGGGCGTAGCCCTTGATGACCGTGCCCCAGGTGAAGTAGTTCGCGCCCCGCTCGAAAGCCTCCTCGATGGCCGCCGCGGGCACGCCGTATCCCGAGGCGATGCCCAGGCGCCCGACCCGGAGCCCCGTCCGTCCCAACACGGCTGGTTCGCTGAAGCTTGTCATGATCGTTCTCCTTAGGATGCCCCGTGGCCCTCGCCGCCGCTCTCCCCGACACGGGACTCGAGGTCGTCGAGCCATTCCTTCATGGCCCTCAAGTGAAGAGCGATCGCCGCCTCGACCTCCCCGGGAACGGCGATGTCCTTCCCGGCGCAGTACTCGGCGAGCGACGCGTCGACGTCCTGCCACGAGGAAAGCGGGCCGCTCGCGACGGCCGGCCCGTCGGCGGACGCCTCGGCGACTCGCCCGTCCGCGCCGGCCCCTCCGCTCCCGGCCGCTTCCCCGACCACGACCTTGCCCTGGACGTCGAGCCGGTCGAGGAGCCCCAGCATGCGGCCGTAGAGCGCGCCGTAGAGAGCCGACCATTCGACGTAGGGCGCGACGCCCTGCGACTCGAGGAATTCCGCGATCGTGCCGTCCGTCCCGAACTCCGCCTCGCAATCCTCCTGCCTGGGGAACACCGCGAACTTCTCGTCGCCCGCGCCGCCGGTCGCCCGCCCCAGAGGATAGAGCCGGCAGACCAGGGGACGCCGCGGATGCACCCGGCAGCCGGCCTCGGTCAGGAAGACGCAGCGGCCGTCCTCGTCGAACCGGAGCGTCGTGCCGCCGTTGTCGGCGTAACGCTCGAGGAACTCGGTGGTGCTTATCCCCAGGAGGCGCGACATCCCCAGGACCTCGTGGGGGCCGGCCATGATGACCTTGCCGGTGCAGCAGCGCCCGCACGCCCGGCAGGCGAAGGAGAAGGGCGTCTTTCGCTCGAGGACGAAATCCAAATCCGGCGCTCTAGTGCTTGCCCTGGATCGCTCCCAGGTTCCTCAGCATCTGGCCCGACTGGAAGAGCTTGACCTCGACGGTCGCGTTCGCGTCGGACGCGAGGTGCTTGGCCACCCTCGCCGGGATGACCGAGGAGTGGAGGAGCGTCGCTCCCGCGTACCACTTGATCTCGGTCTTCTCCCACTTGGCCTGGAGGTGCTTGTCCAGGACGACGTGCTTGTCCTGGACGGCGCCGACCTTCTGGCCGGCCTGGAGGAACCCGAACGATGTGCAGAACGCCGCGGCCGTCCCGGCGAGCTTGAGGACGTCGCGCCGGGTCACCGATCTCCGTGCTTCTTGATCTCCCATGACCCCATGCTAAGGCCGGAGAGGGGGGTTGTCAAGAACGATAGTAGAGCCTCCGGAAGTCGGTGTCCTAAATGAATTTCACTAGTAATTGGGTCCGCGCCCAGGCCGGGCCGTTTGACTCGGCCGGCCGCTCGGGTATAACAGTGGCCTCGATCCCGGCAAGGAGCGCCCCATGGAAAAAACCCTGGCCATCATCAAGCCCGACGCCACGAAGAAGCGCATCGTCGGCAAGATCATCGAGCGCATCGAGGAGGAGGGCTTCACCATCGCCCGGATGCGGCTGGCCCACCTGACCAAGGACGAGGCCAAGGGCTTCTACGTCGTCCACAAGGAGAAGGGCTTCTACGACAGCCTGTGCGAGTTCATGTCGTCGGGCCCGGTCGTGCTCATGGTCCTCGAGGCCGAGAACGCCATCAAGCGCTGGCGCGAGGTCATGGGCGCCACCGACCCGGCCCAGGCCAAGCCCGGCACCATCCGCCACACCCACGGCTTCTCCATCGAGCGCAACGCCACCCACGGCTCGGACGCCCGCGAGACGGCCGAGTGGGAGATCGGCTACTTCTTCAAGGGCTAAGGGGCGGCGCGGGATCCGGCCCGTCCGGAAGAGCAGATGTTCAGACCATCACGGCCCGCGGCCCGGAGCTTCCCTCTCTTCGTCTCGATTCTCCTGGCTAACCTTCTCCTAGCCGGAACGGCCCTCGCCCAGTTTGGGGACGGGCAAGCCGCGGGCCCGCGGCTCACGGCCCAGGAGCTTGTCCGCAACCTGAGGAACAAGACGTTCACAGGCGAACGGACCGACCTGCGGTTCGAGAACGCGCGCCTGGCCGAGATCCTGGCCAAATTCGAGGAAACGAGCGGCCTCGCCTTCAAGATCAGCCCCGCGATCGATCTGAGCGGCGAGGGGCTCCGGGCCTACAATTTCCTCAGCTACCCGTGGGACCGGGCCCTGGACGCCGTGCTCACCGATTACGGCTTCGAGCTCCGGGTGAGGGGCGGCGAGCTGTGGGTCGATCATCACACACCGGAGTCCCGAAGGACCCTCTCGGCGTTCTTCATCGGATCGATCACGGCGGCGGTCCTCGCCGGCGCGGTCCTTCTCGTCCTGGCCTGGCGAAGGCGCCGGAGGCGGGCCCAGGCCCGGGACCAGAAGATCAGCCTCGAGCCCGAGGCCGTCGAGACCGCCGTCCAGCGCCTGACCTACATGTTCCAGGTCGAGAAGATCTACCGCAACGGCCGGATGTCCCTCGATTCCCTGGCCGAGCGCATGGGCCTCCAGCCGCATCAGCTCTCGGCGATCGTCAACAGCCGCCTGGGGCGGTCGTTCACCGAGCTCGTGGCCGACTACCGCGTCGAAGAGGTCAAGAAGCGCCTGTCCGACCCCGGCGAGAAAGCCAATATCCTCAACATCGCCTACGACGCCGGGTTCGGGACCAAGGCCTCCTTCAACCGCACCTTCAAGGAGCGCACCGGCCTCACGCCGAGCGAGTTCCGCCGCAAGCACGCCGCGGGCGGATGAACGGCCCGAAGGCGCTGAAGTAACATTTCGGGAAGCTTGACCTTGCTAACCGGTTGATATACCGCGAGTTAGCTTAATTCTCGTCCAATTCTCCGGAAAAGGCGACTTCACCCGCGCCGGAGCCTATGATGGGGCCTCGCATTTCATCGTGGAGGAGTTTTCACCATGTCGAACATCGAACGCGCGGGGCGCGAGGCGCTCCGCCTGGCCATCGTCACCGCTCTGGTCTTCTCCATCGCCGGGCCCGCTCTTTCCCGGGCCGGGGCGCCCGTCCCCGGGCAGGTTGCGCCGAAATCCCAAGGCCCTTCGGCCGCGCCGGACACGGTCCGGATCAAGGCCTATCTCGAGGAGCAGGCCCGCGCGGGCAAGTTCTCGGGCACGGCGCTCGTGGCCAAGGACGGCAAGCCCCTGCTCCTCGAATCGGCGGGTCTCGCGAGCAAGCGCTTCCGCGCCCCGAACACGGCCGGCACGAAATTCAACCTCGGCTCGCTCAACAAGCTCTTCACGGCGGTCGCCGTGCTCCAGCTCGTGGAGGCGGGCCTCGTCGGCGTCGACGACCCGATCGGCAAGCACCTCGACCTCTTCCCCAAGGACGTCGGCGAGAAGGTCAAGGTCCGCCATCTCCTGGACATGAGCTCCGGCTGGGGGGACTACTGGAGACACCCCTACTACCTGCAGCACAAGGACGAGCTGAGGACCGTCGCCGATTACATGGCCTTCATCAAGGACATCCCGCTCGACTTCGAGCCGGGGACGAAGACCCAGCACTCGAACATCGGCTTCGAGGTCGCCGGCGCGCTCGTCGAGAAGCTCAGCGGCATGGACTACTTCGACTACATCCGGGAGAAGATCTACCGGCCGGCCGGCATGAGCGACACGGACACCTACGACCGGGACTCCGCGGTCGAGAACCTGGCCGTGGGCTACACGAACTTTCACCCGCTCGCCGGGGGGACGGAGGATTTCCGGTGGGAGAACACTTATATCCTCTCCCCCAGGGGCACGCCGGCCGGCGGGGGCTATTCGACGGCCGGGGACCTGCTGAAGTTCGACCAGGCCCTCCGGAGCGGCAAGCTTATCGGTCCGGCCGCTCGCGACTTCATGCTGAACCGCTTCCAGGGGAATATCGGCGACCCGTTCGTCGCCCGGGGGGTTATCCGGAGCGCCGGAGGGGCGAACGGCGTCTCGACCTTCCTCGGGCGGGACTTCCGCGACGGCACCACGATCATCGTCCTGACCAACCTGGACAATCCCGCGGCCATCGACATCGGCAACGAGATCGTCAAGCTCCTGGGCCTGCAGTGATCGCGGGGGGGGGCCGGACGCCCCGGCCCCTCTTCGCCTTCCTTCCCGATCGTCCTATAATGGTCTCCGGGTGGCCGGGCATCGGCCGGTGGAGGCGATCATGGTCAGGAAACGCCTGACTTTCATCCTCGGGGCGACGGGGGTTCTCCTGGCCCTCGCCGCGGGCGCCCGGGACGCGGCCGTGGGCCCGGCGTCGGGCCCTGACGCGCGGCTCGCCCGGATCCTCGAACGGACACGCGCCTACTGCGCCAAGCTCGAGCGCGCGGCCCTCGACTTCACCTGCCTCGAGAGGATCGTCGAGGAGACCTTCACTCCCCCCGAGATCCGGCCCGACACCGCCATCGACACCAGCGTGAGCTCGGGGCGGCTGTCCTACGCCTATCAGAACTTCAAGAGGTCCTACCGGAGCACCTACGTCTACGACTACCAGTTCGTCCGCAAGGACGCCCGGAAGACGGAAAGGCGCATCCTCATCCAGGAGAACGGGCGGAAGAAGAAGGTGGAGGACGCCGAGCTCTCGACGATGTCGGTCAGGGTCGAGAACGCGCTCTTCGGTCCCATCGGGCTGCTCGGCGAGCAGTGGCAGGCCAAGCACGACTACAAGATCATCGGCGAGGAGACCCAGAAGGGGAAGAAGGTCGTCGTGATCGAGGCCGTCCCGAAGCCGTCGCTCGACGGGCCCCACTGCTACGGCCGGATCTGGGTCCAGGAGGAGGACGCGAGCATCCTGAAGATCTCCTGGGAGCAAAGCTCGGTCGGCAACTTCGCCCTCGTCGAGCAGACGGCGCGGTCGCTCGACGCCGAGCCGCGCCTGACCTCGGTCACGGAGTTCGGCGTCCTGAAGAACGGCATCCGCTTCCCGAGCAAGGACACGACCGAAGAGGCCTACCTGCTGAAAGGCGAGAAGAAGCCCTTCGTCAAGTCCCTGACCACGATCCGCTACACCGACTACAAGTTCTTCACGGTGGAGACCGAGGTCAAGTACTAAGGCCCGCCGCGACCTCAGAACCGAATAATGTAATTATTTATTGACATTATGTATTATTTATATTACTTATTGTAATGTATTATGTACTTATCGCCCAAGGAGGCCCTCATGACCCAAGCCAGAAAAAGAGCCCTTTTCACGTTCCTCATATGGGGTTCGGTCATGGCCGCCTTCGCGGTCGTCTTCTTTCTCGGCAGCGGCCCGGAGGGCTACGCCCTGGAGAAATGGCGGCGCGCGGCCGGCGGCGGCATCATCGCCTTCGGGTTCGCGGCCTATTACTTCATGGTCTTCCTGACCCGGAACCGGCCCGGTCTCCGCGGCGTCGCCAGCGACGAGCGGGACAAGGACGTCCGGATGAGGGCCAACGCGGCGGCCTTCATCGCGGCCCTCGTCTACGTGTTCGTCCTGGCCATCTTCCTTTGGGAGAGATATCAGGAGAGCGGGCTGGTCCCCATCGGTTGGATGTGGTTCCTGGCCTACTCGACCAGCTTCGCGGCCTACATCTCCGCGTCGGTCGCGGCCCTCGTCCTCGAATCGAAAGCGTCCCGCCATGGCCAAGGCTGAGATCCGGAACAAGGTCCGGCGCTATCGCTTCGACGCCGGCGAGATGACCCAGGAGGAGCTGGCCGAGCGGGTCGGCTGCACCCGCCAGACCATCATCCTCATGGAGCAGAGCCGCTACGTCCCCTCTCTTGCCTTGGCCTTCCGGATCGCCCGCACGTTCGGGGCGAAGATCGAGGACGTCTTCGAATACGTCGGGTAGCGCTTCCGTCGCTCGGCGGGCCACGCGCGGGTCGGCCGCCGGCCGGTCAGCGCTGGACCTTCGACGGCTCGGACACCATCGCCGTACCGTTCCACCAGCGGACGCCGTCGAGGAGCGCCTCGGCGTAGGCGTCGTCGAGGACGCTCGTGAGCTTGCCGGCCTTCCGCGCCTCGTCGTGCGCGTGTTCGTAGCCGTGCCCCCAGTAGACCTGGAGCGGCTCGAGACCGAAGCCGAATTCGTAGAACAGGCTCGGTCCGTAGGTCGCGCTGATCCGCCTGTTCTCGGTGACGCCGACGTGATTGAATCCATCGACGACGAACCCCATGGCCGCGGAAACATCGGTATAGGGCACGGTCACATAATAGAGCTCGGATCCGGGCTCCATCCCCTCGCAGGCGTACTTGCCCGACTGCGGAGAGCCGCCGCGGATGTCGCGCGTGTCGAACACGACGAGGCACCCCCCTTTGTATTCGTTGTTGACCCCGACCACGATGAGCTCTTCGCGGCCGTCGCCGTCGAGGTCGTGAAAGGCGAGCTGCCTGAGGTAGCCCCCGTTCCAGAACTCGCCGATCTTCTTGCCGGAAGCGTCGAGGACGGCCAGCTGACACGGCCAATCGGGGGCGTGGAAGGCCTCGACGATCGTCTCGAGAGCGCCGTCGCCGTCCATATCATAGCAGTAGAAGCCGTTGACCCGGTAGTCGGGCGAATAGGTCCTTTTTGCACAGTGGAGCTCCTTCCCGCTGGGGAAATTCCAGAGCTCGGTCCCTCTCCGGTCGAAACAACGGACCCACCCCTCCCCTGTCTGGCTGCTGTTCCGTTTCGGCGCGAAGACGACCTCGACGTCCCCGTCGTTGTCGATGTCCTTGATGACCAGCGCGGGCAGAATGCCGCTTTCACTCGTGTTCATCACCTGGAAATTGGCCCGGTAGTATTTTTCTGAGCAAAGGTTCTCGTACTTCGAATCCCAGCGCCAGAGCTCGCGCTTCTGCTTGTCGAGGACGACAAGCTCGGAGCCCTCGATCGCGAAATCGGCCGGCTGGCCCTTGGCAAGGAGCCACCCGGAGAGGAGCAGCGCGGCGGCCAGAGCCACGACCCCGGCGGCCGGGAGGCCCCACTTCAGCCAGGGGCGGGTCTCCCCGGCCTTTTCGGCCTGAGGGCTCGCGTTCCGGAAAGTCCCCCTGAACCAGACGTCGAGCTCGTCCTTGTAGGCGAAGACGTTGGACCTCTTCCCGGCCCCCTCGGCCCGGTGGACGGGCATGCCGTGCTTGGCCTCCCAGCGGTGGCAGGTCCGGACGTCGATTCCCAGATGGGCGGAGATATCTTTCCAGGAGCGGAGAAGGTTGTCCCTGTTCAATTCGCTCATGGTTATCCCGGAGCTTGAATATGTATAGCGAAACAGCCCCGCCAGTCAAGCGACAGGGACACCAGGGAGACAAATGGACGGGTCGGGGCAGGATGGACCGGTCAGCGCAGGACCCTCGTCGGCACGGACGACCACTCCGAGCCGTTCCACCAGCGGATGGCCTCGAGGATGGCCCGCTTGTAGGCGGCGTCGATGTCGCCCGAAAGCTTCCCCTCCGCGACCAGCCCCTCGCGACGGGTCATGAAGCCGTGGCCGACCGTCAGCGGGAGCGCCCTGAGGTCGAAATCGAACTCGTAGATCAGGCCGAAGCTGGACGAGGCCCGGACCCTCCCGGTCTCGGAGATGTCGAGCAGCGCGAGATCGTCGAGGTAGCTCTCGCTGGCCCGGGCGACATCGGTCCGCGGCACCGTGACGTAGAAGAGCTCGGACCCGGGCTCCAGGCCTTCGCAGGCGAACTCGCCGGACTGGGGCGAGCGGCCGCGGATATCGCGGGGATCGAACACGATCAGGCAGCCGCCCCGGTACTCGTTGTTGACCCCGACGACGATGAGCTCCTCCCGCCCGTCCCCGTCGATGTCGCAATACTCGAAGTCCTGCAGGTAGCCCGCGTTCAGGTAGTCGCCGAGGAGGTTCCCCGAGGAGTCGAGAAGGGCCAGCTGGCAGGGCCATTCGGGGGAGTGGAAGGCTTCGAGGACGATCTCGCACTTGCCGTCTCCGTCGAAGTCGTGCGTGTGGAAGCCGGCGACACGGTAGTCGTGGGAATAGACCTTTCCGCCGCACCGGATCTCTTTCCCGGCCCGGAAGGGCGGCCAGCGCTCGTTGCCCCTGTCGTCGAAGCAATGGAGGCGACCCTCCCCGGTCTGGTTGGGGTGCCGCTTCGGGGCGAAAAGGACCTCCCGGCGGCCGTCGCCGTCGATGTCCTTGATCATGATGAGCGGGAGGACATTGCTCTCCCCCTGGTTCTTGAACTGAAAATGCTCCCGGTAGAAGGCCTCGTCCTTGAGGTCCTCCATGCCGGTGTCGAAGCGCCAGAGCTCCTGTTTGGCCTTGTCCAGGATGACGAGCGAGGAGCCTTCGATCGCGAAATCGGCCGGCTGGCCCTTGGGCCGGAACCAGCCCGAGAGGAAAAGCGCCCCGGCCAGGGCCACCACCCCGACGGCCGGGAGGCCCCATTTCAGCCAGGGGCGGGCGTTTGCGGCCTTCTCGGCCTGGGGGCTCGAGTTCTGGAACGTCCTCTTGAACCAGGCGTCGAGCTCGTCCTTGTAGGCGAAGACGTTGGACCTCTTCCCGGCCCCCTCGGCCCGGTGGACGGGCATGCCGTGCCTGGCCTCCCAGCGGTGGCAGGTCCGGATGTCGATCCCCAAGTGGGCGGAGATATCCTTCCAGGAGCGGAGGAGATTGTCCTTGGACAGTTCGCGCATGGGAGTGCCCAGAATGGCCTATTTTATGGGAAAATCAGGGGGAGTCAAGAATGATGGACAAGAGCTCTTAATTTAATTTTGTGAAAATATGATCAAAGCTGAGAAAAATCGTTCTATTTTTACATCTTTATAATTACAATGACCGGCGAACAACGGACGAGCCCTGAATAAAGTTATGGATTCAGCCCACGAAAGAGCAACCGCCGAATTAAACAATATACTTGCTAATTATGCTCAGTTCTTGAACATTCACATTCAGAAATATAATCTGCTCAGGTACGGCCTCGATCCGGAAGACATTATGCAAGATGTCAGGATCAAAATCTGGAATCTGATCCGCAGCGAGAGGATTATATACAGTCACGGATCATATATTAGAAGGATCATCAATTCAGCCGTCATCGACCAGCTCCGAAAGCTCCGCCGGCAGGACAGTCTTTTTAGACATGAAAAACAGAAGCAGATTTCTGAATTTGGCCGGCCTTATGATAACGACGCTGCCCGCAAGAAGGCATTTCAAGAACAATTAGCAGAGGCTGTCGAACGGCTGATCAATTCTCGGCGTCAGGTTGTCAAGCTATATCTTCTCGGATTCTCTATTCAAGAGATTTCATCTTACTTGAATTGGTCGATTGATAAAACAAGAAACCTGCTCTATCGTGGTCTTGCTGATGTAAGGAAGCACTTAAAACGTTTGGATACTTAGCATGAATGGAGACAACGATATTTTAAAAGAGGCATTCCAGGCCAGCGCAGCATCCCAGCAACCTCGCGATCGTAAGCGTTGTCCTTCACTCGAAACCATAGCTGGATCCTTCGAACCAGGAGCATCGAAGCGAATCAAGAAATTGGTCGTCGACCACTTGTCTGAATGTCCGTGTTGTCGAGAGGAATTCAAACTTTATAACGACCTTCAACAACTACATCGGACTCTTCATCAAAGCGAGGCAGAAGGCCCCCGCATCGAATCTCTCTATATCCCCCCAGGAGACGGTCACCCGAACACTCGCCCGCTCTGGAGCTATGCCTCCATCCTATTAGGGCTTGCCTTTATCTCATCCGTGCTACTGCTATTCTTTCAGAGTACAGATATATCCGTAATCCAGCGCAACCAGTCAAAGGTAGTCATATTGACTCATCCCCAATCCTCCCACGACATTTCGGAAGAGCTGACCTTCCGATGGAAGGAACTTCCCTCAGCTCAGGAATATGTCCTCGAGCTTTTTGATGAAACGCTCCTGCCCCTGTGGACAAGCCCTCGTATCCAAAATCATCAATTCAAGCCCCCATCTGAGCTGAATCGAAAGATCGAAGCTGGGAGATGTTATTATTGGATGATCACAGCTTATTCCGGGCCTGTGAAGACCGGCGAATCGAAATTGACAAAATTCGTCGTGCTTAGAAAATAGAGATCTCAGTTTGATTTCACAACTGCAGAACCTGACCTCGGATTTCCTTGGAGCGTTACAGCCGCCCAGTAGTAGGGATGACTCCAGGAAGTTCCAATCATCTTGATTTTGGCCAGTCTGAGGGCTTCTCCAGGATGATCCCCCCGGAGATAATTTCGATAGAATTCCCTCATCAACAATACGGCCGCCTTATCGCTAATCGGCCATAATGTCGCAAGTACCGCACGAGCCCCCGAGAAGAAAAAGGCCCGGGCTAATCCCATGGGGCCCTCGGCATTTTCGATGAAACCACGGGCGGTCTGGCAGGCTGATAAAACCACGAGATCTGCATTGGTCTTCAGACCATAGATCTCCCTCATTTGTAGCAAACCATCGCCCTTTTGGTCGGGGCTCTGGGAAAGGGCCAGCGCCGATCTTAGGGGATAACGGTCATCGAGGAGTCCGTGGCATGCGAAATGGATGATCCTAAAATCCTTAAGAGGAAGCGCTTTAACCGCATCCTCGTTTGCGGCACTGCCTATCAGAACCTGTACCTTGTCCTTTGAGAATAGCTTCGTGATTTCCGTTATTTCCTCCCGACTATTGGGAAGTGGCGTCAAGTCCGTTCTGTGCCTTTGATTGATGCTCTTGGAAGAGGCCCTGGGAACCAATCCCGAATTAAGCACAAAAGGAAAATCGATGCCATAGACAGGCCCACCAATGGCGAGCAACTCCTTTTGCCACACGCGGTCTTCAGGAAGGCGGGCGAGCGCACTGAATGATGATGCGGACGGGCAGTACGAGAGGGCCCATTTCTCGATCAGATACCTGCTTTCTCCCCCCTCGCGAATCCTTACGGTTTCGAAAGGAAGGCTGTGCAGGATTCCATCCGGGATAACAACGATGCTCCTTAGGCCGCCGAGCGTCTCTTCCCAGTTGAACGGAGCCAATTCCCTTGAGATTCTCTCAGCGGCGATAAATCCAGCCTTGCTATCGATAGATGCCTCTGAGATCATTTTGAGGAATCCGCGCATTGAGCTCTCGATTTCAGCTTTCCCCGCCAAGACAAAAAGCTCTGCGGTCTGCGACGTTATCAGCACAAGGTAGGATCTTTCTTCGGCAAGGAAGTATTCAAAAAGCGCTGTTTCGCTTCCCATGAGGAGACGTTGAATTTGTCGAATACTGCAGACCTTGTCCTGCTCCAATTCTCGGCCTACCCGAACACGGGGTCCTAAATCCGAAACCAACTGGTGATAATCTTCTTCTTCATGCTCCATTTCGTTTTGGAGAAGCGATCTCTCGAGGTTTTTAATCTTGGAATTTCTCAGCTTTGCAGACAGATCTGAAATATTTTCTTCCAGCCTAGCTAAGCGCTCTTTAAAGAGCAGAACCTCTTGATCGGCCAGGTCATTTTCGGGGTTCTGTATGTTGTTCAGAAAAGCTCTGGCCCTGGCTCTTTCCATAAAGTTGAAGATTTGTTCCAGCAATTCGATCGAAGGCTGTTCCTGATATTGCACGACTAGGAGGGAAATAATGCTGTGATAGGGGGCTAACTTGTTTCGGAAGAATCCTATCATCGTGATTTCCGAAGTTAGCCTCTCCCGCACTTTTTCCATGGAAGAAATGGATAGTTGGTAAAAAGCCAAAGCCTCTGCATAGCGCTGGCTGAGTTCGAAACACTTCCCAAGGCCATAGCAGGATTCGATCACCACGTTTTCCAAAGAGTGTTGTATCCCTAAATCATTGGACATTAAGTAGAAGCGCAAGGCTTCCGCTAAGTTATTCTCATAAAGGTAGGATGCGGCGAGGTTATTGAGGATGCAGCCCCTTTCGAGAACATGCTTGCCTTGATCGATAGCCTGTAGGGCCTGATAGAGAAAACGCCGGGAATCGGCGAAGTCTCCCAATTCGTTGTAAATAACGCCGATGTTGTTCAGAGTTGTAATTCTGATAGATCCAATCGTTTCATCCTTCCGCTGAAGCGAACAAATTTCCAGGAATGCATCCAAGCCTCGGCTCAGCTCTTGCTTGTTCTTGTTATCAATCCCGCTTCTCAGCAAGACGGTGCCGAGATTAGCTAGGTCCGAAGCGATAGAGCGAGGATCGTCCACCTCTCGATCGATCGCCAACGCTTCGGTCAAGCAGAATTGCGCCCTCGGATAATTCCCTAGATCACGGTAAAGGAGCCCGAGATTGCTGAGACATTCCGCTTCCGTCGGTCTATCGCCAGACTTCCGAACGGTCGAAAGCGCACTCGCTAAGTACTCCAAGGCCAACGAATACTCGTTAAGCTTGTGGTAGGAGATCCCCATATTGTTAAGGCAGCGGCCCTTTTCGACGTGGTGATTGAGCCTATCAGAAATTTTCAGACCTTGTTTGCTACATTCAAGAAAAAGATCGATTCGGCCCATCTCCCAATAGGCCAAGCCTTTCTGGCGTAAGCATTTCAGCTCAAAATCTAATATTCCGATGTCTTTTCCGATAGAACTGGCATCTTCAAGGCGAGCCAGAGATCGATGACAGAATTTCATTTCTCTGTTCTGCTTTCCTTCTTCATACAAGCGGATCAACGAAATGCATTTTCCACAGAACTCTACTGATCTGCTGTCCCCCGCATGAATAAAAGCAGTCAAAGCTTCCATGAATCGGCTCATGGAATCCGAGATGCTGCCGAGATCCCACTTCAGGATGGCGATCCTCAATAGGCATTGCCGAAATTGATGACTCAGGCCGTTATCCCTCGAGATGACAAGGGCTTGTTCTAGAACCGCAGCGGCCGCGGCGTACTCGCCTCGAGAGCGGTGAGCAGTCGCGCGCAAGGACGCTTGGTAAAACTGCCTTCGCACCTCTGGCCTGATAGGCCCTACCGTGGTAAGAACAGGATTTTGAGAGGCAAGCACCGCGATCAAGATGAACGCGGAAAAGCTCATCCCTGGTCTCCCCGCGATCCACGAGCCAAGAGTATCGTGCAGCCCATTATATGTAGCATATCTCCGTAAAGCAATCCGTTCCTCTCTCCTCTCCCTTGCCATTCCCCCCCTCCCCCGCATATACTTCCCCCATCCACGCACCCCAGGAGGCCGCATGAAGAAAGACGACATCATAACCCTCACAGGAGAGAAAGACGCCGCTCCGTCCGATAGATTCTCACGCCGCAGGTTCTTCGGCACAGCCGCCATGGCCGCGGCCGGGGTGGCCCTGGCCCCCCGCCTGGGGAGCCAGGAGCAGGCCCAGAGCGTCAAGCCGCCGGCCGCCCCTCCGGCCGAGGTCAAGACCAATATCGACGAGGTCCGCTCGATCCCCCGGGTGGAGGGCTCGATGCCCGGGAAGTATCCCGGGAAGGTGGTCAGGGTCAAGACCGGGGCCAACCCCGTCGGGGAGAAGATCGACGGGGCCCGGGTGAGGAAGGAGCTCGAGCGGGGCATGGCCGAGCTCACCGGGGAGAAGGACATGG
Source organism: Candidatus Aminicenantota bacterium (assembly GCA_963719985.1). GTDB lineage: Bacteria > Acidobacteriota > Aminicenantia > Aminicenantales > Saccharicenantaceae > RBG-16-66-30. The sequence goes on along the minus strand of CAVRDU010000005.1, from coordinate 1,456,734 downwards.
GCAAGGCCTGGGCCCAGTTCGTCGGGCCCAAGGACGTCGTCGGCATCAAGGTCAATCCCATCGGGGAGGCCATCCTCTCGACCAAGCCCGAGGTCGTGGACGCCGTCATCGAGGGGCTCATGGCCGCGGGCGTCCCCAAGGCCAACATCGTCATCTGGGACCGGCGCCTGTTCCAGCTCGAGGAGGCCGGGTTCACGGCCGCGCGCTTCCCCGGCATCAGGGTCCTGGGCACGGAGATGAAGGGCCCGAACGGCGAGTTCTACGACGACAAGGGGGAGCTCTGGGCCAAGGACAACATCGACCGCGAGGCCCTGCCCTACGTCGCCGACCTGGAGATGAAGTACGACAAGGAGACCCTCGGCTACATGATCAACGAGGGCAAGGAGTCCTACTTCACCAGGATCGTCACGGAGAAGGTGACCAAGATCGTCAACGTCCCCATCCTCAAGAACGCCGGGGCGACGACGACCTGCTGCCTCAAGAACCTCTCCTACGGCGCGCTCAGCAACACCTCGCGCCTGCACAAGATCTGGATGAAGTCGGTGGCCGAGCCCTGCGCCTTCCCGGTCCTCCGCGACAAGGTCGTCCTCAACATCGTCGACGGCCTCCAGGCCTGCTACGACGGGGGCCCCGGGGCCAACCCCAAGTTCATCTACGACTCCAACGTGCTCCTCTTCGGGACCGACCCCGTGGCCGTGGACGCCGTGGCCCACGACATCATCGTCAAGGAGCGGATGGCCCGGGGCGTCCAGCAGATCGATACGGCGGGGCGGAGCGCCTTCCTCGAGCTCGCCGCGGGGCTGGGGCTGGGTGTCGCGGCCCGGGACAAGATCGAGATCAGGGACGTGGCGCCGGGCTGAGGCGCGAAGCGGCCCTCGCCTACTTCACGATCTTGTACTTGACGACCGAAATAAGGTCGTCCGCCCCCAACTCAGCGCGGAAGACGGCGCCCTCGTGGACGGCGTTGATACTCAGGTTTCTTCCCGTATAGAAGCAGTCGACGTATTTCCCGTCCCTGTCGAACACGTCGATGAGCTGGCCCCTGCTCTCGTCGTACGTCGAAGTCGAGACCCAGAGGAGATCACCGACGATACGAAGGCCACTGATGTTCAGCTGGAACGGCGGGTCGGGGGGGAGATAGCCAAGGCGGCGGTCCTCTTCGAGCTGCGGGGCGGCCGGGCCCTCATACGGCTTGCGGGCGGGCGACGGGACTCTCTGGTAGGGCCGCCCGAATTTCCTGACGACCGTCCCGGAGACCAGATCCAGCTCCTGGACAAGATACTCCCCTCCCTGGACGAAGTAGAGGCGCTTTCGGTCGGCACTCAAGACGCTCAGCAGGCGATCCGGAGCGACTATGCGGGGCGAGATGAAGGTCATGTTCGTGATCGAGAAAAGAGCTTTGGACTTCCCGGGCTCCCGGGTCGAGAGGGTCAGCGTTCTGGGGAGGTCGGCGAACTTGACTTCGGTCCGCTCCTCCCTCGACGGAAACTCCATGGCCCAGAACAGCAGGCCTTCGTTGACGACCCCGACGAAGTCCTTGAAGCTCGACTTCGGTACCGAGAGATCCTCCTGGAACGCGCCGTCAAGATCGGTCCTCCAGCATCGGCCGGCGCCGCGATCGAGGATGTACAGGTCGGAACCTTGGACGAGGATCTGCGCCAACGCTCCGCCTCCGCGGGGCGTTACCTCTCCGGGTCCTTGACCCAACCTCAGGAGGTTCTTGAGGAACTTCCCCTCCGGCGAGAACTTGAGGATCTGGTCGCTGTCGACGAGGAAGACCGACCCGTCCGCGGCGACCTGGATGTTCCCGGGACGCTTGAAGAAGAACTGGCCGCCTTCGTCCGTGATCCGCCAGACCTCCTCGAACTTCAGGACTCGGCCGGCGTCCTTGGCGGCCGGCTTGTCAGGATTCTCGACGATCTGGCCGAAGCCGGCGTTCGGAGCCGTGAAGAGCGCCGCGATGACGGCGGCGCGCAGGATCGTTCTCTCCATCATGGCATTACCCCTTTGGCGGAAAGTTGGCCCCATTATCACGCTCCGCGGGCAATGATTTCAAGGGGATAACGACAGCCTGAGAATTTCGGGAAACCATTTGACAAGGTCTCTGCGTATCACTCTATGATATATGTATCCAATGTTCATACATATGTCCCTGGAGGCTCGCGATGAACATCCTTTCGCGGTCCGAGGAGATCGTCCTCCTGGCCATCTGGAAGCTCAAGGACAACGCCTACGGCGTGACCGTCCGCGACCTGGTCTCGAAGGACACGGGCGTCGACTGGACCTTCGGGGCCGTCTATAAGCCCCTCAAGCAGCTGGCCCGCAAGGGCTACGTCGAGAAGTCCTCGAGCGACCCCGTGGCCGAGCGAGGCGGCCGGGCCAAGTACCTCTACGCCCTGACCCGGGAGGGCCAAGAGGCGCTCCGCGAGATCCGCAAGATCCACAAATCGCTCTGGACCGAGGAGTGCGAGCTGGCCTTCAAGTGAGAGCGCCCATGGACCGGAACGAGACCCGCCTGCCCGTCCTGGCCAAGGCCCTCCTCTGGCCCTTCCTCGACGACGAGGATTACGACGAGGCCCTGGGCGACTTCGAGGAGAGCTTCCGGGCCGCGATCGCCGCGCGCGGGGCCGTCCGGGCCCGGGCCGGGCTCTGGCTCGCCGTCCTGCGGTCGCTGCCCGGGTTCGCCCGCGATTCCCTCTACTGGAGATGTGTCATGATCAAGGAGAACCTGAAGATCGCCTGGCGCGTGCTCAAGAAGCAGAAGCTCGCGAGCTTCCTCAACATCACCGGCCTCGGGGTCGGCCTGGCCTGCCTGCTGCTGATCCTGTTCCACGTCCGGACGGAGCTCGGCTACGAGAGCGGCTTCCCCAAGGCGGACCGCATCTTCCGGGTCCGGACGGATTCGGTCTACGGCTCGACCATCCGGAACTGGGCCACTTCGGCGCCGGCCCTGGGGACGGAGCTGGCCAAGGCGTTCCCCGAGATCGTGGCCATGGCCCGGTTCGCGGGCACAGGGCCGCAGATCATGGCCTTCCGCCCGGCCAAGGGGCCTGAGCGGCGGTTCGAGGAGACGGGCGGCCTCGTCGCCGAGCCGACGGTCATCCCCATGTTCGACCTGGAATTCGTCAAGGGCGACCCGGCCACGGCGCTCGAAGGGCCCAACAAGATCGTCCTGACCGAGGCCTTGGCCAGGAAGTACTTCGGCACCGAGGAGCCCGTTGGGCAAACCTTGACCTGGGAGACCTGGAAGCAGTCCCTCCAGGTGACCGGCGTCATCCGCAAGACCCGCGGCCACAGCCACCTCGAGTTCGACCACCTCGTCTCGATGCCGACGTTCACGAACCTGGTGAAGCAGCAGTTGGGCGTCGATGCGCTCAGCCACCGGACCTGGAAGGTCATGTGGACCTACGTCGAGCTCCGGGACGGGCGCCTGCCCGCGGACTTCGAGGCCCGGGCGGCCGCGTTCATGGAGCGCTACCACGCCGACAACCCGACCCGGGGCGAGTCGGTCAGCCTCCAGCCCATCCGCCGCATCCACCTCCACTCGAAGCTCGAGGGCGAGCCGGGGCCCAACAGCGACATCGCCTACGTGCTGGTCTTCTCGGGCGCGGCCCTGCTCATCCTCCTCATCGCGGTCGTCAACTTCGTCAACCTGGCCACGGCCCAGTCGTTCAAGCGCTCCAAAGAGATCGGCGTCCGCAAGGTCGTCGGGGCGCGGCGCGGCCAGCTCGTCCGACAGCACCTCGGCGAGGCCGCCTTGATGACGGGGCTCGCGGCCGTCCTGGCCTTCTTCATCGTGTACTTCGCCCTCCCCTTCTATGGCCGGCTCACGGGAACAGCCGTATCGATCGGCGACGTCCTGACCCCGGCCTTCGCCGGCCTCGCGCTGGCCCTGCTCGCCGCTCTCAGCCTTCTCGCCGGCATCTATCCGGCCGTCTTCACCTCCGGCTTCGCGCCCGTCGCGGCCATCTCGGGCGGGCGCGATCCGCGCGGCTCGGCCGCCCTTCTGCGCAAGGGGCTGGTCGTCTTCCAGTTCGTCGTCTCCGTTTTTCTCGTCTTCTCGACGATCACGATGTCGCGCCAGCTGGCCTTCTTCCACCGGGCCGACCTCGGCTTCGAGAAGGACGACATCGTCGCCGTCAAGCTCTACGGCGACTTCCAGCAGAAGCTCGGCGGAGGGGCGACGGCGCTCAAGGAGGAGATCCGGCGTCATTCGGGCGTCACGGGCGTCGCCCTGACCTCGCAGCTCTTCGGCACGAACTTCAGCAACGAGCGGCTGACGCCGGCCGGCACCCCGGACAAGAACGCGCTGCCCATGCTGAGGTTCCTGCGGGTCGACGAGGACTTCATCCGGACGGCCGGCCTGACGCTCGTCCGGGGCCGGGACTTCCAGGCCGGGCCGGACCGGAAGCCGGAGTACATCGTCAGCGAATCGACGGCCGCGATCCTGGAATTGGCGGAGCCGCTGGGCGTCGAGTGCCTGTCGGACATCCATCAAGGCCAATACCCCATCGTCGGGGTGATCAAGGATTTCCACTTCGCCTCGCTCCACAATCCCATCGAGCCGCTGGTCCTGGAATACATGCCCGCCGAGGCCGGGTATCTCCTGGTCAAGACCCAGGCCGGCAAAGCGCCCGAGGTCCTCGAGTTCGTGGAGGCCAAGGTCCGCGAGGTGGCGCCCAGCTTCTTGTTCACCTACGAGTACGTCGACGAGGTCTTCGGGCGGAACTACCGGGCCGAGGACAGGAGCTACGCCCTGTTCAGGGTCTTCTCGGCGGTGGCCCTCTTCGTGGCCTGCCTGGGGCTCTTCGGCCTGGCCGTCTACGCCGCGGAGAGCCGGATCAAGGAGATCGGCGTCCGCAAGACGCTCGGCGCGTCGGTCGCGGCGATCTGTCTGCTCCTCACGCGGCCGTTCCTGGCCTGGGTGCTGGTCGCCAACGCGATCGCCCTGCCCGCGGCCTACCTGGCCATGGAGAGGTGGCTCCGGAACTTCGCCTTCCACGCCGAGATCGGGGCCTGGACGTTCGCGGCTTCGGCCCTGCTCGTGCTTCTTTTCGCCGGCCTGACGGTCGGCTACCTGGCCCTGAGGTCCGCCCGCGAGAACCCGGTCCGGAGCCTGAGGTACGAGTAGGCGCGGGGCGGAATAACGACGGGCTAGAAGCCAAGCTGGACGCTCAGGCCGACGGTTTTCGATCGCGGCGAGAGGACGGGGGCGACGTTCAAGCTCGCGCCTTGGATCCTGCTGTTGCGCTTCCGGACGGCGCGCTTGACGGTCGCCAGGTCGTAGATCGTCGAGCCGAGGACCAAGGCGGCGCCGCCGAAAAAGCCAATGCCCCCGAGCTGTCGGAGTCTCGTCTTCCCAGGCAAGGTAAGCGCCGCCCACGACCGCCGCGAGACCGAGAGCGCGAATTACGCGTGCCTCCCCATCGCCCGTCCCGTCAATCCCGCGCCGAAATAGCCCAGGGAAGGCCCCGACGGGGATGGCGATCAAGCCGACGGAGCCGAGGTCGTGGGCCCCGGCCGCGGACGCGAAGAACATAAGGCCCCAGGAGACGAGCGTGCCGGTCAGGGACGCAGAAAAGGCCCTGCTTTCGGATTTCAGCTTTGTCCCGGCATAGGCAATGTTTTGGTCCTCCTCGGCCGCGGCCGGCAAGGCCAGCGAACCGAGCATCAGACCGGCTGCGAGAAAAGCCCCTATCACCTTCTTCATGGTCCCCTCTCCTCTCACAGCCTGATAATCGCTCTGCCGGGGCCGTGAGTTGTCAAGGGATTGTCAAGATTTCGACAAGGGTTTGCCAACATGCGGAGGCGCCGGGCCGCCCCGGACTCTCATCGGGCGAAGTGTCCGGACGCCACGACCGACGCGCGAACTCCGGAGCGCGGGTCATCGGCCGAGACGGCTTTGAACGAGAACTTCTCGACGACCCAGAGACGCCCGAGCCCGGCCAGGCCGCGGAGGAATCGGGCGAGGTCGTCCTCGCCGCCGGCGACCTCGATCGCGACGGGCAGCTCCGAGGCGAATTCCCCCTCGGTCGCGAGACCGGGCGCGAACCGCGTCATCTGCAGGCCCGAGTCGAGGACCAGCATCTGCAGCTCCCGGAGCATGGCCGCGTCGTCTTGGCGTGGCCGAAGGGCTTTCTCGAGCTCCTCCAGGCGTGCGGCCGGGGGAACGCCGGCCGGGGCGGCGGGCTCGATGGCGGGAGCGCTGACGCCCGTGTCGATCAGGAATTCCACCCACTCCCGGCCCCGAGACGTCCTCTGGCTCGAGCCGCGGAGGTTGGCGCCGGCGAGGACCCGGGTCCCGGCGAGCCGCGAGAGATAGTCGGAAAGCGCGTAGTTGGTGGGCGCCGTCCCCCTGATCTCGACCCTTTCGGGGGAGTAGAAAACCTCGGTCAGCCGGACGCGGTCCGGGAGTGCGGACATCAAACCGTCCAGGACATCGGCCGCGGCGGCGCGGCGGACGAGGAGCCCTTCGATGAATTCGGCCTTGCGCTCGACAAGCGCGGCCTCGGCCTCGCGGGACGCGGAAGGACCGGACGAAGAGGAGTCGTTACCGCAGGCGACGCTCCCGAGGCAAAAGCTCAAGCAGATCAGGATATAGGTTGCACGTGTCATTGCGTTCTCCCTCTCTCTTCCGTCGCTATTTCAGTCGCTCGGGCGGCCGGTCCGACGGGCCCGCTGATCTGATGGCTTCAAGCCTCCGCACGCTGAAAGGCCCTCGGCAACTGCGGGCCGAGGCCGATGAGGAACTTGTAGTCCGAGCCGCCCGAGGTCGCGGCCAGGGCGTCGGCGGCCGCCTCCGAGCCGCGCTTGTTGTCGATCAGGACGACCTCGTCGCCGACGCAGACGGTCCGGTCGTCGCCGAGATCGATCATGACGTGGTTGGAGGTGACGGCCGGGAGCACCGGGAAGGCCCGGCCGCCGATGAGGACGATCCCCTTCCCGCCGAGCAGGTGCGGGTAGCCGTCCGAGTAGCCGACGCCGACGGTCGCCACGCGCGTGGGCCTGTCGACGCGGATGGCGCGAAGGTACGACAGGCTCTCGCCCGGGACGACGTCGCGGACGAACGTGACGCTCGCCTCGAGCCGAAGGGCCGGCTCGAGACCGAGGCTGTCCTCGAGCCGCGTCCGCGCGTTGGGATAGTAGCCGTAGAGGGCGATCCCGGGCCGGACCATGTCGAGGAAGAAGTCGTCCCGGCCGAAGAGCGCCCCGCTGCTGGCCGCGTGGCGGGGCCCGCAGTCGATGCCCTTGTCCCCGGCCGCCCGCAGACCTCGACGAAGATCCCGGAGCTGCTCCAGGTCGAAGTCGGGGTCCTCGGTCAGCGCCGTGGAGATGCCTTCGATGCGGAGGCGGCGGAGCGAAGCCGCGCGCACGATGAGCGGCAGGGCCTCGCCGGCCGGGACGCCGGCCCGGTTCAGGCCGGTGTCGACGTGGATGTCGATACCGGCCGTCGCCCCCATCTTCGCGGCGGCCGCGTCCAGGGCGTCGAGGTCGGCGGCGGTCGAGACGGATTGGCGGACCCGGCGGCGGACGACCTCCCGGCGTCCGCGTGGCCGAAGGGCCCGAAGTTGGCGATGGGGCAGCGGACGCCCGCCTCGCGCAGCCGTGCCGCCTCGTCGAGCTTTCCGGTCATGAGGGCGGCGACTCCGGCCGACTCGAGGAAGCGGCCGACCTCGACCAGCCCGTGGCCGTAGGCGTTGGCCTTGACGACGCCCATGATGGGCACCTTGGTCCGCCGGCGCACCCGGTCGAGGTTCCGCCCGATGGCCGCGAGGTCCACGACGATCCGCGGGTCGCGGACGCCGGGGGCCGAGACTCTCGCCTGGCGCCTCCGCCGAGGTCCTCCCGGCCGCCGCCGGGCTTTCCTTCGCCGGCCGTCCGCAGCGCGCCGCGCCGCCGAGCGAAACGAGGGCCGCCGCCGCTCCTCCCGTCTTGAGACGATCGATGAATTCCCTGCGTTTCATGGTGTCCTCCCCGGGGCGCGAATCGCCGGCCCGCGGTACCGAGCATAGGCCGCGACCGGAAAGGCTGTCAAGTGCGGGATGTGTCGAACAGAGATTTGAGGTTCTGGGCGCCTTGGATGTAGAATGGGCCGACAAGCAGAGAGGTAGCGCGCATTGAAATGCCCCAACTGCCGGTCTGAAGTTCCCTCCGACAGCCGGTTCTGCCCCGGCTGCGGGACGAGGATCGAGCGCTCCGCGGACGGCGAGGAGATTTCCGCGACCCGGTCCGTAGCGCCGCTGCCGGGCGCCCGTCAGCCCGGAAGCGTCGTCGGCGGCCGCTACAAGGTCCTGAGCGCGGCCGGCGAGGGCGGCATGGGCGTCGTGTACAAGGCCGAGGACACGAAGCTTCGCCGGACCGTCGCGCTCAAGTTCCTGCCCGCGGCCATCGCCCGCGACCCCGAGGCCAAGAAGCGCTTCCTGCGCGAGGCCCAGGCGGCGGCCGTCCTCGACCACCCCAACATCTGCCCCGTCTACGAGGTCGACGAAGCCGAAGGGCGAGATGTTCCTGACCATGGCCTTCGTCGAAGGCCGGAGCCTCAAGGACCGGATCGCCGAAGGCCGCCTGCCGCTCGTCGAGGCGCTCGCGATCGCCGTCCAGGTCGCCGAGGGACTCAGGGCGGCCCACGAGAGGGGCGTGGTCCACCGCGACGTCAAGCCGGCCAACATCATGCTCGGCCGGGAGGGGCAGGTCCGCATCACGGACTTCGGCCTGGCCTCGCTCGAGGGCGGCGTCGACCTGACCCGCCCCCAGACCGTCCTGGGCACCCCGGCCTACATGTCGCCCGAACAGTTCCGGGGCGAGAAGACCGACGGGCGCGCGGACATCTGGTCGTTCGGCTGCACCCTCTACGAGATGACGACCGGCAGGCGTCCGTTCGAGGGCGAGCGCGCGTCCGACATCCGCGAAGGGGTGCTGAACGACGCTCCCCGGGACCCCGTCTCGCTCCGGGACGAGATCCCCCGGGGATTGGCGGACGCCATTCTCATGTGCCTCCGGAAGCGGCCCTTGGACCGGTTCCCCGACTTCGAGGCGCTTCTCGCGGCTCTGCGGAGCGAGGGCGTCGGGGGTCCGCTGACTCCCGCGGGCGCGACGGCTCCCGCGTCGGCCCCGGGCGAGCTACCGTCCGTGGCCGTCCTCCCCTTCGCCGACATGAGCCCGGCCAAGGACCAGGATTACTTCGGCGAGGGGCTGGCCGAGGAGCTCATCCACGCCCTGGCCCGGGTCCAGGGCCTGCGGGTCGTGGCCCGGACCTCGGCCTTCGCCCTCAAGGGCATGAAGCTCGATGTCCGCGAGATCGGGAAGACGCTCGGCGTCCGGGCCGTCCTCGAAGGCAGCATCAGGAAGTCCGGGAGCCGGCTGCGCGTCACGGCCCAGCTCATCGACGCGGCGACGGGCATGCACCTCTGGTCGGAGCGGTACGACCGCGAGGAGCGCGACGTGTTCGACATCCAGGACGAGATCACGGCGGCCATCGTCGATCACCTCAAGGTCACGCTGCTGAGCGGCGAGCGGGCGGCCCTGCGCAAACGGTCCACCGCCGACACGGATGCCTACAATCTCTACTTGAAAGGGCTCTATTTCGTCGCCCGGCCGGACGCCGCGTCCTATGCCAAGGCCCTGCGCTTCTACCAGGCGGCCATCGACAAGGACCCGGGCTTCGCCCAGGCCTACGCCGGCATGGCCCTCGTATTCGGCGCCCTGGGCATCATGAACCTGGCACCCCCGTCCGAGATGTGGCCCAAGGCCAAAGCGGCCCTCCAGAAAGCCCTGGCGCTCGACGAAAACCTGGCCGAGGCCCACGCCGTCGCCGGCCAGATCGCGTTCTGGTACGACTGGGATTGGGACGAGGCCGGGCGGAGCCTCGAGCGTGCGCTTTCGCTCCATCCGGGGGACGCCATGAGCCACGGCATGCGGGGCTGGCATCTCCTGAACAGGAGGCGGTTCGACGAGGCCATCCGGGAGGTCGAGAAGGCCCTGGAGATCGACCCCCTCATGCCCCTCTACTACGCCTGGTCGGTCGCCGTGCACTGGTCAACCGGGCGATACGACGGGGCGCTCCGAGAGTTCGCCAAGGCCCTGGAGATCGATCCCAGCCCGGGCCTGGCCTATTTTCACGCCGGCGTGGCTTATTTTAAAAAGGGTTTGCTGGACGAGGCCGTCGATGCCTTCGAGAAGGGGAAGAAGCTGTTCGCCCCGCCCGGCTGGGCGGACGGGATGCTCGGGCTGATAGAGATCGAAAAGGGAAACCGGGACAAGGCGGCCGGGATCCTCGAGGATGGGCTCGAGATCAAGAAGGAAGTCAAGCACGCTTCGTCCGTAGGGCTCGCCTTCCTGGCCGCGGAGCTCGGGAAGCTCGACCTGGCCTTCGCGCTCCTGGACAAAGGATTCGAGGAGCGAGATACGTTGATGGTCTTCATCCACATCTACGCCGAGATCGTCTCCCCCGCCATGGCGGCCGACCCGAGGTTCGAGGGCGTCCTGGCCAGGATGAAGCTGCATCCCTGACGGGCCCGGTTTACGATTCGAGGAGCCGCCGATGAACCAGCCCGCGCGAACGGCCCCGCCGGTCGTCCGCGAGATCGAGGCCAAGTCCATCCTCAACGCCTCGAAGATCCACGACTGGTGCGTCAATCCCTACACGGGCTGCGAGGTCGGGTGCGCCTACTGCTACGCGGCGTTGTTCATGAGGCGCTACAGCGGCCACAGCGAGCCCTGGGGGGAGTTCGTCGACGTCAAGGTCAACGCCCCGGCCCTGTTGGCCAAGCAGATCGTCCGGGCCAAAAGGGGGACGATCTGGTTCGCGTCGGTCTGCGATCCCTATCAGCCGCTCGAGGAGCGGTACGCCCTGACCCGTCGCTCGCTCGAGGTGCTTGTGGGGCGGGATTTCCCGGTCGAGATCCAGACCAAGTCGGCCCGCGTCCGGCGCGACCTCGACGTCATCCGCCGCATCCCCGATATCGAAGTCGGCTTCACCGTCGCCACGGACGACGAGACGGTCGCCGCATTGTTCGAGAGGCGCGCCTCGCCGGTCGCGGAGCGCGTCGAGGTCCTGCGCGAATTCAAGGCCGCCGGCGTCCGGACGTTCGCCTTCGCCGGGCCGCTCCTGCCGGGGAATCCCGAACGCCTGGCCGCGATGCTGGCCGGGGCCGCCGACCACGTCCTCATCGACCGCATGAACTACGTCCCGGCGGTCCGGGACTTCTACGACCGCCACGGCCTCAGCGAAGCCCTGCGCGACTCGTTCTTCGAGACCCAGGCCGCCCGCCTGGCCAAGGCCCTGCGCTCTCGCGGCACGCGCGTCGAGCTCGTGTTCTGACCGCCGCGCGGCGGCCCGCAAAAGATGAGAGCGATTCGGCGCCAGAAACGTCCGTATGACCGGACGCCGTGAGCACCCGGGCGGCCGAATGCTCGGGGGTGGCGACCTTCAACCGAAAAGACTTCGCCCGGCTCGGCGTCGACCAGACGGACCTTTGAAACCAGCCCCGCAATCGTCGCCTTCCTCCCTGAGCTTCTTTGAGCCCAGTGACTGGATCGGCCCGCCAGCCTGACGGATCAGCGCTTTCTATAGTCCTCTAGGAGCGCCTCGAGGCGGCGGGTCACGTGATTCCGCCTGCGGATCGAGCGGATCCGGCCGATGATCCGGCGCGCCTCGGCGGTCCTGAAATCCCGAGGAAGCTCGAGTTCGGGCAGGGCCCGGAAGAGCCGCGTCCGCGCCGGGCCAAGGTAGAGGACGTCGACCAGCGCCTTCTCGGGCGTGGCGATCCTCCCCGAGCCGTCCCCGGCGCTCCGGTGGCCGAAGAAGAACGAGGGATCGACATGGTGAACGGACACCGTCCCCAGCGCCGTCGCGTACGTCCGGGTCCGGGCGACGGACACGGCATAGAGCACGGAGGGGATCTGGGAGATCATCCCGTAATGATGGAGGGCCGATTGGAGCGAGACGTAGCTCGGATAGGGCGCGGTGAGATAGCCCGGGAGGGCGAAGGGATCGATCCGCTCCGCGAATCCCCAGCGGCCCCGGCCGAGTCTCGTCAGGTGTCCCGAATCGGCCAGCCGGCTCAGAAGCTTGCTGGCGTGGGCGCTTCCGATGCCGAAGATCGCCCCTGCGTCCGAGGTCTGGAACACGGCCACGCCCATCCTGAGCAGTCGGGCATGTGCGTCGACAAGTCTCATGCCGCCCCCTCCCCGAGCGCCTCGATGATGCGCCACCTCAGCGCATCCCAGGTCTCCTCCGAATCGTAGCGGGCTTGCAAGTCGGGCTCCAGGTAGGAGATCACTTGGCTCTTGAACTGCCCGAAATCGACGGCCAGGATGCTCTCTTTGATCCGGGCGAGGTCGGCCGCATCGGTCCCGGCAGGGCCGAGGGACGGCTTCAGGCCCGTGTCCAGGAGAAGGTGGAGGTCGAACACATCCCGGGCTTGAGGCGCGGCCCGGTTAAGGAGCGCGGCCGTCTTCTGCCTCCAGACGGCCGGCGCGCCGTAATGGTTGGCCATCAGCGGCGGAAGCTCGTAGAAGCGGATGATCCCGGGGGAAACGGGCTCGAAGGCGGTCCCGGCGTCGAGGCCTCTTCTCGAGAACTCGATCTTCGTCGGCGTGGGCTCGTCCTGACCGGGGACCGTAAGGCCGAACTTCCATCTCTGCGTCGTGTCGGTCTGCTTGTGCTCCGTGACGTGCTCGACGGCGATGCCGCGGACCTCGAGAATGGTCTTGAATGGCTTCCCGGACAGGATGGACCTGACCTTGTCGCGGAGGACGTCGACATCAACGCCTTGGACGTCGAGGTCCATGTCGTCGGAATATCGGGGGCTTTTAAAGAAGAACCTCAGGTTGCAGCCTCCCTTGAGGGCCCATTTCTGTTTGTCCAGCTTGCCGCCGATATGGCCGAGCAGGGTCAGGTGAAAGACCTCCACGGACTGTTTGGGATTGAGTATGGGCATGTTCCACCTCCCAATATATAATACGTTTAATCGACATATGAGTCAACTATATGTATTAATTAATTTTCTCGGAGGCCTTGGATGGACAGGTGTCATAACCCTTAGGTCCGCTGGCGCGGCGTCCAGACCGCCCTGTGCAAGCTCTTGGGACCCGCGCCTGCCGTCGAGCGGGCGTCGCTCAGCCCCTGGCATTTCCTGGCCGCTGCGGCGGCGATGCTGGTCGTCGTCGCGCTCGCGGTCGGGTCCAGGACGCTCCGGGCGACCCGGGGATCCGGTCGCCTCCCTGCGCTACGAGCGAGCCGTCGGGCCACGACTGATCGTCGGTGACACGCCTTGTCGACTCGATGACCGTCCAATAGCGGACGGCCCGTCGCGAAAACGGACGATTTAGCGGGTCCCTCGTCGCTCCATTCCGCCCTGATATTCCTTAAATATTAAGGCATGAATCTTGCATACTTCCAAAGAGGAGTGTGACATGGACCGGATATTGACCCGGGCCGAGGAGTTCCTGCTCCTGGCCGTTCTCAAGCTCGGCGACAACGCCCATCCCGTTTCCATCTTTGACGAGATCGGGAAAGCGACCGGATCGTCCTGGACGCTGGGAGCCATCTACTTCCCTCTTCAGCGGCTCGAGGACAAGGGCCTGCTGACATCTTTCCTAGGGAAACCAACGCCGGAGCGTGGCGGCAAGGGGCGGAGATACTACCGGGTCACGGACTCGGGGCGCGATGCCCTGGCCGCGGCCCGAAGGGCCCAGGAGAGCATGTGGCGGGGTGTCGGATGGGCGCGGATCAAGTAGGCCGCCCCCCGCGCCCGGCGCGGTGGCTCCTCGCCCGTCTCCTCCCCTACCGGCTGAAGCCCACCGCGGCCGGCGACTTCGAGGAATTGTACCGGAGGATCCTGGCCGAGGACGGGCCCGCGAAGGCCGCGGCTTGGTATTGGCGTCAGGTCCTGAGGTCGGCCCCGGCGCTCTTCCTCGCCGCCCTCTATTGGAGGTTCGAGATGTTCGGCAACTACCTGAAGCTGGCCGTGCGCAACATGCGCCGCCGGCCGGGGCTTTCGCTCGTGAATATCGGCGGGTTGGCCCTCGGCCTGGCCGGCTGCGTCCTGGCCTTTTTCTTCGTCTGGGACGAGCTTTCCTTCGACCGCTTCCACAACCGCGTCGACCGCATCTACGAGGTCAGGTCGATGCTCCGGACCGGGAACGACCCGGTCTTTCTGGAAACGCAAGGGCCGGTGGGGCCGACGCTCGCCGCGGAGTTCCAGGAAGTCGAAGCGGCGGTCCGGCTGGCCCGGGTCGAGGTCATCCTGCGGGCCGGGGAGAAGGTCTTTCTCCGAAGCGGACTGGGGGCCGATCCAGTTTTCTTCGACGTCTTCAGCTTTCCGTTGACCCGGGGTGACCCGGCGACGGCCCTGCGGGACCCCTATTCCGTCGTCCTGGGCCGGGAGGCGGCGCGGCTGTGTTTCGGGTCCGATGACCCTCTGGGGCGGACGGTCTCCGTCAAGATCGCCGACGAGACGGCCGACTACACGGTCACCGGCGTCGCCGCCGAGGTGCCCGCCCGGTCGAGCCTGGGCTTCGACCTTCTCCTCCCCATTATCCAGGTCAAGGGCCCGGCGATCGACCAATGGGGCGCCGATGGCAGGGGCGCGGACGCGGCCTGCTTCGTCCGGCTTCGGGAGGGGGCGGACGCGGACGCCCTGGCCGCCAAGTTCCCGGCGACGCTGGACGAGCGAGTGGCCCGCGGGCCGTATTCGGGCAGCCACTACCTCTTCCCGTTCGCCCGCTATCACCGGGGCGCCGGCGACCATCCGTTCTCGTCCGTCCTGAAACCCCGCAGCTCCCCCGTCTACTCGCTCCTGCTGACGTCCCTGGCCCTGCTCGTCCTCGTCATCGCCGGACTGAATTTCATGAACCTGAGCGTCGGCGCCGCCGCGGCCGACCGGGCCAAGGAGATCGGGATACGCAAAGTGTTCGGGGCCCGGGCCGGCGACCTGCTCCGCCAATTCCGCCTCGAGGGCGTCTTGACGAGCCTGGCCGGCTTGACGGGCGGGCTGGGCGTCGCCTGGCTCGTCCTGCCGGCCTTCAATGCTTTGACCGGGAAGGAGCTCCGCCTAGAGGGCCTGGGGGACGGCCGGCCGTTGGCGGCCTTGGTCCTTTTGGCCCTCATTCTAGGCGCGGCCGCCGGCAGCTATCCGGGCTGGTCTTTATCGCGGCCGAAGCCGACGGAGCTGTTCAGGGGCTCGTTCTTCCTCGGCCGGCGGAGCGGCTTCAACCGCGCCTTCCTGCTGTTCCAGTTCGGCGTTTCCGTCCTCCTCGTTACGACCACCGGCTTCCTCTTCCGCCAGCACCGTTTCCTGACACGGGCCGACTTGGGATACGACGCCCGCCGGGTCGTGGCGCTCGACCTGAGGCAGATAACGCCCGGGTTCCAGGGCGCCGCCCGCTTCCTGCCGGCCCTGAAATCCCGCCTTCTGCAACACCCCGAGGTCCGGTCCGTGAGCTGGTCCGAGAGCGGCATGTCGTCCTGGTCGGCCAGGGGCCTGAGGCGGGACGACGCGTCGAGGCCGGTCTTCGTCCGGTTCAACCATGTCGACATCGATTATTTGGCCACCCTCGGCCTCCGGCTTACCGAGGGCCGCTGGTTCTCGCCGGATTTCCCGGCGGACGGAACGGACTCCGTAGTCGTCAACGAGACATTCGCCCGGTTCTTTGCCCCCTCTTCGGCGGTCGGCCGGAGCCTCTCCGAGGTCTTCCACGACAAGTCCGCGGCCAGGATCGTCGGCGTCGTCCGCGACTTCCACTTCGATTCCCTGCGTCGGGAGATCGACCCGGCGATGATCCGGCTGCTCCCGGAGAGCGCCCGATGGGCCTACATCCGCCTGGCGGGAGATGACCCCCTCGCGGCCCTGGGCATCATCGAAGAGGAATTCAAGGTTGCCGCCCCGGGTTATCCTTTCCTCTGGTCGTTCCTCGACGAGCAGGCCGCCCGCCAGTACGAGAGCGAAGCGCGGTGGAGCGCCATGATCAGCCTGGTCTCCCTCTTCGCGGTGCTCATCGCCTGCGCCGGAGTGTTCGCCCTGGCCATCCAGACGTCCGTCCGCAGGACGAAGGAGATCGGTGTCCGCAGGGTCATCGGGGCGTCGAGCCTTCGGATCGTCGGCCTGCTCTGCGGGGAATTCGCCGGGTTGGCGGCCGTGGCCGCTGTCCTGGCCTGGCCGGTCGCCTGGCTGGCCGTCCGCAAGGTCCTGGCCGGATATCCCTACAGGACCGCCCTGAGCCCGTGGGTGTTTCTGGCCGGCGGCGGGCTGGTCATACTGCTCGTCCTGGCCACCGTCAGCATCCACGCCTTCCGTGTCGGCCTGGCCAAACCCGTCCAGGCGTTGAAGCACGAGTGAACGCACGGCAGGCGCGCTTTTACCGGGAGAAGCCCTCCTGAGGCCGACGGACCGTCAAGATCAGTTGAGAAGATCTCTCCTATCGCGGCGTCTGTTCTACGGAAAGCTGAAGACCAGGCGGCCCTCATGGAAAGAGAAAGTTCATCGGGCGGATCGCCCTTGACAGGACGTACGCGATATGGTACGTTTCCGGCAGAGGTCATCGACATGACGACAATGACGGCCAGCCAGGCGAGGGCGCGGCTCTACAAACTTCTCGACCAGGCCGCGGCTTCGCACGAGC
The DNA here is from genome assembly GCA_963719985.1 of Candidatus Aminicenantota bacterium. Lineage (GTDB taxonomy): Bacteria > Acidobacteriota > Aminicenantia > Aminicenantales > Saccharicenantaceae > RBG-16-66-30. Next base: position 1,440,111 of record CAVRDU010000005.1, on the reverse strand, counting down.
CCATCCAGATCACCGGGAAGAGGGCCAACGCCGTCCTCGTCTCCGAGGACGACTGGCGCTCCATCCAGGAGACGCTCTATCTCGTCTCGATCCCGGGGATGCGCGACTCCATCCGCAAGGGCTTGAAGGAGCCGGTCGGGAAATGCGCCGGCAAGCTCGATTGGTGAGCTGGCGTCTCGTCTACACGCGACAGGCCCAGAAGGACGCCAAGAAGCTGGCCGCCTCGGGTCTCCGTCCGAAGGCCGAGGCCCTGCTCGAGGTCCTGACCCGGGACCCCTTCGAGGATTCTCCTCCGTTCGAAAAGCTCCTGGGGGATCTCGCGGGCGCCTATTCGCGGCGCATCAACATCCACCACAGATTAATCTACCAGGTCCTGCCCGATATCCGGACGGTCAAGGTCATCCGGATGTGGACGCACTACGAATGATCTAGGGATCGATGCGGAAGACATAGACCGCGCCCCGGTAGACGCCGCCGCCCGGTTTGATGGGGGCGCCGACCGCGAACAGATCACCCGCCAGGGCCATCGATCGGCCGAATCCGCCGCTATCCCAACGGTCCGCGGGCGTGATCCTTCCAAGGAGCCCCCAGTTGTCGGTCCCGCCCAGGCTCCTCCGGAAAACATAGACCGCACCGAGTATGCTCGCCGAAGCGTCACCAAACCCGTCGACCCCGGGGGCTCCGATGAACAGGCATTCCGCGGAGAGAGCTACGGAGGTGCCGAAACCGTCATTGGGCCTCGCGGCCGGGGCGGAGAACTTCTTAACCAGCCCCCAATTGTCCGGCCCGCCCTGGTTGCGCCCGTAGAGGTAGGCGGCGCCGTACTCGACCCCGGCCTCGTGTTTCGTGGACGCTCCGACGAGGATGAGGTCGCCCGCAATGGCGACACAGGATCCGTACCAATCCCAGTCGAACTGATCGTAAGCGGTGAGCTTGCGGATCTCCTGCCAGGTCCCGGGCGCCGAGCCTGTCCGATAGAATACATAGGACGCGCCGAATAGAGCTCCAATCACTCCATCCCCGGGGGCTCCGATAACGGCGACATCGCCATCAAGGGCGACGGAAGAACCGAACCTGGCCGCCAGCCGGGGATCGCTCGGCAGGATCTTGGCGGCCTCGCCCCAGTTGCCCGGCCCGCCGTGATCCCGGATGAAGACATAAGCGGCTCCGGCTCCAGGCGCGGCAGCCGAATACCCAGGCGCTCCGACGAGCACGGATTCGCCGTTAGCCGAGAGGGCCTGACCGAAATCAGCGCTTCGCTCTCCATCCGAGGCGACCAGCCGCTTCGACTCTCCCCATTCGCCGGCCCCACCCGGATCGCGGGTGAACAAGTGGGCGGCGCCGGCGTCGACTTCGACATCGTCTTCCCAAGGCGCGCCGATGACGGCGGTATCGCCGTCGAGCGCGACGGAGTATCCGAACAGATCCATGTCGAGGCCGTCGCTCGCCGTGAAGGTCGCGGCCTCGCCCCAAGCGTCCGTCCCGCCGTTGTTCCTCGAGAAGAAATAGGCCCGGCCCTCCGGGAAATAAGGGGACTGGACGATGTCCGTCCCGACGAAGAGCTGTCCTCCGTCGAGCGCGACGGACCATCCGAATTTGTCCCAGTCCCGGGCGTCGTTCGCGGTGATCTTCTTGACCTGGGTGAAGGGCGTATCAGGGTCGGGATCGGGCCCGGGCGGAGTCGATTCGCAGGCGGCCGCGACGAACGCGGCGAGCACCATCAGGCCGGAGAGCCGCCTCAGGACGAGGTTTCCGGAGATCATCGTTTCCCACCCGGATAGATTCTAAGGGAACCCCGGCGGCGATGTCAATGAAGCCCCGGCGCTCCGCCGGTCAGCGCTTCTCGGGGTACAGGATGACCTGGACGTAGCGGCCGGTGTCGAAGTACGTCCGGGCGGCGGCCTTGACCGAGGCCGGCGTCAGGACGGCGTACGAATCGGGCACGCGGGCGAGGATGGCCGGGTCCTCGCCGAGGCGGTAGCGCTCGACGAGCTGGGCGAGCCACCAGCCGTTCTGCCGGGAGTCCGTCTCGTAGTCGCGCGACTCGGCCAGGCGGACCTCGGCGACCTCCTTGGCGGTCGGCCCTTTTTTCTGGAGCTTTCTGATCTCCCCGAAGATGCTCTCCACGAGCTCGCCGATGCGCTCGGGGTCCGCGCCGAGGTCGATGCCCACCCGGAACTCCTCGCGCGGGATCCGGCCGTAGGACGGCCGGACGCCGACGTCGTAGGTCCCGCTGAGCGTCTCGCGCAGGAGCTTCCGCAGCCGGGTCTCGAGGATCTGCGAGGCCGCCCGGATGGCGACCCGGTTCTTGGCCGTGTACTCGAACGGCCCGGAGAAGACGATGGCGGCCAGGCTCTTGGGCTCGACGCCCTTCTCGACCGTCCTCTTGACGACGCCCTCGGGCGGCTCGACGCGCCAGTCGCGCCAGGTCTCCTTGCGCCCGGTCGACGGCAGGCTGGCCAGGTAGCGCTCGACGAGCGGCCGGAGCGCCTCGAGGTCGAGGTTGCCGACGAAGACGAAGGTGAAGTCGCTCGCGTCGGCGAACCGGTCGCGGTAGAAGGCCAGCGACTTCTCCAGGGACATCTTGGGGATCTCGTCGACCGTCATGGGCCGGAACCGGGGCTGGTCCCTCTGCAGGGTCGTCCGCACCGTGTCGGAGAAGACGGTCTCCGGGCTCTGGGACCGGTTCTCGAGGAAGGTCTTCCACTGGCCCTTGAGCATCTCGAAGACATCCGGGTCGGCCCGCGGCGCGGTGAAGGTCAGGTGAATGAGCTCGAAGAGCGTCTCGGCGTCGCGCGGCGAGGCGCTGCCCGAGAGGCCCTCCTCGAGCTCGCCGATCGACGGCCGGATGGAGACGGCCAGGCCGGCCAGCTTCTTCTCGAGGTCGACGGCGCTGAACGCGCCCAGGCCGCCCGAGGGCACGACCTGGTCGGCCGTGTTGGCCGGGACGAGGTTCTCGTCCTCGGCGAGCGAGACGCCGCCGGCGCTCACGGCCCGGAAGATGATCTCGTCCTCCTTGAAGGAGGTCGGCTTGAGGACGACGCGGGCGCCGTTGGAGAGCGTCCACTCGGTCAGGCCGACGGCCTCGACCGTCCGCTCCCCGACGATCTCGCCCGGCTCGGGGGCCACGGGGAGGAGCGGGGCGTCGGGGGTCGTGTCCTCGTAGGCGGCCAGCTCGGCGCTCTTCACCTCCTCGAGGGCGGCCCGCAGCTCCGTCTCGGTCGGGACCGGGACGCCCGGCTTCTCGGGCAGGCCGGCCACGATGACGCGGTTGCGGTCGGTCATCCATTCCCGGGCCAGGACGTTCGTCTCCTCCAGGGTGATCCCGGGCATGAAATGCTTGTGGAGCTCGTACTCGAACTGGATGCCGGGCGTGGGCTCGCCTTCGAGGAAGGCCCGGGTGAACTCCTCGGCCAGGGCGCCGGTGTCTTCGGTCTCCTTCTGGACCGTGGCCCGCTCGAAGTAGCGCAGCATCTCGCTCTTCTGCCGCTCGAGCTCGGTCGCGGTGAAGCCGAAGCGGGCCACCTTCTCCCCTTCCTCGTAGAGGGCCCGGAGGCCGCCGGGGATCTTCCCGTCGGCGACGAGGGCCGACAGGACGAACACGTCCTTCGAGCCGACGAACCGGCCGTGGCTCGCGACGGCCCCGAGGAAGGGCGCGTCGGGCTTTTGGGCGATCTCGGCGAAGCGGCTGTTGAGCATGGCGTTAAAGAGCCGCTCGACGAGCATGCGGCGGTAGTCGCCGACCGTGTCCTGGCCGGCGGGCGGGAGCTTGTGGTAGACGGCGACGACGCTCTGCTCGGCCTCCCTGTCCGCGCTGATGACGAAGAGGGTCTCGTCGTGGTCGGGGACGGGATAGGACGGCCGCGGCGGCGCGTTCGGCGGCGTCGACATCGGACCGAAGTGCTTCCTGATGAGCTCCTCGACGCGGGACTTGTCGAGATCGCCCACGGCGACGACGGCCATGAGGTCGGGGCGGTACCAGGTCCTGTAGAAGCGCTTGAGAGTCTCCACCGGGAAGGTCTCGACGATCTCCCTCTTGCCGATGGGGTCGCGCTCGGCGTAGCGGGAGCCGCGGAGGAGGACCGGGAACTGCTTCTCGCGCATGCGCTCGTCGGCCCCCTGGCCGAGGCGCCACTCCTCGATGATGATGCCGCGCTCCTTCTCGACGGCCTTGGGATCGAACGTGACGCCCTGGGCCCAGTCCTCGAGGATGAGGAAGGAGGTCTGGAGGATCTCGGGGGAGTCCGTCGGGATCTTGAGGAGATAGATCGTCTGGTCGAGGCCGGTGAAGGCGTTGAGGTCGGGGCCGAAGCGCATGCCGATCGACTGCATGAAGTCGACGAGCTTCTGCTGGGGGAAGTGGGCCGAGCCGTTGAAGGCCAGGTGCTCGACGACGTGGGCCAGCCCGCGCTGGTCCTCGTCCTCGAGGACCGAGCCGGCGTTGATGACGAGGCGGAGCTCGGCCCGGTTCTTCGGCTCCTTGTTCTCCCGGATCCAGTAGCGGAGCCCGTTCGGGAGCTGGCCGACCGTGATCCGCGGGTCGACGGGGATCTTCTGGTCGAGCGGGTATTTGTCGGGCGGGGCGGCGGCCGGGGCGGCCTGTTGGGCGGCCAGGGGCGCCAGGGCCAGGACGAAGGCGAAAAGGACGGAAAGGGCGGCGAGGCGGGTTCGGCGCAGGTGTTTCATCCCCTCTATCATAGAGGATTTGCGGAATTATGGGTAATGCCCCGCCGCGGCCCGGGCGATTTGAAAAGCCCCCCCGCAAAGGCTATACTGGGCCCATCGGCAGCAAGGAGGCCCACCCATGAAGACTCCACGCGCTTCGCATTGGCCCGCGCTCCCTGTTCTGGCCCTGGCCCTGGCCCTCGCGGCCGGAGCCTGCAGCACGACGGTGGAAGAGCCCCTGAACGAGATCGTCGTCAATTCCCTCGAGGACATCGCCGCGCCTCCGGCCGGCACGGTCACGCTGCGCTCGGCCATCGCCTCGGCGGGCCCGCGAGACGTCATCACCTTCGACGCCTCCCTCGACGGCGCGACCATCCTTCTCACGATCGTCGGCGAGGAGCACTCGGTCCTCCTGGGAGAGGTCTACACGGCCAACGTGTACTCGGGCTACTTCGAGCGGGACTACGGCAAGTCGGCCCTCTACGCCCGCAAGGACCTGACCATCGACGCCTCGCGGCTGTCGAACGGCGTCACCGTCAAGTGGGACGGCGGCGACGCGAGCCGCGCCCGCGTCCTGGCCGTCTACGGCGACCTGACCATGAGCAACGTGACCGTCTCCTCCGGCTATTCCCAGGCCGAGGCGATCGTGGGCGGGACCCAACCCTACACGCTGGCCCGGGGCGGCGGCCTGGCGGTCTGGGGCCTCCTGGCCCTCGAGGACTGCGCGGTCATCAACAACACCTGCTTCGGCGACTACTCGGCCAGCCGCGACCGGGGCACCTACGGCGGCGGCATCTACGCCAACGAGATCGAACTGCGGGACTCGGTCATCTCCGGCAACCGGGCCATCGGGTCCGGCGCGGGGGGCGGCGGCATCTATTCGGTCGGCGGCGCCGAGAGGACCACCGGCCGGGGGTTCGACGCCGAGCTGATCGGCTGCACGATCAGCGGCAACATGGTCATGGCCCAGCACGCCTACGGCGGCGGCATCTTCACCCTGGCCGGCGGGCCGACCAACCTGGCCTCGATGTTCCTGACGAACTGCACCATCGCCCGCAACCTCGTCCAGGACAATCCGGACCTGCCCAACGCCGGGCAGTTCTATTACCGCGGCGGCGGCGTCTACATGGGCGGCGGCTCGGTCCAGATGCTGGCCTGCACCATCGCCGAGAACGCGGTCACGGGCCAGGCGGCCGTCTTCAGCGGCAAGCCGAACATGGGCGGAGGGGGCGGCTGCGCGACGATCGGCAACGCCCACACCGTGGAGAACGTCGTGATCCAGAACTCGATCGTCGTCGGCAACACGCTGAACGGCGAGCCGGAGGACTGGTTCGCGGGCTCCATCCTCTTCTTCGACAGCCGCGGCTACAACCTCGTCGGCGTCATCAACTTCAGCCAGATCCTCGTGCCCGTGCCCGACTGGATGATGTCCAGCCGCAAGCACTGGCCGAAGCCCGGCGACCTCGACGGCGTCGCGCTCGGCGCGGCGCTCGACGTCGCCGGCGCCCTGCATCACGACGCGGCCGTCTCGGCGGGGACGGACCCGGGCCAGCCGGCCGTCCTCTGGTATCCGCCGGCCGACCTCGCCGCCGACAAGATCCCGGCCGGTCAGTACGCCGTCACCAACGTCGACGTCGGCTACACGGGGTTCGGCCTCCCTTCCGACGACTTCCTCAACCATCTCATCCTCAGGCTGCGGGCCGAGTACGGCGCCATCCTGGGGAACGATTTCGGCGAGGAGTGGGGCGACCTGACCGGCGTCACTTGGTACGGCCCGGCCCGGACCTGGCCGTCGAACCCGGAGAACGCCGCCTGGATCGCGTTCTGGCGCAACCTCGACGTCGCCATCGGAGACCGGCTCGGCATGGTCATCCTCGGCGACGACTTCTGGGGGACGTTCACCAGCGGGCCCCTCGGAAGCCACGTCAACATCACAGTCGACGTCGACACCTACCAGCACAGGATGGCGCTGACCGACCAGCTGGGCCGGGCCCGGCCCCGGGGCGCCCTGGGCGACATCGGCGCGATCGAGCGGTAGCCGTCAGTACTTTTCACGGGCGAGGAGGAGGGCATGAAACGGGCGCCCTTGGCCATGATCGCGCTCGCGATCTTCGCGGCCGCGGCCTGCTCGGGATCGGACGCCGTCATGTTCACCAACGGCACGCCGGCCGCCAACGCGGCCCTCGATCCGCCGGTCATGCGGGCGATCGACGGCGTTCCGGGATGGGAGCGGCAGGGCCCGCCCGGCCGCTTCAACAAGGAAGGCCTCTACGGGCACATCAACGGCGGGGCCGAGCTCGTCCTCCAGTACGGTTTCCGCGAGCTCTCGGTCTTCAAGTTCGAGCCGGCGGGCGAGCCGGGCGCGTCGAAGGAGATCGTCCTCGAGATCTACCGGATGACGTCCGGCGAGACGGCCTTCGGGCTCTACTCGACCAAGCTCGAGGGCGGGGAAGAAGGCTGGCCGGGCATCGAGGCGGACAACTGGATCAGCCCTGGGCAGGCCAACCTGGTCAAGGGCGAATTCCTCGTCAACATCCTGGGCCCCGAGTGCTCGGACCGGGAGATCGGCGAGTTCGCCAAGGCCGTCGAGAAGAAGATCCCGGGGCGGGCCACCGTGCGTCCCAATGGCATGGCCTGGCTGCCGAGCGAGGCCATGGTCCCTTCGAGCGGAAGATACGTCCTCGGCCCGCTCGCGGCCCAGAACGAGTCGCCCTTCCTCGAGGGCGACTTCTGGGGGTTCGGCGGGGACGAGAAAAGCGCGACCAGGGCCTACTCGGCGAAGTACGGGGCGCCCCCGGCCCTCTCCAAGCTGGTTATCGTCGAGCTGGCCAAAGCGCTTGATGCCGGCGTTGTCGACGAAGGCGTCCTGGTGCTTTTCTCCGAATATCTCGAGGGTGTCCGCCGGGAGGGCGGGACGCTCGAAGGGCGAAACGCGGCCGGCCGCTGGTTCCTATTCGAGAGGCGAGGGCCGATCGCCGTCCTGGTCCTCGGCGAGCCCGATGCCGCGGCCGCCCGCTCCCGCCTCGGCTCAGCCCTGGTTAGGGCGTCGGGCGAATAAGACGCCTCTGCCCGAGGAGGCCGAAGGCGTTCCTGGTCGTCACGTGCGCCCGGACCTGGACATGTCGCGCGTCGTCGAGCTCTCGCGATTCCAGCTCTGGACCCTGAAGCCCGCCCGCCGGCGCTGAGGCAGTCCCCGCGCGAAGCCCGGAGAAGCTGCCGTCCAGCGTCAGAACGGGCCGAGGCGGATGAGGCTGGCCACGACGACGGCCCCGGCGCCGACGACGAGCCAGATCAGGAGGAGAGGCAGGAGCCAGCGGACCCAGATCGTCCAGGGGATGCGCAGGATGCCCAGGGCGGCCATGAAGTAGCCCTGCGTCGGGACGAAGACGTTGGTCAGGCCGTTGCCGAGCTGGTAGGCCAGGACGTTGGTCTGGCGGGTCACGCCGACGAGGTCGCCGAGCGGCGCGAGGATGGGCATGGAGACGGCCGCCTGGCCGCTGCCCGAGGGCACGAAGAAGTTGAGCAGGTTCTGGATGGCGTAGATGCCCAGCGCGCTCAGCCACGTCGACCAGCCCCGGATCGTCGCGACCAGGGCATGGGTGACCGTGTCGAGGACGTTGGCGTCGCGCAGGACGACGAGCGTCCCCCGGGCCAGCCCGACGATGAGGGCGGCGTAGGTGATGTCGGCGGCGCCGGCGACGAAGCTCTTGACCGTCTCGTCGAGGGAGAGCCCGCCGAGCGGCCCGGCGGCCAGGGCCAGGCCGAAAAAGAGGCCGGAGAGCTCGAGGATGCCCCAGCCCCAGACGAGGGCGCCGACGACGAGAAGGACGAGGGCCGCGAGCAGGGCGGCCAGGACGAGCGGGGCCCTCCCGCGGGGGGCCGAGGCCTCGCCGGCATCGGCCAGCGGCCCGCGAGCCTTGTCGAGCTCGTACATCAGGCTCGTCTCGGGGCGGGCCGCGACGCGCCGGGCGTAGCGGGCCAGGAAGGCCACGGTGACCGAGGTCATCACGGCCCACAGGGCCAGGCGGAAGCCCATCCCCGAGAAGAGCGGCAGTCCGACGATCCCCTGGGCGACGCCGACCGTGAACGGGTTCAGGAAGGCCGCGGCGAACCCGGCGTTGGCCCCGACGAGCGCGACGCCGCCGGCGAGGAGCGAGTCGTAGCCGAGCGTCCGGGCCAGGACGAGGAGCGCCGGCAGGAAGACGAGCGTCTCCTCGGCTATGCCGATCGTCCCGCCGCCGACGGCGAAGACGACCGTGAGGAGCGGCACGATGAGGGCCCTCCGCCCGCCCAGCCGCCGGACGACGGCGCGCACGCCGGCCTGGATGACGCCCGTCCCGTTGAGGACGCCGAAGGCGCCGCCGATGATGAAGATGAAGAAGACGATCCCCGCGATCTCGACGAGGCCCCGGGGGAAGGCGAGAAAGAACGCGCCGATCCCGGCGGGCCGCGCCTCTACGGCGTGATAGGACAGGGGATCGACGACCTCGCGGCCGCGCTCGACGACCCGGTCGTAGCTCCCGGACGGGACGACCCAGGTCGCGACGCAGGCCAGGGCGATGAGGCCTATGAGCAGGACGTAGGTGTGCGGGACTCGGAGCTTCATCGTCCTATCGCGCCTCCGTGAAACGCAGGGCCGCGGCGGCGTAGAGGCGCGCCGCGAGGACGATCTCCTCGACCGGCACGCTCTCCTCGGCCGAGTGGGCCAGCGCGAGCTCGCCCGGCCCCCAGATGAGGGTCGGGATGCCGGCCTCGCGCGACAGGAGGGCCCCGTCGGTCCAGGCCGGGAACACTGTCGTCGGCGGGGCGGGGCGGCCCAAGCCCTCGAAGGCGCCCAGAGAGGCCTTGACGAGCGAGTGGCCCGGATCGATGACGAGCGGACCGTGAAGCATCGTGGCCATGCCGCCCGGCATGCGCTCGAGCCCGGTCTTGAGGCCGGGCCGCGCGGCCCGGACCTGCGCCAGCAGCGCCTCGAGCTCGGCGAAGACCTCTTCGATCGTCTCCGTCGTCACCCAGCGGCGGTCGAGCTGGACACGGCAGTCGGCGGCGACCATGCTCGGCTGCTGGCCGCCCCGGATCGTTCCCAGGTTGATGGCCGGAAGCCCCAGCACCGGGTCCCGCCGCAGCTCGAACCCGGGGACGAGCTCCCGTTCGACGAGCGAGGCGAAATGGGCCGCGGCGGCGATGGCGCTGACGCCGGCCTCGGGGGTGCTGCCGTGGGCCGCCTTCCCGGCGAAGTTCACCTCGAGCCACTCGAGGCCTTTGTGGCCGATGGCCACGCGATTCTCGGTCGGCTCGCCGACGACGGCCCCGTCCGCCTTGAACCCGCTCTTGATCAGGGCCTCGGCGCCGAGGCTCTCCATCTCTTCGTCGACGACCGCGGCCAGGGTGACCTTGCCGGAGGGAAGCCCGCCGCCGGCCTCGATCTCGACCAGGGCCCCGGCCATGGCCGCGAGAGCGCCCTTCATGTCCACGGTGCCGCGGCCGAACACGCGGCCGTCCTCGACCGCGGCCGAGAAAAAGTCGGCGGACGAACCCTCGTTCGGCGGGACGGTGTCGAGGTGCCCGCAGAGGAGGAGATGCGGTCCGGGCTTGCGGCCATCGATCGTCGCGAGGACGTTCGGCCGGCCCTCGCGGACCTCGACGAGCCGGCTCGCGACGCCGTGTCGCCTCAGAAACCCGTCGAGGACCCGGGCCGCCGCCTCCTCCTGCCGTTCGATGCCCGGATGGCTGGGGGCCCGGACCATGTCCCGCAGGAGCTCGATCATATCGCGTTCGTCCATCTCGCCTCCTCCCGTCGTCTCGCCGACACTATAATTCATTCGACCGCGTGTTACCCCGACGACCCCCGTAGCGCCGCCCATGCGGGACCGACGGGACTCCCGGCCGAGGATCCTTCGCAGCCGCGCAACGGTTTCCATTTTCTATAATCCGTTAACGAGACAAGGAGAAACGCGCATGAGAACAAGGACAGCCCTGATTCCGATCGTATCCGTCCTGGCCGCGACGCTCGCCTTCGCGGGCCAGAAGGTCGAGACCGTCGACGGGGTCCGCGTCGTCCACAACTCCGGCCCCGGGGCCTGGGGGAAGGCGCCCCAGGTCGCGCTCGAGCCCGCGCTCACGCTCGGCGACGTCGACACGGCCGACGAGAACCTGGCTTTCTACATGCCCTCGGCCATCTCCGTAGACGCCGCGGGCAACCTCTTCGTGCTCGACACCGGCAACCACCGCGTCCAGAAGTTCGGGCCGGACGGGAGCTATCTCGCCACCTACGGCCGCCGCGGCCAGGGCCCGGGCGAGTTCCAGTACCCCGCTTGGCTGGCCGTCGACGGCAGGGGCTTCATCTACGTCACCGATCCGTTCAACCAGCGCATCCAGGTCCTGACGCCCGACGGCAAGGACCACAAGGCCATCAAAGGTCTCGAGCAGGGGGCCGGGCCCGTCTTCCTAGGGACCAACGGCGAGCTCATCACCGGCGCGCCGCGGATGCGCTTGATAATGAATTCGGGGGAAAAGCCGGCCCAGCTGCCGAAGCTGGTCAAGGTCCTCGACGGCGACGGCAGGCCCATCCGCGAGTTCGGCGAGCCGCGCGACTTCGACGCCGAATTGCTAGACACCGCCGGGAACGAGGTCCTCATGGCGGTCGATCCGGAGGGCCAAGTCTATCTGGCCTACACCGTCCAGAATCGGATCGAGAAATACGCGGCCGACGGGAAGCTCCTCTGGCGGGCCGACCGCGAACTCCCCTACTCCATGGAGATCAAGGACAAGGGCGAGATCAAGAGGGACGGCAACAGAATCAGCGTCCGGGGGCCCCAGCTCAACCGCTGCGCCGCCGGGATCGCCGTCGACGGCAAGGGCCGCATCTGGGTCGTCACCATGACCCGCCAACTCAAGGAGGAGGAGCAGGTCGGGATGAGCATGACCATGAGCATGGACGGCAGCGGCGCGCGAACGATGGGGATGAAGCCTCAGGGCGAAGGCCAGGAGCTCCGGACGACGGACGCCTACAAGCTCGAGGCCTTCGGCGCCGACGGCACGCTCCTCGGGTCGCTGCCGCTCGACATCTTCGTCGACGGGATCTTCATCCACGGCGACCGCCTCTTCCTCATGGACAAGTACCGCGGCACCCAGTTCAGGGAGTACCGGATCAAGGAGTAGCCCCGGCGATTTTCCGCACTTAGCCCGTTCGCGCGACTAAGTCTAGGACGGAATCATTTGTGGAGGTTTACCATGCGCTCTCATTCCAAGCACCTCGCGATCGCGCTCGCCGCGCTCTTCATGGCCTGGCTGCTCGCCGGCCCGGCCGTGGCGGGCGACGTGCCGGACAAGGACGCCGCAAAGGCCGAGGCGGCCGCGAAGCCGTTGACGTTCCTCGGCTTCCAGGAGGATGGATACGCAGGCACCGGGTCCGGCTTCTCCAAGCTCAGTCTCAAGCTCTACGGCGGGTACAGCCACGTCCTCGCCGCGGACGTCAACGACGGCTCCGCCTTCTACTTCGATCTCATCGAAGCTTACGCGGCCGAGGGAATCGGGTCCTACACGGGCGGCTACAAGCCCCTCCACGGCGGCTACAACTTCGGCGCCGATCTCATCTATCAGATCAGCCCCGCGTTGGGGATCGGCCTCGGCGTCGGCTATATGCGGAGCTCCAGCGATTCGCTGGCGACCTGGACCGACGGGATCGATTCGGTCGACATCACGGGCGGGGGGACCCTCACCGCCATGCCCATCCGCCTCGGCCTGTTCCTGACCGTCCCTATGGGCCAGAAGCTCGACCTGATCGCGAACGCCGGAGCGGCCTACTACTTGGGCCTCAAGCTCGACGCCACGCAGGGGCTGGAGTTCGCGCCCGACGACTGGATGAGGATGACCCTCGAGGCCAGCCAGAGGAGCGGCGCCGACATCGGCTTCCACGGCAGCCTGGGTTTCGAGTACAAGCTCTCCCCGAAGCTGGGCTTCTTCGTCGAGGCCGTGGGGCGCTACGCCAAGTTCAAGAACTTCGATTTGGTCACGGGAATATCGGAGTACAGCGGCGCCGGTTCGGACACGACCGAAGGCCGGCTCTACATCGAAGACGAATCCTTCGGCGACTACGACATCAGCTCGTTCGTGCTCGTCGAAGAGGGCGATACGCCGGATCCCGATTGGCGCGAGCCCAAGATCGACCTCAGCGGCTTCAGCCTGCAGGCGGGCTTCCGCATCCGGTTCTGATCAGCGGTTTCATCAGTTACAGCAACACCGGCCGCGGGCCGGGTCCTCAGGGGCCCGGTCCGCGCGCTTGACTCGGCGGGGCGGGTCGTCTCTAATAGAGGCATTCCGGAGAAGGAGACCCGCCCATGGTCGACAAGAAGAAAGCCGCCATCCTCGTCGCCGCCTTGGCCGTCCTGGCCGTGGCCGCGATGATCGTCATTTTCCGGGGCCAGGCCGCCGGCCAGGCCGCCCAGTCCCCGGCCCCGCCGGCCGAGCCCCGGCCCCAGCCGGCCGTCGTCGGCCAGCCCATGGCCGATTTCACGCTGCCCGTCTACCAGGGCGGAACGCTGACCCTGTCGTCGCTCCGGGGCAAGAACGTCCTCATCCTCTTCCCCCGCGGCTACGCGGCCGAGAACTACTGGTGCACGATCTGCAACTACCAGTACGTCGAGCTGGCCGAGCTCGAAAAGGCCCGGAAGATCCGCGAGAAGTACAACCTCGAGATCCTGGTCGTCTTCCCCTACACCCACGACGTCGTCAAGGCCTGGCTCGAGGCCCTGCCCGGCCAGCTCGAGACAGTCCGGACGACGAAGGACCCGGCCGACCCGTCGAAGCTCGACGAGCGGGGAAAGACCCGGATGGAGCGCTTCCGCCAGCTCTTCCCTAACGATTACTCGTTGCCGAAGGGCGAGGTCCTGGCCCCCTTCCCCATCCTCGTCGACGGCGAGCGGATGCTCTCGAAGAAGCTCGACCTCTTCCGGGCCGAATGGACCGGCTCGAAGGTCGACCAGAACATCCCCAGCATGTACGTCGTCGACGCCGCCGGGGTGCTCCAGTTCAAGTACCTCGGGCAGAATACCGTCGACCGCCCGGGCTTCGAATATCTCCTGAAAGTCCTCGACGTCGTCAGCGCGGGCCGGTAGCCCCGGGGGCCGCCCAGGGGCCCCCCCCTGGGGAGGCGCGTTTTTTCCCCATAATCCTCGCCTCCGGCGACTAAACGTTCGGAGGCAGCGATGAAAAAGACCGCGTATTTCCTTCTGACCGTCTTTTTCCTTGCCGCCGCGTCCGCCGTCGCCGCAGACCAGAAGCCGCGGGTCGGCCCTCCCCCGCTCCGGGTCGAGTCCCCCACCCTGCAGCCCAGCCCGAAGCACGTCTGGCTGCCCGGATATTGGAAATGGGCCGCCATCAACTACGAATGGGTCGAAGGCCGCTGGGTCAAGGGCAAGGCGAACAAGGTGTGGGTGCCCGGGACCTGGGAGCCGAACGGCAGCTACTGGGTCTGGAAGCCGGGCAAGTGGACCAAGGTCAAGAGCGACGCGTCGGAGGGCGGCAAGAAGGCCAAAAAGGCCAAGAAGGCCGAACAGAAGAAATAGCCGCGCTCAGTCGGGCGACGTCAGCGCCTGGTAGCAGAAGTCGCAGTAGTGCTTGACGACGTCGGCGACGACCTCGTCCTTCTCCATCCTCAGCACCTTGAACGGGAACAGCCCGGGCATGAAATCCCCGTCCGTCGTCTGATATTCGGTCTTCGGCGTCCGCCGGGCCTTGACCCGGAGCTTCAGCCGGAGCTCGACGGCGTTGTTGGGCAGGGAGATGCGGTATTGGAACTGCTCGTCCTTCGAGCCCGGGAAGAGGATGGTGAAGCGGATGCTCCGGCCCTTGGTCTTCTGGTGCTCGGACTTGATCCGGTACTTGGCCAGCTCGTCGGTCAGGCTCTCGAACGCGGCCTCGGCGATGAACTCGCAGAACTGGTCGAACTGGGCGACGGTCTCGGCCTGGCAGAGCTCGATGACGCGGACGTTCTCGAAGTGGTTGGCGAGTTCCTGCTTCCAGTCGATCTGTCCCATGCTCGGCTCCAGGCGCGACGATTTCACTCATGATAGCACAATCGCCCGGCGATTGAACAGGGAGCTCTACGGCGCGGCGAGGACGGCACGGCGGGGGGAAAGTGCCGGCTGTGGTCAGCAAAAGGGGGGTGATGATTGGATATTTTGAGGGAGCCCTCTCCAGCCGGCGAAAGAGAGCCGAAACCATTATAAACGAGCGGAGTGGAAAATCAAGGAATTCCTTCACGGGTGCGTGAAACAAATGCCGGCTGTTTTTTTAACAGCAGAAAAGGGGGAAAATGACTTTTTTGGTTGAAGTTTTCTCCAGCCGGCGCAAGAAAACTTGGACCCATTATAGGCCTCGGCGGAAAAAAAGCAAGGGCCGACCGCAACATTCCCAAAAGTGACCGAATGGCATAAGATGGGGGCCCGAGATCAAGGCTCGCGAGGAGGCGAACGACATGAGCAAGACGTCTCAGACCATCCTGGCCGGGTTCCTGGCCTCCGTCCTGACGGCCGGCGCGGCGGCCCCGTCGAAGCCCCCGACGACGCGCGAGATGGCCCTGCTCTGCTGGCAGGAGTTCGGCGAGCTCGTCCCGGCCCGGATCGCGACCGTCCTCGTCCCGTTCGGGTCGCTCGAGCCCCACGGCGTCATCCCCAACGGCACGGACAGCCTGGCCCCCGAGGCGATGGCCCGGGCCATCGCCGCCCGGGTGGACGCCCTGGTCGCTCCGACCCTGAACTACGGCGTCACCGAGGCCATGAAGGCCTACCCCGGGGCGGTCTCCATACCGGCCGCGGCCTACGCCCCCTTCGCCGAGTCCGTCCTCGACAACCTGGCCGCCAACGGCTTCAGGAACATCGTCGTCCTCAACGGCCACGGCGGCAACACGGCCGTCCTCAACGAGGCGGCGACTCGGGTCGCCAACGCCCGGCGGGTCCGCGTCCTCGTCGTCAACTGGTGGACCCTGGCCGACGACATCACCAAGGCCGTCTTCAAGGAGAACGGCGGGCACGCCGGGAACAACGAGACGGCCTACATCCAGGCCGTCCTCCCCGAGCACGTCCACCCCGAGCGCTACAAGCCGGAGATGGCCACGCCCAATCCGGCGCCCGCCGGGGCCTATCACGCCGTGCCGGTGCCGTCGACGATCCTCCTCTACGAGAAGGGCCAGGGCTACCCGACCTTCGACGCGGCCCAGGCCAGGGAGTATTTCCGCCGGGTCAACGACCGGGTCGCCGAGCTCGTCCTCGACACGATCAGGAAGTGGGACCTGGCCGGCGTCTACAAGTAGCGCCGGTCAGGCGGCGCGGAGCAGGAAGACGCGGAGGTCCATGACGTTCGTGCCGGTCGGGCCGGTCACGATCAGGTTGCCCGTCTGCTTGAAGAAATAGTACGAGTCGTTGTCGTCGAGGTAGGCGGCCGGGTCGAGGCCCAGGGCGGCGGCGGTCCTGATCGTCTTGGGATCGGCCCAGGCGCCGGCCGCGTCGGTCGGGCCGTCGACGCCGTCCGTCCCCAGGCTCAGGACGAGCCAGTCCAGGCCCTCGACCTCGGCCTTGGCCTTGGCCATCTCGACGAGGGCGGCCAGGACGAACTCGGTGTTGCGGCCGCCCTTCCCCCGCCCCTTGACCGTGACCGTCAGCTCGCCGCCGGCGAGCAGGCAGAGCGGCCGGGGCAGCTGGGCCGCCGAGCAGGCGAGCTCCGTCAGGAACGCGGCGTAGCTCGCGGCCGTCTTGCGGGCCTCTCCGCTGTCGGACGAAGAGAGGAAAATGGGCTCGAATCCCCGCTTCTCCCCCTCGCGCTTGGCCGCGCGGAGCGCCGTCATGTTGTCGCCGACGATGAAGGCATGGACCCGCTCGAAGACGGGGTCCCCTTCCTTGAGCGTCTCCTCGACGAGGCCCCGCTCGCCCTCCTCGAAGCGGGCCCGCACCAGGGCCGCGGCGGAGTCCCAGAGCCCGAAGCGCTCGAGGACGGCCCGGGCCTCGGCGAAGGTCGAGGCGTCCCAGTGCGCCGGGCCCGAGGCGATCGTCCCCGGGTCGTCGCCGATGACGTCCGAGATGGCCAGGGTCACGACCGTCGCCGGGTAGGCGGCCCTGGCCAGCCGGCCGCCCTTGATGGCCGAGAGGTGCTTGCGGACGACGTTGAGCTCTTGGATGGTCGCTCCGGCGCGCATGAGGTCGTCGGTGAGGCGGCGCTTCTTCTCCAGCGTGATGCCATCGGCCGGGAGCGTCAGGAGGGCCGACCCGCCGCCGGAGATGCAAACGAAGAGAAGGTCTTTCTCTCCCGCGGCGGTCGCGATCTCGAGGACGCGGCGGCCCGCCTCGACGCTCAGCGCGTCGGGAATGGGATGGGACGCCTCGATGTGCTCGAGACGCGTGTCCGCCCTCCTGACCGGGTCGGGGACGACCGCGAGCCCGGAGGTCAGGCGCTCGTCGAGGACCTCGGCGAGGGACTCGCCCATGGCCGACGCCGCCTTGCCGAAGGCGACGACGAAGACGCGGTCGAACGCGGCGAGGTCGAACTCCTTCCCCTTGACGCGGACGACGTCGCCTTCGCGGACGACGCTCTCCCGCACGAGGCTCCAGGGGTCGACGGCGGCCAGGGCGGCCCGCCAGATCCCCTCGGCTTCCTCGGCGAAGCTCCCTTTGCGCGGCGGATGCGCGGCCATGCCCCCATGATAACCCAAACCGCGCCCGGCCGCCAGATGGGATAAATCGGGGCCCCGCTTCCCGTTGACATGACGCGGGGGGTTCCCGTACGATAGGCCCGATAAGAAAAAGATCTTCTCCCACCACCGGGACTCCCTCTCGAGGCGGCGAGGGATGTTGCCTCGAAGATCCCCGTTGTGGAGGGGGGACCCGCGAAGCGGGGGGAACCGGGCGAACTGGTTCCCGGGGGGCCGGGGAGCTAGAGGCATATCCCGAGCCCAGCCGGAGAGAGGGACCTCACGGAAGCGGGAGAAGAGCCAAGAAAGAGCCTGGATGGAAGGAGGGCCTGATGAGCCTAGAGATCAAGGACCTTTACGACGAGTACGCGCGCGGCGCCATGGACCGCCGCGACTTCCTGGCCAAGCTGGCCGCGATCGCCGGCGGCGCGGCCGTGGCGGCCGTTCTCGCCCCGACCCTGGAGGGCGGGGCCGGAGCGGCGCAGATCGTCCCGCCGGACGACCCGCGCCTCGAGACGGGATACGTCAAGTATCCGATCGAGGGCGGCGAGATGCGGGCCTACTCGGCCAAGCCCAAAGGCGCCGGCAAGCTCGCCGGCGTCATCGTCATCCACGAGAACCGGGGCCTCGTCCCCCACACCGAGGACATGGCCCGTCGCGTCGCCCTCGAGGGCTATCACGCCATCGCGCCCGACGCCCTGTCGCCCTTCGGCGGCACGCCGGCGGATCCCGAAGGGGCCCGGCCCCTCTTCCAAAAGCTCGACCGGGAAATCAACACGAAGAACTTCGCTGCCGCCGTCGCCTACCTCAAGACCGGCCCCCAGGCCACGGGCAAGGTCGCGTGCATGGGCTTCTGCTGGGGCGGTGCGGCGACGAACCAGGTGGCGGTCAACGCGCCCGACCTCACGGCCGCCATCCCGTTCTACGGCAGCCAGCCGGCGCCCGAGGACGTCCCGAAGATCAAGGCGGCCATGCTCATCCACTACGCCGGGAACGACGAGCGCATCAACGCCGGCATCCCGGCCTTCGAGGAGGCGCTCAAGAAGGCCGGAGTCGAATACGCCATCCACATGTACGAGGGCGCCGGCCACGCCTTCATGAACGACACCGGCCAGCGCTACCACAAGGAAGCGGCCGCTCTCGCCTGGGAGCGTACCGTCGACTTCCTCCGGAAAAAGCTCAAGAGCTAGGGCCGGAGCGCTCGCGGCGCCACTCGGCGGCCACCGCCTCCACGAACGGCCGGGCGTGGCCGAAGAACTTCTTGTAGCCCGGGCAGAGATAGTTGAGCGGAGGTCCGCCGTCCGGGTCCGTCACGAAGCGGTTCCTGGGGCACTCCCCATGGCACATCTCCAGGACCTCGCAGGTCCGGCAGACGCGCGGCAGCGTCTCGAGCTTGGCCAGTCCGAAGGCGCGCTGGACGGGGCTTTCGAGGAGGTCGGCGAGCGGCGTCTCGCCGACGTTCCCGACGCGGTGGGCCGGGTCGACGAAATGGTCGCAGGAGTAGAAGTCGCCGGTCCGCTCGACGACCGGGACGTCGCCGCAGATGGGCCGGAAGAGGCAGAGCGAGTGCTCCTGGCCGAAGGCCGTCCGGGCCGCCTCCTCTACGATCTGGATCTTGATCCGGCCGATGTCGCGCTCGACCCACTCGTCGAAGACGGCGCGGAGGAAATCCCCCCAGGCCCCGGGCTGGACGGTCTCCGGGCTGACCCCGCCCGGTTCTCCGGGCCGGCGCTCGACGAGCGGAAGGAAGGTCAAGAAGCCCGCGCCGATCTCCCGGAAGAAGCCGTAGACTTCGTGGGGGCGGCCGGCGTTGTGGGATCCGACGACCGCGAGGACGTCGGCCGGGACGCCGTGGCGGCGCAGGACCTCCCAACCGCGCAGGGTCGCGTCGAATGACGGCCGTCCGTCCCGGCTCCGCCGGTGCCGGTCGTGGACCTCCCGAGGCCCGTCCAGGCTGAGCCCGACCGCGAAGCCCTCCTCGGCCAGGAACCGGCCCCACTCCTCGTCGAGGAGCGTGCCGTTGGTCTGCATGCCGTTGGCGATCGTCCGGCCCGACGGGCACAGCCGGCGCTCGATCGCGACGATCTTCCGGAAATAGCCGAGCCCGAGGACGGTCGGCTCGCCGCCGTGCCAGGAGAAGCGGACGATCTCGTCGGCCGAGGCGGCGATGTGCCCGGCGATGTAGGCTTCGAGCAGGTCCTCGGGCATCGGGACCGGCGGGCGGCCTTCGCCGTTCTGGCCCTTCCCCGAGTAATAGCAGTAGCGGCAGGCCAGGTTGCAGGCGTCCCCGGCCGGCTTGACGAAGACCTGGAAGCTTCTCGACACGGACGTCATGGCCCCGATTTTATCATCGCCCGGGCTTTTATGTTATAAAATAAGGGATGCGAAGCGTCCGCTCTCTGGCGCCGTTTCTCGCCGCCGGGCTGCTCCTCCTGTCCGCCTCCTCCGGCGCCCAGGGGCCCTCGCCCGGCTCCTCCCCCGCTCCCCCGCCGGCCGCCCAGGACAAGAACGTCGCCGACTTCGAGCGGCGCCTGACCCGGATCAACGCCCAGATCAAGGACCTCAAGTCCCGGCTCGAGTCCGAGGCCCGCAGGGAATCGTCCGTCCTGTCCGCCCTGACCCGGACGAACCTCAGCAAGAGCCTTGTCGAGAGGGAGCTCGCCGCCCAGAACGTCGAGCTCGAGCGGGGCCGGACGGAGCTCGCCGCGATCCAGAGGAACATCCGCGAGATCCGCGCCGACATCGACCGGGAGCGGCAGTCCATCGAGAAGACCCTGGTGACGCTCTACAAGTACGGCCGCGTCGACTTCTTCCAGTTCCTGCTCCAGGCGCGCGACATCGAAGCCTACGCCTCCGAGAGCAAGCGCCTGGGGATCCTGGCCCGCAGCCAGGACGACATCGTCGCCGGCTTCCTGGCCGCGCTCGAGGATCTGCGCGCCGCCGAGACGGCCCTCGAGAGCAAGCAGCGGGACCTCGCCGCCATGGCCCGGGCGGCCAACCTCAAGCGTCAGGAGCTCGATACCGAGGCCCGCAAGGGCGCGACGCTCGTCCGCGAGATCCGGAAGAACCGCGAGACCTACCAGCGGACGCTGGCCGAGCTCTCGGAGAGCGCCGAGGAGCTCCAGAAGCTGATGACCAAGATCGTCGCCCAGGAGTGGGTCCTGCCGGCGGCCTTCGTCCCCCTCTACGAGCGCCGGGGCAAGCTCCCCTGGCCCCTGGAGGGGCGGGTCATCACCCCCTACGGCTTCGAGAAGCACCCGGACTTCGATACGGTCGTCATGAACAAGGGCGTCGAGATCTCGCCGGCCGACGGCAAATCGCTCATCCTGGCCATCCACGCGGGCAAGGTCGTCTACGCGGACTACTTCCAGGGCTACGGCAACCTCCTCATCGTCGACCATGGCATGACCTACTACACCCTCTACGGCCATTGCGCGGAGTTCCTGGCGGAGGTCGGCGGCATGGTCCGGGCCGGGCAGCCGCTGGCTATGGTCGGCGACTCGGGGTCCCTCAAGGGCGAGTGCCTCTACTTCGAGATCCGCTACAAGACCAAGGCCCTCGATCCCTTGCAATGGCTGAAGCGGAGGTGATAGAATGGATGTCCGCTCCGCCATGAAAAAGGTCCCGAGATACCGTTGGTTCCTCTGGGCGGCCTTCCTGGCCGCCAGCCTCTTCTTCGTCCTCCAGACGGGCATCCTGCCGGGCGGCCCCGGCGGCCAGGCCGACAAGGGCTTCGACCTCCTCGAATCCCTCATGCGCCACATCCGCAACGATTACCTCGAGGTCCGCGACCCGGTGAGGACGGCCGAGGGAACCTTCCGCGGCCTGGTCAACTCCCTCGATCCGCTCTCGGCTTACCTCCCCAAGGAGCTGGCCGCGGCGTTCAAGGCCCTGACCGGCAACGAGACGGAGCCGGGGATCGTCATTCTCAAGAGCTACCCCGCCTTCGCCCAGGTCGTGGCCGTGGTCGAAGGGTCCCCGGCCGAAAAGGCCGGCCTCGAGCCGGGCGATTTCTTGAGCGCCGTCGCGGGCCAGAACACCCTGAACATGAGCCTGACCGAGGCCAAGCTCCTCCTCCGGGGAAGCGGCGGCGAGCCGGTCAAGCTCCGCGTCCTGCGGGGCAACGAAACGCTCGACCTCGACGTCGCCCGCGCGCCCCTCTTTCCCGCGCCGTTCGCTTTCGCGCGGGCCGCCGGAAAGCCCGCGATCCTGCGGGTCCGCCGCATCGTGCCCGGGCTCGTCGCCGAGCTCAGGAAGAGCGTCGTCCCCGGCCTCAAGGGCGGGAAGACGCCGCTCGTCCTCGACCTCCGCGGCGCCCAGGAGGGCGATCTCGAGGAGGCCGCGAAGCTGGCCAACCTGTTCGTCAAGGCGGTCGACGCCGGGCATTTCGAGAGCCGGGACGGTTCCAAAGACCCTGTTTCCCTGCCGGCGGAGGCCGAGCTCGTCGCCCTCCCGCTCGTCGTGTGGACCGACCCGGGGACGGCCGGCCCCGCCGAACTCGTCGCGGGCCTCCTCCAGGAGGTCCGCCAGATCAAAATCGTCGGGTTCGCCACGTCCGGGCTCGTCGGCCGCAGGCGGGTCTTCGATCTCGACGACGGGAGCGCCGTCCTTCTCACGACGGGCGTCTTCGCCCTGCCTTCGGGCCGGAAGCTTTGGGAGAAAGGCCTCGTCCCCGACGTTCCCATCCCCGTCGACAAGCTCGACGAGAAGACCTATCTCGAGAAAACCCTTCCTCTTCTGCCCAAGCTCTGACGGATGACGAAGAGGCCCCCGCCCAGGAACAAGCAACCCTGGCCGGCGTTCACCCTGGTCACCGCCGCGCTCGTGGCGACGGCGGTCGTCTCGACCCTTCTCCTCGACTACATCGGCGCGCGCCGGGGCGAGCGCGCTTACATCTTCGCCGTCGCGGGCGAGCCGCCGGCCCCGCTCCCGGCCTATCAGATGAGGCCCAGCGAGAAGCTCGCCGCGAGGCCCGCGGGAACAGCGGCCCCGAAGACGATCGAGGAAGCGCTCGACGCGAGCCTGGCGGCGGCGGGCGTCTCCGAAGACGCGATCCTTCGGCTCAAGGACTCCAAGGGAGCTCCCCTGCTCGAGGTCGAGATCCCGGCCGCCCTCTACGCCTCGATCGAGCCCGCCCTCGACAAGACCCTGAAGGCCGAGTCGGTCCGGGTCGTCGACAAGAAGCGGGCCAAGGGCGAAGACAGGACGGAGGTCCTGTGGACCCTGAGGCGGCCCCCCAAACAGGACGCCGCGATCTCCTTCGTCCTGCCGGCCGAGCCGCCCGTCGTCGTCGCCGGCAGGGAGGCGGCCGCGAAACGGGGCCCGCGCGGCCAGGTCGCGCTGATCATGGACGACATGGGGAACAGCCTGGACACGCTCGACGAGCTCATCGCCTTGGGCCGTCCGCTGACCGTCGCGGTCCTTCCCTACAGCGCCCACGCCGCCGAGACGGCCCGGGTCGCCCGCGCGAACGGCCTCGAGGTCCTGCTCCACCTGCCCCTCGAATCGGTCAACAACCACGAGGCCATGGCCGATACGGAGGGGATGATCGTCGCCACGATGACAGAACCGGCCATCGTGGCCGCGTTCGAGGCGAGCTACGACCGTGTGCCCTTCGCCGCGGGGACGAACAACCACATGGGTTCGCGCTTCACGGCCGAGCGGGACCTCATGCGCGCCCTCCTGCGGCCGATCAAGGAGAGGGGCCTCTTCTTCGTCGACAGCCGGACGACGGCCAAGACCGTGGCCCTCGACGAGGCCCGGGCCATGGGCGTCCCGGCCGCGCGGAGGGACGTCTTCCTCGACGCCGACGCGGACCGGGGGATGATCCGGGGCCGCCTCATCGAGCTCTTCCAGAAGGCCCGGAAGAACGGCCGCGCGGTCGGCATCTGCCACCCCTTCCCTGAGACCCTGGCCGTCCTCAAATCGACGTTCGCCCTCGTCGACGCCTACAACCTCGAGGCCGTGCCGGTCTCGCGCCTCGTCCGCTGAGCGGCCGGGAAGTTGCTTAATTCCCCTCCGTCCGCTAAGATTACAGCGTTAGAGAGGAGGAGCCCCATGAAGAGAATCGCGCTTCCCGTCGCCTTGCTCGCCGTCTTGGCGCTGGCCGCCCTGCCCGGATGCAAGACGATGTCCAGCGACGAGCTGAAGGCTTCGATCGAGATCGTGGACTTTACGTCGTCCTGGGTCTCCAAATATTACCAGCCCTGGCCGGAACGGCTCATCCTCGTCCCCCAGATCTCCTTCCGCGTCAAGAACACGGGGGCCAAGCCCCTGACCTACGTCAACTTCAACGCCGTCTACAACTTCAAGGGAGACCCCGAGAACTTCGGCGACGCCTTCATGGCCGCCATCAGGGGCAAGGCCGTCCCGCCGGGCGGAACGGGCGACCTCATCACCCTGAAGAGCAACCTCGGCGTCGACGGCAAGAACCTGGCCGGACATCCGGGACAATCCCGAGTGGAAGTCGGCCGAGGTCCGTCTCTTCGCCATCTCCAGGGGCTCGTCGCCCGTCCTCCTCGGCGTCTACGACGTCTCCCGCGACATCGACTTCAAGGAGCCGGAGCCGGTGGGGGACCGCAAAGAAGAGATCAAGAAGTAGGCCGGGCGGTCGACATGGGTCCCTACGTCCCCAACAAGATCTTCCTCGTCCGCGGCCGGGGCTCGCACAAGGAGAAGCTCGTCAGCTTCGAGAAGGCGCTCCGCGACGCCGGCATCGCCCCCTTCAACCTCGTCCGCGTCTCGAGCATCTTCCCGCCGCGGGCCCGGTTCGTCTCCAAGGCGGCGGGGCTGAAGCTCCTCCGGCCCGGGCAGATCCTGTTCGTCGTCCTCAGCGAGAACGCGACCGACGAGCCCGGGCGCCTCATCACGGCTTCCATCGGCGCCGCCGTGCCCGACGACCCCTCGCGCTACGGCTACCTCGCCGAGCACTCCGACGAGGGGAAGCCGGCCAGGGAAACCTCCGTCCACACCGAGTACCTGGCCGCCGAGATGCTGGCGACCAAGCTCGGGGAGAGGCTCAAGGAGACTCCGCACGGCAACCCGCCCAAGTCCTTCCGGATGTCGAACGGCCTGTCGCTCAAGACGCGGAGCGCCACCCAGGCCGCCAAGGGCGAGGCGGGGCTCTGGACGACGGCCATCGCCGCCGCCGTCCTCATTATCGAATGACCTATTTTCCGAGGGGATCGGGCCTGAGCACCTTGACGTAGCTCCGCTCCCGGAGCTCCTTGAGGTAGGCCTGGGCCCTGACCGAGCGCTTCTCGCCGTAGAGCTTGTCCTCGACCTCGCGGCGGGCGTCCTCGAAGGGGCGCAGGGCGCTGGGCTTCTTTTCCACGAGCTGGAGAAGGTACCAGCCGTTCTTCGTGCTCACCCAGGCGCCCGTCTCGCCGTTCTTGAGGTCGGCCACGGCCTTCTCGAGGGTCTCCTCGAGCTCGCCTTCCTTGAACGTCCCCAGCTCGCCCTTGGCCTCCTTCATCGGAGGGTCGGAGAGCTCGGCGGCCGCGTCGGCGAACGAGGCGCCGCCCTTGAGCTTGGCGTCGACCGCCGCCTTGAGGGCCTCGTTCTCCTCGGCGGAGCGCGTATCGGCCGCCAGGTAGACGGCGCTGAGCTTGTACTCGGTCGGCGTCGTGAACTCGGCCGGGTTCTTCTTGTAGTACTGGACGACTTCGGCGTCGTCGAGGACGATGGCCCGTTCGACCTCCGTGTAGAGGACGCCCTGGCGCATCATCCCCTCCTCGTACTGCTTGAGCCAGACCTCGTAGGGCAGGCCCTGCTGCTCGACGGCCCGGCGCAGGTCGGCCTCCGTGGCCAGGCCGTTCTCCTCCATGATCTTCTGGATCATGCCCTTGATCTGCTCCTGGACGTTCAGGCCGAGCTCCTTGGCCTTCTGGAGGAGGAGCGTCTCGGTGATCATGGACTCGAGGAGCTCCTTCTTGATCAGCGCGTACTGCTTGTCGTACTCCTCCGGCGGCAGATTGGCCCCCCGGAGCTGGGCCAGCGTCATCTCGAACTGGGCCCGGTAGTCCGACAAGGTGATGATGTCGTCGTTCACGAGGGCCACGATCTCCTCGACGACCTCCTGGCCTCCGGCGAACGCCGCCGCGGGGACGAGGAGGCCGGCCAAAGCCAGCGCCGCGATCGTCTTTTTCATTCGTCCATCCTCTGATACGCGAAGAATAGGTTCTCGGGAAAGGCCAGCCAGCTCACAGTCTCCTTGAGCCCGCCCAGATGGGAGGCCAGGGTGTCCTTCATCTTCTGGGCCATGATCCGCTTCTGGATCTCGGCCGCCGCCTCGGTCTCGTCCTGGAGGGCGGGCGGGTGCTTCCGGTCCAGCCGGAAGATATGGAAGCCGTAGGCCGACTCGACGACCTGGCTCGTCCGGCCCTCGTCGAGCGAAAAAACCACCTTCTCCATGTCGGCCGGGAGGTCGCCCTGCTGGAAGACGCCCATGAGGCCGCCCTTGGGGGCCTCGGGGCCGATCGACTCCTCGACGGCGATCCGGCGGAACTCCCGCTCGCCGGTCCGCTCGAGGCGTCTCAGGACGGAGACGGCCTTCTCCTCGGTGTCGACGAGGATCTGGCTGACCTGGATCCGCCCCTGCCTCAGGAAGTCCTTCTTGTGGCCCTCGTAGTAGTCGTGGACCTCGGCCGCGTCGACCCGGGCGTCGCGGACGACGAGGAAGATGTATTTCTCGACGAGGAGCCTGTCGAAGGCGCCCTCGGGCGGGACGGGGTCGGCGCGCCCGGGCCCGGCCGCGTCGACGGGATCGACGGCCAGCCGGGCCAGGTACTCCTTCTTCTCGTCCTCGCTCAGGACGATGCCCCGCGCCCGGGCGGCCTCGAGCAGGAGCATCTCGTCGACGAACCGGTCGAAGAGCCGGCTCAAGGACTCGGGAGGCAGGCCCTTGGCCTCGGCGCCCGTCGCCCCGAGGTAGGCCCGGAGATCGGAGTTGGAGAACTCGCGCTCGCCGACCCTCAGGACCGGGCGGCCGCCGAGCTTGCCCTGGACGAGACCGGCGACGCGCGAGACCGGGCCCCGGCCGTCGTCGCCACCGCAGGCGGCGGCGAAAAGGACCAGTCCGGCCAGGACGGCCAGGGCGGCCGCCCCGGGCCGCGGCCGGGCCCAGGGCCTGTTCGGGTGTCTCGTTGGGGCGTCCATCTTTTTTAGTATCAATCCATTGTATTCTATTTGAATAACTCCATCAAGACCCCGGCCGTTTCATCGAGGAGCTCGCGCTCGGTCGCTCCCCGGAAAGCGAGCGACATGACCCCCTCGGGCGAAAGGGAGCCCGAGTGCCTCTTGAGGAGGGGCGTCACACGGGACCAGTCGACGGGCGTATCCGGCCGGAACTTGAACGCGATCCGGCGCTCGGTCCGGTCGATCGACCGGATGCGCAGCCGCTTCGCCAGGTGCTTGAGGGCGCCGTAGCGGAGGAGGTTCTCGATCGTTTCGGGCAGCGGGCCGAAGCGGTCGAGGATCTCCTCGCGGACGCGGTCGATCTCGCCGAGGTCCTCGAGCGAGGCCAGCCGCTTGTAGAGGTTGAGCCGGAGATTGACCTGGGGCAGGTAGTCCTCGGGGACGCGGATATCGACCTTGAGGTTGATCTCGGGGTTCTCATCCTCGACGGGCTCGCCCTTGAGGCCGCGGATGGCCTGGTCGAGGAGCTGCATGTAATACTCGAAGCCGACGGCCTCCATGGCGCCGTGCTGGCGGTGGCCGAGGAGGTTCCCGGCGCCGCGGATCTCGAGGTCGCGGGCGGCCAGGCGGAAACCCGAGCCGAGCTCGCTGAACTCCTTCAGCGCCTTGAGCCGCTCCCGGGCCAGGGGCGTCAGCTCGAGGTAGGGCGGAACGAGGAAGTAGGCGTAGGCCTGCCGCGCCGACCGCCCGACGCGGCCGCGGAGCTGGTAGAGCTGGGCCAGCCCGTAGAGGTCGGCCCGGTCGACGACGAGCGTGTTGACGAGGGGGATGTCGATGCCGTTCTCGACGATCGTCGTCGACACCAGGACGTCGTACTTGTGCTCGACGAAGTCGATCATGCGCTTCTCCAGGGCGGAGCCGATCATCCGGCCGTGGACGGCGACGACGCGGGCCTGGGGGACGAGCTTGACGACGAGCTCGGCGACCTTGTCGATGTCCTCGATGCGGTTGTGGATGAAGTAGACCTGGCCGCCCCGGCCGAGCTCCTGGCGGACGGCCGCGGCGATGAGCTTGGCGTTGAAGGGCGTCACGACCGTATGGACGGCCAGGCGGTCGCGGGGCGGCGTCTCGATGAGCGAGATGTCGCGCAGGCCCGAGAGGGACATGTTCAGCGTTCGCGGGATGGGCGTCGCGGTCAGGGTCAGGACGTCGATCGTGGCCTTGATCTGCTTGATCCTCTCCTTGTGCGTGACGCCGAAGCGCTGCTCCTCGTCGACGACGAGCAGGCCGAGGTCCTTGAAGCCGACGTCCTTGGAGAGCAGGCGATGGGTGCCGACGAGGACGTCGACGAAGCCCCTGCGGCAGTCCTCGACGACGGCCTTCTGCTCGCGGGGCGTCTGGAGGCGGGTCAGGGCCTCGATCCGGACCGGGAAGAGGACCATCCGGTCCCGGAAGGTCTTGAGGTGCTGGCTGGCCAGGACGGTCGTCGGGCAGAGGACGGCGACCTGCTTGCCGTCCATGACCGCCTTGAAGGCCGCCCGCATGGCCACCTCGGTCTTGCCGTAGCCGACGTCGCCGCAGAGGAGCCGGTCCATCGAGGCCTCGTTCTCCATGTCGGCGCGGATCTCGCGGATGGAGCGGAGCTGGTCGTCGGTCTCCTCGTACTCGAAGGTCTTGCCGAACTCCTCGTCCCACTCCCCGCCCGAGGCGAAGGCGTGGCCCTTGACGGCCTTGCGCTTGGCGTAGAGCTCGACGAGCTCCCTGGCCACGGCCTCGACCGCTTTTTTCGCCCGGGTCCGGGTCTTCTCCCAGGTCGTCGTGCCGAGCTTGTCGAGGGGCGGCGGCTCCGGACCGGCCGTGCCGAACTTCTGGACGAGGTCGAGGTTCTCGACCGGGACGAGGAGCTTGTCGCCGTCGCGGTAGTGGAGCTCGATGAACTCGCGGCCCTTGCCTTCGACCTCGACCCGCCGCAGGCCCCGGAAGACGCCGACGCCGTAGTCGGTGTGGACGACGTGGTCGCCGGCCCGGAGGTCCTGGAACTGGGAGAAGAAGGGACGGCGCGAGGCCCGGCTGACGATCACCTTCTCCTCGGTGAAGATGTCCTTCTCGGCGAAGAAGTTCAGCTTCTCCTTGGGGTAGCTGAAGCCGGCCGGCAGGCCGCCGACCAGAAGGGCGACCTCGGAGCGCGGCGGGACGGCCAAGTGAGAGTCGGTCTCGAGGACGGGGAGGTCGCTCTCCCGGAGGAGAGTGGCCAACCGCTGCCGGGTCGCGGCGTTGGAGAGGTAGATGAAGGAGAGGTCGCTTTCCGACTGGAGCTTCCCGAGGTACTGGAGGAAGAAGGGGATCTTGTTGTCGAAGCGGGGCACGGGCTGGAACGGCAGGGACACGGAGACGGAGCCCCTGCGGGGCCGCGGCGCGCCCAGGTCCTCGAAGCGCACGGCCTCCCGGCGGACCCGCTGGAGCAGGCGCGGCGGGAAGATCTCGTCCGGCGGGAGGGCGAACACGCCCTCGGCCAGGAGATCGGCGTACTGGCCGCGGAGCTCCTCGAAGTGGGCGTCCCATTCGCAGTCGACGGCGTCGGGACCGTCGAGGACGAAGAGCGGGTCGCGGAGGTAATCGGTCATCGGGACGAAGCGGCCGGCGAGGAGAAGGGCCTGGGCGGAGAAGCTCGGGCCGAAATCACCCCGCTCGACGGCGGCGACGCGGGCCTCGAGGTCGCGGGCGGCGCCCTTGGAGCGCTTCCGGGCGGCGGCCTTCCAGGGGTCCAGGAAGTCGGAAGTGGCCGGGAACTCGCGGAGGCCGGGGACGGTCAGACGATCGACCCGCTTGAGAGACCGCTGGCTGGAGATGTCGAACTCGCGGAGCGAGACGAGGCGCGAGCCATCGAACTCGACGCGGAAGGGATTGGCCTCCCAGGGCGAGAAGACGTCGACGATGCCGCCGCGCCAGGCGAACTCGCCCGGCGAGGCGATGAGGTCCTCCTTGGCGTAGCCGAACCGTGAGAGGGTCTCGAGCAGGGCGTCGTGGTCCGTTTCGCCGCCCGCTTCGAGCGTCACGAACAGGCGGGCCATGTCGGCGGGGGCGGGCACGGGCCTGAGCAGGCCGCCGAGCGAGGTGACGACGACGGCGGGGGGGACGCCAAGGAGGCGGCGGAAGAGCCTCATCCGCGAGGACGCGGCGTCGAGCGACGGCGAGACCTCGAAGTAGGGATTGTCGGCGAGGGGGGCGAGCGTCGCCAGGCCGGCCTCGGGAGCGAGCCGCGAGAGGTAGAACCGGCAGTCGCGCTCGGCCTGGGCCAAGGGGGCCGACTCGGGCCGGACGAAGACGATCGTCCGGGCGGCCGTCCGGGCCAGGCAGGCCAGGAGATAGGGCTTGGCCGGTTCGATCGCGCCGTGTACCGAGACGGGCCGCTCGGGCGAGGCCACGGCCGCGGCCAGGGCCTTGAACTCGTCGGTGCGGAGGAGGAAATCGAGGCTCACCGGAGTATTCTAGCGGCGGGGCGGGAAGCGGTCAAACCTAAGCGTGCGGGATCGCTGTGTAGGAGGAGATCTCGGAATTCGTCGTGACCAGGTCGCGGACCGAGAGCTTGTGGACGCTCGTCGTGGCCGGTCAGGCGGGCGAAGTCCTTGAGCTCCTCGGTCGAGACGCGGAGGAAGTTGGCCAGCCAGCGGGCCGATTCGTCGACGTCGAGCCGGGCCCGCAGGCCGGGGTCCTGGGTGGCGATGCCGACGGGGCAGCGGCCGCTGTCGCAGATGCGGTACTGCTGGCAGCCGATGGCCATGAGCGCGGCCGTGCCGATGGCCACGACGTCGGCGCCGAGGGCCAGGGCCTTGGCGAAATCGGACGAGACGCGCAGGCCGCCGGTCGAGATGAGGGTGACGTCCTTGACCCCGTGGCCCTCGAGCCAGCGGCGGGCCCGGTCGAGGGCGTAGATCGTCGGCACCGAGGTCGCGTCCTTGATCAGCTTGACGGCCGCCCCGGTCGAACCGGCCCGGCCGTCGATGGTGACGAAGTCGGGGCCCGCGGCGATGGCGAATTCGAGGTCGGCCTCGACGTCGCCGGCGGCGAACTTGACGCCGATGGGCAGGCCCCCGGAGAGCCGGCGTAGCTCGTCGATCTTGCGACGGAGGTCCTCGGGTGAGGCGATCCCGGGGAAGCGGGACGGGCTGACGATGTCGGCCCCCTCGGGACGGCCGCGGACGGCGGCGATCTCGGCGGTCACCTTGGAGGCCGGGAGGTGGCCGCCCATGCCCGGCTTGGCCGACTGGCCGAACTTGATCTCGACGGCGTCGACCTTGCGCAAGTTCTCCTCGGACACGCTATACAGGTTGGGGACGTACTCGAAGATGTACTTATGGGCCAGGCCCAGGGCCTCGGCTAGGATGCCGCCCTCGCCCGAGCACATGGCCGTGCCCGCCGCGCCGCTGCCCAGGGCCAGGGCCATCTGGGCCTCCCGCGAGAGCGCCCCGAACGACATGTGGCTGACGATGATGGGCGTGCCGACGGTCAGGGGCCTGGCCGCCTTGGGCCCGATGACCGTCCGGGTGTCGACGGTCTCCCCGCGGTCGAGCGGCAGGCGGGCCAGCTGGGCCCCCTTGATGAGGATGTCGTCCCAGGACACGACCGGCTTGCGCGTGCGCATCGGCTCGACGACCGACTCGCCGACGAGGGCCATGCGGTGGATGTCGGCCATGCGGGTCTCGAGCTCGTCGGAGGGGCGGCGGAAGTCGTCGAGCGTCTTGCGCTCCCGCACGGGCTCGGCCGAGGGCGGGGGCGGCTCCGGCTCGTCGTCCAGCCGCTCGAACTCGGACTTGCCCGCGCCGCAGACGGGGCAGGTCCAGTCGGGGGGGAGTTCGTCGAAGAGGACCCCCTCGGTCTTTTCGTCGTAGATGTAGGCGCAGAATCGGCAGCGGTACTTGGCCATAGGCTCCCCGGGCGGGGCTATCTTAGCCCAACGCTCCGGGGGTGTCAAAACGGCGGTCCAGGCGGATGATCCCTGGAGCCGCTACCAGTATCCTGGAGACTGGGGACGGGGGCTTGGAAATACTGTTCTTCTCCAAATCTAATCCAGGGGCATGATTATCTAGAAATGTATATTATTATTGACATCTTGTATATGATACTATACATTTGGAGAGAAATAGAGAAGAAAGGCAGATTCCTTAGACATCCATGAAAACTTTTCTCCGCAGATGCAGATTCGAGCGCGGCGAAATCACCCAACAGCAACTGGCTAACATGGTTTCTGTCTCTCGTCAGACTATAGTGTCGATCGAACGGGGCGACTATGCTCCTTCGGTCAAGCTGGCACTGTTGCTGGCAGAGAATCTTGGAACAAAAGTCGAAGCCCTTTTTTGTCTGGAGGACAAAGACCGTGTTTAACAAGGATCCCATCTTCTGGTGGGCCGCCGGCATTTTCGTTCTGGCCCTCGTGCTTATGGCTGCCACTCGGGATCAATTCTGGCTGGTTCTGATGATCGGCTCATATTTGCTCCGGCCGACCTTGGCTTCACTCGGGCTTGCCAGACGCCATGTTGACGAACGGCAGATGAGCATCCAATACCGCTCGGGCAACATCGCCTTTGTGGCAATGATCATCACGTGCATTGTCCTGGCGGTCAACCTCAACGCTGACGGGAATCCCGCATGGGAGATGTTCATTGTCGCAATAGTCGTGGGGCTGGCGAGTCTCGGAGGGCGGCCCATCTCTCCTTTCTTGCAGGCGAAACGGAACCTGGCCCACAAGCTGGTCTTCGAAAAGATCATCGGCCTGACCGGAGGGAGGATCCGCCTGTTCCTTTCGGGCGGAGCCCCGCTCTCCAAAGACATCGCCGAGTTCTTCCACGCCATCGGTCTCCTGATCCTCGAAGGGTACGGCCTGACCGAGACCTCGCCGGTCATTTCCCTCAATGCCATCGGGCATATGAAGTTCGGGTCGGTGGGAAAGCCCATTCCGGGCGTCGAAGTCCGGATCGCCGATGACGGCGAAATCCTCACCCGCGGGCCCCACGTGATGAAGGGATACTACAAGATGCCCGCCGAGACCGCCGAGGTATTCGACGGCGATTGGTTCCGGACCGGGGACATCGGGCGCTTCGATGAGGAGGGATTCCTTGTGATCACCGACCGGAAAAAGGACATCATCGTCACTTCGGGGGGAAGAACATCGCCCCGCAACAGCTTGAGAACCTCCTCAAGACCAGTCCCTACATCGCCAACGCCGTTGTCACAGGGGACCGGAGGAAATTCGTCTCAGCCGTCATCGTCCCCAATCTCGAAAAGATCGAGGAATACGCGGTCGCCCGCGGCATCCCGACAGCGGACCGGGTCGGCCTCGTCCGAAACCGGGACATCGTCAATTTCCTGATGAGCGAGGTCGATAGGGCCACCGTCCATCTGGCAGCCTACGAAAAGATCAAGAAGATCATCGTTCTTGACAAGGACTTCGAAATCGACGCGGGCGAACTGACCCCGACCCTCAAGGTCAAACGCAACATCATTGAAAACAAGTACCGGGACCTGATCGATGCCCTCTATGTCGAGACCGTAGGGCGGGATGCCAGCTAGCTTCATCTCTTGGGAAGCCGGGAATCCCCACGTGGGCTCTATTCGGATCCGGTGTCCGGACTCCCATGCGTCGCAAAAGACAGAAATTCTTCCCATGGGATCAACTCAAAATGGAGGCGAGTGATGAAATGGATGCGTCTGTCGGCCAGGCTGATCGTGGTTCTGTGGGCGGGCTTCTGGATTCTATTCGCCGTGGGTTCGGCGATAGTAGGAGATGGAGGGAAAGCCGACATTCCCGCCAGCGAAAGTCATAAGGGGATACTGGCCGTCGCCGGAATCGTCATTTTCGGCGTGGCCGCCATCTATCTCGCCTGGCGACGTCCGCGCGTCGCCGGGATTTCAGAGATCTTGATAGGGATTGCGGCGATGGGCGCTTTTCTCAGTGTCTCCGGCCCCAACGACGTTATGCTCATGATCGGACTGCCGCCGATCCTCTCGGGGATCCTTTTTCTCTTAAGCCAACCGCGCCGCCAAGCCGGGTAGATCAACGGAAACGGGCGGCGCTGAAGAATACACTTAAAGCGCGGTCGAAGGCCCAAGAAGAGCTCCGGCTCGGATGAGTGAATCAGCTCGCGGAAGACTCAACAGGGCCAGACGTTCAACGGGGGAAGCGGGAAACGAACGGCTGCCTCAAGGTCTTCCGAGAGGACATATTCACTACAGGCGCCACCAGTAAGAGAACTTGAGGAAGATGTTGTAGTTGTCCGGGACGAGGCGGCCGAGCTCGTTGCGGAAATAGTTGTTGTCGACGCCGAGGAAGAAGACCGTGCCGGGGCGCAGGACCCAGCTCGCGAGAAGGCTGCCGAAGGCCTCCTTGTAGAAGAAGTTGTAGTCGACGATGGCCCGGAACGACACGGTCTTGCTGACCTGGTAGGTCGTCTTCTGGCGGATAACGTTGTAGTCCCAATTGCCCGCGCCATCCGCCCTATCCCAGAAGGTCTGCTTGCTGAAGTCGACCCCGAGCTGGAGGCGCTTGCTGGGCTTGAAGGTGACCGACACGCCGTAGGAATTGCTGTATCCGACGTAGGCGTTGTCGGGATCGTAGTTGATGCTGTCGCCGGTCCCAACAAAGAAGAACACGGGCATCCAGGGGATGAAGGTGATCTGGGACTCGATCGAGAGCTCCTGCTTCTTGAAGTCGACGCCGGCGTACCGCTCGAGCCCGGCCTCGTACGTGACGAAGACCTGGTTGAACTCGGTCAGACGGAGCTGGACCTGGGGCCGGATCCATGTGTCCTGGGTCACGTTGTCGGCGTAGCCGAGGCGCTTGCCGGCCTGGAGCCGGAACTGGACCTGGTTGAGATATTTCTTGTCGGCGTATATGCGATAGGAGGCGAACGCTCCCGCGCTCCGGTAATCGGTCCGGTTGACGAAGCCGAGCGAGGCCTGGAAGTCGGGGTGGATGGCTTTGTAGAAGCCGCCGAACGTGAAGTGCTTGTTGGTGTAATAGAGCTCGCCGTAGAGGCCCGGGGCGAGCGCGCTCCGCTCGCCCTCCTCGCTCGACTTCGAGGCCAGGGCCTGGAAGCTGAAGAAGACCCGGTCCTTGAAGCGGAGCTGCCCGTCGACGCCGCCGAGGCGGTTCCAGCTCGCCCCGTCGAGCTCCTTGTCGGTCAGGGTGAAGCCGACGTACGAGCCCGAGCCGACGTCGGCCTTGGTCCGGAGGACGTTGGAGAAGGCCTTCGCACCCGCGGCCCCGCCGCCGTTCGAGATGTCCCAGAGGCTCTCGCTCGGGTGCATGTCGTAGGCCGAAAGCAGGCCGTACGTGAAGCGGCCCGACTTGCCCGAGGCCTTGGCCCCGAAGATCGGGTCGTTGATCTGACGGGTGTAGACCGTCTCGATCTCGGGCGAGTTGAAGATCTCCATGCCCTCGAGGAAGAACGGCCTCTTCTCGTTGTAGCGCAGGGCGTAGCGGAGGTTGTAATCGATCCGCGGCTCGTCGGCCTCGATCTGGCTGAAGTCGGGATTGGCCGTCATGTCGAGGGTGGTGTTGGAGCTCAGCCCGAGCTTGAGGTTGGCGCCCGGCTCGAACTTGATCCTGTCCCCCTGCCGCTGGAGGGAGGTCACGAAGGGCATGACCTCGATGTTGCGGCTCCGCTCGACGGCCCCCTGGATGACGTAGGACTGCCCGTTCGACAGGAGCCCGGGGATGTCGCGGGAGTAGGTCGGGTACATGATGATCTCGCCGGTCCGGGGGAGGTTGCGGCCGAGGACGATGTTCCAGGTCTTGAGCTCGACGTTGGGGAAGCGCAGGCTCTTGAACGGGATGGCCATCTCGACCGTGTAGCCCCCGGCGTCGACCTTGCCGTCGGAGAAGAAGACCGTGTCCCAGCTGTCGTCCATGTTATCGTTGCCGCCCTCCTCGACGCGCATCATGTCCATCTGGACCCCGGCAGGATTGAGAAGGAAGGAGAAGGCCCGGCGCTTCTCGTTGAACGTGTCGAGCATGATGAAGACCCAGTCGTCCTCGAGGCAGCCGTCGCGCTTGGTGATCGAGCAGCGGACCTTGGAGGACTGGGAGTCGAAGGCCCGGAAGGCCACGTAGAGGTTCTTCTCGTCGTAGCCAAGGTAGGCGACGGTCCTCTCCGTCGGGACGCCGTTCTCCTTGGGCGAGAGCTGGACGAAGCCGTCGATCTTGAGCGCTTGGGTCTCCCAGACGGGGTTGTCGAGGACGCCGTCGATCTTGGGGACCTCGGTCATGCGGGGGATGCGGAGAGGTTCCTTGGCCGCCGTCGCCTGGGTCGCGGGGGAGGCGGCCAGGGCCGCGGTCCAGGCCAGGGCTGCGGCCAAGGATATCGCCGACGCCGCCCGGGTCGTTCGCTTTCTCATGTCCGTGTTCCTTCGTTCGCGAAGATCCCCTCGCCCTGTGTTACGCGGCGCGGGGCCGGAAGTATCGCGCTCTCCGACTAGAATGACGAACGGGACCCGGGAAAGGTTCCCCCTCCCGGCGCGGCGCCGGTTGCGCGCCCCCGGGGAGACGCCTATAATACCCGGAGAGATCGCGACCCCGCGGAGGTGCCCATTGATGAGGATGCCGCTCCCGAAACCCTTCCGCCACGCCCTCGCCGTCGGCGCCGGCGTCGCCGCTTTCGTCGCCCTGTTCGCCGCGACCTCGCCCCTCTTCGGCCAGTCGCCCGCGGCCGACCGGTACCTCGACGGGGCGCCCGACAAGGCCGCCGCCGTCCGCCTGGCCGTCTTCCATCCCGAGGTCTACAACGTCCGCTCGCTAGAGGCCCTGCGCGAGCTGGGGATCTTCGACGTCCCCGGCCTCGTCGTCGTCGGCGTCTACCACGTCAAGCAGAAGGACGACTTCGCCGAGAGCCGGAAATACGTCGAGGAGAACGGCCTCGACTGGTTCAAGTTCCACGCCATCTCGGCCGAGATCAGCGAGCCGGCGCTCTTCAAGAGGAACGCCTGCACACCCGAGCTCGAGCTCATCCTGAGGAAGACAGACGGGATCATCTTCTTCGGCGGGCCGGACGCGCCGGCCTCGATCTACGGGCAGAAGACGGGGCTGCTGACCGAGATCACCGATCCCTTCCGCCACTACTTCGAGGCGTCGGCGGTCTTCCAGCTCCTCGGCGGGTCCCAGGACGCGACGCTCAAGCCGCTCCTCGAGGCCCGCCCGGATTTCGCCGTGCTGGGCATCTGCCTGGGTTTCCAGACGATGAACATCGGGACGGGCGGGACGCTCGCCCAGGACATCCGCTGGGACGTCTACGGCAAGACGACGGTCGAGGACGTCATCGCGCTCGGGGCCGAGCAGTGGCACACGAACCCCTATCGCGCGCTCTTCCCTCTCGACCGGCTCATGGGCTACAGCTTCCACACCCTCCAGCTCGGCGACGCGAGCGTCTTCGTCAAGGAAATGGGCTTCAAGTCGACGGACCACCCCCGCATCCTCAGCGCCCACCACCAGGGCCTCGGCCGGATGGGCAAGGACCTCGTGGCCACGGCCAGCTCGCGCGACGGGCGAGTGGTCGAGGCGGTCGAGCACAAGAGGTTCCGGAGCGTCCTCGGCGTCCAGTTCCACCCGGAGCATTACGCGCTCTGGGACGCCGAGCCGCGCTTCGCCATGAAGCCCGGCGACGCCAGGACCAGTTTGCTGGCCATCCTCGGGGGTACGCCGCCGAGCCTCGAGTTCAACAAGGGGATCTGGGCTTGGTTCGCCGCCAAGCTCGTCGCGAGCCACGAGAAGTGACTTGACAATATCCTACTATAATAGTAGGATTTAAGGAGAATCCCAAGAAAGGAGCGCCCGATGAAAAGGTTCATGTTGCCGCGGGTGTCGCACTGCAAGGGCGGCTGCCCACTCGCCTCCTGAGCACGAGGTGAAACTGCTCGCTGAAAGCCAAAGGGCCCGCCAGGTTGGCGGGCCTTTTTAATTGGGGAACAGGTATTGTGTCCCCGATTTAATATTTAATAGAATAGGGGCCGATACCTACGGAGAAGAAGGAGGCCCCATGAGATACGCGGTCGGAGCCGTCATCCTGATCATCGCCCTCGCGGCCGGCTGCGCCAAGCCGCCCAAGGCCCCCGAA
Organism: Candidatus Aminicenantota bacterium; assembly: GCA_963719985.1. GTDB lineage: Bacteria > Acidobacteriota > Aminicenantia > Aminicenantales > Saccharicenantaceae > RBG-16-66-30. Next base: position 1,402,524 of record CAVRDU010000005.1, on the reverse strand, counting down.
GGGATCCTGTTCAAGGACGACCTGGCCTTCCTCGAGGCCCATACCAAGCCGCTCGTCCTCAGCACCGAGGACGGCCGGGCCCTGGTCGCCGTCAGCCCGGACCTCCAGGGGCGGGTGATGACGAGTTCCGCGGCCGGCCCCGACGGGCTGAGCTTCGGCTGGATCAACCGGGAGCTCCTCGCCTCCGGCGTCGACAACCCGCACATCAACGCCTTCGGCGGCGAGGACCGCTTCTGGCTCGGCCCCGAGGGCGGCCAGTTCTCCATCTTCTTCAAGAAGGGCGACCCCTTCGACCTGGACCACTGGTTCACCCCGCCGCCCATCAACGCGGGCGCCTACGACATCGTCGCCAAGGGGCCGGACCGCGTCCATTTCCATAAGGCCATGCGCCTCGCGAACTATTCGGGCGCGGAGTTCGACCTCGAGCTCAACCGGGAGGTCCGCCTGCTCTCCCGGACGGAGGTCGTCGACCTCGGCGTGCCGGTGCCCGAGGGCGTTCGATGGGTCGCCTTCGCCACGGACAACCAGATCACCAACGCCGGACAGGCCGCCTGGACGAAGGACACCGGGCTGCTCTCGATCTGGATCCTGGGCATGTTCAACCCCTCACCGGAGACGACCATCGTCGTCCCGTTCTCGCCGGGGCCGGAGGAGGAGCTGGGGCCGGCCGCGAACGACGCCTATTTCGGCAAGGTGCCGCCCGACCGGCTCGTGATCCGAGCGGACCAGGGGGTCCTCTTCTTCAGCGGCGACGGCAAATACCGGAGCAAGATAGGCATCTCGCCGCTGAGGGCCAAGCCGTTCGCCGGGAGCTACGACGCCGCCAACGGCGTCCTGACCATCGTCCATCTGACCATCCCGGCCGGAGCGACCGACTACGTCAACTCGATGTGGGAGATCCAGGAGAAGCCCTACGGAGGCGACGTCGTCAACAGCTACAACGACGGCCCGTCCGCCCCTGGGGCGAAGCCGCTCGGCCCCTTCTACGAGCTCGAGTCCTCGTCGCCGGCCGCGGCCCTCGGCCCGGGGGAGACGCTGGCCCACGTCCACGCGACGATGCATTTCCAGGGCCCGGCCAAGGCCCTCGACGAGATCTCCCGGAAGGTCCTCGGCGTCGGGATCGACGAGATCGTGAAGGCCTTCCAATGAGCGACACCGGACAGGTCAGGGAATTCACGTTCCGGGCCGTCCTGCTCGGCGTCGTCATGGCGGCCTTCATGGGCGCCGCAAACGCCTACCTCGGGCTCAAGGCGGGGATGACGATCGCCGCCACCTACACCACGGCCGTGGTCGGCATGGCCGTGATCAAGGCCCTCGGTGGATCGATCCTCGAGGAAAACATGGCCCGGACCGTCGGCTCGATCGGCGGCAACGTCGCCTCGGGGGCTATCTTCACGCTGCCCGCCTTCTACATCGCCGGCATCTGGCTGCCTTTCTACGGCTTCGGCCACTACCTGACGGCGACGGCCATCCTGGCCGCAGGCGGCGTCCTGGGGATCATGTTCGTCACCGTCACCCGGCGCGTCCTCATCGGCGAGAAGGACCTGCCCTTCCCCGAGTCCGTCGCGGCCGCTTCCATCCACCGGGCGGGCCAGGCGGGGGCCAAGGGCACCGGGCATCTCCTGGCCGGGATGGGCTTCGGGGCCCTGTTCACGGCCCTGACGGAATTCAAGTTCCTGGCCGCCAAGTGGCAAAAGGTCCTATCGGCCGGCAAGGGCTCGCTCCTCCTGCGCGGCCCCGAGATCTCGCCGGCCTTCCTCGGCGTCGGCTTCATCATCGGCCCCAAGCTCGCGGCCATCAACTTCAGCGGCGGCGTCCTGGCCTGGGGGCTGCTGGCGCCGGCCGCGGCATTCTTCCTGAACTACAACGACCTCGGCGGTGTCGCCGACTGGGCCGCGGAGATCACCCGGGTCTGGCGGGACTACATCCGCTTCATGGCCATCGGAGGGATGCTCGTCGGGGCCTTCTACACCCTTTTCAAGATGCGCAAGTCGCTGACCCAGGGCATCGCCCGGTCCCTGTCGACGCTCGGCGCGGGCAAGGGCGCCGCGCCCCAGGAGATCGCCCGGACCGACCGCGACCTCGACATCCGGGCCGCCCTGGCCACGGCCCTCTCGGTCGCCGTTCTGGTCTTCTTCATCTTCCACCGCTACTCGGGGAGCCTGCCGGCGTCGTTCGTGGCCATCGCGCTGATGATCGTCCTCGGCTTCGTCTTCGCCGCCGTCTCCGGCTATCTCGTCGGCGTCATCGGCGTCAGCAGCAACCCGACGAGCGGGCTGACCGTCTCGGTGCTGATCATCGTCGCCTTCATCATGGTCCTGATGGGTCTCGAGGGCGGGAGCGCCATCTCGGCCGTGCTCATCGTGGCCGCGTTCACCTGCGTCTCGGTCTCGGTCGCGGGCGAAATGATGCAGGACCTCAAGGCCGGGCACATCCTGGGCGGGACGCCCTGGCGCATGCAGCTCGGCGACGTGTTCGGGATCGCCTCGGCCGCCCTGATCATGTTCCTCGTGCTTTCGGTCCTGCACCTCGGCAACATCAAGCAGGTGGTCCGGACGAAGCTCGCCGACATGGAGGCCGCCGGCGTCACCGAGGTCGCCTACGACGGGAGCCATCCCGCGATCGCGGCCGGGACCTACGCGCTCGACGAGATCAAGGCCATGATCCCGGAGCGCCAGAACGAGGTCCTGAAGGCCAACGCCGGGTTCGGCGGCGAGAAGATCCCCGCCCCCCAGGCCAGCCTGATGGCCGTCGTGGCCCGGGGCATCTTCGAGCGCAAGACCGAGTGGATCCTGATCCTCGTCGGCGCCTTCATGGGCCTGGCCTTCATCCTGATGCAGGTCCGCAGCCCCATGCTCATCGCCGTCGGCATGTACCTGCCGATCGACACCTCCTTCGCCATCTTTCTGGGCGGGGCCTTCAAGCATTTCCTGGAAAGGCGAATGGAGAAGGGCAAGGTCGAGGGAGAGGTCAAGGAGAGGGTGGTCAACACGGGCACCCTCCTCGCCTCGGGGCTCATCGCCGGCGAGGCCCTCATCGGGATCGTCTTCGCCGCGCTGGCTTTCTTCGAGGTCGGCCTCTTCGGGGTCTTCACGAAGCCGCCCTATTGGCTGGGCCTCATCGGCATCCTGGCGCTCGGCGTCTTTCTCGTCGCCCGCTCGATGCGCGTCAGCCGCCGATAGATCGGGGACACAATACTCATTCCCCATATTCCGGCGCGGCGGAACCGATCGTGATCGAAATGAGCCCCGAGGAATTCCTCCGGATCTATTGGATCAGCCTCCTCGCCGCCGACAGGTAACACCAGCACCTCTTTGTAACGCTTTCTTTCATCGGAATTCGGGACCCGGCAAGACCGACTTGACATTCTTCTCGATAAATGTATCTTTATTGTATATACTTTTCAATGATAATATGAAAAACAGCGTTCCAGAAGTGGGGAAACAGCTTGGCCGTCCGCGTCCCCAAGTCGTTCGCCGCCGCGCTCGACTGGGGAGAGAACACCCCGGTCGCGATGGCGCTCGATGACGGCGCGCTCGTCGTCAAGACAGATCGGACGAGGGCCTGGGACCTGGACGCGCTGCTTGCCGAGGTGACCGACGAGAACATCCACCCCGCGATTGCAGCAGAGGGAGAAGAGAAGGACGCGGAAGAGCGGCGACAGGCGGGCGGGGGCGGCGGATGAAACAGGTCTTCTACGTGCCCGAACGCGGCGACGTGGTCTGGATCTCGCCATCCCCATCCAAAGGCCAAGGGCAGAACGGACGCCGTCCGGCCGTCGTCCTCTCCCCTCAAGCCTACAACGCGCGCGTGGGACTGGCCGTCCTCTGCCCCATCACGGCCCGTCTCAAAGGATATCCTTTCGAGGTGCCTCTCCCCTCGGGCTTTCCCGTCGAAGGGGCCATCCTCGCGGACCAGGCCGAGAGCCTCGACTGGCGGGCCTGCCGCGCCGAGCTCCTTGGTTCCCTCCCCCCCGAGGTCGCCCAGGAAGCGCTGGGCAAGCTCCGCGCCCTCCTGGCCTGACCCATCACCATCGGACATAATCGGACAAGAAAGCGCATCGATGGCGTTTTCAGCCTCTCCCGTTGACAGGCCCGGGCCCTGGCCCCATCGTGAGGACAGATGAAAGGATGACCATGAGCTTTATGCCCGAGGGAGCCCAATGCCAGCTTGGGGCGCGATTGCGCATGGTCCGCTTTCAAGGGGGGGAGAGGGAGAGGCGCCGACTGCTCAGGGGTCTTGACGGCGGACCCGAGGCGTCTCTCCCTCCTTTTTCACTGGGGAAATGATATCGACTTCCCTATTTCCCAAGCGTGAATTCGGAATACCGGGAAATAGGGAAATAGATATCATGTCCCCCTATTAGAGACCGGAGCGCCAGGTTCCTGAAGCTGAAGGATACAACCTTGAACCGGAAGGTCCGGGTTCAACGTATCCACTTCGTCAAAACCCCCGTCTAGCAAATCCCCCGGGGGTTCCGAAAGGGGCGCGAATTTCTGGAGGCTGAGGCCCGGAGCGAAAGAAATATGGACGCGGGGGACCTTCTCGAATCGTGGAAGGCGATCGCCGCCTATCTGGGGCACAGCATCCGCACCTGTCAGCTCTGGGAGCGAAAGATGATGTTGCCCGTCCACAGGCTCAAGAGTGGGCCTAAAGCCCGCATTTTCGCCTACAAGGGCGAACTCGACCGCTGGCTGGAGAATTCGCTCCGCCCACCCAAGCGGAGCATCTTGAGGAGATTGGTGGCCTACCTGAAGCGCTCGCCCCGCTGAACAGGGGGGCTTCCTCCGTATCGGGGAGGGAGAACCACTTGGGTCTTCCCGATGGCAAAGCCCTCCGGGAATCCGGGAAAAGGCGGCCTCAGCTGTTCCCCGGGAAGACGAAACTCAAGCGAAACCGAAGGAAAAAAACCGGAAAAATTCGGCCACCTTCGCGCGCTGATGCGAAATCCGTGGAGATCCCATTGACATCCGGCCCGCGGAACGCCATCTGATTATTGGAACGCGATCTATGAGAGCGAAGGGAGGCCAAGAGGCCGTTGCGATACTATCCCGAGACGCCGCACGAACCCGCCCTCGCTAGACGCAAGAGCCCGGCGCCCGACGAGATTCATCTCCCCTTGGATTTCGATCGGGCCGCTTGCCGGTTCTTCCGGCAATTCAACGGAGATCCCCCCAGGATGAGCCTGAACGACTTCCTGATCCGGTTCGAGAGGGCCATCGTCTTCAACACGCTGGCCGAGATGAACGGGTGCCAGCGGAAAGCGGCCGCGTTCCTGAAGCTGAAGAACACGACCCTGAACCGGAAGGTCAAGGTCCAACATATAAGCTTCACGAAGGTCCCGGTGCTGCCCGCCCCGGATGAGCCGGGGCCGCGGGGGGGCGGATCGCAGGAGTCACGATGAGGCGGGTGACCGAGGCGCTCGGAGCTTGGCTCCCCATTCTGGCCTTTCTCGGCGGAGGCCTCGGGCCCGCGGCCGGGGCGGCACCGTCCCCGGATCAACTCAGACTCCGGGCGGCGCCAGAAGCCGGCACGGCCATTCGCCTTATCGGCCAGCTCTGGGATTCGGGCTTCTTCCACGCGTGTCCGGCCGTCAGGGACGAGATCTGCAATAACGAATACGCCTTCTTCGATCCGCGAAGCCCGCTCGCGGCCCTCCAGAAACAGGGCATGGCCTGTTTTGCCCAGGGTCCGGGCCCGAATAACACGATCTATCTCCGAGAGGACATCTTCTGCCACTACAATGTCGGATTGGAGGGCGTCCTCAAACGCCGCGCCGTCGAATCAACCGCACTCAAGGTGCTCGTGCACGAGCTCTGTCACGACTTTTGGACAAACATCCTTGACGGCAGAGACCGCGCCCTCTTCGCCATGGACGGCGCGGAGTTCATCGCCGCCTATCGCCTTGCCATGACGCCCGGGGAAAAACGGGAGTTCCTGCGCCGGGCGGGGCAGCGATGCCGCGACTCCGAATTGACCCCCCTGTATGCCGATCTGGACGCTCTCATCGCTTCCTACCCGCCGGGCCTCCTCTACGGGCCGGAACTGTTCGCCTGGTTCGGTGAGCAGGTGTTCTCGGCCGGTTTGAATATCCCTCCGGCCTTCTGCAAGTATTATTCGGGCCTCATCTCGACAAGACGGCCTCCGCCGCGGCCGTATATTTCCCGTCGGGCCCGTACAGAACGAGCGGGGGCATGATCTCGGGGTGGACCTCGGCGAAGCCCAGCTCCGCCAGGAAGAGGTTGGGCGGTTCCGAGGCTCGAGGCAGGACATGCCTGAAACGCAGGACCCTGAAGTCGTGGGCGTTCGCCGCTCGGGCGAAGTCCGCGCGCCGCTTCTCGGGGTATACGAAGCAGGCCCGCCCCTCGGGCGCGAGCCAAGCGGCGGCCCTCTCCATCATCTCCTCGATCCCGCCGTGGAGCTCGTGCTTGGCTGCGGATTTTTCGGCCGACCGGCTCAGGAAGCCCGCCGCCCCACGGATGTAGGGCGGGTTGGAGAAGATGAGGTCGAACGCCCGCCCCGGCTCGTACGTCCGCAGGTCGGCCTCGACCACCTCGATCCGCCCGCCGAGCCCGTTGAGCTCGACGTTCCGCCTCGCCAGATCGGCCAGTCCCGGCTGGATCTCGAGGGCCGTGATCCGCCCGAACGGCTTGACGCCGAGCAGGAGCGAGATGACGCCGCTGCCCGTCCCGAGGTCCAACGCCTCGTCGTCCGCCTTCGTCCGGATGAAATCCGCGAGCAGGGGCGCGTCGACCGAGAACCGGTAGCCCCTCTTCTTCTGGAGGACGCGCACGCGCCCGTGATAGAACGCGTCGAGGGTCTCGTCGTCGCGCCTGAGGTCAGTCGGACTCGTCATCCTCGCCGACCTCGGTCATGACGACGACCCTTTCCGGGCTGGACCTGGGCGTAGCCTCCCCGGACCGCGAGCGACTCCTCGTCGCCGCCCGTCCGGTGCCGCAGCCGGCCCTTGCCGATGCCGACGAAGAGCGGCCGATGCCCCGGCAGCACGCCGATCTCGCCCTCGAGCGTCGGCAGGAAGACGGCCTCGACGTCGGCCTCGACGAGAAGCCGCCGCGGCGTCACCACCTTCAGGTGGATCGTGGCCGTCCCGCCCTCGCTCATTCCGCCCTCAGCTCCTCGGTCTTCAGGGCGACGTCTTCGATCCCGCCCATCATATAGAAGGCCTGTTCGGGCTTGTCGTCGTGCAGGCCCTCGGTGATCTCCTTGAACCCGCGGACCGTCTCCTCGACCGTGACGTAGCTCCCGGGGCGCCCCGTGAACTCCTCGGCGACGTGGAACGGCTGCGACAGGAAGCGCTGGATCTTCCGGGCCCGGGCGACGATGACCTTGTCCTCGTCCGAGAGCTCCTCGATGCCCAAAATGGCGATGATGTCCTGGAGGTCGCGGTAGCGCTGGAGGATCTCCTTGACCGTGCGGGCCACCCGGTAGTGCTCCTCGCCGACGATGCGCGGGTCGAGGATGCGGGAGAACGAGGCCAGCGGGTCGACGGCCGGGTAGATGCCGATGTCGGTCAGGGCCCGCGACAGGTTGGTCGTCGCGTCGAGGTGCGAGAAGGTCGTCGCCGGGGCCGGGTCGGTGAAGTCGTCGGCCGGGACGTAGATCGCCTGGACCGACGTGATCGAGCCCTTCTTCGTCGAGGTGATGCGTTCCTCGAGCTCGCCCAGCTCTGTCGCCAGGTTGGGCTGGTAGCCGACGGCCGACGGCATCCGCCCGAGCAGGGCCGAGACCTCCGACCCCGCCTGGGTGAAGCGGAAGATGTTGTCGATGAACAGGAGGATGTCCTGGTTCATCTCGTCGCGGAAGTACTCGGCGACCGACAGGGCCGTCAGGCCGACCCGCAGGCGCGCGCCCGGAGGCTCGGTCATCTGGCCGTAGATGAGCGCGGTCTTGCCGATGACCCCCGAGCTCCTTCATCTCGAGCCAGAGGTCGTTGCCCTCGCGGGTCCGCTCGCCGACGCCGGCGAAGACCGAATAGCCGCCGTGCTTCAGCGCGACGTTGTGGATGAGCTCCTGGATGATGACCGTCTTGCCGACGCCCGCGCCGCCGAACAGGCCGATCTTGCCGCCCTTGAGGAACGGCTGGATGAGGTCGATGACCTTGATGCCCGTCTCGAACATCTCGAGCTTGGTGCTCTGCTGCTCGAGCGCCGGGGGGAGGCGGTGGATGGGGTAGCGCTTCTCGGTCGTGATCGGGCCCATGTTGTCGACGGGCTCGCCGATGACGTTCATGACCCGGCCGAGGGTGCCCTCGCCCACCGGGACCTCGATCGGCCCGCCGAGGTTCTCGGCCTTCATGCCGCGCGACAGGCCGTCCGTCGGGTGCATCGAGACGCAGCGGACCCGGTCCTCGCCGATGTGCTGCTCGACCTCGACGACGATGTCGGATGGGCGTCTCGACGTCGAAGCCTTCGCTCGTGATCTGGAGGGCCGTGTAGATCTCGGGCAGCGCCCCGCCCTCGAACTTGACGTCGACGACCGGTCCGATGACCTGGACGACGGTCCCGAATTTCGCGTCTTTCTGATCCATGGCTTCTCTCCCTAGGCGTTCTGTCTCAGGGCCTCGACGGCGGTCATGATCTCCAGGAGCTCCCTGGTGATGCCCGCCTGGCGGATCTTGTTGAGCTGGAGGACGAGGTCGTCGATGAGCTCCTCGGCGTTCTTGGTGGCGTTGTCCATGGCCATCATCCGGGCGGCCTGCTCGGCGGCCTGCGACTCGTGGAAGGCGTGGTGGATCTGGCTCTCGACGTAGAGGGGCAGGAGGAACCTCGCCAGGTCCCGCTCGCCGGGCTCCCAGTCGGGGAGGAGCGACGCCGACTCCTCCCGGCCGGGCCCCGGCTCCAGGGGCAGGACCTTGTGGGTCATGATCCGCGGGGCCAGAATGGACTTGAACTCGTTGCTAGACGATGTAGACGGCGTCGATCCTCTGGAAGGCGTACTCCCGCATGAGGAATTCGGCCAGGTCGCGGAGCTCCTCCCGGGTCAGCCGGTCGGTCCTGTCGCCGAAGGCCCGGTCGACCGGGTGGGGGCGCTTGCGGAAGTGGGCCACGGCCTTCTTGCCGACGAGGACCAGGCGGACCGCGGCCCGCTTCTCCTTCTCGGCGATGAACGCGTCGGCCGCCGCGAGGAGGTTCGAGTTGTAGGCCCCGGCCAGGCCCTTGTCGGCCGTGACGACGACGACCTCGACCCTCTTCTCGTCCCTCCGGAGGAGGAGCGGGTGCGCCGCGACCGAGGCCCAGTGGGCCAGCCGTCGCATCAGCTCCGGAAAGAGGTGCCAGAACGGCCGCGCCTCCTGGACCGTCCTCTGGGCCTTGCGGAACTTGGCCGTCGAGACGGTCTTCATCGCCTGCGTGATCTGCTGGCTGTTCCTGACGCTCTGGATCCGCCGGCGGAGATCGATGAGTGTCGGCATGCTACTTCAGGGCCTCCTTGAAGACGCCGCTGAAGGCCTTGAGCGCCGCGGCGATCTCGCCGTCGAGGGCCGTGTCGATCTGCTTCTTCTCGCGGATCTTGGCCAGGATCCCGGCGTGGTTCTTCTCGAAATGCGCGTAGAGCCTCTTCTCGTAGTTCGCGGATCTCGGCCACGGGGAACTCGTCGAGGTAGCCGCGGTTGCCGGCGTAGATGATGAGGACCTGCTTCTCGACGGGCAGCGGCGAGTACTGGTCCTGCTTGAGGATCTCGGTCAGCCGCTCGCCGCGGTCGAGCTGGGCCTGGCTCGTCTTGTCGAGCTCGGTCCCGAACTGGGCGAAGGTGAGCGAGCTCGCGGTACTGCGGCCAGGTCGCCGCTTGAGCTTGCCGGCCACCTGCTTCATGGCCTTGATCTGGGCGTTGCCGCCGACGCGCGAGACCGAGATGCCGACGTTGATGGCCGGCCGGACGCCGGCGTTGAAGAGCTCGGGCTCGAGGTAGATCTGGCCGTCGGTGATGGAGATGACGTTGGTCGGGATATAGCCCGAGACGTCGCCCGCCTGGGTCTCGATGATGGGCAGGGCGGTGAGCGAGCCGCCGCCGAGCTCGTCGTTGAGCTTGGCCGCCCGCTCGAGGAGGCGCGAGTGGAGGTAGAAGACGTCGCCCGGGATAGGCCTCGCGTCCCGGCGGCCGGCGCAGGAGGAGCGAGATCTCGCGGTAGGCCGCGGCGTGCTTGGACAGGTCGTCGTAGACGAACAGGGCGTGGCGCTTGTTGTCGCGGAAGTACTCGCCGATGGCGCAGCCGGCGTACGGGGCCAGGTACTGGAGGGGCGACGGATCGCTGGCCGAGGAGGCGACGACGATGGTGTAGTCCATGGCCCCGTAGTCCTCGAGCGTCTTGACGATCTGGGCGACGGTCGAGTTCTTCTGGCCGATGGCGACGTAGATGCAGATGACGTCGGAGCCCTTCTGGTTGAGGATGGTGTCGATGACGATGGTGGTCTTGCCGGTCTGGCGGTCGCCGATGATGAGCTCGCGCTGGCCGCGGCCGATGGGGATCATCGTGTCGATGGCCTTGATGCCCGTCTGGAGGGGCTCGCGGACGGGCTGGCGGTCGACGACGCCGGGGGCCAGGCGCTCGACGAACATGTGCGTGTCCGTCTTGACCGGGCCCTTGTCGTCCAGGGGCTGGCCGAGCGGGTTGACGACGCGCCCGATCAAGGCCGGCCCGGCCGGGACCTGCATGATGCGGTGGGTCCGCTTGACGACGTCCCCTTCGCGGATGAGGTGGGCCCTCGCCGAGAAGAACGGCGCCGACGCTCTCCTCTTCGAGGTTCAGGGCCAGGCCGAAGACGCCCTGGGGGAACTCGAGCAGCTCGTTGGACATGACCCGGTCGAGACCGTAGACGTTGGCGATGCCGTCGCCGACCGAGGTGACCGTGCCGACCTCGCGGATGTCGACGTCTTTGTCGTAGCCTTCGATCTGCTGCTTGATGATCTTGGTGATCTCGTCGGCTTTGATGCTCATGACAACCTCTATTCGTGCTCGAGTCGCTCTCTGAGCCCGGCGAGGAGGCCCTCGACGGACGCGTCGTAGACGATATGGCCCTTGCGCACGGCCAGGCCCCCGACGACGGCCGGGTCGGTTCGCTCGACCAGGCGGACGGGCTTCTTCTCCGAGGCCTCGAGGCCGGCGGCCAGCCTCTTCTTCTGGGCGGCCGTCAGCGGGACGGCCGACGTGACCTCGTAGGTCACGATCCCGAGCTTCTCGCTCCAGGCCCCGGGAAGGGCGTCGACGATGGCCGGGAGGAGGGCCAGCCGCTTGTGGCCGAGAAGGATGGCGAGGAAGCGCGACGCCTTCGGGCCGGTGCCGAGGCTCTTCAGGACCGCCTCGAGGACGGCTCTCCTCTTCCGCGCGTTGACGAACGGGCGGACCAGGACCTGGCGGAGGTCCTGGCGCGATTCGAAGAGGCCGAAGAAGGCGCGGACATCGGCCCCGACGGACTCGTACTCCTTCTCGTCCCTGACGGCCTGGACGAAACCCTGGGCGTATCTCTTAACGAGGGTCAGGTTCTTCATGGAGTCGGGACAGCCTGTCGATGGATTGTTCGATGAGGGCGGCCTGGGTCTCGGGCGTGAGCCGCGCGCGGATCCTCTCGCGGGCCAGGTCCGTGGCCCGGGCGGCGGCGTAGGACTTGAGCTCGCGGACGCCGAGCCGGACCTGCTCGTCGAGCTCCTGGCGGGTGAGCTTCTTGAGGCGTTCGGCCTCGTCACGGGCGGCGCGGGCGATGCGCCCGGTCTCGCGCCGGCCATCCTCCTCCGCGGCGGTCTTGAGAGCGCCGACCTCGTCCCCGAGGCCGGCGAGCTTCGCCCGCGACGACTCGGCCCTCGACTCGGCCTCCGACCGGCCCGTCTCGGCCCGGCGGATCGACTCGGCGACGTCGCCCGTTCTTTTCGTGAGCAGGGCCTTGATCGGCTTCCGGACGACGAAGGTCAGGCCCCCGAAGAGGATGACGAAGTTGACGACCTTGCCCAGGAAATCCATAGCCGCGGAGCTGTGGCTGGCTTCCTCGGTGGCCCCGGCCAGGACGAGCGGCACGGCGACGAGGAGCGCGAAGAGGGGCCAGCGGCGCATCATTCCCCCAGGATCTTCCTCTCGATGGATCCGGCGATCTCGGCGGTCCGCTTGTCGAGCTCCTTCTTGAGCTCGTCCATCTCGCGGAGGAGCTCGGCCTTGGCCCGTTCGACCTCGGCCCGGCCCTCGGCTTGGACCTCGCGGACGAGACGGCTCTTCTCCTTGAGGGCTTCGCCTTCCGCCTCGCTGCGGATGGCTTCGGCGGCCGCCCGGGCCTCCTTCAGGCCCTCCTCGACGCGGCGCAGGTCGCGCTCGTAGGCCTCGCGGGATTCCGAGGCCGCCGCCTTGTCCCGGGCGATCCGCGCGGCCCGCTCGTCGAGGACGCGCAGGACGGGCTTGAAAAAGACTCGGGTCAGGACGAGGACGAGGATCCAGACGAGGACGAAGACGACGATGACCGTGGCGTCAATGGACAGCATCGGGCGACTTTTTCAGGCTAAAAAGGAAGAGGAACTTTAACATGTCCGCCCTGAAATTGCAATCGCTTGGGGGACACGCAAATCCGGTCCCTATCCCCAAGATGCAGGCCGTACCGGCAGCGGAGGTGTCCGCCTGGGTTTGAAGGGCACTTCCTTTTTTTGCGGGCACGGTTTAAACTGACGAAGACCATGAAAAGCCGCTGGATTCCCATTCTCATCACCCTCATGGTATCGTCTTTAATCCCCGGCCTGGGGCAGGACAGGCCAGCCCGCGCGGACCTCAAGCCCGTCCGGAAGACGATCTTCGTCTATGGCAACGGGATGGAAAGATCGTTCATCCGCTATGTCATCGAATTGACGGGGAAGGACAAGCCGAAGATCTGCTTCCTGCCGACGGCCGCGGGGGACGATCACAGGGTCACGGGCTATATCAACGCCCTCTGCAAGGACCTGCCGCTGGAGCCCTCGGTCCTGATGACCTTCATCAGTTCCTCTCCCGAACAGAAGAGCTTCGAGGAACAGATCTTGGGGTCCGACGCCGTCATCGTGGGCGGGGGGAGCACCCTGAACATGCTGGCCATATGGAAGGCACAGGGGATAGACACTTTGCTCCGGGAGGCCTACGACAGGGGCATCGTCCTGGCGGGAGGCAGCGCGGGTTCGCTCTGCTGGTTCACGGGCGGGTACACCGACTCCCGGCCCAAAGAGCTCAGCCTGATGACCTGCCTGGGATTCCTCGACTACAGCCACTCGCCCCATTACAACGACGGGACCGCGAGGAAACGGCTCTACAGGGAAGCCGTCCTGAAGGGGATCCTGCCGCCGGGATACGCCTGTGACAACGGCGCCGGACTGCTCTTCATCGACGGCCGGATGTCCGAGGCGGTGACGCTCGATCCTAAAAGCAAGAGCTATTACGTCCATGTGGAAGACGGGGAGCTGAGGGAAGACCCGCTGCCCGCCAGGCTGATCAAGTAACAAGGCACGGATCGTCAGGCGTGGCCGGTTTGGCGATTTGTCCCTGCGTTCGGTCCGGCCTATAATGGGAGCAGGCGGGTGAACATGGGACGGCGGTTCATCGAGCTCGATCCGAGTCCTGAGATAAGGACCCCCTTGATCAGGCGCGTCAGGAGAGCCCTGCGAGAGCGCAGCGGGGCCGCGCCTCGAAAGTTCGGTTTGTTCCTTGGGCTTTCGTTTCTCGCTCATTTCGTCATATTCGGCATACTCCTCGTCATGGCCGAGGTGCCGGAGCCCACGCCCGCGGACGCCTATCGCGCCAACGCCCTCGCCTTATCCCGCGCCCTCGACAGCATGAGGCAGGTGCCCGGACGAGTGCAGCTGGCCCTGGGCGCGGGCTCGCTTGAAGCGAGAAAAGGCTTAGAGGAAGACATCGGCTCACTTTTCCGCTTCGAGAGGGGTGTTTCCGAGGCCGACAAGGTCCGCTTCTTCCGGTCGATCCTCGAGGCCGGGGGGATCTTCGACGCGAACAGCCGGTTGGACACGGAGACCGGCGCCTTTTTCGTCGCTCAGGCGGCATCCGGCGACGCCTATGATGTCGACAAGATCGGCCGGGTCACTATGGAGAAGCTCAGCCGGCTGGCCGCGGACGCCGAGGCCTCCAAGGCCGGCCCGAGCTCCGGCGAGGCCGAAGACACGCCTGGCGCTGCGCTAGGACCGACGGGCGTTCCCCGGGAATATCTCCTCCGGGACTGTCCCTACGCGGAGATCCTGGCCCGTGGGCCGCGCCTGTTCACCGTTTTCGATGGCTTCCCGGATCTTGGGGATGTAAACGACAGCTCCTCCCCTAGCGCCGGCGATCGAAGCGTCGTGCGGCCCTATGACGGCGCTCCCTCGCCGCTCCCGCCGGGCGTCATACTCCTGACAGTAAGGCCCTCATTCTCGGGAGAAGCCCAACTCCCTCCCGTTCTCAGCCTGCCTCCCGCGGAGCGCAGCCGGATCCTGGATGAGCTCATGACCATGGACGAGCCAGATCAGCTGGAAGCGTTTAGAACACGATATCTGGAAGTCTACGATCCCGACCGAGGGGACCTGGCGGCCCTCACGAGAGAGTTCTTCTATTCGAACCTCAACGGCGTCTTCGTCGTGACCGATCCCGTCACCTCCGCGTTCGACGCGGTCGAGGGGATCTACCTCAGGAGATCCGTCTATGAGGTCTACTCGACGTATGGCCGGCGTTGGCTCAAGAACAAGGCCGGCGCCGCCCTCCTGCTGAACCTCGCCTCCGCCTACGATTTCGAGAGGCGGACGCTCGAGGCCCTCTTCGCCGCCGGCGACGAGGCCCGCCGGATCTTGTCCGGAAGCGATGCGGTCCCAGGCAAACATCTGCCCCGGCTCAAGGCCTACGTCATCAGTAGCCTCTCGGCGGAAGTCGCCGAGCTTGCCGGTCGGATGCGCGTGTCACTCGAAGACCTGTCGGCCCTGTACGTCCGGAGGCAGGAGGAGATCTACCGGCATCTCACGGGTTTGGGCGGCGAGATCATGAACCGCGCCCTCTATGACTGGGGCCGGCTGGATTGGGAGCGCGGCCGATATGAGGACGCCTACGGAAGATGGAGGCGGGCCGACAGGACCTGCGTCGTTTCGTCGCGGACCTTCCGGAGGATCCTGGGCCTCATCGACCGGTACGACATCACGAAGAGCGTCACGGCCCTCGGAGATGTCGGGACGTTCCTCTCCTCCGAGGAATCCCTCGATAAGCAGGCTCTCCTTGCGAGACACCTGAAGTTCGGCACCTGGGAGAAGAGGGGCTTCTAGAACAGCCGGAGGCGTTTGACCTCGCCGACGAGGAAGAGCGAGCCGGCGATGACGACCGGCGTACGGCACCCCGAGATCGACAAGGCCAGCTCGACGGCCCGTCGCGTGTCGGGTTCGAGAAAGACAGGCCCCTTGAAGAGCGGGGTCGCTCGGAGCAGAGCCTCCGGCGTAGCCGAACGCTCATAGGGGACGCGGGTCAGGACGACCGCCGATGCGAGAGGGAAAAGGATCCGGGTCATGGCCCGGATGTCCTTGTCCTCCATGGCCGCGAAGACGAGGACGACGCGCCGGCGAACGACGTCGCGGATGTGGCCCGCCAGCGCTTCGGCCCCTTCGGGATTATGGGCGCCGTCGAGGAGGACGAGAGGGCGCCGGCTGACCGTTTCGAGGCGCCCCTCCCAGCGCGTCTCCCGGATGGCCGAAAGGACTTTCGCCTTGTCGAGAGGCCTCCAGACGCGGGACAGGACTTCAGCCGCAGCGATGGCCATCGCGGCGTTCGCGCCCTGGTGGCGGCCGGCGAGGCCGGGCGTATAGGAGTAGCTCCCCCGTTCACCCCGATAGACGAAGCGGTAGCCGCCGCGCCCCGGCCGGGCTTCGAGCGACCGGCCCTTCCCGAAGACCTCGACGAGCGGGGCCCGCCGCTCGCGGGCGACGCCCCTGATGACCCGCAGAGCCGCCCCTCCCCTCGCTCCGCACACGACCGGCACGCCGGGCTTGACGATGCCCGCTTTCTCGAAGGCGATCTCGCGGAGCGTCGATCCGAGGTGCTTCTCGTGGTCCTTGGCGATCGTGGTGATGACCGAAACGAGAGGCCGGACGACGTTGGTCGCGTCGAAGCGCCCTCCCATGCCGACCTCGATGACGGCGATGTCGACCTCGCGTTCGGCGAACTCCATGAACGCGAGGGCCGTCAGGACCTCGAAATACGTGGGATGGTAGACGAGACGCTTCTCGGCCATCAACCCGTCGATCGCGGCCCTCAGCTCCGCGAGCCGCTCGAGGAAGCGGCACGGCGGGATGGCCCGGCCGTCGACCTGTATCCTCTCTTCGACCCGGGCCAGGTGGGGCGAAGTGTAAAGCCCGGCCCGGAGGCCGTGGGCCTTCATGACGCTGGCCAGCACGGCCGCGACCGAGCCCTTGCCGTTCGTCCCGGCGACATGGATGGAGAGGAAACGGTCCTGCGGGTCCCCCTGGGCCGCCACGAGCGCGGCGATGTTCTCGAGGCCGAGCTTGATGCCGAAGTGCTGGAGCCGGTCGAGATAGTCCCGGCCCTCGGACGGGGTCATTGAGGCCGGTTGAGGAAGAGGCGCAGGGCCCGGACGAGGTAGGGCTTGAGGGCCTTCCGCTCGACGACGTCGTCGAGCATGCCGTGCTCGAGGAGGAACTCGGACCGCTGGAAGCCCTTGGGCAGCTTGGCCTTGATCGTCTGCTCGATGACGCGCGGTCCGGCGAACCCGATCAGGGCCTGGGGTTCGGCGACGTTGATATCGCCGAGCATGGCGAAGCTCGCCGTCGTGCCGCCTGTCGTCGGGTCGGACAGGACGGAGATGAAGGGGATCTGGGCCTCGCCCAGGCGGGCGACGGCCGCGCTCGTCTTGGCCATCTGCATGAGCGAGAGCATGCCTTCCTGCATGCGCATGCCGCCCGAGCAGGAGACGATGATGACGGGTCTGCGGTCCTCGAGGGCCCGCTCGCAGGCCCGGGCGATCTTCTCGCCGACGACCGAGGCCACGCTCCCGCCGAGGAAGCCGAACTCCATGGCCAGGATGTAGACGGGGATGCCGCCCATCGTCCCCCGGGCCGTGACGATGGCCTCGGCGAGCCCCGTCTTCTGCTCGTTGTCGGCGATGCGGTCGGCGTAGCTCTTGAGGTCGACGAAGCCGAGGGCATCGACGGAGTGGATGTTGGCGTCGAGGACCTCGTAGGCGCCTTCGTCGAAGAGCATCTGCAGGCGCTCCTCGGCCGAGATGCGGAAGTGGAAGCCGCAGGCCGGGCAGACGGCCAGGTTGTCCACGATGTCCTGCTTGTAGAGGATCCGCTGGCAGTTGTTGCAACGTGTCCAGAGGCTGGTCATGGGCGTTTTCCTTTGGGAGCCGGCTTCGCCTCCCCGCGCGGGGATCCGTGCCCGCGGCCGCGGCGGCTGAGGGCCTCGATGACCGAGTTGGCGTCGGGCAGCTCGTCGTCGAAATCGTCTTCGTCATGGAGCAGCCGCTTGATGGCGCCGACGAAGGCCTCGGCGTCGAGGGGCTTCTCGAAGTAGTCGGAGGCTCCCATGGCGCCGAGGGCCTCCTGGCGGTAATGGGGGCCCTTGTAGAGCCCGGTGAGGATGACGACGGGGACCCGGCCCTGGGACTCCCGGGAGATCTTCTGGGTCAGGTCGAAGCCGTGCATCTTCGGGAGCATGGCCTCGAGGACGACGAGGTCGGGCTCCTCGGCTTTGAAGGCCTCGTAGCCGGCCTGGCCATCGGCGGCCTTGACTACCCGGTATTTGTGCGCTTTCAGCAACTTGGCGGTCTTCTCCAGGCTCGCGGCATCGTAATCGACGACCAGGATCTTCTTTTCGGCCATGGCACGGGTGCCACAATACTGTAGGCAATCAGGCGGGCCTTGTCAAACGCCCCTCCCAGGGGACCGTTCCCGGAGGGGGCTGCCTCCCCGGGCAGGAGGGGGACTGTCCCTGTCCGGGGACTGTCCCTCGGGTAAAAAAAAAGCTATCATGGCCCTGCCCATGTTTAAATCCCGCCGGCAGGCCCTCGGACAGCACTTTCTGGCCAACGAGGGGGTGCTCCGCAAGATCGTCGCCGCGATCGACCCGCGGCCCGGTGACGTCGTCGTCGAGGTCGGGGCGGGCCGGGGCGCCCTGACCGCCCGGTTGGCGGAGCGGGCGGGCCAGGTCATCGCCCTGGAGAAGGACGAACGGCTGGTCCCCGGGCTCCGGGAGGCGATGCCGGCCAACGTCGAGGCCGTCCGCGCCGACGTCCTGAAGGTCGATCTCCGCGAGATCAGGAACAAGGCCGGCGTCCAAGCCCTCCGCCTCGTCGGCAATATCCCCTACTCCATCTCCTCCCCTCTTCTCTTCCGCGTCCTCGACGAGCGGGAGCTTCTCTCCGACTGCGTATTTCTGCTCCAGAAGGAGGTGGCCGAGCGGGTGACGGCCGGGCCGGGCACGAAGAGCTACGCGCCGCTCGGGATCCTGCTCCAGAACGAGTTCGAGGCGAAGGTCGCGTTCCTCGTCGCCCCGGGCTCATTCTCGCCCCCGCCCAAGGTCCAGTCGGCCCTGCTGACCCTCCGCCGCCGCCCGGCGCCGCTCCACCCCGGCGCCGCCGACGAGCCCTACCGCGCCTTCCTCCGGGCGGCCTTCGCCGAACGGCGCAAGATGCTCTGGAAGAACCTGGCCCGGCGCGCGACGCCCGAAGCCATCACGGCGGCCTACGAAGCAACGGGCCTGGCCCGGAACGCGCGGGCGGAAGAGCTGTCGCCGGACGCGCTCTTCGCCCTCTTCTCGACCCTTCGAACTTGAGGGATAGCCGATGACCCCTGCCCGGAAGGCCGGGGCCGCGTGCCAAGAGTACATGTCCCCCTCCGATATGCTATAATCGCCGCGTGAAAAAGCGGAAGAGGAGCGCCTCGAACGGGAAGAACGGAAGGGCCGGCAAGGCCGCGGCCCGGAAAAGCGCCCTGGCCGTCGAGGTCACGGGCGTCGTCCTCATCTTCCTGGCCCTCTTCGCCCTCATCAGCGTCGTGAGCTACGACGCCGGAGACCCCTCCTTCGCCACCACGCCCACGACCGGGCACGGCGTCCGCAACTTCGCCGGGACCGTCGGGGCCTATTTCGCCCAGGCCATCTTGTGGTTCATCGGCCTGGCCGCCTACGTCTTTCCCTTCGCCCTCGGCTACGCCGCGGTGCGGGCCGTCCTGCGCGGGACCTCGGCCCATCTCCTGAAGCGCCTGGGCACGATCGCTCTCGGCCTTCTCATCGCCTGCCCGTTCCTCGCCCTGATCTTCGAGTCCTTCCACGGAAGCACGCTCCCCGCGGGCGGCATCATCGGCGAGCTCCTCCTCGAGTTCCTCGTCCGCTACCTCAGCACAGTGGGATCGTTCGTCGTCCTCCTCGCGGCGACGGCCGCGTTCCTCCTCTTCTCGACCCGCTGGTCGCTCGCCAGGACCCTCCGCTTCGCCAAGGGGGCCTTCGACGCGACGGCCAAGGAGGTCCGCATCCGGATCACCGACTATCAGAGGGCCAAGGCCAAGGACAGGATGCGGGAGAAGGTCCACCAGAAGTACGAGGCCCCGTCCGAGCCAGACGGGCTGGGCCCCAAGGACGGGAGGGCCGCCCGCAAGGCCGAGAAGGAGGCCGAGCGGGAGAGGGAGCGCGAGGAGCGCCGCCGCGAACGGGAGGCCCGCCGGCCCGTCAAGGCCCCGCCGCCGCCGCCCAGGCCCGCCGCCCCTCCGGCCCCGCAGCCGCTCCTCTTCCCCGACCCGGGCAAGAAAGGCGACTACCGCTACCCGCCGTTCACACTGCTCGAGCCGGGCAAGCCGGCCGAGAAGATCGACAAGAACGAGCTCTTCGACAAGAAGCGCCGCATCGAGGAGAAGCTCAAGGAGTTCGGCATCGAGGGCGAGGTCCGCGAGTACCACCCCGGCCCGGTCATCACGACCTACGAGTACTTCCCCGCCCCGGGCATCAAGGTCGCCCAGGTCGCCAACCTGACCGAGGACCTGGCCCTGGCCCTCGAGACCGAGTCGGTCCGCATCCAGCGCATCCCCGGCAAGTCGTCGCTCGGCGTCGAGATCCCCAACGACAAGCGCGAGATGATCAAGCTCCGCGACATCATCGAGTCGGAGAAGTTCCAGGGCTCTCCGTCGAAGCTGACCTTCGCCCTGGGCAAGGACGTCCACGGCGGCGTCGCCGTCACCGACCTCGCCGTCATGCCCCACCTCCTCATCGCCGGCTCGACCGGCACGGGGAAGAGCGTCGCCCTCAACGCCCTCATCGCCAGCATCATGTACAAGGCCACGCCCGAAGAGGTCAAGATCGTCCTCATCGACCCGAAGCGGCTCGAGTTCACGCTCTACGAGGACATCCCCCACCTCCTCTGCCCGGTCATCAACGACCCGAAGAAGGCCCACGTCGTCCTCATGGACATCGTCAAGAAGATGGAGGAGCGCTACAAGAAGCTCCAGGGCGTCAAGGTCCGCAACATCGACCAGTACAACACCCAGATGAAGCAGCTGATCGCGGAGAAGAAGGGGCCGCTCTCCGAGGAGGAGAAGGCGGCCTGGCAGCCCCTCCCCTACATCGTCATCATCATCGACGAGCTGGCCGAGCTGATGATGGTCGGGGCCCAGGAGGTCGAGTTCTTCATCGGCCGGCTGGCCCAGCTGGCCCGGGCCGTCGGCATCCACCTGGTCATGGCCACGCAGCGGCCGTCGATCGACGTCATCACCGGGACGATCAAGAACAACTTCTCCTGCCGCGTCGCCTTCCGCGTCCCGTCCAAGGTCGACTCGCGCATCATCATCGACACGATCGGCGCCGACAAGCTCCTGGGCATGGGCGACATGCTCTTCCTGCCGCCGAACTTCCCCCGGCTCGTCCGGCTCCACTGCTCCTTCATCTCGATCCCCGAGGTGCGCCGCCTGGTCAAGCACGTCAAGAGCCAGGGCACGCCGACCTACGACACGCGCATCCTCCACGTCGTCAAGGGCGACATCGACCACCTCGCCGTCGAGGACGGCGAGAAGGACGAGCTCTACGACAAGGCCGTCGAGACCATCCTCCAGAGCGGCCAGGCCTCGGCCTCGCACCTCCAGCGCCGCCTCAAGCTCGGCTACGCCCGGGCGGCCCGGATCATCGACCAGATGGAGGGCGAGGGCCTCATCGGGCCGTCGGAGGGGGCCAAGCCGCGCGAGATCCTGGTCGACCGCAAGGAGTACTTCAAGGACAGGACCCGGATGCGGGGCGCCGGGCCGGACGGGGGCGGGGAGGGCTGACGCGGATGGTCAAAGAACGCAAGTCCGCCAGGCCCGAGGACGCCGTCCTCCAGTACCGCCCCGTCATCTCCTTCCGGGTCCGCAAGGCCCTCGGCAGCTCCACGCCCGACTGGGAGGACGTCGTCAACGAGATCCTGACCCAGGCCGTGGCCAAGATCAAGAGCGGCGAGTTCCGCGGCGACTCGTCGATCGGGACGTTCCTCTACACCATCACCAGCCGGCGGATCATCGACCACATCCGCCAGAAGACCCGCGTCCTCAAGCACGCCCCCGAGCCCGCGCCCTTCCCCGACCCCCACGACGAGATGGAGCGCTCGGAGCGGGCCCGGCAGGTCGAGCAGGTCGTCAACGGCCTCAAGCCCAAGTTCCGGGACGTGCTCTACCTCTATTACTACAAGGAGCTCTCGCGGGAGGAGGTCGCCCGGGCCCTCGACATCTCCCCCCGCCGGGTCTCGGAGCGGGTCAATTACGCCCTCAAGCTCATCCAGAAGGCCGTTCGAAAATAGGGGGGATGTTGTCCGTTCTGCCGCGTCTTCGACCGACTAAATCCGTGAAGCCTCCGAAGGCCGCGGCCATGAAGAAGTGCAAGTACGAACACTACATCGACAGCTATCTCCTCGATAAGCTCAGGCCCGAGGACCAGGCCGAGTTCGAGGAGCACTATTTCATCTGCCCCCACTGCTTCGCCAAGCTCGACCAGCAGAGCGAGATCGTCCAGATCCTCAAGAAGGAAGGGGTCCTCGAGACCTCGGAGGAAGGCTGCGAACACCACCATCCGCCGGCGTCCTTCTGGCGCCGGCTCCTGGCCAAGCTCCGTCGTCGTTAGCTTGGAAGAAGGTCCTTCTCCCCTTTCCAGCCTTCCCTCTCGAGGCGGCGATGGGTGTTGCTTCGAAGATCCCCGTCCGTGGAGGGGGGACCCGCGCAGCGGGGGGAACCGGACGACTGGTTCCCGGGGGGCCGGGGAGCTAGAGGCAATACCCTGAGCCAAAGCCCGAGAGAGGAATCTCCCGGAATCGGGGGAATAACCTGGAATATTCCACGATTCGAAACGGCTAGTCCTCGATGAGGCGTTCTTCGGTCTGGGAGAACATCCGCCCCCGCGTCTGCTCCTCGAAGGCCAGGCAGCACATCAGCCGGCCGCACAGGCCCGAGATCTTGGTCGGGTTGATGGCGATCTGCTGCTTGCGGGCCTTCTGGATGGTCACCGGCTCGAACGTCGTCATGAAGCTCGAGCAGCAGAGGCATCGGCCGCAGACGCCGAGGCCGCCGATCATCTTGGCCTCGTCGCGGACGCCGACCTGGCGCATCTCGATGCGCATGCGCAGCTCCTTGGCCAGGTCCTTGACCAGCTGGCGGAAGTCGATCCGTCCGTCGGCCGTGTAGTAGAAGATGCCCTTCTTCTCGTTGAAGAAGTAGCGCACGGCGACGAGCTTCATGGGCAGGTTGTGGGCGGCGATCCTCTGCAGGCAGAGGTCGTAGGCCCGGGCCTCGCGCTCGCGCAGCCATTCGAACTTGCGGACGTCCTCGGGAGTGGCCTTGCGGACGACCTGGACGGCGAGCTTGGCCGCCTTGGGGTTGCGGCAGTGGGAGCTCGTCTCGTCGACGACGACGGCCAGGTCGCCGCCGAGGTCGGACTGGATGATGCAGCGGTCGCCGCGGTGCAGGGTCAGGTCGCCCGGGCGGACGCGGACCATTCGGCCCGTGCTCTCGGACTGGACGCAGATGATGTCAGACATGGGTCAGCTCCTGGAAATGGGAAAAGAAGGTCATCGCCAGCAGCCCCTTGTTGAGGTTGCCGCGGAGGTCCGCCAGGGCGCCGTCGATCTCCTCGATGACGCCGGCGGCCCGGGCGGCGGTCCAGGTCCCCGCGGCCGCCCGCAGCCGGCGCTCGAGGTCGGGGTTGAGGAGGAGCGCCGGGTCGCCGCCGAGGCCGAGGAGCAGGATGTCCCGGGCGAACGATCCGAACATCTCGAGGACCCGGCCGAACTCCTCCTGAGCGGCCTTGGGCATGGCCCCGAACCTCTCCAGGAACCGGCTGGCCCGGTCGGCCGAGGCGAGCGCCTCGAACAGCGTCCAGGCCTCCTCTTTGAGCGCCTGGACCTCCTCCCACTCGAGCTCCTGGGCCCGCTCGAGGTTGCCGTCGACGAGCAGGGCGAGGATGCGGGCCTGCTCCCGGCTGAAGTTCCGCTCGAGCAGGATCTCTTCGATCTCCTCCCGGGCGATGGCCGAGAAGGTCAGGGTCCGGCAGCGGGAGCGGATGGTCGGCAGGAGCCGGAACGGGCTGGCCGTCACCAGGAAGACGTGGGTGAACGAGGGGGGCTCCTCGAGGACCTTGAGCAGGGAGTTGGCCGAGGCCTCGTTGAGGTTCTCGGCCTCCTCGACGACGAAGACACGCCGCCTCCCCGACATCGGGCGGAGGTAGGCCAACTGCTTGAGCAGGCGGGTCTGCTCGATCTTGACGTCCCGGACCTCGGCGGAGAAGGACATGACGTCGGGGTGGCGGCCCGCGTCGACGGCCAGGCAGGAGGCGCAGGCGTCGCAGGAGTCGGTCGTCAGGGTCTGGCAGTTGAGCGCCTTGGCCAGGGTCAGGGCCATGGCCGTCTTGCCGACGCCGGCCGGACCGCCGAAGATGAGCGAGTTGGGGACGCGGCCGCGCTCGAGGGCGAGGTGGAGGATCTTCTTGACCCTGACGTTGCCCGCGACGTCCTTGAAAGCCATGTGCCTAGCCGTCCTTCCGCGCCGCCGGATGGCCGCCGTCGAGGACCTTCTTGAGATAGGCGCCCGTGTGGGAGCCGGGCGCCGCGGCGACCTGCTCCGGCGTTCCCTGGGCCACGATCCGGCCCCCCTCCTCCCCTCCCTCGGGGCCCAGGTCGATAATATAGTCGCAATACTTGATGACTTCAAGGTTGTGCTCGATGATGACGACGGTGTTGCCGAGCGAGGCCAGCTCCGAGAGGACCTCGAGGAGCTTGCGGACGTCGTCGAAGTGGAGGCCGGTCGTCGGCTCGTCGAGGAGGTAGAGGGTCCGCCCTGTGGCCCGGCGGCCGAGCTCCTTGGTCAGCTTGATGCGCTGGGCCTCGCCGCCGGAGAGCGTCGGGGCCGGCTGGCCGAGGCGGATGTAGCCGAGCCCGACGCGCTTGAGCGTGGCCAGCTTGCGCTTGAGCTGGGGGTAGGCCTTGAGGAGCTCGTAGGCGTCGTCGACGGTCATGGCCAGGTAGTCGGCGATCGACTTGCCCTTGTAGGTGACGGCCAGGGTCTCCTTGTTGTAGCGCTTGCCCTCGCAGCGGTCGCAGGTGACGAAGACGTCGGGGAGGAAGTGCATCTCGATGCGCTTGACCCCGGCCCCCTCGCACTCCTCGCAGCGTCCGCCGGCGACGTTGAACGAGAAGCGGCCGGAGGAGTAGCCGCGCATGCGGGCCTCGGGGGTGCGGGCCATGAGGTCGCGCAGGGCCGTGAAGAGCCCCGTGTAGGTCGCCGGGTTCGAGCGGGGCGTCCGGCCGATCGGCTTCTGGTCGACGGCGACGACCTTGTCGAGGCCGTCGGCGCCCTCCATCCGGTCGTGGACGCCGACCCGCTGGCGGGCCTTGTGGAGCTTGTTCTCGAGGGCCTTGAAGAGGATGTCGTAGACGAGCGTGCTCTTGCCGGACCCGGAGACGCCGGTGACGGCGGTCATGGCCGCGAGGGGGACGCGGACGTCGATCGCCTTGAGATTGTGCTCACGGGCCTTGCGGATGACGAGCCAGCCGGAGGCCTTGCGCCTGGCGGCGGGCACGGGCACGGTCTTTTCGCCGCGGAGGTACTGGGCCGTGAGAGAGTCGGGTGAGGCGAGGACGGAGGCGAGGGGGCCCTCGGCGACCTTGAAGCCGCCGGTCTCGCCCGCTCCGGGGCCGAGGTCGAGGACGTAGTCGGCCGAGCGGATGGTCTGCTCGTCGTGCTCGACGACGACGATCGAGTTGCCCTCGTCGCGGAGGGTGCGGAGGAGCGAGATGAGGCGGCCGTTGTCGCGCTGGTGGAGGCCGATCGTCGGCTCGTCGAGGACATAGAGGACGCCGCGGAGACGGGCCCCGACCTGGGCCGCGAGCCGGACCCGCTGGGCCTCGCCGCCGGACAGGGACACGGTCGTCCGGTTGAGCTGGAGGTACGACATGCCGAGCTCTTCCATGACGGCCAGACGGGAGGCGATCTCCTTGAGGATCTTCGAGGCGACGAGCCCGGCGGCGGGCGGGAACTCGAGCTGGGAGGCGACGGCGAGGAGCTCGCCGATCGGAAGCTCGCCCATCTCGTGGATGTTCCGGCCGCCGACGCGGACCGAGAGGCTCTCCCGCCTGAGGCGGGCGCCGCCGCAATCGGGGCAGACGTCGTCGGTGAGCTCGACCTCGCCCCACTCGTTGTGCGTCGTCATGTGGCCGAGGCCGTGGCACTTCGGACAGGCGCCGTAGGGGCTGTTGAAGGAGAAGTTGCGCGGCTCGAGCTCGGCCAGCGAGACCTCGCAGTAGGGGCAGAGGAGGGTCAGCGAGAAGAAGCGCTCGCGGCCGGACTCGTCGACGACGAGGACCTCGCCCTCGGCGAGGTCGAGGGCCTTCGCTACGGCCTCGCGGAGGCGGCGCTCGGCGTCGGGCCCGACCTTGAGGGTGTCGACGAGGACCTCGATCGTGTGCTTGCGGTTCTTCTCCAGGACGATCTCGTCCTCGAGGTCGCGGAGGGCGCCGTTGACCCGGACCCGGAGGAAGCCCTTCTTGCGCAGGCGCTCGAAGAGGCGCTGGTATTCGCCCTTCCGGCCCTTGACGACGGGGGCCAGGACGCGGACCTTGGCCCCGGCGGCGTCGGCGGCGACGCGCTTGAGGATCTCCTCGGGCGTCTGGGACGAGACGACCCGGCCGCAGCTCGGGCAGTGGGGCGTCGCCGACCCGGGCGAAGAGGAGGCGGAGGAGGTCGTAGACCTCGGTCGTCGTTCCCACGGTCGAGCGGGGGTTGGTCGAGATGGTCTTCTGGTCGATGGAGATCGACGGCGAGATGCCCTCGACCGACTCCACCTCGGGCTTCTCCATCTGGTCGATGAACTGGCGGGCGTAGGCCGAGAGACACTCGATGTAGCGGCGCTGGCCCTCGGCGAAGAGGGTGTCGAAGGCGAGGGACGATTTCCCCGAGCCGGACGGGCCGGTGACGACGATGAGCTTGTTCCGGGGCAGGGCGACGTCGATGTGCTTGAGATTGTGTTGCGCCGCCCTCTTGATGCGTATCTCGTCCAGCATAATCGGTCTATTTTAGCACATTCGGGGTTTGACCCCATCTTTCTATTTCGCTAGGATGAGGGGAGCCCATGTCCAACGAAGAGAAGATCCTCCGGTCGCTCGAGCTGCTCAAGGAGATCGGCTACAAGAGCGACTCCATCAAGGCCATCAAGCACGTCCCCGCCCAGGAAGGGAAGTACGAGGACTACCCGGACGGCGTCCACCCGGCCCTGCGCGAGGCCCTGGCGGCCAAAGGATTCACCCGGCTCTTCTCCCACCAGCGCTCGACCTGGGAGGCGCTCAAGGAGAGAAAGAACGTCGTCGTCGTCACGCCGACCGCCTCGGGAAAGACCCTCTGCTACAACCTGCCCGTCCTCGACGCCATCCTGAAGGAGCCGCGACGCGGGCCCTCTACCTCTTCCCGACCAAGGCCCTGTCCAGGACCAGCTGGCCGAGCTCGACGACATCGACTCGCGCCTCCCCGAGGAGGTCCGCGTCTTCACCTACGACGGCGACACGCCCCAGGACGCGCGCAAGGCCATCCGGGCCCGCGGCCACATCGTCCTGACCAACCCCGACATGCTCCACAACGGCATCCTGCCCCACCACACCAAGTGGATCAAGCTCTTCGAGAACCTCCACTACGTCGTCATCGACGAGCTGCACAGCCTACCGCGGCGTCTTCGGCAGCCACCTGGCCAACGTCCTGCGGCGGCTCCGGCGGATCTGCCCGCTTCTACGGCTCCGACCCGCAGTTCATCTGCTCGCTCGGCGACGATCGCCAACCCGGCGGAGCTGGCCGAGACGATGATCGAGGCGCCGGTCGACGCTCGTCGACGACAACGGCGCCCCGCGCGGCGAGAAGTACTTCGTCTTCTACAACCCGCCGGTCGTCAACCGGCAGCTCGGCATCCGCCGCTCCTACGTCAACGAGTCGCGCCGCGTCGCCTCGCGTCTTCCTCAAGAACGGCCTCCAGACGATCGTCTTCGCCGGCAGCCGCCTCATCACCGAGGTCCTCGTCACCTACCTCAAGGAGGACATCGAGACGAACATCCAGAAGGAAGGGCTCATCCGCGGCTACCGGGGCGGCTACCTGCCCCTCAAGCGCCGCGAGATCGAGAAGGGCCTGCGCGACGGGCGAGATCCTGGGCGTCGTCTCGACCAACGCCCTCGAGCTCGGCATCGACATCGGCACGCTCGACGTCGCCGTCCTCGCCGGCTACCCGGGCACGATCGCCTCGCACCTGGCAGCAGGCCGGCCGGGCCGGCCGCAAGACCGGGCACTCGGCCGCCGTCCTCGTGGCCACGAGCTCGACCCCTCGACCAGTTCATCGTCAACAACCCCGACTACTTCTTCGCCAAGTCGCCCGGAGAGGGCCCTGCATCAACCCCGACAACCTGTCGATCCTCGTCAGCCACGTCGAGTGCGCCGCCTTCGAGCTGCCCTTCGAGGACGGCGAGACGTTCGGCCGGGCCGAGATCGGCGAGATCCTCCAGCTTCCTCGAGGAGGAGAAGCTCCTCCACCACTCCAAGGACAAGTGGTACTGGACCTGCGAGGCCTACCCGGCCGACGCCGTCAGCCTGCGCAGCATCTCCTCGGACAACTTCGTCGTCGTCGACGTCACGGGCGAAGCCAGGGTCATCGCCGAGGTCGACTTCACCGCCGCCCTGACGGCCCTCCACGACAAGGCCATCTACATCCTCGAGGGCGAGCAGTACTTCGTCGAGAAGCTCGACTACGAGGAGCGCAAGGCCTACGTCAAGAGACCGACGTCGACTACTACACCGACGCCATCGACTACACCAAGATCACGCATCCTCGACGTCTTCGACAAGAAGGCGATCGAGGCCGGCACGGGCCGCATCTCCCACGGCGAGGTCCACGTCGCGACCCAGGTCGTCGGCTTCAAGAAGATCAAGTTCCACACCCACGGAGAACGTCGGCGCGGGCGAGCTGCAGCTGCCCGCAGAACGAGATGCACACGACGGCCTACTGGCTGACCGTCCCCGCGGTGCTCATGCAGGCGGTCCCCTTCCCGGCGGAGCAGCGGATCAACGGCCTCTTCGGCGCTGGCCTACCTCCTCCACCACGTCTCGCCGCTCTTCCTGATGTGCGACCTCCACGACGTCGGCGTCTCGATCGGCGACAACACGACCGGCGAGTCCCTGCCGCCACGGCTCGCCCCGGCCCGGCCGGCCCCGGCCGTCCAGGGCCAGGACGAGACTCCCCTGGCCATGGACCCGGACTTCGAGCCCAACATCTTCATCTACGACAGCTTCCCGGGCGGGATCGGCCTCAGCCCCTCGCTTTTCTCTCTCGAAGGGCGCCTCCTCGAGCACGCCCTCAGGACACTCGAGGCCTGCCCCTGCCGCGACGGCTGCCCGTCGTGCACCGGGGCGACCAACGAGAGCGGCAAGGACGCCAAGAAGGTCGCCCGCGTCCTCCTCCAGGGCCTGCTCGGGCTCGAGCCCCCCCGCGCCCCTCTCGTCAACTGAGCCCCCCGTCATTTGACAGAACCAGGGGCGTGTGCTACTTTTTTCAACGGATAATCATGAATATCAACATTTTCAAGATCATCGCCGAAGCCGACCTCGTCGTCCAGTTGATCCTCCTCCTCCTCGTCTTCTTCTCGGTCTTCTCCTGGGCCATCATCTTCTTCAAGTACAAGACGCTCAAGTCCGCCACGCGGCAGTCCGACCGCTTCCTCGAGGCCTTCCGGAGGAGCAAGAGCCTGACCGACGTCAACGAGGCGGCCAAGAAGCTCCGGGCCAGCCCGCTCGCCATCATCTTTCTCGCCGGCAACAAGGAGCTGGCCTACCAATCCAAGGCCTCGGGCGGGAACGCCTGGACAGGGGCGAAGACCGAGAGCCTCAACCGCTCCCTGCTCAAGGCCTCGAACTCCGAGGTCGCCCGCCTCGAGAAGATGATGTTCTTTCTGGCCACGACGGGGAGCGTCTCGCCGTTCATCGGCCTCCTCGGCACCGTCTGGGGCATCATGATCTCGTTCGTCCGCATCGGCGCCATGCGCTCGGCCAGCCTCCAGGTCGTCGCGCCCGGCATCGCCGAGGCCCTCCTCGCCACGGCCGTCGGCCTCTTCGCCGCCGTGCCGGCCGTCATCGCCTACAACTACTTCCTCGGCCGGATCAAGGACCTCATCGCCGACATGGAGGACTTCTCCCTCGAATTCCTGAGCATCGCCGAGAGGCTCCATGGCTCTTAGCACGCAAGGCCTGCCGTCCGGCTCGCGCAAGCGGCAGGTCGGAACGCATCTCTCCGAGATCAACGTCACGCCGTTCATCGACGTCATGCTGGTCCTCCTCGTCATCTTCATGGTCACGGCGCCGATGATGCAGTCGGGCATCGGCATCAACCTGCCCCAGGCCGAGACCGACACCAAGCCGGCCGAGGAGGGGCTGACCCTGACCGTGACCAAGGACCAGTACGTCCACATCGGCGACTCGACGATCAACATCAACCTCCTCGAGCGACGCCTGACGGAATACTTCGCCAACAGGCCGAAGAAGGTCCTCTATCTCCAGGCCGACGAGAGCCTGCCCTACGGGGTCGTCGTCCGCATCATGGACATCACCAAGAAGGCGGGCGTCGAGATCCTCGCCATCATCACCGAGCCCGTCGACGTCAAAGCCAAGAGGAAATGAGCCCCGCGCTGACCGCCCTGCCCCAGGCGTTCAAGAGGGCCGTCATCGTCTCGGCCTCCCTGCACGTCGGGCTGCTGGTCCTCATCGTCGTCTCGCCATCGTTCTCGCGGTCGCCGCAGCGGGGCCTCGTCCAGTACGTCAACTTCATCGGCGGAGGCGGAGGGACGGGCGGAGGCCCGGCGGGCGGCGGGAACGTCATCGCCAAGACCGAGCCCCTCCCTCCCGCGAAGAAGCCGGCCCTGCGCGACCTGACCGTTCCCTCCAAGCTCAAGGCCGAGCCGGCGACCTCCCTGACCCACCCCGTGGACAAGCCCAAGACGGCCAAGAAGGCGCCCGCGAAGCAGGCGGCCATCAGCAAGCCCGAGCCCGCGGCCGCGACGACCGCCGCGGACTCCGTCAACGCCGCCGCCTCGGGCGCCACGAGCGGCTCGGGCTACGGTCTGCGCTTCGGCACGGGCGCGGGCGGGAGCGGCGGCGGCACGGGGGGCGGCCTCGGCGGAGGCGCCGGCCCCGGCTCGGGCGACCCCTTCGGCGTCTCCAACTTCCCCTTCCAGTTCTATCTCCAGATGATCTCGGACAGGATCACCGCCAACTGGTTCCAGTCCCTCGTCGACCCCGGCGTCGGCGGGCTACTCCAGACCGAGGTCTACTTCCGCATCTACAGGGACGGCCAGATCTCCGACGTCCGGGTCAGCGTGTCGAGCGGCGTCGAAGCCTTCGACCTGTCGGCCCGCCGGGCGATCGAGGCCGCCAAGCCGTTCGCTTCGCTGCCCAACGAGTACAACGGCCAATACCTGGGCATCACTCTCATCTTCGAGCACGCCAAATGACACCACTCAAAAAACTCCGCGTCGTCCTCGCCGGCCTCGCCATCCTCGCCGCCTCCGGGGCCTTGGCCCAGCAGGAGGTCGTCCTCAAGATCAGCGAGGGCATGCCCATGATCCCGCTGGCCCTGCCCGAGTTCATCGTCCGGGGAGGAACGCCCACGGCCCAGGCGGCCGCCCAGGAGATCCGCCAGGTCCTGACAGGGGACGTCAACTACACCCGGATCTTCAGGCTCCTGCCGAAAGAGCACTACGGCTACATCCGGCCCCTCGATCCCGACAAGATATTCTTCAAGGACTGGGACTCGATCCAGGCCCGCCTCCTCCTCACCGGCGAAGTCCGCGAGGACGGCGGCCGCGTCGTCTTCGACGGCAAGATCTACGACGTCAAGAGCGAGCGCTTCATCGTCGGCAAGCGCTACCAGGCCGAGAAGAACGGCCTGCGCCTCGTCGCCCACAAGATGGCCGACGAGCTCCTCAAGCTCCACGGCGAGAAACCCCTCTTCACGACCAAGATCTCGTTCGTCTCCAACCGCGACGGCAACGACGAGATCTACATCATGGACTACGACGGGGCCAACCCGACGCGGGTGACCTTCAACAAGATCAAGGACTACATGCCGGCCTGGTCGCCGGACCAGCGGACGATCGCGTTCACGTCCTACCGGGGTTTCACGGCCGGCCTTTATCTCCGCAACATCTACGAGGGCACCGAGACGCCGGTCGCGACCAAGGGCACGAGCTACTCGGCGGCCTTCTCGCCCGACGGCAAGAGGCTGGCCTTCTCTGTCCAGCATGAACGAGGAAGGTAACGCACGATATTTTCGTCATGGACCTCGATACGAAGAAGACCAAGCGCCTGACCTACAACGCGGCTATCGAGACGGCCCCGTCCTGGTCGCCGACCGGCCGCGAGATCGCCTTCACGACCGACCGCTTGGGCGCCGCCAATCCCCAGATCTACATCATGGACGCCGAGGGCTCCAACGTCCGCAAGGCCAGCTTCGGCGGCAACTATCACGACGCCCCCGCCTGGGCGCCGACGGGCGAGCGCATCGCCTTCGTCTCGAGGGTCGACAACACCTATGACATCTACGTCCTCAACCTGCGGACGAACCAGATCTCCAAGATCACCGAGAACAACGTTAGCAACGAGACGCCGAGCTGGTCGCCCGACGGCCGCCACCTCGTCTTCTCCTCGAACCTCTCGGGGTCGATCCAGCTCTACTCGGTCGACTACGACGGGGCCAACCTGCGCAAGCTGACCGACCGCGGCGAGAACAAGCTGCCCAACTGGACGAATTAGCCTCAGGATATCCTCCTCGCTCGCTGCGGTGATTTTTCACGCCGTTCCGCTCACCGGGCTCGGCGCCAAAACAACTCGCTCGGCTTGCGCTAAGCCTCGCTCAAACACGTTTTGGCAGTTTCCAGGGAAACTACCCTCGCCCGTCTTCGGAACGGCTAAATCACCGCTGATGCTCGTTCAGAGGACATCCTTCGGCTCCATCATCGGCGGTCGTCTCGCCCCAAGGGCTCGACCTCTCGGCTCATAGAGTAGCCTTAAGGGGGGAATTCGCCAAAAACCGGGCCTTAGCGTATTGACACACCCTATCTTGCCGGGGTATAAAATGAATGGAACGATGTATTGTGCCGTGCGCTCCCGTGGGCTCCGGACGAGAATCTTAGGAGGCTCGATGAAAAAATTCCTCATTTATGCCCTCGCGATCGTCCTTGTCTTCTCCTTCGCCGTCTCCTGCAAGAAGAAGCCGAAGGAAGTCCCCCCGCCGCCGCCCCCGCAGCAAGTGGAGCAGCCTAAGGTCGAGAAGGTCGAGGCGCCCGTCGTCCAGGAGCCCCAGCTGACCGAGGAGGAGATGTTCCTCCAGAAGTCGCTCGACCAGATCAACCGCGAGAAGCCCCTCGGCACGGTCTACTTCGACTACGACCGCGCCCTCATCCGCGACGACGCCCGGTCCGTCCTCGAAGCGAACGCCGCCTGGCTGAGCAAGTTCCGGACGGTCAAGATCCTCGTCGAAGGGCACTGCGACGAGCGCGGCACCGAGGAATACAACCTGGCCCTCGGCGAGAAGCGGGCCAAGAGCGCCCAGGACTACCTCCTTTCGCTGGGCGTCGCCTCCGACCGCGTCAAGATCATCTCCTACGGCA
This sequence comes from Candidatus Aminicenantota bacterium, assembly GCA_963719985.1. GTDB lineage: Bacteria > Acidobacteriota > Aminicenantia > Aminicenantales > Saccharicenantaceae > RBG-16-66-30. Next base: position 1,369,394 of record CAVRDU010000005.1, on the reverse strand, counting down.
AGAGCCAGCCCATCAACCCGGGCCACGACGAAACGGCCTGGCAGATGAACCGGCGGGCCCAGTTCCTCGTCATCGAGAAATAAGGGTGCGCCGCGCGAGCCTCGGGGCCTTCTTGCTGGCCGTCCTGGCCCTGGCCGCGGCCGGACAGGACAAGAGCAAGAAGGCCTACGAGCTCGTCTACGACGACGTCCAGGTCCTCAAGCAGCAGGTCGACGACATCCGGGCCCGGCTCGACCGGAACGCCGCCGAGCTCCGGGCCCTGCAGGACCAGGTCAAGGCCCTGGCCGACCTCGTCCGCCAGTCGCTGACGGGGCAGTCCGGTGTCCAGGAAGACCTGAGGGCCGTCCCCGCCCAGTACAAGGATGTCCTCCGCCGTCTCGATCAGCTGACGCTGGCCATCCAGCGGATCTCCGCGGACATGGCCGCGCGCGTGCCCCCGGCGGCGCCCATGGGCGGGCAGGGCGAATCGGGCGCGGCGGCCGAGCGGGCGGAGCCGCCCGCGGCGAAGCCGCCGCTCGAGACGGCGGCCAGGCCCCAACCGGAGCCGGCGCCGCCCGCCCCCGCCCCGACCATGTCCCCCCAGGAAGCCTACTCGGTGGCCTACAACGACTACCTCAAGGGCAACTACGACCTGGCCGTCGAGAGCTTCAGGCTCTACCGCCAGCAGTTCCCGGCCAGCCCGTTGGCCGACAACGCCCTCTACTGGATCGGTGAGTGCCGCTACAGCCAGCGCAAGTTCGAGGAGGCCATCGACGCCTTCGACGAGCTCATCCTGACCTACCCCCAGGGGGACAAGGCCGCGGCGGCCCATCTCAAGAAAGGCCTGAGCTTCGTCGAGCTCGGCCGCAAGCCCGAGGCCCTGGCCGCGCTCAAGATCCTCGTCGCCAAGTACCCCCTCGAGGAGGAGAGCCGGATCGCCCAGGACAAGATCAGGGAGCTCACGGAGAAATGAGAGACATCAACAGCCTGAACAGGGTCATCCTCGTCGGCCGGCTCGGGCAGAAGCCCGAGATGTTCCGACTGCCCCAGCAGGACCGCTGGAAAGCCAGCTTCACCCTGGCCACGAACGAGCGTCTGTTCAATCCCAACACGCGCGAGTCCTCGGACAGGACGGAGTGGCACAATATCGTCGTCTTCGGCAAGCTGGCCGAATTCTGCGAGAAGTACCTCGCCCAGGGCCGCCTGGTCCTCATCGAGGGCAAGCTCCGGACGCGAAGCTGGCAGGACAAGGACACGGGGAACAAGCGGTACAAGACCGAGGTCGAGGCCCAGAGCATCATCCTCCTCGGCAAGCGCGAGGAAAGCTCGGCCAGCTCCGACACGCGCGACGTCACGCCGGACTACGAGCGCGGCGGCGGGCGCGGCGGGGCCGCGACCGAGGACGAGCCCGCCCCGTTCGACGACGCGGGCGGCGGCGGCTCTGGCGGCGGCGACGACGACATTCCCTTCTGACCGGTGAGCGACAAGCCCCCTTCCGAGGACGCCTTCCGCGAGGCCATCGCCGAGGACGTCCGGCCCTGGGGGAAATTCCGGCGCTTCCCCCACGAAGGCGCGAGCGGCCTCAAGATCATCACAGTCCGGCCGGGCGGCCGGCTGTCCCTCCAGTACCACGACGGCCGGGCCGAGTTCTGGGTCGTCCTCGACCCCGGCCTGGAGATCACGCTCGGCGACCGCGTCTGGACGGCGGCGCCCGACGAGGAGATCTACATCCCCCGCCGCGCCCCGCATCGCGTCCGCAACATCGGCGAGGAACCGGCCCGGATCATGGAGGTCTGGCTCGGCCCGTCGTCCGAATCCGACATCGTCCGTCTCTCCGACGACTATAACCGAAAATAGGGCAGGCGGGACAGTCCCCGGCGGGCGCAGCCGCTATTTCTTCGGCGGCGCGTCGACCGGCTGGCCGGTCAGGAACACCTGCGGGTGCCGGAGCAGGATCTCCTCGGTGACGTACTCCTCGATCTCCCGGGCGCTGCGGAGCTTCAGCGACTCCTCGACGATCCTCTCGGCGGTCCGGCACTCGATCGAGCGGAGGGCCTTCTTGATCCTGGGGATGAAGATGGGGTTCATGCTGAAGGTCCTCAGGCCGAAGCCGAGCAGGACGATGGCCCCCAGCGTGTCGGCGGCCATCTCGCCGCAGACGGCCACGTCCTTGCCGGCCTTCCCGGCCGCCTGGATGACCGACCGGATGAGCCGCAGGACGGCCGGGTGGAACGGGTTGAAGAGATGGGTCACGAACTCGTTCGAGCGGTCGACGGCCAGGATGTACTGGATGAGGTCGTTCGTCCCGATGCTGACGAAGTCGACCTCCTTGAGCAGCACGTCGGCCATCGCAGCGGCCGCCGGAACCTCGATCATCACGCCGAACGGGATCTTCTCGTCGAAGGCGGCGCCGCCCCGCCGGAGCTCCCGCTTGACGTCCTCGAAGATGTCCTTGACGTCGAGGACCTCGTCGATCTCGGTGACCATGGGGACGAGGAGGCGGATGCTCCCCTCGGCGCTGGCCCTCAGGATGGCCCGGAGCTGGGTGCGGAAGAGCTCCTTGTTGCAGAGGGAGAACCGGACGGCCCTCAGGCCGAGCGCGGGATTGGGCTCCTTCTCGATGTTCAGCTGGGGCAGGCTCTTCTCGCCTCCGATGTCGAGGGTCCGGATGGTGACGGGGTGGGGATGGGCGCCGCGCGCGAGGCGGGCGTAGATCTCGAAGTGGTCCTCTTCGGCCGGCAGGGTCTCCCGGCGGAGGTAGATGAACTCCGAGCGGAAGAGGCCCACGCCCTCGGCCCCAAGGGCCAGGGCCGGGGCGATCTCCTCGGGCAGCTCGATGTTGGCCTGGGGGACGAAGCGGACCTTGTCGAGCGTCACAGCCCGGAGCGTGGCCGTCTTCTGGAGCTCCCGCCCGTAGGTCTCGTACTTCTCCTTCTTGGCCTGGAACTCGCGCCGGACGGCCGGGGGCGGATCGATGATGACCTCGCCGTCGGTGCCGTCGACGATGACGAACACCCCTTCCCGGACCTGGCGGGAGACGTCCCGGAGGCCGAGAACGGCCGGGATACCCAGCGAGCGGGCCAGGATGGCCGTATGCGACGTCTGCCCGCCCATGTCGAGGGCTACCCCCAGCGTCAGCTTCCGGCTCAGCCGCAGGGCGGCCTCGGACGGGAGGAGCTCGTGGGCGACGAGGACGTGCTGCTTGTCGGGCGACTTTTCCTTCTCCCGACAGGTCTCGAGGTTCTTGTAGATGCGGGTCAGGACGTCGGAGACGTCCGACCTCCGCTGCCGGAAGTACTCGTCGGCGAGGGACTCGAAGATCTGCTCATAACGGCCGTTGGTCTTGGACAGGGCCCACTCGGCCCTGGCCTTGTCGTCGCGAACGACGGCCTCGAGGCCGTCGACGAGGTTCGGGTCCTCGAGGATGAGGAGGTGGGCCTCGAAGATGAAGGCGCTGTCCCGGCCGAGCTTGTCCCTGACGCCTTCCTTGACCCGGACGAGGTCCTCACGGGTGCGGTCGATGGCCCGCCGGAGGCGCTTGAGCTCGTCCGGGACTTGGGCTTCGTCGATGAGCTCCTTGCGCGAGGTGAAGACGACCCGCTTGGAGAGCAGGACCTCGCCCATGGCGATCCCCGGCGAGACCCCGATGCCGCGGAGCCGTATGATGTCCATGCCCGATCACTCTTTCTCGTCGAAGCGGTTGGCGATAAGCTCGACCAGGGCGGCCATGGCCGCCTCTTCGTCCTTGCCGGAGACGACGAGCCGGATCGACGTGCCCTGGGTCGCGGCCAGCGTCAGGATGCCCAGGATGCTCTTCCCGTCGATCTCGTCGCCGCCCTTGACGATCTTGACCGAGGCCCCGAAGCGGTTGGCCAGGTTGACGAACTTGACCGCGGCCCTGGCGTGGAGCCCGAGCTTGTTGCGGATGGCGACGGTCCGGTCGATCATGGGCCCTATTTCGCCCGCGAGCCGAGCAGGACGCTGACGAGGTGGATGTTCTTCTTGCCCTGGTCGACGACCTTCTTGGCGACGTCCTTGAGGTTGTTGCTGCGCTGCAGGGAGACGAATTTGATGAGCATGGGCAGGTTGACCCCCGTGATGATCTCGACCTGGTTCTCCTTGTAGAAGCTGAAGCTGAGGTTGGACGGCGTCCCGCCGAACATGTCGGTGAAGATGGCGACCCCGCTCTTCTGGTCGACCCGCTTGAGGCTCTGGTTGATCTTCTTCTTCGAGTCTTCGACGTCGTCGTACCAGCCGATCGAAATGGCCTCGATGTTGGGCGCCTCCCCCAGGATGATGGTCAGGGCGTTCAAGAGTTCCTCGGCCATGCGGCCGTGGCAGACGATGATGCCTCCGATCATGGTGCGCTCGCCCTCCCGGTCAAGCCGCTATTGTATGACATCGGCGATCATTTATAAAGGTCCCGGTGATAGACCCGGACGTCGCGGTCCGGGCCCCGGAGGCGCCGCCCCAGCTCCTCGGCGATGACGACCGAGCGGTGCCGGCCGCCGGTGCAGCCCACGGCCACGGCCACGGCGGACTTCCCCTCCCGGGCGAAGCGGGGCAGGACGAAGTCCATGAAACGGAAGAGGCGGTTCAGGAACTCTCCGGTCCCCGGCGACTCCAGGACGAACTTGCGGACGCTCGGCGTCTTGCCGGTCCGCGTCCTCAGCCGTTCGACGTAGAAAGGGTTCGGCAGCAACCGCGCGTCGAAGACGATGTCGGACTCGAGGGGCAGGCCGTGCTTGTAGCCGAAGCTCGTCACCGTGACCTGGGTCTTCCGCCGCTTCCGCCGCAGGACCCGCTCGGCGATCGTGTCCTTGAGCTGGTAGATGTTGAGCCCCGACGTGTCGACGATCTCGTCGGCCATCTTGCGGATGCCGAGCAGCCGCCGACGCTCGAGCCGGACGCCCTCCAGGATGGGCTTGCGCGGGGCCAGGGGGTGGGGGCGCCGGGTCTCGTTGAAGCGCTTGGCCAGGGCCTCGTCGGTGGCCTCGAGGAAGATGAGCCGGACCGGGGTCCGCTTCCGGATCTCCTCGAACACGGCCGGGAAGTCGGCGAGGAACCGCGGCTCGCGGATGTCGATGACCAGGGCGGCCCGGTCGATCTCGACCTTCCTGGCCAGCCAGAGCTCGACGAAGCCGGGGATGAGCTTGGCCGGCAGGTTGTCCATGCAGTAGTAGCCGAAATCCTCGAGGGCCCGGCTGACCACGGTCTTCCCCGACCCCGAAAGGCCCGTGACGATGAGGAAGCGGTTGTCCTTGGCGGCGTGTCGCATGGCACCTCTCAGCTCAGCGCGCGGTCAAGCCGGCGGATGATCTCGTCGGGAGCGCTGTAGCCTTTCTGCCGGAGCATGTGGACCTTGCAGGCGACCTCGATCAGGGTCGCGATGTTCCGGCCCGGCGCGACCGGGATGGCCAGTTGCGGGATCTTCCGGCCGAGAATGGCCATGTCGTCGCCGGACTTGAGCCCGAGGCGATCGACCTCGTAGCCGCGCCGCCACTTCTTCAGCCGTATGACGAGGTCGATCCGGGCCACCCGGGCGATCGACCGGGGGCCGAAGATGGCCCGGATGTTGATGATGCCGAGGCCGCGGATCTCCATGAAGTGGCGGCTCAGGGCCGGGGCCGTTCCGACGAGGTCGCCCTTGGGGGTGGCCCGGACCTGGACGACGTCGTCGGCCACGAACTGGTGGCCCCGGGAGACGAGCTCGAGGGCGCTCTCGCTCTTGCCGATGCCGCTGTCGCCGAGGATGAGGGTGCCGAGGCCGAAGATCTTGATGAAACCCGCCGAGATGGTCGTCTGGTCGGGAGGGGCGTCCGGGACGGGCGGCCCGGCGGCGGGCTTCTCAGGCACGGACCTTCTCCTCCTCCTCCCGGAGGACCTTGAGGACGCCGGCGGCCGTCTGCGCCTTGAGCAGCTTCGAGGCGAGCGTCCGCGAGCTCCGGGTCAGGGCCGCGATCGCGGCCAGCAGCCGGAGGCCGGACCCGGGATTGTCCTCGGGCGAGACGAGGAGAAAGAACACGTGCGAGAGCTTGCCGTCGACGGCCTCGAAGGCGACCCCGTCCCGGGACAGGCCGAGCAGGAGGGCCGGGGCTTTGAGCCCCTTGGCCCGGCAATGGGGCACGGCGACGCCGTGGCCGATGGCCGTCGTTCCGAGGTTCTCCCGTTTGAGGAGCTTGTCGAGGAGGTCCGCGCCGAACTCCCCGGCCCGAAGGGACGCGAGCGCCCCGGCCATCTCGCGCAGGAGGCCCGCCCGGTCGCGGGCCGCGAGCCGGGAGAGGATCAGGTCTTCGTCGAGCAGCGCGTGGAGCTTCACGGGTCCTCTCCTTCCTCGTCCGATCAATCGGGCTCGACGAGCCCGTAGTGGCCGTCCTTGCGCCGGTAGACGACGGCCCAATCCTCGCTCCCCGCGCGCCGGAAGAGGAAGACGTCCTTGTTCTTGATGTCGAGCTGGACGATGGCCCCCTCGAGGGTCATGGGCTTGAGCGAAAAGTAGGAGCTGCGGATGACACGCCTCTCCGGCTCCGGGGCCTCGACGACGGGGGCCAGGGACTTGCGTTCGCGTCCGCCGCGCCGCTTCTTATCGCGCCATTTGGCCCGCTCCTTCCGGATCCTCCTCTCCAGCGTGTCGAAGGCCCGGTTGAGCGAGTCCATCATGTCCAAGGTCTCTTCCGCGACGACGAAGCCGCCGCCCTTGGCCCGGACGTTGATCTCGGCCTTGTTCCGGTTCTTCTGGACGATGAGGACGACGTTGATATCGAGGACGTCGTCGACGAGCGCCTTCAGCCGGCCCAGGCGCTTCTCGCAATAGGCCCGGATCTCCGGCGTGAGCGCGGCCTTGCGCGCCGTATAATGGACGTTCATGTTTTCTCCTCCATGACGGACTTCCTCTTGCGGATATGGGACGGCTCGATCTTGAGCTGGTTGCGGTACTTGGCCACGGTGCGCCGGGCGATGCGCAGGTCCTCGCGGGCCAGAAGCTCGCCGATCTCGATGTCGCTCAGCGGATGGTCCCTGTCCTCGGCGTCGACGAGCCGGCGGATCCGGTCCTTGACCTTGAGCGAAGAGACGTCCTCGCCATAGATCCCCTGGAGGGACTTGTGGAAGAAGTACTTCAGCGAGAAGACTCCCCGCGGCGTCATCATGTACTTGTTGGCCACGACCCGGCCGACGGTCGATTCGTGGACTCCGATGTCCTGGGCGATCTCCATCAGCGTCAACGGCTTGATGTAGTCGATGCCCTTCTCGAAGAACTCCTTCTGCCGGTCGACGATGAACCTGGCGACCTTGTGGATGGTCTGGTTCCGCTGGTCGAGGCTGCGCATGAACCAGAGGGCCTTCTTCAGGCGGTCCTTGAGGAAGAGGTAGGCCTCGGGCTCGCCCGCGGCCGCTTTGCCCAGGAGCTGGCGGTAGTAGCCGCTGATCCGGAGGCGGGGCAGGCCCTCGTCGTTGAGGTCGACCTTCCATTCGTCCTCTTCCTTCGTGACGACGATGTCCGGGACGACGTAGGTCGTCTTCTCCGCGCTGTACTTCCGCCCCGGCGCCGGGTCGAGGCTCTTCAGGAGGTCGATGCGCTCCCGGACCTCGGGGAGGGAGATGCCGAGGACGCGGGCGAGCTGGGCGAAATCGGACTTCTCGATGAGCGGCAGGTGGCAGGCGACGATCGTCCTGACGACCTCGTCCTGGACCTGGAGGTGGTCCATCTGGGCCAGAAGCGCCTCGCCGAGGTCCAGGCTGCCGCAGCCGACGGGATCGAACGTCTTGATCTTGGCCCGAAGGGCATCGACCTTCTCCGGCGTCGTCCGGGTCAGCCGGGCCAGCTCGGCGACGGTCGAGCTGAGGTAGCCTTGCTCGTTGATGTCCCCGATGATCTTCTCGGCCAGCTCCCGGTCCTCGGCCCCGAAGAAGGTCAGGGCGGCCTGCCAGTTCAGGTGGTCCCAGAGCGAAGCCGTCCGGGAGATCGTGTTCTCGATCGAGACGGCCTCCCGGCTCTCGGCGAAGTGGGGCCGGAAGCCCTCGTCGAGATATTCCTGGAACCCGGCCAGGAGGTTGTCCACTCCCGGCTCTCCCGCGAGCTTCGGCTCGGTCGACTCGAGATTCAGGCCGTCGAGAAGGCCCTCCTTGTTCTTGACCCCGGCCTCTTCGGCCGCCACGGTCTCGCTGTCCTTGGGCACGCGCTCCCGGGCCTCGCCCTCGATCTCGATCATGGGGTTCTGGGCCAGCTCCTCGTCGATGACCTCGATCAGCTCGAGGTTGGTCAGGGGCAGGAGCTTGATGGCCTGCTGGAGGGCGGGGGCCAGGATGAGCTTCTGGACCTGCCTCTGGTCGAGCCTCTGCTTGAAGTTCATCGTGCCGGCCCCGGTTTCTCTTCGCGCTCCTGGATCATAGACGGAACTCGTCTCCCAAATAGCTCTTGCGCACCTCGTCGGAGGAGACGATCTCCTCCGGCCGCCCCTCCTTGAGGACGCGGCCGCTCTCGAGGATGTAGGCCCGGTCGGTGATGGCCAGGGCCTCGCGGACGGAATGGTCCGTCAGCAGCACCCCGATCCCCTTCGCCCGCAGCTTCCGGATGACCGCCTGGAGCTCGCGGACCGACAGGGGATCGACCCCCGTGAAGGGCTCGTCGAGAAGGACGAAATCCGGGTCCATGACCATGGCCCGGGCGATCTCGAGGCGGCGCCTCTCGCCTCCCGACAGGGTCAGGGCCCGGGCCCCGGCCAGCTTCTCCAGGCCGAACTCCTCGAGCGCGGCCTCCGCCCGGGCGGTCCGGGCGGCCGTGCCCGACGTCCGGGTCTCGAGGACGGCCAGCAGGTTCTCGGCCACGGTCAGCTTCCTGAACGACGACGGTTCCTGGGGGAGGAGGACGAGCCCCTTGCGGGCCCTCAGGTACATGGGCCGGTCGGAGATGTCCTCGTCCCTGAGGAAGATCCGGCCGCCGTCCTGCGGGACGAGCCCGATGATCATCGAGAACGTGGTCGTCTTGCCGGCGCCGTTCGGCCCGAGCAGGCCGACGATCTCCCCTTCTTCGACCCTGACCGAGACCCCGTCGACGACCTTCTTCCGCCCGAAACTCTTCTCAAGGCCGACCGCTCTCAGGGAACCCTTCATTGCTCAAGATCTAATGACGGTCGCCGATCGTCCCGGTGCCTCATTTTCGATCAAAATCTTATCATCGGCCAGATCGAAAGTCAATTTCTCCCCCCTGGCCGAACCTCCCTCCGGATCGGTCAGGACGGGATTGCCGGTGAGGACCAGCCGGTCGGACAGCGGCCTCGTAGAACGCGGCCTCCGCCCGGGCCGCGAACCGGCCCTTGGAGACGACGACCCCCGTCCTGGCCGAGAGCGATCCCAATCTCCCGTCGTCTCGGCCGATGGCCGCCGAGACCGTTCCGGCCTCGAGCCGGGCCTCCGGAAGCCCGACGAAGGCCGTCGAGGACAGGGTCAGGGTCCCCGTGCCGGGCTCGTACCCCATTTCCCGGCCGCCGAGCTCGACCGGACGCCCGGAGGCCCGGCCGTCCGCGGCCTCCGCCAGCGAGATCGCGACGCCTCGCCGGCCGCTCAGCCGGCCCGACTCGCCGGAGGTCTCGAGCTCTTCCGCCCGGACTGTGTTCGCCCCCTGGCGCGCGAGGACGTCCCCGGAGAAGAGGATCGCCGGGATCCCGGGACGCATCTCCAGCCGCCGGCAGGAGAAGATGACGTCCTCCCGGGGCGAAAAAAAGCCGATCTTCCGCCGCCCCTCTTCGCCCTTGAGAACGCCCGCTACGCCACCCGAGGCGAAGAGCGCTCCGGTGCCGCTCTCGACCGAGATCGAGGGCGCCTCGATCCGGGCCTCGGAGGAATCGGCGACGGCGGGCCTCCCGGGTCCGCCGGTGACATGGAGGACCCGGGCCGAGTCGAGGACGGCCTCGGCGCCCTCGAGCGCGAGGCTGACGACGCCGGCTTCCGCGATCTCCGTCCGGACTCCGCCCGAGGCGGACCAGGACGCCCGGCCTTCATCACGAGAGAAGTTCAGCAGCGCCGTCGGTGCGAGGACGGTCTCCATCCTGCCGGCGGCGGGGCCGAAGGCGAGCCTGGAGCCGCCCGAGGCCGCGATCGCGACGCCGGGCGTGGCGGCGGAGAAGGTGACGGCGATCCGGTCGGCCCGGACCTCGCCGACAGCGCCGGAAGACGGCCTCTTCCCGCCGAGAACGGCGACGGCGCCGCCCTCGAGGACGGCGGACGCGAGGGACGAGCCGTCCTCGGAGACAGCGAGGGAAGCGGCCGCCGACGAGCCCGTGAGATCGGCGCTCTCGAGCCCGACCGTTCCCTCCGCCCGGCCACGACGCTCGCGGCGCTCGAAGACGAAGGAATCGCCGGAGAGGACCAGGTCGCGCCCGGCCCCGTCCCTGGCCGCCAGCTCGGCCCGGAAGCCGCCGCCGAGCCGGATCTCTTCGGGATCCTCCCGATAGGCGATCTCCCTGGCCTGCCCCGCCAGCGTCTTCGAGACGAACCGTCCCCCCGACGCGGTCCGGAACAGGCCCGCGGAGCCGTCGTAGTCGAAGGCGTCGCCTTCGAGGACGACGCCGCCCGCTTCGACACGGACCTCGCCGGTGACCGTGAAGACGAGCTCTCCCTTTGTATAGACGACTTCGCCGGCCGTCAGCCGGGAGCCGACCTCTCCGCCGGGCCCGTAATGGACGACCTCGACCGATCCCTTCAGGTGGTTCCGCCCGTCCGGGCCGAGGAAGAACGTCTCGCCGCGGACCTCGGCGACGAGACGGCCCGCCCGGAATTCCTCGTGGCGGACCCTCTCCTTGACGTCGACGACGCGGCCTTCGGGCGGAGGGGCGGAGGGGCCCCGGCGGACTTCGTCGCGCCGCGGGACCAGGCGCAGGGCCACGGCCGCGGCCAGCGCGAGGAGCGTGACCGCGGCGACGATCCCGGCGAGCCTCGCCGGCGCCGACGCTCGCTGCGCGCTCATGGCCTCAGACCTTCAGGTCTTCGATGGACAGGTTCGTTCGCGGCTCGCCCAGGTACTCGGACCGGACGATCGAGAACGCCAGGCTGACGCGGCCGCCGCGGCGCATGACGTGGCGCCAGTCGGCCTTGTCCCAACCGAGGGCTTCGAGGACCCGGCCGCCCTGCCGGGCCAGGAACTTCAGGTGCTTGCCCTTCAGGACCTGCGGCTCGCTGACGACCTCGACGTCCTCGGCGACGAAGAGGGGCTTGGGATTCCCGACGCCGAAGGGGACGAGCCGGTCGAGGGCCTCGAGGAACCCGTCGTCGATCGCCATGAAGTCGAGGGGCGCGTCGATGCGGAGCTTCCGCCTCAGGCTGTCCTCGGAGATGCGGGCCTCGGCCAGCGGATTCAGGGCCTCCTTGAAGGCGGCCAGGCGCTCCGTCGGCAGGGTGCAGCCCACGGCCAGCCTGTGGCCGCCGTAGCTCAGGAACAGGTGGCGGCAGTCCTCGATGAGGTCGATCAGCGGGACCTCCGAGACGCTCCGGCCCGAGCCGTGGGCCTTGCCGTCCTCGCAAGAGAAAAGGACGACGGGGCGGTGGAAGCGGTCCTTGAGCTTGGAAGCGACGATGCCGATGACGCCGCGGTGCCAGCCGGGCGAGCCGAGGACGAGGCACTTGTACTTCCGGTCGAGCCCCCGCTCCTCGACGCGGTCGCGGGCCTCGTTGAAGATGCGCTCCTCGGTCTTCTGCCGCTGGGAGTTGAGCTCGTCGAGCTTCTGGACGAGGGCCAGCGACTCGCCGGGGTCCTCGGTGAAGAAGAGGCGGACGGCGAGGTCGGTCATGCCCATCCGCCCGGCGGCGTTGATGCGCGGGCCGATGCGAAAGCCCAGGTCGCCCTCGGAGATCCTGCGGTGGCCCAGGCCGCAGGCCTCGATCAGGCTGCGCAGGCCCGGGTTGACGACGTTCCGCAGCCCCTCGAGGCCGTGCTTGACGAACAGCCGGTTCTCGCCCCTGAGCTCGGCGACGTCGGCCACGGTCCCTATCGAGACGAGCTTCATGTAGTGGGGCAGCCCCGCGTCCCGTCCGGCCCTCTGGAGGAGGGCCTGGATGAGCTTGAAGGTCACGCCGACCCCGGCCAGGCCGCGGTCCGGGTAGCCCGCGTCGGCGAGGACGGGGTCGAGGACGGCCACGGCGTCGGGGAGGACGTCGCCGGGCCGGTGATGGTCGGTGACGATGACGTCGACGCCCAGCTCCCGGGCCCGGGCGGTGAACTCGACGGCCTTGATGCCGCAGTCGACGCTGATGACGAGGGAGGCCCCCCGCTCGACCGGGATGCGGACGTGCTCGTCCTTGATGCCGTAGCCGTCGGTCAGGCGCTCCGGGATGAAGTACTCGACCTTGGCCCCCAGGGACGACAGGGCCTTCATCAGCATGACCGTCGAGAGGACTCCGTCGACGTCGTAGTCGCCGAAGACGAGGATCTTTTCGCCGCGATCGATGGCCCTTTGGACGCGTTCGACGGCCCGGTCCATGCCCTTCATCAGGTAGGGGTCGTGGAGCCCTTCGAGGCCGCCATGCAGGAAGGCCCGGGCGTCGTCGGCGGTCAGGATCTTCCGGTTGACGAGGACACGGGCGATGGCAGGGGGGAGGGACAGGGCCTCGGCCAACGCGTCCGCTTCGGGGCGCGGCGGGCTGACGACCCAGAGGGAGGTGCTCATGGCGCCCTCACTCTAGCACAAGCGGTGGCCCGGCTCAACCGCCGCCATTGACAATTAAACGGTTGAAAAATAAAATGTTAAGGCCGTGTTCACGAACCTCCGCGAAAAGCTGGCCAGGACCCGCGGCGCGTTCCGCCGCGTCGAGGACCTCTTCCGCAGCGGCAAGCGCCGCGAGGATATCCTCGACGGGCTCGAGGAGGCCCTCATCCTGGCCGACGTCGGCGTCGCCGCCTCGGGCCGGGTCCTCGACGCGCTCCGGTCCGTGACGCTCAAGGACGCGGGGGAGATCGAGCTCCGGCGGGCCCTAAGGTCCGAGCTCGAGCGCCTCCTCTCCCCCGCCGGCGTGGGCGGGCCGGCCGCGCCCGTCGCGTCCGTCTCCCCGACGGTCGTCCTGATGGTCGGCGCCAACGGCGGCGGAAAAACGACCTCGGCGGCCAAGCTCGCGGCCCGGTTCAAGGGCGAGGGGAAGCGGGTCGTCCTCGCCGCGGCCGACACCTTCCGGGCGGCCGCCCAGGAGCAGCTCGCGGTCTGGGGGAAGAGGCTCGACGTCCCGGTCTTCAAGGGCTCGTACGGGGCCGACCCGGCCGCCGTCGTCTTCGACGCCGCCCGGGCGTTCAAGGCCCAGAAGGGCGACGTCCTCCTCGTCGACACGGCCGGGCGCGTCCACACCAACGCCAACCTCATGGGCGAGCTCGAGAAGGTCCGGCGCGTCGTCGTCCGCGAGCTTCCCGACGCCCGGATCGAGTCCCTTCTCGTCCTCGACGCGACGGTCGGGCAGAACGCGGTGCCGCAGGCCCGCGAGTTCCTCAAGTTCTCCGGCCTCTCCGGGATCGTGCTGACCAAGGTCGACGGGACGGCCAAGGGCGGGGCCGCCGTGGCCGTCGCCGCCGAGGTCGGCCTGCCCATCCGGTTCCTCGGCCTGGGCGAGTCCGAGGAGGACCTGGTCGAGTTCTCGCCCCGCGAATTCGTCGAGGCCCTGCTCTCATGAACGGAGCGTCCGACCGCGCCTGGATGGAGATGGCCTACGGGCTGGCCGAGAAGGCCCGCGGCCGCACCAGCCCCAACCCTCTCGTCGGCGCGGTCGTCGTCCGCGGCGGCGCCGCCGTCGGGGCCGGCTTCCACGAGGAGCCCGGCGAGCCCCACGCCGAGATCCTGGCCCTCGCCGGCGCCGGCGGACGGGCCAGGGGAGCGACGCTCTATCTGACCCTCGAGCCCTGCGTCCATTGGGGCCGGACGCCGCCCTGCGTCGACACGGTCCTCCGCGCCGGTCTCGAACGCGTCGTCGTCTCGGCCGTCGATCCGAACCCGATCGTCGACGGCCGGGGCATCCGCCGGCTCGAGCGGGCCGGCCTGCGGGTCTCGGTCGGCCTGCTCGCCGAGCGGAACGCGGCCCTCAACGAATCCTACGTCAAATACATCACCCGGAAGCGGCCCTTCGTCACTCTCAAGGCGGCCCTGACCCTGGACGGTAAGATCGCCTGCCGGACCGGCGAGTCGCGCTGGATCTCCTCGGCCGGGACGCGCGACTACGTCCATCTCCTGCGCGGCGAACAGGACGCGCTCATGATCGGCGCCGGGACGCTCGTCTCCGACGATCCGCGGTTGACCGTCCGGCATCCCCACTGGGGCCGGAAGAAGGTCCTCCGCGCCGTCCTCGACTCCCGCCTGAGCTTCCCGCTCGACGCCCGGATCCTGAGGACGCTCGGGCTCGGCCCGGTGGTCGTTTTCGCCGGGCGCGGAGCGCCGGCCGGGAAGGCCCGCGCGCTCGCCCGCCGCGGCGTCGAGGTCGTCCCGCCGCCGGGCGGGGCCATGGCCTGGTCGCTCGATCGCGTCTTGGCCGAGCTCGGCCGGCGCGAGGTCGCCGCGCTCCTCGTCGAGGGCGGCGGCCGGCTCTACACGGCCTTCGTCGAGGCCGGGCTCGCCGACAAGGCCGTCCTGACCCTGGCCCCGCGCCTCCTCGGCGGAGACGCCGCTCCCGGCTTCCTCGGCGGCGCGGGCGCGGGGACGGTCGCCGCGGCCCGGGCCCTCCGCCGGGTCCGCACCTTCACCGCCGCGGACGACATCATCCTGGAGGGATACTTCTGATGTTCACAGGCATCATCTCGCACCTCGGCGCGTTCGGCGGCTATCGCAAGGGCCGCCGGGCCCTTCTCGTCGACGCGCCCGGCCTCGCCCCCCGGCTCGCCGTCGGCGAGAGCGTGGCCGTCGACGGCGTCTGCCTCAGCGTCGTCTCCACGGACCGGACCGAGGTCCTCTTCGACCTGTCCCGGGAGACGTCGGAGCGGACGACCCTCGGCGGGCTCCGGCCGGGCGCGAAGCTCAACCTCGAGCTCCCCCTGACCCCGTCCTCCCCGATCAGCGGCCACATGGTCAGCGGCCACGTCGACGGCGTCGGCCGCGTCCTCAGGGTTTCCTCCCGTCCGCCCGGCAAGCGGGTCGCCGTCGCCTTCCCGGCCGCGCTCCGGCCCTTCCTCGTCCCCAAGGGCTCGGTCGCCGTCGCCGGGGTCTCGCTGACCGTCGCCTCGCTCGGCCCCTCCTCCTTCGAGGTCGAGCTCATCCCGCTGACGCTCGAAGGCTCGAACCTCGGCCTGCTGCGGGCCGGGGCCAAGGTCAACCTCGAGTGTGACATGGTCGGAAAATACGTGTATAATTACCTGTCCCTCGGACGCCCCAAGGGCTGAGAGGGCCCCCGGAAAGGCCCGTGAGATCCCATGGCTGAGAACAGGACAACCGTTCCCGTCGAGACCGCGCTCGAGGCCGTTCGCGCCGGCCGGATGATCATCATCGTCGACGACGAGGACCGCGAGAACGAGGGCGACTTCATGGTCGCCGCCGAGAAGGCCACGCCCGAGATCGTCAACTTCATGGCCCGCCACGGGCGCGGTCTCATCTGCCTGCCCCTGACCCGAGAGCGGCTGGAGGAGCTCCAGCTGCCCCTGATGGTCAGCGAGAACACGGCCCGCTTCCAGACGGCCTTCACCGTGTCCATCGACGCCCGCGAGGGCGTCACGACCGGGATCTCGGCCCACGACCGGGCCCGGACGATCCTGGCCGCGGTCGATCCGGCGACGAGGCCCGGGGACCTGGCCCGGCCGGGCCATATCTTCCCGCTCCAGGCCAAGGAGGGCGGCGTCCTGGCCCGGGCCGGCCAGACCGAGGCCGCCGTGGACCTGGCCCGCATGGCCGGGCTCTTCCCCGCCGGGGTCATCTGCGAGGTCATGAACGAGGACGGCTCGATGGCCCGCCGGCCCCATCTCGAGGAGGTCGGCCGGCGGTTCGACATCCCCATCCTGACGATCGCCGACCTCATCCGCCACCGCATGAAGACGGAGACGCTCGTCCGGAAGCTCGACGAGACCGATCTGCCGACGTCGCACGGGCGGTTCCGCCTCCACGTCTACGAGGACACCATCCGGGGCGAGCACCACGTCGCCCTGGTCAAGGGCGAGGTCGGCAACGGCGCGCCGACGCTCGTCCGGGCCCACTCGCAGTGCCTGACGGGCGACACGTTCGGCTCGTCCCGCTGCGACTGCGGCGAGCAGCTCCGCCTGTCCATGGAGATGATCGAGAAGGAGGGCCGCGGCGTCGTCCTCTACATCCTCAACCACGAGGGCCGCGGCATCGGCCTGGCCAACAAGATCAAGGCCTACGCCATGCAGGACGTCGGCGCCGACACGGTCGAGGCCAACCGACGGCTGGGCTTCAAGCCCGACCAGCGGGACTACGGCACCGGCGCCCAGATCCTGGTCGCGCTCGGGGTCCACCGCCTCCGCCTCATCACCAACAATCCCCGGAAGTTCGTCGGCCTGACGGGCTACGGCTTGGAGATCGTCGAGCGCGTGCCGCTCGAGGTCCCGCCGAACGCCTGCAACCTCCGCTATCTAAAGACCAAGAAAGAGAAGATGGGCCACATCCTGGACCTGGTCTGAGGATGGACGTCTGCGCCGCCTTCCTGCTCAAGCTCGGCCGAACCCCGGACAAGGACCAGAGGCGGCGCATCCTCGCCGCGTGCGTCAAGGCCGGCCGGCCCTGGGCCGAAGAGCTCCTGTGGGAGGCCCTCGCCGATCCCAACGAAGCCGTGAGGGCCTTCGTCGCCGGCGAGCTCCGCGGCCGGCCCCAGCTCCGCCTCGAGCCGGCCCTGCGCCGGCTCCGCCTTCCGCCCTGGTACGCGAGGAGCGCGGCTCTCGGGATCATCGGCCACCGACGGATCGCCGCGGCCGTGTCCGCGGTCGTCCGGGCGGCCGGGGACGCCAACGTCGACGTCCGCCGGGCGGCGGCCGGGGCCCTGGGCGAGATCGGCGGGGAAGAGGCGGTCCGGGCCCTCGTCCGGCTGAAGAAGGACGAGAATCCCTACGTCCGCGCGGCGGCCGAGGCGGCGATCGGGAAGACGAGCCGCGTGCGTTTCAGCTGAGGCCCGCCGCCCCCCCAGCCGCCCCGTCTCGTGAATAGCCCAGGTCAGCTGGCGTAGCGGGTGTCCGAGCAAGCCTGGCAGCAGAGGGGGTTCGACGTGCAGTTGTCCTTGTGGTTATAGGGCGCCACGGGAGGCGCCGTCTTGTGCTTGCAATGGCACAAGAGCGTCTCCTCCGGACGCCCCTTGAAGAGGACGATGAGCTCGGGCGTCTGCCATTTCTTCTTCATGGCCTTGGATCCTCCAAAAATGCTTCCTTTCTAGTATCTTAGGCCGGTCTTCCGGCAAAGTCAACCAGATTTTAGGCCCTCCGCCCGGGCCTCGGCGACCCGGCAGAAGGACTCGACGGGGGAATCGAGGGCCCCCGTCTCGAGATAGGCGTGGGCCGGGCACCAGAGGCAGAGGTTGACGAGGGGGCACCGGCCGCACTTGTCCAGGAACTCCCGCCTGTCCGACGTCCGGGACAGGGCCGCCGGCAGGAACCGCGTCCAGGCATCGGCCAGGCGTCCCCTCCTCAGGTCGAAGAGGAAGTCCGGGTGGTGCAGGGACAGGCATGGTCGGAGACCCCCCTCCGGCCCGACGACGAAGCTCCGCTGGCCGACGCCGCAGCGGAAGATGTGGCGGCATTCCGGAGCGCCGCCGCCGGCCTCGGCCCCTTCCGGAAGGATCTCGCCGCAGGCCGTCCGGAGGGCCCCGAAGCGCTGGGGATCGGCCCTCTCCAGCCGGGCCACCTCACGGCCGCTGAGCCGCTCGGCCTTGATCAGCGTGTTCCGGGCCTCGTCCCGGTCGAAGCGGAGGTGGAGCTGCGGATCGAAGCGGTAGTAATCCTTGGTCCTGGCCCGGCAGAAGTCGGCGATGGCGGGGATCTCGTGCTTGTTCGAGCGCAGGGCCATGGCCTTGAGCCGGACGGGCAGGCCGGCGGCGAGGAGCCGGTCGAGCCCGCGCTCGAACGCGGCGAACGACCCGGGCTTCCGCGAGACCCGCTCGTAGGTCTCGCGGGTGACGCCGTAGACGGTCACCTCGATCTCCCGCGGCGGGAACTTCCGGAAGAAGCGGACGTGCTCGTCCGTGACCAGCGTCGCGTTGGTAAAGAGGGAAAGGAGCAGCCCCCGTCCGAGGAGCGCCGTGTAGACGTCGAAGAAGTCCTTCCGCAGGAGCGGCTCCCCGCCCGTGATCAGGCACCAGACCGCGCCGAGCGCCGCCGCCTCGCCGCCTATGCGGCCGATCTCTTCGACCGTGAGCTCGCGCCGGCGGGCCGTCCGGTCCCCGGCCGGGAGGTTGATGTAGCAGTGGCGGCAGTCGAGGTTGCAGCGGGCGGTCGCCTCGAGGTCGAAGCTGAAAACGGACCGGCCGGCGGCCATCTTGTCCCACAGCCCGAACTCCGCGAGCGGCCGGCGGACGACGAAATCGCGGCTCACGTCAGCCCCTCCCTTCCGGCCGGCGGAAAGCCCGGCGGGCCCGCCGGACGAGGCGCGTGAACCACGACGTCCGCGAAAGGAGGGCCAGGACCGCCGCCTGGGGAGCCGGGCCGAGACGCCGTCGGCGCCCGCCGCGCTCGAGCCCGACGACGAGCCCGAGAATGCCGTCCCGCCCGATGGGGGGGTCGGCGCCCAGGGCGTTGTCGCCCTTGAGGACGTATCGCCCGCCGCCGGCGGCGACGACGCGGTGGACGCGGACGCCGCCCGTTCCCGGATGGACGAAGGCGACGATGTCGCCGATCGCGGGCGGGCGGTCCGGGACCGGGGCGACCGTGACGACGTCTCCGTGCCGGATCGCCGGATGCATGCTCTCGCCTCGGGCCTCGAACCGGAAGGGCTTGCCCTTCCTCAGGACCGCGCCCATCAGCCCGGCCAGGGACTCGCCCGGCAGGCGGAGGTCGCCGCCGGGAGCGACGCGCGGGCGGGACGGTCCTGACATTCCGGTCAGCCTCTCTCGACGATCATCCTGCGCTCGAGGAGCTCCTGGAGAAAGCCGACGACGTCCTCCTCGACGAGCCGAATCGGGGCGTCGTATTCGGCGACGAGCTCCCGGACGACCGCGGCCAGCGGCCGCGACCCGTCGACCAGGCCCCAGATGGCCCGGCCGGTCTCGTTGAGGGTGAAGAGCTCGTCTTCCAGGTCGCCGATGCCGGAGGCGAGGGGGACGATGACGATCTCCCCTTCGATCTCCCTGACGACGACGTCCTCGGAAGGGCCATAGGCCCGGCCGAGATCGATCTTTCCGCTCATGGTTCTCTCCTTCGTGTTCGCGCCGACCGTTTCCCGCCGTCGACGACGGCCCAGGCCTTCTCGCCGGGTTCGAGCAGCCCCGCGGCGACCGCCTGGGAGTGGGCGATGCCGCAGAAGTATTCGACCGGCGTGTCCAGGGTCCCGTGCTCGGCCCAGGACTTCGCCGGGCACTGCTCGCAAAGCCCTTTGAGAAAGCACCGGCCGCAGCGCTCGAGATAGGC
This sequence comes from Candidatus Aminicenantota bacterium, assembly GCA_963719985.1. GTDB lineage: Bacteria > Acidobacteriota > Aminicenantia > Aminicenantales > Saccharicenantaceae > RBG-16-66-30. Next base: position 1,349,899 of record CAVRDU010000005.1, on the reverse strand, counting down.
CGGATCGGCCGCTCGCCTGGCCCTGACGCGCGGCAGGAAGTCCGCCATCGCCTCGCGGAGCGAGCCCGCGGCCAGGTCGTAGACGGTGTCCGGATGGCGCAACCCCAGACAGTACTGGAGGCGGCCGTAGGGATCGACGGCCGCCGACCCGCCCGAGGGCAGACAAGTGAACAGGCGGTCGCCGCGCGGCCCGCCCGCGCGGGCGCAGAAGTCGCGCCACTCCCCGACGGCCGCGTCCCCGCGGCGGCGGGCGATCCTGACGAACTCGTCCCCGCCGATCCTCAGGCCGGCGATGAGCGCGCTCTTGGGGCCGTCCCGGCGCGACCTCAGGTCGAAGAGGAGCGCCGCGGACGGCGGCCCGGAGGCCCCGCCGAGGCCGGCCGCCCAAGCTTCGAACTCGTCGAGCTCGTGACGCGTCGGCGGAAGGACCGCCCCCTTGACGACGAAGGGCACGCCGTGCTCGCGGAGCAGGCCGAGGCCGCGCCGGAAGGCGTCGAACGACCCCGGCCGCCGCGTCACCGCCTCGCAGGTCTCCCTCGTCATCCCGTAGACGGAGACCTCGACCGCCTCGAGCGGCGGAACGTCCCGGAGGAGCCGGGCCAGGCGCGGCGTCAGGAGCGTCGCGTTGGTGAAGAGCATCACCCGCAGACCGCGCTTCCTGGCGTGGAGATAGATCTCCTCGAAGTCGTCGCGAAGCAGGGGCTCGCCGCCGGTCAGCCGGACGACGAGGGCCCCGAGGCCGGCCGCTTCGTCGAGGAGCGCCTTCCAAGCGGAGGCGGTCCACTCCCGGCGGCGGGCGGCGGCGTCGCCGGCCGGAAGGTTGATCGAGCAATGGACGCAGTCGTTGTCGCAGCGCTCGGTGAGCTCGATGTCGAGCCGCGCGAGACGCGGGCCTCCGGCGGCCCACAGCCCGTCCCGTCCGGACAGGACCTTCCTCACGTAGGACCGGGCGGGCGCGCTCATCCGGGCGCCTCCAGGAAATCCTCCAGGACGCCGACTATGCCCCCGCTCCTGTCGAAGGACAGGTCGTAGAAAGGGACCGCGCGGACGATCGCCCCGGCCACCCCGAGTGCGCGCTCCCACCAGTCCGCCGAAGCCAGGGGCCGGACGAGCCGGGGCAGGAAGTCGCGGAGGATGGCCTGTGGCTCCGCGACGCGGTCGAGGCGGTTCCCGGCCGCCTGCCTCAGGAAGAACACGGCCCGCAGGGGGGCCGGGCCCGGGGAGACGCGGTCGATCTCGCCATGGTTCCAGGTGCCGTAAACGCGGAAGCCGCCGTCTTCCCCGCGGACGACGACGCGGTCGTCGCAGAGGACCCGGGCCTTCCCGCCGATCAGCTTGACGATGGTCGACTTGCCCGCTTCCGATGCCCCGGCGAAGACGAGGCCGTGCCCGTTCATGTCGACCGCGGCGGCGTGGACGAAGACGCCGCCGAAGGCCGGAAGCGCCCGGGCCAGGATGAGCTGGTCCGACGGGAGCAGGGCCAGCGAGTCGTGACCGCCGCGGCGGAAGACGTCGTCCGAGGGGCTGTAGACGCGGCCGCGGGTGTGGCCGTCGTCGAAGACCATGACCCGGTGGACCCGGCCGTCCGAAGGGTCGGGCGAGATCATCACGTAGATCCACGAGCGGCCCCGGCGATAGACAGCCCAGGGCGGTTGCCGGTGGACCTCCAGGCCCAGGGAGGCGTCGTCGAGCCGGTCGGGGAGCGAGAAGTGGTGGCGGAGGACGATCGCGGCCGGTCCGTCGACGGCGGTCCTGAAGGGCTCGAACTTCGGCGCGAAGGTGCCGTCCCCGATGGGCAGGTCGGCCTCGACGTCGACCGTGAGTCCGGCGATCCGGAAGCGCCGGCGGTGGGCGCCGAGCCAGTCCTCGCGGGCCCGGCGCGTCTCCCGGGCGACGGCGCAGAGCCCCTCGATCTTCGCCGAGTGGTCGCCCGTCTCGAGGTAGGCGAAGACCGGGCACCACTTGCAGTCGGGACGCAGCTCGCAGGACCCGCAGCCTCCGGCGAAAGCGGCCGAGGGCCCGACGGCGGCGACGAGCCGCGGCAGACGGTCGTCCCAGGCCTCGGCGAAGCCGGACGACCTCAGGTCGACGCGGAGGGCGGGGTCCTTGACGAACGAGCAGAAGCTCATCCCGCCGTAGGGATCGACGTGGAAATCGCGCCGGCCGGCGAGGCAGGCCGCGTAGAGCCCGCCCGAGGCGGCCGGGACGCACGGCGGCTCGACCTCCGGGTCGAGCTCGGTTGCGCCGCCGCCCCAGGCCTGGTCGAGCGCGGCGATCCGGGCCGGATCGAGCCGCTCCGCGGCGATCTCGAGGTTCCGGGCCGGGTCGCCCGAGGCGGAAAGATAGAGCCAGGTCGCGCCTATTCTCCAGCTCGGGCTCCAGGACTCGGCCAATCCGACCATGGCCTCGAACTCGCCGATGTTCGTCCTCAGGGGCACGATCTGGACCGTGAACGCCGCCCCCGCCTCCCGGAGGTAGGCGACGCCGCGGACGAGCGCCTCGAAGGAGCCGGGCTTCCGGGTGACGGCGTCGTGGACCGCGGCCGTGGCGCCGTAGAGGGCGACAAGCTTGGTCCCCTCCCGCCGCAGGAGGCGGGCCAGCCGCGGCGTGATCAGGCCCCCGTTGGTGTTCAGCGTGTACCAGGCCGACCGCCCGGAGACGGTCTCGAAGATCTCCGGAAAATCGGGCCGGAGCAGGGGCTCTCCTCCCGAGAAGGCCCATTCTCTGCAGCCCATGGCCCGGGCTTCGCCGACGATCCGGAGGACCTCGTCGAGACGAAGCTCCGCCCCGGCCTCGGGCGCGTCCGGAGCGAGCCTCAGCCAGCAGTGGCGGCAATCGTTGGCGCACCGGTAGGTCAGATCGAGCGTGCCGCGCAGGGGGACGCGAGGCAGGCCCGCGACCTCCCGTCGGACGACGAATCGGCTCATGGGCATGAAGCTCCACTCACGGACGGACTTCTCCTCCGCGGACCGTCCGTCCCTATCCTAGGGCATCCCGCCAGGTGGGGAAATGGCCCGGCCCGGGGAATCGGGGGGTGATTTTCGACCCCGGCCCCTCCCCTCGAGGGGTGAGAAGAACGGGCCCGCCTCACCCCTCGGGCCGCGGCCCGGCGTCCTTTTTCGAATCGAGGATGAAGGTCACCGGCCCGTCGTTGACGATGCGGACCTCCATCGGCTTCTGAAAGACGCCGGTCTCGACGCGGACCCCGAGGGCCTCGACGGCGCCGACGAAATAGCGGAATAGCTCCGCGGCCCGGTCCGGCTCCTCCGCCCCGTCGAAGCTCGGCCGCCGGCCCTTGCGGACCGACCCGGCCAGGGTGAACTGGGAGACGGCCAGGACCTCTCCCCCGACCTCGCCGAGCGGCAGGTTCATCCGGCCCGCGGCGTCGGGGAAGACGCGCAGCTCGACGGCCTTGCGGGCCAATGAATCGGCGTCCGCCTCGCCGTCGCCCTTCTCGACCCCGACGAGCAGGCAGACCCCCCGTCCGATGCGGCCGACCGTCCGTCCGTCGACCTCGACCGACGCTTCCCTGACCCTCTGGAGCACGATCCTCATGGGGAGACCTCCTTCGCCGCGGCCTTCCTCAGGAGGCCGACGACGCTCGCGAAGTCGCCGGGGCTGAGGAGACGGAGGAGCCCGAGATACAAGACTATCCCCGCGACGATGGTCCCGAGCAGGGCCGCCGCCCGGACGGCCAGCGGGGACCCGTCGACGCCGAGGGCGGGCCAGGCGATCCGGAGGACGGCGCCCATGGCCGCCGCCGCCGCCGCGGCCTTGGCCGCCGAAGCGGCCCAGCGGCCGCGCCCTGTCGGGCCGACCTTGCGCTCGAGCCAGACGAGGAGGAGGACGAAGTTGAGGACCTGGGAGAGCGACAGGGCCAGGGCCAGGCCGCCGACCCGGAACGGCCCCATGAGCAGCAGGGAAAGGGCGGCGTTCGCGAGCATGACGACGACGCCGATGGCCACGGGCGTCCGGGTGTCCTTGAGAGAGAAGAAGGCCGGGGCGACGACCTTGACCCCGGAGACGAAGGGCAGCCCGACGGCGAAGAGCATCAGGCAGGAGGCCGCGAGGGCGGTCGAGCCGCGGTCGAAGGCGCCCCGCTCGAAGAGGGTGCGGATGATCGGGACGTTGAGGGCCATGAGCCCGGCCGCGGCCGGGAAGCTGACGACCGCGGTCAGCTTGAGCGAGAAGCCCAGGGTCTTCTTCATCTCGTCGAGGGCCCGGGCGGCGACCTGTTCGGAGAAGGCCGGGAGCAGGGCCGCGGCCAGGGCGATGGAGAACAGGCCGAGCGTCAGCTCCTCGATCCGGGAAGCGTAGTAGAGGGCCGAGGCGCTGCCTTTCTCGAGTCCGGAGGCGATCATCCGGCTCAGGGCGAAATTGACCTGGTAGACGCTGGCCCCGAAGACGCCCGGGAGCATCAACCGGCCGACGCGCCGGACGACCGGGTCGCGGAAGGACAGGCCGAAGGTGAAGCGCATACCCTCCTTCCAAAGGAAGGGGACCTGGATGGCCAGCTGGAGAACTCCGCCCGCGACGACGCCGACGGCGAAGACGAGGGCCGGCTCGCGGCTGTCGCCCGCCCAGCCCGTCACCGCGGCGATGACGGCGAGGTTGAACAGGATGGGCGTCGAGGCCGGCACGAAGAAGCGGCCGAAGGAGTTCAGGATGCCCGTGGCCAGGGCGGCCAGGGTGATGAAGAAGAGGTAGGGGAACATGATCCGGGTCATGAAGATGGTCAGTCCCCACTTCCCGGCCACGTCACCGAAGCCGTAGGCGATGACCTTGACGAGGCCCGGGGCGAAGAGGACGCCGAGGACGGTCGTCGCGGCCATGACCAGGGCGAGGTCCCAGAAGAAGACGTTGCCGAAGGCCCAGAGCGCGCCCCGGGACCGGTCCCGCTTGAGCTCGGTGAAGGTCGGAACGAAGGCCGGCGTCATCGCCCCCTCCCCCGTCAGCCGGCGGAACAGGTTGGGGATGGCGAAGGCGATGGTGAAGGCGTCCGCGCCGTGGCCCGTGCCGAGGTAGTAGGCCTGGAGGAGGTCCCGGACGTAGCCGAGGAGGCGGCTGGCGAGGGTCGGTCCGGCCACCGCGGCCGTTGAGCGGATCAGGCGGTGCTTCCGGTCCTCATGTTCCATGGGGATGCGCCCCCTCCGGCCGGGGTCGTTTGACTTTAAGGTCAGGGTATTCTATCATAGGCGCTTCAAAAGAGGAGAAACGTATGGCCCGTCACAAATCAGCGATACGGCAGCACCGCCGCAGCCTGCGCCGGAAGGCGGTCAATACCCAGACGAAATCGGCCCTCCGGACCAAGATGCGCAAGGTCCGCGAGGCCATCAAGGCCAAGGACCGCGAGGCCGCGACCGCCATGCTCCCCGGCCTCAACCGGGAGATCGACAAGGCGGTCAAGAAAGGGGCCATCAAGAAGAACACCGGGAGCCGCTACAAATCGAGGCTCACCCGTCAGGTCGCCCTCCTCGGCCCCGCTCCGGCGAAATAATCGTCCGCTCCTTCCTCGCCAGCACGAATTCCCTCAGGAAGATCTCGAAGACCGTCCGGGGGTCGGCGTCGGTCGTCTTGAGGCGGACGTCCGCCTGCCGGAGCTTCCCCAGGAGGGCGTTGAGCTCGGCCGGCGTGAGCCCCTCGACGACGCCGAAGAAGTCGCCGTATTTCCTCCGGTAGAGGTCCCCCCAGTTCTTGGAGATGTAGGGGAAAAGCGCCTGGAAGATCTCGTCCTTGGTCCGGCCCTTCTCGGCGAGCCAGGTCTGGGCCACGAGGACGCCGCGGAAGAAGCCGGCCAGGCGGCCGAGGATCTGCTCGGGCCGCTCGCCCTCCGCCAGAAGGTCTTTGATGACGGCCGCGCCCCTGGCGAAATCGGCGGCGGCCAGGGCGTCGTCGAGCTCATAGGACTCGAAGCTGCGCTGGCCGGCCGTGGCCTCGTTGACGTCGTCCTCCTCGATGCCCTTCTTCTCGCCGACGAAGACGGTCAGCTTGTCGACCTCGTTCATCGTCAGCCGGAGGTCCTGTCCGAGGAGCTCGAAGAGCCGCTGCCTGGCCCCTTCGGTGAGCGTCTTGCCGAGCGAGCGGGCCCTTTCGTCGGCCCGGCGCATGAGGGCGGAGGCGCTGAGCCGCTTCATCTCCGTCGTCGACAGGGCCGCCTTGGGCAGCGAGGCGAAGAAGCGCACGAGCGCGTCGTCCTTGCGGACCTTCCCGGCCCGGATGACGACGAGGACCGTCCGGGACGCCGGATCGGCGAAATACTCCCGCAGGATCTTCTGGTCGGTCGCGCCGAGGTATTTCGAGGCCCGGCCCTCCTCGCCTCCCCCCCCCGGGGCCCGGTCCCGGCCCCTGTCGGAAGCCGATTTCTTCGCCGGGACGCGGATGACGAGCGCCCGCCAGGGCTCGAAGAGGAACGGGGCGGTCCGGGCCGCGTCGACGACGTCGCGCCATTTCGTCTCGTCGAGGTCCATGCGGGTCAGGCGGAACTCCCCGCCCGACGAGGCCGCCAGGACGCGCCGGAGCGCCTCGACGAACTCCTCGGCCAGGTACTCCTCTTCGCCGTAGAAAAGATAGCCCGGGAGGAGCGTCTCCTCGCGGAGGCCGTCGGCCGCGGGGCCGGCCATCCTAGAACCCCTCCAGGACGGCGACAATCAGGCTGCGGGCGAACTTCTCCGCGATCTTCCCGATGGCCTCGGACTCGAGCGACTCGAAGCCCGTCCCGGGGGGCACTTCGTATTCCTGCTGATAGAGGAAGGCCGGATTTTCGAAGAGGGTCGCGGCGGAACGGCGGTCCCTGAGCGTGACCTTAGCGGTCACGGTGATGTTGTACCGGTCGGCCTGGTTCGATCCGCTGAAGCCGATGGGCGAGGCCCGGAAGCCGGTGATCTCGCCCTCGAGCACGGCGTCGGCCGTGGACGGGTCCGCGCTGACCGTGACCTTGCCCCGGGCGACGAGCTCGTTGACGACGGCCCGGGTCAGCTTGACGTCGAGCTCGAAGCGCGTCGTCAGGTTCTTGAAGACCGGGACGCAGACCGTCCTGATCCCGGGCGGGAGCGACGTGCCGGTGCCGCGGAGGCGGTAGCCGCAGGCCGCGGACGCGACACAGGCGCCGAACACGGCGGCCATGGCGACCGCGGCGGCGGCCGTCCGGCCGCGGGTCTCTCTCATGCTCGTCATCGGCGGCGTTCCCTCCGGCCCCGGGGCCTCAGCTCACGATGTTGACCAGTTTGTTGCGGACCGAGATGACCTTGCGGGGCGGCTTGCCCCCGAGGGCCGCCTGGACCTTCGGCAGGGCCAGGGCGGCCGCCTCGAGCTCGGCCTCGGGGAGGTCGGGCACGGCCTCGAAGCGGTCGCGGAGCTTGCCGTTGACCTGGACGACGACGGTGGCCATCTCCTCGCGGGCCAGGGACGCGTCGTAAGCCGGCCAGGCCGAACGGGCCAGGAGCCCCGCGTGTCCGGTCTTCTCCCAGAGCTCCTCGGCGAGGTGCGGCGCGAAGGGGTTGAGGAGGCGGACGATGGATCCGAGGGCCAGCCGGAGAGAGGCCCGGCCGTCGGGCGTCCGCCTCAGCTCGTCCCGCTCCTTCTTGATCAGATTGTAGAGCTCCATGATCGAGCTGATGGCCGTATTGAGATGGAACCGGACGCTGATGTCCTCGGTGACCTTGCGGATCGTCTGATGGGTCTTCCGGACGACCCGGGCGGCGGGCTCCCCGGCCGGGGCGGTTCCGCCCGCGGCGGCCCCTTCTTCGGCGAACAGGTCGATGTTCTCGTGGACGATCGTCCAGACGCGGACGAGGAAGCGGAAGCAGCCGTCGAGGCCCTCCTCGGCCCAGGCGAACTCCTTGTCCGGCGGCGAGGCGAAGAGGATGAACAGGCGGAGCGTGTCCGCGCCGTAGCGCTGGAGGATCTCGTCGGGGTCGACGATGTTGCCCTTGGACTTGGACATGGCCGATCCGTCCTTGGTCACCATGCCCTGGGCCAGGTAGTGCGGGAAGGGCTCGGAGATGTCGGTCAGCCCGAAGTCGCGGAGGACCTTGGTGAAGAAGCGGGAGTAGATGAGGTGGAGGATGGCGTGCTCGACGCCGCCGATGTAGAGGTCGACGGGGAGCCAGGCCTTGGCGTCCTCGGGGCGGAAGGGCAGCGACGTCTCGCGCGGCGAGCAGTAGCGGAAGAAGTACCACGAGGAATCGACGAAAGTGTCCATCGTGTCGGTCTCGCGGCGGGCCGGCCCGCCGCACTTCGGACAGGCCGCGCGGACGAAGCCCGCGTGGCGTTCCAAGGGTGAGCCCTCCTCGCCGGTCAGCTTGACGTCGAGCGGGAGCTCGACCGGGAGGTCCGCGTCGGGGACGCCGACGACGCCGCAGCGGTCGCAGTAGACGACGGGGATGGGCGTCCCCCAGTAGCGCTGCCGGGAGATGCCCCAGTCGCGGAGCCGGAAGATCGTGCTCCGGCGGCCGAGGCCCTTCTCTTCGGCGAACTCTCCCATCTTCTCCGTGGCCTTCTCCGAGGACAGGCCGGAGAACGGGCCCGAGTTGACCAGGACGCCGGGCTCCTCATAGACCTCGTCGGGCTCGGTGTCGAAGCGCTCCCCGGCCTTCGCGGGAGGGGCGATGACCGTGCGGACGGGGATGCCGTAGGCCCGGGCGAACTCGAGGTCGCGGGCGTCGTGGGCGGGAACGCCCATGATCGCTCCCGTCCCGTAGTCCATCAGGACGTAATTGGCGATCCAGATCGGGACGCGCTCGCCGGTGAAGGGATTGATCGCCTTCTTGCCGGTGTCCACGCCGTCCTTCTCGGTCTCGCCGACGTCGCGGCGCTGGCGCATCGCGGCGACGGTCCGGGCCACCCACGCGCCCAGTTCCTTCTCGCGGGGACCGGCGACCAGGTCGCTGACAACCGGGTGCTCGGCCGAGACGACGAGAAAGGTCGCCCCGCAGATCGTGTCGAGCCGCGTCGTGAAGACCTCGATCGTCTTCGACGCGCCATCGAGGCCGAAGCGGACGTGGGCGCCCTCGCTCCGGCCGATCCAGTTCTTCTGCATCTGGAGGACGTGCTCGGGCCACTTGCGGAGCTCGGCGTGGCCGGTGAGGAGCTCGTCGGCGTAGCCGGTGATCTTGAGGAACCACTGCTCCATCTTCTTCTGGGCGACGGGGGTTTCGCAGCGCCAGCACCCGCCGCCGACGACCTGCTCGTTGGCGAGCACGGTCCGGCACTGGGAACACCAGTTGACCCAGCTCTCCTTGCGGAAGGCCAGGCCGCGCTCGAGCATGCGCAGGAAGATCCACTGGTTCCACTTGTAGTAGTCGGGGAGGCACGTGTTGACCTCGCGGCTCCAGTCGTAGCTGATGCCCATCCGCTTGAGCTGGGCCCGCATGTGGTCGACGTTGTCGAGGGTCCAAGCCCGGGGATGGGTGCCGTGCTTGATGGCCGCGTTCTCGGCCGGCATGCCCAGGGCGTCCCAGCCGATGGGGTGGAGGACCGAGAATCCGGCCATGATCTTCTGGCGGGCGATGACGTCGCCGATCGAATAGTTCCGGACGTGGCCCATGTGGATCCGGCCGGAGGGATAGGGGTACATCTCGAGGAGGTAGAATTTCGGGCGGGCCGGGTCGGCGACGGCGGCGAAGGCGTTCCGCTCCTCCCAGGCGCGCTGCCACTTGGCCTCGATCGCGGCGAAGTCGTAGGTCTCGGTCATGGTGCTTAGATCCTCGAAAGAACGGCTTTTCATCTTAGATTCATCCCCCCGCAAAGTCAAGGAAAGCGGACCGCCCCTCTTCGATCAGGTTGACACGCCGGGGATCCCGATCTATACTCCCCGACGGTGGAGGGGCAGCATTCAGGAACCGGCAGCGCATCCGTGATCCGGCTCGTCCCGGGGTCCGCTCCTCGAGGCCTTTCGACATCCGGCGAAAGGAGACGGGAATGAAGAAAGCGGCAACGCTGGCGCTCGTCCTCGCCCTGACCGCCGCGGCGGGCCACGCCCAGACCTGGCTCACCGGGCCGGTCGAGGAAGCCCTGGCCAAGGCGAAGGCTCAGGGAAAGCTCCTGCTCCTCGATTTCTACCAGGAAAGCGGCTGAGGGTCCTGCAAACTGCTGGTCCAGCAGTATTATTCCAACGCCGCCTACAAGAAGTTCCTCGAAGACAACTTCGTCCTCTACCGCGCCTCCCGCGGCTCCAAGCTCGGCGAAGAGGTCTACAAGAAGTACAAGGTCCAAGGGACGCCGTTCCTCCTTTTCCTCGATGGAAACGGGGACGAGGTCGATTGGATCTACGCGTACTCGCCCCCGTCATCGAAGTTCCATGAAAAGGTCCTGAAGGTCTTCAAAGGCGAAGACACGTTCCGGGCCCTGAGCGCCGAGCTCCAGTCGGACCGGACGAACGTCCCGCTTCTGATGCGGGTCGCACGCAAGCACCAGAGCCGCTTCGAGGCGGACAAGGCCCTACCGCTCTACAAGGACATCCTGGCGCTCGATCCGGACGGGAGGGCCGGGACGACGGAGTACGGTGGAATGGCCGTCCCCTGCGTCGAATACGCGGATTTCCAGATCGCGTCCAGTGCCGGCAACACGGCTCGGGATGCCGCTCCGTTCCTCGACTTCGCGGCCCGAAGGCCGGCCAGCGCCCTGGCCCGCGAGGCCTACCGCTCGTGCTCCTTCTATTTCCTCTCCGGCAAGACCAAAGACGAGGCCTTCAAGTTCTTCGAGGACGGCCTGGCCAAGTTCCCCGGCGACCCGCTCCTGACGTTCTACTATCTGCAGAGGATCGCTCAGGAGCGCGACAACCTCGACCGGGGCATCGCCCTGGCCCGCGAAATGGGAATGTATGCATCGCTGAACGACAGCCTCCTGCGCCTGGGCGCTCAGCTCCAAATGCTCAAAGGCGACACGGATTCCGCGGAAGCGGCCTACGGGCCGGACTACGTCGACGGGCGCCTCTCGAGCGCCGTCAGCGCTCTCCAGGGCTACGCGCAATTCTGGGCCGGACAGAAAAAGAACATGGATAGCGCCAGCCGGGCCATGGAGCTGGCCATGGGTCTACAGCCCGACAACGTCTTTGCCGCGAATTCGGCCGCGGACTTCTATGTCCGCGCGGGGCTCCCGGAAAGGGCCGAGGAATTCTACGGGCCCGCCTATGCAGAAAAGCATAAGGACAATGCTCAAGCCCTGGCCGTCTACGCGGCCTTCTGGGCGCGCCAGAAGAAGCTTCCGGAAAGCCTGTCCGCGGCGGAGGCGGCCGTCCGGCTGAAGCCCGATGATCTCGGCATCCTCCAAATGGCCGCGCAGGCCTTCGTCGCTGGTGACAAGAAGGACCGGGCGCTGGCCGTGTTCGGCCCGTCCGCCCTGCCGAAGATCGGAGATGACGCTCAGCGCTTGAACAACTATGCCTGGTTCTGGGCTCAGCAAGGGACGAACCTGGAGAGCGCGCTCCTGGCGGTCCAGAGGTCGATCGCCTTGGACGACCGGGACTGGAGCGAGGACACGCTCGCCGTAATCCTCCTCGGGCTGGGACGTTTAGACGAGGCCCTGGCCGCAGTCAACAAGGCCATGGCCATATCCCCGACTCCCAGCCGCTACAAGGGTACGGAGAAGAAGATCAAGGACGCCATCGAGAAGAAAAAACAGGGGAAGTAAGCGCGGGCCCCTTCCCCCTATCGCTTGGTCCGGCGGGATCCCTCGGCCGAAAGAGCGAGCTCCCCCGTACGGAGCCGTCCCTCCTTGAAGGAGCCATCGTGGAATTCCTCCAGATGAATGGCTATACTTGGGGGACGGACATGGGCATACTCGAGGTCAAAGGTCTCTCGGCGGGGTATGACGGCGGTTTCGTCATCCGCGACATCTCCCTCTCGGTCGGGCCGGGCGAATTCGTCGCCATTCTGGGCAAGAACGGCTCGGGCAAGAGCACGCTGATCAAGGCCGTCCAGGGCCTCCTCGCCAACCACCGCGGCGCCGTCCTCTGCGGCGGCGAGGACGTTTTCCGGATGTCCCCGCGGAGGATCGCGGCCAGGATCGCCTATGTCCCTCAGCTGGCCGAGCCCGTGTTCGAGTACACCGTGGAAGAAGTCGTCTTGATGGGCCGGTTCGCCCGGCAGGGACGGCTCGAGAAGGCCTCGGACGAGGACGAGGCGGCCGTGACGGAGGCCATGAGACGGACCGACGTCGCGAGCCTGAAGGCCAAGCGGCTGTCCCAGCTGAGCGGCGGCGAGCGCCAGAGGGCTTTCATCGCCAGGGCCCTGGCCCAGGACACCCCCCTGCTCCTGCTCGACGAGCCCAGCCTGCACCTAGACATCGGCTATCAGATCGAGATCTACGGCATCCTCAAGGGTCTGCAGCGCGAACGGGGCAAGGCCGTCGTCGCCGCCGAGCACAACATCAACCTGGCCGCGGCCCACGCCGAACGCCTCGTCTTCCTCAAGGACGGCGCCGTCGCGGCCGAGGGCCCGCCGGAGACCACGGTCACGACCGGGACCATCCGCGACATCTTCGGGGCCGAGGCGGACATCCGCGCTAATGCCCGCTCGGGCTCGCCGGAGATCTCGCTGGCCGCGAAAGAAGCCTCGGGATGAAGTTTCGGTGGTCCGTTGTGGCTCTCGTTTTTCTGGCCGCGCCATATCTTTTGCCCGGAAATAGACCGCAGACGATCACGGACGGCCTCGGCCGGCCCTTCGTCCCGCCGAACCGGGCCCCCGGGCGGATCGTGTCCATGGCCCCCAACGTCACGGAGATCCTCTTCGCCCTCGGCCTCGGACGCAGCGTCGTCGGGGCGACCCGCTTTTGTGACCATCCCCCCGAGGCCCGCGACATACCCCGGATCGGCGGCCTCGTCGACCCCAACGTCGAGGTCATCCGCTCGCTCGACCCGGACCTCGTCATCGCCTTCCGCGGCAACCCGCTCCGGCTCGTCGACCGGGTCCGCAGGCTCGGCCTGCCTGTCTTCGTCCTCGACATCGGGGCCGGGCTCGAGGACCTCGCTCCCCTCATCGCCAAGATCGGCCGGGTCACCCGGACGGACGAGCGGGCCGGCGTGCTCGCCGCCGGCCTCCGGCGCAGGGTCGCGGCCGTCGACGCGGCCCTGGCGGGCGTCGCGTCGAGGCCGAAGGTCTTCGTCCTGCTCTACGGCCAGGGCCTTTGGACCTGCGGCGGCGAGAGCTACCTCGACGACGTCATCGCCCGGGCCGGCGGGACGAACGTCGCCTCGGCCCTGCCCAAGAAATGGGCCCTCTATAAGCGCGAGCGCATCATCCGCGACAACCCAGACGTCGTCTTCATCCTGGCCCGCTCGGCGGCCGACTTCGAGGCCGGCCGGGACTGGCTCGCGCGGCAGGCCGGCGTCAACGCGGTCTCGGCCGTGAGGTCCGGCAGGGTCTTCGCGCTCGACGAGAACGCGGCCAGCCGCTTCGGCCCCCGGCTCGTCGACGTCCTCGAACGGCTGGCGGCGCTCCTGCACCCGGAGCTCTTCGGAGAGGGGCCATGAGCCGGAAGGCCGGGACGAGGCTCTTCTGGGCGGCGTGCCTTCTGCTCTGTCTGGCCGGATTTGTCGTCTCCCTTCTCACCGGCCCGGTCCGGACGACGCCGGGCGATTTTCTCCGGTTCCTCCGGAGCCCGGACGACGTCCAGGCGGCGATCTTCCTCGACCTCCGCCTGTCCCGGGCCGTCCTGGCCTTCCTCGTCGGGGCCGCCCTGGCCCTCTCGGGGGCCGTCCTCCAGGGCTATTTCCGCAACCCGATGGCCGATCCGTTCGTCGTCGGCGTCTCGTCGGGGGCCTCGCTCGGGGCCGTCGTCGCGTCCGCCCTGGGCTTCGAGGCCGCCGCGTTCGGCTTCTCCGGCCCCGGGCTCCTGGCCTTCCTCTCGGGCCTGGGGATCGTCTCGCTCGTCTACGCCCTGTCCCTGCGCCGGGGCGGATTCAAGGTCGAGACCATCCTCCTCACCGGGATCGCCGCCGGGGCCCTGGCCTCGGCCCTGACCTCGTTCTTCCTGTTCATGCGCTCGGATTCCTACGACCAGGCCGTCTTCTGGCTCCTCGGCAGCTTCCAGCTCGCCGACTGGGGCCAGGCGGCGACCATCGGCCCCTGGGTGGCCGCTGGCCTGCTCGCCTCGCTGTGGCTGGCCCGGGACATGGACCTGCTCGCCCTCGGCGACGAGACGGCCCAGGCCCTCGGCTGTCCCGTCCGGCGCGTCCGCAAGGCCTTCCTCGGCATTTCGGCCCTGCTCGCGGCGCTGGCCGTGGCCGTGAGCGGCGTCATCGGGTTCGTCGGCCTCGTCGTCCCGCACTGGGTCCGCATCATCATCGGGCCGTCCCACCGGGCCCTCTTCGCCGCCTCGGCCCTGGCCGGCGGGACCTTCCTTCTCTACTGCGACCTCCTCGCCCGAAACCTCCTCGCCGCCGAGCTGCCCATCGGCGTCATCACGGCCGCCGTCGGCGCCCCGTTCTTCCTCTATCTTCTGCACAAAAAGCGCTGAAAACAGTACTCTGATCTCCCGAGAGAACCCGGCGAGCCCCCGGGCCGTATGCTAGAATGAGGCCCCATGGATTTCTTCTTCGTCCGCGACTCCCGCCGCCGCCTCCGCTTCTTCGCGGCCGAGCCGCTCGGCCCGCTCCCGGCGCACTTCTCGAGGTCGCGGGCGGTCTGGGAGAAGGCCAAGAGAAAGGTCACCGGCCTCAACCGGCGGACCCTCCGCCAGGAACAGGCCTTCGAACACGGAGGCCGGCCGGAACGGGGCGCCCTCCGCATCCTTCATGCCGGCGACACCGAGGGCAGGCCCGTCCGGACGAGGTTCCGCTTCTTCCTCCGGCGCCTCAAGACCCGCCACATCGTCATCCTGGCCGCCGAGGCCCTGATCGTCCCGGTGACCGGCCTGGCCGCCTTACTACCCGGCCCGAACATCATCTTCTACGCCCTGGCCATCGTCATGGTCATCCAATGGCAGGCCCTGCGCGGCATCGACCGGATCCTCAAGAGGGAGCACGATTTCGTCGCCGATCCCCTTCTCGCCGAGTGGGAGGCCGCGGTCGAGGCCCGCGACGAGGCCCGCTTCCCCGAGCTCCTCGACCGCGTCGAGAAGGCCCTCGGCCTCCCCTCCGCCCGAAAATTGCTCTGGAAATAAGGGGAAATTGACATTCCCGGCCGATTGTCTTAGGGTATAGGTATCATGACCCTGACCCTGGAACAGGTCCTCTTCATCATCCTGACCGTGGCGGCCGTCGTCGTCGTGACCGTGCTCGCCTTCTTCCTCAACCAGCTCCGCCGGACCGCCCGCGAAGGCGAGAAGACCCTGGTCAAGGCCCAGGAGACGATGGAGGGCCTGAAGGCGATCGAGGTCAAGCTCAACGCCAGCCTGGACGACGTGGGGGAGGTCCTCAAGACCTCGAAAAGGGCGGCGGCGGGCCTTTCGGAGGTCATGTTCTTCCTCACGTCCAAGGTCGTCCGGCCCTCCGCGAAGTACTGGCCGTTCCTCTTCCCGCTGGTCCGGCTCGGCCTTCAGCAGATGAAAAGAAGAAAGGAGAAAAAGGATGGGTGATAACGGAAACAGCCATTTCTGGGATTCGCTCCTGACGTTCGTGGCCGGAGCGGCCGCGGGCTTCATCGCGGGCGTCCTGTTCGCCCCCGCGAGCGGCAAGGAGACGCGGAAGAAGATCAAGGAGCAGGCCGCCAAGACCGGCGAGGCGGCCAAGGAAGGCTACGATAAGATCGCCAAGGAGACCGAGAAGAGCATCCGCATCGTCAAGGAAAAGACGGGCGAGGGCGTCGACGCCATCCGCGATTTCATCGAGAAGAAACGGGAAGAATTCAAGAGCAAGGCCGAAGAGAAAGAGTAGGCCGCCGGGCCGAACGTCCGTCCTCCCATGATCAGTCGAAGGACCCCTCTGGCCGCGGCTTGCCTCGTCGCGGCGGTCCTCGCCGGGCTCCCCCCGGCGGCCCGGGCCGTCGATCCGAAGACGGGCCGGCGCGTCGACGAGGCCATCGAGAAGAACCGGGCCGAGGTCGTCAAGATCCGGCGGTACATCCACATGAACCCCGAGCTCGGCAACCGCGAGTTCGAGACGGCCCGCCTGATCGCCAACACGCTCCAGCCCCTCGGCTTCGAGGTCCGGACGGGGGTCGCCAAGACCGGCGTCGTGGCCGTCCTCCGGGGCGGCCAGCCCGGGCCGGCCGTCGCCGTCCGGGCCGACATGGACGCCCTGCCTGTCCAGGAGGCGACGAACCTGCCCTTCAAATCGCTCAATCCCGGCGTCATGCATGCCTGCGGACACGACGTCCACAGCTCCGTCGTCCTCGGGACGGCCCTCGTCCTCCACTCCCTCAAGGACGTCCTCAAAGGCTCGGTGACGTTCCTCTTCCAGCCGTCCGAGGAAGGCCCGCCCGAGGGCGAGGAAGGCGGCGCGGACCTCATGGTCCGTGAGGGGGCCTTGGACGATCCGCCCGCCGGGGCGGTCTTCGGCTTCCACGTCTGGCCGGAGAGCGTCGGCACGGTCCTCTTCGCCCCGGGGAACGTGACCGCCGCGGCCGACACGTTCGTCATCACGGTCAAGGGCAAGGGCGCCCACGCCGCCCGGCCCCACGAGGGCGTGGACGCCGTGGTCATCGCCTCCGAGATCGTCACGGCCCTGCAGACGATCGTCAGCCGGGCCGCGGACCCCACCGACCCGACCGTAGTGACCGTCGGGACCATCCACGGCGGCACCCGCCGCAATATCATCGCCGACCGGGTCGTCCTCGACGGCACCGTCCGGACCCTGAGCGAGGCCGGCCAGAAGCGGGTCCGCTCGCTCATGGAGAGCGTCGTCAAGAACATCACGGGCATCTACGGCGCCGAATACGAGTTTGAGTACAAAGTCGGCAATCCGTCCGTCTTTAATAATCCCGAGCTGGCCGCGGCCATGACACCGACGCTGATCCGGCTCCTGGGGAAGGACAAGCTCGTCGCGTGGAAGCCTCAGATGATCGCCGAGGACTTCGCCTTCTTCGCGAAGAAGGTCCCCGGCCTCTACTTCTTCCTGGGCGTCAAGAACCCCCTCCAGCCGACGATGGCCCCCCTGCACAGTCCGAACTTCAGCCCGGACGAGCGGGCCATCCCCCTGGGGATGAGGATCCTCTGCCACCTCGTCCTCGACGCCCTGGAGAGCCAGAGCGCCCTCGCCCGGGGCGGCGCGGGCCTCTGAGCCCGAGCCCCTTCCCCTTCCTCTTTTTGACCGCCGCCCTGGTCCTGGGCATCGCCGCGGCCGAGTCCCTCCGCGTCCCGGCCCGGCCCGCCGCGGCCGTCGCCCTGGCTTCGGTCGCGGCGGCCTGGTCCTTCTACGCCCGCCGGGCCGACCGGGCGGCCGCGCTCGCCGTCCTCGTCGCGGTCGCCGCCTCGGGCGCCGCCCGGCTGGCCATCCACGACCTCGCCTACCGGGTCAATCCTCTCCACGCCCTCCAGGCCGCGGACTACATCGACATCTCGGGCCGTCTCTACCGCTCCCCCGGCCGCGAGCCCGACCGGGACGTTCTCTTCGTCGACGTCCGGGCGGCCGGCCCCGACGGGTCGGAGAGGAGCCTCCGGGGCCGCCTCCGGCTGAACGTCCCTTTCGCCCGGGGCGCCCGCCCGCGGCTCGACCTCGTCGCCGGCGACCGGGTCAGGGCCTCGGTCCGATTGAGCTCTGGAGCATCGTTCCGCAATTTCGGCGCCTTTTCCTACGAGCGCTACCTCCAGGGCCTGAACGTCCATCGCCGGGCCTCGACGAAGACCTCCCTGCTCGTCGAGAGGACCTCGCCGGCGCCGTCGGGCTCGGTGCGGGGCCGGATCTCCGGGATCCGCCGATGGATCCAGGCCGAGCTCGAGCGGCGCTTTCCCGCGCCCGACGGGCTGGACATCTCCCCCGCCGGGGCCGTCCTCGAGGCCCTTCTCCTCGGCGAGGACGGCCGCCTGGACGAGCCGACCGTCGAGAACCTCCAGCGAACGGGCCTCTATCATCTTTTCGCCATCTCCGGGGGCCACATCGCCATCCTCAATGTCCTGCTCTTCTCCCTCTTCCGCCTCGTCCGCCTATCCCGGCGGGCCTCGGCCCTGGCGCTGGGCGTTTTCCTGATCTTCTATACCATCCTCGTCGAGGGCAGCCCCTCGGTCCTCAGGGCCACGCTCATGACCCTGGCCTTCCTCGCCGGGCGGCTCCTCTGGAAGGACGTCCATGTCCTCAACATGATCGCCGCGAGCGCTTTCGCCCTGCTCCTCGTCAACCCCTCGAGCCTCTTCGACGCCGGCTTCCGGCTGACCTACGCGGCCACGCTGACGATCGTCCTCTTCACCCCGCCGCTCCTCCGGCGCCTCCCCCGGCTCCCGTTCAAGACGACCGAGCTCGCCCTCCTCTCCGTCACCGCCGCGCTCGGGGCCATGCCCATCATCGCCGCGAGCTTCAACCGCGTTTCCCTCTCCTCCCTGGCCCTCAACCTCGCCGCCATCCCTCTCGTCGCCCTGGTCATGGGCGTCGGCTACGCCTACCTGCCGTTCGCGGCCGTCCTTCCCGGCGCGGCGCCTCTCCCGGCCGCGGCGCTCGGCCTGCTCGTCGAGGTCTTCTTCCGCGTCTCCCGCTCGCTCGACGCGTTCCCGTTCCTGTCCTTCCGCGTCCCGACCCCGTCGAAGGCGGTCCTGGCCGGTTATTTCCTCTTCCTCGGGCTCTCGCTCGCCCGGCCGCGCTTCCGGGGCCAGAGACCGGCCGTCCTCGGCCTGCTCCTTCTCTTCCTGGGCCTCCTCGTCCTCTCTCCTTTCCGGCCCTCGTCCCCCGACCTCCGGGTGACAATGATCGACGTCGGCCAGGGCGAGTCGATCCTCGTCGAATTCCCCGGCCGGCGGACGATGCTCATCGACGGCGGCGGCCTCCCCGGGAGCAGCTTCGACGTCGGCGAGAGCGTCGTCTCGCCCGTCCTCTGGCGCAAGGGCCTCCGGCGGATCGACACGATGGTCCTCACCCACGCCCATCCCGACCACCTCGCCGGGCTCGTCGCCGTAGCCCGGAACTTCCGCGTCGGCGAGCTTTGGGAGGGCCCCCCGGCGCCGGACCAGGGCCTTTACGCCGAGCTCGGCCGGGCCCTGGGCCCGAAGGTCGTCCGGCGGCGCGTCGGCCGGGGCGCCCGCTTCAAGGAGGGCGAGGTCGGGATCGAGGTCCTCCACCCGCCTCTCGATCCCGCCGCCCGGGCGGCCCCGGCGGCCAACGAGGCCTCTCTCGTCATCCGGATGACCTACGGGAAGACGGCGTTCCTGTTCATGGCCGATACGGGGGCCGCGACGGAGCGCGCCCTGGCGGCCTCGGGGGACGCGCTCGCGGCGGCGGTCCTCAAAGCCGGGCACCACGGCAGCGCCGCTTCGACTTCGCCCGAGCTCCTGGCGGCCGTCCGCCCCCGGCTCGTCCTCGTGTCCGCCGGCCAGGGCAACGCCTACGGCTTCCCCGGCCGGGACGTCCTGACGAGGTTCCGGGAGGCGGGGGCTGAGGTCCTGCGGACGGACCTCGACGGGGCCGTGGAGGTCCGGGCCGACGGCCGGACCCTGCGGGCCCGGCGGGCGGCTCCCCGAGGCCGGACGAAAGACCCGGACTCCGGTTTGACACGCGCGACTAAATCATTGATAATCGTCGCGGACCAGAGGAGCATCGGGCGATGAACAGAAAAAGACTTTTGGCTTCGCTTTTCCTTCCCCTTCTTCTGGCCTCCTTCCTCCAGTCCCAGTCGCTGGCCGAGCTGGCCAAGAAGGAGAAGGAGCGCCGGGCGGCCTTGAAGGGCAAGGCGACGACCGTCACCTCGGCCGACGTCGCCAATGTCAAGAAGCGCCCGGCCGTCGAGACGGCCCGGGAAACGACCGCGACCGAGGGTGAGGTCCAGGCCGGCGAAGCCGACGCCGGGGCCCCGCAGCAAGCGGCTCCTCCCGCGGCCGGCGAGCAGGCCGGCGAGACGGCTCCTCCCGGCGAGGCCCCGCCCGACGACCAGGCGGCCCAGGCCGCCAAGGACAACCAGAAGAGGCTCGCGGAGCTCACCGACCTGGCCCAGGAGAAGACGGAGTTGGTGGAGCTCCTGACCCTCAAGATGAACGCGCTCTACCAGGAGTTCCACGGCCTCGAGAACGTGAAATCCAGGGAGCTCCTCCAGATCCAGATCAGCGACACCTACGACAAGCTGCTCAAGGCCGAGATGGAATCGGCCAAGGCCCAGAAAGACCTCGAGGAATTCATGGCCCAGGTGAAGAAGGAAAGCACCCCGCCGATCTGGATCAAGTAGTGGATCCCCTCCGTTCCGGCAAGCGGGCCCCGACCCAGCTCCGGCCCCTCAAGATCAGCATCGACACGCTCGACTTCGCCGACGGTTCGGCGATCATCGAGATGGGCCGGACGCGCGTCCTGGCCGCGGCCACGATCGACGAGCGCGTGCCGCCTTTCCTCAAAGGCACGGGGCGGGGCTGGGTCACCGCCGAGTACGCCATGCTGCCGCGGGCGACGACGGAGCGGACGCCCCGCGAACGGACGGCCGGCCGCGTCTCCGGCCGGACCCAGGAGATCCAGCGGCTGGTCGGCCGGGCCCTCCGGGCCGTGACCGACCTCCGGGCCCTGGGCGAGCGCCAGATCATCGTCGATTGCGACGTCATCCAGGCCGACGGCGGGACCCGGGCGGCCTCGGTCACGGCCGGCTGCGTCGCCCTCGGGCTGGCCCTCAAGAAGATGATCGACGAGGGCCTCATCGACCACATGCCCCTGCGGCACCTGGTCGCCGGCGTCAGCGTCGGCATCGTCCGGGGCAAGATCCTCCTCGACCTCGACTACGCCGAGGACTCCCAGGCCGAGCTCGACATGAACGTCATCGAGACGGACCGGGGCGAGCTCGTCGAGGTCCAGGCCGGGGCGGAGAAGAACCCCTTCTCCCGCAAGGACCTGCTCGGCCTGCTCAAGCTGGCCGACCGGGGCGTCGCCCGGATCATCAAGCTCCAGAAGGACGCCCTCAAGAAGAAGAGCATCCTCTTCATGGCCTACGGCTACAAGGACAAGCCCGGCCCCGCTTGACAATCTTCCCCTTGAATCAATAGAATCAACCTTCAAGAGAGGTCTTTTTTTCCCAAGGAGGTCGTCATGAACCTGACATCCTGGCTCATCGCCGCCGGAGCGGTCGTCGCCTTCTTCGCCCTGGTCATCCTCGTCATGACCCTGCGGTACCGGAAGGTCGGGCCCAACGAGGCCCTCATCATCGCCGGGGGCCGCAAGCGCACGATCGCCATGCCCGACGGAACGACCCAGAAGATCGGCTACCGCTACCGTCTCGGCGGCGGCGTCTTCGTCTGGCCCGGGATGGAGAAGGTCTACGTCCTGCCCATGGACATCCTCCCCCTGACGATCCGCACGCCCGAGGTCCTCACGAGCGGCGGGGTGCCGATCCTGGCCGAGGCCTCGGCCCAGGTCAAGATCGATTCCTCCGACGAGACCATCCACCGGGCCGCCGAGCAGTTCCTGGGCGTCGGCCGCGATGGCATCCGCGACGTGGCCGTCAACGTCCTCGAAGGCAAGGTCCGCGAGGTCATCGGCGGCATGTCGGTCGAGGAGATCTACCGCGGCCGCCAGGAGTTCTCCAAGCGCGTCGTCGCCGCCGTCAAGGAGGATTTCCACGGCATGGGCCTGGTCATGCTCTCCTTCGCCCTCAAGGACATCAGCGACACCCAGGGCTACATCGACGCCCTGAGCAAGCCGCAGATCGCCGCCGCCAAGCGGGACGCGGCCATCGCCCAGGCCGAGACCGAGAAGGAATCGATCATCAAGTCGTCCATGGCCCGCAAGGAGGCCGAGGTCGCCCGCCTCCAGTCCGAGGCCCAGATCGCCAAGGCCCAGTGGGAGAACGAGGCCAAGAAGGCCGAGTCCCAGGTCGTCGTCAACCAGAAGAAGGCCCAGGCCGACTTCTCCTACGAGCTCGAGCGCCACCGCCTGAACCAGGACCTGAAGAAGGAGGAGGCCAAGGTCAAGCAGGTCGAGAAGGAAGAGGCCATCAAGATCGAGAGCCTCGAGATCGCCCGCAAGGAGAAAGAGCTCGAGGCGACCGTCATCAAGCCGGCCGACGCCCGCAAGTACCAGATCAAGGCCGAGGCCGAGGCCGAGGAATACCGCATCGCGGCCGAGGCCAAGGGCAAGTCCGAGGCCACGAAGCTCGAGGGGCTGGCCGCGGCCGACGGGATCCGGGCCAAGGGCTCCGCCGAGGCCGAGGCCATGACCAAGAAGGCCCTGGCCTGGGAGAAGTACACCCAGGCCGCCGTCCTCGAGACCTACATCAAGGCCCTGCCCGAGCTGGCCAGGGCCGTGTCCGAGCCGCTCTCCAAGGTCGACAAGATCGTCATCGTCGGCGGGGACAAGGAGCTCGGCACGACCAAGATCACGGCCCAGGTCGCCCAGGTCCTGGCCCAGATGCCCGAAGTGGTCAAGGCCCTGACCGGGGCCGACATCCGGGAGTTCCTCAAGTCCAAGCTCTCCCCCGAGGCCAAAGACGCGAAGAAGTGAGCGCCCGGCCGGCGTCGAGCGAGGTGTACCATGATCTCTGAAAAAGTCCAGCGCATCGGCGCCTCCCCCACGCTGAAGATCTCGGCCAAGGCCAAGGCCATGCGGGCCGAGGGGATCGACGTCGTCGACCTCAGCGTCGGCGAGCCCGACTTCCCGACCCCGGAAAACATCAAGGACGCCGGGATCAAGGCCATCCGCGAAAACTTCACCAAGTACACCGAGAGCGACGGCATCCTGGCCCTGCGCAAGGCCATCGCCCGGCGGCTCAAGGAGGACTACGGGCTCGAGTACGCGCCCAAGCAGGTCATCGTCTCCGCCGGGGCCAAGAGCTCTCTCTTCCACCTCGTCCAGGCCCTCGTCGACGAGGGCGAAGAGGTCATCATCCCCGCCCCCTACTGGGTCACCTACCCCGAGTGCGTCGCGCTGGCCAAGGGCAAGTCCGTCATCGTCCCGACCCGCGAGGAGGACGGATTCCTGCTGACCCCCGAGACCCTCAAGGCCTCGATCTCCCCGGCGACCAAGGCCCTGATCCTCAACAATCCCTCCAACCCGACCGGCGGGGCCTACACCAGGGACCAGCTCCTGGCCCTGGCCGAAGTCGTCAAGGGCGAGGACCTCTATGTCATCGCCGACGAGATCTACGCCAGCCTCGTCTTCGACAGCTTCAAGTTCACGAGCTTCGCGGCGCTCGGCGAGGACGTCAAGAAGAAGACCGTCATCATCAACGGCGTGTCCAAGTCCTACTCGATGACGGGATGGCGGATCGGCTTCGCGGCCGGGCCGGCCGAGGTCATCGACGGCATGTCCAAGATCCAGAGCCACACGACCTCGAACGCCTGCTCCATCGCCCAGAAGGCCAGCCTCGAAGCCTACGATGGGCCACAGTACGACGTGGCCAAGATGGTCGCCGAGTTCCAGCGCCGCCGCAACTACTGCCTCATGAGGCTGGCCGCGGTCCAGGGATTGTCGTGCTTCAAGCCCCAGGGCGCGTTCTACCTCTTCCCCAACGTCAGGTCCTTCTACGACAAGGAGGCGAACGGGGCCCGGATCCGCAACTCCTACGGCCTGGCCTACTACCTCCTCAAGGAGGCCCGGGTGGCCATCGTCCCCGGCGACGCCTTCGGCGCCGACGACCACATCCGCCTGTCCTACGCGACCTCGATGGCCAACCTCGAGAAGGGCATGGACCGGATCGTCGAGGCCCTGGCCAAGCTCAAGACGGCGAAAAAGGTCAAGCGCGTCGCCCTGTCGAACGCCGTGACCAGGGTCAAGAAGCCGGTCCCCGTCGACGTCGTGCCCGACCTCCGGATGCGCGACGCCCTCGTCGCCGAGATGGAGAGCCACCTGGGCTACGAGGGCCGCTACGAGTGGAACGCCCGGATCGGCGGCGCCGTCGTCCAGCTCCGGACCAACGTCGCCCACCTCGTCGATTTCTGGGTCGACAACTTCCCGCCCGCGGCCGGCGAGGGCGAGGTCAAGCCGCACGGCGTCCTCTACGCCGTCGACGGCGTCGCCGGGCGGGAGCCGCGCGGCTTCTACCACGAGGGGACGCAGACCGGGGTCCTCGTCAATACCGACCTCTACGCCTCCCTTCGCAGCCTGGCCCTCGGCCTGGCCATGGACATCGCCGCCCGGACGGGCGGGGCCGGGACCGCCGGGGCGGTCCGCGGCATGTCGGCCGACCTCGATGGGAACGGCCTCATCCTGGTCGGCCCGCCGGGGACGAAGAAGACCGAGCTCTTCTTCGATCTCCTGGCCGACCCTCGCTTCAAGATCCACTCCAACGACATCGTTTTCGTCGAGATCGCCGGGGGGCGGGCCGTGGCCGACCGGGTCGAGCGGAAGCTCTACCTGCCGACGGCGTCCGTCGAGCTCGATCCCCGGCTGGCCCCGCTCCTCGACCGGAGCAGGTGCGAGAACGTCGTCGTCCACAAGGACGACTGCGCCGACGCGGAGTGCCAGAGAGGCGACGACTGCCGGCTCGACCGGGGCTCGCCCTACTGCTACAAGGCCGCCAAGGAGGCCCACGCCCTGCTCGATCCGGACTGGCTCGGCGGACCGGCCGCGGCCGTCCGGCGGACGGTCCTCAGGACGATCGTCCTCCTGCGGAACGACGCGACCTCCCCGGCCGTCGTCGAGCTCGCGAAGGAGGAGGCCCTCCGGGCCCTCGAGGCCGGCGAGGCCGCGGGGGCCAAAAAGGACCTGGCCGGGGGGAAGCCCCAGCCCTTCTACAACCCCCACCTTCTCGGGGACGGCCCGGAGAAGATCGAGGCCCAGCGGGCCTTCTTCGGCCGGCTCCTCGACTCGGCCCGGTGCGTCCTCGTCAACAGCGGAGTCGCCGGGGCCGAAGCGATCAAGGGCATCGCCTCGTCCGGACGCTGAAACGGCCATCCCGGCGGCTAGCCGGGCAGGGTGAGGTCCCTCCTCGCAAAATCACCCATCCTTTCACCAGTCGCGATGATTGCCCCGGCCCGGGGACTCCTGGATAATGCTCTCAGGCGGAGAGGTCCCAGGGTCCGCCTTGAACGGGTGCCGCATTTGTTCTATAAGAAAAGAGGAAAATCAGTCGGGACGGAAGGACAGCTCATGACAAACCTCATCCGTCTGCGCCCGGGCCGCCGGGGCTTCACCCTGATCGAGATCCTCGTTGTCCTCGGCATCCTGGGCATCCTCACCGTGGCGTCCTATCCGAGCATCCTCAACATCATGGCCTCGCGCAACCTCGACAACACGGCCCGCCAGGTCCAGACCTATCTCCACCAGACGAAGCTCCGGGCGGTCGACACGAAGATCGTCCACCGCGTCCGCTTCTACCAGTCCGCCGGGGCCTACTGGGCCTACGAGATGGAGCGCCTCCAGGTCGACGGGACCTGGCTCCGGGTCCCGGGCTCGCCGCGCAAAGACGATCTACGACCGGTTCAACGTCACCATCTGCCCTTCCCGTCGCGGGGGCCGACCCCGTCGCCGTCTTCACGCCCCTCGGGTCCATCGCCAATTTCGCCGTCGGCCAGAACTCCATCGTCATTCAGAACCCCAAGCTCGACCGGCCGGGCCAGATGGACGAGCGGGTCATCAGCCTGTTCATGGGCGGGTCGATCCAATACGCCAAGCGAAAGAGCACCTGAGATGAAAAGACACAAGCGCCAGCGCGGATTCAGCCTCATGGAGGTCCTCGTCGGCATCTTCCTCGTCGGCGTGGCCGTCATCGGGCTGGCCCAGCTCTTCCTGTTCGCGGTCAGCAACAATCTCCGGGCCGACCGCATCGCCAACGCGACCTTCCTGGCCCGGCAGCAGATCGACTGGCTCCGCGGCTTCACCCTGGACGAGCTCATGGCCTACGCCGGGACGACCCTCGAGTCGCGCGACGAGGTCATCGACCTCAACGTCGACAACATCAACGACTACCGGAGGGTCACGGTCTTCACCGAGGACCAGGACACATTCCTGGTGCGGGTGGTCGTCTATTCGGCCGAGAACATCAGCGTCCCGGACGCGAGCACGCTCCTCGCCGACCCGGTCCGCTACCGGCCGCGGGCCGCGATGTCGACGATCATCACCCGATGAAGGAGTCCCCGACGTGAAAAAGCGAACGATCGACATTCCGGGCCGGACCGCCGGCTTCACCATGATCGAGCTCCTCATCGGCAGCGCCGTCATGCTCGTGGCCGTCCTCGGGGCCCTGTTCATCTACTCCCGCAGCAACAAGGTCTCGGTCGAGCAGCAGATGGTCACCGAGGTCCAGAACGACGTCCGCTCCTCGATGTTCTTCGTCACCCGGGACCTGCGCATGGCCGGGGCCGGGCTGCCTGAGGAGTTCTCCTCGTACTTCATCGAAGGGCGGGACAACGAGGCCCAGGGCGCCGAGGTCACGCCCGACCGGGTGACGCTCATGGGCAACATCGAGGACCCCCTCAACCTGCCCATCCGGAACTACCAGGGGGCCTTCGCCTCGGCTGTCCTCGACGTCGAGGACTTCAGCTTGCAGCAATACCCCTACCCGATGGAGTACTACGTCGATAAGATCATCCTCATCCTGCCCGATCCCGATTCGGGCTGCCGGGCGGGCGAGGTCCGCCAGGTCACTCACGTCACCCAGAACATAGGGGGCACCAACGAACGATTGAATCTCGCGCCGGGGCAGGCTCCGGGCATCAACCCGCCCGGCGGCCTGTCGGGGACCTGCCCGAGCTCCAACGACTACGACGGCGGCTCGGTCAGCTTCATCGACATCAAGGAGTACTGGCTCGACGTCACCGGCAACGCCGCCGGCCTGACGGCGGGCACCAACGGCTATATCGGGGGCGGCGAGGCCGGCGTCCTCTACTGCACCCACAACGGGACCCACCTCCCCCTGGCCCGCAACATCGAGAACTTCCAGGTCGAGTACAACGGCGACATGGACAACGACCTCGTCCTCGACGGCTGGTCGCCCTGGCAGGTCGCCTGGACGCTGCCCGAGATCGCCCGGATCCAGCAGGTCCGGGTCTGGGTCCTGGGGCGGACCGCGGAGGCTTTCACCTCGGTCGGGAGGCGTGTGCCCGGAGCGACGCCGGTCCAGGTCTACCGTCGCCCGGCCGTGTCCAACACGCCGGCGGCCGCGGCGGACGACTTCCGCAAGAGGTACCTCCTGGATTCGACCTCGAACGTCCGGAACATGAGCCTCAATCTCTACAACATCGGCCAGCGCTGAGGAGCTTTCCATGAGCCAACGAACCAAGGATCATGCCCGCGAGCGGGGCTCGGGCCTCATCGTCATCATCATGATCGTCGCCTTCATGCTGGCCGTCGGCATGCTGCTCCTGACCGTCACCAGCACGAGCCCCAAGGCCGCCGACAGCATGCGCCTCCAGGGCATGGCCTTCGACGCCGCCGAGGCCGGCTTCAACGCCGCCTGGATCATCCTCAACAACAATTTCCTCAACCGCGTCACTTCGGACTTCAACGCGCAGTACCGGACGAGCTTCGGCGGCGCGCCCGGCCTGGACGACCCGGCCAGCCCGAACTACTTCCGCGGCCTGACCGACGAGCAGCTCGTGGCCGACGTCGCCGCCGACAACACGGCCGCCAACCCGGCCCTGTTCAGCTCCGAGCCGCTGGCCACCGATCCGCGCTGCTCGTTCACGGTCTTCCTCATCAACGACGAGGCGCCGGGGACGATCGTCTCCGATGATCGGGACTGCATCCTCGTCTGCATCGGCCGGGGGCCGCGGAACACCTTCAAGCGTCTTGAGATCGTCATCGAGGTGGGGGCCTGAGTCCCCCCGAAAGGGGAATCGCCATGAAGAACAAAGGCTTTAAGCGCCAAGGGAGCCTTGTCGTTCTCGCCGTCCTCTCCGTGGCCGTCGCCGCGGCCGTCGTCGCGCCGCGCCTCTGGCCCCAGGCCGTCCAGGCCTGCACGGAGTATACGAGGGCCTTCGGGGAGAACTTCGACACCGTCGACTACAAGGACCTCACCCAGAGCTCCGTCGCCAGGTGGCCCTCCGGGCCCATCACCCTGCCGCGCCTGGGCTCGAACTTCATCGTCGGCGGGGCCGACAGGATGGGCCGCCGGATCTACCAGTGCGCCTCGGGCGACTTCACGGGGGACGGCTACCCCGACCTCGTCGGGCTGGACATAACCGGCGAGTTCCCGGTCACCGCGGGCGTCGCCTGGTCCGAGCTCCGCCTCATCCGGAGCAACTACTCGGCCAACCTGGGCGCGCCGCCCCTCTTCTCCGTGGACATGGCGACCTCCTATGACCGGTTCTACAATCACACCGGCCCGGCCACGATCACGGTCGGGGACTACAACGGCGACGGGCTGCTCGACTACTTTTTCATGCGCAACTCGGCCGACCAGTTCGGCTACACGAACTTCCTGGCCGCGATGTACATCAACGTCGGCACGGCCACGAATCCCGATTTCCGGCCCTACAACTCCTCCCCGAACCTCAATTTCACGACCCGCTTCCAGGCCGTCCCGATCTACCTCTTCTGGGCGGCCAACCACCTCTTCTCCTCCGATATCGACCGGGACGGCGACGTCGACATCCTGGCCATCAGCCAGGACAGGATCTACCTCCTCCGGAACCCCGGCCCGGGGAACTTCACCCTGGCCGCGTGGAGCGTCGCCGAGCTGTCCTACAACGCCCGGACGGGCTACGCCGGCCTGCCCGGCGGCTCGGCCGTGGCCGCGGGCGACTTCGACGGCGACGGCGACGCGGACATCGTCGCCGGCACGGTCGGCACGGCCGCCTTCCTCGTCTACTACGAGAACGACGGCACGGGCCACTTCA
Source organism: Candidatus Aminicenantota bacterium (assembly GCA_963719985.1). Classification (GTDB taxonomy): domain Bacteria; phylum Acidobacteriota; class Aminicenantia; order Aminicenantales; family Saccharicenantaceae; genus RBG-16-66-30. The sequence continues at coordinate 1,321,135 of CAVRDU010000005.1, read as the reverse complement.
CCCGCAACGAGATCGCGATCACCAACCCGACCTGCGTCGCCGTCGTCGGCATCCTGGCCGACGACTTCACCGGCGACGGCCGGCCGGACCTTTTCGTGGTCACGGACTCGGCCTACGGGAGCGTCCCCCAGGCCCGCATCTGGTTCCTGCGGAACCGCGGCGTCGTCGACGGCCAGGTCGACTGGCTGTTCCAATGCCTTAACGCCTGCGCTCCGCCGACGCCTTCGCCCTACGACATCGACATGTCGACGGCGCTCGACTACGACAACGACGGCGACGTGGACATCGTCATCGCCGACGCCAACCATTCCGGCGACTACTACTACATCGAGAACGGGCTGGCAGCCGTCTACGAGCTCTACGCCCGGGCCCAGTCGACCAACATCGGCGCGGGCCTCCTCGACCCCCGCCTCCACGCTATCACCCAGATCCGGGTGAGCTCCATCCGCCAGGGCGTCCTCGGCGGATCGAGCTTGGGCCTCGACGTCGAGGTCCTGTTCTCCAACAACGCCGGAAGCACCTGGGAGACCTACCGGACCTTCTCCGACGCCGAGATCGTCGACGCGGCGAACCTCCCCTGGTACGATTTCAAGAACTTCGGGGCCGACCTCCGCTGGCGGATCGTCCTGACCGCGGAAGAAGACCCCATGGTCGACTACGAGGACGCCTCGTTCGAGACGCCCTACGTCGGCGAGCTCGAGATCGAGTTCATCTACGTCGACCGGCGCGAATACAGCCGCGCCTCGGCCGCGGCGACCATCATCACCTCAAGCGGGCTCAGCAAGAAGCTCGTCATCGGCTCGTCCTTCGTCTTCCCGGGCTGGGAAGGCCAGCTCCGGGCCTACGACGTCTCGGCCGTCGCGTTCTCCGAATCCTCGACGTCCGAGCTCCGGACGATCACGACTTCGGACCTCGACGCCGCCACGGGACGGACCCTGATCGAAGGCGCCGCGGTCCTCTGGGACGCCGGCCAGCTGCTCAACGCCCGCGACCCCGGCTCCCGGACGATCTACACGGCGATCAAGCCGGGCGGTGTGGCCACGGTCAATCCTCCTGTCCGGCTGGATTTCACCCGGGCCAACCTCGGAAATCCCGCCACGGCCGGAAGCCTGGCCTGGTGCCTCCAGGACGTCAACAACGACAACGCCGGGCTGGTCGACTTCGTCCGCGGCGCGGGCCGCTATTGGAAGCTCGGCGACATCAACCACTCGACGCCGGTCGTGGTCGGCCCGCCCTCGGACGACCCCGCCTACAAGGGCACAGGCTACGCCGAGTTCGCGGCCGCCTACGCGAGCCGGCCCAAGGTCGCCTATGTCGGGGCCAACGACGGCATGCTCCACTGCTTCGACGCGGCCACGGGCGAAGAGCTCTGGGGCTTCATCCCCTACAACCTCCTGCCCAAGCTCCGCAACATGTACGCCGTCGACGCCGCGAACAACAGCCGTTTCTATTTTCATGACGTCTATTGCGACGGTACCCCCGCCGTGGCCGACGTCGAGCTGCCCCTCCTGGGCTGGCGGACGGTCCTGGTCACCGGCCAGGGCCCGGGGAGCGGCAGCGCGTTCGCCGGCGGCCTCAACTACTACTGGGCCCTCGACGTCACCGATCCGTCGAATCCCCAGCCCCTCTGGGAGATCTATCACAGGGACGGCTCGGACCGGATCACCATGGGCGAGACCTGGTCGACGCCGGCCATCGGCAAGGTCAACTATAACGGCACGGCCCGCTGGGTGGCCTTCATGGGCTCGGGCTACGACAACGACCCGGCCGCGAACATCGCCGGGCGGTACTTCTATGTCGTCCGCCTCGACAGCGGCGCGATCATCCGGACCCGGTCCGTCGCCAACGTCAACTCCAATAACAACACCGTTATGGCCGGCGACAGAAGACCCTACAAGTACACGGACATCGCCGCCGCCTTCGTCGCCTCGCCGACGGCCGTCGACCTCGACCGGAACGGCTACATCGACTACGTCTACGCCGCCGACCTCGACGGCCGCCTCTACCGCCTGGACGTGACGGGCCAAGCCTCGAACACCTGGAACCTCACGGCCATCTACACCGACTACCTCTATTACCCGATCATCACCCAGCCGGCCGTCTGGGTCGATCCCCTGGAGGGCGGCCCGCCCCGGGCCCGGATCTATATCGGCACGGGCGGCGACGACAGAGCCCCGGCCGACAGGGACTATTCGTTCGTCGCCCTCGTCGACAACGGCGAGAACGAGGCGGACGTCGAATGGTACCTCGGCGTCCCCGAGCGGCTCGACCTCAGCGCGACCTATCAGAGAGGGGAATTGGGGTCCGGAAGCAAGGTCTGGGCCGACCCGGTCATCGCCGACCAGATCGTCTACTTCAGCACCCTGCGCGGCAGCATCGAGTCCGTCAATCCCTGCCTCAGCCTGGGCGAGGCCGGCCGTCTCTACGCCCGCTACGTGAGGACCACGTCGGCCATCCCGATCGGCGGCACCGCCTTCAAGACGACCACCGGGAGCCCGCCCGAGTACCTCGACCTCATCAGCAAGGCCCGCCGGGCCGTGACCGTCGGCGAGGCCGAGCGCGTGGGCGGCCGAGTCAACAAGCGTGAGATCTACGTCCAGGAGTACGACTCCACCCTGGAGAAGCTGGAGCAGCCCATCGGGTCGCTCCTCCGGATCAAATCCTGGCGGGAGATCTACCGGATCATCTGGTAAGAAGGACGGAGAAGGTCCCCGCCCGCCGCGATTGACACGCGGCGGGCGGGGGACCATAATAGGACGGGTTCAGTCATGAAGAGAATCGCCATCGTCATCGTCGTCCTGGGGTTGGCCGCCTCCCTCGGCGCCCAGTCACTGGTCGAGCTGGCCAAGAAGGAAAAGGCCCGGCGCGAAAGCCTCAAAGGCCGTCACGCCGTCGTCATCAAGAACTCCGACCTCCTGCGCGTCGAGAAGGTCCCGGCCGTGGAGGTCGTCGTCCCCGAGCCGGCGGTCGGCGAGGATATCCTGGGGGAAGAAGGGACCATCGAGCCCGGCTCCCTCCCCGATGAGGCCGCGCCGGCCAGCCTGCCTTCCGGGTCCGGGGCGCCCTCGGGCCGCCGCATCGTCCCGGCCGTCGGGGCGGACGGGCCCCTCATCACGGGGGACGTCAACCGCGACCAGGAGGGCCCCGGCGGGACCATCGAGGCCCAACTCGAGGCGGCCAGGGACCTGGTCGACCTCCTGACCACCAAGATGAACGCCCTCCGCCAGCAGTTCGAGTTCCAGGACGCCATGGTCCCCGGCTACGTCATCCAGAAGCAGCTCGACGAGACCAACCAGCGCCTGGCCAAGGCCCAGGCCCAGCAGGCCCGGATCGAGGCCCAGATCGCGAAGAAAACGCCGGCCGGGAAGGCCCCGGGCGAACCCGAGCGCTAGGGCCGCCTTTCCAACTCCTCCGCCAGGAAATGAAGCAGGAAGAGGTGCGCTTCCTGGATCCGGGGGGTCGAGCGGGACGGCACGTCTAGCAGGTGAGCGGCCAACCGGCCGGCCTTCCCTCCCCCCTCGCCGGTCAGGGCCACGGTGACGAGCCCCTTGGCCCGGGCCGTCAGTAGCGCCTCGACGACGTCCGGCGACTCGCCGCTCGTCGTCAGGGCCAGGGCCACGTCTCCGGCCTGGCCCAGGGCCTCGATCTGCCGGCTGAAGATCTCGCCGAACCCCCGGTCGTTCCCGATGGCGGTCAGAGTGGACGTGTCGGCGGTCAGGGCCACGGCCGGGACGGGGGGCTTGGCGCGCCGCGACAGCCCGTTGACGAGCTCGGCAGCGAAGTGCTGGGCCTCGGCGGCGCTCCCGCCGTTGCCGAAGACGAGGACCTTGCCGCCGGCGCGGAGGGCAGAGACGACGGCCTCGACCGTCTCATCGAGACGCCGCCCGCGCGTTTTCAGAAACTCCCGGAGGACCCGGCCCAGCTCTGAGGCGTTCACGGCGAGGGCGCGGCCCGCGCGCGGGGCCTTTCGGCCGGCGTTTCGCCTCCCTTCTCCCCGATCGCCTGTCTTTCCTGCTCTGACGCTCACCGCTTCGCCTCCTTTGGCGCTGGCCCCGACAGGATGGCCGCCCTGACCTTCTCCGTCAGGACGGCCATGGTCTCCTCCGTATGGCCGGATACGGGTATCGGCTCATGGAACGCGACCCGGACCTTTCCCCGGCGGGCGAACCATTGGCCTTTGGGCATGAGCTCGAACGTCCCCCGGATGGTCACCGGGACGATTGGCGCGCCGCTCGCGAGGGCCAGGAAGAAGCCGCCGCGGCGGAAGGGCTGGAGCCGGCCGTCCCGGCTTCTCGTCCCCTCGGGGAAGATCAGGAAGTTGTAGCCTCTCGCGCGCATGAGGGCGGCCGCCCGGGCGATGCTCCTCTTCCCTCCCTTGCCACCCTTCCGATCGACGGGAACGAACCCGACGTGGCGCATGGCCAGGCCGAGGACGGGGACGCCCAGGACCGATTTTTTCAGGATGACCCGGGGCGTCCCCGGGATGAGGGTCATGACCAGCGGCCCGTCGAGAAAGCTCAGGTGGTTGGGCATGAAGACGCAGGGCGCACTCAGGTCGAGACGGTCCAGCCCCTTGCTCTCCATCTCGATGCCGAGGATGGCCCGCCCCAGCCGGGCGAACGCCAGGCCGACTGAGATCAGCGGCTCACGGAGGCCGAGCAGGGCGCACAGCGGGAGGGCCGGGACGAGGAAGAGCACGTAAACGAGGAACAAAGCGAAAACGAGGGCGGTGCGCATCGAAGCGGGCCCGATTATAGCACAACATCTGGGTATACAAAACGCGGCACCCCGGATATAATGGGCCCGGGATGGCGATGACAGAAGCCCGACTCGACCAAGCCATCGGCTTCATCACGGCTCATCAGAATCCCGATGGCGGCTGGGGTTACCAACCCGGAAGACGAAGCCTCGTCGAGCCGACGGCTTTCTGCGCGATCGCCCTGCTTAGCCGAGGAGAGGTCTTAGAGTCCGGGCGGGGTCTCGCTTTCCTGAAGTCCTGTCAGAAGGAGTCGGGCGCCATCGGGGCTGGCCTCGGGGACGCGGAGGGGAACTGGATGGCCTACTCGGCGCTTTTGGCCTTCCAGGCCTTCGGCGTCGGCCCGGAAAAGAAAAGACTCCTCGAATGGATCCTCGGCATGGAGGACGCCTCAGGCCTGTTCACGCCGGCTGACGTCAAGGCGACCGCCGAGGCCTACCGTTACGACGCCTCGATCCCGGGCTGGTCGTGGACGCCGCGGACGACGGCCTGGGTCGAGCCGACCGCCCTTTTCATCCTCGCCCTGCGACACGCCGGCGTTCCGGCGAACGAAGAAGGGTCAAGTTCGGTGTCGACCTGATCCTCGACCGGAAGGTCCCGTCTGGCGGCTGGAACTTCGGCAATCCCTATCAGCAAGTCCTTCCAGCTCGAAGCAAGCCCGATGTCGACGGCCCTGGCGCTGGCCGCGCTCGGCGCCGCAGGCGTCCCGGAGGATCGTCCGGCCGTGGTCGCGGGCCTCCGCTTCCTCGACCGCGCCCTGGGCGGCGACGTCAGCACGGCGAGCCTGGCCTGGGTGCTGCTGGCATTGAAGAGCTTCCCGTCCGGCGGCCCCCGCGCTACCGCGGTGTCGGCACGCCTGTCCCTGCTCCAAACGGGTGAAGGAGCTTTCCGGAACAACCTTTTCGAAACGGCCCTCGCTTATCTCGTTCTGAGCGACAACCCGATCCTTCGTCCCGTCCCCGGAGGGGACCGATGATCCGCAGGGGCCTGACACGCAGGGAGTTCGTTCGCCTGGCCGGAGCGTCCGCTTTCGCGGCCTGGCCTCTCCCCGTCGCGTCCGGGATCCGACAGGCCCGCAAGCCGCCCGGACCCGGTCTCCCCCTCAGCGTGGCCCTCGTCCCTTGCCCGGACTACGCCCCGGCGACGCTCGCCGCGGCCATTGAGACCGGGTGGCGGGCAAGCCGGCCGCCCGGCATCAAGGGCAGGCGCGTCGTCATCAAACCGAACATCGCCGATTTCGCGCCCGAAAGACCGATCCACACGGACATGCGGCTCGTCGAAGCCCTCATCCTTCACCTCAAGGGGCTGGGCGCACGCGAGATCGTCCTGGCCGAGGGTCCGCCGCACAACAGGGACTCGGAGTGGCTCTTCCGCGCCGCCGGCTATGCGTCGCTGGCCAGACGGCAGGGCGTTCTGCTTGTCGACCTCAACTATGACGACGTCGGCCCGGTGAAGTGTGTCCTTCCCGGAGCCACGCACCTCAAGGAGATGTTCCTGCCCCGGACCATTTTGACGGCCGACGTTCTCCTCTCCGTCCCGAAGATGAAGACCCACAGGCACGCGGGCATCTCACTGAGCCTGAAGAACATGTTCGGCATCCTGCCGGGCATGATGTACGGCTGGCCGAAGAACGTCCTCCATTGGAACGGCATCCCCCGGAGCATCTGCGAGATCAACGGCACGGTCACGACGCATTATTCCGTCATAGACGGAGTCGTCGGCATGGAAGGCTACGGCCCGATCATGGGCTCGGCCCGGAAGGCCGGCGTGGTGATCATGGGCGACAACGCGCTGGCCACGGACGCGACGGCGGCCCGGGTGATGGGGGTCGATCCGACCCGCGTCGAATACCTGGCCATGGCCCACAGATTGCGCATCGGCTCGATCCGGCGGAACGAGATCGATGTCAACGGCGTGTCGATCGAGGCGGGCCGCGTACGACTTCGCCCTGGAAGCCGAATACACACAACTCCGAGCGTCGCAAGAACCCCAGGATAAAGGAAAAATCCATGACCCAGACAACACGCCTGGTGTCTTCTCGCGGCCGGTCTCCTCCTCGGCGGCATTCTGCTGGTCGGGAGCGCGGCCGCCTACATCGATCCGGGTACGGGCAGCTATGTCCTCCAGCTTGCCATCGCCTTCCTCATCGGCCTGGTCTTCTCGATCAAGGTCTTCTGGAAGAGGATCGTCGCCTTCCTTCGCCGAACATTCGACGGGAAGAAGGGGGGCGGAGCCAATGACGCCTGAGGACGCCCTAGCGTCCTCGTTCCGTGACCCGGCGGCTTCGTGTTCCGCCACCGGGGAACCCTCTATCGCGCGATCCGGGCCGCGGGTTGGGCCCTTACGAGGTGCTTATGTCCTGCGGGCTCTACGAAGAGCTCGTCGCCGACGGCCTTCTCGTCTCTCACGACGAGGTCGCTCCGGAAGACGCCCCTCCCGGATGGGACAGGGTCATCCACCCCGAGGAGATCCCTTTCGTCTCCTATCCCTACGAATGGTGCTTCAGCCAGCTCAAGGACGCCGCGCTGGCCACGCTGGAGATCGAGAAGCGCGCCCTGCGGCGCGGCCTGACCCTCATCGACGCCAGCGCCTACAACATCCAGTTCCTGCGGGGACGGCCGGTGCTCATCGACACCCTGTCTCTCCGCCTATACGAGGAGGGCGAGCCGTGGACCGCCTACCGGCAGTTCTGCCAGCACTTCCTGGCCCCGCTGGCGCTCATGAGCCTCAGGGACGTCCGTCTGGCCAGCCTCGCCCGCGTCCACATCGACGGCATACCGCTCGACCTGGCCTCGTCGCTCCTGCCCTTCCGGTCGCGCCTCCGCCCCTCCCTCCTGCTCCGTCTCCATCTTCACGCCCGGAGCCAAAAACGGTACGAGGGGCGGCCGAGATCCGCGTCCCCCGAGGCCGTGTCCGTCTCCGCGCCCTCCTCGGACTCATCGATTCTCTGGAGTCCGGGACGCGACGGCTCCGATGGCGGCCTGCCGGCACGGAATGGGCCGACTACTACGACGACACGAACTACACTGCGGACGCGCTCGCGTACAAGCGTAAGGTCGTCGAGGAGTTCGTCTCCGCCGTCCGGCCCGAAGTCGTATGGGACCTGGGCGGCAACGTTGGAACCTTCAGCCGGGCCGCCGCGGCCTCCGGCGCCCAGGTCGTGTCATTCGACCTTGATTCGGCCTGCGTCGAAAGGAACTACCTCCGCGTCCGGAACGAGAGGACGAGCCCCTCCTCCCCCTCCTCATGGACCTGGCAACCCGAGCTCGCCCTCGGCTGGGAGAACGCCGGAGCGCTTTCCCTCTTCGAGCGGGGCCCCGCCGACGCCGTCCTCGCCCTCGCTCTCATCCACCACCTCGCCATCGGCAACAACGTGCCTCTAGATCCGCCGCCCGGTTCTTCGCCCGCGCCGGGCGTACACCTCTCATCGAGTTCGTACCCAAGTCCGACTCCCAGGCGAAGCGCGCTGCTTGTGACACGGGAGGACATTTTCGACGGGTACACCGGGGAGGGCTTCGAGAGGGCTTTCAGGAAACATTTCGAGATCGGCCGCCGTATCCCTCTGACCGGGTCGGAGCGGACGCTCTACATCATGGAGAGGAAGCAAGTCCGTCCATGAAGCGGGCCCCGGCCCTCCACCCCTTCCTCTTCCCGCTTTTCCCGTCCTGGCCCTCTACGCTCACAACATCAAAAGCTTCCCGGTCCCCCTCATAGAACTCGCCGGCCCGCTGGCCATTTCGTTCGGTTGCGCTCTCGCTCTCTTCGCCGCGTTGCGCGCCGTCACCCGAAACCCGGCGAAGCAGGCCTCCTTACTTCCCTCACGCTCCTCTGGTTCCTCTCGTTCGGCCATCTCGCCGGATGGATGGCCGAACGAACAGGCGGCCTCTTCAACCGCTCGCTCCCCACCACTACGGGCCTTGCTGTTGGGCTTGGCGCCGTCCTCATCGTCCGCTTCCGCGGCGATCTGAGCGGGCTCACCCGGATCCTCAACGTCGTCGCGGCGACCCTCGTCCTTCTCAATGTCGCCCCTGCCGTTCGGATGCTCGCGCGCCGGCCGCCAGTTGTCTCCAAAGTTGAGATCGAGCTCTCGGGACGAGCGTCCTCCCGCCCCGATATCTACTACATCATCCTCGACGCCTACACCCGCGCCGACGTCATGGAGGAGGTCTTTTCCTTCGACAACTCGGGATTCGTGGGCGGGCTCGAGGAACGGGGCTTCGCTGTCGCCACGAAGAGTTTTGCGAACTACGGCTGGACCTACCACTCCCTGGCGTCCTCGCTGAACATGACCTATCTCGACGGCCTGGCCCGTATGATCCGCGGCACGACGGCCGACCAAGAGCCGCTTTTCAGGATGATCCAGGAAAACCAAGTAATGGCCTTCTTGAAGGGACAGGGGTACGAGATCCTCCGCCTCTCCTCGAGCTTCAAGCCCGGCGACATCAAGTCAGTCGACCGGTCCTTGGGTTTCGGGGAATCGAGGTCCGAGTTCCGTTCGGCGTTCCTGAACATGACCCTGCTCCCCACGCTCTTCGAACTCAAGGACCCCCGCGCGAACTACCGTATCCACAGGGCCCAAATCCTCGAGGCCTTCCGTGTCCTCGAGGAGGCGCCTCTCCGGGAGAGGCCGTTCTTTCTCTTCGTCCACCTGATGTCGCCGCACCCTCCCTTCGTATTCGGGCCGGCCGGCGAGCCCGTGGAGCCAGATTACCTGTTCTCGCTGGTCGACGCCGACCGGCTCCACGGCGGGCACGAAACAGCCGTGCGCGACTATATTGTCCGTTACCGGGATCAGGTGGCTTTTCTCAACAAGAAGATCCTCCAGGCGGTCGACATCGTCCTGAGCCGTTCGCCGGAGCCTCCCATCGTCATCCTCCAGGGTGACCACGGCTCGCGGGCCTTCGCGAGCCTCGACCGGCCCGAAGCATGTTACCTCAAGGAGAACCTCGGGATCCTTAACGCCTTCTATCTTCCGGGGGCCGCCCGCGACCTCGTCTATCCCGAGATATCGCCGGTGAACACCTTCAGGCTCGTCCTGAGCCGCTACTTCGGGGCCAAACTGGAGCTCCTCGATGACAAAAGCGCCTGGTGTACCTGGCAGCGCCCCTATAGCTTCCTCCCCTTCGACGCACGGGCCTACGGAGCGACCATCGATTCCGTAAAGGCCGAGACGGCACCCGTCGCCCCAATCGTTCGAAGGAGATAGCGGCGCCGCACGCGCGACGGTTCGACCGTAACGAGCGGGTGCGCGAGGATAAAAAAAGGGGCGGCCGAAGCCGCCCCTTGGGCTGCGAATTTGAACTGCGTGCTACGGTCAGGTCGTAGCGGCCCCGACGAGAGCCGTGGAAGGCGCGACGATCCAGTTGCCGGACCAGGCGACCAGGTCGTTGTCGAAGTCGGCCATGGCGCTCACGTTATAGCGGCTGGCCTCGGGGTCCGTCGGATCATACGTCAAGGCGCCCATGGTTCCGTTCCGTCCCCAGGAAGCGATGCAGAAGTCATCATCGCCCAAGTCGGTAAGCGCCGTTCCGGTCAGATACCCCATAGCAGAGACGCCGGTGGCGTCGGTGCCGATCTGGTACGGCGTGTTCCAGGGATCGTTGATCGGGAAGGACTTGACGTAGAAGGGCGAAAGCGCCGTCACGAAGAGGTCCCCGGTGGCAACGTCGCCGCCACCGGCCGTGGCGAGAGTGAAATCGCCGTGGTCGGTGATGTAGTCCGCTGCGCCGGTCGAGACCGTCATGATCTCCTTCATGCAGGACTTCTGCTTGGCCTTCTGCATGGCGGCCAGAGCGTTCGGGATGAGGAGCGCGGCCAGGATGCCGATGATCGCGACGACGATCAGCAGCTCGATGAGGGTGAATCCTCTCATCTTTTTTAACATTTTGAACCTCCTTGAAATTCCCTGGCTGATCTCCTCAGCCGGGTTGTTTGCCACTCATAGTTGGCACTGCTATTATAGCAATATCCGTGCCAACTCAAAGTCTATTATAACACATTTATAATGAGTCAGTTACGAAATTCGCCTGAGGCCTAACAAAAAAAATGCCGCCAACAATTGTCATTTTGGACAATTTTTGTCGCTTAGGTTGAATTGCGCTCGCCGTTCCCGTTCCGCCTCTCGGCCTTGCGGACCTGATTGAGGTCGTGCTTGCCGATGAGATAGCGGATGGTCCGGTAGCTCAGGCCCAGGAGGGGGGCCGCCTTCTGGAGGCTGCCGCCCGTTACCGCCAGGGCCTCCTGGATGTACTTCTTGGTGATCTCGTCGAGATGGTGGGGCAGGCTGAAGCCCGGGGCGAAGAGCTCCTGGGTGTCGAGCTTCTTCTTCTGGGGGGAGACGATCTCCTGGGGCAGGCAGCTCGCGGTGACCGTTTCGCGGTCCTCGATGGCGACGATCCGCTCGATGACGTTCTCGAGCTCGCGGATGTTGCCCGGCCAGGGGTAGCCTTCGAGGAGGCCGACGACCTCGGGGGTGAACCTCTTCGGCTTCTTGCCCATCTTGTCGCAGTACTTCTGGAGGAAGTGGGCGATGAGGAGCGGGATGTCCTCGACCCTCTTCCGCAGGGGCGGCATGTCGACGGAGATGACGTTGAGCCGGTAGAAGAGCTCCTCGCGGAACTTGCCCTCCTGGATCCTCTTCTTCAGGTCCAGGTTCGTCGCGGCGATGATGCGGACGTCGACGGGGATCTCGTCCGCCCCGCCGACCCGCCGGACCTTGCGCTCCTGGAGGGCCCGGAGGAGCTTGACCTGGGTCCAGGGCGACATCTCCCCGACCTCGTCGAGGAAGAGGGTGCCCCGTTGGGCCAGTTCGAACATGCCCTTCTTGTCGGAGACGGCGCCGGTGAACGAGCCGCGGACGTGGCCGAAAAGCTCCGACTCGAGGAGGTTCTCGGGCAGGGCGGCGCAGTTGATGGAGACGAAGGGGTGGTCGCGGCGGGCCCCCTGGAGGTGGACGGCCCGGGCGGCCATCTCCTTGCCCGTCCCGCTCTCCCCGGTGATGAGCACGGTCGAATCGGTCGAGGCGATCTTCTCGATGAGGATGTAGATCTCCTGCATCGCCCGGCTCTTGCCGATCATCTGCTCGAAGCTGTAGCGCTCCTTGAAGTCGCGCTTGAGGAGGATGTTCTCCTGCTGGAGCCGCCGGGAGGCCAGGCCCCGGCCCACGATGATCTTGAGCTCCTCGACGTCGAAGGGCTTGACGACGTAATCGAGCGCCCCGGCCTTGAGGGCCTCGACGGCCTGGGCGATGCTGCCGTAGGCCGTGATCAGGATGACCGGGAGGTCGGGCAGGTTCTCGCGGACGTAGCGGAGGATGTCCATGCCGTCGGCGCCGGGCATCTTGATATCGGTGACGACAAGGTCGACGCCTTCCTTGGCCAGGATCTCGAACCCCCCGGCCGCGGTCTGGGCGGACTTGACCCCGTAGCCTTCCTTCTTGAAGACGACGGTGAGGAGGTCGAGGAGGCTCTTCTCGTCGTCGATGATCAGGATCGTTTCCATGGTCTCAGCTCGCCGGGGCCGCTCGCTTCCGCGCCGGCAGGGAGATCAGGACCTCCGTCCCCTGGTGGGGCTCGGAACGGACCTCGATCCGGCCGTCGTAATCGTCGACGATCTTACGGACGATCGACAGGCCGAGGCCGCGGCCGTTCTCGAAGCCGGTGTAGAACGGCTCGAAGAGGTGCTCCTTGTCCGTGTCCGATAGGCCCCTGCCGGTGTCGGCGACGAGGATCCGGACCTCCCTCTTCCTGGGCTCGGGGAACTCGAGCCGCAGCCGGCCACCCTCGGGCATGGCCTTGACGGCGTTCTTGATGAGGTTCCAGAAGATCTGCTTGAACTGGCCGGCGTTGCCGTAGAAGGGGACGTCCGCGGACCGGAAGTTCCCCGTGACCTCGACCTTGCCGTTGAGCTCGCCGCCGCCCTGGAGGATCCTGAGCGTCTCGTCGAGGATGTCCCTCAGATTGATCGGGGAGAAGACCTGCTTGGCCGGCAGGGCGAAGTCGAGGAACTGCTCCAGACTCTGGGAGACCCGCTCCGATTCCTTGAGGACGATGCCCATGAGCTCCCGCTGCTCGGCGCTCAGGGAGAGCTCCTTCTTGAGGACCTGGACCGAGCCGGAGATGGCCGCCAAGGGGTTGCGGATCTCGTGGGCCAGGCTGGCCGAGACCCGGCCGGCCTCGGCCAGCCGTTCCCGGAGGAGGAGCTCCTTCTCGGCGGCCCTCAGGGCCTCGCGGGTCCGGCGGAGGCTTCCGGCCAGCCGGCTCATCAGGGCGGCGATGACGAAGAAGACGCTCCAGGCGATGAAGATCGCGACCAGCATCGCGCCGAGCGACGTCCGGACGGCGTGCTCCGGCCGGAACGTGGGGATGAACCCGAAATAGACCCCGTCGACGAGAACGCCGAAGAGGATGGCCGAGAGCGCCGCGGCCAGGAAGCCGGCCCGCCCGGAGATGACCAGGCCGGCGGCGATGATGGGGAAGAGGTAGAGGAAGTACATCGAGGAGGCGATGCCGCCGGAGATGTAGACGAAGGCGGTGATGAGCAGGAGGTCGAAGACGACCTGGGCGTAGGCCTGGGCGACGAGCCCCCGCCCGCCGGCGTAGAGCGCGAAGAAGAGCGCGGAGAAGCCGTAGGCCCCGAGGACGAGGTAGTAGAAGGGCGGGTTGGCCTGGGTCTCGGGCGAGGACAGCTGGATGATGAAGGCCGAGACGAGCAGCGAGGTCAGGACGACGAGGCGATAGACGTTGTAGAGGAGGACGTTCCTCCGCTCGACCGCCGTGTCGGTTATCTTTCTCCCGCCGCTCATGGCGCGCTCTCCTTGGCCATCGACGCTCTCCCGATCCTCTAGAACTGCTGCATGAGGCTGAAGATCGGCAGGTACATCGAGATGACCAGGCCGCCGACGATGCCGCCGACGAAGATGAGCAGGATGGGCTCGAGGACGGACAGGAGGGCGGAGACCGTCGTGTCGACCTCTTCGTCGTAGAAGTTGGCCAGCTTCGACAGCATCTCGTCGAGGGTGCCCGTCGCCTCGCCGACGTTGATCATCTGGAGCATCATCGTCGGGAACCGGCCCGACTGCTTGAAGGACTCGCTCATCGTCTTCCCTTCGGAGACGAGCTTGCGCGCGTCGACGATCTCCTTCTCGATGACGACGTTGCCGGCCGTCGTCGAGGTGATCTTGAGGGCCTCGAGCATGGGCACGCCGCCGGAGATGAGCGTCGCCAGGGTCCGGGTGACCCGGGCCATGGACACCTTGTAGAGGAGGCCGCCGACGAGGGGCGCCTTCAAGACCAGGCGGTCGGTCGTCCAGCGTCCCGGCGTCGTGCTCCGGTAGTAGCGGAAGGCCAGGGCGGCCGCGACGAGGCCGATGAAGACGAAGATGATGTTCTTCTCGACGAAGTCGCTCAGCTGGACGACGAAGGCCGTCAGGGCGGGGAGCTCGGCCCCGAGGTCGCGGAAGATCGTGGCGAAGACGGGGATGACCTTCCAGAGCATGAAGATGGCCACCAGGAAGGCGAAGATGACGATGGCCACGGGGTAGATCATAGCCTGCTTGACCTTGGCCCTCAGGCGGACGTTCTTCTCGATGAACTCGGCCAGGCGGCGGAGCATGATGTCGAGGGAGCCCGACTGCTCGCCCGAGGCGATGAGGTTGCAGTAGAGGTCGTCGAAGGCCTTGGGGTGCTTCCTCTTCGCCTGGTTCAGGGTCGAGCCGGCCTCGACGTCGTCCTTGACCGTCTTGATGACGTTCTTGAAGTACTGGTTCTTCTGCTGCTCCTCGAGGATGCCCAGGCTCTGGATGAGGGGCAGCTCGGCGTCGATGAGGACGGAGAGCTGGCGGCTGTAGACGGCCAGGTCCTTGAGCCGGACCTTCTCCCGCTTGAGGAAGGGGATCTTGAACCCTCCCTTGGCCGAAGCGACGCTGAGGACCTGGATCTGGTCCTTCTGGAGCAGGCGCGCCAGCTCTTCCTTGGACCCGGCGACGCGCTCGCCTCCGACGGTGTCACCGTAACGGTTCTTGCCTTTCCATACGTAAGTCGGCATCGTTCACCTCGTTCTTTGGGGGCGGCCCCTATCTACGGTTCGGTCCCGGCTGTCCGGCCGGCGTGATCTTGACGCCTTCGCGGCGCTGGATGATGTCCGTCAGCTCCTCGGGGAAGGAGGTCATGGCCATGACGACGTCCAAGCTGACCAGCTTGCGGAAATAGAGGTTGGCCAGGGACTGGTTGAACGTCTGCATCCCGAACTTCTCCTGGCCCATCTGCATGGCCGAGTAGATCTGGTGGATCTTGTTCTCGCGGATGAGGTTGCGGATGGCCGGGTTGGGGATCATGATCTCCATGGCCAGGACCCGGCCCTTGCCGTCGGCGCGCGGCAGGAGCGCCTGGGTCAATACGGCCTCAAGCGACATCGACAGCATGATCCGGACCTGGGTCTGGTACTGGCTGGGGAAGATGTCGATGATGCGGCTGATGGACTCGACGGCCGAGTTCGTGTGCAGGGTCGAGAAGGTCAGGTGGCCCGTCTCGGCGACGCGCAGCGAGGCCTCGACCGTCTCGAGGTCGCGCATCTCGCCGACCAGGACGACGTCGGGGTCCTCGCGCAGGACCGAGCGCAGGGCGTTGCCGTAGGACTGGGTGTCGGCGTAGAGCTCGCGCTGGTTGATGATGGCCTTGCGCGGCGTCATGTAGTACTCGATGGGGTCCTCGATGGTGATGATGTGGACCGGCCGCTCGGCGTTGATGTGCTCGATCATGCAGGCCAGGGTCGTCGACTTGCCGCAGCCGGTCGGCCCGGTGACGAGGATGAGGCCCCGGGGCAGGTAGCAGAGCTGCTGGATGCGCTGGGGGATGCCCAGCTGGGCGAAGCTCCACATCGAGGGCAGGAAACGCCGGAAGGCCCCGGCCACGGCGCCCTTTTGCATGAAGACGTTGGCCCGGAAGCGACCGAGCTCCTTGACCCCGAAGGAGAAGTCGAGCTCGAGCTTCTCCTCGAAGAGCCGCTTCTGCTTGTCGGTCATGATGCTGTAGATGATCTCCTTCGTCTCGGACGGCGTCAGGGCCGGGTGCTCGAGGTCCTTGAGGATGCCGTGGACGCGGATGCGCGGCGGGATGTAGGTCGTGACGTGCAGGTCGCTCGCGTCGGCCTCGACGCAGGCCTTCAGCAGCTCGAAGATGGGCTTGGCCATGGTTTGTCCTCCGTTGGGGTTCCTAGCTCTCGTCCCGGACGGTCTCGCGCAGGACTTCCTCGATCGAGGTGATGCCGTTCTTGATCTTGGTGAGACCGCTCCGCCTCAGCGTGATCATGCCCTTCTCGATGGCCTTCCTCTTGATCTCCCGGGACTGGGCCCGGGTCAGGATCATCGTCCGGATGTCGTCGTCGACCTTCATGACCTCGAACAGGGCCGTCCGGCCCTTGTAGCCGGTCTTGTTGCAGGTGTCGCAGCCGCCGGGCTTCATGACCTGGAGGCCCTTGAGCTCGCTCTTCTGGAAGCCCATCTCGAGCAGGGCCGCGTCGGGCAGGGCGTGCGGCTGGGCGCACTTCTTGCAGAGGCGGCGGATGAGGCGCTGAGCCACGACGAGCATGAGCGAATCGGCGATGAGGAACGGCTCGACGTTCATGTTGACCATGCGAGTGATCGAGCTCGCGGCGTCGTTGGTGTGGATGGTCGAGAATACGAGGTGCCCCGTCAGGGCGGCCTTGATAGCGATGTCGACCGTCTCCTGGTCGCGCATCTCGCCGACGAGCATGACGTCGGGGTCCTGGCGCAGGAAGGTCCGCAGGCAGGCGGCGAAGGTCAGCCCGATCTCTTCCTTGATCTGGACCTGGTTGATGTTCGGGACGTTGAACTCGACCGGGTCCTCGGCGGTCATGATGTTCATGTCCGGCGAGTTGATCGTCGAGATGGCCGAGTAGAGCGTGTTCGTCTTGCCGCTCCCGGTCGGCCCGGTGACCAGGACGATGCCCCAGGGCTTGCGGATGGCCTCCTCGAAGCCGGCCAGGGACTCCTCCTCGAAGCCGAGCTGGGTCAGGTCGAGCTTGAGCATCTCCTTGTCCAGGATGCGGGCGACGACCTTCTCCCCCCACAGGGTCGGCATGGAGGAGATGCGCATGTCCACTTCCTTCTTCTTGCCGTTGTCGAGGCGGAGGCGCATCTTGATCCGGCCGTCCTGGGGCAGGCGCTTCTCGGCGATGTCCATGTTGGACAGGATCTTGACCCGGGAGATCACCGGGCTGCGGTACTTGAGGGGGAGATTGACGATCTCGTAGAGGTCGCCGTCCATGCGGTAGCGGACGCGGAAGCTCATCTCGTACGGCTCGAAGTGGACGTCGCTCGCGCCGCGCTTGATGGCGTCGATGAAGGTCTGGTTGACGAGCTTGATGATCGGGGCCTCTTCGGCGCCGTCATCGGCGTCGTCCAGGACGTCGGTCTCCTTGTCTTCCTCGATGATGTTGACCCGGCCGTCGTCGGCGAGGGCGATGTCCTCGATGAGCTTCTTGACCCGGATGGCGTCGGCCGTGCCGTAGTACTTGTTGATGGCGTTGATGACGCCCGTCTCCGAGGCGATGACCGGCTGGATCGACAGGCCGGTGCGGAAGCGGACGTCCTCGATGATCTCGAGGTCGGTCGGGTCGACCATGGCCAGGGTCAGGAAGGACCGGATCTTGTGGATCGGCATGACCAGGTACTTCTTGGCCACGTCGACGGGGATGAGCCCGATGACCTCGGGGTAGACGTCGAACTGGTCGAGGTCGATGTAGGGATAACCGAGCTGGCGGCTGAGGGCCTGGGCGATGTCCTCCTCGGTCAGAAAGCCGAGCTGTACGAGGGAAGTTCCCACGGGCAGACTGTTCTTCTTCTGGAAGTCGAGGGCGGACTTCAGCTGGTCGACGGAGAGGACCTTTTCCCTTAAGAGCAGCTCACCCAGGTTGGATGCCATTTTTTATTCCGTCATCTTATTCTTTTCGACAATTACTGTCAATTATCCTGCCCCTGTTCGGCGTATCCTTTAAAAGACGACCGCATGGGCTTTTTTTCTCTCTGCCAGAGGCCCATCAAGATGTCCAAGGCATTGCTCCGATGCCTCCCATTCTCGCTCAACGCCAAAATGCGTCAATCACCGGGGGTGAGCATTGCCTGGGTGAATTTAGCAAAATTTGTCTCCCCCCTGGGGGTGAGGAAGGCCCTCCCTCGGGAGAGCGCCAGGGCACCGGCACGGCGGAGCCCCCTGAAGAATGGTCTGATGGCGCGCCTGGAGAGACTCGAACTCCCGACCCGCTGCTTAGAAGGCAGCTGCTCTATCCACCTGAGCTACAGGCGCGTCGAGGCCGCGGAGAAAGGATCGGGGAGAGCGGATTTGAACCGCCGACCTCCTGCTCCCAAGGCAGGCGCGCTAGCCGGGCTGCGCCACTCCCCGTACCGTTCAGCCGTAGAATAGTAGCACAAGAAGACTTAAACCGGAACAGGCGCAAGAAGGGGTCAAGCCTACCTTTTTCACCCGATAAGGTCCCGAAAGGTGAAAAAATGTAGGCATGACCCCTAATGGTGGCGGCCGATGGTCTTGTCGATGAGGGCTTTATCGACGCGGACGACGATCGGCCGGCCGTGCGGGCAGAGGGCCGGCCGGGAGGTCTTGAAGAGCTCCTCGACCAGGAAGCCCATCTTCTCCCGGGTCAGCGGCTCGCCGGCCTTGACCGCGGACTTGCAGGCCATGGTGGCCAGCATGTGGTCGCGCCGCTCGTCGACGGGCTTCTTCCCGGCCTCCTCGACGAGGCTCAGGAAGACGTCCCCGGCCTCGTCCGGCTTGAAGAGCTCCGGGTATTCCTTGAGGGCGTAGGACCGGCCGCCCATCGGCTCGACGCGGAAGCCCAGCTCCTCGAAGAGAGGGATGTTCGCCTCGTAGGCCGCGGTCGCCGACGGCGAGAGGTCGAAGACGGGCGGTATCAGCAGCATCTTCCGCGGCCAGACCTTGAGGCGGTCGATCTCGCGGTATTTCTCGAAGAGGACGCGCTCGTGGGCGTTATGCTGGTCGATGACGATGAGGCCGTCCTCGGCGGCCGCGACGATGTACATGTTCGCGTACTGGCCGAGGACGACGGGACCTTTCGGGGCCGGGGACACGTACCTTCGGTACATGTCCCCCACCCCGGCTTCCCCCGCGTGCGCCGGGCCGAAGTCCAGCCCCTGGGCCGGGTACGCTGCCCCTTCCTCCGCGACCCGGGCCGCGGGGCCCGCGCCGGCGGCGGCCGGGACGACCTCTTTGATGACGTGCCCCCGCGCCGCCCCCTCCCCGACGGCCCGGAGGACCAGGCGGAAGACGAGCTGGCTTTCGCGGAAGCGGACCTCGGCCTTGGCCGGGTGGACGTTGACGTCGACGTCGCCGTAGGGCAGACGCAGGAACAGAAAGGCCTCCGGCGAGCGGTTGCGCTCCAGGATGCCCGTGTAGGCCTGGCTCAGCGCGGCCATGAGGACGCGGTCCTTGACCGGCCGGCCATTGACGAAGAAATGCTGGACGGTCTTGTCGGGTCGTCCGCCCAGGGGCAGCGAGGCCAGCCCCTCGAGCCTGGCCTCGCCCTCCGCCGCCCGGACTTCCATCAGGCCGTCGACCATTTTCTTGCCGAAGAGCTGGAAGACTCGCTCCCGGAGGGTCGCGACCGGCGGGCAGGCGATCGTCTCCCGCCCGCCGTGGACGAGGGTGAAGCGGACCCCGGGCGCCGCGAGCGCGGCCTGGGTGACGTACTTGGCCACCGGGCCCAGCTCGGACGAGGCCGACCGCAGGAACTTCCGGCGGGCCGGCAGGTTGAAGAACAGGTCCCGGACCTCGACGCTCGTGCCCCGCGGGAAGGCGATATCGGTGACGGCGACGAGCCGCTCGCCCTCGCGCTCGATCATCGTGCCCCGGTCCGCGGCGCCGTCGAAGGTCCGAAGGACGAGCCTGGAGACGGCCGCGATGCTGGCCAGGGCCTCGCCGCGAAAGCCGAGGGTGGCGATCCGCTCGAGGTCCTCCTCGCGGGCGATCTTGCTCGTCGAGTGGCGCCGGAAGCAGAGGGCGGCGTCCTCGTGGTCCATGCCGGCGCCGTCGTCCTGGACCTTGATCAAGGCCTTGCCGCCGTCGACCAGCTCGACACGGACCTCGGTCGCCCCGGCGTCGAGCGAGTTCTCGACGAGCTCCTTGACGACCGACACGGGCCGCTCGACGACCTCGCCGGCGGCGATCTTCTGGGCCACGTCGTCGGGGAGGAGCCGGATCTTTCTCATTCGACGATCTCTCCTTCCGTCCGGCCCGGCAGGGTCCGGCCGATCCTCACCCGGACGAGCTCCCTCCTCGGGGCGCGGGCGACGGGGACCGCGACGCCGATGCCGTTGTCCGTCAGGACCTCGGCCTCGCGCCCCGACCGGGTGATGACCACGGCCTCGAGCGTCCGGCCGAGGAAGCGCCGCCGGAAACGGAGGTCCTTGGCGGCCGCGAGCCGCCGCAACTCCCCGGCCCTGGCCGTGACGACGCCGTCGGCGACGCGGGGCCGCGACGACGCCGGCGTCCCCGGCCGCGGCGAGAAGGGGAAGACGTGGGCATAGGTCAGAGGGGATCTTTCGAGGAAACCCCGCAGCTCGTCGAAATCGCCCTCGGTCTCGCCCGGGAAGCCGACCAGGATGTCCGCCCCGACGGCGGCGTCGGGCGCCAGTCGCGCCAGCGCCTCGAGCGCCCGGACGTGCGAGCCCGCGTCGCCGGGGCGCCCCATCGACCGGAGCACGCGCGCGGAGGCGTGCTGGAGCGAGAGATGGAAGTGACGGCAGATCCCGCTTCCGCCGGCCAGCCGCTCGACGAGGGCGTCGTCGACGAGCGTCGGGATCGAGCGAGCTCAGGCGGAGCCGGGCCCCCCGGTCCGCCTCGCGCGCGCGGCCGAGAAGAGCCAGGAGCCCGGCGAGCGACCGCCGCGGCTCGAGGTCCCGGCCGTAGGACGCGAGGTTTATCCCCGCCAGCACGACCTCCCGGAAGCCCCGTCCCGCGAGGGTCCGGACGGCGGCCGCGACCTCGTCCGGAGGGACGCTCGCGCTCCGCCCCCGCACGCCGGGGATGACGCAGAAGGCGCAGCGGTTGTCGCAGCCGTCCTGGACTTTGAGATAGGCCCGGGCCCGGAACGGGCGCTCGTCCGCGGCCGTCTCCCCTTTCGTCACGCCCGCGGCGCCGTTTCCGCGCCGGGACGCCCGCTCCATCGCGATCCCGGCCACGGTCTCGGCGACCCGCGGCTTGGCCCGCGCCGGCAGTACGGCGACGACGTTCGGCAGGCCCGCGAGCTCGGCCGGCGCCCGCTCGGCGTAGCAGCCGGTGACGACGACGCCCGTCCCGGGGTGTTCGCGCCCGACCGCCCGGATGAACTTGCGGACGTCGCGGTCGGCCCGCCCGGTCAGGGTGCAGGAATTGACGAGGACGACGTCGCTCCGGGCCCGGTCCTCCTCGAGCCGCAGGCCGCGCTCCCGCAGGGCGTCGGCCCAGGCGAAGGCTTCGGCCTGGTTGGCGCGGCAGCCGAAGTTCCGGACGCTGACGGAGGACATCGCCGCGGGCTAGAGCTTCTCTTTGAGCTTGGCCGAGGCCGCCTCGACCTTGTCGGCCATCTTGGCCCGATAGGCGACGAGCTTCGTCCGGAGCGTCTCGTCCTTGAGGGCCAGGATCTCGACGGCCAGGAGGGCCGCGTTGGTGCCGCCGTGCTTCCCCAGCGCCACGGTAGCCACGGGGACGCCCTTGGGCATCTGGACGGTCGAGAAGAGGGCGTCGAGGCCGGCCAGGGCCTCGCTCTCGACGGGGACGCCGATGACGGGCCGGACCGTGTGCGCGGCGACGACGCCGGCCAGGTGCGCGGCCTTGCCGGCGACGGCCACGAAGACCTCGACGCCGGCCGCCTCCGCCGAACTCATCAGCCGGACCGTCCGCTCCGGCGAGCGATGGGCCGAGGTCACCTCGAGGCCGAAGGGCACGCCGAAGTCCTTGAGGACGCCCAGGCCCTCTTCGACCGCGCCGAAGTCCGATTCGCTCCCGAGAAACCACATGACCTTCATCCGCGTTCCTCCTTCATCGCTCCGATGTCCCTTCGGTAGTGCATGGCCTCGAAATAGATCTTGCCGCAAGCGTCGTAGATCCTGCCCATGGTCGCTGCCAGGTCGGCCTCCGAGGCGCAGACCCCGAGGACCCTTCCGCCCGTCGTCAGGTAGGCGTCGTTCTCGAACTTGGTCCCGGCGTGGAAGACGGCCACGCCCGGGAGGGCCTGGGCCTCGGCTAGGCCGGCGATCGTCTTGCCCTTCTCATAATGGACGGGGTAGCCGCCCGAGGCCAGGACGACGCAGCCCGACGGCTTGGCCGACCAGCGGACCTCCTGCCTCAGGACGTCCTCCTCGACGGCCGCGACGAGCAGGTCGACGAGGTCGCTCTCGAGGCGCAGCATCTGCGGCTGGGTCTCGGGGTCGCCGAAGCGGCCGTTGAACTCGAGGACCCGGGGCCCTGACTCGGTGATCATCAGCCCGGCGTAGAGGATGCCCTTGAACTTCCGGCCCTCCTCGAGCAGTCGCGTGACGGCCGGCGTGATGACGGTCGCGAGCACCTCGTCGAAGAGCTTCCCCGTCATGAGCGGCGACGGCGAGATGGCGCCCATGCCGCCCGTGTTCGGGCCCTTGTCCCCGTCGTAGGCCGCCTTGTGGTCCATGGCCGTGACCAGGGGCTGGACGCGCAGGCCGTCGGAGACGACGATGAACGACACCTCGCGGCCCCGGAGGAACTCTTCGATGACGACCCGTCGGCCGGCCGCGCCGAACTTCTTCTTGACCAGCATCTCGCCGGCCGTGTCCTCGGCCTTCTTGGGCGTCGGGCAGACGACGACCCCTTTGCCCGCCGCGAGGCCGTCGGCCTTGAGCACGACCGGGTAGTCGAACTCGCCCGAGCCGAGGACCTTCCTGGCCTGGTCGAAGCTGTCGACGACCTTGAACCGGCCGGTGGGGATGCGGTGGCGCTCCATGAACTCCTTGGCGAAGACCTTGCTGGCCTCGATCTCGGCGGCCTTCTTCGACGGCCCGAAGACCGGGAGCTTGCGCTTCTCGAACTCGTCGACGATGCCCATCGTCAGCGGCACTTCGGGGCCGACGACCGTCAGCCCGATCTTCTCCCGCTCGGCGAACCCGGCCAGGCCGGCGATGTCCGTCTCGGCCAGGGGGACGTTCTCGGCGACGAGCCGCGTCCCTCCGTTGCCCGGGGCGCAGTAGACCTTCTCGGCCCGGGGGCTTTGACTGATCTTCCAGGCCAGAGCATGTTCCCGGCCGCCCGAGCCGACGACAAGGACCTTCATCGTCAGGCTCCGGCGGCCCGGCGGAGGTTGTCGGCGAAGAGGGCCGCGTAGGCGGGGTCGGGGACGGCCGCGGCCAGGATCCGGGCCGCGATCGGAAGCGCTTCGGCCGGGGGCAGCGTATAGCCCATGGTCAGGAAGCTCTTCCGGTACCGGGCGACCTCGGGGCCGGCGGGCTTGTCGCGGACGATGATGTCGCTCATCAGTCCGGCCAGCTCGTCGAAGTCCTTCTCCTTCATCCCGAACCGGGTCATCTCCTGGACGCCGAGACGGATCCCGCTCGACTCGAGGAACGTCTCGTCGTCGGGCAGGGCCTGGTAGTTGGTCAGGACGTTGTTCGTCTCCAGGCGCCGGGCGATCTCCATGCCCGGGCCGAAGGCCTTGACCCGGATGATGACCTGGTGCGTCTCGGTGATAGCCGTCGGCGGGATCGCCCTCGACCGGGACGCCGTGGGCGTGGAGGGCCTTGGCGAAGGCCTTGGCGTTGGCCCGGACCTGCCGCTGGAAGTCGTCCTTGAACGCGTTCATCTCGTAGGCGGCCATGAGCAGGCCGAGGAGCGTGCCGAGATGGTGGTTGCTGGTCGAGCCGGGGAAGGCCCGGCCCTTGATCTCGATCCAGAGGCTCCTGAAGGGCGCGCCCTTGGGGATGTTGCCGGCGACGACGCCCCGCTGGGTCCCGAAGAAGGTCTTGTGGGTGCTCCCGGTGACGACGTCCGCGCCCTCGGCGAAGGGCGCCTGGAAGGCCCCGTAGAGCCCGAGGACGTGGGCCATGTCGAACATCAGGACGGGCCGGTCCTTCCAGTCGCGGACGACGTCGGCCGCGAGCTGGACCGGCTCGCGGTAGAGGAACATGCTCTTGCCGAAGACGACGAGCTCGGGCCGGTGGCGACTCGAAGAGCGCGGCCAGCCGGTCCGGGTCGGGCTTGTAGGGGTTGTCCTTGCGGACGGGCAGGTTGACGACCCGCTCCTTGCCGGTCGCCGGGTCCTCCTCGACGTAGTTGAAGAGCGCGCCCATCGGCTGGGAGCTGAGGTGGCCGCCGTTGATGAGCTCGTTGTTGAAGACGAGGCGCATCCGGCGGGCGAGCTGGCCCTCGGCCCGGCCGCGGTTGAGGTACTTGACCAGGCCCTTGAAGACGACCTCGTTGGCCATCTGGCCGCTGATCGGCCGGAGCTCGACGTCCGTGCAGCCGAAGAAGGCCGCCATCTCCTTCTGGCACTCGACCTCGACGTCGCGGATGAAGTCCGTGCCCTGGTAGAAGTAGACCTCCTCGCCCTTCATCGTCCGGTGCTCGGCGTAGCGGCCGGCCGGGTCGGCGATCTCGCACATCTTGACGAGGAGCGACGGGGTCGACTCCGAGGGGATGAGGTTGAAGCAGTCTCTCTGGCGCCAGGCGCTGTTCCGTTCGGCCCGAGCGCCCAGGTCCAGGACTTTCTCGGCGAAGGTGGGCATGGGACCCTTCCTTACTTGAAGTTCTCGTCCTCGAGGTCGCGGATCATCTGGACCCGCCGGCCGTGGCGGCCGCCCTCGAAGTCCGTATCCAGCCAGACCCGGACGATGGCCAGGGCCAGCTCGCGGCTGTGCGTCCGGCCGCCCAGGGTCAGGCAGTTGGAGTCGTTGTGCTTGCGGCTCATCTCGGCCGCGTATTCGCTCGCGCAAGGGGTGGCGCGGAGGCCTTTGAACTTGTTGGCGACGATGGCCATGCCGAGGCCGGTGCCGCAGACGAGGATGGCCCGGTCGCAGTCGCCGGCGAGGACGGCCCGCGCGCCGCGGGCGCCGTAGGCGACGTAGTCGACCGATTCGCCCGGCCCGCACCCGTAGTCCTCGAATGGGACGCCCCGGGCGCGGAGGTCGTCGGCGACCGCCGTCTTGAGCTCGAATCCGGCGTGGTCCGAGGCCAGGGCGATCTTCATTTCTCGAGGAGCCTCGAGGCTTCGGGCATGACCTCGATCGCCTTCAGCACGGCCGGGTCGTTCCGGCGCGAGACCCGGACGCCCGCGTCGACTCCCCAGATGGCCCCGGCGATCTCTCGCTCGATCTCGCGGCGGATCTCCGGCTCGGCCTCGCCGAAGACCTTCTCGTCGAACTCGAACCTGTATTCGGACTTGTGGGCCCCGAGGTATCGGCGGAAATCGGCGACGACCTCGTCGGTGACGACGAACGTCGCGCCGACCTGAATTTTACCGGCCGCGGCCGCCCCGGCCGCCTGGTCTTGGGGGAAGACGAACTTCCGGCCGAGGTCGGTCTGGTGCTGGACGAGCCGCCGGGCGTAGGCGAAGAAGGCCCCGCTCATGCGGAGGCGGCCCGTGAACGGCTTGATGAAAGAGTTGACGGCGTAATCGGGGGTGATGCCGCCCTGGCCGAGGACCTTCCTCCCGCCGTCGGTGTAGTAGACCTCGCGGCTCTCGTCGGGGGCCTTCTTGCTCAGGAGGTAATCGTCGATGCGGGTGTAGTCGCGCTGGATGGACCGCCCGCTCGGCGTCAGGTACTTGGCCACGGTCAGGGCCACGGCCATGTTCGGGGCCAGCGGAAAAACGGTCTGGACCAGCCCCTTGCCCCAGGAGTCCTCGCCGACGACGAGCCCGCGGTCGTGGTCCATGACCGCGCCGCTGACGATCTCGGAGGCGCTGGCGGTGCCCTGGTCGATGAGGATGACGAGCGGCAGGCCCTCGTACTGGCCGTTCCGGTAGGCCGGGAACTCGCGGTCGTAGACACGGTTGCGGCCCTTCATCGAGACGATGAGGGCTCCCCTGGGAAGGAAGAGGTCGGAGATCTCGACCGACGCGGCCAGGGCGCCGCCCGTATTGAGCCGGAGGTCGAGGACGAGGGACTTCATCCCTTCCGCGGTCAGCTTGGCCAGGGCGTCCTCGAGCTCGCGGGGGGTCTCCTCGCCGAAATTGCGGACGTAGATGTAGCCGATGCCGTTATCGAGGAGGAAGGCGTAGGGGACGCTCAGGAGCGGGATCTCCTCGCGGAGGATGTCCAGGTCGAAGGGCTTTTGCCCCTCGCGGACGACGGTGATGGTCACCTTCGAGCCCTTCTCGGTCCCGCGGAGCTTCTGCATGGCGTCGTAGCTCGAGATGGGGACGGTCGATTCGCCGTCGATGTGGGAGATGACGTCGCCGGGGAGGATCCCCAGGCGCCAGGCCGGCCCGCCCTCGATCGGGGCGACGACGACGATGTTGTCGCCCTGCTTCTGGATCTGCATGCCCGTGCCGTAGTACTTGCCCGTGTAATCCTCGCGCATGCGGGAGAAGCTCTCGGGGTCGAGGAAGTAGGAGTGCGGATCGAGGGTCTCGAGGGTGCCCCTGATCGAGGCCACCGCCAGGTCCTCC
The DNA here is from genome assembly GCA_963719985.1 of Candidatus Aminicenantota bacterium. Taxonomy (GTDB): domain Bacteria; phylum Acidobacteriota; class Aminicenantia; order Aminicenantales; family Saccharicenantaceae; genus RBG-16-66-30. The sequence goes on along the minus strand of CAVRDU010000005.1, from coordinate 1,294,716 downwards.
TCACTGACCGGCTTGTAATAGTTTTCCTCGAGGACGGCGGCGATCGCCCGGGCCTTGTTCAGGGCCGTCGTCCAGAGGTCCTGGTCGTGGGACGGGACCTGGAGGAGGACGAGGGCCCCCAGGACGAGCGGAATAAGCCTTTTTTTCATAGACTTCACTTGCCTCGATTTTATCACCGCCCGCCCCCCAAGTAAAGCCGCCGCGGAACTGTCCCTCCCTGGGAGCTCTCTCTAGGCGGCGAGGGAATTTGCCTCGAAGATCCCCGTCCGTGGAGGGGGGACCCTCGCAGAGGGGGGAACCGGACGAAACCGAGGTTGTTTGGCGCCGGGCGGGGCCGTGCTATAATACCGGCTCGAGACGCCCATGTTCGGCAGCATCGGACCCGCGGAGCTCGTCCTCATCTTCGTCATCGCCCTGCTCGTCTTCGGCCCCAAGAAGCTGCCCGAGATCGGGCGGTCGGTCGGAAAGGCCCTCCGGGAGTTCAAGAAGACCTCCGACGAGATCAAGGGCCGCATCGAGGAGGAGATCGAGGCCTCCGAGCTCAAGGACATCCGCAAGGACATTCAATCCGGAGTCGACGGCTTCCGCAAGAGCGTCGAACAGGCCGCGACCGAGGTCAAGCGCGTTCCCGAAGAGATCACGAAGGACACCGAGGCACATGAGACTGAGGAAGGACCGAAAGTCACCTGACGAGATGACCTTCCTCGAGCATCTGGAGGACCTCCGGAAGCGCCTCTTCTACTCCGTCCTGGCCCTGTTCATCGGCTTCGTCCCCGGCTGGATCTTCTCCAAGGAGCTCTACGCCATCCTGGCCCGCCCCGTGACCCAGTATCTCCCGGAGGGGACGAAGCTGGCCTTCACCAGCCTGACCGCGCCTTTCATGCTCTACGTCAAAGTGGCTTTTCTGGGCTCGCTCTTCCTGATGTCGCCCTTCGTCTTCCTGCAGATCTGGTATTTCATCGCCCCCGGCCTTTTCCAGAAGGAGAAGAAGTACGTCATCCCCTTCGTCCTGATGACGACCTTCTTTTTCTCTCTCGGGGCGGTGTTCGGCTATTTCATCGTCTTTCCCTGGGCCTGCCGGTTCTTCCTGGCGATCGCCAGCGACTTCCAGCCGGTCATCACCGTCGACCAGTACTTCGGCCTGGCCCTGAAGGTCCTCCTCGGCATCGCCGTCGTCTTCGAGCTGCCGACGCTCGTCTTCTTCCTGGCCAAGATGGGCCTGGTCACCGCCGGCTGGATGATCCGGAACTTCAAGTACGCCGTGCTCCTCGTCTTCGTCGTCGCCGCCGTGATCACGCCGACGCCCGACGTCATCACCCAGAGCATCGTGGCCATCCCCATGCTGGCCCTCTACGGCCTGAGCATCCTCATCGCCCTGGCCGTCGGCCGGGGGAAACAGAAGAAACGGCGGGCCGAGGCCGGCGGCCAAGCCGGATAGCGCGGCGGGCCGAGGCGGCAGAAAGGACCCCAGTGACACCATGGACGGACGCCTGATCATCGACAACGAGCGCGTCGAGACCGCCGAGAGGCTCGTCTCCGAAAACCCGGCGACCCTCGAGCCTGTGGGCGAGGTCAGCGTGGCCTCGGAGGGCCTCTGCGGACGGGCCATCCAGGCGGCCAAGGGGGCCTTTCCCGGCTGGCGCTGGCTGGATCCCCGGGAGAAGAGGGCCATCCTCAAACGGGCCGAGAACATCCTGGCCCGCCGGGCCGCGGAGGTGGCCCGGCTCATCGCCCTGGAGAAGGGTTCGCCCTATCCTGAGTCCCTTGCCGCTGAGGTCTTCGGCGCCCTGCAGTCGCTCAGCTACTACGCCGCGAACCAGGGCCGTCTCCTGCGGCCCAAGCGCGACGGGCACTTCACGCCGCTGTTCTTCAACAAATCGGCCGCCTACCATTTCCACCCCCTGGGGCCGACGCTCATCATCTCTCCCTGGAATTTCCCCTTCCTCATCCCCATGTTCGACGTCATGAGCTCCTTGACGGCGGGCAACACCGTTGTCCTCCGCCCCTCGACGGCGACCCCGTTCTCCGCGCTCGTCATCGGCGAGATCTTCAGCGAGGCCGGCCTGCCGCCGGGCGTCCTCAACGTCGTCGTCTGCAAGGCGCCCCAGGCCGAGGCCATGATCGTCGACCCGGACATCCAGGCCGTCATGTTCACGGGCAGCGCCGGCATCGGCAGGCGCGTCATGGAGCTATGCAGCCGGAACTTGACCAAACTGACCCTCGAGCTCGGCGGCAAGGACCCCATGATCGTCCTCGGTGACGCCGATCTCGAGCGGGCCGCCCGGGGCGCGGTCTGGGCCGCCCTCATGAACTGCGGCCAGAGCTGCGGTTCGGTCGAGCGGGTCTACGTCGAGCGGCGCGTCGCCGAGCCGTTCACGGCGCGCGTCATCGAGCTGGCCCGCCGGGTCAAGGTGGGCGATCCCCTCGCCGACGGTGTCGATATGGGGCCCATGGCCACCGCCGGCCAGCTCAAGGTCGTCGAGGCCCACATCGCCGACGCCCGGGCCAAGGGCGCCTCGATCCCTGTCGGGGGGGGCCGCGTCGCCGGCCTGGCCGGGCACTTCATCGAGCCGACGGTCTTGACCGGCGTTGACCACACGATGCTCTGCATGACCGAGGAGACCTTCGGACCGACGCTCCCCATCATGGCGTTCGACGGGGACGAGCAGGCCGTGGCCCTGGCCAACGACAGCGTCTACGGCCTGACGGCCTCGGTCTGGACCCGTGACCGCCGCCGGGCCGCCTGGTTCGCCGAGCGGATCGAAGCGGGATCCGTGACCGTCAACGATCACATGTATTCCTTCTGCGAACCCCGGGCGATCTGGGGCGGCATCAAGCAGACCGGCCAGGGGCGCTCGCACGGCCCCTACGGTCTCCATGAGCTTGTCAACATCAAGCATGTCGGCGTGGATTTTTTTCGGAAGAAGGCCCAGACGTGGTGGTTCCCGTACGACGCCAGCCTCTCCGGGATCATGGAGAAGGCCATCGCGATCTTCCACGGCGGAGGGCTCAGGCCCAAGATGCGGGCCGCCTGGGGCCTGCGCAAGGAGTGGCTCCGGCTCAAAGGCCACCGCTCCCCTGCTGAACTACGTCCGGGCCCTGCCGCGGATCCTGAAGAAATGAGAACGCCTCCGCGACTCATCGGACTGACGGGGACCAACGGGGCCGGCAAGGGCGAGGCCGCGGCGTATTTCAAGTCCAAGGGGTACGCCTACTTCTCCCTGTCGGACGTCATCCGGGAGGAGCTCCGGGGGCGGGGCGAGGCCGAGAGCCGGGACAACCTGATCCGGACGGGCAACGCGCTTCGGGAGCGCTTCGGGCCCGACGTCCTGGCCCGCCGGACGATGGCCAAGGTCGGGAGCGGAGAGCGGGCCGTCATCGACAGCGTCCGGAACCTCGCCGAGATCGCCTTCCTGAGGGGCGAGGAGGGCTTCGTCCTGCTGGCCATCGACGCGCCGGTCGAGGCGAGGTTCGCCCGGACGGCCCTCCGGGGCCGGGACGAATCGGCCGGGGACGTCGAGGCCTTCCGGAGGAAAGAGGAGGAGGAGCGCGCGGGAGGGGCGAGAGGACAGCAGCTCGAGGCCTGCATGGCCGCGGCCGACCGGGTCATCGTCAACGACGGGACCATTCCGGAATTCCACCGCCAGCTCGAGGAGGTCGCATGACGCCGCCGAGAACGTCCAAGGACGAGTATTATCTGGGCATCGCCAAGGAGGTCTCGAAGCGGAGCACGTGTTTCCGGCGGGCCATCGGGGCCATCATCGTCCGGGGCGACCAGATCATATCGACGGGCTACGTCGGCGCGCCGCGCAAGACCCGGGACAGCCTCGAGCACGGCTTCTGCCTGAGGGACAGGCTGGGCATCCCCCACGGCCAGCGCTACGAGCTCTGCCGGAGCGTCCACGCCGAGCAGAACGCCATCATCAACGCCGCCCGGGCCGGGGTCAGCCTGTCCGGCGGCGACATATACATCTACGGCAGCGCGCCGGCCAACGACGCCCCGATCAGCGCCTTCCCCTGCTACATCTGCAAGAAGATGCTGATCAACTGCGGGCTCGTCCGGGTCGTCTGCTCGAAGGCCGACGGGGGGATCCAGGTCTTCCGTATCGAGGACTGGATCCGCGACTGGCAGGAGCGCGACATCCTCGACGACGAGCACCAGTACGGGAAGGAATGATGTCGGTCTTCGGGGTTACATCCATCGCCGCCTTACGGAAGATCCCCCTCATCGGGAGGACTGAGGATGAATAGGGACAAGAAGGCGCCCGGCGGCAGATGTTCAGCGACGGGATTCGCCTTGGCACTTCTTTGCCTAGCGCTCTCGGCGCCCGCGGGACAGCAGACGACGGGTGGGGACGCCAAGACGGGGCTGCTCAAACTGCTCGGGATCGAGCCGTCGGCCGAATCCGTCGACTACGTCCGGACGAAGACCCAGTTCCAGCTCCACACCCTGCTCACGGAGCAGCGCCACCCGAAGACGTGGCCGCTCGGCGAGAGGGTCCGGGAGGACACCCTGGCCGGGCTGAAGATGATGTCCTCGGTCGACGAGGACATCCGGGCCAGGATGGACGACCTCGCGGCGGCCCCCGAAGCGCTCGAACAGGCGGCCCGGGCGGTCGAGGAGGCGATCCTCGCGGGGCGAAAGGTCTACGTCTATGGGTGCGGCGCGACGGGACGGCTGGCCAAGCAGGTGGAGAGCTCCTTCTGGCGGCCGTTCTGGCGCGGGGTCAAGGCCGACCGCCCCATCTGGCGCAAGCTCGCGGGGCGTGTCCCCGAGGGGATCGAGGAGAACCTCATCGGAGAGATGACGGGGGGCGACCGGGCCCTGATCAGCTCCCTCGAGGGCTTCGAGGACCTTCAGCTCATCGGCCGGCTCCAGCTTCAGGACCGGGGCGTCGAGCGCGGGGACGTCGTCATCTGCGTCACCGAGGGCGGCGAGACGTCGTCGGTCATCGGGACGGTCCTCGCGGCGCTGGACCAGTGGCGGGCCGAGCCGGGGTACGATCCGGCGGCGAGCCGGAAGCGCCTCTTCTTCGTCTACAACAATCCCGACGACCGGCTCCTCCCCTTCGACCGAAGCCGGAGCGTCATCACCGAGCCCGGTATCACCAAGATCAACCTGACGACGGGGCCGCAGGCCATCACCGGCTCGACACGGATGCAGGCGACGACGATCGAGACGTACGTCGTGGCCGCGATCGTCGAGACGGCCGTCGGGCGGGTCCTCGGAGCGGCGCTGGGAAGGCGCGACTTGGCCCGGCTCGGCTTCGCGGACGGCGGGGGGCGCGGCGGGGAGAAGGACCGGGCAGGGGTCGGGGAGAAGCTCGGCGAGTTCGGCGCCGTCCTCGACGGCGCGCGGGCGGCCCTGCCGGCGCTCGCGGCGCTGACCGACCTCGAGGCCGCGGCGTACGCGGCCGGCCGGTTCTCCACGTACTACGCGGAGCGGGGCCTGATCACCGTCTTTATCGACAGCACCGAGCGGAGCCCGACCTTCCGGCTCTACCCGCTCGACACGGTCGGGGAGCCGCGGCGGAAGTGCTGGATCCAGGTCTGGACGAAAGCGGCGGCGCCGGCGGAGGCGTGGCGGGCCTTTCTGGGCCGGCCGTTCCGGGGGCTGGCCGCCGATCTCTACAAGGGCCCGTTCGAGGCCAAGGTCGACGACCCCTACCTGAGGCGGGCGGCTCTCGAGAGCCTGAAACGGGCCGGCGACGAGCAGGCGGACCTCTACGACTTCTCGCTGTCGCGGGCCAACCGGGAGGGGCGCGGGCCGAAGGCGGGCGACATATGCGTCCTGGTGGCGATGACGCCCGAGGAGCGCGAGTTCGGGCGCGAGGGGTCGTCCTTCGGCGACGTCCTGCGGCTCGCCGGGGAGGGCGGGGCCGACGCGGCCGTGCTGGTCGTAACGGACCTGACCCCCAAGGCCTTCCCGCGGCTCGAGGAGCGTGTCCGACGCCTCTGGGCGGGAAGCGACGGCCGGCTCGTCGTCATACCGGTACACGTCCGGGCCGCGGCCGATCCCTTCGGCATCCGGCAGCAGATGGCCGCCAAGATGCTCCTCAACGCCCATTCGACGGCGGTGATGGCCAAGCTGGGCAAGGTCGTGGGCAATACCATGACCAACGTCAGCCCGAGCAACCTGAAACTCGTCGGCCGGGCCACCTACCTCATCCAGTCCCACGTCAACGACGTCCTGGGGCGCCCCGGGTGGGTCGTGGCGAACGGGGCCCGCGGGCCGGTATCGTACGGCGAGGCCAACGCCGTCCTCTACGACTCGATCGCCTTCCTGAGGGACAGGCAGGCGGACGCGGGGCAGACGGCCGAGGTCGCCCTGTCCATCATCCGTATCCTCGAGTCGATGCGACAGAAGCGCGGCCTCACGCCGGAGGAGGCGCTGGAGCTCGTGCGGTCGCCCGGATTGAGCGCCTACCTGGCGTCAATAAAATAAGAGGGGCCGAAAGAGGGGGTCAGATCTACTTTTTACGCGTTTTTGCGTAAAAAGTAGATCTGACCCCCCTCTTCCCTAAGGCATGGGCGGCGCGCCGTCGAGCGCGTAGCAGGTGGGAGCCGCCGGCGCGGGGCTTGCGCTTGGCCTTGGGCTTGGCCTGCGGGTAGACGAACAGCTCCCCGGCGTAGTTCCGCAGCACCACCCGCTCGTCGCTGATCGACTGGAGGTATTTCGGCAGCACGGGGATCTTCCCGCCGCCCCCGGGCGCGTCGATGCAGTAGTAAGGAACGGCCAGGCCCGACGTCCAGCCCCGAAGCCCCTCCATGATCTCGAGGCCCTTCTCGACCGTCGTCCGCAGGTGCTCGGTGCCGGAGACGTAATCGGCCTGGTAGATGTAGTAGGGCCTGACGCGGACCGACAGGAGCTTCTGCATGAGCCGGCGCATGACGAGCGGGTCGTCGTTGACGCCCTTGAGCAGGACCGTCTGGTTGCCGAGCGGGATGCCTGCGTCGGCCAGCAGGGCCAGGGCCCGCGCCGACTCCGGAGTGATCTCGTCGGGGTGGTTGAAGTGGACGTTGACGTAGAGCGGGTGGTACTTCTTGAGCATGGCCGCGAGCTTCTCGGTGATCCTCTGCGGCAGGACGCAAGGCATGCGGGTGCCGATGCGGATGATCTCGACGTGGGGGATGGCCCGGACGCCCTTGACGACGGCCTCGAGCTTGCGGTCGCTGAGCATGAGCGGATCGCCGCCCGAGATGACGACGTCCCGGATCTCCGGGTGGCTGCGGATGTACGCCAGGCCGTCCTCGATGTACCGGGGGTGGATCTTGGACGGATCGCCGACCATCCTCTTGCGCGTGCAGAACCGGCAGTACGAGGCGCAGCTGTGCGACACCAGGAAGAGGCAGCGGTCGGGGTAGCGGTGGACGACGCTCGGCACCGGGGAATCGATGTCCTCCTCGAGCGGGTCGGCGACCCCGGTGTCCGCCCGGAGCTCTGCCGGGTCCGGGACCATCTGCCGCCACATGGCGTCCCCGCGCTCCTTGATCAGGCCGGCATAGTGCGGCGTGATCTGGATCTTGAAGGTTTCGGCGATCCGGCGGACCTCCTCGACGTCGAGGCCGAAGCGTTGAGCGATCTCTTCCGGTTTCCGGAGAGCGCCCCGGAGCAGGCGTTGCCAGTCGTCCATCTCCCTGTTCTCCTCAGCGGAAATACTTCGCGTAGATGACGCGATCGTCGCCGGCCCGGTAGAAATCCGGGATCCGGGCGACCTCCTTGTATCCGAGGTCGACGTAGAACCGCCGCGTGCCGTGGTATTTCGGCTGCGACGACGTCTCGATGATGATGACCCGGCCGGCCCGCCGCCTGACCTCGTCCTCGACCCAGGCGAGGAGCGCCTTGCCCCGGCCCTTCCCCTGCTCGGACGGGGCCACGGCCATCCAGTAGATGTCGTATGCGCCCTCGGTGAGCGGCGTCGGCCCCCAGGTCATATAGCCGGCGACGGCTTCCGGGCCGTCCTCGACGACCTCGACATGATAGTCTTTCTGGTCCGGCCTCTCGAGATAGGCGTCGATGAGCTCCTCGGCGACCTCGACCTCCTCGTCCGTGAAGAAGCCTGTCGCCCGGACGAGCCCGAGGACCGGTCCCTTATCGCGCGCTTCCATCGCTCGGATCACGTTCGGTCCTTCTCGCCAGGGCGTTCTTGACCATCAGGCCCCAGAAGTCGGCGTATTCGATCCCGGCCGCCTTGAGGGCCCGGGCGAAGCCCGCGTTGGTGCTGATGTCGGGGTTCGGGTTGACCTCCAGGATGAACGGGCGGCCCTTGGCGTCCATCCGGAAATCCACCCGGGCGTAGTCCCGGCAGCCCATGGTCCGGAACGCGGTCGCGGCCAGGCCCTGGAGCTTGACCCGCGTCTCGTCGTCGAGGACCGCCGGGCAGACCGGCGGCGTCTTCTGATAGAGCGGGTCGTCCTCGAACCACTTGGCCTCGTAGCCGAGGATGCGGGGCATGTCCTTGGGCATGGCCGAGAAGTCGATCTCGGAGACGGGGAGCGGCGTCGTCTCCCCGTTCTCCATGACCGAGACGTTGAACTCCCGGCCGTCGATATACGCCTCGACGAGGACGGGCGGGCCGTAGTTCTCGAGGCACCGCCGGACCTGGCGCCGCAGCGCCCCCTCCTCGCGGACGACCGAATCGGGGTAGATGCCGAGGCTGGCGTCCTCGGCGTTCGGCTTGACGATGAGCGGGAACCTCAGCTCGAGGGGCTCGTCGCCCGTGAGCAGGAGCTGGGCCGGGGCCGTCGGCAGGCCGGCGGCCTTCAGCACGGCCTTGGCCTTGAACTTGTCCTGGCAGATGGCCAGCGTCTTGGCGCCGTTGCCCGTGTACGAGAGGCCCAGGAGCTCGAAGATGCCGGCCACGTTCGACTCCCACTGCGGCCGGCCGAAATAGCCCTCGCAGAGGTTGATCAAGGCGTCGGGATTGAGCTCTCTGACCCGGCCCAGGAAGTTGAGCAGGCTCCGCTGGAGGGGGATGAGCGTCGCGTCGATCCCCAGCGCGCGGACGGCGTCGTGGGCCTGCTGGGCCATCCCGGCCACGGACTCCTCGGACAGACGCTCGCCCGGCGCCGTCGATCTCGGCTCGAAGGCGTTGTAGACGATGGCGATGTGGGGGGCAGAGGTCATGCACGATCCGCAAGGACCGCCGGCCGCTCGCTCGCCGCGGGCCGGATGCGCGTCGGACGGAGGCCGTAGCGCTTGCAGGCCTCCCCCACCACCCTGTGGATCAGGTCCGAGTAGGAATACCCGGCGGTCCGGGCCGCCTTGGGCAGGCACGAGTTCTCCTCGGGGTTGGGCAGGATGCCGGGCAGCGGATTGACCTCGAGGATGTTGGGCTCGCCCTTCTCGTCGAGCCGGACGTCGATCCGCGCCCAATCCTTGATGCGGAGGACGCGGCAGGTCCGGAGGACGATGTTTTCGATCTTGGCCTGGAGCACCGGGGGGACCGGCGCCGGGCACAGGAAGATGTCGAGGGGCTTCTCCGGCGTGTCCCAGAGCCACTTGGCCTCGTACGAGTAGATCGGGGCCGCCCCCGCGGGGAGCTGGCCGTGGTCGATCTCGACGATGGGCAGGACCTCGTAGGCCGGATCGTTGCCCAGGACGCCGACGGTGAACTCGCGCCCGGAGAGGAAGCGCTCGACGATGGCCGGCTGCCTGTAGGTCGTGATGACCTCCTCGACGCGCTCGTAGAGCTCGCCGAGGCTGTGGACGACGGAGTTGTTCTTGATGCCCTTGCTCGAACCCTCGAACATGGGCTTGACGATGGCCGGCAGCCGGACGCCCGACGGGATGGCCGCCGCCGCCTCGATGGTCCAGAAGGCCGGGTTCGGGATGTTGTGATAGGACAGGATCTCCTTGGCCCTCGATTTGTCGAGGCAGATGCCGAGCGTCAGGGGGTCGGAGCCCGTGTGCGGGATGTTGAGCATCTCGCAGACCGTCGGGATGTGCGACTCGCGGTTGGGTCCGACGACGCGCTCGGAAATGTTGAAGACGAGGTGGGGCCGTTGGCGCTTCAACCGGCCGTAGGCCTTGTCGTCGGATTCGATGAAGACGACCTGGTGCTTTTCCCGGAGGACCCCGCCGACCGCTTGGATCGTCTCGTCCGAATCGCACTCGGCGAGCATGTCGGGAGGAAGTGGAGGCTCTTCCTCCTCGCTCTTTGGCTCGTCAGGGCCGCGATCGAGCGTCGCTTCCATGCCCTCTTTCGAGCTATAGACCAATGCCACTTTCATTTCACTTGCCTTCTTTCTTCCATCTTTTCATTTTCATTTATAGACCATTTGAACCGATTGTCAAGCCTTTTCTGGCCCTTGACCGCTTTTTTTGGTGGGCCGGCCGCGCCACGACGCTAGCGGTAGTGTCGATTTCACCGCCTCCTTTGGGTCGCGCGCCGGCGACGACGCGCCGGGGCCGGCGAGCGGACACAGGCGGGGGACGAACGGAGCGTTCATGGGTATCGCCTGCGGATCAGCGCCTGAAGAACAGGAATGTGACGACGAGGTAGAGCGGGATGAGCACCGCGAACGAATAGAACATGTAGCCGAAGAACGACGGCATCTTGTGCTTGTATTCCTCGGCGATGACCTTGACCATGAAGTTCGGTCCGTTGCCGATGTAGGAGTTCGCGCCCATGAAGACGGCGCCGGCGCTCACGGCCATGAGGAAGATCGTCGGGATGCCCTGGACGGGGCCGTTGAGGCCGAGCCCCTGGGCCATCGAGAAGAAGGCCAGATAGGTCGGCGTGTTGTCGAGGAACGAGGAGAGCGTGCCGGTCATCCAGAAGAACTGCCAGGGCTTGGCGAACCCGAGCTCCGCCGCCCGGGCGTTGAGGATGAGCAGGGCGGGGACCATGGTGATGAAGATGCCGGCGAAGAGGACGGCCACCTCGACGATCGGATTGTACGTGAACCTGTTGTCGGTACGGCACTGACGTTTAGTCGTGAGAAGCGACATAATGGACGCAAGAATCAGCACGCCCTCCCGGCGGGGGAAGGGCAGGAAGATGCCGGCGATGATCCCCGCGATCCAGAGAAAGTTGATCGTACCCGTCATGCGCAGGGGGACGATCCGCCGCCGGTCGCGGATGAGGTCGCGGCACTCCTCCTTGCGGTACTGGAGGCTGTCGTAGAGGAAGAACATGAGGAGCACGCCGCCGACCATGATCAGCCAGAGCGGAAAGAGCCGCAGCGTCCAGAAGAAAGGGACTCCCTTGATGAAGCCCATGAAGAGCGGCGGGTCGCCGAGGGGCGTCAGGAGGCCGCCGATGTTGGAGACGACGAAGATGAAGAAGATGGGGATGTGCAGCGTGTGCCGGCGTTCGGAGTTCGTCTGGAGGAGGGGCCGGACGAGGAGCATGCTCGCGCCGGTCGTGCCGATGAAGTTGGCCAGGACGGCCCCGACGAGCAGGAACAGGGTGTTGACCTGGGGCGTCGCCTTGAGGTCTCCCTTGAGGACGATGCCTCCGGACACGATGAACAGGGCCGTGAGCAGGAGCAGGAAGGAGGCGTAATCCTTCATCGAATGGACGAGCTCCTGGGGGGCCCGGAAGATCAGGAAGACCGCGATCGGCAGGGACCAGAGGAAGACGACCAGGCCCTTGTTCTTGTGGTCCTCCCAGAAGTGGGGGACCCGGAGCGGCAGGAGGGCGATGGACAGGAGGAGCCCCGCGAACGGGACGACCGTCCACAGCGACAGCGATTGGCCGAGCTCATGTCCGTGCATAAGACCTGTATTGTAGCGGAAGTCGCCGATTTTTCAAGGGAAATCGGGCCCGGCGGAGCGCCTGTTCCGGGCGGACGGCCGGGTCAGGGCAGGAACGCCGTGGAGAGATGGAAGGCCCGTTCCGGGAGCTTCCGCCGCGACGATTTCCGTTCGATCGACCGGAGGAGCGACCGGTCGTCGCTCGGAGGCGTCAGGAAGACGAGGGCGGCGCCGGCCCCCCAGAGCTCCTCGAGGAGATCGAGCGGCAGACCGCGCTCGACGTGGACGACGGCCCGGACGCCGGAAGCGACGGCCGCGCGGGCGATCTCGAGGGCCGGACCGGTCCAGCCCTCCTCCGCCGAATCGCGGTCGGTGAAGTGGACCCAGGCCCGCCGCCCCGCGGCGCCCGAGAGCTCGTCGACGGGCGGGCCGATACGATAGAAGACGAGATAGCCCCTCCCCCGCTTCGCGGCCGAGGCCAGCCCGGCGAGCGTCCCGGCTTCGCGGACGTGGACGCGGTCGGTGAGATGGATGTCCATGCCCCGACCGAGGAGGTCCTCGAGCGCCTGCCGCGGGACCGGGGCCTCTTCCCCCGCGGCGGGAAGCGGGCCGTTCCAGAAGACCGAGAGATGGGTCCCGCCCTCGCGGCAGGCCTCGACGAGGACCTCCCACTCGTCGGCCCGGGGCCGGGCCTCGTCGGAGGTCAGGACGCGGGCGCCGCCTCGGGCCAGGGCCTCGACGTCGTTCAGGCCGAACCGGCCGGTGTCGATGAGGCTCAGGCGGATGCGGCGGCGGCGGGAGTAGGCGACGGCGTCGAGCAGGGCCTGATATTCGAACTGGTCGTCGCGGATGACGAGGTCCTGACGGGTCCGGACGCGGTCCATGAGCTCGTAGGTCCGGACGACACCGGCGATTCCTTTCTCGATCGGGTGTTCGCTCATCTTCGGGAGGCCAAGATATACCACCCCGTCCCCCGAGTGTCAAACGCTTGCCTCCCTATTGCGAGGCTCGGCCGGGGAGCGGCTCGCAGAATAGGTCCGGCGCCTTGATATTCGCGCGGGCGTCCATTATCATCCCAAGCGGAGGCGTTCCCGCGTGAAGTCCTGCGTGGTCCTTTTCTCGGGCGGGCTCGATTCGACGACGGCGCTCGCCTGGGCCCTCGACCGCTACGACGACGTCCGCGCCCTGACCTTCGACTACGGCCAGCGGCACCGGGTCGAGGTCGCCCTGGCCCGCCGGGCCGCCCGGCGCCTCGGCGTCCCCCAAGCCGTCCTCAAGGTCGATCTGCGGCAGATCGGCGGCTCGGCCCTGACCGACGCCGCGATCCCGCTGCCTCGCTCCGCGAGACCTTCCCGGCGACCGCCCGGCCCTCCGGCGACGTACGTCCCGTTCCGCAACGGCGTCTTCCTCGCCCTGGCCGCCGCCTGGGCCGAGGCCCGCGGCGTCCGCGACCTCGTCTGCGGCTTCCACGTCGCCGACTCCCCCGACTATCCCGACACGACCCCGCGCTTCGTCAGGGCCATGGAGCAGGCCGTCCGCGCCGGCACGAGAGCCGCCCGCGGCGGCCCGGGCCCGCGGATCGTCGCGCCGCTCCTCGGCCTCGACAAGCCGGATATCATCCGGCTGGGGCTCCGGCTCGGCGCCGATTACTCCCGGTCCGTCTCCTGCTACGCGGGCGCCGAGCGTCCCTGCGGGGCGTGCTCGTCCTGCCGCTTCCGGGACCGGGCCTGGAAGGCCGTCGGCCGCGAGGACCCTCTCCTCGCCCGCCTCCGAAAGAGAGGACAACGATGAGCTGGACACTCAAGGTCAGGGACAGGTTCTCGGCCGCCCACTATCTCCGGGGGTATCAAGGCAAGTGCGAGAAGGTCCACGGCCACACCTTCCTGGTCGAGGTCGCGGTCCGCGCCCGCGCGCTCGACCGGATCGGCATCGGCTTCGATTTCGCCGAGATCAAGAAGGCCCTGGCCGCGCTCCTCCCCGACCACACCCTTCTCAACGAGGCCTTCTCCTTCAACCCCACGGCCGAGAACATCGCCCGGCACCTATACGCCGAGCTCAAGAAGGCCTACCCGGTCGAATCGGTGACCGTCTGGGAATCCGAGGATGCGTCGGCAACCTACTCTGAAGACGACTGAGATCTTCGCCTCGGTCCAGGGCGAGGGCCTCCGCCAGGGCGAGCCGACCGTCTTCGTCCGCCTCTCCGGCTGCAACCGCCGCTGCGGCTTCTGCGACACGAAGAAGGCCTGGCGGGGGGGGCGCGAGCTCCCGATCGGCAGGATCCTCGACGAAGTGGACCGGCTCCGCCGCGATCGCCCGGCCGCTTGGGTCTGCCTGACGGGCGGCGAGCCTTTGGCTCAGAACGTCCGGCCGCTCGTCCTCCGGCTCCAGAAGGCCGGCCTCAAGGTCCAGATCGAGACGAACGGCTCGTTCCCCCCGGACCCCCACGCCGATTGGCACACGGTCTCGCCCAAACCTCCCGATTACGAGGTCCACCCGGGGTTCCTCGAGCGGGCCCGGGAGGTCAAGCTCGTCGTCTGCAGGTCCCTCACCCTCGACGCCGTCCGGACCGTCAGGGCGGCGTTCCCGGCGGCGACGCCCCTCATCCTCCAGCCGCAATCGAACGCCGCCTGGAGCCGGAAACGGGCGCTCGCCCTTCTCGAGGGAGCGTCCAGGGCCGGGCTCAGCGCGATCCGCCTGTCCGTTCAGCTTCACAAGGTCTACGGGATCCGCTAGGCGGCCGGGGCGTCCTCGCCGGCCCGGACCGGACCGCCGGGCCTCCGTTCGAAGAACCGGTAGCCGGACCTGGTCAGATAGACCCCGGCCAGGGTGATGGCCGCGCCGATCGCCTGGACCGGGCTCAGGCGCTCGCCGAGGACGATCCCGGCGAATACGATGGCCAGGATGGGGGTCAGATTGCCGTAGATCCCGGTCTTGGCGCTGCCGACCCTTTTCACCGAGTGGTACCAGAGGGCGAAACAGAGGAAGATGGCCACGAGGCCCGCGTAGGCGATGGCTCCCCAGGCCGGCCACGGGATCCGGGCCCATTCGACGCGGGCCAGCTCGCCCGCCGCGAACGGCAGGTAGACGAGCGTCCCGGCGATCGTCCCCACGGCGGCCACACGGAAGGCCGAATTCCGCCCGAGGACCGGCTTCGCGAAGACCGTGTATCCGGCCCAACAGGCGTTGGCGATGAGGATCAGGACGGCCCCGCGCCAGGCCTCCCAGGTGAAGACGAGGCCCCCGTTCCCGCCGGAGACGACGAGGAGGAAGCCGCCGAAGGAAATAACGACGCCCGCCCAGCCGGCCAGCGTGATCCGCTCCTGTCCGATCGCGGTGGCCAGCAGGGCGATGAAAATGGGGCTGGTCCCCATGACGACCGACGCCGACGACGCGCTCATCACGCTGATGGCCTTGATGAAGACGATCTGATAGCCCGTGATCCCCAGGAGCCCCAGTCCAGCCGCCTTCCACAGGTCGCCCCTCCGCCCGAACGCGAGACGGCCCGGACGGGCGGCGAGGACGGCAAGGTAGGCGAGCGAGGCGAGGCCGAGCCTCACGGCGTTGAAGCCGTGCGGCGGGAGGTGCCGCAAGCCGATCTTGAGGACCGAGATGTTGACCGCCCAGAGGAAGACGACGAGGACGATCAGAAGGTCGGTGCCGCCCAGGCGCGGGCCGTTCCTCGAACCGGTCCGGCCGATCGTCCGTATCATCTCGGTTCCATGGAAAGAGGTGCGGGTTCCGCGGGGCGGCGGCTCCGGCTCAGGACCGCCTTGTCCGCGGACGGGGATAGCGGGCCTCGACGACGGAGCGGAGGCCGCCGCGCGGATTGAACTCTCCCCGGACGAGGGCGCTGGCCGGACGGCAGGCCCGGACGACGTCCTCGAGGACGCGGTTGACGACGTTCTCGTAGAAGATGCCCAGGTTGCGGTAGGCCAGGAAATACTCTTTCAGGGACTTGAGCTCGAGGACCCTCCCCGCGGGGACGTAGCGGACGGTGATCGTCCCGAAATCGGGCAGGCCGGTCTTGGGGCAGACGGAGGTGAACTCCGGGCAATCGACGACGATCTCGTAGCCCGGGAACTGGTTGGGGAAGGTCTCGAGCGGCGGCAGCTTCGCGGCCAGGCCGGCCTTGGCCTCGCGGTCGGTGTATCCGGGCATGTGGTCCTCACTAACTCCTTGAAGGCGCCCATGATACACGAAACAGCCTGCTCCGGCAATCCCGGCCGCGGAGCGGCTCGGAGAATTCCCTCGCCCTCATGGGAAAAGTTTGAAGACGCCGTCGCGTGCGCCGGACTCGGCGTCAAAACAACTCGTTCGGCTTGCGCTAAGCCTCGCTCGAACACGTTGTGCCGGTTTGCAGGCAAACTACCCTCGTCCGGCACGCGCTCCGTCTAAACTTTTCCAAATCGGGCTCGCGAATCCTCCTCGCCGCTCGAGGCGGCCTCCCTCGGAAAACCGACGGGTTGAAGAGGCCGCGGAAAAAGGGGTCGAGGGGCATCTCGGAGCGAGCATAAAGCGGTGAATTAGCCGGCCTCGGGACGGAGACCTAAGAGCGGGCTCCGGACCGGGACGGCGTGAAGATTCACCGCAGCGAGCGGAGACGATCCCCGAGGCCCCTCCGCGGCCTAGTGAATGTCCTCCTTTTTCCTTTATAATAGCCCCATGAGCGAGTGCAAAACAGCCAAGAACAAGGCCCGGTGCAACTGCACCTACGAACCGTGCTCCCGCAAGGGCGTCTGCTGCGACTGCCTGGCCTACCATTGGCGGAACCGGGAGCTTCCGGCCTGCCTCTTCCCGGACGACGTCGAGAGGACCTGGGACCGGTCGCTGCGCCGGTTCATCGAGGTCTACAGGGAGGAGGCCTGATGGCCGCGCGCCGCTACGTCTACGGGCCGGTCGCCTCGCGGCGCCTGGGCTTCTCCCTGGGCGTCGACATCATCCCCTTCAAGACCTGCACGCTCGACTGCCTCTATTGCCAGCTCGGGCCGACTCCCAGGACCACGATCCGACGCCGCAGCTTCTTCCCGCCCCGGGAGGTCCTGGCGCAGGTCCGGGCGGCCCTCCGCTCCGGCCAGAGGATCGACGCCGTCACGTTCTCCGGCTCCGGCGAGCCGACCCTCAGCAAAGACCTCGGCTTCCTGATCCGTGAGATCAAGAAGCTGACCCCCGTTCCCGTCGTCGTCCTGACCAACGGGACGCTCCTCTCGCGCAAGGACGTCCGCCGCGACCTCCTCGCCGCCGACGTCGTCGTCCCCTCTCTCGACGCCGCCTCGGCCGGCCTGTTCCGGCGCGTCAACAGGCCCCACGCTTCGCTCTCGAGCGCGAAGATCGTCGACGGCCTGGCCCGATTCCGCGACGAGTTCAAGGGCGAGATCCGGCTGGAGATCATGCTGGTCAAAGGCGTCAACGACTCCCCGGCCGCGATCGCCGCTCTCAAGGCCGCCGCGGCCCGCGTCCGCCCGGACCGGATCGAGCTCAACACCGTCGTCCGGCCGCCGGCCGAGGCGGGGGCCGCGCCGCTCGGCCCGGCCGCGCTCAGGAAGGTCCGAGCCGCGCTCGGGCCCCGGGCGGAGATCGTCGCTTCTTCCGCCCGGCGGAAGCAGGCCCCCGCCGCCGGCGCGCTCGAGCGGGCCGTCCTGTCCACGGTCCGCCGCCGCCCGCAGACGGCCGCGGACATCGCCGCCGCCCTCGGCCGGCACCGCGACGAGGTCCTTAAGGCCCTCGCCGCCCTCCTCGACCGCGGCCGGGCCCGCAAGCTCGTCCACGCGGGGAAGACCTATTTCGCCGGGGCCCGCGGCTGAGCTTTACTTGAACTTCGCCGCTGTGATAGCATGTCGTCTTTCGTAGCCCTCGCTCGAAAGAGAGATCTTCAGTCGAGGAGCCGCCATGTTCCTTAACACCCACTTCCCCAAGGCCGCGAAATACTGGTACCAGGGGAAGTTCCGCGACTGGTCCGACGGGGAGTGCCATCCCATGATGCACGCGCTCCACTACGGGACGTCGGTCTTCGAGGGCATCCGGGCCTACAACACCGCCCGGGGGCCGGCCGTCTTCCGGCTCCCGGAGCACAACGCCCGGTTCCTCGTCTCGGCCGCGGCGGCCAAGATGAGATCGCCCTACACGGCGGCCGAGATCGCGGAGTTCATCAAGCAGACCGTGCGGGAGAACAAGCTCGAGAGCTGTTACATCCGGCCGCTGCTCTTCTACTCCTACGGCAACCTCGGGCTCGTGCCCAAGGCCTGCCCCGTCGAGCTGGCCATCAGCGCCTGGGAGTGGGGCGCCTACCTCGGCGAGAAGGCGGCCCAGGGCGTCAACGCCTTCATCGTCCCCTGGCGCCGGGTCCACCACACCCAGTTCAACATGTCGGCCAAGCTCGGCGGGGTCTACGTCCAGTCGACCATCTGCGGCCTCGAGGCCCGCGACCAGGGTTTCGACGAGGCCATCTTCCTGAACATGGAAGGCCGCATCGCCGAGGGCCCCGGCCAGAACGTCTTCATCGTCAAGGGCAGGACGCTCGTGACCAACGGCCGGCAGGAGTCGGTGCTCGAAGGGATCACCCGGACGAGCCTGCTCGAGATCGGCCGGGACCTCGGCTACGAGACCATGGTCGCGCCGATCACCAAGGAGGACTTCTTCGGCGCCGACGAGGCCTTCTATTGCGGCACGGCCGTCGAGCTCATCCCGATCGTGTCGCTGACCGACGGGTCCGATCCGGCCGCCCCGGGTGAGAAGCGCGTCATCGGGGCGGGGAAGCCCGGGCCCGTCGCCCTGGCGATGATCCGGGCCTTCCAGGACGCCGTCTCCGGACGCGCGCCCCGCTACGAAAAGTGGCTGACCTACGTCGGCGAATGAACCGCGGCGTCCGCCTCAGGGCCGTGGGCGTCGTCCGCTCGCGCTTCAAGGAGCCGTCCGAGCTGCCGCCGCCGGCCTTCGCCCCGCCCCGCTTCTTCGAGCGCTCGACCGGGACGATCGAGGTCTTCCCGGAGTTCGCCGAGGCGCTCGACGACATCGAGGGTTTCTCGCATGTCATCGTCCTCTTCCACTTCCACCGCGCCGGCCCGGCCAAGCTCAAGTCCGTTCCGCCGGGCCAATCCCGTCCGCGCGGCATCTTCTCCACCCGGTCGCCGCACCGGCCCAATCCCCTGGGCCTGAGCGTCCTCAAGCTCCTCCGCAGGGACGGGCGCCGGCTCGAGGTCTCGGGCCTCGACATCATCGACGGCACGCCCGTCCTCGACATCAAGCCCTACACCAGCCGGGACCGGAAGTCCCGTATCCGGACCGGCTGGCTGCCGCGAAAAACGCGCCCCGCGCGCTAGCGCCCCGCGGGGCCCATCCTTCCTCGAGGAGGTCCCGGACATGCGTCTGCGTTCGCTCGCCCTCGCCCTCGTCGTCCTGGCCGCCGCGGCCCCGGCCGGCCAAGACCTGCTGAAGGATCTCGGACAGGCCCAGGACTACCGCAGCCGCCGCGTTTCGTCCTACGACCGGAGCGGCGGGAACCGCGACTCGATCGCCATCGAGCCGGGGAAGACGGCCGTCCTGGCCGAGATCGACGGCCCGGGCGCCATCCACCACATCTGGGTGACGATCGCCGCCGAGCCTTTTTACGGCCGCAAGATCGTCCTGCGGGTCTACTGGGACGGCGAGAGATCGCCCTCGGTCGAAGCGCCGGTCGGGGATTTCTTCGGCGTCGGCCACGGCCTCGACCGGGACCTCGTCTCGCTGCCGATCGTCTGCTCGTCGGAGGGCCGGGCCCGGAACAGCTACTGGTACATGCCGTTCCGGCGCTCCTGCCGGATCACGGCGACGAACGAGGGGAGCCGGGCCGTCGACGCGTTCTACTACTACATCGACTACCGCGAGCTCGCGGGGCTCCCCGAGGGGACGCCGTATTTCCACGCCCAGTACCGCCAGGAGTTCCCTCCGGCGAGGGACCGCAACTACCTGCTCCTCTCGGCCGAGGGGTCCGGGCATTACGTCGGCTGCAACATGAGCGTCCTCCAGCGGGCCATGGGCTGGTGGGGCGAGGGCGACGACATGATCAGGGTGGACGGAGAATCCAAGCCCTCCCTCCACGGCACCGGCTCGGAGGACTATTTCTCGGACGCCTGGGGGATGCGCGAGGGCCAGAGCCCTTTCTACGGCTGCCCCCTTCAGGAAGAGGACTTCCAGGCCGGGGCCAAGGCCACGGTCTACCGCTTCCATGTCCCCGATCCCGTCCCGTTCGCGCGCACGATCGAAGTGACGATCGAGCACGGCCACGCCAACGACCGGAAGGACTTTCTCTCCTCGGTCGCCTACTGGTACCAGGCTGAGCCGCACCGGCCATTCCCTCGGCTCGCGCCGGTCGGGGAGCGCCTGCCCTTCGCCTTCGAGCCGCCCGGGAGCTTCGTCCTGCCGAAATGGGAGGGAGCGGAAACGGGGCGGGCTAGCGCGTTCACCGACCGGGCCGCCGGCCTGCGCCTGACGGCCCCCCGGCTCCTGGCCGGTCAGGCCCCCCATTATGGCCGGACCGGGGAGAGATTCCCCTTCCTCCGCACCGACGGCGCCTCCGAAGGCGCCCGGGCCGAGCTGCGGTTCCCCGTCACGGTCCGCGACCGGTACGCCCTCGAGCTCCTCTTTCTCAAGGGGCCCGCGGCGGGAGACCTCCGCGTCCTCGGGAACCGCGGCGGGGGATCGGACGGAGGGTCCGAGCTCCTCGGCCGGCTCGACGGCTACGCGGCCGAGGCGATTCTCGCGCCCGTCGTCCTCGAAGGCCTTCTCCTCGAGGCGGGCGAGAACGCCCTGGTCTTCGAGGCCGCGGGGAAGGACGCCCGGAGCGCCGGGCACGACATTTTCTTCGTCGGCTACGCCCTCCGGCCCGAGGTCCGCCGGTTCGTCCGCGAGTGGAACCTGGTCGGCCCTTTCCACGCCGCCGATATGGACGACCTCCTGACCGTCTACCCGCCGGAGAAGGAGGGCGCGCCCGCGAAGTCCTACCAGGGCAAGGGCGGCGCCGGCGTCACCTGGCGGACCTTCCGCGCCGGCGAATCCGGCTACGTCCGGCTCGACGATCTCATCCGTCCCAACGAACAGGCGATCGTCTACGGCCTGGCCTACGTCCACTCCCCGGACGACCGGGAGGCGGACCTCCTCCTCGGCAGCGACGACGGCGTCCGGGTTTGGCTCAACGGCGAGATCGTCCACACGAACCCGGTCTACAGGGCCGCCGGGCCCGATCTCGACCGGGTCCAGGTCCGATTGCGGAAGGGCTGGAACAAGGTCCTGATCAAGGTCCTCCAGGGCGCCGGCGGGTGGGGGTACTTCGTCCGCTTCGCCGATCCCGAGGCCGCGTTGCGCTACGCGCTCAAGCCGGAATAGAGAGGACCTCCTCGGCCGTCGCCGAGATGATGTCCCAGGCGTTCCGGACGTGCCGCTCCTCGGTCGTCCGCTGGCCCACGACGAGGCGGATCGCGTACTTTCCGCGCAGGGTCGTGTGGGTCAGGAAGACCGGTCCCGAGGCGTTGACGCGCTCGAGAAGCCGGCCGTTGAGCACGTGGAGCGCGTCCTCGTCCCGGCCGTCGTTGAGCCGGAAACAGACGAGTCCGAGCTCGACCGGCGCGAGGAGCTCGAACCGGGCGTCCGCCTCGACCCACTTCCGGACGAGCGCCGCCAGCCGGAGGTGCTCGCGGACCACGGCCTGGAGCCCTTCGACGCCGTAGCTGCGGACGACGAACCACAATTTGAGGGCCCGGAACCGGCGCCCGAGCTGAATGCCCCAATCGCGGTAGTTCCTGACTTTGGCGTCGACGCCGGTCTTGAGGTACTCCGGGTGGACCTCGAAGGTCCGGACGAGGGCGCCGGGGTCCCTGACGAAGTAGGCCGAGCAGTCGAAGTTGGTCAGCATCCATTTGTGGGGATTGAAGACGAGGGAATCGGCCATCTCGGCGCCGTCGACGATCCAGCGCTTTTCGGGAAGCAGGGCCGCCGTTCCGGCCCAGGCCGCGTCGACGTGGAGCCAGACGCCATGCCGGCGGCAGATCTCGCCGATCGGACGGAGCGGGTCGATGGCCCCCGACGACGTCGTGCCGACCGTGGCCACGACGCAGGCCGGGACGAGGCCGGCCTCCTTGTCCTTGGCCATCGCCTCCTCGAGCTTATCCGGGGCCAGGGCGAAGCGGCCGTCCGTGGGGACGCGGCGGAGGCTCCTCTTTCCGTATCCGGCGATCTTGACGGCCTTGTCGACGCTCGAATGGACCTCCTCGGAGGCGTAGACGGTCAGCGGTGCCCGGAGGCCGGACTCGTTCGATTCGAACCCGGTCGCCTTCTCCCGGGCGGTGAGCAGGGCGCACAAGGTGGCCGTCGAGGCGGTGTCCTGGATGACCCCGGCGAATCCGTCCGGAAGGCCGATCATCTGGCGGAGCCAGTCGACGACGACCTCCTCGAGCTCGGCGGCGGCCGGCGAGGTCTGCCAGACCATGCACTGGGCCCCGAGGCCGGCCGTCAGCAGCTCGCCGAGGACCGAGGCCGGGCTGTTGTTGGCCGGGAAGTAGGCGAACCAGCCGGGGTGCTGCCAATGGGCGATGCCGGGCATGATGACCGTCTCGAAATCCCGGAAGATGGCGTCCATGGCCTCCCCCCTGGCGGGGGGGACGGCGGGCACGAGCGCTTTGATGTCGCCGGGCTGGACGGGCGAAAGAACCGGGTATTTCTCGATATTCTCGAAATAATCAGCGATCCAGTCGATGAATTGGTGCCCGGCCCGGCGAAAATCCTCGTTCCTCATGGGCAACTCCTCGAAAAGGGCCCTCTTCCTGCCCGCGAAGGCGCTTTCAATATACCCTTTTTCAGGGGAAATCTCCAGACGCGGGCCCCGGCGGAGGCGATTCCCGCAAACGTGTCGAAAAGACCGTTTTTGAGGGAAAAAGCCGCCCGGTAGAAACACATCTGTGTTTTTTTTCGGAATTGGAAAAAAAGACTTGTTTTTCCTCCCCGAGCCGTGGTATAATTGGAAATGGTCATCGGGGGGTGGCCGAAAAAATCCAAAAGAATGTAAGTTGTTGTCTTTCGCTCGTCCGCCCGCCTAAGCGTACCCTATCCCTGGGACGCAACCCTTCCCGCGGCCCGGCCGTTCTATCATGAGAGAAGAGAGCATGAACGACCACGACCTCCTTTCTTGCTTACCTCATATATCCCTTTCCTTCGGAGGGGCCGCCCTGGCCTGACGCCGAGGTCATGGCGGCCCCTGCGACATCTCCTCCCGGAAGGGGTCAAACCGTAAATTATCGGTTTTGTGTTTGACCCCTTCTTCGTTTTTGGCTAGAATCCCCGCAGGCTCTTTTTAAGGGAAGTCCGTGGGACGCGGACACAGCCCCCGCTACTGTAACCGGGGACGAATCCCGAGGATGCCACGGCCGCGAGGCCGGAAGGCTCGGGAGGAGGACGATCCGGGAGTCAGGAGACCTTGAACGAGCCTCGGTCGCGCGGCCTTCGGGAGGAAGGCGGCACCAGAAAAACGGCGGGGGCGGCCCAGGAGCTCCCGCCATGGAACGATCGGCTCTCATCCTCGCGGTCCTCATCGCCTTCGTGCCCGGCCGTATCGCCGCGGAGGACGTCCAGGACAAGCCCGCCGCGGCCCCGAAACACGACATCGTCGTCACGGCCACGCGCCTCGAGACCCCGGAAAAAAAGGTCGGCAGCTCCGTCACGGTGATCACGGCCGAAGAGCTCGTCCGGACCGGCCGGACCTTCGTCTTCGAGGCCCTCGAGGCCGTCCTCGGGCTCACCCCTCTGCAGAACGGCGGCCCGGGCGCGGCCGCCTCGGTCTTCGTCCGCGGCGCAGCGAGCGAGCACACCCTCGTCCTCCTTGACGGGGTCGAGCTGAACGATCCGATCAACCCGGCCCGCTCCTTCGATCTGGCCCATCTCTCTCTCAGCCAGGTCGACCGCATCGAGGTCCTCCGCGGCCCCCAGGGTCTCCTCTACGGCTCGGACGCGCTCGGCGGCGTCGTCAACATCATCACCCGGACCGGCAGCGGCCGGCCCCGCCTCGCCCTGGCCTCCTCGGCCGACACGCTCGGGACGCTCTCCGCCGACGTCGCTTTCTCCGGATCGGGAGGCAAAGCCGACTATTCCCTGGCCCTCTTCCACGAACGGACGGCCGGCATCTCGGCGGCCTCGTCCGCCTACGCCGGGAACGTCGAGAAGGACGGCTATCGCAACGTCAGCCTCGACGCCCGCTTCGGCTTCTCGCCCCGCCCGACGACCCGCCTGGCCTTGACGGTCCGCGGCACCTCGGCCCGGACGGAGCTCGACAATTTCGGCGGGCCGGGCGGGGACGATCCGAACAGCCGGCAGGGGTACGGGTCGCTGCACGTCCGGGCCCACGGCCGCGACCTTTCCCCGGGCGGCCGCTGGGAGCGGGCCCTGTCCCTGTCCTGGACCGGCGCCCGTCGCGAATACGACAATCCCTTCGACGCGCTCCATCCCCTGGACCGCGAGGAAGGGCTCTACGAGAGCGACCACTTCAAGCTCGACTGGCAGAACAACTTCTTCCTGCGTCCCTCGCACACCGTCACGGCCGGGCTCGAGCTCGAGGAGGAGAAGGGCCATTCCCGCTACGCCTACGAAAGCGCCTGGGGCGCCGGCGGATCGCCGTTCCCTTCCGTCCGGGCCGGATCGGCCGGGATCTACCTTCTCGACCATTGGGAGGTCCGCGACCGGCTCTTCGTCACGGCCGGGGTCCGGGCCGAGAGCCACACCCGCTCGGGCGCCGCGCTGACCTTCCGTGTCGCCCCGTCCTTCGTCGTCGCCGCGACGGGGACCCGGCTGAAGGCTTCGCTCGGATCGGGCTTCAAGGCGCCCTCGCTCTACCAGCTCTACGCCCCGGCGACGTCCTGGGGGCCGGTCGGGAACTCCGACCTCCGGCCGGAGCGGGTCACCGGCTTCGACGCCGGCATCGAACAGCGCTTCGCGGCCGGACGCTTCGTCCTCGGGCTGACCTGGTTCGCGAACGGTTTCCGCGACCTCGTCGATTTCGACTTCGCGGTCGGCTACGTCAACATCGGCCGGGCCCGGACGAGGGGCCTCGAGGCCTCGGCCGAGGCCAGGCCCGCCGACGGGGTCCGCTTGAGCGCGTCCTACACCCGGCTCTCCGCCCGCGACCTGGACGCCGGGACGGAGCTGCCGCGCCGGCCGCGGGACACCTTCGCCGCCGGCGCCGAGGCCCGGCTCTTCCGCCGGGTCGACCTGGCCGTCGGCGGGCGCTGGGTCGGCCGCCGTCCGGACCTGGATTTCAGCGCCCTCCCCGCCGCGACGGTCACCCTCGACGGGTACGTCCTCCTCGACGCCTCCGTCGCCATCTCGCTCGGCCCAGGGCTCGAGGTCTTCGTCCGGGCCGCGAACATCCTCGACGAGCGCTACGAGGCGGTCTGGGGCTACGGCGTCCCCGGCCGGACGTTCCGGACCGGCTTCCGCCTAAGCCTCTGAGCCCCTTTTATTTCGGGGCCGGTTCGAGGTCGGCGAACCCGGCCACGGCGGCCGGCCTGAGGACGTGGAGGTCGAAAACGACGATCTCGTTCTCCCCGGCTTTGAGAAAGGGCGCCGGGCAGTAGAGCCGCTTCTGCGGGCCGCGCTCCCAGTACCGGCCGAGGTTGTGGCCGTTGACCCAGACGACGCCCTTCTTCCAGCCGCTCATGTCGAGGTAGGTGTCGCCCGGCGCCCTGAGCTCGAAGCGGCCGCGGAAGAAGTTGGCCGGCCGGTCGGCCGGGCGCCGGCCGAACCTGAGGAGCCTCAGGAAGTCCTCGTCCATGGGCAGCGGGTGGACGTCCCAGGCCATCAGGGTCATGTTGTCCAACGTGACCCGTTCGGTGACGCCCTTGCGGTCGATGAGCCGCGGGCCGTAATTGATGCGCCCCATGGCTTCGACGAGGAGGTCGAGCGTCTCGTTGGCCGGCGCGGCCCGGGGGATGTCGAGGGTCGTCTCGCCCTTGGTCCGGTCGATCGTCCCGGCGTACCGTCCGTCGACGTAGACGAGCCCGTAGTCGTGGAGCTCCGTCGCCTGGAGCTTGCCGCCCCGGTGGCCGAGGAGCCTGGTCCGGTAGAGGATGAAGCCGTGGTTCTGCCCGTAGGACTCCATCGGCCCGGGCTGGGGGCTGCGGACGGCCGGCGGCAGGTTGTCGAAGAGGGACGCCGACTCGTCGAGCGTGATCGGCGGGACGCTGACGAACGGCGCGGGCCCGGGCAGGTCCGGCAGGACCGTGCCCCTCGGCTGGTGGCGGGCGAGGAGGTCGCGGATGGCGAAGTACTTCGGGGTCGGCCGCCCGGCCTCGTCGAGCGGCGCGTCGTAGTCGTAGCTCGTCACGTCGGGCTGATACGCGTCGCCGAAATTGGCCCCGGCGGAGAAGCCGAAGTTCGTCCCGCCATGGAACATATAAAGGCTGAAGGACTTGCCGTTCTCGAGGAGCCAGCGGAGGTCTTTCAGGACGTCCTCGGTCCCGACCCGGGCCCACTCCTCGCCCCAATGGGTCAGCCAGCCGGGGTAGAGCTCGCTGCAGAAGATGGGGACGCCCCGCCCGAGCCGCTCCGCCTCGGCGAAGTGCTTTTCGTTCGTGCCGGGGTCGAGCCCGATGGCCGCCCCGGGCAGGCTCCCCGCCTCGAGCATGTGCGGCGTCGCGCCGTCGGCCGTGAAGAGCGGCACCTCGATGCCGGCCTTGTCCCAGAATCCCTTCAGGGCGAACATGTACTCGCGGTCGTTGCCGAAGCTGCCGTACTCGTTCTCGACCTGGACCATCAGGACCGGCCCGCCGCGGTGGACCTGGAGGTCGCGGACGGCCTCGCCGATCTTCAGGATGTAGGACTCGCAAGCGGCGAGATAGCGGGGATCGGAGCAGCGGACCTTGATGTCGGGCGTCCGCAGCAGCCAGGCCGGCAGCCCGCCGAAGTCCCACTCCGCGCAGGCGTAGGGCCCGGGCCGGACGATGACCCAGAGACCCAGGCGCTGGGCCGTCCGGATGAAGGCGGCCAGGTCGTTCCCGCCGGAGAAGTCCCACTGCCCCGGCTCGGGCTCGAGGGCGTTCCAAAAGACGTAAGTTCCGACCGTGTTCAGGCCGGCCGCCTTGACCTTGAGCAGCCGGTCGGCCCAGTACTCCCGGGGGATGCGCTGGTAGTGGATCTCGCCGGCCATGATCCGGAAAGGCTTGCCATTGAGGAGGAAGTCCTTCTCTCCGAGCCGGAAATTCCGCTGCTGGCCGGCCAGCCCCCAGGCCAGGGCCAGTCCGAGCCCGGCCAGGGCGGCGAGCGTCTTGCCGATCGATCTCATTCGGTCCTCCCGAGCTGTCTCCTTATCTTCCGCGTCGATTTTATCACACGCTTGTAACATTTCCTTACGCCCGGTCGTATATATCTCCGTGCGCGCCTCTCAGCCCTCCCTCGGGAAGGCGCCTTCTTCGTGGCACGCAAGTTGCTGCATTTCGGATAGGTTCTCATGTCGCCGCGGGTCCGGCCTTCCGGCCCGCCAAGGAGCCCGCCCATGCGCAAGCCTCCCGCCCGCCTGCCCGGCCTCGCCCTGCTCCTGGTCCTCGCCCTGGGGCTTTCGCCCTCGGCCCGGGCCGCCCAGGCCCGGGAGGGCCAGGCGGCGGTCGACGAGCTGAAGAAGACCGCCCTCAAAGTCTTCCTCGACTGCGATTACTGCGACGTCGAGTACATCAAGACGGAGATCACCTTCGTCAACTACGTTCGGGACCGGCTCGAGGCCCAGGTCCACGTCCTGATCTCGACGCAGACGACGGGCGGCGGGGGCCGGGAGTACACCCTGGCCTTCATCGGGCAGAACGACTTCAAGGACGCGAAGGACGTCCAGAAATACTTTTCGACCAAGACGGACACCGACGACGACGTCCGCCGCGGCCTGGTCAAGGCCCTCAAGCTCGGCCTCATGGGCTTCGTCGGGCGCACGCCCATCGCCACCCGCATCGCCGTCGATTATGCGCGACCCGAAGCGGCGGCGGTGACCGAGGACCGCTGGCGCTCCTGGGTCTTCAGCCTGTCCGGCAGCGGCTACTTCTCGGGCGAGGAGACCTACATGAGCCGGATGGTCTTCGGCTCCTTCTCGGCCAATCGGGTCACCCCGGCTTCGAAGCTCCGCTTCGGCCTTTCGGTCGACACCTCGCGGCAGAGATACGAGGTCGAAGACGAGACGATCATCGGGACGACCTCGGGCTGGGAGGCCTCCGGCCTTTACGTCAAGAGCCTCGGCGAGCACTGGTCGGCCGGCTTCTACCTCGCCGCCGAGTCGTCCCTCTACAGCAACGTCGACCTCGGCCTGGGCGTCGCCCCGGCGGTCGAATACAACTTCTTCCCTTACTCCCAGTCGACGCGGCGGCAGCTCCGGGCCCTCTACAAGCTGACCCTGAACCCCGTCAAGTACAGGGAAGAGACGGTCTTCGGCGAGCTCCGTGAGACGCTCCTCAAGGAGTCCCTGTCATTGACCCTGGACCTCCGCGAGAAGTGGGGCATGGCGAGCGTCAGCGCGGAGGCGTCGCACTACTTCCACGACCTCGGCAAGTACCGCGTGGACACGTTCACCATCCTCAGCCTCCGCCTCTACAAGGGCCTCAGCGTCTTCGCCGTCGGCAGCTATTCCTGGATCCACGACCAGCTTTCCCTCCTCGGCCGGGAGCCGACCTTCGAGGAGCAGCTCCTCCGCCTCCGCGAGCTGCCGCGGAACAGCAACTATTTCATCTCCTTCGGTTTCCAGTTCACCTTCGGCTCCATCTTCACCAACGTCATCAATCCGCGCTTCGGGTCGTCCGGAGGCGGCGGCTTGAGCATCAGTATCCATTAAGGGAACGCGCGTGAAGGAGTCCGCCATGCCCAACCGCCGCCTGAAACCCGTGTCCGCCATCATCGTCCTCGCGCTCGCCGTCGCCGTCGCCGGGAGCGCCTCAGCGCAGGTCCCGCCGCCGCCCCCGCCGGCCGGTCCGTCCCCGTCGCCCCTGCCGAGGGTCTTCCTCGACTGGCCCGGCGCCGACATCGACATCTTCCGCAAGGAGATCCCGTTCGTCGAGTTCGTCCCCGAGCTCGCGGCGGCCCAGGTGAGGGTCGGCGTCGCTCCCGAGGGGCCTCCGGGCGGCGGCCCGCTCTCGGTCCGGTTCTCCGGCCTCAGGGAGTTCCAGGGCGACGACAACACCCTCGCCTACGAGCCCGAGCCCGGGGCCACGCCGGAGGGCGTCGCCCGCGGCGTCGCCGGCGTCGTCAAGATCGGGCTCCTGCGCTACGCCGCGAAGACGCCCGTGGCCAAGGACATCTCGGTCAGCTTCCTCGACCAGGCCAAGCCGACCTCGGTCGTCGACAAATGGGACTTCTGGGTCTTCAGCCTGAGCGCCAACTCCTTCCTCATGGGCGAGACGCAGTACAAGAGCGGATCCTATTACGGCTCGCTCTCGGCCAACCGGACGACCCCCGGGCTCAAGGTCCGGACGTCCGTCTACGGCAACTTCTCCAAGAGCACGTTCGACTTCGGGGACGGCGAGATCTACGAGAGCAGGTCGCACGGCTACGGGGCGTCCGGCCTGGTCGTCAAGAGCCTCGGCGAGCACTGGTCGGTCGGCGCCTTCCTCAGCGCCCAGTCCTCGACCTACTCCAATCTCCAGCTCAGCCTGACCGCCGCCCCGGCCGTCGAGTTCGACCTCTTCCCCTACTCCGAGTCGACGAAACGGCAGCTCCGGATCCTCTACCGGCTCGGCGTCACGCGGGCCCGCTACCGCGAGGAGACGGTCTATTTCAAGACGTCCGAAACGCTCTTCCAGGGGTCCCTGACCTGCGCCTACGAGATCGTCCGGCCCTGGGGCAACGCCAGCCTCCAGCTCGAGGGCTCCCATTTCTTCCACGACTTCAGCAAGAACAGGCTGGAGCTCGAGGCCGACCTGGAGATCCGCGTCTGGCGCGGCCTGAGCTTCGAGATCAACGGCAGCTACGCCCGGATCCACGACCAGCTGGCCCTGCCGGCCGGCGGGGCGACGTACGAGGAGATCCTCCTTCGCCAGAGACAGCTGGCCACGGGCTACGACTACTCGTTCTCGGTCGGCCTGAACTTCTCGTTCGGCTCGACGCGGAGCAACGTCGTCAACCCGCGCTTCGGCAACGGCGGGCGGTCGATCTCGATCAGCATGTGAGCGCGTCAGCGGGGCTGGTGCGCTTTCTCCGGGCCTTTTTATCCTACCATATGTCCATTCCCTGATGGCCCCTGAAAGGATGACTCTTCCCATGTCCGTGAAACCCGTCAAGCCCGTCCCTCCCGACATCGAGATCGCCCAGGCCGCCGAGCTCCGGCACGTCGGCGAGGTCGCCGCCGACCTCGGTCTCTCCGAGGACGATATCGACCTCTACGGGAAGTTCAAGGCCAAGGTACACCTCGACGTCCTCGGCCGGCTCGCGGACCGTCCCCTCGGGCGCTACATCGACGTGGCGGCCATCACGCCGACCCCCCTCGGCGAGGGCAAGACAACGACCACGGTCGGCCTGAGCCAGGCCCTCGGCGCGCATCTCGGCAAGAAGGTCGTCACCGTCGTCCGCCAGCCCAGCATGGGCCCGACCTTCGGCATCAAGGGCGGCGCCGCCGGCGGCGGGTACTCGCAGATCGTTCCCATGGAGGACTTCAACCTCCATCTGACGGGGGACATCCACGCCGTGACGGTCGCCCACGACCTCCTGGCGGCGGCCATCGACGCCCGCATCCTCCACGAGCTCTATCAGGAGGACGAGAGGCTCTTCCGGGCCTTCTGCCCGGTCGGCAAGTCCGGAAAGAAGTGCTTTTCGCCGGCGGTGCTCCGGCGCCTCCGGAAGCTCGGCATCGACAAGAGCGATCCGGACGACCTGACCCTGGAAGAGAAACGGCGGATCTTCCGCCTGGACATCGATCCCGACAGCATCACCTGGAACCGGGTCATCGACGTCAACGACCGCTTCCTCCGCCGCATCTGGATCGGCCTCGGCCCCGAGGAGCTGGGCCTCAAGCGCGAGACGGGCTACGACATCTCGGTCGCCTCCGAGATCATGGCCATCCTGGCCCTGACGACGGGGCTCGCTGACATGCGCGAAAGGCTCGGCCGCATGGTCATCGGCATGAGCAAGTCCGGGGAGCCGGTCACGGCCGAGGACCTTGGAGCGGCCGGGGCACTGGCGGTCCTGATGAAGGACGCCCTCATGCCCAACCTCATGCAGACCCTGGAGGGAACGCCGGCCATGGTCCACGCCGGGCCCTTCGCCAACATCGCCCACGGCAACTCGTCGGTCCTCGCCGACCAGATCGCCCTCCGCCTCGTCGGGCCGGACGGCTACGTCGTCACGGAATCGGGCTTCGGGGCCGAGTGCGGCATGGAGAAGTTCATGAACATCAAGTGCCGGGCGAGCGGCCTCGTCCCGAGCTGCGTCGTCATCGTGGCCACGGTCCGGGCCCTGAAGATGCACGGCGGGGGGCCCAAGGTCGTGGCCGGCCGGCCGCTCTCAGACGAGTACGCGCGGGAGAACCTCGACCTCCTGGCCAAAGGGCTGCCCAACCTGGCCGCCCACGTCCGCAACGCCCTCCGGTACGGCGTGCCGGCGGTCGTCGCCGTCAACCGGTTCTCGTCCGACACCGAGGCCGAGATCGCCCTGGTCCGAAAGGCCGCCCTCGAGGCCGGGGCCGAGGACGCCGTCATGTCCGACCACTGGTCCCGGGGCGGGGCCGGGGCCGTGGCCCTGGCCAAGGCCGTCATGGCCGCCTGCGACAAGCCGGCCGCTTTCCGCTTCCTCTACCCGCTCGAGTGGGACATCAAGAAGAAGATCGAGAGGATCGCCGTCGAGATGTACGGCGCCGAAGGCGTCGACTACGCGCCGGCCGCCGAGGCCAAGATCGCCCTCTACACGAAGCTCGGCTACGACCGCCTTCCCATCTGCATGGCCAAGACCCACCTCAGCCTGAGCCACAACCCGGCCTGGAAGGGTGTCCCCACGGGCTACCGGTTCCCGGTCCGCGACGTCAAGGCCAGCGTGGGCGCCGGCTTCCTCTACCCGCTCGCCGGGGACATGCGGACCATGCCCGGACTGCCGACGCGGCCGGCCTTCTACGACGTCGACCTCGACCTCGCCACCGGAAAGGTCATAGGACTGTCCTGAGGCCAAAGGGGGGCAGGACGCTCATCCCTGAACGGGTGGCCGGGGTTTAGAAAGAGAAGCCTGCTTTTCCCAGATATTCCCCAGATACGCCGCTCCGAGTCGCTCCGCGGCGCATCTGGTCCTCCGCTTCGCTCCGGGTAGGCCGGACCGGGGACGACACCGGACAGGACCCGTTCACGGATGAGCGTCCAGCCCGACCGATCGGCCGCTATTTCAGCGCGATGGTCTTGCTGGCCTTTCCTCCCTTGACGCTGTCGTAGGTCACCGTCACCGAACCGGAGCCCTTGACGAGCAGGACGGCCGTCCGGGTCGTCTTGCCCGGGTGCCCGTTGCGGACGAGGATCCGCTTGAGGTCCTTCTGGTCGACGAGCGGCGTCACCGACGGATTGGCCTTGTAGACGGTCTTGTTGTCGATGAAGCTCGCCGCGACGACCTCGACGCCCTTCCCCTCGGTGAGGAGCAGGTCGGGCCGCACGACCCCGTTCTGGGCCGCCTTAGCCAGGATCGTCGGCGCGACCTTGGGGTTGGTGATGTCGACGAAGACCCGATAGACGTCCCCGCCGAGCTTCTCGACCGAAGTCTCGCCCAACCGGATGAGCGGCATCTCGTCGGCCTGGTAGAGGGTGAAGGCCATGTTCCGGTGGCAGAGCTCCTCGTTCATGAAGCGGGGCGGTAGCCGGCCCTGGAACTTCTTCCAGACGCCTCCCATCTCGACCGTGCCGAACTCGGGATGGTCGAAGGGCTTCCACTCGACGTACTCGTCGCCGAACTCGAGGTACTCGTCGAAGAAGTAGCGCGACAGGCTCGGGGCGATGGGGCTCGCCGGATCGGTCTGTTGCGTCCTTGAGGTCCGGGCTCGTGAAGTACTGCTCGCCGTTCCACAGCTCGTTCGAGAACGAGAGGATGCCCAGCCCGTCGTTGGTCCAGTCGATGAACCCGCCGTGGACCGTGTAGAGCCCGCTCCAGATGACGATGTAGCGGTAGAAGGGCAGCATGCGCTCGCCGTTCCGGCCGAGCTCGTCGTAGGCCCGGACGTCGGCCATCGGATACTCCCCCGTCGACTCGGCGCCCGGCCCGCGGAGGATCATGCCGCCGGTGTTGTGGTAGGTCTGGACGCCGGCGATGTTGGGGTGGCGCCATGAGGAAGTCGTTGACCGCCCGGGCCTCGGGCAGCTGGAACGGGTAGTCCATGGCGCCGCCCTGGATGTAGTTCGGCTGCCAGTCGCTG
Organism: Candidatus Aminicenantota bacterium; assembly: GCA_963719985.1. GTDB lineage: Bacteria > Acidobacteriota > Aminicenantia > Aminicenantales > Saccharicenantaceae > RBG-16-66-30. The sequence goes on along the minus strand of CAVRDU010000005.1, from coordinate 1,261,657 downwards.
CCCCAGTTCCGGTTGGGGTCGTAGCTCCCCGGCCCGTCCTCGTTGACCAGGCCGTCGCCGTCGTTGTCGATGCCCTCCTGGCCGAGCATGATCCAGTCGCCCGTCTCGCCGAAGGGCACCGGCTCGAGGATGAGCGGGTCGGTCCGGCTGATCGCGGTAGCTGCCCTGGCCGGGCACGTACTTCCGGATCTGCTCGATGATCGCCGTTGCCGTTGAGGTCCTCGGGCCCGTCCTCGTCGACGAGGCCGTCGTTGTCGTCGTCGACCGGGACGTGGCCCGAGCGCGCGTTCCCGCCGGGCCCGTCCATGAAGTACTCCCGCCCGTCGGGGTTGACCGTCGGGATGATGTAGAAGACGCGCTCGTCGACGAGCCGGGTGACGTCGTCGATGCGGCCGTAGTTCTCCATCAGGTACCAGATCGTGTAGAGGCAGACCTCGCCGCCCTGGATCTCGTTGCCGTGGACGTTGGCCTCGATGTACATGGCCGCCTTGCCCGATCTCCGGGCCCGTGTCCGGATTGTTGACGGTCATGAGCCAGAGGTCGCGGCCGCCGAAGCTCTTGCCGATCGACTCGAGCTTGAGGAACTTCGGGAAGGCGGCCTGGAGCCGCTTCATGTCGGCGGCGAGCTCCCCGACGTCGTGCCAGCGGTTGAAATCGATCTTGACCTTGAAGGCCGGATCGGAGGATCTCTGGGCCGCCGCGAAGGCGGCCGTCAGGGCCAGGCCGGTTAGGCCGGCCAGGACGAGGGACAGGATCTTACGCGTTTTCATCGTCGTCCTCCGTTCACTTCAAGGTGACCCGGGCCGTCGCCGACCCGCCCTTTTCCGATTGGACCAGGAGCTCGACCGTCGCGCCGGCCTTGCCCCGGATGAGCCACTCGTACTTGGCCCGCGTCCCGGACCCGGCCAGGACCGGCAAGAACGTCGTCTTGGCGCTGCCCGAGAGGACCGCGCCGGGGTCGACGCCGAGCTGGACCATTGTCGGCTTGACCGCCCGGGCCGTCTGGCCGTGGGCGAGCGACGTCGGCCAGAAGCCGGCGTTCTCGACCTCGGCCTTGAGCCGGAAGACGCCGCCGCCGTGGCCGGCGGCCTCGAAGCTCGCCACCCTCACCCGCGGGAAGAGCGAGGCGAGGTGGACGGCGAACTTGGCGTGAGAGGCACCGAGCTCGGCCAGCTTGGCCGGCGGCGGATTGGTGACGGCGTAGGGCTTGAAACCGCCGATCTCGACCTCGCCGAGCCCGGGGTGCTTCGCTTTCGCCCAGAGGACGAACCCGTCGATCTTCTCGGCGTCCATCCAGCGCAGGACCTGCCGGTCGATGCCCGGCGTCATGGCCTGCGCGGCCACGGCCCCGCCGCCGGCCTGGCCCGGTCCCCCGCGGCCCGACTGCATCATCTGCATCATCTGCACCATGTCCTGGCCGCCGCCGGAGACGGCGACGGTCGCTCCGGGCGGCACTCCCCCGCCCGCCGCCGCGCGCGCCGGGACCGCGCCGCCCTGACCGGCTTGGGCGGGAGGCCCACCCTCGGCCGCGCCCGGCGGCACCATGCCCAGGCGGCGCTGCCCCGATTCGGCCGACGTCAGGCCGAATCCGGGCGTCGAGAAGGACGGGACGCCGAACTGGAAGTAGCCGTACTGGAAGAAAGCGCCCTGCGGCTCGCGGACGAAGAGCGGCTGGCGGATGCCCGTAAGCTCGATATACTTATCGGAAACGCCCTTGAAATAATCGTAGTCGGCCGAGGCGACCGTCGTCGCCGGACGGCGGTCGGGCATCATGGCCCGGGCGGACATGGCCGTCTGGCCCTGCTGCCGGGAGCCCTGCCGCCCTCCCCCGCCTCCCATGAGCATCTCGATCGAGAACTCGCCCATGGCGAAGCGCCCGCCCCGGCCCATCGCTCCCCCGGTCTGGATGAAGCCCGATGTCCGGGCCCCGGCCACCGAGGCTTCGGCGAACCTGACGAGGTCGATCTCGCGGGCCGGCCCGAGGCGCCCGGCGCTCGTCGGCGGGACGATCAGGTTGTCGCTCTCGCCGAAGGTCAGGATGGCCGCGATGTTCCTGTGCGCGACGACCCATTCCATCAGGGCCCGCGATTCGGCCTCGCTGACCATGTGCGGGCCGGCCTCGACCTGGTAATAGGGATACTCGTGGGCGAAGTTGCGGTTGATATCGACGCCGCCCGGCGGGTCCTCGTTGATGAAGCCGTCGCCGTCGTTGTCGATCCCTTCGAGGTAGAGCCGATAGGCGCCGACCTCCCCCTTTTTCGGATCGGCCCGCTTCATCAGACGCGGCTCCTCCGGGTCGATCATGTACTCGCCGCCGCCCGCCTTGACCCGCATGACCGTGATCAGACCGTCGCCGTTGAGGTCCTCGGGGCCGTCCTCGTCGACGCGGCCGTCGTTGTCGTCGTCGCGCGGCGACGCGTTCGTCCGCCGGCCCGTCTTGACGGGGGCGAAGTAAGCCTCGGCGGCGTCGGGGCTGATCCGCGGCAGGACGTAGATCGTCGAGGCCGCGAGCCTCTCCTTGACCGCGGCGTCCGAGCCGGCGTTCTCGAGGAGATATCGGGCCGCGGCCAGGGCTATCTCCGTGCCGGCGAGATGGTCGCCTTCGAATCCGGCGGCGACGAGCAAAGCCGGGCGCTTGCCCGGTTCGACGCCTCCCGCCGCGGCGATCTCGAGGGCCCAGATGTCGCGGCCGCCGCGGGACTTGCCGATCGAAGCCAGTCTGGCGACCGGCTTGTGGGCGCCGGCCAGGGCCTGGAGCGCCGAAGTCAACGCCGCGTGATCGCGATACCGGGGGGGATCCTGGGCCCGGGCCGGACCTCCGGCCAAGGCGAGCCCGAGGACGATGAGGACCGGCAGGACGGCCGCCGGCCGAACGAGCTTGAACGATAAAGGACGCACGCGAACCTCCTCATTGGACGAGGCTATTCTCCCGTCTCTGGAATTCCCTCTCGAGGCGGCGAGGGATGTTGCCTCGAGCGGAATTTCCCGGGATCGGGAGAAGAACCTGGTTAAAGGGGAATGTCGGAACGGACGCAATTCGACCATGCACAGTATTAGACTGTCCCCGTTCCGAAATCTTCCCCGGAAGTGTAATATAATGTCCATCCGATGTCTTTCCGGAAGGATCGTCCCATGCCTCACCCGAAAAAGATCTCCCGCCGCCGGTTCCTCGGGGCCGGCGCCGCGGCGGCCGCCTCGCTGGCCATCGTCCCACGCCGGGTCCTCGGAGGCCAGGGCTACCTCGCCCCGAGCGACACCCTGGCCAAGGCCGTCGTGGGCGTCGGCGGCATGGGCCGGGGCCACCTCGGCTATCCGGGCTCGGTCCTGCGGGCGGTCTGCGACGTCGACCGCAAGCACCTCGACGCGGCCCTGGAGGTCGGCCGGTCCCGGCGTCGCCGGCTACACGGATTTCCGCGATGTCCTGGCCCGCCCCGACATCGACGTCGTCCACATCGCGACGCCGCCCCACTGGCACGCCCTCATCTCCATCGCCGCCGCCGAGGCCGGCAAGGACGTCTGGTGCGAGAAGCCCATGACCCGGACCATCGGCGAGGGCCGGGCCGTCGTCGAGGCGTTCCGCCGGACCGGGCGGATGTTCCGCGTCAACACCTGGTTCCGCTTCACCGACCGGTTCTACGGCTTCGGCACCGACGTCCGGCCGATCAAGAAGGCCGTCCTGAACCGGCTCCTCGGCTGGCCGCTCAAGGCCACGGTCAGCGCGGCGACGGGCTTCGACTGGAAGTTCTATTGGAGCGGCCTCGACCCACGCCCGGCCCGAGCCCGTCCCGCCCGAGCTCGACTACGACTTCTGGCTCGGCCCGGCGCCGTGGAAGCCCTACCATCCCCACCGCGTCCACGGCACCTTCCGCGGCTACTGGGACTACGACGGGGGCGGGCTCGGCGACATGGGCATGCACTACCTCGATCCCGTTCAGTACCTTCTCGAAAAGGACGACACGAGCCCCGTCGAGATCGTGGCCGACGGCCCGCAGCAGCATCCGGACGCCTGCGGCAGCTGGCGCCGCATCGAGCTGCGTTACGCCGACGGCTGCGCCATCGTCCTCGACGGCGAGAACCGGGACAAGGACGCGCCCTTCCTCGAGGGACCCGAGGGAAAGCTCTTCCGCGGCTTCGAGTCCGACATCCCCGGTCTCCGGGACAAGCTGGCCGCCCTGCCCGATCCCGAGCCTCAGGTCACGGATTTCGCCGAGTCCGTCCGGACGAGGCGGCGGTTCGCCCTCGACGAGCGCAAGGGCCACCGCTCCTGCACCCTGGTCAACCTGGCCAAGATCGCCGTCCAGCTCGGGCGTCCTTTGCGCTACGATCCGGAGCGGGAGACCTTCCCCGGCGACGAGGCGGCCAACCGCCTCGCGGACCAGCCCATGCGGGCGCCCTGGCATCTCTAGGAAGGGCGCGAGGAGAGTCTCCATGAAGAAACGCATCACCCCCGTCTCTCTCGCGGCCGCCGTCGTCGCCCTTATGGCCCTCAGCCCTTCCCCGGCAGCCGGGCAAACCGTCCCGGCCGGCGCCGCGGACCTCCCGGCTCGAATCTCGTCCCTCCTCGAGCGCTTCCCGGCCGACACGGCCGAGGTCCGGGACGCCCTTTGCGCCGAGATCCTCGGGCTCGGACCGGCCGGCCTGGCCGAGACGCTGGCCCAGGTCCAGCCGCCGGGCGGCACGAATGACGCCAAGGCCCGTTTCGCCGTCAACGGACTCGCGGTCTACGCGACCCGGGCCGGAGCGGAGGCCGAGCGCCTTTTCGTCGTCAGGGCGCTACTCACCGCGCTTTCCAGAACCCCGGACAAGGACGTAGCCGCGTTCTTCATCTCCCAGGTCCAGCTCGCCGGAAAAACCGAGTCCGTCAAGCCGCTGGCGCGATATCTCACGGATGAGGCCCTGGCCGGCCCGGCCGCCAGGGCCCTACAAACGATCGGGGGGCCCGAGGCCGCGAAAGCTCTCCTGAAGGCCCTCGATCGAGCTCCGCTTCCGGCCAAGGTGTCCATCGTCGACGCGCTCGGCGGAATGCGCGGCCGCGAAGCGGTGAAGAAGCTCCTCGCGCTGGCCGGGAGCACCTATCCCGGCCTTCGCCGGGCCGCCCGGGCGGCCCTGGCCGAAATCGGCGACCCCCTGGCCGGGCCGGCGCTCGCGGCGGTCCGCGTCGACGCCCCATTCGCGGAGCGGGCCGAGGCCCCTTCCCTCTACCTTCTTTACGCCAGGCGTCTCGCGGTATCGGGTCGCCCGGCCGAAGCCCTGACGGCGGCCCGGGCCCTCTTGAAAAGCTACGAGACGCCCGAAGACAGCCAGGTCGCCTCATCGGCACTGGAGCTCATCGTCTCGGTCCTCGGGGAAAAGGCCCTGCCCGACCTCCTGAGCGCCGTCGACGGACCGTCGGGAGCGCTCCGGGCCACCGCCCTCGAAATGGCGGCGACGCTCGGGTCGGGCGACGCGACGTCCCGTTGGATCGAAAAGGCCGCTTCGAGCGGCCCCGCGGTCCGGGCGGAGGTCGTCCACATGCTCGGCCGCCGCGGCGATAAGACGGCCCTGCCCTTCGTGCGGGAGCTCTTGCGGGGTCCGGACGAGGCCGTCAGGCTGGCCGCCATCCCCGCGGCGGTCCGCCTGGGCCGCGAGACCGTCCTCCCCGACCTGTTCGGACTCATCGGCGCGGCCGACGAACGAGAGGCCGCGACCCTGCGGACGGAATGGCTGGGATTCAAGGCCGAGAGTGTCGTGCCGGAGGCCGCCCGGCTGATCGCCGCGACGCCCCACCCGGGCAAGGCCGTCCTCGTCGAGCTCCTCGGCGAAAAGGGGGCCCGCGGCGAGATCGAGCGCGTCTTCGCCCTCGCCTCCGATCCCGAGCCGGCGACACGCGCCGCCGCGCTAGGCGCCCTAGGCAAGCTCGGCGGAAAAGACGAGCTTCCGCGGCTCGTCGTCATGCTGGAAAGGGCCTCGGGTGCCGACGACATCATCCGCCTGCAGAACGCCGTGGCCGCCGCCGCGGCCCGCGGCGATGCCCGCGGGGCTAGGGGGGCCGCCCTCGTGGAGCTCCTGAAGGACGCCTCCCCGGGCCGCAAGGCGGCTATCCTCCGCGTCCTGCCCAAGGTCGGCGGCGGCGCGGCGCTCCAGGCCGCGGTCGGGGAAACCGCCGCGGCGGATACGACGGTCCAGACCGCCGCCGTCTACGCCCTGTCCCAGTGGCCCGACTATCAGGCCGTCGAGCATCTTTGGCGCATCGCGAAGGAGACGGCGAGCAAACGTTTCCGCCTCCTCGCCGTCGACGGCTACGTCCGCCTCGTCGGACGGGCCGGCCTGCCCGGGCCGCGCAAGCTCGGCCTCTTCCAGGACCTTCTCGCCCAGGCCTTCGACGACGCCGACAAGAAGGCCGTCGTCACCGGCCTCGCGGCCGTCCGCGAGCCCGAGTCCCTGCGCCTTCTCGCCGGCTATCTCGACAATCCCGCCCTCGGCGAGACCGCCGCCGGCGCTCTCCTCGACCTGGTTTCCGAGCAGGCTCCCCAAGAGCGCTGGCTCTCGGGCCACGAGGCCATCTCCGTCCTCCGCCGCGTCGAGGCCGAAGCGACGGACCCGGCCGAGAGGGCGCGCATCGACGGGATCATCAAGGATCGCTTGCGGCAGGGCGGCTTCTCGCCGCTCTTCGACGGCCGCTCGCTCGCCGGCTGGAAGGGGCTCGTCGCCGACCCGCCCGCCCGGGCCAAGATGACGGCCGCCGCGTTGGCCGAGGCCCAGGCCGAGGCCGACGCGAAGATGCGGGCCCACTGGAGCGTCGCCGACGGCGCCCTCGTCTTCGACGGCAAGGGCGAGAGCCTCTGCACCGCCGCCGACTACGCCGACTTCGAGCTCCTCGTCGACTGGAAGATCGGGAAGGGCGGCGACAGCGGCATCTATCTCCGCGGCTCGCCCCAGGTCCAGATCTGGGACGCCGCGGCCAATCCCGCGGGCTCGGGCGGCCTCTACAACAACCAGGAGGGGAAGAGCCAGCCCCTCGAGCGGGCCGACCGTCCCGTCGGCGAGTGGAACACGTTCCGGATCGTCATGATCGGCGAAAGGGTGACCGTCTATCTCAACGACAAGCTCGTCGTCGACAACACCGTCCTCGAGAACTACTGGGAGCGGGACAAGCCGATCTATCCCGACGGCCAGATCGAGCTCCAGGCGCACGGCAATCCGCTCTCTTTCAAGAACATCTTCATCCGCCGGATCCCGCGCGACGCGGCCGTTCCCGCGATGTCTGAGGCCGAGGCGGCCGAGGGCTTCGTGCCGCTCTTCAACGGCCGCGACCTCGAAGGCTGGACGGGCGGAGGAGGAAGCTACGCCGCCGAGGGCGGCAAGATCGTCGTCCGTCCCGAACGCGGCGGCGGAAACCTCTTCACGGAGCGGGAGTACGCCGACTTCACGCTCCGCTTCGAGTTCAAGCTCGCCCCCGCCGCGAACAACGGCCTGGGCATCCGGGCGCCCCTCGAGGGCGACGCCGCCTACGCCGGCATGGAGATCCAGATCCTCGAGGACGGCTCGCCCGTCTACTGGGGCCTCAAGCCGTACCAGTACCACGGCTCGATCTACGGCGTCGTCGCCGCCCGGCGCGGCTTCCTCCGGCCGCCGGGCGAGTGGAACGCCGAGGAAGTGACGGTCCGGGGCCGGCGCGTCACCGTCGCCGTCAACGGCGCGACCGTCGTCGACGCCGACATCGACGCGGCCGCAGCCGGAGGGACGGTCGACGGCCGCGACCATCCGGGATTGACGAGGGGATCGGGCCACATCGGCTTTCTGGGGCACGGCTCCAACGTGGAGTTCCGCAACATCCGGCTGAAGGAGCTGAAATAGGGCTCAGGAGCCCCGGCCGGAGCGGTGTTCGGCCGGGCCGAGGCGGAGGGCCTCGCGCAGAGCGGCGTTGATCTGCGTGTTGTCGATGATGAGGCCCGGATACCAGGTCCCCCGGAGCCTCCGGAAGTGGCGGGCCGCGTTCCCCTTCGCGGCCAGGTTGACGAGCTCGTTCGTGTGCCCCGCCGTCCCGTAGGAGACGTCGTCGTCCGGATAGACGTTGGGCGAGGCGTAGGCCGGCGACTTGAGGCTGGCCCCGTTCGCTCCGATCCCCCGGTCGCTTCCGTCCCGGCGGGCCAGCCGCTCTATCTGCTCGGGCAGGTCGCCCGCGCCGAGCGGCCTTCCAGACCCGAGCCCGAGGGCCCCCGTGGCGTGGTCGGCCGTGACGAGGAGCAGAGTGTTCGTCCAGTCGATCGCGTCGCCCGGCCGGTCGACGAAGTCCAGGGCGGCCCGGACGGCCCCGTCGAGGTCGGCGACGCAACCGACCATGGTCCGGAAGTCGTTGTCGTGATTGGCCCAGTCGATGTCGCCCTGCTCGACGACGAGGAAGAACCCGTCGGGGTCCCGGGCGAGAAGGGCCAACGCGGCCAGCGTCGCCTCGGCCAGGGACGGGTTCTCCTCCGTCGCCGCTTCGACGCGCGGTGCGCCGGGGCTGTCGGAGGCCCGCGGCGCCTCGAAGTTGCCGCCCTTGCCGCCGAAGAGGCCGAAGAGCCTGAGGCCTTCCCGGGCCGCGGCCGCTGCGGCCTCGGCCAGGTTCCGGCCCCCGTCCTCTCCCGGCCGGCGTTCGACGAAGACGTAATCGGCCGAAGACCGGAGGGCCCGGTAGAGGGCGAGCGAGATGTAGCCCTTTTTGGGATCGAACTCGGGATTGTCGAGCTGGGGGTGACCGCCGCCGACGACGACCTCGGGCTTGGTCCGGAGGATGATCTCGTCGGCCAGGCCCAGGCCCTGATAGCCTTTGTATCCGGTGTAATAGGAGTTGCGACTGGTGTTGTGGCTGACGAACGCGGCCGGGGTCGCGTGGTTGAAAGGTACAGTGCTGACGACCCCGATGGACGCGCCCGTCCGCCCGCGGACCTCCTCTGCGATCGTCGTCAGCGCGCCGGCCGGCGGGTCGCCGGGGAGCCAGGCGATGTTGCCGGAGTCGGTCTTCGTTCCCGTGGCCAGGGCCGTCGCGGCCGAGGCCGAATCCGTCGCCGGACCATGCAAGAAGCGCTGCACGGCCTCCGGGTCCAGGGGCGGTTTGGCCCCGTCCGCTTTCGCGTCGTAGCCGATGAGCGGCATGAAAGAGGACGCCGAGAAGCCCGGCCGGCCGGCCCGCCGGGCCTGGCCGTTGTAGACGTTGACGTCCCACGTCGCGACGCAGGCCTTGACCGGCAGCCCGTGCCAGGCCAGCCCGTCGTCCCGGCCTGAGAGATAGCGGCTGGCGGCGACCTCGGAGAGGGCCGACATCCCGTCACCGATGAAAAAGATGACGTTCTTCAGCGCCGGCTCGGGCCGGCCGCATCCGGATTGGAGGGCGAGGACGGCGGCGGAACAGAGGACGGCCCCGGCCGCGAGAACGGCCCGCCCGATGGGACGCCGGAGCTCAGCCATAACCTACCATTATAGCCCAGCTCCGAAATCTCCGGGCCCTTCCGGCCGGCTCACCACTCCACGAGGCCGGCCAGCTTGAGGACCCCGAGGTGGTTGAGGACGGCCTGCAGGGTCGAGCGCCGCTCGTGCTGGGCGTCGAGCATCTTCACGATGTCGAGAGCGCTGTGCCGCCCATTGACCAGGAGCTGGAGCTCGGACGCGCTGGCGACGGCCAGGCCGTTCCCGGTGACGGGATACTTGGCCCGCTCGGCCGCCGGGACGGCGTTGATGAGCGCCTGGTAGCCGCGGTAGCCGTTCTGGCGGACCTTGGCCGTCGGCCGCGGGACGATCCTGGCCGCCCGCTTTTCGAGGTCGGAAAGGGCCGGCGGCCCGGGCTTGACCCCCAGGGACGAGGCCGCCGAGGCCCCGTGGGCGTCGAGGGCGGCCAGCCCGGCCGCGCCGACGGCCTCGACGGACTTGACGAGCTGGGCGACGCGCGCCGCGAGATCCGCCGAGGCCGGGGCCAGCTCGAGGACGCTCGCGAGAGTGTCCTTCTCGTTGATCACGGCGGCCTCGAGAATGCCGCGGGCGTATTTGTGGTCCGCGGCCAGGGTCCCGGCCTTGGCCCCGTTGAGCGCCTCCAGGGCGACGCTCATCTCGTGCCCGAGGCGCCGGGTCGCGTTGGCGGCGATCTCGGCGGCGATGCGCGCGGCTGCCGCCCCGTCGGCGGAGGCGACGGTGTAAGCGCCGGCGGCGCCGATGGCCGCGGCCCGTTTGAGCTGGGTCGGGTCGGCCTTGTCGGCCGTGTCACCCGAGGTGTGGTACCACTTGTCGGGCCAGGCGATCATCATGATGCCGGGGACCCCGACGCCCCAGTCGTTGAAGACCTCGTGGTCCGAGGCGCCGTAGTGGGTCTCGATGGAGTAGGCGAAGGGCTCGTCGGCGCCCGTGGGGGCGACGACGCGGACGGGGACGACGGCCGGGGTCGACCGGTTCTGGATGCGCTCGCGGCTGCCCTCCCCGACATAGCGGTAATAGTTCTCCATGACGTCGTTGATGTAGTGGGCGTTGCCGTAGGTCGTCCTCATCAGGCAGAAATAGGACTGGTTCTTGGACAGCCACTCGCCGACCATGTCCATGTTGATGTTGCAGAGCGTCCGCTCCATGATGGCGGCGTTGTTCCGGGCCCACTCGCCGATGCCGGAGAACTCCGGGCCCCAGATGAAGCGGATGGTCCTCTTCGGCCGGGGCAGGCGTCCTTCGGCGACGAGGGTGTTGAGGACGCGGGCGACTTCGAGGATGCAGGCGCTGCCGGAGATGTTGTCGTTGGCGCCCTGCTTCTGGAGGCCCTCGAAGAGGTGGGCCGAGAGGATGACCTCGCCGGCGGCGGGGTCTGTTCCCGGGATGTGGCAGACGACGTTCTCCAGGTCGGCCGTCTCCGTGCGGGATTCGACCTGGGCCCGGACCGTGATCTTCTCGTTCCCGAGGAGCCGGCGCTTGAGGATGTCGCCCTCGCGGACGGGCAGCTGGAAGGCGAAGCCCGGCCCGGGCGCCGGAGCGGCGGGCTGGCCGGCCACGGCGGGGGGCGCTTGACCGGGCCCGCCGGCGGGCCGGCGGCGCGGCGTGATCCCGCTCCAGGGCATCTGGAGAGGGTCGAAATACGGCCGGGACAGGCTGACGCAGATGACCCCGAGGGCCCCCTGCTGGGCGGCCGTGCCGTAGGCCATCATCACGTTGCCTTCGGCGACGGCGATCTTGCCCGCGACCTTGGCCTCGGTGACCTCCTTGGGCGTGCCGCGCCCGACCCAGACGAGCTCGCCCGTGACGTCGGCCGTGGCGCTGCCCGCGGCCAGCATGGGCAGCATATCGTTGATGGAGGCCAGCTTCTGGCGGCCGGGCTTCGTCTCCCAGAGCTCGCCCTTGACGGCCACCCAGGCCTGTCCGCCCGGATAGGTCACGACATCGACGCCGGCCAGGCCGTAGCCCTTGAGCTTGCGGAGGACGACCTGGGTCTCGAAGAAGCGGTCCTTGTATTCGTCTTCGAACCGCTGGCGGTTGAAGGCGTTGATCTCGGCGATCGTGTTCCAGGCCGCCTCGCCGGAGGATTCGCCGACGATCTCGTCCATCTGCTCACGCGGCAGGAGCGTCCAGTAGAGCCAGGGCGTGTATTGGGCGGCCAGGACGGCGGCCAGGACGAGGAAGGCGGCCAGAATGATCGGGAGTCGCTTGGTCATGGGTTTCTCCTCTCGCGCCCCTACATGCCGTACTTGGCGATGATCTCCTGTTTGGTCTTGCCCAGGATGTCGAACTTCTTCCCGACCTTGGTGAACGCGTCGAGGGCCTTGTCGAGGTGGTGCGTCTCGTGGCCGGCCGAGATCTGGGTCCGGATGCGGGCCTGGCCCTGCGGCACGACGGGGAAGAAGAAGCCGATGGCGTAGATGCCCTCGTCGTAGAGGTCGCGGGAGACGTCCTGGGCCAGCTTGGCGTTGAAGAGCATGACCGGGACGATGGGCGTGTCCCCTTCCTTGAGGACGAAGCCGGCCTCGGTCAGGCCCTTGCGCCAGTAGGCCGTGTTCCGCTCGAGCTTGTCGCGCCGCTCGGTCGACTTGCGAGATGATGTCCATGACCTTGAGGACGCCGCTCGACGACGACCGGGGCGATGGTGTTGGAGAAGAGGTACGGCCGGGCCCGCTGCCGGCACATCTCGACGAGCTCCCGGCGGCCGCTGACGCAGCCGCCGGACGCCCCGCCGAGGGCCTTGCCGAAGGTCGTCGTGATGACGTCGATCTTGCCCGACGACGCCGCACTTCTCGTGCGTGCCGCGGCCCGTCTTGCCGATGAAGCCGGAGGCGTGCGAGTCGTCGACGAGGACCATGGCGTCGTACTTCTCGCAGAGCGCGACCATCTCGTCGAGCTTGGCCGTGTCGCCGTCCATGGAGAAGACGCCGTCGGTGATGACCAGCTTGAAGCGCTTGTCGGCGTGGAGCTGGAGCTTCTCCTCGAGGTGCGCCATGTCGGAGTGCTTGATACGTGTCGTGCATGGCGCTGCAGAGGCGGATGCCGTCGACGAGCGAGGCGTGGACGAGGCGGTCGGAGATCATGACGTCGTCCTTGGTCAGGATGGCCTCGAAGACGCCGGCGTTGGCGTCCATGCAGGACGGGAAGAGGAGCGTGTCCTCGGTGCCCAGGAACTCGGTCAGCTTGTTCTCGAGCTCGCGGTGGATGTCCTGGGTGCCGCAGATGAAGCGGACCGACGACATGCCGTAGCCGCGCGCCTCGAGGCCGTCGTGGGCGGCCTTGACCACGTCGGGGTGGCTCGACAGCCCGAGGTAGTTGTTGGCGCACATGTTGATGACCTTCTTGAGGCGGCGCGCCGGCCGGGAACTCGACCTCGATGTCGGCCGCCTGGGGCGAGTGGATGAAGCGCTCCTGCTTGAACAGCCCCGCGTCCTGGATGCCCTTGAGCTGGGACTGGTACGTGCCGCGGATCTTGTCGCTGTAGGCCATGTGTCGACTCCTTATTTCAGCGAGGGGACACGTACCGGATCCCGAGGTCCGGAACATGTCCCCATCTTCTTACTTCGCGACGAAGCGCTCGACGAGCGAGACGATCTTGTTGACCGAGTCGAAGGCCTCGGGCGTGGCCTCGTCGTCCGGGATGGCGATCTGGTACTTGTTCTCGAGGAAGCGCTTGAGCGAGACCATCGAGAACGAGTCGACGATGCCGCCCGAGATGAGGGGCGACTCGTAGGTCAGGGGCTCGCTGTCGTCCTCGAGGTACTCCTTGGTGACGTAGGCGAGGACGATGTCTTTCAGTTCTTCGGCCATCGGAATTCTCCTTCCCTTTTCAGTCGTTCTCGAGGGTGGACGTGTCGCCGATCTCCTCGCCCCACTCCTTGGCGTGGAGGAGCCGGCGCATGATCTTGCCGCTCCGCGTCTTCGGGAGCGACGGCGACGAACTCGATCTCCTGGGGCATGGCCAGGGGCGAAAGCTTCTTGCGGATGAAGTTCATGATCTCGAGGTCGAGGTCCCGGCTGGCCGTGAACCCGGGCTTGAGGGCGACGAAGGCCTTGACGACCTCGAGGTTGAGCGGGTCGGGCTTGGACACGACGGCCGACTCGGCGACGGCCGGGTGCTCGAGCAGGGCCGACTCGACCTCGAACGGGCTGACGAGGTGCCCGGCCGTGTTGATGATGTCGTCGTCGCGGCCGGCGAACCAGAAGTATCCGTCGGCGTCGATCTTGGACCGGTCCCCGGTGATGTACCAGCCGTTGCGGAACTTCTTCCGGAAGGCCTCTTCGTTGTTCCAGTAGGTCCGCATGCGCGAGGGCCAGTCGAACTTGAGGGCGACCAGGCCGATCTTGCCGTGGGCCGGGTAGGGCTCGTTCTTGACCGGGTCGAGGACGGTCGCGGTGATGCCCGGGAAGGGCTTGCCCATGGACCCCGGCCGGACCTCCATGCCCGGATAGTTGCCGATGACGATCGAGCCCGTCTCGGTCTGCCAGTAGGTGTCGTAGAAGGGCTTGCCGAAGACCTTCTCGGACCAGACGACGGCCTCGGAGTTGAGCGGCTCGCCGACGCTGGCGAGATGCCGGAGCGAGGACAGGTCGAATTTCTTGACGGTCTCGTCGCCGGCCTTCATGAGCGACCGGATGGCCGTCGGCGCCGAATACCACATCGTCACCCGGCGTTTCTCGATGAACTTGTACCACGCCTCGGCCGAGAAACCGGCGTCGAGGACGCACTGCGTGACCCCGATGGCGAAGGGCGCGATAATGCCGTAGGACGTGCCCGTGACCCAGCCGGGATCGGCCGTGCACCAGTAGATGTCGTCGTCGCGGAGGTCGAGGGCCCACTTGGCCGTCAGGTACTGGGAAACGAGGGAGGAATGCACGTGCTGGACGCCCTTGGGCATCCCGGTCGTGCCGGAGGTGTAGTGGAGGACGGAGGGCGACTCGGCCGTCGTCGGGTGGACGTCGAACGTCTCGACGGGGGCGGACTTCTCGAGCGAGAAGGCGATCTCCCGGTCCCGGAGCGGGGCGACGCCGTCGTGGTCGACGATGACGATGTGCCGGAGGTGGGGCATCTTGTCGAGGATCTTGCGGACCTTGGGGGCGTGCTTCTTCTGGGTGATGACGGCCGCGGTCTCGGCGTCGGAGAGGCGGACGAGGAGCGACTCGTCGCCGAAGGCCGAGAAGAGCGGCTGGGCGATGGCCCCGATCTTGAGGATGCCGAGGAAGCCGAGGTAGAGCTCGGGGACGCGGTCCAGGAACAGGCAGACCCGCTCTCCGGGCTTGATGCCCAGGCCGCGGAGGAAGGCCGCGATCGTGTTCGTGGCCAGGCGGATGTCGTTGTAGGTGTAGTCCTTCTCGACGCCGGTGTGGCCCTCCCAGTGGAGGGCGACCTTGTCGGCCTTGCCCATTTGGCAGATCCGGTCGGTGCAGTACCAGCCGATGTTGATGACGTCGCCGGTCTTCCAACCGAGCTCTTTCTCGGCGATATCCCAGGAGAAATCCCTGGCGCGTTCGTCGTAGGAGCCGATGTTCGACATGAGCGATCCCTCTCGTTCAGGTGGATTGCGGTTTCTTCTCGAGGACGACGACCGCCGAAGCGACGTCCTTGATATGGGTCAGCGAGACCTCCATCGAGGAGATCCCGCGGGCCTCGCAGAACTCCTTGACCTTGCCGTGGACGAAGAGCTCGGGCTTGCCCAGGGCGTTGTTGACGACCTCGATCTCGGAGAACTTGTGGCCGCCCGACCAGCCCGTGCCCATGGCCTTGAGGAAGGCCTCCTTGGCCGCGAACCGGGCCGCGAAGTGGAGGGCGGGCCGGTGTTTGGACTCGCAGTAGGCGATCTCGGTCGGCGTGAAGAGCTTGGTCTTGAGGCTCTCCGTGCGGACGAGCTTCTCCTCGACCCGCTGGACCTCGATGATGTCCGTGCCCGCCCCGAAGATCAACGCGTTTTGTGCCTTTCGTCCTGGATGTCCGGGCCCGCGGCCGGCCACGTCCGGGAGTGAGCGCGACCCCGCTCAAGTCCCGTAAAGACGGACCCTTATTATAGATTAGCGCCGCGAAAAGTCAAAGAGCCTCGACCACCCTTTTCAGCTTTTCGCGGACCTCCAAGCCGATCGTCCCCAGGTCGATATTCTGGACAGCGGCCATGGAGGCCAGGGGGTCGATGGCCGCCACCTCGACCCGGCCGGGGGCGAGCTCCTGGACGATGATGCTGCAAGGGAGCATGGTGCCGATCTTGTCCTCGGCCTGGAGGGCCTTGTAGGCGAACGACGGATTGCAGGCCCCGAGGATCCGGTACGGCCGAAAATCGACGCCGAGCTTTTCGTGGAGGGTCTTCCTGACATCGATCTCCGTCAGGACGCCGAAACCCTCCTTCTTGAGCTCGGCCTTGACCCGCTCGACGGCCTCGTCGAAGGTTAGCGCCAGCGTTTTGTTGAAATAATAGCTCATCGTCCCTCCCGCGGTCGTGTTTTCCCTCCCGCCAGTATATCAGCCAGGGCCTTTTCCATGAAGTCGCCCGGGTTGGTCGACCGGAATCCCAATCCACCGATCCGATGGATCCTGGCGAGGAGCTTCTTGTCCCCCGTCACGAAATGGTCTGCCCGGCCCTGGATGGCCGAGGCCAGCACCGGCGCGTCCTTGGCGTCCACGGCGTCGATGAGGGGCCTGAAGTCGCCCGCCGACGGCAAGGGGACGATCTCGAGATTGAGTAGCGGGAACTCGTCTCGGTAAACGGGAAGCGCGGCCGGGAGCTTCTTTTGGAGATTCCGCTCGATCTCTATCATGTTGAAACGTCCGGTCAGGCCCGAAAGCACCGGAAGGCCCAAGCTGAGAACGTCGAGGATCAGCCGGGGCGGTCCGGCGCTCGAAAAGAGCCCTGAGAGGATGACGTTCGAGTCGAGGAAGATCCTATGTTTCCTTGTCTCCATAGGTCTCCTCGAAAAGGCCGGCGCGCTCCTCGGCGAGTCCCGCGATGAGCTCGTCGAGTGTCACCCCGCATTCCTTCATGATCTTGCGGAGCTCCCTTCGGGCTTCGTCAAGCTCCAGTTTTCGGGGCGTCACCAGGATGGAATCCCCGACCGGAATGATGGATACGGCTTCGCCGTCATAAAGCGCCCCCTTCTCGCGGACCCTTTTGGGGATCGTGAGCTGTCCGCGGGCCCTGATCTCGGATTTGTAGGGCTTGGCGTCATCCATGGTGTATCTCCACAATATTCCAAATTCAGAATATCCGAAATCAGAATATTGTCAAGAGATCGCGCCGAGGCGGCGGCCGACCTTGCGGAACTTCTCCAGGGCGAAGGCGATCTGGTCGGGGGAATGGGCGGCGCTGATCTGGACGCGGATGCGGGACTTGCCGACGGGCACGACCGGGTAGCTGAAGCCGATGACGTAGATCCCCTCGTCGAGAAGGGCGTTGGCGAAGTCCCGGCTCAGCCGGGCGTCGTCGGGGAGGTGCCCGAAGAGGACGGGGACGATGGGATGGATGCCCGGGACGATGCGGAATCCGGCGTCCTCCATGCCCTGGCGGAAGAGCCGGGTGTTGGCCATGAGGCGCTCGCGGAGATCCGCGGATTCCTCGATGATCCTGAGGACCTCGACCGTGGCCCCGGCGATCGCGGGGGCCAGTGAGTTGGAGAAGAGATACGGGCGCGAGCGTTGGCGCAGGAACTCGACGATCTCGCGTCGCCCGGCGACGCACCCGCCGGAGGCCCCGCCGAGGGCCTTGCCGAAGGTGGTCACGATGAGGTCGACGCGTTCGACGCAGCCGCAGTGCTCGTGCGTGCCCCGGCCCGTCGGCCCGATGAAGCCCGTGGCGTGGGAGTCGTCGACGAGGACGAGCGCTTCGTACTTCTCGGCCAGGTCGCAGATCCTGTCGACCTGGGCGATCGTGCCGTCCATGGAGAAGACGCCGTCGGTGACGATGAGCTTGAACTTCGCCTCGCGGGCCTGGACGAGCTGGTCCTCGAGGTCGTCCATGTCGTTGTTGCGGTAGACGAACCGTTTCGCCTTGGCCAGACGGACGCCGTCGATGATCGAGGCGTGGTTGAGCTCGTCGGAGACGATGGCGCAGGTCTCGTCGAGGAGCGGCTCGAAGACGCCGCCGTTGGCGTCGAAGGCCGAGGAGTAGAGGATGGCGTCGTCCATGCCCAGGAACCCGGCCAGGCGACGCTCGAGCTCCTTGTGGACGCGCTGGGTGCCGCAGATGAAACGGACCGAGGCCAGGCCGAAGCCCCAGCGGAAGAAGGCGTAGTTGGCCGCGGCCATGACCCGGGGCTCGTTCGAGAATCCCAGGTAGTTGTTGGCGCAGAAGTTGAGGACCTTGGCCCCGGACTCGGTCCGGATCTCGACGCCCTGGGGCGTCTCGAGGACACGCTCTTTTTTGTAGAGGCCGCGGTCCCGGATCCCCTGGAGCTCGGCGGCGATGTGGTCCTTGAATCGTCCGTACATGATCGTCGTCCTTTGCCGTTCGAGGCCGGGGATATTATTAGGGGGAAGGACCGGAAAAGCAAGGCCGGGCTCGGGGCCGGTCGGGGGGTCGCCCCTTGTATCCGCGGCCCGTCTGGCGGAGAATGGGCCGGACGGAAGGCGCCGTGACGAAAAAGCGAGCCTTGGCCCTGCTGGCCCTGACGGAGCTTTTGGGGATGTCCGTCTGGTTCTCGGCTTCGGCCGTCGTGCCCGCGCTCGCCACGGAGTGGGGGCTGGGCGGCGGGGCCCAATCCTGGCTGACGATCGCCGTCCAGCTCGGTTTCGTCGTCGGTGCCCTCGGATCGGCCGCCCTGAACCTCGCCGACCGGGTCCCGGCGCGCGGCCTCTTTTCCGTATCCTCCCTGTGTGCCGGCGCGGCGACCTTGCTCATCCCCGTCGCCGGGGCGGGCTTTCCGGCCGCGCTCACTCTGCGCTTCCTCGCCGGCCTCTTCCTGGCCGGGGTCTATCCGCTGGGGATGAAGATCATGGCCACGTGGACCCGCGAGGACCGGGGCTTCGGGGTCGGCCTGCTGGTCGGCGCCCTGACGGTCGGTTCGGCCGCCCCCCACCTGCTCAAAGCGGCCGGAGGCATCGGGGACTGGAGGCCGGTGCTGGTCTTGAGCGGGGCCATGGCCATGTTCGGCGGTCTCATCGCGGCCGCGTTCGTCCGCGAGGGCCCCTATCGGACACAGGCGCCGAAATTCGACTGGAGATACGCCGGGACGCTCTGGCGCGACAGGGGGATCCGGCTGGCCAACCTGGGCTATCTCGGCCACATGTGGGAGCTCTACGCGGCCTGGACCTGGGTCCCCCTCTTTATCGGGGCCTCCTTCCGAGCGACGGGGGCGGGGGACCGCTGGGCCGCCCTGGCGGGGTTCGCCTTCGTCGCCGTGGGCGGGGCGGGATGCCTGGTCGCGGGAAGGCTCGCCGACCGGTGGGGGCGGACGGCCGTGACGGCGGCCGCCATGGCCGTGAGCGGCGCGTGCTCTCTCCTCACCGGGTTCCTGTTCGGCGCCTCCCCCTGGGTCCTGGTCGCGGTCGTGCTCGTCTGGGGTTTCGCCGTCGTCGCCGACTCGGCCCAGTTCTCGGCGGGCGTGAGCGAGCTCGCGCCGCCCGACCGGATCGGGACGGTCCTGACCCTTCAGACGAGCCTGGGCTTTTTGCTGACCCTTGTGACCATACGCCTCGTCCCGGCGCTCGAGCGCCTGGTCACGTGGCGCTACGCCTTCGCCTTCCTGGCCCTCGGTCCGGCCTTCGGCATCTGGGCCATGCTGCGCCTGCGTCGCCTTCCCGCCTCGGAGCGCATGGCTTGCGGCCGCCGCTAATTCGGGGACACAATACTCATTTCCGAATTATAACCTGGCTTCATGCTTACGGAATCCAGGCGACACGATACGAGTTCAAGAGAATTTGGTCATGTCTCCGAATTCCCGTTCCCGGCGGCCAGTATTCGGAAATGAGTATTGTGTCCCCGATTTCATTTCCGATGAACGAGCGTCGCCGAAGCCTGGGCCGTCGGCCAGATGACGACATCGCTGACGTTGACGTGGGCCGGCCGTGTCGCGCACCAGACCACCGCGTCGGCGATGTCGTCGGGGTCGAGCGGGGCCAGGCCCTGGTAGACCTTGGCCGCTCGCTCGCCGTCGCCGTGGAAGCGGACCAGGCTGAACTCCGTCTCGACCATGCCCGGCGCCACCTCGCTCACCCGGATGGGCGTGCCGTTGAGGTCGAGACGAAGACCCTTCGACAGGGCCCGGACGGCGAACTTGGAGGCGCAATAGACCGCGCCGCCGGGATAGACCTCGTGCCCGGCGATCGAGCCGATATTGATGATGTGCCCCTTCCCTCGTTCGATCATGCCGGGGATGACGGCCCGGCTGACGTAGAGCAGGCCCTTGACGTTCGTGTCGAGCATCTCCTCCCAATCGTCGACGAGGCCGGCGGGGAGCTTGTCCAGGCCGCGGCTCAGCCCAGCGTTGTTGACGAGGACGTCGATCGCCCGCCAATCGGCGGGGAGGCCGGCGACGGCGCTGTCGACGTCGGCCTGGTCGCGGACGTCGAGGCGGAAATAGTGGGCGGCGACCTTGTGCTCGTACTCGAGCGTCTGGGCCAGCTTCTCGAGACGCTCGGCGCGGCGGGCGCACATCAAGATCTTCGCCCCCTGGGCGGCGAAGGCCAGGGCCGTCGCTTCTCCGATGCCCGAGCTCGCCCCGGTGACGAATACGATCCTATCCTTCAATGACTGCATCGTTCCTCTCCTCGACCGCCCCCCAACTTCGACGACCCGGCCTAAGCATAAGAGCCGGCAGGCTGTAAGTCAAGGATGTGCGAAATTGGGGAATAGGTATTGTGTCCCCGATTTTCGATGTGCTATAAATCGGCCATGCTCGAGATCCCCGGCCAGGCCTTCCTGCCCTCCACCCTGAAGAGATGGCTCGTCGCGGCCCGCCCCTGGGCCCTGCCCGCCTCGACCATGCCGGTCCTCTTCGGCACGGCCCTGGCCGTCGTCATCGGGAACGCCCCGGTCGCCCCGCTCCGGGCCGTCTGGGCCCTGGTCACGATGATGGTCCTTCATTCGGCGGCCAACATGCTCAGCGACGTCTCCGACTTCCGCCGCGGCCTCGACCGCGACGTGACGCCCGTGAGCGGGGCCATCGTCCGGGGCTGGCTCACCGACCGGCAGGTCCTCCACGGCTCGATGGTCCTCTTCGTCCTGGGAACGGCGTCCGGCCTGCTCATCGCCGCGGCGACCGGGCGATCGCTCTTCGTCGTCGGCGCGATCGGCGTGGGCGTGGGCGCCGGCTACAGCCTCCTCAAGGCCCGCTCCCTCGGCGACCTGGCCGTATTCCTCAACTTCGGCCTGCTCGGCGCGGCCGGCGCCTGGATCGTCCAGACGGGGACCTTCTCCTGGCTCCCCGTCCTCTGGACGGTCCCCATGGCCCTCCTCGTCATCGCCATCCTCCACGCCAACAACTGGCGCGACATCCGTTCGGACGGCGAGCGCCGCGTGACGACCGTCGCGGGGCTTCTCGGCGACCGGGGCTCGCTCGCCTATTACGGCTGCCTCATCTTCGGCCCCTTCCTGATCGACGCTCTCCTCATCGCCGTCCCGCGGCTCGCCGGCGGTCCGCTCCCCCCGATGCCGCTGACGTTCCTCCTTGTCCTTCCCGCTCTGCCCAACGCCGTCCGCCTGTGGGCCCGGGCGTCGAGGCGCGCCGCCCCTCGCCAGCCCATGGATTTCATCATCCTCGACGGGGCGACGGCGAGCCACAACCTCGTCTTCGGCCTGCTCAGCACGGCGGCCGTCGTCCTCGAGGGCTTCCTGAGGTGGGGATGATCCGCGAACGGACGGGCCGCGAAGCCCGTCTCGTCGGGCTGGCCGGAGCGGTCGCGGCGGTCCTCTTCATCGCCCTGTTCAGGTTCCGGCGCTTCGGCCCGTTCGACTTCTGGACCTGGCTCGCCGTGAACGTCGTCATCGTCGTCGCCCTGGGCTTTTTGCTCGACAGGGATTACGCGCGGCGACTGTCCGAAGACCTTCGCTCGGGCGTCTTTCAAAAGGCCTTGATCGGCGTCGCCTCGGCCGCGGCCCTCTACGCCGTGTTCGCGGTCGGGCGCGTCGTCGCCCTGCGTCTTTTCCCGTTCGCCGCGGATGGCATCGAGGGCGTCTACGCCCTGAAGGTCGGCGCGGCCCCGCTCCGCGTCGCGCTCCTCATCGGCTTCGTCATCGGGCCGGGAGAGGAGCTCTTCTGGCGGGGCTTCTTCCAGGAGCGCGTCGGAGGGACGACCAGGCCCGGCGTCGGTTTCTTCCTGACCGCGCTCCTCTACGCGGCCGTCCACATGGCCAGCGGGAACATCATGCTCGTCCTGGCCGCGGCCGTCTGCGGCCTCTTCTGGGGTTGGCTCTACCTGAGCTTTCGCTCGCCCCTGATGAACGTCGTCAGCCATACGCTCTGGGACCTCGCGGTGTTCGTCGTCCTCCCTTTCTAAAAGGGAACAGAGTCCCTGCCGAGGTATCGATGCCTTGCTTCTTTTGCTTGGCGCTTATCCCGGGAACGGGTGGCCGGGGGCCAGTCCCCATCCGCCTGGAGGCGGAAGGGGTTCAAGAGATCTCAGCCGGCGAGGTGCTCGATCAGGATCTTCACGCCGATCCCGATGAGGATCAGTCCGCCGAGAAGCTCGGCCCGGCGCCCGACGACACGGCCGAGGACGGGGCCCAGCCTGGCCCCGACGACGGTCAGGACGAAGCTCGTCGCCCCGATGACGGCCGCTGGATAGACGATGCCCGTCCGGACGACGCCCAGGCTCAGTCCGACGGCCAGAGAGTCGACGCTCGTCGCCAGAGCGAGCATGAGGAGCCTCGACCCTTGGGTCCGGTCGGGCCGCCAGGCCTTCTCCTCCCCGTCATGCTCGAACGACTCGTAGATCATGCGCCCGCCGACAATGGCCAGCAGCCCGAGGGCCACCCAGTGGTCGAAGTCCCTGATGAGGCCGATGAGCCGCTCGCCGGCGAGCCAGCCGGCGGCGGTCATCGAGAACTGGAAGCCGCCGAAATAGGCGGCCATCCGGACGGCCTGCCTCATGGTCAGGCCGCGGGCCCCGCAGGCCAGCCCTAACGTGACGGCGAAGCAGTCCATGGCCAGGGCCACGGCTATCCCGAGGATGCAGACGAACGACATGGGCTCTCTCCGAGCGGCCCATTATAACAAATCGACGAGGGGCAGTCCTCTTGGCGCGGGAAGTCTATCGTCCAGCGGTGAGGGATTCCCCCCAAAGCCCCCGTGATCCATGTTATAATGGGCAATTCGGAACGGCCCATGGCGACGACAGACGGCATCCTCCTCCGCGGGGTCAAGGTCCACAACCTCAAAGGGATCGACCTCGACGTGCCGCTCAACAAGCTCATCGTCGTCACCGGCGTCAGCGGCTCGGGCAAATCCTCGCTCGCCTTCGACACCCTCTACGCCGAGGGCCAGCGCCGCTACATCGAGTCGCTCTCCTCCTACGCCCGCCAGTTCCTCGAGCGGATGGACAAGCCCGACGCCGACCTCATCGAGGGCATCCCGCCGGCCGTCGCCATCCAGCAGAAGGGCGCGGCCAAGAACCCGCGCTCGACCGTGGCCACGGTCACGGAGATCTTCGATTACCTCCGCGTCCTGTTCGCCCGGATCGGTACCGTCCACTGCCTCCAGTGCGGCCGGCCCGTCTTCCGCGATACGGTCGACGGCGCCATCGCCGAGCTCGGCCGGGAGCCCCGCGGGACCCGGGCCTTCGTCACCTTCTCCTGGCCGCGCGAGAAGAGCCGGGCCGCGCTCAAGAAGGACGGCTTCACCCGGGCCCTCTCCGGCGGCGCCGTCGTCGACATCGACCGGGTCCCCAAGGGCAGCGGGCCCCTGGAGGTCCTCGTCGATCGCATCGCCCTCGGCGTCGACGAGCGGGAGCGGCTGGCCGACTCGCTCGAGATGGGGCTGAAAAAGGGCGACGGGCGCGTCGGAGTCCGGACCGAGGGCGGCCGCGAGTTCCGCTTCTCCGAGAAGCTCGAATGCAAATCCTGCCGCCTGCCGGCCGACGACCCCTACCCCAATCTCTTCTCCTTCAACAGCCCCCACGGCGCCTGCCCGGAGTGCCACGGCTTCGGCGACCTGGCCGTCGTCGACGAGGACAAGGTCATCCCCGATACCGGCAAGTCCCTCGAGCAGGGCGCCGTCGAGCCCTGGACGAAGCCCCTGTCCAAGGGCATGCAGAAGGAGCTCCTGTCCGAGGCCCGCCGGCGCAAGATCCCCGTCAACGTCCCGTTCCGGGACCTCCGGCCCGAGCAGCAGCGTTTCGTCCTCGACGGGGCCGACGGCTATTACGGCGTCAAGGGCTTCTTCGACTGGCTCCAATCCAAGAAGTACAAGGTCCAGGTCCGGGTCCTGCTCAGCCGCTACAGGAAATACATCGGCTGCCCCGCCTGCGCCAAGACCCGGCTCAACGCCCGCGCCCTGAGCGTCAGGATCAAGGGCCTCAACATCGGAGAGGTCGTCCGGATGACGGTCGGCGAGGCCGCCACGTTCTTCGCTTCCCTCGATCTGGCCCCCTATGAGCGCCAGGTCGCCGACAAGCTCGTCCAGGAGATCCGCGGCCGCCTCCGCTTCCTCATGGAGGTCGGCCTCGACTACATCGCCCTCGACCGCATGACCTTCACCCTGAGCGGCGGCGAGGCCCAGCGCATCAACCTGGCCGCGGCCCTCAGCGCCTCTCTCGTCGGCACGCTCTTCGTCCTCGACGAGCCGTCGATCGGGCTCCACCCCCGCGACAACCTCCGCCTCGTCCAGATCCTGAGGTCCCTCAAGGACATCGGCAACACCGTCGTCGTCGTCGAGCACGACCCCGACATCGTCAGCGCCGCCGAGCACATCATCGACATGGGCCCGCGGGCCGGCGAGGCCGGCGGAGAGGTCGTCTTCGAGGGCCCCTGGACGGACTTCCTCCGCAGCCAGGAGTCCCTGACCGCCCAGTACATCCGGGGCGACAAGGCCGTCGTCCCGCCCTCCGGCCGCCGCTCGTCGCGCGTCTTCCTCGAGGTCCGCGGTGCCCACAAGCACAACCTCAAGGGGATCGACGTCCGATTCCCCCTCGGCGTCTTCACCTGCGTCACCGGGGTCTCGGGGTCGGGCAAGAGCACCCTCGTCTACGACGTCCTCTACCGGGGGCTCGAGGGCGGCTCGGACGACGGCTTCCGCGAGATCCGCGGCCGGGACAGGATCAACAAGGTCATCATGGTCGACCAGTCCCCCCTCAGCGCTTCTCCCCGGTCGATCCCGGCCACCTACACGAAGGCCATGGACGGCATCCGCGACCTCTTCAGCTCGACCCGCGAGGCCAAGCTCATGGGCTTCCGGCCCGGCTACTTCTCCTTCAACACCGCCGGGGGCCGCTGCGAGGAGTGCAAGGGCGCCGGCGTCCAGGTCGTCGAGATGCAGTTCCTGTCCGACGTCAGCCTCGTCTGCGACGCCTGCAAGGGGAAGCGCTTCAAGAAGGAGATCCTCGAGGTCCGCTGGAACGGCAAGACGATCGAAGAGGTCCTGGGCCTGAGCGTCACCGAAGCCTGCCTGTTCTTCGCCGGTCGCCCCGAGGTCACCCGGAAGCTCTACCCTCTCGTCGAGGTCGGGCTCGGCTATCTCAAGCTCGGACAGCCGACGACGACTCTTTCCGGCGGCGAGCTCCAGCGCATCAAGCTCGCCTATTACCTCGTCCACGAGAAGGGCAGGAAGATCCTTTACCTTTTCGACGAGCCGACGATCGGGCTCCACCCCAACGACGTCGCCGTCCTCCTGCGCTCGTTCCAGAGGCTCGTCGCCGAAGGCCACACGGTCGTCGTCATCGAGCACAACCTCGACGTCATCAAGAGCGCCGACCATGTCATCGATCTGGGGCCCGAGGGGGGCGAGGCCGGCGGCCGGGTCGTCGTCCACGGGACCCCGGAGAAAGTGGCCCAGAGCCGGGGTTCGATCACGGCGAAGTACCTCAAGGGAGCGCTCGGCCGGGCCGACGGCGGGCGATGAGGGCCGGACCGGCGTCATAAGCCGAACATATCCCCGCATATCGTCAAATGTAGGGCGGCTCCGGCCCGGAGCCGGAGATGTCCCGCAGATCCGGCTTCCCTGGCGATCAGGTCCATTCCCGCTTCTCGACTTCAAATGGATATTGCGAAGGTGGGCAGGCCAGGTCACGGGCAGCTATATGAACATACCGAGGCCTTGTCAGGTCAATAAAAACAACGTTTGAGCCGAATAGGCCGTTAATACAATGACCAATTAATATACATTATTCCTGATTATCTTCTTATTTATTTATATTCTTTTGTTTATATATATTATATCGCTAATACATGACCTATATTTATACATTATCCGATATCGCAGGATTTCTTAAGATTGGCTCTATTTTATTGATAAAAGTATATTTAGTTCCGGGTTGGCGACATGGCACCAATCTTGCCATTGATCTGGCGTGTCAATGGAAAAGGAGCGGCGCCAATGAAAAACAATATTCTTCGCCTGGCCCTGGCACTGTGCCTCATCGCTTCCGGATCGCTCATGGCCTCGGAGGCCGTCTGGGAAGTCCGTGTAACGACCGCTTTGCCTGCCTCGGATTTCGTCTTCCCCGATCCTCTGCCTCGGCCCCAGCTTATCCCCACCCTCAACGAACCTGTTATGGACTTCTCCCTGCCCCGCCCGGCGGCCCCCCTCCGCCTGCCCGTGATGCGACCGGCCGCGAGGACGGGCAAGGCGCTCTTCGACGCCAACCTGGTCCTCATGATCGGTCTCAACGTCGCCGACTACATCTCGACGCGCGAAGCCTTCAAGTACCCCGGCCTGGAGGAGACCAATCCGCTGATGAAGCCGTTCGTCAAGAGCCCGGCCGCCTTCGCCGCCCTCAAGATCGGGACGACGGCCCTTTCCTACTGGAGCATGAAGGCGATCTTCAAGAAGAACAGGACCGTGGCCTGGGTCATGACCACCGCTTCCAACGTCCTGCTCTCCTACGTCGTGGCCAACAACCTCCGCCAGATCCAGGGGGCGCGGGCCCGTTGAGCCCGGGACCCGGCCGATGAACGTCTATCTCCAGCGCTATCTGGGCCTCGAGGAGGGCCGCGAGTTCGCCAAGCCGGCCGGATTCCCGACCCTCAAGGCCCTCGAGCGCGACTACATCGGCTTCCTCCTCGAGGTCACCGACCAGAACCGGGCCGAGGTCTCCCGGATCCTGGCCATCTCGCGCTCGACCCTCTACCACAAGATCCGGCGCTACCGGCTCGGCGAAGATCCTTTCGACGCGCCCTCCTCCTAGGCTCCCCGAGGTCCCTTCACCGCCGATTTTTGGAAAAAAAGCGGGGGGGGCGGCTCAGGCTCCGGCCAGCCCGTCGATCTTCCGGACGTAGGCGTCGGCGTCGAACTTGCGGCGCAGGCCGGCTGCGTTCATGTACCGGACCGTCCCGAAGACGGGTCGCCGGGCCCACGGCCGGTCGTGCTTGCCGAACGTCCAGGCGACCCCCGCGAAGCCGTTGGGGTCCCGCCCGTCGAGCTCGTAGGCGTTGTTGAGGGCCAGGGCGGTCCGGTAGGCCTGGCGGGGGGAAGCGGACCACTCCAGGATCTTCTTCCCCCAGTACATGCGCATGTAGCCGTGCATCTTGCCTGTCAGGACCATCTCCTTCTGGGCCGCGTTCCAGTAGGGGTCGTGGGTGGCCGCCCTCTCGAGCTCGGCCCGCGTATAGACGTAGGGACGCCTGTCCGAGGCATGCTCGAGGAGCGCCGTCCTGCACCACTCGGGCAGGCCGTCGAACCCGTCGTAGGCCCGATTGTAGCGGACGAAGTTGAAGGCGAGCTCGCGCCGGACGATAAGCTCCTCGAGAAAGGCGGCCTGCCCGTAAGCCGGCCCCTTCTTCACGGCCAGGGCGACGGCGAGCGGCGAGATCTGGCCGAAGTGGAGATACGGGCTCAGTCCCGACAATCCGTCCGCCGCGGGGTCGTTCCGGTCCTCGGCGTAGGCGGCGAGCTTTCGCCCGACGAAGTCGCGGAGCCGCTTCTCTGCCTCGCTCGCCCCGCCCCTGTAGGCCTCGACCCGGCCGATCTTCCGGTCGAGGTCGAGCCGGGCCAGGGCCGCGTCCGTGTCGTCGATCGGCCAGGATTCGAGGCCCGGATCGGCCTGCCGGACGCTGAGAGGCGTCCGGCGCGGGGGCCGCAATAATTCGTCGAGCCGCCGGTAGATCCTGGGCCGTAGCGTGGCCGCCGAGTACTCCTCCTTCGACGAGGCCAACTCGACGGGCACGACGACGTTTGTCGCGACCTCGACGAGGGCGCAGTCGAGCGCCGCCGCCGCCCTCGCCCGCCAGCGCCGCTCGACCCGGACGTAGCCGTCGTCGACGACGACGAGGGCGGCCTTCCGGCCGAAGGCCGCGACCACGGCGTCTGGCTCGCCCCTCCGGACGACCAGGGGGACGCCGCGCTCGCGGAGCCTCGCCTGGGTCTCCCGGAGCCCCTCGAGCATGAAGGCGTAGTGGCGCTCGTTCGCCTCGGGGAAGTTCTCTGTCAGGCCGAAGAGGACGACGAGCGGCTTGTGGAGCTCGTTCGAGGCCGCGGCGGCGTATTCGAGGGCGTGGTTCGCCTCGGCCCGCTGGGCGGCCTGCATCCAGTAGACGACGAACGGGCGGCCCGTCGCCCGCCTCGCGTTGAGCGGCCGGGCCCGGGCCCCGCCCGCGGGAGCGGCGCCCTCTATTTGAGCCTCGCCCCGACGGCGGCCCAGTCGACGGCCTTGAAGAAGGCCTCGACGTAGTCGCCCTTCTTGAGACCGTAGTCGATCATGAAGGCGTGCTCGAAGACGTCCATGACCAGGAGCGGCAGGCACCCGGCCGGGTGGCTGACGTCGTGTTCGTTGATCCAGAAGTTGATCAGCCGGCCGTTGGACGCGTCCTCGTAGAGAACGACCCAGCCGATGCCGCGCATGGCGCCCGTCGCCCGGAAGTCCTTCTCCCACGACTCGATGTCGCCGTACTGCTCGACGATCCTCCGGCCGAGCTTGCCGGCCGGGTCGAGCGGGGCCTTGCCGCCGAGGTTCTCGAAATAGAGCTCGTGGAGCCTCATCCCGTTGAACTCCCAGCCGAGGCGGCGCTTGAGCTCGGCGTACTCGGGGGTCGCCGTCTTGCCGTCCTTGGCCATGAGCCCGAGTATGTCGAGGACCTTGTTGGTGTTGGTCACGTAGCCCTGATAGAGCGTGAAGTGGTTCTTCAGGAGCGTCTCGCTGAACCCGGCCAGGCCGATGAGCTTGGAGTAGTCCTTGGCGGTGTAATTCATGTTCCGTCCCTCCTCATAAATATCAAGATGGTCGGACCGGCGCGCCCCGGCCGGGAAAACCCGCGCGGCCGCGGAGAAGGCCCCCCCGAATCCGGCGACCCTGAGGAAATCCCGGCGCTTGAGCATGCGGCGATCCTCTCTCCCAAAATACTATCAAATAACTAGGGTTTACGCAAGGCCCGAGGCCGGCTTTGCCGCCCGGGTTACTTAGGCTCGGGCTTCTCGGCCGCGCCCTTGTCCTTATCCAGGCCGACTTTGGCCCGGATCTCGGTCTCGACCTCGGCGGCGATCTTGGCGTTCTCCTTGAACAGCTTCTTGACGTTCTCGCGGCCCTGCCCGAGGCGCTCGCCCTTGTAGGAGTACCACGTCCCCGCCTTGTCGAGGATGCCGGTGTCGAAGCCGATGTCGACGAGGTCGCCCTCCCGGGAGATGCCCTCGCCGAAGATGATGTCGAACTGGGCCTCGCGGAAGGGCGGGGCCATCTTGTTCTTGACGATCTTGACCTTGACCCTGTTGCCGACGACGCTATCGCCGTCCTTGATCACGGACAGCCTGCGGACGTCGACCCGCAGGGAGGCGTAGAACTTCAGGGCCCGGCCGCCGGTCGTCGTCTCGGGGTTGCCGATGAAGACGCCGATCTTCTCCCGGATCTGGTTGATGAAGATGAAGCAGGTCTTCGAGCGGGCGACGATGGCCGTCAGCTTGCGCAGGGCCTGGGACATCAGCCGGGCCTGGAGGCCCATGTGGGAGTCGCCCATCTCGCCCTCGAGCTCGGCCTTGGGGACGAGGGCGGCCACGGAGTCGACGACGATGACGTCGACCGCGCCGCTGCGGACGAGGACCTCGGCGATCTCCAGGGCCTGCTCGCCGAAGTCGGGCTGGGAGATGAGCAGGTTGTCGATGTCGACGCCGATCTGGGCGGCGTAGGACGGATACAGGGCGTGCTCGGCGTCGATGAAGGCCGCCTGGCCGCCGCGCTTCTGGGCCTCGGCGATGACGTGGAGGGCCAGGGTCGTCTTGCCCGTGGCCTCCGGCCCGTAGATCTCGACGACCCGGCCCCGCGGGAAGCCGCCGATGCCCAGGGCCAGGTCGAACGAGATCGAGCCCGTCGGGATGGACTCGACGGCCACGGCCACCCCCTTCTGGCCGAGCTTCATGATCGTGCCCTTGCCGAACTGCTTCTCGATCTGGGAGAGCGCGGCGTCGATGGCCCTGTGCCGCGATGTCTGCTTCTCGTCGCCCTCGACGTCCTTCGTGGGCCCTGCGTCGCGGGCCGTGTCCTTCTTGACCATCTCTGTCCTCTCTTTCTCGACGTCCTTCTTGCCCATCGGCGCCTTCCCCGTCCCCTGAGTTTACCCGGATTCGGCCGGGCTTTCAATCCCTTTCCGCCGCCGCGTGCCGGGCCTCCCGGTCATCGCGGGGCCCGCTCGAACATCAGGTCGTAGTCGTCGATCAGCCCCTGGTCGGCGAAGCTGAAGTAGCGGTCGCTGCCGATGATGATGTGGTCGAGGACCTTGATCTGGACGACCCGGGCGGCGAAGACGAGGTCCCGGGTGACCTCCCGGTCGCAGAGCGACGGCTCGGGGTCCCCCGAGGGATGGTTGTGGGCGAAGATCATAGCCGAGGCCTCGTAGCGCAGGGCGTCCCGGATGACCTCCCGCGGGTAGACCGCGCTCGAATCGACCGTCCCCTCGAACAGCGTCTTCTCCTCGATGACCTGGTTCTTCGGGTCGAGGAAGATGACCTTGAACCTCTCCGTCTTCAGGTCGCGCAGGGCGTGGCAGAGGTACTCGTAGACCTCCCGGGAAGAGTGGCAGACCGGCCGGCTCATCATCCGGTCCTTGAGGAAGCGGCGGGAGACCTCGTGGACGAGCTTCAGGCCAAAGACGTTCCGGGCCCCGATGCCGGGGATGCGCTGAAGGTCCTCCGGCCGGGCCTCGAGGACGCCGCCGAACGTCTTGAACTCCCGCAGGGCCTCGCGGGCCGGCCGCTTGCAGTCCCGGCGCGGCGTGCCGAGGGTCAGGAGCATCTCGACGATCTCGTGGTCCAGAAAGGCGGAGAGGCCCCCGTTCAGGAACTTCTGCCTGAGGCGGTCCCTGTGCCCGGCCCCGTCAGGCGGCCTCTTCTCCGGCCCGGTCGGCTGCTCGCTCATGGCGTCCTCTACTAAAGACGCCTCTCCGACCCGATTTTCTCTTAATCTTTATAGAGGCGGTCGATCATCCCCTTGAACGCCGTCTCGACGATGTGGCGCTTGACCTTGAGGGAGGGCGTCAGCTCGGTGTCGGCGTTGAAGTCGCGCTCGAGGAGGACGACCTTCTTGATCCGCTCGTAGGAGGCCAGGTCGGGGGTGGCCCGGTTGACCTCGGCCAGCATGAAGGCGGCGATCTCCTCCCTCTCGACGAGCTCCTTGCGGCTCCCGAAGGGGATGCCCTGGGCCCGGGCATAGGCCTCGAGCCTGTCGAAATCCGGAACGATGAGGGCCGAGATGAACTTCCGCCCGCCTCCGACGACGACGGCGGTCTGGATGTAGGGGTTGGTCTTGAGCCGGTTCTCGATCGGCTGCGGCGCGACGTTCTTGCCCCCGGCCGTCACCAGGATGTCCTTCTTCCGGTCGGTGATGACGAGGAAGCCTTCCTCGTCGAAGTGCCCGATGTCGCCGGTGTGGAACCAGCCGCCCTCGAAGGCCTCGCGGGTCTCCTGCTCCTTCCTGTAATAACCCCTCATGACGTTCGGCCCTTTGGCCAGGATCTC
Source organism: Candidatus Aminicenantota bacterium (assembly GCA_963719985.1). Lineage (GTDB taxonomy): Bacteria > Acidobacteriota > Aminicenantia > Aminicenantales > Saccharicenantaceae > RBG-16-66-30. The sequence continues at coordinate 1,230,184 of CAVRDU010000005.1, read as the reverse complement.
GCCGTCCGGGGCGATCTTGATCTCGACGCCCGGCACGGGCGTCCCGACGGTCCCGAACTTCATCTTGTCGAAGGTGTTGCAGGTCAGGACGGGCGCCGTTTCGGTCAGGCCGTAGCCCTCGAGGATGGTGATGCCGACGGCGTAAAAGAACTCGGCCACGTCGCCCGAAAGCGGGGCGCCGCCGGAGACGAAGAAGTGGACCCGCCCTCCGGTCTTCTCGACGATCTTGGAAAAGACGAGCTTCGAGGCCAGCTTGTACTGGAGGTCGAGGGCCTTGGGGACCGGCCGATGGCGGATGCGCAGGGCGCCGTGCTTCTTTCCGACGCCGAGGGCCCAGAAGAAGATCTTCCGCTTGGCCGACGACTGGGCCAGGACGTTGTCCATGACCTTGGCGTAGATCTTGTCGAAGAGCCGGGGGACGCTGATCATGATCGTCGGCCGGACCTCGAGCAGGTTCTCGGCCACCGTCTCGATGCTCTCGGCGTAGGCGATCGTGGCCCCCTTGTAGAGGAAGGAGAAGGTCGTCATCCGCTCCAGGACGTGGGACAGGGGCAGGAAGGAGAGGATGGTGTCCTTGACGCTGAAGTCGGTCACGGCGTCGAGGGCCTTGGCGTTGGAGACGAAGTTGGCGTGGGTCAGCATGACGCCTTTGGGGACGCCGGTCGTCCCCGAGGTGTAGATGATCGAGGCCAGATCGTCGGGCTCGACCGCCAGGGCCCGCTTCTCGAAGAGCGTGGGGTCCGCGGCGGCCAGGACCTTGCCCCGGCCCATGACCTCGGCGAGGCTGACGATCCCCCGCGGCCCCTCCTCGTCGATGAGGACGAAGTGGTGGACGTTAGGAAGCTCGGCCCGGACCGCCTCGACCTTGAGCCAGAGGTCCCGGTTCGAGCAGACGACGATCTTGGCGTCCGAGTCGTTGATGATGTACTTGATCTGCTCGGGCATGAGCGAGGTGTAGATAGGCACGGTGACCGCCCCGGCCGAAAGGACGGCGAAATCGGTCATGGTCCACTCCGGCCGGTTCTCGGAGAGGATGACCAGCCTGTCGCCGGCGCCCAGGCCGAGGTCGGCCAGCCCGAGCGAGAGGTGCTCGACCCGGCGGCCGAATTCCTGGGTGGAGATGGGGGCGTAACGGCCGTCCCTCTTGACCATGAGCAGGGCGTCCTTGACGTAGGTCCTGACGGTGTTGAGGAAGAGCTGGCTCAGCGTTTCGACCACGTGGGGCCTCCTTGGGCTCGGGGTGAGCCCTATTCTAACCTTTCCGGAGCGCGGGCTGTCAACTGAATAGCCGGTCGCGGCCCTCGTGCCGGAGGAGCCAGTCCTTCCGCCACAGGCCGCCGCCGTAGCCGGTGAGACGCCCGTCGCTCCCGACGACGCGGTGGCAGGGGACGAAGATCGAGACGGGGTTGCTGTGGTTGGCCCCCCCGACGGCCCTGGTCGCGGCGGGCCGGCCAATGGCCTCGGCGACGGCCTTGTAAGTCGTCGTCTGACCGAACTTGACCCGGAGGAGCCGGGCCCAGACCCGCTTCTGGAAGGAGGTGCCGCGGAGATCGAGCTTCACCGTGAACGCCCTGCGATCGCCGCGGAAATATCCCTCGAGCTGGGCCAGGGCCTCGGCGACCGGGGCGGGCGGGACGTCCTTTTTCCGCCGGGCGGTCCGCTCTTCCTTGATGTCGACGAAGCCCAGGCGGGACACGCCCGCTTCCGTGCCCGTGATCTCGATCGTCCCGATAGGCGACTCGTAATGGGTCCGATATTCGTCCGGCTCGGGCTTCGGCATGGTCGCCTCCTCGCCGTCACACTAATACAATCCGGTCCGTCCTTCAAATAGCATAGCCCGCGTCCCTCATAAGAGGGGGCGCGTCTGTTTATCCGGGGATTCCTCTCGAGACCACGAGCGCCGCCACTCCGTTGACGGCCTCTCCGCCCCTGTGCTACAAGCGGAGGGAAGGCGCGAGGTGCCGACATGAGCGGAAACATCCCGACCCTGGCTGTCGCCGGAAGGAACCTGCCCGAGGCCTGGGAGAGGGCCGTCCTGGCCTGCTGGAACGAGGGCGCGGCCATCAGGACCGAGTACGACAAGCCGGGCGACCCCCCGAGCCGCGACTGCACCATGCTCTGGACGGTCGAGGACCCCTTCGCCGAGCCTCGCATCCACCGGGCCTTCCCCGGAGGGCTCGAGGACCTCGAGGTCTACCGCCAGGAGGTCGTCGAGGGGGTCCACGACCACTGGATCTGCCCCGAGGAAGGCAAGTGGACCTACACGTACCACAAGCGCCTTTTCGCCTACGACATCGAGGGCCAGGCGATAGACCAGATCGCCTTGGCCGTCGACCGCCTGGCCCGCTCCGGCCACACGCGCCGGGCCCAGGCCATCACCTGGAACCCCAAGCTCGACGCCCCGACGGAAGACCCCCCCTGCCTCCAGAGGCTTTGGTTCCGCGTCCTCGAGGACGAGCGCGGCGAGTCCGTCCTGAACATGAACGCCCACTGGCGGTCGCGCGACGCCTACAAAGCGGCGTACATGAACGTCTTCGCCCTGACCGACCTCCAGCGCGTCGTCGCCGCCCGGATCGCCGAAAAGACCGGCCGGGCCGTACGGGCCGGCCGCTACGCCGATCTCGTCGACAGCTTCCACATCTACGGCTCGTACTTCGCCGAGTTCGAGGGATTCCTGAAGATGGTCGAGAAGCGCCCATTCGAGGAGCGGACCTGGCCGAGCGCCTACGCCGAGCCCATGTTCGCGGATGCCCGGGAGCGGTTGAAACGGGAGAAAGAAGAAGGGAGGTAAGGCATGGTCCTGTCGAGCCTGACGATCGCCCTGGCCGCCGCCGCGCTCGCCGCCGCGATCCTGGCCACGTGGTCGGCGGCCGATTCGCGCCGAGGCCTCCACCTCGTCACCAAGCCCCTGACGACAGGGTTGATAATCGCCGTGGCGGCCGTCGCCGCGGCCCCCATGCCGCCGGCCTACAAGGCGCTCGTGCTGGGCGGGCTCTTCTTCTCCCTTCTCGGGGACATCGCCCTGATGTTCCCCGATCGGTGGTTCACGGCCGGCCTGGCCGCCTTCCTGACCGCCCAGATCCTCTACATCCTGGCCTTCAAGCCCAGGCCTGGGCAACACGTCTCGCCGGCGACCTTCCTACCCTTCGTCCTCTTCGGGCTGCTGATGTTCTTCCTCCTGGCCCCGAAGCTCGGCCCGATGAAGGTCCCCGTGTTCGTCTATATCGCCGCCATCACGATGATGGCCGGATTCGCGGCCGTCCGGTTCATCGACCGGGGCGGGACGAAGCCTCTGTTCGCCTTCGCCGGCGCGGTCCTGTTCCTCGTCTCCGACTCGGTGCTGGCCTACGACCGCTTCGCCCGGAAGGTGCCCGGCGCCCGGATCATCATTCTCGGCACCTACTTCCCCGCCCAGCTCCTGATCGCCCTGTCGGTCTGAGCGCCGGGGGCCGAAGGAGAAGGGACAGGGGCCGTTAGGACCTCGCCGCGATCTTGCCGTCGATCCCGACGACGATCTTCCTCACCTCGATCGGAACGCCCGAGAGCTCCGCGGCCGTCCGCACGAGGCGCTCCAGCCCGGAGCAGCAGGGCACGGTCATGATGGCCACCGTGAGCGACTTGAGCCCGTTCCGCTTGATGAGCTCGGCCAGCTTTTCGACATAGCCCTGGGTCTCGTCGAGCTTGGGACAGGCGATGACGAGCTTCTTGCCCTTGAGGAGGTCGTCGTGAAAGCCGCCCAGGGCGAAGGCCGTGCAGTCGGCGGCGACGAGGAGGTCGCTCCCGGCGAAATAGGGGGCGAGGGGCGAGACGAGATGGAGCTGGATGGGCCATTGGGACAGGCGCGACGGAACAGGGCCGGCTGGACCGTCGGCGGACCCGGGGGCGCAGGGGATCTCCCGGGCCAGGCTGCCGGGGCATCCGGAGGTCGCGTGGTGGCCGTGCCCATGGCCGGCCCCGTGGACCAGCGCGGCCGCGGCCGCGCCGCGCGTCTCGAGGACGTGGTCGAAGGCCCGCTTGGCGTCGTATCCCTCGCTCTCCCGCTCGACGACCTTGAGGGCGTCGACGGGGCAGACGTCGAGGCACGCGCCCAGCCCGTCGCAATAGATCTCCCGGACGAGGACGGCCTTGTTCTCTGCGTCGAGCTCCAGGGCCCCTTCGGCGCAGGCCGTGGTGCAGAGACCGCAGCCGTTGCACTTGTCGCGGTCGATCTCGATGATCTTTCTCTTGGCCATTTTCGGCTCCTTCCGTGGATTCCCTACTATTATACTAGGAGATGGAAATGGGAGGGGGTCAGACGGTCGTCGGGGGCAGCGGAGAGGAGGGCCGGGGCCCGCGGAACGGGACGAACCAGTCCCGGGAGTCCCGGCCGAGGAGGCCCATGAGGACGAGGACGCCGAGGACCGTGCCGACGGGGAACCCGAAGAGCAGCAGGACGCCCATGGCCGCCCCGGCGATACGGGCCCAGGGACGGCCCTTGGCGATGCCGGCGGCGATGAAGAGATCGGCCGCGCCCAGGGCGGCGAAGAAGAGCGCCAGGAGGATCCCCGCCGCCCCGAGGAGGGCGCTTCCGAGAAGGCCCGAGCGCTCCGTGCCCCAGCCGACGAGGACGGCCCCGGAGACGAAGATGAAGAGGAAAAGGGCCGCGGTCGCGATCTCGAGGCCGGCCGCGACGACGAGCGCGATCCTGGCCACCTTGATGCTATCGGGCATGGAACGTCTCCCTCGGTGTTTCTGGGGCCATAATATCATATAATAGCCCGCGGAGCCGAAATGGACAGGATCATCCGCATCAATCCCCTCCTCGAGGCCCTCCGGTCCGCCCCGGAGCGGGTCAACAAGGTCTTCGTCCAGGAGGAGAGGGGCCACGCCCGGATCGGCGAGGTCATCCGGGTGGCCAAGGCGCGGAGCGTCCCGGTCGTCTTCGTCCCTTCGCGGCGGCTCGACCAGGTCGCTCCCGGGCACCAGGGCGTCATGGCCGAGGTCTCGCCCAAGGGCTACGCCTCCCTCGAAGACATCCTGTCGCGTTCGCCCAAGCCTTTCGTCGTCATCCTCGACGAGGTCGAGGACCCCCAGAACCTGGGGGCCATCGTCCGCAGCGCCGAGGGCGCCGGCGTCGACGGCCTCGTCCTTCCCGAGCGCCGTTCGGCCGGCCTGACGGAGACCGTCGAGACCGTTTCGGCCGGGGCCCTCGAGCACCTGCCCGTCGCCCGCGTCCCCAACCTCGTCCGGGCCATGGAGGACCTCAAGAAGAAGGGGCTTTGGCTCGTCGGGGCCGAAGGCTCGGGGGACGGGCCCTGGTACTCCTTCGACTACACCGGCCCCGTCGGCATCGTCCTCGGCTCCGAGGGCAAGGGCCTCCGTCCCCTCGTTCGCAAGACCTGCGACAAGGTCCTGGCCATCCCCCTCTCCGGCAAGGTCGGCTCTCTCAACGTCGCCGCGGCCGCGGCCGTCTTCCTCTTCGAGGTCGTCCGCCAGCGCCAACAGGGATAACGCCGCGGAGGGGCCTCGGAGGGAGATCCCGGGGTCCAACTTGACTTGGCCCTGAGGCCTCCATAGAATAGGCCCGTACCGTAACCTGTTGAAAGAGCATGGCATGGTAAAATCGACGGAGTTCTATAGCCTGGAAAAGGGCGTCCTGTCCCTGAAGGACCAGATCGACGCCCTGAACGAGACCGAAGACCTGGACAAGAAGGACAAGATCGCCTCCCTCCGCAAGGAGATCGAGAAGGAGTGGGCCAAGATCCTGCCCAAGCTGACGACGGTCAACATCGTCCAGATCGCCCGCCATCCCAAGCGGCCCTACACGCTGGACTACATCGCCTTCCTTTTCCAGGACTTCATGGAGATGCACGGCGACCGCCGCTTCGCCGACGACCCGGCCATCGTCGCCGGCCTGGCCTTCTACAAGGGACGGACCGTGGCCGTCATCGGCCATCAGAAGGGCCGGACGACCCGGGACCGGATCGACCGCAACTTCGGCCAGGCCAACCCCGAAGGGTACCGCAAGGCCCTCCGGGTCATGCAGCAGGCCGAGAAGTTCGGCTTCCCCGTCGTCACCTTCATCGACACGCCCGGCGCCTATCCCGGCATCGGGGCCGAGGAGCGCGGCCAGGCCGAGGCCATCGCCTTCAACCTGAAGACCATCGCCAGGCTTAGGACGCCCATCGTCAACGTCGTCATCGGCGAGGGCGGCAGCGGCGGCGGCCTTGGCATCGGCGTCGGCGACCAGCTGATGCTGCTCGAGCACTCCTTCTATTCGGTCATCTCCCCCGAGGGCTGCGCGGCCATCGTCTGGAAGGACCAGGACGCCGTCGACGAGGCCGCCGAGAACCTGGGCCTCCGCGCCTCGACCCTGCTCAAGTTCGGCGTCATCGACAAGATCATCCCCGAGCCGCCCGGCGGGGCCCACGTCGACCCCGAGCAGACTTTCAAGAACGTCGACAAGCACCTCATACCAGGCCCTGAAGAAGCTCGAGGGCAAGCCCGTCGACGAGCTCCTCGAAGAGAGATACAAGAAAGTCCGCAAGATCGGGGTCTTCGAGGAGCGGTGACCGAAGACACTCGGGCCAAGCCGGGCCCTCCCGAGGCGAAAGCGGCGCCTGTTCCCCCGCAGGCGATCAAGGGGACCCACGACATCCTGCCCGGCGAGGTCGAGAAGTGGCAGGCCCTCGAGCGGCTGGCCCGGGAGACCTTCGAGCTCTATCACTTCCGCGAGCTCCGGGCCCCCGTGTTCGAGGAGACCGAGCTCTTCGAGAAGGGGACCGGCGCCACCTCCGACGTCGTCACCAAGGAGATGTACACCTTCGTCGACAAGGGCGGGCGGTCGCTGACCCTGCGCCCGGAATACACGCCCTCGGTCGTCCGGGCCATCATCGAACACCGGCTCGACCTCGAGGGCGCGCCCATGCGCTACTACTACATGGGCCCGATGTTCCGTTACGACAAACCCCAGAAGGGCCGCTACCGGCAGTTCCACCAGGTCGACATCGAGGTCTTCGGCGAGAAGGACGCGGCCGTCGACGCCGAGATCATCGAGATGGCCCATGCCCTCCTCCGCAAGCTCGGCGTCACGGGGACCGAGACCCTGGTCAACTCGGTCGGCTGCCGGGCCTGCCGCCCGGCCTACGGCGCCGCTCTGCGCGAGGCGGCCGGGAAGCGCCAAGCCGAGCTCTGCCCCGACTGCCAGAGGAAAGCCGAGACCAATCCCCTTCGCATCTTCGACTGCAAGGTCGAGGCCTGCCGGGAGGTGGCCGCGTCCTTCCCGAGCATCCAGGACCACCTCTGCGATGATTGCCGGGAGCACTTCGACAAGCTCCGGGCCTCGCTCGGCGTCCTACGAGATCCCCTACCGGGTCGATCCCCGGCTCGTCCGCGGCCTCGACTATTACACCAAGACGACCTTCGAGATCGTCTCCTCGCGTCTCGGCGCCCAGAACGCCCTGCTCGGCGGCGGCCGCTACGACGACATGATGAAGGATTTCGGCGGGCCGGACATCTGCGGCACCGGCTTCGCCATGGGCATCGAGCGGGTGCTCTCGGTCGCCGAGGTCCCGGCGCCGGCGCGCCAGCTTCTCTACGTCGCCTATCTCGGCGGCGCGGCCCAGAAGACCGGCCTGGCGCTGGCCCGCTTCTTCCGGGCGAACGGCGTCGAGTGCCTGATCGAGTTCAAGGACCGGGGCATGAAGGCCCACTTCGGCCGGGCCAACAAGCTCCAGGCCGCCTGGGTGCTCATCGTCGGCGAGGACGAGATGGCCAAGGGGCGCTTCGGCCTCAAGACGATGGCGACCGGCCGCCAGACCGACGGCGCCCGGGAGGAGCTCCTGGCCCTCCTCCGCGGGAGCTGACCGTCCGGGAGATCCCATGAGCACACCCCCCCTATCCGGCCCGCCCTTGAAAAGAACGCATTACTGCGGCGAGCTCCGGGCCGAGCACGAAGGCCTGGAGGTCACGCTCTGCGGCTGGGTCCACAAGACGCGCGACATGGGCCACCTCGTCTTCGTCGACGTCCGCGACCGCGAGGGCCTCGTCCAGGCCGTCTTCCAGTCCGACCGGCCGGAGCTGGCGGAAGAGGCCAAGAAGCTCCGCGGCGAGTTCGTCGTAGGCCTCCGCGGCCGCGTCCGGCGCCGTTCCGCCGTCAACAAGGACATCTCCACGGGCGAGATCGAGGTCGAGACCTTCGAACTCCGCGTCTTCGCCGCCTCCAAAGTTCCGCCCTTCGTCGTCGCCGACCCGCCCCAGGCCTCCGAGGAGCTCCGCCTGAAGTACCGCTACCTCGACCTGCGCCGGCCCAAGATGCAGCGCCAGATCCGCCTCCGCCACGAGGCCGCCCTGGCCGCCCGCAACTACATGAGCGGCCACGGCTACCTCGAGATCGAGACGCCCATCCTGGCCAATCCGACGCCCGAGGGGGCCCGGGACTTTCTGGTCCCCAGCCGCATGTACAAGGGCCGTTTCTACGCCCTGCCGCAGTCGCCCCAGCAGTTCAAGCAGACGCTCATGGTCTCCGGCTTCGACCGCTATTTCCAGATCGTCCGCTGCTTCCGCGACGAGGCCCTCCGGGCCGACCGCCAGCTCGAGTTCACCCAGATCGACATCGAGACGAGCTTCATCGACCTCGACGACTTCTTCGGCCTCAACGAGGGCCTGATGGAGGCCCTCTTCGCGCTCACCGGCCGGAAGGTCGAGCGGCCGTTCCCGCGCCTGCCCTACGCCGAGGCCATGGAGAGTTTCGGCTCGGACAAGCCCGACCTGCGGGTCCCCCTCGAAATGAAGGACCTGACCGCCGTCGCGGCCGGAACTGCCTCCGAAGTGCTCAAAGCGGCCGTCGCCGCCGGTGGCGAGGTCAAGGGATTGCTCGTCCCCGGGGCCGGCTCGCTCTCGCGAGGCCAGATCGACAAGCTCGGCGACAAGGCCAAGTCGCTCGGGGCCAAGGGGCTCGTCTGGATCAAGAAGCAGGACGGCTGGAAGTCGTCCCTCAAGATGGCCGACGACGGTTTTGAGGCTATCTGGGCCGCCCTCGGCGGCGCCGACGCCGATCTCGCCTTGCTCATCGCCGACAAGAAAATGACGGCCCTCAAGGCCCTCGGCGAGATCCGCCGGACCTGGCCGATCGCGGACGACGCGCGCAAGGACCGCCTCGCGTTCTGCTGGGTGACCGACTTCCCTCTCTTCGAGTGGAGCGAGGAGGAGAAGCGGTTCGTCTCCATGCACCACCCCTTCACTTCGCCGTTCGACGAAGACCTGCCGCTCCTCGAAACGGAGCCCGCGAAGGTCCGGGCCAAGGCCTACGACCTCGTCCTCAACGGCAACGAGATCGGCGGCGGGTCGATCCGGATCCACGACATGGACGTCCAGCGCCGCGTCTTCAAGGCGCCTGGGCTTGAGCGACGAGGAGACCCAGGAGAAGTTCGGCTATTTCCTCGAAGCCCTGGGCTACGGAGCGCCGCCGCACGGCGGGATCGCCCACGGCTTCGACCGCCTGGTCATGCTCCTGGCCGGCGAGGAGTCCATCCGCGAGGTCATCCCCTTCCCCAAGACGACCGGCGCCCTCGACCTCATGACCGGCTCGCCCTCGCGCGGTCGACGAACGCCAGCTCGACGAGCTCGGCTTGAAGATCAAAGGCTGACGCTTTCCCCGGTGGCGCTTCTATTCTTGTTCCCACGATTGGGTCTTGTTCCCGGTATCCTGACCACGGGGATTGACTTGATCTCCCCGCCACGGGCATACTGAGCCCTGAAGGGGACTGGGGAGGCCCGAAAGGGGCCCGCACATCGAGTAGGGAACCCGTCCCGCGGAAAGTGTGTCACCATGAAACGTTTGGCCCGCGTTATTCCCCTCGTCCTGATCCTCGCGATCACCAGTTGCCGGCAAAAAGAGAGCTCGGTCGTGCGTTCCGTGGAGGATGGCGTCGAGATCGTCTTGAACGATCCGGGGCTCGATCATTCGTCACCTCCGCGCATCTTCGAATTGCGGCGGGAAGCGGTGATCGACCTTTCTTCAACCGACCTCGTCCAGCGTGGTCTCTCCGATCCGGCGGCCTTCGACGTCGACGCGGCCGGCAACATCCTCGTCTGGAGCCAATCGTCCAACGATGCCCACTTCTTCAAGTTCAGCCCGGCCGGCGTCTTTCTGTCCGCTTTCGGACGCTCCGGCCAGGGGCCCGGTGAGGTCCGGCTCTTGACCAGTGCCTATTTCGAAACGAGCGGCGAGCTCATGGCCTGGGATAGTGCCCAGAGCAAGGTGGTGTTCTTCGGCGGGAGCGGCGTCTTTCTGCGGCAAAAAACCCTATCTCGGCGGCCCTATTTGATCGTCCCTCTGGGAGACGGCCGTTACGTCACCCACGAGCAGGAACCAGATCCAGTGGAACGCCTGACCATTTCGAGGATCCTCATCTGCGGTCCTGATCTAGAGATCGTGAAGGAGATCGGCCGAAGGAAGGGCACTTGGCCAGGTCCCGGACGGAGGTTCCCAGCGCTTCAGGCGCCGATCCTCCTTGCCATCTCGAGAAATTACGTCTTTTATGGGAACAGCGAGGCCGGCTATGAGGTCGCGTGCTTCGAAAAGAGCGGCAAGCTGAAGAAGATCATCCGCAAAGTCTTTCAGGCCGTATCTCTGTCGGTGGAGGATCGGAAGGACCTGGTCAAGGTGTATGAAAATTTCCCGCAGGAGTTCAGGGACAACGTGGAATACCCGACGGTGTTCCCGCCGTTTCAGATGGGCTTCGCCGATGATGAAGACCGACTGTTCGTAATGACTTACGAGGGATCAGGAGAGCAAGGCCATTACTGGTACGATGTTTTCGAGAAGGACGGCGGTTTCGCCGGGCGGGTCAGCCTCGGCAATTACGGGACCTACGGCAGATCCAAAGGCATCCTCTTCGCGCTGGCCAAAAGGGGTCATATCTATCATCTCGCAGAACGACAGGACGGCTACAAGGAGCTGGTCGTCTGGCGGATGAGATAAAGCCGAAGCTTCGAGTCAGCTATAGGGCGGACGGATCTCGGCGACGAAGGCGCCGGGGATGACCAGCAGGGCGAAGATGAAGGTCTTCCAGAGGATGGCCAGGGCCGGGGAGCCGTTCGCTACGGTCTCTCCGGCCGTCCCCGGAATAGGCGCTAGAGCGGCCAGATCCGATGCGCGGAGTTCTTGCGGATGCCAGCGGCGGCCTTTTGGAGTTCGACGACGATCTCGATCTTTTTCTCGAACGGCAATCGGGCCAACTGGCGGCGGCGGCGGCGCTTCTTCTCGAATGCGGCTTCTGCCGACTCACTTTTCATCGGTCCCGCCTTCGAGCTTTTTGAGCTTTTCCGCCAGGCCATGTCTCTCAAGAAGGTCGGCCAGCATGCCCCTGTCGACGGCGTCGCCGTCCAGGAGGCGTACGACCCGTTCCCGGTCCTTGGCTCGCCCCGTCTGCATGGCGATGGCGGCCAGGTATTCGGCTCTGACGACCTTGGCCAGGACGCCGCGGTAGGCCAGTGTCGCCGCGTTCGTGACGGCCTCCCGAACGAGATCGTTGTAGGCCGGGATGAACTGGACGGGGAACCCTTCGATGACCAGGGCCTCGGCCTCTTCGACATAACCACGGCTGCGGGCGAAGTCATAAACCGGGCTCAGCTCGTCGAACCCCGACTTGACCGGAATGAAGAAGATGTCGAGATCGTAGGTCAAGACGGGCTCGATATAGTACGTGGCGGCGACCCCCCCTCCGATGGCATAGGCCCTGATGACCCCCAGGCGGGTCATCTCCTCGATGATCAGAAGCGCCTTTTCCATGGAGGTCGGTCCGCCCCGATTATAATGGAAATCCCCCGAAAATAAAAAAGGACGGGGGCCCCTCGCGGGACATCCGCCCTTTGGCGTTCACGAAAGGAATTTCCTTTTCGCGCTCGGCTTGAGATCGCTGGCCCCGGCCGGGGACGAGAATCAAGAAATTGAGATCCGGTGGCGGCTTCTCCGCGACGAACGTTTATCCACCTGGCGGGCGGGTCTCGGCGACGAAGGCGCCGGGGATGGCCAGCAGGGCGAAGATGAAGGTCTTCCAGAGGATGGCCAGGGCCGGGGAGCCGTTCGCTACGGTCTCTCCGGCCGCGGCGGCCAGGCCGGGGACGAGGGGCGTCAGGAAGGCGTTGACGAGACCGTAGCCTAGGCCGACGAGCGCGCCGGCCAGGATCCCGGCCGCGACCCTCCTCCCCATCTTTTTCCGCCGCGACCAGAGCGAGGCCAGGAACCCCGCCCCGATCGGGGCCAGGAAGACGGCCCACCAGATGTCCTTGAGGGCCGGGACCCTCCCGGCGGACCGGACGAAGAGAAAGTCGGCCAGCGTGACGAAGAGCGCGCCGATGATCGCGGTCGCCGGGACGGCCCACCACCGGGGTTTGTTCGCCGCCGCGAGGTCGTCCCGCTTCCTGATCCTTATGCCGAGGCTCAGCGGATAGTTGTAGAAGGCGTCGAAGACGGCATGTTCGAGCCAGGCGCCCCGCTCGCCGAAGACGGGGATGATGTGGACGGCTTCCGTGGCCCAATGGGCGGCCATGAACCGGGCCAGCTCGGGAAAGCGATAGGCCATCTGGAGCGGGAAGGCCAGGTAGCCGATGATCTTGAAGAAGCTGACCGGCAGGGCCAGCCGGTAGTCCTTGAAGCTCCTCTCCTTGACGCCCAGGCCCAGCACATAGAATCCCCGGATGAGCGAGCCCGGAGAGACCGGGAGGAGGTTGAACGCGCCGATGATGAGCGCGGCCCGGGCCGTCGCCTCGGCCCAGCCGAACTCGGGGTGTCCCAGGACATAGATCGCGGCGATCGTCAGGAAGACCGTCTCCGAGACGAACAGCGTGGCCATGTGGACGGCCAGGCTCTTCAGGTACTTCTGGATGTAGGGCTCGCCGATCTGGGCCAGGATCCGCTCCGCCTCCTCCGGGCTCAGCATGCGGTTCTTGCGGCCCTCTTCGACCATGTCGCGGAGCCACTCGGCGCGGACCGACGGCTTGAAGTAGAGCAGGAACGGCTTGACGAACATGCTGTGGAGCCGTTCTTTGAAATAGGCCTTGTCCGTCAGGAATCGGTGCAGGCCCGGCGGGAGGAGCGCCAACGGCCGGTTGAGCAGGTAGAGCCAGGGCCTTTCGGCGATGGCCAGGGTCCTCTTGTCGTTCACCCGGCCCGACCTGTGCCACCCGACCAGGGCCTCGGCCACGTGGCCGCGGAAGGCCCGGCCGACATAGCCGCCCTTCGTAACGATGGCGGCGACATGCCGCCTGACGTCCCCCCGGCCCCAGAGCCGGCGGACGAAGGGGCCCAGGAGGGGCGCGAGCCACAGAAGCCAGAGGCCGGCCGACCGGCCGGGGAAGCGGAGCAGGAACAGGACAGGCGTGAGGAGAGGCAGGAGCCCGAGGCCGACGAAGAGGAGCGCCGCGAGGCGGCTCCGGCCGAGGGCCGCCGCCGCTCGCTCGTCGGCCATGTTCCGGATCTCCCACCCCCGGACCCAGGCGGCGTGGATGGCCGTCCAGAGCCGCGGCGCCGCGAGGAGCCGCACATGGTGATGGGCGACGTCGGGCAGTGAGTCCCGATAGGCTCCGTCGGCTTTTTTAAGCTCCTCGATAGTGGCGGTCATGTCGCCGAAAAGCCCCGGCCGCGCGGCGGCGTACGCCTCGAGCTTGCGTAGGTCGCCCCGGTCGAACTGGACCAGGCTGCCGCGGCCGATGCCCCGGAGGATCAGCTTGAAGTCGGCGGGGCATTGGGGCAGGAAGGGCAACAGGGCCATCCCGGCCCGGAAGTCGACGGCAACAAGTCCGAGGTCCGGATCTCCGTCGTGTTCCAGTCGCTTGAGGGCGTTCGGCTGGCTCTTCATCGTCCACCATTCGTACTGGCGGGCGAGCTCCTCGGCGCCCATGTCGCGCATGAGCCCGACGAGGTCCCTCATGAAGGCCCGCTTGGCCCTGTACTCCGGCGAGCCCAGGCCCTTGGCGGGCCGGCCGGGCTTCCAGCCGAGCCGGGCGAAGAGGTCGTCGTCGACCTCGTAGCGCCAGAGCCGGCCGTCCACCCACTCGCTGATCTCGCCGCAGCTGCCGAGTATCGGGTCGACCAGGGTGGCCAGGACGTCGACCACGGCCCGCTCCGATCCCAGCCGCTCCCGCGCCCCGCGGCGGATGAGCTTCTGCCACAGGGCCCCCGCCCGGGCCGCGTCCGGATTGACCTGGGGGGCGAAGGCGGCCTGGAAGCCGAGGCCGTAGAGGAGGTTCCGGATGAAGCGCCCGAAGCCCGAAACGGGGACCAGGACCTTCAGGGCATACGTCCCTCCCCGCTCGAGGCCCACGAGGGGCCCCTCCGGCGCGTCTATATCGAGGACCCGGACTTTGTAGACCTGGCCCGCGAATCCTCCGCCGACGTGCCGTTCGACGGACAGATTGAGCCGGGCCGGGCGCGGCGGCCAGACGCCCCGGGCGTCGTACTCGAGGACCTGCATCGGCTCGTGCCGCCGAACGCGGAAGCGCCGGAAGAGCGCCGCGACGCGGAAGCGCCGCTCCAGCTCGCGGACGACGCCGCCGGAATATTCGGGATCGGTCATTTGTTCTCTATGAGAGCTACGGGGTCTTGATCTCCTGTCCGGTCATCGGGTCGGTCAGGCTGATCCGGTGGAGCTTGCCCAGTCTTTCGAGCGGACCGGCCCACTTGTCCCCTCCCTTGTTACAAGGCTCGAAGTCGCCGACGATCGAAATGACGGCCTTGTCCGGGCGGATGTATTTCCGCGCCACCTCCTGGATCCGGGCCTTGGTGACGGCCTGGATCTTCGACCGGTAGGTCTTGTAGTAGTCCATCGGCTTGCCGGTCATCTCCAGGTTGGCGAAGCTCATCATGGTCTGGAGCGGCGATTGGAAGCCGTCGGCGAAGCTCTCGAGATAGTAGTTGATGGCCGTTTCCATCTCGGCGTCCGACACCGGCTCCTTGCGGATGCGGTCGAACTCGGCCAGGATGAGCGAGATGGCGTAGCCGACGGTCGACGATTTCGTCTGGACGTAGCCGGAGAACGTGCCCGGGAAGCCCCAGCGATAGCTGAACCGGCTGCCCTGGCTGTAGGACAGCCCCTCGTCCGATCGGACCTTGGTCGTGATCCGCGAGGTGAAGCTGCCGCCGCCGAGAATGAAGTTCATGACCTGGACGGCGAAGTAATCGGGGCTCGTGTCCTCGAGGCCGAGATGGCCCAGGCTGATATAGCCCTGGTTGATGGCCTTCTGGATGAAGTAGACGCCCGGCTCGGACTCGGGGAAGCTCTTCGGCAGGGCGGGGGGAAGGGCCTTCGTATTCTTCCAGCTGGCGGCGATCTTATTGATCTTGGCCTTGAGGTCGGCCTTGGAGAAATCGCCTGAAGCAGCCAGGATGATGTTCTCGGGGAAGAAGTAGTGAAGATGGAAGGCCTTGAGGTTGCCCGCCGTTATGCCCTCGTACGTGGCCTTGGTCGGCTGCCAGGTCAGGACGTTGTCCCCGTAGAGGAGCTTCTCGTATTCCCGGCTGAGCACCGTGCCGGGGTTGTCGTTGGCCTGCCGGAGCTGTTCGACGAACCGGGCCTTGGCCAGCTGCAGCGGCTCCTCGCGGAAAGCCGGGTTCCTGAGGACGTCGAAGAAGAGGGCCAGGCCCTCGTCGAAGTCCTTGCTCAGGACCGATAAGCTCAGGGTCGAGGTCCTCTCGCCCACATTGAAGCTGAGCGAGCCGCCGAGGAAATCGAGCCTCTCCTGAATGGTCGAGCCTTCGCGCGTCCCGGTCCCTCCCTTGATCAGCTGGTCGCCGAGGACGGTCCCCAACCCGGCTTTTTCCTTGGGGATATTGAGGTCCCCGCAATTGACGATGGCCGTGATGTTGAAGAGAGGGAGGTCGCGGTCCTCTTGGACATACGCGCGGAGCCCGCCGGCGTAAACGGTCCGGAACTCCTTCGGATCGGGCGGATCGTACTTGAGGGCCGGGTATTTGAGCTCGGAGGGATGTTTAGCCTGGCCGAAGCCCAGGCCGGCGCAGACGAAGGCGAGCGCCAGGATGGCGATGACGGTCTTTTTCATGTCGTCCTCCTTACCGGCCCGATTTCCGGGTATAGATGGCCGCCAGGCTGTTGTCCTTGACGAAGTACTTAGCCGCGACCCGTTTGATGTCGTCGGTCGTGACCTTCTGGAGGTCCTCGAGGTCGGTCAGGATGGACCGCCAGCCGCGCATGAGGTCGGCCCGGCCGACCCGGCTGGCCAGGCCCGAAGCGCTGGCCAGACTACGGATGAAGGCGGCCTCGCCTCTGTTCTTGGCCATCTGGATCTCTTCGTCGGTCAGGCCCTCTTTCTTGACCTTCTCGATCTCGGCCCAGATCTCCTTCTCCAGGTCCTCGGGCTTGACACCCTTGTCCAAGCGCGGCGTCGCGCTGAACTGGAACGCGCCGACGTACCACTGGGCCCGGCTCGAGGCCGAGGCGCTGACGGCCAGCTGTTTGTCGCGGACGAGGCTGTTGTAAAGCCGGCCCGATCCGCCGCCGCCGCCCCGGCCACCGCGGAAGCCGCCGCCTCCGCCCGACCCCAGCGTGCTGGCCAGGACACCGAGGGCGGCCGTGTCCGGGTCGCCGTCCGGCGGGATGTGGAACATCATCTGCAGGCTCGTCGGCGCCGGTCCCTCGCCGTAGAACCTCTTCTCGCTGAACTGGGCCGGGACGCCCGTCCGGACGGGCTCGAGGTCCGGGCCCTTGGGGATGCGGCCGAAGTACTTCTCGGCCATGGCCGTGATCGCCGCGGGATCGAAGTCGCCGACGTAGATGGCCACGGCGTTGTTCGGGACGTAGTAGGTGTCGTGGAACGCGACGAGGTCCTCCTTCGTCATCTTTCTGAGATCGTCCATCCAGCCGATGACGCCCCAGTGGTAGGGCGAGGCCGTGTAGAAGGCGGCCTGGACCTGTTCGCTGAAGAAGAAGCCGGGCTGGTTCTCGCTGAGGCGCCTCTCCTCCATGATGACGTCCTTCTCGGAGTAGAACTCGCGGAAGCGGGCGTTCATCATCCGGTCGGACTCCATCAGCATCTGGAGCTCGACCTTGTTCGAGGGCAGGGTGACGTAGTAGCCGGTCGTCTCCTGGCTGGTCGAGGCGTTGAGGCCGGTGCCGCCGTTCTTCATGTACTGGGTCCAGAGGTCGTCCTTGATGATGTAGGCCTTCTGGGCCTGGACCAGCTCGTCGACCTTCTTCTGCCAGGCCGCGATCTTGGCCTCGTCGTCCGTTCCCCTTCCAGAACCGCTCGCGGTAGATCTGGCCCATCAGCTTGTCGATCTCGGCGTCGATCCTGGATTCCGCGGCGTAGTCCGTGACTCCCATGACCTCGGTGCCCTTGAACATCAGGTGTTCGTGGACGTGGGCGCTCCCGGTGATGCCCGGGCGCTCGTTGATCGAGCCGACCTTGAAGTAGATGTGACAGACGACGCGGGGGACGCCCGGCTTGGGGATCATCAGGATCTTCATGCCGTTCCCGAGCACATGTTCCTTGACGTCCAGGGTGACGTCGCCGGCCAGGGCGAAGGCCGCGACGACGGCCGCCGCCAGGGCGAGAACCAGGATACGCTTTTTCATCTCCGGCACCTCCTAGGGATTCTGGGTTTTAGACGTATCTCCCGAGCTTTTTCTTTCTCTTCAGGGCTTCGACGACCTCTTTGACCCTCTGGTCGAGGGCCGCGTCGCAGACGAGCAGGGCGTCCCCGGTGTCGACGACGATGAGGTCGCGGACGCCGACGAGCGCCGTCAGCCGGCCCGGGTTCCAGACGAGGCAGTTCTTGGCGTCGACGGCCAGCGTCTCGCCTCGGACGGCGTTGCCGTCGCGGTCCCGGGGCCAGACCTCGAGGAGCGTCGACCAGGCGCCGACGTCCGACCAGCCGAAGTTCCCGTCGGCGACGAGGACCCGGCGGGCCTTTTCCATGAGGGCGTAGTCGATGGACAGGGCCGGGGCCAGGGCGAAGGCCGCCCGAAGCTTCGGCGCCCCGCCCGAGCGCAGGGCCTTGACCATCGCGTTCCAGGCCGGCCTGAGCTCGGGGGCCGAGACGGCCAGCGTCTCGGCGAAGACCTCGGCCCGCCAGACGAACATGCCGGAGTTCCAGGCGTAGTCGCCTGAGGCCAGGTATTCGTCGGCCTGGGCCAGGTTCGGTTTCTCTTTGAACGCTCTGACGGGATAGAAGACGGCCCCGCCGATCCGGCGGCCCTTGTCCCGGTCGTGGCGGATGTATCCGTATCCCGTCGCGGGATAGGTCGGCGGGATGCCGAAGGTGACCAGGGCGTCCTCGCGCGCGGCCGCCTCGACGGCGGCCCGGAGCGCCCGCAGGAACCGCGGTTCGTCACGGATGAGGTGATCGGCGGGCAGCACGGCCACGACGGCCTCGGGATCGTCGAGCCAGACGCGGGCCGTCGCCAGCATGAGCGCCGGGGCCGTGTTGCGGGCCAGGGGCTCGACGAGAAAGCTCGACTTGGGAAGGCGCGGCAGGAGCTTTCGGGCCAGGCGGGTCTGGGCGGCATCGGCAACGAGCGTCACCCGCCGGGACGGGACGAGCGGCCGGATGCGGCGGACGGTCTCGACGACCATGGGATCGCGGCCGGCGATGCGGAGGAACTGCTTCGGCCTGGACTCCCGGCCCAGGGGCCAGAACCGCGTGCCCCGGCCCCCGGCCAGGATGACGGCCCGAACGTCCCGCGCCTTCATGCCGCCCCGAGCCGGTTGATGACCTTCTGGAGAACGCCCCGGACCTCCTTCTGGATCGCGGCCAGGTCGGCTTCGGTCGCGGCCTCGAAGCGCATGACGATGACGGCCTGGGTGTTCGAGGCCCGGACGAGGCCCCAGCCCTTGGGGAAGTTGGCCCGGACGCCGTCGATGTCGATGACCGGGACGCGGGCGGCGAGCTCGCGGCGGACCTCGTCGACGATCTTGAACTTGACCTCGTCGGAGGCGTAGATGCGGATCTCCGGGGTCGAATAGGTCTTGGGCAGCCCGGCCATCATCGTCGACAGCCTGTCCTTCGAGCGGGACAGGATCTCGAGCAGCCGGGCCGAGGCGTAGATGGCGTCGTCGAAGCCGAACCAGCGGTCGTTGAAGAAGATATGCCCGCTCATCTCCCCGGCGAGCGGCGCGTCCTCCTCCTTGATCTTCTTCTTGATCAGCGAGTGGCCCGTCCGCCACATGATCGGCTTCCCGCCGAGCCTGGCGACCTCGTCGTAGAGCACCTGGGAGGCCTTGACCTCCGAGATGACGGCGGCGCCGGGGCGCGACGGCAGGATGTCCCGGGCGAAGACGATGAGGAGCTGGTCGCCCCAGATGATCCGGCCCTCGTCGTCGACGACGCCGATCCGGTCGGCGTCGCCGTCATAGGCGATGCCGAGCTCGGCCCGGCTCTCGCGGACCTTGGCGATGAGCTTCTCCATGGCCTCGGGGAGCGTCGGATCCGGATGGTGGTTGGGGAACCGGCCGTCCGGCTCGGTGAAGATGTCGATGACCTCGGCGCCCATCCGCCGCAAGAGCGGCACGGCCACGGCCCCGCCCGTGCCGTTGCCCGAGTCGACGACGACCTTGACAGGCCGGGCGAAGCTGACGTTCGCGGCGACGTAGTCCATGTATTCGGGCACGACGTCGAGCGGCACGACCCGGCCCTCGCCCCTCGGGAAGACGCCCTTGCGGACGATCTCGTAGAGGGCCTGGATCGTCTTGCCGTAGAGCGTGTCGTGGCCGGACATCATCTTGAAGCCGTTGTGCTCGGGCGGATTGTGCGATCCGGTGATCATGACCCCGGCCGGCATCCCCTTGTGGAACACGGAGAAGTAGAGGAGCGGCGTGGGGACGACGCCGAGCGGCGCGACGTCGCAGCCCGTGGAAAGAAGGCCTGTCGTCAGGGCCCGGGCGAAGCCGGGCGAGCTCAGGCGGCAGTCCTGGCCGAGAGAGACCGTCTTCTGGCCGCGGCCGAGGAAGAACGTGCCCATGGCCCGGCCGAGGACCTCGACGGCCTCTTCGTCCAGGTCCTGGCCGACGATGCCGCGGATGTCGTATTCCCGGAAGATCTTGGCGTTGATGTCCACGTCTTCCTCCTTGGCCGGGAGCTACGGGGCGACCGCGGCCTTTCCCGGCGTCCGGGCCCGTCCCTCCCGGCGGCGCCGGGCGTAGCTCGCCCCGATGAACGCCTTGAAGAGAGGGTGCGGGGCCAACGGCTTGGACTTGAACTCGGGGTGGAACTGACAGCCGAGGAACCAGGGATGGTCGGGCGCCTCGACGATCTCGACCAGCCCGTATTCGGGGTTGATGCCGGAGAAGACCATGCCCGCGTCGGCCAGCGCGTCCTTGTAGCTCGGATTGAACTCGTAGCGGTGCCGGTGGCGCTCGGAGATCTTGAGAGCGCGGTAGGCCTGGTGGGCGGCCGATCCCTGGAGAAGCTCGCAGCGGTACTGGCCGAGCCGCATCGTCCCGCCCAGGTCGCTGTCTAGGGCCAGCTCGCGCCAGCGGACGATGATCTTGTGCGGAGCCTCGGGCGCGAACTCCGTGCTGTTGGCCTTCTTCAATCCGGCGAGCGACCGGGCGTACTCGATCGTGGCGCACTGCATGCCCAGGCAGATGCCGAAGAAGGGCACCTTGTTCTCGCGGGCGTAGGTGACGGCCCGGATCTTGCCTTCGATGCCCCGCTTGCCGAAGCCGCCGGGGACGAGGATGCCGTCCTTCGACGCGAGGACCTTGGCCGGATCGTCCTTCTCCAGCGCCTCGGCCTCGATCCAGTCGATCTCGACCTTGAGCCGGTTGGCCAGGCCGCCGTGGACGAGGGCCTGGTTGAGGCTCATGTAGGAGTCGTGGAGCCCGGCGTACTTGCCGACGAGGCCGATCTCGACCCTGTCCTTGGGAGCGCGGATCCGCCCGACCATCGCCTCCCACGCGGCCAGGTTCTTCTTGCGCCGGGGAAGCCGGAGCATCTTGAGGATGGTCGCGTCCAGGCCCTCGCGGGCGAAGTTCAGCGGGATCTCGTAGATCGATTCGACGTCCCTGGCGTTGACGACCGCTTCGACGGGCACGTTGGTGAAGAGCGCGATCTTGGCCTTGATGTCGGCCGAGAGGTCCCGGTTCGTCCGGCAGAGCAGGATGTCCGGCTGGATGCCGATCGCCCGCAGCTCCTTGACGCTGTGCTGGGTCGGCTTGGTCTTGAGCTCTCCGGAGATACCGACGTAAGGGACGAGGGTCAGATGGATGAAGAGCGTCTTCTCGACGCCGAGCGCGAGGCGCATCTGGCGCGTCGCCTCGAGGAACGGCAGGCTCTCGATGTCGCCCGACGGTCCCGCCGATCTCGCAGATAACAATATCGTTAGCGTCGGCGACGGCCTCGAACGCGGACTTGATCATCGTCGGTGACGTGGGGGATGACCTGGACGGTCTTGCCGAGGTACTCGCCCTTGCGCTCCTTGCGCAGGATGGACTCGTAGACCTTCCCCGCCGTCCAGTTGTGGGCCCGCGTCGTCTTGGTCGAAGTGAAACGCTCGTAGTGGCCGAGGTCGAGGTCCGTCTCGGCGCCGTCGTCGGTGACGTAGACCTCGCCGTGCTGGAACGGGCTCATCGTCCCCGGGTCGACGTTGAGGTAGGGATCGAACTTCTGGATGGTGATGCGATAGCCGTGGCTCTCGAGAAGTCTGCCGATGGAGGCCGCGGCGATACCCTTGCCCAGGCCCGAAATGACACCGCCCGTGATGAAGATGTACTTGCTCATGAACGTAAGGTCCTTGGATCGATTCGCCCCGATTATATCCCGCCGCCGCGCCGGGCTCAAGCGGAGAAAAGCAGTGAGCGATATCCGTTGCGCAGCCGAGAAGATGAACGACTCAGGACTGACCCGGCTCCTTGGCCGGCGGCGCGGCCGACGGCTTGGCCGCGCCCTTGGTCTGGCAGCTCGCTTCGAGATAGGCCCCCTCTTCGACGACGAGAGTCGGCGTGAGAAGCGTCCCGAAGACGCGGCCCTTGTTGTGGACCTCGATCCTTTCGGCGGCCTGGAGGGTGCCGCGGATCTCGCCGTTGATGACGAGCTGGCCGACTTTGACGTCGGCCTCGACCTTGCCCCGCTCGCCGACGACGAGCAGGGAGTCCGAGTTGATCGTGCCCTTGAAGCTCCCCTCGATCCGGAACGATCCCCTGAAGGTGAGATCGCCGTTGAACTCCGACTCCATGTCGATCAGTCCGGCCAGCTTGGTCTCGTTGAGCTCCCGCGGCCTGTCTTTCATGGGCTTTCTCCTTTGATCCGGTCATAGATCCGGTTGAGGTCGTCCAGCGAGAAATAAAATATCTTGACGACGCCTTTGCTTCGGCTGCCCGCGACCAGGACTTTCGTCCCCAGGATCTTGAGCATCTCTTCCTGCAGGGCGTGGAGGTCTGGATCGGAGAGGCTCCTCTGCGTCCTCGGGGCCCTTTTCTTGAGCCGATTGACCAGGGCCTCGGCGTTGCGGACGGACAGGCTGCGGTCGATGATCTGACGGCAGCAGTAGAGCTGCGTCGCCGTGTCCTCCAAAGCGAGAAGGGCCCGGGCGTGCCCCATGGTGATCTCGCCGCCCGTCAGGCGGTCCTGGATCTCCTGGGGCAGCTTGAGGAGCCGGAGGTAGTTCGCTACCGAGCTCCTGTCCTTGCCGACCTTGTCGGCCAGCTCGTGCTGGGCGTAGCCGTGGTCGTCGATGAGCCGCTGATAGGCCTGGGCGATCTCCAAGGCGTTGAGCTCTTCGCGATGGATGTTCTCGATGAGCGAGACCTCGAGCTGTTTCTCCTTGGGGATGTTCCGGATGAGGACGGGGATCTTGCGCAGGCCGGCCTTCTGGGCGGCCCTCCACCGCCTTTCTCCGACGATGATCTTGTAGTGGTCTTCCTCGGGGGCCACGATGACCGGCTGCACTATTCCTGTCTCCCGGATCGATTGGGCCAACTCCTCGATGGTTTTGTCGTCGAACTTCATCCTCGGTTGAAAGGGATTGGGCTTGACGTCCTCGAGGTCGAGTTCGGCGAACCTCTCGTCCTTCAGGATGCTGAACTCCTCGGGGATGAACGCCCCCAGACCTTTTCCCAGGGCTTTCTTGCTCATCGGCGGATGATCTCCTCGGCCAGATTGAGATAGGCTTCGGCCCCTTTGGACTTGATGTCGTAGAGGACGATGGGCTTGCCGAAGCTCGGCGCCTCGGCCAAGCGGACGCTTCTCGGGATGACGGCGTCGAACATGATGTGCTTCAAGGATTTGCGGATCTCCTCGGCGACCTGTTTGGAGAGGTTCGTCCGCTCGTCGAACATGGTCAGCAGGATCCCTTCGATGGCCAGCCTGGGGTTGAAGTAGGTCCGGACCGTCTCGAGAGCCTGGAAGAGGTCGGGGATGCCTTCCATGCAGAAGAACTCCGTTTGGACGGGGATGACCAGGGAATCCGCCGCGGAAAGCGCGTTGATCGTCAGGAAGCCAAGCGAAGGCGGACAATCGATCAGGATGAAATTGAAGTACCGGCGCGCCTTTTCGACGGCGTCGACGAGCCGCTTCTCCCTGCGCTCGGACGCGTAGAGCTCGGCCTCGACCCCGGAGAGCTCGGGCGAACAGGGGGAGAGATAGAAATTTTCGAGCTCGGTCCCCACAATGCAGTCCATGAGGTTCCGGCCGTTCATCATGGCCTGATAGATCCCCTTGCCGGCTTCCTTGGGCTTGGCCAGCCCCAGGGTCGACATGCCTTGCGGGTCCAAGTCGATGAGGAGCGTCCGCCGGTTCTTGAGGGCCAGGGATGCGGCCAGGTTGATGGCCGTCGTCGTCTTCCCGACGCCGCCCTTCTGATTGGCGACAGCGATGATCTTATTCATCGTCAGACCCTGTTTCACGTGGAACCGGGGGCTTCGGCTCTCTCTTTCTTCGCCATATCTCGAGGTAAAGCCCAACGTTCTGGACCGCGGCCGGGGTCACCCCGGGGATCTTCCTGGCTTCGCCCAGGCTCGACGGTCTCCTCTTTTCGAGCTTCTCGGTCACTTCCCTGGTCAAGCCGGGGACCCTGCCGAAATCGAATCCGCCCGGGATCTTCAGAGAATCGGTCCTCACGGCCTTGGCGATCTCCCGTTCCTGTTTCCTGATATATCCTTCGTATTTCGTTTCCGACTCGAGGAATCTCGCTTCTTCTTCGCTCAGCCCGCCTGGGAACTTGCCCCATTCTAGCACATCCCTAAGGCCTATTTCAGGTTTTTTTAAGTGCTCCGCCAAAGTCACGCGGTCGCCCGAATCGGTCTTTATGCGGGTTTTCCTTAGAAAGACCGAGGCCCTTTCGATCCGGTCCTGTTTCTCCCTGAATCCGGCCCATAGGGCATCGGGGATGAGTCCCAGCTCCCTTCCGTGGCCCATCAGGCGGCGGTCGGCGTTGTCGATCCTCAGCAGCAGCCGGTATTCCGCCCTCGAGGTGAACAGCCGATATGGCTCATCGACGCCCGTTGAAACGAGGTCGTCGATGAGGACGCCGATATACGCTTCGTCCCGGCGCAGGACGAAGGGCGGCCGCTTCTCGATGGCCAGGGCGGCGTTGATCCCGGCCATGAGCCCCTGGGCGGCCGCCTCCTCATATCCGGAGGTTCCGTTGATCTGGCCGGCCAGATAGAGCCGCTTGATCTTTCGTGTCTCGAGCGTGGGAAAAAGCTCGGTGGGGGAGACGGCGTCGTATTCGATGCCGTAGGCCGGCCTCAGGATCTTGGCCTTCTCGAGCCCGGGTATCGTGTCCAGGAGCTCCCGCTGGACCTCGTAGGGCAGGCTCGAGGACAGGCCGTTGGCATAAACCTCAGTAGTCTCGGTCCCCTCCGGCTCGAGGAAGAACTGGTGGCGGGCCCGTTCCGGGAACTTGACCACCTTGTCCTCGATCGAAGGGCAGTACCGGGGCCCGATCCCTTTGATCCGGCCCCCGTAAAGCGGGGACTTGTCGAGATTCCGCCTGATCACGGCGTGAGTGGCGGCGTTGGTGTAGCCGAGATGGCAGAGGACCTTGTTGTGAAGGGGGCCGCGCGTCCGATAGGAGAAAGGCACGGGATCTTCGTCCCCCGGTTGTGGGGTGAACGCCGCCCAGTCGATCGTTTCCCTGTCGAGGCGCATCGGCGTGCCCGTTTTCAGGCGGAAAACCCTCAGATCGAGTTTCTTGAGCTGGTCCGCGAGGTCGACCGACGGGGGTTCGTTCGCCCTGCCTGCCGGATAGCTGCCGAGACCGATGTGGATCAGGCCGTTGAGGAAGGTCCCGGGCGTAAGGATCACGGCCTTGGCCGGGATCGTCATCCCATCTATCGTCCGGACACCCGCGGCCGCGCCCTTTTTGACGACAACTTCGGCGACGATGCCTTGAAAGACCGTCAATCCAGCCAGCTTCTCGAGGCGATGCTTCATCGCCAACCTGTAGGCCGCCTTGTCGCACTGGGCCCGGGGGGCTTGGACGGCCCCGCCCCGGCTCCTGTTCAACAGGCGGAACTGGATGCCGGTCTCGTCGGCCAGGACGCCCATCAGGCCACCCAAAGCGTCTATCTCCCGGACGAGATGGCCCTTGGCCAGACCGCCGATGGCCGGATTGCAGGACATCTGGGCGATCGTCTCGAGATGGATGGTCACAAGGCAGGTCCGCAGCCCTAGGGCCGTCGCAGCCGCGGCCGCCTCGCAGCCGGCGTGGCCGGCCCCGACGACGACGATATCGAAGCCATTTCTACTGGCCATATCGTCCCTATTTACCGACGCAGAAGCGGCCGAAGATCTCGTCCAGGACCTCCTCGGCCCGGACCTCCCCGGTGAGCTCGCAGATGAAGCCGATGGCGGCCCGGATCTCCTCGGCCGGGACCTCCTCGGAATGCCGCCTGGCCAGGAGGGTGTCCGCCCGGCGCAGGGCTTCCAGGGCCTCCTCGAGGCGGTCCTTCTGGCGGGCGTGTACGATCGTCTCTTCCTCGGCCGGGGTCCGGGGGACGAAGTGGACCCGGATGGCCTCGCGGAGGGCGCCGATGTTCTTTCCCCTGAGCGCGGAGACCTCGACGGCCGGGCTCTCGCCGGCGACCTCGCGGAGCTTCTCCCTGTCGGTCTTTGCCGGCAGGTCGGACTTGTTCAGAACGAAAACGGCTCTCTTCCTACGGAAGCGCCACACGAGCTCTTCGTCCTCGCCGCTCCATCTTCTCGAGGCGTCGAAGACGACGATCAGGCCGTCCGCCTGTCCGGCGAGCCTCCGGCCCCTGGCGACCCCGCGCTTTTCGACAGGGTGGGCGGCCCGCCCCAGTCCGGCCATGTCCACCAGATTGAAGATGAAGCCGTCGATGACCAACCGCTCCCGCAGGAAATCCCTGGTCGTTCCCGGGAACGGCGTGACTATGGCCCGGTCCTCCTCGAGGAGGGCGTTGAACAAGGTCGATTTTCCGACGTTGGTCCGGCCGGCTATGGCCAGCGTGACACCCAGGCCGAGGGCCCGACCCGCCTCGTGGCTCACGACGAGACGCTCGATGTCGGAGATGACCGAGGCGAGAGAGCGCCTCCAGGTCCGGGGGTCCGACCGGAGGCCCTCCTCGGGGAACTCCAGTCCGGCCTCGACCGCCGCGAGCAGCGCGACCAGCCGGCCGCGCAGGCCCGCGACCCGGCGCGATAGGCTGCCGCCGAGCTGGCCGTACGATATTCGCGCCTGAGGCAGGGAAACGGCCCGGATGAGGTCGTTGACGGCCTCGGCTTGGATGATGTCCAGGCGGCCGTTCAGGTGGGCCCTGAGGGTGAATTCCCCTGGCCGAGCGATGCGGGCGCCGGCCTTCGCGCCACCCCGGAGGATCGTCTCGAGGACCGCCGGGCTGCCGTGGGCGCTGAGCTCGACGACGTCCTCCCGCGTATAAGACCGGGGCGCCTTGAAATAGGTCAAAAAAGCTTCGTCGAGGGCCGAATCCCTCTCCGGGTCACGGATGGTCCCGAAGACCGGCCGCCCTACCGGGAAGGGTCTCTTCACCGCCCGCTTGGCCTCGAATACGCGCCCGGCCACGGCCAGCGCCTTCGGGCCGCTTATCCGGACGACGCCCAGCCCGCCGAACCCCGGCGGCGTCGCTATGGCGATGATCGTGTCTTCGAGCATGGGCGTACTGTCGTCTGGCAATCCATTCTAAGGGACGCCGTCCCCGTTGACAATAGCCGTCGATCAGTTCGACTGCATACTATTTTTAGTAGCGAGGGAGGCCGCTGAGCGGTTCGGAGGTCAGCCTCCCCGGCCGGGAGAGTTCTTGACGCCGGTCCGTGCGCCGGACTCGGCGCCAAAACAACTCGTTCGGCTTGCGCTAAGCCTCGCTCAAACACGTTTTGGCGGTTTGCAGGCAAACTGCCCTCGTCCGCCACGCGGCCCGCCTAAACTCTCCCTACACCGGATTCGACTGACCTCCTCGCCACTTGGGGCGGCCTCCCTCGGAAAAACGACAAATCGACGAGGCCGCGGATGAGGGGTTGAGGGGCATCCCGGTGTGAGCATAAAGCGGCCATTTAGCCGTCATCGGGACGGAGACCTAAGAAGGGGCTCCGGACCGGGACGGCGTGAAGAATGGCCGCAGCGAACGGAGCGGATCCCCGAGGCCCCTCCGCGGCCGGGCTAGCGAGGGGCCTTGAAGATCTTGACCTTTTTGAGGAACCCGTCGCCGATGCTCTCGCTGGTGACGCCGGGAACTTCGTTGGCGACGATATGGATGATCCGACGCTCGTACGGGTTCATGAGGTCGAGGACCTCCTCGCGGCCGGTCTCGGCGACCTGCCGGGCGACGCGCTGCCCGTACTCCTTGAGCCTCTTCTCCTTGCGCTTACGGTAGAACTCGCAGTCCACCTGGACCTTGACCGGCGAGAGCTTGTTCAGGACGTGCTGCAGGGAGAGGAGGAGCGAGCCGTCGTTTCGCAGGAGCATGGCCTTGTCCGGACCGTCGAAGACGACGAAGACGATGTCCGGGCGCCGCTTGACCTGGTAGGTCAGGTCCAGCGGGAACACGGTCATGAGCTCGGCGAGAAAGCGCTCGGCGGCGTCGCCGGCGGCCTCGTCCTTGGCCCAGGCGCGGATGACGATCTCCTTGCTCTTCAGGCCGAAGAGCCTCGTCTTTTCCGTGACGATCTCGTAGTTGAAATTTTCGCGCGGCAGCTTCAGCCGGTGCTCGGCCAGGCTGATCGCCTCCTCGAGGTTTCGGCCGGAGTACTCCGGACGCTCTTCGGCCGGCTTTGAGTCAGCGGCCTTCGTATCGTCCGGTTGGATTTCCGCCGGCTGCGGGGTCTCGGGTTTTGTCTCGTTGTTCATGATCATCTCGCTTTGGCGGTGGCCGGCTGACGGTGCATCATCTTGTTCATGAGGGCCTGCTGCCCGATCTGGAGGACGTTGGTGGTCAGCCAGTAGAGGACCAGGCCGCTCTGGAAGTTGATGAAAAATATGGTCATTATGAAGGGCATGACGAGCATCATCTTGGCCTGCGACGGGTCGGCCGAGGTCGGCGTCATCTTCTGCGATATGAACTGGGTGATGCCCATGAGGATGGGCGTCACGTAGTAGGGGTCCTTCACGGAGAGGTCGGTGATCCAGAGGGCGAAGGGGGCGTGGCGGAACTCGACGGCGACGACGAGCATCCGGAAGACGCCCCAGAACACAGGCAGCTGGATGAGGAGGGGCAGGCAGCCGCCGGCCGGATTGACGCCCTGCTCCTTGTAGAGCCGCATCATCTCCTCGTTCATCTGCTTGCGCTGCTCGATGTCGGTCTTGGACTTCTTGTATCTCGCCCGGATGGCCTTGATCTTCGGCTGGAGGTCGGCCATCTTGGCCATCGACTTCGTCGAGCTGTAGGTCAGCGGGAAGAACAGGATCTTGATGACGATCGTCAGGAGGATGATGGCGGCGCCCCAGTTCGGGACGAGCTTGTGGAAGAACTTGACGGCCACGAGGAGGATCTCGGCGATGCTGCCGAACATCCCGAAGTTGACGACCTTCTTCGCGTCGGAACCGAAGGCCTTGAGGACGTCGGCCGATTTGGGCCCGATGAAGGCCCGCCGCGGCTCGGTCACGTAGAGGAAATGGACCGGGGCCTGGCCTTCGGCCGATTCGCGGAGGAAGGCCGCCTGGCCCTTCTGGGAGGGCAGCACGAACAGAGCGACGAAGTAGTTCTCCTCGTAGGCGGCCCAGTCGACGAAGTTGTACGTGTTCTCTCCGGGTTTGAATTTCCGTTCGTTCATCCGGAAGACCTTCCCGCCCGTGTAGACCGCGGAACCCCTGGCCGCGCTGAAGCTCTGCTTCATGTCGGCGGCGGTGAGGTTGCTGATCCCCGGCCCCCAAAGGACCGAAGGGGAGACCGGGCGGCCGTCCTTCCAGACCCTGACCTCGGTATCCAAGGCGTAGCTCCCTCCGGTGAAGCGGAAGACCTTCTCGGCCTGGACCGAGGCGCCGTCGGAGAAGGCGAAGCGGAGCTCTCCGCCCGCCCCGTCCGCGAGGTCGAGAGAGGCCGTCGAGGCCTCGAACAGCGCCGAGTTGAGGAGCCCGGCGAGCTCGGCGTCGTCGAGGCCCAGCGAAAAGGGAAAGCGGCCGATCTCGCGGGCCAGGTCGGGGACGAGCTCGAGCGGCTCCTTGCGGCTGTCCTCGTGCTCCTTGAGCTGCCAGCTCCTGAGGACACCGCCCTTGTTGGACCAGACGGCCCGATAGAGGCTGGTCTCGACGACGACCTCGGCCTCGGCCTCGACGGCCACCGCGGCCGTGGCCGGCGCCGGGGAGGGCTCGACGGGGGCCGGTTTGGCCTCGGAGGCGGCCGGATTCGTTTCGGTGCGGGCTTCGCCCGCGGTCCCCGGTATGGGCGCGGCGGGCACGTCGCCGGCCGTAACGGCCGGTTTGACGGCGGCCTTATCCGGCTTGTTGAACAGGTACTGATAGCCCATCAGCACCAGGAACGACAGCACGATGGCCAGGACGAGTCGTTTCTCCATGATCTCTCACTCTCAGGGGACGGGGTCGATCCCGCCCGCGTGGAAGGGATGGCATCTGAGGAGCCTGCGGAGGCCCAGGGACACGCCCCGGAGGAGGCCGTGTCTCTCGATGGCCTCCCGGGCGTAGGCGGAGCAGGTGGGGTGGTACCGGCAATGGCTGCCGATAAGGGGGGACAGAGTCATTTGGTACGCCCTGATCAGGAGGAGCGCGACAGCTTTCACGATGATATCCGTTTACGACCTATCGTTGTCAACGCCGAGGTGTAAGCGTCCCGGAGCTCGGCCCAGGCGGCCCCGCCCGACTCCGGCCGGGCTATGACGATAAGATCGAGCGGTTCCCCCAGGAGCCCCTTTTCCCTCCGGAAGAGCTCCCGGAACCTCCGTTTGACCCTGTTCCTGACGACCGCGGACCCGACCTTCCGGCTGGCGACGACCGCCAACCGGCTGTGGCCGAGCCCGTTTCTCAGGAAGACCAGGGTGAAAAACCCTCCCCTGAAGCGGCTGCCCCGTCTGTAAAGGCCGGCAAAATCGCCTTTCTTACGGATTCTCTCGACAGGGGTCAGGCGCTCATTCATCCGACAGAAACGCGCTTTCTCCCTTTGCGCCTTCTGCTCTTGATGACTTCCTGGCCGCCCTTGGTCTTCATGCGGACTCGGAAACCATGTGTTTTCTTTCGCTTGCGGTTGTTCGGCTGAAACGTTCTCTTCATGATCTTTGGGTACCTATGGAGGGAGTATGTTACCCGAAGCCCAGGGGCCTGTCAAGGCCGCCCGCCTGGAATTCGCGTTGACTCAGGCCCCCCGCTTCGGTTATAATGGGCGGGCATGAAATCTCTCAAGATCGGCGATAAGATCATTTATCCCAATCAGGGCCTGGGCGTCATCGAAGGCATCCGCGAGCAGGCCTTCGACGGCCAGAGCTTCATGGTCTTCCACCTCCGGATCATCTCCAACAACACCCTGGTCACCGTGCCGAGCGCGACGGCCTTCGAGATCGGCATCCGCCGCCCGGTGACGGAGGGGTCCATCCGGAAGATCTACGAGTTCATGGGGAACGGCGATATCGACGTCACGACGGACTGGAAGGGGCGCTACAAGGAGCACCTCAACCTGATGAAGTCGGGCACGCTCTACGACATGGCCACCGTCCTGAAGAGCCTGTACTACCTCAGCCTCCACAAGCCCCTCTCGTTCCGCGAGAAAAAGATGATGGAGAAGGCCAAGGAGCTCATCGTGTCCGAGATCTCGCTCGCAGCCGCCTCGCCGTCGTCCAAGGTCGAGGAGAAGCTCCTGGACACCCTCTCCCGCTGCTTCAAGACGGCCAAGGCCCGCGCCGCCGCCTGATCCGACGCCCATGATCCTGCCGGGGATCCTTCTTTTCATCCTGTGCCTCGTCCTGAGCGCCTTCTTCTCCTCCTCCGAGACGGCCTATATCGCGGCCAATCCCTACTCCCTCGAATACCGCGACAAGAAGGGCTCGAAGCCGGCCGGCCTGGCCCGGAGGATCCGGGCCAGGACGAACGATCTCCTGGCCACGATCCTCATCGGGAACACCCTGGTCAACGCGGCCGCGGCCTCCCTGGCCACGACCCTGTTCGCCAGCGTCCTGCCGGAGGAGCACCGGAGCCGGTCGGTCATCTACGCCACCGTCGCGACGACGCTCCTGTTGCTCGTGTTCGCCGAGATCAATCCCAAGACCTTCGCCGCCCACAACGCGGTCAGGACGGCCACCCTGTTCGCCTATCCGCTCCGGGCGGCGATGTTCCTGCTCGCCCCCGTGGTCAAGCTCTTCTCGCTCCTGACCGGGATCCTCATGCCTTCGTCGAGGACGGCCAAGGACACCGCCGGCCGCTCCCTCAACGAAGAGGAGACGCGCATCGCCATCCACGCCGGGACGCGCGGCCTGTCCGCGCTCCGGCGCCGGATCGTTTCCGGCGCGCTCGACATCGGCTCCCGGCCGGTCAAGGAGGTCATGGTCCCGCGCCCCGAGGTCAAA
Source organism: Candidatus Aminicenantota bacterium (assembly GCA_963719985.1). GTDB lineage: Bacteria > Acidobacteriota > Aminicenantia > Aminicenantales > Saccharicenantaceae > RBG-16-66-30. The sequence goes on along the minus strand of CAVRDU010000005.1, from coordinate 1,198,263 downwards.
GCCATCGAGATCGAATCCGGCCGCGCGGCGGTCATCGAGGCCGTCCGGTCGAGCGGCTACTCGCGCTATCCGGTCTACCGGGGCCGCCTCGACAACATCGAGGGGGTCGTCCACAGCAAGGACGTCATCGGCCATCTAATTGACAACAAAGAGTTTTCCGTGCAGGACATCCTGCGCAAGCCGTTCTTCGTCCCCGAGCTCGCTTCGCTCGAGAAGGTCCTGCTCCAGATGCAGGAGAAGGCCGTCCACATGGCCCTCGTCGTCGACGAGTTCGGCAACGTCGACGGGCTTGTGACCCTCGAGGACATCATCGAGGAGATCGTCGGCGAGATCCAGGACGAGCACGACGGGCAGTCCGAGGACTGGTACTCCCGCCGCGACGGCGGCCGCGTCGTCGTCGCCGGCGCCGCGCCGGTCAAGGACGTCAACGCCCTCTTCGCCCTGGGCGCCCCCGAGAAGCGGGACTACACGACCATCGCCGGGTTCTTCCTCTACGCGTTCGGGCGCCTGCCCCGCGAGAAGGATTCCCTGGAGTTCGGCGGTTTCCGGCTGACCGTCGAGAAGATGTCCAAGCGGCACATCAGCCTCATCGAGATCGCTCCCGTGGCAGGCGGCGGATCGGTCTTGAAATGAAGACGCTGGCCGTCAACAAGTCCGTCTCCCACGACTACCTCGTGCTCGAGACCTTCGAGGCCGGGATGGCCCTCGTCGGCAGCGAGGTCAAATCGGTCCGGGCCGGCCGGGTCTCGCTCAAGGAGAGCTACGCCGAAGTCCGCGGGACCGAGGTCTTCCTGGTCAAGTGCCACATCAGCCCCTACGAGGCGGCCAACATCTTCAACCACGATCCTCTCCGCGACCGCAAGCTCCTGCTCCACCGCCGCGAGATCAAGCGGCTGGCCGGGAAGACCCAGGAGCGCGGCCTGACCATCGTCCCGACGCGCGTCTTCGTCGGCGACAGGGGACGGATCAAGCTGGAGCTCGCCCTCGCCCGGGGAAAGCGCGAGCACGAGAAGCGCGAGGCCATCAAGAAGAGGGACGCGGACCGGGAGATCCGGGCCGCGCTCAAGCACCGGTCGCGCTGAAGGCCGCCGCCAGGCGGACCGCCTCCTCCAGGCTGCGGGTATCGGCCACCCCACGCCCGGCGATGTCGAAGGCCGTCCCATGGTCCGGGGACGTCCGGACGAACGGCAGCCCGAGGGTCGCGTTGACCCCCGTGGCGAAGGCCTCGAGCTTGAAGGCGATGAGCCCCTGGTCGTGGTAGAGGGCGACGACGACGGTTCCGGCTTTCCCCAACGCTCTCAGGAAGACGGCGTCCGGCGGGAACGGGCCGCTTACCGGGATCCCCTCGGCCGCCGCGGCAGCCACGGCCGGCCCGATCTCCTCGATCTCCTCCCGGCCGAGCCCGCCCTCCTCGCCGGCGTGCGGGTTCAGCCCGGCTACCAGCAGCCGGAACGGGCCCCCGGGGACTTTTCCGAGTGCCCGGTGGAGAGCCCGGAAAAAGGCGAGGAGCGCGTCCTTGCGGACGGCCGCGACGGCCTCGCCGAGGGGTCGGTGGTGGCTGAACAGGGCGATCCTGAGCCGTTCCGACCAAAAGGTCATGAGGGCGCCCGGGTAGAGCCGGGCCAGGTAGTCCGTGTGCCCCTGGAAGGGGTGTCCGGCCAGGTTCCAAGCCGCCTTCGAGACCGGCGCGGTGACCAAGGCATCGAGCCGGCCGCCTCGGGCCTCGGCGACGGCCGCCTCGAACGACCGGAAGGAGGCCTCGCCGTTCGCCGCCGAAACGCGGCCGCGTTCGAAGGGGCCGGCCGGCCCGGGTACGGGAGCTAGGAACAGTCCCGCTTCGGCCGGCTCTGCGGGGCGCCAGGGGAGGAGCTCGAGCCGGAGGCCGAGGCGGCGCTCTTCGGCTTCGACGCTTCGGGGGTCCGCGAACAGGACATAGGCGGCCGAAGGGAGGAGGTCGGAACGGGCCAGGGTCTTGACGACGATCTCAGGCCCGACGCCGCCGGGATCGCCGGCGGCGAGCCCGATCCTGGGGACCGTCATTTCCCGCCGGAGGGCTCGCCTTCGGGCTCGGGGGCCTCGCCGACCTTGTAGACGCAGCGGATGCTGGCCTTGTAGATGAGGAGGTTCGGAGCGTCGTCCCGGTTGAGCTTGATGCAGTTGCGGTCGTACCACTCGATGTAGCCCTCGACGGCCTCGCCGCTCGTGTAGACGACGGCCACCGGGGTCTTCTTGTTCATCTGCTTGAGGTAGTAGTAGCTCTCGGCGAAAGTGTCGGTCGGCGGATGCATCCGCTTCCGCGAGGCCTCCTTCTCCCGGTCCTTGTCCTGGCTCATCCGTTCCTTGATCTCGGTGAGGTTAGGCCGTATCAGCCTTCTGTTCATGGAAGATTCTCCCAAAGCTGGTTTGGGCTGGCTCGATCACCCTTTGATCCGAGCATAGCACAGCCGCGCCGCGAACGCAAGGAGACCCGCCGGCCGAGGCGGCGGGCGAAGAGAAGACCCCGTCCGGGAGGCCGCCTCGCGGCGCCCCGGCGGACGGGGTCCAACGACAGGAGACGCCGGGGCTCAATCGAGGCCCGGGGCGATTCCGGACAGGTTGATGTTCTTCGACTTGAGGTTCGTCCCCATCGACCTCTCCAGCGAGGCGAGGGAGACGTTGTAGGAGATGATGGCGTTGAGCTCGGAGATCCGGGCGTTGGCCAGGTCCCTCTGATAGGACAGGACCATGTAGTTCGTGCTCATGCCGACCCGGCGCTTCTCCTCCTCGGCCGCGAGCTTCTGCTCGGCGAGCTGCCGGGCCGTGCCGAAGGCGAGGATCCTTTTATAGTTGGCCTGGACGGCGCGGACGGCGTTCTTGATCTCGACGTAGACCTGCTCCTTCTGGTTCTCGATCTCGAGCATAGCCTGGCGCATGTTCAGCCGGGCCTGGGCCAGAGAGGCCCGGGAGAAGACGTTGGCCAGAGGGATGTTCAGGGTCAGCCCGAGGTTCCAGTTCGGGTATTGGAACCTGGCGGTCTGCTTCAGGGCGCCGCTGATATCTCCGGGAATGGTGTAGTCGATGATCCCGTCGAGAGGGTTGCCGATGTAGACGATCTGGGTCCCGTCGATGCCCGGGCTGGAGTAGGACGCCGACAGGTTGAGGTCGGGCAGGACCTGGTTCTTGGCGTAGCTGAGGTTGATCTTCTCCGTCTCGAGGCCGATCCGGGAGATCTCGAGGTCGGTCCGGTTCTGGACGGCGGCGGCCAGGGCTTCCTCGAGGTCGACCTCTCTCGCGAGGTACGTCGGCTTGTCCTTGGGCACGAGCGCTGTCACGGGCTGGCCCTCGCCCTCGGTGAGGTTGAGGAGCAGCCGGAGGGCGTCCTCGCTGCTCTGGATCTGGGTCTCCGCCTGGATGAGGTCGGCCTCGCGGGTGGCCACCTCGGCCCGGGCGCTCAGAACCTCTATCGGGGCCAGGGTCCCGACCTCGACCGATCGCTGGTTCTTCTCGAGGAGGTCCTTGGCCAGCGCCAGGGACTGGCGCCGTACCTCCAGGTTCTCGATGCTGTAGACGAGGTTCCAGTAGGCGCTCTCGACGCTGTAGACGGTCTCCTGCAGGGTCCTCTTGAGGGTCTCCTCGGAAACGCCGAGGTTGTTCGTGGCCACGAGGATCTCTCGCCGGGCCGTCTTGAAGCCGAAGTTCCTGAGCAACGGCTGGCTGAGGCTGAACCTCAGGGTCGTGCTGTAGCGGGGGTCGATCGTCGTCCCTCTCCGGTTCGTCGTCGTCCGGTATCCGGTGAAGTCCAGTGTCATGGTCCCGCCGGTCGGCAGGCTCTGGCTGGCGTTCATGAAGGTGAAGTTCTGGGTCTTGTCGATGAGGCTGTCGGTCGCGTCCAGATAGGAATAGGAGGCGTTCTCCGATTTCCTCGTGCTGAGGCTCATGCTCAGGGTCGGGATGTACTTGGCCTGGGCCTGGTTGAGCCCTTCCGACGAGATCTGGGGCCCGAGCACCTGGATGGCGACGCCCAGGTTGTCCTTGAGGGCCCTGGCGATGCACTCGTCGAGAGAGATCGACAGCGTCGGGCCCTGGGCCTCCTGGGCCGGAACGGCCGGGGCCAGGGCGAGGGAAACGGCTATGATAGGCAGGATCAGCTTTTTCATCATGGTCATACTCCTTAACGTCATCCGGCGGCCCCTCGGCGGGACCGGCGGCGCTTATTCATACCTGAGGGCCTCGATCGGGTCGAGCCGCGAGGCCTTGCGGGCCGGGTAGAAGCCGAAGAAGATGCCGATGGCCGCGGCGAAGAAGAAGGCCAGCAGGACCGACTCGAGCGAGACGACCGTGTTGAAGGACGAGAACATCTTGATCTTCTTGATCAGCCGGGACGCCCCGATGCCGAAGCCGATGCCGATGAGCCCGCCCATCAGGCTGAGGACGATGGCCTCCGTCAGGAACTGGAGGAGGATGTCGACCTCGCGGGCGCCGACGGCCATGCGCAGGCCGATCTCGCGGATCCTCTCGGTGACCGAGACGAGCATGATGTTCATGATGCCGATGCCGCCGACGAGCAGCGAGATCGAGGCGATGCTGCCGAGCAGGACCGTCATCATCTGGGTCGCCTCGGCGGCCGTCTCGGCGATCTCGGACATGTTGCGGACGGTGAAGTCGTCCTCGGCGCCGGGGGCGATGCGGTGGCGGTTGCGCAGGAGATCCTCGATCTGGGCGACGGCCTCGGGCATGGCCGCGGACGAGACGGCCCGGACGTCGACGGACTGGATGTAGTCGATGCCCTGGAGGCGGCGCATGGCCGTGGTATAGGGGATGGTGATCATGTCGTCGCGGCTGCCGAAGCCGCCGGACTCGCCGCGCTTCTTCAGGACGCCCAGGACCTTGAAGGGGATCTTCTTGATCCGGACGACCTTGCCGATGGGGTCGTCGTCCTCGAAGAGATTCGTCTTGACGTCGGCCCCGAGGACGCAGACCTTGGCCGCGGACTTGACCATGGCCTCGTCGAAGTAGGCCCCGAACTCGACGTCCCAGTTGCGGACCTCGGGGTAGCGTTCGCCGGTGCCCGAGATCGAGGTGTTCCAGTTCTTGTTGCCGTAGACCGTCTGGGCCCGGGCGCTGACCGAAGGCGAGACGAACAAGACGGCCGGGCACTGCTCGAGGATGGCGTAGGCGTCCTCCTCTTTGAGGGTGGTCATGCTGCCCCAGCCGCCGTGGACGCCGCGCTGGCTCTGGCTTCCGGGCGAGACGAAGAGCAGGTTCGTGCCCATGGCGGCGAAGCGGCTTTCGATGCCGCGCTTGGCCCCCTCGCCGATGCTGACCATGGCGATGACGGCGCCGACGCCGATGATGATGCCCAGGGCCGTCAGGAACGACCGCATCTTGTTCCGGCCGAGGGCCCGGCTGGCGATGCGGAGCGTTTGCGTCCAGTGCTTGAGGGTGCGTTTGATCATGACCGCTCCTCCCCGACGATGAGCCCGTCCTTGAGGTAGATCCGGGCCCGGGCCCAGGCGGCGATGTCGGGCTCGTGGGTGACCATGACGATGGTCATGCCCTTGTCCTCGTTGAGGGTCTTGAAGATGTTCATGACCTCCGACGACGTCTTGCTGTCCAGGTTCCCCGTCGGCTCGTCGGCCAGGATCAGGGTCGGGTTGTTGAGCAGGGCCCGGGCGATGGCCACCCGCTGCTGCTCGCCCCCCGAGAGCTGGTTCGTCTTGTGGTGGGCCCGGTCGCTGAGGCCGACGGCGGCGAGAGAGGCCAGGGCCCGCTTCGTCACGTCCTGGCCGTTCGTGGTCGAATAGAGAAGCGGCAGCTCGGTGTTCTCGAGGGCCGTCGTCCGGGCCAGGAGGTTGTAGCTCTGGAACACGAATCCGATCTTACGGTTCCGGACGCGGGCCAGCTTGTTCTTGTCGAACGTGGAGACCTCCTCGCCGTCGAGGATGTACTCTCCCGAGGTCGGGCGGTCCAGGCAGCCGAGGATGTTCATCAAGGTCGACTTGCCCGATCCCGACGGGCCCATGATGGCCAGGAACTCCCCCGCGGCGATCGAGTAGGATACGCCGCGCAGGGCTCTGACCTGGGTCTCGCCGATGTGATAGGTCTTGATCAGGTTCTGCAGCTCTATGACGTTTCCGGGCATGGTCGTTCTCCTCAGCCGGGCCGAGCCTACCGCCGGCGCCGGGCCGCCCATGAACATCATCTGGTTCATGCCGGTGTTCGTTGTCCTGGACGACGCCGTCAGCGTTCCGGTGACGAGGACATCGCCCTCCTTGAGCTCGGCGCCGATGGCCCGGGCGATCTCCGTGTAGCTTGTGTCCGCGACGCCCGTCCGGACCATGACCGGCAGGAGCTTCCCGTTCTCTCCCTTGATCCAGATCCGGGGCGCCTGCTGGCGGGCCCGGCCGGCCTGGCCTTCGCCGCCGCCCTGGCCCGGAAACATCATCGCGCCCGCCCTGGCCTTGCGGCCGGGCCGCGGCCGGAGCGGCCCCGCCGCTGACCTTGGCGCCCGGCTGGGCGCCGGCCGGCTGGCCGCCTTCGGCCTGTCGCTGGGCCATCAGCTTGTCCCGCATCTCCGTCAGCAGCTTCTCCATCTCCTCGGGAGTGAGGATGGGCGTGAACCGGAGGGCGGCGTTGGGGACCCGGAGGACGTTCTTGGCCTCGCCGACGATGATGGACACCGTCGCCGTCATGCCGGGGAGGAGCTTCTTCGCGGGGTTCTCGACGCTGACGATCGTCGTGTACGTGACGACGTTCTGGACGGTCTCGGGCGAGAAGCGGACCTGCTGGACGATGCCGTTGAAGTTCTCGGTGGGGTAAGCTTCGACCGTGAACCGGACCTTCTGCCCTTCCTTGACCTTGCCGATGTCGGACTCGTCGACGCTGCACTCGACCTTCATCTTGGTCAGGTCGGTGGCCACCTGGAACAGGACCGGGGCCTGGTAGCTCGACTGGAGGGTCTGGCCGATGTTGACCTTCCGGGTGATGACGACCCCGTCGACCGGCGCCTTGATGACGGCGTATCCGAGGTCGACCTTGCTCAGGTCGAGCGTGCTCTTGGCCTGGGCCAGGCTGGCCTCGGCGGAGACGAGGTCGCTCTTGGCGTTGAGGTAGTTCGCCTCGGCGGCGTCCATCTCCTCGATCGAGATGAGGTCCTTGGCGAAGAGGCGACTTGGCCCGCTCGAGGTTCTTCTCGGCGGTCTGCAGGTTGACCTTGGACCGGTCCAGAGAAGCGACGCGGCTCTTGTAGTTGGCCTCGTTCTGGTCGATCTTCATCTTCAGGGGCTCCTGGTCGAGCTCGGCCACGACCTGGCCCTTGGTGACCTGGGAGTTGAAGTCGGCGTAGAGCTCGACGATCTTGCCCGAGACCTGGGCCCCGACGTCGACCGTCTCGAGAGGATTGAGCGTCCCGGACGTGACGACCAGGGCCTCGATGTCGCCCCGGCTGACGGCCTCGGTCCGATATTCGACCTTGCCGTCCTTCCCGTTGCGGAAGACGGTCAGGCCGAGGATGGCCCCGGCCACGACGACCAGGGCGACGATGATCCAGATGACCTTCTTTTTCATGGCGTGTCTCCTTTATCGCTCGCGGTCCGGTGATGGCGGGTCGTCGCCGCGCCGGTCGCGCGTGTTGTTCCGATCCGATCCGGAACGGCCGGATTCCTGTTTTCGCCGCTCCTCGAAGCGGCGGATCATCTCGTCGTTCTTCTTCTTCTGCTCCGGCGTGAGGACCGCGTTGGTCTCGTCCCAGAGCATCTTGCGGAGCTCGCCGAGCCGGGCCCGGCTCTCGCCCCGGTAGGTCTTCATCCGCTCTTCGTTCTTCTCGAAGATCCCGCGCATCGCGGCCTGCTGCTCCTCGGTCAGGCCGAGCTCCTTGGCCCAGCTCTCGGGGGACGGCGGGTGCGACCGCACGGCGGTCGTGCGCCGGTTCCTCTTCTGCAGGACATACCGTTCACCGAGGACGCCGGCGGCGACACCGAGGCCGAAGACGACGAGCAGGGTCAGGGCGACGAGGATCCTGTATTTCGTCTTCATGGCGTCGGCCTCCTTAGGGGCGTTTTCTCGTCCAGCGACGCGAACAGGAGCATCATGGTCCTCGTCTCGGGCTTGTCCACCTCGAGGAGGGCGTGGGTCTCCGAGAGGGGATCGCGGTTCTCGAGGAGCAGGGCCGCCGACTGGCTCAGCTCGCCGGCCTGGGGGGTCAGGAAGAGGAACCCGCCCATCATGACGACGAGCGCCAGGAACACGGGGATGGCCCTCAGGCTCCAGCGCTCCCAGAAGAGGAACGGGGCGATCTCTTTCTCCTCCCGAAGCCGGGGCTCGAACCGCTCCCAGAACCGGGGGAGAGGTTCGGCTTCGCCGCGGTCCCGCAGGAGGCCGAGCATGGACCGGTATTCCCTCGCGGCTTTCCGGCAGGCCGGGCAGGACTCGAGGTGCTTGCCGAGGAGGCCCGCGGCGGGCCCGTCGAGGCGCCCGTCGAGGGACTGCAGGAGCCGTTTTTCGGCCTTACGACAGTTCATGTGTCCCTCCTTCGCCGGCGAGATGCGGAGCCAGCTTGACGCGGAGCATCCGGCGCGCCCGGTGGAGCCGCGAGTCGACCGTCCCGGGCGAGAGCTTGAGGACCCGGGAGATGTCCTCGTAGGCCAGGCCCTGGATGTCCCGGAGCGTCAGGATGACCCGGTACTTCTCGGGCAGGGCCTCGACGAACCTCCGCACGAGCGTCCGGCGGTCCTCGATCTCCCTCTCTTCCTCCGCGCGCTCCGTCTGTTCCCGGTCCGAGAAGGAGATCTCGCGGACGTCGTCGAGCGAGACTTCCTTGGCCCGGCCCTTCTTGCGCAGAAAGTCCTTGATGTGGTTGACCGATATGCGGTAGAGCCAGGTCCCGAACTCCGACTTCCCGTGGAACCGGGGCAGGGCGAGATAGGCCTTCAGGAAGACCTCCTGGGCCAGGTCGTCGGACGCCTGCCGGTTGCGCGTGAAGCTCAATGCCATGCTGAACACCTTGGGCTGGAATCTCCTGACCAGCTCCTCGAAAGCCTCCGCGCTTCCTTCCTGGGCCAGTCGGACCAGCTGTTTCTCTTCCATGCGGATATTCTCACTCGTCCTCCGCACCCTATTAGACGGGGGGAGGGTTGAAATCTTCCGAAGGGCCTGGCGATCCACTCCATTATACAGGAATCCGCCGACGCGGGCATCGGATGCCGAAAATGTCGTTCGGTCCGACATTTTTGTCGGTCCGCGGCTCCGCAGATTTTTATATCTTTTTTGTTTTCTTATATATCCATGTTGGCACGCCTTTCGCATATATGTCTGGCATCCATGACTTAGGAGGTCATAAGATGAAAAAGATGTTCACGATCATGGTCGGGATCCTGATGGTCGGCATGCTCTTCGCGGCCGCTCAGGACCAGACCGCGACCAAGGCCCAGGAGAAGGCCCAGATCAAGACCGGGCTGAAGGCCAAGGGCGAGACCCAGCAGAACAAGGTCCAGGCGAAGCCGGAGTTCCAGCATCGCAATCGCGTCGCCTTCATCGACGAGAACGGCGACGGGATCAACGACCGCGCCAAGGACCACGACGGGGACGGCGTCCCCAACGGCCAGGACCCCGACTGGGCCAAGCCCGGGGACGGGACCGGCGACAAGGCCCAGAACAAGAAGGGCGCCGCGGCCGGCACGGCTGAGGGCTACGCCTACCAGCTCGCGCGCGACGACGACGGCGACGGAGTCCCCAACGGCCAAGACCCCGACTGGGTCAAGCCCGAGGACGGATCCGGCTACCAAGGCCAGCACAAGATCGGCCAGCCGGACGAGACCGAGATGACCCAGGGGCAGAAGGCCGGCAAGGTGACCAAGTCCAGCTTCGGCAAGGGCTCTTTCCGCGCCGGCATCCAGGGCGCCGGAAAGGCGGCCGGGGCCGGCAACGGCGCCGGGCCCAAGGGCGGCACGCAGAAAAAGGGCGGCCGCTGACCCGTTATCCGAGGCCTCCCCTCCGCCGGCGCGGGGGGGAGGCCCTTTATTCTTGATTGATCGGGGGTTTTACATCATGATAATGAGGCAGATGCGGCAAATCGCCCTGGTCCTCCTCGTCGCGGCCGTCTCGGCCCATGGGGCCACGCTCGACTTGACCTTCAACCAGCACGCCACTCAGAACCTGTTCCAGACGCGCGACGCCGTGGCGGATCAGATCACGGCCTTCTCGCTCGCCGTCGACCACGACATCTCGGCCCTCACCCTCATGGCCAATGTGGATTACTCGGCCTTTCATCAGACGAGCGGGCTGAGCTTCCTCTCGGCCGGGCTCGGTCTCGATTACCTCGTTCCGGCCGGAGGCAAGAGCGCCTTCTATTTCGCCGCCGGCGGGGCCGGGGCCTTCTATGGCCGGGGATACGAGGCCTTCAGCGCGATCGGCGGAAGCCTGACCGGCGCTTTCAAGACCTACCTGGCCCCGTCCTCTATCCTCAGGGTCCAATGGCAGGGGACCTACTCCTCGTACGCGGACAGCCTGTTCGACTTCTTCAGCCACGCCGCGCTCCTCTCCATCGACAAGTACTTCCCGACCCGGACGACCCTGAAGGCGGAGGCGGAATACGGGTACAAGTATTTTCTCCATCCGTTCGTGCCTGAGGCCTACGTTCCCATGACGGAGCCGTCCGGGACGGCCTCCCTGGCCGCCGCCGGGGGCGGCGGCATGGGCGCGGGCTCGGGGGGCGGCGGGGGCTGGGGCGGCCGCGATTACGAGGGCGGCTACGGCTTCATCCCGCGGCCGGGGGAGGGAGGCGCCGGCATCGGGCACGTTTCCGCGTCCTTCCTCGTGGCCCAGGGCGTCGCCGACGTCGTCGGCTTGAGCGCTTCGGCCATGAGGCAGTGGGTCGTCTCCGGGGAGAACCCGTTCATGTCGATCGAGGAGTTCTACCTCGTGCCGAACCCGAGCGCGGACGCCTTTTCCTGGGAGGGCGACCAGCTCACCGGCCGGATCACCCTGAGCCTGCCGGGGAGCGTCGAGGTCAGGGCCGGATACACCTATTCCGACAAGACCTATCCCGGCGTCGAAAGCATGGGCCTCGACGGCCTGCCCCTCGGCATCGTCCGGAACGACGTCCGGCATCTCTTCGAGGCCCGCCTGGAGAAGAACTTCCGGCGATTCACGGTCTTCCTGGCCTATTCCCACATCGACAACGCCTCGACCGACCCGCTGTTCGAATGGAGCAGCGGCTACATCATGGGCGGGTTCCAGTGGAACCTGCCGATCCGGCGGAAGGGAGGACTCTCATGAAACGCACGGCCTGGCTCATCCCGTTGCTCGCGGCGCTCGCCGCGGTCCCGGCCGCGGGGCAGACGGCCGCCGGACACTTCTACGACGTCGACAAGGAGGTCCGCTTCGAAGGGACGGTCCGGGAGATCGTCCTCGAACCCCGCTACCAGGGGACGGCCCCCTTTCTCGTCCTCCGCATCGAGGCGCCCGGACGGGAGAAGATGGTCAGCGTCGAGGTCAGCCCGTCCTGGTTCTTCCAAGAGGACATCCACGGCGGCGAGAGGGTGAAGGGCATAGGCTCCCTCTCGGAGACCCCCGACGGGAAGGCGACCATCATCGCCCGCGAGCTCCAGTTCCGGGGCGAAACGCTCACGCTCCGGGACAAGCGGGGCTTCCCCCGCTGGCAGGGCGGACAGCGGAAACGGGGCATCAAGAGGTTCGGCGGCATTTGAAGCGGCGCAGCGTCCTCCTTTTCTTCGTCCTCCCCTTCCTGGGCGTGCTCGTCTTCTTCGCCCTGTCGTCCGTCCTCGCCCAGGCCGACCTGAAGCGCCGGACGGAAGGGCTCGTCCACGATCAGCTCGAGGCCACGTCGGGCATCCTCCGGACGACGGCTTCCCACTTCCTCGACGAGGGCAGGGCCCCCGAGGAGGTCCTCGAGGCCATCCTGTCCGGGGAGAACATCTATTTCGTCGCCCTCCTCGACGCGGAGAAGAACGTCCTGGCCTGGAACTCCCGATACGAGGGCTACCTCCCGATCTCCCTCAGGGACGCCCGGTCCGGGGGATCGAGCGTCATCGAGTCCCCCGCCGGCAAGATCTACAGCTCTCTTTCGGCCTTCTCGGCCGCTGGCGGCCGCGCGTACTTCCTCTACCTGGGCTATGCCCTGGCGGGGATGGAGGAGATGATCGCCTCGTCCCGGCGAACCTCCTACCTCATCGCCGGGCTCATCCTTCTCGCCGGCGCCATCTTCTTCCGGGGCCTCTACCGGCTCCAGTCGGATTACGTGGCCAAGGCCCGCGAGGCCGAGACCGAGCGGCTCGAGAAAGAGAGGTTCCGGGAGATCTCGGCGTTCACATCGGGCGTCGCCCACGAGATCAAGAACCCCCTCAACAGCCTGGCCCTCGCCCTCGAGCTCCTGGGCCGCAAGTCCCCCCCGGAGGCCAAGAGCGACGTCGATCTCGGAAAGGCCCAGGTCCGGACGATCGCCCGCATCGTCGACCGGTTCTCGCGCGTCGTTAAGGCCGTCCGGCCGGACCTCGAGGCCCTGTCGCTCGACGACGTTCTGCGACAGGCCGCGGAGAGCCTGGCCGCCGAGGTCCCTGGCGCGCCGTCGCGCCTCGAGGTCGAGCCCGCTCCGGGTGTCCTCCTGTCCGGCGATCGGGACCTCCTGGTCCAGGCCTTCCTCAACGTCCTGAAGAACGCCATCGAGGCCTCGCCGGACGCGCCCGTACGGGCCCGCGGCCGGCGGATCGGCAAGAAGGTCGAGGTCATCGTCCACGACGGCGGGCCCGGCCTGCCGCCTGAAGCCGCGGCCCGTGTCTTCGAGCCGTTCTACACGACCAAGGAGAAAGGGATGGGGATAGGCCTGTACCTGACCAGAAGGATCATCGAAGCGCACGGCGGAACGATCGATGTCCGCGGCCGCGAAGGCCACGGGACGGAATTCCGGATCGAGCTTCCTGGAGCGTGACATGAACGAGCCCCTCATCCTGATCGTCGAGGACGATCCCGTCCAGCGCCAGCTCATCCGGAAGAACCTGGAGGCGCGCGGCTTCCCGGTCGTCGAGGCCGCTTCCCGGAAGGAGGCCCTCGAGGCCGTGCTCCGCAACCCGGTCGACGTGGCCGTCGTCGACTACAAGCTCGGCGACGAAACGGGCATCGACGTCATCCGGGACGTGCTCGCGGCCAATCCCCTGGTGACGCCGATCATGGTCACCGCCTACGGGAACATCGAGCGGGCCGTCGAGGCCGTCCGCGCCGGGGCCTACGACTACATCGTCAAGCCGCTCGACTTCGAGAGGTTCCTCCTCGTCCTCGAGCGGGCCGCGGAGCGGCAGAAGCTCAAGAAAGAGATCTCGTCCCTCCAGGAGCGCCTGGAGGAGAAGCTCAGCGTCCGGAACTTCGTCTTCGCCTCCCCGCTCATGGAGGACGTCGCCCGCCTTGTCCTCAAGGCCGCGCGGAGCGAGGCCACGGTCCTCGTCACCGGGGAGACGGGGACCGGCAAGGACCTCGTGGCCCGGATGATCCACCAGTCCTCGGCGCGAAAGAAAGGCCCGTACGTCGCGCTGAACATCCCTTCCCTCCCCGAGACCCTCATCGAGGCGGAGCTCTTCGGGGCCGAGAAAGGGTCTTTCACCGGCGCCCACGAGCGGAAGATCGGCAAGTTCGAGGCCGCCTCCGGCGGGACCGTCTTCCTCGACGAGATCGGCGACCTCGCCCCCGAGGCCCAGGTCAAGCTGCTGCGCTTCCTCCAGGACCGGGAGTACTACAGGCTCGGCTCGAGCCAGGCGCTCCGGGCCGACGTCAGGATCATCGCCGCGACCAACCGGGACCTCGAAACCCAGATGAAAGGCGGCCGGTTCCGGGCCGACCTCTTCTACCGCCTGAACGTCATCCCCATCGCCGTGCCTCCGCTCCGCAAGAGGAAGGAGGACATCCCGCTCCTGGCCGACCTCTTCCTCAGGAAATTCGCCGAGCGGGAGGGAAAGAAGATCCAGGGGATCACGCGGGAGGCCCTGGGCGCCCTCGTGGGCCACGCCTATCCCGGCAACGTCCGCGAGCTCGAGAACGTCGTCGAGCGGGCGGTCGTATTCGCCGAGCGGGACGTCCTCGGCGTCGCCGACCTTCCCCTCAGCCTCACGGAAGCCGCCTACGAGGATCCCGGAACGGCCGGCGATTCCCTGGTCGACAAGGTCCGCCGCCTCGAGACGCAGGAGATCCGTATGGCCCTCCGGGAGGCCGGCGGGGTCAAGAGCCGGGCCGCCCGCGCGCTGGGCATCACCGAGCGGATGCTCGCCTACAAGGTCAAGACCTACGGCCTCTCGGCCGGAAAGCCGGGCTCCGGTCGATCTAGCCGATCTTGACAGTCTTGCGGGCCACGCCGCCCCGCGTCGACTGGATCGAGACCTCGGCCTCGCCGGCCGTGCCCGGCTTGACCTTGATCTTCCACCGGACCTCTTTGCGCTCGTTCGATTTGAGGTGGCCGATCTCCTGGCGGGCCCGGCCGCCGACGAGCTCGGCCCCGGCCGGGAGCCGGACCGAGACCGCGTCCGGCCGGACGATCTTGACCCGCTCGGCCATCTTGAGGGCCGTCGGCAGGAAGCCTTCGTTCGTGAAGACGGCCACGATCTCGTACGTGTCCGCTTCCTTCCGGACCGGCTTCATCTCCGCGGAGAGGACCTGCACCTGCGGCAGCGACTGGGCCAGGAGGAGATTGAACAGGGCCTCCTTCTTGATCCATTCCTCGAGGAGCTCGACGGGCGGGTTCTGACGCCAGAACTTGGGGTTGAAGCCGCCGATCTCGACCTCGCCGAGGACCGGGTGGTGGGCCTTCGTCCAGGGCTTGAAATAGCGGCCGCCGAGCTCCTCGTCGATGAAGCGCAGGCTCTCGAGCTCGGTCACGCGGCCGTCGCCGTCGTAGTCCTTGAGCCGGCCGCCGTTCCAGAGCTCGTCGCCGTACCAGACGGCGCCGTAATAGAGGTAGCCGAAGTCGGGGGAGTGGCCGAAGAGCGGCCTGCCCTGGGGCTCGTCGGGGACCTCGAAGCCCATCTCCGCGGCCCGGGCCCTCATCTCGCGGTCGCCGCGGCCCATGTTGGCGTAGTCCCAATAGGTGTCCCCGGCGCTGGCGTAGCCGGTGATCTTCTTGCCCTGCTCGTCGAAGTACTGGTAGATCTTCATGTCCTCGGGGAACATCGACTCGCTCATCCGGCTGGTCGACGGGCCGTGGAGCAGCATGGGCACGGTCGTGTCCATCGTCTGGACGACGCTGACGTTGGGGTGCTCGAGGAGGAAAGTGAAGACGGCCCGCGTCTCGGTTTCGGAGAGCGGATACTCGCCGGCCCCGCCCTGGGTCCAGCCGCGTCCGGTCAGGTCGCGGCCGGGCATGGGCCGCCAGTTCTCCGGGTAGTTGCGGTGGAGGTCCAGGCCGCCGATGCCGTCCTCGTTCGTCCGGCCGTCGCCGTCGTTGTCGACGCCCTCGGAGGAGACGACATAGTCGCCCTTGCCCGGCTCGGCCCGCTTCATGAGCCGGCCCGAAGGGTCGTCGGGATCGACGACCATCGTGCCCTTCCCGGGCTCGACCTTCTTGCGGACCTGGAGGATGAAGCCGTCGCCGTCGAGGTCCTCGGGCGGGTCCTCGTCGAGAAGGCCGTCGCGGTCGTCGTCGTAGGGCCGGACCGTGCTCCGGTTCGACTGGGCCGTGTTCAGGTAGAGCATCGAGCCGTCGGGATTGTTCTTGACCCGGACGTAGATCGCCTTGGTATCGACGAGCTTCGTCAGCCCCGGGTCCTTGCCGTAGCCCCGGATGATGTGGTCGGCGAACCAGAGCGCGCACTCGGCCGCCGTGACCTCGCCGGAGTGCCGGTTGCCCTCGATGAACATGGCCGGCTTGTCGGTGTCCTTGCCGGTCGTCTTGTTGGTGATGGTGATCTGCCAGATCTCCCGGCCCTCGTAGGATTTCCCGACCGAATAGAGCTCGACGATGTCGGGGTGGTCCGCGGCCCACTTCTCGAGGAAGCCGTTGACCTCGTCGTAGGTGTGGTAGTGGAGGAAGTCCATCTCCCCGGCGGCCTTGGGCTTGGTGAACTCGTAGCCGGCCCGGGGGAAGAAGCTCGCGCCGTGACGGACGCCCCCGACGATGTACGCTTTCGTCGGCCTCGGCTCGAAGCTCTCCCGGCCCCGCAGGCCCTGATCCTGCGCCGTCAGGGCGATAACGCCCGCGGCCGCGAAGATCGCCGGAACGATGACTTTCCGCGCGCGCTTGTCCATGTGGCCTCCTCGTCGGTGAATACGCCGAGGATAGCCGGAACGCTGCGCCGAGTCAACCGCCCGTCTCCATCGAACAGGCCGCGGCAGGGCCTCGTCAGCCTGCCGTTCTCCCAAGGGAGGCCGCCCTAACCGGCGAGGAGGTCAGCCGAACTCGGTGTAGGGGAAGTCTAGTCGGGACGCGTGCCGGACAAGGGGAGTTTGCCTGCAAACCGGCAAAACGTGTTTGAGCGAGGCTTAGCGTAAGCCGAGCGAGTTGTTTTGCCGCCGAGTCCGGCGCACGGACCGGCGTGAAGGACTTTCCCGGCCGGGGAGGCTGACCTCCGAGTCGCTCCACGGCCGAACCGACAGAAACGCTCAGTCCTGAAAGCGGACCAGGGCGACGGCGTAACAGGCGATGGCCCGCTTCTCGCCGACGGGCCCCAACCCCTCGTTCGTCTTGGCCTTGATGCCCAGGGCGCCTTCCGGGACGCCGAGGACGGGCGCCAGGGCCGCCTTGATCGCCGCGGCGTGGGGGCCGATCTTCGGCTCCTCGGCGACGACGACCGCGTCGACGTTGACGATCTCGCCGCCGCGCTCCCGGACCCGCCCCACGACGGTCTCGAGAAGGTCCGCGCTGCGCGCCCCCCGGTAGCGCTCGTCCGTGTCGGGGAAAAGCGTCCCGATGTCGCCTTCGCCGAGGGCCCCGAGCAGGGCGTCGATGACGGCGTGGACGAGCGCGTCGCCGTCGGAGTGCCCTAGGAGACCGGCTCCGTGAGGGATGTCGGTCCCGCCCAGGACGAGCCGGCGCCCGGCCTCGAGCCTGTGGATGTCGTAGCCGAAGCCGATCTTATGCATCGAGGAGCGCCTCCGCCAGGTCGATGTCGACCGGGGTCGTGATCTTGATGTTCCGCGGGTCGCCCGGGACCGTGGCCACGGGAATGCCGAGCCGTTCGGCCAGGGCCGCTTCGTCGGTCCCGTAGATCCGGTCGCGCCGGGCCGCCTCCAGGGCTTTCTTGAGCACCTCGAAGCGGAACCCCTGGGGCGTCTGGGCCCGGGCGAGGAAGGTCCGGTCGACCGTCCCGGCGACCCGGCCGTCGCGGACCTCCTTGAGGGTGTCGTCGATCGCCAGGACCGGCACGACCGCCCCCTCGGCCCGGGCCGCGGCGATGACCCGGCTGATGAGGTCCGCCCCGACCAGGGGCCGGGCCCCGTCGTGGACGAGGACGATCTCGGGCGACGCGGTGTCGAGCAGGCGGAACCCCTGCCAGACCGAATCCTGCCGCCTCGCGCCGCCGCGCACGATGTCGACGATCTTGGAGTAGCGCATCCGGTAGTGCTTCCGGTCGCGCTCGTCGGGGAGGACGAGGACGATGGCGTCCACCTCGGCATGGGCCTCGAACCTCTCCAGGGTCCACTCGAGGACCGGCTTGCCCCTCAGGTAGGCGAACTGCTTCGGCTCGCCGAAGCGCTTGCCCGCCCCGGCGGCGACGACGAGGGCCGCGGTCCGGCTCATGTCGTCTCCCCGTCGCTGAATCGGCCGAAGATCATCTTGCCGACCGTCGTCTGGAGGACCGAGGTGACCGTGATGTCGACCGTCTGTCCGATCATCCGCCGCGAGTTGTCGACGACGACCATCGTCCCGTCCTCGAGGTAGGCGACGCCCTGCTCCTTCTCCTTGCCCTCCTTGAGGATGAAGACGCTCATGATCTCGCCAGGCAGGGCGACCGGCCGGAGGGCGTTGACCAGGTCGTTGATGTTCAGGACCTTGATGCCGTGGATGCGGGCGACCTTGTTGAGGTTGAAGTCGGTGGTGACGATCTGGGCGTCCATGGCCTTGGCGCACTCGATGATCTTGGAATCGACGTCCTGGGCCTCGGGAAAGTCCATATCGGAGAGGTCGACCGCGACCTGGGACGACTTCTGGAGGTGGTCGACGACGTCGAGGCCGCGGCGGCCCCTCTGCCGCTTCAGCGCGTCGGGCGAATCGGCGACGAGCTGGAGTTCCTTGACGACGAAGCGGGGGACGACGAGCGTCCCCTCGATGAAGCCCGTGTCGCAGAGGTCGGCGATGCGGCCGTCGATGATGACGCTCGTGTCGAGGACCTTGTGGCTTCGGCCGGACCGCTTCTCCCGGAACAGCGAGGCGAGGTGTGCCGGTTCGAGCCACTCGGGCTTCTTGGTCCCGAAGAGGAGCCCGATGTAGGGCATGATGATCAGGAAGAAGATGCGGATGAACGAGGCCATCTCGCTGGTGTGGACGACGGAGCGGTAGATCGCGCCGAGCAGCCAGCCGAGGAGGAGCCCGGCGATGAGGCCCCACCCGGCGCTCCAAAGGACCCGGAACGGGACCCGGCGGATGCGGGTCTCGAGGAACATCATCAGGGCGCCGGCCAGGAAGGCCGCCCCGGCCCCCGGGGTCGGGCCGAGCTTGAACGGCGGGTAGAAATAGCCGCCGATCGTGATGAGGCTGATGACGAAGACGCGGAAGATCCAGATGCCCATGGGTCCGTTCCTTATATATAGCGTTTCAAGGGATGCCCGGTCAAAAAACGCGCTGCAGGGCCTCGCGGACGGTCCGCGCCCCCAGGCACTCGATCGCCGGGAGGTCCTTCCGGTCGAGCCCGGCCAGGTTGCCCGCCGGCACGAGGACCGTCCCGAACCCCAGGGCCTGGGCCTCCTTGATCCGGACGACCGGCTGGCCGACGGAGCGGATCTCGCCGCTCAGGCCGACCTCGCCGAAAAAAGCCATGTCCGAGGGTAGGGGCGCGTTCTTGAGCGAGGAGACGACGGCCATGACGACGCCGAGGTCGACCGCCGGCTCGTCGATCGACATCCCCCCGGCGACGTTGACGTAGATGTCCTCCCCGGCGAAGCTGTAGCCCGCTTTCTTCTCGACCAGGGCCAGGAGCATGGCCGTGCGGTGGTGGTCGAGGCCGATGGTCATGCGCCGGGGATTGCCCGAGAACAGCGTCGAGGAAACCAGGGCCTGGATCTCGGCGAGGAGCGGCCGGGTGCCCTTGAGCGTGCAGACGACGGCGCTTCCGGCCTCCTCGCGGGGCCGCTCGCGGAGGAAGAAGGCCGAGGGATTGAGGACCGGCTGGAGGCCGGCCGCCGTCATCTCGAAGACGGCCAGCTCGGAGACCGGGCCGAAGCGGTTCTTCATGGCCCGGAGGACGCGCTGGCTGTGGTCCCTCTCTCCCTCGAAGAGCAGGACGACGTCGACGATGTGCTCGAGCGACTTCGGCCCGGCCAGGGTGCCGTCCTTGGTGATGTGCCCGACGAGGAACGTGGGGACCTGCCGGGTCTTGGCGAAGCGGAAGATCTGGTTGGCCGCCTCCCGGACCTGGCTGATCGTCCCCGGCCCCGAGCTCATCTTGGCCGAGAACACGGTCTGGATGGAGTCGACGATGATCATCCCCGGCTGCAGCCGGTCGGCCTGGGCCAGGATGCGCTCGAGATTGGTCTCGGCGAGGAGGAAGAGACGGCCGTCCCGGACGCCGAGCCGGTCGCCCCGGAGCTTGATCTGCTCCAGCGATTCCTCGCCCGAAACGTAGAGGACCGTGGCCTCGCCGCCGGCCATGTCCCGGGCCACCTGGAGCAGGAGGGTCGACTTCCCGATGCCCGGCTCGCCTCCCAGGAGGACGACCGAGCCCGGGACGAGACCGCCGCCGAGGACCTCGTTGAAGTCCTTGATGCCGACGGCGATCCGCTGGCGCGGGATGTCCTGGACGTCCTTGTAGAGGACGGGCTCGGCCGGGGCGAAGACGAGGCCGCCGGACGGGGTCTCCTCCTCGATCTCCTCGATCAGCGTGTTCCACTCGCCGCAGGCGTGGCAGCGGCCCATCCACTTCGGCGAGCGGGCGCCGCAGCCCTGGCAGATGAAGACCGTCTTGTCCTTCATCGCTCCCTTCGTTCAGTACTCCGGAGCGAATTGCTCCATGTCGGCGAAGCGGGCGTACTCGCGGATGAAGGCCAGCCGGATGTTCCCGATCGGGCCGTTCCGCTGCTTGGCGATGCTGACCTCGGCGACGCCCTTGAGCGTCTCGTCGTCGGGGTGGTAGAACTCGGGCCGGTAGATGAAGATGACGAGGTCGGCGTCCTGCTCGATGGCCCCCGACTCACGCAGGTCCGAGAGCATGGGCTTGGGCTCGCGCCGCCCCTTCTCCGGGGCCCGGCTGAGCTGGGAGATGCCGACGACGGGGATGCGCAGCTCCTTGGCCAGCTCCTTGAGCGACCGGGAGATGAACGACATCTCCTGGTTGCGGTTCTCGAACCGGCCGGCCGTTCGCATGAGCTGGATGTAGTCGACGAAGACGACGTCGAGGCGTTGCTCCATCTTCAGGCGCCGGCACTTGGCCTTCATCTCCATGACCGTCAGGGCCGGCGACTCGTCGATGAAGATGCGGGCCTGGGAAAGGGCTTCCCCGGCGAGCTTGAGCTTCTCGAACTCGCGATCGCTGATGAAGCCGGTCCGGGTCTTTTTGATGTCGATCTGGGCCTCGGCGCAGAGGAGCCGGATGACGATCTGGGCCTCGGCCATCTCCATGGAGAAGAAGCCGACGGCCTTGTCCGTCTTGAGGCCGACGTGGTGGGAGATGTTCAGGGCCAGGGCGGTCTTGCCCATGGATGGGCGGGCCGCCAGGATGACGAGCTCCGAAGGATGGAATCCCGCGGTCAGGCCGTCGAGATAGCGGAAGCCGGAGGGCACGCCCGTGACGGCCTCCTTGCGCGCGGCCATGATCCGGATGGACTCCAGGGTCGGCCCGGTCAGCTGGTTCATGGGCCGGAAGCCGGGCTTGATGCGCTGCTCGGCCACCTCGATGATGGCCGCCTGGGCGGCGTTGAGAAGCTCGTCTGCGTCTTCCTTCTGCTCGTAGCTCTCCTGGATGATCCGCGTCGACGAGACGATCAGCCGGCGGAGGAGGGCCTTCTCCTTGATGATCTGGGCGTAGTACTCGACGTTGAGGTTGCGGGGCACGCCGTCGAGGAGGGAGGACAGGTAGGAGGCCCCGCCGATCTCCTCGAGGATGCCGGCCCGCACGGCGTCCTCGGTCAGGGTCAGGAGGTCGACCGCGAGGCCCTTGTCGACGAGGGCGACGATCCGCTCGAGGATCTTGCGGTGGGCGTCCTTGTAGAGGTCCTCCGGGGAGATCGTCGAGAGGACGACGTTGAGGCTCTCGTTCTGGACGAGGATCCCCCCCAGGACCGTCCGTTCGGCCTCGAGGCTGTGCGGCGGCGTCTTCTTCAGGAACATCAGGTCGAGTTCCATAGCCACCTCTGTCCGGCCTTATTCCGGCCGGGAACGCTCAGCTCTCGCCCGCTTCCGGTTCCTCCGCGGGCCCGCCGGCCTCGCCGACACCCTCGGTCTCCTCCCGGGCCACGACGATCTTGACCTCGGCCCGGTCGTCCATGCTGATCTTGACGGGCACCGCGAAATTCCCGAGCCGCTTGATCGGCTCCTCGAGCAGGATCTTCTTCTTGTCGATGTCGTATCCCAGCCCGGCCAGGCCGTCCCGGATGTCGCCCGAGGACACGGAGCCGAAGATGACGTCCTTGTCGCCGGCCCGACGGGTGAAGGTCAGAGTGACCTCGTTGAGCTTCTCGACGAGCGACTTGAAGGACTTGCGCTCGACCTCGAGCTTCTTCTTCTGGGCCTGGCGCTCGATCTCGATCGTCTTCATGTTCGTCGCCGTGACGGCCAGGGCCATCTTCCGGGGGAGGAGGTAGTTCCGCCCGTATCCGGGGGCGACGTTGACGACGTCGCCGCGTCGGCCCAGCTTCTCCACGTCCTGTTTCAGGATGACCTTCATCTCAGTCCTCGACGTAGGGCAGCAGGGCCATGAGCCGGGCCCTCTTGATGGCCAGGGCCAGCTTTCTCTGATGGAAGGCGCACGTCCCCGTGATCCGGCGCGGCGTGATCTTGCCCCGGTCCGGGATGTACTTCTTCAGGATGTCGAAGGCCTTGTAGTCGATGCCCCGGACGTCCCGCTGGCAGAACCGGCAGAACTTCCTCTTGGGCGCGAAATACCTGCGGTAGCCGCCGCGCTCGCTGCGTTCGGGCCTGTCGTCACGCGGCATGGGACTTCTCCTCTTTGGGCTCGCCGGCCGGGGCGGCCTCGTCGGCCCGCCTCTTCTTCTTCTTCCGCCGGACGAGGTCCCGCGGGTCCTTGAGGACGGTCATGAACCGGATCACGGCTTCGGTCTGCTTGAACCGCCGCTCGAGCTCCGTGGCGACGTCGCCGGGACCGTCGTAGGTGAAGAACACGTAGACGCCTTCCTGGAACCTCTTGATGGGGAAGGCCAGGCGGCGCTTGCCCCAGACGTCCTGCTTGACCATCTGGCCTTTCTTCTGGGCCACGATCTCGGCCATCTGCTGGACGAACTGGGATGTCTCTTCTTCGGAGAGCGTGGGGGAGAGAACGAACCCCGTCTCGTACTGTCTCACTCGGACCTCCTTATGGCTTCGACAGCTCCTTCTCTTAAGGAAGGAACAAGGAGTTGAAAAGCCTATCTTAGACGAATCTGGGAAAAAATCAACCTCGGCGGTTGAAACGGGTCATGGCCAGCTCGATCCGCCCGTCGAGGATCATCTCCACGGCCTCGGCGGCCGCCCCGAGGCTCTCGTCGAGCTGACGGCGCTCGCCCTTCTTGAAGGCCTCGAGGACGTACTCGGCCGCGTCCCGGCCGGCCGGGAGCGGGCCGATGCCGATCCGGACCCGGGGGAACCCGTCCGTCCCGATCTCGCCGGCGATCGAGATCATGCCCTTGTGGGTCCCCGGCCCGCCCTGCTTCCGGACCCGGATCTCGCCGAGGGGGACGTCGAGGTCGTCGTAGGCGACGACGAGGCGTTCCGGCGGGACGTCCTTTCCCGCCAGGGCCGTCCGCACGGACGTCCCGCTCCGGTTCATGAAGGTCTTGGGCTCGACCAGGAGGACATCCTCCGCGCCGCGCCGGGCCATGGCGGTCCGGGCCTTGAACAGCCGGCCCCGGAGCTCGACGCCCCAGGCGGCGGCCAGCCGGTCGACCAGCATGAACCCGGCGTTGTGGCGCGTCGCCGCGTACTCGTCACCCGGGTTACCCAGCCCCACGACCAGCCACAAGCTCTATTTCTCCGGCTCTTCCTTCTCGGCCCGCTCCTTCTTGATGACCTCGGGCTCCTGGGGCTCCTCGGCCGCGACCTCGCCCTCCGGCTTCTCGCCGGGGAACACCTCTTCTTCCTTGTGCGGCAGGGAGATGAGGACGAGGACCGTATTGGGTTCGGTGAGGACCTTGACCCCGGCCGGGACTCCCATCGCCTGGACCTTGATCGACTGGTTGATGTGGAGCTCCGAGATGTCGATCGCCAGGCTTTCGGGGATGTCCCGGGGCAGGCACTCGACCTCGACCTCGCGGGTGACGAAGTCGATGAAGCCGCCCTCCGTCTTGACCCCGACGGGTTCGCCGCGGTGGATGACCGGCACGGTGACCCGGATGGCCTTGTCCATGGAGATGCGGATGAGGTCGACGTGGAGGAGCTCGTCGGTGGACGGATCGACCTGCATCTCCTTGATCATGGCGTCGTAGGCGTCGGCCCCGACGGCGACCTTGAAGATGGTGTTCTCGCCCGATTCGAGCCTCAGGATCTGGACGATGTCCTTCTTGCTGAGGACGAGGGAGGTCGCCTCCATGGTCTCTCCGTAAAGCACGGCCGGCACGAAGCCCTGCCCCCGCAGGCGGCGCGAGGCGTTCGATCCCAGCCCTTGGCGTTTCTCGCTCTTGACGACGATGTTCATCATGTTCTCCTTAAGCGAAGAGGGAGCTGACCGAGCTCCCCTCGTTGATCCTCCGGATGGCCTCCCCGAAGAGCTCGGCCACGGACAGGACGCTGAACCGCCCGGTCCCGACGGCCTTCTCCCCGAGCGGGATGGTGTTGGTCGTGAAGACGCGCTCGAGCCTGGAGCGCGCGATCCTCTCGAGGGCCGGTCCGGACAGGACGGGGTGCGTGCAGGCGCTGAAGATCCGCTCGGCGCCTTCCTTGGCCAGGGCCTCGACGCTGAGGGTCAGCGTTCCGGCCGTGTCGACCATGTCGTCGTAGATGACGACGTTCTGCCCGGCGACCTCGCCGATGACGTGGAGGACCTTGGCCACGTTCGGGGCCGGCCGCCTCTTGTCGATGATGGCCAGCTTGGCGTCGAGACGCTGGGCGAAATAGCGGGCCCGGCCCACGCCGCCGGCGTCCGGCGAGACGATGGTCAGGTCCTGGAGCTTGAGCGACTTGATGTGGTTGGCCAGGACGGGCGCGGACATGAGGTTGTCGACGGGGATGGAGAAGAAGCCCTGGATCTGCGGCGAGTGGAGGTCCATGGTCAGGACGCGGTTGGCGCCGGCCGTCTCGATGAGATCGGCGACGAGGCGGGCCGAGATCGGCACGCGCGGCCGGTCTTTCCAGTCCTGCCGGGCGTAGGGGAAATAGGGGATGACGGCGGTGATGCGGCCCGCCGAGGCCCGCTTGAAGGCGTCGATCATGATGAACAGCTCCATGAGGTGGCTGTTCGCGTCGGACGATCCCGACTGGATGATGAAGATGTCCTCGCCGCGGACGTTCTCGTCGATGTAGAAGTGGATCTCGCCGTCGCTGAAGCGGTCCAGGACGCAGCGCCCCAGGTCGATCTTCAGGAAATCGACGATCTCCAGGGCCAGGGCCGTGTTCGACGAACCTGTGAATATCTTCATCGTTCCTACCTCGTCGTATATCGTCCGAACTGGGGCGGGAGGATTCGAACCTCCGATGACGGAGCCAAAGTCCGTTGCCTTTCCGCTTGGCTACGCCCCAGCGCCGAGCTGGGCCCTAAAGCCCCGCCGCGGCAGGGTCGCCGCAAGCCGGGCGTCCGTCGCGCCGGGGAGCCTCCTCCGCGCCTTCTCGCCGCTCGCCGGGTCGGGGAAAAGCCCGTAGACCGCCGAGCCCGAGCCGCTGACCTGGGCGACGAGGGCCCCCTCGTCCCGCAAAAAGCTCTTCCAGCGTTCGAGCTCGGGATGGGCCCGGAAAATGACGCGCTCCAGGTCGTTTTCCAGAAGACCGAAGTCTCGGGACTCCAGAAAGCGCCCAATTTTACTGTCTTTGCCCGGGGAAGTCAAGGACGGGCCCACTCCGGCGTATATCGACGGCGTGGGGATGGGGAAGGGGGGAACGACGAGGAGGCAGGCCAACGGATCGAGGTCGGCGAGAGGGGTCAG
This sequence comes from Candidatus Aminicenantota bacterium, assembly GCA_963719985.1. Classification (GTDB taxonomy): domain Bacteria; phylum Acidobacteriota; class Aminicenantia; order Aminicenantales; family Saccharicenantaceae; genus RBG-16-66-30. The sequence continues at coordinate 1,172,853 of CAVRDU010000005.1, read as the reverse complement.
CTTGTCGCCGATCTCCTCCCCCAGGCAGAGGCCGCCTTCGAGAAAAAAGGGGACATCGGCCCCGAGGCTCCTGGCCAGGGGAGCCAGGCCGGCGGCGCCAAGCCCCAGGCCCCACATCTCGTCCAGGGCGAGGAGGGTCGCCGCCGCGTTCGAGCTCCCCCCGCCGAGGCCGCGGCCGGCCGGGACGCTTTTTCTGACGGAGATCCGGACCCCCGCCTCCGTCCCGCTCGATCGCCGCAGGAGCGCGGCGGCCCGGTGGACGAGGTTCGTCTTGTCCCAGGCCACCTCCGGATCGTCCCCCTCGAGCTCGAGCGCCCCGGCCGGGGCCGGCTCGATAATGAGCTCGTCGGCCAGGGTGATCGTCTGGAAGAGCGTCCGGATGTCGTGGTAGCCGTCGGGCCTTTTGCGGACGATCTCGAGGCCGAGGTTGATTTTGGCGAACGATCGGACGGTCATCGGTCGAGAAGCTCCAGCATCTCCTCCCACGTCTTCGCCGCGTACCGGCCGAGGAAGCCGACCGCGAAGGCCTCGTCCCGCGGCTCGGGGTTGAAAGCGAGCTTGAGGACCTTCACCCGCCCCGACGTCTCCGGGCCGGCCAGGGCGATCTCGCGCGGGGCCGCGCCGCCGCGGAAGAATTCCCTGACCTCGAACGAGAAGCCGCCCCGCTCGCCCTGGACGACGCGCCCCTGCGCGTCCCTGGCGACGATCCAGCCGCCCGCCGCGCCGCCTTCCGTCCAGGTCCCAGAGAGGAGCGCCAGCGTGTCGTCGGGCCGGATGACGAGGCCGAGGATGCGGTCCATCATGACCTCGGCCTCGGCCTCGGCATAGACCTTCCTGGAGGGTAGGACGAACCAGGCCCGGCCGTCGCGGAAATGGACGCGGAAGACGGTCCTCCCGAGCGGATCGACGGCTTCGACCCGGCCGAGCCCCGGGCGCCGGAAGAGGAAGGCGAACCGGCCCTTGACCGAGGCCTCGGCGCCGGCGACCGAGGCGAAGGCGAAACCCTCGACGGCCTCGACGCCGCCGGGGGGAGGCACGAGAACGGGAGTGCGGCCCGAGCACGCGATCAGGGAAGAGGCCAGGAGGAACGCCCCGGCCGCTCGCGGCCGGTGCCGGGCGGAGGCCCTAGCGGAAGCCATAATCTTCGGTCTTCGGCGCCTTCTTGGGGGCCTCCCCGGCCCCTTCCTTAAGCCGCTTTTTGCGGAAGAGCGGGTAGAAAGGGGATTTGATCCGCCGGCCGAAGCACGACATGTTGGGATTGATGATGAGTAGCAGGACGAACGCCGCGAAGACGACGAGGATGCCGATCGTCCCCGCGTTCATCGTTCGATCCTCACGCTCCCCCCAGGATCTCCGCCGGGCGCCGCGCGCCGGGCCGGCCGGACAGACAAAGGATCACTCGCCGCTTTCCGGCTCTTCCTGGAAGATAGGGATCTTGGACTTCTCTTTCTCTTTCCCGAGATGGAGACCGAGGGAGAACGCCGCGCCGAGCGTCAGGACCGCGAGCATGAATTTGAAGAAGCCTTTCATCGCAACCTTCCCTTTCTAATTTTAGCCAAATCGGGCGAAAAGTCAATCGTCCGGCCCGGCCCGATTTGCAATTTCGTCCCGCCGCCGATATCATGGGCTCGGAAGGCGCGAGGGACGCGATGATCGGCCACCCGTTCACAAGAGCGCTCGGCCTCATGGCCGCGGCTGCCATGCTCCTCCCCACAGCCCTCGGCGGGCAGGGGATCCGGCCGCCGGCCTTCGCCGGCGAGTTCTATCCGGACGACGCGTCCCGGCTGGCCTCGACGATCGACGCCTACCTCGCGGAAGCCGCCCCGGCCGCCCCTTCCTCCGCCCGCGTCGTCGGCCTCATCGCTCCCCACGCGGGCTATGTCTATTCGGGGAGGACGGCGGCCGCGGCCTACGCCCGGGTCCGCGGGACGCCCTTCGAGACGGTCGTCATCCTCTCCCCGTCCCACCGGGTCGCGTTCGAGGGAGTGTCCGTATGGCCCGACGGCGGCTTCGAGACGCCGCTCGGCGTCGCCCGGGTCGACGAGGACCTGGCCCGCGAGATCGCCCGGGCCTGCCGCTCGAAGTTCCGCGCCGACGCGTTCGCCGAGGAGCACGCCGTCGAGGTCCAGGTGCCTTTCATCCAGCGGGCATTGCCCGGGGCGGCCATCGTCCCCATCGTGATGGGCCTCCCGGACCGCTCGACCGTCCAGGGCCTCGCGGCCGCGCTGGCCAAAACTTGTCTGGCGAAGAAGGTCCTCGTCGTCGCTTCGACCGACCTGTCGCACTTCCTACCGAAGGCCCGGGCCGAGGCGACCGACGCGGCGACGGCCGGGCTCATCCGGGACAGGCGCGTCGACACGATCCTCCGCAAGGTCGAGGCCGGGGAGAACATCATGTGCGGCGGCGGTGCGGTCGCCGCCCTGCTTCTCCTCGCCGAGAAAGCGGGGCGCCCGTCGGTCGAGATCCTCGACCGGACCGACTCGTCCTCCTTCGGCGGCCCCGTCGTCGGCTATCTCGCCGCCGCCGTCCTCTCCGGCGAGGGGTCAGCCCCGGAGGAGTTCGCCCTCGGACCGGACGAGAGGGAGGACCTCCTTCGCCTGGCCCGGGCCGCGATGACGGAATTCATCGGCCGGCGGGCCGTCATCGAGGACCGCACCGGGCGGGGCGCGTTCAAGGAGCCGCGGGGAGCGTTCGTCACGCTCAGGAAGGCCGGCCGGCTTCGCGGCTGCATCGGCTACGCCGAGCCGGTCGCGCCGCTGGGCCGGACCGTGATCCAGGCCGCGATCCTGGCGGCCACCGAGGACCCCCGCTTCCCGCCGGTCTCCGCCGCCGAGCTCGATTCCATCCGGATCGAGGTCTCCGTTCTGACGCCTCCCCGCGAGATCTCCAACCCCCGGGCCGTCAAGGTCGGCACGCACGGCCTCATCGTCGAAAGGGACGGGCGGAAGGGCCTGCTCCTGCCGCAGGTCCCCGTCGAGAACGGCTGGGACCGGGAGACCTTCCTCGAAGAGGCCTCTCTCAAGGCCGGGCTGCCGCGCGACGCCTGGAGGCGCGGGGCCAAGCTCTCGGTCTTCGACGCCATCGTCTTCCACGAATAGCGCCCCTCGTTCCCAGCCGGCCGCGGAGACGGAGGAGCCCCCCAATCGGGCGGAATTCTGATATAATGGGCGCTTCGGGGAACGAGTCCCATCGGAGACAGACGCGATGCCGCTTTACGAATACCAGTGCAAGCAATGCCGGGAGAGGACCGAGGTGCTCCAGAAGGCCTTGGACAAGCCGCTCGAGAAGTGCCCCAAGTGCGGCGGCGCCGTTGTCAAGCTCATCTCCACTCCGGCCATCCAGTTCAAGGGGAACGGCTGGTACATCACCGACTACGCCAAGAAGGGCGCCGCGGACCCCGGGGCCAAGACCGGGAAGAAAGCGGAGCCGAAGGACGGGACGAAGGACGGGTCCGCCGACGCCCCGGCGGCGAAGCCCGAAAAGGCGGACAAGCCCGCCTCGTGATCGACCGAGCGGAGGTCTTCGCCATCATCGGCGAGCGCATGCCATGACGACGCGCCGGGCCGTTTTCCTCGACCGCGACGGGACCCTCAACGAGGACACCGGATACCCGGCCGACTTCCGCCAGGTCCACATCTATCCGGAGGCCTTCGAGGCCGTCCGCCGCCTCGGCCGGGCCGGGTTCGCCACCGTCGTCGTCACCCACCAGTCCGGGCTCGGCCGCGGCTACTTCGACGCGGCCGAGCTCGACGCGCTCCACGCCAGCTTCCTGGACGAGTTCGCCCGTCGCGGCGCGCCGCTCGACGCCCTGTACTTCTGTCCCCACGCCCCGGAGGACCCGGCCTGCGCCGCATGTTCATGCGCCAAGCCGCGGCCCGGCCTGGGCCTGCGGGCCTCCCGTGAGCTCGGGCTCGACCTCGGCGCGTCCTACATGATCGGGGACAAACCGGCCGACGTCCTCTTCGGCCTCAACGTCGGGGCCGTCCCTGTGCTCGTCCTCACCGGCTACGGACAAGGGGCGCCGGCGGCGCTCGCGGCCCTCGGAGTCCGCCCGGCGCACACGGCCCCGGGCGTCCTCGAGGCCGCCGCCTGGATCCTCGAACGGGAGGGGCTCTCCGGCCATGGTCCGCTTTGACGACATCCTCGAGAAGGCGTCCTCCTACATCAGCGAAAAGGACGTCGCGGTCCTCCGCAAGGCCTACGTCTTCTCGGGGCAGGCCCACAAGGGCCAGGTCCGGCGCTCCGGCGAGCCCTATCTCAGCCACCCTCTCGAGGTGACCGATTACCTCGCCGACATGAAGCTCGACCGGACGACGCTCGTCGCCGCCCTCCTCCACGATGTCCTCGAGGACACGGAGACGACGCCCGGCGAGCTCCGCGAGAGCTTCGGCAAGGACGTCGCCGACCTGGTCGAGGGCGTGACCAAGATCAGCCGGGTCCAGGAAGTATCGCCCGAGGTCCGCCGGGCCGAGACCCTCCGCAAGATCATCCTGGCCATGACCGACGACATCCGGGTCATCTTCATCAAGCTCGCCGACCGCGTCCATAACCTCAAGACCCTGAGGCACCTCGACGAGGAAAAGCGGCGCCAGATCGCCCGCGAGACGCTCGACATCTACGCGCCCATCGCCAACCGCCTCGGCATGGGCCGGATCCGGGCCGAGCTCGAGGACCTGTCGTTCCGCTACGTGGCCCCCGAGGAGTACGTCAAGATCGCCGCGACCGTCGAGCCGCAGCGGAAAGCCGCCGAGGCCGACCTCTCCGCCATGACCAAGGCCCTGGCCGGGCTCGTCTCGGACAACGCCCTGCCGGCCGAGATCTATTCCCGGGTCAAGAGGCCGTACAGCGTCTGGAGCAAGATGAAGCGGCGCGACGTCGACTTCGACCAGGTCTTCGACTTCCTGGCCCTCCGGGTCATCACCGACACGGTCAAGAACTGCTACGCCATCTTGGGCATCATCCACCAGCGCTGGCCTCACCTGCCCCAGCGCTTCCGGGATTTCGTCGCCATGCCCAAGCCGAACCTCTACCAGGCGCTGCATACCACGATCATCACCGAGGACCGGAAGATGTTCGAGATCCAGATCCGGACGCGGGAGATGCACGACCTCGCCGAGAACGGCATCGCCGCCCACTGGCGCTACAAGGACGACGCCCCGCCCGGCCCCCAAAAGGAGGACCGCCGCCTCCATTGGCTGCGGGAGATGGCCGCCCTCTTCAAGGAACAGAAGGCCCCGCGCGAGTTCCTCCAGAGCCTCAAGACGAACCTCATCCCCGAGGAGGTCTACGTCTTCACGCCCAAGGGCAAGGTCGTCAACCTGCCGCCCGGGGCCACCGCCCTCGACTTCGCCTTCAAGATCCACACCGAGATCGGGCTGCACGCCTCGGGCGCCCGGATCAACGGCACGTCAGCCCCGCTCAAGACGCCGCTCGCGACGGGCGACATCGTCGAGATCCTGACCGATCCCGACAGGGCGCCGACGCGGGCCATGCTCGCCGCGGCCGCCACGGCCGGCGCCCGCCAGCATCTCAAGCGCTGGCTCAACCTCCGGAGCCGGACGACGAGCGTCTCCCTGGGGCGCAAGCTCTGGGAGCGGGAGGTCCGGAAGTACGCCCTGCCGGCCGAGCTCCGCCGCGATGAGGACCTGGCCAAGCGCGTGGCCGCCGTCGTCGGCCTCCGGGCCGCGACGTTGGACGAGTTCTACCGGCGGGTCGGCCTCGGCCGGATCGTCGTCGACCCGAAGCTCGTCGAGGCCGTCTTCGGCCCGGTCGAGCCCCGCCGCCCGACCCTGCTCGGCAAGGCGAAGGCCCGGCTCGCCCCGGGCCCGGGCTTCCTGATCAAGGACCTCGACGGTCAGATGGTCAAGCTGGCCCAGTGCTGCTCGCCGGTCAAAGGCGAGCCCGTCGTCGGGTACATCACGGCCGGGCGCGGCTTGACGGTCCACTCCCTGCGCTGCCCGCTCGTGACGAAGGAGCTGCTCGACGCCCAGCGTCAGGTCGAGGTCGCCTGGGACCCGTCGTTCTCCGCGCCCTTCAAGGCCCGCCTCCTGGTCAAGTCGCAGGACTCCCCCGGTGTCCTGGCCAAGGTGGCCACGGCCATCGCCGGGCTCGACGGTGACATCTTCAAGGCCGAGGCCGCGATGATCTCGGAGGGGAAGGCGCGGATCCGCCTCGACGTGCGCATCAAGGATATCCGCCACCTCGAGGCGATCGTGAAGCGGATCGCGGGGCTTAAGGAAGTGCTTTCGGTCGAACGGGTGTGATCGGGGAGGACCTGGCCTATAGATCAGAGATGGAGAATAGCGGGGCGTTCGAATAAATAGGCCAGGTCAGGCGGCCTTGGCCACCTTGCCCGAGCGCAGGCATCGCGCGCAGACCCAGATCTGGCGGACACCCTTGGGGGTCTGGGCTCTGACGCGCTGGAGATTGGGCTTCCACTTTTTTGGCGACGACTTGTGCGAATGGCTGACGCTATGCCCGAAGACGGGCCCTTTTTCACAGATCTCGCAGACTTTCGGCATGGTCGCATCTCTCTCGTTCGAGGATTGAGCCGATTTTATACCACAAAAGCCCCGGTCAGGCAAGCCGGGCCGGGCCCGCGGCCGCTTGACCGGAGCGTCCCAAAAGGCGTAATCTTTCCCTGAGACCGGCATGAAACGCTTCCTCGTCGCATCAGTCGGCCCCCTCGTCCTCGGCGGCCTCGTCGTCTTCTCGGCCTGCGCCCGATCGTTGGCCATCGGCCCCCTCAAGGCGGGCATCTCGGCGGCCCGCGCCGACGACTGGGACGCGGCGCTCCGCCACTGGACCGAGGCCGTCCGGCAGGATCCGGGCTCGGCCGCGGCCCACAACAACCTGGCCATCGCCCACGAAAAGCGCGGCGCCTGGGAGGAGGCCCGCAGGGAGTACGAGGAGGCCCTCCGCCTCGAACCCGCCAACCGGACGATCAAGCTCAACTACGAGTCCTTCAAGGCCCGCCTGGAGTCGGGCCGGGCAGGCGGCGCGTGAGGACCGCGGCCGCGATCGCCCTGGTCCTCGCCCTGGCCGCCGCTCCGGCCTGCAGGTCCGGCGGGCCCATCGAGGTCCGCGTCGACCTGCCCGGCGTCTCGCCCTTCTCCGCCGGATCGTTCGACGCGATCATCGTGACCGATTTTCAAGAGGATTCCCCGGTCGAAGGCTTCCCGGCCGGCCGGGCCCTCTCCGAATATCTTGCGGGCGAGATCGATCTGGCCTTCACGGGCCCGGTCACCCGGCTCGAGCGCGCCGCCGACGCCCCGGCCGGTGGGAGCGGTCGCGCCGTCGTTATCACCGGCTCGGTCCGGCTGTCGACCGAGGTCCGCAAGGCCCTCGACAACAAGCCGATCCCCGCCGACGGACCGTTCAAGCGCGCGGAGCGCGGACTGCTCGAGGTCCGCCGTTGGACGATGTCCGTTGAGGTCTCGGTCCTCGCGGCGGCCGACGGCGAGCCGCTCTTCCGCAAAGAGTATCGGGAGGAGCGCGACTACGCCGACGTCGAAAAGCCCGCCGACTTCGCCTTCTCCGAGCTCTCCGCCCGGCTCCGGGCCCGGCTTCTGCCCATCCTTCTTGGGACGACGACGCTCGAGAAGCGGACCCTCCTCGGACGCTGACGCGAACCCTCTCTAAGCCCGACAAAACAGGCCCTTTTAGCCGGCCTCCGGACCCCGCCGCGGGCCGATTTCCAAGCTTTTTCGTCCTTCCCGCGAAGGGCTCGGCGATCCTTGGCCATCGTCCGGCCCGAACCTCCCACGAAGGCCTTTTTCCCCTAAAAAAAAGCTTGAATTGGCCCCCCCGGAATGCTATTATCCCCAGGCCTCTTCCGGCTGCCATCCCCCCGGGAGAGATTTTCCACAGATGTGGAAAATTCTGTGGAAAAAATGACGGCTCCCATGGAACCTAAAGAAAAACAAAACCCTTGGATCGATATCCTCCGGCTGGTCGAAACCAAGGTCGATCCCAATTCCTTCGAGACCTGGTTCGATCCGACGGCCTTCATCGGCCAGGAGCAGGACTGCTTGTACGTCAAGGTCCCGAACGCCTACTTCCGCGACTGGCTCTCGTTCCACTATTCGAACATCATCAACGATTGCTCCCGCGACGTCTTCGGCAAGACGTTCGACATCCGCTACATCCACGACGACACGCCGACCGCTTTCATGAGGCGGTCGCCCGAGGAGAGGAAGACGAAGCCCGGACAGGCGGTCAATCCGAACCTCAATCCGAATTACACTTTCGAGAACTTCGTCGTCGGCAGCTGCAATCAATTCGCCCACGCCGCGGCCTCGGCCGTGGCCAAGAACCCGGCCAAATCCTACAACCCCCTGTACGTCTACGGCGGGGCGGGCCTCGGCAAGACCCATCTCATGAACGCCATCGGCCATTTCTCCATCCAGCAGAATCCGCGGAACAAGATCCTCTACGTCACGACCGAGAAGTTCATGAACGACCTCGTCAATCACCTCCAGTACGGCAAGATCCTGGAATTCCGGGAGAAATACCGGAGCGTCGACCTTCTTCTCATGGACGATATCCACTACCTCTCCGGCCGCGAACGGACGAAGGAGGAGTTTTTCCACACCTTCAACCATCTTTACGACAGCCAGAAGCAGATCGTCATCTCCAGCGATTGCCCACCAAAGGAGATCCCCCACCTCGAGGAACGCTTCCGTTCGCGCTTCGAATGGGGCCTGATCGCCGACCTCAAGCCCCCGGACATCGAGACGCGCATCGCCATCCTCCAGAAGAAGGCCGAAGCCGAGGCCGTCCTTCTCCCCGAGAGCGTCGCTCTTTATATCGCAGACAAGGTCCAGACCAATATCCGCGAGCTCGAAGGCTATTTGCGCCGCGTTATCGCCTTCGCCTCGCTCAAGGGGGAGCGCATCGACCTCGACTTGACGAAGGAGGCCCTCAAGGGGCTTCTGGACCCCTCGACGACCATCGTCACTGTGGAAAAGATCCAGAAGCTCATCTGTCACAGGTTCAAGATCAAGGCCTCTCAGCTCAAATCGAAGAACAATTCCCCCAAGATCGCCTTTCCCCGCCAGATCGCCATGTATCTGGCCAAGGAGCTGACCAAGTCCTCTCTCCCGGAGATCGGCAAGAAATTCGGTGGAAAACACCACACGACGGTGATCCACAGCATCCGCAAGATAGAGAAATTGAGGACGGACGATCCCGAATTCAACAAAGAGATCAACAGCCTTCTGGCCTTCATCCAATGAGGCGGATCAACGAGTTCGGGCGGATTCCCACATTTCCAGAGGACATTCTTATTTCTCTTCTTGATTTAGGTCTTATTCTGAATTAAATATTAAGAATAAAGAATAAAGAATAAAGAGCGAAGAACAAGGAAAACGGCGCGAGAGGTGGTCTTATGAGATTCTCGATACCGAAAGAAGCGTTCCTGAGCGAGCTCCAGATCCTCCAGGGCATCGTCGAGAAGAGGAACACGATGCCGATCCTGGCCAATATCCTCATGAACGTCGGCGAGAAGGACATCGAACTGACGGGGACGGACCTCGAGGTCGGGCTGAGGACGCACCTCGAAGCCGGGATCGAACGGACCGGCGCGATAACGATCAACGGCAAGAAGATATTCGAGATCGTCAAGTCGCTGCCCGAGGGGCAGACCGTCCAGGTCGAGCTGAAGGACGAGACGATCGAGATCAAGGCCGGCGAAAGCGAGTTCAAGGTCCTTTGCCTGGCCAAAGAGGATTACCCTCAGGTGCCGGACGCCAGGTTCGAAAAAGGCATCGAGCTGCCTCTGGCCGCCTTCAAGGACATGATCGACCGCGTATTTTTCGCGATCACCCAGGAACAGCGCTACTATCTCAACGGGGCGCTCCTGTCGCTCAAGAACAGGCAGATCGAGCTGGTCAGCACCGACGGGCACCGGCTCTCCTATACGCGCAAAGCCGAGGACGGCCTGAAGCTCGACAAGGAGACGAGCGTCATCGTCGCCAAGAAGACCCTGGCCGAGATCAGGAAGTTCGAGGACGAGACGATCTCTTTCGATCTCGACGAGAACAACCTCTTCTTCCGGGTCGGGCCGCGGACGCTCATCTCGCGGATCATAGAGAGCAAGTTCCCCAATTATCAGGCCGTCATCCCCAAGGACAACCCCGGGCGGTTGACGATCGGAAGAGAGGAGCTCGCCGGGGCCATCCGCCGGGTGTCGCTCCTGTCGGCAGAGCGGTCCAAGGGGATCAAGTTCACGGTCGAGAAGAACAAGCTGAGGCTTTTCTCGTCCAACCCGGAGATCGGAGAGGCCCGCGACCGCCTGGCGGTCGAATACAAGGGCCAGGACCTGGAGATCGGCTTCAACGCCCAGTATCTCCTCGATTTCCTCACCGCGGTCGGTTCCGAGAAGGTCGTTTTCGAGATCAAGGACGAGAACAGCGCCGTCCTCCTCAAGCCTGAGGCCGAGGAAGCGATCACGAACATCTACGTCCTCATGCCCATGAAGATCTGACGCCGGCCTCGCGGAGCCGGAAGATGAACGGGGAAAGCCCTCGATCCGCGGGCGGATAAGGGCAGGGGAATTCGCTAGGCGATCAGGCGGCCGGGGCGACCGGCGGCGGTGGCGCGGGCGCCTTGGGCTTGATCACGGCCCGGACGTACACCCACTCGGCCTTGAGCTTGTGGCGGCTGTCCGTCGCGATCTCGAAAAGGTTGTCCATGCGCATGGCCTTGGGCGTCGTCGGGCAGGAATCGACGCACTGGGCGCAGTGGATGCAGCGGTCGTTGTGGATGACCATCTTGAAGCGCTTCTCGGCGGGATCGACGTCGGTGATCTCGATGGCCTCGGCCGGGCAGTCCCGCTCGCAGGCCTTGCAGACGATGCACATCTCGGGGTCGAGGTAGGGCGTCCCGCGGAAGTCGGGGGGCACCTCGAGCTTCTTGAAGGGATAGTCGACGGTGGCCGGCTTCTTGAAAAGGTGGCGGAGGAGCTCGGGGAGAAAGACGGCGATCTTCATTTCAGGAATCCCTTCAGGAGGATGATGGCCAGAAGCTGGAAGACCGCCAGCGGGGCCAGGTACCCCCAGGCGAAAGAGACGACCTGGTCGACGCGGATCCGCGACGTCAGGGCCCGGAGCAGGGACAGGAGGAAGATGATGAAGAGGGTCTTGGCGACGAACTGGAGGAGGCCCAGGACCGCCCCGCCGGGGAAGCCGCCGAGGAAAACGGTCGCCAGAAGGCCGCTGGCGACGACCATCTCGATGTCGAAGGTCAGCCGGAAGAGGGCCAGCTTCTTGCCCGAGTATTCCGTGAACGTGCCTCCGACGATCTCCGTCTCGGCGTGGGGGATGTCGAACGGGGTCCGCTCGAGCTTGGCCTGGACGGCGATGACGGCGATGACGAACGCCAGCAGGTTCGGCAGGAGGAGGACCGGCCTGGCCTGATAGAAGGCCGCGATCTCGGCCAGGCGCCAGGAATCGGCCAGGATGGCCGGGGTGAGCACGGCCAGGAAGAGCGGCACCTCGTAGCCGAAGAGCATGGTCAGGACGCGGGCGCCGCCGATCGTGGAAAAGAGGTTGGTCGAGGACCAGGCGGCCAGGAAGAGGACGAGCGTCGGCAGGCTGAGCAGGTACAGGATGACGATGATGTCGCCGGAGAAGGACGTCCAGCCCGGCTGGGTCAGGTCGAAGTTCCAGACGGGGAGGAGGAGACCGGCCGTCATGACCACGGCCAGCCCGACCACGGGCAGGACCGAGAAAAGGCGCTTGTCCGCGGCCTCGGGGACGACGTCCTCCTTGGCCAGGAGCTTGACGAAATCGGCGATCGGCTGGAGCAGGCCGAACCGCCCGGTATGGGTCGGCCCCATCCGGTTCTGCAGGCGGGCGTAGACCTTGCGGTCGAACCACTCGCAGAAGGTCGAGTAGACGAAAAGGAACAGCAGCCCGGGATAGACGACGAGGTAAAGGATCGTTCTCAGAGCGGCCATGCGGCATTCCTTTTCAAGGGGGCGTTCTGATGCCGGGCGATCGCCTGCCGGCGCAGGTCGCTCATCCGGACGACGGATTCTTCGCCGGTCCGCGCGCCGACGAGCGTCACGGTCCGTTCGGCGCAGCAGATGCAGGGGTCGATGGCGGCGAAGATGAGCGGGATGTCGGCGATGAAACCCTTCCGGAGCATCTCCACCGTAGCCGGGTAGTTGCCGAGCGTCGGGGCCCTGACCTTGAGCCGCTCGGGTTTGTCGCGTCCCGTTGGCCTTGATGTAGTGGATGTTCTCGCCGCGGGGGGCTTCGTAGCGGCTGACGACCTCGCCGGGCTTGGCCTTGCGCGGCGCCTTGACGGCGATCTCCCCGGCGCGGGAGGTTGCGGACCATCTGCTCGCAGAGCTTGTAGGACTCCAGGAGCTCCTTGACCCGGACGACGACGCGGCCGAGGACGTCGCAGGAATCGGCGGTGGCGACGTCGAATTCGAGCTCCGTCGTAGACCGCGTAGGGATCCTCCTTGCGGACGTCCCGGGGCCAGCCCGAGGCCCGGGCCGTCGGGCCGACGGCGCAAAGGGCGATGGCCCTCTCCTTGGGCAGGATGCCGACGCCGGCGATCCGGCCGACGAAGCTGGGCTCGTTCGCGCCGATGTGGAAGTAGTACTCGCTCCTCTTCCTCAGCGTGGCCATGCCCTCCAGGATCTTGGCCTTCTGGCCTTCGTCGAGGTCGCGGCGGACGCCGCCGATCGTGTTGATGGCGTAGTGGACGCGGTTGCCGGTGATCATTTCCAGGAGGTCCATGACGATCTCGCGGTCCCGCCAGGTGTACATGAAGAAGGAGTCGAAGCCGGCCTCGTGGCCGGCGACGCCGAGCCAGAGGAGGTGGCTGTGGATGCGCTCGAGCTCGGAGACGAGATAGCGGATGTACATGCCGCGCTTGGGCGGCTCGAGCTCCATGAGCTTCTCGACGCCCTGGACGTAGCAGGTGGAGTGGGAGTGGGAGCAGATGCCGCAGATGCGCTCGACGAGGTAGATGTTCTGGGTCCAGTTCCTGTCCTCGGCGATCTTCTCGACGCCCCGATGGTTGTAGCCCAGGCGGATGTCGACGTCGGTGATGACCTCGCCCTCGACCGTCATGCGCAGGCTGATCGGCTCCTTGAGGGCCGGGTGCTGGGGCCCGATGGGGATCTGGAAACTCATGACTTACCTCCGGGGATGACTTCCTGGGGCCGCTCGTGCTTCCAGTCCTTCCGCAGGGGGTAGTTGCCCGCCGGCCAGTCGTCGGGGAGGACGAGGGGGCGGGGATCGGGGAGGCCGTCGACGACCATGCCGAACATGTCCTGGAGCTCGCGCTCGTACAGGATGGCGCCCGGGATGACGGACGTGATGCTGGCGACATGGGGACGGTCCCTCGGGATCTCCGTCCGGAGGTTGTAGTCCGTCTCGGGCGTGGAGAAATGGTAGACGATCTCGAACGTCGCGCCAAGGTCTACCCCGCTGATGGTCGAGAGGAAGACGACCCCGAACGCGTCCCGGAGCCTCGTCGTGACGGCCACGAGGTTCTGCGGCGAAACCTTCAGGAAGAGCCGCCGCGGGGCGGGATTGGCGATCTCGACCCGGTCTCCCAGGTCGGCCTTGATCTTGTCGATGAGTTCGGCGTCGGTCATGACATTTCCTTAATGGCTAGAGTTTTCCCAGAAGTTTGACGACGCCGTCGACGATGGCGTCGGGCCGGGCCGGGCAGCCCGGCACGTAGATGTTGACCGGGATGACCTGGTCGATGCCGCCCAGAATGTTGTAGGCGCCGCGGTAGACGCAGCCGGACATGGCGCAGGCGCCCACGGCGATGACGAACTTGGGGTCGGGCGTCTGCTCGTAGATGCGGATGATCCTGTCCCTCATCTGGCGGGTCACCGGGCCGCTGGCCACGATGACGTCGGCGTGCCGCGGCGTGGCCTTGAGCAGGATGCCGAAGCGCTCGACGTCGAAACGCGGCGTCAGCGCGGCGACGATCTCGATGTCGCAGGCATTGCAGGCGCCGGAGTTGAGGTGGAGGATCCAGGGCGACTTGATCCTGGACCAGCGCGTGAGCTTTTTGAGCATGTTAACTCCTCGTGACCAGGGCCATGACGGACAGGAAGATCATGACGAGGTAGAACAGGGCGAAGAAGACGATCTTGCCGGACGGCACGGTGGCGATGACCAGGACGGCGACGTGCATCATGGTGAAGAAGAGAGCGATGAAGAAGAAGAGACGGTAGCCGAACTGGACCTTGACCCCGGGGATGTCCTCGCCGCAGGCGTAGGTCGTGAGCTTCCCGCCGGCCTTGGTCAGCTTGGGGGCCATGCCCCGGCCCAGGGCGTAAAGGCCGAAGGCCGCGCCGAGGAAGAAGAGAAAGGCTACGGGCGGGGAGAGCAGGATGCCGATTCCGTTCATGGCTTACCCTTTCAGGTGGGCCAGCTTGCGGACGTCCAGGCCCTTCGTGTGGCGGTAGATATTGATGACCAGGGCCAGCGCCGTGGCGACGAGACTGACCTCGACGACGATGAACGTGATGACCAGGGCCTGGGCTGTCAGGATGTGGCCCTTGGCGAAGCCGGTCGACAGGAGGAGCAGGCTGATGCCCTTGCCGATGACCTCGACGGCGATCAGGAGCTTGATGAGGTTGCGCCGGGCCAGCAGGCCGAGGAGCCCGGCGAAAATGAGGGCGGCCGCGAAGAACAGGTAGAGATACCAGGTATTAGTCATGTTTGTCCCTCTTGCGGAATAGCGCCAGAACGGCGAACACCCCGGCCAGGATGACCGCGATCTGGCCTACGAGGTCGAAGGTCCGGCCCCTCCAGAGGACTTCGCCGAACGACCCGGCCTCGGCGCCGCCGGCCAGGGCCGGGACCTTGCCGATCAGGCCCTTCATGACCAGCGCGTCGATGACGACGAAGGCCACGAAAACGAGCGGGAAGACCACGTTGGCGGCCTTGGACTCGCGGACCTCCTCGCCGGCCTTGGTCAGGGCGATGGTCAGGATGAACAGGACAGTGATCAGCCCGGCGACGACGGAGATCTCGAAGACACCCGCGTAGGGCGCGTCCATCCGGAAGAAGATGATCCCCAGAAGGAGGCTGGACACGGCCAGGGAGATGGCCGACTTGAGCACGTCCTTGAGCAGGATGGCCAGGACGGAGAAGAGCACGACACCGATGAGAAGGGCGGTTTGAACGATCATCGTCTAAAATCCCCACGATCCGGCCGCGGCCCGGACCCCGTCCGCGAGGATGTCGGCGGCGGGCTGGATCCAGGTCGAGACGGTCGACGCAAAGAGGATGCCGATCCCCACGCAGAGGAGGGCCAGGAGGACGGTCGCGGCCGTCATCCAGAACGGCGCCTCCTTGACCGCGGCCCACTTCTCGTCGAGCTTGCCGAAGAAGGCCTTCCGCTGCATGAGGAGGTAATACCAGAGGGTCAGGACCGATGCCAGGACGGCGATCACGGCGAACACGGGCTCCCCGGCCTGGACGAGGGCCACGATGATGATGAGCTTGGACCAGAAGCCGTTGAGCGGCGGGACGCCGGCGATCGACAGGGCCCCGACGAGATTCGTCGCGGCCGTGACCGGCATGCGCTTGGCCAGCCCGCCCATCTCGTCCAGGTCGCGCGTCCCGGTGGCCTGCTGGACGGAGCCGCTGGTCAGGAACAGCAGCCCCTTGGCCAGGGCGTGGTTGAAGAGATGGAAGAGGCCGCCGGCGATCCCGAGCGGCGTCCCGAGGCCGATGCCTAGGACGACGTAGCCGACCTGGCTGATCGACGAGTAGGCGAGCATCCTCTTGATGTCCTTCTGGCCGAGCGCCAGGAAGGCGGCGACGACGATCGACACCGTGCCGACGACCATCAGGACGGCCGACAGGGCCGGCGTGAGGCCGAAGACGTTGAGGAAGATCCGGGCCAGCGCGTAAACGCCGGAGACCTTGATCAGCAGGCCGGACAGGACGGCCGAGATGGGCGCCGGGGCCGAAGGGTGCGCGTCCGGCAGCCAGGCGTGGAAGGGGATGAGGGCCGCCTTGAGCCCGAATCCCATGAGGAAAAGGCCGGAGGCGATGGCCACGACCGCGCCCGCGTCGAGCTCCGGCAGGGCGGCCGCCACGGCCGCGAAATCGAGGCTGCCGGTCACGCCGAAGATGACCGCGATCGCCGCCAGGATCGCCGCCGAGGCGACGACCGAGAGCATCAGGTACTTGAACGCGGCCTCGAGCTCGTCGTGGCCGAGGCCGAAGGCGACGAGGGCGTACGAGGCGACGGCGGCCACCTCGAGGAAGAGGTAGACGCTGAAGAGGTCGGTCGAGAGGAGAAGCCCGTTCATCCCGGCGATCATGATCAGGTAGAGGGCGTGGTAGGCGGCCTTGCCCCCGTAGTGCTCCATGTAGTCGACGGCGAACAGGCTGGCCGCCAGGCCGACCAAGGAGACGGCGACGAGCATGAGGAGGCTGAAGCCGTCGAGGGCCAGGCGGATGTTGACGACCTCCCCGAACCAGCCGATCTGCTGGAGGACGGGTCCGTCCGCGATGAGGGCGCGCCCAGCGACCGCGGCGTAGACGAGCAGGACGAGCAGGGTCGCGTTTACCAGGAGATCGGGCAGGACGCGCCGGGAGACCTTGCCGACGAGAGGAAGGACGGCCGCCACGACGAGCGGCAGGGCGACGAAGAGTATGATCAACGCTCCTCCTCTCTCACTTCGCGAGCAGGCTGATGGCGCCCGCGAGGATGATCAGGCCGGCCAGGCACCAGGCGAGATAGTTCGCGTAGTGCCCGTTGTGGGCCTTTTTCAGGATCCCGGTGAACTTCGCGCCGGTGACGGTGACGATCTTCTCGTAGACGAAGTCGATGGGCCGGTCGACGGCCTTGAAGAGGACGACCGACAGCCCGTGGAGGGCCTTGACGCCCTGCTCGTAGGGATCGAAGACGCGGCGCTCGGCCAGGTCGTAGAGCTTGTGCACGCCCGGCAGGTTGTGGATGGGCTCGGAGGCCAGGTGGGCCTTGCGCCCGCCCTTGAGGAAACCGTGGCGGTGGATCAGGAAGGCCAGGACGAGGCAGGCGATCGAGATCAGGGCGACCGTGTTGAAGAGGTCGAGGGCGTGGCTGGTGAAATCGAGGTGGGCGCCGGCCTCGGCGTGGCCTTCGAGGATCGGCTGGATGAACAGGGTCAGGGGCAGCTTGTTGTAGACGCCGAACAGGATGCAGAGCCCGGCCAGGACGAGGATCGGGAGGACGATGGCCGGCTGGCTCTCCTTGACCTCGGGGACGTCGCGGGACCTCTCGCCGAAGAACACGGAGTGGCCGGCCTTGAGGAACGAGGCGAAGGTGAAGATGGCCCCGACCCAGGCGGCGATGGCGAAGACGGTGTACCCGGTCTCGAGGGCGCCGTGGAAGACCATCTCCTTGGAGACGAAGCCGTTGAGCGGCCAGACGCCCGAGATGGCCAGGGCGCAGACGGTGAAGCCGAAGGCCGTCAGGGGCAGGTCCCTCCGGAGGCCGCCGAGCTTTTTGAGCTCGGTCGTGCCCGTGCGATGCTCGACCGAGCCGGCGCTCAGGAAGAGGCCGCTCTTGTACATGGCGTGGTTGATCATGTGGAAGATGCCGCCGGCGATGCCGATGGGGATGGCCGTGCCGATGCCGAGGACCATGTACCCGACCTGGCTGACGGCGTGGTAGGACAGGAGCCGCTTGAGGTCCTTCTGGACGAGGGCCATGAGGACGGCCAGGACGATGGTCACGGCGCCGACGATCATGAGCAGGATCGACATCGCGCTTCCCGGCCGGATGGTGAAGAAGTCGAGGGCCACCCGGGCCAGGAGGTAGATCCCCAGCAGCTTCTCGAAGGCGGCCGGCAGGAAGGCCATGAAGGTGACCGGCGCGTCTATCGCGGCGTCGGGGATCCAGGTGTGGAAAGGCATGGCCCCGGCTTTGCCCGCGGCCCCGATCATCAGGAGGACGAAGGCGACGGCGGCCAGGCCGGTCGGCTCGACCGCGATCTCGGACATCGTCGCGGTCCCGGCGATGGTCCAGAGGAGGCCGACGCCGAGGATCATGGCGAAGTCGCAGAAGCCGGCGATGAGGAGCGCCTTGACCGCCGTCCGGCCCGAGGTCGGCCGGCCGCCGATCGTGATCATGCCGTAGAGGGTGACGAGCAGGCCCTCCCAGAAGAAGACGAGCGGGACGAAGTTGTTGGCCAGGACCGCCCCGTTGGCGAAGGCCGCGGTCAGGAAGACATAGGCCATGAACTCCCGCCCCCGCGGGGCGTCCTTCATCTTGACCGTGGCGTAGAGGGCGATGAGGACGAGGAACCCGGCCAGGGCGAGCAGGATGAAGCTCGAGAAGTGATAGAGGCGGAGGTCGAAGTCGATGCCCATGCCGAGCCAGGGGACGGCGTAGCGGAGGTCCTTGACGGAGAAGAAGACGAACCCGTAGTAGACGAGGACGGCCGCCCCGCCGACCGCCAGGACGTCGCGCAGCAGGCGAAGGGCCCGGGGCAGGACGAGCAGGACGACGGCGAGGACCGCCGGGAGAAGGATGGGCAGGAGGAGCATTTTGGGCGTCATCGGAGCCACCAACTCATCTGCGTCGTCGCGATGTTCGCCAGCTTCGTCGGGAAGGCGATGAGGAGGCCGGCCGCCAGACCGAGGACGGCCAGGACGGCGACGACGGAGACCATGGATTTAGTCCCTTCCGGGGCCGGGTGCTTGGCCTCGCCCAGGAAGACGAGGGAGAAGACCCTGAACAGGTAATACATCGTCAGGACCGCCGTGAACAGGGCCAGGGCGGCGACCCATGTCCGCCCGGCCTGGACGGTGCCGAGGATGACCAGGAATTTCGAGAAGAAGCCGCCGAACGGAGGGATGCCGATGACCGAGAAGGCGCAGGCGAGGAAGGACACGGCCGTCACCGGCATCGTCTTGATCAGCCCGCCCATCTCCCGGATGTCCTTGGTGTGGACGGCGTGGATGACGATCCCGGCGCAGAGGAACAGGCCCGCCTTGGCCAGCCCGTGCATGAGGATGAACAGGAGCGAGCCCGAGACGCCGGCGGCGTTCATCACGCTGAAACCGAGGAAGATGTAGCCGATCTGGCTGACGGTGGAATAGGCCAGGATCCTCTTGAGGTCGTTCTCCACGGCGGCCGCGCCCGCCGCGACCAGGCTCGAGACCATGACGATGATCGGCAGGGCCTCCTGCCAGCCGTCGGGCAGGCGGAACGTGTAGAGGAACAGCCGGGCGAAGGCGTAGACGCCGATCTTGACCAGGACGGCGGCGTGGAGCAGGGCCGTGACCGTGGTCGGGGCGATGCCGGCGTCCGGCAGCCAGGTGTGGAGCGGGACCGTGGCCGACTTCGAGAACATGCCGAAGAGGATGAGCAGGACCGCCGGGCCCGGGATGAGCGTCCCCCGCATGGCCGTGATGTCGAAGGTGTTGGTGACGCCGTAGATCTGGATGAACCCGAGGAGCATGACCACGGCGCCGAAGAAGGTCACCAGGAAGGCCTTGTCGGCCTTGCGGACGTGGTCCGGCTCCCGGTAGAAGCCGATGAGCCGCCAGCAGCTGATGGCGATGATCTCCCAGAAGAGATAGAGGAAGATCAGGTTGCCGGAGAAGACGAGCCCCATCATGGCCCCGATGAAGAGCAGGACCATCAGGTAGTACTCGTTCTGGTTGTCCTCGCGGCGGATGTAGCCGAGGGAGTAGACGACGATGAGGAAGCCGACGAAGGAGGACACTCCTGCCATGAAGATCGACAGGGGGTCGATGACGAGGACGAAGTCGAAGCCCAGGGCCAGGTTCTTGCGCAGGACAAGCTCCCCTCCCTGCAGAGCGAAGGGGAGGAGCGTCAGTGGCAAGACGGCCGTCACGCCGCTCACCAGGACGGCCCAGACCGACCGGACGCGGCGGGTGACGAGACCGGCGAGCGGGGCCGCGAACGAGCCGAGGATGGGGACGAAGATCGTCAGGAGGACGATGGTTTCGACGTTCATGGGGACGGGCTGCCTCCTTGAATTGGAGGGCCTAGTATATTAATGGGCCGGAGGGCTGTCAAGGATTTCCACACGCCGCCCTCAATTTTTAAACAGGCTTTTCCAGAGAGAGATTTTCGTTGCTTTTTGGCCCGGAAAGTGGGATAAAAAGACGAATCCACGCAGAAAAGGAACGCCCATGGCCATCGACATCCGCGAAGCGCTGTCCCGGAAGGACCTGAAGACCTTCCTCTACCTGCCGGAGAAGATCCACGAAGGCCACGCCAACTGGGTCCACCCGATCTACATGGACGACTGGAAGTACTTCGACAAGAAGAAGAACAAGGCCTTCGGCTACTGCGACACGACGATCCTCGTCGCCTGGAAGGACGGCCGCCCCGCCGGCCGGATCATGGGCATCATCAACCGCCGCTTCAACGAGCACCGCAACGAGCGGACGGCCCGCTTCGGGTACTTCGACGTCTACGAGGACAGGGAGGTCTTCACGGCCCTCCTCCGGGCGGTCGAGGACTGGGCCCGGGCCAAGGGCATGACCAAGATCGTCGGGCCCTACGGCTTCTCCGACCAGGACCCCGAGGGCTTCCTCATCGAGGGCTTCGAGCACCGGGCGACGATCGCCACCTACTACAATTTCGAATGGATGCCCCGATGGCTCGAGGAGGACGGCTACGCCAAGGACTGCGACTGGTTCGTCTACAAGCTCGACGTCCCCAAGGAACCGCCCGAGCTCTACCGGAAGATCTTCGAGCGGGCCATGAAGCGCGGCACGTTCGAGCTCGTCGAGTTCAAGAAGCGCAAAGAGATCAAGCCGTGGATCCGCCGCGTCCTCGGGCTCATGAACGAATGCTACATGGCCGGGAACATCTACGGCTTCGCCCCCCTCGAGGATCAGGAGATGGACGACCTGGCCAAGCGCTACCTGCCCGTCCTCGATCCGCGCTTCGTCAAAGTGGTCGCCAAGGACGGAGAGGTCGTGGCCTTCATCATCGCCATGCCCGACATGACCGAGGGCATCCGCAAGGCCCGGGGCCGCCTCCTCCCCTTCGGCTTCATCTACGTCCTGCGGGCGGCCAAGAAGACCAAGCAGCTCGACCTCCTGCTCGGCGCGATCAAGGAGAAGTACCGGGGCCAGGGCCTCGACGCCCTCATGGGCATCAAGATCCTCATCGCCGCCCACGAGGCCGGCTACGAGATGATGGACACGCATCACGAGATGGAGGCCAACGTCAAGGTCCGGGCAGAGATGGAGCGCATGGGCGGGACGATCTACAAGAAGTTCCGGGCGTTCTATAAGATGCTGTAGGTTATTTCGCGTCGGCCCAGCTCGATCCGAACCCCAGGCGCACCTTGAGCGGGACGCGGAGCTCGGCCGCGCCCTCCATGGCCTCTCTCACCAGCGGCTCGACCGCCGCCCGTTCGTCCTCAGGGACCTCGAAGACGAGCTCGTCATGGACCTGGAGGATCATCCGGGTCCGGAGCCTCCGGGCCTCTAGGGCGCGGGCGGCCCGGAGCATGGCCACCTTGATGATGTCCGCCGCCGATCCCTGGATGGGATTGTTGAGGGCGATGCGGCGGCCGGACTGTTGGAGGTTCCGGTCGGGAGCGTGCAGCTCCGGGACCTGCCGCTGGCGGCCGAAGACCGTCTCCGAATACCCCCGCTCGCGGGCCTCGTCGACGATCCGGTCCAGGTAGAGGCG
The DNA here is from genome assembly GCA_963719985.1 of Candidatus Aminicenantota bacterium. Taxonomy (GTDB): domain Bacteria; phylum Acidobacteriota; class Aminicenantia; order Aminicenantales; family Saccharicenantaceae; genus RBG-16-66-30. The sequence goes on along the minus strand of CAVRDU010000005.1, from coordinate 1,151,186 downwards.
GACGTCGGGCCGCTCGGCGAAGTAGCGGTCGATGAACGCCTGGGCCTCCCCGGCCGAGGCGCCGAGCTCCCGGGCCAGGGAGAAGGCCGACGTGCCGTAGATGATGCTGAAATTGATGATCTTGGCCCGCCGCCGGGCGTCCTCTCCCGGGCTGGAGCCGAAGACCAGCCGGGCCGTCTCCTCATGGACGTCGCGGTCCTCGAGGAAGGTCGCGATGAGGGTCCGGTCCTCCGAGAGGTGGGCCAGGACCCGGAGCTCGATCTGGGAGTAGTCGGCCACGAGAAGGACGTGCCCCGCGTCGGGGACGAACGCGCCGCGGAAACGCGTCCCCCAGGGCCCGCGGACCGGGATGTTCTGGAGGTTCGGCTCGCTCGACGAGAGCCGTCCGGTCGACGCGACGGTCTGATTGTATGAGGTGTGGATGCGCCCCGTCGCGGGATCGATGAGGGCGGTCAGGGCGTCGGCGTAGGTGGACTTGAGCTTGGCCATCTGCCGGAAGTCGAGGACGCGGCGGACCAGCGGGTGGTCCCCGGCCAGGTCCTCGAGGATGTCGAGCGAGGTGGAGAACCCCTTGGTCACCCGGGTCCGGCGGGAGGGCCGCAGGCCGAGCTTGTGGAAGAGGATGTCGGCGAGCTGGCGCGGCGACTGGATGTTGAAGGCGCACCCGGCGAGCTCGTGGATCTCCTTCTCGAGGCGGCCGAGCTCCCCCTCGAGCTCCTTGGACATCGACCGGAGGACGGCGGGATCGACCCGGACCCCGACGACCTCCATCCTGGCCAGAAGCTCGATCAAGGGCCGCTCGATCTCCTCGTAGAGCCGGTCGAGCTTCCTCGCCCGGACCTTGTCCCAGAGGAGCGCCCCGAGCTCCCAGGCCAAGGCGGCGTCCTGGCAGGCGTAGGGGGCGGCCCGCTCGATGGCGACCTTGTCCATGGTCAGCGCGCTCTTGCCACGGCCGACGATCTCCTCGTAAGGGGCCTTGGCCTCCCGGAGGTAGTGGAGGCCCAGCCTGCCGAGGCCGTGCTTGCCCCAGTTGGGCTCGAGCAGGTAGGACAGGACCATCGTGTCCCGGGCGACGCCGGCCAGGCGGACGCCCTCCCGCTCGAGGACGATGAGGTCGTACTTGATGTTCTGGCCGGTCTTGGCGATCCGGCCGTCCTCGAGCACGGGCCGGAGGATGGCCAGGGCCCTCTCCTTGGGGATCTGGGCCGGGGCGCCCAGGTAATCGTGCCCGACCGGGACGTAGAAGGCCTCGCCCGGGGCCAGGGAGAAGGACAGCCCGACGAGGCGGGCCCGGGTGGGGGCCGCGCTGTCCGTCTCGGTGTCCAGGGCCACCTCTCCCGCCGCGGCGATCCGCGCGGCCAGGGTCCGGAGCTCGCTTTCCTCGAAGACCGTCCGGAAGTCCTTCCCGGCCGGCCGCGGGGCCTTCACGAACTCCGGCAGGAGGGAGGAGAACTCGAGCTCGCCGAAGAGCCGGACCGTCTCCTTCGCGTCGGCTTCCTGCACGGCGTAACGGTCGAGGTCGAGGTCGAGGTCGAGGTCGCGGCGGACCGTGACGAGACGGCGGCTGAGATCGAGGAGCTCCCGGTTCTCCGGGACCGTGAGCTTCTCCCGGATCCTGGGATTTTTGACCTGGTCGAGCCTGGCCAGGAGATTATCGAGGGATCCGAACTCCCGGATGAGCGACTTGGCCGTCTTCTCGCCGATGCCCGGGACCCCGGGGACGTTGTCCGAGGGGTCTCCCCAGAGGGCCAGGACGTCGACGACCGCCCCGGCCCCGACGCCGAAGTAGTCCTCGACGTTGGCCGGGTCGATGGTCATCTCCTTCGAAGGGTTCCAGACGGAGGTCTTGGCGTCGACGAGCTGGAGCAGGTCCTTGTCGGTTGTGACGATGACCGTCCGGATGTCCCGGGCCGCGGCCCGGGCGGCGAGCGAGGCGATGGCGTCGTCGGCCTCGTACTTGGGGAACTCGGCCGTGGCCACCCGCAGGGCCCCGAGGACCTCCTTGAGCTTGGGGACCTGGAGGGCCAGGTCGTCGGGCATGGGCTTGCGGTGGGCCTTGTATCTCTTGGATTCCTCCAGGTGTTGGGTCTCCTCGTGGCGGACGGTCGGCCCCTTGACGTCGAAGACGACGCCCAGGTAATCCGGCGTCTCATCGTCGATGAGCTTGCGCAGCGAGACGAGGAAGCCGTAGACGGCGCCCGTCGGGAAGCCGCTCGAGTTCGAGAGCTTCTGGACGGCGTAATAGGACCGGTAGAGGAGGGCGTTCCCGTCGACGAGGAAGAGCCGTTTCGGACTCAGTCGTACCTGCCTTCGACGATCTGCCCCAGGATCGACTTGTGCTGATCCTCCATCATCCGCTCGATCCGGTCCCGGACGTCGGCGGCGTCCATGAAGGCCGTGTAAGAGGCCCGCTTGGTGGCCAGGAGGCGGCCGGACCTGTAGATCAGGGACTCGACGTACGGGGCGCCGGGACCCTTGTCCTGGGTCTGGACGATGTAGGAGTCGCCCCTGTAATCGACCTTGGTGTTGTAACCGCCCATCTCATCGGCTCCGCCCACATTATACTCGCGCGCCCCGGCCGTTCAAGCCCGCCCGGGCGCCCGGCGCCCATTTGACTTAACGGGTTCAGTTGGTATAATAAGGTGAATTTTTTTGTCGAGGATAGCCGAGTGGACACGAAGATGGTCATCGACATCGACCGCCTGCCGAAGGAAGGGTTCCGACTGTCCCGGGACTTCGAGTTCCTGAGCCTGGACCTCGTCGAGGAGAACGCCGTCTTCCTCGAACCGGCCCACGCCGAGGTCAGCGTGCGGCTCGTCGGCGACGAGGTCCTCGTCCAGGGCGAGGTCAGGGCCCGGCTGAGCTTCGTCTGCGCGCGCTGCCTGACCCCCTTCGATTTCCCCGTGGCCAGCCGGTTCGATCTCGTCTACCTTCCCGAGGAGATCGACGGCCTGTCCGAGGAGCTGACCGAAGAGAAGATCGACCAGATGTACTACAGCGGCCGCGAGCTCGACCTGCGGGTCGTCGTTCTCGAGCAGCTGAACCTGACCTTCCCGGCCAAGCCCCTGTGCGCGCCCGGGTGCGAAGGCATCTGCGCCGTCTGCGGCGAGATCATCCGTGAAGCCAAGTGCTCGTGCCTCGTCAAGGAGCCGGAGGCCGGCGCCAACAGGCTTAATTTCAACGTGAAAGACAAGAGCTAAATGCCAAATCCCAAGAGACGACACTCGCCGACGCGCAAGGGGAAGCGCCGTTCCCACGACGGACTCGCCCTTCCCACCTTCTCCGTCTGCCCGAAATGCGGCAATCCGAAGCTGCCCCACCGGGCCTGCCCGGAATGCGGGCACTACAAGGGACGGCAGGTGACGGAAGGGACCGAAGACTGACCGGGACGGCGCCCATGAGGATCGCTGTCGACGCGATGGGGGGGGACATCGGTCCCAAGGCCACGGTGCCGGGGGCCCTCCGGGCCGCCGAGGACTTCAAGGTCGACGTCGTGCTGGTCGGTCTCGAGAGCGCCATCCGCCGCGAGATCGAACGCTCCGGCATCTCCGCGTCCCGGGCGGCGGTCGTCGACGCGCCGGAGGCGATCGGCATGGGCGACAGCCTGCGGGCCTTCCGGAGGAAGAAGGCCTCCTCCATCCGCGTCGGGGCCCAGCTCGTCAAGGACGGGGAGGCCGACGCCTTCGTCAGCATGGGCAACACGGGCGCGGTCGTCTACATCTCCCGCGACGTCCTCGGCTCGCTCCGGGGCGTCGACCGCCCGGCCCTGGCCCTGCTCGTTCCCGCGCCCGAGGGCAAGACCCTGCTCCTCGACGTCGGGGCCAACGCCAATTGCCAGCCCCACAACCTCGTCCAGTTCGCCCTGATGGGCAAGATCTTCATGGAGGGGGTCGTCGGCCTCAAGGACCCCAGGATCGGGCTGATGAGCATCGGCGAGGAGAAAGGCAAGGGCAACGACCTCGTCCGCGAGGCCTTCGACCGGCTCCAGGAGGCCCCCCTGCGCTTCATCGGCAACGTCGAGGGCAAGGACCTGTTCTCCGGGGCGGCGGACGTCATCGTCAGCGACGGCTTCACCGGGAACGTCGCCCTCAAGGCCACCGAGGGCGTCGTCCAGAGCGTCCTCGCGCTGGCCAAGCACGAGATCACCAAGAACGTCTTCGCCAAGCTCGGCTACCTCCTCATGAAGCGCCACCTCAAGAAGATCTACAAGAGGATCGATTACGCCGAATACGGCGGCGCCCAGCTCCTCGGCGTCGACGGCGTCTGCATCATCGGCCACGGCCGGTCGAACCCGGCCGCCGTCCGCAGCGCCGTCCTGAGGGCCCGGGAGTTCGTCGCCGGCCGGGTCCAGGAGAAGATCCAGGGCGAGCTCCTGCGCTACGAGCACGCCCTCAAAGGAGTCGCCGCATGAGCCGATTCGAAGGACGGGTCTCCATCGTCACCGGCGCCTCCCAGGGGATCGGCGAGACCATCGCCCGCGAGCTCGCGGCCGAAGGGGCGGCCGTCGTCCTCACCGACGTCCAGGGGGAGAAGCTCCAGGCCGTGGCCCGGGCCATCGCCGAGGCCGGAGGCCGGGCCGAGGGCCACGTCGTCGACGTCGCCGACGCGGCGGCGGTCGAGCGCACGGTCGCGGCCGTCGTGGCCGCCCACGGGCGCGTCGACCACCTCGTCAACAACGCGGGGATCACCCGCGACGGGCTGCTCATGCGCATGAAGGAGGAGGACTGGGACGCGGTCCTCCGGGTCAACCTCAAGGGGACCTTCAACTTCTCCAAGGCCGTCCTCCGGACGATGGTCGGGGCCCGCTTCGGGCGCATCGTCAACATCGCCTCCGTCGCCGGCCTCATGGGCAACGCCGGCCAGACCAACTACGCCGCCTCGAAGGCCGGCGTCATCGCCTTCGCCCGGTCCCTGGCCCGGGAAGTCGGCGGGAGGGGCATCACCGTCAACGCGGTCGCCCCGGGCTTCATCGCCACGGCCATGACCGACGCTCTCCCCGAGGAGGTCCAGAAGGCCTATCTCGAGATCATCCCCCTGAAAAAATTCGGGCTTCCCAAAGACGTGTCATCTGCGGTAAAATTCCTGCTCTCCGAGGACGCGTCGTACATCACGGGCCAGGTCATCAGCGTCAACGGCGGCATGTATATGTAGGCGGTCCGCCATCATTGATAAGAATCTCTCAAGGAGGACATCATGCAAAGAGACGAACTCCTCAAGAAGGTCCGGGCGATCGTTTCCGACAAGCTGAGCATCAGCGAGGAGCAGGTCACCGAGGACGCGTCCTTCATCGATGATCTCGGCGCCGACTCCCTGGACACGGTCGAGCTCGTCATGGCCCTGGAGGACGAGTTCGGGCTGGACATTCCCGACGATCAGGCCGAGAAGCTGACCACGGTCGGCAAGGCCCTCGACTATATCGTGGGGCACGCGAAATAGGCCCCTCCCGGACCGCCGCCCTAACCAATCGTCCGACCCATGAGCAGGGATAGCCTTCCCGACAGGCGCGTCGTCGTCACCGGCGTCGGATTAGTCTCGCCGCTCGGCACCGGGACGGACAAGACGTGGCAGGCCCTCCTCCGCGGCGAGAGCGGCATCGCGGGCCTGACCCGGTTCGACGTCTCGCTCTACTCGACGCGCTTCGGCGGAGAGGTCAAGGACTTCGACCCGATCGCCTTCATCGACCGCAAGGAGGTCCGCAAGATGGACCTCTTCGCCCGTTTCGCCATAGCCGCCGCGGAGCTGGCCGTCGCGGACGCGGGCATCCCTCGCGAGGACCTCCGGAGCGACCGGGCCGGCACCTATGTCGGCTCGGGGATCGGCGGCCTCGGCTCGATCGAGGAGAACCACAAGGTCCTCCTCGAGAAGGGCCCCGGCCGGGTCTCCCCGTTCTTCCTCATCCAGACGATCATCAACGAGGCCTCGGGCCAGATCTCCATCCGCTACGGCGCCAAGGGCCCCAACTGTGCCAATGTCACAGCTTGCAGTACGGGCACGCACGCCATCGGCGACTCCTTCCGGATCATCGCCCGGGGCGACGCCGACATCATGATCACCGGAGGGGCCGAGGCCCCGCTCACGCCCCTCTCTCTCGCCGGATTCACCGCGATCAAAGCCCTCTCAGAGCGCAACGACGACCCGGCCAAGGCCTCCCGTCCCTTCGACGCCAAGCGGGACGGGTTCGTCATGAGCGAAGGGGCGGGCGTCCTCATCCTCGAGGAGCTCGGCCGGGCCCTGCGCAGGGACGCCCGGATCTACGCCGAGGTCGTCGGCTACGGGATGACCAGCGACGCCTTCCACGTCGCCGCGCCGGCCCCCGACGGCGACGGGGCGAAGCGGGTCATGCGGCGGGCCCTCGAGGACGCCGGCGTCCGGCCGGACGAGGTCCAGTACATCAACGCTCACGGCACGTCGACCGAGCTCAACGACAAGACCGAGACCATGGCCATCAAGGACGTCTTCGGGGACCACGCCCCGCGGTTGGCCGTCAACTCGACGAAATCGATGACCGGCCATCTGCTCGGCGCGGCCGGAGGCGTGGAGGCGGGGATCATGTCCCTGGTCCTTCACCACCAGATCATGCCGCCGACGATCAACCACGAATTCCCCGACCCGGAGTGCGACCTGGATTACGTCCCGAACGCCGCCCGGAAGGCCGAGGTCGTCCACGCGCTGAGCAACTCGTTCGGCTTCGGCGGCACCAACGCGGCGCTCGTGTTCAAGAAATTCGAGCGGCCCTGAGCCGGTCCGCGTCGCAAGGAGGAACGACCGATGAACATTCTCGTTTTCGTCAAGCGGGTCCCCGACACGGAATCCCGCATACGCATCCAGCACGAGACCCGGACGATCGCCGAGGACGGCCTGAACTTCGTCCTCAGCCCCTACGACGAGTACGCCGTAGAGGAGGGCCTGCGGATCAAAGAGGCCAAGGGCGGGGCGGTCCGCGTCGTGACGGTGGGCCGGGACGAGTCCCTGGCCGTTCTCCGGAAATGCCTGGCCATGGGGGCCGACGAGGCCTTCCTCGTCAAGGACACGGCCCCGGAGACCTATGACGGGTTGCGGACGGCCCGCATCATCGCCCGGGCCGTCGAGCGGAAGCTCGGCGGCGCGGACCTCCTGCTCTTCGGCAAGCAGTCGGTCGGCGCCGACAACAGCCAGGTCCCGGCCATGGCCGCCGAGCTCCTCGGCCTGCCCCAGGCGTCCGTCGTGACCAGGCTCGAGGTCGGCGAGGGAGCGGCCACGGCCTACCGCGAGATCGAAGGGGGGACCGAGAAGGTCGCCCTGACGCTGCCGGCCGTGGTCACGGCCCAGAAGGGGCTGAACGAGCCCCGCTACGAGACGCTCAAGGGCATCATGGCGGCGAAAAAGAAGGAGATCCCGGTCATCACGCTCGAGGACCTGGGCCTCGGGCCGGAGGACCTGGCCAGCCGGGTCACGATCACCGGCCTCGAGGCGCCGGCGGCGCGGCAGGCCGGCAAGGTCCTGCAGGGCGAGCCGGCCGAGACGGCCCGCGAGCTCGTCCGCCTCCTGCGGGATGAGGCCAAGATCATTTAGGGACAAGGAGAGGAACGATGATCGCAGCATATATCGAGACCAGGGACGGCAAGATCAAGAAGAGCTCGCTCGAGGCCCTCTCCGAAGCCGGCCGCCGGGCCGGGGAGCTCGGCCTCAAGACGGCCGCGGTCCTCGTCGGCGGCGCCGTCGCCGGCCTGGCGCCGGCGGCCTTCGCCGCGGGCGCGTCCAAGGTCTATGCCGTCGAGGACACGGGCCTCGCGGCCTACTCCTCCCAGGCCTACGCCGCCGCGTTGGCGGGATTCGTCGGCGAGGCCCGGCCGCAGGCGCTCTTTTTCGCGGCCACGGCCATGGGCCGGGACCTCGCGCCTCGGGTCGCGGCCCGGCTCGGCGTCGGCCTGGCGTCGGACTGCGTCAAGGTGGCCGTCAAGGACGGAAAGCTCGAATTCACCCGGCCCATCTACGCCGGGAAGGCCTTTCTGACCTTGACCCTCGAGTCGTCGCCCGTGATGGCGACGCTCCGTCCGAACGTCTTCCCGCTCGGCGACGGGGCGCCTGGCGCGGGCGAGGTCGTCAAGATCGCGGCCGCCATCCCCGAGGCCGCCGCCAACGGGAGGGTCGTCGAGGTCATCAAGGAGGAGAGCGGGGAGATCGACGTCACCGAGGCCGACGTCGTCGTCTCCGGGCGGCCGCGGGCTCAAGGGCCCGGAGGCCTTCGCCCTCCTCAAGGGTCTGGCCGCCGTCTTCCCCCGCGCCGCTGTCGGCGCGTCGCGCTCGGCCGTCGATTCCGGCTGGATCGGCCATCAGCACCAGGTCGGGCAGACCGGCAAGACCGTCTCGCCCAACCTCTATATAGCCGCGGGGATCTCCGGGGCCATCCAGCACCTGGCCGGGATGTCGTCGTCCAAGGTCATCGTCGCCGTCAACAAGGACCCCGAGGCGCCCATCTTCAAGGCGGCCGACTTCGGCGTCGTCGGGGACCTCTTCGAGGTCGTGCCCAAGCTCACGGACGAGCTCAAGAAGGCCCTGGCAGACTAACCCCTCGCCGCCTCGCGGAGCTGGGAAGAGGCTCCTCCTCGGCTGAGCTCGGGTATCGTCCCTTGCCCCCGCACCCCGGAAACCTTCTTATACGGTTTCCCCCACCTGCGGTGGGTCCCCCTTCCAGCACGGGGGCCTTGGGACGATAACCCTCGCCGCCTCGCGGAGCCTCTCTCGAAGGCGATCGGGCTACTTGTAGGGATCCGCCGGCGCCTCGGACGAGATGTCCAAGAGGAGGCGGTTCGTCGTCGACCGCGTCTCCCCGACGCTCGTGACGAAAATGGCCGGGTCGTCCATGACCGGGCACTTGTTCTCGCAGATGCCGCAGCCCGTGCAGAGCTCGATGTCGACGACCGGGGCCTTCTGGACCGCCGATGAGCCGTCCGGGAGCTTCGTCTCGACCTCGACGAGCTTGATGGCCTTGGGCGAGACCGGGCAGTGCTCCTCGCAGACGATGCAGGGCTTGCCCAGGACGTAGGGGATGCAGCGGCTCTTGTTGACCCAGGCCGTGCCCATCTTGACCTTGTTCTTCTCCTCGATGGTCAGCTTCTTGATGGCCCCCGTCGGGCAGACCTGCGTGCAGAGCGAGCAGTAGTACTCGCAGTAGCCGATCTTCGGGACGAGCGTCGGCGTGTAGACGCCCTCGGGGCCGGCTTCCGCCAGGACGGGCTGGAGCCCGCCGGTCGGGCAGGCCCGCATGCACTGGCCGCACTTGACGCACTTGGCCAGGAACTTGTCCTCGGGGAGGGCGCCCGGCGGGCGGATGAGCTTGAGCGAGGCCCTTTTTCGCGACGGCGTCAGGCGGAAGAAGGGAACGGCGGCGAGGCCGAGGAAGGTCGTCAGGAGGAGCTTGCGGCGCGAGAGGTCGACGTTCGAGACGTTGGCGATCTTCTCGGGACGGGCGACGAGGGGGAAGCGGATGGCCGCGGTCGGGCAGATCGAGGCGCAGTTCAGGCAGTAGACGCACTCGCCGCTCTTCCATTGGTCGTTGGGATAGGGGCGGGCCTGGGTCTCGCAGTGCTGGGTGCAGAGGCCGCACTGGATGCACTTCTCCTCGTCGATGCGGAGCTTGAACAGGTTCCAGCGGCTGAGGAGGCCGAGCAGGGCGCCGGTCGGGCAGAGATAGCGGCACCAGAAGCGCTCCTTGCGGGCGTTCAGGGCGATCGCGCCGAGGAAGAGAAGACCGATCGAGAACCCCTGGAGGAAGGTGGCGTTGATCGTCCAGTTCTGGAGGGCCTGGGAGATCGTCCGGCCCAGGCCGACCGCGCCGATCCCGTAGAGGGCCCCGCTCAGGCCGGACAGGGCGTTGGCCAAGGCCGGGAATACGGCCAGAGAGACGGAGCGGGTCAGGAACGACAGGGGGTCGAGGTAGCCGGCGAGGTCGAGACCGAGGACGGCGCCGACGAGGACGACGACGAGGATGTAATACTTCGGGGACAGGCTGGTCTTGTCCTCGCGCGGCGGCTTGAGGAACTTCGTCCGCTTGAAGGCGAAGGACGAGAACTGGTGGACGGCGCCGAGCGGGCAGACCCAGCCGCAGAAGACGCGGCCGAAGAGCAGGGTCGCGGCGACCGTGATGAGCGAGAAGGCGAAGTAGGCGTAGACGAGGCGGGCCGAGACGATGGTGACGAGGGCGAGTAACGGATCGAAGTGGAAGAAGCGCTGGACGGTCGAGCCGATGTAGTCCTCGCCCGTATAGTGCGCCCCCAACAGGAGGGTGAGGAAGAGCCCGAAGAAGAGGACCTGGCTGGCGATCCGGACGCGCTCGAGGCGACGGAACTTTTTAGACCTTTCTTTTTTCAAGGCGCACCTTGGTCCAGATCGGATTCGCCGAGGCCCCTCTCCCTGGCGAAGTCGAGATAGGGCAGCTCGCGCGGCCCGACCTCGAAGAGCGACGCCGCGAAAGCGTCCACGGCCACCGGGTCCGCGCCCGCGGCCACGGTCTTTCGAAGCTCGGTGTCCGAGAGCCGGCCCCCCTGGGGCCCGTTGCGGACGAGGATGCGGTAGGCGTCGAGCACGGTCAGGCGGGGCTTGAAGAAGGCGGCCAGGTCGACGACGGCCCTGTCGAGGTCCTGGTGGAACTGGTTGCGGGCGCCGCCGACGGCGCCGAGCCAGTTCTTCATTCCCAGCGTCAGCCGGCAGAGGGAGTGGTGCTTGGCGATGGGGACGTTGATGATCTTGTCGGCCTCGACGACGTCCAGGCAGACCTCCCAGTCCTTGAGCCAGGCGCCGCCGAGGGCCATCCTCTTGATCCGGTAGTCGTCGACGAAGAGCATGTCGCCCCCGGCCTGCTTCACCGCCTCCTGGATGCCGGAACGGACGTAGCAGCGCTTGGCCTGGTTGGTCGTGTTGTCGATGACGACGGCCTTCTTGGCCCCGGCGTCGAGGACCAGCTCGACCAGGGTCCGGACGATGTCGGGATTGGTGCAGGCGGCCATCTCCGGGGTCCGGTCCCAGCCGATGTTCGGCTTGATGACGACCTTGTCGCCCCGGCCGACGAACGTCTTCATGCCGCCGAGCGCGGCGATCGCCTCGCGGGTGATGGCGGCCGGCGACTCGCCCTCGGCGACGGCGAGGAGCGGGCCCGAGGCCGGGGCCTGTCCGGCGAGGACGGCCGGGCCGAAACGGAGGGCCAGGCCGGCCGCCGCCACGTCCCTGATGAAATCGCGTCTTCTCATGCTCTTATCCTTTCCCGAGCGAGCGTATGTAGTCCATGATACCATCAAAGATGCCCTGGGCGGCGAGCTCCCGGTATTTCCGCGTCTTGAGCTTGGCCTCCTCCTTGGCGTTGCTGAGGTGGGAGATCTCCACCAGCACGGACGGCATCTCGCCGCCGATGAGGACCCAGAAGGGGCCTCCCTTGACGCCCAGGTTGGGGATGCCGGGCAGGTCCTTGGCCAGGGACTTGACCAGGTTCCGCTGGATGGCCTCGGCCAGGCCGTGCGACTCCTTGATCTTGCTGTTCTGGACGATCCTCTGGAGGATCGTTCTCATCTCGCCGATGTTCTTGGTCGAGGTGGCGTTCTCGGCGGCGGCCAGCTCGATGACCGAGGGATCGGGGCTGATGTTGAGGAAGAAAGTCTCCACGCCGCCCCGCTTGCGGTCGCGGTGGCCATTGGTGTGGATGGACACGAACAGATCGGCCCGCTTCTGGTTGGCGATGACGGTCCGGTCCTCCAGGGGAACGTCCACGTCCGACTCGCGGGTCAGGACGACCTCGAGCCCGGCCTTCTCCCTGAGCAGCTTCTGCAGGGCGAGGGCGACGGCGAGGTTGATCTCCTTCTCCTGGAGGCCGCTCCGCCCGATCGTGCCCGGCCGGGGCCCGCCGTGCCCGGGATCGATGACGACCGTCCGGACGCCCAGGCCGAGCTGCCGGGCCATGGACGTTCCGGCCAGGTTGGGGTCGTTCGGGTCGACCTGGCGCTTCACCGGCGGCAGGGCCTTTTCGGCCGGCGTCGTCGGCTTGCCGGGCGGGGCTTTGGGCGCCGCGGCCGCGCCCTCGCGGGGGTAGATGTCGATGACCAACCGGAAGGGGTCGAAAAGAGGGAAGACCCGGTAGGATTGGACCCGGGAGAAGTCGACGTCCGCGACCACCCGCACGGTCGACGTCGTCTTCTGGGAGATCCGGATCTGGCTGATGTAGTCCGTCTTGATCTCGGTCGATTGGCCGTGGAGGATGGGGTTGAGCTTGGCCTGGAGGACGTCGACGTAGATCCGGCCGGGGTCCTTGAGCTCGCCGGAGGTATACTCGCGGAGCTTGCCTATATCGAGGACGATCCGGGTGAAGTTCGGATGGGTGAAGTGGCGGAGCTTGACGATCTCGGCCCGCGGGTCCTCCTGAGGGCCGGCCGCGAGGGAGAGAGCGAGCGCCAAACCGAGGAAGCAGACGTAGCTCTTTCGCGCGGATTTCAACTCGCTTCAATTTTATAGAACCCGTCCCCCCTTGTCCACAAGATGGGGGACATGATATCTATTTCCCAATTTCCAGGGTCCGAATTCAGGTGGCCCTCAAGCGCCGAACTTTTTCAGCTTCAGCGCGTGGGCCAGCATCAGGGGCATGGCCGAGATCGAGCGGAAGCGGCCGAGCATGCCCTTGGCGCAGGCCCGCTCGGTGAACGCGGCGACGTCGTCCGTCCCGGCCGTCGGAGAGACGAGCAGGAACGGATTGGGGTGCCAGGAGTGGCCCTTGAGGGCGGACGGCGTCGAATGGTCCGAGGTGACGACGAGGACGTCCGGCTTGAGGGCGACGAGGCGGGGCAGGAACGGGTCGAGGGCCTCGATGGCGGCCACCTTGGCCGGGAAATCGCCGTCCTCGCCGGCCGAGTCCGTCCTCTTATAATGGATGTAGAAGAAATCGTGGTCCGCCCAGCTCTTTTCGAGGGCGTCGAAGAGCTCGCCGGTCCCGGCCCCGATGTCGATGACGGTCATGCCGAGGAGCTTGGCCAGGCCCCGGTACATCGGGTAGTTGGCGACCGCGGCGGGCCGGAGCTTGAACAGCTCCCGCATCGTCGGGATCGCGGGAAACTTGGAGAAGCCGCGGAGGAGGGCGGCGTTGGCCCTGGCCTCTCCCTTGAGGACCTCGGCGACGTCGTCGAGGAAACGGTTGACGATGTCCGCCGCCTTGGCCGCCTCGGGCTTCTCGGGCATCGTCAGGAGCGGGGCCCGGCCCTCCTTCTGCGGGTCGGCGTCGGACAGGGAGTCGGAGAGGCCCTCGGCCGTGAAACGGGCGACGAAGCGGTGTTCTTTCCCCGGGAACACCCGGACCTCGACGCCGTCGCGCTTCGGCAGCCCGGTGTTGAGGATGGCGCAGATGCGGACGTTCTCCTCGGTCGGGATGCGGCCGGCCCTGCGGTCGGTGACGAGGCCGCCCTTGACCGTGGCGAAGTTGCCCCGGGCGACGAGGTCGTTCCGGCCCACCTCGACCCCCGAGCCGAGGGCCTCGAGGATGCCGCGGCCGAGCTGATGCTTGAACGGGTCGTAGCCGAAGAGGGCGAGATGGGCCGGACCGCTCCCGGGCGTGATGCCCATCATGACCGGGTCGGACACGCCGCAGACAGCCTTCTTGGCCAGCCCGTCGAGGTTCGGCTTTCGGGCCGCTTCGAGCTCGGTCCGGCCGTCGACGGGCAGGCCGCCGACGCCGTCCATGACGAGCAGGACGATCTTCGTATCGGTCTGTTGGCTCAGCTCCCGGGCCAGATCTTCCCATTCCATCGGCGCTCTCCTTGCGGCTTTTCCTTCAGTCTACCAGAATACGTCCGTTTTTCGCTATAATGCGGAGGGGAACCCGCCATGGCCGTTCTGTACATCTATCAGAAGGAAGGGGCCCCCAGGAAGGCCGCTCTCGAAGGGGACGGCGTCTCTATCGGCCGGTCGCCGGCGAGCGACATCGTCCTGGCGGACACGCACTGCTCGTCCTGCCACGCGGTGATCGAGAGGTCCGGGGAGCGCTTCCTCATCCGCGACGCAGGCAGCAAGAACGGGACGTTCGTCAACGAGGCCCGCCTCGGCGGCCCGGCCGTCCTCGCCCCGGGCGACGAGATCCGCCTCGGATCGACGACCATGACCTTCGAGCGGCCCCGCATGCCCCGGGTCACGATCGTCGAATCCCCCCGGGAGACGAGCGACGCGAGCGCGTCCGTTCCTTTCCGTGAGATCCTCGAACGGAGCTCGGCCACTGAGGCCCGGACCTCGAGGCTGGCCTCCCCCGCCAGCCTCCGCGAGGAGAACCGCGCGCTCCAGATCATGATCCGGGTGGGCGAGGCCCTGGTCGCCCACAAGCCGGTCCCCGAGCTCCTCGAGGACATCCTGGACCTTGTCGCGACCAACCTGCCGATGGACCAGTGCGTGCTCATGCTCCGCGACGACGCCGGGGGGGCCCTCGAGACCCGGGCCGCCCGGACCCAGGGGGCCCGGCAGGGCCGAGACGAGATCCAGGTCAGCCGCTCGATCGTCTCCATGGCCTTCGAACGGCACCTCTCGGTGCTCCTCGATATCGCCAGGGCCGACTTCGATCCCTCGGCGAGCATGATCTCCCAGGGCATCCGTTCGGCGCTCTGCGTGCCCATCGGGGACGAGGACGACGTCATCGGCGTTCTCTACGCCGACCGTCACGAAGGGGCCGAGCCGTTCGAGGACGCCGACCTCCGGCTACTGACGCTCCTGGCCAACACGGCCGCGGTCAGGATCCAGCAGGCGCGCCAGGTCTCCGCGCTCATCGACGCCCAGAGGCTCAAGGGCGAGCTCAGGATCGCCGCCGCCATCCAGCGCGACTTCCTCCCCCGCGAGCTCCCGTCCTGCGAAGGCTATGGCATGGCCGGGCGGGCCTTCCCCTGCCTCGACGTGGGCGGCGACTACTTCGACTGTTTCTGCTTCGCCGGCCGCCGTCTCGGCCTGACCGTGGCCGACGTCTCGGGCAAGGGCGTCGGGGCCGCGCTCCTCATGGCCTCGCTGCGGGCCTGGCTGCAAGCCGAGCTCGCCCACGGCACCGGCCTGGCCGCGATGGCCGCGAAGCTCAACGAGTTCGTCCATGGGAGCTCCGACGCCCGCAGCTTCATTTCCTTCCTCTACGCCGAGCTCGACAGGGACACCGGCGCCCTGCGCTATGTCAACGCGGGCCACAACCCGGGCCTCGTGATCGGCCCCGGCGGGGCCGTCCGCGAGCTCGCGCCGACCGGGCTGTGCCTCGGCATGCTCCCCGGCCGCGCCTACGACGTCGGAACGACGGAGCTCCGGCCCGGCGAGATCCTGGTCCTCTATACCGACGGGATCACCGAGAGCCGGGACGCCGCGGGGAAGGAGTTCGGCGTCGACGGCCTCACGGCGGCCGTCGCCGGCGGGCGCGAGTGCGAGGCGCCGGAGATCCTCGACGCGGTCTATGGCCGCCTCGCGGAGTTCGGCGCGTCCGTCGAGCCGTTCGACGACAGGACGCTCGTCATCGTCAAGCGCCGCGCATTTGAATCCCCGCCGTCCGTCTGATAAAATCCCCCCATGCAGAAAGTCCTCATCCTCGATTTCGGGTCGCAGTACACCCAGCTCATCGCCCGGAAGGTCCGCGAGCTCGGCGTCTATTCGGAGATCCTGCCCTACTCGACGCCCCTGGCCGCGATCCGCAAGGCCAAGCCCTCGGCCCTCGTCCTCTCGGGCGGGCCGCAGAGCGTCTACGGGAAGGGCGCGCCCCACCCGGACAAGGGCGTCTTCAAGCTCGGCGTCCCCATCCTCGGCATCTGCTACGGCGTCCAGCTCATGGCCCACTTCCTCGGCGGCGAGGTCGTCCCGTCGAAGGAGCGCGAGTACGGCTTCGCGGCCCTGCGCGTCCTCGACCGGTCGCGGGCTCCTGGCCGGGGTCAAGGACAAGGAACAGGTCTGGATGAGCCACGGCGACCGGGTCGAGCGGGTCCCCCCGGGCTTCCGCCTGACCGGGAGCACGGCCAACACCCACGCGGCCGTCATCGAGGACCGGGAGCGCCGGTTCTTCGGCGTCCAGTTCCATCCCGAGGTCATCCATACCAAGGAGGGCCAGAAGGTCCTGGGCAACTTCCTCTTTCGCGCGTGCCGGGCTCGAGGCCGACTGGACGCATCTCCTCGTTCGTCGAGCGCAAGGTCAAGGAGATCCGGCGGACGGTCGGGCCCGGCAAGGTCATCTGCGGCCTCTCGCGGCGGAGTCGACTCGCTCGTCACGTCGCTCATCATCCACAGGGCCATCGGCAACAGGCTGACCTGCATCTTCATCGACAACGGCCTGCTCCGCAAGGGTCAGTACGAGGCCCTCATGGAGGCGTTCCGCCACAAGTTCTCCCTCAAGGTCGTCGGCATCGACGCCTCGGACCTGTTCCTGGACAAGCTCCGCGGCGTCGCCTCGCCCGAGCGCAAGCGCAAGATCGATCGGCCGCCTGTTCATCCACCTCTTCGAGCGCGAGGCCATGCGCCTCGGCGGGGCCGCCTTCCTGGCCCAGGGGACGATCTACCCCGACGTCATCGAGTCCAACCCGGTCAAGGGGCCGTCCTCGGTCATCAAGTCCCATCACAACGTCGGCGGGCTGCCCAAGGGCCTCAGGTTCCGGCTGGTCGAGCCGCTCCGGGAGCTGTTCAAGGACGAGGTCCGGGCGCTGGCCCTCGAGCTCGGCGTCGACGCCGATTTCATCCACCAGCACCCCTTCCCCGGTCCCGGCCTGGCCGTCCGCATGGTCGGCCCGGTCGAGCGGGAGAGCCTGGAGATCCTCAGGGCCGCCGACGACGTCGTGCTCCAGGAGGTCCAGCGGGCGGGCCTCTACAAGAAGCTGTGGCAGGCCTTCGCCGTCCTGCTCCCCGTCCGCTCGGTCGGGGTCATGGGCGACCAGCGGACCTACCACCGGGTCGTCGTCGTCCGGCTCGTCCAGAGCTCGGACGGCATGACGGCCAACTGGTACCCGGCGCCGGCCAAGCTCTTGGCCCGCATCTCGACGCGCATCGTCAACGAGGTCCGGGGCGTCAACCGGGTCGTCTACGACGTGACGACCAAGCCGCCCGGGACGATCGAGTGGGAATAGGAGAGACCGTCCGGCCCGGCCGCTGAGGCGGCCCGGACGGATCCGCGAAAGACAGTCGCCGATGGAACCGACGTTCGTCCACTTGCACAACCATTCCGAATACAGCGTCCTCGACGGCTGCCTCAAGGTCGGAGACCTCGTCGGCGCGGCCTACGATCAGCACATGCCCGCCGTGGCCATCACCGACCACGGCAACATCTTCGGCGCCGTCCAGTTCTTCAAGCAGGCCAAGGCCCGGGGCGTCAAGCCCATCCTCGGCTGCGAGGTCTACGTCGCCCCGGAGAGCCGGTTCGACAAGAAGCCGGGCGCCGCCGACGACATCCATCACTTCCACCTCGTCCTTCTCGTCAAGGACGAAACCGGGTACCGGAACCTCTGCCAGCTCATCACGCAGAGCTACCTCGAGGGATTCTATTACCGGCCCCGGATCGACAAGGAGCTCCTGGCCAGGCACGCCGGGGGGCTCATCGGCCTCTCGGCCTGCCTCAAAGGCGAGGTCTCTGTCTGGCTCGGCCGCGGGCTTCCCGAGAAGGCCGAGGAAGCGGCCCGGGAGTACGCCTCGATCTTCGGGCCGGGCGACTTCTACATCGAGCTCATGGACCACGGCCTCGAGGCCCAGAAAGCCGTCAATCCCCAGCTCGTGGCCGTCGCCCGCAAGCTCGACCTGCCGCTCGTCGCCACCAACGACATCCACTTCGCCCGCCGCGAGGACGCCGAGAGCCAGGACGTGCTCGTCTGCATCCAGACGAACCGGAAGATCTCCGACCCGGACCGGCTCAAGTTCAACACGGACCAGTTCTACTTCAAGTCCGCGGCCGAGATGACGGAGCTTTTCCGCGAGACGCCAGACGCCGTCGAGAACACCGGCCGGATCGCCGCCCGCTGCGCGTTCGATTTCCCGATCAAGAGCTACAACCTGCCGCAGTTCGCGCCCCCCGCCGGCAAGGAGCTCCGCGAATACTTCGAGGAAGTCGCCTGGGAGGGCTTCCGGGCCCGCATGTCCGCCCGGCTGCCCGAAGTCGAAGGCGGCGGGGCCTCGCACTCGATGGGCGAGTACGAGGACCGGCTGAAGCGGGAGATCAAGCTCATCGAGGCCATGGGCTTCGAGGGCTACTTCCTCATCGTCTGGGACCTGCTCAAGGCCGCCCGGGAGAAAGGCATCCCCGTCGGCCCGGGCCGCGGCTCGGCGGCCGGGAGCCTCCTCGCCTACGCCCTCGAGATCACGGAGATCGATCCCATCGAGTACGACCTCCTTTTCGAGCGGTTCCTCAACCCGGAGCGCATCAGCCTGCCCGACATCGACATGGACTTCTGCGGGCGACGACGCCAGGAGATGATCGAGTACGTCACCGCCAAGTACGGCCAGGACAACGTCTGCCAGATCATCACCTTCGGGACCATGGCCGCACGGGGGGCCATCCGGGACGTCGGGCGCGTCCTCGAGGTGCCCCTGCCCGAGGTCGACCGGATCGCCAAGATGATCCCGTTCGCCGTCGACGCCACGATCGCCGACGCGCTGAAGAGCGTGCCCGAGCTGAGGGCCCTCCGGGACCGCAACTCCAAGATCGCCCAGCTCCTGGCCATCGCCCAAAAGATCGAGGGCCAGGTCCGCCATCCCTCCATCCACGCCGCCGGCATCGTCATCACGCCCAAGCCCCTGGTCGAGTTCCTGCCTCTCTATAAGTCGGTCAAGGGCGAGGTCACGACCCAATTCCCCATGGGCGATGTCGAGGCCCTGGGGCTCCTCAAGATGGACCTTCTCGGCCTGCGGAACCTGACCGTCATCGACGACGCCCTCGAGCTCATCCGCAAGGAAACGAGCGTCGTCATCGACATCAACCGGCTGCCGCTCGACGACGCCGCGACCTTCGACGTCTTCAAGGCCGGGAACACCGACGGCGTCTTCCAGTTCGAGAGCCCGGGCATGAAGGACCTCCTGCGCCGCTTCCGTCCCGAGGAGTTCCGCGACCTCATCGCCCTCAACGCCCTCTACCGTCCCGGCCCGCTCAAGAGCGGCATGACCGACGAGTTCATCCACCGCCGCAACCACCCCGAGCGGATCGCCTACGAGCTCACCGAGCTGGAGCCCATCCTCAAGGAGACCCGGGGCATCATCGTCTACCAGGAACAGGTCATGCGCATCGCCACGGACCTGGCCGGCTTCACGCTGGCCGTGGCCGACCTCCTGCGCAAGGCCATGGGCAAGAAGGACAGGGAGACGATGAAGGCCCAGAAGCAGAAGTTCCTCCAGGGGGCCAAGAAAAAGGGCATCGCCTCGGCCAAGGCCGACAAGATCTTCGAGCAGATCAAGGAGTTCGCCGAGTACGGTTTCAACAAGTCCCACAGCGCCGCCTACGCTTTCCTGGCCTACCAGACGGCCTACCTCAAGGCCCACTACCCGGTCCACTTCCTGGCCGCCCTGCTGACCTCGGAGGCCGAGCGCGGGGCGACGCCCCAGGTCGTCAAGTACATCGGCGAGTGCCACGAAATGGGCATCCAGGTCCTGCCCCCGGACGTCAACGCGAGCGAGTTCCGCTTCACGGTCGAGGGCGGGGACATCCGCTTCGGCCTGTCCGCGGTCAAGGGCATCGGCCAATCGGCCGTCGAGGAGCTCGTCGCCGCCCGCAAGAAGGCCGGCGGCTTCAAGTCCCCGTTCGACCTCTTCCGCGCGCACGACACCAAGGTCCTCAACCGCAAGGCCGTCGAGAGCCTGATCAAGGCCGGCTCCTTCGACTCCCTGGGCTGGAAGCGCTCGCAGTGCTACCACATGCTCGACCGGATGATCGAGTTCGGCCACGAGGCCCAGAAGGCCCGGTCGTCGCGCCAGACCTCCCTTTTCGGGTCCGGAGAGGTCGAGCCTCCGCCCCTCCCCCCGGAGGTCCGGGACATGCACGAGTGGGACGAGTCCCACGTCCTGTCCTACGAGATGGACGCCCTCGGCCTCTACATCACCGGCCACCCCTTGGCCCAGCACAAGGACCGGGTCCGCAAGCTCGTCTCCCACCTCATCGAGGAGCTCGACCCGGAGCGGGACTTCGACAAGGACGTCCGCCTGGCCGGGATCATCGGCTCGCTCAAGCCGCTGAAGACGAAGAAGGACGAGCGCATGGCCACGTTCGTCCTCGAGGACCTGACGGGCAAGATCGAGGTCGTCGCGTTCCCCGAGAGCTTCGCCAGGTCGGGAACGTACCTGAGGGAGGGCCAGCTCGTCTGGATCAGGGGCAAGTTCATGGGCGAGGAGGACACCCGCCGGATCAGCCTGAACCAGGCCATGCCGCTCGTCGAGGCCTTCGAAAAGCAGGCCAAGCGCGTCGTCGTCCGCATATTCCTGCCGGGGCTCGAGGAGGCGACGCTGGCCGAGCTCAAGCGGATCCTGGACGGCTACGAGGGCAAGTGTCCCGTCTACTTCGAGCTCGAGACGCCACGCTCCTACCGCGTCGTCGCCCAGAGCGCCGAGGTCCAGAAGGTCACGCCCTCGGAGGACCTCCTCAAGAAGATCGAGGGCCTGCTCGGCGAGAAATCGGTGGCTGTTGACTATTGAGGCGGCCGCTTTTTGATGAAGTCCCCTTCGGCTTTGCTCGGGATATCGTCCTTGCCCCCGCGCCCCGGAAACCTTCGTAGCTGGTTTCCCCCGCCTCCGGCGGGCCCCCCTTCCCTCACGGGGGCTTTAGACGATATCCCTTCGCCGCCTCCAGGGGACTTCCCGGAAAGGCCCGTTCAATTGACAGTGACGGGCCGAACGGGTAAAGTTAACTGATTATTTTGTTGATTTTCTGAGGATCGACGTGCCTTACAGGATCATTTTAGCCGACCCGAGCCCCTCCGTCCAGAAGGCGGCCCAGCTCGTCTTCGCCGAGCCGGAGTTCCGGCTGAGCGTCTTCGAGGACGGGGCCTCGCTCATCGAGGCGGCGGTCGGCCTCCGCCCCGACGCGCTCGTCGTCAGCCTGACACTGCCCGGCCGGGACGGCTACGAGGTCGGCCGTGTCCTGAGGAGCCGCAAGGAGCTGGCGACGATCCCCCTCGTCGGGCTCAAGGGGACCTTCGAGTCCCTGGACTCCGACAGGTCCGCCCCCTCCGAGTACGACGAGGTCGTCCTGAAGCCCTTCGATTCGGAGCGGCTGGCCGCGGTCGTCCGCGAGCTCATCGCCCGGAAGACGGGGCCGGTGTCGCTCCCCGAGGAGCCGGGCTGGCCGGACGAGGCCGGGGGCGCCGGCCCGGCGGCGTCGCCCGAGGCGGCCTCCGGGCCGGAGATCAAGGCGATCGTCCACGCGGAGATCGTCGCCATGGAGCGGGAGATCGAGAAGCGGGTCCGGGCGAGCGTCCTGGCCGAGCTCAAGGAATGGACGCCGAGATCATGACCACCAAAGACGAGCTGGCGAAAGCCTACGATCCCAAGCCGGTCGAAGAGAAGTGGGGCAAGTTCTGGCTCGACGAGGGCCTCTTCACGGCCGATCCCAAGTCGCCGAAGCCCAAGTTCTCGATGGTCCTGCCGCCGCCGAACGTCACCGGCATCCTGCACATGGGCCACGCGCTCTGCTTCACCCTGCCCGACATCGTCACCCGCTGGATGCGCATGCGCGGCCACGAGTGCCTCTGGCTCCCGGGGACCGACCACGCCTCGATCGCCGTCCACAACGTCATCGAGAAGAGCCTGGCCGAGAAGGGCCTGAGCCGGGAGAAGATCGGCCGCGACGAGTTCCTCCGCGTCGCCTGGGAATGGAAGGAGAAGTACGGCGGGGTCATCACCGGCCAGCTCAAGAAGCTCGGCGCCTCGCTCGACTGGTCCCGGGAGCGGTTCACCATGGACCCGGGCTTCACCCGGGCCGTCAAGCAGGTCTTCGTCTCCCTCTACGAGGAGGGCCTGATCTACCGCGACTACTTCCTCGTCAACCGGTGCCCGCACTGCCGGACCGTGCTCTCGGACATCGAGATCGAGCACAAGGACCTCCGCGGCAAGCTCTGGCACATCCGCTATCCGGTCGAAGGACCGGAGGGGTCCGTGGTCGTGGCCACGACCCGGCCGGAGACCATGCTCGGCGACACCGCCCTGGCCGTCCACCCCGACGACGAGCGCTACGCGCATCTCCACGGCAAGCGCGTCGTCCTGCCGCTCCAGGAACGCCCCATCCCGGTCATCACGGACGAGCGGGTCGAGCGCGAATTCGGCACGGGAGCGGTCAAGGTGACACCGGCCCACGACCCCGTCGACTTCGAGCTCGGCAAGAAGCACGGCCTCGAGCAGGTCATCGTCATCGACGGCTCGGGCAGGATGACCGAGGCGGCCGGAGCGGACTTCGCCGGGCTCGACCGTTTCGCCTGCCGGGCCAAGGTCGTCGAGAAGCTCACGGCCCTGGGGCTCCTGGTCAAGGTCGAGGACCACGACCACGCCGTCGGCCACTGCTACCGCTGCAAGAGCGTCATCGAGCCGCACCTCTCCTGGCAGTGGTTCGTCCGCATCAAGACGCTCGCCGACGAGGCCATCCGGGCCGTCGAGGACGGCTCGATCGAGTTCGTCCCCGGGAACTGGGCCAAGACCTACTTCGAATGGATGTACAACATCCACGACTGGTGCATCTCCCGACAGCTCTGGTGGGGCCACCGCATCCCGGCCTGGTACTGCCGGGACTGCGGCCGGACGATGGTGGCCATGGAGGCCCCGGAGAAATGCGACACGTGCGGCGGGCCGCTCGACCA
This sequence comes from Candidatus Aminicenantota bacterium, assembly GCA_963719985.1. Lineage (GTDB taxonomy): Bacteria > Acidobacteriota > Aminicenantia > Aminicenantales > Saccharicenantaceae > RBG-16-66-30. The sequence goes on along the minus strand of CAVRDU010000005.1, from coordinate 1,128,420 downwards.
GGACGTGGACGTCCTCGACACCTGGTTCTCCTCGGCCCTCTGGCCTTTCGGCACGCTCGGCTGGCCCGACGAGACGGAGGACCTGCGGGCCTTCTACCCGACCGACCTCATGTCCACGGGCTTCGACATCATCTTCTTCTGGGTCGCCCGGATGATCATGATGGGCCTCAAGTTCCGGGGCGAGATCCCCTTCCGGCGCGTCTTCATCAACGGCCTCGTCCGGGACCTCAAGCGGCGCAAGATGAGCAAATCCGAGGGCAACATCATCGACCCGCTGGAGATGATCGACAAGTACGGCACCGACGCCCTGCGCTTCACCCTGGCCGCCCTGGCCGTGCCCGGCATGGACCTGGCCCTGTCCGAGGAGCGCATGGCCGGATACCAGGCCTTCGCCAACAAGATCTGGAACGCCTCGCGCTTCGTCCTCATGAACCTCAAGGGGGACGGGCCGGCCGTCCGGGAGGAGGAGCTGACGCTCGCCGACCGCTGGGTCCGCAGCCGCCTGAACGCGGTCACGGCCGAGCTCTGGGCGAGCCTCGAGCAGTACAAGTTCTACGAGGCGGCCGACCTCCTCTATCATTTCATCTGGCACGAGTTCTGCGACTGGTACATCGAGCTGGCCAAGACGGGCTTGCGCGAGGGGAACCGGACGACCGAGGCCGTGCTAGCCGATACGCTCGACCGCATCTTGCGGCTCCTCCATCCCTTCATGCCCTTCATCACCGAGGAGATCTGGAGCCACCTGCCGGGCGCGGGGAGGTCGATCGTCGTCGCGCCCTACCCCGTCGCCGTCGAGGGCCGGACGGACCCCGCGGCCGAGCGGGCCATGGCCCTCGTCCAGGCCGTCGTCGTCGAAACGCGGACGCTCCGGGCCGAGAACCGCCTCGCGCCCCGGGAGAAGCTGCGCCTGATCGTCAAGTCCGCCGGGCGCGAGGAGACGGACGTCGTCGAGGGCCAGACCGCGTCCATCCGGGCCCTGGCCTCCCTCTCGGCGATCGAGTTCGCCGGCGCCCTCCCGGAAGGGGAGAGCGTCCTCAAGGGCGTCGCCGGGCCCTTCGAGATCGGCCTCGTCCTCGAGAAGCCGGCCGACCTCGGCCAGGAGCGCGAGAGGCTGCGAAAGGAGATGGCCAAGGTCGAAGCGGAGGCGGCCAGGATCGCCCGAAAGCTCGAGAACGCCGACTTCGTGGCCAGGGCCCCCGCGGCCGTGGTCGCGGAGAACCGGTCGCGGCTCGAGGAGCTCAGTGCCCGCCTGGCCAAGCTAGGCCGGAACCTGGCCGGGCTGTCCGATCCGGCCTGACGACGGGAGCGGAGAACCATGCCTATCGGAGACACGGTCCATAGCCTGGAAAGCGTCCCCTCGACGAACGACGAGGCCCGCGCCCTGGCCCTCGCCGGCGCGCCGCACGGCGCCGCCGTCGTCGCCCGGGAACAGACGAGCGGCCGCGGCACGAAGGGCCGGGCCTGGCACTCGCCGCCCGGCCTCGGCCTCTACGCCTCGTTCGTCCTCCGCGCCCCCGGCGGCGGCCCCCTGCCCTCTCCGCATCTCCTGCCCCTCGCGGCCGGCCTGGCGGCGCTCGACGCCATCTCGGCCGCGGCCTTGATCCAGGCCGGGCTCAGGTGGCCGAACGACCTCGTCCACGGCGGGCTGAAGCTCGGAGGCATCCTGTCCGAGGCCGTCACGGGCGCCCCGGAAGGGGACTTCGCGGTGGTCGGCGTCGGCGTCAACGTCGGCCACGGCCCGGCCGACTTTCCCGAAGACCTGCGCGCGTCCGCGACCTCGCTCCGCCTCGCCGGCGGCGATCCGGCGGCGACGGCCGACCGTCTCTTCGACGTTCTTTGCCGGACCCTCGACAGTTGGTATAATGCCCTCGCCCGGGGCGAGAAGGGACGGATCGTCGAGGCCGCCGAGGCCAGGCTGGCCTTCCCGCCCGGCCGGCCCGTCAGGGTAACGACGGCCGAGGGATCGTACACGGCGGTCTGCCGGGGCCTCGACCCGGAAGGCCGGCTCGTCGTAGAGCGCGGCGGCCCGGCCGGGACGGTCGTCCTCGATTCCGTCCTGGGCCTCGACGGGGCCTGAGGCCCGGCAAGGAGGCGCGCGATGCTCTTGGCTTTCGACGTCGGCAACACGACCATCGCCATCGGGCTCTTCCGCGGCCGGAAGCTCGTCAAGAGCTGGAAGATCAGCACGGACGGCGGCAAGACCGGCGACGAGTACGGGGCCCTCGTCCTGAGCCTCATACGGGCCGCCGGTCTCGACCCGGGGAAGGTCGCGGGAGCCATCATCTCCAGCGTCGTCCCTCACCTGACGCCCGTCGTCGAGGACGTGTGCCGCGGCGGCTTCGGCACGGCGGCCCTCGTCGTCGGCCCCGGGCTCAAGACGGGCATGCCCATCCTCTACGAGAACCCCCTCGAGGTCGGCGCGGACCGGATCGCGGCGTCGGTCGCCGCCTACGAGAGATACGGCGGCCCGGCCATCGTCGTCGACTTCGGGACGGCGACGACCTTCGACGCCGTCTCGGCCAAAGGCGAGTACCTCGGCGGGGCCATCGCGCCCGGCATCCAGATCGCCGCGGAGGCCCTCACCCTCAAGACGGCCCGGCTGCCCCGCGTCGAGATCCGCAAGCCGAAGAGAGCCATCGGCCGGACGACCGTGTCGAGCATGCAGTCGGGGCTCTATTTCGGCTATATCGGCCTGGTCACCAATACGATCGCGGAGATCCGCAAGGAGCTTGGAGAGAAGGCCCGCGTCGTGGCCACCGGCGGCTTCGGCGGCCAGGTCGCGGCCGAGCTCCCGGCGATCGAGGCCTATGAGCCCGACCTCGTCCTCGAGGGGCTACGCATCATCCACGAAAGAAACCGGGCCGCCAAGCCCTGAGCTGCGGGCCGGCGCGAGCGACCATGACTTCCAACGACAAGGACCGGAGCGGCTACTACCAGTCGATCGCCCGCGCCTTTCTCGAGCGCCGCGGCGCGCCCCTGCTGCTCTCGCCCCGGGACCAGGCCCTGATCGCCGACTGGGAGGCGCGAAGGGTTCCCCTGCGGACCGTCCTGGAGGCGATCGGCCGGGCCTTCGACGGCCTCCGGGCCCGGGGCCGGGGGACGCGCGGCGTCTCCCTCGCGGTCTGCGCGCGCCATGTCGACGAGGCCTTCGCCCAGCACCGGGACCGCGGGGCCGGCGGGCGCCGCGCGTCCGCGCCCCGGCCGGACAAGAAGGACCGGGCCCGCCGCGAGATCGACCGGGCCCTTCGCGACCTTCCGCCGGAGGACGGCGAAACGGCCGCTCTCCTGCGGGCGGCCCTCGCCGTCCTCGACGCCCCCCGGCCGGACGAGGCCGCGCTCGAGCGGATCGACGCCGAGGTCGAGGAGCTCCTCTGGTCGAGGGCGGCGGCCGCGGAAAGAACGGCCGCCGGGGCGGAGGCCCGGCGCGAGCTCCGGGGCCGCCGGCCCGCCGGGCTCGAAGACGCCGTCCGGCGCATCGTCGTCCGGGCGGCCCGGGCCGGACGCCGCATCCCCTACGTCTCTCTCCATCACCACTGAGCCCGATCATGCGCGCCGCCAATAAGCTCGTCCGGGGCCGGTTCGTCACCGCCCGTCCTGGCTTCGGCTTCGTCACGCCGCAGGCCGGCGGAGAGGACATCTTCGTCCCGGCCCGCCACGCCCAGGGGGCCATGCCCGGCGACGAGGTCGTCGTGGCCGTCGAGGAGCGGGGCCGGTTCGGCAAGCCCGAAGGCCGGGTCGAACGGATCGTCAAGAAGGGCCGGACCGTCCTCCTGGGGATCTACACGGAGCGGAGCGGGGCGCCCTTCCTCCAGCCGTTCGACTCGCTGACGCAGGACGACCTCCCGCTCAAGACCCGCGGTCGCCTCCGGCCCGCGCCGGGAATGATCGTCGAGGCCGACCGGGCGACGCTGACCGTCACCCGCGTCTTCGGCAGGCCTGAGGACCCCGGCGTCGACGCGGAGGTCGTCATCAGCCGCTACGGATTGCCGTCCGCCTTCGGAGAAGAGGCCCTGGCCGCGGCCGCGGCCGCGCCGGACGGCGTTCCGGACGAAGCGCTCGAGGGGCGCCGGGATTTCCGGGACTGGGTTTCGGTGACGATCGACGGCGAGAAGGCCCAGGACTTCGACGACGCCGTCAGCGTCCGGCGCGGGCCGGACGGGGGCTGGCTCCTGGGCGTCCACATCGCCGACGTTTCCCACTACGTCAGGCCCGGGAGCGCCCTCGATCGAGAGGCCTTCGAGCGCGCGACGAGCGTCTACTTCCCCGGCCTGACCCTGCCGATGCTGCCCGAGAAGCTCTCGAACGACCTATGCAGTTTGAGGCCCCGGGAGACGAGGCTCGCCTTCTCCGTCCTGATGGATGTCGCCGCGGACGGCCGGGTGACCGGGGCGGAGTTCGCCCCCTCGGTCATTCGCACGGCCCATCGCCTGACCTACGCGTCCGTGTTCGCCATCTTCGAGGGGGACGCGGCCGAGGAGGCCAAGTACGCCGACGTCGCGGCCGACCTCCTGGTCATGCGCGAGCTGGCCGAGGCGCTGCGGAGGCGCCGCCTGGCCGAGGGCAGCCTCGACTTCGACCTCGTCGAGGCCGAGCTCGTCTACGAGGAAGGCCGGCTCCTCGCGGTCGCGGCGAGCGAGAGGAACGAGGCCCACCGGCTCGTCGAGGAGTTCATGGTCGCCGCCAACGTCGCGGTGGCCCGGCGGTTCTCGGAAAAGAAGGCCCCGTCGATCTACCGCGTCCATCCCCCTCCGGCGGTGTCGGACCTGGGCAAGCTGAGGGAGATCATCGTGAGCTTCGGCCTGACCCTGCCCGAGCCGGCCAAGGTCCGCTCGCGGGACCTCCAGCGCGTGCTCGAAAAGGCCCGGGGTCTGCCCGGGGAGAAGTTCGTCGGCATCCAGGTCCTGCGGGCCATGAAGCTGGCCGTGTACTCGCCGAAGAACGTCGGACACTACGGCCTGGCCAAGGCCGACTACACGCACTTCACTTCCCCCATCCGCCGCTATCCGGACCTCGTCGTCCATCGTCTCCTCAAGGCCCTCCTGGCCCGTGAGGGCCCGACCCGGCTCCCGATCGCGGCGATCGCCGCCCAGTCCTCCGAGCGGGAGCGGAACGCCGCCGAGGCCGAGCAGGCCCTCATCGAATGGCGGATCTTCCGGTTCCTCAAGGACCGCCTGGGCGAGGAGTTCGGCGGCGTCGTCGTCGACGTCGTCAAGGCCGGCCTCGTCGTCGAGATCGACGAGTATTTCGTCACCGGGCTCCTGCCGTTCGCCTCGCTACGCGGGGACCACGAACCGAAGCCGGCGGCCAGGCGGCTGCGGCCGAAGCGCCGCCGGAGATCGTTTGACTTGGGGGACGAAGTTCGTGTAATCCTGGTGTCCTGCGACCCGGCCCTTCGCCGCATGAGCTTCATGGCGGCGGCGGCGGATCCGGAGGAGCACCGCCGATGAGAGCGCCCGAGTTCGACGCCGTCCTGGACTTCCCCCTCGATCGAGGAAGCCGAGAGGTACGGGCCTTTGCCGTCTTCTTCGGCGCGAGGGCGTCCGTCAGGATCTTGGACTACGCCTATGCCGGCCGGCGCGAGGCGCCGCTTGTCCGCGTCCAGGCCACAGCCCCGGTCGAGGTCCGCTGGGGTGATCCCTTCGAGGTCCGGACCGAGGCCGGAGAGCTTCTCGGCCGGGGCACCTGTCTCTATCCCGGCGCGCCTCCGCCCGACGAGCTCAAGCCGGCCCGGCGGAAGGCGCTTCTCGCCCGGCTGGCCCTCGGGGAGAAGGAAATGCTCCTCGCGTTGGCCGAAGCCGGCGGCCTCGAAGGCCTCCACGGGGAGCGGCTGGCCTCCTTCGCCCGGCTGTCCGCCTCGCGCGCCGAAGTCCTGGCCCGGGCCCTCGAATCGGAGGGCCGGCTGCGCATCCTCGCCTTCGCGCCCCTGCGCCTCGTCTCCCAGGACAGCCTGGATTTCCTGCGCGAGCGCATCGTGTCCTTCGTCGCCCGCTACCACAAGGCCCATCCCTCCCAGCGCGGCGCGCCGATAGAGAAGCTGGAGAAGCGGTTCGGCGCGCCACGGACGGTCCTCGTGTTGGCCCTCCGGCTCCTGGCCAAAGAGGGCCTGGCCGTCGAGGAGGCCGGCGTCGTCCGGCTGCCGGATTTCCGCATCCCCCTGACGGCCGCCGAGGAGGAGACCTTGGCCCGTCTCGAGGGGATGGTCCTCAGCGGCGAGCTCGGCAGCGTCTCCCTGGACGACATCCGGGCCAGGCTCAAGCTGACGCAGGGAAAGCTTCAGACGCTCTTGGCCGCCCTGGCCGAGCGCAAGAAGATCGTCGACGGCTTCGACGGGTTCATCCTCCACGCCCGCTGGCTCGACGAGATCGTCCAGAAGGTCCGCGGCTCGGGGAAGCGGGAGCTGACCGTGGCCGAGTTCAAGGCCATGACCGGCCTCACGCGCAAGTACAGCATCCCCCTGCTCGAGCTACTCGACAGCATGGGCGTCACGCGCCGCAAGGGCTCCGTGCGCGATATCCTGTAAAGCAAAGCGCCTCTTCTTTCGCGCGAGCCGTCGTGAGGCGGTGAGGGATGTCGTCCCAAGGCCCCCGTGATGGAAGGGGGGCCCGCCGGAGGCGGGGGAAACCGGATTCACAGGTTTCCGGGGCGCGGGGGCAAGGGACGATATCCCGAGCATAGCCGAAGAGACGGCTTGCTGATATGAAGAGGCGACCTCTTATTAAGTTTCGCTTTCGGGCTCGTCGGGCTTCGGTTCCTCTTCGTCCTTCTTCTTGAGGGCCGTCTTGAGCAGGTCGCCGAAGATGCCGAACTTGGGACCTTCTTTCTCCTTGGCGGCCGCTTTCTCCTTGGAGACCGCGGGCCTGGCCTCCTCTTTCTTTTCCCGGGCCTTCTGCTCGGGGCCGTCCTCCTCTTTTTCCTTTACGGCCCGGATGGCCTCCTGGACGGATTCCTCCTCGACGATCTTCTCCTCGAGGACCCGCCGCTCGCTCTTCTTCTGGCGGGGGCCCTTCTCGCCCTCGGCCTTCGGCTTCTTCCTCTTGAACGGCTTTTCCTTCTTGGACGGGGCCCTGGGCGGGCCGGCCGGGGCGGCCGGCTCTTCGGGGACGGTCTCGAGCCCCGTGTCGGGCTCGGCCCCGAGGAGCTCTTCGGCCACCGCCTTGAGGGCCGCCTCCTCGGGCGTGTAGGCCTCGGCCGCGCCCTCCTCGTAGCCTTCGGGATAGCCGGCCGCGAGGGGCGCCTCCTCTTCGGGCACATAGGGCTCGTGGTAGCTGAACACGCCCTTCTTCTTGTCGGACTTGGTGAACTCGGGCGAGTTGAGCAGGACGTACTCGACGTCCTCCTGGGTCGTCTGGCGGACGACGTCGATGAGGTGATAGGCCCGGAGGAAGTGGAGGGAGTGGGCGGACGTGGCCAGGGCCGGGTCGGCGAAGACGAGGAGGACGAAGTCCTTGAGGGTGAGACCCTCGCGCGAGGCCACGAGCGGCAGGAGGCGGCCCAGGGTCTCGCGCTCGATGTAGATGATCTTGTTGGGCTCGGCGAACGTGTAGGCCTCGCTTCCGTCGTCCAGGAACTCGTCCGTCTCGGCGGAGTAGCCGAGGCGGAGGACGGACATCTTCTTCTTCGATTTCTTGACCCAGAACTTGAAGGTGTTGGGGCCGGTCCGTTCGAGGGTCAGGCTGGCCCCCTGGGGGATGTTGTGCTGGGCGTAGAAGTCCTGGAGGCCCAGGAAGTAGCTCTGGCCGGGGAAATAGTAGAGCGTGTAGGGCTTGTTCTCGTCGGGGTCGGTGAAGATGTATTCGCGGGCGTGGGAGAGGGCCTTGCCCAGGCTGCGGGGGACCTTGAGGCCGCCCGAGAGGATCTCGCGCCAGGTCAGGTAGACCTTGATCGGGAAGTCCTGGACGATGCTCATCTCGGGCTTCTCGACCTCCTCGACCTCGGGGAGCTCGGCCATCGGGGCGTTGAGGGCCAGGCCCTTGGGAAGGGCGCTCAGGATCGCCTTGACGTGCCACTTGCCCCAGCCGGCGTCGGAGAGGAGGATGAAGTCCTTCTTGTACTTCTTCTCGAGGAGGGTGTTCAGGCTCAGGCAGGTCAGGTCGAAGAGGTCCGACGAGGCCTCGAGCCCGAAGAACTTCCGGACGATGTCCTCGGTCCCGGCCGAGAGGCCGGCCGCGACGAGATCGGCCTCGATCTCCTTGACCTTCTCCGGCAGGATCTCGACGCGCTTTTCCGCGAGCTGCCAGAGATCGTTCCAGGAGAAGACGCGGGGGTCCTTGGCCAGGCCGGACCGGAGGTTCCTCTCGAGCGCCCTGAGGTCGCGCTCGGTCATCGGCAGCTCGGTCAGGCGGGGGTCGTCGCCCTTGGGCATGATCTTGGATGTCCGGTCCTTGCCCTCGATGTTGGAGGGCAGCAGGACCTGAGTCCGCGTCTTCTTCATGTAGTCGACGTACTTCCGGAAGACGCCGCCCCCGGGATAGTCGACCTCGAGCATCTCGCAGTTGAAGTGCTCGGAGAAGGTCTTGGCCATGACCTTGAGGATGACCCGCCCTTCGAAGTGCTCGACGGACTTGCTGCCGATGGTCAGAGGTTCGTTGTAGTCCTTCTCGATGAGGTCGCCGACCTCGTAGCGGGCGTACGGATCGTAGACCTTGACGTCCTGGGTGCGCTCCGCGGCCGTCTTCTCGAAGGCCAGCTTGCCGGTGAGGTCATGGGCCGACTGGGGATGGGGGGTCCGGGCGAGCTCCCGCTCGACGAAGGCGAGGTCCTCGGCGGACACCGTGGTCAGGCTGGTCGGTTCGTCAGTCATGGTCGGCCTTTTTCCCCATCAGGGTGATCAGGATGGCTTTCTGGGCGTGGAGCCTGTTCTCGGCCTCGTCGTAGACGACGGAGTTCGGCGAGTCGATGACCTCGTCGGTCACCTCCTCGCCGCGGTGGGCCGGCAGGCAGTGCATGAACAGGGCGCCCTTCTTGGCGTGGGACATGAGCCGGGCGTTGACCTGGTAGGGGGCGAAGATGCGGGCCCGGGCCTCCTTCTCCGCCTCCTGGCCCATGGACGCCCAGACGTCGGTGTAGACGGCGTCGGCCCCGGCCACGGCCTCCTCGGCGGCGTTGGTCACCGTCAGGGAGAACCCGGTGTCCTTGCCGTCCTCGCGGGCGGCCCGGACGACCTCGGCCTTGGGCTCGTAGCCGGCCGGCGTGGCCACGGCCATCTTCGTCCCGCCGCGGGCGGCGGCCAGCATGAGGCTGTGGCAGACGTTGTTGCCGTCCCCGACGTAGGCCAGCTTGAGGTTGGCCAGGGCGCCCTTGTGCTCGCGCAGGGTCTGGAAGTCGGCCATGGCCTGACAGGGGTGGGACAGGTCGGTCAGGGCGTTGATGACGGGGATCCGCGCGCTCGCGGCGAGGTCGACGGCGATCTGGTGGCCGAATGTCCGGATCATGATCCCGTCGACCCAGCGCTCGAGGTTCTTGCCGATGTCGTAGGCGCTCTCCCGGTTGCCCATCTGGATGTCTGACGGGGCGAGGTAGATGGCCTCGCCGCCGAGCTGGAGCATGCCCGCCTCGAAGGTCATCCGCGTGCGCAGGGAGGGCTTCTGGAAGATCATGGCCAGGATCTTGTCCTTGAGCGCCTTGCGGGACTTGTCGGGGCGCTTCTTGACCTCGTCGGCACGGTCGAGCATCTTCCCGAACTCGTACACGCTCAGGTCGCGTATCGACAGGAAATCCTTCTGCATGGCGGTCCCTCCTACGGCGTCGCGGCGACGATCCGGGTCCCCGACCGGTTGATCAGGGCGGCTTTGAGATGGGAGTCCTTGGTGATGAGGACCTCGTGGCCCCCGGCCTCGATGTATTCGATGGCGGCCCGGATCTTGGGACCCATCGATCCCGGCGGGAACTGGCCGTCGGACAGGTGCCGGCGGGCCTCGTCCACGGTCAGGACTGGGACCTCGATCTGGTCGGGCTTGCCGAAATTGATACAGACGCGCTCGATGGCGGTCAGGATGATGAACAGGTCGGCCTTGACCTCGCGGGCGAGCAGGCTCGCGGCGTAGTCCTTGTCGATGACGGCCTCGACGCCCTCGAAGAGGCCGTTGCCGTTGATGACGACCGGGATGCCCCCGCCGCCGGCGGCGATGACGATCCGCCCGGCCTCGACGAGCTCCCGGATGACGCGGTTGGGGACGACGTCGATGGGTTTGGGCGAGGGAACGACCTTGCGGTAGCCCCGGCCGGCGTCCTCGACCATGGCCCACTTCTTCTCCCGGGCCAGCTGCTGCCCCCGGAACTTCGAGTAGAAGGGGCCGACGGGCTTGGTCGGCTCGCCGAAGGCCGGATCGTCCTTGTCGACGACGACCTGGGTGACGAGCGAGGCGACCTCCTTGTCGATGGAGCGCCGCCGCAGCTCGTTGACCAGGGCCTGCTCGAGCATGAAGCCCATGCTGCCCTCGGTCATGGCATCGCAGACGTCGAGCGAGTAGGGCGGGACGATGTTCGAGGCCTCCTCCATCTGGATAAGGAGGTTCCCGACCTGGGGGCCGTTGCCGTGGACGATGATGAGCTCGTAGCCCTTGCGGACGATATCGACCATGAGCCCGGCCGCCCGGCGGGCGTTCCGCATCTGCTCTTTCTGCAGACCTCGCTGGTTCTCGGGCAGCATGGCGTTGCCGCCGAACGCGACGAGGGCGATCTTCGGTCCCATCGGGTCCTTAGAACTTCTTCAGGACGTCCTTGAGGGTGGGCGCGCCGATCTCCTGGAGCTCGTAGCCGACCCTCAGGATGGGCTTGGACACCTTGATCACCCGGGTGATGTCGATGGGTGTCGCGCTGACGATGAGGTCGCAGTCGATGGCCTCGATCGTCTTGGCCAGCTCGAGGGTCTGCTTGTCGCCGTAGCCCATGGCCGGCAGGACGATGTCGAGGTGACCGTATTTCTCGAAGGTCGCCTTGATCGAGCCGACGGCGTAGGGACGGGGATCGATGATCTTCGCGGCGCCGTACTTCTTGGCCGCGACGATCCCGGCGCCGTAGGTCATGCCGCCGTGCGTCAGCGTCGGGCCGTCCTCGATGACCAGGACCCGCTTGCCGCGGATGCGCTCGCCGTCCTTGACGAGGGTCGGGGAGTTGGCCCGGATGATCACGGCCTTGGGATTGACCTTCTTGGCCGAGGCCAGCACGGTCGCGATCCCCTCCGGCGTGGCCGTGTCCATCTTGTTGATAACGATGACCTTGGCCCTGCGGAAGTTCGTCTCGCCGGGGTAGAAGGAGAGCTCGTGACCGGCCCGGTGGGGGTCGGCGACGACGATCTCGAGGTCGGACTTGTAGAAGGGGAAGTCGTTGTTGCCGCCGTCCCAGAGGATGACGTCGGCCTCCTTCTCGGCCCGGCGGAGAATGGCCCCGTAGTCGACGCCGGCGTAGACGATGATGCCCTTGTCGATGTGGGGCTCGTACTCCTCGCGCTCCTCGATGGTGCACTCGTGCTTGTCGAGGTCGGCGTAGGTGGCGAAGCGCTGGACCTTCTGCTTGACCAGGTCGCCGTAGGGCATGGGGTGGCGGATGGCGGCGACCTTGCGGCCCTTCGCCTGGAGGATCTGGGCGACCTTGCGGCTGGTCTGGCTCTTGCCGGCGCCGGTCCGGACGGCGCAGACGGAGACGACGGGCTTGCGGCTCTTGATCATCGTGGCGGCCGGGCCGAGGAGGACGAAGTTGGCCCCGGCGGCCTGGATCTGGGAGGCCTTGTTCATGACGTACTGGTGGGGCAGGTCGCTGTAGGCGAGGTGGACATCGTCGACCTTGTGGGCGGCAATGAGGGCGTCGAGCTCCTCTTCGGCGTGGATGGGGATGCCCTTGGGGTAGAGCTTCCCGGCCAGGGCCGCGGGATACTTGCGGCCTTCGATATCCGGGATCTGCGTCGCCGTGAAGGCGACGACCCGGTAGTCGGGGTTGTCGCGGAAATAGGTGTTGAAATTGTGGAAGTCGCGCCCGGCGGCGCCCATGATGATGACCTTCTTCATCGCTCGAACTCCTCTCCTATAAAGATGAAACTACTCCATCCATGAATTGCGGACTCTTCAATTGTAGAAAAACGAAGCATAAGTATAGCCCAATTAAGGTGTTAAATCAATTTACGCTCTTCGAAGCGAATCGAAGAGCATCCCCCCGTTACGCTTCCCCCTGGGAACGCAGATATCGATGGAGAAACAGAGTTGAGCAATAAACAAGCGTGATCATTGAAAAGCGGACCGGGGTGATGCTCCTATGAATTGCGACGACCTGGCCAGGCGGACGAGATTTTCCAATGGCCCAAGATCGTGCGCCTTGATTGGCATTCAGCTAGCTGGATAGATCTGGCGTAGCTTTCTCTTCCTATCGAAGGCCGCCTTTTCCTTGCAGGATCCTGGGAGTTGTGACCAGAACCCAATCGCCTTTGTGCTATCCAGGTTGCTTAGAAAAGCCTGACCCTTAAACCAATTCTAAGCGTGAAGCCTCCCAAGTCCAGGAATGCTCTGCGTATGTCAAGAGGCATGTCATATCCATACCACGGCGGAACGAGATCTGTAACCAACAACTTCTCGCGCCACTCGCCGTTATAAAAATCTTGGCCAAAGTAATGGTAGAGTGGGCCCTCCGTAGAATTCGTAAACGTCGCCCTGAGATTGCCATCTGAGTCATATTCTCGGGTTTCTCCAATCTCAATCCCCTTGAACGTCCTTATCGTTGCGAACCGCCATTCTCCCTCCGCTAGCGCGGAGAAACTTTGACTGACCCTGTATTCCAGGGCAGCTCCTAAGTGATATCCCAAACGCCTTCCTCGGACATCGAAATAAAATTTCGTGAGCGCGGCATCTTCCAAAGGGTAACGGGCCTGCATCAGATGGGTCTGTGTCATCCGTGCGCGAAAAATACCGATCCCACCATTGATAGAGGCGCGGATGTTTCGAAATGCATTGACCGACTTATGAAGACTCAGTTTCAAGGGCGGGGATACGTTGATCGAGGATTGAAATGTATTGATTATTGTCTGATTTAATGCGTCCTGCATGATGCTATATGTTAGATAGCTGCTTCCGCTATATCGGGTGGGTGCCGATACGGCAATCCCGAGACTGAATCCCCACCAGATATTCCATTGAAGCTCCATTTCCCAATCCGTGAAGCTGTTGGGAATGGGCTTGATCTCACCAACGCAGGCCCAAGGGGGATTGTATAACCGAATCTTATCATAAGCTGCGTTGAACGATGTCAATGTTGTATTCAGATCCCCGACGGCAATAGAACCGAACCCCTCACTTACGACCAAGCTGAATGTAAGCTTTGATTCGGCACCTTTGGCTGTGCGAAACATAAGAGCCATTGTAATTAGAACAATAATCGCTCTTTTATTCTTCATCCCAGCTCCTTTTGGCTTCCATGATATAAACACCAATCAGATTCAATACAGACTGCGCGCAGCCGACTGCTTACTCTATCTTTTGACATCAGCTATGGCCATCCAGATATCGGAGCTCCCTGTGAATGTCTCCCAGGCCTCTGGGGCATCAATATCCGCATCAGAGGTCCCGCCTGATTGGCCCGTATTGTGAAGCCCCCATTGATATGCAAAATATGTGTCGTCGGGCGTATAGGAAGCGTAAAAAAAGTGGTTCTTTTCTGCATATTCAATATTAGCGTCAGCGGTAAGATTGATGATTGCCCGATCCGTTCCCATGAAGGCCGGAACTCTTAAGAGAAAGAGATCGGGTTTTCTGATGAACGACCAGTACCGGGCCTTGTTCTCCGACCATAATCCAACGGATGCTATTTCGCCCCCATATGAAACTATGCTAGCTGATACAGCTTGGATGCTCTGCATAATCGCATTTTCAGTTAATCCTGCCCTGAATTTAACTATGACCTCATTTGGAACAAATTGTGATTCCCCTACAGCTACGGAAACATTGTTTATTTGAGTTGCATCAGTAATCTGGGAACCGAATATTCCTAGAGCGATAAATAACGAAAACAATCCGTAAATCGCTTTCTGTGTTCTCATTTTCGTCCCCCCTTTTAGTGATCCAGAAAGAAACATTTTTCAATCTGTAAGGCCCCATGAATCAGAATAGCCTAATAGCGCATGGCCCACCCCCCGCTGTGGCTAAAACATCCGTCTTGTTCAGATCCCTTCTTGAACGGACGCTTTTCGGTACTCCAAACTCTAGTAACAAGAATAACCTTTGTCAAGTGACCAAGCTGGGTTGCCAAGCTGGGTAGATGCTAGCAGGGACGGAGCCTCGGACGTCTAGGCTGCGGCCTCGCCTCAATAGGCGAATGGACGTAACTGATTAAATATCAAATACATGACGTTTACACGCCGCCTGGGGCCTGCTATTTAGGCTTAGAAGACGGTGAGACCTTGCGGCCGGGGGCCCGTTTCTGGAAGCCTCCCTGGCGGGGAGGCGGGGAAGGCGGGCGGCGGGGCTGCTTCCAGGCGGGCTTTTGACGGCGGTTGATGGGATGGGGCATGGGCTCTCCTCTAGAGATCGACGATCTCGGCGGTCAAGGCGTCCGGATCGAGCAGGGCGACAGTGCTTCGCCCTCTGAGCCAACCCCCGGCCTCCCCGGGATTGACCAGAAGGGCCCCGTCCCGGCGCTCGGACAGGGGCCGGTGGGTGTGGCCGAAGATGATGATATCGAAGGATTTGGCGGCGAGATGGCCTTCGACGGCGGAATCGAGATGGCAGACGAGGAAGCGCCGCCCGGCGTGGCCGAACATCAGGGGTGCCGGCCCGACCTCCCCCAAGCCCTTGAAGGCCCGGATCAGGCCCGGCTTCTCGCCGTCGCAGTTCCCGAAGACCGCTTTGACCGGGGCCCGGAGGTCGCGGAGTGCCTCGACGGCGAAGGGGGCGACGAAGTCGCCGGCGTGGACGACGAGGTCGCAGCCGGCGTCGTTGAACAGGCGGACCGCCTCGCGGACGCGGGTCAGGTTGTCGTGGGTGTCGGAGAGGACGCCGATCATGGCGGTTCCATTATATCCGGATTCGGCTTTCTGTTGACAGTCCGGGGCGATTTGCTTAATATAGAACGGCTTTAAAATGCGAACGTTAGGCGCGTAGCTCAGTGGGAGAGCGCTTCCCTGACACGGAAGAGGCCGTGGGTTCAATTCCCTCCGCGCCTACCACGAGAATCGGCCAGAGCTCAACGGACCGTCCCGCTCTGGTTCGGGACCCCCGCCTGTCGAACAGCTAAAGCGAGTAAGAGAAGTGAACGATATTCCGATCGACGTGCTGAGGCATAGCGCCGCGCACCTGCTGGCCCACGCCGTCCTCGATCTCTACCCGGGGACCAAGACCGGCATCGGCCCGGCCGTCGAGACCGGGTTCTACTACGACTTTCTCCGCGACACGCCCTTCACCCCCGAGGACCTCGAGCGGATCGAGACGCGGATGAAGGAGATCGCCGAGGAGAACGCTCCGATCGAACGGCTCGTCCTGGCCAAGGACGAAGCCGTCCGCATGTTCGAGAAGAGCGGGCAGGGGCTCAAGGTCGAGCTCATCCGGGAGAAGGGCGACGCCGACGTCACCGTCTACCGGCAGGGACCGTTCGCCGACTTCTGCCTCGGGCCCCACGTCGCCTCGACCGGGCCGCTCCGGAACGTCAAGCTGCTCTCGGTGTCCGGGGCCTACTGGAAGGGTGACGAGCGCGGACCCCAGATGCAGAGGATCTACGGCGCGGTCTTCGCCACCAAGAAGGAGCTCGAGGACCATCTCCGCATGCTCGAGGAGGCCAAGAAGCGCGACCACCGCAGGCTCGGCGTCGAGCTCGACCTCTACAGCACCAACGACGAGCTCGGCGGCGGGCTCATCCTCTGGCACCCCAAGGGCGCCCGCGTCCGGGCCGTCATCGAGGACCACTGGCGGGAGCGCCACCGGGCCGGCGGCTACGAGATCCTGTTCACCCCCCACATCGGCCGGGCCGCCCTGTGGCAGACCTCCGGGCACCTCGGCTTCTACAAGGACAGCATGTACTCGCCGATGGACATCGACGAGGAGGCCTACTACCTCAAGCCGATGAACTGCCCGTTCCACATCGAGATCTACAAGTCCCGGATGCGCTCCTACCGCGACCTGCCCCTGCGCTGGGCCGAGCTCGGCACCGTCTACCGCTACGAGCGCAGCGGCACCCTCCACGGCCTGCTCCGCGTCCGCGGCTTCACCCAGGACGACGCCCACATCATCTGCACCCCCGAGCAGATCGACGACGAGATCCTGCGCGTCCTCGACTTCTCGGTCTCCATCCTGGCCGACTTCGGATTCACCGACAACAAGATCGAGCTGTCCGTCCGCGATCCCAAGAACCCGGCCAAGTACTGCGGCGCGGACGACCTCTGGTGCCGGGCCGAGGCCTCCCTCGTCAAGGCCCTGGAGACCCGGGGCCATCCCTACGAGCGGATGGAGGGCGAGGCGGTCTTCTACGGCCCGAAGATCGACATCAAGATCAAGGACGCCCTCGGCCGCCACTGGCAGTGCACGACCATCCAGTTCGACTTCAACATGTCGGAGCGCTTCGACATGACCTATGTCGGCGAGGACGGCAAGGAACACCGCCCCTACATGGTCCACCGGGCCCTGCTCGGCTCGCTCGAGCGCTTCTTCGGCGTCCTCGTCGAGCACTACAACGGGAGCTTCCCGCTCTGGCTGGCCCCGGTCCAGGCCGTCGTCCTGCCGATCGCCGAGCGCCACGAGGACTACGCCCGGGCCCTCGAGGAGAGGCTCCGGGCGGCCGGCCTGCGCTCGTCGGTCGACCTCGGCCGGGAGAAGGTCGGCAAGAAGATCCGCGACGCCGAGCTCCAGAAGGTCCCGCTCATCCTCGTCGTCGGCGACAAGGAGGTCGAGCGCGGCACGGCCGCCCTGCGCCTCCACGGCCAGGGCGACAAGGGCGAGGTGGACCTCGAAGGGTTCATCGGCAAAGCCCTCGATCTCAACCGTCGAAAATCTCTCACTTTGAATTTCTAGAGGAGGACCGACCATTTTCAAGAGACACGGTTTCTATCCTGCGGTCGCCAAGGCCAAGCCCCACCGGATCAACGAGATGATCCAGGCCCGGGAGGTCCGGGTCATCGACGAGGAGAAGAACGCCTTGGGCGTCCTGCCGACGGCCCAGGCCGTCCAGCTGGCCCGCGACCGGGGCCTCGACCTCGTCGAGATCGCCCCCACGGCCGACCCCCCGGTCTGCAAGATCACGGACTACGGCAAGTTCCTGTACGAGCAGCACAAGAAGGACCACGAGGCCAAGAAGCACCAGAAGCAGATCCAGATCAAGGAGATCAAGTTCCGTCCCAAGATCAGCATCCACGACTACGATTTCAAGATGAAGCACGTCCGGCGCTTCCTCGGGGAAGGCAACAAGGTCAAGATCACGGTCATGCTGCGCGGCCGCGAGAAGCAGAAGCCCGAGCTCGGCTACCAGGTCCTCGACCGGGTGCTCGGCGACCTCAAGGACATGGCCACGCAGGACGGCTCCGCGCGGAAGCAGGATTGGGCCGTCTCGGCCCTGTTGGTCCCCACGAAAACCGGAGGAAAAGATGCCAAAGCTAAAAACCCATAAGGGAGCGCAAAAGAGGTTCAAGGTCACGGCCAAGAAAAAGCTCATGCACGCCCAAGCGAACAAGAGCCACATCCTGACTAAGAAGGCGTCCAAGCGCAAGCGCCGGCTGGGCAAGTCCGTCGAGGCCAGCCCGGCCGACCGCAAGGCGCTCAAGACCATGCTCCCGTACGACATGTGAGCGCGCCCCGCGCGCCAAGGAGACGATCATGCCACGCGTGAAACGCAGCACCAAGAGACGCGACCGGAGGCGGAAGGTCCTGGGCCGGGCCAAGGGATACTTCGGCGCCAAGAGCCGCAATTACCGGACGGCCAAGGAGGCCGTCGAGAAGTCCCTGCTCTACGCCTACCGCGACCGGCGGGCCAAGAAGCGCGATTTCCGGAGCCTGTGGATCGTCCGGATCAAAGCCGGCGCACTGGCCAACGGGACGACCTACAGCCGCTTCATCCGCGGCCTCAAGGTCCTCGGCGTCGCCCTCGACCGCAAGGTCCTGGCCGACCTGGCCGTCAACGCCCCGGCGACGTTCGCCCATCTCGTCCGGATGACCCAGACCCCGGCGGCGTAGACCCCCGCCCATGTCCAGCCTCAAGGACCGGATCGAGGGGCTCAGGAAGGCGTTCGACGAGGCCGCCCGCGAGGCCGGAGACGCCAAGTCCCTCGAGGAGCTCCGGACGGCCTTCCTCGGCCGCAAGAGGGGCCACGTCACGCTTCTCTTCGAGGAGCTGAAGTCCGCCCCGGCCGAGGAAAAGCGCGAGGCCGGTCGGCTGGTCAACGAGCTCAAGAACGACGTCCAGGACCGGATCGCCGAGACCGAAGGCCGGATCCGGGCGGCCGGTAAAGAGGCGGCCGGAGCGGCCGCCGCCCGGAAGACCGACCTGACGCTCCCCGGCCGGAAAAGATACGTCGGGACCCCCCATCCGCTGACGCTCTTCCAGCGGGAGATCGAGGCCATCTTCCTCGGCATGGGCTTCACCGTCGAGGACGGGCCGGAGATCGAGACCGACTACTACAACTTCGAGGCCCTCAACTTCCCGCCCCACCACCCGGCCCGCGACAGCTGGGACACGCTCTACATCAAGGACGACCTCCTCCTCCGGACCCACACGTCGCCCGTCCAGATCAGGGTCATGGAGAAGCGCAAGCCGCCCATCCGGATCATCATCCCCGGCCGGGTCTTCCGCCGGGAGACGCCCGACCCGACCCACCTGCCGATGTTCATGCAGGTCGAGGGCCTGGTCGTCGACAGGGGCGTGACCTTCGCCCATCTCAAGGGCACGCTCGAGCACTTCATCCGGGCCCTGTTCGGCGAGAAGATCAAGGTCCGCTTCCGTCCGAGCTTCTTCCCCTTCACCGAGCCGTCGGCCGAGGTCGACATCGAGTGCATCGTCTGCGGCGGCAAAGGCGGGGCCTGCCGCGTCTGCGGCGGGACGGGTTGGAAGGAGATCCTCGGCTCGGGCATGGTCCACCCCCAGGTCCTCAAGAACGTCAACATCGACCCGGAGCGCTTCTCCGGATGGGCCTTCGGGCTGGGCATCGACCGGACAGCCATGTTCGCCCTCGGCATCGCCGAGATGCGCTACTTCTACGAGAACGACCTGAGGTTCCTCAGGCAATTCGGGACGAAATGAAGATCAGCCTGGACTGGGTCCGCGAGTTCGTCGAGATCGACGTCCCCCGGCCGGAGCTCCTCGAGCGGCTGACCATGATCGGCCTCGTCGCCGACACGGTCGAGGAGCGCGACGGGGACGCCGTCCTCGATCTGGAGACCTACGCCAACCGGCCCGACACCCTCGGCCATCTGGGCGTGGCCCGCGAGATCGCGGCCATGCTGGGCCGGCCGCTCCTCGAGAGGGACTGGCCGCTCGTCGAGCTCCCCGAGGCCACGGCGGAGATCGCCGATGTCCAGATCGCGGCCGAGGCCCTCTGCCCCCGCTACTGCGGCCTCGTCGTCCGCGGCGTCAAGGTCGGCCCGTCGCCGGACTGGCTGCGGCGCCGGATCGAGGCCGTGGGCCTGCGGCCCATCAACAACGTCGTCGACGTCTCGAACTACGTCCTGTTCGCCACGGGACAGCCCATCCACACCTTCGACTTCGGCCGGATCGGAGGCGGCGGCATCGTCGTCCGCAAGGCCAAGAGGGGCGAGACGCTCGTCGACCTCGACGGCCGGACGCTCGAGCTCGGGCCCGGCATGCTCGTCATCGCCGACGAGTCCCGGCCGGTCGCCCTGGCCGGCGTCATCGGCGGGCAGGCCTCGGGCGTCACCGAGGCGACCCGCGACGTCTTCATCGAGAGCGCCAACTTCGACCCGGTCTCGATCCGCCAGACGGCCAAGGCCCTCGGGCTCTCGACCGACGCGTCCTACCGCTTCGAGCGGGGGGCCGACATCGGCTTCGCGCCGAAGGCCGCCGTGATGACCGCCTCGCTCCTCGTCGGGCTGGGGGGCAAGGCGAGCCGCGGCCTCATCGACCGCTATCCCCGTCCGGCCAAGCCCGTGACGGTGCGCCTCCGGCTGCGCCGGGTCGCCGAGCTCCTGGGCGTCGACGTCCCCGAGAGCTTCGTCGGCGATGTCCTGGGGCGACTGGGGTTCCGCGTCGACAGCTCGCACAAGGGCTCGTGGAGGGTGGAGGTCCCGACGTTCCGGGTCGACGTCTCCCGGGAGGCCGACCTCATCGAGGAGGTCGCCCGGTTCTACGGCTTCGACAAGATCCCCTCGGCGTTCACCCCGGTCGATTCGTTCGACCTCGGCGTCAACCGGAAGCGGGAGCGGCTGGACAGGGTCCGCGAGGCGCTGCTCGGCCAGGGCCTCGACGAGGTCGTCAACTGGAGCTTCGCCGACCCGGACCGGGACAAGGCGGCGGCCGTCGGCCGGGAGCCCGTGGCCATCCAGAACCCGATCTCGACCCGGGCCTCGATCCTGCGCACGACGCTTCTCCCCGGCCTCGTCGAGAACGCGGCTTGGAACCTCAACCGCGGGCTCGAGGGCGTCCACGTCTTCGAGCTGGGGAACGTCTACTCCTGGGTCGAAGGGAAGACCTGCGAGGAAACCCACCTCGGCCTGCTCTCGACCGGCCTCCTGCCCGGGTCGAGCTGGGCCTCGGCCGCAGGGGAGACGGACTTCTTCGTCCTCAAGGGCGCCATCGAGGCGCTGGCGGAGGCCCTGCGCTTCGAGCCGGTCGCTTTCGAGGAGAGGGACCGCCCGTCGTTCGAGCCCGGGCGGGCCCTGGCCCTCCTCTACAAAGGCCAGGAGGTCGGCCGCCTCGGCGCCCTGAGGGCCGATCTCGCGGCCGCCGCCTCGATCGAGAAGCCGGTCTACGCCGCCGAGATCAACCTCGCGGCGCTGTTCGAGAAGTCGCCGCGGCCGTTCGAGGTCGTCCCGGTGCCCAAGCTCCCGGGCGTCAGCCGCGACCTGTCGTTCCTCGTCGGCCGGGACGTCCCCTACAAGCGCGTCGCCGGCGCGCTCGACAAGCTCAAGCAGCCCCTGCTCGAGGGCTTCGAGCTCCGCGACCGCTTCGCCGGGGCGCCGCTCGCGGCGGACAAGGTCAGCCTGACCATCCGGTTCCGCTTCCGTCATCCCCAGAGGACGCTCGTGGCCGAGGAAGTGGACCGCGTCGAGCAGGAGATCGTCGGCCAATTGAGATCCGCGTTGGACGTCCAGCTGAGGGAGGGAAAAAATTGACATCGGAACTCGAGCGGATTAAAATACTTGAAGGGAAGATCGGGCAGGTCGTCGATCACGTCCGCAAGCTGACGGCCGAGAACGACAAGTTGAAGCAGCAGCTCAAGGAGTCCCGGACCGAGAAGAAGGAGATCGAGGAGAGCGCCCGCAAGCTCGCCCGCATGGACGAGGAGATGAAGAAGCACGAAGGCGAGCGCGAGGTCCTCAAGGGGAAGATCGAGGCCATCATCGGCGAGATCGACAAGCTGGGGTTATGACCGACCGTATCCTCGACATCGAGATCTTCGGACAACGCTACAAGATCCGCGTCAAAGGAGAGGAGGATGAGAAATATATAGGCCACTTGACCTCACTCGTTGACCAGAAGATGCACGAAGTGGCAGTGAAATCCAAGTCCGCGGACACGACCAAGATCGCCGTCCTGGCGGCCTTGAACATCGCGGACGAGCTGTTCTTGAGCCAGAAGAAGCTGGATCAGCTGAACGAGGCCTTGGGCCACATGGAGACCGAGATCGAGAGCCTGGAGGGCAATCTTTTCTCAGATGAAGATACATTCACGGACGCCGATAAATCCCCGTTGTGACGGGCCGGACCCCCGCGGCCGACTGGCCGGGCGGGACGATCCCGGCCGCGTCCCGGGCGTCTGAGGCCTCCGCGCTTTCTCTCGCGTCTCCTCATTTCGCATAGATGAGGAGGTAATCCCGATGAACCCCGCGATCACGTACGCCGCGCTCGCCGCCGCAGTCGTTCTCCTGGCGGCGGTCGTCGTCCTGCTGCTGAAGCGCAAGGAGAGCACCCGCAAGGCCGCCGAGGCCGAGGAACAGGCCCGGGCGATCCTCGAAAGGGCCCGGGAGGAAGGGGACAAGATCACGCGGGAAGCGGCCATCGAGGCCCGCGAGAAGGACCTGGCCCGCCTGAACGAGTTCGAGGCCCAGACCCGCGAGAAACAGAGGAAGATCAACGAGACCGAACGCCGGCTCCTGAGCAAGGAGGAGAACCTGGAGCGGCGGTTCCAGTCGATCGAGCGCAAGGAGCGCGATTTCTCCCAGAAGGAGCGCAAGCTCACCCAGAAGGAGAAGGAGCTGGAGGACGAGGAGGCCAAGATCGCCGAGGCCATCCAGAGGGCCACCCAGGAGCTGGAGAAGATCTCCGGCCTGACCCAGGAGGAGGCCAAGGCCATGCTGATCAGGAGGATCGAGGAGGAGGCCAAGCTCGAGGCCATCGCCACGGTCCGGAGGATCGAGGAGGAGGCCCGCGAGAAGGCCGCCGTCTCGGCCCGCGAGATCATGTCCAACGCCATCCAGCGCTCGGCCGCCGAGCACGTCGTCGAGACCACGGTCTCCGTCGTCGACCTGCCCTCGGACGACATGAAGGGCCGGATCATCGGCCGTGAGGGCCGCAACATCCGGGCCCTGGAGATGGCCACGGGCGTCGACATCATCGTCGACGACACGCCCGAGGCCGTCATCCTGTCGAGCTTCGACCCCATCCGCCGCGAGCTGGCCCGCCTGTCCATCCAGAAGCTCGTCACGGACGGGCGCATCCACCCGGCCCGCATCGAGGACATCGTCGAATCGGTCAAGAACGACCTCGAGCACAAGATCAAGCAGGAGGGCGAATCGACCGTCCTGGAGCTCAAGGTCCGCGACATCCACCCGGAGCTGATCAAGCTCCTGGGCAAGCTCAAGTACCGGACGAGCTACGGCCAGAACGTCCTCCAGCACACCAAGGAGGTGGCCATGCTCGCGGCCATGATGGCCCGCGAGATCGGCCTCGACACGAACGTCGCCCTCCGCGCCGGGCTCCTCCACGACATCGGCAAGGCCGTCGACAAGGACACCGAAGGGACCCACACCGAGCTCGGCGTCGAGCTGGCCAAGAAGTACGGCGAGTCGGAGAAGGTCTGCCAGGCCATCGCGGCCCACCACCGCGACATCGACTTCCCGTCGATCGAGGCCGTCCTCGTCCAGGCCGCCGACACGCTCTCGGCCGCCCGGCCCGGGGCCCGGCGCGAGCTCCTCGAGACCTACATCCAGCGGCTGGAGAAGCTCGAGGAGATCGCCGCGTCGTTCGAAGGGGTCTCCAAGGCCTTCGCCCTGCAGGCCGGCCGGGAGATCCGCATCATCGTCGAGGCCCTCAAGGTCACCGACGACAGGGCCGCCCTCCTGGCCAAGGAGACGGCCACGAAGATCAAGAACGAGCTCGACTACCCCGGCCAGATCAAGGTCACCGTCATCCGGGAGATGCGGGCGGTCGAGTATGCCCGCTGAGCTCGGCGTCCTCTTTCTCGGGGACATCGTCGGCCGGCCGGGCCGGCGGGCCATGGACAAGTTCCTGCCGGGACTGGTCAAGAAATACGCCCCGGCGATCGTCGTCGCCAACGGCGAGAACGCCGCCGGCGGCAGCGGCATGACCGAGGACATCGGCAAGGACCTCTTCATGCACGTCGACGTGCTGACCTCGGGCAACCACATCTGGGACAAGAAGGAGGCCCTGCCCTACCTCGAGCGGGAGCCCCGGCTCCTGCGGCCGGCCAACTACCCGGCCGTCAACCCGGGCCGGTCCTCGTACGTCTTCCGGACGGCCGACGGGGTCAAGGCGGCCGTGCTCAACCTCCAGGGACGGGTGTTCATGGAGCCGCTGGACTGCCCGTTCAGGCGGGCCGACGAGGAGGTCGAGCGCCTCCGGGCCGAGACGCCCATCGTCGTCGTCGACTTCCACGCCGAGGCGACCTCCGAGAAGCAGGCCCTCGGCTGGCACCTCGACGGCCGGGTCTCGGCCGTCATCGGCACGCACACCCACGTCCCGACATCGGACGAGCGCGTCCTGCCCAAGGGCACGGCCTACATCACCGACGCCGGAATGGCCGGCGGCCGCAACGCCGTCATCGGCATCGCCCGCGAGCCGGCCCTGCAGCGGTTCCTGACCTCGCGGCCGCAGCGCTTCGAGCCGTCGCGGGACGGCCTGTTCCTGTCCGGCGTGTTCGTCCGGATCGACGTCAAGACGGGCAAGGCCCTGTCGATCGTAAGAGAGGTCCTGGCGGAGGATGGCCACGAAGACTGAAGGTCTGGTGATCAAGGACCGCGTCTACACGGTCTCCGAGGTCACCGAGATCGTCAAGACGGCCCTCGAGGTCGCCCTGCCCCAGGTCTGGGTCGAGGGCGAGGTCTCCGGCCACAAGAGGGCCGCCTCGGGCCACGTCTTCTTCAGCCTCAAGGACGAGAAGAGCGTCATCAAGGCCGTCATGTGGCAGTCGACGGCCCGCAAGGTCGCCTTCGACCTCAAGGACGGCCTCAAGGTCGTCTGCCGGGGCAAGGTCAGCGTCTACGAGCCCCGCGGCGACTACCAGCTCTACGTCGACCTCGTCGAGCCCAAGGGCAAGGGCGCCCTCCAGCTCCGCTTCGAGCAGCTCAAGGAGAAGCTCAAGGCCGAGGG
Source organism: Candidatus Aminicenantota bacterium (assembly GCA_963719985.1). Lineage (GTDB taxonomy): Bacteria > Acidobacteriota > Aminicenantia > Aminicenantales > Saccharicenantaceae > RBG-16-66-30. The sequence continues at coordinate 1,103,740 of CAVRDU010000005.1, read as the reverse complement.
CCTGTTCGACGAGAAGCGCAAGCGAAAGCTCCCCCTCAGGCCGCGGACGATCGGCGTCGTCACCTCGCCTACGGGAGCGGCCATCCGCGACATCCTGCGCGTCCTCGAGCGGCGCTACGCCAAGCTCCATGTCATCATTTACCCGGCCCGCGTCCAGGGCGAGGGCGCGGCGGCCGAGATCGTCGAGGGCGATCGACGCCCTCGCGGCCCGGCCGGGGATCGACGTCCTCATCGTCGGGCGGGGCGGCGGCTCCATCGAGGACCTCTGGGCTTTCAACGAGGAGCCGGTCGCCCGGGCCATCGCCCGCTCGCCGGTCCCGGTCATCTCGGCCGTCGGGCACGAGGTCGACTTCACCATCGCCGATTTCGTGGCCGACGTCCGGGCCTCGACGCCGTCGGCGGCCGCGGAGATGGTCATCGAGACCGAAGAGGCTTTCGCCGAGAGGATCGCCTCGCACGCGCGGCGCCTCGGCGAGCTGCTCCGCTACGCGATCCAGGACCGGCGGAGCGAAGTGGGCGACCTGGCCCAGCACCGCATCTTCCGCAACTTCGAGGTCCGGCTGGCCAACCTCGGGCGCAGGGTCGACGAGCTCGAGACGCGCGGCCGGAACGTCCTCCGGGCCGAGAGCCAGAGGATCGCCGAGCACAAGGGCGCGGCCCTGCTCGCCGCCGAGCGGCTCGGCGAACGTGCTGCGACGCGGACGTCGGGGAGCGCCGGGCGGCCTGGGAGCGGCTCGGCGCCGCCCTCCACGCGCTGAGCCCCCTGGCCGTCCTCAAGAAGGGCTACGCGATCGTCTGGACCGAGGGCGGGCTTCGCCTGGCCCGCCGCGTCGAGGACGTCGCCCCCGGCGACGCCGTCGTCGTCTCCTTCTTCAAGGGCGAGTTCGCCGCCCGCGTCGAGAGCGTCGACCGGACGAAGCTCCTCGAATCCCGCTTCCTCAAGGAGGGACCATGACCAATCTGACCTTCGAGAAGGCCCTGGCCGAGCTCGAGCAGATCGTGGCCAAGCTCGAGAAGGGCGGCATCTCGCTCAACGAGTCGCTGGCCCTGTTCGAGAAGGGCGTCAAGATGTCCCGGTTCCTCAAGGGCGAGCTGGACAAGGCCGAGCGCAAGGTCGAGATCCTGCTCAAGGACGAGAAGGGGAACCTCAAGGCCGAGGACTTCGACGCCGGGGAGGCCGGCGGCGAGGACGGGGAGGCGGACGGCGGCGACGCCTGAGGCGGAGGGAAAAGGGCATGGGCAAGATCCTCGAGACGATCCGCGAACCCTCCGACGTCCGCAAGCTCGGGCCCGACGATCTCTCCCGCCTGGCCACGGAGATCCGGGCCCTGATCCTGGAGACGGTGGCCAAGAACGGCGGGCACCTCGCCTCGAACCTGGGCGTCGTCGAGCTGACCCTGGCCCTCCACACGGCCTTCGACTCGCCCCGGGACAAGATCGTCTGGGACGTCGGCCACCAGTGCTACACGCACAAGATCCTGACCGGGCGGCGCGACCGCTTCGGCGGGCTGCGGCGCTGCGGCGGCCTCCTCGGCTTCCCCTGCCGCGATGAGAGCGAGCACGACGCCTTCAACACGGGCCACGCCTCGACGGCCCTGTCGGCGGCCATGGGCATGGCCGTCGCCCGGGACAAGGCCGGCGAGAGGCACCACGTCGTCGCCGTCGTCGGCGACGGGAGCCTGACGGGCGGCGTCGCCCTCGAGGCCCTCAACCAGATCGGCCACCTCCGCGAGCGGCTGATCATCGTCCTCAACTACAACGAGATGTCCATCTCCATCAACGTCGGGGCCTGGTCCCGGTATTTCTCGTATCTCGTTTCGGGTCAACGCTATATCCGGATGAAGGACCAGGCCAAGTCGATCCTCAAGCGGGTCCCCCAGCTGGGCCAGCCCCTGATCAAGGCCGGCCGGGCCCTGGAGGACCTGGTCAAGAAGACGCTCTTCCCCGGGCTCGTCTTCAAGGAGCTCGGCATCCGCTACATCGGCCCGGTCCACGGGCACAACGTCCAGTCGCTCGTCGAGGCCTTCGAGACGGCCAAGACCTACGACGGCCCCGTCCTCATCCAGTGCGTGACCCAGAAGGGCAAGGGCTATCCGCCGGCCCGGCTCCACCCGGAGAAGTTCCACGGCGCCGGGCCGTTCCAGGTCTCGACCGGCGAGCCGGCCCGGAGCGACTGGGGCCCGTCGTACTCGAGCGTCTTCGGCCGGGCGATGATCGAGATCGCCGCGAAGGACGACAAGGTCCTGGCCATCACCGCGGCCATGGGCGAGGGAACGGGGCTCCGGGAGTTCTCCGAGAAGCTCCCCGGCCGCTTCTTCGACGTCGGCATCGCCGAGCAGCACGCCGTCACTTTCGCCTCCGGCCTGGCCCTGTCCGGGTTCAAGCCGGTGGTGGCCATCTACTCGACCTTCCTCCAGAGGGCCTACGACCAGGTCTACCACGACGTTTGCCTGATGGACGTCCCCGTCGTCTTCGTCCTCGACCGGGCCGGCGTCGTCCCCGACGACGGCCCGACCCACCAGGGCGTCAACGACATCGCCTTTCTCCGGACGATGCCCAACATGATCGTCATGGCCCCCAAGGACGAGGGCGAACTCCGGCACATGCTCTGGTCGGCCCTGGCCTACGGCCACCCGGCCTCCGTGCGCTTTCCCAAGGCCAAGGGCCTGGGCGTCCCGCTGGACGGGCCGCTCGAGGTCCTTCCGCTCGGCCGGAGCGAGCTCGTCAAGGACGGCCGCGACCTCCTGTTCGCCGTCGGCAACATGGTCCAACCGGCTCTCGAGGCGGCCCGCGAGCTCGAGAAGGACGGGCACTCGCTCGCGGTCGTCAACGCCCGGTTCGTCAAACCCCTCGACCGGGACACGATCCTCCGGTTCGCCGGGCCGGGGCGGACGATCGTCACCCTGGAGGAGGGGATCGTCGAGGGCGGGGCCGGGAGCGCCGTGCGCGAGCTCCTCGACCGCGAGGGCCGCTTCGGCGTCCGGTTCAGGTCGATCGGCCTGCCGACGGGAGCCTATCCCCTGGGCAAGACCGATGAGATCCGGGCCGCCCTCGGCATCGACGTCCCCGGCCTCGTCCGCCGGATCGGCGAATTCCTCAGAGGGCCCTACTTCGATGACGGCGATGAAAGAGCGCGCGGATAAGCTCCTGGCCGGCCGGGGCCTCGCGCCGAGCCGCGAGAAGGCCCAGGCCCTGATCATGGCCGGCCTGGTGACGGCGGCCGGGCGGCCGGTGGCCAAGCCCGGCGAGCTCGTCGACGCCGAATCCCCTCTCGAGGTCGCCCGGCCCCTGCCGTTCGTCGGACGCGGCGGGCTCAAGCTCGAGGAGGCCCTCGAGCGCTTCGGGATCGACGTCGCCGGCAAGGTCGCGCTCGACATCGGCGCCTCGACCGGCGGCTTCGTCGATTGCCTCTTGAAGCGCGGAGCGGCCAGGGTCTACGCCGTCGACGTCGACACGAAGCAGCTCGACTGGGGGCTCAGCCGGGACCCCCGGGTCGCGGCCATCGAGAAGAACGCCCGCGAGCTCGGGCCCGCCGACGTCCCCGAGAGCCCGGCGATCGTCACCATGGACGTCTCGTTCATCTCGGTCCTGAAGATCCTGCCCGCCCTGAGGTCGATCCCGGGCGACTGGGCCCTCGTCGCCCTCGTCAAGCCCCAGTTCGAGGCCGGGCCGAGGGACGTCGGGAAGAAGGGCGTCGTCCGCGACGCGGCCGTCCACGCCGAGGTCCTCGCCCGGGTCATCGAGGGCGCCCGCGAGTCCGGCTTCGGCCCGGCCGGGATCGTCCGCTGCTCGACGCGGGGCCAGAAGGGCAACGTCGAGTTCTTCGTTCGATGGATCAAGGGAAGTCCCGACCTCGACCGGGACGCCGTCCCAGCCTGGATCAAGGAGGCGACGAGCCATGAATAAGGTCCGCAAGGCCGGCATCGTCATCAAGCCCCACGCTCCGTCGGTCGAGGGCATCCTCAAGATCGTCGTCGACCATCTCGAAGGCCGCGGCATCGCCTGCGTCCTCGAGGACGTCGCCGCGCGCAAGCTCGGTCGCCCCGACGGCCTGGACCGGGCGGCTATCGCCGCCGCCTCGGACCTCGTCATCGTCCTCGGCGGCGACGGGACGCTCCTCAGCGTCGCCCACCACGCGGCCCAGGCCGGGGTCCCGGTCATGGGGGTCAACCTGGGCCGGCTGGGCTTCCTGACCGAGATCACGGTCAGCGAGGCGACGGCGACCCTCGACAGCTACCTCGCCGGCGACGCCAGCGCGGTCAGCCGGCGCTGGCTGATCGAGGCGCGGACCCGGGGCGAGGTCTCCTACTGCCTCAACGACGTCGTCGTCACCAAGGGAGCCAAGGCGCGGATGATCGAGCTCGAGATCGGCGTCGACGGCCGGGACGTGGCCAAGCTCAAGGCCGACGGCCTCATCGTCTCGACCCCGACCGGCTCGACCGCCTACTCGCTCTCGGCCGGCGGGCCCATCCTCCACCCCCAGGTCCCGGCCATCGTCCTGACGCCCATCTGCCCGCACACGCTCTCTTTCCGGCCCATGGCCGTGCCGGCCGCGTCGACCGTCGCCGTCCGGCTCCTGACCGGAGGGGAGGAGGTCTACCTGACCCTCGACGGGCAGCGCGGCGGCGTCTTCGAGTCGAACCACAAGGTCGAGATCCGGAGGGCGCCGTTCGAGCTCCATCTCGTCACCTCCCCCCGCCGCAGCTACTACGATCTGGTCAAGGAGAAGCTCGGCTGGGCCGAGTAGAGAATGTCCCCGAAGGATAGGGACGGTCTCGTTTATCCGGGTTTGACAAGTCCCGCATGAGCCGCTATCATGGGGACTCGCCCATTCACTACTAAAATACTAAGGATTGGAGAGACCGATATGTCCGACGCCATCATCACCGGGACCGACGCCGCTTTCGACGCCGACGTCATCAAGTCCGACCTGCCCGTGCTGGTCGATTTCTGGGCCCCCTGGTGCGGCCCCTGCCAGATGATCGCCCCCCTGGTCGAGGAGATCGCCGAGTCCCACAAGGGCAAGCTCAAAGTGGTCAAGATGAACGTCGACGAGAACGGCCAGGTCCCCCAGACCTACGGCATCATGGCCATCCCGACGCTGATCCTGTTCAAGGGCGGCGAGGTCAAGGAGAAGATCGTCGGCTTCATGCCCAAGGCCAAGTTCGTCGAGCTCATCGGCAAGCACATCTAATAAGGGTCTATCCCCCGAACCCGGGAGGTCCCTCTCCGCGGGTCGGCTTCGGATCCCGCCTCTAGTTCCCCGGCCGCCCGGGTACCGGTTCTTTAGGTTTCCGCCGCTCCGCGTGTCCGTCTCCCCGCCTAGGCCGGCTTTGGCCCAGGGGCCGCCGCTGTGGCCGCCGCCGCGGCCGTCGCGTCGTACTTCTCGTTGAGCACGGCCGCCAATTCCGCCCCCCAGAGAAGGATCAGCATCGAGGACGTGATCCAGAGCAGGAAGAACAGGACCGAGGTCAGCGTGCCCTGGAGGATCCTGTTGAGGACGATGCCGAGGGCGGAGAAGTGGACGACGTAGTAGGCGAAGGCCCTTTTGAAGACCTCGAAGAGCAGGGCGGCGACGACCGCCGGGATGAGGGCGGCCCGGGTGTGGACCTTGGCCTCCGGGATGAACTTGTAGAGGATGAAGAACATCAGGAAGGTCAGGGCGTAGGGGATGAGGTATTTCAGGAAGACGTTGTTGACCGCGGCCACGGCCTCGGGGTTGAGGGTGGCCCGGACGAGCTCGCTCTGCTGGATCGTCCGTCCGAAGGCCGTCCAGGCGGCCGTCATGGCCAGCGAGAAGACCATGAAGACGCCGACGACGGCCATCATCAGGAACTCGATGAGCCGGTTGTAGAAGAAGGACTTGTGATAGGTCGCCCGGAAGATGTGGTTGACGGCCGTGATGAGGGTCGAGAAGAGGAAGCTCGCCGAGACGAGCGAGCCGACGACGCCGAAGAGGCCGAGACGGCCCACGGCGCCCGAAAGGTCGGCCAGGCCCTTGAAGAAGCCCGGGTCGAGCCGGGCGAAGAACTCGTCGGTGAAGATGTTGAGGCTGCGGAGGGCCACCTCCGTGTCGCCCAGGAAGCGCCCCGCCGCGGCGAAGAAGAGGGCCACGAGCGGGACGCTGCAGAGCAGGGCGAAGTAGGAGATGACGATGGCCGAGGTCCAGCACTTGTCCCCGTTGAACCGCTTGAAGGACGCGGCGATGAGCGAGAGCGTCGTGCGCGTCATCCCCTCCGGGGTCCGGCCGGGCCTCGGCCCGCCGGGCTCAGACGTACTTCCCCCACTGGACCATCAGGATGATGATGGTGATGAGCAGGGCGTAGATGACCAGGGTCTCGATGAGGACGAGGCCCAGGATGAGCAGGCCGCGGATGGCGGGCGCCCCGGCCGGGTTCCGGGAGATCCCCTCGCAGGCCGAGCAGATGGCCCGCGACTGGCAGAACGCGCCGGCGATGACCGCCAGGCTGATGACCGCTCCGCCGACGATGAGCGACAGCTTGAAGAGGTCGGCCCGGGGCTTGGCCAGCTCGGCCGCCGGGGCGGCTTCCTGGGCCAGCGCGGGCAGGGCCATGAGGGCGACGCCGAAGGCCATCAGGCACAGGGCTTTGAGTCTCTTGGACATGGCGGAACTCCTTTACGTTGAGTGCTCTTCTTCATGGGCGACGGCGCCCGCGATGTAGATGCAGGACAGGAGGACGAAGACGTAGGCCTGGATGAGCGAGGTGAAGATGGCCACGGCCATGAACGGCAGGGGCAGGAGGAAGGGGATGATCGAGGCCATGATCACGATGAGCAGCTCCTCGGCGAAGATGTTGCAGAAGAGCCGCATGGACAGGGAGACCGGCCGGGAGAAGTGGCTGATGATCTCGATCGGGAGCATCAGCGGGGCCAGGGCCGGGATGGGCCCCAGGAAGTGCTTGAAGTACTTGAGCCCCTGGGCCCTGACGCCCTGGGCGTGGTAATAGAGGAAGACGACCAGAGCGCAGCCGACGGTGACGTTGAGCTTGCTCGTCGGCGACATGAGGCCGGGGACGAGGCCGATCATGTTGCAGGCGAAGATGAAGATCCCGACCGTGCCGATGACCGGAACGTACTTGCGGCCCTCCGGTCCGATCGTGTCGAGGACGACGCTCTCGAACATCTGGACGATCATCTCGGCGACGCTCTGGCGGCGGCCCGGGACGAGGGCCGGCCGGCGGGCGATCAGCCTGAGGAGGACGACGACGACGGCGAACGCGATGAGCACCATGACCAGGTAGTCGGGGACGGTGTGCCGGGGGTCGGGGACCTCGACGCCGAAGAGGCCGAGGAGCGCGGCGACGGGCCGGCCGAAGACGCGGTTGAACGCGTCGACGATCCAGAGGCTGTGCTCTAAGCCTTCCATTTTCTCATCTGGTGAAGCCCGCGGAGGGCCTCGGCCAGGGCCACCGGGACGACCGCGGAGAAGCCCGCGCCGAAGGCCAGCAGCTTCTCCGGATAGAGGAGGATTATAAGGAAAAAGACGGCGCAAATCAACCCGAGCCGGAGGACGTAGAGGGCGACGCCGGAGCGCCGCGCCCCCTGGCTGCCCCTCGCCAGGAACCGGGTCAGGGACTGCCGGAGCCAGGCGAAGCCGAAGGCGGAGAGGAGCCCGCCGGCCAGGACGAAGAGCCCGGTCGGGGCGTCGAAGAGCGGGACGGCCGCGAGGCCCAGGACGGCCGCGATGACGGCGATCTCGACGGGGATCCGCTTGAGGAGACGGTCCTCGTAAGTGCCCGGGTCCGCGGTCGTCATGGCGGGGAGGATTATAGCACTTTCGGGCGCCTTTCCGGATGGGTCCTGAACGAAATCGCCGGATTCCGTATTTTGTAGCATAATAGGGCCGGCGGCGGGAGCCGGCCCGGGAGGAGCGAGACATGTCCACGGAATTCCTGGTCACGTTCTTCGGACTGCTCTTGGGCGTCCTGGCCCGGACAGTGCTGCCCTGGCTGCGCAAGGTCAGGGAAGGGAAGGTCCGCGGCTTCGGCCGCCGCTACCTCTATTCGGCCCTGGCCTCCGTCGCCATCGGCCTCGTCTGGACCCTGGTCCTCTTCCCCCGCTTCGAGGCCGGCGTCGGCGGGCGGACCTTCGAGGCCTTCTTCAAGCTCTTCGCCCTGGCCTTCGGGTTCGGCTTCGGCTGGAACGCCCTCGTCAACGAAGGCGGGGCCTGGGCGTCGAAGCCCGAAGACGCCGCAGCGGCCCCGGCGGGCGCGGGAAGGCCGGCCCGATGAAGGACAAGCCGCGCCGGCCGGACCTCCGGCGGCTGGCCGAGCTGAGCTCGATCGGCCTCATGCTCCCGTCCTCGATCGCCGTGGGCCTGTTCCTCGGCTATTTCCTCGACCGCAAGCTGGGCACGGCGCCCTGGCTCCTTCTCGCGCTCACCGTCCTCGGCATCGCCTCGGGACTTCTCAGCTTGTTCCGGGCGCTGAAGAAGTACATGAAGGAAGATCCGCCGGCCGACTGATCCGCGCTCGATCTTGCCCCAGGCGTCGTTTGCTTCTCCGCGGACCCTGTGCTAATTAATCAGGCGATGGATCCTCATACTCGCAGCGCGGTCCTCCTCCGGCTCGCGGCCGGCCTGCCCCTGGCCGCCGCCCTGATCTGGACCGCCCTATCCGCCCGGTCCGTCACCACGCCTCAGGCCCCTGCCCAGACCGCGGCCTCCACGGCTTCCTCGCCGCAAACCGGCGCCGCCAGACCGGCCGAGGTCAGGATCGTTGCCCGTACCCAGGAGCGGACGCAAAACCGGATCTTCGCCGCGGGGGACGTCGAGGTCCGCTACGGGGACGTCCTCCTCTTCGCCGACCGGGTCGAGTACGACCTCGAGACGAAAGACGTCCTCGCGGAGGGCAACGTCGTCGCGCAGTCGGGCGGCGAGGTCATCCGGGCCGAGCGGGCCCGCTTCAACCTCGAGACGGGCCGGGGGACGGTCGAAAAGGCCTCAGGCATGATCCCGCCCTCGGTGCTGTTCGAGGCGGAGTCGCTCGAGCGCGATCAGGCCGACCTCTACCGCCTGAAAAAGGCCCGGCTCACGGCCTGCACCCAGCCCAACCCCCGCTGGAGCTTCGGACTCTCCCGGGCCGAGGTCCGGACGGGCGACCACGTGGCGATGTGGGACGCCGTCGTCCGGGTCAAGGGCGTTCCGCTCTTCTATACGCCCTACATGCGCTATCCGCTGAAGGACCGGGCCACGGGCTTCCTCATGCCCCGGCTCGGCTTCGGCGGCGGGAAGGGGCTCGCCTTCTCCCAGGGCTTCTATTGGGCCCTCGCCCCCAACCTGGACGCCACGATCGGCCTCGACTTCTACAGCTCCCGGGGCACGGGGGCCGGCCTCGAGTTCCGCTATCTCCTCCCGGGCGGGACCCGGGGCGACCTCAACCTCTACTATTTCGTCTCCAAGAGGCAGGCCGAAGGCGAGAGGCCCGGCGGTTCCTCCATCGTTCGGATCAACCACACCCAGGCCCTGCCCCTCGGCTTCACGCTCACCGCCAACGTCGACCACCAGAGCTCCTACGACTTCCTCCGCGAGTTCGACGAGAGCTTCGAGCGGGCCCTGGTCTACAACCGGACCTACCAGGCCTTCCTCTCGCGCTCGTGGCGGCGCTTCAACCTGAGCGCGCGCGTGTCGCGGTTCGAGACCTATTTCTCGGCCCTCGACGACGCCAACGTCACGACCTCGCTGCCCGAGATCAACTTCAGCGTCTTCAAGACCAGGCTCTTCGCGCCGGTCTACTTCTCCCTGGCCTCGTCCTTCAGCCGCTGGCAGTACGGCTGGAGGTCCGATTACGCGGCCGGGACCGAGCGGCGTTCGAGCGTCGCGGCCATCCGCCCGACGCTGAGCCTGCCGTTCGCCGCCATCCCCTGGCTGACGGCGACGACCTCGGCCACGGCCAATCTCTTCTACTACGGCCAGAGCCTCGACCCGGCGACGGGCGTCCTCGTCGGCGACGACCTCCTCACCGGCAACGTCGTCGCCGGCGTCGAGATCGTCGGCCCCGTCCTCTACCGGCTCTTCTACGGCCGGGACGGACGGGCCCGGCTCAAGAACATCGTCGAGCCCTTCGTCCACTATTCCTACGACAGCCCGACCGGCCGCTCCGACCGGATCGTCACCTCGTACGGCTTCTTCCGCTACCACCAGATGAGCTACGGCGTCACCAGCCGGTTCCTGTTCAAGGCCGGCGACCGGACGGTCGAGGTCTTCTCCCTGGGCCTCGGGCAGACCTACTACCTCTCGCCCGAGGACGGCCCCCTGTCGCATTTCCCGGTCGACGGAAAGGCGCCCCGCTTCTCCGAGGTCACGGGGACCCTGCGCTTCTACCCCCAGGCCAAGTTCAGCCTCGACGCCTCGGCCGCGTACAACCCCTATTACCGGAACCTCTCCAGCGTCAGGCTCAGCGCCACGGCCGGGGCCAAGGCGGACGGCGATTTCCTGACCGTGACCTGGTTCTCGAGCCGCAACTCCTGGGTGACCGGGATCGACCCGGACCTCATCGCCCTCTACAACCGCGACCAGATCGGCGCCTTCGCCGGCCTGAGGGTCCCCGGGCTCGACCTCGACCTGGAGGTCCAGGCGGATTACAACATCAAGGCGCGCGAGCTCCTGTACACGGGGGCCCGGGTGATCTATCATTATCAGTGCGTCGATTTCCTCGTCGACGTCCGGGCCTACTATTACCGCGAGACGCCGGACGTCCAGGTCAGGTTCTCCCTGGGGCTCGGCTCGATCGGCCGGACCCTCGGCTTCCTGGACGGGGCCGGATTCTGAGGACGGGAGCGCGATCATGAGCACCGAACGGACGCTCGAAGGAAAAACGGTCCTGGTCACGGGCGGGGCGGGCTTCATCGGCAGCCACTTCGTCCGCGCGGTCCTCAAGCGGCACAAGAAGACCAAGATCGTCAACCTCGACAAGCTGACCTACGCCGGCAACCTCGACAACCTTCGCGACGTCGAGGAAGACCCCCGCTACGAGTTCGTCCTCGGCGACATCCGGGACAAGGCCCTCGTCCGCAAGCTCTTCGCCCGCGTCCAGGGCGTCGTCCACTTCGCCGCCGAGACCCATGTCGACCGGTCGATCTACGACGCCGGCGAGTTCGTCCTCACGAACGTCCACGGCGCCTACACCCTCCTCGACGCCCTGCGGGCCTTCCCGGCCGTCGAGTTCTTCGTCCACGTCTCGACCGACGAGGTCTACGGCTCGCGGCCCGGACGGGCGGCCCGGGAGACGGACCCGATCCTGCCGTCCTCGCCCTACGCGGCGACCAAGGCGGCCGGGGACCACCTCGCCCGGGCCTACCACGTGACGTACGGCCTGCCGACGATCGTCCTCCGGCCGTCGAACACCTACGGCCCCGGCCAGTTCCCCGAGAAGCTCATCCCCCTGTTCCTGACCAACGCCCTCGAGGGCAAGACCCTGCCCGTCTTCGGCGACGGGCTCCAGGTCCGGGACTGGCTCTTCGTCGAGGACCATTGCCGGGCCGTCGAGGCGGCTGTCCTGCGGGGCCGGAGCGGCGGCGTCTACAACGTCGGCGGCGGCTCCGAGCTGGCCAACATCGACCTGGCCAAGCGCATCCTGGACGCCCTCGAGGCGCCCCGCGAGCTCATCCAGTTCGTGCCCGACCGGCCCGGCCACGACCGCCGCTACGCCATGGACTCGGGGCTCATCCGGGCCCTGGGCTGGGAGCCGGAAGTCCCCTTCGCCGAGGGCCTCAAGCGGACGGTCCGGTGGTACGCGGCGAACAAGAGCTGGTGGCGGAAGGTCCGAACCCGGTCGCTTTGAGGGGGCCGGCTCAGATCTCGAGCTCGAGCTGGCCGTCGTGGGCCAGCTTCCGGTCGGCCTCGATGTCCTCGAGCAGGTCCGGGGTGATGTCGCCCGTCGGGTAGATACCGTCGAAGCAGGCGGCGCAGAAGCTCTTGATCTTCGGGTTCTCCGTCTGGACCGCCTTCTTCAGGTCCGCGAGCGACTGGTAGATGACCTTGTCGGCGCCGATCCGGCGGGCCACGGCGGCCTCGTCGGCGTCCTGGGCGACGAACTCGGTCTTGGTCTGCATGTCGATGCCGTAGACGCAGGGGTGGCGGAGCGGCGGCGAGTAGGAGGCGAAGTAGACCTTCTTGGCCCCGGCCTCGCGGACCATCTCGATGATGGCCTTGGAGGTGTTGCCGCGGACGATGCTGTCGTCGACGAGCAGGACCTTCCGGCCCTTGATCTCCGAGGCGATGGGATTGAGCTTCTGGCGGACCGAGCTCTTGCGCTTGGCGTCGGCCGGCATGATGAAGGTCCGGCCGATGTAGCGGTTCTTGACCAGGGCCTCGCGGTACTTCAGGTCGAGCTTGCGGGCGATCTCGATGGCCGCGTCGCGGGCCGAGTCGGGGACGGGGACGACGACGTCGATGGCCAGCTTCCGCCGCCGGATCTCGGCGGCCAGGGCCCGGCCCAGGTTGACCCGGCACTTGTAGACGTTGACCTTGTCGATGAACGTGTCGGGCCGGGCGAAATAGACCCACTCGAAGAGGCAGGGCGACGGGCAGCCGCGGCGGATGCGCTTGCGGTGGACGGTCCGGCCCTTGTCGATGAAGACGGCCTCGCCGGCCTCGATGTCGCGGATCTCGCCGAAGTTCATGATGTTCAGGCTGACCGTCTCCGAGGCGAAGGCGTAGGAGGGGAGGAGGCCGTCGCGGCGGGCGCCGAAGACGAGGGGCTTGATGCCGTAGGGGTCGCGGAAGGCGACCAGGCCCTGGTCGGCGATGTAGGCGACGACGGAGTAGCTGCCCCGGACCTTCTTGAAGACGGCCTCGACGGCCCGGAAGATGTGCTCCGGCGCCAGGGTCTTGTTCCGTTCCCGGGCCAGCGATTCGGCGAACACGTTGAGGATGATCTCGAGGTCGCAGTCGGAGTTGAGGAGGCGGTGGCTGTCCTCGTAGAGCCGGTCGCGGAGCTCCCGGTAGTTGGTGACGTTGCCGTTGTGGGCCATGACGATGCCGAAGGGCGAGTTGAGCTGGAAGGGCTGGGCGTCCTCGTCGCCGCCGCCGCCGATCGTCGGGTAGCGGGTGTGGCCGACGCCGATGGGGCCCCGCAGGTGCGCCACGGCCTCGGGCGTGAAGATGTCCTGGACGAGGCCGTTGCCCTTCTTGGTGTGGAAGCGGCCGTCGAAGGTGATGATGCCGGCGGAGTCCTGGCCGCGGTGCTGGATGGCCAGGAGGCCCTGATAGAGGTCCCGGAAGACGGGGCCGTTCGCCCAGATGCCGATGACGCCGCACATGGGTCAGGCCTTGACGGCCCTGTCGGGCTCGACCGAGGCCTCGTCGACGATCATGACGGGGATGTCGTCCCGTATCGGGTAGACCCGGTGGCAGGCGACGCACTTCAGGCCCTTGTCATCGGCCGTAAGCCTGATGTCGGCCTTGCACAGGGGGCAGGCCAGGATGGCCAGGAGCGAAGCGCTGATCGGCATGACTCTCTCCTTCTCAAGCATAACCGCCGCCCGCGCGTTCGTCAAGGCGCCGGCGCGGACCCCTTGCCCCGGGGCCGGGGATGGCTTTATAATCGGGCCGTGCTCTATTTCGCCTACGCCTCGAACATGAACCAGGCCCAGATGCAGCGGTGGTGCCCGGCCAGCCGCTTCGTCAAGACCGCCGTCCTCGACGGCTATCGCTTCGTCTACGACGGCTTTTCCGCGCACTGGGACGGCGCCGTCGGCAACGTCGTTCTCTCCGAGACCGAAAAGGTCTGGGGGGCCGTCTACGACATCACTCTCCGCGACCGCCAGACCCTCGACGCCTTCGAGGGCTACCCCCGGAGCTACGAGCGCCTGGACATCGAGGTCAGGGACCGCGACGGCAACGTCCATCGGGCCATGACCTATCACCGGACCGGGAGGGCCGTCGGGAAGCCCCATCCGGACTACGAAAAGGTCGTCCTCGACGGGGCCAGGGAGTGCGGCCTGCCAGAGGATTACATCGACAAGACGCTGCGCGTCCCCCGGCTATGATCTTCAGAACCTGAAGCGGACCCCCGCCTGCAGGGTCGCGCCAGAGATGTTGATCGCGGCCTGGCGCACGGCGACGACGTCCGGCTCGGACGGAACGCCCGCCCGCACGAAGATCATGGGATAGACGTTCTCGTCGGCGCCCGCCCGGCGCAGGAAGTAGAGGCTACCCGATTCTGTCAGGCCGCCGCCGGCCGAGCTCGTGTAGACGTTCCGCCCCGAGAACCCTCCGAAGTCGGCCATCCGGAAGCCGGCCTCGGCGAACAGGACGGTCCGCGGGGCGATGGCCCACTCGCCCCCGAAGGCGGCCTCGCCTCCGAAGCCGGTCGTCGACGCCGATCCCTTCCACTGCTCCCAGGAGCCGTCCCCCTCGCGGCGGTACAGGTAGCCGGCCTTGACGGAATAGACGCCGAGCGCGCCGCGGAGGTAGATGCCCGAGCCGGGATAGTAGCGGACCGTGAGCTTGACCGGGACCGCCCGGACCGAAGGCTTGGTCGCGAGCGTTTCCGTGAGGAGCTCGCCCGCGAACGTCATCTCGCTTCGGCTCGAGGCGCGGACGTGCTCGGCGGCGAGGCCGACCGCCAGCCGGGGGGAGAGGCGGTAGGCGAGCTCGACGCCGGCGAGGAAGCCTCGGCGCAGGATGGCGGCCTCGCGGGGCGCCGGGACGCCGATCGAGGCGCCGAACCAGTCGACGAAGCCCCGGGTGCCTTCGTTGAGGTCACGGGGCGAAAGCATGCTCAGGCCGCCCGCGACGGACAGCTCGAGACGGCGCGTGACGGCTTGGGGCCCGGGAGCTCTGGTCACGCCGGCCTCGGCCGGACGCGGGGCCGCTCTCATCGGCTCCTTCGCCGGCGCCGGCCCGGCCGCCTCGACGACCTCGACCAGGCTCTCGTGGATGTAGCCGCCGATGACCCCGCCGTCCTCGAGGGCGTAGCGGACGAAGAACCATTCGCCTTCCTTGCGGTCGGCTTCGAGCACGGTCCCTTCGGGGATCTGCTGGAGGATGCCGCTACCGATGTCTGGCTTCTCCCGGAGGTTGGCCTGTTCGGCCGTGACCTTGACCTTCATCGGCCGGGGCTGTGTCGCCTGGGTCGCGGAGAGAAGGCCGGCGCCGAAAAGAAAGATCGCGATGGACGCGGGGACGGCTCGGTTCATGCGCATGGCGGGTTCACCCTGCGACGATTATAGTCGACTGGGCCCGCGTGGACAAGGGAGCGTGCGGGGGCGCCCCCGCACGCTCGGGTCTTTCGCTTGATAGACGCGAGAACGGACTAGAACCTGTAGCCGAGGCTGGCCCCAATGAGGTTCATGCTGAACAGGGCCTGGGTATCGGTGATCAGGTAGGCCGTTAGATTGACGTGCCCGCCGCGATAGCCGATGTTCAGCTTGGGGAGCAGGCTCCCGGTGCCGAATCCGTCCGTGATGGCGACCGGGAAGACCACTCCCGCCCCGGCGAAGAAGCCCTTGCCCACGAAGTTGAGCAGCGCTCCGGGCAGGGCGATCACTCCCGAGAACGATGTGTTCGTCAGGAACATGGCCTCGGGGCTGATCATAAAGCCCTTCGCGACGTGGATGTCGACCTGAGGGGAGAGGGTCAGCAAGACGCCCTCGAACGAGACGTCCCCTCCGAGGAGAGTCATCGCCCCCGCGTTCAGGCTGAACTCGATTTTCTTGCCCTGGGCGAAGGCCTGCCCCGCGCCGATCCCGGCCGCCAGTCCCATCACCAACACCGCCAAAACGATCCTTTTCATGAGGTTCCTCCTCGAAGGAAATGTTAACCCGGATCCGCCCGGGCAGGCCCATGATGGGGCATTCCGGCCGCCGAGTTGTCAGGGAGTTGTCAAGAAAGCGTCAAAGTTGGCTGAAGTCCGCCCGGCCTGTTTGGCGGCCTATTCGTACTCGGCCCAGTGCTTGACCTGGAGGTCCGCGGGCTTTTTCGCGGCCAGGGCCTGGACGAACAGGTCGGCGGCCTGGAGGTTGGTCAGGATGGGGATCGAGAAATCGACGGCCAGCCGCCGGATTTCAAGTTCTTGACATTCGTCCCAGGCAGGGGTATTTTCCTGTTATTAGGGGACGGGTGGATTCTGAGTTCGTTGCCACCGATTTCACGACCAGCGCAAGAAGGAAATTCCTTTCAATCCGACTGAGGGGACTAAGAATGCAAACACAAGGTCCTTGCCGCACGCCGTGGATCATCGTCGTCTTCTTTATATTGTCTGGATTCGGTTTTTCTGAAGAGATTTCTATGCCAAAATGGAGCCTCAAGCTGACGGGCGGCGCAAATCATCTGGCCGTCGGCCATCTCAATGAGAGCCTGGCATCCATAAGCGAGATTCTTTTGAGCGGGGGCGGGGGTGTCTATTCAACGAGTGAAGTCAAGCGACTGAATAATTGGAACATAGCGTGGGAAGTCGAATTAAACTTCCATATTTCGAGGAGGATCGGGATCGGTATCGGCGTTTCCAATCCTCTTCAACTGAGCAACGAATCAAATATATCGATAAACTCTTGGTATGCTGACCCGCCTGGCTCACTTGTCGGGTCCTTTGTTTCCAGGCCGGATATTCGTTATCGCATCCCTATGACGATCAATGTTCATTATTCGCTGCCAATCTTTTCAAGAACGGATATTCTTTTCAGCGCGGGCTGTGGTTACTATTCGGGAAGTATGAAGGAAGCCTTGGATTATATAATTAGTGATGGCTCGGATACACGCTGGCATCGGAGCAATTGGGAGTCGATGTCGAAATCCGCTCTGGGTTTTCACGGCGGGATAGGTGCCGAATATTCATTTTCCAATCGTTTGGCCATCGTCGTCGATGTCCAGTATAGCCAGGCCAAGATACGTAACATGCAAGCCACGCTAAATATCGATAGCAATCTGTTGCCTGAATCCTTCATTTACGACGAGCACGGCACACTCTACCTTTGGGTATGGGGGGAGGAGGGCCCTTTGGGCCTAACATCGAAGGAATTTTATGTTTGGCAGGGGAATCCGCCCGAATACGGCGGCGTCCTTTTTGGGCATTCAATGGGCAAGGCGATTCTAGATTTGAGCGGTTTCTCTTTAAAGCTAGGGATTAGAATTCGTCTGTTATAGAAAGTGAATTTTGAATCCTATATAAATGATTGAAGAAGGAGCAACAAGATGAAAAAGATGCTGACCATTCTTTTCATTTTGGTGATTCTGTCTTCATTACATCTCCTGTTATCTAGAGACGAGGTGGGGCTAATTCAGTCAGCCGAAAGTCCAGTCAGTATTCCTGAATATTCTCCTAACGAAGTAATTGTGAAGTTCAAGGAAGATGTTCGGGCTGAAAGCATCTTGCTGACTATAGAGTCGCTTCAAGGCAAGATTGTCACATATTTAGGGAGAGAACTAACCGGACGCGAGAGAGTTCAAGATGATTTTTCTAATAGATCATTTACTGGGGACAGCAGCTTATTCCTTATAAAGATCCCAGAGTATATCGGAACCGACCAAGCAATATCCCTATTGCGCTTCAATCCTGAGATCGAATATGTGGAAAGGAATTACGCTTTGGTGCCTGTCAGTATTGATGACCAGTTCTATGATCATCAATGGGCGCTCAATAATAGCGGCCAGTCTGGGGGCACACCAGACGCAGATATAGATGCACCAGAGGCGTGGGCTTTGTCTACAGGTAGTGTAGATATAATTGTTGCAGTAATCGATGGAGGGATTGATTACTTGCATCCTGATCTTGCGGAGAATCTATGGATTAATCCAGGAGAATGGGGAGCAGATGGCCTAGGCGGAGAAAAACAATATAACAATATTGATGATGATCATAACGGCTATGTTGACGATTGGCGCGGCTGGCACTTCAATTCTCAAGTACCACTAAGTGAGAAGAATGACCCAATGCCGGATAATTTTGACCATGCTACTATTATCGGTGGCGTTATAGGCGCGGCGTGGAAGGTGCTTTATGATCCTAGCAATCCGTCTACGCCGAACGCGCCGACAAACCTTGGGGCGACTCCTACATCATGGTATACGATTGAACTATATTGGCAGGATAATTCAACTAACGAAGTAGGTTTTGAAATACAGCGCTGCAATGACGATAAACCCGTTTTTTTGCGCCACGCGAGCGTAAGCCAAAACATCCATGCATTTAATGATCAATATGCTTATACGCGGGGTCCGGGGGCAGGCATTTCACATTCGTACCGAGTAAGAGCAGGGAACTTGGGAGGGATGTCCACGTTCTCTAATGTCGCGATTGCGACCATCCCTCATACGAATCCCGCAGCGCCAAGCAACCTGTATGCGCAAAGTCCTACTTTTGTATCGGTTCCCATTCATCTTAATTGGGAGGACAATGCTAACAATGAGAGCGGGTTTGTTATTGAGACCTGCAAAGAAGGAATTGGGATTTGGACTGAGCTCGCAACGCCGGGAGTCAATGAAAATGAGTACTATATTATTATGGGTGAATCTAGCGCAGGAACATATTATTATCGGATAAAAGCGCAGAATCCTCTTGGATCATCAGTTTACTCAAACGAACTGACTATTGTCGTGGAAGCCTATGAGCAAGGGGAGCAAAAGTAACCTCATCCTATCGCAGGGCTCCGAGTTAACAAATATTCGCGACTTCGGGGCCACCGTCGTCAATCGGTATCGGATTCAGGAACTCCCCCATCTTAAATTGAGGCACAGAGCTTCGGCTGTGGGGCTGGGCTTGGAGCTTCATGAAATTTTTGAGTCCTTTGGTCGGCCGGAGCTTAAAGGCAGAAGCCGGGGCGGTCGCCCAGGGCCGGCTTACTCGTACTCGGCCCAGTGCTTGACCTGGAGGTCCGCGGGCTTTTTCGCGGCCAGGGCCTGGACGAACAGGTCGGCGGCCTGGAGGTTGGTCAGGATGGGGATCGAGAAATCGACGGCCAGCCGCCGGAGCTTGTAGGCCGAGTTGAACTCGACCCTTTTGGCCGGGTTCGGGACGGAGACGACGAGGTCGATCCGGCGTCCGGCGATGAGGTCGCGGATGTTCGGCCGCCGGCTCTCGTGGACCTTGAACAGGCGCGTGTTGGCGACTCCGTTCGCCTTGAGGTGGGCCGAGGTCTTCTCGGTCGCGAAGATCCTGAAGCCCAGGCCGGCCAGGGTCCGGGCGGGGCCGAGGAACCTGTGCTTGGACTCCTCGCCCCCGATCGTCAGCAGGACGTTCTTTTTCGGCAGCGTGAACCCCGTCGCGAGAATGGCCTTGAGATAGGCCTCGTGGACGTCCTCGCCGAGGCAGGCGACCTCGCCCGTCGAAGCCATCTCGACGCCGAGGACCGGGTCGGCGCCCTTGAGCCGGGAGAACGAGAACTGCGGCGCCTTGACCCCGACGTAGTCGAGGTCGAGGGTCGATCCGTCGTGTTGCGGGCGGGCTGGCCCATGACGGCGGCGACGGCCAGCTCGATGAAGTTCGTCTTGGCGACCTTGGTGACGAAGGGGAAGGAGCGCGAGGCCCGCAGGTTGCACTCGATGACCTTGACGTCGTTGTCCTTGGCGATGAACTGGATGTTGAACGGGCCGGTGATGCTCGAGCGCCCGGGCGATCTCGCGGCCGATCTCCCTGATGCGCCGGATGGTCTCGATGTAGATCCTCTGGGGCGGCAGGACCATGGTCGCGTCGCCGGAGTGGACGCCGGCGTTCTCGACGTGCTCGATGATGGCGTAGGCGACGATCTCGGCCGCGGTCGGCCACGGCGTCGATCTCGATCTCCTTGGCGTTCTCGATGAACTTGGAGATGACGACGGGGTACTCCGGCGACACCCGAGAGGCCTTCTGGAGGTAGCGGTCGAGATCGTCCTTGTCGAAGGCGACGCTCATGGCCGCCCCGCTCAGGACGTAGGACGGGCGGATGAGGACGGGGTAGCCGATCGACCGGGCGAAGCGCTTCGGCCTCGTCGACGCTGCGGAGCTCGCGTCCACTCGGGCTGGTCGATGCCGAGCGCGTCGAGCAGCGTCGAGAACTTGTGGCGGTTCTCGGCCCGGTCGATGCTCCCGGGCGGCGTCCCCAGGATGCGGATGCCGGCCCGGTGGCACCGCAGGGCGATGTTGTTGGGGATCTGCCCGCCCATGGACACGATGACCCCGAGGGGCCTTTCCTTCTCGTAGATGTCGAGGACCCGCTCGAAGCTGAGCTCGTCGAAGTAGAGCCGGTCGCAGATGTCGTAGTCGGTGCGAGACCGTCTCCGGGTTGTAGTTGACCATGATCGTCGCGTAGCCGAGCTTCTTCAGGGCCAGGGCGGCGTTGACGCAGCACCAGTCGAACTCGACCGAGGAGCCGATGCTGTAGGACCCCGAGCCGAGGACCATGACCGCCCTTCCCGGCGCGATCGTTGGCGAAAGCGACGTCGTCCTCGCGGCCGTTGTAGGTCAGGTAGAGGTAGTTCGTCTGGGCCGGGTACTCGGCGGCCAGGGTGTCGATCTGCTTCACGGCCGGGACGATGCGCGAGCCTCTTTCCGCCTCTTCCGGACGTCTGAGCTCGGTCGAGCCGGTGAGGAGGGCGATCTGCTGGTCGGAGAAGCCCTTGGCCTTGGCCTCGCGGAGGAGTCCCGGCGGGACGGCGCCGAGCCGCCGGCCGCGGAGGCGGGCCTCGCAGTCGACGATGGACTCGATCTTGTGGAGGAACCAGCGGTCGATCCGGGTCAGCCCGTGGATGTCGTCGACGGAGAGGCCCTTCTTGCAGGGCCTCGGCGATGGCGAAGAGCCGCTCGTCGGTGGGCTGGCGGAGCTCCTTCTCCAGGCTCGTCGGAAGGAGTAGTTCTCGTTGGCCGACGAGGCCGTAGACGCCGACCTCGAGCATCCGGACCGCCTTCTGGAGGGCCTCCTCGAAGGTGCGGCCGATCGCCATCACCTCGCCGACCGACTTCATCTCCGAGCCGATCTGCTTCGAGACCCGGCCGAACTTCTTGAGGTCCCAGCGCGGGATCTTGACGACGACGTAGTCGAGCGCCGGCTCGAAGCAGGCCGACGTGACCTTGGTCACCGAGTTCGGGAGGTCCGGCAGGAGGTGGCCGAGGGCCAGCTTGGCGGCGACGAAGGCCAGCGGGTAGCCGGTCGCCTTCGACTGGCCAGCGCGGAGCTCCGCGACAGCCGGGCGTTGACCTCGATGATGCGGTAATCGTCCGACGCGCGGGTCGAGGGCGTACTGGATGTTGCACTCGCCGACGATGCCGAGATGGCGGATGGCCCGGATGGCGATCTCGCGGAGAATGTGGTACTCCTCGTTCGTCAGCGTCTGGGTCGGGGCGACGACGATGCTCTCGCCCGTGTGGATGCCCATCGGGTCGAAGTTCTCCATGTTGCAGACGGTGATGCAGTTGTCGGCCCGGTCGCGGACGACCTCGTACTCGATCTCCTTCCAGCCCTCGAGGTACTCCTCGACCAGGACCTGGGGGGCGGCGGCGAAGGCCTTCCGCAGGGCGTCCTTGAGCTCGCGCGGCGTGCAGGCGATGCCGCTGACCCGAGCCCCCGAGCGCGTAGGCGATGCGGACCATCACCGGGTAGCCGATCCGTCGCGGCGGCCCGCAGGCCGGCTTCGACCGTCGCGCACGGCGATGCCCCGCGGCGTCTTGAGCCCGATCTCGGCCAGGGCCCGGTTGAAGAGCTCCGCGGTCCTCGGTGTTCTCGATCGGCCTCGATGGGCGTGCCGAGCACCCGGACGCCGTATCTCTCGAGGACCCCGCTCTTCCACAGGTCGACGCCGCAGTTGAGCGCCGTCTGCCCGCCGAAGGAGAGCAGGATGCCGTCGGGCCTCTCCCGGTCGATGACCTTTTCGACGAACTCCGGCGTGACCGGCAGGAAGTAGACCCGGTCGGCCAGTCCTTCGGAGGTCTGGATGGTGGCGATGTTGGGATTGACGAGGACGACCTCGAGTCCCTCCTCCTTGAGCGCCTTGATCGCCTGGCTGCCCGAGTAGTCGAACTCGCCGGCCTCGCCGATCTTGAGGGCGCCGCTGCCGAGGAGCAGGACCTTCTTCGGCTTCGTCATCCGGCGCGCCTCGAGGAACTCGTCGAAGAGGAACTCGGTGTCGGTCGGGCCGGGGCAGGCCTCGGGATGGAACTGCACCCCGAAGACGGGCCGGCGGATGTGACGGATCCCCTCGTTCGTCCCGTCGTTGGCGTTGAGGAACCAGGCTCGCCCAGCCGCGGGGCAGGCTGGCCGCGTCGACCGCGTAGCCGTGGTTCTGGCTGGTGATGTAGCAGCGCTTCGTGCCCTCCTCGAGGCAGGGCTGGTTCTGGCCGCGGTGGCCGAACTTGAGCTTGTAGGTGTCTGCCGCCGGCGGCCAGGGCCAGGATCTGGTTGCCGAGGCAGATGCCGAAGAGGGGGACGCGCTCGCCGAGGAGCGCGGCGGACTGTCGCGATCGTCGCCGCCGCCCGGCTCGGGATCGCCCGGGCCCGTTGGAGACGACGACGCCCCGCGGCCCGAAGGCCAGGATGCGCGCCGCGTCCGTGTCGGCCGGGACCCGGACGACCGGAGACGCCTCGGCGGACGAGGGCCCGGACGATGCCTTCCTTGACGCCGCAGTCGATGACGACGACCGTCTTCCGGGCCCGGGGATTGTAGATGCGGATCTCCGGCGTCGTCACCTCGGCCACGAGGTCGCGGGCGTTGGGATCGGCGACGGCCCGGGCCTCCCGGCGGAGCCGGTCCAGGCCGAGGGGGCCGTCGGAGACGGCGAGGAGGCCGGGCATGACCCCGTGGGCCCGGAGCTTCTTCGTCAGGGCCCGGGTGTCGATCCCGGCGATCCCCGGGACGCCGCTCTCGCGGAGCCAGTCGTCGAGGCTTTTCCGGGACCGGGCGTGGGAGGGCCGGGCGCAGAGCTCGGAGACGACGTAGCCGGCGACGCGCGGCCGCTCCGACTCGAAGCTCGTCGGATCGACGCCGTAGTTGCCGATCAGCGGGATAGGTCTGGCAGAGGATCTGGCCGTGATAGGAGGGGTCGGTGATGCTCTCGGGATAGCCGACCATCCCGGTATTGAAAACGACTTCCCCCCCGACTTTGGCGTCGGCGCCGAACCCTACGCCCTCGAGGACGGTCCCGTCCGCGAGGGCCAGTATCGCTCTTCGAATAAGCCCTTCCTCCCGTTCATTTTCCGGGGCAGTATAGCACAAGGGCTGGCGGCCCTCAATCGAAATTACGGCCATGCCCCGGATTTTCCCGCGCGGCCGTCTCGCCCTGAGAGGTGAGGGGCTCGCCGGCCGCGGGCCCTCCATATCACCCCTTGAATCACCGGCCCCGAGCATGATATTTTCCCCGGGGGAGAGGAGAATGAGGACTGCCTTCGCAAGGAAGAGGTGAACCATGTCCCCGGACCGCGCTGACGCCCCGCCCGAGAAGCCGTCGGGCTCTGCCCCGCCGGCCCCCGCCCCGGCCGTCCCCGCCGGCAAGGACGAGCTCATCCGGTCCATGTGCCGGGCCCTGCGCGTCTCCTTCAAGATGGCCTCGATGTACAACGCCGAGCACCCGGCCTTCAAGAGCAGCGTCAACGACCTCCTGGCCAAGTTCGAGGCCCTCTTCGTCCATGTCAATCCCCTGTCGATCGGGTTCTCGCCCCACGCCCTGCTCATCGACGGGCGCTTCTTCGAGGGCGAGCGGACCTTCATGGACCTGGCCCAGGTGTTCCATTTCCGCAAGATCAAGCGGCTCGAGATCCGGCCCGGCATCCCCCACGGGGAGTTCATGCGCTTCGCCTCCAAGATCATGCTGCCCGTCAAGCTGTTCATCCGGGAGGGCGGCGCCCAGGCCATCGTCAAGAACGAGAACATCATCCACATCTCCGTCGACACCCTGGACTACTCCATCCTGCTCCAGGGCGAGGGCGAGGAGATCAAGGACATCTGGCCCTACCTGCTCATGGAGGCCGTCGAGGAGGACGACAGCGCCAAGCTCGGGCAGCTCGCCGGGAGCTTCGAGCGGGTCGTCGGCAAGTTCAACACCGAGGACCTCATCCAGAACGAGGAGCTCCACAAGAACTTCGCCAAGTTCTTCAACTACCTCAAGGAGACCTCCGAGGAGAAGCACCGGTCCTGCGCCAAGCAGCTGGTCAAGACCATCGTGGCCGCCCGGAAGACCCCGACCGAGTCGAAGTTCGAGAACCTCAAGCTCCTCATCTCCGACCTGAGCGAAAAGGACCTGGCCTCGACGCTCTGGGAGGAGGTCGTCGGCAACGAGAAGTTCGACTCCCTGAGCTTCAGCATCTTCTCCCGGATCATCGACAAGGAGCGGCACAAGAAGATCGCCACCTCGCTCCACGGCCTCTTCCTCACCGACGACCCCCAGAACCGGAGGGCCGAGACAGAGTCGAAGATCCGCATCCTCCTCTCCGGGGCCTCGTCCCAGCTCCACTCCGAGATCTACCGCCAGACCCTGGCCAGCCTTCTCGACGAGATCTCGTTCGACAAGAAGCTCGCCCTGGACCACGCCCACGTCCAAAGGAACTACCGCTTCCTCCTCCTGGTCCTGTTCTCCCAGGAGGAGAAGACGGAGACGGCCATGGCCCAGCTCGGCCGGATCACCGAGGAGTGGGAGAGGGTCGTCCAGGAGGCCGATTTCGAGTTCCTGCTCGCTTTCCACGACGTCCTGGAGGGCCGGATCGGGGCCTTCGGCGCGGAGTCGGCCTTCGAGCAGGCGCGGATCTCCATCGCCGAGCACGTCGAGGCCTGTCTCTTGAAGGGCGAGACGCGGCCCGAGCTCGACCTCTTCGTCGACAAGCTCGGCCGGAGCCTCTACGGCTGGGAGGCCTACGCGGCGACGCTGCTCAAGGACCGCATCGTCACCTCGTCGCTCCTGCTCGCCGTCTTCCGCTTCTTCCCCGGCGAGATCGAGGCCTTCCGGGCCGGGATCAAGAAGAGGTCCTCCGACGGCGAGCTCCTGGGCCGGATCGCCGACGCCCTCGGGCTCATCGACACGCCCCTCTCGCTCGACACGCTGAAGCGCGTCTTCGAGGCCGGCGACGCCGGGGTCAAGGTCAAGGCCCTCCAGGCGATGCAGAACCTCAAGGCGTTCGACGAGGCCTTCCTCTTCCCCGTCCTGGAGAAGAGGAACGAGCTCGTCCGGGCCGAGGCCCTCGTCCTGCTGATGCGGAACGAGCGGACGAAACACGTCGCCTTCACCAAGCTCTTCGGCCGGGCCTCCCCCTACGGCCTCCGGAACAGGGCCCTGATCAGCAACCTCGGCATCGTCGAGCGCTACGGCCTCGCGGAGGCCGCGCCCTACATCGAGCCCCTGGCCGAACGGAAGGACTTCTGGAACCGCAAGGTCCGGCAGGAGGCCGGCCGCGTGCTGGAGAAATGGCGTGCGGGATAAGATCAAGATCTGCTTCATCTGCCTGATGAACGCCATCCAGGCGGGAAAGATCTACGCCGGCGATCACCCCAAGTTCAAGGAGTACCTCACCCGTCTCTACGGCGTCGTCCAGGAGATCCTCGAGGACCGCAAGGACCTCGTCCTCGGCATCATCGGCGGCGAGGTGGCCTGGGAGGACGAGATCTTCTTCAATCTCCGGGGCAAGCTCAGCCTGCTCATCGACTTCCTGGAGAAGAACGGGGTCGAGCGGATCATCTTCCAGCAGGGCCTGCGCTTCGAGGAGCTCCGCGAGTTCATCATCTTCCTGACCCGGGTGAAAAGGCAGGAGAAGATCAGCGAGCAGGAGTACTTCACCCTCCACGGCATCCAGAACATCCGGGCCGGCAAGCTCCGGACCATGGTCAAGGGCGAGAGCGCGGCCGCCCAGGCCGAAGAGACGCGGACCCGCTACGAGTCGTCCGTCCAGACGGTCTCCCACGCCGTCAACGTCGTCCTGGATAACGAGGATGTCGACTACCTCGACCTGCGCTTCAACATCCTCAGCGTCATGGAGGACTTCGTCGGCCGGCACCAGGAGCTCCTCAACCTCGTCTCGGTCAAGCGGCGGGACCTCGTGACCTTCGTCCACCTGCTCAACGTCACCCTCCTCTCCATGTTCTTCGCCTCCAAGCTCCAGTTCGCCAAGGACGACGTCCTCGACCTGGGCATCGCGGCGCTCTACCACGACGTCGGCAAGCTCTACATCTCGCTCAAGGTCATCCAGAAGAAGGACAAGCTCTCCGAGGGCGAGTTCGTCCAGGTCCGCAACCACCCCCTCCTCGGGGCCCGGATCCTCGACAGCTACAAGGACGCCCTGGGCGTCCTGCCCATCGTCGTCTCCTACGAGCACCACCTCCGTTACGACATGACCGGCTACCCGAGGTCGCCCTATCACCGCCGGCCCCACCCGGCCTCGATGATGGTCAGCATCTGCGACGTCTACGACGCCCTGGCCCTCAAGCGGTCCTACAAGAAGGACTACCCGCCCGAGAAGATCCACGAGCTGATGACGCTCGAACGGGGCAAGATCTTCGACCCCCAGCTGCTCGACAAGTTCTTCCAGTTCATGGGCGTCTGGCCGGTCGGGACGCTCGTTTCGATGAGCGACGGCCGGGTCGGCGTCGTCCGGGCGACGAACGAGGCCGACATCGACCGGCCCTCGGTCCAGGTCCTGGCCCCGGAGAACGCCGGGGAGGTCGTCGACCTGGCCATGAAGCCCGACGTCCGCATCGTCGAGTCCCTCAACCCCCAGGCCGAGGGGGGGCGGTACCTGCCTCTCATCGGCTGCCCCGTCCCGCCGCCCCCGGCGGACGATGAGGACGATGAGGACGAAGAGGACGATGAGGAGCCAGGGCTCGCCTGAAGGAGTAGATGACATGTGCGGTATCATCGGTTGCGCCGGATACAAGGACACGGTCCCCGACCTCGTGGCCGGGCTGAGGCGGCTCGAATACCGGGGCTACGACTCGGCCGGCATCGCCGTCCTCAACGGAGACGGCATCGGCCGCCGCCGGGTCAAGGGCAAGATCCGCGAGCTCGACGAGGAGATCCGCCTCCATCCACTCGCCGGCGAATGCGGCATCGGCCACACGCGCTGGGCGACCCACGGGCGGCCGAGCGAGGACAACGCCCACCCCCACACGGACTGCGGGGGGACGATCGCCCTCGTCCACAACGGCATCGTCGAGAACCACTGGTCCCTGAAAGAGCGCCTGCGGGCCGAGGGACACGTCTTCCGGACCGAGACGGACACCGAGGTCATCGTCCACCTCGTCGAGAAGCACTTCCGCGGCTCGCTCGAGGAGGCCGTCCGGGCCGCCGTCGCCGAGCTCGAGGGCGCCTTCGCCGTGGCCTGCATCTCCTCGCGCGACCCGGGCAAGATCGTCGTCGCCCGCGGCGGCCCGCCGGCCGTCGTCGGCCTGGGGACGGGGGAGACCTTCGTCTCGTCGGATATCACGCCGCTGCTCGCCCACACCCGCCGGGTCATCTACATGAGCGACGGCGAGATCGCCGTCCTGACGCCGGCGGGGGCCCGTTTCACGACCTTCGCCGGGGCCCCGGTCGAGAAGGCCGAGGAGACGCTCGACTGGGAGCCGGCCATGATCGAGAAGCGCGGCTTCGACCACTTCATGGCCAAGGAGATCTTCGAGCAGCCCGACGTCGTCCGGGACACGCTCAAGAGCCGGGTCTCGCTCGACTCCGGCCGGGTCTTCCTCGACGACACAGGCCTCGCTCCGGGCGTCTTCCGCGAGGTCGACCGGGTCGTCCTCATCGCCTGCGGCACGTCCTACCACGCCGGCCTCGTCGGGAAATACCTCCTGGAGACGCTGGCCCACGTGCCCGTCGACGTCGAGTACGCCTCGGAGCTCCGTTCCCGCGACTTCGTCATGGACCGCAAGACGCTCGTGCTGGGCATCTCCCAGTCGGGCGAGACGGCCGACACCCTGGCCGCCCTGAAGGCCGCCCGGGAGAAGGCCCGGGCCGTCCTGGCCGTCACCAACAACCTCAATTCGTCCATGGCCCGCGGCGCCGATGGGGTCCTCGACCTCCACGCCGGGCCGGAGATCGGCGTCGCCGCGACCAAGACATTCGTCGGCCAGATGGCCGCGCTGGCCCTCTTCGCCCTGGCCTTCGCCCAGGCCCGGGGGACGCTCGACGACGAGGACGGCCTGGCCCTCGTCCAGGAGCTCCAGCGCGTCCCCCACAAGATGGACCGCGTTCTCGCCGGGGCCGCCGCGATCGAGCGGGCCGCCCGCCGCTTCCTCGGCTGCGAGCACTACCTCTTCCTCGGCCGCTGGATCAACTTCCCCATCGCCCTCGAGGGCGCCCTGAAGCTCAAGGAGATCTCCTACACCCACGCCGAGGGCTACGCCGGCGGCGAGATGAAGCACGGACCCATCGCCCTGATCGACGAGGGCATGACGACCCTGGCCGTGGTCCCGCGCGACCGCGTCTACGAGAAGATGCTGGCCAACATCGCCGAGGTCCAGGCCCGCAGCGGCCGGATCCTGGCCGTCGCCTTCGAGGGCGACGAAAAGGCCGCGGCCTCCGCCGAGGAGGTCTTCCCCATCCCCGAGACGCACCAGCTTTTCACCCCGTTCCTGACCGTCCTGCCGCTCCAGCTCTTCGCCTACTATTCCGCGTCCGCCAAGGGCTTCGATGTCGACCAGCCGCGCAACCTGGCCAAGAGCGTCACCGTCGAATGACCCCTGGGCCATTCATGAAAACGCCGTATTTCTCGATCACCCTAAAAAGACCAAGATCGGCGTTTTCACCCTTCGGGCAAGCCGATCCGGCCGCATCTGCTTCGTTGCAAAGGGTTCGCAGTACTCCGAGTACAGCTTCACCCCTTGACGCCTCGCATCTGCGGCCGCCTCGGCTTGTGACTAGCCCAGGGCTTGATGGAAATGAGAGAGTTGGAGTATTCTGGAATGGCCTTCCCCCCGAGGGATGGCGGACATGAGGAGTGACCGATGACCCAGCGCAACCTTCGACGCCTCGCCGCGCCGCTGTCGATCCTCGCGGCCTTGGCCCTGGCCGCGGGCGCGCCGGCCCAGGCGAGGAAGCCCCGAGCGGACTTCAAGGCGACGTCCCACGATTTCGGCAAGGTCAAGCAGGGCGACGTCGTCACCCACGAGTTCACCTTCCGCAACGAGGGCAGCGCCCCGCTCGTCGTCGAGAGGATCGAGACGACCTGCGGCTGCACGGCCGCGCTCGTCTCGGAGAAGAGGATCGCGCCGGGCAGGGACGGCCGGATCAAGACGACCTTCGACACCCGCGGCTACTCCGGCCGCATGACGCGCTTCCTCTACGTCGTCTCCAACGACGCCGCGAACCCCCGGCGGGAGCTCAGCGTCACCGCCGACATCGAGGTTCCGCCGGCGGCCCGGATAGACGTCGACCGCTACAACCTCGACATGGGGCTCGTCCTCGAGGGCGAGTCGCCGGAGGCCACGATCGTCGTCAAGAGCACCGGCGAGCGCGAGCTCAGGGTCGAGATGGCCCACGAGAACGTCCGGTTCTTCTCCGGCGGCCGGCCCCTGGCCTCGGCGTTCTCCCTGCCGACCGGAGAATCGCGCGAGGTCGAGCTGCGCTTCCCGGCCCAGACCCGGCCGGGAGTCCAGCGCGACTACGTCCTCATCAAGTCGAACGACCCGGTCCGTTCGACGCTCTCGATCTACGTCAGCCGCTACGTCGTCACCCGCAAGGAGCTCCGGGAGCTCTTCGACAAGTACGGGCAGGTCCTCAAGGACCTGGACTAGGAGGGACCGGCGGCCCGGGCGCCGGACGCCGAGGGGAATGGCCCGCATCCTGACGGTCAAGGTCCAGCCCCGCTCGAAGGCCCCGGGCGTCGAGGCTTCCGGCCCGGACGAGTTCCGCGTCCGGGTCCGCTCCGCGCCGGAGAAGGGCCGGGCCAACAAGGAGGTCCTCGAGAGGCTGGCCGGGCACCTGGGCGTCGCGCCCTCCCGCCTTTCGCTCGTCCGGGGCGCGTCCTCGTCGCACAAGCGATTCCGGCTGGAAGAGTAAGGCCGGTCCCTGTCTGCGGGCGTGCTCGGGAAGGATGGATTTGCAGCGGTCCGAGTGGGACCGGCCGGCCTCGCCGGGCGTCCTTATAGGAGAAAGGCGGCTCCGTGGACGACCGAGCGCTGTGCTGGCTGGCCCTGCACCTCCTCTTCCGGGGGCCGAGCGCGGCCGCCCGGCGGCTCCTCGGGCGCTTTCCCTCGGTCACGGACGTCTTTCGGAGCGCTCCCGCCGATCTCGACGGTCTTCGCCTGGCGCCGGACGTCGTCGAGGCCATCGTCTCGGGCCTGGCGCTCGAGCGGGCCGGCCGGGAATTGGAAAAAATCGGGCGGAAGGCGTATACTCTCTTGACCCTTGAGGACCCCGGGTACCCGGGCTACCTGAGAGAGATCTTCGATCCTCCGTTCGTCCTCTACTGCGAGGGCGAGGCGGAGGCTCTTCGAATCCCCGCGGTGGCCATCGTCGGGGCGCGGCGGCCCACGCCTTACGGGCGGGCCGTGGCCGAAAAGCTGGCCGGCGACCTGGCCGCCCACGGGGCGGTCGTCGCGAGCGGGCTGGCGGCCGGCATCGACTCCTGCGCCCACCGGGGGGCACTCAAGGAAGGAAGGACGGTGGCCGTGCTCGGTTCCGGTTTAGACGTCATCTATCCGTGGGAGAACCGCGGCCTGGCCCGGGAGATCGCCGGGCGGGGCGCGATGGTGTCGGAGTTCGCCCTGGGGACGCCGCCCCTCGCGGAGAATTTCCCTGTCCGCAACCGCGTCATCAGCGGCCTCTCGGTCGGGCTCGTCGTCGTCGAGGCGGCCCGCAAGAGCGGCTCGCTCATCACGGCCAAGCTGGCGCTGACGCAGGACCGGGAGGTCATGGCCGTGCCCGGCCCCGTGACCTCGGAGCTCAGCGTCGGGCCGAACGGGCTCATCCGCGACGGGGCCAAGCTCGTCGCGTCCTGGGAGGACGTCGCCGAGGGGCTGCCGGCCCCGTGGGGCGAGAATCTCCTTGCGCGCCGGAACGGGAAAGAGGACAATGAGCGCGCTTCTCTGAGCCGGGACGAGCGCCGGCTCCTCGACGAGCTGCCCGTCGACGCGGCCCTGCCCATCGACGAGCTGGCCGAGCGGACGGGCCTCGCCGTCTCCGGCCTGCTGGCGCTCCTGCTCGGCCTCGAGCTGAAGGGGGCCGTCGTCCAGCATCCCGGCAAAGAATTCCAGAGGAGAATGTAAGTGGCGAAGTCACTCGTCATCGTCGAATCGCCGGCCAAGGCCAAGACGGTCAACCACTATCTCGGCGGCGACTACGTCGTCAAGGCCTCGATGGGCCACGTCCGCGACCTGCCCAAGAAAAAGATGGGGGTGGACATCGCGGCCGGCTTCCAGCCGACCTACGAGGTCATCCCCGAGAAAAAGAAGACCGTCGCCGAGCTCAAGAAAGCGGCCAAGGAGAGCGACCGCGTGATCCTGGCCGCCGATCCCGACCGCGAGGGCGAGGCCATCTCCTGGCACCTCGGCCAGCTCCTGGCCGACGCCAACCCGAACATCTTCCGGGTCTCCTTCAACGAGATCACCGAAGAGGGCGTTCAGGCGGCCTTCAAGAACCTCGGGCAGGTCGATCTCAACCTGCTCGACGCCCAGCAGACCCGGCGCGTCCTCGACCGGCTGGTCGGCTACCTCATCAGCCCGCTCCTGTGGAAGAAGATCGGCCGGGGCCTGTCCGCGGGCCGGGTCCAGTCGGTCGCCCTGCGGCTCATCGTCGACCGGGAGAAGGAGATCAAGGCCCACGTCGCGGAGGAGTATTGGACGATCGCCGCGCGCCTCGAGGCGCCCGGGGCCGGCGGGGACGACACCGGGCCGCGGGCCTTCAAGGCCGCCCTGGCCAAGATCGACGGCAAGAAGGCCCGGGTCACGAACGGCGAGGAGGCGGCTTCGATCGTCGAGACCTGCCGGCGCTCGGCGTTCGTCCTGGACAAGGCCCAGGTCCGGTCCAAACCCAAGCACCCCGGCCCTCCCTATATCACGAGCACCCTTCAGCAGGAGGCCTTCCGGCTGCTCCGCTTCCCGGTCAAAAAGACCATGTTCGTGGCCCAGAAGCTCTACGAGGGCATGCCCATCGGCGAGCTCGGGCAGACGGGGCTCATCACCTACATGCGCACCGACTCCTTCCGCGTCTCCGAGGCGGCGCAGGCGACGGCCCGGGCCTACATCGGCCAGCGCTACTCGCCCGCCCACGTGCCGGGGAAGCCGAACGAGTACCGGAGCAAGAAGAAGACCCAGGACGCCCACGAGGCCATCCGGCCCGCCCACCTCGATCTGCCGCCGGAGAAGGTCAAGCCCTTCCTCAAGAAGGAGGAATACGACCTCTACAAGCTCATCTGGAACCGTTTCGTGGCCTCGCAGATGGCCCCGGCGGTCATCGAGGAGACGGCCTTCGACATAACGGCCGACCGCTATCTGTTCCAGGTCAAGGGCGAGGTCGTCAAGTTCGACGGCTTCCTGGCCGCCTGGCCGAACGGCGGAAGCGACAAGGAGCTCCTGCCCCGTCTCGAGGCCGGCGCGGCGCTCGAGCTCCTGGAGATGGAATCGAAGCAGAAATTCACCGAGCCGCCGCCCCGCTACACCGAGGGGACGCTGGTCAAGGAGCTCGAGGCGCGCGGCATCGGCCGGCCGAGCACCTACGCGCCGACCATCGCCACGATCCAGACCCGGACCTACGTCGTCAAGGAGGAAGGCAAGTTCCGGCCCACCGAGCTGGGGACGTACGTCACCGACTTCCTGGTCAAGCACTTCGCCAAGCTCCTCGAATACAAGTTCACCGCCCACCTGGAGGAGGAGCTCGACCAGATCTCCGAGGGCACCCGCAAGGGCGTCGACAGCCTCAGGGAATTCTACGAGCTCCTCGAGGGCTATCTCAAGACGGGGCAGGAGACCGAGGGCGTCAAGAAGACGGGCATCCCGCTCGACGAGAAGTGTCCGAAGTGCGGCGCTCCTCTCGTCGCCAAGGGAGGCCGCTTCGGCCAGTTCAAGGCCTGCTCGGCCTACCCGGAGTGCAAGTTCCGCGAGAGCCTGGACAAGAAGGAGTCCAGGCCCCTCGACGAGAAGTGCCCCGAGTGCGGCGCCCAGCTCGAGCAGAAGTTCGGGCGTTTCGGGCCGTTCGTCGCCTGCTCGGACTACCCCAAGTGCAAGTACATCAAGAAGGAGCGTCCGCTCGAGACGGGGATCGCCTGCCCGCTCGACTGCGGCGGCAAGGTCCTGAAGCGCAAGACGCGCCGGGGGAAGTACTTCTTCGGCTGCAGCCGCTATCCGAAGTGCCACTTCGCCTCGTGGGACGACCTCGTCGACCGGGCCTGCCCGCAATGCGGGGCCAAGGTCCTCTACAAGAAGAGCCCCATCAAGGGCGATCCGTACGTCTACTGCAAGAACGAGAAGTGCGCGTTCAAGGAGGCGGCGCCCCGGCCGCCCGCGGCTTCCGGCGAAGGCGATGGACAAGGAAATCGCTGAGTTCCTCGCCTACCTCCGGCACGAGAAGAACGCCTCGCCCCACACCGTGGACGCTTACGCCCGCGACCTCGCCCAGGTCGCGGCCTACCTGAAGGACCGGGAGGTCCGCTGGGACCGGGCCGCGAACGTCGTCCTGCGCGGCTTCCTGGCCGAGCTCCACGAGAAGAAGCGCCGGAAGTCGACCATCGGCCGCAAGCTCGCCGCCCTGCGCTCCTTCTACGACTACTGCGTCAGGACGAAGAAGCTCGCCGCGAACCCGGCCAAGGTCCTGGCGACGCCGCGGCAGGACCGGCGCGTGCCCTCGTTCCTCACGGAGGACGAGACGGCCGCGCTCCTCGACCTGCCGCGCTCGACGAAGCCGCTGGACCTCCGCGACAGGGCCATCCTGGAGCTATTCTACGCGACGGGGATCCGCGTCTCCGAGCTCGTCGGCATCGAGGCGGCCGACATCCATCTCGGCGAGAGGCTCGTCCGGGTCAAGGGCAAGGGCAAGAAAGAGCGGATCGTGCCCTTCGGCCGCAAGGCCCGGGAAGCGCTCGAGGCCTATTCCCGGGCCCGGGCCGGGCTCGTCGCGGGCGGACGGCCCGGCGAGGCCGCCTTCTTCGTCAATTACCGCGGCGGGAGGCTGACGACCCGGTCCGTCCAGCGGATGGTCCGCAAGTACATCCGCCGGACGGCCGTCGCCCGCAAGATCAGCCCCCACTCGCTCCGCCACTCCTTCGCCTCCCACCTCCTCGGCCACGGGGCGGACCTCCGCGTCATCCAGGAGCTCCTGGGCCACGCCAGCCTGGCCACGACCGAGAAGTACACCCACGTCGACCTCCAGCAGCTCCTGTCCGTCTACAAGAAGAGCCACCCGCGCTCCTAAAGGACTGTCCCTCTCGGTTCTTGCGGGCCTCAGGACACGACTTTTCCCGGCGGCGACGGGGCCAGGCCTTCGCCGTCAACGGGAGTTACTTCGTAATGG
Organism: Candidatus Aminicenantota bacterium; assembly: GCA_963719985.1. Lineage (GTDB taxonomy): Bacteria > Acidobacteriota > Aminicenantia > Aminicenantales > Saccharicenantaceae > RBG-16-66-30. Next base: position 1,069,391 of record CAVRDU010000005.1, on the reverse strand, counting down.
CGCGGGTGTCCACGCGGTTTGACGGCCGGAACGCGGCGGTCGACGTAACTCGAACAAAACAAAGAGGAAGGAAGGAAGGCGGGGATGGCACGGGCGTTGCAAGAAAGAGCGGCGAAAGGAGATCTCACCCATGAACAACTCAAGACGGAATGTCGTGGCGCTCGGGCTGGCCCTGGCGATGGCCGTCTTCGGCCTGGCCTCGGCCTACGCCCAGTCGCCCGCGTCGAAGGCCAAGGTCAACATCAACACGGCCTCGGCCGGGGAGCTCGAAACGTTGCCCCGGATCGGGCCCGCGGTCGCCAAGCGGATCGTCGATTTCCGGACGAAGAACGGCGCCTTCAAGAGGATCGAGGAGATCATGAAGGTCCAGGGGATCGGCGAGAAGGTCTACGAGGGCCTCAAGGACCTGATCACGGTCGGCGGCGAGAGCGCGATGAAGTGAGGGACGGGGCCCCGTCCGGGCGCCGCCCGGGCGGGGCCGTCGTTTCCGACTCCAGGAAACGACGCAGCTTCCTGACGGCCCGGCCCCGATGGCTGACACCGTTCTTGACCCCTGGCGCGAGCTCGGCGAAAGTGCGGCGAAGGCGCGGATAGAAGAAGAGCGGATCGTATCCGAAGCCGGAGGACCCGCGCGGCGCGAGCCCGATCCGCCCCCGGACCTCGCCGCGGAACTCCGCGACGACACGGCCCTTCTTGGCCAGGGCCATGACGCAGACGAACCGTGCCCCTCTCGCGGCGGCCGGCGCGGGGCCGAGGAGGCGCAACAGCTTGCGGTTGTTCTTCTCGTCGGTGGGGTCCGGAGCGGAGAACCGGGCCGACCGGACGCCCGGCGCGCCGCCCAGCGCGTCGACTTCGAGGCCTGAATCGTCGGCCAGGGTCCAGCCGGGCCATCTGCGGCTGTAATAAAGGGCCTTGGCCCGGGCGTTCTCGGCGAACGTGCGGCCGCGCTCACGGGGAGCGGCTCCCGGCAGGACGTCGGCGAGGCCGACGACCTTCCAGCAGAAGCCTTCGAGGGCCCGGCGGATCTCTCGGACCTTGCCGGGGTTTTGGGTCGCCAGGAGGAGGCGGCGCTCAGTCAATCTTGAGCTCTTCGATGTCGGCCAGCTCGAGGAGGCCCTGGTTGAACTCCTGCTCCTTCTCCTCCGAGGCGGAGAAAGCGAAGGCCAGGAGGTAGGACTGGCCGTCCTGCTTCATGGTCAGGCGCTCGAGCCGGATGCCGTGATGGAGGGCCAACTTGCGCAGGCTGGCCAGGATGTAGGGCCGGGCCTTGGCCTTGAGATGATAATGGAACTGCGACTTGTGCAGATAGGTGCTCTCGATCCTCCGGAACAGCAGAAGGGTCGTGATCGTCAGGGCCGTGAAGATCAGGGCCGGGACGTAATAGCCCGCGCCGATGACGAGGCCCAATCCGGCCACGAGCCAGAGGGTCGAGGCGGTCGTCAGCCCGGCGATCGTCCCCCGGGCCTGAAGGATGGTCCCCGCGCCGAGGAACCCCACCCCCGTGATGACGCCGGCGGCCATTCGGACGAGCGTGTCGGGCGAGCCGCCCTTGGCGTTGACGAGGAGGGTCGCCAGCGTCATCATCATGGCCGAGGCGACGCAGACCAGGATGTTGGTCCGGAAGCCGGCCGGCTTCTGGCTGGCCTCGCGCTCGAGGCCGATGAGGCCGCCGAGGGCGATGGCCAGAACGAGCTTGAGCAGGACCTCGAGGATCTCCATGGCGCGTGTCGCCTCCTCTTTTAACACCGGCCGCCGAGGTTGTCAATCCGGTCACACCTCTGTTAGAATGGCACGTCGGATCCGATAGGAGGGACGCCATGTCCGCAGAGATCAGGAAGGTCCAGGCCCGGGAGATCCTCGATTCGCGGGGCAACCCGACCGTCGAGGTCGAGATCGCGCTCGCCGACGGCTCGTTCGGCCGGGCGGCCGTGCCGTCCGGGGCCTCGACCGGGATCTACGAGGCGCTCGAACTCCGCGACGGCGACAAGGCCCGGTATCTGGGCAAGGGCGTCCTCAAGGCCGTCGCGCACGTCAACGTCGACATCGCCGCGGCCGTCAAAGGCCTCGACGCGCGCGACCAGGCCGGCGTCGACCGGGCCATGCTGGCCCTCGACGGGACGGAATCCAAGAGCAAGCTCGGGGCGAACGCCGTGCTCGGCGTCAGCATGGCCGCGGCCCGGGCCGCGGCCGCATCGGCCGAGATCCCCCTCTACCACTACCTCGGCGGCGCCTCGGCCAACCTCCTGCCCGTGCCGATGTTCAACATCCTCAACGGCGGCGTCCACGCCAACTGGCAGAGCACGGATCTCCAGGAGTTCATGATCGCCCCGGTCGGCGCGCCGGACTTCCGGGAGGCCCTGCGCTGCGGGGCCGAGACCTATCACGCCCTCAAGAGCGTTCTCAAGTCGGGCGGCTACTCGACCGGCGTCGGGGACGAGGGCGGCTTCGCCCCGGCCTTCAAGAGGAACGCCGACGCCGTGGAGAACATCCTCAAGGCCATCGAGAAGGCCGGGTACAAGCCCGGGAGCGACGTGGCCGTCGTCCTCGATTGCGCCGCCAGCAGCATCTACGAAAACGGGGCCTACCACCTCCGGACGGAAGGCAGGAAGGTCTCGGCCGCGGACATGGTCCGGATGTACGAGGAGTGGATCGGCCGCTACCCGATCGTCTCCATCGAGGACGGCCTGGCCGAGGACGACTGGGAGGGCTGGGCCCTGCTCAACCGGACGCTCGGCGGCCGCATCCAGCTCGTCGGCGACGACCTGTTCGTCACCAACGTCGAGCGCCTGGCGCGGGGCATCGCCGAGGGCTCGGCCAATTCGGTCCTGATCAAGCTCAACCAGATCGGGACCCTGACCGAGACCGTGGCCGCGATCGAGATGGCCCGCGGGGCCGGCTGGACGGCCATGATCTCCCACCGGAGCGGCGAGACCGTCGACAGCTTCATCGCCGACCTCAGCGTGGCCATGGGCACCGGCCAGATCAAGACCGGGGCGCCCTGCCGGGGCGAACGGGTGGAGAAGTACAACCAGCTCATGCGCATCGAAGAGGAGCTCGGCTCGCACGCCGTCTTCTCCGGCCGCCAGACTTTCAAGAGATAGAAGCCGGGATACAGCGCGAAAGGCGAGACCTCGAGAAGACGGGGATCGAGCCTAAAAAAACACTTGACAGAGGAAGGGGGAGGCGTGTTAAATGACTTAGTCTATTGATTTAGTCAATTAACATACCGGGGAGGCGCCATGAGGCTCTCGACCAGAGGAGAATACGCCAGCCGGGCCATGCTGGAGCTTTCCCTGCGATACGAGGACGGGCCCCTCCACAGCCGGGAGATCTCGAAAGCCCAGGAGATCCCCCCGCGGTTCCTCGAACAGATCCTCCTGCTCCTGAAGCGGGCCGGCTATCTCAAAAGCCGCAAAGGCCAGAGGGGCGGATACGTCCTGGCCAAGCCGCCTGGCGAGATCAACGTGGCCGAGGTCATCCGGGTCATGGACGGCCCCCTCGCCCCGATCGACTGCGTCAGCGTCATGGCCCATCAGGCCTGTCCCATGGAGAAGACCTGCGGGCTGCGCTGGCTGTGGAAGGACGTCCGCGACGCCGTGGCCGAGATACTCGAGAAGACGACGTTCGCCGATCTCGTGGAGAAGAGCGGCCGCTCCGCAAGCCGCGCGTCCTCGAGCGGGCCCGCGGAAGGGGCGGCCGACGAATGAAGAAAGCTCTCGTCCTGGCGATGGCGGCGGTCCTCGGCGGAGCGCTTCCGGCCGGAGGAGGTTTCCCCCGCCCGGCGCCCCCCCGCGAAAGCCTGTCCCTGTCGGGGGCGTGGGCCCTCTACCCGCTGGCCGTGCGCTGGAAGGAGGAGTTCGAGAAGAGCCGTCCCGCCGTCAACATCGACGTCCAGGCGGGGGGCGCGGGCAAGGGCATCACCGACACCCTGGCCGGCGTCGTGGACGTCGGCATGGTCTCGCGCGAGATCCTGCCCGTCGAGGTGGCGAAGGGGGCCGTCGCGCTGCCCGTGGCCAAGGACGCCGTCGTCGCCACGATCAGCCGGAAGAACCCCGTCCTCGACGCCGTCCTCCGTCTCGGCCTTAGCCGGGAGGCCCTGGCCGGGGTCTGGCTCAAGAAGGGCGCCGCGACCTGGGAAAGCCTGGTCGGCCGCCCGGGCCGGACCCCCGTCCACGTCTTCACCCGGTCGGACGCCTGCGGGGCCGCGGAGACCTGGGCCGGCTTCCTGGGCGGTCACCAGGAGGACCTTGGCGGCATCGGCGTCTACGGCGATCCGGGCCTGGCCGAGGCCGTCCGCCGCGACCCGCTGGCGATCGGCTTCAACAACGTCAATTTCGCCTACGACGCCAGGACTCTCGGACCCGTGACAGGCCTCGCGATCTGCCCCATCGATCTCGACGGGAGCGGGGCGATCGAGCCGGCGGAAGCCGTCTATGCCAGCCGCGACGACCTCATCCGGGCCATCGCCGCGGGCGTCTATCCCTCGCCCCCGGCCCGGGAGCTCTACTTCGTCATCAAGGGGAAGCCCTCCCGGCCTCTTCTGGCCGAGTTCCTGGAATGGGTCCTCGGCGAGGGCCAGAGATACGTCGGCGAGATGGGCTACATCGGCGTGGGCCCGGACCGGATCGCCGCCGGCCTGGCCGCCATCCGCGGCGCCGCGGAGCGGAAATGAGGCTCGTCAAGGACGCCCTGGCCCGACGGGCGATGGGCCTCGTCTCCGCCCTGCCCGCTGTCCTCGTCCTTCTCATCGTCGTCGGCCTGTTCCTCCGGTCCAAGGCCGTCGTCGCGGTCGAGCCCCTGTCGCGGCTCCTGTTCTCGTCGGCCTGGGCCCCGCTCAAGGGCCAGTTCGGCCTGCTGCCGTTCATCGCCGGGACGGTCTGGGTGACGGTGACGGCCCTCGTCCTGGCCGTGCCCGTGTCGATCCTGGCGGCGGTCTACCTGTCGGAATACGCCCCCCGCTGGGTCCGCGAAGGGGCCAAGCCGGTCGTCGACCTCCTGGCCGGCCTGCCCTCCGTCGTCTACGGCGTCTGGGGCGTCATCCTGGTCGTGCCCTTCGTCGGCAACGTCCTCGCCCCGCTCGCCGGGGTCTATTCGTCGGGCTACAGCGTCCTCGCCGGCGGCATCGTCCTGGCCATCATGACCTTCCCGACGGTCATCCACGTGACCCTCGAGGTCTTTTCCTCGGTTCCCCGGTCCCTCCGCGACGCGTCCCTCTCGCTCGGCGCGACGAAATGGGAGACGACGCGGCACGTCGTCCTGAGGAAGGGAGCCCAGGGCATCCTGGCCGCCGCCGTCCTCGGCTTCTCCCGGGCCTTCGGCGAGACCATGGCCGTGCTCATGGTCGTCGGCAACGTCCCGGCCGTGCCCCGGTCGCTTTTCGACGCCGGCTACCCGCTGCCCGCCCTCATCGCCAACAATTACGGCGAGATGATGTCGGCCCCCCGTTACGACGCCGCCCTCATGACGGCCGCCCTCGTCCTGACGCTCATCGTGCTCTTCTTCAACGTCGCGGCCCGGCGGATCCTCGTCCGGGTCGAGCGGAGGACCAGGTGAGCGGGGCCGGCGATCTCCGCCTCGGGCGGCGCAAGCGGACCGACCTCTTCTTCCGCGTCCTGGCCACGGCCTCGGCGGTCGTCGTCCTCCTCTCGCTGCTGCTCATCCTGGGGACGATCCTCTGGAAGGCGGTCCCCGCCCTGAGCCTGTCGATGCTGACGAAAACGCCCCGGGGCGGGTTCTACCTCGGCAAGGAAGGCGGAATCCTCAATGCCATCCTCGGCTCTCTCTACCTCGCCGCCGGGGCGACCGCCCTGGCCTTCCTGCTCAGCCTGCCCCTGGCCCTCTACCTCAATCTCTACAAGGGCCCGGGCTCCCGGACCGCCGCCTGGACGCGCTTCTTCCTCGACGTCCTCTGGGGCGTGCCGTCCATCGTCTACGGCGCCTTCGGCTTCATCGTCATGCTGGCCCTGGGCCTCCGGGCCTCGCTCCTCGCCGGCATCCTGACGGTCGCCCTGCTCGAGTTCCCGATCATGTGCCGGGCCATCGACGAGGTCATGCGCCTCGTCCCGCGCGAGCTCAAGGAGGCCTCGGACGCGCTCGGCGCGACGCGCTTCGAGACGGCCTTCCGGGTCTTCGTCCGCCAGGCCGCCCCCGGCATCCTGACGGGCGTCCTCCTGGCCTTCGGGCGCGGCATCGGCGACGCCGCCTCGGTCCTGTTCACGGCCGGCTTCACCGACCGCGTTCCGACGTCCCTCGCCGACCCGGCCGCGACCCTGCCCCTGGCCATCTTCTTCCAGCTGGGGACGCCGTTCCCCGAGGTCCAGCAGCGGGCCTACGCCTCGGCCGCGGTCCTGACCCTGATCATCCTCCTCATCAGCCTGGCCGGCCGGGCGATGAGCCGCAAAGCCGACCGGCACGTCGTCAAGTAAAGGACGGACGCGACCATGAACGGACAAACGCCCATCAGCATCCGGGGCCTCAGCGTCTTCTACGGCGATCTCCAGGTCCTCAAGGACGTCAGCCTGGACATCCCGGCGAACAGGATCACGGTCATCATCGGGCCGTCGGGCTGCGGCAAGACGACCCTCCTCCGGTCGCTGAACCGGCTCCTCGACGGGGCCGAAGGCGCGCGCGTCCGGGGCCAGGTCGTCCTGGACGGCGAGGACATCTACGCGCCGCGGACCGAGGTCACGCGGATCCGGAGGAAGATGGGGCTGCTCTCCCAGCGGCCCCAGGTCCTGCCCATGTCGATCTACGAGAACGTCGCCTACGGCCCGCGGATCCACGGCCTCCGGGCGAGAAAGGACCTCGATCCCCGGGTCGAGCACTACCTCCGGATGGCCGGGCTCTGGGACGAGGTCAGGGACCGCCTTCGCGAGCCGGCCTCGGCCCTCTCGGTCGGGCAGCAGCAGCGGCTCTGCCTGGCCCGCGGCCTGGCCGTCGAGCCGGAGATCATCCTCGGCGACGAGCCGACCTCGGCCCTCGATCCGCAGTCGAGCCAGAACGTCGAGCGCCGCCTGACCGAGCTCAAGCGGGACTACACCGTGGTCGTCGTCACGCACATCCTGCGCCAGGCCCGCCGCGTCGCCGACTACCTGGCCTTCCTCTACCTCGGCGAGCTCGTCGAGCACGGGCCGGCCGCCGAGGTCTTCGCCAACCCCCGCGATCCGCGGACCCGGGCCTACCTCACCGGCGAGATCAGCTGAGGGCCCGGGCAAGACAGCTTTCCTAATAATATTAAAGATGCTGGCGAAATTATAACAATTTTGCTTGACAATGAGATTTTTTACCGCATATTATTCCTAATAATATGAAGTACGACGAATATGATAAGGGGATTTTGAGGATTCTGTATGAAGACATCAAGATCTCGAACTCTGCCTTGGCTCAGAAGATCAGCCTCTCTCCGCCGGCGACCCTCGAACGGGTCAGGAAGCTCCGGACGAACGGGATCATCAAGGGACAGAGGGCGATCCTCGACAAGAAGAAGCTCGGGCGGGGCCTGACCTGCTTCATCGCCCTGCAGATCAAGCACCTTCGCCGCCAGGAGGCTTACCGGCGCATCGAGGAGCACCTCAAGCAGCTCGAGGAGATCGAGGAGATCTATTTCCTAACCGGCCGGATCGACTACCTCATCAAGGTCAACATCCGGGACATCGACGAGTTCCGGGAGTTCTTCATCGCCAAGCTCTCGAAGGTCCAGATGATCGAGCGGGCCGAGACCTTCGTCGTGGTGTCCTCCGCCGTCAATCCGCATTACAACCCGATCAACGTCGGTCCAAAGGACCAGGATCTCGATGAATGGGCAGGCGGCCATGGCTGCGCGGGGGAGCGCCCTTGACATCCCTCTCGGGGCGGAATTATGCTCTCCTTCGCGGTCCGGGACGCTTGTCTCGTGCTGTCCCCCGCGATCTATGCAAGGGCCTCGGGATGGATCCGTAACAGGAGGTTGAATGAGGATAAGGCACGAAGACGTCCGTCACCGAGGGGTGCGGCCGACCGGGGCAAGGACCGGCCGCAGGGGAATGAGACAAAGGAAAAACGGTTCGCATGATTCGGAGTAAGAACGCATGACAAAACGATTCCTCACGCTAATCTTCATCTCGGCGTTCATGATCGCCGGCACGGCATTCGCTCAGCTTACGCCGGGCGGCAAGATCAACGGCCGGGTCGCCGACGACCAGGGGGGGGCGCTCCCGGGCGTGAACGTCGAGGCCACAAGCCCCAAGCTGGTCGGGAAGGCCACGGCGACGACCGATACCTACGGCGTCTATCGATTGATGGCCCTTCCTTCCGGAACTTATGAGATCGTCTTCTCCCTGCCCGGGTTCAAGACGCTCGTCCGGAAGGGCGTCGTCCTGGATCTGTCCCAGACCCTGAACCTGAACGTGACCCTGGACGCGGCCACCGTCGACGAGCAGATCACGGTCATCGGCCAGACCCCTTTGATCGACATCAAGAGCACGGTCAAGGGCCAGGTCATGACCAAGGAAACTTTCTTGAACTTGCCGCGCGGACGGTCGTTCGACTCGCTCATCAACACCATCCCCGGCGTTCAGAGGGAGTCCAACACGGCCGGCCTCTCGGTGGACGGCGCGACCGGCCCCGAGAACATGTTCTACGTCGACGGCGCGGACATCTCGGACTTCCATTACGGCGGCGAGCCGCAGAACATCGTTCTCGAGCTCCTGGAAGAGGTCAAGGTCACGGCTTCGGGCTACAACGCCGAGTACGGGGGCTCGATGGGCGGCGTCGTCAACGTCATCACGAGGTCCGGGAGCAACGAGTTCCACGGCGACATCATGGGCTTCTACGAGAACAACCGCCAGTACATGCAGGGGGCGGCCCGGACCTTCCTGCGGCGCGACCCCTATCGGTCCGGCTACTGGTATGAGTATGTCAACTACGACGACCTCTATTTCGACGGCGGTTCGAGCCGGGACCATTACAACCGGTATGAGGCGGTCGTCAGCCTCGGCGGCTACATCATCAAAGACAGGCTCTGGTTCTTCGGATCGTTCAACCCCAGCTTGAGCCAGACGGCGGCCCTGAGGGATTTCAACGACCGGGAGGGGCCGTTCGAAACGTACACGACCAAGAACAACCGGTGGGCCGGGTCGATCCGCCTCTCGGCCGCTCCCGTCTCCGGCCTTCGCCTGTCCGCGAGCTACATCAACAGCTTTTCGAAATACCGGGGGGCCATCCCCGGCATCCTCGGGGACAGCGCCGAGAACTACGATTGGGGGTTGGAGGGCTACGACTATCCCAACCAGAGCGCCTCGCTGACCGCCGATTATTCCTTCGGCAACAACCTGCTCCTCAGCTACAGGGCCGGCTGGCACGAGCAGGACACGACCAACGAGCAGATCGCGCCCCCCGACGCCTCCTACTACTATTTCGGGACCTCGAATTCGGGCTTCGCCGGCGATCCTTTCTTCGCGAGCAACCCGGACCTGCTGCATAACTCCGGCTGGTCCAGCAGCCCGATCAATCAGACGACCCTGTACTACAAGCGGGGCAAGATCAGCAACAACCTGGACACGACGTACTACCTGAACCTGGCCGGCGAGCACGCCTTCAAGGCCGGGGTCGGCTACAACTACGTCTATGACGACCGCTTCACCGGGGCTCCCCACCCCTGCGTCTACATCTACTGGGGCCAGACCAACAGCCAGCTCGAATTCCCCGTCGGCGTCGGCGCCGATCCGGCGAGCCCCTATTACGGCCAGTACGGCTACTATTTCATCCGGGGCTCCTTCACGTCCGACTACGGAAGCGTCTGGGACAGCTCCAGCAACAACCTCTCGGTCTACCTCCAGGATTCCTGGACCATCAACAACCGCCTGACCATCAATCTCGGCATCCGGGCCGAGAGCCAGTACATGCCGTCCTTCACGGACGAATCGACCTGGCCCGGCTATACGCCCAAGCCCATCAAGTTCGACCTGGGGCAGTCGCTGGCCCCGCGGCTGGGCGTGGTCTACGATGTGTTCGGGAACTCCAGCCTGAAGGTCTTCGCCAGCTTCGGGATCTACTACGACATCATGAAGCTCTACCTGGGCCAGCTGACCTTCGGCGGCTCGAAGCGGGTGGAGGACATCTACGCCCTCCAAGATCCTGACTGGACGAAGATCGCCGAGAGCGCTGTGCTCGACGACGCCGCGAGCCAGGAGGCCAGCAACACGTACGCGGGGTCCATGTACTACCTGCCCCCGTCGTTCGACCGGGTCGATCCCGACTTGAAGCCGACGGCCCAGCGGGAGATCTCCCTGGGTGTCGAGAAGAAGCTGGCGGAGAACCTGTCCCTGTCCGTCCGGCTCGTCAACAAGCACCTCATCCGGACGATCGAGGACGTCGGCGTCTTCCGCCTCGAGGGGACGACCATGTACCAGGACTATTGGGTCACCAACCCCGGCTTCGGCGTCTCCCGGCCCATTTCCGAGGGCGGCTACCTCGAGGACACCTGGACCGATCCCGGACCGGACAACCAGTTCGGCACGGCGGACGACGGCGCCACGTACGACCTCTGGCCGTGCGCCAAGGCGAAACGCGAATACTATGGCCTCAACGTTTCCATCGAGAAGAGGTTCAGCAACAACTGGCAGGGCGGGTTCAACTGGACCTGGAGCCGCGTCTATGGCAACTATTCCGGCCTCGGCAGCTCCGACGAGGGCGGCCGCCTCGGCCCGGGCGTCGAACAGGATTACGACCGCTGGTTCATGGGCTACGACGGCTACGGCCGCGAGCTCAACGGCCCCCTGCCCCAGGACCGGACCCATTACTTCAAGACCTACGGGTCCTACAGCTTCCCCTTCGGGCTGACGGCCGGTGTCGTCTTCTACGCCCGGACCGGCTTTCCCATGACGACCAAGCTCTTCTTCAGCTCCAAGTACTTCTATCCCGAGGGCCGGGGGGACATGGGCCGGATGCCGTTCACCTTCTGGGCCGATCTCTACCTGGACTATACACTCAAGATCGCGGGACGATACAGGGCCTCCCTCAACCTCCAGATCAACAACGTGACCAACACCAGGACCCCGCAGAGCTACATCATGACCTACAACCGCAGCACTTTCTCCGGGAATTCCTATTACCTGAAGCTCTTGTCCGGAACGTTCGTCGACAACTACAAGACCGACATCGCGACACTGGGCATCAAGCACCAGATGTACGGCCAGTGGGATTCCTTGTTCGCCACCTGGTCGACCCGACTGGGCTTCAAGTTCTCCTTCTGACCGGGGAGAGCGGCGAGCCGAAGCGACTTCAAGGGCCCGTCCCCGCGAGGGGGCGGGCCCTCCTTTTCTTGACTATTTCCGGGAATCCTCTAATCTGATATCTCGATGAGACCGAACAAACCCAAGGACAAGGCTTCGGCCCGGGATGGACGGCCTCTGCCCGAGGGCCTGTCCGCCAAGCCCCGGCGCCGGCCGGCGAGGCCCCTGGTCTACCTGGGCCTCGCGATCGCCCTCGCGGCCGCGGCCTACGTCGTCCTGTCGCGGGCCGGCCGGGGGATGGTCGACCTCGGGGCCGCGGCCTCGCACAACGTCCTTCTCATCACGCTCGACACGACCCGGGCCGATCGCCTGGGCTGCTACGGCTACGCCCAAGCCCGGACGCCGCGCCTCGACGCGCTGGCCGCTTCCGGGGTCCGCTTCGCCCGGGCCTACGCCCCGGCCCCGCTGACGCTCCCGGCCCACGCCTCGATCCTGTCCGGCCTCCATCCGGTCGCCCACGGGGTCCGCAACAACGGCCACGACCTCGGGCCGGGGATCGTCACGCTGGCCCAGGTCCTCAAGGCCCGCGGCTTCTCCACCGCGGCCTTCGTCTCGTCGTTCTCGGTCGATTCGCGCTTCGGCCTCGGCCGGGGCTTCGACGTGTACGACGACACCTTCGAGGCCGCGCAGCCGCTGAAGGGCGCCAACGCCGAGCGGCGGGCCGAGGCGACGTTCGCCCGGTTCTCCCGCTGGCTCGCGGGCTCCGGCCCGGCCCGGTTCTTCGCCTGGGTCCACTACTACGACCCGCACCTGCCTTACGACCCGCCTTCGCCCTACAGGGAAGAGGCCCCCGGCAGGCCCTACGACGGGGAGATCGGCTACATGGACCGCTACGTCGGCGCCGTCCTGGACCTGCTCGAGGAGCGGGGGCTTCTTGAGAAGACGCTCGTCGTCGTCGCCGGCGACCACGGCGAGGGATTGGGCGACAAAGTGGAGCAGGGCCACGGCATCTTCCTCTACGAGGAGACCCTCCTCGTCCCGCTCATCTTCCACGACCGGGCCGTCTTCCGCCGGCCTCGCGTCGTCGACGGCGCCGTCCGGCTGGTCGACATCGCCCCGACCATCCTGGAGACGCTCGGCCTCGGCCGCGAGGCCGCGGGCATGCAGGGGACGAGCCTCGTCCCCTGGATCAAGGGCCGGTCCGCGGGCGACCTCGACGCCCTCGTCGAGACATTCTATCCGCGGGAGAACTTCGGCTGGTCGGAGCTCGTCGGGCTCGTCTCCGACCGCTGGAAGCTCATCCAGTCGCCCCGGCCCGAGCTGTTCGACCTCCGGACCGATCCCGGCGAGCGGGCGAACCTCTTCGGCGCTTCGGCGGCCAAGGCCGGCGAGCTGGCGACGAAGCTGGAGCGGGAGATCCTGCGGCTGAGCGCGGCGACGGGCGCCGCCGCGGCCGGGGGGGCGCCGGGACGGGCCGAGGACCGGGAGCGCCTCCGCTCCCTGGGCTATGTCAATCTCGCCCCGGCCCGGCCGGGCGAAGCCGCGCCCGACCCCAAGGACAAGATCGCCCTTCTCGAGATCGTCCAGAAGGCCCAGCGGCTCGAGTCGGAGGGCGATTTCGCCGGGGCCGAACGCGTCCACCTCGACATCCTGAAGGAGATCCCCGACTCGCCCGAGGCCTACGTCAGCCTGGCCATCGCCCAGGCCAGGCAGAACGCCTTCGACCGGGCCATCGCGACCCTGGAACGGGGTATCGACCGCTTGCCCGATTCCGTGGCCCTCATCGTCCGCCTGGGCCATACCTGTCTCGTTTCCGGCAAGCCCCTCAAGGCGCTCGAAGAGATGGACAAGGCCCTGGCCCTGGATCCCCGGAACGTCGACGCCCTGACCGTCCGGGCCGGGATCCTCGACGCGGCGGGCCGGAAGGACGAGGCCCGCGAGGGCTACGAGCGGGCCCTTCTCATCGAGCCCGAGAGCCGGCACCTGAGGGCGAGCCTGGCCGCGAACCTGGCCTACGGCGGCCGCCTCAAGGAAGCCATAGCCCTCTACGAGGCCTTGATCGCCGACTTCCCCGAGGAACAGGCCTTCTACCAATTCGCGGCGATCGCCCATTCCTATCTCGGCGAATACGACCGGACCGTCACGCTTCTGCGGCAGGCCCTGGCCATCCGGCCGACGGCGGTGGGATACTTCAACCTGGCCGTGGCCTACCAGAAGAGCGGCCGGCTCAAGGAGGCGGTGGAGAGCTTCGAGCTCTATCTGCGGAACTCCCAGGGCGAGAGCGAGGAGAACATCCGCAAGGCCCGGGCCGAGATCGACCGTCTCAACAAACGGCTCGTCCAGCCCCCCGCGCGCTGACCGTCACAAGGCGCCGATGCGCCTCAATCCCGCCCCGAACTCGTCCCTGAGCTCGGCGATCTCCGCGGGGACGACGGCCCCGGAGCCCGCGCCGCGCCGGAAGTAGCTGAAAACGGATCCGTCGCGGGCGTGTCGGTAACGGAAGTCGACTTCGGGGTGCCCGAACACGAGCGTCATCATCGTCTCGGCGATCTTCGTCAGGGGCGGCCTGTCGACGTGGCTTATCCGGAACCGGGCTGTGATCCGCGTGCCCCCTCCCGCCGCCGGCTCGAGGCCGATCCGGCCGCCGCACGTCTGGGCCGTCTGGGCGAGCAGGGGCAGGCCGAGGCCGGTCCGCTTGCGCCCCGTCGTGAAGAACGGATCGAGGGCCCGCCGGCGTTCCTCGGGCGACATGCCTCGGCCGTTGTCCGTCACCCGGATCGACAAGAGGTCTCGCCGGGCGCTCTCGTTGACCGCGATGAGCACGCGGGTCGCCCCCGCGGCGACCGCGTTCTCGACGATGTCGAGGATGTGGAGAGAGAGGTCTTCCATCATGGGCCGACGATCCTCCGGCCGTCCCGGCCGGCAAGGGCCAGGCGGACCTCCGCCAGGGAGGGAGAGGCGACGAGGACCTCGGTGAAGGCCGCGCCTATCTCCTCGGGTTTGTGGGCGTCCGAGAAGCGGACGACGGGGAGGTCGTCGGCGAGGCCATAGGCCGCCCGGGCCCCGGCGGCGTCGGCGGCGGGCGAGACCTCGACGGCCTCGAGGCCGAGACCGGGCGGGATGAAGCCGAGCTGCGAGATGAGGCTGAACGACTCCCGGTCGATGTGGCTGGCGACGGCCAGGCCGCCATGGGCGTGGATGAGACCGACGGCGTCCTGGACGGAGAGGAGGGTCGCCCCGAAGAGGCACCGCGGGCTGAACCCTGTGACGTAGTCCTCGGCGTCGACGAGGACCTGGTCGTCGGCGAACTTGGCCTTCGAGGGGACGTCGGGGAGGTTCCGGAAGACCTCCTCCTGGAAAGGCCCGATGTCGGCGTCCGCGTCGAACAGTCCGAGGATATGGGCCTCCTCGGCCGTCGTCAGCTCGATGCCCGGGAGGACCGCGAGGCCGGAGCCGCGGGCGGCGGCGAGGACGGCGCCGGCGTTCTCCATCGTGTTGTGGTCGGTGACGGCGATGATGTCGAGGCCCGCTCCCAGGGCCGCCTCGACGACGGCCCGCGGCGACATGGCCAGCTCGCCGCAGGGCGAGAGGCAGGTGTGGATGTGGAGGTCGGCCCGGAGCCGCCGAAGCTCCATCAGCCCCCCCGGAGGCCCATCCCGTAGAGCCGTCCGGCGAGCTCGAACGTCGAGAGAGAAGTCCCCAGGACGGGGATCTTTTCCCGCTCCGCCTGGGCCAGCGTCTCCGACGCGGGCGGCCGGTCGCCGACGAGGACGATCCCGGCCAGCTCCTTGAGGACGGCCACGGCGACGATGTTCGGGTGGACCTGCATGGTCAGCCAGAGGTCGTCCTTGCGGGCGTGCCCGATGACGTCGCTGAGGAGGTCGCTCGCGTAACCGCCCCCGACGGGCCGGTCGAGAGGGATCCCGGTCGTGAATGCCCTGAGTTCTAGACGCGTCGCCAGGTCGCTGAGTGTCATCGCTTCTCCTTCTTCTTCGCCTCCGGCTTCCGCTTCGGCCCGATGAACGGGCAGTCCTCGATGTGGGCCAGCCCGCGGACGATATCGTCGGCCAAAGTCCGGCAGTCGGGCGCCCCGCAGGCGGCGCAGTCCTTGCGGGGCAGGGCCTTGAGGATCCTCTCCCTACGCCGGGCCTTGGCGATGGCCTTGGCCGGGTCGGCGTCGAGGGGCTGCGGATCGGCGGGCTTCAGGGGATGGTCGAACGACAGGAAGTTCTTGTGGTAGAGCCGGCTGACGTCCTTGGGGTCGACCACCGCGTTCTTGCCCGCGGCGTCGACGAGCTGGAGGATCCGGCCCTTGGCCAGGAAGCGGTTCTCGACCTCGAGCGGCCCGCCGACGCACCCGTCGGGACAGACGGTGCACTCGAGGATGTCGACGTCCTGGAGGAGCCCCGCTTCGACTTGGTCGAGGACCTTCATGGTGTCCCGGACACCCGAGACGGCGACGGCCCGGTGGTTCTTGAGGCCCCTCGTCTCTCCTCCGGACAGCGACCAGCCCATGCCGATGCCGCTGAACTGCGTTTCGGGAAAGAGGTGGCGCATGACCGAGTCCTCCTCGCCCTTGCGGAGGGCGTTGAGGAGCTGGGGATAGATGTCCCGGACGGAGATCGCCCCGTCGAGATACGATTTCTCGAGCGTGGCCGGGCTGTTGATGGAGACCATCTTGGCGGAGCAGGGGGTGATGTGGACGATGCCGATCTTCTCGGCCGGGATGCCCAGGGACTTGGGGAGGATCGTCCGCAGGATCTTGGCCGCGATCTCCCGAGGCGGCTCCATGGGCAGGATCTGGTTGCAGAGGGCGGGATAGCGCCTCTGGATGAGGCGGATGACGACCGGGCAGGTCGAGGTGATGAAGGGCCGCGGCTGGGGGTGTTCGTTGAGATACTCCTCGGTCGCGGCGTTGTTGAGCTCGCAGATCGAGCTGAGGTCGTAGACCTCGTCGAAGCCGATCCGGCGCAGGGCCGAAAGGATCTCGGCCGGCGTCGTCTTGGGGCCGAACTGCCCGTAGAGCACGGTCGAGGGGATGGCCACCTTGTAATCGAAGGCGTCCAGGGCGGCGAAGGACGTCGTGTGGGAATGGATGGCCTCGTAGGGGCAGACCCGGAGGCAGGCGGCGCAGTCGATACAGAGGTCGTCGATGATCCGCGCCTTCCCCTCCTTGACCCGGATGGCCCGGGTCGGGCAGGCGACGACGCAGTGGACGCAGCCGATGCACTTCTCCTCGATGATGTGGATGGAGTGGACGGTCTCTTTCGTCATGGCGTGTGTCCGTTCGTCCGGATGACGATCTCCAGGCGGGTCCCCCGGCCCGCCTCGGAATCGACGTGGAATTCGTCGGCGTTCTTCCTGATGTTCGGCAGGCCCATGCCCGCGCCGAAGCCGAGCTCGCGCATCTCCCTGGTCGCGGTCGAATAGCCCTCCGTCATTGCCAGGCCGACGTCGGGGATGCCCGGGCCCCGGTCCTCGAAGGTGATGCGCACCTCCGTGGGCGAGACGGAGAGGTCGACCCGCGCCTCGAGGGCGTACATGATGACGTTCATCTCCGCCTCGTAGGAGGCGATGGCCACCCGCCGGATGGTCTTGCTGTCGACGCCGAGGTCCTTGAGAAGGTCCTTGATGCGGCAGGCGACGGCCCCGGCCTTGGCGAAATCGCCGCCCTTGACAGGAAACTCCTCCCGGAACAGCCCTTCATCGGCCATGCGCGGGGTCCTTGAAAAGTCCGGCGAGCGTCGAACACGTATCGAACATCGACAGTCTCGTGGCGATGAGCGGCAGGTTCTTGGCCCGGGCCTCCTCGACGACGGCGGACAGGGGGCGCTTGCCCTGGACGAAGACGACGGCGGCGAGATCGGCCACGGCGCAAGTGGAGACGACGTGGGAGTTGGCCAGCCCCGTGAGCAGGAGCGAGCCCGGCTCGGCCGAGGTCAGGACGTCGCTCATGAGGTCGGAGGCGAAGACCCCTGGGAAGGCGGTCTCGAGCGAGGGCGCCGGGGTCAGGAGCTCGCCGTCGAGAAGGGCCAGTACGTCCTTGAGAGCGATCATCGGGACCTCCCGCCGCCGGAATGTGAGGGGCGAATTCATTATATCCGGAACGAGGGGGAAAAACAGGGGGGACGAGCCCCGGCTCGTCCCCCCTGGAGGAGGCGGATCGACCGGACGAGGCGCTTATTTCGCCTTGAGGATCTTCTGGACCTCGTCCTTGTCGACGTCGGTGATGAAGGGGATGCCGCTGATGTCGGCCGCTTCCTTGGTCAGGGAGGCGATGTCGTCCCTGGTGAGATAGTCGAGCGTGAACTTGCGCTCCCCGGCCATCATCTGGCGGAGGCCCTGGCTCAGCCGCTTGAAGTAAGTGTAGACGCCGATGGCCCCGGACGGGAGCTCGTCGAAGCGGGCGCCGAAGCGCTGCCTCAGCTCGGGGGCGGTGACGAAGATCTCGTCCCGCGACGCGCCGAACCGCTCCACGTAGACGGGGATCTGGTTGTCGCTGATACGGTTGCCGATGGTCTTGCCGACCATGGCCGCGGCCAGGGGCGAGCGGGCCATGCCGACGGCCTTGACGTAGGGCGCGCCGAGGGACAGGGCCTTGAAGATCTGGTCCTCGAAGGTGATGCCGCCGGCGAAGGCCAGGTCGGGGGCGTACTCGCCCTGCTTGGCCAGCTGGTCGACGTACTGCCAGGTGAGCGACCAGATCTCGACGGTCGGGACGCCCCATTCGTTCATCATCCGCCAGGGGCTCATACCCGTGCCGCCGCCGGCGCCGTCGACGGTCAGCAGGTCGAGCTTGGCCTTGGACGCGTATTTGACCGCCCGGGCCAGGTCGGCCGGCCGGTAGGCGCCCGTCTTCAGGAAGACCCGCTTGGCGCCGAGCTTGCGCAGCTCCTCGACCCGCTTCATGAACGTGTCCTCCTCGACCATGCCGAGGCGGGAGTGGCGCTCGAACTCCTTGAAGCTGCCCTTCTCGAAGGCGTCGATGACGTTGGGGTCTTCGGGATCGGGCAGGACGATGTAGCCCTTCTTCTTGAGGGCCTGGGCCTTCTTGACGGACTTGATCTTGACCTCGCCGCCGATGTCCTTGGCGCCCTGGCCCCACTTGAGCTCGACGGTCTCGATGCCCAGCTTCTCCAGGGCGTATTCCTGGGTGCCCAGCCGGGTGTCCTCGACGTTGGCCTGGACGACGACGTCGCCGTAGCCGTCCTGCCAGTCCTTGAAGGACCGGACCCGGAACTCCATGTCCGGGGAGCGGACGACCCGGCCGTTCTTGATCTCGGACTCGTCGTCCATGCCGCAGACGTTCTCGCCGATCGTCAGGATGGCCCCGGAGATGGCCGCGCCGGTGCCCAGCCCGGCCCAGTTCTGCCTGGCGACGTTCGTCGAGCCCATGCCGGCGATGATGAAGGGGACCTTGAGCTTGAGGTCCTTCTTGACGCCGATCTTGGTCTCGATCGACACCTTCTCGAAGGTCGCCTGGTCGCTGTCGGCGGGCACGCCCCAGGCCCCCTTGGCCGTCCCCATGATGCTGAAGTGGGACAGGTCGACGGGGTAGTCCTTCTCGCAGCCGGCCGTGATGATGCCGAAGGGCTGGGGATAGAGGACCTCCTGGCCGCGGTAGGCGGATTTCCCGATCTCGCACATCCCGATGCAGCCGTCGACGCAGGTCACGCACATGCCGCTGAAGGGGCTGACGGACCCCTCCGTCCTGTTCTTGGTCAGGGTGGCGGCGCTTCTGTTGAGTTTCGTGTAACTCGGCATGATATTACCTCCTCGTCATCTGAAGTATGTGTTCTGGATCGGATCCATGGTCCGATACCCGGTCAGGTCTTTTCCCGGACGCAGGTGCCGCAGCGGCCGGCGTCGTACATCCAGCACTGGAGATCGTCGTAGTGGTCCAGGCACGTCGGCTCCATGGTCAGGCAGCCGTTGCAGACGGCGGTGTCCGCGTTCGGGCCCTGGCAGCGGAGCGAGCAGGCGGGGCAGATGTACATGCAGGCGCCGCACAGCCGGCACTCCTCCGAGCGCGCGTCGAAGGGCGTCGAGATCTTCCGCTTGTTCCCCCGCTGCTGGAACCCGATGGCCCGGGCGTCCATCTGCTCGGCGCAGATCCGCGTGCAGAGCCCGCAGAGGACGCACTCCGTGTTGCGGAGCGCGAAGCGGACCTGGGTGACGTTGAACTTCGAGGCCAGGTCCTGGAGGACCTTGGACCCCGGCGCCATGGCCAGCATGAGCTCGATCATCATGCGCCGGGCCGCCCAGACCCTGTTGGTGTCGGTCCGGACGACGAGCCCTTCTTCGGCCGGGTAGGTGCACGACGAGACGAGCTTGGCCCTCAGGCCCTCCCCGATCTCGACGACGCAGAGGCGGCAGCCGCCGTGCGGCGACAACCCCTCGTTGTAGCAGAGGGTCGGGATCTCGAGCCCGTAGAACTTGGCCGTCTCGAGGATGCTCCAGCCCTCCTCGGCCTTGACTTCCAATCCGTTCATGCGAAAGGTGATCATGTTCCCTCTCAGACGATCTGAATGGCCTCTTCGCGCTGCTCCTCGATGGCCTCGAACCGGCAGGCCTCCTTGCAGGCGCCGCACTTGATGCAATTCGACTGGTCGATGAGGTGGATGTCCTTGAGCGTGCCCTTGATGCAGTCCTTCGGGCAGGCCTTCTTGCAGGCCTGGCAGCCCGTGCACTTCTCGGCCAGGACGACGTAGCGGATGAGCTTCTTGCAGACGCCGGCCGGGCAACGCTTGTCGAGGATGTGGGCCTCGAACTCGTGCCGGAAGTAGCGCAGGGTCGTCAGGACCGGGTTGCCGGCCGTCTGGCCGAGCCCGCACATCGAGGCGTCCTTGGTGATCTGGGCCAGCTCCTCGAGCAGGGCCAGGTCGCTCTCCTTGCCCTGGCCCTCGGTGATGGCCTTGACGATCTCGTACATCCGCTGCGTCCCTTCCCGGCAGGAGACGCACTTGCCGCACGACTCGTCCTGGAGGAAGTTGAGGAAATACTTGGCGACGTCGACCATGCAGGTCTTGTCGTCCATGACGATCATACCTCCCGAGCCCATCATGGCCCCGGCGGCGGTCAGGCTCTCGTAGTCGACGGGCAGGTCCAGGAGCTTGGCCGGCAGGCAGCCGCCCGACGGGCCGCCGATCTGGATGGCCTTGAAATCCCTCTTGTCGGGGACGCCGCCGCCGATGCCGTAGACGATCTCGCGGAGGGTGATCCCCATGGGGACCTCGACGAGCCCGGTGTTGGCGATCTTGCCCACGAGCGCGAAGATCTTGGTCCCCTTGCTCGTTTCCGTCCCCAGCCCCTGGAACCAGTCCGCGCCGCGGCGGATGATGTTGGGGACGGTGGCCCAGGTCTCGACGTTGTTGATGACCGTGGGCTTGCCCCAGAGGCCCTTCTGGGCCGGGTAGGGCGGGCGCTGGCGGGGCATGGCGATCTTGCCCTCGACCGAGGCGATCAGGGCCGACTCCTCGCCGGAGACGAAGGCGCCGGCGCCCTGGACGATCTCGAGGTCGAAGTCGAACCCCGAGCCCAGGATGTCCTGCCCGAGGAGGCCGTTCCCCCGGGCCTGGGTGATGGCGATGTCCATCCGCTTCAGGGCCAGGGGGTATTCGTGGCGGATGTAGACGTAGCCCTTGGACGCGCCGATGGCCTTGGCCCCGATGACCATGCCCTCGAGAACGGCGTGGGGGTCGGCCTCGAGGACCGACCGGTCCATGAAGGCGCCCGGGTCGCCTTCGTCGCCGTTGCAGATGATGTACTTCGGCGTCTTCTTCTCTTTGGCGCAGGCCGCCCATTTCCTGCCCGTAGGGAAGCCGGCGCCGCCCCGGCCGCGGAGGCCCGAGCGGAGGATCTCGTCTATGATCGACTGAGGCGTCATCTCCGTGAGGGCCTTGGCCAGGGCCTCGTAGCCGTCGAAGGCGATGTACTCCTCGATCTTTTCCGGGTCGATCCGGCCGCGGTTGCGCAGGACGATCAGCCGCTGGTGCTTGAAGAACTCGATGTCCTTCATCTTCGGCACCGGCTGCTTTTCCGCCGGAGGCACGTACATCAGTTTCTTGACCGGCCGGCCCTTGAGGAGGTGCTCCTCGACGAGGTGCGGCACGTCCTCCACCTTGAGGAGCTGGTAGAAGATGCCGTCCGGCTGGACCAGGACGATCGGGCCCCTCTCGCAGAAGCCGTTGCAGCCCGTGGCCACGACCTGGATCTCGTCCTGGAGCTTCCTCTTCTTGACCTCTTTCTCCAGGGCCTCCTTGATCTTGAAGGCCCCGCAGGAGACGCAGCCCGTGCCGGTGCAGACCAATAAGTGAGCTCGGTATTGTTTCACGCGTCCCTCTCAGTACATGGTTTCGCTGCCGACGCCCAGGACGAGGTCGGCGACCATTTGGCCGCCCATGATGTGCTGGACGAAGATCTTCCGGAGCTTATCGGGGGTCAGGTGGCCGTACTTCACCGGGGGCTGGTTCTTGATCTCGACGGTCATCATCGGCTCGGCGTTGCAGAGCCCGGCGCAGCCGGACGTCGTGACGATGACGTCCTGGATCTTGGCCTTGCCGATCTCTCCGAGCAGGGCGTCCATGATGTCCCGGGCGCCGGCGGCGATGCCGCAGGTCCCCATGTGGACGGTCACCCGGGCCCGTCCCTCGCTCTCGCGGATGGTCATCAGGGACTTGGTCTTCTCCCGGATCTTCGCCAGGTCTTGGATGGTGAGCTTCTTTGTTCCGGCCATCAGATGTCCTTCCTTTCCGTCATGACGCTTCCGGTTTCTGGTACTTGGCCAGGATCGGCCCGATCTTGCGGATGGTGGCGTGGCCGTGGTATTCGCCGTCGACGACGACGACGGGGCCGATGGCGCAGCAGCCGAGGCAGGCCACCGTCTCCAGCGTGAACTGGCCGTCCGGCGTCGTCTCCCCGGCCGGGATGTCGAGCTTGCGCTCGAGCTCCTCCAGGATCTTCGGGCCGCCCCGGACGTGGCAGGCCGTCCCCAGGCAGACGAGACAAGTGCGCTTCCCCCGCGGCTTGAGGCTGAAGGCCCGGTAGAACGTGGCCACGCCGATGATGTCGATGAGGGGCATCCCCAGGGCCTTGGCGACGTAGCGGAGCGATTCGGGGGGGAGGTAGTTGTCGCTCTCCTGGATGTCGAGGAGGATGGCGATGAGGTTCTTCTGGAGGCCCTGGTGCTTGTCGATGATCGATTGGAGCTTGGTCTTGTCGGTGTCCAAATCATCCCTCCGGTAAGAAGATTTCGATCGCGCTCGGGGAAAGAGGAAGGCGACGCGTCCAAGGTCCCCGCACGGACGAGGGAGTGGCGGAACGGGCGGACGAAAGATGGTCCTCTCGACCGACTGCCGGCCTCTGGGGCTGGCCGATATGGTCTAAAATAGAAACTCTCCTCAAGGCGTTGTCTGGAGACTTTCAGGCCAAATAATAAGAGGGCATTTATACCAGAACGGATTCGGGATTGTCAAGCCTCGTGGCCGCCTCGAGGCGGGCGCCCTCATGGGCTTTCGGTCTCGAGCTCGATGCGCTCGACGAGGAGCTCTCTGCCCTCGACGATCTCGACGCGGCGCGAGCCGCAGGCGACGCAGGAGAAGTCGGCGTCCTCGCGGACCGCCTCGCCTCCGCAGTCGGGGCAGCGGAGCTTCAGCGGGACCCGGACGACGTCCAATCGGGCCCCGTCGGCCAGGGTTCCCTTCTTATAGGTCTCGAAGGCGGACTCGAGGAGGTCGGGCACGACCCCCGACAACGCGCCGACCTTGAGGACGACTTGGGTCACCCGCGCCGCTCCGTGTTCCCGGGCCTTCTCCTCGAGGAGGTCGAAGACCGAGGCGATGAGCGAGAGCTCATGCACGGCCGGACCTCAGCCGCTCCAGGGCCCCGACGAAGAAGGCGGCCAGCTCGTCGACGCCGTCGCCGCGGAGGGCGGAGACGGTGAAGACGCGGAGCCCCGGCTTGATGGCCAGGGCCTCGGCGGCGGCCTTGGCGGGGTCGAAAGGGAGATGCGGCACGAGGTCGGACTTGGTCAGGACGAGGAGGTCGGCCGTGAGGAAGGCCTGCGGGTATTTCGCCGGCTTGTCGTCGCCCTCCGGCGAGGACAGGAGGACGCACCGCAGCTCCTCGCCGAGGTCGAAGGAGGCCGGGCAGACGAGGTTGCCGACGTTCTCGATGAACAGGAGATCGATCGCCGCGGGGACCTCGCCGAGGACCTTGCCCACCATCTTGGCCTCGAGATGGCAGGCCCCGCCCGTCGTGATCTGCCAGGCGGGTACGCCCTTGGCCCGGATCCTCTCGGCGTCGCGCTCCGTCTCGATGTCGCCCTCGATGACGGCCATCCGGAAGCGGTCCCGGAAGCGGGCGGCCAGGCTCTCGAGGAGGGTCGTCTTCCCCGAGCCGGGCGAACTCAGCAGATTGACGGCGAGGATGCCGCGGGACCGGAGCTCCTGCCGGATGGCCGCGGCGGCCAGCTTGTTGGTGGCCAGGAGGTCCCGGACGACGGAGATCGTTTTCGTGGTCATGGCCGGACCTCCTTGAGGCGGTTTTCCAGGAACTCCAGGGCCAGGGCGAGGTTCTTCTCGGCCTTGGCCGAAAGCCCTTCGCCGATCGTCCAGCGGTGGCCGCGGATGGCCAGGATCCACGCTTCGGGCGTTCGGCCATAAAGCTCGGTGGCGAGGGCCAGAACGGCCGCGGGGCCGAGGGCGTGGCTCATGGCCGGGAGGGCCGGGGCCGGCCGCACTGGAGTGAACGCGTACGGCTCGCGGAGACCGCGGGCGGCGTCGACGAAGACGACGACGTCGTGGCGGGAGACGGCCAAGGCGTCCTCGATGTTCAGCTGGTAGTTGGCGTCGCAGGAGACGCCGCGGAGGCCCCGCGCCTGCAGGCGCTCGGCCGCGGCCGGTCCCAGTCCGTCGTCGCGCCGGCCGGGATTGCCGAATCCGATCACCAGGACCCGCGGGGCCGGTCCTTTCGCCGTTCCCGGAATCAGCGGACCTCTCTATGGAGCACTCGGCCCCGCGCGTCGACGAGGGAGACCTCGAGGGGCATCGAGCCCAGGGCGTGGGTCGCGCAGCTCAGGCAAGGATCGTAGGCCCGGATGGCCACTTCGACCCGGTTGAGCATGCCCTCCGTGATCTCGGCCTGGCCGGCCAGGGTGTTCTCGGCGACCCAGTGGACGGCCCGGTTCATGGGCTCGTTGTTGTTGGTCGTCGAGACGATCAGGTTGGCCATGGTGATCTGGTCGTCGTCGTTGATCCGGTAGTGGTGGAACAGCGTGCCGCGCGGGGCCTCGATCAGGCCGACGCCCTCCGTTGTCTTCCTCCCCTTCTTGACCAGGTCTGTCGCCCTGGAGGTCCTTGTCGAGCAGGAGCTCCTTGATGACCTCGGCGGAGTGCAGGAGCTCGATGAGCCGGGCCCAGTGGGTGTGGCAGGGACATGTTGTTGGGCTTGCCGTCGGTGTAGGCTTTGTAGTCCTCGAAGTCCTTCTGGGCCAGCGGCGACGGGATGAAGTCGCAGGTGTTGAGCCGGGCCAGGGGGCCGACCCGGTACCAGCCCGTCGGACTTCCCCAGCGACTTGATGAAGGGGAACTTCATGTAGCTCCAGGAGCGGACCTCCTCGCCGATGTAGTCGAGGTAGTCCTGGTAGTCGACGTCGTCCAGGATCTTCCTGCCCTTCGGCGTCGACCGCCCTGAGGACGCCGTGGTAGAAGTCGAGAGCGCCGTCCTTGCGGACGAGGCTGAGGTGGTTCGAGGGGAACGCGGCGAAACCGTCGACGAGGTCCTTGTTCTTGCTCGTGGTAGTCCTTGAAGAGCTCGACGGCCGCCCCGGCCCAATCGATCATCTGGTCGATATTGAAGGGGGCGGCGCCCTTGAGAAAGCTGTCCCGCTCCTCGGGGCTCAGGTTCTTGTTGATCCCGCCGGGGATGGCACCCGTGCCGTGGATCTTCTTGCCCGCCGTGGCCTGGATGATCTCCTGGCCGAACTTGCGCAGCAGGACGCCCTGGACGGCCAGGTCCTTGTGGACCAGGGCCACGCCGATGACGTTGCGGATGGCCGGATCGGCGTCGAAGCCGAAGAGGAAGTCGGGGGCGCACAGGTGGAAGAAGTGCAGGGCGTGGGACTGGAACATCTGGCCGTAGTGCATGAGCCGGCGCATCTTCTCGGCCGTCGGCGGTGAGCTTGCCCGGCCCGACCCCGACGATGACGTCCATGGCCTTGGCCGCGGCCAGATGGTGGCTGACCGGGCAGATGCCGCAGAGCCGCTGGACGAGGACGGGGGCTTCCCAGTAGGGGCGGCCCTGGACGAAGCGCTCGAAGCCGCGGAACTCGACGATGTGGAACCGGGACTGCTTGACCTTCCCGGCGTCGTCGAGATGGATGGTGACCTTGCCGTGGCCTTCGACCCGGGTCACGGGTTCGATCGTGATCTTTCTCGCCATGTTCGTTCACCCTTCAGTCGAACTTGATCAGTTCGTAGGTCAGGTTGAGCGGCCGTCCCTCGACGAGCGCCGTCAGGGCCTCCCAGATGAGGTCGGCCGTAGGCGGACAGCCGGGCAGGAAGTAGTCGATCTTGACGACCTCGTGACAGGGGTAGACCTTGTCGAGGACGATGGGGAGCTCCTCGTCGTTGGGGATGATGCGGTCCTCGGGGGCGACCGTGGGGCTGTTCAGGTAGGCCTCTTCGAGGCATTCCCTGACGCGGGATGCCGTTGCGCATGGCCGGCAGGCCGCCCATGATGGCGCACTCGCCGACCGACACGAGGATCTTGCAGTTCTTCCGGAAGGCCCGCAGGTTCTCGACGTTCTCGCTGTTGCAGCACCCGCCCTCGATGAGCCCGACGTCGCACGGGCTTGGTGAAGGTCTTGATGTCGTCGATGGGGGACTTGTTGAACTCGACGAGCTCGATGAGCTTGAGGATGCGGTCGTCGATGTCGAGGAGGGACATGTGGCAGCCGAAGCAGCCGGCCAGGGACGCCGTGGCGATGACGGGCTTGCTCATGGTCTCACCTCGCTCCTTTGGTCTGCTCTTCGCTGCCGATCGGCGTCTTGTCGAACTTGCGGCGTCCGATGGGGACGGCGAAGCCGACCTCCTTCTTGAGGATGGCCCCGACCGGGCAGAGGTCCATGGCCTGGCGGGCTTCCTCCTCCGAAAGCCGTCCGGCCAGCTTGATATCCGCGTTCGATGGTCACATGCGGGCCCCGGCGGACCGCGGCGAAGATCTTCTTGCCGTCCTTGGTCAGGACGCCCCGCACGCAACGGAGGCACTGGATGCAGCGGTTGCGCTCGAGCACGATCTTCGGCGCCCGGGCGTCCAGGCCCTTACGCGGGAAGAGATAGGGGAAACGGGGCACCGCCATCTGGTAACGGTAGGCCAGGGCCTGCAGCTCGCAGTTGCCGCTCTTCTCGCAGGTCGGGCACATGTGGTTGCCTTCGACGAAAAGCATCTCGATGAGAGCCCGCCTCATGTCCTCGAGGTCGGCCGCCGTGTTCTCCACGGCCATCCCCTCGGTCACCGGCTGGGTGCAGGCGGCCATGTAGCGCCCGGCGACCCGGACGGTGCAGATCCGGCAGCTGCCGACGGGCTTGAGGCCCTCGAAATTGCAGAGCGTGGGGATATAGACGCCATTGTCCTTGGCCGCCTCCGTGATCGTCTGGCCGGGTTTGGCCACGCAGGCCTTGCCGTCGATGGTGAAGTGGATCTCAGTCATGGAGGGACTCCTTGCACTCGGGCTGGCGGTTGGCGGCCGAGCAGCCCGGCTGGATGGCCGCCGCGAGGTCGAAGTCGGGGACGAAATCCTTGCCCTTCTGGATCTTGGCCTCGTAGAGCTCGCGGAAGTTCGCGAGCGTGGTCAGGATGGGATTGGGGGAGGTCTGGCCGAGGCCGCAGCGGCTCGTGCACTTGACGAGCTTGCCCCACTCCTCGAGCTCGGCCAGGTCCTGCTCGGAGGCCCGGCCCTGGAGGACCTTCTCGAATTTCCTTTTCAGAAGGACGTTGCCCGCCCGGCAGGGGACACACCAGCCGCACGACTCCTCGATGAAGAAGTCCATGAAATTCCTGACGACCTCGAAGATGTCCCGGTCGGGTCCGAAGATGATAACGGACCCGCCCGTGGCCAGGTCGGAGAAGCAGATCTTGCGCTCGAACCCGGACCTCGGGACGCAGGAGCCGGAGGGGCCGCCGACCTGGACGGCCTTGGCCTCGGGGGCGCCGGCGAGCTCGAGGAGTTCCTTGACGGACGCGCCGAACTCGATCTCGTAGACGCCGGGCCGGGGGCAGTCCCCCGAGATCGACAGGAGCTTGGTCCCGGCCGACTTGGGCGTCCCCAGGCCCTTGAACCAATCGGCGCCGTGGATGACGATCTGAGCGGCGGCGGACAGGGTCTCGACGTTGTTGACCGTCGTCGGCTGGTTCCGGTAGCCCGTCTGGACGGGGAAGGGCGGCCTGTCGCGGGGCTCGCCGCGCTTGCCCTCGGCCGACTCGAGGAGGGCCGATTCCTCGCCGCAGATGTAGGCCCCCGCCCCGGACTTGATGGCGATGTCGAAATGGAACGAGGGTGAGCCGGCGATGTTCCGGCCGAGGATGTGGTCGCGGCGGAGCTCCTCGAGGACGGATTCGAGATGGGGCCGGAGGTAGGCGTATTCGGAACGGAGATAGAGGATGCCTTCCCGGGCGCCGACGGCGTATCCGGCCACGGCCATACCCTCGAAGAGGAGCTTGGGGAGTTCGGTCAGGATGACCCTGTCCTTGAACGTCCCGGGCTCGCCCTCGTCGGCGTTGCAGACGACGTAATGGTCGGCGGCCTTCTCGCGGCGGCAAAAGTCCCACTTGAGACCGGTCGGGAAACCGGCCCCGCCCCGGCCCATCAGCCCGGACTTCTTGACCTCTTCGATCACCTGTTCGGGCGTCTGGCCGACGATCTTGCGCACGGCCGCGCCGGGTTCGTAGGGGCCGAAGAGAACGGGGCCCCGCTTCCGGATGTTGTTGGAGACCATGGACCGGACGAGCGCCGACTGGTTGGCCCCGTCCCCGTATTCGGAGACCTGGTCCAGGGCGGACGTGCCGGCCCGGAGGCCGCGGACGATGGCCCGGGCCCGCTCCGGCGTCAGGCAGGTGAAGACGATCCCGTCGACGATGGCCGACGGCTCCTGGTCGTTCATGCCGATGCAGGCGGTCGGGAACAGGCCGACCCGGCCGTCCGGGGAGACCTCCCCGAAAAGACAGCCGGCCTCTTCCTCGAAGGCCTTGGCGACGGCCGCCCGACCCTTCATCCACGAGGTGATGGAGTCGTTCAGGTAGATCGTCGACGCTCCCCGGGGGGTCAGCGAGAAGAAGTGGTAGAAGGAGACCGCGCCGCGGACCTCCGCCTCGGAGAGCTTCAAGTGGTCGGCGATGCGGGCGACGGCATCCTCGGGGACGTGGCCGGACTGGCCCTGGACGTCCCGGATGACGTCGAGGAGGGCTGCGGGGTCCTTGGGGTGCTGGCGGACGATGTCTTTCGCTTTGGCCATGGTCGTACCTCGTTGTCGGGGTTTTTAGCCAAGAAGCATACCATAAAAAGCCGGGCGATGAAACATCACCCGCGGCGGCGGCAGAAAAAGCCTTGATTTTTGCGTTCGAAAGCATATATCATTCTTCTAGAGAAGTATCGGACAGACCCAGGAAGGAGGAGTCATGAGGAAGAGAACACTGTTCGTGATCGGCGCTTTCATCGCGTTCGCGGTCATTCAGGGGTGTACGTCGGCTCCCGAGAAGACCCTGCTCAAGAAGTACTTCAACGCCGTCGCGATGAACGACAACGATACGATGTCCAGCATAGCCCTCGAACCCATCCAGCCCGACATGACAGCCTGGCGTATCGTCAGCATCGGCGAGGAGAAGATCGAGCCCGCCAGCCTGCCCGCGCTGAACACGGTGGAGGTCGAGGCGAAGAAGGCCCAGGACGCCCAGATCGGCCCGACGCTCGACGCCGACTCGGTCCTCAAGGACGCCCAGTACGAAAAGGACCTCGCTCGGTCGGCCGCGGGCAAGGCCGCCGCCCAGAGGACCATCGACAAGCTCCAGGCCGCTTACGACATCGAGAATACCAAGATGCAGGAGCTCAAGAAGGCCTACAACGAGGCCAAGGCCGCCGCCTCCGTCGAAGAGGAGATGACGATGTTCTCGCTCGGCCAGAGGGAGCTTCCGATCGTCCGCTCCCTGACCGGCGACGTCCACTCCAAGGACGTCGAGATCTCCATCACGATGAGTTCCGGCCAGACCAAGAACTTCAAGCTCCTCTTGAAACTGTACATGCTCAAGGACGAGGCCAACAACCTCCGGTATCCCGGACGCTGGGTCATCATCGACTTCGAGCCCCTCTCCTGAGGGGCCGGGGCCTTCCCCAGCGCATTTGACTCTTTCTCTCCCGTCACTATAATAGTGTCTTTTCCGGGCCGTTAGCTCAGCGGTAGAGCACCGGCCTTTTAAGCCGGGTGTCGCTGGTTCGAATCCAGCACGGCTCACAGGTCCCTGCCCCTGTCGTCTAGAGGCCCAGGACACTGCCCTTTCAAGGCGGCAACACGGGTTCGAATCCCGTCGGGGGCGCTTCTGTTTCGGAGCCCGAGAAAACCCTCTTCTCAGCTCTGCTCGGCGTATCGACCCTTGCCCCCGCGCCCCGGAAACCTTCATAGCTGGTTTCCGCCGCCTCCGCTCGCTGACGCTCGTTCCGCGTTGGGCGGTGCAGGGTTCGAACCTGCGACCCTCGGCTTGTAAAACCGATGCTCTACCGCTGAGCTAACCGCCCCAGGGAAGCTTAAGAGTAGGCAAAGGCCCCGCCCCTGTCAAGGCGGCCCGGAATTACGGGACACGATCCGCCGCCCCGGCGCCTTCATTTGACTTGAGGCGGGTCCTGTGCTAAATTTGACGTCCAACTTGTGTATCCCAACCGAAGGGTAGGTTCCAATGTACGCAGTGATCCTGACGGGCGGCAAGCAGTACCGCGTCAAGGAAGGCGACGTCCTATCGGTCGAGAAGCTCGACCTCGCCCCGGGGCGGAAGGCCCAGTTCGACCGGGTCCTCCTCGTCGAGGACGGAGAATCGGTCCAGGTGGGAACCCCGGTCCTCGACAAGGCCATGGTCCTCGGGCTCGTCCTCGAGAACTACCGGGACGAGAAGGTCATCGTCTTCAAGAAAAAGAGAAGGAAACAGTTCCGTCGGACCCGCGGTCACCGGCAGTCGCTGACCAAGGTCCGCATCACCCGGATCGCGCCGGACCGGACCCTCCTCACGGCCGTCGACCTGGCCGAGGAGAAGCCCGCCCCCGTCGTGAAAACGACGCCGGTCGCCAAGAAGAAGTCCGCGCCCGCCCCGAAGGCCGCGCCGGCCAAGCCGGAAGCCAAGGCCAAGCCGGCGAAGAAGCCGGCGGCCAAGCCGAAAGCGGCCAAGAAGCCCGCCTCCCCCAAGGCCAAGAAAAAGACCAAGGAGTAAGCCATGGCCCACAAGAAAACCGGCGGCGCGGGAAAGAACGGCCGCGACAGCTCGGGCAAGAGGCTCGGGGTCAAGCGCCATGGCGGCCAGGCGGTCAACGCCGGATCGATCATCGTCCGTCAGAGGGGCACGCCCATCAAGCCCGGTCCGAACGTCGGCCGGGGCCAGGACGACACCCTGTTCGCCACGGTCACGGGAACGGTCCGGTTCTCCGACAAGGGGCGCAAGGGGAAGGTCGTCTCCGTCGTGCCCGCCTGAGGAAGAGCCCAACCTCCGTTGTTCGTTGACCAAGTCACCGTCACGCTGAAGGCCGGCCGGGGCGGCGACGGCTGCGTCA
This sequence comes from Candidatus Aminicenantota bacterium, assembly GCA_963719985.1. Taxonomy (GTDB): domain Bacteria; phylum Acidobacteriota; class Aminicenantia; order Aminicenantales; family Saccharicenantaceae; genus RBG-16-66-30. The sequence goes on along the minus strand of CAVRDU010000005.1, from coordinate 1,038,376 downwards.
GCTTCCGCCGCGAGGCCCGGGTGCCCAAAGGCGGCCCGGACGGCGGCCGGGGCGGCGACGGGGGTGGCGTCATCTTCGTCGCCGACGAGAACGTCAGCTCGCTCGCCTATTTCCGCTTCCACCCCATCACCAAGGCGAAGAACGGGGCCCCCGGCGAGGGAGGCAACCGCCAGGGCAAGCGCGGCGCCGAAGTTCGGCTCAGGGTCCCGGTGGGGACGGTCGTGCGGGAGAAGGACGGCGGGGCCGTCCTCTTCGACTTCACGGTCCACGGCCAGTCCGGCGTCGTGGCCTACGGCGGCAAGGGCGGCCGGGGCAACGCCTCGTACGCCACATCGACCCATCAGACGCCCCGAGAACGGCAGCTAGGCGGGCCGGGCGAGGAGAAGGAGCTCTTCCTGGAGCTCAAGCTCATCGCCGACGTCGGTCTCGTCGGCTTTCCCAACGCCGGGAAGTCGACCCTCATCTCGCGCGTCTCGGCGGCCCGGCCGCTCGTCGCCGACTACCCGTTCACGACGCTCGCCCCCAATCTCGGCGTCGTCGACCTCGGCGAGTACCGCTCGTTCGTCGTCGCCGACATCCCCGGGCTCATCGAAGGCGCCCATCGCGGCCAGGGCCTGGGCATCCGCTTCCTCCGCCACATCGAGCGGACCAAGGTCCTGGTCCACATCGTCGACGTCTCCCCGTATTCGGGGCGCGACCCGCTCGACGACCACCGGATCATCATGAGGGAGCTCGAGGCCTTCTCCCCCGAGATGGCCGCGAGGCCCCTGGTCGTCGCCGCGAACAAGATCGACGCCCTCGGCGCGGACAGGTCGCGGCTCGTGCGGCTGCGGCGGATGGCGGCCCGCAGGAAGATCCCGTTCTTCGCCATCTCGGCCCTCAGGAGCGAAGGGCTCAAGCCCCTCGTCGACGCCCTGGCCCGCTTGCTCGAGAAGTCCGGCGAGAAGGACGGGAAGGCGAGGGCCTGATGGAGACGATCGGGCTCTTTGGCGGGACCTTCGACCCCATCCATCTCGGTCACCTCCGGGCCGCCGCCGAGGTCCGGAGGAAGGTCGGCCTGGACCGCATCCTGTTCATTCCCTCTTACCTCCCGCCGCACAAGTCCGGCGGCCCGGCCGCGTCCGCCGCCGACCGCCTCCGGATGGTCGAGCTGGCCTGCCGCCGCCGGCGCGGCTTCGCGGCCTCGGCCGTCGAGGTGGAAGCCCGGGAGAAGTCCTATTCCATCCTGACCCTGCGCCGGGTCCGGGCCCTCCGGCCCGAGTCCCGCCTGTTCTTCATCCTGGGCGTCGACGCCTTCCTGGAGATCGGGACGTGGCGAGAACACGAGAAGGTCGTCGCCGAGTGCCATTTCATCGTCATCGGACGGCCGGGCTTCGACCTCGAGCGGGCCACCGGCGTCCTCGGCGGCGCGCTCCGCGGGTCCATGGGCCCTCTCGAGGCCGCCGGCGATCTCGCCGGGGCGGCCCCGCCGGGCCTCCGGGTCGTCCTTCTCCCGATCAGGGCCATCGACGTCTCCTCGACCGTCGTCCGGGAGAGGGTCCGGCGCGGACTCCCCGTCGACGGGCTCGTCCCCCGGGCCGTCGCGGCGTATATCCGGGAACGTCAACTCTACCGAGGTCGATAGGAGCCATGGCAGAAGAAAAGAAAAAACGCCTGACCAAGAGGAGCCTCCCCCCGAACGTCCGGCTGGCCGTCGAGGCCTGCCTCTCCAGGAAAGCCGAGGACCTCTGCGTCCTCGACCTGCGGGAGCTCTCCTCGTTCACCGACTTCTTCCTCATCGGGCACGGGAACTCGTCGCGCCAGAACGCCGCCGTCGCGGAGGCCGTCGAGGCCGCGCTCAAGCCGGCCGGATTCCGACCCTTGAGCGTCGAGGGGCGGGGGTCGGCCGAATGGGTTCTGCTCGACTTCGGCTCGCTCGTCGTCCACGTGTTCTCGCGGGCCGCCCGCGACTACTACGGCCTCGAGACGCTCTGGGGCGACGCGCCCCGGATCGACTTCTGAGGGCCTCCGGAATCGCTAGAATATGCCAAATTAGAGGTTGACAAGCCCCGGACGAATCGCTATTGTGGTTTGGCGTTTTTTGCGATGCGGCTAAAATTCCTCTGGCCCGGCAAGACGAGGAGTCCCGAGTTACGGGGGTTGCAGGGTTTCTACGAAGCTCGCATACGGGCGCTCGCGGCCTGCGACATCATCGAGACCCGCGAGGCCCGCGGGCTCGAGGAAAAGCACGCCGCCAAGATCATGGACCTCGAGGCGCGCGGACTCGAGAAGCACCTCGAGAAGGCCTACGTGATCTGCCTTGAGGATCGCGGGAAGGAGATGACGTCGGATGAGCTCGCAAGGTTCCTCCGCCGCCGGGATTCGGACACCGGCCGGCCGCTGGCCTTCGTCGTGGGGGGCTTCCTCGGCCTCGCGGAACGCATCGTGGAGCGGGCGGACATGAGGCTGTCGCTCTCGCGCCTGACCTTCTCGCACGAGCTCGCCCGCGTCATGCTGCTCGAACAGGTCTACCGGGCCCTGACCGTCATCGGGGGCCGGCACTACGCCAAATGAAGAAGAGGTTGTCTATGGCCAAGAAGCTGAACAAGAAGGAAAAGGAGCAGTTCCGGAAGCTGCTCGCCGACAAGAAAGAGATCATCACCCGCAAGCTCACCGAGACCATCACCGAGAGCAAGGAGATGGAATCCAACGTCGCCCAGGACCTCGTGGACAAGGCCGAGACATCCTACACGAAGGAATTCCTCCTCAGCCTGTCGGGCGGCGAGCGGGAGCAGCTCCTGCTCATCGACGAGGCCCTGAAAAGGCTCGAGCACGGGGAGTTCGGCGTCTGCCAGGTCTGCCGCAAGGAGATCGGGGCGAAGAGGATCGTCGCCATCCCCTGGACACCGCTCTGCATCGACTGCCAGGAGAAGGCCGAGGAAGAACAGAAAGCCCTGTGACCGGCCCCCTCCGGACCCGGGCGGCCTCCCTGGCCAAGCTCCTCGAACTTCTCGTCTTCCCCTCCTCCTGCCGCCTCTGTCGGGCCCTCCTCGACGAGCCCGGGGAGAGGATCGTCTGCCGCGAATGCCTGGGCCGTCTCGCGCCGCGGCGGGGACCGGTCTGCCCGGTCTGCGGCAGGTTCCTCGAGGGCTCGGGCGGGGACCATCTCTGCGCGGCCTGCCTCGAAGCCCGGCCGCCCTATTCCCTGCATCGATCCTGCGGCCCCTACGGCGGCGTCCTCAAGGAGGTCATCCTCCTCTTCAAATACCGGAGGTGCGCGCCTCTCAGCGCCCCCTTGGCCCGTTTCGCCGAGGACTCGCTCGGGGCCGAGACCGGGCTGTGGGAGGGGGCCGATTTCCTCGTTCCGGTCCCGCTCCACCGGGCCCGGCGCCGCGACAGGGGCTTCAACCAATCCCGCCTGCTCGCCCGCGACCTGGCCGGGAGCCTGAAACTCCAGGTCCTCGGGGGGTCCCTCGTCAAAGTCCGCAACGTCCCGGCCCAGGCCGGCCTGCGCGCGGCCGACCGTGAGCGCAACGTCGTCGGGGCCTACGCCGCGAGGCGGCCGGAGAAGGTCCGGGGCCGGGTCCTCGTCCTCGTCGACGACGTCACGACGACGGGGGCGACCCTCCGCGAGTGCGCCCGGGAGCTCATGGAGGCCGGGGCCGGAGAGGTCCGCGCGATCACCCTGGCCCAGGCTTAAAAAAAGGCGGCCCGGAGGGGCCGCCTTGGAAAGAGGCCGGGCCGTGTTTACTTCTTCGGCTTCTCGGCCGAGGCCGCGACGGGCTTGAGGATCTTGACCTTGCGGGGCTTGAGCTCGGCCCGCTTGGGCATCTTGATCTTGAGGACGCCGTTCTCGTGCTCGGCCTCGATCCGGTCCTGGTCGATGTAGCTGGGCAGCGCGAAGGAACGGAAGAAGGAACCGTAGGACCGCTCGACGCGATGGTAGTTCTCCTCCTTGGTCTCTTTCTCGAACTTGCGCTCGCCGCGCAGGGTCAGGTTGTTGTCCTCGACCTTGATCTCGACGTCCTTCTCGTCGACGCCGGGGATCTCGGCGGCCAGCACGACCTCGTCCTCCGTCTCGTAGATGTCCACGGACGGGGCCCAGGCGCCGGGTATGATGTCCTTGTCCTCGCCTTTGGCGGTGGCCATGTCCTCGAAGAGCCGGTTCATCCTATCCCTCAGGGTGATCATGTCCCTGTAGGGATCCCATCTGATAATAGCCATATCGTTACCTCCATTTGAAATATCTTAGCGAGATAACAATATAATATCTTAGTGTATATTTGTCAAGTATTATGCGAAAACAATCTATCGTTTTTTTCAATCGGTTATGTCCCTTCTACGAGGACAGTGGCTTCGCCTTTTAGGATCTTTGTCCCTAGAGCGGAGACCAGCTCGCCGGCCTTGCCCCTGAGGAACTCCTCGTGGATCTTGGTCAATTCCCTGGCCACGACGACCCTCCGGTCGCCCAGAACCTCGGCGACCGCCCCGAGGAACTGAGGGAGCTTGCGGGTCGGAAGGAAAAAGACCAGGGTGGCCTCCTCCCGGGTCAGGGCGGCGAGGCATTTTCTCAGCCCCGTGATCTTGGGCGGCGGGAATCCGACGAATAGGAACCTGTGGGTCGGGAGGCCCGAGGCGGAAAGCGCCGCGGTCGCCGCCGACGGCCCGGGGACCGGCACGACCGGGATACCCCCCTTGAGTGCCTCCCGGATAAGAGGGAAACCGGGGTCCGAGATGCCGGGTGTCCCGGCGTCGGAGACGAGGGCGACGTCGCTTCCGTCCTTGAGCAGCCGGATGATCTCCGGGACCCGCCGGCCCTCCATCGGCTGGAAATAGCTGATGAGCGGCTTGCGGATGCCGTAGCGGTTCAGGAGCTTGATCGTCTGCCGGGTGTCCTCGCAGGCGACGGCCGCGACCTCGCCGAGGACACGCAGGGCCCGCAGGGTGATGTCCTCGAGGTTGCCTATGGGCGTTCCGACGACGTAGAGGCGTCCGGCCACGTCCTACTTGCCCCAGTCGTAAGGATAGAGGAAGTCGTGGCCGACCGACCGCGGCGAGAGCTTGGCGATCGGCGGCGGCCTGCGCTTGAACTCGGAGCCCCGGACCAGGCGCGCGATCCGATCGACCGCGGCCGGCCGGTGTCCGGCGGCGACGAGCTCCTTGCGGCCCTGGCGTCCCTCGACGAGGCCATAGAGGATCGCGTCGATCTCCTCGTACGAGAGGCCGATCTCCCCCTCGTCGGTCTGGCCCGGCCAGAGCCCGGCCGTCGGGGCCTTCCTGAGGATCGCCGCCGGGAGGCGCAGGTGGCGGGCGAGCTGGCGGACCTGGGTCTTGTAGAGGTCGCCCATGGGATTGACGGCGCAGGCCATGTCTCCGTAGATCGTGCCGTAGCCGATGAGGAGCTCGGTCTTGTTGCTCGTCCCCAGCACCAGGCCCCCCTCGCGGGCCGAGCGGTCGTAGAGGATGGACATCCGCTCGCGGGCCATCTTGTTGCCCCGCCTGACCCGGTCGGTCGTCGGGTGGGCCGCGAAGTAGGCGTCGATCTGGGGGGCGATGTCGATCGTCTCGTGACGAATGCCCAGTCGGCGGGCCAGGCCCACGGCGTCGCGGACGTCCTTCGGAAAGCTGTTCCCGTAGGGCATGATCAGGCCGAGAACGTTCTTCGGCCCAAGGGCCCTGGCCGCGAGCGCGGCGCAGACGGCCGAGTCGAGCCCGCCCGAAAGCCCCAGCAAGCCCTTGCGGCAGCCGCACTTGACGAGTTCCTCCCGGATGAATCCGGCCAGGATCCTGGCGACGAACGCGGCGTTAATCTTGGGCGGCACGGACGATCCTTTCGAGGGACCTCCAGACGGCCTCGGGCCTCTCGTCCCGCTTGAATAGCCACTTCCGGCGGGCCTCGCGGACCTCGGCGAGGTCGATCCGGCAGACGAGGAGGTCGGGGTCGACGTAGGGCGCCTGCGCGACGCGCCGGCCGCCGGGGGCGAAGACGAAAGAGCCGCCGGCGAAGGTCACGCCGTCCTCGACGCCGACCCTGTTGGCGTAGACGACGAACACCGTCGAGAAGTAGGACATGGCCTCGCCCATGAGCTCCCACATCCGGCTGGTCGCGAAGGCGTCGCCGCCATCGACGCCGCGGCCGGGCGCGGCCGAGACGCAGACGATCATGTCGGCCCCCGAGGCGTAATGGACGTAGCTCGCCCCGTAGTGGAGGAAGTCCCGGCAGATGAGCAGGCCGACGCGGCCGAAGGGCGCGTCGAAGGCGCGGAACTCGCGGCCCTGGGCGAAGAACTTGGCCTCCTCGAACATGCCGTTGGTCGGCAGGAAGACTTTGCGGTGGACGTGAAGGACGCGGCGGTCATGGATGAAGGCCGCGGCGTTGTAGAACAGGCCCGCCTCGGACGGGCTCTCCTCGACGAAGCCGACGACGGCCGCCAGGCCTTTCGTCGCGGCGACGACCTTGCGGAAGCGGGGGTCCTTGGCCGGGTCGAGGGCGACCTCCTCGACGAGGTCCTTGAGGGTGTAGCCCGTCAGGCCGAGCTCGGGGAAGACGACCAGCCCGGCTCTCTTCTTCCGGGCCTTCTCGAGGATCTTGAGATGGAGCTCGACGTTGGCCTCGACGTCGCCGAGCCGCGTCGCGATCTGCGCCAATGCGATGTTCATGGGCCGAAATTAGCACATTCCCCCCCTGTTTTCAAACCGCACCCCCCGGCCCCTCCGCGGCCGAGGCAGGGCGCACGGTTGAAAAATCCGGGGGATTTGTTTATAGTTGGCCCCAAAAGAGATTCTAGCCGCCATGAACCACATCGCGACGCACCTGCGCGACATCTTCTTCAACAAGAAGACCGGCCGCCTGATCTACCGCCGGGCCGAGATCCTCAAGTATTTCTTCTTCGAGAAGGGCGCCATCATCCAGGTCAAGACGAACCAGAACGACGAAAAGCTGGGCGAGATCCTCTATAAGCTCGAGCGCCTCCCCAAGGAGGCCCACTCCCGGCTCGACGAGTACATCGAGCCCAACAAGAACATCGGAGAGGTCCTCCGGACCCGGGGCGTCATCTCCGAGGACGACCTGGCCGAGGCCCTGTCGCACCAGATCCGCGAGTCGGTCCTCAACGTCTTCCCCCATTTCGACGCCGAGTTCGACTTCCTGCCCCAGGACACGTTCGGCGACGCTCCCGACGAGTCGCGCGTCAGCGTCCCGCTGCTCATCGAGTATGGCATCCGGCGCATGCATCCCCATCCGCTCCTCCAGGCCTACCTCGCCCGGTGGACCCCCGTCCTCGGCCGGAAGACGTACGCCTACCTCCTGACCATGGAGGAGAAGGAGATCCTCGAGAAGATCGACGGCAAGGACACGGCCGAGGTCATCATGAAGACGCTGACCATGCCCGCCGACCAGTTCTGGAAGAGCCTCTACCTGTTCTATTGCCTCGGCGTCGTCGACCTCCCTGGCGAGGCCCAGGTGGCCCCGGCGGACCTGAAGTCGCGGCTGCAGCCTTCGGTCGCCGCCCGCCCCGACATCCCCCAGGCGATCGCCGAAGTCCTCTCCTTCCGGGACATGCTGCCGGCCATGACCCTCTACCAGATCCTGGACATTCCCAAGACGGCTTCCGACGAGGACATCAAAAAGGCCTACTTCCAGATGGCCCGGAAATTCCACCCCGACCGCTTCGACCGCACGCTCGTCGCCGAGTTCAAGTCCAATATCGACGAGGTCTTCGACGGCGTCACCAACGCCTACCGCGTACTGAGCAACAAGGAGTCCCGGCGGGTTTACGACGCCAAGTCGGTCACGGTGGCGGGCCAGGAGGACGCCCAGGAGATCCTCCGCAAGGCGGACATCAAGTTCCGCCAGGGCAAGACCCTCTACGGGCAGGGGCGCTACGAGGAGGCCATCGCCTATCTCGAGGAGGCCGTCCGTACCCGGCGGGACAAGGCCGACTACTTCCTCCTCCTGGCCATGTGCGAATCGAAGCTCAAGGCCTACGTCAAGAAGGCGGAGCAGGATTTCCTCAAGGCCATCCAGCTCGAGCCCTGGAACGCCGAGGGCTACGTCGGCCTGGGCCTGCTCTACAAGGCCGAGGGGCTGAGGACCAAGGCCATCAAGCAGCTGGAGAAGGCCGTCGAAGCAGAGCCCGACCACGCCTCGGCCCGGGAAGCCCTCGAGGATATGACCGGCGGTGAGAAGAAGACGGGGAGGGGCCTCTTCGGGCTCAGCTTTTTCGGCAAGAAGAACAAGAAGAAATAGCTAGGCCGCCCGGCCGACGAGCTTCAGGAACTCCCTCTCCTCGATGATCCGGACACCGAGTTCCCGGGCCCGGTCGAGCTTCGATCCCGGCGAGTCCCCGACGACGAGGCCGGTCGTTTTGCGGGTCACCGAGGAGCCGACCTCGGCGCCGAGCCCTTCGAGGAGCTCCCGGGCCTCGTCCCGACCCATGGCGGCGAGCGTCCCGGTGATGACGAAGACCTGACCGGCCAGTGGCTTGGGCCCGCCGTCGCCGGCGTCGGCCTCGTCGTCGACCCCGGCCTCGCGGAGCCGGCGGACGAGCTCGCGGCTCTCCGGCTGGGCGAAGAAGAAGAGGACGCTCTCGGCCACTTTGGGGCCGACGTCCTCGGCCTGGACGAGATCGTCGGGCCCGGCCGCCGCGAGCGCGTCGAGCGACCGGTAGCGGGCGGCCAGCGTTTGGGCCAGCCTTTCTCCGATGTGGCGGATGCCGAGGGCGAAGAGCAGCCGGGCCAATCCCCGGCCTTTCGACGCGGCGATCGCGTCGAGGAGGTTCCGCGCGCTCTTCGGGCCCAGCCGCTCGAGCTCGACGAGGTCCTCGTAACGGAGACGGTAGAGGTCGGGAAGGGCGTGGACGAGCCCGGCCGCGAGGAGCTGGTCGACGACCGCCTCGCCCAGTCCGTCGATGTCCATCGCCCGGCGCGCGGCGAAGTGGAGGACGGACTCGCGGACGCGGGCCGGGCACGAGGCGTTGACGCAGCGCGAGATGACCTCGCCTTCGGGCCGGAAGATCCCCGATCCGCAGACGGGGCACCGGTCCGGCCAGGCGAAGGGCCGTGAGCCCCGCGGCCGCCGCTCCTTCATGACCGAGACGACATGCGGGATGACGTCGCCGCTCCGTTCGATGAGGACGTAGTCGCCCACCCGGACGTCCTTGCGGCGGAGCTCCTCCTCGTTGTGGAGGGTCGAGCGGCCGATCGTCGTCCCCGAGAGCTTGACCGGCTCGAGGACGGCGACGGGCGTCAGGGCGCCGGTCCGGCCGACCTGGACGACGATGTCGTTGACCCGGGTCGTGGCCTGGCGGGCCGGGAACTTGTAGGAGATGGCCCAGCGCGGCGACCTGGCCGTCGTCCCGAGCTCGCGGCGCGCCTCCGCGTCGTCGACCTTGACGACGATGCCGTCGGCGTCGAATTCGAGGGCGTCCCGCTTCGCGCTCCACTCCCGGTAGAAGGCGAGGACGTCGTCGAGCGTCGGACAGAGGCGCGAGCGCTGATCGGTGGGGAAGCCGAGGGCCCGGAGCTTCCGCAGGGCGCCCCATTGGCTCGGCTCCTCCCGCCCGTCGACGGAAAGATGATACAGGAAGACGCGGAGGCCGCGCGAGGCGACGAGCCTCGGGTCGAGGAGCCGGACGGAGCCCGCCGCCGCATTGCGCGGATTGGCGAAGAGAGGCTCGCCGGCCTCCTCGCGCTCGCGGTTGATCGACCGGAGCGACGCGAAGGGCAGGTAGATCTCGCCGCGGGCCTCGACCTCCCCCGGGGCGTCGATCGCGAGGGGGAGGGAGCGGATGGTCTTGACGTTGGCGCTGACGTCGTCGCCGCGGACGCCGTCGCCCCGGGTGACGGCCCGGACGAACTTGCCCTCCCGGTAATGGACGGCGATGCCGAGGCCGTCGATCTTGAGCTCGGCCGTGTAGGCGGGGGTCCATTCCGGGAGGAGCTTGCGGACGCGGTCCTCGAAGGCCCGGACCTCCTCCTCGTCGTAGGCGTTGTCGATGCTGAGCATCGGCGTCCGGTGGGCGACCGAGGCGAAGCCCTCGGAGGGCTTCCCGCCCACGCGCTGGGTCGGGGACTCCGGCGTCACCAGCTCGGGGAAGCGGGCCTCGAGGTCGCCGAGCTCGGCGACGAGGCGGTCGAATTCGGGGTCGGAGATCTGGGGGTCGTTGTCGACGAAGTATTTCCGCTCGTGGTAGACGATCTCGCGACGGAGCGCTACGGCCCGGGCGCGGTCCTTGGGGCCGGCGGGCGAGGGGGACACGTCTTCCCTCCTACTATCGGAAACTCCTCGCCGCGGACCCCTGCGGGACGGGGGCGGCGAGCGTCGCGAGCCGCTCCGGGGCCGGGATTACTTCCCCAGCCGCTGCCGGACCTGGGCGACCAGGGCGTTGAACTTGTCGAGCACGCCCTTCTGGCCGGCCTGGATCCTCTCGATGGCCCGCTTCTCGGCCTCGATGTTCTCCTCGAGCTGCTTGAGGACGCGCTTGTCGGTCGTGGAGAGCTCGTCCTCGGACTTGCCCTCGATCTTGGCGTTGTAGGTCTTGGTGAACTCCTCGATGGCCTTGTTGTGCTCCTCGATCTTGCCGTAGCTCGCGGCGAGCTCCTTGTCCTGGCCGACGAAGAGGTTCTGGGCCGCGCCGAGGAGGTTCTTTTGGTGCTGGGAGTTGAGCTGGGCCGCCTCGATCAGGGCGTTGATCGTCTCGGTCGTCTTGGCCGGATTATCCTTGACCTGCCGGTTCAGGATGATGGCGATGTTGTAGGCCAGCTTGGCGTCCCTCTTGCGGGCGTAAGCTTCCTTGTAGATGGCCAGGGCCTCGTCCTCTTTGCCCTGCTTGTCCAGGGTCTGGGCCAGGAGGGAGGCGCTGTCGGGGCCCTTGTCCGCGGCGTAGAACTGGCGGAAGACCTGCTCGGCCTCGGCGTACTTGCCGCCCTTGTAGAGGGAGGCGGCCAGGCCGTTGAGCTGCTTGGAGATGCTCGGGTCCTTGAGGATGCCGTAGGCGGTGATGTAGTTCTCAGCCGCCCCGCCGAAGTCGCCGGCCTTCTCCGAGAACTGCCCGATCATCGCGTAGCCGCCGGCCTGGAGCTGGGCGCTGAGCTTGGCATCGCTCGATGACTTGCCGTAGTCGATGAGCTTGCGGGCCGCGGCCTTGGCCTTGTCCAACTGCCCGGCGCCCTGATAGAGGGTCGGGATCGTCGCCAGGAGGACGAGCTTCGTCTGGCCGTCGATGCCGGGCATGCCCAGGGCCTTCTCGCCGTATTCCGCCGCCTTCTGGGAATTCTTCGTGGCGCACGGCGTCAGGCAGTAATAGGCGTAGGCCCAGTGCTCGTTGGTCGTGCCCTGGCCGGCGTACTTGGAGATGTAGGCCTCGAGCGCCTTGACCTTCTGGCAATTATCGGAGATCTGCATGGCCTGGAGATACTCCTCGTCGGGGCTTTGCGCGGCCGCGAGCCCGGCCAGGGCGAATCCCAGGACCATGATCGCGATGACTGTCCTTTTCATGCTAACCTCTCTCGAAAATTTCTGGAATCATAGCCCGCAACTCGTTTTTTGTCAATATCGGTCCGTTCCGCCCTATGTACAAGCAATAAATATGCCATGATTGCTGTATAATACCCGCCATGGACCGGAAAAGCCTCGTCCGGAAGGCCCTTCTCGAGAGACTCGGGGACCCGCCTTCCGAGAACGTCCCCCTTTCGGCCATGTCCAGCTTTGGCATCGGCGGGCCCGCCGACCTTTTCCTCGAGGCCCGGAGCGAGTCCGACCTCGAGACGGCCGTCTCCATGGCGGCCGGCGAACGCTACCCCGTCTACGTCATCGGGGGCGGGTACAATATGCTTTTCGACGACGCCGGCTACAGGGGGCTCGTCGTCCGCAACCGGCTCGAGGGTGTCGTTCGGGACGGCCATCGGCTGAGCGTCCGTTCGGGAACGGGACTCGCCTGCGTCCTTCGGGAGGCCCTGGACGCCGGACTCTCCGGCCTCGAGTTCCTGGCCGGCATCCCCGGTACGGTCGGGGGGGCGATCTATGGCAACGCCGGGGCCTACGGCTGGAGCGTCGGGGACGTCCTCGAGACGGCCACCGTTTTCGCCCCGGGTCGCGGCCGCGAGCCTGTCCGCAGGGATGCCCTGGGCTTCGGCTACAGGGATTCGGCCCTGAAGAAAGGGGGCGGCATCGTCCTCTCGTCCGTCCTGCTCTGTTCCCCGGGGGACCGCGGCGAGTCGGAGGCCCGCATCCGCGATATCCTCGAGAAAAGGCGGGCCAAGCACCCACCCCACGGAACGGCCTGCGCCGGGAGCTATTTCAAGAACTCCTCGTCCGCGACCGGGGCCAGGGTGGCCGCCGGGCAGCTCCTCGACCAGGCCGGGGCGCGGGGCCGGTCCGTCGGGGACGCGGCCGTCTCCGACGTCCACTGCAATTTCATCGTCAACAAGGGGAACGCCCGGGCGGCGGACGTCCTCCGCTTGGCCGAGGAGCTCAAGGATCTGGTGGACAGGGCGTTCGGCGTCCGCCTCGAAGAAGAAGTCATCTATCTTCGAGCAGACGCTTCAATGTTCTGACCCGGCCGGCCGGAAGCCCCCCGCTGGCTGCCAGCCGCAGGATCCTCCTCCCCAGGGCCCGGTAGATCTCGCTCGCGCCGGGGTCCTGGCGCAGGGCTTCCAGATGCTTCCTTACCGTGGCCTCGTCCCCCCGCAGCACCGGCCCGGTCAGGGCCCCCTCCGGCCCAAGGTTTTTTACGTTCTGTAAAGTTCCTTGCGCCAGCGGCAGAAGAATGCCGGAGGCGGTCTTTTCGTCGATGCCGGCCGCCCGCAGGAGGCCGATGGCCGTGCCTTCCAGGGCGACGAGGGCGTTGGAAGCCAGCGCGCAGGCGGCGTGATACAGGGGCTTGTCCCTCTCCGAGAGAAGGAGGACGTGGCCGCCGAGGCCGCGGACGAGGGCCTTGGCCGAGGCCACGGCTTCCCCGTCCCCCTCGACCCCCCAGGTGATCCCGCGGAAGTCCCGGGCCGGGGCGTCCTTGCGGGCGAAGGCCTGGGCGGGGTGGAGAGAGGCGACGCGGGCCCCCCGGGCCCGGAGCGGTTGGAGCGTCCCGGCGGGCAGAAGCCCGCTGGTGTGGAAGACCGTCCGCCCGGCCCAGTCCGCGCCGGACGAGGCGAGGGACGCGGCGACCCGCCCGACCGCGTCGTCGGGCACGGCGATGATGACGACGTCGCCGGTCCGCGACGATCGGCCGACGGACGTGGCCGCCCGGCCTGCCCCGATGAGGCGCCGGCTCTCCCGGGCCGCCCCCGCGTCTTTGTCGACGACGAGGGCGAGCTTCCAGCCGCGGCGGACCAGGGCCGCGCCGAGCGCGGTCCCCAGCCGCCCGGCCCCGACGATCGAGAACTTTTTCATGGCCTGGACTTGAAGACCTCGTCCCAGAGATCGATCTCGAGCGAGGTGGGCGTCTCGACCCTCTTCTCGAGCTCGCGACGCTTCTTCCCTTCCCGGATGGCCGTCTTGAGCTCGCGGGCGAAGGCGTCCGAGGTCACGGTCTCGATCCCGCGCTTTCTGGCCAGATCGCGGATGGCCCGGTCCGAGGTGACGACGAAGAAGCGGCGCCGGTCGGTCTGGCTCTCGATCATGTCGCGGATGACGTCGTCGGCGCTCCCGCCCGCCCCGGGGTAGTGGATGGTGAACTTGGGATTGACCGGGATGTCGGTCGGCGTCGGCTCGGGATTGCCGTCGAAGACGAGATGGACGCGGGCCCGGGTGACGCGCTGGTAGGCGAGGAGCCTGGCGACGAGGCCCTCGCGCCCGCCCTTCTCCCGGAGCTCGTGGGGCGCGATGCGGCCGAGGAGGTTGTTGCCGTCGATGACGTAGGCCATGTCGCGCCGCCCGGCGGGGCCGCCCGCCTCAGCCCGGAGGCCACTCCAGACGCCTCCCGCCGAGGACATGGAAGTGGATGTGGAAGACCTCCTGGCCGGAGTCCCCGGCCGTGTTGAGCACGATCCGGTAGCCGCTCTCGCCGACGCCCTTGTCTCGGGCTATGGCCCGGGCCCGCAGGAGGATCTCGCCGAGGAGCGCCCCCGACCCGTCCGGGGCTTCGTTGAGGGAGGCGAAGTGGTCCTTGGGGATGATGAGGATGTGGACCGGGGCTTTGGGCCTGATGTCCTCGAAGGCAAGAAGGCGCTCGTCCTCGAAGACGACCTTCGCCGGGAGCTCCCTGCGGACGATGCGGCAGAAAACGCAGTCGCCGCCGCCGTGAGCGCTCACGACCCGGCCCTCTCGATCGAGGCGCCGAGACCGCGGAGCTTCTCCTCGATCCGCTCGTAGCCGCGGTCGAGGTGCTCGATCTCCGTCACGGTCGTCTCGCCGGACGCGACCAGGCCGGCCAGCACCAGGGCGGCCGAGGCCCGGAGGTCCGTGGCCACCACCTCCGCGCCGGAAAGCGGGGTCCCGCCCTTGACGACGGCCTTGTCGCCCTGGACCTCGATCGAGGCTCCCAGCCGGACGAGCTCGTTGACGTGGGAAAAGCGCCGGTCGAAGATGGTCTCCGTGATGATCGAGGTCCCGGCGGCCTGGGTCAGAAGGACCATGAATTGGGCCTGCATGTCCGTGGGAAAGCCCGGGTAGGGCGAGGTCGTGATGTCCTGGGCCCGGATCTCGCCGGAGCCGACGACGCGCAGGGCGTCCGCGCCCTCCGTCTCGACGGCGGCCCCCGAGGCGCGGAGCTTCTCGACGACGGCGGCCACATGCTCCGGGACGACGCCGCGGACGAGGAGGTCGCCGGCCGTCAGGGCCCCGGCGACGAGGAAGGTGCCCGTCTCGATCCTGTCGGGGATGACGGCGTGGTCCGCCCCGCCGAGCTCCTTGACGCCGCGGACGCGGGCCGTTTCCTCGTCGACCCATTCGATCCTCGCGCCCATGTCGTTGAGGAGAGAGGCCAGGTCGGCGACCTCGGGCTCCCGGGCGCAGTTGCGGAGGACCGTCTCGCCCTTGGCCAGCGCGGCGGCCATGAGCAGGTTCTCCGTGCCCGTGACGGTCTTCTTGTCGAACTCGATCTCGGCGCCCCGGAGCCGGTCGGCCTCCGCCCGGATATAGCCGTGCTCGAGGGAGATCGTCGCGCCGAGCTTCTGCAGGCCGGCGATGTGGAGGTCGATCGGGCGGGAGCCTATGGCGCAGCCGCCGGGCAGGGCGACGACGGCCTTGCCGAACCGGGCCACGAGCGGGCCGAGGACGAGGATCGAGGCGCGCATGGCCCGGACGAGCTCGTAGGACGCCTCGTCCGAGCGGATCTTGGGGACGCGGAGCGAGACGCGGTCGCCGTCGGCCCTGGCCTCGCCGCCGAGGTCGGCGATGAGGGTCAGGATGGTCTCGACGTCCTTGACCCGAGGGACGTTGGTGAGGCGGATCTCCTCGCTCGTCAGCAGCGAGGCGGCGATAGCGGGCAGGACGGCGTTCTTGGCCCCGCTCATGCGGACCTCTCCCCGAAGGCGGAGGCCGCCGCCGCCTCGGATGACGAGCTTTTCCATGGGCCCGATTGTAGATGAAGCGCCGGGCGAATTCAACCCAGGGGAGCTGTTCCTTAAGCCTTATGGGACCATCCCGTCCTTCGTCCACCCCCACGCCTCGTAATAGGCGTCGAGGACGGAGCCATAGAAGCCCTCGTCGACGGCCCGGCCGGCGCGGGCGCCACGGCTGAGCGGGACCTTGAGCTTGGGCGGGACGAAGGCGTCGTAGGCCCGGGCGCGGCCCTGGAGGTTGTTGATCCGGCGCTCGAGGGCGTAGATCCTCCGGCCGCATTCCTTGAGGGATCCCGGGGTGTAGGGGATCCCGGTCAAGGCCCGGTAGAGAGAGAGGAACGGCTCGGCGGTGATGTCGCCGGTGAAGAAGTCGCAGAGGCCGAGCGAGTCGACTAGGGCCTTGCCGGCCTGCCCCTCGGCGACGTAGGCGGCCAGATCGCGGGCCTCCTTGAGCCCGCCCTCCTCGGCCTGGACCGTCCAGGCGTAGGTGTGGTCGCCGCGGCCGCGGTTCGACGTTCCGTAGGCCGTGAACATGCCCGGGAAGGCCTTGGGGCTGATCCCGGCGTAGCCCAGCCCGCCGTAGGCCGTGGTCAGGCAATAGGCGATGTCGGACAGGGCCGCGGCCGGCGCGTCCGCGGCGACCTCGGCGATGACCCGGTCGCTGTGGCGGCCGAGGAGCCGGCCGAAGTCCGTCGACGCGTAGGCGATCTCCTCGAGCGTCCGTACCATGCCGGCCGCGTCGCCGAACCGGGGCGCTCCGGCGTATTTCGCGAGAAAGCCTTTCTCGGCGAGCTCCATGGCCCCGGCCATGACGCTGCCGAAGGTCATCGTGTCGACCCCGAGCTCGTTGCACAGGGCGTTCATGTGGAACATGGCGTCGCGGTCGAGGACGCAGCAGTTGATCCACAGGGCGATCGTCTCGAACTCGGGCCGGACGCCCTCGCCCGCGTACGGGCCCGCCTCGACCTTGGCCGAACGGGTGCAGAAGATGTGCCGGCACCTGTTGCAGACGCTGTGTTTCCCGGAGATGGCCAGGAAGGCGTCGGTCGAGACTTTGGCGTATTCGTCCGGGGAGAAGGCGCCCTCGTCGAAGTTGTGCCAGGGCAGGTAGCCGCCGCCGGCGCCGAGGTAGCGGCCGTCGAAGGCCCGGTCGAGCCACCAGGTCGTGCCCGTCGTCGGGCGGAACGAGGCCGTGCGGCCCGGGTCGTCGACGCTGGCCTTGACGAGGGCGTCGATCTCCCGGCCGAACGAGGCGAAGGCCTCGGCGTCGGCGTAGGCGACGGGGGCCTTGCCGTAGGCGGTGACGGCGACGAGGTTCTTCGAGCCGAAGACGGCGCCCGCGCCGCCCCGGCCGAAGTTGCGGTGGCGGTCGGCGGTCAGGCAGGCGAAGTCGACGAGGTTCCAGCCGGCCGGCCCGGCCGTGAGAGTCGAGCCGCCCTTGACCCGGGAGGCCAGGAGATCGGTGACGACGGACGCGGGACGCGGGACGCGCCGCCCGTCCACGGCCTCGAAAAGGTCGTCCTCGGCGTCGACGAGGCGGAGGCTGCCCTCGACGGCCTCGAGGCGAACGGGACGGTCGGCCCGGCCGTCGATGACGACCTGGTCGAAGCCGGCCCGCTTGAGCATGTTGGGGAAGAGCCCCCCGGCGCTCGAGTGGGTCAGGAGCCCGAAAACGGGACGGTGACCGGGGATCCAGGCGGCCGGCCGGGGCGACCGGGCCATGGTCCCGACGAAGGAACAGGAACCCCGCCCGGCGGTCGGGACGGCCGTATCGTTCAGGGCGGCGGAGCCGATGATAACGCGGTTCCGCGGCGAAAGGGGGTCCTCGAGGGGGCCCGTCCGTTCCAGGTGGTCGGCCAGCAGGCGGGCCTGGAGGCCGCGGCCGCCGACGTAGTCACGGCAGTAGCCGGCGTCGGCCGGCTCGACGCGGACGGTACGCTTCGTGAGGTCGACGAAAGCCCAGAGTCCGCGGAACCCGGTCATACGCTTCGTTTCGGGCATCGGGGGTCCTCCTCTCGATCGTGCGCCGGGCTCAGACCGCCCGGAGGGCCTGATCGAGGTCGGCGATGACGTCGTCGGGGTGTTCCCCGCCGACACAGAGCCGGATGAGCTGGGGCGGCACGTCGGCCATCTTCCGGGCCTCCTCGCCCTGCTGCTGGTGGGTCGAGATGGACGGGATGGTGGCCACGCTCTTGATCCGGCCGAGATCGGTGGCCCGGAAGATCATCTTGAAGCCGTCGAAGACCTTGCGGGCGTTGGCCGGCGGGCCGTCGACGCGGAAGCTCATCAGGTGGCCGTAGCGGTTGACCTCGCCGCCCGGGCCGTCGCCGGAGTCGACGAGCTTCATGTACTTCTTGGCGACCTCGTGGAGGTGGTAGCTCGGCAGGCCGAGGTAATCGACCTGGTAGACCTTGGGGTGCTTCTGGAGGTATTCGGCCACGGCCTGGCAGTTCGCGCTGACGAGGTCCATCTTGGACCGCAGGGTCCGGAGGTCGTTCAGGGCGAAGATGGCGTTGACCGGCGAGGAGGCCGGCCCGTTGTCGCGGTAGGGCAGGAACTTGACGTACTCGGCGAAGCTCTCCTTGAACAGGGGGTGGTCGTTCTTGACCTTGGTCGTGATGGGCTTGCGGCTGATGAGCGCCCCGCCGACTGCGAAGCCGCCCGACGTGATCGATTTCGTCAGGGAGTGGACGACGATGTCGGCGCCATGGGCGATGGGCCGCAGAAGGGCGGGCGTCGCGCACGTCGCGTCGACGACGAGGGGGACGCCCCAGGAGTGGGCCAGGTCGGCCAGGGCCTTGACGTCCGTGAACGACTGCTGGGGATTGGAGGGCATCTCCATGTAGAGGAAGCGGGTGTCCTCGTCGATCTTCGACTTCCAGTCCTGGATGTCCCAGGGACACCGGACCCAGCGGCATTCGATGCCGCGCTCCGCCATCTTCCGCAGGGAGAAATGCTGGAAGGTGCCGCCGTAGACCTGGATGCAGGAAACGAAGTTGATGCGTTCGGGGCCGTCCTTCTGCTTGACGAGGAGCGGGTCCACCGCGGACATGATCGCGGACATGCCCGAGGCGGTGACGCAGCAGGACGTGTCGAGTCCCGTCCGGTACCCTTCGAGCAGGGCCAGGACCCACTCGAGATAGTAGGTCGTCGGGTTGGCGATGCGCGTGTAGCACCAGGTCGGGACGAGGTAGGCGAGGGCGGCCTCGAGCTCGTCCGAATCGGCGTAGGCCTGGGAGGCCGAGAGGAAGAGGGGCTCGATGACGGCCCCCTGGTTCCGGTCGAGCGATTCCTCGACGGTGTAGAGGCCGTGGACGGCGATGGTGTCGAACTTCATCGCCTTCATCCGGGCCAGGGCGGCGTCCCGCCCGGCCAGGAGCTTTTTCGCGGCCTCGACGTACTTCATGACGCCGGGCGTATAGGTCGGGGCGGAGCTCATGGGTCCTCCTATGTCGATCGAGGGATAAAATACGGCGCTGGCGGATGGGAGATCGTTGCTAAGGCAAACGGCATGACACAGTCGAAACTGCGGCCCTAGCATATAGAGAAGAGGGTGGTCTAGTCAAGCCGGCCTCGGGATGTCCTCTCTGCCCGCCGGGGCCGGTCGCGGGAACCGGATCTTCCTCTGCGCCGAGTACGCGTCCCCCGGATCTCAGCAGCGGTGGACGGCCAGGATGTCCGAGAGGATGGCGAAGCCCGTCTCGCGCTTGCCGGCTCCCGCTCCCTGGATGGTCACTTTGCCCATGAGGTCGGTCTCGAGGCTGAGTGCGTTCTGGGCGCCCATGACCCCGGCCAGCGGGTCGGACAGGGGGAGCTTCTGGGGGGAGACGGTCGCCGTGACGGCGCCGTTCTCGCTCTTGGCCTGGCCGATGAGCTTGTAGCGGAAGCCCTGGGCCTTGGCCGCCTCGACGTCGGCCTTGGTGATCGCCGAGATCCCCTTGCAGGGGACGTCCGTCGTCTTGAGCGAGCCGCCGAGGAGGACGTTGGACAGGATGACGACCTTGGCCAGGGCGTCGAAGCCCTCGACGTCCGCGGTCGGGTCGGCCTCGGCGTAGCCGAGCTTCTGGGCCATGGCCAGGGCGGCGCCGTAGTCCATGCCTTCGGTCTCCATCTTGGTCAGGATGAAGTTGGTCGTGCCGTTGAGGATGCCCTTGACCTCCTTGACCCGGTTGCCGGCGAGACCGCGCTCGGCGAGGTGGAAGACAGGCGTGCCGCTCATGACCGTGCCCTCGATGCGGAACTGGAGGCCGTTCTTGCGGGCCAGGTCCCGGATCTCGCGGAAGTGGAGCGCGGCCGGCCCCTTGTTGGAGGTGACGACGTGCTTGCCGAGGCGGATGGCCTTCTTGATGTAGCTCGTCGCCGGTTCGCCCGTCTTGATGTCGGTGTAGGTCATCTCGGCGATGATGCCGGCCTCCGTGCGCTCGATCATGTCCAGGGGATCGAGGGGCGCGACCTGGCCGGGCGTCGCTTTGGGGTAGTCGGCGAGCCCCTTGCCGTCGCCGAGAAGCTTGAGGACGACGGGGATGTCGACGCCCTCGGGGGCGAGGAGCGTGCCCTTGAGCTTGTCGGTGATGGCCACGATCCTGGCCTCGAAGCCGAAGGCCTCGCGGAGGTGGTCCTTCTTGTCGTGCAGGATCTGGAGAAGCCCCTGCCCGACGGTTCCGCAGCCGATGAGTCCGATCTTGTGTTCCATGGGTCGCCTCCTCGCTTCGGGAAGAGTCTAACAAAATC
Organism: Candidatus Aminicenantota bacterium; assembly: GCA_963719985.1. Lineage (GTDB taxonomy): Bacteria > Acidobacteriota > Aminicenantia > Aminicenantales > Saccharicenantaceae > RBG-16-66-30. The sequence goes on along the minus strand of CAVRDU010000005.1, from coordinate 1,018,168 downwards.
GGGGACACAATAAAATGGGGGACATGATATCTATTTCCCTATTTTCGCGGGCCGGGAGAAAATAGGGAAATAGATATCATGTCCCCCAATAAAAAGGGCCGCCGTCCGCGGGGACGGCGGCCCTGAACGATCGTTCCGCGCGAAGCGCTTACTTCGCGGCCGGGGCCGGGGGATTCTCCTTGATGAAGTCCTCCAGCCACTCGGTCGTGACGGACTTGGGCCGTTCGATCGGCAGGCCGAGGGCGCGGTCCCAGACGAGCTGGGCCAGGACACCGAGGGCGCGCGACACGCCGAAGAACACCGTGTAGAAGTCGAACTGGTTGGCGCCGTAGTGATAGAGGAGGACGCCGGAGTGGGCGTCGACGTTCGGCCACGGGTTCTTGGTCTTGCCGTGCTTGGTCAGGACGTCGGGCGCGACCTCGTAGACGAGGCTGACGATCTTGAACAGGTCGTCGTTGGGCATGTGCTTGAGGGCGAACTCGCGCTGGGCGATGTAGCGGGGGTCGGTCTTGCGCAGGACGGCATGGCCGTAGCCCGGGATGACCCGTCCGCCGTTCAGCGTGTCCCACATGAACTTTTCCATCTGTTCCTTGGTCGGGACGCCGCCGAGCTCCTTCATGAGGTCCATGATCCAAGCCAGGACTTCCTGGTTGGCCAGGCCGTGGAGCGGGCCGGCCAGGCCGTTCATGCCGGCCGACAGGGAGTAGTAGGCGTCGGACAGGGCCGAGCCGACGAGGTGGGTCGTGTGCGCCGACACGTTGCCGCCCTCGTGGTCGCTGTGAATGCAGAGGTAGAGCCGCATGAGCTCCTTGAAGGCGGGGTCGTCGGTGACGCCGAGCATGTGGGCCAGGTTGCCGCCCCAGTCGAGCTTCGGGTCGGGCTTGATGTGCTTGCCGTTGAAGTAGGTCCGGCGGAAGATGTACGCGGCGATGTTCGGGAGCTTGGCCGTGAGGTTCATGACGTCCTCGAACGTCGCGTCCCAGTACTGGTTCTTCGGCATCTTCTCCTTATACTTCTGGGAGAAGACGGAATCCTTCTGGAGCTGGAGGATGGCCAGGGAGAACTGGGTCATCGGGTGCGTGTCCTTCGGGACCGCGTTCATCGTGTCGATGAGGTACTGGGGAAGGACGCTGCGCTTCTGCCACTCCTCGGTGATCTCGGCCACGTCGGCGGCGGTCGGGACGTCGCCGATGAGCAGGAGATAGAAGATGCCTTCGGGCAGGGGCTCCGCGCCGCCGGGGGCCTTGGGCAGCTTCTCGCGGAGCTCGGGGATGGAGAAGCCGCGGAAGCGGATCCCCTCGAACTTGTCGAGAAGGGACGTGTCCCACAGCATCGAGATGATGTCGCGGGCGCCGCCGATGACCTGGCCGAGGTCGACCTTGGAGACGTTGACCGTGCCGAATTCCTTGTTGAGCTTCTGGACCCGGTCTTTCATCGGGCCCACCTTGGCGAAGAATTTTTCCTTCAGTGTCGCCATGCTTCGAATGACCTCCTGTGTGATGTATTAGAAGGGTATAATCCACCTTCTTGAGCGTTAAATCTTATCATGAGCCCACGGGAAGTGTCAATCGGAAAGTGGGTCGGTACGGGCCTCCCGTATCCTCGCAAGCATATTTTATTTCAGTGATTTGCGCGGCACGCGCTGGTCGGCTATGGCGGCGTGGTAGGCGAAGGCGGCCTCGACCACGGCGTTCTTCATCAGGTCCTCGGGCACGAGCGTGTCGAGGAAGTCGAGATTCGTGTGGCCGGCCGTCCCGGCGATGCGGTCCTGGATGAACTGGAAGCCGGGCAGGCCGGCGGCGTCGAACGGGACGTGGTCCGTGCTGCCGACGCTCTGGATGGAGACCGCCGTTACGCCGAAGTCGTGGAAAGGCTCCATCCAAGCGGTGAAGAGGCGCCGGGCGTGCTCGTTGCCCTGCAGGTAGATGCCGCGGAACTGGCCGGCCCCGTAGTCCTGGTTGAAGTAGGCCGAGAACTTCTCATAGGCGGGCGTCGGCGGGGACTTCGGGTCCCTGGGGTCCCCGAAGTGCTCGCGGACGTAGGCCCGGGAACCGTAGAGGCCCTGCTCCTCGCCGCCCCAGAGGGCGACGCGGATCGTCCGGCGCGGCTTCGCGCCGATCGCCCTGAGGATGCGGACGGCCTCGAGGGCGACGGCGCATCCCGAGGCGTTGTCGGCGGCGTTGGGGCTGGCGTGCCAGCTGTCGAAATGGGCCCCGAGCATGACGACCTCGTCCTTGAGGTCGCTGCCGGGGATCTCGCCCAGGACGTTCGAGGCCTTCTCGGGCTTGTCGCCGAGCCTGTTCCGGATCTCGATCTCGACCTTGACGGCGAGGCCCCGCTGGAGGATCCGGTACATGCGGTTGTAATGCTCGGGCGTCACGGCGACGATCGGCAGCGAGGCCAGGCTCTTCTCGCGCGACCAGTTGTCGTCCTTGGTCCCGGGCCGGGCGAATCCGACGACGGCGCCGGGACGCCCCCCCGTGCACTGGAAGACCGCGACCGCGCCCTCGGCCTTGTAGAAGGCGATCCTCTCCTCGGGCTTGAGCAGGTCGGGATTCGGCGGCGGCGTCGTCGGGCGGGGCGCCGGCGGAGTGACGTTCTCCTCGAGCTTCCTCAAGTCCTCTCCGGTCAGCCGGGCGACACCGGCGGCCAGCGCAGCCTGGCTGATCGCGAGGGGCGGCGTCGAGAGGACCGCGGCCCCCTTCAGCTTGCCCTTGAACTTGGCCAAGTCGGCCTTGGTCTGGACGTCGGCGAGGACGGCCGGACAGGCCATCTTGCCTCCGGTCCCGGGCGTATGGCTCAAGGGGAAGCCCGTCATCGGCTGGTAATCGGGCTCCAGCATGTGGAGCGAGAAGTATTCGTTGTCCCAGGTCACGCCGTAGTCCATGAACGGCTCGAGGACGACGTTCTCGAGCCCGAACTCCTTCATCTTCCCCGTGACCCAGGCCTGGGCCCGCTTCATGGCCTCGGAGTTCGTCAGGCGCGCGCCGAGGACGTCGACGATGTAACCGGCGATGTCCATGACCTGCGAGCGCTGGAGCCCCTCCTCGCGGATCTTGGCGACGACGGCGTGGTCGACGACGGGCAGTTGGCCCGAGGCGATCGGTCCGAGGACGATGACGAGGGAGAGGGCCGCGAGCGTCCGGGCGATGGGTTTCATGTCAGACCTCCTGGCATAGGGTCAGCCGAGCCCCTATTCTCCGAGATTTAAATCGGGGACACAATACTATTTTCCGATTTTCTAATTCGGAAAATAGTATTGTGTCCCCTTTTTCCCGGCGCCTTGACTTGGCGTTGCCGGGGGGATATCTTCGGCCCGAACAACGATCGGATAGGGAATACGGAGGCGAACATGAACAAGGCGATGATAAGGCCTGGGGCGGCCGCCCTTGCGGGACTGCTCGTCCTCGGACTTCCGCTCGCGCTCGCGGCCGACGTCAGACTGCCGTCCGTTATCGGGGACCACATGGTCGTGCAGCAGGGAAAGCCTGTCACCGTCTGGGGCTGGGCGAACAAGGCCGAGCCGGTGACCGTCCGTTTCAACGGCCAGGAGAAAAAGGCCGTCGCCGACGCGGCCGGCAAGTGGCGCGTCGTCTTCGATCCGCTCAAGGCGGGCGGGGCGCCGCTGGAGATGACCGTCACCGGCGCGTCGGGGCCCGTCCTCTTCGTCAAGGACGTCCTCGTCGGCGAGGTCTGGGTCGCCTCCGGGCAGTCGAACATGGAATGGGCCATGTCGTGGCTGCCCAACCCGGCCCCCGAGATCCTGCGGGCCGGCCATCCCGGGCTCCGGCTCTTCCTCGTCCCCAAGCGGACCGCTTCGGAGCCGCGCGAGGACGTCGAGGCACAGTGGAAGGTCTGCGCGCCGGACTCCGTTCGGCCGTTCTCGGCCGTGGCCTATCACTTCGGGCTGGAGCTCCACAAGATGCTCGGCGTCCCCGTCGGCATGATCTCTTCGGCTTGGGGCGGGACCCTCATCGAGCCCTGGACGCCGCCGTCGGGGTATGCGGCGGTGCCCGAGCTCATGCCGATCCTCGACAAGCAACTGGCCCGCAAGCCTGACGAGAATCCCTGGGACAGCCCCCAATCGCCGACCGCGCTCTACAACGGCATGATCCACGCCCTGACGCCGTTCGCCATCCGCGGCGCGATCTGGTACCAGGGAGAAAGCAACCGCAACGACGGCCTCCTCTACGAGAAGAAAATGGAGGCCCTGATCCGCGGCTGGCGCGAGGCCTGGAAGCTCGGCGACTTCCCCTTCTATTACGTCCAGCTCGCCCCCTACAATTACGGCTACGACCGGAACATGACGAGCAGCCCGGTCCTCGACGACGAGCGCCTGCCGCTCATCTGGGAGGCGCAGCGGAACGCCCTCCGCATCCCCAATACCGGCATGGCCGTCGTCACCGACATCGCCGACCTCGCCAACATCCATCCGCCGAACAAGTTCGACGTCGGCCGCCGGCTGGCCCTGTGGGCCCGGGCCAAGGCCTACGGCGAGAAGGACCTCGTTTATTCGGGCCCGTTCTACAAGTCGATGTCCGTCGAAGGCGACAAGGCCCGGATCGCCTTCGACCATGTCGGCGGCGGGCTGATCTCGAACGACGGCCAACCGCTGGTCTGGTTCGAGATCGCCGGCGAGGACAGGGTGTTCTACAGGGCCGAAGCGGCGATCGAAGGCGACACGGTCCTCGTCCGGAGCCCGCGCGTCGCCGCCCCCAAGGCCGTGCGCTTCGGCTGGCACCAGCTGGCCGTACCCAACCTGGCCAACAAGGAGGGGCTGCCGACCTCGCCCTTCCGCACCGACTGGTGACGGATGGGGGACATGATACTCATTTCCCATTTTCTAAATAGGGAAATAGGTATCATGTCCCCCATTTTCTATTTCTTCTTCCAGACCGGGACGCCGCGGCCGGGCGTCCAGGGGGCGCCGGCGGCCTCGAGGTCGCTCTGCAGCTTCTTCAGGTCGACCTCGATCGCCTGGCGCATCTCGGCCAGGAGCTTCTCGAACCCGTCGGCGGCGATCTCGTAGCCGCGCCTGGCGGTCGCCGTGATCGGCCCGGTCGATTCGAGCTGGGCCGTGACGAGCTCCATGAGCGAGGGCGGCGTCGGCTCCGACCTCATGCCCTTCGTCCGGTCGCCGAGGAGGAAGGCGACCTGGCCCTGGACGCGCTTCTCGATCGCGCGGGCCGCCTCTGCGAGCTTCGGATCGGCCTTGGGCGCGTCGAGCAGGGCCTTCTTGATGAAGCGCAGGTTGTTCAGGGCGTCCTCGGCGGCGGCGCCGGCGCCCATCATGGCGCGCTGCAGCTCGCCGGCCTTCTTCTGGAAGGCGAGGAGAGTCGCCTTGTCCTTCTCCGGCAGGCTGGCCAGCGCGAGCGGCTCGACGACGAACGCCTGAGGACCCGCGAGCGTCACCATAGCGCCGTCGACCTTCTTCTCCAACGTTACCGTGAACGTCCCCGGCACCGCGAACGGGCCGGCTGAGTCCCGCTCCCACGATTCCCTCCTCGCCGCCTCGAGCCGGGTAGGCTCGACCGCCGGATAGCGCAGGTCCCAGGCCGCGCGATGGAGGCCCTTGCCGGCCGGCGCCGAGATCCGCCGCACGACCTGCCCCGCCTCGTCCCTGATCGTCAGGATGACGGCCGGCTTCTCCTCGTTCTCCTCCTCGCGCAGGGCGTCCCATCCCGGGAAGGGGACGGGCTTGCCGTCCTTGACGAGCTTGGCCTCCTCCTCGCGCCTCGCCTCGGCCGCCGACTTGACCCCGTCCTTGAGGTAGTAGGTGAAGACTGCGCCGAAAGGCGGATTGGGCGCCGTGTAGTAGGTCTCGCCCAGGCAGCCCTTGGCGTCCGAGTCGATCGGCCGGAGCGGCACGTACTGCAGGGCCTTCTCGACCGGGAAGAGGGCCGCCTCTTTCGCCAGCGACTCCTCGCTCATATCCCGAAGCGGCGAGTAGTCGTCGAGGACGAAGAAGCCGCGCCCGAAGGACGCGCCCACGAGGTCCGACTCCCGTTCCTGGACCTTGATGTCGCGGAAGGAGATCGTCGGGACGCCGCCGCCGAGCTTCAGCCACGACTTCCCGCCGTCCAGCGTGGCGTAGATGCCGAACTCGGTCCCGGCGAAGAGCAGGCCCTTCTTGACGTTGTCCTGAGCGACCGACCAGACGATCGTCCGCTGGGGGAGCCCTCCGGCGATGTTCGTCCAGGTCCGGCCGCGGTCCGCGCTCACGAGCAGGTACGGCTTGTAGTCGCCCGTCTTGTGGTCGTCGACGGCCGCGTAGACCGTGTCCCTGTCATGCTTGGAGGCCATGATCTCGTTGACGAAGAAATAATCGGGGACACCGGCTATCTTGTCGATCTTCCGCCAGTTCTTGCCCCCGTCCTCGGTCACCTGGATGAGGCCGTCGTCCGTGCCGGCGTAGATCAGCCCCTCCGCCAACCGCGACTCGCTGAATGACGTGATCGTCCCGAACTGCGACATGGCCCCGTGGTCCCAAAGGCCGTCGACGCTCCATTGCCTCCCCATGATCTTCTGCTCGAGCCGGAAGATCCCCCGCGTCAGGTCGGGCGAGACCCTCGTCCACGAGTCGCCGCGGTCGTCGCTCCGCCATACGAACTGCCCGGCGTAATAGAGCCGCGTGTGGGCGAACGGGCTGATGGCGACCGGTGAGTCCCAGTTGAACCGGAGCGGAGGGTCGCCCGGCTCCGGCCTCGGGCTGACGTAGACCGTCTCGTGGCTCTTCTTGTCGTAGCGCAGGAGGTTGCCGTTCTGCCATTCGAGGTAGATCGTGTCCGGGTCCTCGGGGTCGATGGCGCTGGCGTAGCCGTCCGCTCCGTAAGTGATGAGCCAATCGGCGTTGGCGATGCCGTGGGCGTTCACCGTCCGCGACGGCCCGAGCTGGCTCCCGTTGTCCTGGGTCCCGCCGTGGACGTTGTAGAAGGGCAGGGCGTTGTCGAGGGCGAGCTTGTAGAACTGGGTCACCGGCAGGTTCTCGAAGAAGCGCCACGTCTTTCCCTCGTCGTGTGTCTCGTAGACGCCGCCGTCGCTGCCGTTGAGGATGTAGCCGGGGTCGCCCTTGACGAAGGCCATGGCGTGGTTGTCGCCGTGCTTGTTGGTCTCGTCGACGCGGCGCCACGTCTTGCCGCCGTCGTCGGTGGCCCGCAGGCCCGGGTCCATCTGGTAGACGCGGTCGAAGCGGTTCGGGTCGGCGAAGATCTCCTGGTAGTAGTGCGGGCCCGTGCCGCCGCTGATGTAGGAGCTGCGCTTCTCCCAGCTCTCGCCGCGGTCGGCCGAGCGGTAGAAGCCCTTTTCCTCGGGGCCGGCCTCGACGGTGGCGTAGACGACGCGCGGATCGATGGGCGAGACGGCCAGGCCGATCTTGCCGACGTCGCCCTTGGGCAGGCCGACCGTGAGCTTGCGCCAGGTCTTGCCCGCGTCCTCGCTCTTGTAGATCGCCGACTCGGGCCCGCCGCCCATGAAAGCGGCGACGCTGCGGCGGCGCTGGTAGGCCGCGGCGTAGACCGTGTCGGGGTCGGCCGGATCGAACTCGACCGATGTGACGCCCGTGTCCTTCGAGATCTCGAGGGCGGGCGTCCAGGTCTTGCCGCCATCGGTCGTCTTATAGAGGCCGCGCTCGCCGCCCGCCGACCAGAGCGGCCCCTCGGCCGCGACGAAGACGACGTTCGAGTCGCGCGGATCGACCAGGATCCGGCCGATATGCTCCGATTTGGCCAGGCCCATGTTCGCCCAGGTCTTGCCGCCGTTCAGGCTCCTGTAGACGCCGTCGCCGAAGCCGACGTGCCGCCCGCTGACGTTCTCGCCCGTGCCCACCCAGACCGTCTCCGGGTTCGACGGGTCGAGCGTGACGCAGCCGATCGAATACGACGCCTGCGCGTCGAAGACGGGCGTCCAGGTCGTGCCCGCGTTCTCTGTCTTCCAGACGCCGCCCGAGCCGACGGCCACGTACCAGGTGTGCCGGTCGCGGGGGTGGATGGCGATGTCGCTGATCCGGCCCGACATGACGGCCGGGCCGATGTTGCGGAAGGCCAGGCCCGAGAGCAGCTCCGATGTGAGAAGGAGCCGGGCCGCGGGCGCGGCCTTGGTGGGAGCCTTGGTTCCCGGCTTGGCCCCGGATCGGGCTGACGCCGGGATGGCCAAGGCCGCCGACAGGGCGAGACAAAGGACGACGGCGACAACGGTCTTTTTCATGGAAACCTCCTCGGGCCGGCCCGCCCGGCCTGTGATGGGGATGATCGCGGCCATGTGCGGACACCGATTATATAAAGAATAAGGGGGACACAATACTATTTTCCGAATAAAAAAATCGGAAAATAGTATTGTGTCCCCGATTTAAACCCGGGCGCCCCGCGCCCGTATTTCCTCATAGCGATGTTTGCCGTATCGCGCCGGGAGCGGGGCCTTGATTTTTCGCCCCGGGGCCCGTATTGTTAGGAACGGATCATAGGTCCGAAGGAGGAACACATGGGTGCTTTCGTCGTCTTGCTCGTCATCATCGTCGCCGTCGCCATAATGGCCATCGGCATGTACAACAGCCTGATCACGCTGCGCAACCGCTGCGACAACGCCTGGTCCCAGATCGACGTCCAGCTCCGCCGCCGCTACGACCTCATCCCCAACCTGGTGGAGACGGTCAAGGGCTACGCCAAGCACGAGAGCGAGGTCTTCGAGAAGGTCACCCAGGCGCGGGCCGCGGCGGTCAACGCCCAGACCGTCAAGGAGCAGGGCCAGGCCGACAACATGCTGACCGGCGCCCTGAAGTCCCTCTTCGCCGTGGCCGAGAACTACCCCGAGCTCAAGGCCAACCAGAACTTCCTGATGCTCCAGGAGGAGCTGGCCGGGACGGAGAGCAAGATCGCCTACGCCCGGCAGTTCTACAACGACACCGTCATGAAGTTCAACATGCGCCAGCAGGTCTTCCCCTCGAACATCATCGCCAACATGTTCGGCTTCAAGGTCCGCGAGTACTTCCAGATCGAGGAGGAGGTCGCCAAGGGACCGGTCAAGGTCCAGTTCTGATTTGTACGAACAGATCTCCCGCAACAAGTGGAAGTCGGCCGCCCTGGTCGTCTTCTTCGTGGGCTTCATCTTCCTCCTGACCTGGTTCTTCGAGTACGTGACGGGATGGGGGAAGGGCGGCCTCGTACTGGCCGTCGCCGTGGCCATGGGCATGGCCGCCGTCGGCTACTACGCGAGCGACAAGATCGTCCTCGGCATCAGCCGGGCCCGGCCCGTGACCAAGGACGAGTTCCCCTACCTCTATAACGTCGTCGAGGGCCTGGCCATCGCCGCGGGCATCCCCGCGCCGAAGTGCTATGTCATCGACGACACGGCGCCGAACGCCTTCGCCGCCGGGCGCAAGCCGGAGACGGCCGTGATATGCGTCACGACCGGCATCCTGGAGAAGCTCGACCGGGTCGAGCTCGAAGGCGTCATCGCCCACGAGATGTCCCACATCAAGAACTACGACGTCCGGCTCCAGACGCTCGTCGTGGTGATGGCCGGCGTCGTCGCCCTGCTCAGCGACTGGATGCTCCGGAGCTTCATGTGGGGCGGCGGGGGGAGGCGGCGCGGCCGGAGCAAGGGCGGCTCGGGCGGGGCCGAAGGCGTCCTCGTCCTCGTCGGGCTCGCGCTGGCCGTCCTGTCGCCGTTCATAGCCACGGTCATCCAGCTGGCCGTCTCGCGCAAACGAGAGTTTCTGGCCGACGCGAGCGGGGCCATGCTGACCCGCTACCCGGCCGGCCTGGCCTCGGCCCTGCGCAAGATCTCGGCCGACACCGAGCCCCTCGAGGCGGCCAACAAGGCCACAGCCCACCTCTACATCGTCAACCCCCTCAAGAACCTCAAGGGCGGCGGCGGGGTCAACCGGCTCTTCAGCACCCACCCGCCCATCGAGGAGCGCATCGCCGCCCTCGAGAAGATGTAGGCGTCTTGAATGTCCGGCCGCCTTTCTCTATAATAAGCGGGCCCATCGCGGGGTCGTAGTTCAGTTGGTTAGAACGCCGGCCTGTCACGCCGGAGGTCGCGAGTTCGAGTCTCGTCGGCCCCGCCATTCCTTAGTCAAAAGCGCCGTCCACACGTCCCCCCTAATTACAGAGGGGGGCAGGGTGTTAAGAAAACAGCCCCCTTGCTATCTCCGTTCCCAGGATGTTAGATTGACGAGGGGGGCGCAAGGAGGCACGATGGACCGTCAAACGCTTCCGGCGAGGAAGATCGGAGTTTGGACGCTGGCCCTTGCCTTCGTCGTTCTCGGCCCTGGGCGGACTCCCGCACAGAGCTCGAAGGGAGCTCAGGACAAGGTCGACCGCTTCCTGGAGCTCATCCTCAAAGCGAGCTCCCTCGATCAGGTCGGTCGGGCCTTCGAGCGGGCGTCGTTCTCCGCCGCCGAGGTCAAGCGCATCGAGACCGAGGTGAGGAAGGCCGCCTATAGGAACAGGCTGGAGGGACTCAAGCCTAAGCTCCCGCTCATCCGGCTCAACGAGCTGACCGTGAGCAAACAGGCCCCGTCCGCTCGAACCAATGATCCTGGCCGTACCACGTCGTCGTCCCTGCCTCGGGTCAAATCCGCTTCCGCGAAACCCCCGAATGCGCCCGCCATTTCTAAGCGCGAGATCCGGGCCGTCACTTCTCGGCCGGGCGGGGGGACCGATGCCAGGATCTCCCGCGTGGAACCCGCTTCCCTCCAGGCCGGGCAGACGCTCGCCATTTCCGGCAGTGGCTTCGGCCGGGCTCGGGGCAGCGTCGAGATCCTCCTGGACGGGCGCCGCTATGTCTGCGACCTTGGACCATGGGGCGATTCGGCGATCCAGGCGGTCGTTCCGGAGTACATGGAGAGCGTCATCGGCGCGCGGGCGCGGGGCGCCGTACTCTGGGTCAAGCTGGCCGGGCTATCGCTCGGGCCGACGTTTGACGTCCGCCTCGCGCCGGCCTTGGCGCTGGCGTCGTCAGCGCCGAAGGCCGCGGCGATCGTGGAGAAGGAGATCTCGACCTATGTCGAATTGGACGGTTCGACCTCTATCGGGGAAACGGATTCGATAGAGATCCTTCTTGGCCAGCGGCTCGCGAACGGCTGGCGGATAGTAAGATCCCGCCTCGAAAGGGCGAGCGGCTCGGGGTCCTTCGAATACATCGTAGAGCCCCGGGCCGGAACGTCCGAGCTCCACCAGGTGATCAGGCTTACCACCCGGGCTTTTTCACGCCTTCGCGTGGCCTCGAGGATGGTCATCCGCGGCCCTCAAGGCACGGATTACCTCTAGAAGCCGGTCGCCCGATCAATTTCCCCTGATCCTACGCAAAGGTCGGTCGTCCGCCCGCGTCTAATCGGGCGGAGGATCCGATGACGCCAGGAACGGTCCCCGGGCTAGCCGCGACACGATGGCGAATGCCCTCCGGAATCCCCGCTCCGGGGGATTCGGCCGTCCGGCGCTCCGAGCTATCCTTCAGGGAGCCGATGGCCCCATGAGCGCGAAAGACAGGCTCGATTTTTCGTATGGCGTTAATAACAATGTGTTTAATTGTCCCCATGGTCGCCGCCCCGGGATCGGAGGCTGCTTGACTTCGGCGGCCGGCGGACTTAATATATCTATGGGAAGGGGCTTATAACCTCATCCGGCCAAAAGAGGAGGATCCTGTGAATCGCATCGTCCGTATTTTCTCTCTTGTTCTCCTGGGGATCGCGGCGGCGGCCGGCCTCGGCCTGGTCACCTCCTGCAATATCGCCGGGAGCGGCTCGTCCGGCGCCACGGGCGGCCTGAACCTGTTCATCACCGACGCCCCCACCGACGAGTGGGAGCAGGTGACCGTCGTCCTCAAGTCGATCGGCCTCCACCGCAAGGGCAGCGACGCCTGGGAGACCGTTTGGACCGCCGACCCGGCCAACCCCGCCGCCGGAACGATCAACCTCGTCGAGCTCAACGGCGTCGCCGAGTATCTCAAGAACGTCACCCTCCAGGTCGGCACCTATAACATGATGAGGATCGTCATCGACACCGACCCGGCGACGATGACGCTCGTCCCCGACGGCGCGATGGCGCCGATCGCCGCGGCCAACATCCACGTCGTCGACCCGAGCGGCCGGGGCGAGATCCGGATCGACCTCGACCCCGCCATCGTGATCGAGGAGGGCAAGGACGCCAACCTGATGGTCGACTTCGACCTGGCCCACCCGCTGTCGATCGTCAACATCGACGGCAAGGTCGTCATCAGCCTCAAGGTCCGCCACCGGGCCCTGCCGCGCCATCTCAGGGACATCCAGTTCGCCCGGACCATCGGAGACATCACCGCCGCGGCCCCCGACCTGACCTCCTTTACCGTCAAGACGCTCCGCGAGACCGACGTCACCTTCAAGGTCAACGCCAACACGATCTATTACGACGTCGACGCCAAGGGCCCCGGCAGCTTCACCGGCCTGTCCGCCCTCGTCGGCACCGGGGCCGCCCTCGTCGCCTCCAACATGAACGCCGACGGCAGCCTCTACGCCCGCCGCGTCTGGTATTCGACCGACATCGACATTCTGCCCCGGTTCACTCCCGAGGGGCTGGTCCGGCGGGTCGGCGACACCTGGCTCACCATCGTCAAGAAACGGACAGAGGCCCTGCCCACCGGCGATCATCGCCATCGCTGCGACTGGACGGCCGAAACGGTGTTCGTAGACGAGAACACCAAGTGGACCTTCCAGGACATCGACATGGGTACGGGGACGTCCGTCCTCCGTCACATCGCCCGGGGCTTCCGGGTCGAAGTGACCTACGTCAATATCGACGTCTACCCCCGCGTCGCCGCGACGGTCAACGTCCGCAGCGCCCACGCCGAGGGGCTGGTCGTCAACCCCACGCTCGAGAGCTTCGGCCTGGGCTGGTTCCGGAATGTCCGGACCATGTTCTACGGCGCGGTCGCCGACCACGGCTTCGGCTGGTGGTTCTACGGAGAGCCCGCGGCCCGGTCGACGGACATCCAGGCCCTCATCGACTCCGTCGATCAGGCGCGGCAAGCCCACCTCTGGGTCTTCGCCTGGGCCGGTTTGTACTGGGACCAGGCCAACGGCCGCTGGGCCGTCGAGGACCTCGTCCTGGCCCCGATGAGACTTCACGACTACACCCGGATCACGGCCGGGTACACGGCCGCGAGCGGGTCCATGGCCGTCTCGACCTACGATTGCTGGGATCGGACGACGCCGATCGAGATGACCATCAAGCTCGACACGACGGGCGACCTGCAGACGGTTGTCGGCTCGTTCGTCCGGAACACCGAGACCAACCTGGTGACCTTCACCCTGCCGGTGCCGCCCGACAAATGGGAGGCCCTGCTCACGCCGGACGTCAACAAGGTCAAGATCTGGGTCCGGCCCGTCAAGGAGGAGGCGGGATACAGCTGGCACGCCTACAGCGTCATCGCCTACACCTTCGTCCGCTGAAATGAAGAGGGGGTCAAACCTACTTTTTGCTGCAAAAAGTAGGTTTGACCCCTTCCGTTATCCCGCTCCGGTTGACACCCCGAGGGGGCGGCCCTATAATTGAATGCGAAAGGAGTTTGGGGGCGAACTGGTCTCGACGGAGGCAATGAGACACAGGTTGCACGCCGAGGTCCCACCCACCTCGCTAAACCGGTGGAAACAAACTTAACTGCAGAACCTTTAGCAGTCGCGGCCTAAGAGAAAGGCACGCCGTTCCGGGGGCTCCCTCCCGCAGGGCCTTCGGAGCGTCAATCGGGCGGGATAGCGAGCCGGTTTCGCCCTGAGGCCGGGGAGCGAAGCCATTTCGGGGCTGGTTTCCCGACGCTCTTCCTCTTCGAGCGGCGGGCGACGAGATCAATGAAGAGGATAAGCGTGTAGATGCCTGCTGTTGACTGCTTTCGGACGCGGGTTCGATTCCCGCCGCCTCCACCAGATCCGAACTTGAAGACTATCGGGATACGCCGGACAGCCAGAGCCGCGGCCATGGCGGCGGCGCTCGTCGTCGCCCTCGCCGCCCTGCCTTCCCCCGCAGCCCAGGCGCCCGCCGCGGGCGGGCGCGTCCAGACCGTGGTCATCGACCCCGGCCACGGCGGCATGGAGACCGGGGCCAAGGGCAAGTTCGGCAATCTCGAGAAGGACATCACCCTGGCCATCGGCCTCAAGCTCAAGGCCCTGATCGAGCGCAACCTCGGGCTGACGGTCATCCTGACCCGGGACCGCGATGTCGACGTCTCGATCGAGAACCGGGCCGCCGTCGCCAACAACCACAAGGCCGGGCTGTTCATCAGCATCCACGCCAACGGCGCCGTCCAGAGGAAGGCGGCCGGGTCTGAGACGTTCTTCCTCAGCCTCAACGCGACCGACGAGGCGACGCGCCGCCTGGCCTACCTCGAGAACAACTCCTCCGAGCTCCAGAGCCGGATCGACCCCTCTTCGGACGACGACCTGATGATGATCCTCTGGGACATGGCCCAGACGGCCTACATCAAGCAGAGCAGCCGCCTGGCCGAGCACGTCCAGGAGGAGCTCGACGCCCTGCTCGGGACGCGCAACCGGGGCATCAAGCAGGCCCCGTTCAAGGTCCTGACCGGGGTCGCCTGCCCGGCCATCCTGGTCGAGGCCGCGTTCCTCTCCAACCCCGATGAGGAGCAGAGGCTGGCCTCGGACGCCTTCCAGGCCAGGGTCGCCGAGGCGATCTACCGCGGGCTCGCCCGCTATATCCGGGTGACGGAGTAGGACACGGTGGCCCGCAAGAAAAGAGGCGGCGTTTCCCGGCCGGTCCTCGTCCTCGCCGGCCTGGCCCTCGTCCTCCTCGTCCTCGTCCTCATCTTCTTCACCGGCGGGACGAGGGAGAGCGTCAAGCGCTTCCTCGACGCCAACGTCCCCAAGCCTCCGGAGTCCGGCGCCGGCGGGCCGGCCGCGTCGAGAACGGTGACGCTCTTCTTCCTTGACGACGGCGACGACCTCCTCCACAAGGAGACGCGAGAGATCGCCGCCGGCCCGACCGAGTCCGATGAGGCGGAGCGGGCCCTGGCCGAGCTCGTCGCCGGCTCGACGAAGGGCTTCGTCTCGCCGCTCCCGCCGCAGACCAAGGTCCGCCAGGTCTTCATCGGCCCCGACGGCCTGGCCACGGTCGATTTCAGCCGCGACATCGCCGAGCCGTTCGCCTACGGCTCCGCCTCGGAGCTGGCCGCGGTGTACGCCATCGTCGACACTCTGACCTTCAATTTCAAGAAGGTCAAGAGAGTCGCCATCCTCGTCGAGGGCGCCGCCAAGGAGACCCTGGGCGGCCACGTCGACCTGACGCGGGCCTACCTCCCCGATTACACCCTCGTCGCGAGATGATCCTGGGACGGCCGTGACGAAACTCCCCCGCGTCGTCATCGTCGGCTTCCCGAACGTCGGCAAATCGACCCTTTTCAACCGGATCCTGGGCGAGCGCAAGTCGCTCGTCCACTCCGATCCGGGCATGACCCGGGACAGCCTGGCGGCCGAGTGCGTCCTCGGGGACCGGCGCTTCACCCTGGTCGACACGGGCGGCCTGTTCGGCGTCGCCGACGAGCCCCTGAGCGACCTCGTCCGGGCCAAGGCCCTCGAGGAGGCGGTCGCGGCCGACCTCGTTCTTTTCGTCCTCGACGGCAAGCGCGACATCGCTCCGGCCGAGGAGGCTCTCTATTTCGACCTCAAGCGGCGCGGCCTGGCGCTCCTCGTCGTCGTCAACAAGGTCGATTCCCCCGTCCAGGAGGAATCGATGACGGCCGAGTACTACCGGCTCGGGGAGAAGGACGTCCATTTCGTCTCGGCCGAGCACAAGATCAACATCGACCTTCTCGAGGAGGCCGTCGTCGCCGCCCTGCCCGCCGGCGGGCCCGGCCGGGACGCCGCGACGCCCCTGCGCATCGCCATCGTCGGGCGGACCAACGTCGGCAAGTCCTCGCTCGTCAACCGCCTGGCCGGCGCCGAGCGTCTCATCGTCAGCGAGATACCGGGCACGACCCGGGACTCGACCGACACCCTCCTTGTCCGTGACGGGAAGCCCTTCGTCCTGGTGGACACGGCCGGCATCCGCAGGCTCGCCGCGACCGAGGACGGCCGGGAGAAGGCCGGCATCGTCCGGGCCAAGGCCAACATCCGGCGGGCCGACGTCGTCTGCCTCGTCCTCGACGTCCGCGAGTTCCCCACCCGTCAGGACGCCCGCATCGCCCAGCTGGCCCTGGAGTCGGGGCGGCCCCTCGTCCTGGCCCTCAACAAGTGGGACCTCGTCGACAAGGACACCGTCCGGCCGGACGCCGTCCGGGAGCGGGTCTTCCGCAAGCTCGGGTTCGTCAGCTACGCCCCGCTCCTGCTCGTCTCGGCCAGGACGGGACAGCGCGTCGTCAAGATCCTGGACACCGCGGAGACCGTCCACAAGGGCGCCTCGATGCGGGTCGAGACCTCCAAGCTCAACGAGTTCCTGGCCCGGACCGTCGAGGCGCACCCGCCGCGCCTCAAGAGCGGGGCCCGGGCCAAGCTCCGGTACATGACCCAGAAGGGCGTCTGTCCTCCGACGTTCATCCTGTTCCTGGGCGCCCGGGGGCCTCTCGAGCCGACCTACGAGAAGCACTTCCTCGAGTCCCTGCGCCAGGAATTCGGTTTTTTCGGCACGCCCCTGCGCCTCTTCGTCCGGACGAGCTGAGGCCGCGATCGCCAAATCCAGAGGGGGCTTTTTTCTTGACTTTGAAGCGTGCTTCGTCTATAAATTAAGTCTTGTCTTTCCCTGCGTAGACCGCTTGACAGTAAGGAGGTCAGGATGTCCCGTCAGACGACCCAGAGATTCATCTTCGTCGTAGCCGCGCTCGCGGTCATTTTCGCGCTCGCGGCCTGCCAGAACATCAGCTATTCCAAGCTTTCCGCGAACTATCATTTCGGCCGGGCCAACAGCTTCTTCCGGGAGAACCAGTACCGGAAGGCCATCACCGAGTACGAGGCGACGCTCAAGTTCAATCCCAACATGACCGAGGCGTACCGCTTCCTGGGCGAGAGCTACAAGCTGCTCTACAAGCCCGGCGTCGACACGCCTCTCAACAAGGAGCTCGAGGAGAAGACCCTCGGCGCCCTCAACAAGGCCCTCGAGATCGAGCCCAACAACAAGGACATCATCTACTCGCTCGGCGACATGTACGACAAGCTGCGCAAGTTCGACCTGGCCGAGAAGCTCTACCTGCGCATCATCGAGCTCGAGCCCGAGGACATGAGCAATTACTACGTCGTGGCCGAGTTCTACAAGCGCTACTCCGGCGAGGACAAGGCGATCGCCAAGAAGGCCGAATCCATGTACCTCCGCCGCATCGAGACCGACCCCGAGAATCCGCAGGGATACGCCTACATGGCGACCTATCTCCAGGAAGCCGCGGGCGGGCCCGAAGAGCTCCTGAAGTCCTACGAGCGGGCGGCCGAGTTCTGGCAGAGGCGGATCAGCCTCCAGCCGGATTCCGCCGAGGCCTGGCTGGCCCTGGGCGTCAACCAGTGGTCGCGGTCCTTCCGCTTCCAGTTCCTGACCCCCCAGGAGCGGATGAGGCAGGCCCAGGCCGCCCTCGTCTCCATCCAGAAAGCCATCGATCTCGACCCGAACTATCCCGAGCCCTACGCCTGGATGGGCCCCCTCTACAAGGCCGTTCTGGCCAAGCTCGAGCCCGAGAAGGAGGCCCGCTACAACGCCGAGGGCGACCGCTACCTGGACAAGTTCCAGGAGCTTCGGAAGAGGGCGGCCGAGCGGAAGAAGCTCGAAGACGAGCTCAAGAAGTAGCTCCGGGCCGACCGGCGCGACACCCCCATGCGCTCCGCCCGGCCGGCGGAGCGCATTTTTCTTTTGAGCGATGTTCATCCCGCTGCGAGACGAGAACCCGACGGCGCGTTGGCCGTTCGTGACGGTCCTCCTCATCGCCGCCAACGTCGCCATCTTCCTCTTCCAAGTCGCCGCCCCCCGGGGGATGGAATCGGCCGTTCTCCGCTTCGGGGCCGTGCCTTACGACATCGTCCACTTCCGTTCGGCCGTGGAGGCGGCCGCCTTCCCGCCGCTGCTGACCCTGCTGACCAGCATGTTCCTCCACGGCAGCCTCTTCCACCTGCTCGGCAACATGCTCTATCTCTGGATCTTCGGGAACAACATCGAGGACCGGCTCGGCCCCTTCCGGTTCGTCCTGTTCTACCTCGCCTGCGGCGTCGCCGCGGGCCTGACCCACATCCTGGCCCAGCCGGGCTCCCGCGTCCCCATGATCGGCGCGAGCGGGGCCATCGCCGGGGTCCTCGGGGCCTACGCCGTGATCTTCCCCCGGGCCCGGGTCAAGACCCTCGTCTTTCTCATCTTCTTCATCGACGTCGTCCCCGTCCCCGCGGCGCTCGTCCTGGGCTTCTGGTTCCTGGCCCAGGTCCTCAA
Source organism: Candidatus Aminicenantota bacterium (assembly GCA_963719985.1). Classification (GTDB taxonomy): domain Bacteria; phylum Acidobacteriota; class Aminicenantia; order Aminicenantales; family Saccharicenantaceae; genus RBG-16-66-30. Next base: position 999,791 of record CAVRDU010000005.1, on the reverse strand, counting down.
CGTCGGCATGGGCGGCGGCGTCGCCTGGTTCGCCCATATCGGGGGGTTCCTGGCCGGGATCCTGTTCATCAGGCTGGCTTTGGGGAGGGGCTTCGGGCGGAGGGCTGGAACAGCCTGGATATGAGGACAGGGCGCCAACGGGGGATCAAGGCATTCCCCGGGGGCGAACGCCCGGCTTCCGGGCGGGAAAAGCCCTATCGACAGATTCCGGCGCCGGCAGGTTGACAAATCCCTCTAATTCTAGTATTTTAGGGCGTCTTTCTATCACTTGAATAAGGTTAGAAGCCCATGAGGACGTTTATCCCTAAAAAGGACGACATCGAGCAGAAATGGTGGCTGGTCGACGCCGAAGGCCGCATCCTTGGCCGCCTGGCCACCGAGGTCGCCGACCTGATCCGCGGCAAGAGGAAGACCCAGTTCACCAGCCACCTGGACACGGGAGATTTCGTCGTCGTCGTCAACGCCGAGAAGATCAAGGTCACCGGCCGCAAGCTCGACCAGAAGAAGTACTATACCCACTCCCTCTACCCCGGCGGCATCAAGGAGGAGTCGCTCAAGGACCTCCTGGCCCGCAAGCCGGAAGAGGTCATCAAGAAGGCCGTCTGGGGCATGGTCCCTAAGGGAAAGCTCGGCCGGGCCCTGTACAAGAAGCTCAAGGTCTACCGCGGACCCTCCCACCCCCACGAAGCCCAGAACCCCCAGGAATACAAGTTTTAGGAGGTCCCTTGAGTCTGATCCAATATTACGGAACGGGGAAGAGGAAATCGTCCATCGCCCGCGTCTTCCTGCGTTCGGGCAAGGGCGACGTCACGCTGTACGTCAACAAGAGGCCGCGGCCTTTCAACGAATATTTCCGGCTCGACGCCTACAAGGTCATCATCCGCCAGCCGCTCCGGCTCACGGAGACGGAGGACAAGTTCGATATGTTCCTCCGGGTCAGCGGCGGCGGGGCCAAGGGCCAGGCCGAGGCCATCCGGCTCGGGATCGCCCGGGCCCTCGTCGAGTTCAACCGCGAGCTCAAGCCCGTGCTCAAGTCGGCCAGCCTGCTGACGCGCGACGCCCGGGTCAAAGAGCGGAAGAAATACGGATTGCTGGGCGCCCGCAAGGCCCCTCAGTACCACAAGCGCTAAGAGGAGGCTCGATTTGGTTTCCGTTACGATGAAAGAACTGCTGGAGGCGGGCGTTCACTTCGGGCACCAGACCAAGCGCTGGAACCCGAAGATGAAGGAATACATCTTCGGCCAGAGGAACGGCATCTACATCGTCGACCTGCAGAAGACGATCAAGAACTTCAAGGAGGCCCTCGGCTATCTCCGGGGCCTGTCCGAGGAGGGCAAGGCCATCCTCTTCGTCGGCACCAAGAAGCAGGCCCAGGACATCGTCCGCGACTACGCCACCAAGTGCGAGTCGTGCTACGTCAACCAGCGTTGGCTGGGCGGGCTCCTGACGAACTTCGGCGTCGTCCGGACGAGCGTCGACAAGCTCAAGGAGCTCGAGGAGATGAAGGAGGACGGCCGCTGGGAGCTCCTGTCGAAGAAGGAGCAGTCCAAGCTCGAGAAGGTCTACCGGAAGCTGCAGAAGAACCTGGGCGGGCTGAAGGACATGTCCGCGCTCCCCGGGGCCATCTTCATCATCGACTCGTCGAAGGAGACGATCGCCATCGCCGAGGCCCGCAAGATGAACATCCCCATCGTGGCCGTCGTCGACACCAACGGCGATCCCGAGGCCATCACCTATCCCATCCCGGGCAACGACGACGCGGTCCGGGCCATCGAGCTCTTCGCCTCCAAGGCGGCCGAGTCGATCATCGAAGGCAAGAAGAACCGGATCAGCAAGGAGCTCCTCGAGCAGAAGGCGGCCGAGGGAGAGACGGACGTCGAGGAGATGCCCGAGGGCGGCGCCCCCGAGGACAACTGAGAAAGAGGCCATCATGGAAGTCACCGCGGAAAAGGTCAAAGAGCTCCGGGAGCGGACCGGGATCGGCATGATGGAGTGCAAGTCCGCGCTGTCCGAGTGCGATTGCGATATGGACAAGGCCGTCGAGATCCTGCGGAAGAAGGGGTACGCGCGGGCCGAGGCCAAGGCCAGCCGGGCCGCCAAGGAGGGCATGGTCGGGTCCTACATCCACATGAACGGGCGGATCGGGGTGCTCATCGAGGTCAACTGCGAGTCCGACTTCGTCGCCCGGAACTGCGAGTTCCAGGAGCTCGTCAAGGAGCTGGCCATGCAGATCGCGGCGGCCAAGCCGCGCTACATCGCCTCGAGCGACGTCCCCGAGGACATCGTGGCCAAGGAGAAGGAGATCATTAAGGCCCAGCTCGGCGACATGAAGAAGCCGCCCGAGATCCTGGAGAAGATCGTCCAGGGAAAGCTCGGCAAGTTCTTCGAGGAGGTCTGCCTCCTCGACCAGCCCTACATCCGCGAGGACAAGATCAAGGTCCGCGACCTCATCACCCGGCTCGTCGCCAAGATCGGCGAGAACATCAAGGTCGGGCGGTTCGCGCGCTTCGAGATCGGCCAGGATTGAACTCCGGGTCCGTTCCGGTATAGAATACCGGCCGGAGCTCAAACCCATGCCCCCAACCTCTCCGAAGCCGGCCTACAAGCGCGTCCTCCTCAAGCTCTCGGGCGAGTCCTTCCTCGGCGACATCAGCCACGGCATCGATTTCAACCGGTCCCTGGCGGTCGCGCGCGAGATCAAGGATGTCCACGACCTGGGGGTCGACGTCGCCATCATGATCGGCGGCGGCAACCTCTTCCGCGGCGCCAAGGGCATCCGCGACGGCATCGACCAGGGCTCCGCCGACCAGATGGGCATGATGGCCACGGTCATCAACGGCATCGCCCTCCAGGCGGCCCTCGACAAGGCCGGGGCCGACACCCGCCATGTCACGGCCATCGAGATCAAGTCCGTGGCCGAGCCGTTCATCCGCCGGCGGGTCATCCGCCACATGGAGAAGGGCCGGATCATCATTTTCTCGGCCGGCATCGGCTGCCCCTACTTCACGACGGACACGGCCGCCGCGCAGCGGGCCCTCGAGATCGGGGCCGAGATCATCCTCAAGGCGACCAAGGTCGACGGCGTTTACTCGTCCGACCCGTTGACCGACAAGGCCGCCAAGCGGTTCAAGGCCATCCGCTACATCGACGTCCTCAAGAAGGGCCTCAAGGTCATGGACGCCACGGCCATCTCGCTCTGCAAGGACAACGGCCTGCCCATCCTCGTCTTCGCGCTGGGCAAGGGCGGCAACATCAAGCGGGCCGTCTGCGGCGAGGCCATCGGCACCCGCGTCTACTGATTGACTTGCCTTCCCGACGCGGCTAATCTGGGGGCATGACCACACGCCGCGATTTCCTGAGCACCGCGGTCCGCGCCGGGGCCGGCGCGGCCGCCCTGTCCCTCGCCGGCGGGCCGTTCGCCTGCTCCGGCCGCCGGAAACCCAACATCGTCCTCGTCCTGGCCGACGACCTGGGCTGCTTCGAGCTCGGCTGCTACGGCGGTTCGAAGATCCGGACGCCGAACATCGACCGGCTGGCCGCCGAGGGGACGCGCTTCACCCAGGCCTACTCCGGGAGCCCCGTCTGCGCGCCGTCGCGCTGCGTCCTGCTGACCGGCCTTCACACCGGGCACGCCCACGTCCGGGACAACCGCGAGATCCAGCCCGAGGGCCAGGAGCCCCTGCCGGCCGGGACGCCGACGCTGGCCCGTCTTCTCCGGAGCGAGGGCTACGCCACCGGGATCGTCGGCAAATGGGGGCTGGGCTTCCCCGGCTCGACGGGCGAGCCGCTGGCCCAGGGCTTCGACTTCTTCTACGGCTACAACTGCCAGCGCAAGGCCCACACCCACTATCCTCCGGAGCTCTGGCGCAATGCCGAGCGGGTCAGGCTCGACGGGAACGAAGGCGGCCCGACAGGCCGCCAGTACGCGCCCGATCTCTTCGAGCAGGAGGCCCTGGGCTTCATCGCAACGAACCGGAAGCGCCCCTTCTTTCTATTCTTCGCCACGACCGTCCCCCACCTCGCCCTCCAGGTCCCCGAGGATTCGCTCGCCGAATACGCCGGGCGCTGGCCGGAGACGCCCTACGAGGGCGGCAAGGGGTATCTCCCTCACCAGGCACCCCGGGCCGCCTACGCGGCCATGGTCACCCGGTTCGACCGGAGCGTGGGCCGGATCATGGACCGCCTCCGGACGCTCGGCCTCGACGAGGACACGCTCGTCGTCTTCGCCAGCGACAACGGCGCGACCTACGACGTCGGCGGTTACGACATGGACTTCTTCGAAGGCACCGGGCCCTTCCGCCGGCACAAGGGCTACCTTTACGAGGGCGGCATCAGGGTGCCGCTCGTCGTCCGGCGCCCGGGCGCCGTCCCGGCCGGCCGCACCTCGCCCGCGGTCGTCGCCTTCCAGGACCTCCTTCCGACCCTTCTCGACGCGGCGGGGGGGAGCCCCCGCGTCCCCGCGGGCCTCGACGGCGCGAGCCGCCTGCCAGTCTTCGAGGGGAAGGCCCCGCCGCCCGGCGAGCCCCGCCTGTACATGGAATTCCCGTCCTATGGCGGCCAGCAGATGGCCCGCCTCGGGAAGTGGAAGGCCGTCCGACAGGGTCTCCTCAAGGACCCGGGCGCTCCCGTCGAGCTCTACGACCTCGATGCCGATCCCGGAGAGGCGAAGGACGTCGCGGCGGAGCGTCCCGACGTCGTCGAAGAGCTTAAGGCGGTCATGGCCGGGGAACACCGGCCCTCGAAGGAGTTCCCCTTCCCGGCCCTCGACGGCCCCGCCTCGCCTTGACAGGACGGGGGGAGCTGGTCTACTATCTCTCAAGCCCGGACGCCGGGTCTGTAAACCCCGGCGGATCTCTGAGTTGGAGAGAACGCGATGGTCAAAGACGCGCTCAACGAAACGGCCAAGAAGATGAAGACCTCGGCCGAGCATTTCCGCAAGGACATCGGCATGCTCCGGACGGGCCGGGCCAACATCGGCATCTTCGAGGAGATCAAGGTCAACTACTACGGCGTCCCCACGCCGGTCAACCAGGTGGCCACGCTCAAGGTCCCCGAGCCGACCCTCATCGTCGTCCAGCCCTACGACCCGTCGATGCTCGAGCCGCTCGACAAGGCCATCCGGGGCTCGGACTTCGGCTTCAATCCCCTCAACGACGGCAAGCTCCTCCGCGTCCCCATCCCTCCCCTCGACGAGGAGCGCCGGCGCGAGATCGCCAAGAAGATCGGCAAGATGCTCGAGGAGGAGAAGACGGCCCTGCGGAACATGCGGCGCGAGGCCAAGGAGTTCATCGAGGACCTCGAGAAGGAGAAGGAGATCACCGAGGACGACAAGTTCTCGGGCCTCGAGCAGCTCCAGAAGCTCCTCGACGAGACGATCGCCAGGATCGAGGAGCTGGCCGCGGCCAAGGAAAAGGAGATCCTCGAGCGCTGACCCGGGGCTCTCAGCAGACCGGCTTCTTCTGGAACCAGTTCTCCCGCGAGCCGAACTTCGTCCGGATGGCCACGCCCCAGCCGACGGCGTTCATGACGAAGCTGAAGAGGAAGCCGAGGACGGGGACGAACCCGGCCAGGCTGAAAACGAACAGGCCGAAGAGCACCGCCCCCATCGTGCCGATCCCCTTCGCGCCGAAGGCCCGGAGCGCGGCCTCGCCGAGGAAGTAGAAGACGGCCAGACGGCCGAACACCTTGATGAGGAACCCGGCGGCGGCGAGCGCCAGGGCGATGGGGATGCCGATGAGGATGAAGCTCAACAGGGCGGCGAAGAGGACGAGCATCGTGAAAACGATGATGGCCACGATCCCCGTTCCCAGGACCGGCCAGAAGTGCTTGCGGACCTCGCCGGCGGCGTAGGCGATCGGCTTCGGGAAGAGGGCCGCTCCGATGACGGCGGCGATGAGCCAGAGGAAGATGAAGACCAGCTTGATGACGACGAAGACGGGGATCAGCGAGAGCGAGAACACGCTCTGGAAGAGACCGTCCTTGAAGAGCTTGTCGCCGAGCTCGCGCGTCTCGAAGTAGATCGTGTCGCCGCCGATCGCGCAGCCGGGCTCCTTTTCCAAAGTCCCGCCCAGGGCGGCCAGGTCCTCGCCGATCTTCGCCGTCGACTTGACGATGATCCGGGAGCCGATGCCGACGACCGACTGCCCCGCCTCGCCGCTTATCGTGATCGAGCCGCCGATGACGAAGACGTCCTCGCGGACCTGGCCCTCGATGAAAACGTTCCCGCCGAGGCTGAAGATCTTGTCCTGAGTTTCGCCGGGGGCGACATGGATGTCCTTGCCGGAGCCGACCTCGGCCGCGGCCGCGGCCGGGGAGGAGAGGGGCGCCAGGGCGAGAAGGGCGAGGAGCGCCAAGGCCAGGTTCTTTTTCATCATTGTTCTTCTCCGGGGGCGAGGAGTCTTTTCGCGCCGACGAGCGCGAGAAGGAACACGGCGCCCCCCAAGCCGACGAGGAGGACGAGGCCCTGCGGGCCGAGGGAGCGGACGGCGGCGCCGATCGCCACGAAGAGCATGGAGGCGAGGTCCGAAGCGGCCCCGAGGAGGATGGCCGCGATCTTGATCGTCTTGGCGGCGAAAGGAAGGACGCCGGAGAGGGCCGCGCCGACCATCCGGTTCCCGGCGACGAGAACGTTGGACAGGCTGGTCCCGGTGAGGAGGTAGAAGCCGAGGAGACCGACGACGAGCGAAGCCGCGGCCGCGAGCAGGGGCGCGAGCCAGTTCGCCTTGGCCTCCTCAGGCTCGGGCAGGCTGTCCATGACCGACCTGGCGAAGTCCGGCGGGACCTCGAACGGCGGCAGGGTGGTGAAGGCCTCGTGGAGGAGGCGCCTCTCGGCCAGGGCCTCGCGGCAGGCGCAGCACCGCTCGATGTGCTCCTCGAGCGCCCGGGCCTTGTACGGGCCGAGCCCGCCCTCGAGGTAGAGGCAGAGGTCCTCGGGGTGCGGGCAGTTCGTCACGATCCCTCCATCCTTTTTCGGAGCAGCTCTTTGGCCTGGAAGACGCGGTTCTTGACCGTCCCGACGGGCAGGCTCTTGATGTCCGCGATCTCCTCGTAGGAGAACTCGTTGACGTGCCTGAGGACGAAGAGTTCCCGCAAGGCCTCGGGGACGGTCGCTAGGGCCCGTTCGATCCTCTGCCGGATCTCGGCCAGCTCGAGCTTGCGGACGACCGACGGGCCGGGATCGGGGACCTGGGGGAGGAGGGAGTCGTCGTCGGCGTCGACGGGCTGGTCGATCGAGACGGTCGCGATCTTCTTCTTCCTCCAGTGGTCGATGAGGTGGTTCGAGGCGATCTTGAACAGCCAAGTGCTGAACTTGTAGGCGGGCCTGTAAGAGCCGAGCGAGCAGTAGACTTTGAGGAAGATCTCCTGGGCGAAATCGAGCGCCGCCTCGCGCTCCCCGGTCATGCGGCCGAGGTAGCTCGTCAGGGGCTGCTGGTACTTGAGGACGATCATTTCGAACGCCTTGCGGTCTCCTTTGAGGACGCGGGCCACGAGCCGGCCGTCGTCGGCCCTCGAGAGAGATTCCTGCCCTCGGGTGTTCATACGGAAAGGGACCCTTCGCGGTTCAGAGCCTACCGCCTGACGCTTTCGACGTCGTCAATGATCTCGGTGCCCGGAGGGACCTTCAGAGTGAAGGCCCCGGCGGGGAGGCGGCCCCCCGTCCGGACCCGGCTGAAGACGAATTCGCGCTTGTTCCCGGCCCACTCGAGGAAAATGGCCCGGCGCAGGAGCCAGGTCGTCCCGTCGATCTCGAGGAGGATATGGGAGAAATCCCCCTCCTCCAGGGGGGTCAGCTTGACCTGCCGGACGCCGGCCGCTTCGGTGGGGAAGAGGCTCGCCTCGACGGCGTAGGCGTCCCGGAACGACATCAGGCCGAGGAAGATGCCGAAGATGTCGGACTCCAGGGCCTCCCTGGCGACGGGGCTCCGGATGAGCTGCTTCTCCTCGGGGAGATAGGTCTCGAGGACCCCCGCCTGGTAGAGAAAAACCTTGTTCTGCGGCGCCCGGTATTCCCAGCGCATCCGGTCGGGCTTTTCGAAGAGAAGCTCGCCCTTCTCGCGGAGCGGTTCCGAGACGGCCATGGAGTAGTGGAGCTGCTCGAAGTCGGCCCGGAGAGTGGCGACGGCCTGGAGGGCCTTCTCCAGGTTGACCAGAGCCTTCTCGGCGGTGGCCGCGGCCTCCTGTCCCCGGGGGAGAGGCCGGGCCAGGGGAGCGCCGACGATCATGACGAGGCCCGCGGCCAGGGCGGCGAAGCGCTTCATGCGGGATATTATAACGGAAAATGCGGCCGTTTCGGAACATGGGGCACATACTTGTATGTGTCCCCCTTCTTTTCTATACTCCGGCGCATGAGAGCAGGATTCGTCCTGGCCATCGCCGTCTACGCCGCGGTCCTCTGGGCCGCCGGCCTCTGGGCCCCTGGCCGCCGCGCCGGGTTCGAATCGTTCTTTCTGGCCTCGCGGCGCCTCGGCCCGGCTCGGGTCGCCTTCTCCCTCTGCGCCTCCTGGATCGGGGCGGCGTCGCTACTCGTCTCGACGGACGAGGCGTCGCGCGACGGCCTCAGCGCCGTCTGGATCATCGGCGTGCCCGCCGTGGTCACCCTCCTCGCCCTCACCGCGATGGCCAGGCCGATCCGGGCCGCCTCGGGCCTGACCCTGGCCGGGCTCATGCGGGACCGGTACGGCCGGACGGCGGAATGGCTGACGACCGTCCTCATCGTCTGGTACATGACCGTGCTGGCCGCCTCCCAGATGGTCGCGGCCGGGCCCTTCCTGTCCGCTTTCCTCGGGACGGGCCCGGTGCTCGGCATGGGCCTCGCGGCGGCCATCGCCGTCGCCTACTCGACGGCGGGCGGACTCCAGGCCGTGGCCAGGACGCACGTCGTCCAGTTCCTCCTGCTCGTCGCCGGCGTCGCCGGAATGGCGGCCTCGCTGGCTTCGCGGGTACGTTGGAGCGCTGTCGGGGCCGCGGCCGCCGCGGCCGGCAAGAGCGTCTATTTCGATCCTCTGGCCGGCGGGGAGCGGAACCTTCTCGTTGCCGCCTCGTTCGTCCTGGCCTGGACGATCTCGCCCATCGCCTGGCAGAGGATGCAGGCCGCCCGGGACGAGAGGGCGGCCCGCCGCGGCTTCCTCGCCGCCGCGCTCCTCCTCGGCCTCTTCTATTCGGGCATCGTCGCGGTCGGCATGCTCTTCCTTCCGCTCGTTCCCGGAGGCGCGGCTGGAGTCCCTCTCGTCACCCGCTTCATCTCCCTCGAGGCCGGCTCCTTCCTGGGCGGCCTCGTCTTCGTCACCGTCCTCGCCGCCATCCTTTCGACGATGGACGCCGCCCTCAACGCCGGGTCCTTCACCCTGACCGGGGAGCTCCTCGGGAGGGGTGTCCGGACGGACGCCCCCGAGGGCCGGGCCCTCGTCCTGGCCAGGATAACGAGCGGGGCCCTCGCGGCGGCCGCTTTCCTCATCGCCGCCCGCTTGGGGGATATCCTGAAGACCCTGGGCCTCGCTTCGACGATCATGGCCGAGGGGCTGCTCGTCCCCGGGCTGGCCGCGCTCTTCCTCAAAAGGCGAGCTCCCCTGGCCGGGACCCTCTCGCTCCTCCTCGGCGGCGGCCACGCGACCGTCTGCTTTCTCGCCGAATCCGGCCTGGGCCTCTTTGCCGTCCCCGCCTGGCCGCGGTCGCTCCCCCTGGGGGTCGGCCTCGGCGTCGCGGGCTTCCTCGCCGGCCTCGCCCTCGAGAGCTTTCTCCGCCGCGGGGACCCGAGGGACGGCCGGGCCGCTTGACATTTGCCCGGAAATGGGTAAAAGGTAAAGGGCACGGAGGGAAACAATGAGAAAGATACTATTCATCTTCGCCGTTGCCGCCCTGCTGGCCGGGCCCGCGCTGGCCCAGACGGCGGCCGAGCACATCCAGGCCGGCGACGAGGCCTACGCCGCGTTCGACGACGTCAAGGCCCTCGAGCACTACCAGGCCGCCCTGACGCTCGAGACCGGGAACTACGAGGCGCTCTGGAAGGCCTCGCGGGCCATGGTCGACATCGCCGACGTCATCCCGGCCACGGAAAAGGACGTCAAGGAACAGCAGAAGAAGATGTTCACCGAGGCCACGTCGATCGCCCGCAAGGCCGTCGCCGCCAACCCCAACGACACCTGGGGCCATTTCCAGTTAGCGGCCGCCAATGGCAAGCGGCTCCTGCTCCTCGGCAAGAAGGAGCAGATCGACGCCTCCAAGGCCGTCCGGGCCGAGATCGACAAGGCCATCGAGCTCGACGAAACCAACCACCTCGCCTGGCACGCCCTCGGCCGCTGGCACCGTCGCATGGACGAGATCGGCGGGGCCAAGCGCTTCTTCGGCAGCATCGTCTACGGGTCCATCCCCAAGGGGTCCTTCGAGGAATCGGAGAAGGCCCTGCGGAAGGCCATCGAGCTGCACCCCGAGTACGCCAACCACTACCTCGAGCTGGGCCGGACGCTCGTCGCCCTGAAGAAGTACGACGAGGCGGCCGAGTGCTTCCAGAAGTGCATCGACCTCCCCAAGACGACCTCGAAGGACGACGTCCTGAAGGCCGAGGCCCAGACGGAGCTGACCGCGCTCAAGACCAAGAAGAAATAGGAGCGGTCCGGCGGGGGAGCCCCGCTATTCGGAAAAGACCTGGGCGCTGAAGACCTCGATCTTCGCCCCTTTCCGCCACGCGTCGCGCGGCAGTCCGGCCTTGAGACAGCCGTGATCGAGGTAGGTCTCCCTGTCCCAGCCGTGCTCGACCGGGACCTGGGGCAGGAGAAGGCCTTTGTGGAAGCCCTCCGAGACGATGATGCCGTGGCGGCCGACCACGACCTCCGCGGGATCGGCGGCCGGCTCGGGCAGGCCGAGGACGGAGACGTCGATCTTCAGCCGGTCCAGCTCCTCAGGCCGCAGCGGCTCGAAGCGGGTGTCCCGGCTGGCCGCGGCGACGGCCATCTCGATGATCGTCTCGTCGAGGGGCTTTACGGGCAGGGGGTAGCCGACACAGCCGCGCAGCTCCCCGTCGACGTTCAGGGTCACGAACGCGCCGCGCGTCTGCTTGAGCCGAAGCGGCTTGCCCGGCGCCGGCAGCAGACCGCCGGTCTCGAAATAATGCTCGAGCGCCAGGCGGGCGAGCTTCAGACAGGCCAGCTCTTCATCCCGGGTCAACGGCTCACTCACGGGCCTTCTCCTTGACGGCCGGCGCGAACGCGACCGGTTCGAGGAAGAAGCCCCGCTCGAACTCGACCACGAAGGGACGGATGACCGGCGCCCGGGCCGTTCCGGAGAGCTCGAGAACGAGCTTGCCGTACCAGGCGGGCCCCCGCGCGGCCTTCCTGAACGCGGCGCCCGGCCTCACGGCGATCAGGCCGATCGTCCGCCCCGGCCAGACGGCATCGAGACGCTCGAGCGTCCTCTCGTCCGGAAAGGTCCCCGGGCTCCCGCCGGCCAGGACCTTTTCGACGATGTACCGGGGGCCCCGCCTGTGGCCGATGAGAGCGCCCCAGGCTTCCGGCTTCGGCCGCAAGGCCAGCATGCCCTCGAGCTCTTGCCGTGCCTCCGGCGTGATCAGGACATCCATCGTTCCGGATTATACTAGGAAAATGAAGACGTTTCTATTTTCCCGAGCCAAAGCCCGAGCTGGAGGCCGGCAGAACAAGGGGCCGAGGGGTATCGCGGAGCGAGCATAAAGCGGCCATTTAGACGTCATCGGGACGGAGACCTAAGAGCGGGCTCCGGACCGGGACGGCGTGAAGAATGGCCGCAGCGAGCGGAGTCGATCCCCGAGGCCCCTCCGCCGGCCGGCTAGTTGGTTGACTCGGGGGGGGATTTGGACTTAAGATGGCCCCGGGGTCGAGAATGAAGTACGAGCTCGTCGTCGTCGGCGCCCTCGAGACCAACTGCTACCTCGTCTACTGCGAGGAGAGCCGGTCCTGCGCCGTCATCGACCCCGGGGCCGAGCCAGAGAAGATCATCGCGGCGGTCGCCGACCTGGAGCTCAAGCCCGCCGTCGTCCTCAACACCCACGGCCACGTCGACCACATCGGCGCCAATAGCGACATCGTCAAGAAGTACGGCGTTCCCCTGGCCATGCACGGCGCCGACACCGGGATGCTCCAGGTATCCGACTACATCGAGCTGAGCCTGCTCCTCGGGGCCAGGAATTCGCCCCCGCCGGACCGGCTCCTGGCCGACGGCGACGAGATCGCCGTCGGCCGGACGTCCCTCCGGGTCGTCCACACTCCCGGGCACACGCCGGGAAGCGTCGGATTCGTCCACGGCGGCGTCCTCTTCTCCGGAGACACGCTCTTCTGCGACGGCGTCGGCCGGACGGACCTCCCCGGCGGCTCCTGGAAGGACCTCGAGCGGTCCATCCGGGAGAAGATCCTCAGCCTCCCCGGGGAGACGGTCGTCCTACCCGGCCACGGGCCGCGGACGACGGTCGAGCGGGAGCGGATCTCCAATCCCTTCCTGACATGAAGCCTACCGCCTCGCCGGCCGAGGAATCGCTGCGACTGTTCCTCGAATACCTGGCCGTCGAGAAAGGGCTCGCCGTGAACACTATCGCGGCCTACCGGCGAGACGTCGGGAAGCTCGTCGGCTTCCTCAAGGCCGGCAAGGTCACCTGGGGCCGGATCTCCGAGGAGACCCTGGTCGCCTTCGTCCACCGCGAGAGCGGGGCCGGCCTCTCGGCCCGCTCGCTGGCCCGCCTCGTCTCCGCCCTCCGCTCCTTCTTCAGGTTCTCGGTCCTCAGCGGCTTCCTCAAGAAGGACCCGTCGTCGCGGCTGACGACGCCCTCGACCTGGCTGGCCCTGCCCAAGTTCCTGACCGTCGACGAGGCCGAGGCGCTCCTGCGGGCGCCCGACCCCGGCAAGCCCCACGGGATCAGGGACCGGGCCATGCTCGAGGTCCTCTACGGCTCGGGGCTCCGCGTCTCAGAGCTCGCTTCGCTCCGGCTCGCCGAGATCAACAGGGACGACGGTTTTCTCGTCTGCCGCGGCAAGGGGGGGAAGGAGCGGATCGTGCCGCTCGGCCGCGCGGCCTGCGACGCGATCGGGCGCTACCTGGCCGAGGTCCGCCCGCGGCTCGACCCCGCCGGCGGGAGGGAAGAGCTCTTCCTGTCCCGACGGGGCCGGCCCTTCACCCGCCAGGGCATCTGGAAGCTCCTCCGCCAGCGGGCCGCCCAGGCGGGCTTCGACGCGGCCCGGATCACGCCGCATGTCCTCCGCCACTCGTTCGCCACCCATCTGCTCGAGCGGGGGGCGGACCTGCGCTCGGTCCAGCTCATGCTGGGCCACAGCCGGATCACGACGACGCAGATCTACACGCACGTCAGCCGGGAACGCCTGCGTCGGGTCTACGACAGGTTCCACCCCCGGGCCTGACGACCCGCCGTCAGCGGCGGGCGAGGGAGACGACGGCCTCGGCCGAATGGCTTTGGATCGCCACGAAGTTCAGGGGACCCTTGTCCAGACTGTCCACGCGGCGCCAAGTCCAGGCGAACGTCCGCTGGGGCCTCCGCCGCTTGAGGTCGGACGCCGGGAGGACGACGCGGTTCGAGCCGCTCAGGACGTAGTCGCGGTAGCCCGGCATGAACCCGGGGGGTCTCGCCGAGCGGGGCATCTCCAGGGGGAGCTCGATCGAGCGCCTGTGGAGCGGGACCGACGTCCCCTCGATCTCGAAATCGAAGGTGACCTCGCCGTGCTCTCGCAGGACATAGTTCAGGCGCAAGGCCGGACGGGCCGTCTCCGGGGCCTCGAGGACGCTCTCCGCCCCGTCCCGGGCGGCCTTCTCCCGGTGGCGCCACTCCAGCACTTCGGACCTGACGTGGACGAGGATGAAGTCGTCACCGTCCGGCTCTAAGCGCCCTTCCCACAGGAGCCGGCCCGAGTATTCGCCGGAAAGCGGGACTTCTTCCCCCCTGAGGCTGTAAGTCCCTTGCACGGCGACGGAGAGCCGGACCTCCCACCAAGCGGCGGGAGGAGCCGGGCCGGCGTGGGCCGGGCCGGCGACAAGGCCGGCCAGGAGGATCGCCCCGGCCAGGGGCCCGCGGGCCCGCCGGGTTGAACCGTTCGGCCGTTCTCGTCCGTATCATCTCGAGACCGCTCCCATTGTACAGAGGTTCCCGGTCCTTGACAAACGGCGCCCGGAGGCGTAAGATAACTGAACTATAGGGTTTGCGAAATAAACCAATAAGTTCATTCGATAAACCAGAGGGTTCAACTCCATGAAAAAAACCGACGTCCGAAGTGAGCGCGAGATGCGCCGCCGCGAGGGCTACCGCGAGACCGTCCTCCAGGCCGCCGAGCGGGTCATTCTCCGCAAGGGCTACAGCGCCCTGACGATGGACGACGTCGCCCGCGAGGCCCAGCTGTCCAAGGCCACGATCTACAAGTACGTCCCGGGCAAGGGGGCCCTGCTCTGCGAGATCCTGGGGCATTCGTTCGACAGCATCCGGGACCGCGTCGCCGCGATCGTCGACGGCCCGGGGACCGCGGCCGAGAAGCTCGGCGGGATCGTCCAGGCCGTCCTTCAGAGCAACGAGGATATGAGGCATTTCAACCGGGTCCTGTGGATGGACAAGGCCATGTTCAAGCTCATGCGCGTCTTCGCCCATCCGCCCGGCAAGGCCAGCGCGGCGCCGACGGAGGACAGGAAGATGCTGGCCATGCTCAAGGAGAAAAGGCAGGAGATGATCGGCCTTGGCGCCCGGGTCCTCGAGGAGGGGGTCGCCTCGGGGGAATTCCGGCGCATGGACACGCGCCAGGGATCCAACTTCATCGAGGCCGTCCTCCAGGGATACACCCACATGCGCTTCTGGGAAGGGGACGCGCCGCTCCAGCCGTCCGCGCCCGAGCGCCTGACCCGGTTCATCATCGAGGGGATCCGGAACCCCGAAAGATCCGGCAAGGAGATGTGACATGAGAAAGTCAGCCGTCACGCTGATCGTCCTGGCGCTCGCCAGCCTGGGGACATCCGTCTTCGCCCAGGAGCTCAAGCCGGCGGTCGTCCTGACCATCGACGAGGCCATCGCCATGGCCCTCCGCCAGAATCCGTTCCATCTGGCGACCCAAGAGCGGGTCTCCCAGGCCAGGGCCCAGGTCCGCCAGGCCGTCGCGGGATTCCTGCCGACGCTGAACGCCCAGGGAACGGACACCCTCGACGAGAAGCTCTTCACTCTGGAGTTCCCGTCGATGATCCCCGGCGATCCGCCCCAGCGGATCTCCATCGACTTCACCAAGGACTATCAGATGTCCCTGGCCTTCTCTCTGCCCCTGTTCGCCGGCGGCCGGCTCACGGCCGGATACAAGCAGGCCGGCTACGGGGTCCAGGCCAGCCGCGAGTCGGTCCGCCTGTCCGAGCAGGAGACGGTCTTCGCGGTCAAGCGGGCCTTTTACGGCTATCTCCTGGCCAAGGAGTTCTCCGCGGTCGCCGACGAGTCCATGGCCCTGGCCCAAGGATTCCGGGACAACGTCAAGAACCTCTACGAGGTCGGCATGGCCTCGAAGTTCGACCTCCTCCTCTCGGAGGTCCAGGTCGCCAACCTCAAGCCCCCGGCCATCCGGGCCAAGAACGGCGTCGAGATGGCCGCCCTCGGCTTGAAGACGGTCCTGGGCATCCCTCTCGACACGCCCATCGAGGTCCGAGGCGAGCTCTCGTCGCCCCCGCTCGACGCCGCGGCCGAAGGGGTGATCGAGGAGGCCCTGGCCCAGCGGCCGGAGCTCCGCCAGCTCGACTACCAGCGCCTGATGGCCGGGCAGATGCTCAAGATCGCCCGCGGCTCCGCCCTGCCGACGCTGGCCATCGGCGGGGCCTACAACTTCTGGTCCGACGCCCTGAATTTCCGGAAAGGCAGCTGGCAGAACTACTACACGATCAATCTGGCCCTCAACCTGCCCCTTTTCAACGGGTTCGAGGCCCAGGCCCGGGTCGGCCAGTCCAAAGCGGCCATCCGCGAGCTCGAGTGGACCCGCAAGGGCCTCTCGGAGGCGATCGCGCTGGAGGTCCGCCAGTCGGTGCTGAACCGGGACCAGGCCCGCGAGACCCTGCTCTCGCAGGAGAAGAACGTCGAACAGGCCCGCGAGGCCGTTCGCATCGCGGAGCTCAATTATTCGGAGGGCCTGGCCACCAACCTGGACGTCCTAACGGCCCAGGTCGGCCTGAGGCAGGCCAGCACCAACTATTCCCAAGCGCTCTATGACCTCGTCATCTCCGAGGCCATGCTCGAGAAGGCCATCGGCCGGGGCCGGTCGGAGAGCCGCTCGAACTAACGGAGGAACCCATGAAACCGACGCACATCCCCACCAAGCTCGTCATCGCCGCTCTCGCCGCCGCCGCTCTCGCCGCCTGCGGCAACCCGGCCGCGAAGGATCCGACCGCGGCCGAGACTTTCGGCGCGGCGCCGGTCAAGGTCTTCAAGGTCCGGCGCGAGAGGATCACCGAGAAGATCACCTATACCGGAACGCTCGAGGCCTGGACCAAGATCAACGTCACGCCCGAGGTCGGCGGGAAGATCGCCCGCATCCACGCCCGGGCCGGGGACCGGGTGGCCAAGGGCCAGCTCCTGGCCGAGCTCGAGACCGAGTCCATCCGCCTCCAGCTGAAGCAGGCCGAGGCCGGCGTCGCCGTGGCCGAGGCGGCCTACGCCGACGCCCTTCGCAACAAGGAGCGCATGGACCGCCTGATCAAGGAGAACGCCGTCTCCGAGCAGCAGCGCGAGAAGGTCCATCTCGCCTTCGATTCCGCTTCCGCCCAGCTCGACCAGGCCCGGGCCGGAATGAACCTGGCCCGGCACGCCCTGGACGTCTCTCTCATGACGGCGCCCTTCGCCGGGGTCATCGCCTCGAAGAACGCCGAGGTCGGCGACGTCATCAATCCGATGATGGGCGGCAACTTCGGCGGCGGGGCCGGCGGGGTCCTGACCCTCATGGACTACTCCAAGATCAAGATCACGGTCGCCGTTTCGCCCGAGGACGTCGGCCGCATCCGCAGGGGCCAGGGGACCGTCCTCAGGGTCGGGGCCTTCCCCGGCCGGGAGTTCCGGGGCTCCGTCAGCGTCGTCAACCTGACCGCCGACCCGCTGAGCAAGAAGTTCGAGGTCGAGGTCGCCATCGACAACCCCGATGGGACCCTGCGGCCGGGGACGTTCGGCGACCTCGTCTTCGAGGTCCAGTCCCACGAGAACGCCCTGGTCGTTCCCCAGATCGCCGTTCTCGAGAACGCCTACGTCTTCATCGTCGAAGGCGGCAAGGCGGTCCGGAGGACCGTCTCTCTGGGCATCCAGAACACGACCACGATCGAGGTCCTCGACGGTCTCGTCGAGGGCGACACGGTCATCGTCGAGGGCAACTTCGGGCTCGAGGAGGGCGCCGCCGTCCAGGTCCTCGAAGAGGTGGACAAGTGAAGCTCCCCGAATTCTCCGTCAAAAGAAAAGTCACCGCGTCCATGATGGCGGCCATCCTGGTCGTCCTGGGCGCCATCTCGTTCACCCGGCTGGGGCTCGACTTCTTCCCCGATCTCGAGTTCCCGACCGTCTCCGTCATCACGACCTATTCGGGGGCCTCCTCCGAGGACATCGAGAACGTCCTGACCCGGCCCCTCGAGCAGGTCGTCAGCTCCGTCAACCGGGTCAAGAAGGTCACCTCCCAGACGTCCGAGGGCGTCTCCGTCATCAGCGTCGAGTTCGAGTGGGGGACCAACCTCGACTTCGCCGCCCAGGACATCCGTGACCAGATCGGGCTCTATGAGCAATACCTTCCCGAGGAGGCCGGCAATCCCCTGGTCATGAAGTTCAGCTTCAGCGCGTTCCCGGTCGTCTTCTACGGGATCACCGGCGACATCCCGGCCATGAAGCTCAAGACGATCATCGAGGACGAGGTCGCCCCACGGCTCGAGCGGATCGACGGGGTCGCCTCGGCCCGGGTCTTTTCCATGGACGAGCGCGAGATCCTCGTCGACGTCGACAAGGCCTCGCTCGAGAGCCGGGGCCTGACGCTCGACCAGGTCATGATGGCTCTCCGGGCCGAGAACGTCAACCTCCCGGCCGGGAACATCGTCGAGCGCCACGCGGAGATCCTCGTCCGGACGATGGGCGAGTTCACCGGTCTCGACGACATCCGCGAGACCGTCGTCGGCATGACGGCCACGGGCGAGCCGGTCTACGTCTCCGACATCGCCGAGGTCAAGGATACGCTCAAGGACTTCCGCTATGCCGCGCGCATCCAGCAGCAGAACGGCGTCTACCTCATCGTCAGCAAGCGCTCCGGGGCGAACACCCAGCAGGCCAGCACCGCGGTCAAGCGGGAGATCCGGTCCCTCCTGGGGACTATCCCCGGCAATCCGGTCTTCCACGTGGCCATGGACCAGGGCGACATGATCGAGCAGGTGACCTCGAACACCATTCGGAACGCCTGGGTCGGCGGCCTGCTGGCCGTCGGGCTGATATTCCTCTTCCTCCGCAACTGGCGGCCGACCTTCGTCATCAGCCTGGCCATCCCCCTGTCCATCATCACCACGTTCATCGCCCTCTACGCCGCCGGCTACACCCTGAACATGCTGACCCTCGGCGGCCTGGCCCTGGGCGTCGGCATGCTCGTCGACAACGCCATCGTCGTCATCGAGAACGTCTACCGCCACCTCGAGGAGGGCGACGGGGCCGACGGGGCTTCGATCGCCGGCGCGAGCGAGGTCGGCATGGCCATCACCGCCTCGACGCTGACGACGATCGCCGTCTTCTTCCCCATGATCTTCGCCTCCGGCATAACCGGCAAGATGACCCAGGCCCTGGGCCTGTCCATCACGTTCTCGCTCCTCGCGTCGCTCTTCGTCGCCCTGACAGTCGTCCCCCTGTCCACGTCCCTCCTCTTCCGCTCCAAGAAGAGCCTCCGGTCCATCGTCAAGGCCCCCGAAGAGCGTCAGTTCGCCAGGGCCAAGTCCCTCTACCGGAAGTGGCTCGACAAGGCCCTCCACCATCGCCGCTGGGTCGTCGGCGGCGCGGTCCTGGCCCTCCTCGCGGCCATCGCGATCGTCCCCTTCCTGGGCATGGAGTTCATGCCCGCCCAGGACATGGACATGATCATGCTCAAAGTCCGCCTGCCCGTCGGCACGGCCCTCGAGGAGACCGACCGTGTCGTCTCCCTGGTCGAGAACGTCATGGCGGCCATGCCCGAGATCACCATGATCTCGGCCCAGGTCGGCTCCCAGGTCGAACAGGACGCCGGCGACGCCGCTTCCGGCTTCGCCAACGCCGGCACCCATGAGGGCCTCCTCTGGGTCGGCCTGGTCAAGCGCGACAAGCGGACGGAATCCGACAAGCAGATCCTGGAGAGGATACGCCGGAAGCTGCCGAACCTGCGGGGGGTCAAGTTCGAGGCCATGGACATGAACCAGCAGATGCTGGGGGGGGCCGCGGCCCCCGTCGAGATCAAGCTCTTCGGCAAGGACCTGCCCACGCTCAAGGCCCAGGCCGACCAGATCGTCCAGCTCATTTCCGGCGTCGAGGGCATCCGTGACCTCACCCACACCCTGTCCTCGGGGAAACCCGAGGTCCAGATCCGCATCGATCGCGAGCGGGCCTACCGGCTCGGCCTATCCATCTACCAGGTCGCCAATACCGTGCAGACGGCCACCCTCGGCAAGGTCGCCACGCGCTACCGCGAAGGCAGCGACGAGATCGACGTCCGGCTCCGGTTCAAGGAACAGTATCGTGACAGCCTGGACGCGGTCCGGAGTATCCCGCTCAGGACCGCGGCCGGCCAGACGATCTACCTGGAACAGGTGGCCGACGTATCGACCGGCGAGGGCCCGATCATGATCAACCGTGAGAACCAGGCCCGCCGCGTCTCCGTCACGGCCAACATCTCCGGCCGGGACCTCGGCGGCGTCGTCCGGGACATCAAGGGCCGGCTGGCCGGCTTCGAGCGGGCCCTGCCGCCGGGCTATTTCCTTGAATACGGAGGCTCGTACGAGGACATGCAAGATGCCTTCCTCATCCTGGCCGCCGCCTTCGCGCTGGCCATCCTTCTCGTCTACATGGTCATGGCCTCGCAGTTCGAGCACTTCGCCCATCCCTTCATCATCATGTTCACCGTGCCCCTGGGGATCATCGGCGTCATCCTCGGGCTCTTCATCACGGGCCGGACGCTCAGCATCGCAGTCATGATCGGCGTCATCATGCTGGCCGGGATCGCCGTCAACAACGGCATCGTCATGATCGACTACATCAACCAGCTGATCAAGCGCGGGGTCGACAAGCGGGAAGCCATCCTTCAGGGGGCGACGACGCGCCTGCGGGCGATCGTACTGACCGCCCTGACGACCATTCTGGGGACCCTTCCCATGGCCTTCTCCCGGTCTTCGGGCTCAGAGTTCCGCGCCCCCATGGGCGTCGCGATCGCCTTCGGATTGACGGCGACGACCCTGCTGACGCTCTTCGTCCTCCCGGTCATCTACAGCTTATTCAACAAGATACGATTCAAGGAGAAGAGAGCCGCGGCGGCCTGAACCGGGCCCGCTCAAAGAGATATCGCCTCGACGATCAGGACTTGTATTTGAGGAAGGCCCCGATGTGGCCGTAGCGGTCGAGCTTGGACGGCGGGCTGACATGCTTGACCGTGCCGCCCCGTTTGAGCTGGGTCTCGATGGCCTCGTCGACGACGTCCTGGACGACATCGGTCTTCTTGTCGCAGACGGGACACTTGAGCTCGTCGAGGTAGAGGATCTTGTGGATCGGGCAGATCCGCCCGGGTTTGGAGAAGTTGTGGGTGACGACGAGGGATTGGACCTCGTACTGGTTGAGCCGGTGGATCGTGTTCCGCAGGCCCGAGGCCGCCAAGCCCCCCCGCTCGACTTCGGCGACGAGCCTGTCGACGGTCTCCGCCTCCTCGGCCTTCTTGAGCCGGGCCTCGGTCTCGAGGGCCTCCTGGAGGACCTTGGCCGGGGGATCGCCCACGCGGGCTTTCAGCCGGGCCTTGACCCGTTCGCGGAGATAGGCGTGGAGGTGCGGCTCGAAGTCGGGGCTGTGGTTGTCCTCACAGCCGATGAAGAGCCAGTCGAAGGGGTGCTTCTTGCTCAGGTCGAACGTGCGCTGGGCCGTCCGCTTGAAGTGGTCCTGGAGGTGGGCGTCGATGCGGCGCTCGATCCTCTTCGCCGCGGTGCCCTCGAAACCGCCCTCGCGGACCCGGCTGGGGACGTCGCTCTCGAGCTCGTCGAGGGCCCGGATCTCGTTCATGGTGATCTCGTACCAGCGGGCCTCGCGGCGGCCGATGAGGAGGGCGCAGATAGGGCTGTACTTGTCCAGAATGGCGGCCAGCGGGCGGATATAGAAGTTCGTATCGAAGATGACCCGGTTGCGCGGGCCGTGGGGCAGCTCCAGGGCGTGCCAGAATCTCTTCCGGCTGTGGGAGAAGAGGGCCAGGCCGGCGGCGTTCGCGCCGGACAGGGACTGGCCGCCGTATTCGGCGACGTGGTCGAGGTCGGCGACGAGGGAGTCGACCCTGCCCTTGGCGACGCCGAGCGCGCAGGCCCGGGCCTTGGACTCGCTGATGAGGTTCTTCAGGGTGAGCTGGATCTCCTTCTTGCTCATCCGGCCCCTGTCGGTGTCCAGGTAGAACGACGTCACGAGGTCGCCCTGGCTCTTGAACTTGGCCAGGGCCTCGACCTGGGAGCGGCTCTGCAGCTTCATGCGTCCTCCTCGGGTGGAAATAAAGCGGATTCTCGAGACACGGGGGAAATCTCGATGAGGGGAACCATCAACACCCCCACAATAGGCCCCGGCATCCCGTTTGTCAAGTTGGTGGTCTCGGCGCATCGTCTCCGATATCCAGCAGGTCGTGGGGCGACTCCTCCCTCGGCGTCACCCCCATCCGTATGGGCGTCTTTACCTGGAGGTCCGGAATCGCTATAATACGGGCTCCCCGCGTGCGGAAGTGGCGGAATTGGCAGACGCGCAAGCCTCAGGAGCTTGTGGCCGCAAGGTTGTGGGGGTTCGAGTCCCCCCTTCCGCACCATCCTCTCTCTCCCCGCCCGGCGAGAGCCCGCGCCGCCCTCGGGGCTTGATTATTAGCCCCCTGAGGACTACCTTAGGAAGGGAGAGGACAGGATGAGATGAATGATATCCCCCATGGAAGGACCCGCAGGGCCTGCGGGGTCGGGCTCCTCTTCGTCTTCGGCCTGGCTGCGGCCGCGGGCTGCCGGAGCTACAAGCTCGAGCGGAAGCTGACGCCGGAACGGGCCGACTTCCTGAACAAGGTCGGTTACATCGTCACCAAGGCGGAGCGGAAGATCTTCCTCGAGCTCCCGGACGCCGACCGGGATGATTTCATCGAGGAGTTCTGGAAGCGGCGCGACCCGGACCCCGACACCGCGGCGAACGAGTACCGGATCGAGTACGAGGAGCGCGTCGAGCGGGCGGCGGCCATGTTCCATGGCGAGGGCCGCCCGGGCTGGCAAACCGACCGGGGCCGGATCTACATCCTCTTCGGGCCTCCCCACGAGCGCCTGACCTACCCCATGGAAGGGTCGGGCAACTGCCGCGAGGTCTGGTACTACGGCAGCTTCCCCGTCGTCTTTGCCGACCAGCTCTGCTCGGGGCATTACGTCCTGATGGCGATCAACCTGGAGCACCTCCAGAAGCTCAACATCGCCCAGGGCCATTTCCAGAAGACGTTCGACCAGGACAAGCGGTTCTTCGATTACAAGGTCTCCCTGCTGAAGCTCCGGAGCGAGGGCGACGTCTTCGAGGGCAAGGTCTTCGTCGACATTCCGTTCAACACGATCTGGTTCAAGTTCAAGGACGGGCGCCTGGAGACCTCGTTCGACGTCCGGCTCGGGATCTCGGACCCGTCCGGGACGACCGTCTGGGAGGCCGGCGGATCGTTCCCCCTGTCGCTCGAGGAGCGTGAGCTCACGGAGAACAGGAAAGGCCGCTTCCGGATGGAGTTCCCCCTGCTCATCGACAAGGGCCTCGACGAGATGAAGGACCAACTGCTGCGCCTGGAGGTCTCGGTCAAGAGCGCGACCGAAGGGGACGAGCTGAAGAAGGTCGTCGAGTTCCGGCTAAAATCCTAGGTTGAGGTTGATCCGGACGACCCGCTCCCCCCACCGGGGCCAGTAGGTGTCGTAAGTGCCGCTCAGGGTCCGCGTGCCCGTGCTGGCCCCCTCCGCGTCGGGGCGCCAGGTCCCTCCGTCGTTCAGGTCGAGGATCCGGTACTTCTCCCCGAGCAGATTGAAGACGTCGATGGAGATCCCGAAGCGTTTGCGGCCGGTCTTAGAGAATTCCTTCTCCAGCCGGATGTCCAGGGTCTTCCAGGAGCCGTAGCGGTTCGCGCCCGGGCTCTCCAGATTGATGGTGATCGGCGTCACCCGGGCGCCGTTCGCCTCCGACCAGTCGGCGGGCGGGACGATCGTGACTGTCCGGCCCCAGGGCGCCCCGCTCTGGGCCTTCAGGAGGAAGCTCGCGTAGATATTGCCGCGGAAGCGCGCCGTCCCGCCGAGCCGGGCGACGAGCGGCCGGTCCTGGAGGAGGCGGTCGGTTTCGGCGACGTTGATGAAGGAGTTCGGCGTCAGGATCACCGAGGAGTACCCGGCGCTCCAGCGGGAGGCCAGGCTGGTCGTGCCGGTCGCCCAGTTCCAGACGAGGGACCCGAAAAGCTGCCAGTTGTGCGACATCCTCTTGTGGACGGCGAGCTCCAGGCTCCGGTACTCCGCCTTGAGCTCGGGCACGTTCTCGACCCGCTTGAAGAACTCGGGGGCCGTCGTCGAGGGGAAGTAGACTGTCGCCGGGACGTCGGGAAAGCCGCCCGTCCCCGGCACGACGGTCGCGAAGGGGACCCACCAGCCTTCCGGGGACTCGTCGAGACGCATCCAGCGGACTTCCGTCGAGGGGTCGTAGAGGACGTTCCCGATGTTGTTCGCGTGCCGGCGGTTGACGTAGCGCGCGGAGAGCGTGAAATCGCGGGCGACCTGATGTTCCAGCCCGGCCGACCACTCCGTGATCACCGGCGCCGTGAGGTCGGGGTCGACGGCCTGGCGGAAGTACTCGCTCTTGTAGACGCGGAAATCGAAAGGCATGAGGGAGTAGCTGTCCGAGGCGTCGACGCTGCCGTCCCCGTCCTCGTCGAACCAGAGGAACCCGTGGGACGCCCGGGGATTGAACGGGGCCAGGTCCTCGGAGTAGCCGAGCGCGAGGTACTCGGGAAGTCTGGCCCAGGACGCCTTGAGGAGCGTCCGGCCGCCGCCGAAGAGGTCGAGCACCAGCCCGAAGCGGGGGGAGAAGCTGTTCCAGACGATGGTCTTGTCCCAGCCGGTCAGGCTGACCTGCGAGTACGGATTGTAGCCCATGAGCGGGTCGATCAGCGAGTTGCCGAGCTGGACGCTGAGCGAGTTGCCGCTCGAGCCCTTGGAGATGGACGAGAACAGGGTCTCGGTGCGGTCGAAGCGCAGGCCGGCCGAAAGCGACAGCCGGCCGAAGAGCTTCATCGTGTCTTGGGCGTAGCCGCCGATCCTCTTGAGCTCGCGCCGGAGGGCCAGGCCGCCTTCCGCTCCGGGAGCGATGTAGAACCCGATGAGCCCCCAGCCGACGTCGTTGCCGGAGGACGGGGAGGTCGTCTGGCCGAAGGTGTAGGGGCTGCCGTCGGCGTAGTACCGGATGAGGTTGTCGGCCTTCCAGGTGGAGGTGAGGGCGTATCCCGTCTCGTAGTCCCCTCCCGCGCTGAGATCGTGCTCCATCCCCAGGAAGCCGTCCATGAACCGGCTCACGGCCGCGCTGACCACCGTCCGGCTCCCGTTCTCGCGGTCGTTCAACGACCCGCTTCCCCAGCGGCGCTGGGTGATGACGTCGTAGTATTGGGGCTTGGCGCTCCCCGAGGCGTTCAGGAGGAGCGGCAGCGTGTGCTTCGCGAAGCCGAAGGAGAGGTCGACCCGCGTCGTCTGGTTGACGGAATAGGACCCGGCGCCCCGCATGATCGTCCCGCGTTCGCCGTCGATCTCGCGCGTCGAGGCCTCGGGCCGCAGCGGCTCGATCTCCTGGCCGTAGACGGACTCGCGGACCCTCGAGAAACCGAACTCCAGGACGCCCCTGTACTTCTCGAGGACGTTCATCGAGAGCCTGAACATCCCGGCGAAGTCCTTCGCCGAGCTGTCGTAGACGAAGTGGCGGACGCCGAGGGGATCGGTCCAATAGCGGAAGGGCGCCCGCCGTCCCTGCGTCCGGAAGCGCACGTTGCCATAGAACCAGGCCATGTCCGCGAGGACGGGCCCGCCGAGCGAGAACGACAGGTCGTGCTCTCTCCGGAGGGAGGAGGGGGCCGCGTCCGGCATCTCGGCGATCTCTTCGTCCGTCCAGAGGGGATCGACCAGGCCCTTTCCCGAAACGCCGTAGTAGAGGTTCATTTCGGGGGCGGCCGAGCCGGGCCTGTGGACGACGTTGATGTGGGCGATCTGGGACGGCCCCGCCGCGGCGGAGTGGCCCGCTGTGTCGAGGACGACCTCGTCGATGAGCTCGACGTTGATCCGTCCCATGGTCGTCGCGTCGACGGGATGGGTCACGCCGACGCCGTCCTGGACGAGGACGTTGGCGAACGCGGGGGCCCCATGGAAAGACGCGGGCAGGCCGGCGGAATCGATGTCGAGGACGAGCCCGGGGACGAGCCCCAGGACGGCCGTGAAGTCGCGGCCGAGCGGCAGGCGGGAAAGGAGGTCCCGGTCGATGACGACCGCGGCTTTCGCGGAATCACGGTCGAGCGACGGCCCGGGGCGGCCCGTCGCGGGCTCCTCTTCGATCTCGGTCGGGATCATCTTGAAATCGACAGTCGTCGTCTTTCCGTAGGAAAGGACGACCCCGTCGACGGTGATCGTCTTGAAGCCGGGCGCCTCGACGACGATCGTATAGGTCCCGGGCATGAGGCCGGAGATGCTGTACCGGCCCGACGACGGTGTATGGAAATTGTGGAGGCCGAGCGCCTCTGCGGAGGACACGTAGAGATAAGCCCCGGAGATCGGGGCGCCCTTGTCGTCGACGATCCGTCCCTTGACGGCGGCCTCCTGGCCGGAAGCGGAGGAGGTAAGAGCCAGGGCGAGAAGGGCCGCGCCGAGGGCCAGTACAGAGGTGATTTTCCTGGTCAAAACGGCCTCCTTGATCTCTCTCTCCACCGTTCTTTTATATTTTTTTCGGCCGGGGTTGTCAAAAGTCCAAACGCCCGGACGGCCGATATCGTTCCGCCCCCGGCGCGCCGGCTCCCCCGGGGGGGCGTCATCCCCGGACCCCGGGTCCGAGACGCGCCCAGGCGGCCGCCCCCACCAGCCCGGCGTCGTTGCCCAGGGCGGCCCGCTCGATGCGGCATCCGGCGAAGGAGATGCTGTGGGACCTTCTCCGGGCCTCCTCGATGGCCGGGCCGAGCAGGAGCTTCCCGGCCGAGACGACCCCGCCGCCGACGAGGATCCTCTCGGGGTTGAGCATGTTGATGACGATCCCCATGCCGATGCCCAGCCAGTAGGCCAGCCTGCGAAAGCTCTCGAGAGCGGCCGGGTCGCCGGCCTTGGCCCGGAGGTAGACCTCGCGGGAATCCGTGATCTCCCTCCGCCCGGAGAGGTCCCGGTAGTTCCGGACCATCCGGGGGGCCGAGGCCTCGGTCTCGAGACACCCCCGCCCGCCGCAGTTGCAGGGCTCGCCCTCGGGATTGACGGTGATGTGGCCGATCTCGCCGGCGTATCCGCCCTCGCCCTGCCAGAGCTTCCCGTCGAGGATGATGCCCGAGCCGATACCCGTCCCGACCGTCAGGAGGACGAGGCTGCGGGCGCCGCGGCCGGCCCCGTGCCGGAATTCGCCGAAGGCGGCCATGTTGGCGTCGTTGTTGATGCGGACGGGGACGTCGATGAACCGGCGCAGGGCCGGGACCAGGGGGTAGCCGTCGAGGCTCGGGTAGTTGGGCGACTGGAGGATCTTCCGTTCTTTGCGGCTGTAGAAGCCGGCGATTCCGAAGCCGCAGGAGCGGATGGGCCCGGGGGCGTTCTTCTCGAGGGAGGCCCAGGCCTCTTCGAGGACGGCCAGGATGTCGGCCATGGCCTCGGGACTGCGGACCCGGCCCCGGCGGACCAGACGCCCGTCGCGGTCGACGAGCCCGTACTTGATGCGCGTGCCGCCGATGTCGAAGCCGGCGTCGGTGGATCTCGTCATGGGAGGGTCTCAGGTGCCCGTGGGGACGGGGAGCCCGGCGCGGGCCGGGGGAAAGACCGTCAACTGGCGGGAGGGTCGGTCTTCTTGGACGGGTCGTCGTCCTTGGCGCTCATGGATTTCTTGAAGTTCTTGATGCCTTCCCCGATGGACTTCCCGAGGTCCGGCAGCTTCCGGGCGCCGAAGATGATGATGACTATGAGCAGGATCAGGATCAGTTCGGTCGGTCCTATGGATCCAAGCATGCGAATCTCCTTAGATATCAGCGGGTTTTCTCCCCTAGAAGATACGCCCTAACCCCCTAAAAGTCAATCAGGATAAGGGTGGGCATGCCCTTTGCAGGGAAGTCCTTCGCGCGGGTCGTCGGGGTGGCATCCATCGCCGCCTCACTCAGGACTTCTCTACATGC
Organism: Candidatus Aminicenantota bacterium; assembly: GCA_963719985.1. Lineage (GTDB taxonomy): Bacteria > Acidobacteriota > Aminicenantia > Aminicenantales > Saccharicenantaceae > RBG-16-66-30. The sequence goes on along the minus strand of CAVRDU010000005.1, from coordinate 972,222 downwards.
CGGCCGCAAACCTTATCTTTTCTGAGCTAAATCTGCCATAATGGCCGTTTCCATGAAGAACATCAGGAACTTCTCCATCATCGCCCACGTCGACCACGGCAAATCGACCCTGGCCGACCGGTTCATCGAGCTGACCGGGGCCCTGTCCGCCCGCGAGCTCAAGGAGCAGGTCCTCGACACCATGGACCTCGAGAGGGAGCGCGGCATCACCATCAAGGCCCAGACGGTCCGCCTGACCTACCGGAGCCTCTCGGGCGAGGAATACGTCTTCGACCTCATCGACACCCCGGGGCACGTCGACTTCTCCTACGAGGTCTCGCGCAGCCTGTCCGCCTGCGACGGGGCCCTCCTCGTCATCGACGCCTCCCAGGGGGTCGAGGCCCAGACCCTGGCCAACACCTATCTCGCCATCCACAACGACCTCGTCCTCGTCCCGGTCATCAACAAGATCGACCTGCCCCAGATCCAGGTCGAGGACTCCCTCGAGCAGATGGAGCACGTCATCGGCCTGCCCCGCTCCGAGGCCCTTCTCGTCAGCGCCAAGACGGGCCTCGGCCTGCCGGAGCTCTTCGAGGCCGTGGTCAAGCGCATCCCGCCGCCCCAGGGCGACCCGGCCGCGCCCCTCAAGGCCCTCCTGTTCGACTCCTGGTTCGACAACTACCGGGGCGTCGTCGTCCTCGTCCGGGTCCTCGACGGGGAGCTCCGGACGGGCGAACGGATCGTCCTCATGGCCTCGGGGGCCGAGTACGAGGCCGAGGAGGTCGGCTACCTCACGCCCAAGCCGGTCAAGTCGGGCGTCCTGAGGACGGGCGAGGTCGGCTACCTCATCGCCGGGATCAAGAAATTAAGCGACGCCCGGGTCGGCGACACGGTCACCCACAGGAACCGCCCCACGGCGCGCCCGCTCCCGGGCTTCAAGGAGGCCAAGCCCATGGTCTTCTGCGGCCTCTTCCCGGCCGGCGACAGCAACATCGAGGAGCTCCGTGACGCCATGGAGAAGCTCCGCCTGAACGACGCCTCGTTCCAGTACGAGCCGGAGTACTCGCCGGCGCTGGGCCTCGGCTTCCGGGCCGGCTTCCTGGGCCTTCTCCACCGGGAGATCGTCCAGGAGCGCCTCGAGCGGGACTACGGGCTGACCCTGATCACGACCGCCCCGAGCGTCGGCTACCGGGTGACGGACCGGAAGGGCGAGACGGTCGAGATCCACAATCCCTCGGAGATGCCCGAGCCGACCGAGGTCGCCGCGATCGAGGAGCCCATCATCGAGGCCGTCATCCTGACCCCCGACCGCTACCTCGGCGGCCTGTTCAAGCTGCTCGAGGAGCGGCGGGGCGTCCAGAAGAAGATGGAGTACATCGGCCCGGGCCGCGTCCTGCTCGGCTACGCCATGCCCCTGAACGAGGTCGTCTTCGACTTCTACAACCAGCTCAAGCAGCTGTCGCAGGGCTACGCCTCTCTCGATTACGAGTTCTCCGGCTATCGCGAAGGGCCGCTGGTCAAGCTCGACATTCTGATCAACGGCGAGGCCGTCGACGCCCTCTCGCTCATCGTCCACGAGGACAAGGCCCAGGCGGTCGGCCGGGGGCTCGTCGAACGCATGCGCAAGGTCATCCCCCGCCAGCAGTACGAGGTCGCGCTCCAGGCGGCCATCGGCAAGCGCATCATCGCCCGGGAGACGGTCAAGCCCTTCCGCAAGGACGTCCTGGCCAAGCTCTACGGCGGCGACTTCACCCGCAAGATGAAGGTCCTGGAGAAGCAGAAGGCCGGGAAGAGGCGCATGCGCCGCGTCGGCAAGGTCGACATTCCCCAGGAGGCCTTCCTGGCCATCCTCGAAGTCAAATAAGCCTCAGAGAACGCCGAGGGAATCCGCCCTGCTATGTTCGGGGTATCCCTTATGTCGGCCGTGGGGCGGCTCGGAGATCGGCCTCCCCGGCCGGGGATCTTTGATCATTAGAACGGGCGGAGGCGGCTTGGCGTATAATCACATGCGATGAGCAAGAAGGGCGTCGAGGCGGCGCTGGCCAGGGGCGTCGAGGTCCTCGACAGGTTCTTCCCGCTCAAATCCTGGCTGCTCTTCCCGGTGCTCTACTCGGCCTGCGTCTGGGCCGTGCGCCGGGTCTTCGACTATCAGGAGCGGATCCTGGCCTGGCAGGTCTGGCTCGATCCCGAGTTCATCCGGACGAAGCCCGACGGCTTCATCCTCGATTTCTTCGCCGGCCACGAGACCCTCGGCCGCGAGTACGCGGACGAGATCGCCCGCGGCGACATCCGCGTCCTCCGGGCCGCCTTTTCCGCTCTCTATGCCGTTTTCGGGTTCGAGGACGCCTTCCTCAAGGCCCTGTTCAAGCCCGAGATCGACTCGGGCGACCTCCGCGCGATCGTCGTCGAGTTCGCCGCCCGGACCGCCAAGGCCCGCGAGGACATCCGGCCCGCCGCCGCCGACCCGGACTTTTGGAAGGCGCTCCAGCTCGTCGGCATGGAGGCCGCATCGCTCGGCCTCCATCTCCTCAAGGACGAAGAGGTCCAGGACCTGATCGCCGGCCTCGTCAAGGGACCGGCGGCCATCGGTCCGACGGTCCCCCCCGAAGCATGAGCATCGGAAGCCGCCGGGCCCTCGCTCTCGTTCTGGCCGCCGCCCTCTCGGTCTCCTGCCTGTCCCATCTTCGCTCGGCCAAGCGCCACTACGCCGAGGGCCGGGACCACGCCGCCGCCTTCCGCACGGAACGGGCGATCGCCTCTTGGAAGCGGTCGCTCGAAGAAGCCGAGCGCGAGTGCCGCCGAAAGCCATCGGCCCAATCGTTCACCGTCAAGGGCCTGGCCGAGACCAACCTCGGGCGCTGGCGCGAGGCCGAGGCCTCCTTCCTCAAGGCTTTCAGCATGGGGTTCGACAAGGGCGAGGCCTGGGCCGCGGACGCCGCCCTGGCCGGCCTGGCCGCTTCGTTCGAGGAGCTCGGGCTCGGGACGGCCGCCCTGCGGATCCACGCCCAGCTCCTGGAGAGGTCCGATTTCCGGCCGGCGCTCATGTTCGCGGCCGAGCGGAGGACGAATCTTATCCTGGCCGGGACGGCCGGCCTCGAGCCCAAGGACCGGGACCGGGCGCTCGCCGGCCTGGTGAAGACGCTCGACCGGCTCATCGACCGCGACTTCGCCTGCGGCCTCTATCACTACCTCCACGCCCAGGTCGACGGCCACCTCGGCGACCTGCGGCGCTCCTACGAGGAGGCGGTCATGGCCCGGGAGCTCGGCCTGCCGTCGGAGCCGATCCTGCGCGACAACGACAATCAGCTCGTCTTTTGCTACGATAGGCTCGCCGTGAGCCTGCCGGCCGCGGAACGCGACGATTTCGCCGCGGCCCACGCGGCCTGGGCGCGGAAGTGGGGCTGGCGGGACGCGCGGACGCCGGCCTGGAAGAAGGAGTGATCCATGCTGCCGACCATCGCTTGGCGCGGTCGTTCCGTCGTCATGATCGATCAGCGCAAGCTCCCCGGCCAGGAGACCTACGTCCGCTGCAACACCTATATCCAGGTCGCCCAGGCCATCGAGAAAATGGTCATTCGGGGCGCGCCGGCCATCGGCATCGCCGCGGCCTACGGCCTCGTTCTGGGCGCGATGGCCTTGAGCGCGGAGACGGGGCGCTCCATCGACCGCGATTTCGAGAAGGTCTACAAGCGCCTCGAGCGGACCCGGCCGACGGCCCGGAACCTCTTCTGGGCCCTGGAACGGATGCGTGCGGCTTACGACACGAGCCGGGGCCAGGGGTTGCGCGCCATTCGGGCGGCCCTCCTCGAGGAAGCCAAGGCCATCGAGCTCGAGGACGTCGAGACCAACCGGGCCATCGGGCGCCACGGGCAGGCGCTTCTCCGGGACGGCATGACCGTCCTCACCCACTGCAACGCCGGGGCCCTGGCCACGGCCGACTACGGGACCGCGCTCGGGATCGTCCGGGCCGCCGTCGCTGAGGGCAAGTCGATCCGCGTCTTCGCCGACGAGACCCGGCCTTTCCTCCAGGGCGCCCGGCTGACCGTCTGGGAGCTCGACAGGGACGGCATTCCCGTCGTCCTCATCACCGACGGCATGGCCGGCTGGTTCATGCGCCGGGGCGAGATCGGCGCCGTCGTCGTCGGGGCCGACCGCGTCGCCGCGAACGGCGACACGGCCAACAAGATCGGGACCTACTCGGTGGCCGTCCTGGCCAGAGAGAACGGCGTCCCGTTCTACGTCGCCGCGCCGACGTCGACGATCGATCTGAGCCTTGCCGACGGCGGCGCGATCCCCATCGAGGAGCGCAACCCCGACGAGGTCCGCCAGGTCGCGCGGGCGCCTCGTCACCGTCCCCTACGCCGAGGTCCGCAACCCGGCCTTCGACGTCACCCCGGCCGCCTTCATCACGGCCATCGTCACGGAGCGCGGCGTCCACCGGCCGCCCTACGATAAAAGTTTGAAAAGCCCGGGATCATGAACAGGGGATATGCCTGCCGAGCTCCGCGCTTAGCGGCCGGCATAAAATCTCTGGCCGGACTCCTCTAGAGTCCGCCGAAAGGGGGGGCCTCATGGCCAAGAAAGCACCTTTGGCTGTCGCTCTTGTCGTTTCGGTATCCGTACTCGTTCTCACTACTTCAGTCTGCTCGAAGAAGGCGGCCGAGACCGGCTGGAAGGCCGGAGATCGAGGTCGTCGACGGCGTCAAGACGATCCGGAACCCCGAGACGCCAAAGTACGGGACCTTCGCTTTCGACCTCGTCGAGGACCTGGCCATCGGCGAGGAGAAGGACGAAGCCTACTTCTTTCCGCAGAGCGCTTCTGTCAATGCTGATGGCCAAGGCTGGATCTATGTCTGCGACGTCGGCAACCGGCGCGTCCAGGTCTATGACAGGAACGGGGCCTATCTCAAGACGCTCGGCCGGCAAGGGCAGGGACCCGGAGAGTATGCCTATCCTATGGGGGTTTTTTTTGATGCGATTGGGGATGCCTGCATCAACTCGGGCCGGTCGCTCGTCGTTTTCGGTCCGGATGGGGTCTTCAAGAAGAACATCCTTATCAAGACCTCCCTATCAGGCTTCGTCCTTGGTCCCGGCGACACGATCGTCGGCCGGACGCAACCTAACATCCGAGAGGAGGGCGGGCCGAAGAACAAGCTTCTTCAGCTCGGCCCCGACGGCGAAGTGCTTCGGACGATAGCGACCTACCCCGTCAATGGAGTGAGCCCGGGGCAGGTGCTCTTTCATTGGTATAGCGGGCAACTGGCGTTCTGTCCACGGTCAGACGATTCTCTTTATTATGGCTTCTCTCTCGAATACAAGGTTCATGTCATCGATGGAGAAGGCCGGGAGCTTTTCGCTTTCTCCACCGCTGAGAAAAGCCAGGGGATCACGGGTCAAGAAGCGGACCTGACGCGGGAGTCGGGGATATTCGCCTGGTACGGCCAGGGAGACCCGCGCACAGCCCCCCTGGACCTGCCGGACCACCGGCCGTTCTTTACGAGATTCTACAACGATGACTCTGGCCGGCTCTATGTCATCCGCTCCAAGCCCATCACCGAAAAGGACGTCAAGACGAGCGACATCGACGTCTTCTCAAAGGACGGCTACTATCTGTATCGGATGACGTGGCCCTTCGTTCCCCAGGTCATCAAGGGCGGCTTTTTATTTGAGGTCCGGCAGGATGCAGAAGCTAGCCTCACCAGGATCATCCGGCACCGGATAACGAATTGGGGCGATTTCAAGTCGGAATAGGCCCGGAGTTCAACTTCATCTGCAGTATTGACAATTTATTTAGCATCAATTAGTATTGGCTAGTATTTATTAATACTCAATATACACAGGCGTTTGAGATGATAGACGAAAGATGGCTGTCGGTCGATGATATCGCGGCCTATCTCGGCATCCGGCGGGGGACGGTCTACAAGTGGGTCGAACGGTCGGGTCTGCCGGCGAGGAAGGTCGGACGGCTGCTGAAGTTCCGGCGGTCCGAGGTCGACGCCTGGGTCGAGCGGCGTTCGGCCGGCGCCGCGGACCACAAGGAAGGACATCACCTCCTTCAGGTATTGCGAAAGGCCGTTCCTGACATGAGGGAGCGGTTCGGCGTCAGGAAGATCGGCGTCTTCGGCTCGGCGTCCCGGGGCGAGGCCGGCCCGGAGAGCGACGTCGATGTCCTCGTCGAGTTCGAGGACCCGGCCTTCGACCGCTACATGGACCTGAAGTTCTATCTCGAGGACCTGTTCGGCCGTCCCTGCGATCTCGTCATCGAGGAATCCCTCAAGGAGGACCTCCGCGGCTCCGTCCTGAGCGAGGTCCTCTATGCCTAGGGACCCGCGCGTCTATCTCAAGGACATTCTGGAGGCCGTCCGGCGCGTCGGCTCCTATACGGAGAACATGGATTTCGTCGCCTTCGCCAAGAGCCCCATAACGGTCGACGCCGTCATCCGGAACCTGGAGGTCATCGGCGAGGCCGCGGGCCGGATCCCCGAGGAGATCCGTTCCGGGTCCCCAGAGATCGAGTGGCGCAAGATCATCGCCCTTCGGAACGTCCTGGCCCACGAGTATTTCGGCGTCCACACGAAGATCGTCTGGGACGTCATCGTCGATAAGCTGGCTCCGCTCGAGCGGGCTTGTCAGGAGATCCTGAAGAGCCTCGGGTAAGGAGGGAACGAAATGAGGAAGCGAACGACGTTCCTGGCGCTCATGGCCCTGGCGCTGTCCGTGCTCGCGCCATCCTGCGCGACCCTGAAGGCTCCGGCCCCCGCCGCGGCCAAGGCGCCGGCGGTCGTGTTCCCCGGCGCCGAGTGGGACAGGATCGCCGATCCGGGAAAAGCCGGCTGGTCGAAGGCGGGCCTCGAAGCCGTCGTCGAGCAGGCCAAGGCCCTGCCGACGACCGGCCTCCTCGTCGTCGCCGGCGGCCGCGTCCTCCTCGAGTACGGCGACGTCGTCGAGCTGAGCTACCTCGCCTCCGTGCGCAAGAGCGTCCTGGCCATGCTCTACGGGAGCTACGTCGCCGCGGCCAGGTCCGCCTCGACAAGACGCTGGCCGAGATCGGCATCACCGACCACGGCGGGCTCGTCTCCGCAGGAGCTCGAGGCGACGGTGGCCGACCTCCTCTCGGCCCGCTCGGGCGTCTACCACGCGGCCTCGAACTCCGGCGACAACCTGGCCGACGCCCCGCCGCGGGGCTCGCAGAAGCACGGCGAATACTTCCTCTACAGCAACTGGGACTTCAACGCCCTGGGAACGATCTTCGAGAAGGAGACGGGCCGGAACATCTACGACGCCCTCGAGTCCGACCTGGCCATGCCCGTCGGCATGCAGGACTTCGACCGGAAGGCCCAGGTCAAGTCGGGGAACCTCACGGTCTCGATGCACCCCGCCTACCACATCTGGCTGTCGACGCGGGACATGGCCCGGCTGGGCTACCTCATGCTCCGGGAGGGGAATTGGGCGGGCCGACAGCTCGTGCCCCGCGATTGGGTCAAGAAGATCACCAGCCCGGTCACGCGCCTGCCGGACATGAACCCGCCGTTCATGCGCGAGGGCCGTGTCGGCTACGGCTATCTCTGGTGGATCTTCGACGGCCCGTGGGGGCAGGGCCCCTTCGAGGGCGCTTACACCGGCATGGGCGCGGGCGGACAGTACATCACCGTCCTGCCGGCGCTCGACCTCGTCGTCGCCCACAAGACCAACCTGGCCAAGACGCAGAGAAAAGCCGTCGCGGGGAGACAGTACTTCGAGCTCCTGGACAAGCTCGTCGCCGCCCGGCTGGAACGCTGATCCCGGGGATGGGTGCGATGAGGTCCGCGGCCGCCGGAGGGGCGCTCGTCCTCGCCATCGCGCTGGCCGGCGCAGCGCCCGCCGGGCGCGCCGTCCAGGCGGACGGGCCGGTCGGCTACATCGGCCGGGACCGCGTCGCCGCGTTGGCCGAGGGCGCCGGCTTCGCGGCCGCGGCCCACACGCCCTCGCCCGAAGCGCTGGCCTCGTTCGTCGCCCTGGTCGATCCGGTCCATCTCCGGTTCTTCCTTCGCGCGTCGCGGCCGGCGGACCTCGCTCTCGGCGCGGCCCTGGGACGGTCGGTCGAGGCGGCGGCCAACGCCGCGCTCACGGTCGAGTTCGTCGGCGTCACGGCCGACCTTTCCGAGCCGGCCGCGTTGCTCGCCGAGAACGGCGTCAAGACGGCCCCGGAGATCATCGTCTACTGGCTGGGCGAGGAGATCGCCCGGATGGAGCCGGCCCCGGGGGCGGTGATCGACAAGGAGCTGGCCTCCCTGATCACGGTCGCGAGGACCCAGATCGCCCAGGAGATGATCGGCGACGACTTTTTTTTCCGCAGCGTCTTCCACTCCGACCTGACGGCGCTCGAGTGCACCCGCTGCCACCTGGCGGGCGGCCCGGGGCGATAGGCTCAGACCTCTTTCTCCGCGTCCGGACCCGCGACGGCCCCGTCGCCAGCGGGCTTCCGTGTCCCGAACAACTCCCGCGCCTCGCGGGCCTTCTCCGCGCCCCAGGCCCTGAGGCCGTCCCCGTGGTAGTAGAGGACGGGGATGACGATGAGGATGAGGAGCGTCGAGGTCGTCAGGCCGCCGACCGTGCAGAGGGCCAGCGACGACCAGATCTGCCGCTTGTTGGTCTCCGCCCCGATGAGGAGGAGAGGCAGCATGCCCAGGACCGTCGTCGCCGTGGTCATGAAGATCGGACGGACGCGGTCCCGCGTGCCCCGGACGACCGCCTCGAGGAGCGGCAGCCCCTGCTTCCGCCTCAGGTTGATGTGGTCGACGAGCAGGATGGCGTTGTTGACGACGATGCCCGCGAGGAGGATGACCCCGATATAGGCCGTCGGGTCGAAGGGCGCCTGGGCGACGACGAAGGCGACGAAGACGCCGATGAGCGAGAGAGGGACGGCCAGCAGCACGAAGAACGGGGTGACGAACGACTCGTAGAGCGCCGCCAGGATCATGAAGATGATGACCAGGGCGACGGCGATGGCGAAGTTGATCTGCCGCTGCTCCTCCTCGGTGACGAACCACTGCTCGTCGAGGGTCGCCGAGAAGCCCGGCTGCAGGTGGAGGGAGTCGAAGACGGCTTTGCGGTAGCGCTCCTCGGCCTTGGACGGGCCGCGGAACTCCCACATGATCGTCTGCTGGAACTGCTGGTCCTCGCGGTCGATCGAGCCGGGGATGGGCGCCTCGGTGAACTCGGCGATCTCGCCGAGCCGCAGGAACTCCCCGCCCTGCGTCCGGATGAGGGTCTCGCGCAGGCCGCGCATGTCGAGGGTCGAGGCGTCGGGGGTCTTGACCGAGACGACGACGTCCTTGCCCCCCGTCCGGATCCGGGCCGGCTGGCCGAACGTCCCCTGGATCATCGTCTGGAGGCTGAAGTAGAGATAGGCCGGGTCGACGTTGTAGCGCTTGAGTGCCGTCTTGTCGATCTTGAGGACGTCCTCGACGGTGTCGCCCCGCCACCAGCCGAAGCGGCTGGAGACGGTCCGGACCTCCTTGATGCGCGGATTGCGCCGCAGTGTCCTCTCGAGGTCGGCCGTGATCTCCTTGAGCTTCCTGAGGTTGTAGCCGAAGAACTTGATCCGCGAGCTGTAATAGGTGCCCGCCCCCATGCTCGACGAGTAGTACTGCGGGTCGAAGCCCGAGACGCTGATGTCGATGCCGGCGAACTGGGCCGCCAGCTGGATGAGCTCCTCCTTGAGGGCGTAGGGGACGTAGGACCTCTCGATCGCGGGCGGGAAGCCGATGAGGGCTTGGGCGTTCTCGGGCATGACGCGGACGTTCATCTCCTTCTCGTAGTCCTGGGCCACGACCTTCTCTTCGAAGGCGCGGATGGTCTCGTCGGTCCGGGCGATGTCGGTCCCCGGCGGCATCCCGATCCGGACGTAGAGGTATTCCTTCGAATACCAGGGGTACCAGCGCCCGAGGGTGACCTCGGCCCGGAACCATTTGTAGGACCCGAAGAGGAGCGCGGCGACGACGAGCAGGACCTCGACGGGATGGCGCAAGAGAAAGCCGAGGGCCTTCTCGAAGCGCGGGTAGCGCTTCTCCCCGGCGGGCCCTTTTGTCCTCTTCAGAAGCAGCCGCGGGCTGAGGGCCGGGATGAGCGAGAAAGAGACGAGGAGCGAAGCGGCCATGGCCGAGGCGATGACGATGGCCAGGGGCAGGTAGAAGATCTTGAGCTTGCCCTGGAAGAAGGGGAAGCTGAAGAAGACGGCCATGGTCGTCAGGGTCGAGGCCAGGACGGCCACGAAGACCTCGCGGGGGGCCTGCAGGGCCGCCTCGCGGGGCTCCAGGCCGCGCTCGCGCAGGCGGAGGATGTTCTCGAAGACGACGATGGAGTTGTCGACGAACATGCCGAAGCCCAGGGCCAGCGCGCCGAGCGTCAGCATGTTGAGCGAGATGCCGAAGGCGTAGATGAGGTTGAAGGTGATGACGATGGAGAAGGCGATCGAGGACAGGATGAGGAGCGAGGGCTTGAAGCGCCGCAGGACGACGAAGACCATGACGAAGACGATGGCCGTGATCAGCCCGGCCAGGAGATAGAGGTCGTTGAGGTTCTTGCGGATCTCCTCGCTCTCGTCGTCGACGCCCTTGAAGACGAGGTCGGGCGGGAGCTCCCGCTTGATCTCCTCGAGCTTGGCCTTGACGTCGCGGGCGACGCGGAGCGTGTTCCCGCCCCGCTCCTTCGAGACCGTCAGGCTGACCGTCGGCTGGCCGTTGATGCGGTGGATCTGCCGGATGTCGGCGTAGGTCACCTCGACCTTGGCCACGTCCTTGACCAGGATGGGGTTCGCGCCGGAGTGGGCGACGACCGTCTCGCGGAGCTCTTCGAGGCTGTCGATCCGGTCGGCGAACTTGAACAGGAACTCCTGGTTGCCGCGGCGGACGCGGCCCGTCGGGTAGGTCCCGAGCCGGGCGCCGATGGCCATGTTGATCGTGTAGGGGTGAAGGTTGTAGGCCTTGATCCTGTCCTCGTCGAGGACGACCCGGATCTCCGGCTCCGAGCCGCCGGCGACCTCGACGTCGGAGACGCCCCGGACCGAGCCCAGGCCGATCTCGAGCTTCTCCTTGACCATCTCCTGGAGCTCCTGGAGGTCGTAGTCGCCCGAGACGGTGTACTCGAGGAAGGGCCGGACGCGGAAGTCCTCGGGGACGTAGGGCTGGAGATAGGGCCTGACCCGCGGCGGGAGGAGCGGCCGGGCCTTGGTCAGCTCCTCGCGCAGGGCCAGCTGGGCGAACTCCATGTTCGTCTTGGGATCGAACTCCAGGGTGATCCGCGAGAGGCCGATCTGGGAGGTCGAGGTCATCTTGGTGACGCCCTTGACCGTCGCGCAGGCCTCCTCGAGCGGGGCCGTCACCTGGGTCTGGACGACCTCCGGCGGCACGCCGTACCAGCTCGTGACGATGTCGACCATGGGGAAGCTTTCCTTCGGCGCCAGCTCGATCGGCGTGTTCAGGAAGGAATAGACGCCGGTGGCCAGGAGGGCCAGGAAGACCATGGCCGTGGCGACGGGGCGGTCGATGAACAGCTTCATGCTTTGCGGCGCTCCGCCCATTCGTAGATGACGGGGATGAGGATGAGGGTCAGGAAGGTCGAGAAGAAGAGGCCGCCGATGACGACGATGGCCAGGGGCTGCATGAGCTCGGCCCCGCGCTCGAGGGCCAGGGCCATGGGCACGAGGCCGAAGAGCGTGCTGCCGGTCGACATCAGGATCGGCCGCAGCCGGACGTGGCTCCCCTCCTCGACGGCCTCGCGGAGCGGCATCCCGCCGCGGCGGAGCTGGTTGGTGTAGTCGATCTTGACCGTGGCGTTGTCGACGACGATGCCGATGAGGACGACCATGCCGATGATGGAGATGACGTTGAGCGTTTGGCCGGTGATGAGGAGAGCGACGATCGCGCCGGCCGCGCCCATGGGCAGGGTGAACATGACGATGAAGGGGTGGACGAGCGACTCGAACTGGGCGGCCATGATCATGTAGGTCAGGAGCGCGGCGAGGAGCAGGGCCAGGACGAGCGAGCGGAAGGACCGCGACATCTCCTCGCGCTCGCCGCTCCAGACGACGCGGTAGTCGGCCGGGCAGGCTCAGGCCGCCGATGGCCCGGTCGATGGCCGGCGTCACCTGGCTGATCTTGCGGCCCTTGAGGTTGGCCGTCACCAGGACCTCGCGCTCCTGGTTCTCGCGGCGGATCTCGCGGGGCCCGCGGACGACCTCGTACGAGACGAGATCGCGCAGGGGCACGAGCTTGCCGTCGAAGGGCAGGGTCTCGCCGAGCAGGGCCTCGATGTTCTCCCGAGAAGCGTCCTCGAGGCGGACGAGGATGTTGTACTTCTTCTCCATCTCCCGGAACTGTGTCGCCACCCGGCCGCGGACGGCGCTGACGAGGAAATTGCCGATCGTCGAGGGCGACAGGCCGGGGTACCGCTTGAGGGCGTCCTTGTCCACGGTGACCTTGAACTCGGGCTTGCCCTCGCCGATGTTGGTGGCGACATCGGCCACGCCGGGGATCGCGGAGAGGCGGGCGACCAGGTCGCCGGCGATGTCCTTGAGGCGGTCGAGGTCCCGTCCCTTGACCTGGAGGCCGATCTCGGCCGTCGACAGGGCCAGGAACTGGCTGATCGTCGACTGCTCGCGGACGATCGTGTAGGCGACGTCGGGGAACTGGGCCAGGCGGCGGCGGGCGGCGTCGAGGACCGGCTCGAGCTCCTTCGGCTTTCCGACCTCGACGAACATGCGGGCCGAGTTGACCGAGATCGTGGGGTCGGCGCTCTCCATGCCGCTGACGATACCGACCTGGGAGAGGACGGTCTTGACCGTAGCCAGGCCGCGGACGTGGGACTCGAGCATGACGGCCATCTCGGTCGTCTGCTCGAAGGAGAAGTCGACGGGCATCTTCATGTCCAGCTCGAAGGCCGTCGTCTCCATGCGGGGCATGAGCTCGCGGCGGACCAGGCCGCCCAGCGCGAACGTGACCGCGAAGAAGACGAGCGTCCCGGCCATGACCCGGCCCTTGTGGTCGAGGCTCCAGGTGAGGAAGCGCTTGTATCCTTCGATGAAGCGGCCGTAGACCTTGTTGAAGGCCGCGAAGACCGCTTTGAGGAGGGGCCGGAAGGGGAGGGTGAGATAGTGGCCGACGAAGGCGGCCAGCTGGACGACGAAGCTGGCCAGGAAGTTGAGAACGAAGCCGACGCCCTTGAACACGGCGTAGACGAGCCAGCGGACTCCGCGCAGAGGGGCGGTGAGCAGGGGCGGTCTCCCGGGCGGCGGCGCCGGCGGGTCGCCGGGGGCGGGATCGGGCCCCACCCCCGGGCTCGCGGCCTTCCGGGGGTTCCAGACCCGGCCCAGGCCCCACGTCCAGCGCCAGCGACGCTCCTTGCCGGCGCCGAAATCGAACTCGCGCGACTGGAGCGTCGCGATAAGGGTCAGAGAGACGAGGAGCGACGCGAGCAGGGCGAAGGTGACGGTCAGGGCCGTGTCCTTGAAGAGCTGGCCGGCGACGCCGTGGACGTAGATGACCGGCAGGAAGACGACGATCGTCGTCAGGGCCGTCGAGATGACGGCCGGGCCGACCTCCTTCGTCCCGATGTAGGCGGCCTCCTTCAGGCTCTTGCCCAGCGTGCGGTGGCGGAAGATGTTCTCCGAGACGACGACGGCGCAGTCGTCGAGCATGCCCACCCCCAGGGCCAGGCCGCCGAGCGACATGATGTTGAGGGTGATGTCGCCGAAGAAGAGCAGGCTGAAGGTGCCGATGATGGAGATGGGGATGACCGTGCCGATGATGAGCGGCGTCTTCCACTCCTGGAGGAAGATGAGCAGGGTCAGGAAGGCCAGGACGGCGCCCTGGATGAGCTCGTCCTTGACCGCGCCGATGGCGTCCTCGATCGTCTTGGCCTGCTCGTTGACGACGCTCAGGGCGATGCCCTGATTCTCCGCCCGGATCTGGTCGATGACCTCGCGGACGAGCTTGGTCACCTTGACCGTGTTGGCCCCCGATTCCTTGCGGACGAGAAGGCCGATCGACTCGGCGCCGTCGAGGCGGGTCATGCCCTGGCGCTCCTCGATCCCGTCGCGGACCGAGGCCACGTCGCGGAGACGGACGACGCCGCCCTGCGGCGTGACGACGAGGCCGATCTCGCCGATCTCGTCGAGCGACTCGAACTCGCCGACGACGCGGAGGGCGTACTTGAAGGTCCCCTTGCGGATGGTCCCGCCCTGGAGGTTGCGGTTGAAGGCGTCGACGCGGGCGGCGACGTTCTCGATCGTCAGCCCGTAGAGGGCCAGCCTGGCCGGGTCGGCCTCGACCTGGATCTCGCGCTCGACGCCGCCCGTGATCTCGGCCGAGCCGACGCCCTCGATCTGCTCGAGGCGCGGCTTGATGAGCTCCTCGGCCAGCTCCTTGAGCTCGAGGAGCGCGCGGTCGCCGGAGAGCGCCAGGGTCATGATGGGCCGGCTCTGCGGGTCGAGGGGGATGATGGTCGGGCTCTCGGCGTCCTCGGGGAAGCGGTCCCGGGCGTTGTCGAGCTGCTCCCGGGTGTGGAGCATGGTGAAGTCCATGTTCGTGCCCCAGTCGAACTCGAGGGTCAGGAACGACACGCCCTCCTTGGAGATCGACTCGACCCGGCGCAGTCCGGGGATGCGGCTGACGGCCGACTCGAGCGGGGCGGTGATGAGCGTCTCGAGCTCCTCGGGGGCGACGCCGGGGTAGTTGGTGATGACCGACAGGCGCGGGTAGCTGATGTCGGGCAGCAGGTCGACCGCGAGCTCTCGGAGCGAGACGACGCCGAGGAGGATGACGGCGAAGTAGAACATGTACATCGTCACCGGCCGGTCGACGGCGATGCGGGCGAGCTTCATCGCGGCCTCCTCGGGTTCGAGCTCATATCGTCCTCCTCTCTCTTACGCATCGCACCGGCCGCCTCGTCAGAGGGCCACCCGATATTTCTTGATCGTGACGATCTCGTCTTCAGCGCGCTCGATGACCCAGAGGAACTCGCCGTCGAGGGCACAGAAGCCCGGAGTATAGAGGCTCCTGCCGGCCGCCTCTGGCAGCTTGAGGAAAAAGCTGTCGCGGTAGGTCCCGCCGTCATCGAAGACGTCGACAAGGACGCCTTTAGCCTTGTCCTTGGTCGATGTGACCGCCCAGACCTCCTCGCCGCGGCTCAACAGGTTCCCGATATCCGCCTGGTATTTCTGCTCGGGCGGCCCGAAGTGCTTGCCGTCGATGATGATGCCGCCCTTCTTTTGCTGCTCCGTGAGGGGCTCGGACCTGACCCTCACATAGGGCCTCCGGAATTCCCGGACGATCCTGTCCTCGCCCGGGTCATAGAGCTTGAGGTGATACTCGTTGGTATGGGAGATCACCAACTGCGTCTTGCGGAAAACGGCCGACAGAAACCGGCCGATGGGCATCATTCCGCCTCCGCCGCTCGAGGAAGAGATGACGAAGGCCGTTATCGGGAAGGACGACAGCGTCCGTGATCTCCCCCGAATCTTCCGGGACGGCGACGATGTTCTTGCGGCACCTCGATATTCTCGGGCATCCCCTCGACCCGGGGGAAATCGAAGGCGTGGAGATAGATGACGCCCGCGTGAACGAACCGGGCGGTCATAATAGAGCGCGTCTTCGAGCGGATCAGGAGCTCCTTTTCATACCGGCCGTCGGCATCGAACCAGAGGAGCTTGTAAGGATATCTGGCCTGGACGATGACGTGGCCTTCCGCAGAAGAGACAAGCGCCGGCGGAGGCCATCTCGCCCGGCCCCTGGCCCTTCTTGAAGAGGTTTCGCTCGAAGGCTCCGTCCGGCCCGAACCACAGCAGCTGGTTCTCGTCGATGACGAAAAGGGACCCGTCAGGAGCCGTCGCCAGCTGCTGTGGATACTTGAAATAATAATCGCTTCTCCCTTCGTCGGAGATGGACAGGACCTCGGTCGGCGTGACCACCCGCCCGGCGTTTGCCGCCTTCGGCTTGGCCGGGTTCTCGACGATCTGTGCTGAAAGCATGGCGCTGAACGAGAGCAGCATGAGGGCGGTCAAGACGCAGGCCCAAGATCTTATTGATGAAGTCGTCTTCCTCATCATCTCCCCCCCTATCTTTCGATCCTGTATTTCACGATCGTGATCGTTTCGTCCTCGTTTTTTTCCATACAGAAAATGAAGCCATCATGGACTGCCATCAAGGTCCTGCCGGCTCCGAGATAGAAACTGTCGAGGAAACGCCCCTTGGTGTCGAAGACGTCGATGAGCCTGCCCCTGGCCTTGTCTTCCGTCGATGTCGCGACCCACAGCCCATCTTCGACGGGGAACAACTCGTCGACGTCCGGCTCGAATTCGATTTTCGGGGCCCCGGTTCTTTTACGGAAATCGGGCTCCCATTCCTTTTCGACGTGCTCGACCTTCGGGTAGATCCTCTTGATCCTTCTGACCAGCGCGCCGGAGGCAAGATCTATGACCTCGACGACATAGTCGCGGGAGTGCACGGCGTAGAGGAGTGTCCGGTCGGAGCTGAGCTTCAGGATGCTGGGATCCCAACTCATTCCTGAGTTGAGCCCCAGAAACTCTTTGGGCCGGAAAGTGGCCACATCTCGCCGTTCGGAGCCGTCTCGACCGACGAGGGCCACCGTTTCGAGGATCTCCATCAGCTTTCCCGTCCTCTCGTTGGGAGGGGGCCAGACCGTTTTCAGGAACAGGAAGCCCTCGGGAAGAGCCCCCGCGAAGCCGCGATAGTCCTTGCCGGCCAGGATGATCGACTCCTGGAAGCGGCCTTCGAGATCGGTCCGCCAGAAACGCTGGGAATTCATATCCTGGACGAAGAGGTCGCGGCCGCGTAAATGATAATGGAACTCCCTACCGATCTCGCCGGGCCCCTGGCCTTTTCTATACAGATTCCCCAGGAACTTCCCGTCTGCCGAGAACTTGAGGAACTGTTCGGTGTCCGTCAGGAAGATCGAACCGTCCTCAGCGATCTTGAGGTCGCGCGGGTATTTAAAGTAGAACTCCCCGCTTTCGTCCGTGATCCTCCATCCCTCGGAGAGGGCCAGGACGCGGCCGGTGTCCTTGGCCAGCGGCTTGGCCGGATTCTCGATGATGTTCTGGCCGGCAAGCGCGCTCGCCGTCCCCAGGATGGCCAGGAGGGCCAGATACTTGGCAGTCTGGCAGCACCAGGAATCGATGGCCCCGTTCATTTCTCCACGATCCTGTATTCGTAGACCGTGACGCCGCGCTCGCGGTCGATGAGGAAGAGCCGGTCGCCGAAGACGCGGATGACGTCGGCGAAGTGGGTGATCGGGACCTCGCCGAGAAGGGCGCCGTCCTCCGCGAAGACCTCCAGCTTGAAGGCGTCGGTCTCGCGCAGGTCCGTGTTGCCTTCGGTCTTGTAGGAGACGTTCCCGATGGCGCCTCCCGCGCCGCTGACGCTCATCATCGAAGTGTTGACTTCCTCCTCCTTCCTGAGCTGGCGATCCAGCGTGACGATCCAGGCCCGGTCGCGGCCGTCGACGGCGATGCCCTTGGAGCAGACATTCATCTCCGGCGCGGACATCGTGACGCTGCCTCCCGAAGTATCGACCTTACCCTTCTTCTTGACCTCCGTGCTGTAATTCAGAGGCCGTTCGGCCCGCCAGAGGAGCTTTCCGTCCGGGCCGTATTTCTCGATCCGGTTCTGGGCGTTGAAGCTCACGTAGAGCGAATCGCCGGCCCCCAGGTCGAACTCGCAAGCGTTCCCGATCGCGTTGGTCATGCTCTCGCCGAAATCCGTGAGCTCCGCGAATGAGGAGGCGACCCGGCCGTCGGGCCGGATCGTCCGGAAGAGGCGCATCTCGCCGGGCTTCTTTCCGGGCTGGCCTCTCATGGGGATGGAATAGGTGGAGGCCCGGCCGACATAGCTTCCTGAATCGAGCGGACGGATGCCGTAAACTCTTTCGTCCTTGAGGATGATCGATTTCGAGTCCTTCCCGCCATCGATGATCACGTGAAGGCGCGATTGGGCCGTGTCGAAGACGACGAGGTTGCCGTCTCTGTCGATGTCGAGGCCGTCCGGCATGATGAATTCGCCCGGCCCCTGGCCCTTGCGGCCGATCGTGGCCAGGTACCTCCCGTCGGGGCCGAACTTCTGGACGCGGGTGTTGCCGGCGTCGAGGATGTAGAGATTCCCCTCGGCGTCCACGGCGACGTCGGAGGGATAGTGGAAGGCGAGGTTCTCGTCCTCGGTGTCGATGTCGCCGATCTTGCGGACGAGCTCGAGTGCGACCTTGGGGGTCTTGCCCCAGAGGCCGCCCTTCTCGTTGTGGACGACGCGGACGCCGTCGACGGTTTCCACCTTCTGCGCGGCCGGAGCCGAGGTCGAAGAGGACGGGGACGACGGCCAGGACCAGGATCCGAACGGCGATTCTCACGGCAGCCTCCTCGGCCCAGGCGCTACTGGACGATGCCGACCTTGGTGTCGTGGGCCAGGGTGACGTGGCCCTCGATGATGACCGTGTCGCCCGCCGAGACGCCCCAGCCCGGCTCCTTGCCCGGCAGGACCTCGGCGAAGCGCTCGTTCTCCAGGCCCACTTCGATGTAGCGCCACTTGGCGATGTCGCCCTCGACGGCGAAGACGAGCTTGCGGCCGCCGCGGACCAGGATGGCCTGTTGGGGGACGAGGAGCCGCGCGGTGAATATCTCGGTCGGGAACTCGACCTCGGCGTGCATGCCGGGCTTGATCTCCTCGGAGGGGTTGTCCATGGCCACGTGGACGGCGCACGTCTTGTCCTCGGCGTTGATGACCGGGCTGACGGCTTCGATGCGGCCGCGGAAGGTCCGGTCGGGGAAGGCGCTGAAGCGGAGGTCGACCTCGCGGCCGGCGACGACCTTGCCCACCTCGCTCTCGAGCACCTTGGCCTTGACCTTGATGCGGCTGATGTCGACCAGGGTGAAGAGCTCGCGGCCGGGCTCGAGGCGCTCCTTGGGCGAGAGCTTGAGGTCGGTGACGATGCCGGCGAAGGGGGCCCGGATGCGTGTCTTCTCGAGGTTGAGCCGGGCCACCTTGACGTCGACCTCGGCCTGGGTCAGGCCCTTGGTCGCGGCCTGGACCTCGTCCTTCTTGTTGCCGGCCTCGATCAGGGCCAGCTCGAGGGCGGCCTGGGCCCTCTCCAGATCGACCTCGGAGGCGACGCCGTTCTTGAAACCCGCTGAGACGCGGTCGTAATCGGCCTGGGCCTTACGGACCTTGTCGACGAGGTTCTGGGCCGGAGGCTCCTCGGCCACGGAGAACTGGCGTTCGAGGAAGAGCTCGGAGAGATAGCGCAGCCGCTGGGCTTCGACCCGATCGAGCGCCAGGCGGTATTCGCGGTCCTCGAGCTCGACGAGGAGGTCGCCCTCACGGACGTGGCGGCCCTCCGCGGCGTAAAGGTTCTTGACGAACCCGCCGACCTCGGCCTTCATGGCGATGCGCTTCTCGGTATAGGCCTCGCCGGGGGACTTGAGGGTCATGACGAGGTCCCCGATGACGGCCTTGGAGACCTTGACCGGGAGCGGGGCCGCCTCGGTCTTCTGGTCGGGGGAGGCGGAGGCGGCCGCGCCGGAGGCCTCGGAGGAGGCATTTTCCCCCAGATCTCCGGGCTTAGCCGGATTTTTGTCGAGAACGAAAAAATACAGGCCCGCGGCGATGAGGATGACGATCAGGAAACCGCCCAGGACGGCCTTGGGAATGCGCATCGGCCACCTCCGTGTCTATTCCAGACAAAAAGGACGTGTTCGGCCCACTGACGCTGAAGCTGACGGGATTTTACTAACTGTACTTGAAATATGCAACTTTTGGGCCAGCTCCCATAGCCAAAGACAGCCGTGGAAACTGAAAATTCCCACGCCCTCGAGAATATTACGCCCGACAGCCGGGGAGTGTTGCGCTCCGTGCGAAAAATTTAGCACCTTAAATCGGGGACACAATACCCATTCCCCAATTCGATGAGCAGGCATGGGCGGGCAGGGGGACATGCAGATAGGTACGCGGGGGACATGAACCTCGGGTACGTGTCCCCCGTTGAATAAGGGCCTGGCCTTCGATGGACGGGGGCTTTTCTGATAAGATACCGTCGAAAGGTCGATCCTAGTGCTTGTCCTGGCCATCGAGACCTCGTGTGACGAGACGTCCGCGGCGGTCCTGCACGCCGCCGAACCTCCCGAGGTCCTCAGCAACATCGTCCTGTCCCAGGACGAGGTCCACGCGCCCTACGGCGGGGTCGTCCCGGAGCTGGCCTCGCGCCAGCACGTCAAGACGATCGTGGCCGTCGTCGGCGAGGCCCTGGCGAGGGCCGGGGTCGAGCTCGACGCGATCGACCTCTACGCCGTGACCCAGGGGCCGGGCCTCGTCGGCTCGCTCCTCGTCGGACTGTCCTTCGCCAAGGGGCTGGCCTATTATCACGGCAAGCCCCTCGTCGGCGTCGACCATCTCGAGGCCCATCTCGAGGCCTGCTTCCTCGAGAACCCCGCGATCGCCTACCCGGCGCTGGGGCTTCTCGTCTCGGGCGGGCACACGGCCCTCTACTGGATGGGCAAGCCGCTCGCCTACGAGCTCCTCGGCCGGACCCGTGACGACGCGGCCGGTGAGGCGCTCGACAAGATCGCCAAGTTCCTGGGCCTCGGCTATCCGGGCGGCCCGGTCATCGAGAAGCTCGGGAAGGGCGGCGATCCCAAGGCCTTCCCCTTCGCTGTCCCGCGAACGAAGGACCGGAGCCTCGACTTCAGCTTCAGTGGCCTCAAGACCGCGGCGCTGAAGCTCATCCGCGAGCACGGCGTCGCCAGGGACGGCCCGCGCCTCCCCGACTTCCTGGCCAGCTTCGAAGAGATCGTCGCCCGGTCGCTCGTCGAACAACTGCGGACAGCGGCGGACCGGGTCCAGCCGCGCTCGCTCCTCCTCTGCGGCGGCGTCGCCAGGAACACGAGGCTGAGGGACGCGCTTCCATCAATTCGCCCGCGAGTCGGGCCTCGACGCCTACGTCCCCTCGCCGAAGATGTGCACGGACAACGCGGCCATGATCGGGGCCCTGGCCATCAAGAAGTTCGCCCGGAGCCCCGTAGCGGTCCCGGACCTCGACCTCGACGCCTACCCCCGCTCCTAATTCGGGGACACAATACTCATTTCCGATTTCTTGGTGTATCATTTCTTTCGCATCTCTGAGCCTCGCATGAGGCGATCAGGAGGGACACTAAAGACAAGGGACAGGCAGACACGCGTAAAGGCCCTGAAGAGTCATTCGCTGATCTCTGTGGCATCTGGACGGATGAGGAAGAGGCGGAGTTCTTGGCGATCATCGCCGATATGGAGATGGTGGAATCTGAAGAACTCGGAAAAACGAGGAAATTCGGAAAATAGTATTGTGTCCCCGTTTTAGCGGACGTCGTAGCGGACGAAGAGAACGAAGGCCATGAAGTAGACGACGCCCAGCACGAAGACGTTGATCAACAGGTACTTCAGGGCCGGAGCGACCCGGGCGGCGAGCGGCATCGGCTTTTCCTCGAACTGGGGGACCCTCTCGAAGACGAGCGGCTTCCGCGTCGTCGAGATGTTCTCGCCCGGGTTGTACCAGTGCGGGCTGTCCCTGTCCGCGGCGTCGAGGGCCTTGAAGAGGTCCAGGAGCTGTCCCTGATAGACGCGCATGTCGCCCCAGGTCTTCAGGAACCTCGGGTAGCCCCCGCCGGCCGCGGCCTCGGCCAGGTACTCGAAAAGAGAAACCGGGGAGAGCGCCGTCACCAAGCGCGTCCGCTCGAGCTGGCGGAACATGGCCAGATATTGGGCGTCGCGGAGGCCCTTTTCCGCCTGGAAATGCTTCATCTGGAGGTCGGCTCGGAGCTTGTGCTGGGGAAGGAAGGGGTTTCGTTCCTGCCACATCCAACTTCCCGGCGGCGCGTTCCTGTTCAGATCGTCGATGGCGGCGTTGACGTTCTTTTCGACGGTCTCGGAGCTGTCGATCGGGAAGAAGGCCTTGGCGACGAAGGTGCTGGAATTGGGAACGACGACGGAGAAGGCCAGCCAGAACGAGAGCGCCAGCAGGAGGCTGACGTTGGGGCTCGAAGCGACGACGGACGCCAGCAAGCCGAATGCGGCGAACGTCGCCGCCAGGAGCGCGGCCAGGGCCAGGAAGCCCAGGGCCTCGCCGGCCAGGGCTGGCGCGACACCGCCCGGGCCGAGGATGAGGACGATGATGAGGCTCGTCAGGGCGCCGGCGGAGACGATGGCCATCACGGAGACGACGGCGCTGCCCAGCTTCCCGGCGAGGAGGGCGGCGCGCGAGACGGGATTGGCCAGGGTCAAGGCCAGGGTCTTCGCCGCCTTCTCCCCGGAGACGCCGTCGAAGGTGAAGAGCAGGGCGACGAAGCTCACGATGAGCGCGGTGATGAAGGCCCAGCTCAGCTCGTCGAACTTCTTGAGGAACGGATTGGCGCTGCCGCTCTTGTTCTGGAAGGAAAAGACGTTCCAGGCGCTATAAACGATGGCGTTCGGCAGGTGCTTCTCCTTGGCGTCGCTGATGAACGCGTTGGCCCGCGGCTTCAGCGCGTAGGTCTGCTCCCTGACGGCCAGTTCCGTGGCGTTCTGCGCGGCCAGGGCGCGCATGTTCTCCAGGTACTGCCCCTGAAACTCCCGGTGCTTCATTAGGCTCGCGGAGTAGCCCCGGGCGAACGACACGGCCCCGGCGGCGAAGGCGGCGATGACCAGGGCCAGGGAAACGAGGAACCGCAGGCTGTAGAGGCTGTGGAGGAGCTCGCGCTTGAAGATGGTTCGAAGCACGGTTCACCTCACGTCGTAGCGGAGGAAGGAGATGAAAGCGAGGTAAAAGAGCACGAACGCCTCGACGATCAGAAGGACGACACCGGCCGCCGCCGACTCCAGGCCGGAGACGAAGCTTTCCGTCGTCCCTTGATAACGGGGCATGTCGGATATGTCGAGGAAGGGATATGCGTCAGGGCCGTCGCTCGGGAGCTTGACTTGGCTGAGCTTCTGCCAACGAACCTGGAAATCCGGCTGCTGCGAGGCCCAGGCGTCGAAGGCCTGGGCGGTCTTGAATTCGCCTCCCGTCCGCGCCGCGACGAGCTCATCTTCCGTTCGGAACGTGGCTGGGTCCGTCGGCGTAAGCCACCGGAACGAGGCGAAGATGTCCTTGCCCCGGAGCCAGCGAACGAAGCTCTCCCGATACTGGCGGAGCCTGTTCATCTCCCGCTCGTGGGCGCTGAGGTCGGTCCGGCAAATGGCCGTGCAGACCGTCCTGAAGAGGCCCGTCGGCGACAGCCCCGAGAGCTTCTCGGCCGCGCGCGCCTGGCGGGCGAGCGTGTCCAAGTAGGCCTTCTGTAAGGCCCACCGCCTATCGGCGTAGGCGATCCGGATGGGCTCGGAGACCGCGGCCCCGCGCCGGAAGTTCTCGAACGTCTCCCTAGGATTCCCGTAAGTCTCGACGAAGCCGTCCCGGCTCGTCGAACACCACCAGCAGCTGTAGGCCTCGGGGACGCCCTGGGCCCTGCGGGCCCGGGCGATCGCCTCGTCGCGCTCACGGTCGATGTCCCTCAACACGAGGTCCAGGTTGTCGCGGGACGCGAGGCCGACGAAGCTCTCGGCGAAATTGGCGGCGATGGCGGGGAGGACGAAAACGGAGACGACCCAAAGGAAGAGGCAGACGACGAGGCTCGTCACGGAGCTTACGGACCGGGCCGAGACGAGAAGGCCGATGAAGATGAAGACGCCGAGGTAGACGAGGCTCGCGCCGAACAGCAGCACGATCCGGCCCCATTCGCCGGCCGAGAAGGAGATGTCGCGGGAGAGGAGGACGAGGACCGCGCTCAGGAGGAAGGAGAAGACCAGGACCGGCAGGATCGTGACGAAGATGCCGAGGAGCTTCCCGATCAGGGCCGTCGACCTGGCGACCGGGTTCGACATCTGCAGCTTCAGCGTGCCGTCCTCTTTCTCCCGCGTGAAAGCGTCGTAGCTGAAGATGAGGGCCAGGAGGGAGAAGATGATGGCGGCGATGTCGACGAAATCGACCGAGAAGAACGAGCCTAAAAACGGATTGTCGCCGGCCGGCGTTTTGCCGGCGGCGAGGAACGGATTGTCGCCGAGCCAGATCTTGACCCGGTTCCCGACCTGGTCGGAGATGCCCTTGCCGAAGACGCTCAGGGGCTCCGGCGGCAAAACGACCTCGGGCCGCAGCGTGGAATAGACGCGCACTTCCGACGCGGCCTTCTCCGCGGCCTCGCGGTCGATACGATATTGGGCCGCGCGGTCGCGGAAGGTGCTGATATTGATCAGGATGCTGAAGGGTATGAGGACGAGGCAGAGGATGAAGCCGATGACGAAGCGGGGCGAAACGATGTTGGTCAGGAACTCTTTCTTGACCAGAGTCCTGATCATCGGTGCCCGCCAAAATCGGGGACATGATACCTATTTCCCAATTTTCCGGGTGCGAATTCAGGGGCCGAATTCGGAAACATGACCGTTTTCTCGTGAGGGGGGACCGCCTCTCCTGGATATATACTGGAAAATAGGGAAATAGGTATCATGTCCCCCATCTTAGCGGACGTCGTAGCGGATGAACGAGACGTAGGCGGCGGCGAAGAAAGCGAGGCCGAAAGCGCAGAGGACGAGGAAAGGCTTCATCACGCCTCGGATCCGGTCGGCTAAGGACGCTTCCTTGTAGACGAACCGGGGCATGTCCGAGACGTCGATGGCCGTGTTCCAGAGGTCCATGGTCGGGTCGGCCCTCCGCATCTCGGCCATTCGTTTCTCCTCGTACTCGGCGTATTGGCGTCCCCAAGCCCGGACGAGGTCGCCGAAATGGCCCTGGTTGAGCATGCCCGTGCTCGTCAGATCGGTCGCGAGATAGGTGAAACCGGCCAGGGGCGAGACGAGCGACAGGTCGAGGGCCAGCCGGGTCTGGGCCTCTTCCTTGAGCCGGAGCTCGGTCCGGAGGACCTCCGCCTTCCGGCCCTGGATGACGTTGGCCTCCCGCCAGGCCCCTTCGGACTCCTTCCGGAAGGTCTCGTAGGCCGCCGCGAAAGCGGGATCGCGCGCGATGGCGGCCTTGACCTCGGCTTCCGACATCCGCTCCACGCCGGCCAGGACCGGATTGGCCGCGATCACGGCGGCCCGCTTCTCGGCCGAGAGCTTCCGGCCCAGGTTGTCCCTCTCGACGTCGGTCAGCCGGTCGACCTCGCGCCCGATCCGGATGCGGGACGGCGCCGGCGCGATCAGTTCGGCCACGTAGGGGCTGAGGTTGGGCACGACCAGGACGAGCAGGACCCAGACGACGAGCGAGGTCAGGATCGACGAGGCGCTCGAGGCGTGGCGGGCCGATACGAGAAGCCCGAGCCCGTAGAAGACCGCGAGATAGACCGCCGCCCCCGCCAGTAGGAGGCCCAGGGCGCCCCAATCCGCGGCCGACCACCCGATCCGCGGATCGAGCAGGATGACGACGAGCCCCGCGGCGACCGAAAGCACGAAGGGCACGAACAGCGTGATCATCCCGCCCAGGAGCTTGGCCGTCAGGACGGTCGAGCGAGAAACGCCGTTGGCCAGGGTGAGCTTGAGCGTCCCGTCCTCTTTGTCCCCGGAGACCGCGTCGTAGGCGAAGACGAGGGCGGCCAGGCTGAGCAGGATGGTGACGATGAAGGTCAGGTCGATGAGCGGGAACATGACCGGCAGGGGATCGTTGTCGAAGACGTCCAGATCGACGTCGGCGGTGAGGCCCCGGACCAGGGCCAAGAGCGGGATGGGCGGCTGGGCCGGGGCGATGACGCCGTAGAGCCGGTTGAAGTGGGCGTAGCTCCGGAGGTACGTCTGGATCTCGGCCTGGCGCCGGGAGTAGTCGTCCTGCTTCCGGACGGCGTCCGTGGCCAGGATCATGACGGTCGCCGGGACGATGACCACGAGCAGGACGAGGACGGCCAGGAACCGGAACGAGAGCAGCTGGTTCCTGATCTCCTTGTCCAGCATGACTCGGAACATGGCGGCACCTCGTCAGCGCGGGTCGGCCCGGACAAAGGCGACGTAGCCCGCGGCGAACAGGAAGATGTTGAGGACGGCCAGCCAGGCCAGGTCGACGAGGCCCCCGTCGGCCAGGACCTCCGCGAGCGTCCGGGCCCGGTAGGAGAAGGCGGGGGCCTCCTTGGCCGTCCGGTCCCGGGAGAGGGTCGGCAGGGCCAGGTTCTTGTAGCGGATGACCTCCGCCTTGAGCCGCATCTCCTCGCCGATGCCCGTGCCGGCGACCTCGGTCGCCGCGTCCATGAAGGAAGCGGCGGGCGAGAGGCGGTTGATGGACCGGCTCAGGCGGACGAGCCGCTCGAACTTCAGACGGTAATCCTCCTCCATGCGGTCGAATTCCTCGTTCATGGTCGAGACGCGCTCGTCCCAGGTGCCCCGTTCCGTGTAGGTCCTCAGGACCTCCCGGGTCCAGATCTGCTGGCGCTTCTCGGACAGGGCCTTGACCGAGGGCACGTCGACGATCTGGCGGGCCAGCAGGGTCCCCAAGTTGGGCAGGACGAAGACGAGGGCCGCCCAGACGATGAGCAGGACGACGAGCGACGTGGCCGAGCGGCGGGCGAGGGACGAAACGATCAGTCCCAGGCTCAGGAAGAGGGCGATGTAGACGAGCCCCGCGGCCAGGATGAGGGCGAAGCGTCCCAGCTCCGGCGGGGACAGCCGCAGTTCCGGATCGAAGGACATCAGGGCCAGGCCGAGGCCCGTCACGAGCAGGAACGGCACCGCCAGGCTGATGAAATTCCCCACCCATTTGCCGAAGAGGAGGGAGGAGCGGGAGACGGCGTTGGCCAGGGCGAGCTTCAGCGTGCCTTCCTCCTTCTCCCGGCTGACGGCGTCGAAACCGAAAAGAAGAGCCACGAGCGACAGCACGACCTTGATGATGTAGGCCAGGTCGGGCGCCGGGAAGAAGCCGAAGATGACGTTGCCCGAGGTCTGGCCGGCCCGGACCTCGGTCCCCGTGGTCGCGACCTCGAAGGACCGGGTCAGGGAGGCCTCTAGCCCCTTGGCGAAGATCGACAGGGGCTGGGGCGGCAGGACGGCGATCGGCGCCCCCGGCTCGGGCCGGATGATCTGGTAGTCGGCCCGGCGGCCCTTGAAGTCGCGGGCCATGACGAAAAAGCTCGTGGCGATGAGGACCGTCGAGAGCAGGATGACGACGTAGAACTTGTAGCTGACCAGGTTGGCCAGGACCTCCTTCCGGACGATCGTTCCGGTCATGCCGCCTCTCCTAGGCGGCCAGGGGCTCGGATTTCATGTAGTCGATGTAGATCTTGACCAGGTCCTCGTACTGGAGCTCCTGGCGGGTCCGCTCCATGACCAGGCGGCCCTCCTTCATGATGCCGACCCGGTCGCCGATCTCCTTGGCCCGGAAGATGTCGTGGGTGGACATGAGGATGGCCTTGCCCTCGGTCTTGAGCTCGTCCATGATCTCCAGGAACTCGGTCGCGGCCTTGGGGTCAAGGCCCGAGGTCGGCTCGTCGAGCAGGATGGCCGGGGCGTTCTTGATGATGGCGATGGAGATGCCGAGCTTCTGCCGCATGCCCTTGGAAAAGTTCTTGACCCTCTGGTCGAAGGCCTTCTCCTGGAGCGAGACCCGGCGCATGACCTGGTAGTAGTCGCTCTTGGCCAGCTCGGTGCGGCCGCCGAGCTTGGCGAAGAAGTCGAGGTTCTGGCGGGCCGTGAAGTTGCCGTAGAGCATGACGTTCTCGGAGACGAAGGCGACGAACTTCTTGGCCTCGAGCGGGTCCTTGGTGACGTCGACGCCGTTGATGAAGCAGGTCCCCGTCGTCGGCGGGATGAAGTTCAGGAACAGGTTGATGGCCGTCGTCTTGCCGGCGCCGTTGGCCCCCAGCAGGCAGTAGACCTCCCCGGGACGGACCTCCAGGTTGAGGTGGTCGAGGGCCAGGACGCCGTCCTCGTAGCGCTTGGACAGGTCGTCGGCTTTCAGGATGGGCTTCGCGTCGGTCATGGGTCTCTCCTATCGCACGTCATACTTGATGAACCGGACGTAGGCGGCGGCGAACGGGGCGACGAGCCAGAACGCCAGCGAGATCAGGCTACCCCAGTTACCGGCCAGCACATCGCCCACACCCGCCCGCGAGAAAGCGAAGGCCGGCAGGCTCTTGGGTTGGACCATTTGGTCGATCGAGGAGCTGCTGGCCGTCCCGCCGCTCGGCATGATGACCGTCGTCCGGTGAAGGTGGCTGTACAGGGCGGCGTCGAGGGTCTGTTGGTGGGCCCGGACGGCCTCGAGGTAGCGGGCCCGGTCGATCTCGCCCGTGCCGCAGATGTCGGCCATCAGCCGGGTGAAGGCGGCGCTCGGCGAGATGAGCGACAGATTGACGGCGATCGTCCGCTGACGGGCCCTTTCTCTCTGGTAGGCGCTTTCGATCTCCCTCAGTTGGGCGGCCAACCGCTCGGCGGCCCGGGCCTCCGTATCGGCCTTGAAGGCCTCCCATTCCGGCCGCTTGGAAGCGGGCTCGGGTTCGGTCGTGAAGGGCGTTCCCCTCCCGAAAAGGGCTTCGTACTGGCGGCCGAGGGCCCGGCCTTTTTCACGGTCGATGGACTTGGCCGCGACCGACTTCTGCATCGAGACCAGGGTCTCCGTCGGGATGGGGTGAACGACCGACGCGATCATATCGCTCAGGCGCGGGACGGCCATCTGCAGGACGATCCAGACGACGAGGATGGCCACCAGGGCGGTCCGGGCCCGGGCCGAGCTGGCCGAGACGAGCAGGCCCAGGGCGAAATAGGCCAGCAGGAAGAGGGACGAGGCGAGGAAGATGATGACGAGCCGGAGCGGTATCCCGGCCTGGGTCAGGGGGAAGGACAAGATGCCGAGGACGATGATCCCGAGTAGGTAGACGACGAGGAAAGGCAGCCAGACGGCGATGAAGCCGCCGGCGAACTTGCCCAGCAGGACGGCGTGGCGGGAGGCGCTGTTGGCCAGGATGACCCGGAGGGTGCCCATCTCCTTCTCCCCGGCGATCGCGTCCGAGGCGAACAACAGGACGATGAGGCTGGCGACCATCTGGATGATGTACAGGAAGTCGAGCTTGCCGAAGACCGACAGGACCGATTCCTCGGCGACCGAGGTGTTTCCCGGCTTGGGCCCCTCGGCGTTGAAATCGTAGAACCGGGGCAGCGACGTTTCGAACCCCGCGGCGAAAACGGCCAGCTGGGAGGGCGGGAGAAAACCCCGGAGCGGAACGCGGCCGAAGTGAAGGTCCGCCGGCCGGGCCGCGGCCAGCTCCTCGTCGGCCAACCGAATCTGCTCGCTGTAGTCGCGGACCCGCTTGGAGTAATCCATCTGGTGGACGTAGAGCGACGCGAGGATCAACACGGCGCAGATCAGGAAGAACAGCGGGAACCGAAAGCTCAGGATGTTTTCGAGGAGCTCCTTCTTGAAGATCGTTTTCCACATGACCGCGCTTCTCTTCCCTACCTCCGGGTCAGCTTGATGCCGAAGACGACGATGCCGACGAGCAGCCCGACGAGGAGCAGGACCAGCGCGCCGATCCCGAGGACGTTGGCCTTGGACGTGACATGGATGCGGACGATCTTGTCCTCCGATTCGACCCGCCGGTTGTCGGCCAGGGAGTCCGTCCGGATCTTCGGCTCGTAGTCGCCGACCGAGACGCCGTCGGGCGGGATGAATGTGATGGCGACGATCTCGTCCTTGTTCTGCTCCAGGACCGGGATGAGGTCCGGGCGGATCTCGACCCGCCAGTTGAGGGGCAGGTCGCAGTAGACGCGGACGTTGTTCAGCCTCCGGGTCCCGGTGTTCCGGACGGTCACGTCCATGGCGATCGTGTCGCCGACCTTGATCTCGTGATAGAGGTTGACGGCCTGGACCTCGACCTTGGGCACGCCGCGGGGGATGAGCTCGAGCTTGACCGCGCCGGCCTTGAGGCTCTCGATCGCGTCGAGCCCGACCGTCTCGGCCCCGCCGGCCGCCGCCTCGATCTCGCGGAGCTTCTGGGTCTGGTCGTTGTCGAGGGCCAGGACGAAGAATTCCAGGGGCTCGTCGAGGACGACCTTCTCGTCCGGGTTCTTGGGCAGGTACAGCTTGAGCTGGAGCTTGAGGCTGGTGACGCCCTCGGTGAACTTGATCTGGGACAGCCGGGCGCTCGTCGACGGGTCGCTGAACTCGTAGGTGATCTGCCGCGGCAGGTTGACGGCTTCGAGCTTGAAGACGTTGGCCTCGCCGCTGAACTTCTCGAGCGACAGGTCGTAGGTCGCCGTGCTCTCGAGGTCGGCCTCCTGGGAGAACTGGGCGGAGTTGACCGTGACCATGTTGGCGCTGACGCCCTTCTGGAGGAAGACGGACGTCAGCTCGATCTTGCCCGAGTAGGAAACGCTGATCTCGAGGTTCTCGACGTCCTTGAGGAGCTGAAAGGTGACTTCGCGCTCCGTTTCGATGGGCATCGAGGCCACGGACTTCTCGTAGGGATCGGAGATGATCTTGCCCTCCGACAGGAGCGAGACGTAGACGTCCTTGATCTCCTTCATGAAGTCGAGCGGGAAGAGGTCCTCGGCGCTGATGTTGAGCTTGGCCAGCTCCTTGAGCTCCTTGGAGGCGTAGCGCAGGGCCACCCGGACGAACTTCTTGCCGCTGCGGTCCTGGAACTTGACGGCGCTGGCGACCGAGATGCGGGCCTCGCTGCCCATGAAGCTGATCAGGGCCTGCTGGTAATCGACCTGGGCCTGGAGATAGGCCGTCTGCCGCTGGGCGTAGTCGGCCTCGGAGGTCAGCCCTTCCTCCTTGAGCGTGAGGTAGCGATTGAAGTCCGCCTTCCGGAGCTCGAGCGAGAGTTGGGCGCTCTTCAGGCGCAGGAGCTTCATGCTCTGGGATTCCTGCGCCGAGGCGGCGCCGGCCGCGAGCTGGGCGGGGCTGGCGGCGGCCAAGGCCAGCGTCAGGGCCAGGACGGCGGATGCGATCGCGGCGATCTTCGAGAGCTTCATGGTCTGACCTCCATCGGTTCGTTTCGGATATTGCAAGGACGGTGCCAAGGTCCGTTCCGCGGCCCGGAACATGCGGGAGAGGGCCGCTCGGACATGTCCTTAATGACCAATACGGGGGAATCCGCCACCCGGTTTACCCAAGTCGGGGAAAGCCGTTACCCGGGTTCCCGGCTTTCGGCCGCTTTTACTTTGGCCGGGAATTGCGGTATCCTCGCTGGGCAGGAGACCGCGAAATGACCGTCCTCGTTCGCCTCAGGGATGCTTTCCGCGGCAAGAAGAGACGGCCCGACCTGACCCGGACCATCTTTAGAGAGTTCGCCGAGAGCCTCAACCTGATCGAGGACTTCGACCAGATCGCCCTGAACCTGCTCGGCACGATCAAGGAGGCCGTGACCGTCGACCGCCTGGCCTTCTTCATCTACGACGCCGACCTCGGCCAGTTCCGGGTCGGGGCGTCCATCGGCTACGCTCCGGCCGACCTCAAGGGCGTCGTCATCTCCGGGGACGACCGCCTGGCGAAGTGGCTCAAGGTCAACAAGACCTTCCTCGACGTCCGGGCCCGGCCGGGCGTCTTCGGCTTCCTCGACGAACGGGAGAAGGACGTCTTCCGGCGGCTCCGCCTCGTCCTCTGTTACCCGATCCTGTCGATGAACCGGCTGATCGGCATCCTCGGGATCGGCGACAGGACTTCCGGCGGGGGCCTTCCCCCCGAGGAGACGGCCTTCCTCGACTCCCTCATGCCCCAGGCCGGGATCGCCCTCGAGAACGCCCTGCTCTACAAGGAGCAGAGGGAGCGCTACCGCCGCATGCTGAGGGCCGACCGGCTGGCCACGATCGGCGAGCTGGCCGCAGGGGCGGCCCACGAGATCCGCAACCCGCTGACGTCGATCCGATCCTCCCTGCAGTATCTGGAATCCCGCTGCCGCGACGAGACCGAGAAGAAGCTCCTGGGCGTGGCTTTGAGCGAGACCGACCGCATCGACGAGACGCTGGCCGCTCTCCTGTCGTTCTCGCGGCCCTCGGAGATCCGGAAGGAACCGTGCGACCTCGTCGGCCTGCTCGAGGAGAGCGTGGCTCTCGTCTCCCTCCAGGCCCGGGCCAAAGGAGTGGAAGTGCGGACGTCCCTCCCGCCGGCTCCCGTCGTCGTCGAGGCCGACGGGTCCCAGCTCAAGCAGGTCTTCCTCAACGTCTTCCTCAACGCCGTCCAGGCCATGGAGGGCGGCGGGGCGCTGTCCGTCGAAGCCCTCCGCTTCGAGAGCGGCCGGCCGCTCGTCCGCGTCACGGACAGCGGCCCCGGCATTCCCGAGGAGGCCCTCGACAAGGTCTTCGACCCCTTCTTCACGACCAAGAAGGGCGGCACGGGCCTCGGCCTGTCGATCTGCTACACCATCGTCAAGGCCCACGGCGGCGAGATCGAGGTCCGCAGCCGCCCCGGGGAAGGGACGACGGTCCTGGTCTCCCTGCCCGCGGGCCCGAGGAGCTCCCCATGACCCCCCGCATCCTCATCATCGACGACGAGAAGAGCATTCGGGAGGTCTTCGGCGTGCTCCTCGGCGAGCGCGGTTTCCTGGTCGAGGCGGCCGAGAACGGGCGTCAGGGGCTGGAGAAGGCCCGGGCCTTCGGCCCGGACGTGGTGCTCCTCGACATGAACCTGCCCGACATCTCCGGCCTCGAGGTCCTGGCCGGGCTCCGGCAGGCGCGGCCCGAGCCCGGGATCGTCATCGTCACGGCCTTTGGGACCATCCGCAACGCCGTCGAGGCGACCAAGCTCGGCGCCTCCGCCTATCTCGAGAAGCCGGTCGACAACGAGGAGCTCCTGCTCAGCGTCTCGCGCATCCTCGAGGTCCGCGACCTTCGCCACGAGGTCGAGTCCCTGCGCTCGGAGCTGACCTCGCGTTACCGGTTCTCGAACATCGTCGGCACGTCCGCCCGGATGAACTCGGTCTTCCAGCTCATGGAGAAGATCAGCCGGGTCGACGGGACCGTCCTCATCACCGGCGAGAGCGGCACCGGGAAGGAGCTCGTCGCCCGGGCCGTCCACTTCGCCAGCCTCCGCAAGGGCGGGCCGTTCGTCGTCGTCAACTGCGGCGCCGTGCCGCGCGACCTGATCGAGAGCGAATTCTTCGGCCACGTCAAGGGCGCCTTCACCGACGCCCGCTCGGACAGGACAGGGAAGTTCGAACAGGCCAACTCCGGGACGATCTTCCTCGACGAGGTCGGCGAGCTTTCCCCGGACGCCCAGGTCAAGCTCCTCCGGGCCCTGGGCGAGCGGGAGATCGTCCGGGTCGGAGGGACGAAGACCGTCCCCATCGACGTCCGGGTGATCGCGGCCACCAACAAGGACCTGGAGGCCGAGGTCGCGCGCGGCGCCTTCCGCGAGGACCTCTATTTCCGCCTCGCCGTCCTGTCGCTCGCCCTGCCGCCTCTGCGGGAGCGGGCCGAGGACATCCCCCTCCTGGTCGAGCACTTCGTCCGCAAGTACGCGGGCGAGCTGGGAAAGAGCGTTCTCGGCTTCACGCCGGCCGCGCTCCATCGCCTCGCGGCGTACGCCTGGCCGGGCAACGTCCGCGAGCTCGAGAACGTTATCTATGAGGCCATGGTCCTGACCGAAGGAGACTGGGTGGCCGAAGCGATGCTCCCGGCCCGAATGAGGCTGCCGGAGGCCTCGGCGGCGGCCACGGCCCCGCCGGGCCAGGCCCCGCCGGCATCCTTGAAGGAGGCCGTTCAGAGCGTCGCCGGGGCGCGGGAGAAAGCCCTCATTCTCGAGGCGCTCCGCCAGGCCGGCGGCAACCGGACCCGAGCGTCCCGGATCCTGGGGATCAGCCGTAAGACCCTCTTCAACAAGATGTCGGCCCTCGGCATCGCCTGGCCGGAGTGAACGAATGGGGCCCGGCTTCGTATTATTAAAGAGTGGCCTTGTGCTTTGGCATCGTTCTTGCAAAAGAATTCTGTTCGGTAATATCTTGTCGATCGGAGGACGGAAATGACAAAGAAACGGATGTTCGGCGCCTTCCTGGCCTTGGCCCTGCTCAGCGGCGGCCTCGGTTTCGGCCAGGAGGCCAAGGACCTCTCTCTCACCCTTGAAGATTCGATCGTCAGGGCCCTCAGGAACAACCTCAACGTCGCCGCCGAGGTCATCAATCCCGGCCTGGCCTCGGCCAATCTCTCGCAGGCCCGGCAGTTCTTCTCGCCGACCCTCCAGCTCGACTTGAGCGGGAACCGTTACGAACGGGCCTCCAGCGGGCCCTTCCAGGCGACCGACACTTACATCAACAGGGCGACAAGCACGACCACCTCCATCGCCCAGCAGATCCCCTTCGGCGGCAACCTGACCGCTTCCTTGAGCTATGACTACTCGAAGAGCAACCAGCTTTTCCAGAGCTTCAATCCCTCCTACGCCAGCCGCCTGAATTTCGTCCTGACCCAGCCCCTGCTCAAGAACTTCGGCTGGACCGTCAGCCGCCGGCAGATCATCGTCGCTCAGAACAGCTTCGAAGCCTCACGGAGCCAGTTCAGGTCCGTCCTCATCGACACGATCTATTCGGTCGAGGCGGCCTACTGGAACCTTGTCTACGCCATCGAGAACCTGAAGACCCAGCGGCTGTCCCTCGAAAGCGGGCGAGACCTCCTGGCCAAGACCAAGCGCGAGGTCCAGGTCGGCACGAAGGCGCCGATCGAGGTCCTCAACGCCGAGGCCACCGTGGCCCGGCGCGAGGCCGATATCCTCCAGGCCGAGGCTCTGGTCAAGCGCAGCCAGGACCAGCTCCGCACGCTCCTCAACCTGGACGTGGACGCCGCGGTCAAGGGTCAGGTCCCTGTCCCGGCCGACAAGCCCGAGTTCAAGCCGTTCGCGATCACGCTCGAAGAGGCCCTGGCCAAGGCCATGGCCCGGCGGCCGGACCTTGAAACGTCGAAATCGACGATCGCCACGAAGATCGGTCAATTTCCGCTTCGCCAAGAACCAGCGCTGCCCCAACTCGACCTCCAGCTGGTCAAGACCAGCCCCGGGATTTCGGGACAACAGTTCAGCTACGACCCCAACAACCCCTTCCTGCCTCCCGTCCCCGGTGACCCCGGCAGCGCTTCGGAGGCATTCCGCGATACTTTAAAATTCCTCTACAACAACTGGACGGCTGGGGTAACCCTGACCATTCCCTTCGGGGAGATCCTGGGCAAAGCCAATTACGCGTACGCCAAGCTCGACCTCGAGCAGGCCCAGGCCCGGCTCAAGACCCAGGAACAGCAGATCTTCCTCGAGGTCAGTGACGCCGTCCGGACGCTCGAAACGGCGGCCAAGAGCGTCGACGCCTACCGCATCGCCCGCGAGCTCGCCGAAAAGCAGCTCGAGGCCGAGATGAAGAAGCTCAACGTCGGGATGTCGACGAACTACTTCGTCCTGACGTATCAGGACGCCCTGGCCTCCGCCCGGTCGATTGGAGCTCCGGGCCCTCGTCGACTATAACGTCGCTCTGGCCAACATCGCCCAGGTGACGGGCACGACGCTAGAAGACCGGGACATCACGCTAGCGAATTATATCCGGTAAGAATTTTCGGCGCAGGGGGCTGTACCTGTTGGTGTCCGGGCGTCTCGACGACCTTCCCAGAGAGGAGGCGGCAGTCCCTTCCGGGAGAGTCCCGCTCTGTGCTAAGATGACGCGGTGAGCCTCTTTCTCGTCGACGCCGGCCGCGAGTGGCGCGAAAGCCAGCGCCAGGTCCTGCTCGTCGCCGGCGAGCTCGGCCGAAAAGGCTACGCCGCCCACATCGTCGGCGAGCCCGGCAGCGACCTTCTCCAAAACGCCGCCGCGGAAGGCTTGTCCGCGCTCCCCCTGAAGATGCGCGGCCGTCTGGGCTGGCTCGCCCGCCGGGGCCTCGCCCGGGCCATGAGGTCGCGCGGCTGCAAGCTGGCCCACTTCCACGACACGCTCGGCGCGGGGCTGGGCCTCGCCGCGGCGGCCGCCGCGGCCGTCCCCCTCCGCTTCCTCACGCGGACCGGCGGACTCCTCGCCCCTCGAGGGACGGCTTCCCTTCGCGGCGGTCGACGCCGTCATCGCCGGCTCGGAGGGCGTCCGGTCCATCCTCGTCCGCGGCGGCGTCGCCGAGGACCGGATCGAGGTCGTCCCGTTGGGCACGGATTTCTCGAGGTTCACCTCGGCGACGGCCGACGACGCCCTTCGCCGGGCGTTCGGCGCCGGCCCGGACGACTTCCTCGTCGGCGCGGTCGTCCCGCTCGAGGACGAGCGGGGGCACGACGCCCTCCTCGAAGCGGCGGCCCTGGTCGCCGGACAGGCTCCCAAGGTCCGGTTCGTCGTCCTCGGCGAGGGCTCGCTGCGGCTCGAGGCGGCCGGCCCGGAGGCCGCCCGGGACATGGGCAACGTCTTCTATCATCTGGGATTCCGGGGCGATGTTCCGCGCGTGCTGGCCTCCCTGAACATGTTCACGGTCTTCAGCCACCTCGACGGCCTGGGGAGCCAGCTCGTCGAGGCCATGGCCGCCGGCCTGGCCGTCGCGGCCGCCGACGTCGGGCGGTCCCGGGACCTGATCACCCACCGCGAGAACGGCCTGCTCGTCCCGGCCCGCAACGCCCGGGCGCTGGCCGACGCCGTGCTCAAGGCCCATTTCGACAGGAACCTGGCCGCCCGCCTGGCGGCGCGGGGCCGCGAGAAGGTGCTCGAGAGCTACTCCGCCGAAGCGATGGCCCGAAGGATCATCGGCGTCTACGAGTGGCGGGCCCACCGCAAGGGCCTCAAGCTGAGTTGAACGGAGGACCGCCGATGGCCATCGACCGGATCGAG
Source organism: Candidatus Aminicenantota bacterium (assembly GCA_963719985.1). Taxonomy (GTDB): domain Bacteria; phylum Acidobacteriota; class Aminicenantia; order Aminicenantales; family Saccharicenantaceae; genus RBG-16-66-30. Next base: position 935,480 of record CAVRDU010000005.1, on the reverse strand, counting down.
ATCGACCTTCTCAAGCTCCCCTACGTCCACTTCTTCGAGACGAGCTTCGGGCGCGCCTACGACCGGACCTTCAGCCTGATCAAGGTCTGCGAGGACGGCCTCTGCGGCTGGGGGGAATGCGTCGCCGAGGAGGCCCCTCTCTACAGCGGCGAGACGACCGAGACGGCCTGGCACATCATGAAGGAGTTCCTCGTGCCGCTCGTCTTCCGCAAGGGGATCCTCGAGCCCGAGGACTTCGTCCGGGAGGCCGCGGCCTTCCGGGGCAACCGGATGGCCAAGGCCGGGATCGAGCTGGCCCTCTGGGACCTCAAGGCCAAAAAAGCGGGCCTGCCCCTCCACAAGCTCTACGGCGGCGTGCGGACCGAGGTCGAGGCCGGCGTCAGCTGCGGCATCGAGGACTCGCTTCCCGACCTCGTCGCCCGGATCGGCCGGTATCTCGACGAGGGCTACAAGAGGATCAAGATCAAGATCAAGCCGGGCTGGGACGTCGAGGCCTGCGCCGCGGTCCGCGAGGCCTATCCCGACATCATGCTCCAGGCCGACGCCAACGGCGCCTACGGCCTGGAGGACATGGAGACGCTCAAGGCCCTCGACGCCTTCGACCTGCTCATGATCGAGCAGCCGTTCGCGCCCTACGACCTCTGGGACCACGCCAAGCTGCAGCGGGAGATCAAAACGCCGCTGTGCCTCGACGAGAGCGTCCTCTCCGCCGACACGGCCCGGGCGGCCCTGGAGATGGGCAGCTGCCGGATCGTCAACATCAAGGTCGGCCGGGTCGGCGGCGTCGTCGAGACGCTCCGGATCCACGGCTATTGCGAGTCGCGGGGCGTCCCGGTCTGGTGCGGCGGGATGCTCGAGTGCGGCATCGGCCGGGCCCACAACCTCCACGTCGCCACGCTGCCCGATTTCAAGTACCCGAACGACCTCAGCGCCAGCCGGCGGTACTACAAGGAGGACGTCATCGAGCCGTTCATCGAGCTCAGCGGGCCGGGCACGATCCGCGTCCCGGACGGCCCGGGCATCGGCGTCAATCCGGTCGAGTCGCGCATCGCCCTGGCCTCCGTCCGCCGCGAGGTCTTCAAGTAGTTTTTTTAAGGAGCAGGCCGGGGCGGGCGCCCGTCGGCTTCCCCGCTTCGACCGTGAAATTCCCGTTGACGAGGACCCAGTCGATCCCCGCGGCGTACTGGTGCGGCTCGAAGAACGTGGCCGTGTCGGCGATCGTCGCCGGGTCGAAGACGACCAGGTCGGCCCGCAGGCCTTCCCGGACGAGACCGCGGTCGCGAAGGCCGCAGATGAGGGCCGGGAGAGAGGTCATGGACCGGACGGCGTTCTCGAGCGACTGGACGCCGCGCTCGAGGGCGTAGCGCCGGATCTTGCGGGGGAACGTGCCGTAGAAGCGGGCGTGGACGGGACCGTCGGCCGGCAGGGCGATCGAGCCGTCCGACGAAGTCGCCACCCAAGGCCGGGCGTAGAAGGCCTCGATGTCCGCCTCGGACATGGAGAAGCCGCGCAGGCGCGCGCCGCCGGCCCGGTCCGGGTCGCCCTCGAGCTGGAGCCGGACGACCATCTCGACGTCGGTGAGGCCGCGGGCCCGGGCCAGCTCGCCCACGCTCTTGCCGACGAGGCCCTTGTCCGGGTGGTCCATGACGACGACGTTCCACGCGCCGCCGCGCCAGTTGAGGGCCGCCTTGATGTCCTTGTCCAGGGCCGCGGCCTTGGCCGGATCCTCGAGCGCGGCCTCGAGCGAGGCCTTGAACGGGCGCGTCAGGGCCCAGCGGGGGATGAGCAAGGTGCTGCCGTCGCTGCCCGACGTGTTGTAGGGATAGCAGTCGGCCCAGATGTCGACGCCGCGGGCCCGGGCCTCCTCGATCATCCGGATGATGATCGCGCTCGCGCCCCAGAAATCGGCCCCGCGGGCCTTGATGTGGGAGGCGACGACGCGGGCCCCGGTGGTCTCGGAGACGTCGATGAGCTCCTGGATGTTCTCGATCATCGTCGGCGGGCCCGGCGGGTCCTGGCTCGGCACGTACCACATCGGGGTCAGGCCCGAGGAGCGCTCGTGGACCATGAGGACTCCGTCGAAGGGCACGAGCTCCCTGGCCAGGGCGGCCACTTCGTCCCGGGTGCTCCAGATGGCCGGGACGTACTCGAGGCCGCTCGACATCCCCCAGGCGCCGGCCTCCATGGCCCGCCGGACGAGGGCGGCCATCCGGGCCACTTCGTCGGCCGTGGCCGGCCGCTTGTGGTCGTCCTTCATGACCTCCCGTCGGACGGAATTGTGGCCGACGAGGAGCATGACGTTGACGCCCGTGCCCCGCTTCTCCAGCGCGGCCATCTGGGCCCGGAGGTCGGGCGGGCCGTAGCCACAGGAATTCGAAATGACGCTGGTAACGCCCTGGCTCGCGTAGTTCGGCGCGCCGTAACGGGCCTCGCCGGCGCCGGACCAGGAGGTCTCTCCCGTGACGTCGTCGTAGGCATGGGTGTGGATGTCGATGAAACCGGGAGCGATGATCTTGCCGGCGATGTCGATCGTCCGGGCCGCCTGGAACCGGCCGCCGAGCTTGCCGACGGCGACGATCCTCCCGTCCTTGACGGCGACGTCGCCGTAGAACCAGGGATTGCCCGACCCGTCGAGCACCCTCCCGCCCGTGAAGAGAAGGTCGCAGGCCGGGCGGGCCTGGGCCGGCTCGAGCGAGGGCCTTCCGGTCGCGACGAGCGCGGCGGCGGAGAGGAGAACGAAGCCGACGGCCAGGAGCTTGGCTTTCACGGTCCGGCCGCGCGTTCGGATCTCTGTCATGGGGGGCCTCCTGGCTCGGGATCTCGACCACCCCCATCTTATCCCGCCGTCCGCAAAGAATAAAGACGAAGAGGGGGCCAGATCTACTTTTTACGCGGTTTTGCGTAAAAAGTAGATCCGACCCCCTCTGAGCTAGCCTTGATGGGTCGCGCCGGGATCGATCGTCGTACCGCAGGCGGGGCAGACCTTCCAGCCGCTTTCGACGGGCTTGCCGCAAGCGTGGCAGACGCCTTTGGTCGCCTTCCCGCAATAAGGGCAGAAGGCGTGGCCCGGGGCGAGCGGCTTGCCGCAGCCGGAGCAGGTCCCGGCCGGACAACAGGCCGCCCCCTTTGATCCGTTCTCCGCGCGGCGCCGGACCGGCGTCTCGCTGCGGACGATGGCGTAGATGAGCAGGCCGATGACGTTGCCGATGAGGACCAGGAGAAGCCAGAGGATGCCGCTCATGCCCCGCATCTCGGCGTCCCGGTAGACCCAGATGAGGACGGCGCCCCAAAGCACGATCAGGGCGATCGGCAGGATGATCATGGGGATCGAGGCGAGCGGGCCGAAACCGTCGAACCAGCCCCGGAAGGAATGGCCGATGTCCCCGACGGACCGGGCCACGCCCGGGAAGACGCCGAAGGGCATGAACAAGAAGACCGAGCGGAAGGCGAAAAGCGCCAGGATGACGATGACCACCACGAGGGCGATCGTCTTGCCGTTGTTCGAGACTGCCATGATGACCTCCTTGAGATCAGGCGCTCCCGGTCTCCTCCCTCCGCGCCCGGAACGTCCGCAGGACGACCGGCGCGAAAAGGAGCGTGAGCGCGTTCTGGAGAACGATGAATACGGCCGCCCATGCTACCGGCGGCAGTTCGGCCATCGTCGTTTCGGGAGTGACGTCGGCCAGCGCGGCGGCCAGCCCGATCCCCGTGACGATCGTGACCACGGCCAAGGCGACCAGGAGCCACGCCGGCACGGCCGCCCGCGCCGCCGCCGGCCGCGGCCCGGCCGCGACTTCCCGGGCCAGCCGTCGCGTCCGCCGGTCGAGTCCTTCGGGAAGGGCGGGCCAAGTGACGGCCCCGACCTCGGCGCGGATGAGCTCCCTGTCGGCCGCGAAACCCCGGCAGCGCCCGCACGAGGCGAGATGGCTCTCGACGAGGGCCTTCTCACCGGGATCGAGCTCCCGGACCTCTCTCTCGAGCGACAGCCGTTCGATGTCCCTGCAGCCCGACGTGGGGGTCATGTCCGTCCCTCCTCGAGGACCGGATCCGCTCCAGCGGCGGGGCGGAACGCGGCCAGGTCCTTCCGCAGCTTCTTGACCGCCCGATGGAGCAGGACCCGGACGGTCGTTTCGGGGATGCCGAGGACCCTTCCGATCTCGTCGTGCCGGAAGCCCTCGATGTCCTTGAGAACGAAGACGCGCCGTTCCCGGCCGGGGAGCCTCGAGACGGCCCGGCGCAGGCAGAGCCGGATGTCCGACCGCGCCGCCGCGTCCTCGCGGCCCTGCCCCGGCCCGTCCCAGCCCGGATCCGCGTCGGCCCGCCGGTCGCCCATGGCCTTCGTCCGTTCCTTCAGAAAGAGCCGCCGGACGCGCCGCTTCCGGAGCAGGTCCTTGTGAGCGTTGGCGGCGATGGCGAACAGCCAGGCTTTCGTCTCGCCCTCGCGGGCCCCCAGGCCCTCCGGCGCGGCCTTGACCGCCCGGAGCCACGTCTCCTGGAAGAGGTCCTCGGCGTCCCTGGAGTCCCCCGAGAGGGCGCAGGCGAAGCGGTAGAGGTGCGGTTTGTACATGTCGTATAGCTCGTCGAAGGAGACCATATCTTCGTCCGTCTTCACTCCGTTAGACGTCCGCCCGGCCGGAACGTTTCAGGCAGACCCCTCCCCCGATCGGGGCGCGGCCCCTCGGCGGTGTCCGGAGGCTGTTCCCTCAGGCCTCGGCGGTGAAATGCTCGGCCAGGATGTCCTGGGCTTCCGCGGCCCGGTTCGCGGGGACGAGAAGGGACGCGACGCCCAACCCGTCGACGGTCATCCCGAGAACCCTGCCGGCGGCTTCGGCGCTGACCCGCGCGGGGATGCCGAAGGACTCGAGCATGTTCTTGAGGATCTCCGCCTCCGTGACTCCGTTCGACCTGTGGATGATGACCCAGTCCATGCCCTTATCATAGCACGTCCCGTCCGTGGCTTGAACTCGATTGGGGGGTGGCCGGACGAGGAGGCCCGCTTCGGCGGAGCTACTTCTCGGCGTCCTTGATGGACTTGAGGTATTCCTCGATCCGGGCGCGGAGGGCGTCCTCCGTGATCTTCGGCAGGACCGCCTCGAGGACGGCCTTGGCCTTGGCCGGCTGGTCGCTGTTGATGTAGGCGATCCCCAGGTTGATCTGGAGCCCGACATCCTCGGGGTCGAGGACCAGGCCGGCCTGGAAGCTCCCGGCGGCCTCGGCGTAGCGCGCGAGCTGGTTGAGGACGACGCCCTTGAGGTTGTAGGCCTTGGCGCTCTTGCCGTCCCTGCGGATGGAGTCGATGGCGTAGGCGAGGGCCTCGTCGAACCGCCGGGCGTTGTAGCAGAGCTTGCCCAGCTGAAAGGCCGACTCGGCGTCGCCCGAAGCGGCCAGGGACCTGGTCAGGGCCGTCTCGGCCTTCTCCGTCTCCTTGAGCTCGAGGTAGGCCATTCCGAGGTTCCTCTGGACTTCGGCGGCCTCCGGCTTGATCGCGGCCGCCTTCTCATAGGCCTCGGCCGCCTGGCCGAACTCGCCCTGGGTATAGTAGGCCGAACCGAGCAGGTTCCAGCCGTCGAAATGGCCGGGGTCGAGCGAGACGGCCAGCCGGCCGTAGCGGACGGCCTCGTCGGCGAGGCCGTAGCGCAGCGCGACGACGCCCAGCTCGTATTGGTGCTGGGGATTCTTGTCGTCGGGCAGGGCCTTGGCCTTCTTCTTCTGCGGCCCGGGCGCGGGACGCGAGGCGCCGGCCCCGGCCGGGACGTTTAGCGCGGTGAGCGCGATCGCGATCGCGACGACGATGGCCGCCGCCGCCCGGAGCATCCCTTGCCTGGTCTTCACTTTCGCCTCGAAGAACTATGATGGCATATCGGCCGCGGACGGTCAAACCGCCGGACTTGCCCGCGCCGCCCACTCGGACTACAATAGGCCGGACGAAAGACCGGACATGGAAAAGACACCGCTCGACGAAGAAGAGGTCGCCCGGCTGAGGCGGCGCGAGGCCGAGATCCAAGCCCGGATCGATCGCCTCAAGTCGACCATGAACGAGACCAAGGCGATCGACACGCTCGCCTTCAAGTCCAAGCTCTACAAGGAAGCCCAGGACGAGCTCCGCCGCGTCCAGGACAAGCTGGCCGGCCTCGACGAGGAATAGCCTCCCCCTCTTTCGGGCGTGGTATAATCTCCGTCCGAGCGAACGACATGTGTGCCATGGCCCGCCCCGCGAGGAAATCGAGACGCCCCCGTTCTGCCACCCGGCGGCTTCGCCGGGCCGCCGACATCGCCCTCCTCGTCCTGGCCGTCGCGGCCATCGGGCTCTTCTTGGCCGTCAAGATCATCGGCGGCCGCGACGACGCCGTCGCGGGGTCCGATGGGAAGAGCGGGGCCGGCGCCGGCCTCGCCGGCTCGTCCTCCGTCGGCCCGGAGGGCGCCCAAAACCCGTCCGGTCCTTTCGCCGACCTGGAGGCCGGCCCCGACGAGTTCGACGGCGACGGCGACGACGAGCCGATCGCCGGGCCGGCCATGCTTTCCGATCCCTACGCCTCGCGGCCCTTTTCGCCCGTCGACGACCCGCGCCTCGCGGCCCTGCTCGACCCCGAGATCGAGCGCTCGCTCAAGGTCGGCCGCATCCCGTCCATGGCCGTCGTCCTCGTCTCCGGCGACCGCGTCGTCTGGACCCGTTCGGCCGGACTGGCCAACATCCGCGTCAAGACCCCGGCCGCCTGCGACACCGTCTACCTCATCGCCTCGACCTTCAAGACGATGTCGGCGACGGCCCTGCTCCAGCTCATGGAACAGGGCAAGTTCAAGCTCGACGACCGGGTCAACGATTACCTCGACGGCCTCGAGATCGAGGGCGAGAACCGCCGCCATCCCGTCACTTTCCGCCACCTCCTGACCCACACCTCGGGGCTGCCGACCGAGTTCGGCCGGCACGCCGTCTGGGAGGACGCCGCTCCGTCGGCGCTCGACGATTACCTCCGCGGCCGGCTGAAGCTCTGGCGCCGGCCGGGAACGAGCGTGCTCTATTCCAACCTCGCCTTCACTCTCGTCGCCCACCTCGTCGAGAAGTTCTCAGGCGAACCCTTCAAGGAGTACATGCGCAAGCGCGTCTTCGCCCCGGCCGAGATGCGGGACACGGCGTTCGAGCCGCGGGCCGACATGGCCGAGCGCCTGGCCATCCCCTACATGCCCGTGCGGCGGCGCGCCGGCGTCTTTCGTCCGGTCGACTGGGTCAAAGCCGACGCCTGGCCGGCCGGCGTCGTCTACGGCACGGCCGCCGACCAGGCCCGCTGGCTGATCGCCACCCTCAACGGCGGGGCCTATAAGGGCCGGCGCATCCTCGGCGAGGCGGCCTTCCGGGAGATGACGAAGCGGCAATTCGACCGTTTCGCCGGCCCGATCAACGGCGGCTGGCTCAACGAGACTTCCGGCTACGGCCTGGCCTGGTGGGTCTCGACGCTCGGGGGCGAGACGATCATCGCCCACAGCGGCAGCGTCAACGGCTACACGGCTTTCATCGCGGGAAACCTCGAGCGCCGGACGGGTGTCGCCATCCTGACCAACGGCAACAAGGCCCACCGCTGGCTCTATTCGCTGGCCCTCAAGTCCCTCGCCGCGCTCTAGTCCGGCTCCCGCCCTCCCGGCCGCCCGACCTTCGTTCCGATGGTCAAGCCCAGGGCGACGTCGTTCCGCCCGCCCGGGACATGGATCGTCAGGGCCAGCTTGGCCGGGCCCATCAGGAAGCCCATCTGGAATTTGGGGACGAGCCAGCCGCCCTCGTCCGTGGTCCAGGCGTTGATACCGCCGACGAGGCCGGCGCCGAGGAAGACGCGGTTGAGCCGGAGGTTCACCGTCAGCCCGGGAACGACCTCGATGGGGCCCCGGAACGTGTCGGGGAACCAGAGCGAGACCTCCGGGTTCACCGTGACCATCCGGCCGGCCCGCCATTCGAGCTCGGGGCCGATCGACATCCACCGGGGGGGATCGCTGAGATTGATGTAGGCGATGTCGATGTAGACGCCGAGAGGCGCTTGCGTCCTAGTGGGCTGGGCCTGGACGAGGCCGGCCGCGGCCAGGCCGAGGACGAGTCCTGCGGTCATCATGGGAAGGAGCTTCGTTCGGTTCATGGGCGTGACACTCCGCGGTAGCAATCCATGGGAACCATTATACCCGACGCGGGCGGGATCTGCCGGGCGGCGCCGGGGCGCTCGAGTCTGCGCTCCTCGGGGATCCGGCCTGGCCTTCAGTATTTCCAGGAGATCCCGGCGCCCAGGTAATCGGCACCGACCTTCTCCCCCAGGCCTTCGGATAGGATCGACTTATCGGCGTAGTGATACTTGCGGTACTCGAAGACGAGCCCGAGCTTCGGCCCCAGGCGGACCTTGAGCCCGCCGCCGTAGTTCGTGATGCCGCCGATCGTCAGCCCCGCTCCGGCGCCGGCGCAGACGAAGGGGGTGACGAAGCCCAGGGGCGCGTTCAGGGACGCGTTGACGGTGAGCGGGATGGCCGGCAGGACGAAGTCGAAGCTCAGGCCGACGGCGAAGACCTTCGGCAGGGGGTACCACCAGAAGGACTTCACGATCCCGATGCGGCGCTCGAGGACGGCGCCGGCCGACAGGTTGGATTCCCAGCGCGACAGCTTGGCCGGGGCCGCCGGCCCGGTGTCCTGGGCGTCCGCGGCGAAGAAGGGGACGCCGAAGGCGAGAATGAGGGCGCAGCCAATGGTCGCGCGCGCGTTCGGCATGATGCCTGTCTTCTCTTCGGTCCTACTTGTGGTAGAGGACCTTGCCGCCGATGATGGTGTAGAGGACTTCGGTCCCGGGGATGTCGTCCTCGGGGCAGGTCAGGATGTCGCGCGAGAGCACGGTGATGTCGGCCAGCTTTCCGGGGGTCAGCGAGCCTTTGAGCCCCTCCTCGAACCCGGCGAAGGCGCCGTTGATGGTGTAGGAGCGGAGGGCCTCCTCGCGGGTCATCCTCTGGTCGGCGAAGAAGGTCGTCCCGTCCTTGAGCTTGCGGGTGACCGCGGCGTAGAAGCAGGACATCGGGTCGATGGGCTCGACCGGGACGTCGGTCCCGTTGGGGATGACGGCCCCCGCGTCCATGAGCTTCCGCCAGACGTAGGCGCCCTCTTCGGCCCTCTTCGTGCCGAGCCGCTTGTAGACCCAGGGAGCGTCGGAGGTGCAGTGGATGGCCTGCATGGCCGGGATGACGCCGAGCCGGCCGAAGCGGGGGATGTCGGCGAGGCTGAGATGCTGAGCGTGCTCGACCCGCCAGCGCAGGTCGGTCTTGTCCGGGTGGGCCTGGAACGCATCCTCGTAGATGTCGAGGATCTCGCGGTTGGCCCGGTCGCCGATGGCGTGGGTCGAGAGCTGGAAGCCGTTCTCGATGGCGAACTTGGCCGTGGCCTTCATGTCCTCGACGGGTTCCGTGTTGAGGCCGGTCGAGGCCGGCAGGTCGGCGTAGGGCTCGAGGAGCCAGGCGCCGTGGGCGCCCAGGGCGCCGTCGATGAGGCGCTTGATGGTCCGGACGGTCAGGTGATCGTCGGCGGCGCCGATCATCCGGTAGGAGAGACCGCGCTCGGCCAGGGCCTCGTTGCCGGCGCTGAGCATGACGTAGAGGCGGACGGGCAGGGTCCCTTCCGCGTACATCGCCTTGTAGAGGTCGATCGTGCCGAAGGAATTGCCGGCGTCGTGGAAGGTCGTGACGCCGTGGACGAGGCACTCGCGGGCGGCGAGCTCGATCGACTTGCGCGCCCTCTCCCGGGCCTCTTCGGGGGTGTAATGGCCGGCCTGGTAGCGGACCAGGCCCTGGGCCGTTTCGAGGAAGGCGCCGATGGCGTCGCCCTTGGCGTCGCGGACGATCTCTCCCCCGTCCGGGTCGGTCGTCGCCCGGGTGATCTTGGAGAGCTCCAAGGCCTTGGCGTTGGCCAGCGACGAATGGCCGCTGGCGTGGGTGAGCAGGACCGGGTTCTCCGGGGTGGCCTTGCTGAGGGCGTTGTGGACGGGCAGGCCGTTGACGCTGGGCTCGGGGACGCGGTCCCACTTGTCCTGGTGCCAGCCGCGGCCGAGGATCCAGTCGCCGGGCTTGGCCGCGGCGGCCGCCTCGGCGACCTGGGCCACGATCTCGTCCCAGGAGCGGGCCTTGGTCAGGTCGAGGACCATCTTGGACGAGCCGAGGCCGGTGAAATGGCCGTGGCTCTCGATGAGCCCGGGGATGGCCAGCGCGCCGCCGAGGTCGACGATCTCCGTGCCGTCGCCGACGTATTGGGTGTAGCCCTTCGGCTCGGAGCCGAGGGCGGCGATCCGGCCTCCGCGGGCGGCCAGCCAGACGGCCGAAGGGGCGCGGTCGTCGACGGTGACGATCTTGCCGTTGACGAGAATGAGGTCGGCGGGCTCGACCGTCTGGCGCATGCGGCGGTTGACGACGAAAAGCACCGCGAACACGGCGACGATGACGGCGACGAATCCCAGGCGGCGGTTCTTGGCGGCCATGGCGTTTGTCCCTCCCGTTCGGATGGAATGTCGGCTTCCATCATTATACGGGCCGCTCCCGCCTGTCAATCCGTCAGGGGCCAAGAAAATCGAGTCGGCTATTGAACGCGGCGCGGTCTCCCAATAAGATAGCCGCATGGTCAACCACGAAACAGGCACACCAGGCGTTCAGGCCCAACCCGGCCAGCACGGCCAGCCGGGGCTCCTCCGCGTCCTCGGCGTCGGCAGCGTCACCGCCATCGTCGTCGGGACCATGATCGGCTCGGGCATCTTCATCGTCCCGGCGACCGTCGCGGCCGAGGTCCGCTCGCCGCTCGTCATGCTGGCCGTCTGGATCGCCGGCGGACTGATCAGCATCTTCGGGGCCCTGTCGATCGCGGAGCTGGCGGCGACCCATTCGGAGACAGGCGGGCTCTATGTCTACCTGCGCGAGGCCTACGGCCCCCTGGTCGGCTTCCTCTTCGGCTGGGCGCTCTTCCTCGTCATCGACTCGGGGAGCATCGCCGCCCTGTCCATGGCCTTCTCATCGAAGTACCTGACTTACTTCTTCCCCATAGGCCCCGTCGCCCAGAAAGCCGTGGCCATCCTGTTCATCCTCAGCCTGATGACCGTCAACATCCTCGGGGTCAAGCGCGGCGCGCTGCTCCAGAACCTCCTGACGACGCTCAAGTTCGCCGCGCTCCTGGGTGTGTCCGTGGCCGTGTTCCTGTTCGCCAAAGGCGACTGGGGGAACATCACCGCCCCGGCCGCCCCGGCGGGCGGGAGCGCCGGCAGCTTCGTCGGCTCGTTCGGGCTGGCCCTCGTCGCCGCGCTCTGGGCCTACAAGGGCTTCGAGACGTCGACCTTCAACGCCGGGGAGACGCGGGACCCCTCGCGGACCCTGCCCATCGGCCTCATCGCCGGCTGCGGCCTGGTGACCTTCCTTTACATCCTGGCCAATGTCGCCTACATGTACGCCGTTCCCGCGGGCGCGATGGCCAAGTCCAGCCGGATCGCGGCCGACGCCATGAACACCGCGGTCGGCCCGGTCGGCGCGTCCATCGTCGCCTTCGTCATCCTGTTCTCCATCCTGGGCGCGGCCAACGGCCACGTCCTGACCGGCCCGCGGGTCTATTTCGCCATGGCCAAAGACGGCCTCTTCTTCCGAAAGATGGCCGACGTCCACCCGAAGTTCCACACGCCCTACGTCTCGATCCTCATCGTGGGGGCCTGGAGCATCCTGCTCAGCCTGAGCGGGACGTTCGAGGAGCTCCTGCGTTACGCCGTCTTCGGGAACTGGATCTTCATGGGCCTGGCCGCGGCCGCCGTCTTCATCCTGCGGCGGAAGCGCCCCGACCTGCCGCGCCCGTACAAGGCCCTGGGCTATCCCGTGACGCCGTTGATCTTCATGCTGGCGGCCGTGTTCGTGGTCGTCAGCGCCCTCGTCGGCGCCTTCAAGGACTCGTCCCGGGGCCTGGTCATCATCGCACTCGGCGTCCCGGCCTACCTCTATTGGAACAGCAAGAGCGAAGCGCCCGGCCTAAAAAAAAGAGGGCGGCCGTCGGGCCGCCCCCTGTCCGCCGAGGAGATCCTGGCCGCTACTTCTTCTTGCGGATGTAGATGTCGCCGCTGAACGTGTTGAAGGAGATCTCCCTCCCGCCGCCGTTGACGAGCCCCAGGAGGGACTTGTCGAAAGTGATGCGGAACTTGCCCTCCTCGGTCTTCCCGGAGGACTCGGTCCTCGTCGGCTGCCGGGTCATGTCGATGTCGAAGTCGGTGTAGACCTCGCCCTGGTCTGTCTTCATCTTCAGGCTGGCCTTGACGTCGGCCGGCAGGGTGACGTCGATGTCGCCGTTCATCGAGCTGAACGACAGCGGTTTGTCCGCGGCCACCCGGGCCAGCACGGCCTCGATGGCGCCGTTGACCGTGTGGACGAGCGTGTTGCCCGAGACGTTCCTCAGGGTCACCGGCCCGTTGATGTTGTTGATGTCGATCTCGCCGCTGACCCCCTCGACCACGACGGCCCCGTCCATGGACGAGCGGATCTCGAGCGAGGTCGCGACGGGCACCTGGATGACGAGGTCGGTCGCCGCCTTCCAGGACTCGGTCCGGATCTCGACGACGTTGTCCTTTTCCTCGATCTCGAGGCCCGACGACGCCCCCGTGAGCTGCTTCATGCCGGCGAGCTTCTTCTCCTTCTCCTCGCGCCGTTTTGTCACGTCCTGGGAGTACTGGCCGTAGAGGTCGACGGCCCTCGCGTAGCCGGTCACCTTTTTCGCCAAGGTCTCCTGATCGGCCAGAAGCTTGGCCTGCCTCTCCGCGCTTTGTTCCAGCAGCGCCTGCATCTCCTGCATCTGCTTCTCGCTGATCGACTTCGACGGGACCGCCGGCGCGGGCGCCGCGGCCGGAGCGGGCTGGGCCGGCTTGGCCGGGGGAGCGACCATGGCGTAATTCCCTGGGCCGTAGGCGCCGGCGAGGTAGAAGCTACCGCCCAGGGGCTTCTCCCTGACCCGGGCCTCGACGATGACGTCCCTGCCCTCGTAGGCCTTGACGGTGACGCTGCCGCGCATGACCGTGACCTCGATCTTGGCCGGTTTGCCGGGGCTCGTCAGCGGCACGACCGCCCGGTCCGGTGGCTCCTCCTTGGCCTGGGCGACGGCCCAGCCGCACGTCCCGGCGGCGAAAAGCGCCAGAACGACGATGTTCGCGATTCTCTTTTTCATGTCCTGTCCTCCTTGTCTCTTTCAAGACGTCGATCTCGTATCTCTTGGCGATCAGGATGTCGCCGGTGAGAGTCTCCAGCCGGATCTCCGGACCGCCTTGGCCGACGCGGACGCCGTAGCCGCCGTCGTTCCGGTAGACGTACTTGCCGCCCTGGTCCCGGCGCTCCTCCCGGACCGGGCAGGGCCTTGGGCAGATAGGTGACGGCGAACTCCGTGTAGACCTCGCCGTGCATGGTCCTGACCCGGAAATCGGCCGAAGGCGGGCCCGGGAAATCCACTTCGACGTCGCCGTTGACGGTCTTGAACAAGCAGGCGCCGTCGGGGTGGCGCTTGAAGGCGATGGTCACTCCTCCGTTGACCGTCCGGGCGTCGCCCGAGCCGGCCACGTCGGAAAGGCGGACCTTGCCGTTGACGTTGCGGACGTCGAAGGCCCCCTCGACGTCCCTGACCTCGATGTCGCCGTCCGTCACCGTGGCCAGGACGAGGGCGGTCTTGAACGGGACCTTGAGCGTGAAGGCGTAATACACCCTGTAACCCGGATCGCGGCGGATCTGGACGCTGCCCCCGTTCCCGGCGTTCCTCATCGTCCTCCCGGAAGGGCCCGTCGACGTAGATCTCGACGGTCGTCCCCTTCTCGGCGACGTCGAGCTTGACCTCTTCCTCGGCCCGCCTGGCCCGGGCCTCGTCGCGGGCGTAGACGATCTTTTTCGCCCCGAGGACGACCTCCCGCCCGGCGTGGCCCTCGACCGTGATGGGGCCGAAGACGTTGTCCACGACGACCTCGCCGGGCTCGGCCGGGTCGGCGAACCGGAAGGTCTGCGGACGTCCTCCGTCTTGAAGGATTTCCAATCGCGGCCGTCGTCCCAGGCCCGCTGCGCGGTCGCGACGGACACGGCCAGGACGGCGGCCCCGCCGAGGGCGAGAACGGCCGGGGGATCCTTTTCATGGGCGGCCTCAAACGATCTGCCTCAGGCCCAGCTCGGCCCGCTTCTTGACCTCGGGCGTCAGCTCGCCGCTCTCGACGAGCGTCTTGAGGGCCTCGGCGGCCCGGGCCTCGCGGACCTCGACCAGGAAATCGATGAGCGCCACCTGGACGAGGGGATAGGTCTGAAGCGACAGCGACTGGACCAGCCGCTCCCGGACGCCCGGCCTGTCGCGGAAGAGGTACAGGGCCTCGACGGCGGCCAGCCGGACGTTGGGATTGGGGTCGGCGTCGAGCGCGTCGAAAAGGGCCGGCAGCGTCTCGTCCCTTGGATCGGCGACTTCCGTGCTGAAGCCGATGCCCTGGATCCTTTCCGTCGCGGAACTCTGGTTGAGGAGCGACAGCGCGACCTGCTGGCGCATGTCCTGGACCTCGCGCGAGAGGCTGGCCCGCCTCGGTCCGCCCCCTCCGGCGAACCAGCCCGCGCCGGCGCCGAGGATGAGGAGAAAGGCCGAGAACGCCGCGGCGAACGCGGGCCGGCGGAAGCTCAGCCAGTCCCTCCAGCCGCGGCCGCCCTCGGCCCGGGCCGCTTTCCGCTCCGCCTCGAGACCGTCCTTGTACTCCTCGAGCATCGTGTAGAAGCGATGGCGCAGGCCGCCGCCCGGCTGCTCCTCGGGCAGGACGCCGAGCTTGGCCCAGACGACGGTCAGGTCCTCGAGGTCCTGGCGACAGGCCGCGCAGGCCAGGATGTGCTCCTGGACCTCCCGGCGGCCGGTCTCGTCGAGGTCCCCGGTCAGATAGTCGGCGAACCTTTCCTGGGTCTTTTCGCAGCTCATGACGCGCTCCCTCCCTGGAGCTCGAGGTAGATCCGGCTGAGGTCCTTGAGGGCCCGGTGGACCTGGGCCTTGACCGTGCCCACCTGGACGCCGGTGAGCTCGGCGATCTCGCGGAGCTTGAGGTTCTGGTAGCGGAAGAGGACGAGGACCTCCCGTTTCTGGACGGGCAGGCTGTCGAGGGCCCGGCGGACGAGATCGGCCTCCTGGCCGGCCTCGTAGGCGGCCTCGGGCCGAGGCTCCCGGCTGGGCGTCTCGGCGTACTGCTCGTCGAGGGGGACGGTCGCCTTCCGCTTCCTCAGGTGATCGATGTGGGCGTTGCGGGCGATCTGGAAGAGCCAGACGTTGAACCGGCTGTCGCCCATGTACCCCGCCCGGTACTTCAGGACGCGCACGAAGACCTCCTGGACGAGGTCCTCGCTCGCGGCCCGGTTGCCGGTCAGGCGGAGGAAGAAATTGTAGAGCATGGTCTGGTTTCTCTCGAAGAGGACGGCCAGCTTCTCGACCCGGCCGTCCCTCACTTGCTCCATGAGCTCGTTGTCCGTCGGCGACATGCGTCCGGTCTTTCTCTCGTGTCGGATCTTCCGTGTTCATGGGTAATTACCGCCCTTTGCTTAAAAGGTTACACCATATGACAAGTTCTGACATTATCGGACATGGGGCCGGAACCTATTGACTCTCCCCTTGGCTGAGCTATGTTTATCATGCGGGAACGAGGAAGGTGTGGTCCAAGGGAAGCCCAAAAAGGTGAGGTTTTAGGCAAAAGGGGGCTTTTTATTCGAGGAAGCCCCCGGACCGCGCTCCCAGGGCGGCTCCTCCCAGAACGATCTCCCTGTCGGACAGATTGACGGCGTAGCGCGTCCGGCCCGCGGGCCCTCCCCGGCCCTCGACGACAAAATTGTCATCCCCCAGCAGCCCGGTGACCCGGCTCCGGCCGCCCCGCAAGGCCAGGGCCCGGCGGAGCAGCTCTTTCTCTTCCGGCCCGAGCAACGCCAGCTTGTCGCTCACGACGACCATGTTGTCGAGCGCCCCGGCGGCCAGGGCGTAGAGCTCCCGCTCGTTCGGCGCCAGCCCGGTCTCCGTGCCCCGCAACAGGAGGCAGTCCGGATCGTTGAGCCAGAAGGCCCGGTGCATGAACTGGCGCATCAGGGCGTTCTTGAGCGCGAAGTAGGCGTTCGGGCCCTGGAAGCCTGACGGCTTCGTCTTCCAGTAGGGAGCGGTGTCCTCGCCGACGCGCATCCCGTCGACGAGCCCGGCCGACGGTAGAAGGGGCGCGCCGCACCCCAGAACGAAGTCCTTCCCCGCGGCCTGGCGGATAGTCCTCAGCCCTTCCCGGTAGGCCTGGATGGGGGTGACCCGCCCGCGCCTCGTCCCCGGCATGGCCGCCGCGAACAGAAAATCGATCTTGAGGTAGGAAAAACCCGCCTTGCGCAGCGCTAAGAATGTCTTCCGGAGCCAGCGCTTCACCTCCGGACGCGTCGTGTCGAGGGCGTAGATCGTCCTGCCCCAGCCCCGGTAGCACGGCTTGGGCCGGCCGCCCTCCGCGACCATCCAGTCGGGATGTTCGGCGAAGAGGCGCGACGATTCCGCCGCGCTGAAGGGCGCCGTCCAGATCCCGGCCCGATAGCCTTTCGCCGTGATGGCCGCGGCCAGGCCGGCCAGGCCCGGATAGCCCGGCTTGGGCTCCTCCCAATCGCCGATCTCGGTCTCGTAGCCGTCGTCGACCTGGAAGACGTCGAAGGGGAAGGCCGACCGGTCGCCGGCCGCGACCTCGAGGTTCTCGAGGACGTCCGGCCAGCCGAGTTTGCCGAAGTAGTGGTACCAGCTGCACCAGCCGACGGGGTTCCAGGGGTTGACGCGGACGCGGTTCGTCCTCTTGACCAGCCCCGCGTAGGCTTCGAGAAGGTCCTCGACGGCGCCCCCGTCGAGCACGGCCAGCGGTTCGAGCGGGACCGGCGTCGCGAACTCCGCGTCGAAATAATCGATCCAGCCGACGAGGTCGCCGCCTTCGATCGTGAAGAACGGGTGGCCGATACGCGAAGCCAGGAAGCCGGCCAGGCCGCCGTCCCAGGCGGCGAAATAGTCGCTGACCGGGCCGCGCAGTAGCTCCGCGGGCAGGGGCGAGAAGAGATAAGGGCTGTAGTCCCGGACGATCCCCTCGAGCTCGGGGAAGCGGGTCGCGGGCGTCGCCCGCTCCATCGGGCCCCAGGACTGCCAGTTGTTGAGGAGGAACGCGGCCGGGGCGGGACCTCGGAAGACCTCGATCCGGCCAGGCCGGCCGGAAACCGTGCCCCGGACGAGATACCCCCGGGCCGTCCTCTCGACGGCGGCCTCGATCCGCCCTATCGCGAGCCGTCGGACCGAGCGCCCGGCGCGGGCGGGCCCTCCGAAGAGCTGAAGCTTCACGGCCGGAGAATGTTGTTGGTCTTGCAGAAGTGCTCGACCTTCACGGAGAGCGCTTCGGCCTTACGGATCGCCCGGTCTTCGGTCAGGCGCCCGCGCAGGTCCGCGAGCTCGGACCGGATCTTCTGGGCCTGGGCCACCACCGAATCGAGGTCGAAGGTCGTGTCGATCCCGATCATCCCCGACCGGCCGACGGCGCTGGTGAACCTGTTGACGACGACGGCGTACCGGTCCTTGATGTCCGTGACCAACAGGTCCTCGTCGGTCGGGGCCCGGCCGGTCTGCTGATAGATGAAGTACCCGGCGGCGGCGATGATGAGCAGAACGAGCAACGCTTTGGCCATGACGGTCCTCCTGCCTGCATTGTAAGCCAGCTCTCGGGCCCGGACAATAGAAAAAAAGCCCGATTCGTGGTAAATATAGAGGGGTATGCGCTTTAGGATTCGGACAGATCATAGAAAACCCGGCCAAGCCTAAGGCGACGAATAGCGGGCGTGTTGTTGTCCCCGAAGAGATCTTGGCCATCTCAGACGAGGGAATGAGCGCGTACTATTTCAATTATCCCTATAGTCTTAGGATGGGACCCGACGGCTCGCTCGTTCTGCGCGACAGGGACCAGATACTTTGGTTCAACACGGACGGCAAGCTCCTTCACAATCTTTTCAAGAAGGGGCAGGGGCCCGGGGAGATGCAGTACCCTGGTGATTGCCTCTTTGTCGAGGAGCGTATCGTCGTCTATGCGGCAAACGAGAAGAAGCTCGTTTATTTTGACCGGGACGGCAATTATGAACAGGAGTTATCGGTCACAACGCAGGATCACACTTTGGCCCTCCTTCACCATCTCCCAGGGCACTATTATTTCAAGGCTGCCGAATTTCCCCGGACGTCGGGAGATCCGAAGCTCGTCGAAACGCCTCAAACCATTGTCTCCCTCGCTGAATCCGACGGATCTCTGAGGCCGCTCTCCTCCTTCGCGGCCAAGGTCTATGTCGTGACGTCAGGTGGAGGGGGTGGCTCGATTTCCATCGCCAGCCTTATCGCGGCACCCTTCAAGAACACTCTCCTTGCGTTAGCCCATACCGAGGAATATCTCGTTAAGATCTATGATTTTGCGGCGGACAGAGTCACTCATGAATTCCGTAGGGCTTACGATCGAATCAAAGCCGAACCGCTTACGGATGAGCAGAAGAAACGCTACATCAACATCAACGGGAAATACTATTACCCACCCGAGCGGAAATACCAAAACGACATAAAGAATATCCTTGCGAGCAATATCTCTATCTGGGTCGTGACCTCGGCCAAAGACAAGGCCAAGGGTGTTCTGCTCGATATCTTCGATGAGAACGGTGTTTACCGGGACTGCTTCTGGCTCAAGCTTCCCGAACCAGCCTTGGCTGGCATAGTAGCTCCTGGGCGCTGCGCCCTTGGCGGCGATTACCTTTGGATCGTCGAAAAGGCCGAGGACGAAACGTTTATGATCAAGAAATATCGAGTTTCTACGATACATCGCTGATCTACCCGCGGATCGTTCTCGGGATCTCGCGGAGCTCGAGGAAGAGCCGGGGCGAGCGCCATATCGGGGGGCAAGGGGTCCTTATGTTAATGGGCTGGTTCAGTTAAAATGGAATGCGCCGGGGAAGGAATCTCCGTTGACCACCGTCTAAAAAGGCGATCCAAAGGATCCAAGGGGGAGAAGCCCGATGCGACTATCGGAAAAAACGGATCTTCTTGTAATCAGTATCCTTCTGATAACGGCTGTTTCGTGCGGAAAAGAACTAAAATCAAACGATGTGCCCGCTTGGAAGGATCTCTATAGGGCTGAGGTCCGTGAACTTCTGAGGATCGGATCCGACGATCTTACTAACGAACCGTACGTCTTTTCGGGCATTAGCGACCTTCAGTTCGACTCCGTTGATAACGTCTATGTTCTGGACCGCAGGGAATTCCTCATCAAGGTCTTTTCTCCGGAGGGCCAATACCTCAAGGCCTTTCAACTCCAACAAGGCCAGGGCCCGGGCGAGCTCGAACGTCCTTTAGGATTCACGCTCGACCCCCAGGGCAATCTCTACATCGCAGACATGATGTCCCAGAGAATTGTCGGGCTCGACCCAACTAACAACTGTATCGGCACGATGAGGATAGATGCTTTCCCCGGATCGATGGTCACGGACGGCAAGAACAACATCTTCATAACCGGAGGTCTTCAAGACCTCGGCCAAGATGAGATTCGAAAGTACCGATTCCCCGACGGGAAGCTTCTCGAAGCCTTTTGCCCGGCTAACGAGCTGGCTAAATGGATCGGGAGGGTCGGAGCGATGGGCGATATTTGCCTTACGCCCCGCGGCACTATCCTCTATACTTTCAGCATTCCCTACGATATCCGAGAATTCACGCCGGAGGGCGATCTTGTCAATCGCTTCGGCAGGAAGATCCCCGGATGGACGCCACCGCGGATCAGTCATGAAGGCCTCCCCGACTCCCCAGTAATGGCGATGGACATAAGTGCCTTCCCCGATGGAAAGCTCCTCCATGTCGTCTTTGACAAGAGGACCAAACCATATATCACCTACTTCGATGTCTTCGACGAGCATGGCAAGTGGCTTATCAGCTTCGATACCCGTGAATTCATCAGTGACAAGTATGGCCGCATGGCCCGCATTGACGGCCAGGGCAATGTTTATATGGAGTTCTGGGAACCCTTTCCCCATATCCGGAAGTACAGCCTTGCCTTCGTGCCCGCAAAGTCCTAGGCTGGATCAGGCCGGTTCTTCGGGGCCATGATTGAGTGGGTCGCGGATCGCCTTCAGGATCTCGCGGGAAGTCGTCGATAGGGAACGCGGCTCTCCATGATCACGAACTCCCTTTTGGGCGCTACCGCCGAGAATAGCTTCGCGAACTTTTCGACGCTCGGCACGGACCGGCCTTGCTCGTACCGGGCATAGCTGTTCGGGGACCTCGAGCCCAAGCGCGCCGCGACTTCCTCCAGGCTCAGCCCGGCTTTTTGTCTCATCCGCCGGAGCAACAGGGCCGTGAGGGCGCCTTGATCGGAGGCCCCGATCTCGAAGACCGCCCCCTTCGCCCCGAACACGCGGACTTCGAATCCCTTCTTGTTAACGAGAGATTCGACGGCGTCGGCGATCATCTCGTACGCCTCCTTCTTGGTCCTGCCCTGTGTGGCGATGTCGAGGAGGGGGATTTCGATCGCCCAGTATTTGCCGGCTTTGAAGACCTTGCCTACGAATCTCATGACTTAGCTCAATATACACATATACGTGTAATCGTCAAGCCGCCTGTGGCGAGCGTCTTCTCTCGAAGTCCTTCGGTTGAAGGCCGCCGGCCGTTCTGCTATCATGAGGGAGCTTTTCGAGGGTCCCAAGCGAAATCCGTGTGCGGTTAGCTCACTCGGCGCCCTTTTCGGCACTCCCTGAAAACCCCATATAAAGCCATTCTACAGGGAAAAACCGCGTACCGATTCGTCCCTATCCGTCCCTAATCGTTGCGGTTCTTCCATTGGTTTGCTTAAGACTTGGCCAAGACGCATTTCCGTCCTCAGAGGGTTGATTGAATCGCCCCCAGGACCTATCATATCCTCATGGTCGCTCTGTTGCGGAGGGGCAACTAATGAAGAAAGGGCTTGGGAGCAGCCTGATCTTCCTCATAAGCGTGCTCTCGGTGCGTGCTTTGGGATTCGGTCAGATTATCGAGAATCCGGCCAAACCCAGCGGTAAGGACGCGGGCCGCGTCCTCGGTCTCTCCGAGGTCTGGAGGATCGTTGATAAGGGGGGCGAATTCTATTTTCAAAGCCCTCGAAGGCTCCAGATCGCGTTCGACGGAACGATCTTCGTCGCCGATGAAAAAGAATTCTTGAAGTTCTCAGCGGACGGCAAATTCCTCAGGAACATCTACCAGGGCGGTCAGGGACCGGGCGAGATCAGCGGCACATTTTTTCACTCGATCCTGGGCCGCGAGCTCTTCATCCAAGACCTGAATTCCTGGCGGCTCTGGCGGACCGATTTAGACGGCGTATTTCAAGAGCAGATCGACCTCAAGAAGAGGGGTGCGGGCTACTTGATCGGGGTTGTCCCGGAGGGATTCCTGTTTCAAAGAGTTATTTGGCCTCCACGCTCCGAGTGGACCGGCAGACTCGTGGATGTCCCTTATGTCGTCGACTTCCATACCAAGGACGGCTCCGAGATAAGGGAGGTCGCCAGGTTCCACACCAAGGCGTTCCTGTCAGGCGGGAGCGCGACGAGTTGGGATTCGAGGATCAATGTCATCAGCCCTGACCGGAAGCTCCTCTATGCCTATTTCGGCCGAGACTACCTCATCGAGGTCGTTGACCTTGCCGCCGGCAAGATCATCAAGAGGTTCAAGAGGAGCTATCCCAAGATACCTCACGAAGAGAGGCGCTGGGAGGCGGATTTCCGGAAAAAGAACGGGTCCCCGAAGATCGAATATGAGACGGATATCTTGGGCTTATTCCCGGTAGGCGGAAGAATCTGGGTCGCAACGTCCACGGAAGATAAGGCCAAAGGGCGGCTCATCGATGTCTTCGACCGAAACGGCCGTTTCATCGACACATTCTTTTTGGGTTCCCGCGGTTCTCTGATGGTTGTTGGTGAAGGTTTCATTATTTGCCAGGAAACAAACGAAGACGAAACGGTCATCATCGTTAAATATAGGATCGACTCTCCGCAATAATCCTGTCCAATGACGCTTGCGGATCGCCTTCAGGCACTCGCGGAGCTCGCGGGAAGGAGGGCGGGATCTAAACGAGTTCCTTAAGGTCCTCGATGGACAGGCCCGATCTTTTCAGGATGGCGTGGAGCGTCCCCTTTTTGAGCTCCTAATGGAGCGGGACGACCAGCGAGATGTTCTTTTCAAGATTATGCCGGAAGATATGGCTGCCGCGCTGGTGATCGACCACGTAGCCCGTCCGGCGAAGGGCCTTGACGACCTCTTTCCCGGAGAACGTCCGGCTCAAACGTGGACCTCGATTTCCTTGATGACCGCTTTGGGCTTGGACTTGATCTGGTTGACCTTCTCGAGGCCCTCCAGATAACAGATGATGGCTTCCTTGGCGTTCTTGAGGGCTTCCTTTTCTGTCTTGCCTTCAGTGACGCATCCCTCGAGGGCCGGAACCGTGACGACAAAGCCGCCTTCTTCCGCAGGGGTTAAGATGACATTGAATTTCATGTTCCGTCCCTCCTGCCCTTCATTATAACACCAGGCCGGCACAGGCCGAAGGCCGCTGAATGTCCTGCTCGATGGACGCCGAGGGGATTCAATACGTCAAGTGTTACGCCGTAAGCTGGAAGATCCGTTAAGGTGAAGCCCGGGCGGGGCGCCCCCTTGGCGGTTGAAGGCCGGAGTCCGTTCTGCTATCATGAGGGAGCTTTTCGAGGGTCCCAAGCGAAATCCGTGGGCGGTTAGCTCAGCTGGGAGAGCGCGGCGTTCGCAACGCTGAGGTCGGGAGTTCGAATCTCCTACCGTCCACCATCTTTATTCCCTGTTGCCCGGATTGTCCGGGTATCGGGGACATGTACCCGGACATGTCCCCAAGGGCGGAGGGGCGATGATCGAACGCGAGATTTGGATGCTGGCCGGCACGGCGGCGACCCTCGGCCTCGTCCACACCGTCGTCGGGCCCGACCACTACCTGCCCTTCATCGTCATCGGCCGGGCCCGCCAGTGGACCCTGCGCAAGACCCTCGGCGTCGCTTTCCTGGCCGGCCTCGGCCACATCCTGAGCTCGGTCGTCCTCGGATTCGTCGGCATCGCCCTCGGTATCGCCGTTTCGAGGCTCGAGGGCGTCGAGTCGACCCGGGGGACGCTCGCGGCCTGGCTTCTCATCGGCTTCGGCCTCGCCTATTTCCTCTGGGGGATGAGGCGGGCCTGGCGAGGGAAGGCCCACACCCACGCCCATCTCCACGATCGCCTGCACGCGAACGGCGCCGTTCCCGGACACGTCCACGGCCCGGACGCCGGCCATGCGCATGACCATGAAGACGATCATCTCCACGAGCACCCCCACACGCACGAGCTCGCCTCCCACGCCCATCCCCACGGCGAGGTCCCCAAGAAGGCCAACATCACGCCCTGGATCCTGTTCACCATCTTCGTCTTCGGCCCGTGCGAGCCGCTCATCCCGCTCGTCATGTACCCGGCCGCCCGCCACAGCACGGCCGGGGTCGCCCTGGTCGCCGCGGCCTTCGGCCTGGTCACGATCCTGACGATGCTCGTCATCATCGCCGCCGCCTCGTATGGGGCGAAGTTCGTCCGCCTGGGCAGGCTCGAACGCTTCTCGCACGCCCTGGCCGGCCTGATGATCTTCGTCTCGGGGTTGGCCGTCCAATTCCTCGGCCTGTAAACCTGGGCCATTCATGATAACGCGGCTCGTGAATAGCCCAGGTTAGGGGCGATGCTCCGATGAAGTTCGTCGCCGATTGCATGCTCGGCCGGCTGGCCAAGTGGCTCAAGATCCTCGGTTTCGACGTCCTCTACTTCTCCAAGGCCGAGGACCGCGACCTCGTCGCCGTCGCCAGGCGCGAAGGGCGCGTCCTCCTGACCCGGGACACCGGGCTCATCGAGAAGACGGCCAAGCGCCCCGACCGTCTCTTCGTCCGCAGCGACGACTGGGAGGACCAGGTCGTCCAGGTCCTCGACGAGTATGGGCTCTGGGACGAGGTCCGGCCGAACACGCGCTGCATCGCTTGCAACCTGCCGCTCAAGCCCTTGAGCCGGGAGCGGGCCCGGAACCTCGTCACCCCGTACGTCCGCGAGCGGGCCGCCTCCTTCGCCGTCTGTCCCGGATGCGACCGCGTCTACTGGCAGGGCACGCACTTCGGCGACATGGAAAAGAAGATCGAGAAGCTCCTCGACCGGCGCGGGAAGACTATAACCGGATGACGGCTATCCCTGGCCGGGAAAACCGCTCGAAGTGCTCGTCGCGCGTGTAGATCGTGCGGCAGCCGGCGGAGATGAGGCTGGCCAGGATGAGCGCGTCGATGGCCGGGATGCCGGTCCCGTGCGAGATCGCCGCGGCCTGGTCGGCCGTCTCGGCGGTCAGGTCGAGCATCGTGACCGAGCCCGCTAGCCACTCGCCGAGCTCGGGCCATCGAATCCCTCTTCGCAGGGAGAGGCGTTTGAGCTCGAACAAGGTCAAAACCGATGCCGCGAGATCCTCTTCCTCCATGATCTTCAGGGCGACGCCGTCGCCCTCGCGGAGAGCGAAGAAGAACCCGGTGTCAACCCCGATCATCCGATTCCTTCGTTCTTTCACCGTGGAGGTCGTTCCAGGTCCCGAGATCGGATTCGCGGAGCATCCGGACAAGCTCCTTCTTGGCCTTCTTACGGGCGTCGATGTCCAGCTGGGCTTCGACGGCCGTTCGAATGAGCCTCGATACGGACGTCTTGCGGTTTCTGGCCTCGGAGCGGAGCTCTTTCAAGATGTCCTCAGGAAGATAGAACGATACGGCCGGCATCTTTATCTCAATCAAAATCATATATCATACTAAGATATATGTCAATATCTGGTCTTCATACCGAAATTGCCGATAGGATCTTTTTGCCCTGGAGGGCTGTATTTCTGGATGCATGGGAAATTCCTGGGGGCACGATACGAAATTCAGAGATTTCGTTCATGGGGATTTGATAATATAGCGCCCGATGAGTCGTCCTTTCCTCGGAGAAATGGCATGAAAAAAAGCCTGACCGCCATGCTGTCGCTGGTTCCTTTCCTGGCCGCCCTTGCCGGGCCGTCTTGTTCCCCGAAGCCTCCGGCCGAGGCCGGCCCCAAGGGCCACCTGCTCATCATCGGCGGCGGCGAAAGGACCGACGACATCATGAGGCGGTTCACCGCTCTCGCCTCGGCCTTCGACGCCGGGAAGATCGTCGTCTTCACCATGGCCACGGGCGTCCCCGACGAGGTCCGTCGGGAGACCTTGGCCGAGTACGAACGCCTCGGCGTCAAGGACGTCGCCATCTATCATCTGACCCGCGAGGAGGCCCTGAAGCCGGACGCGGGCCGGATCCTCGACGGCGCCGGCGGCGTTTTCTTCACCGGGGGAGACCAGTCGAGGCTCACGGCGGTCCTGCTGGGCACGCCCGTCCTCGACCGGATCCGAGAGATATACGAGAAGGGCGGCGTCGTCGGCGGGACGAGCGCCGGGGCGGCCGTCCAGAGCGCCCTGATGATCACGGGCGACGAGAAGCGGACCAAAGACGAGGACGAGCCGTGGGCGGCCATCTGGGCCGACAACGTCGTCCACACCGAAGGCTTCGGCTTCCTCAGGAACGCCATCGTCGACCAGCACTTCGTCACACGCCGACGGCACAATCGGCTGATCAGCCTGGTCCTCGAGAACCCGACTCTTATCGGCGTCGGAATCGAGGAGTCGACGGCCGTCCTCGTCCGTCCCGACGGGAAGTTCGAGGTCCTCGGCGAGAACCAGATCCTCGTCTTCGACGCCCGGCGGGCCTCGACGCGCGCGTCGCCGACCGGGCGCTTGGGGGGGCGCGGCCTCGCGATGCACGTCCTTCTCCCCGGAGACGTCTACGATCCGGCGACCGGCCGGGCGGAAGGGCCGCCGCGATGAAAACGCCGAAGCTGCGCCTGCCGCACACCCTCATCCTCATCTACGTCATGGTCGTCCTGACCGTGGTCGCCACCTGGATCATCCCGGGCGGCCAGTACGAGCGGATCGAAAAGGACGGCCGGACCATGCCCGTGGCCGGCTCTTACCAGCGCGTCGCGAGCGAGCCGCAGGGCCTCGGGGGGCTTTTCGTCTCGCCGGTCCGCGGCTTCATCGACGCCGCGGCGATCATCGCTATCATCTTCATCGTCGGCGGCGCCTTCAACGTCATCCAGCAGACCGGGGCCATCGCCGCCGTCATCCACAACATCACCCACACCTTCGGCCGGAACAAGGCCCTGCGCGTCCTGCTCATCCCCGTGGTCATGCTGATCTTCTCCCTGGGGGGCGGCGTCTGGGGCCTGTGCGAAGAGACCATGCCCTTCATCCTCATCTTCGTCCCGCTCTCGCTGTCGCTCGGCTACGACACCATCGTCGGCGTGGCCATGCCGTTCGTCGGCGCGGCGGCGGGCTTCGCCGGGGCCTTCTTCAATCCTTTCACGGTCGGCGTCGCCCAGGGCATCGCCGGCCTGCCCCTCTATTCGGGCCTCGGCTACCGGCTGGCCGTCTGGGCCGGAGGGACGGCCATCGCCATCGCCGTCGTCATGCGCTACGCGGCCCGGGTCCACAAGGACCCGAAGATCAGCCCGACCTACGAGGAGGACCAGGAGAAAAGAAGGAAGCTCAGCGTCGACAAACCCGTGCTCGAACGGACGGTCCTCACCGGGGCCCACAAACGGGTGCTCTTCGTCTTCGCCGCCGGCTTCGCCTTCATGGTCTTCGGCATCCTCGAATACAAGTGGTACATCAACGAGATCGCCGGCGTCTTCCTGGCCATGGGCGTCCTGGCCGGCCTGGCCGGACGGCTGAAGGGCGACGAGTTCGGCAAGGCCTTCGTCGACGGGGCCAAGGACATGGTCAACGCCGCCCTGATCATCGGCACGGCCCGGGCCATCCTCATCGTGGCCACGGACGGGCGGATCATGGACACCATCCTGGCCGGCCTGGCCGGGGCCATCGCCCGGTTCCACCCCCTCGTCTCGGCCGAGATCATGTTCGTCTCCCAGTGCGTCATCAACTTCTTCGTCCACTCCGGGACGGCCCAGGCGGCCCTGACCATCCCCATCATGGCCCCGCTCGGCGACCTCGTCGGCATCACCCGGCAGACGGCCGTCTTCGCCTTCCAGCTGGCCGAGTACATCAACCCGGTCCTGCCGACCTCGGGCGTGACGATGGGCGTCCTGGGGCTGGCCGGCCTGCGGTGGGAGAAGTGGGCCAAGTGGATGGTCCCGCTCCTCATCCTCTGGGTGCTCTTCGCGGCGCTGACCCTCATCCCGCCCGTGCTCATGAAGTGGGGCCCCGCCTAGGGACGGCGCCGATTCTCTTTGACATGGCGGCCCCCGCCCCGTATCATTAAATCCGCCAGGCCGCTCGCGGTTCAGTTGGCGGCTTCGGGGACAATAGATGAGAGCGTGACATGAAGAGGACTCCCTTGGTCGTTTTCACGGACCTCGACGGGACCCTGCTCGACCATGCCACCTACTCGTTCGAGCCGGCCCGCCCGGCCCTGGACGCTCTAGCCGCGGCCGGGGTCCCGGTCGTCTTCTGCACGAGCAAGACGCGGGCCGAGACCGAGCGCTGGCGCGCGGCCCTGGAGAATCCCCACCCCTTCATCGTCGAGAACGGCGGGGCGGCCTTCGTCCCCGAGGGGTATTTCGGGCCCGGTGCGAGCTACGACAGGCGGGACGGAGGCTATGGGGTCCTCGAGTTCGGCCGCCCCATCGCCGAGCTGCGGCAGGCGCTCGAGGCCATCCGGACCGCGACGGGCCTCGCCCTTCGCGGTTTTGGCGACATGACGACCGACGAGATCGCCGAGCGCTGCGGCTTCGGCCTTGAGGACGCGGCCCTGGCGGCGCGGAGGGAGTACGACGAGCCCTTCGTCGGGGTCGAACCCGCCGCCTTGCCCGCCGTCGCGCGCGAGGCCGCGTCCGCCGGGCTCCAGGTCGTGAGCGGCGGCCGTTTCCATCACCTGGTCGGCGGCAGCGACAAGGGGCGCGCCGTGAGGGCTCTCCGCGGGCTCTTCGAACTGACCGGGGGAGCGGTCCGGGCGGTCGGTCTGGGCGACAGCCCCAACGACGAGCCCATGCTCCGGGCCGTCGACGTCCCCGTCCTCGTCCGCAGGCCCGACGGCGGTCATTTCAAAGGGCATCACCTGCCGGGGCTCGTCATCGCCCCTTACGCGGGGCCCGAGGGCTGGCGGGAAGCCGTGCTCGAGATCCTCCGCGGCCCGGCCTCGAGAGGGCCGGGCCTGGAATAGACGGGAAAGGAGAAGACAATGGCTGACTTTCATCAGACTGGAGTGCTGGCGACCTTCCACCGGCTCGGCGCCTTTAACCTGGAGCGCCTCGAAGCCGACCTCCAAAGCTTCAACCGGCACAGGCCCATCGCCCTGGTCCTGCCCACGACACCCCAGGAGCTCGCTTCCCCGTCCCTCAGGAAGATCCTGGACAACCTCAAGGACGTTCCGTACCTCAACGAGATCGTCATCACCCTGGGGCGGACCGACGATCCGGCCGACCTCGCCAAGACCCGGAAGCTCTTCTCCGTCCTCCCCCAGAAGCACAAGATCGTCTGGGCCTCCGGCCCGCGCTTCCTCGATCTCTACAAGCTCCTCGAGGAGAACGACCTCTCGGCCGGCGGGGACGGCAAGGGACGATCGGCCTGGGCGGCCTACGGCTATATCCTGTCGCGCGAGGAGAGCAAGGTCATCGGGCTCCACGACTGCGACATCGTCAACCACTCGCGGGAGATGGTCGGCCGGCTCTTCTACCCGGTGGCCTCGCCGCACATCGACTACGCCTTCTGCAAGGGCTATTACGCCCGGGTGACGGACCGGATGCACGGACGGGTGACCCGCGTCTTCGTCACGCCTCTCATCCGCAGCCTGATCAAGCTCTTCGGCCACATGCCCTTTCTCGTCTACCTCGACAGCTTCCGCTACGCCCTGTCCGGCGAGTTCTCCATGGTCGCCGAGCTGGCCCGGATCAACCGCATCCCCGGGGACTGGGGGCTCGAGGTCGAGACCTTGGCCGAGGTCTACAGGAACTACTCCCTGCGGCGGGTCTGCCAGGCGGAGATCTGCGAGACCTACGAGCACAAGCACCAGGCGCTCTCGGCCGAGGACCCTCGGGGCGGTCTGATGAAGATGTCCATCGACATCGCCAAGTCGGTGTTCCGCAACCTGGCCGTCGAGAGCATCGTCCTCAGCGAGAGCGGCCTCCGGACGCTGGTCATCAATTACCGGCGGACGGCCGAGGACGCCGTCAAGCGCTACAGGGACGACGCGGACATCAACGGCCTGGCCTTCGACTACCACCTCGAGACGGTCATGGTCGAGGCTTTCACCCGGGCCATCCAGATCGCGGGCAAGGAGTTCATGGAGAACCCGCTCTATTCGCCCCTCATCCCGAGCTGGAACCGGGTGACTTCGGCCATCCCCGATTACCTGGAGAAGCTGAAGAAAGCGGTCGACGCGGACAACGCGGCATAGGGCGGCCTTCAACCGGGCAGTCGGAGGGGCGGTCCCGGCAAGAACGGGCTTGCCCCGCCGGGAGGCAGGCCGCGAAGGGAACTGTCCCTTCGCCCGGGGCGCCAGGCAACCTTTTCCCCCCCGTTTTCATCTATACCGGTGTGAACGAGATGAGCGCCTGCAGCCTGCTCCTGGCGGTCCCCGGCCAAATCGGCGATAATAGCCTCCGTGCCGACTATGAATCCTTCCTGGAGGCCGTGCTAGCCGTGGAGCGGGTGGAGGGGAAAGGCCCCGTCTGGGGGACGGCCGACAAGGCCCTTCTCGAGGAGCTCGTCCGGCGCGGCCGCGAGGGCGACCTGGCGGCCATGGAATCCATCTACGAGATGTTCAAACGGCCGGTGTTCGGCCTCGTCTACCGATACACCCAGAACCGGGCGACCGCCGAGGACCTCCTCCAGGACGTCTTCCTCAAGGTCTTCGGCAACTTCCGCAACGTGCGCGACGCGGCCACCTTCCCCGCCTGGGTCTTCCGGATCGCCGTCAACACGGCCTACAGCCACCTCCGTCAGAAGCGGACGCATGGCGACCGGACCGTCCCCCTGGACGACGTCGCCGGGAGGATCGAGGACCGGAAATCCGCGCCGGTCGAGAGGGACCTCCAGGGGCCGCTCGAGGAGGCTATCCGGTCGCTGGCCCCGCGCCTGCGCAGCGTCTTCCTGCTCCACGACGTCCAGGGCTTCAAGCACGAGGAGATCGCCCGAACGCTCGGCTGCGCCGTCGGGACGTCGAAATCGCAGCTCTTCAAGGCCCGGATCAGGGTCCGCGACTACCTGCGGGCTCGGGGGGCCGTCTGAGGGAGAACGACGATGAGATGCCGTAAAGCCAGAGGATACATCAACCGGACGGTCGACGGCGAGCTCGACCCGCGACGGGCCGACCGGCTCGAGCGCCACCTCGTGGGATGCGGCGATTGCCGGGCCCTGCTCGAGGACCTGCGGAAGATCGTGGGCGGGGCGGCCGGGCTCGAGGGCCCCGAGCCGTCCGACAAGGTCTGGCGGAACGTCCGGGCCGGTCTCGAGGCGAAAAACCTTGGGCCGTCGGCCGAAGGCGCTCCGCTCGACCGGCGCCCGCTCTTCGGATTGAGCCTGCCGGCCGTCCGGTACGCTGGCGCGGCGGTGCTGGCCATGGTCCTCGTCGTCTCGGGCCTCCTCGTCGGGCGGCTGGGACGCGAGGACGCGCGAATGGGCCCTGAAGAGAGAGAAGCGTACACGCTGGCCAAGCTCGACGAGGCCGAGCGCTATTACGAGCAGGCCGTGCGCGCCCTCGGGGAGGCGTTCGCCGAGGAGAAGGGCGCGCTAGACCCTCAGGTCGCGGAGCTCTTCGACCGCAACCTCTCGGTCATCGACGCCACCATCCAGGCCTGCCGGGCGGCCGTTCGGGCCGAACCGGCCGACCTCGAGGCCCGCAACTTCCTGCTGGCCGCGTACACGCGGAAAGCCACGCTGCTCGATTCGGCCCTGGACCTCCAGAGCGGGAGCCGCCAGGACGCGATCGGGAAGAAGATCTTATAAAGGAACGAGAAGGAGGACCGCCATGACAAAAAGACAGGACAGGACATGGGTGACCGTTCTCGCCGCCGCGGCGTTCGTCGTCGCTTTCGTCGCGGCGCCGGCCCTGGCCGAGCAGAAGTACGAGGAGAAGTTCTCCAAGACTGAGGCCCTGGCCAAGGACGGCAAGTTCGTCCTGAGGAACATTTCCGGCGACATCGTCGTCGAGGTCTGGAAAGAGGCCCAGGTCAAGATCGAGGCCGTCAAGATCTCCAAGGCCTCTTCCCTCGACAAGGCCAAGGAGAACGCGGCCAAGGTGACCATCGAGGTGGCCAAGGAAGGTGACGTCGTGCGCGTCGAGACGAAATACCCCAAGCGCACCGGAGGCTTCTGGAGCGGCGACGACCTTCGGGTCTCCGTCGACTACAAGGTCTGGGTCCCCGACCGGGCGGCCGTCGAGCTCAATTCCATCAGCGGCGACGTCGGCGTCGCGGCCCTCGGCGGGATGGCCAAGATCGCGTGCGTCAGCGGTGACGTCAAGCTTGCCGGCGCGGCCGGTGCGGAGATCAAGCTCACCAGCGGGGATCTCGTGCTCGAGAACGTCGCTGGGGACGTGTTCATCAAGGCCGTCAGCGGCGACATCGGCGTCACTCGGGTCAAGGGTTCGGTCGAGGCCGACGCGGTGAGCGGCGACATCGATCTCAAGGACGTTTCCGAGGCCCGGACGGTCGACGTCAAGACCGTCAGCGGCGACGTCACTTACGTCGGCGCGATCATGGCCGGCGGCCGCTACGAGCTCAAGACCCATAGCGGCGACGTCCGGATGACCATCCCGGCCGACTCGGCCTTTGATTTCGAGGCCAACACGTTCAACGGCGCGATCGAGACCGATTTCGAGATCAAGGTCGTCGGCAAGATCTCGCCGAAGGAGATCCGCGGCACGGTCGGCAAGGGCGGAGCGACGATCGCGCTGAAGACCTTCAGCGGCGACGCCGAGCTGAAGAAGAGGTAGGAATAAATCGGGGACATGATACCTGTTTCCTATTTTCCCGCCTGTCGCTGACGTTCCCGAAAATAGGAAATAGGTTTCATGTCCCCCTTTTCTATATAATGGCCGGCATGCGCCGGGTCCATGCCGTGAACTTCATCCGGACGATGGCCGTGACGACGGTCGCTTTCCTGGCCCCCCTCCGGTTCATGCGCCTCGGGTTCGACGGCGTCGGGATCGGGGTCATCGTCGCCCTGTTCGCCGCCGCGCCGATCGTCTTCTCGTTCCCGACGGGCTGGATGAACGACCGGCTGTCGATGAAGAAGGTCATTCTCGGCGGGCTTCTGACGATGTCCCTGGCCATCGTCGCGGTGGGCTTCGTCCGGAGCGTCGCGCCGATGGCCGCGGTGTTCCTCGTCCTCGGCGTCGCCAACAGCGCCATCAACGTCTCCATCAACAGCCTCTATTACAAGGACGGCGCGGAGGCGGACCCGAACCGGAAATATGGGCATTTCATCGGCTGGCTCTCCCTCGGGCCGCCGGCCGGGCTTCTGCTGGGGAGCCTGCTCACGGGCGTGGCCGGCTTCCGGACGCTCCTGTGGGTCATGGCCGGCCTGACGGCCCTGGCCGCCACGGCCGTAGGTGCCTTCGGCGAGGAGAAGTTCGAACCGGTCTCCTTCCGGGAATACCGGTTCAGCGTCTTCAACAGGCGGACTCTCCTTTTTTCGATCTTCCTGGTACTCCTGGCGCTCCACTGGGGGACGGAGCTGACCGTCTACGGCCCCTTTCTCCGGACCCGTTTCGGGCTCGACGATTCGGGAGTCGCGCTCTACATGGCCGGGGCCTACCTGGCCTTGTCCACGGCCGCGTTCCTCGTCGGGCGGCTCAAGTACGATCCCCGCCGCAACCGCCGCCTGTTCCTGCTGGGCATGGTCCTCTCCGGGGCCGGGCTCATCCTGATGACGTTAGGCGACGTCCGGCTGTCCTTCCTCTTCCGCTTCATCCACGAGGGCGGGGACGGGCTGATGGGCGCTTTCGCCGTCCTGGCCATCTCCCGTCTATTCGAGAAGAAGACGGTCGGCGGCAGCGCTGGCATCCTCACGGCCCTCCAGACCTCGGGCCATATGGCGGGCAGCTTCGCTTTCTCGTGGCTCGGCTTCCGGGCCGGGCTCCACGTGCCCATGATCGTCGCCGGGGCGATCCTGCTGGCCAACGCCGTCTTCGGGCTCCGTGCCATCCCCCGCGATTAAAACGGGGACACAATACTATTTTCCGAATTAAAATCCATTGTTTTGGCCTGAAGCTAGAGGGAAAAAATTCGGAAAATAGTATTGTGTCCCTCTATAATAGGAAGATGATCGCGACAGAGGGGAGCGGGTTCGACATCATCCTCGTAAGCGGCGAGCCCTACGCCGACCACCCCCTGTCGCCGGTCGGGATGATCGCCCGGGTGCTCGACGCCGAGGGCTACAAGGTCGGCGTCATCGAATGCCCCGATTGGAAGGGCAAGGCGGATTTCCTCAAGCTCGGCCGCCCCCGCCTCTTCTTCGGCGTCACCTCGGGCTCGATCGACAGCATGCTCGTCAACTACACGCCCCTCAAGAGGGAGAGGGCCGTCGACCCCAACGCGCCCTTCCAATCGCGGATGCCCGACCGGGCCGTCATCGTCTACGCCAACAGGATCCGGGAGCTCCACAAGGGCGCGCCGAATCGTCCTCGGCGGCATCGAGGCCTCGCTCCGGCGCTTCGCCCACTACGACTACTGGGGCGACGACGTCCGCCGCTCGATCCTCCTCGACACGCGGGCCGACATCCTCGTCTACGGGCCGGGCGAGATCCAGGCCGTCGAGATCGCCCGCCGGCTCGACCGCGGCGAGCCCCTCGACGGCGTCCGCGGCACTGCGGTCATCCGGGCCGATCCTCCCGAAGGCGCGCTCGTCGTCCCCTCCTATGAAGAGGTCGCGGCCGACAAGGACAAATTCGCCGAGGCCCAGAAGCGCCTGACGAACGGGAAGACGATCGCCCAGAAGCACGCCAACCGCTTCGTCGTCCAGTATCCCTCGCCCGATCACGCGCCGGCCGACCTCGACCGGGCCTACGGCCTGCCCTTCACGCGGCGCATCCCGGAGGGCTTCCCCGAGCTCCGCATGGCCCGCTTCTCGGTCCAGACCCACCGGGGCTGCGTCGGCCGCTGTTCGTTTTGCGCCCTGTCGCTCCACCAGGGCGACAGGATCGTCTCCCGGAGCGAGAGGTCCATCCTCGAGGAGATCCGGCGCATGACGAAGCACCCCGAGTGGAAGGGCTTCGTCGACGATCTCGGCGGCCCGACGGCCAATATGTATGGGATGGACGGAGGGACGGTCGCCGAGGCCCACCGCCGGCTCATCGGCCTGATGCGGGCTGCCCGCAAGGTCCCCGGCGTCAAGAAGGTCTTCGTCCGCAGCGGCATCCGCTACGACTTGGCCGTCGAAAGTCCGGAGTATGTCCGCGAGCTCGTCCGCCACCACGTCTCCGGCCTGCTCAAGATCGCGCCCGAACACGTCTCGGAAAGCGTGCTCAAGCTCATGAACAAGAGCGGGAGCCGGCGCCGCCTGGACGAGTTCCGGAAGATCTTCGCCGCCGCGACAGGCGCGGGGAAGGGCTCCGCCGCGGCCCGCCGCGTCCGGCCCCAGCACCTCAAGTATTACTTCATGGTCGCCCATCCGGGCACGACCGACAAGGAAGCCCGCGAGCTCGCCGACTACGTCCGGGCCCTGGAGCGGAGCGGGGAGAAGCCGGTCGAGGGCGTCCAGATCTTCACGCCGACGCCGATGACCCGTTCGACCTGCATGTACCACACCGGGAAGGACCCCATCACGGGCGAAACGGTCTACGTGCCCCGGCCTTACGCCGAGAAGAAGGCCCAGAAGCGGCTCCTGGGCGCGGGAGAACAAGAGGGGGCCTGACCCCCTCTTCAGTTACCGAGCTTGAACAGCGCCCTGAAGGCCGGGTCCTTCCGGATCGGCAGGAAGTCCGGCATGATGACCGGGAAGAAGGGGTCCCGGTGCCCTTTCTCCAAGGCCCTGCCCAGCAGTTCGACGGCCGCCGCGGCCTCGCCGAGCTGGGCCCTAAGCGTCGCCAGGTCGACCAGCCATTCCGCGCCGTCGTCCTTGATCGCCAGCGCTTTTTTCAGATAGGCCCGAGCCTCGGCCGTCCGGCCGGAGACGACGCACAGGTTGCCGAGCAGGATCCAATACCCCGCTTCGTCCGGCTTGCCGGGGCCGTGCGCCTCGAGGACCGAATCGCGGGTCGCCTCGGCGATCCTCTCCGCCTCCTCCCGCTCCCCGGCCGCCCTGAGCGCCAGGGCGAGATCGAAAGCGTTGACCTCCGGATCGCCGCTCATCCCGCCCTGGGGGCCGAGCTCGCAGATCCGGCGATAGAGGGGCACGGCTTCGGCCGCCCTGCCCGAGGCGAGGAGCATGTGGGCGAGATTGGGCAGCGCGTAGACGTGGCCGGGCTCGATCTCGAGGGCCTTTCGCAGGGCCCTCTCCGCCTCCGCGAATTTCTCCTGGATCGCCAGGGTGAATCCGAGGAGCGCGTGGGAGCCGGCGAGCTCGGCGGCCATCTCCGCGTACCGCCGGGCCGTACTCTCGGCGGACCGGATGTCCTTCCGGAAGACGCCGTGACAGAACCACAGGTTTAACAGCGGGATGGAATTGTGCGGGGCGACCTCGGCGGCCTTCTCGAACATCGCCGCGGCCTCGTCGTGCCGGCCGAGCCCCAACAGGATGCGGCCGGCGTTGTTCCAGGCCGGCATGAAGTCGGGGTAGATCTCCCGCAGGGTGCGGTACTCCTCGAGCGCCGCGCCGAAGTCCTTGTCCACGAACTGCTTGTGCACGGCCTTGAGCTTGAGCAGGTCTCGCGGCGGATAGTCCTGGGCTTCGGCGAGCCTCAAGGCCTGGCGGAGCATCTCCCGCCCCCTCTCCTCCTGCCGCAGGAACTGGATGAGGAGGAGCCCCAGGGAGCCGCGGGCCTCGACGAACTCCGGGTCCTTCTCGAGCGCCATCTCGAAGAACTTGGCCGCTTCCGCGAACTTGCCGTCCTGCCAGCGGTCCTGGGCCAGCGCGAAATCGTTCAGGGCCTCCCACGAGGAAGTCGTCACCTCGCTGACGGGGCGGTCGGCCTTGGCGATGCTCCGGATGGATTCGCCGAGCCGAGACCGCAGCTTGTCCGAGAGCTCGTCGATGGCCTTGAGCAGGACCTCCTCGCGGCCCTTGGCCGTGACGCGGATGCGGTCGACGTGCCGGCGCTTGGCCGGATCGACGACGATGGCCTGGAGCTCGTAGGCCTCTCCGGCCGAGAGGATGCGGGGCAGGACGAAGGCCCGGACCCCGCCGAAGCGGCAGAGCTCGTAGCCGAGGGCCTCGTCGACCTTTGTCGCGGGGTCCTTGCGCATCAGCTTCAGCGTCTCGCTGATCTGGGGCTTGTCGAAGATCGCGACGTAGGGCGACTGCTGCAGGTCGGCCTCGATGGCCGTCCGCAGGGCTATGTCGAAGACGGCGTCGCCGGTGAGGTTCTCGACGTCGGCGACCATGAGCCTGTCGCGGTTCTCGAAGGCCATTCCCGGTTTGCCCAGGAGCCACACGGCGACGGCGATGGCGGCCAGCGAAACGCCGCCCGCCGCGATCCAGACCGGGCTTCGGCCGGCGGTGGAACGAAAGCCTTCTCGCGGTCGCGCCCCCCCTCGTCCCCATCGCCGCTTCGAGCGCGCGCAGGTCGGCGGCCATCTCCCCGGCCGAGGAGTACCTCCGGGCCGGGTCCTTGGCCAGGGCCTTGCGAATGACCTGCCCGATCCCGGCCGGGAAACCGGGGCGAAGCTCCTTCACCGGCCGCGGCTCCTCGTGGACGATGGCGTTGAGCAAAGCCCGCTCGCTCTCGCGGTCGAAGGGCAGGGCGCCGGCGGCCGTCTCGTAGAGGACGACGCCGAGCGACCAGACGTCCGTGCGGGCGTCGACCTCGTCGCCCTTGGCCTGCTCGGGGGACATGTAGGCGACCGTGCCCACGGTGGTTCCCGTGACCGTCATCCGGGCCTCTCCGGCGAGCTTGGCCAGGCCGAAATCCAGGATCTTGGCCGTCCCGTCCGTAGTGACCATGATGTTGCCCGGCTTGACGTCGCGGTGGACGATGCCGTGCTCGTGGGCCTTGGCCAAGCCCTCGGCCACCTCGGCGGCGAGGCGCAGCGCGTCGGCCGGCGGAAGGTCGCCGCGGGCGATCCGGTCCTTCAAGGTTTCGCCCTGGTAGCAGGCCATGACGATGTAGAGGCCGCCGTCGGCCGATTCGTCGATCTCGTGGATGGTGCAGATGTGGGGATGGTCGAGGCTCGAGGCGGTCCGGGCCTCGTGGACGAACCTCTCGCGGGCCGCGGGCTCGGCCATCAACCCGGCCGGCAGGAACTTGAGGGCGACGCGGCGCTCCAGACGGAGGTCCTCGGCCTCGAAGACCACGCCCATCCCGCCGCGACCTAGCCTGCGAACGACCCGGTACTTGCCGGCCACGGTCTGGCCGGGCTGAGGTTCGGCGGCGGGGACCTGAATTGTCCTGGTCGGGACCTCCCCCATATTCCCTCCCGTTCTCCACGAAGGATAACAACTCCTTCCGCTCCCGTCAATCCCATCGGGGCTCTCCGGCCCCTTGACAAGGGGAGTCCGACAATATATGAATATATCTACATATGTTGATGCCATGAAAGATATCGTCAAGATATTCAAGGCCTTAGCCGATCCGACCCGGCTCCGGATCATGCTCCTTCTCCTTCGTCGCGACCTCTGCGTCTGCGAGCTGATGTATATCCTCGGGATGGAGCAGTCGCGGGTGTCGCACCACATGCGCGTTCTCCGCGACGCCGGCATCGCCGAGGACGTCCGCGAAGGCCGGTGGATCATCTATCGCGTGTCCGAGGGGGCGAAGCCGCTCCTGAAAGAGCTCCTCGCCGGGGCGCTACGGGACCGCATCGAAGCCTCCGACGAAGCGTCGGATGACACCCTCAAGCTGGAGGCCTGTGTTCGCGAAAATGTCCGGGGCCGCGTCTGCGAACCGCGCTCCGGCCAGGAGGAACGATGAGTAAAACCGTCCTGTTCATCTGCGTCCACAATTCGGCCCGGTCCCAGATCGCCGAGGGCCTGATCAACGCCCTCTATGGCGACCGCTACGAGGCCGTGAGCGGCGGGACGACCGCCACACGCGTCCACCCCGGCGCGATCAAAGCTATGGCTGAGATCGGGATCGACATCAGCGGGCATCACTCGAAGAGCATCGACGTCTTCGAGGGCCGGCGGTTCGACTACGTCGTCATGGTCTGCGACGACAAGCAGTCCGACTGTCCGGTCTTCCTCGGCGGGAAGAACTACATCCACCGCGCCTTCGACGATCCGGCCGCCTGCTCGGGAACGGACGAGGAGATACTGGCCTGCTTCAGAAGGACACGCGACGAGATAAAGAAGTGGATCGAGGACGCGCTGGTCAACTCTTGACGATCGGGTAAGACGCGGGCGCGCATTAAGGAAACCTTATGGATATTGTCGGCACCTTGTTGAAGCTCTTGCAGGGTGGCCTTGGAAACCTGGCCGCCTATCTGGCCGCGCACGTCCTCCTTTGTCTCGTGCCGGCGTTCTTCATCGCCGGGGCCATGACGGCGCTCATCCCCAAGGAATCGGTCACCCGCTTCCTGGGCCGGAACGCCCCGAAGTACGTCTCTTACCCGGCCGCCGCTCTGGCCGGTTCCGTGCTCTCTGTCTGCTCGTGCACGATCGTGCCCCTTTTCGCGGGCATCTACCGGAAGGGGGCGGGGCTCGGGCCGGCGATCACGTTCCTGTTCTTCGCCCCGGCGGCCAATATCCTGGCCTTGATCTACACCGGCGGCCTGATCGGGACCGATCTGGCTTTCGCCCGCCTGTTCCTCTCGCTTCTCTTCGGCATAAGCATCGGTATGATCATGGCCCTGATCTTCCGGCGTTCGGACGCGGCCCACGATCAAAACGGGGACGCGATGTTCGCCGGGAAGACCAAATTGAAAAAGGCGTCGCTCGCCTTCCTCGCCATCCTGGTCGCCCTGCTTCTCTCGGGGACGCTCAAGATCGGACTCTTGACGAACTCCTATGGGAAGATCACGCTCCCCCTATCCGGCCTCGACCGGTTCCAAGCGTTCCTCAGCCGGATCGTCCCGGCCGACGCCGCCAAGGGCCAGGAGGGGGTCAGCGTGCAGGGGGCGATCCTGATCGGATTGCTCTTCCTCATCGCCATAGCCGCCTGGCCGGGGCTGGGGAGGATCTCTGAGGGCTTCAACCGCTGGACGTGGGCCTCGCTTGGCTTGGCCGTCCTGACGCTCCTCGTCGCCGCGGCCGGAATGACACCGCACGCCGGCGGACTGGACATCCTCTTCACCGGCAAGATGTTCGGGGTCGTCCTATCCGTCATCCTGCTGGCTTCTATCGCCCGAAAGCGGCTGACTCCGGACGAGGTCCGCGACTTCCTCTGGGAGTCCTGGCGCTTCATCAAACAGATCTTCCCGCTTCTCGTCGTCGGCGTGTTCGCGGTCGGCATCATCCGGGAGCTCATCCGCCCGGAATGGATCAAGGCCCTGGCCGGGAGGAACACGCTCCTCGGTAACATGGCCGGCGTCCTCTTCGGCGTCTTCATGTACTTCCCGACCCTCGTCGAGGTGCCGATCGCCAAGATGTTCCTGAGCCTGGGCATGCATCGCGGCCCGCTCCTGGCCTATCTGATGGCCGACCCCGAGCTGAGCCTCCAGAGCATCCTCATGATCTCGGCCATCATCGGCAAGGCCAAGGCCTGGGTCTACGTCTTCTGGGTCGCCCTTTTCAGCACGATCGCGGGCCTCATCTACGGCGCTCTCGAGGACGGGGCGAACATTTGGACGATCGCCCTGTACCTGCTGATCTTCGTGGCCATAATGGCCGCGGGATTGTGGCGGATGAGCCAACGAAAAGGGAAAGGCCCCGCGGCTCCGTCGGCGGCCTTGAAGGAAGGCCTCTGAATGGAGCGTCCAAGGTATCCTAAAGGAGGAATCCGATGAA
This sequence comes from Candidatus Aminicenantota bacterium, assembly GCA_963719985.1. GTDB lineage: Bacteria > Acidobacteriota > Aminicenantia > Aminicenantales > Saccharicenantaceae > RBG-16-66-30. The sequence continues at coordinate 895,364 of CAVRDU010000005.1, read as the reverse complement.
GATCGTCATCCTGGGACCGGGCTGCCCGCGCTGCCATGAGGTGGAGAGAAGGACCATCAACGCCCTGGCCGAGCTCGGGATCGCCGCCGAAGTCGAGAAGGTCCCGGACATCAAGAAGATCATAGAATACGGCATCCTCGCGACGCCGGGGCTCGTCATCGACGGCAAGGTCGTCTGCTCGGGCAAGATCCCGCGCCTCGAAGAGATCAAGGCCTGGATCCAACAGGCGGCGGCCTGAGAGGGAGGGCTTCCATGCGAAGCAGCATAGCCGCTCTTGTCGCCTCGGCCCTGGCTCTCTTCCTGATCGCCGGATGCGCGAACGAATCCCGCGCCGATCGCGCCGTCCCCGCCCCTTCCCCGGCGGCCCCGGCGCCCGCGCCGTCCGTTCAATCCGAGCCGCCGGTCTACGCTCTCAAGGGGGAGGTCTTGACCACGAACCGGCTGGATATCGACTTTGCCAAGTACCAGGTGACGTTCCTAGAGCTGGGCGCCGACCGTTGCATCCCCTGCAAGCAGATGCAGCCGATCATGAAGGAGATCGCGGCCATGTTCCCCGACCAGGTCCAGGTCATCTTCTACGACGTCTGGAAGGACTCCAAGCCCCGGCCGAGAAGTACCGTATCCAGCTCATACCGACCCAGGTCTTTCTCGACCAGCAAGGACGGGAGATCGCCCGCCACGTCGGGCTCTTTCCCAAGGCGGAGATCCTCGAGCTCCTGAAGAAGCACGGGATCCAGTGAACTGAGGCGCGATGGAAAGCCTTTTCGGCGATATCGCCGCGCTCCTGCACAACAGCCCGTGGCTGGCGATCGTCGCCGTCTTCCTGGGCGGCGTGACCACGGCCTTGAACCCCTGCGTCCTGGCCATGGTCCCGCTCCTGATGGGCGTCGTCGCCGGGAACAAGGAAACGACGACACTCAAGCGCTCCCTCGTCTTCTCGCTCTTCTTCGTCTTGGGCCTGGCCGTCACGTTCACCGTTCTCGGGCTCATTTCCGCGTTGATGGGAAGGATGTTCGGTCATATCGGTCCGTTCTGGAAGTATCTTGTCGCGGCGGTCTGCTTTCTGATGGGGCTCCATCTTCTCGGACTGCTCAAATGGAGCTTCCCCGTGCCCGCCGGACTCAGGGTCAAGAAGCAGGGGTATCTCGGCGCCTTCCTGCTGGGGCTGCTCTTCGGGGTCGTCTCGACCCCGTGCGCCGTGCCCATCCTGGCCGTGCTCCTGGCCTTCGTCGCGGAGAAAGGGAACGTCCTCTACGGCGGCTTCCTGCTCTTCGTCTACGCGCTGGGGCATTCGGCACTGGTGCTCGTCGCCGGTACCTCGGTGGGGGCGGCCAAGTCCCTTCTCGAGTCGAAAGGCTTGCGCAAGGCCCACGGGATCCTGCAGAAGGCCGCCGGGGTCCTGATCATCGCCATCGGCGCCTATTTGTTGTTCTGGAAATGACTCGCTGGAAAGGAGCTCGCCCATGACACCCGGAAATCCGAGACTCAAGTCCCTCGACAGATACCTGACCCTGTGGATCTTCCTGGCGATGGGCGTCGGCGTCGGGCTCGGTTACTTGGTGCCGGCCGTCGTCGGGTTCATCGACAAGTTCCAGTCGGGAACGACGAACATCCCCATCGCGATCGGGCTCATCCTGATGATGTACCCGCCCCTGGCCAAGGTGAAGTACGAGGAGCTCGGCGACGTCTTCAAGAACGTCAAGGTCCTGGCGCTCTCGCTCGTCCAGAACTGGATCATCGGGCCGCTGCTGATGTTCGCCCTGGCCGTCATCTTCCTGCGCGATAAGCCCGAGTACATGTATGGCCTGATCATGATCGGCCTGGCCCGCTGCATCGCCATGGTCATCGTCTGGAACGACCTGGCCCAAGGGGACAGGGAATACGCGGCCGGCCTGGTGGCCTTCAACTCGGTCTTCCAGGTCCTGTTCTTCTCCGTCTACGCTTATGTCTTCATCACGGTCTTCCCGACCTGGCTCGGGCTCGCCGGAACGGCGGTCGACGTCACGATGCGCCAGATCGCCGAGAGCGTCTTCATCTACCTCGGCATCCCTTTCCTGGGCGGCCTCGTCACCCGGTTCGGGTTGCTCAAGCTCAAGGGCAGGACCTGGTACGAGACCAAGTTCATCCCGCGCGTCAGCCCGATCACGCTCATCGCGCTGCTCTTCACGATCGTGGTCATGTTCTCGCTCAAGGGCGAGTTCATCGTCAAGATCCCGCTCGACGTCGTGCGCATCGCCGTGCCGCTTCTCATTTATTTCGTGGTCATGTTCCTGGTCTCATTCTTCCTGAGCAAGAAGGCGGGCGCGGATTATCCCAAGGCGGCGACCCTGTCGTTCACGGCCGCCAGCAACAACTTCGAGCTGGCCATCGCCGTGGCCGTCGCGGTGTTCGGCATCAACTCGGGGGAGGCCTTCGCCGCGGTCATCGGTCCGCTCGTCGAGGTGCCGGTGATGATCGCCCTCGTCAACGTGGCTCTCTTTTTCAAACGCAAGTATTTCAGGGCGGCGCCCTGAGCGCCCCTCGGTATGTCTGGAGGTTCGAAACATGCCAAACAAGGACGATAGGATCAAGAAGCAGGTCAGGGACCGGTATGGCCGGGCGGCGAAGACGGGCTCATCCTGCTGCGGGTCCGTGTCCAGCCCCTGCTGCGGCGGCGAGATGACCATGAGCAAAGGCCAGGCCGGCCAGATGGTCGGCTATTCGCCCGAGGACCTCGCGGCCGTCCCCGAGGACGCCAACCTCGGGCTCGGCTGCGGCAACCCGACGGCGCTGGCCGGCCTGATGCCCGGCGAGATCGTTCTCGACCTGGGCTCGGGGGCGGGCATCGACTGCTTCCTCGCGGCCAAGAAGGTCGGGCCGAAGGGTCGGGTCATCGGCGTCGACATGACGCCCGAGATGCTCGACCGGGCCCGGGAGAACGCCCGCAAGTCCGGCCTCGCAAACGCCGAGTTCCGGCTGGGCGAGATCGAGAATCTGCCCGTCGCCGACAACACAGTCGACGTCATCATCTCCAATTGCGTCATCAATCTTTCGACCGACAAGCCGCGCGTCTTCCGGGAGGCCTTCCGCGTCCTCCGGCCCGGCGGGAGGATGATGGTCTCCGACCTGGCCCTGAGGAGGCCCATCCCCCGGGCCCTGCGGGATTCCGCCGAGGCCTATGTGGCCTGCATCGCTGGCGCCCTGCTCAAGGAGGACTACCTCGGTCATATCCGGGACGCCGGATTCAGCGGGGTTTCTGTCGAGAGCGAACAGGCCTTCCCCCCGGAACTCGTCCTCGACGATTCGTCGACGCCCGCCTTCGCCAAGAAGCTGGGGATGCCGCAAGCGGAGCTGAGGAAGCACCTCGGGTCGGTCCTGAGCCTGAGCGTCCGGGCGTCGAAACCCAAGAACACGATCTAGCCGCCGGGCGAGGCGAGTTTCCGGCCCCCGCCGTCAATTCGCCATCTTGATGGCGGCGAGCGCCTTCATCGCGGCGACGTCCTTGGCCGTCTTGACCTCGAGCCGGAAGCCGCGGCCTTCGGCGTAAACCGGCGCCTCGTCGATGGCCTTCAGGACGGCCTTGGGCAGCTTCGCGGCGCGGGCCGCGGCGGTCGCCTTGCCCCCATAGACGAAGGCGCACAGGAAATGACCGTCGCGGGGTAGAAGGTAGACGATCGTCCGGTCCTTGCGCTTGAGACGGAGCGACCAGGACTTGTAGAACCCCCAGGCCTCTGTGACGGGGGGGTGGTCCGCGGCGATGTGGCGGACGAATTCGTCCCAGAGCTTTTTCGAGGGCCCCAAGCTCTTGGCCAGGGCCTTGTCGTCGGGTGGGGCCGTTCTATCGTCGAAGCTCATGGCCCCATTATAGACCTTGATATCCCGAGCGCAAATATCCAATAATGGCCTGAGCATGGAAGACATCTCGCGGGGCGTCCGGTCCTTCACGCTGGGTACGGCCGTCAGCCGGGTCATGGGGCTCGTCCGGGAGATGGTCTTCGCCGGCCTCTTCGGCGTCGGCGCGGCCACGGACGCCTTCAACGTGGCCTTCCGCGTCCCCAACCTCCTGCGCGACCTCTTCGCCGAGACGGCGCTGTCTGCGGCGTTCGTGCCGGTCCTGACCGCGGAGCGGACCAAAGGCAAGGAGGCCCAGAACCGGCTGGCCTCGAACATCTTCAACGTCCTCTTCATCGTCACGGGCGTCGTCTCGATCGTCGGGCTCGTCGCGGCGCCGTATCTGGCCAGGGCCATCGCCTTCGGCTTCGGCCGCGTGCCGGGGAAGATCGATCTCACGGCCCAGCTGACCGCGGTCCTCTTCCCTTTCCTCCTCTTCATCAGCCTCGCGGCGTGGGCCATGAGCTACCTCAACACGGAGAGGTCGTTCTTCGTCCCCTCCGTGGCCCCGGCCGTGTTCAACCTCTTCTCCATTCTCGTGCCGCTCCTCGCCTACGGCTGGTTCGTCGCCCGGGGCAAGGAGCCCATCTTCGGCATGGCCGTGGGCGTCCTCGTCGGCGGGCTGATGCAGTTCCTCGTCCAGGCGCCGCTCCTGCGGCGCAAGGGCTTCCGTTGGAGCCCGGTCCTGAGCTTCCGCGACCCCGACTTCCGGCGGGTCATGGCCCTGTTCGTGCCGGTCGCGATCGGCCTCGCGGGGACGCGCATCAACGTCCTCGTCAACACGATCCTGGTCACGCCGCTGGCCGAGGGCAGCGTCAGCTGGCTCAACTACGCCTTCCGGATCATGCACCTGCCGCTCGGGCTGTTCGGCATCGCCGTCGGGACGGTCGCCCTGCCGTCGCTCTCGAAGCTCGTGGTCGAGAACGACACGGCGGGGATCCGCGGGACGCTTACGGATTCCCTGAAGATGGTGCTCTTCCTGACGGTCCCCACATCGGCCCTCATCGCCGCTCTCGCCGTGCCCGTCACCCGGGCCATCTACGAGCGGGGGCGTTTCACGACGGCGGACACGCTGGCCACGGCCGCGGCGCTCGTCCTCTACGTCCTGGGGATCCCGTTCATGTCGGCGCTGCGGAACGTCGCCGCGGTCTTCTACGCCCACAAGGACGCCAAGACGCCGATGTACGCGAGCTTCTGCTCCATCGGCCTCAACATCGTCCTCAACGTCACCTTGATGTGGGTCCTGGGTTACATGGCCTTTCCGCTGTCGACGACGCTCGCGGCGATCCTCAACGTGGGCATCCTCTACGCCCTGCTGCCGCGAAAGGTCGGCCCGATGGAGTTCGGCCCTCTCGCGGTCTACGCCGGGAAGCTCGGGCTCGCCTCGGCGGCCGGCGGGGGAGTCGCTTGGGTCGGGAACCGGCTCGTCGTCGGGCCATGGGGGACGTCTCTTGTCGGGACGGCCGGAAGCGTCGTCGCGTGCGGGCTCCTCGGGCTGGCCGTCTTCTTCGCCGCCTCGCGCCTCCTCGGGCTTACGGAGACCCGCGACTATCTGAAGCGCTTCCTAAGAAGGTAAGAGGGGGTAAAGTAGACCTGACCCCCTCTGGTTGACCCTCTCTGCGTGCCGACCTATAATACGCTCCCCTCCAGGCCGGTCGGCCGCAGGCGAGTATCCCCTTTAGAAATGGCGAGACGGTCGCGCGTCCTTCGGGAGGAGCCTATGACCCACGACGACGAGCTCTTGAAAGACCTCGGGCTCGACATCGGGCTCCATCACAAGATCTTCGACACCGTCGACAGGAACTTCGGAAAGACCGTCCTGGCCCAGAAGGGCCGGCCCGCCGGGATGGGCTATTTCGACGGGGTCGTCCGCGGCGCCCACGGCGCGCGCGTCCGGGAGATCGTCGAGCGGAGAGAGCGCGGCGACAAGCTCATCGGAACGTTCTGCATCTACGTCCCCGACGAGCTCGTCCTGGCCCTCGGCGCGGTCCCCGTGGCGCTCTGCGGCGGGACGCCCCTCAGCATCCCCTACGCCGAGAAGATGCTGCCGCGCGACATCTGCCCCTTGGTCAAATCCACTCTCGGCCTGGCCCTCTCCAACACCTGCCCCTACGGCCCGATCGAGGACCTGGCCGTCGGCGAGACGACCTGCGACGCCAAGAAGAAGACCTGGGACCTGCTCGCCTCGGGCGGGGACTTCCACGTCCTCGAGGTGCCGCAGAAGAAAGGCCCCCGCGACCAAGACCTCTGGCGCGAGGAGGTCCTCCAGTTCAAGGCCCGTCTCGAGGAGACGACCGGCCGGACGCTCGAGGCGGAAAAGCTCGCCGAGGCCGTCCGCCTCATGAACCGGAAGCGGCGGGCCCTGGCCCGGCTCAACGGCCTAAGGAAGGAGGCGGACCCGCCCGTGAGCGGCCTCGACGCCCTCGTCGTCATGCAGGGCGCCCTCGTCGACGATCCGCTGCGGTTCTCGGAGAGGCTCGAGGCGCTCAACGACGAGCTCGCTGACCGCGTCCGCCGCGGCGTCGGTGTCGTCCCGTCCGGGGCCAAGCGCGTCATGGTCTCCGGCTGTCCCTCGGTCATGGGCAACTGGAAGCTCCACCATCTCATCGAGTCCGCGGGCGCCGTCGTCGTCTGCGACGAGACCTGCACGGGGACGCGCTACTTCTCGTCCCTTGTCGAGGAGCGCGACGGCGACCTCGACGCCCAGATCTCCGCCATCTCCGCCCGCTACCTCACGATCGACTGTTCCTGCTTCTCGCCGAACGATGAGCGGATCGCGTCCGTCCTCCGCCTCGCCGGCGAATACCGCGTCGACGGGGTCGTCCAATACGTCCTCCAGTATTGCCACACCTACAACGTCGAGGCCGTTCGCGTCGCCGCCGCCCTGAAGGAGGCCGGCCTGCCCAGCCTCAAGATCGTGACCGATTACGCCGAGGAGGACACCGGCCAGCTCCGCATCCGCGTCGACGCTTTCCTCGAAGGCCTGGCGCGGTAGGGGGGGGCGGGATGACAGTGCCGGACCTCTTCCTCGGCCTCGACCTCGGCTCGCGGACGACCAAGGTCGTCGAGATGTTCGGGGGCGATATCGTTCGTTTCGAGATCTTCGACACGACCCACGATTCGATCGCGCGGGTCCGGGCCCGGCTCGACCGGCGGGACTACGCGCGCGCCGCCGCCGCGGGCTACGGCCGCTACCTCATGAACGCCCACCTCGACTGCCGCGTCATCACGGAGATCACCGCCTGCGCGCTCGGCGCCCGCTTCCTCGACTCGGCCGCGGGTCTCGTCATCGATGTCGGCGGACAGGACTCTAAGGCGATCCAGCTCGGGGACGGCCCCGGCGCGTTCGCCGATTTCGAGATGAACGACCGCTGCGCCGCGGGCACCGGCCGATTTCTCGAGGTCATGGCCCGGCTCCTCGGCTACGATCTCGAGGCGTTCGCCCGGGCGGCCTGCGAGACCGAAGAGATGATCGCGCTCAGCAGCATGTGCACGGTCTTCGCCGAGTCCGAGGTCATCTCGCTCCTCGCCCAGGGCCGCGACCGCAAGGCGATCTCCCGCGGGCTCCATCAGTCCGTCGCCGACCGCGTTTTCCCGCTGGCGGCCCGCTTCGACGCTCCGGGCGGCGTCCTGATGGCCGGCGGGGTGGCCCTCGATCCCTGCTTCGTCGACCTCCTAGCCAAGAAGTTGGGCCGTCCGGTCGTCGTCCCCGAAAACCCCCAGATCGTCACGGCCATCGGCGCCGCCCTCGCCGCTTCGGACGGGGTCAAACCTACCTTTTGCAGCAAAAGGTAGGTTTGACCCCGTCCGTTCCGTTATAATATCCGTCGAAATGACGACGCCAGGCGCGGCCCCCGCCGCCGATCGGTCCCTCCGTCGGACGGCCCTGACCGTCTCCATGGTCTCCTCGTTCCTGACCCCGTTCATGGCCTCGGGCACCAACGTGGCCATGCCGCTCATCGGCGAGGAGTTCGGGCTGAGCGCGGTCGCCCTCGGCTGGGTCCTGACCGCCTACACGCTGGCCGCCGCGATGTTCCTCGTCCCTTTCGGCCGCCTGGCCGACCTCGTCGGCCGCAAGCGGATATTCGCCTCGGGCATCGGCGTCAACATCGCCGGGACCGTCCTCGCGGCGCTCGCCCCGTCCGGGACCGTCCTCATCCTCGGCCGGGCCGTCCAGGGCGTCGGCGGGGCCATGATCTTCGGCACCGGCGTCGCCATCCTGACCTCGGTCTATCCGCCCGGCGAGCGCGGCCACGCCCTCGGGCTGAACACGGCCGCCGTCTACACCGGCCTCTCGCTCGGGCCGGTCCTCGGCGGCTTCCTCGTCCACGCCTGGGGTTGGCGGAGCGTCTTCTGGGCGGCCGTCCCCGTCGCCGTCCTGGCCCTCCTTCTCACCCTCGTCCGGCTCAAGGGCGAGTGGGCCGACGCCCGCGGCGAGGGCTTCGATCTCACGGGGTCGGTCGTCTTCGGCGCCGGGCTCGTCGGCCTGATGTACGGCTTCTCCCGCCTGCCCTCGCTCCTCGGCGCTTCCCTCACCGCCGCCGGCCTTCTCGCGCTCGCCGGCTTCATCATCTACGAGCTCCGCGTCCCGGCCCCCCTCCTCGACCTCCGCCTCTTCCGCCACAACCGCATCTTCGCCTTCTCCAACCTGGCCGCGCTCTTCAACTACAGCGCCACGTCGGCCGTGGCCTTCCTGATGAGCCTCTACCTCCAGTACATCAAGGGCCTGCCGCCCCAGAAAGCCGGCCTGGTCCTGGTCGCCCAGCCTATCGTCATGGCCCTCACCTCGCCCTTCGCCGGGCGGCTCTCGGACCGCTCCGAGCCGCGCCTCATCGCCTCCTTCGGCATGGCCCTCTCGGCGGCCGGACTCCTGCTCTTCTCCCTCCTCGGCCCCGACACGGGCTTCGCCTTCATCGTCGCGAGCCTCGTCTGCCTCGGCCTCGGCTTCGGGCTCTTCTCGTCGCCGAACACCAACGCCATCATGGGCTCGGTCGGGAAACGGCACCTCGGCGTCGCCTCGGCCGCCCTCGGGACCATGCGCCTGACCGGCCAGATGATGAGCGCCGGGACGACCATGATGATCTTCGCCCTGTTCATGGGCCGGGTCCCGATCACGCCCGCCCTCTACCCGCGGTTCCTCAGCAGCGCCCGGCTCGCCTTCGCCTTCTTCGCCGCCCTCTGCGTCGCCGGCATCTTCGCCTCGCTCGCCCGCGGCGACCGCCCCCCGAACGGACCGAGGGACAATAATCCGTCGCCTCTCCATATCCGTTGCGTAGCCGAGAAGTCGAACGTCCCGGCACTCGGCAAACGGCGTGTCCTCTCTATAGAATGCGGGCCGACACCACCCGCGACGTACCGAGGAGGAACGATGAGCCTGTCCCGCAAATCCTTCCTGAAGATGTTCGGGCTCGGGGCCCTGGCCGCCGGCTCGAAGGCCTACGCCCTGCCCGGGAAAGCCCTCGAGGACGCCCGCGCCGCCGCCCCCAAGCTCAAGATCACCGACGTCGAGATCTACCTCTTCGACATCCCCCTCACGTCGCCCTTCCGCATCGCCATCGGCGAGATGACGGCCGCCACCGACCTCCTCATCCGCGTCCGTACCGACCAGGGTGTCATCGGCATCGGCGAGGCCTGTCCCTTCCCGCCCATCACGGGCGAGACCCAGGCGACCAACGCCGCCGCAGCCCGCAGCATCCGCGACATCGTCCTCGGCCAGGACCCGCTGGCGATCGACGACCTCCTGCGCCGGATCGGCCCCCTCGTCCACGCCAATCCGAGCGCCGTGGCCGCCTTCGACATGGCCTTCCACGACATCCTCGGCAAGGTCGCCGGCCTGCCGCTCTTCCGCCTCCTCGGCGGGACGAAGAGCGTCTTCGAGACCGACATCACGACGAGCCTCGACACGCTCGAGAAGATGACCGCGGAATCCAAGAAGTACGCCGACATGGGCTACAAGAACCTCAAGGTCAAGGTCGGCCTCGACCCCGACGAGGACGTCGCCCGCCTCGAGGCCATCCGCCGTGCCGTCGGCCCCAAGGTGGCCATCCGCATCGACGCCAACCAGGGCTGGACCGTGCCCCAGGCGATCTACGCCCTGCGCAAGATGGAGCCCCTGGCCGTCGAGTTCTGCGAGCAGCCCGTCCGGGCCTCGGACCACGACGGCATGAGGGCCGTCCGCGCGCAGAGCCCGATCTCCATCATGGCCGACGAGTCCCTCTACGGTCCGGACGACGCGATCGCGCTCATCCGGGCCGAGGCCTGCGATTCCTTCAACATCAAGGTCATGAAGGCCGGGGGCCTGCTCAACTCGGTCCGCATCGCCCACGTCGCCGACGCGGCCAACATGCGCTGCATGGTCGGCTGCATGCTGGAGACGCGCCTGGCCCTGACCGCGGCCGCCCACGTCGTGGCCTCCCAGGCCAACATCGTCTACGCCGACCTCGACGGGAACTCCGAGCACGAGACCGACCCGATCATCGACGGGATCACGGTCAAGGCCGGGACGCTGACCCTGCCCGAGAAGCCGGGTCTCGGCTGCGACGTCGACCCGGCCTTCGTCAAGAAGCTGCGGAAGGTCTGATCAGCCCACGACGGCGAAGGCCGGCTTCTTCATCGAAATGGGGGACATGATATCTATTTCCTTATTCTTCCTGTCCTCAAGCCCTGGCCCTCGCCGCCAGTATCGTCCAGAGCGGACCGGGAAATCAAGGCGTCCGCGGGGGATTGCGCGGGGCGGCGCTTGGGGTCATAATAGAGGCGGGAGAAGACGGTGGATCGCAAGATCGGCTGGGGCATTCTGGGCTGCGCCGGGATCGCAGAAAAAGCTTTCATTCCGGCCGTCCTCGGCTCGCGCAACGGCCGCCTGGCCGCGATCGCGGCCCGGGACGAGGCCCGGGCCCGGGACTGGGCCGTCCGCTACGACGTCCACACCGCCCTCCGGACCTACCAGGACCTCGTCGAGGACCCCGGCGTCGAGGCCGTCTACGTCCCGCTGCCGAACGACCTCCACGCCGAGTGGTCCATCCGGGCCATGCGAGCCGGCAAGCACGTCCTCTGCGAGAAGCCCCTGGCCCTGAACGCCGGGGAAGTCCGATCGATGATGGCCGCGGCCGAGGCCCACGGCGTCCTGCTGATGGAAGGCTTTATGTACAAGTTCCATCCGCAGATCGAAAAGACGCTCGCCCTCATCGGCCAGGGGAAGATCGGCGAGACGCGCTCGGTCCACGCCTCGTTCACCTTCACCTTCGCCCGGGACGGCTCGAACTATCGCTGGTCGCAGGCCCAGGGCGGCGGGGCGCTCTACGACGTCGGCTGCTACACCCTCAGCGTAGCCCGGCTCGTCTGCGGCGCGGAGCCGCTCGCGGTCCTCGCCGCCGCCCGCCTCGACCCGGCGACGGGCGTGGACATGACGACGGCCGCCCTGCTCGAGTTCCCCGGCGGCTGCTTCGCCCTCTGCGACTCGAGCTTCGAGTCGCATTTCCAGAGCCGCCTCCTCGTCGCCGGGACCGAGGGGACGCTCCACCTCGACCGGGCCTTTTCGGCCAAGGGCTTCGACGTCGCCATCGCCATCGCCCGGGGCGATCTGCGCGAGGCCGTCCGGGTCCGCCGGACCGACATGTTCCGGCTGATGGCCGAGCATTTCGCCGACGCCGTCCTCGGGCGGGAGCCCCTGCGCTTTCCGGCGTCGGACGCCCTCGGCAACGCGCGCGCGATCGACGCCTGCTTCGAGTCCATCCGGACGGGGCGGCGCGTCGTCATTGCCGATACCGTTCCTCAAGGAGGCACCGAATCATGAGATCGTCGAAAGTCCTGCCGCTTCTGGCCGTCGCACTCGTCCTGGCCGCCTGCTCGACCTACAAGGCCAGCCCCCAGATGAACTATTACCACGGCCCGAACATCCCCGAAGGATTCATCCAGGTCCTGCGGGCGTCGCCGGAGGCGATCGAGTTCAAGGTCCGGGTCAAGTTCGTCCAGAAGCAGATGTACCACCTCGTCCTCGAGGACAACGCTCCGGTCGCCGAGGGCTGGTTCTCCACCCAGCGGGCCGGCGGCGAATCCTACACCGTGACGATGAAGCCCAAGAAGGGCACGACCTTCGAGCCCGGCAAGACGTATCGCCTCTGCATCGGAGCGCAAAACCCCCAGGCGGTCCAGATGACCTCGAGCAGCTACCCGTGCGTCGCCGATTTCACCTTCGTCTTCGAGGAAAAAGCGCTATAATGTCCTGGTGATCGATCTCGTCTTCCAGAAGGAATACCGCGTCCACACCTACGAGACGGACACCCGCGGCCTCGTCCGGCCGGTCGCCCTCCTCAATTACCTCCAGGACTCCGCCGGCGAACACGCCGGACGGCTCGGCCTGTCCGTCGTCGACCTCTTCAAGCGGGGCCTGACCTGGGTCCTTTCCCGATACCACGTCGTCGTCCACCGCTATCCCGAGATCGGGGCCCGGCTCGAGGTCACGACCTGGCCTTCGGGGAAGCGCGGCCGGTTCGCCACCCGCGACTTCGAGGTCGCCGACGGGGGCGGCGGGCCGGTCCTTTCGGCGACGTCCTCTTGGATGGTCCTCGACCTGTCGCTCAAGAAGACGCTGGCGGTCGAGGAGGTCGTCGGGCCCGGGTACGCCCTCGAGCGGCGGGCCCTCGACGATCCGTTCGATTCGCTCCCCGCGCTCTCGGCGAGCGACGCCGAATCCCGCTTCCGGGTCGAGGCGTCACATCTCGATTGGAACCGCCACGTCAACAACGCGGTTTATGTCCAGTGGGCCCTCGAGTCGGTCCCGCAGGACGTCCTTTTCGGCGGCCGCCCGGTCGATCTCGAGGTCTCCTACAGGGCCGAAGCCGTTTACGGCGACGAGGTCGTCGCCGCGGCCCAGCGGATCCCCGGGCCGGACGCCGGCACCGGCGCCGCCTTCGTCCACCGCATCTCCCACGCGGCGACGGGCGCGGAGCTGGCCCGGCTCCGGACGAGGTGGCAGTGAACACGAAACGCGCGGCGATCGGGCTCCTCCTCCTGGCCCTCCTCGCCGTCCCGCATGTCCCGGCCGCTTCGCCTCCGGGCCAGACGGCGGCCAAGCCGAAGCTCCCCGACGTTTACAAGAAGTGGCTCGACGAAGAGGTGGCCTACATCATCGCGCCCATGGAACGGGAGGTCTTCCTCAAGCTCCAGACGGACCGCGAAAGGGACCTCTTCATCGAGGCCTTCTGGAAGCAGCGCGACCCGACGGCCGGGAGCGTCGAGAACGAGTTCAAGACCGAGCACTTCCGCCGCATCGCCTACGCCGACCGCTATTTCGGCCGCGACGCGCCGAGGCCCGGCCGGCGGACCGACCGCGGGCGCTTCTACATCATCCTCGGCGAGCCCAGGGACATCCAGCGGTTCGAGGGCAAGTCCCTGACCTACGACGCCGAGGTCTGGTTCTACCAGGGCAAGACCGACCTCGGCCTCCCGGCGGCCTTCAACCTCGTCTTCTTCCGCGAGGGCGGCTTCGGCGAGTACCGGCTCTACAGCCCGCTCGGCCACGGGCCCCAGGCCCTCCTGTCCGCTTACCTCGGCGGCCCGGACTACGAGGCCGCCTACGCCCAGCTCCGGGAGGCCGAACCGGACCTGGCCGCCGTGTCCCTTTCCCTCATCCCCGGCGAATCCGGGACGATGTCGGGCCGGCCGTCGATGTCGTCCGACATCCTCATCCAGCGGGTCGAAACTGCCCCGGCCCGCGGCGTCGAATCCAAGTACGCCCAGAAGTTCCTCCTGTACAAGGACATCGTCGAGGTCGAATATACGGCGAACTACCTCGACAGCGACAGCCTCTTCAAGGTCTTCCGCGATCCCTCGGGACTCTACTTCGTCCACTTCGCCATCGAGCCTCGCCGGCTGTCCGTCAACGAGTACGAGGGGAAATACTACACGACCCTCAAGGTCAATGGGCGGGTCACGGCCGCCGACGGCCGCCTCGTCCATCAGTTCGACAAGACCGTCGCCCTGAACATGACGGCCGCGGAGATGCGCGACGCCGGGCGCGCGCCGTTCGATTACCAGGACCTCTTCCCCCTCGTCGGCGGGGACTACAGCCTGTCCGTTCTCGTCAAGAACGACGCTTCGAAGGAGTTCACCTCGGTCGAGCAGGCCCTGCGCGTCCCAGAGGCCGGGCCGGGCGTCCAGATGACCCAGCCGCTGCTCGGCTACAGGGCCGTCCGCCTCGAGCCGGGCCAGCGCCGGACGAAGGCCTTCCGCGTCGGTCCCTTCCAGATCTATTGCCAGCCGGGCCGGATCTTCTCCCGCCGGGAGACGCTTGTCGTCGCCTTCCAGCTCAACAACCTGGCCGGCGAGGCCGCCGCGGGCGGCGAGGTCCGGATCGAGCTCCTCAAGGACGGGCAACCGTTCCGCGACCTGCGCCGCCGGCCCGCGGATTACCCCGACCTGCCCGACGTCGTCGAGGAGATCCCGCTCGCCGACTTCCCGCCCGCCCATTACACCGTCCGGGCCTCGTTCGCGAGCGGAGGGGCGGAGATCGTGTCCGCCGTCGAGGAGTTCGACCTGACCTTCGCCGAGTCCGTGCCCCGTCCCTGGTTCTCCTCCCGGGTCCTGCCCGACCCGTCCGACCCGGTCTATCCGGAGATCGTCGGCGCCCAGCTCTTCAACCTCGGGCGCACCGAGGAGGCCCGCGTCTTCCTGGAGCGGGCGTTCGGCCGGAAGCCGGAGTCGGAGGCCACGGCCGGGAGCCTCGCCCGGACCTATCTCGCTCTCGCCGACGCGGGCGCCGCCGCGAAAGTGCTGGCCCCGTTCGTCGGGGCGGAACAAACGGCCCAGTACGAGACCCTCGTCCTGGCCGCCGAGGCGCTGAAGAGGACGGGCGAGCTCGCCCGGGCCGTCGAGCTGCTCGACCGGGCCATCGCGCACTATGGCGTCAACGCCGTCCTTCTCAACGCGATCGGAGAGTGCTATCAGGGCCTGGGGAAGGTCAAAGAGGCGCTGGCGGCCTTCGAAAGGTCCCTCGAGCTCAGCCCCGACCAGCCGGCGGTTAAAAAGAGGGTCGATGAGCTGAAGGCGAAGAGGGCCGGCTAGGCCATCCGGCCTTTCTTAGCCGCGCCGTTCGGACCGGCCTCCTCGCGGGCGTAGACGACGCCCATCTGCGTCATCATGGTCCGGGCCTCTGTTTCCGGGATCTCCGACTTGACCTCGGCGGCGACGTCCTTGCCGAAGAAAAGGTGCCCGTTGAGCTCGTCGACGAGGGCGGTGATGCGGATGTAGACCTTGGCCGGGGCCTTGTCGAGGATGACCGTGACCTTGTTCTCCCCGGCGGTGACGAGGCGGACCTCGGGGAACTTGCGGACCTTCTTGACGAAGGCCGCGATGAGGCGCTTCTTCCGGTTGCGGACGTATCGGTAGAGGAAGAGGGCGATGAAGGCCGGGCCGATCAGGGCGCCCCAGTTGAAGTTGATGGCCACGAGCAGGGCGGCCAGGGCGATCGCCCCGGCCAGGATGGCCAGGCCCCGGTAGCCGCCCGGGAACGTCATCTTCAGCCCTTCGAACCAGAAGCGGATGCGGTCGACGGCGGGGAGCTTGGTGCTGGTGCCGGTCTCGAGGTCGTGCTTGAGCTTCTTCAGGTCGGTGGCCAGGGCCCGGGCTTCGGGATAGCGGTCCTCCGGGTTCTTCCGCAGGCAGCGGAAGACGACGCGGTGGAGGCCGGGCGCGAGAGTGCGGCGGACGATCGTCACCGGCCGGGCCTCCTCGTAGGCGATGGCGTGCATCGTGTCGAGGGGCGTCTCGCCCTTGAAGGGGAGCTCCGCCGTGACCATCTCGTAAAGGACGACGCCGAGGGAGAAGATGTCGCTGCGGCGGTCGAGGTCCTTGCCCCGGGCCTGCTCGGGGCTCATGTAGCTGATCGTGCCCATGACCGCCCCAGGGATGGTGTGGACGCGGCCGCGGGTCAGGGTCCGGTCGAGCTCGACGGCGGGTTCGGGCTCCTCGGCGCCGGGCTCGACGAGCTTGGCCAGGCCGAAGTCGAGGAGCTTGGCGTGGCCGTCGCGGGTGACCATGATGTTGTCGGACTTGATGTCGCGATGGAGGATGCCGGCGTCGTGGGCCCGGGCCAGGCCTTCGGCGACCTGGATGGCGATCTCGACCGCGCCGAGCGTGTCGAGCTCCCCGTCGGCGATGAGCGTGCTGACGGTCCGGCCGTCGACGTACTCCATGGCGATGAAGAGGACGCCGTCGACCTCGTCGATGTCGTAGACCTGGGCGATGGCCGGATGGGAGACGGCCGCGGCCGAGCGGGCCTCGAGCAGGAGACGGCTCTTTCGCTCGGGGTCGGCGATCAGAGCGGGCGGCAGGGTCTTGAGGGCGACGAGGCGGTCGAGACGGGTGTCGCGGGCCCGGTAGACGACGCCCATGCCGCCCTTCCCGAGGCGGGTCTCGATCCTGTAGTGCTTGAGCGTCGTTCCGACCATGCTGGTACCATCTAAATACCATACGGCGTCATGAGGGTCAATTGTTCCCATCAAGTGACGCGTGCGCGGAATTCCGCGGGCGGCGGAAGTTGAACATTGCCGGCAATTGCGATAAAAGAGACCCAGCTCCCCCCTGACGGAGGCGATCATGGAAAAAACTGTCTTCGGAAATCTTCCCGACGCCACGCCCGTCGACATCTACACCCTGCGGAACGGGCGGGGCCTCGAGGCCAGGATCATGACCTATGGCGCGACCCTGGTCTCGTTGAGGCTTCCGGACCGCCGCGGCGCCTTCGCCGACGTCAACCTGGGCTTCGACACGCTGGCGGGATATCTTGGCGAGCATCCCTATTTCGGGGTCATCGTCGGCCGCTACGCCAACCGGATCGCCAAGGCCCGATTCACCCTCGACGGCGTCGAGTACCAGCTGGCCCCGAACAACAACGGCAACTCTCTTCACGGCGGGCTCAGGGGCTTCGACAAGGTCGTCTGGACCGCCGTGCCCGTCCAGGCCGACGATGGCGTCAGCCTCAGGCTGACCTACCTCAGCCAGGATGGGGAGGAAGGCTTCCCCGGGAACCTGGCCGTCACGGTCGTCTACACGCTGACCAACGCCAACGAATTGCGGATCGATTACGAGGCAACGACGGACAAGAAGACGCCGGTCAACTTGACCAACCACGCCTATTGGAACCTCAAGGGCGAAGGTCGTGGTGACATCCTCGACCATGTCGTCTGTATCGAAGCCGACCGTATCACCGAGGTCGATTCGCCCGTGACCCTCATCCCGACGGGCGAGATCCTGCCCGTGGCCGGGACACCTTTCGATTTCACCTCCCCCCACGCGATCGGCGAGAGGATCGGCCAGGTCGAGGGAGGATACGACCACAACTTCATTCTTCGAGGCGAGGACGGGGCGCTGGCCCTGGCCGCCCGGGTCGAGGAGCCGGAGAGCGGGCGGGTGCTCGAGATCTGGACGGGCCAGCCGGCGATCCAGCTCTATACCGGGAACTTCCTCGACGGGACGGTCGTCGGCAAGGGCGGCAAGGCCTACCTGAAGCACTTCGGGTTCTGCCTCGAGACCCAACACTTCCCCGATTCGCCCAACCACCCGAACTTCCCATCGACCATCCTCGAGCCTGGCCAGAAGTACCGCACGACCACGGTCCACAGGTTTTCGGCTCAATAGACGGGATTATGCGTCAGGTCCCTATTCGCTTGTAGAACCGACATGAGAAGTTCAGGAGCGCGGTTAATGAAAGCAAACAGCTCATAAATATTGCTTGCGCTTAATGATCCATATGGTTACAATTGTAACCAATTGGATTACATGAGGGCCAAGAATGGAATCGAAAGATTTCCCGTTTAGTCGCTCGAGAAGAGCGATTCTCTCCTTGTTGTTCGGCCATGCAGATGAGATGTTCTATCTCCGACAGATCGTCCGTGCCAGCGGGTATGGCCTAGGGCCGGTGCAGCGGGAGCTCAAACTTCTTACTGAAGCCGGAATTATCCGTCGCGCGGTTCGCGGCCGGCACGTCTATTTCCAAGCCAATTCCGACTCGCCCATCTTTCCGGAGCTGAAGAGCCTGATCACAAAGACCTTCGGGATCGGAGATTCGATCCGCGGCGCTCTGGCCTCGATAGCCAAGGATATTCGGCTTGCCCTCATCTATGGCTCAGTAGCCAGAGGAGATGAAGGACGGAGAAGCGATATCGACCTCCTGATCGTCGGGGACGTGACATTTTCGGATGTCGTGATAAGTCTGCAGAATGCCCAAAAAACGCTCGGCAGGGAGATCAATCCCACTGTCTATTCGGGCGCCGAATTCCGCGTGAAACTGAGAAATAACCATTATTTCCTTACGTCTGCTATAAACGGGCCCAAGGTCTTCCTGATAGGGGACGAGAATGAGCTTGGACGATTGGCTCAAAACCGGATGGCTTGTCGCGCACAAGACAAGTCCAAACGAGATCTCTGACCTTCTGGCTGTTGCCGAAAGGGACCTGCGCGAATGCCAGGCCGAGGGTTTGAGCCCGGACTGGCGTTTGGCCATTGCCTACAATTCGGCGCTCCAATCCGCCACGGCGGCCCTTGCGGCCGCCGGGTACCGCGCGGTGCGGGACGGCCATCATTATCGGATCATTCAGACGCTTGCCTATACGATCGGGGCCGACGTCGATCTCGTCGCCAGACTCGACGCCTTCCGCAAGAAACGCAATATCAGCGAGTATGAGAGGTCAGGCTCCGTGTCGGCACAAGAAGCCCGGGAAATATTCGTATTAGCAAGGTCTCTCAAAGGAATTGTCGAGTCCTGGCTAAGAAAAGGCCATCCAACGCTCCTTAAAAGGTGAAAATGGCGACGCACGATATCATCGATGACTACAACGAGATCCTCGCCAAAGTCGTCAGCCGCGTTCTTGGCTCTTCTGAGGCCGTGCCATCCTAGCGTAAATGCGGCGTGACGAGGCCCTCGATCGCCGCGGCGACGAGCAGGAGCGGCAGGACGACGAGGACGAACGAGCGGACGACGTTCCGGACAACGCCCTTGGGCTCGGCGTCCACGCGCTGGGGATAGGTCTCCAGGAATTCGAGGGGAGCCGCCGGAGCGTCGATGGCTTGGGGCGCGGGCGGAGAGGATTGGGGATACGGACTTGTATGTGTCCCCATTCTCGTTATCCTCGCTTTCCAGGCGGCCTTGGCCTTCTTCCCCATCTCAGCCGAGAGGTAGAGGCCCAGGCTCGTCGCGTAGAGGACGGCCGTGAGCTCGAAGACGCCGTGGGGCAGAACCTGGGTCAGGAAGAGCAGGGGCACGTCGAGGCCCTGATGCTTGCTGATCGAGGCCAGGAGCCCGAGGACCGCGCCGTTGAGCAGAGGGTCGAGGATGGGCAGGAAAAGAAACGGCGCCAGGCCGGCCGCGACGGGGACGACCGAGGCCCGGGCGTTGTGATAGAACAGGGTCAGGGCCAGGACGGAGGGCGACGCTTCGAGGGAGATGTCCTCGAGCGCCTTGACGACGAGCTCGAGGGCCCGCCTCTCCTGGTCCGGCCGGAACATGAAGAAGGCGAAGCCGAGGACGAACCCCAGCCCGAGGGCCCGGGCGGCGTGCTTGAAATACCGCCGGTAGTGCCTCCGCCAGGCCTCCCGCTCCTCGGCGTAGAGCCGTCTCAAGAGGCCCGGCGGCCGGGGGCCGGGCGCGGACGGGCCGGCACCGGCGGGAAAGTCGGCCGGGCGCGGCTCGGTCATCGCGACGCGCTCCGCGGCTCACCGACGAATTCCCTCTCGATGCGCTCGAGCGTCTTGCCCTTGGTCTCCCGGACGCGCGACTTGATGAAGAGGAAGCCGAGGATGCTGATCCCGGCGTAGATCCAGAACGTCCCGGCCGGGCCGAGCCCTTTATTGAGGAGCGGGAAGGTGTAGGTCAGGACGAAGCAGGCCGACCAGAGGGAGAAGGTCGAGACCGACATGGCCGCCCCGCGGATGCGGTTGGGGAAGATCTCCGAGAGCAGCACCCAGGTCACGGGAGCGAGCGACAGGGCGTAGAGGGCCAGGGCGACGAGGACGAGAAGCAGGATGTGGAGCCCCTGGCTGCGCGCGGCGTAGCCGGCCCCGATGAGGCCGAAGACCACGGCCAGCCCGGCCGAACCGGCCAGCATGAGCGGCCTGCGGCCGAGGCGGTCGACCAGGCGCAGGGCGACCAGAGTGAAGACGAGGTTGACCGTCCCGGTGATGACGATGTTGAACAGGACGCCGCTCACGCCGTAGCCGGCGGCGGTGAAGATCTCCTGGGCGTAGTTGAAGATGACGTTGATGCCACACCACTGCTGGTAGACGGCCAGGACGACGCCGACGACGAGGACCTTGACCAGGCCCGGCTCGAGAAGCTCCCGGAAGCGGACCCGGCCGATCTCGTCGGCGGAGATCGTCGCCCGTATGTCGGCCAGTGACTCCGCGGCGAAATCCGACCCGCCGACCCGGGCCAGGACCCGCCCGGCCTCGTCGCTCTTCCCGTTCTTGACCAGCCAGCGCGGGCTTTCCGGGACGAGGAACATCAGCCCGAAGAAGGCCAGGGCGGGGAAGGTCTCGGCGCCGAACATCCAGCGCCACCCGACCTGCCCGTTCCATGAGGCCAGGATGTCGGCGGCCGTCGCCGCGGCCGGGACGGGCTCGGCGATGAGCCAGTTCACGATCTGGGCGGCCAGGATGCCGACGACGATGGTCAGCTGGTTGACCGAGACGAGCTTCCCGCGCATGGCGGCCGGCGAGATCTCGGCGATGTACATCGGGGAGAGGTTGGAGGCCAGGCCGATCCCGACGCCGCCGACGAGTCGGAAGACGACGAAGACGGAGAAACCGCCCGCGAAGGCGGTCCCGACGGCGGAGACAGTGAACAAGGCCCCGGCCAGGATGAGCAGCTTCTTGCGGCCGAACCGGTCGCTCAGGCCGCCCGAAACGAGGGCCCCGACGAGGCAGCCGACGAGGGCGCTCGACATGGCCCAGCCGATCGCCGAAGGCGACGTCAGGCCGAAGAACTTCTCGTAGAAGGGCTTGGCCCCGCCGATGACCACCCAGTCGTAACCGAAGAGAAGCCCGCCCATGGCAGCGATCAGCGATGTCGCCCAGATGAAGCGCGGACGATAGGAATTCACAGATATAGGTTTTACAACATTCGACCGGAATTGGGTAGGGGTATCCTCGCCAATTTCGAGATAACAGAGATTCTAGGTCAGCACTAGACCGCCTTGAAGCGGGCCTAAGGGTTCAAGCACGTCGGCTATCTCCGCACCAGCCGTCTATCTCGTCGTCGGCCGCCTAACCTTCAGCTCCCCACAGTCAGCGGCAATCCGCGCTCCGGCTTCGCCCGGATCCGCTGCCCTGATTGCCACGGTGAACATCTGTTGACGTTCTCCTGCAAGATCCGTGGCTTCTGCCCCTCCTGCCACGCCAAGCGCCGGGCGGCCGAAGCTTGAGTGCTTGACTCATGTTTCAGGCCGCGATAGCCTCATTTTCGTGATGGGAAGCGTCGATCCTAAGCCCGAGGTCGGCGCTTTGATAAGGGATTGTCAAGCAGGCGCGGGAGAGCCTATTTGTATATGTTCTTCCTGTGGCCCACGCGGACGATGAGGACGATCAGCTCCATGTCCTCGATACGGGCGATGATGCGGATGTCGCCGACGCGGTATTTCCAGAACTCGCCGAATTTCTTGCCCTGCATCGCCTCGCCGATAGAGCGGGGATCGTCCAGCTTTTCCAGCCGGTCTCGCAGGAAGGAGACGACCCGCTTGGCCACCGGCCGGTCGAGCTTGGCCATGTCCTTCTTCGCCCCGGCCTCGATCTTAATCAGCCAGGCCAAGCTCACGCTCCAGTTCGGCTAGCGAAGAAGCCTGGCTTTTCCCCGCATAATAGTTTCCCAGCCGCTTTTCTGCCAGGTAGATGTCCTCCAGGTCGTCAAGGTATTCCAGGATGGCCTCGCGGACGTAATATGTCTTGGTGCGCCCCGTATTCCGGGCCAGCTCGGAAAGCCTTTTTTCGATCTCGATCGGAAGCCTTACGGCGATCATCGCGCACCTCCGTTGATATACATATATAGCATACAAGACAACTATAGCGAAGGATTCACTTATTGTCAATGATTTCAGTAACCTGCCCCCCCTCCCCCCCTCATAAGGATCCAGCCCTTGTAGTAGGATTTCGTTGGACGACCTGACGGAAATACCCGCCCTCATTAGCTTCGTGCCTGAGGACTTCAAAGCCTGTACGCCTTCTCGAAACGCCTCTCGTATTCTGAAAGGTACCGATCGAAATTATGGAACAGCACCCGGGAGAGGGCCAGGGCTGCCGCTGCCAGATCCACCGGCAAGCGGTAGATCTCCTGGAAGACCAGTTTCATCCGCCGCCGGCTCATGTCTTCGAACAGACGGCCCTGATGGCTGCCGAGGAGAGCGGGGAGTACGAATAGCCGGCGATCGGAAGAGGGGAGCGGCCTGCCCCTGTTCGGCCAAATTCCCGGCTGGTCGGCCCGATCATCCGCCTGAGGTGGAGGCCGCGATAGCCTCATTTTCGTGATGGGAAGCGTCGATCCTAAGCCCGAGGTCAGCGCTTTCAGACCGAGCGCGAAAAGGAACTTCCTATAAATAAAAAGGTTGAATTCCGCTCTGATATCTGATATATTACGACTAAATCATGGGAAAAGCTCATGAGAATCATGGACTTAAGCGGAATGAGAATGACGGGCCGGGTCTTCGACATCAAGCGGTACTCGATCCATGACGGGCCGGGCATCCGTACGACCGTCTTCCTCAAAGGCTGTTCCCTCAACTGCCTCTGGTGCCACAACCCCGAGAGCGTCGACCCCGGACCGGAGCTCATGCACTGGCCGGGACGGTGCGCCCGGTGCTACGCCTGTCTCGCCGCCTGCCCGAAGGGCGCCCTGAACAAGGACGCCGCGGGCGCGGTCGTCATCGACCGGTCGAAGTGCGACCTCTGCGGCCGTTGCGCCGAGGCTTGCCTCTACGACGCCTTGCAGATCGTCGGGCGGGAGATGACCGTCGACGAGGTCCTCGACGAGGTCGAGAAGGACCGTGTCTTTTACGAGCAATCCGGCGGCGGCGTCACGCTCTCCGGTGGCGATCCGGCTGTCCAGTCGGCCTTCGCCGAGGCGCTTCTCGACGGCTGCCGGGCCCGCGGCCTGCGGACGGCCGTCGACACGGCCGGGCTTTCGCCGAACGGCGCCCTCGAGCGGCTGGCCGCGAAGACCGACCTCGTCCTCTTCGACCTCAAGGTCATGGACGACGCCAAGCACAGGGAGTCGACCGGGGTCCCGAACGCCACGATCCTCGACAACCTCGAGAAGCTCGCCGCCGGCCGGACCGAGGTCTGGCTTCGCATCCCGCTCGTGGCCGGCGTCAACGACGACGACGCTAACGTCGGGCGAGTGATCGCCCTTCTCCGATCGCTCAGGACGATCAAGCGGGTCGCGCTCCTGCCCTACCATTCAGGCGGCATGGAGAAGTCCCGCCGCATCGGCAAAGACGCGCGTTTCCGGAAATTCGAACCGCCCTCCGAGGAGCGGATCGCGGCCGTCGAGGCCGCCTTCCGCGGGGCCGGTTTCGATGTCCGGCGTGGAGGATGACCATGAACGAACGCATCAAGAAGCTGAGAAAGCAGACGCTCGAGGCCCGGCCGACGATCAGCGCCGAGCGGGCCCGGCTCCTCACCGAGTTCTACAAGAGGCCCGAGACGCGCGCCCTGTCGGCGGCGATGCGGCACGCCCTGGCCTTCAAGCACGTCATGGAGAGCAAGGCCATCGTCTTCAACGACGGCGAGCTCATCGTCGGGGAGAGGGGCCCGGCGCCCAAGGCGACCCCGACCTATCCCGAGGTCTGCATCCACTCCCTCCAGGACCTCCAGTATCTCAACGACCGGAAGAAGACCGCCTTCGCCTCGGACGAGGAGACGCGCCGCGTCTACGCCGACGAGATCATCCCCTTCTGGAAGGGCCGCTCGCAGCGGGACCGCATCTTCGCCGAGATGACGAAGGAGTGGATCGACGCCTACGAAGCCGGCGTCTTCACCGAGTTCATGGAGCAGCGGGCCCCGGGGCACACCGTCCTCGACGACAAGATCTACCGCAAGGGCCTCGACGACATCAAGCGGGAGATCGCGGCGGCCCTGGCCGCGCTCGACTTCATGAACGATCCCGAAGCCTACGACAAGCAGGAGGAGCTCAGGGCCATGGCCGTGAGCTGCGACGCCGTCATCCTGTTCGCCCATCGGCACGCCGCGAAGGCCCGGGAGCTCCTGAAGGGGGAGAAGGACCCCGCCCGGAAGAAGGAGCTCGAGCGGATCGCCGAGGTCTGCGACCGCGTTCCGGCCGGGGCGCCCCGCGACTTCTGGGAGGCCCTCCAGGCCTACTGGTTCGTCCACCTCGGCGTCATCACCGAGTACAACACCTGGGACTCGTTCAATCCCGGCCGCCTCGACCAGCACCTCTGGCCCTTCTACGAGCGGGGGCTCGCAAGACGGCACGCTGACCAAGGAGTCGGCCCGCGAGCTCCTCCAGGCCTTCTGGGTCAAGTTCAACAACCAGCCCGCGCCTCCCAAGGTCGGCGTCACGGCCGAGGAGAGCGGCACCTACACCGATTTCGCCCTGATCAACGTCGGCGGCCTCAAGGCCGACGGCA
The DNA here is from genome assembly GCA_963719985.1 of Candidatus Aminicenantota bacterium. GTDB lineage: Bacteria > Acidobacteriota > Aminicenantia > Aminicenantales > Saccharicenantaceae > RBG-16-66-30. Next base: position 870,864 of record CAVRDU010000005.1, on the reverse strand, counting down.
CGGACGGCGTCAACGAGCTGACCTACCTCATCCTCGACGTCATCGAGGAGATGCGCATTCTCCAGCCGAGCTCGATGGTCCAGATCAGCGCCAAGGGGCCGGACTCGTTCCTGCTCCGGGCCCTCAAGATCGTCAAGACGGGCTTCGGCCAGCCGTCGATCTTCAACACCGACGCCATCGTCCAGGAGCTCGTCCGCCAGGGCAAGTCGGTCGTCGACGCCCGGAACGGCGGGGCCAGCGGCTGCGTCGAGTCCGGGGCCTTCGGCAAGGAGGCCTACATCCTGACCGGCTACTTCAACCTGCCCAAGGTCTTCGAGATCACCCTCGGGAACGGCGTCGACCCGCGGACGGGGAAGAGGATCGGCCTCGAGACGGGCGACCCGGCCGGGTTCGCGACCTTCGACGACCTCTTCGAGGCCTTTCGGAAGCAGATCCGCCACTTCGTCGACATCAAGATCCGCGGCAGCAACGTCATCGAGGCGCTCTACGCCAAGTACCTGCCGGCGCCGTTCCTTTCGGTCCTCGTCGACGACTGCGTCAAGAACGGCAAGGACTACCACGCCGGCGGGGCCCGCTACAACACCAACTACATCCAGGGCGTCGGGGTGGGGACCATCACCGACGTTCTCAGCGCCGTCCGCTGGAACGTCTACGACCACGGCCACTTCACGATGGCCGAGCTCCTGGCGGCCCTCCGGGCCAATTTCGAGGGCCACGCGGCGCTCCGCCAGCGCGTCCTCAACCGGACGCCCAAGTTCGGCAACGACGACGACTACGCCGACGGCCTGATGAAGCGCGTCTTCGAGGCCTACTTCGAGGCGGTCGACGGGCGGCCGACGCCGCGCGGCGGGACCTACCGGATCAACCTCCTGCCGACGACGGCCCACATCTACTTCGGCAAGATGACCGGGGCCACGGCCGACGGACGGCTCGCCGGCGACCCCGTCTCGGAAGGCGTCTCGCCGGTCCAGGGGGCCGACCGCAAGGGCCCGACGGCGGTCATCAAGTCGCTCGGCAAGCTGGACCACGTCCGCACGGGCGGCACGCTGCTCAACCAGAAGTTCACGCCCCAGCTCCTAGCCGACGACACCGGCCTGGCCGGCGTCAAGGACCTCGTCCGGTCCTACTTCCGGCTGATGGGCCACCACATCCAGTTCAACGTCGTCACGGCCGACCTCCTGCGCACGGCCCAGGCCGAGCCGGCGAAATATCGCGACCTCATCGTCCGCGTCGCCGGCTACAGCGACTATTTCGTCGACTGCAGCGTCGAGCTCCAGAACGAGATCATCCGCCGCACCGAGCACCAGGAATTCTAGGGGCTTTACCCGGCGGGGATGTCCCCTTTTCCATCGGCTGAGAATTTTGAAAAAGCCGGGCGTCTATCATATCGGGAGCGAAAAATGCTTTATTGACATATCTCGAATATGCTAATATTATATGCATAGGAGATATGTATGAGAACGACGTTGATCATTCCCGATAAGCTCATGAAAGACCTGATGGAGGAAACGGGGGAGACCAGCAAGACGGACCTGGTCCGCCGGTCGCTCGAGGAGATGCTCAACAAGGTCCGGCGAGAGAACCTCAAAGGCCTCCGGGGCAAGATCGATCTGGACATCGACCTCGAGGCCCTCAGGTCCAAGGACGTCACTTGAAAGCGGAGTATTTCGTCGACACCAGCGTCTGGATCTCTTATTTCAGGGATGGGGGATCCGAGTTCGGCGACCTCATCGACGATCTCATCGACGAGGGGCGCGTCCACGCCAACGGCGTCGTCCTGGCCGAGCTCCTGACCGGGGCCCGGACGACCGGCGGAGCTCGAGCGGTTGGCCGCGGCCCTGGCCGGTTTGAGGTTCCTCCCGGGCGACCGGTCCTCGTTCGAATCCGCCGGCCGCAACGGCCATGCCCTGAAAAGAAAGGGCGTCTCCGTTCCTCTAAGCGATATCCTCATCGCCACCGACTGCGTGGGCCACGATCTCGTGCTCATCGAGGCCGACCGCCATTACGCGACGATCGCCTCCCATCTTCCCCTTCGGCGCCACTCGCGGTCCGGAGGAGGCTCGAAGTGAATGCCGTCCCGGCCGGCTTCGCGGAGCTCCTGCGGGAGCCGACATGCCTCGTCGGCGTCGGCAATCCGCTCCGCCGCGACGACGGCGCCGGGCCATGGATCGTGGGCGCCGTCCGGAGGCCGTCGCCGGCACGCGCCTCAGCGCCGTCGACGCCCAGAGCGTCCCGGAGAACTTCGTCCACGTCGTCGCCCGGGCCGATTGCCGGAACGTCGTCTTCGTCGATGTCGTGGCCGCCGAAGCGCAGCCGGGGACCGTGGTCTTCGGCCCGCTCGCGGAGTTCCCCGAAGCCGGGAGCTTCTCGACCCACAAGCTCGCTCTCTCTTTCTGCGGCAAGTTCCTCGAAGCCTCCGGAAAAAGGGTCTTCCTGCTCGGCGTCGTCCCCGCCGACCTCACGTTCGGCGAAGGGATGACTCCCGAGATCGAGAGGACGGCCGCCGCGATTCGTGACCTCATCCTCCGCGCCGTCGCGCCCTCCCCCCGTTGACGCCGGCCGCCGCTCCGTTGGATACTATCGGCGGGCGTCCGCCCGGACGCCTGAGAAAGGAGCATTCCGATGGCCAAGGAATCCCGCGCCGAGATCGTCTTCCAGGGAGGCATGAAATTCGAGGGACGGTCGGGCCGGGCCGGTACGACCGTGGCTCTCGATTTCGCGCCCGAAGGGGAGGCCATCGGCGGCTTCGCCCCCATGGAACTGCTGCTCACGAGCCTGGCCGGCTGCAGCGGCCAGGTGACGGTCGGGCTCCTCAAGCGGATGGGCCAGGAGGTCGAGGAGCTGACCGTCCGCGCCCACGGAACGAAAAAAGAGATCCACCCGGCCGTCTTCACCTCGATCGAGCTCGAGTTCGAGTTCCGCGGCGGGAAGCTCGACGCCGCCCAGGTCGAGAAGGCCTTGTCCCTCTCCGAGGACCGCTACTGCCCCGTCTGGGCCATGGTCAAGGCGGCCGCGCCGATCAAGGCGACCTACCGGCTCGTCGCCGGCTGAGCCGCGGACGGTCCGGAGCTACTTGGCCTTGATCATCCCGGACTTGTAGGCGTACCATCCCGCCGCGCCGATGGCGCCGCCGATCGCGCCCTCCAGGACGATCCGTAGGAGGGAGCCGAAGCCCCAGCGATAGGCAAAACCGACGATCCCGGAGAAGCGGATGCTGATGGCGATCCAAGTGACGATGGCGTAGGCCAGTCCCGCGGCCGCGCCGAGGATGGCCCCGTTGACGATGACGTCGAGGATGGGCGGCTTGGCCCCCGATTTGAAAATCTGGTCCACGTACCAGTAGCCGGCGAACGCGGCGATGGCCCAGAAAAGGAACCCCAAGAAGCCGCCCGAGGCGCCCAGCAGCCACAGCGCGCCCCCGATGGCCGCCGCGATGACGGGGATCTTCCCGGCCTTCAGCAGGTTCACCTTGTCGATCTTGATCGAAGTCTGTCCTTCTGGCATAGCCCTCTCCTTGTTCTTCCCGAGATGCCCCTTATTTGCCATAAGAGGCGGGCAAAAATCAAGTCGGTCTTCCTGGAACTCGACTGCGGCTACTGGCCCTCGGAGAACGAGGCCAAGATGCGGGAACGAATGAAGTGAACTGCCTATTTGTAGATGTCGCCCCGGGTATCGATCCTCAAGATCCTGATTTCTTTGCCTTCCTCAACATAGACGACCCGATACCGCCCGACTCTGAGGCGGAAAGAATTCTTGATGGCCTGCCCTTTCAGCTTTCGGATGTCCCCCTTGCCTGGCAATTCTCTAATAGCTTCGACGATGACCGCTCTCGTCTTGAGCTCGCACTTCGCGAGGAACCTGGTGCTTCTCCTGCTGAAGAATAGGATCATTCCAAGCCAAGCTCCTTCTTAGCCTGTTCGAAAGGAATGAATTCATCCTCGGCCAGGATCTTCAGGAGTTCGCGTTCATCCTTCTCCGAGAGGACGATCGCCGCCCGTTCGTCGATGTTCACGTCGAGCCAATCCCTTAAGGCGTCGCGCACGATCTCGGACAGGCTTTTTTTCCTGATGAAGCCGAGCACACGGGCCTTGTCATAGAGTTCCGCCTCGAGAATGACATTGACTCGCTTCATAGTTTTCTTTTCCATGAATACACAATTACACAATTACACATATATGTCAAGCTCCTTATGCTTATCGCCGTGTGTCTCCCGGTTCCCCATGACAAATATAAGAACGCCTGAGCAAGGGTAGGTCTCTCATGGGCCTAAAAGAATCTTCTATTGATCGACAGCGAGGGACAGAACGGAACGGAAACGCGCCGCTCTTGCGCCGGAAGGGCTAGCTGGCTTTATAGTTCTTCCGCACGTAGACGTACCCGAAGGCGATGACGAGGGCCAGGACCGTGAAGACGACGAGGTCTCGCGCGAGGAAGGTCGGGTCGTTCTTAAAGAACATCGCCCAGCCCATGGCGTTGACCGCGACGATCTGGGTGAAGAAGAAGCCGTAGAAGAGGCTGACGACGGGGAAGGCCTTGTCCGGCCGGGCCCACAGGAGATAGACGCTGACGAGGCCCAGCGGGATCGAAAAGCCGAGATCGAAGACGCGGACGAGCCAGAAGGCGGTCGGAGCCATCTCGTAGCCGCGGCTCGTTCCCGTGGCGATGACCTCCCGGACCTCTTTGACCCACATGCCGGCGAAGACGAGAAGGAACAGGACGAACACGGCGGAGTAGGCCGCCAGGCCGCCCTTCTTGAACCGGCTCTCGACGTTCTTGGGGAAGACCGCCAGCGTGTAGAGAAGGATGACGAGGGCGGCGACGAGGACGAAGAGGTAGAGGAAGAAGTAGCGCTCGCTATTGCCCGTATAGGACGGGGAGCTCCATTCCCAGCCGATGGTGTAGCTCAGGGCGTAATAGATCAGGAAAAGGGGCGTCGCGATGAGGAGGGGACTTGGCCCAGGCCTTCCGAAGGAAGAGTCCTATGGCGCCGATGATCAACAGGGGCGCGAGCAGGCCCAGGTTGACGGCGTCCTGGCCGGCGAGCTGGCCCATGATGCCCGGGGCGGTCTTGTAGGTGATGACGCCCCTGACGAGCGGGCCCTGGATGGCCAAGAAGACGAGTGTGAGCCCCGCCGCCAGGGCGATACAGGCGACGAAGAGCCGCTCGAAGGGATCGCCGAAGGGTTCTTCCCTGAGGTTGCCCATCCTTATCTCCTTATCGTGGACGCCCGGCAGCGCTTTTCGGGGGGGGCGATCCCTTCCGGGGATGGCCCCCATTCAGCCCCGTTCTGTCCAACGTCCGTTCCGCCGCGCCGCTTGGCTACGGCTGGACGATGGTCTTGATGACGCCGTCGCGGCGCTCGGCCGCCGTCTCGTAGGCTTCGCGGGCTTCGTCGAGCTTGAAGAAGTGCGTGGCCAGGAAGTCGACCTTGATCCGCCCGGTGTGGATCATCGCGACAGCCTTCTCCAGGCACTTGTTCTGCCGGCGGACGCTCTGGACGCGGATCTCGCGGCGCCGGAGCTTGCCGCTTGCGAACGACACCCGCGGCTCGAGGGGGATGCCGACGACGACGATCGTCCCGCCGGGTTTGAGCGAGTTCGACGGCCTGGTCGAGGGCGGACTGCTCGCCGCAGCACTTCGAAGACGAGGTCGAGGCCGAGCGACTCGCGGGACCGGATCTCCGCGACGATGTCCTCGCGGTCGGTATTTCCGGTCCAATCGGCCCCGGCCGTCGCGGCGGCCGCAAGCCGGGCCTCGACCTTCTCCGTGGCGTAGACCGCGGCCGCGCCGTCCGCCTTCAAGGCCATGACGGCGCAGAGCCCGATCGGCCCGGTCCCGAGAACGGCCGCGGTCTTGCCGCGTACCGAGCCGGCCAGGCTGGCGGCGTAAAGCGCGATCGACAGCGGCTCGGCCAGGATCCCCTGGACGACGGTCATCTTGGGCGGCAGCGGTACGCAGTTCCGCTCGGGGGCCAGGGCGAACTCGGCCATGCCCCCGGTGAGCTCCCCGTAGTGGCCGAGGAAGAGGAGCTTGCGGCAGGTGTGGGAACGCCCCATCCGGCATTGGTCGCAGGCGCCGCAGGAGACGGCCGGCTCGACGACGACCGCGTCGCCGGGCTTGACCCGGGTGACGGCCTTGCCGACAGCCTCGACGATGCCGGCGCACTCGTGCCCGGGGATGAAGGGGTACTTGACCGTGTCGCCGCCCACGGAGTCCGAGAGGTAATAGTGGAGGTCGCTGCCGCAGACGCCCACGGCCTTGCTCCGGACGAGGACATCGTCGTCGCGGTCGACGCGGGGCGCCTCGACCTCGCGGACCTCGATCGACCGGACCCCGGTGAGAAAGGCGGCTTTCATGGTCCTCTCATTATAGAACAGGCCGCCGGATTCGGGAAGCGTTCGCGGGCCCCCGGCCGGCCGTTTTTGACATCGTTCCGGCCGGAGGCGTATAGTCCCTGCCGAGGAGGAGCGCATGAAGAAACAAGCCATCGTCCGTTCGCTCGTGATCGCGATCCTGGTGCTCGTCGTCTCGCTCGAAGCGGGCGCCCAGGAGAGGCTCGACCTCCAGATGCTCGACCGCATCCGGGCCGAAGGCCTCGCGAACTCGAAGATCACGGATTTCCTCATCTACCTCTGCGAGGTCTACGCCCCGCGGCTGCCGGACTCCCCCCAATACATGCAGGCTGGCGAATGGGTGGTCGAGCAGGCCAAGAAGCTGGGCCTGGCCAACGCCGCCATGGAGACCTACGGGACCTTCGGCCGCAGCTGGGAGCTCCAGAAATACTACGCGGCCATGACCGCCCCCCAGTACATGCCGATCATCGGCTGCCCGAAGGCCTGGACGCCCGGCACGAACGGCCTTCTCAAGGGCCAGGCCGTCCTGGTCACGGCCAACACAGTCGCAGAACTCGACAAATACAAGGGCAAGCTCAAGGACGCCATCGTCCTGACGCAGCCCGAGCAGGACATGACGATCTCGTTCGAGCCGATGGCGCTGCGCCTCCTCGAGGCCGACCTGGACAAGCTCATGCTGGCCCCCGAGCCCGGCGGCCGGCGGGTGATGAGCCCGCAGATGCAGGACATGATGGCCCGCCGGCAGCTCCAGCAGGCGATCGGCAAGTTCCTCAAGGCCGAGGGCGCCGGAGTCGTGGTCGACCCGGGCCGGGGCAAGTTCGGGACGGTCTTCGTCTCGAGCGGCGGCTCGCGCGTCAAGGGCGCGGAGATGCCCCTCCCGGCCATCGCCATCGCCAACGAGCACTACAACCGCATCGTCCGCATCCTTCAGAAGGACATCCCGGTGACGATGGAGGTCGAGGTCCAGGCCCGGTTCACGGCCGACGACCTGCCCGGCGTCAACATCGTCGCCGAGATCCCCGGCGTCGACAAGAAGCTCAAGTCCGAGCTGGTCATGCTCGGCGGCCACTTCGACACCTGGCACGCCGGCACGGGGGCGACGGACAACGGGGCGGGTTGCGCCATCGCCTTCGAGGCCATGCGCATCCTGAAGGCCCTCGGCGTCCAGCCCCGGCGGACCATCCGGATGGCCCTCTGGGACGCCGAGGAACAGGGTTTCGTCGGCTCCCGCGGCTACGTCACCAACCACTTCTTCGACCGGGCCAAGAAGGAGATGAAGCCCGAGTACGACAAGCTCTCCGGCTACTTCAACTTCGACAACGGCAGCGGCAAGATCCGCGGCATCTACGCCCAGAGCAACAGCGCCGTCGTGCCGATCTTCGAGGCGTGGCTCGAGCCCATCCACGACCTGGGCGCCGCGACCGTCGCGCTCCGCAACACGAGCGGCACGGACCACCTGTCCTTCGACGGAGTCGGGCTGCCCGGCTTTCAGTTCATCCAGGACGACCTCGAGTACGACACCCTGACGCACCACTCGAACATGGACGTCTACGACCATCTGTCGAGGTCGGACCTGATGCAGGCGGCCACCGTCATGGCCTGGTTCGTCTACAACGCGGCCATGCGCGAGGAGAAGCTGCCGCGGAAGTTCTTCGACCCGAACGCGCCGGGCATGCAGCGGATCCGTAATTAATAGCGGGCCCTACCATGAACGGAGAAGCTCCGACGGGAGCGGGTACCCCCGTGGCTTCGCCAGACCATTGGACTCCGGATCCAAAGGTCGGAGGTTCGAATCCTCTCAGGCACGCCATGTTTTCCCCCATATGGCGAGCGAAATCATCGGGTTAGGCCAGATCAGAACCTGAAGTCAATTTGCCCGTGCTTGCCCGGATTTGCCCACAATTGCCCCCTGATGTGGCACAAATCTGACCCAAATGTGGCCCAGGCAATTTTGGCATAGAAGCGATTTTCTGACGTCTCAAGATGGCATCACGCGATCTAGTAGATTGGTGCCGGGTTCTTGCGGTCCTGACCGAAAAGTGCCACAAACTCCACGCTCTTGACTTCGGGCAGAGGCCGGCGTTAACCTCGCTTTGTAGGGGAGGCCGTTGGAAGCAGGTGGAATATGGATCAAATGGACGACACGCTCTCGGCTCTGTTGATGCGTAGCGCAGTGTCCGACAAAGAGATTGTCTACAGAGGGGTCGCTCCCGACGGCGTTTGGACATTGGTCATCGAGGCTCCCAATGCGTCGGGCGTCTATTACGCAACGTTCAATGCCCTTAATCATGGCTGGATGGGCGTGCCTTTCGGTCACGATGTCCCGCCCGACTTGCTGTCGGTCGACTGGCACTTGCCGGATTCGGTGCTCGCTCTTTATCTGGCTGGTTACTGTTACTTGCTGTTTCGCTGGGGCCCAAGGCGTCGTCGCCGTCGAGAGGCATCCCGGGCCGGGCGCGCGCCGGCTTTCACCCCAGAGGAGATTCAGTGGTTCTGCGCCAAAAAGCCCACGCGCTTTTGAGCGCCAGGGTTGGGTGCAAGAAAGGAAATGGATTGAACATCATAATCACATCCATCAACACCACGAACGAGGGTAACGAGATCGTTACTTTCACAAGCCCTGCAGGCATGGGTGCTGCTCTATGGAATAGTACGGCGTATCGAGCCATCGTTGGGCACGAATACTCCATCGAGCTGGATATTGACACAGTATCCTCTGTCGATTCAGCAGTTAGCAGATCTTTCTCGCTAACCGTGAAAGATAATTACGTAATAATGACAGGCATGGTTGACGGAATAGACGACGATGGGCTGTTTTATTTTCGATTAGATCCGAGCTGTCTGATCATGGTTGAGGCGATCCCCAATAGACCTGTATCGCAAAACGAATGGTTGACCATCAAAGTGAAATCCACATGTTTATCAATGTTTCCTTTTGGTGAATGATCAACTGAAAATACCTCGATCGCCCGGGGTCTCTAACCCCGAGCAATCAAGGTAATTATTGCAGCCTCCTCAGGCACGCCACGTTCAATCTGTTTGGTATATTTGAGCTAGCAGTGCTAAGATTCTCACCTGACAAATGGGGAAGATAGAAAGCGAGAGTCCGGGGCTACAGACCAGACGTGTTCGACCGCAGCAAGTCATTACAGCAGCTTGAGGGCGAGGATTGGGGCGAGCCGACCTTTCACACGCGCTTAGCGCGAGAGTGCCATCGTTTGCACCGAGTTCCTTTGCGAGATTTCACGGTCGAGGATCTCCGCATCATGATCGGACAAGATATCGGCCTGAAGTATCTCGCATTCCTGGCACTCAGCGACTTCAGGCAGACCCTTATGCCGAAGGTGATCTTTATCCGGGCGATTTGCTGGTTAGCGCGCTGGGTTCTGACGCGGGATTCTGGCATCGCAGTCCAGAGCTAAAGCAGCAGCTGGTGGCGATTGCGGAACGAGTGATTGGACTGCCCCAAACCCTGCCAGCCAGCGTGGCCGAGACGGTGGCGGGATACGTTGCTGAAGCTTATGCTGAGTTTAAGAAACGACAAGCTTCTGTGGCCTGATCGATCCTCCGGATCCAAAGGTCGGAGGTTCGAATCCTCTCAGGCACGCCATTTAAATTCCCCCGTATAAGCTGTGATAATCAGTAAGTTACATCTGCGACGAGTGTCGACTGGCACAGGAAAGACAAGGTACAGGTCAATCTGGTCTGACCTGAACTCGACTTGACATCCCTTGTTAAGCGAAGTTAAATGATTCCATCCAATCAGCGAGGGGGTATCATGATCATTAAGCAATTGAATTTAGCCTCAAGCCGCAGAAATTTTCTCTTGAATATCTTACCAGCTGGCACGATGTTCGGCCTCGCGTGTGGCAATTTATTAGCGTGGACTACCGGTAAGGAAGGACAAAAAAAGACAGTGGAGAAGCACAAATTTCTGGCAGACTCGGGAATGTCCTTCCAAGAAGTATTTCAATACGCCTACGGAGGTTTCGCTGGGCTAATGAAATATCTTGGCAATGAAATCGGCAAAGATAAACTGATCGAAATGATTAAAACGAATTCCGATGAAGAGTTCAAACAGGTGGCTCAGATGCTATCCAAACAAGGCAAATCCATGGACTTTGAGACCTTCAGAGCCAGGCGCAGGACAACATCCGACCGTTTCGGGGCTCATACGATAACTTCTGCGATCATTGAGGACACCGACAAGGCATTTGAAGCTAAAATTACTGAATGCCTATGGGCAAAGACTTTTCACGACCTCGATGCGGCCGATATCGGGTATGCTTTCATATGCCATGGGGATTTTGCTATGGCCAGGGTCAATAATCCCAAAATAGGCTTGATTCGTTCAAAGACTCTGATGCAAGGGCATGACTGTTGCAACCACAGGTATGTTTGGGAAGGATAGATGATCTTCAGGAAAACGAGAATCGCGTGGGGAAATGAACCCTATTTTGCACTTGCAGGCACGCCGCATTTCCCCCCATATGGCCATTGAAATCATCGGGTTAGGCCCAACCGGGGCATAGGCCCAATTTGCCTTCGTTTTCCCCCTGGAGTGGCACAAATATGACCCAAATATTTTAGGTCAAAATATGGAGCAGAAGCGCGGGATTTTTACAAGTGGCGGCCCCGCAGCGCGCTCGGCAACACGACGCCTGAGGAATGCGCAGTTCAGGCCGAGCCTCAAAAGGGGCCGGAATATTCACTCTAGGGCTGGCACAATGCTGAGGGGCAGGTCAGATCTTGATCATAAATTGCCCCGCCCTTGAACCGAATGCGGCTCAGTGCCAGCTTCCTTCCATCCCGGACGGGGTCTAGAACGGATTCTCGGTCGGATAGAGCATGCCGGCCGGGCGGTTGAAGGAGATGTCCTCGACGCCCGAGCATGCGCATGGCCGCCCACAGCGTCTTCCCGGCGTGGTCGAAGGCCACGGCCGTGTGGTGGGGGAAGCGCTTCTCGATGAGGACGTGGCGGTAGAAGCGGCCCATCTCCTTGATGCCGATGACGCCGATGCCGCCGAACGACTTCGGGATCGACGTCGAGGACCTCGCCCTCGGCCATGTAGGACCGCAGGACCGTGTCGGCCGTCGACTGGAGGCGGAAAATGGTGACACCGCCTGTCCGGATGCGTCCCTCGAGCGTCCCCCGGGTGATGTCGGGGTCCTTCCCGGGCTCCATCAGCCGGTGCATGATGAGCTGGTAGCGCATGGCCGGGTCGAGCATGCAGGGCGCCGGCGTGTTGCCGCAGTGGAAGCCCATGAACAGGTCGGTCGGCTTGTAGCCCTTGAGGGCCTTCTTCGCCGTCCGCGATCATGTCGTAGGGGACGGTGTTGTTGATGTCGAGGATGGTCGCCGGGAGCTCCGTCGCGCAGGTGCAGATGTATTCGCTCAGGGCGCCGTAGATGTCGACTTCGCAGGCCACGGGGATGCCGCGCGCGGCCAGGCGCGAGTTGACGTAGCAGGGGACGAACCCGAAGTAGCTCTCGAAGGCCGGCCAGCACTTGTCGGCGAAGACGCCGTACTCCGAGGCGCCGAGGTTCGCCTCCATGAACTTGAGCAGGGCGACCTCGAACTGGGCCAGCTTCTTCAGGATGTCGGGATAGCGGTTCCCGGCGCCGAGCTCCTTGGCCATGTCCGCGGCCACGGCCTTGACCTTCGGATCGCCCTCGGCCTTGCGGAAGATGTCGTAGAGGTCGAGCTCGCTGTTCTCCATGACCTCGACGCCGAGGTCGTAGAGCGGCTTGATGGGCGCGTTGCAGGCCAGGAAGTCCTGCGGCCGCGGCCCGAAGCCGAAGATCTTGAGCCTGCGCGAGCCCGAGGAGGATCCGGGCGACCGGCACGAAGCCGGCGATCATCCGGGCGACCTCCTCGGGTGTCCCGACCGGATATTCGGGGACGTGGGGCCGGAGCTTTCGCAGGCCCATGTTGTAGGAGGCGTTGAGCATCCCGCAGAAGGCGTCCCCCCGGCCGTCGACGAGGTCCTTGCCCGACTCCTCGGCGGCCGCGGCGACCATGACCGGCCCGCCGAACTTCTGGGCCAGGATGGTCGTCGGGCCCTCGGGCCCGAAGTTGCCGAGGTAGAGGACGAGGGCGTTGATCCTCTTCGCCCGCAGCTCCTCGAGGGCTTGGAGGGCGTCCTTCTCGTTCTCGACGACGGTCTGGATCGCGGGTGACCGCGACGCCCGCTTTGCGGCACTCCGCGGCGACCCGGAGCGAGCGCTTGCGGGAGAGCTCGACCGGGAAGCAGTCGCGGCTGACGGCGACGAGCCCGAGCCGGACCTTGGGGACGTTGGTCATGACTTGTTCTCCTTCTTCTGTCCGTAATAGGCGTCCGGGCCCGTGCTTCCGGAGGAAGTGTTTCTCGGCGATGTGCCGGTCGAGGGGCGTGAGGCGCGGGTCGAGGGCCAGCGCGCCGTGGGCCATCCGGGCCACCTGCTCGAGGACGACCGCCGTCTCGACCGCCTCGGCCGGGCTCCGGCCCCAGGCGAACGGCCCGTGGCCGGCGACGAGAACTCCCGGGAGCGCGAGCGGGTCGAGCCCGGCGAAGCGCTCGACGATGACCTTGCCCGTGTTGCGCTCGTAATCGCTCGGCGACCTCGGCCTCGACGAGCAGCCGGGTCAGCGGGACGGGCCCGTGGAAATGGTCGGCGTGGGTCGTGCCGTAGCAGGGGATCTCCCGCCGGGCCTGGGCGAACATCGTGGCGTAGACGCTGTGGGCGTGGGCGACGCCGCCGACCTCGGGGAAGGCCTTGTAGATCTCGGCGTGGGTCGCCGTGTCCGAGGAGGGATTGAGCCAGCCCTCGACGACCTGCCCCTCGAGGTCGACCAGGACGATGTCGTCGGCCTTCAGGGCGTCGTAGGCGACGCCGCTCGGCTTGATGGCCACGATGCCCTTGCGCCGGTCGATGCCGCTGACGTTGCCGAAGGTCATGATGACGAGCCCCGAGCGGGCCAGCTCCAGGTTGGCCTTGTAGACGGCATCTTTGAGATCGGGCAGCATGGTCATCTCCTCGGACGGTCCTTGATGGCCAGGAGGTCCTTCATGACGTGGTGGAGGTTCCCCGTCCAGGCCTTCGTGCCGAAGGCGTCGTGGAGCTCGCGGTAGAGCGCGATAGAGCTCGAGGTAGACCTTGTGGCGGGCGGCGTTCGGCTTGTAGGCGCGTCTTCTTGACCCCGCTCATGGCCGCCTGGGCCTCGGCGAAGTGCCGTGTCCGCCGCCTCGCTTGCCCGCGGCCACGGCGCCGGCGATGGCCGCCCCCAGGGCGCAGGTCTGGGCCGAGCGGGCGACCTTCATCTCGAGGCCGGTGACGTCGGCGTAGATCTGCATGACCAGCGGGTTCTTCTCGGCGATGCCGCCGCAGTTGACGACGTCGCGGATCTTGACCCCGTACTCCTCGAAGCGGTCGATGATCGTCAGCGCGCCGAAGGCCGTGGCCTCGATGAGGGCCCGGTAGATCTCCGCGGGCCTGGTGTGGAGCGTCTGGCCGAGGAGCAGGCCGGTCAGGCGCTGGTCGACGAGGATCGTCCGGTTGCCGTTGTTCCAGTCGAGGGCGAGCAGGCCCGACTCGCCGGGCTTGAGGGCGGCGGCCTTGCGGGTCAGGGCGGCGTGGGAGCCCTTCTTCGGGCCGCCGGGCTCGATGACGTTCGACGAACCAGTTGAAGATGTCGCCGACCGCGGACTGGCCGGCCTCGAGGCCGAGGTAGCCCGGCAGGACCGAGCCGTCGACGATGCCGCAGAGGCCGGGGATGTCGGGGAGCTGCTTCGACGCCGGGCCAGACGCAGATGTCGCAGGTGCTGGTGCCGATGATCTTGACGAAGCGGCCGGGCTCGATGCCCGAGCCGACGCGCCGAGGTGGGCGTCGAAGGCGCCGACGGCGACCGGCGATGCCCGGAGCGGAGGCCGAGCTTTCTGGCCCACTCCTTGGTCAGGCCGCCGGCGAGGACGTCGGAGGTGTAGGTCTTGGCGTAAAGGCGGTCGCGGAGCTCGCCCAGCGCGCGGGTCGAGCTTGGCCAGGAACGCCTTGGCCGGGCAGGCCGCCCCACTCGTCGTTGAACATGGCCTTGTGGCCGGCGGCGCAGAGGCTGCGCTTCATGTGTATCGGGTCGGTGATCGCCGGTGAGCAGGCCGGGGATGTAGTCGGCGCACTCGACCCAGGAGTGGGCGGCCGAGACGACCTTGGGGTCCGTCGCGCAGGCAGTGGAGGATCTTGCTCCAGAACCACTCGGAGGAGTAGGTCCCGCCGCACTTGGCCAGGTACTCGGGGCGCTCGCGCGGCGGCCAGGGCCGTGATCTCGGCGGCCTCGGCGTGGCCGGTGTGGTCCTTCCACAGCCAGGCCATGGGCGTTGGGGTTCCTCTTGAACTCCTTGTAGAGGGCCAGCGGCGTGCCGGCCCGGTCGACGGGGAGCGGCGTCGAGCCGGTCGTGTCGACGCCGATGCCGATGACCGAGGCGGGATCGAAGCCCTTGACCTTCTTTTTCGCCTCGGCCAGGGCCGCGGGCACGGCCCGCTCGATGCCCAGGATCCAGTCGGCCGGGTTCTGGCGGGCCAGGTTCGGCGTCCTTGGGATCGAGGAGGATGCCGGCGCTGCCGCTGGGGTAGGCGAAGATGGCGGTGCCGACCTCGTTGCCGTTGGCGACGTCGACGACGAGGGCCCGGACGGAGTTGGTGCCGAAATCGAGGCCGAGAGCGTACTTGGCGGCTTTCATGAGCATGGACCTCCGCTCGAACGATGGAGCAGGCTGATATCAGCCTTTATTATACATAGGGACGGGCCGGGGGCAACACGGACGGGGGACATGTGTCGGCGTGCGCGTCCCCATCCGAGGGCCCTCACGAGGAGAGAATTCGGCTGTCCCTCTCCGCCCAATGAAATATAATGTATCAGCGTTTGGCCGAAATGAGAGTTCTGCCCGCCATCCTTCAGAGAATCACCCCAAACGGGAGGAATCATGAGAATCCGCCCTATCGCATCTTTCGCTGGCTTCAGCCGTCCTATTCTCGTCGTCATCGCCTTCGCGAGCACGGCCACGCCCAGCCGGCCCAAGCCGCGTTCGGCGAAGACCTGCTCGAGGGCTTCGAGGCGCGGGCCCTGGGGCCGTATCGGGCCGGGTCGTGGGTGACGTCGTTCGCCGTGCCGGCCGGACCGTCGCGCGAGCACCTCTACACGCTCTACGTCGGGACGCGCAACGGCGGCGTCTGGAAGACGGTCAACAACGGCACGACCTTCGAGCCCATCTTCGACGGCCAGCCTAAGCTCTCGATCGGCGACGTGGCCGTGGCCCCGACCGATCCGAACATCGTCTGGGTCGGCACGGGCGAGGCCTACTGCGCCCGGAGCTCGAGCTCGGGCGACGGCCTCTGGAAGTCGGTCGACGCGGGCAGGACGTGGACGCACATGGGCCTCGGCGACTCCCATCACATCGCCCGGATCCTCATCCACCCCAAGGACGCCGACACGGTCTACGTCGCGGCCATGGGCCATCTCTTCTCGGACAACGCCGAGCGCGGCGTCTTCAAGACGACCGACGGCGGCAAGACCTGGCAGAAGGTCCTATACGTCAGCGACAAGATCGGGGCCGTCGACCTGGCCCTGGTCGAGTCGGCGCCCGACACGCTCTACGCGGCCATGTACGACAAGGTCCGGCTGCCCTGGCACTACGAGATCGGCGGGCCGGAGAGCGCGATCTACAAGACGACCGACGGCGGCGAGAAGTGGACGCGGCTCGGCGGCGGGCTGCCGACGGGTCGGATCGGCCGGATCGGCTTCGACATCTACCAGAAGAACCCCGACATCCTCTACGCCGTCGTCGAGAACGGCAACCGGCGGCAGCCGACGGCCGAGGAGGCCGAGCAGGACAAGCGGCGCGGCGTCGCGCCGGCCCAGAGGACCATGGGCAACGAGGTCTACCGCACGGACGACGGCGGGAAGAGCTGGCGCAAGGTCAACGCCGGCTACGAGGCGGCCCTCGACAAGGCCCCCTATTCCTTCAACCAGCTCCGCGTCGATCAGAACGATCCCGAGACGGTCTACATCACGGCCGTCTCCGTGGCCTCGACGAACGACGGCGGCAAGACCTGGAAGGGGCTCAGCTGGCCGACCAACGGCGTCATGCCGCGGGCCTTCGGCGACTGGCGCGTCCTCTGGGTCGACCCGCTCGACTCGAACCGGCTCATCTTCGGCTCGGACGGGGGCGTCAACGTCTCCTACGACCGGGGCAAGACGAGCCACCACGCCTACAACATCCCGCTGACGGAGTGGTACGCCGTCGGCGTCGACATGGAGGACCCCTACAACATCTACGGCGGCCTCCAGGACCACGACTCGTGGAAGGGTCCGTCGAACGGCTGGGCCGGCGAGGTCACCCTGACCGACTGGGTCACGGTCGGCGGCGGCGACGGCATGTACAACTGCGTCGACCCGACCGACTCGCGCTGGGTCTACAACAACCGCGAGTTCGGCGCCATGTGGCGCTTCGACCAGAAGACGGGCGTCCAGAAAACGATCACGCCGGCGAGGCCGGAGGGTCAACCGCGGCTGCGCTTCAACTGGACGCCGCCGATCGTCCTTTCGCCGCACAACCCGTCGATCGTCTATGTCGGGGCCCAGGTCGTCTTCCGGTCGCTCGACCGGGGCGACCACTGGCAGGAGATCTCGCCCGACCTGACGACCAACGAGGACGCCAAACAGCACGGCGAGGGCAACATCACCTACTGCACGCTGACGACGCTGGCCGAATCGCCGGTCGCGCCGGGCGTCATCTGGGCCGGGTCCGACGACGGCAAGGTCCAGGTGACCAAGGACGGCGGGGCGACCTGGCTCGACCGGACGGCGAAGCTCGCCGCGGCGGGAGGGCCGGCCGATTTCTGGGTGAGCCGCGTCTTCCCGTCGCCCCACGCGGCGGGGACGGCCTTCGTGACCAAGACGGGCTGGCGCCTCGACGATTACCGCGTCTCGATCCACAGGACGACCGACTACGGCGAGACCTGGACGTCGATCGCGGGCGACCTGCCGAACGGGAAGCCCATCAACGTCGTCGTCCAGGACAGGAAGAACCCCGAGCTGCTCTTCGTCGGGACCGAGTGGGGCGTCTACGTCACGCTCGACGGCGGGCAAGGGCTGGCTGCCGTTCAGGGCCGGAGATGCCCTCGGTCAAGGTCACCGACATGGTCATCCACCCGCGCGAGAACGACCTCGTCGTGGCGACCTACGGCCGGGGCGCCTATGTCGTCGACATCTCGCCGCTCCAGGAGCTGACGGCCGCGGTCCTCGGGGAGGACGTCCACCTGTTCGACATCGAGCCGAGGACGCAGCGCGTCACGGGCGGGATCGGCAACTACCAGCTCCTCGGCGACAGCCACCTGATCACGCGGAACGAGCCGAACGCCGTGGTCATCAACTATCACCTTAAGGCGAAGGCGGACGGGGAGGTCAAGGTGACGGTGGCCGATCCGTACGGGACCGTCCTGGCCGAGATCGCCGGCAAGGGCGAGGCGGGGATGAACACCGTCATGTGGGGCATGCGGGCGCAGAGGCCGGGCGCGAAGCCGGCCGGCGGAGCGCGGTTCGCCGGCGGCGGGCTGGTCGGCCCGGGCGAATACGTGGTGACACTGGAGAGCGGAGGGAAGAAGATCGTCAAGAAGGCCGTGATCCGCTACCGCCAGGGCTGGACGGTCGGCCCGACGCCCGTCGTCATCCATTAAGATCGGGGACATGATACTCATTTCCCGATTTAATGAGATCTGAGCCCGACAAACGATGCTCTAGACATATCGGTCCTGCCAGGTAAAGTGATCATGGGAACGAAAGGCGATCACGACCTTGAAGAAATGAGGGAAACAGTTATCATGTCCCCCATCTTGGGCTCGCGGCGGCTATCGCTTTGACTTTCCTGGCGTGCGTAGGCGGGCGTTCGGGGCGCAACGACTATCCGATCACGCCCGTGCCCTTCACGGCGGTCCGGGTGGCGGACGCCTTTTGGGCGCCGCGGCATCGAGACGAACCGGACGGTCACCATCCCGGCCATCTTCAAGAAGTGCGAGGAGACGGGCCGCATCGACAACTTCGCCATCGCCGGGAAGCTGATCGAGGGCGAGTACAAGGGCGAGCGCTACAACGACACCGACGTCTACAAGACGATCGAGGGCGCCTCGTACTCGCTCATGGTCCGCCCCGACCCGGAGCTCGACCGGTATCTCGACGGCGTCATCGCCAAGATCGCCGCCGCCCAGGAGCCCGACGGCTACCTCTACACGCCCCGGACGGCGAGCCCCGGCAAGGCCCAGCCGGGCACCGGCGAGGAGCGCTGGTCGGAGCTGGCGCGTGAGCCACGAGCTCTACAACGTCGGGCACCTCTACGAGGCGGCCGTGGCCCACTTCCAGGCCACGGGGAAGCGGACGCTTCTCGACGTCGCGATCAAGAACGCCGACCTCGTGGCGAGAACGTTCGGCCGGGGTCCGGGGAAGCGGCAGGGCTTTCCCGGCCATCAGGAGATCGAGCTGGCCCTGGTCAAGCTCTATCGGCTGACCGGGAAGCACGCCTACCTCGGCCTGGCGAAATATTTCCTGGACCAGCGCGGCCGGGGGCTCGTCCTGAGGCAATATCCGCCGGGCAACCGCTTCGCCATCTACAACGACGCCACCCAGATCCATGCCCACAAGCCCGTCCTCGAGCAGGACGAGGCCGTTGGGCACGCCGTGCGGCTGACCTATATGGCCTCGGGCATGGCCGACGTCGCCGCGCTCACGGGGGAAAGGGCCTACTTCGACGCGGTCCGCGGAATCTGGGAGAACGTCGTCGGGAAGAAGATGTACCTGACTGGAGGGATCGGGTCGCGTCACGACCGGGAGCGGTTCGGGGACGATTACGAGCTCCCCAACCTCACCGGCTATCTCGAGACGTGCGCCTCGATCGGGATGGCCTTCTGGAACCACCGCATGTTCCTGCTGACGGGCGAGGCGGCCTACCTCGACGTCATGGAACGGGTCATGTACAACGGCGTGCTTTCGGGCGTCTCGCTCGACGGGACGCTCTTCTTCTATCCCAACCCGCTCGAATCGGACGGGAAATACCGGTTCAACAAGGGACGGACGGAGCGGGCCCCCTGGTTCGGCGTGGCCTGTTGCCCAGGGAATGTCAGCCGGTTCCTCCCATCCGTGCCGGGCTACATCTACGCGACGAAAGGCGACGTCCTCTACGTCAATATGTTCGTGGCCGGGGAGGCGAAGGTCGAGCTGGATGGGACGGCGGTCGCGGTCCGGCAGGAGACGCGGTATCCCTGGGACGGTGAGGTCGGCATCGCGATCGAGCCGGAGAGGGCGGGGGAGTTCGCCGTCCACATCCGCGTCCCCGGTTGGGCCCAGGGACGGCCGGTCCCGACCGACCTTTACAGGTATGAAGAAGAAAGCGTGGAGGCCGTGGCCGAAGTGGCTGGAGAGACGGGCGTGCCGGGTGAGGCGAGCGGGGCGATGGCGAAGGACGCCGTCTCCCTCCTGGTCAACGGCGAGCCGGTGGCCTTGGATATGGACAAGGGCTTCGCCCGCGTCCGGCGCGTCTGGCGGAGCGGCGACCGGATCGAGATCGTCTTCCCGATGGAAGCCCGGCGCGTCGTCGCCCATCCATCGGTCAGCGATAACGAGGGCTTCGTAGCCGTCGAGCGCGGTCCGCTCGTCTACTGCGCCGAGGGTCCCGACAACGGCGGCCGGGCCCTCAACATCGTCCTGGCTGACGGCGCGGCTCTTACGCCCGACGCGCGGCCCGATCTCCTCGGCGGCATCGTCGCGCTCACGGGAGAGGCGCTCGCGGCCGACCTGTCGGACGTGATCCGCGTTCAGGAGGCCGAAGCGAAGGACGCCGCCGCCGACGACGAGGAGGACGCGCCGCCCGCATCCCGCCGCCGCCTCGCCCCCGGGGCCAAGCTCGTCCCGCACCCTCTCGTCCTCATCCCTTATTACGCTTGGGCCCACCGCGGCCCCGCCGAAATGTCCGTCTGGCTATTTAAAACGGGGACACAATACTAATTTCCGAATTATCTCATAGTTGAATGAAGCTTGGGCCGCATCGATCCTTGAGATGTTGCCGGGATAAAGGTTGAACTTGTATAGTGTGCTGGGTGAAATGCATTTGATTGACACCGGGAAATTCGGAAAATAGTATTGTGTCCCCGATTTAGGAGGTCAACAATGAAGCCAATCGTTCGCGCCGTTGCCCTTGCGGGCCTTGCCCTCGGCATCCTGGCCTGCGCCCAGGCGCCCAAGGCCGACTATCCGGCCGCGCCCGTGCCCTTCACCGACGTCCACCTCACGGACGTGTTCTGGGCCCCGCGCCTGGAGACGAACCGCACCGTCACCATCCCCCACATCTTCAAGCAGAGCGAGCAGACGGGCCGGATCCAGAACTTCGAGGTGGCCGAGGCCGCCCTCGCGGGGGCCGCGGACGGCAAGTACTGCAGCCGCTACCCCTTCGACGACTCCGACGTCTACAAGATCATCGAGGCGGCCTCCTACGCCCTGGCCACCCACGCCGACCCCGAGCTCGAGGCCTACGTCGACGGGCTCATCGCCAAGATCGCCGCAGCCCAGGAGCCCGACGGCTACCTCTACGCCGCCCGGACGATCGGCGGCCCACCGCCCCAGCCCTGGCTCGGCAAGGAGCGCTGGTCCCATCTCTACATGAGCCACGAGCTCTACAACGTCGGCCACCTCTACGAGGCCGCCGCGGCCCACTACCAGGCCACGGGCAAGAAGAGCCTGCTCAAGATCGCCGCGAAGAGCGCCGACCTCGTGGCCCGCGAGTTCGGCCCCGGCAAGCGCACCAACCCGCCCGGCCACGAGGAGATCGAGATCGGCCTGGTCAAGCTCTACCGCGTCACCGGCACGCGCAAGTACCTCGACCTGGCCAAGTTCTTCATCGACGCCCGCGGCCAGACCGAAGGCCGCGTCGCCTACCGGGAGAACGCCCGCGACGAGAGCGACCGGCTCCTCTACGGCGAATACGCCCAGGACCACAAGCCCTTCGTCGAGCAGACCGAGGCTGTCGGCCACGCCGTCCGGGCCGGCTACCTCTACGCCGGCGCCGCCGACGTCGCCGCCCTGACCGGGGACGCCGCCTACATCGCCGCCCTGGAAAAGATCTGGCTCGACATGGCCGGGACCAAGCTCTACATCACCGGCGGCATCGGCGCGGCCGGCGGCTGGGAGGGCTACGGCCCGCCCTACCGCCTCCCCAACCTCAGCGCCTACGCCGAGACTTGCGCTAACATCGCCACGTTCCTCTGGAACTCGCGCATGCAGCGCCTGGCCCTCGACGCCAAGTACGCCGACGTCATGGAGCGCATCCTCTACAACGGCGTGCTCTCGGGCATCTCGCTCTCCGGCGACCGCTTCTTCTATCCCAATCCCCTGGCCTCGTTCGGCCAGCACGAGCGGGTGCCCTGGTTCAGCTGCGCCTGCTGTCCGCCGAACGTCGCCCGCGTCCTGACCTCCGTCCCGGGGTATTTCTACGCCGCCACGAACGACCGCGTCTACGTCAACCTCTTCGCCCAGGGGACGGGCAAGATGAAGGTGGCCGGGACCGACCTCGAGCTCGTCCAGACGACCGAGTACCCCTGGGAAGGCGACATCAAGATCGAGGTCAAACCGGCCCGCGAGGCCGCTTTCACGCTGGCCGTGCGCATCCCCGGCTGGGCCTTCAATCGCCCGGTCCCCACGGACCTCTATGCCTACATGGAGCCGCTCGGGGATACGGGGACGCTCAAGGTCAACGGCGAGGACGTCCAGATCCCTCACGGTCGCCTCGACAAGGGCTACGCCCTCATCACCCGGACCTGGCGGGCCGGCGACGTCGTCGAGCTCTACCTGCCCATGCCCGTCCGGCGCGTCGTCGCCCACGAGGCCGTCGAGGCCGACCGCGGCCGTGTCGCGGTCGAGCGTGGCCCGCTCGTCTACTGCGCCGAGTGGGCCGACAACGACGGCCGGGTCTCGAACCTCGTCCTTCCCGACGGCGCGGCGCTCGCGGCCGAGCCGCGCCCCGACCTTCTCGGCGGAGTCGTCGTCATCACCGGCGAGGCCGAGGCCGTCAGCGAGAGGTCCGGCAAGATCGTGACCGAGAAAAAATCCGTCACCCTCATCCCTTATTACGCCTGGGCCAATCGCGGCAAGGGAGAGATGGCCGTCTGGCTGGCCCGCGAGCCGGCCAAGGCCCGGATCGCCCGGGAGCCCGGCCTGTCCGCCAAGGCCACGGTCACGGCCTCGGACCGGGCGGTCAATCCGCAGCGCGCCAACGACCAGTTCGAGCCGGAAGGCTCGGACGACGCCGCCGGCTACATGCACTGGTGGCCGAAGCGCGGGACGGCCGAATGGATCGACTACACGTTCGAGGCCCCCGTGCGCGTCTCCGAGGCCTCGGTCTACTGGTTCGACGACACCGGCGGCGGCGGGTGCCGAGTGCCCGCTTCCTGGCGCCTCCTCTACAAGACCGGCGACGACTGGCTTCCCGTCAAGGCCGCCGGGCCCTACGGCACGGCCAAGGACGCCTGGAACACGGTCAAGTTCGCGCCCGTCCGGACCAAGGCCCTGCGCCTCGAGGTCCAGCTGCAGGAGAAGTGGTCGGCCGGCGTCCACGAGTGGCGGATCCAGTAGCCGCAGCCGCCCGTCGCCGTCCCGGGTCACCGGATCTCGAGTTCTTGACTCTCGTCCCCGGCCGGGATACTCGCTATTCTCATCGATCGCCGGGAGGGGCGTGGGGAGGCGTAGGGCGAGCGTAGGGCGAACGGTTGCGGGATTCTCTCCGGAATGCTATATACTCATCCATAGCCATGGAGGACCGGATCCCCGCGTTCGAAAGCGTCGATGACGTCATGGCCGGTGTTTACCGGAACATGGAGCCCGAGAAGCGGCTGGAAATCGCGCTCGGCATGTGGCTGTCCGCAAGGCAGATGCTCTACGAGGCCATCAGGTCCTTCCACCCCGACTGGACCGAGGACCAAGTCGAACGAACGGTCGCCGAGAGGATGCTCCGTGGATCAACGTAGCCTTCTGCATCTCGCCGCCCGTTGCCTCAATGACCTTGCGATCCCCTACTTCGTCACCGGATCCATGGCCTCCTTCCTGTATGGAGAGCCGCGGCTCACTCAGGACATCGATATCGTCGCCGACATCCAGGAGAGCCATATCCCCGCACTGCTCCGGTCTTTCCCCGCGACGGAGTTCTATATCGATGGCGACTCGATCCGGCGGGCCATCCTCGCCAAGAGCCAGTTCAATATCATCCACCCTTCCTCCGGCAACAAGATCGATGTCATCATCCCGAAGGGAGGGCCGTTCGACCGCGGGCGTTTCGAGAGGCGGCGCTCGGTCCAGACACCGGACGGTCTGACCATTCACTATTCGTCCCCTGAGGACATCATCGTCAGCAAGCTCGAGTTCTATCGGGAAGGCCGTTCGGATAAGCATCTGAGGGACATCGCCGGGATCATCAAGATCTCCGGAGAGGAGCTGGACCTCCGGTATATCGCATCCGTCACTCAAGGGAAGGGGCTCAGGGAGATCTGGGAAGAGCTCCTCGAAGGGACCCGCAAGTAGGAGCGTGTGGGCGGCCCTCTCCGAAACCGCAGGGAGAAGTGAGGGGACGGGTCGATCCTGAGCTCACGGCCGTCAATCTCACGCCGTCCGCTTGAAGATCAGGAATTGGGGTCTCTCCACCCAAGCGTCTCTTGAGATAGGTCCGCAGCTCCAAGGACGGAGCTAGTGGACTTCCAGAGCCCCGATCGAAAGTCGATGCCATGGGGGGAGGCAGCTTCCAGTCCATGATAAACGCGGTCCTCCGAGACCATGTCCGTTTCGGTGGAGAGGGTCTAGAAAGATACCTCAGAGGGATCGTCCGGGAAGAGCTGAAGAACGGCCGGGAAGAACGGCCGGAAATCTCCATACCGCCCGGACGGCTCTGAATCGGTCGATCCCCCTGTGTCATCGGTCATTCAATATTGACCCCTTGCGGGCATTGAAAAATCACCCCCTGGCCTGATAGGGGTATCAAGGTGAGTCAGCAACAGTAGCCGAAAGTCAAGGCCGGAAAAAGTATGTGGCAACTATTTCTCCGAAAAACCGTATATATAAGGGAGGAGCCCTCATGAAAGATCTCAACCTGACCGAGGAAATGGTTTTGTGGGCGGTCTGGCGGCTCAAGGATGACGCTTACGGCGTCACCATCCGCGACCATTTGATCCGCAAGACCGGACGAAGCCAGCCCTACGGCACGCTGTACAGCGCCCTGGCCAAGCTGGAAAAGCTCGGTTATGCCCGAAAAACGGTCGCCGATCCCAGTCCCTGGCGAGGCGGCCGGAGCAAAAATTACTACCGGATCACGTCCCAAGGGATCGCCGCCCTGAAAGCCGCCCTCGAGCTGAAGACCGCCCTGTGGACCAAGGATTCCATCCTGGCCCTGGAAAAGAGCTGAGGACATGGCTGAACCTGCCTCGCTCCGTCCGCCCCGGCTGGCGGAGCGTCTCCTCGAAGCCGCAGCCAATCATGGAGATGCGGCGGCCATCGCCGGGGATGTGGCCGAGGAGTTTCAGAGAAGAGCTGCTGAGAAGGGACCGGGAAAAGCCCGACGCTGGTACGTGCTCTTCGTCCTGCGGTCGCTCCCATCGTTCATCCGCCATTTCATCGCCTGGAGAATGACGATGTTGAAAAATTATCTGACCGTCGCCCTCCGGCTCATGAACCGCCACCCGGCCTTCTCCTTTATCAATATCGCCGGCCTGGCGGCGGGGATGGCTTGCAGCGTCCTGATCGGCCTCTATATCGTCCATGAGACAAGCTATGACCGGTTCCATGAGAAGGCCGGCCGGATTTTCCGGGTTTACGCGGACATCCGCGATGACGAGGGGGCCTTTCGTGGCGCTTGGACTTCTCCGCCCCTGGCCAACGCTCTCCTCGAGGACTTCCCCGAGGTCGAAGCGGCTGCCCGGTTGAGCCCATGGCCGCGGGAGTGGCTGATCGCCGCCGGCGAGAAATCCTTCCTCGAGAAGGGCATCATGTTCGCCGACGCATCGTTCTTCAAAATGTTCTCATATGACTTTCTCGCCGGAGATCGGGAGACGGCTTTAGCGAGCCCCAATAGGGTCGTCCTCTCCCGGACGGCCGCCGAAAGGTATTTCGGTTCCGGCGATCCGGTCGGTCGAACACTGACGATCCGGGATTTGAAACGGGATTACCGGGTGACGGGGGTCATCGAAGACCCTCCGCTCAACTCTCACCTCCAATTCGATATTCTGGTTTCGCTTGTCGGCACGTCTCAGGCCGCGGGGACCCGGTGGACGAACAACACGTACTTCACTTATGTTCTGCTACGGGAAGGAACGTCCGCCCGGAACTTCGAGGACAAGCTTCCCGAATTCACCAAGCGCCATTACGGGCCGCAATTCCTCGCCGATACGGGCAAGCGCTATGAAGACTATTTCGACAAGGGCCCCGACGGCCGGCATCACGGTTATCGGCTCGAGCCCTTGACCGACATCCATCTGAACGACGAAGTTGCCGATACCCTCAGCCTCAAGGGCAACGCGGCCCAATTGAAGCTCCTCTCGGCCGTGGCTTTTTTCATCCTTCTCATCGCCGGCATCAATTTCATGAACTTGTCCACGGCCCGCTTCGCCCACCGCTCCCGGGAGGTGGGTCTGCGGAAAGTTCTTGGTTCCCGGAGAGGCCAGCTCATCGCCCAGTTCCTCGGCGAGTCGCTTCTCTTCAGCCTGACCGCCCTCGTCCTGGCCCTCGGGGCGATAGCCCTCGTCCTCCCGGCTTTTGGGCGTTTGGCCCAGCGGCCGCTCGTGTTCCGGGATATCCTTGGCGGAGGCTTTCCGGCCCTTCTGGCCGGCGTCGTTCTCATTGTCGGCCTGGCGGCCGGGAGCTACCCCGCCTGCTTTTTATCCTCCTTTGCTCCCCAAGCCGTGATCAAAGGCCGGTTCGCGGTCAGGGGCAAGGGACATTCCGCCTTGCGCAAGGGCCTCGTCCTCATTCAATTCGCAGTCGGCTTTGCCGTCATTTTCGGAACGGGCGTCATCGCCCGGCAGATGGATTTTCTCAACCGCCGGGCCCTGGGATTTGACAAGGGGCATGTCATCGTCATCGGCCGGGCCAATGCCCTGGGGCCATCGGCGGAGGCCTTTGAAAACGAGCTTCTCTCCCGGCCGGACATCCTCCAGATCTCGCGGAGCGAAGCCATGCCGGGCCGCCACTACGATTCCACCGGGCACGTTCTCGAAGGACGGCCGGTGTCCGAGGAGCGAACCCTGATGATGACCCATGTCGACGAGAGATTCGCCGATCTCCTCGGCCTCCGGCTTGCCGCGGGCCGCTTTTTCGTCCGAGGTCCCCACCGACAGGACGTCGGCTGTCGTCATCAACGAAACGGCGGCCAAAGCCTTGGGCCTTTCCGAGCCCCTGGGAGCGCGTTTCCACAAAACGTTCGGGGGAGCCCAGCCGGGAGAATTCGTGACCGTCATCGGTGTTGTCAAGGATTTTCACTTCGCTTCCCTCCACTACGAGATCATGCCCATGATCTTCCGTCCCCTGACGCCCGAAGACTGGCGTTTGAGCTCGGTTAAAGTCCGGGGGGAGCGCTTGCCTCAAACATTGGCCGCTATTGAAAAAATATGGGAAAAATACACAGGCGGGCAGCCGTTCAAATATACTTTTCTCGACCAGGATTTCGGCGCCCTTTATGAATCGGAAAAGCGGGCGGGAGAGATCTTCGCCGTCTTTTCCTTTCTGGCCGTCCTGGTCGCCTGCCTGGGGCTTTACGGCCTCGTCTCCTTCGCGGTCGAGCAGAGAATGAAGGAGATCGGGATTCGGAAAACGCTGGGTGCTTCCACGGCCGGCCTGACGAAAATTCTTTCCCAAGAGGTTCTGATCCTGGTCGGTTTGGCCTCCGCGGTCGCCTCGGCCCCGGCGTACTTTCTGGCTCGGGACTGGTTGAGAGATTTCGCTTTCCGCGTTTCGATTTCGCCCTTGATGTTCGCGGCCACGGCCGCCGGCCTCCTGCTCATCGCCTTCCTGTCCGTCGCCTTCCGGGCGGTCCGGGCGGCGGCTCAAAGCCCGGTCGCCACCCTGCGCCACGAGTGAAGATTCATTCGTAGCTGAGCGCGTTGGCGGGATTGCCTCGGGCCCTCTACAAGGCCTGGTCGCTGACCGTCAGTACGGCGACTATCAACGCGGCCGGGGTCGCCGGGACGAACAGGACCGGAGGAATGTCCGTCCGGTAAGGGAATTTCTGAAGCCAGGAACGGGCCGTGAAGTAGGCCGCCGGCCAGGCGATCAGGTTGGCCAGAAGCCTGTTCCGCCCGGACGGCTCTGAATCGGTCGATTCCCCTGAAGAGACCGGATCGGTTTCTTCTCTTGGGCAGGCTTAGAGCCGGAAGTGGCCGGCGGCGCGGAGCTTGAAGAACGCGCGGGCGCAGGCGCCGATGTCGTTGGCCGCGTCGTGGGCCCCCTCGTAGGAGAAGCCGAAGACCCAGGTGTGGAGCTCCTCGAGCGTCGGCCACTTGTAGCCAACCCCGCCGCCCGGGCGGGGCAGCTGGACGAGATCGGTCGTCGATCTCATGGTGCATATCCCCGCCAGCTCCAGGAATGCCAGGGGCTTCCTGGCCCGAATGAGCTCCCCGGCGACGACATTGCGATCGTATTCGAAGTTGTGGGCCACGAGGGTCGTTCCCGGCGCGCCGGCCGCCGCTAAAAATTCGTCCAGGACCTCGGCCGAGTCCTGGCCTTCTTTCAGAGCCCGAGCTTGAGTGATGCCGTGTATCCGCGTCGAGTCGGGCGGGATCTTGAAGCCGTCCGGCTTGACGATGAAATTCCGGGCCTCCTCCAAGTTCCCCGCGGCATCGTAGAGGGCCCAGGCTAGCTGGACGAGGCGCGGCCATTGGTCGACGACCTCGGGCGAAAACCACCGAACGCCGGGCAGGCCGGTCGTCTCGCAGTCGAAGAAGAGGAGCTTCAGGTTTTTTGCGGACATGGCGTCATTCCCCGATAAGGGTTACCCGGACGGGGGCCGCCTGTCAAGCGGAAGTAGACGGCCGCCCCATTGACGCCGAGGGTTTGCCCCCCCGGGGGCCCGCACGCCGCGCCGTTGACTCCGGGCCGGGCGCGAGGTACATTTCCCCACGCCGCCCGAGGCTCACCGGCCGTACCCGAACCGATGTCCCTCGGCTGGGTCGGCGGCTCGGACCGGAAGGAGGAGGAACGATGAACACCCGCCTTGATCGCCTCGCGTCTCTCGTCATCTTTGCCGCTGCCCTTGGACTCTTGTGCGGCCTGGCAGCCTGCAAGGCCCCGGCGCCCCCGGCGCAGGACGAGCTCGCGGGCGTCAAGCAGTTCGTCGCCAACGGCTCGTTCGAGGAGATGGACGGGGAGAACCCCACGGGTTGGCGGCATCGCAGCTGGCAGCGGGCCGGCGACGCCGAGTTCGCCGTCGCCTCCGAGGGGCGCACGGGCGGGCGGAGCGTCACGATCTCGTCCGAGAAGGGCGCAGACGCCTCCTGGCTCGCGACCGTCCCGATCAGGCCCTACTCCCGCTACCGGCTCAGCGGATTCATCAAGACCGAGAACGTCGAGGCCGGAACGGGCCGCGGCGCCCAGATCAACATCCACGGCTTCGGCGACTGGCGGACGCCGCCCGTCACCGGGACCCAGGACTGGACCAAGGCCGAGATCGAGTTCGACGCCGGGGCCAACGACGCCTTCGAGGTCTACTGCCTCCTCGGCGGCTGGGGCCGGTCGACGGGCAAGGCCTGGTTCGACGACGTCGAGCTCGTCCGCCTCTCCGGCCGCGAGCTCGGCCGGCCCCGGGTCGCGATCGACGGCGACAAGACCGGGCGAGCCGATCTCGAAGTACATCTACGGCCAGTTCATCGAGCACCTGGGCCGCTGCATCTACGGCGGCATCTGGGCCGAGATGCTCGAGGACCGCAAGTTCTTCTGGCCCGTCGGCGACAAGGAGTCGCCCTGGAAGGCCGTCGGCGACGCGGCCGTCGTCAAGATGGACAAGGCCAGGCCGTTCGTCGGGCGAGCACACGCCGCGAGATCACGCTCGCGGCCGGGAGCCGGGCGGGATCGCGCCAGGAGCGGCCTCGGCGCTCGTCGAGGGCAAGGACTACGTCGGCCGGATCGTCCTGGCCGGCGACGCCGGACGCCGCGCCGGTCGGCGTCACGCCTCATCTGGGGCGATGGGCCCGAGCGCCGCGACACGTCGTGATCGTCAAGCGCCTCGGCCGACGACTATCAGGACGTATCCGCTTCGCCTTCACGGCCGGGGCCTCGACCGACAACGCCCGCCTCGAGATCGCCTCGTCCGGGCGGCGGCGCCTTCAGCGTCGGCACGGTCTCGCTGATGCCGGCCGACAACGTCGAGGGCATGCGGGCCGACACGCTGGCGCTGCTCGAGGAGCTCGACTCGCCCGGTCTACCGCTGGCCGGGCGGCAACTTCGTCAGCGGCTACGACTGGCGGGACGGCATCGGCGACCGCGACCGCCGGCCGCCGCGCAAGAACCCGGCCTGGACGGGCGTCGAGCACAACGACTTCGGCATCGACGAGTTCATGGACCTTCTGCCGCCTGCTCGGCACCGAGCCGCTACATCGCCGTCAACAGCGGCCTGGGCGACGTCGACGATGGCCGTCGAGGAGCTCGCAGTACGCCAACGGCGCGGCCGGACACGCCGATGGGCAAGCTGCGGGCCGACCAACGGCCATCCCGAGCCGTACGGCGTCAAGTGGTGGGGCATCGGCAACGAGATGTACGGCGACTGGCAGCTCGGCCACATGCCGCTGGAAGACTACGTCAAGAAGCACAACGCAGTTCGCCGAGGCCATGCGGGCGGTGGATCCGTCGATCAAGCTCGTGGCCGTCGGCGCCGTCGGGCGCTGGAGCGAGGGCATGATGGCCGCACTGCGCCGACCACATGGACCTGATCAGCGAGCACTTCTACTGCCAGCGACAAGCCCGGCCTGGCTCGGCCACGTCGCGCAGATCCCCGACGCGGTCCGGCGCAAGGCCGAGGCCCACCGCGAGTACCGCGGCGAGATCCCGATCGCTCAAGGGCAAGGACATCCGCATCGCCCTGGACGAGTGGAACTACTGGTACGGCCCGCACGTCTACGGCGAGCTGGGCACGCGCTACTTCCTCAAGGACGCGCTGGGCGTCGCCGCCGGCCTGAACGAGTTCGCCCGCCAGAGCGACATCTTCTTCATGGCCAACTACGCCCAGACGGTCAACGTGATCGGCTGCATCAAGACGACGAAGACGGCGGCCGTCTTCGACACGACGGGCGTCGTCCTGGCGCTCTACCGCAAGCACTTCGGGACGGTCCCGGTCGCCGTGATGGGGACGCCCGAGCCGCTCGACGTCATGGCTTGCTGGCTCGACGACAGCCGCGAGGTGCTGACGCTCTCGATCGTCAACCCGACGAAGCGGCAGATGACGCTGCGGCTCGACGCCGGGAAGCTGAGGCTGCCCAAGACGGCCAGGTTCTTCCTCGTCGGCGGCCTCGATCCGCGCGCCTGCAACGTCCCCGGGCCAGCCCATGCAGGTCGCCGTGCACGAGACGGAGGCCGCGCCGTTCGGGAAGACGCTGATGGTCCCGCCGATCAGCGTCTCGCTGTACCACATCGCCGTGAGATCACCCGGCAGATAGGCTCGGCCTTCGTTTCCGGGCGGTTCATCTTCTCGGCTGTGCAACGGATATCGCTCCTTGCCCCCGCACCCCGGAAACCTTCTTATACGGTTTCCCCCACCTCCGGTGGGCCCCCCTTCCAGCACGGGGGCCTTGGAGCGACACCCGTTGCCGCCTCGCGATGAACCGCCCAGGAAAATCCGATTATCGCCTATAGAACCGTAAGTGGCGAACGCGGCCGGCGTAGACCAGGAAGCCGTCGACGCGGCCGGAGGCGTCCCGCGTGAACCGCATGACGTCGCCGCCTTCGCCGAAGGCGTCGGCGTAGAGAGGGGCGAGCGTGAAGCGCTGGGCCGGGCGGTATCGGACCTTGAGCTTGTCGTCCTCGACGTACAGGGTGTAGGTCGTATCGATCTCCTCGCTGTAGTAGATGCCGGCGTAGGCCTCGAGGTCCTCGGGTTTCGGGGCGAAGGCGGGGACGGCCTCCCAGAGCCTGGGCTTGGACCGCCCGTCGGATTCCGTCACCTTGAGGGGAGCGCCGGCCGGGCCCGCCTCGAAGACGGCCCGGCGCGAGCCGTCGAGCGAGGTGAACGTCGTGGTCGAGAGAGGGGCGACCGCCTGTCCGGCGATCCGCAGGGTCTTGCCGTCCTTGTCGAGCTCGACTTTCATCGCGGCGTCCGTCAGCGGCTCCCGGTATGTCCCGACGTATCTCTTGAGCGTTTCCACGGGGACGGCGACCGCGACGAGCTTCTCCGGCTCCTTGACCTTCCCCGCGAGGTAGATATCGGCGACCTGGTGGGCCAGGCCGGCCGGACCGGACCCCGAGACGTTGCTCAGGACGGCGATCGACAGCCGCTCCCCCGGATAGCGGGCCAGGAAGGTCTGGTAGCCGGCCGTCGAACCGCCGTGGCTGACCTCGCGCAGGCCCTTGTAGGTCGTGACGACGAGCCCCTGGGCGTACTCGTTCTCGAAACCGTCGTTGAGTCGGCCCCGGGTCTCCAGCTGGTCGACCAGGGCCTTCCCCCCGACCCGCGGATCGTCGAGGTTCTCGTTCCAGATGAGGAGATCCCCGGCCGTCGTCAGCAGGCCGCCGTTGCCGATGACGTTGGTGAACGACATGTTCGTGGTGAACGACCCATCCGGCCTCCGGCCGTAGGCGGTGGCCCGGTCGGGGACGATCGTCCGGAAGTCCTCGCGCCACCGGGTCCGGGTCATACCCAGGGGCTTGAACAGCCGCTCCTGGCAGAACGCGTCGAACGACTTGCCGGAGACGCGGGCCACGACGACGCCGAGCAGCGTGTAGCCGGTGTTGTTGTAGAGATGCTCCTCGCCGGGCTCGAAGTTGAGCTCCTTCATCCTCCCGACGAGCTCGAGGATCTCGTCGACGGTGTGGACGACGAGGCCCGTCGGCCGGCCGGAGAGGCTTAGCAGGGGCCACTGGCTCCGCAGGCCGCTGGTATGGTTGAGGAAATGGCGGATGAGGATGGGCGTCCCGAAATCGGGGAGCTCGGGGACGTGCTTGCGGACGGGGTCGTCGAGCGAGAGCTTGCCGTCTTGGCATAGCAGGGCGATGGCCGCGGCCGTGAACTGCTTGGCCACCGAGCCCGACTCGAAGACCGTGTCCGGGCGCAGCCGGATGCCGTACTCGAGGTTGGCCATGCCGTAGGCCTTGACCAGGACGGGCTCGCCGTCGACGGCGACCCCGACGACGCACCCGGGCGTGTCGCTCCGGTTGAAGCGCTCGAAGACGCGGTCGACCTTGGCCTCGACCGACGGCTCGGGGGCCTTGGCCGCGGGCGCCTGCGCTTGATTTGCGGCGAGCGTAGCCAACGCGACGACAAAGGTCGAGAAGAACACTAAAACCTGACGACTCATACGGATCTTCATAGGTCTCCTTCGCTCGGCCCTGATAGTCTCCAGCTAACTCTTTTCTTGTCGGAATCCTATCATATATCCGTGAAACCCGTCTCGCGGCGGCGAGGGAATTTGCCTCGAAGATCCCCGTCCGTGGAAGGGGGGCCCGCGAAGCGGGGGAAACCGGACGACTGGTTTCCGGGGGGCCGGGGAGCTAGAGACAATTCCCGAGCTCAGCCGGAGAGACGGGTGGTTTTCTGTATCGAGAGGAATCGACAATTCTTGACCTAGTCCGGCGAAATGAGTATGTTCCCAGACATCCCGTCCGACCCGCAAGGAGGCCCGTCATGATCAGCGCGTCCCGTATCCGGCAGGCCTGTCGCTTCGCCGCCGTCCTGGCCCTCGTCCTGGGTCTGGCCGTATCCCCGGCCCTGGCCCAGCAGAAGGTCCACGAGGAATACACCAAGAAGATCCTCGAGTTCACGACCGACCCCCACTTCGCCACCAAGTACGTCAACTACATGCCCTACGCCGAGGGCGTGCCGACGCCGCTCGAGGTCATCGGCCACATCGCCGGGGCCAAGGACGTCCTGAGCTACTCGGCCGACGTCTACAAGTACATGCGGGCCCTGGCCGCGGCCATCCCCCGGGTCAAGGTCTTCGACATCGGCAAGACCGAGGAGGGCCGCGACTGGATCGTCGTCGCCGTCGCCGACGAGCAGACGATCAAGGACCTCGACAAGTACAAGGCCATCAACGCCAAGCTGGCCGACCCCCGCCAGCTGACCGACGCCGAGGCCCAGGCGCTCCTGAAGCAGGCCAAGCCCATCTACTGGGCCACGGGCGGCATGCACTCCGGCGAGACCGGCTCGGTCGAGATGCTCATGGAGCTGGCCTACCGCGTCGCCGTCGACGAGTCCCCGTTCATCAAGACGATCCGCGAGAACAGCATCGTCCTCATCACGCCCATCCTCGAGGTCGACGGCCGCGACAAGCAGGTCGACGTCTCCATGGCCAAGCGCAAGGACCCCAAAGCCAACGTTCCCGCCCGGCTCCTGTAGTGGGGCAAGTACGTCGCCCACGACAACAACCGCGACAACCTCGGCCTGTCCCTCAAGCTGAGCCAGCACATCATGAAGATCTTCTTCGACTTCCACCCGATCGTCATGCACGACCTCCACGAGTCGGCCTCCCACCTCTACATCTCGACCGGCTCCGGTCCCTACAACGCCTGGCTCGACCCCATCGTCATCGACGAGTGGCACCTCCTGGCCTACCGCGAGGTCAACGAGATGACCAAGGAGGGCGTGCCGGGCGTCTGGACCCACGCCTTCTACGACGGCTGGGCCCCGAACTACGCCTTCTACGCGGCCAACGGCCACAACGCCATCGGCCGCTTCTACGAGACCCAGGGCGCGGGCGACGGCTCGACCCGGATCATCTCGGCCTCGGGCGACCGGGCCTGGTACCGGCCCAACCCGCCGCTCCGCTCGACGCTCTGGTCCATCCGCAACAACGTCAACCTCCAGCAGAGCGGCGTCCTCATCGGCCTGAACCACGTCGCCTCGCTCAAGGACAAGTTCCTGGAGAACTTCTATCTCAAGAGCAAGCGCTCCGTGGCCAAGGCCCGGACCGAGGGCCCGGCGGCCTACGTCTTCCCCGGCGACGACCCGCGCCCCGGCCAGCAGGCCCGCCTGCTGCGCCAGCTCCAGGCCCAGGGCGTCGAGGTCCACAAGGCCGAAAAGCCCTTCAAGGCCAAGAACGCCGAGTTCCCGGCCGGGAGCTACGTCGTCCGCATGGACCAGCCCTACTCGCGCATGGCCGACATGATGCTCGACCGCCAGTACTTCAACGTCAACGATCCCCGGCCCTACGACGACGTCGGCTGGACGCTCGGTCCCCTCCACAACGTCAAGACCGTGCGGATCGAAGACCTCGGCGTCCTCGACGCGCCCATGACCCTGGTCAAGGGCGAGGTCGCGGCCCCCGGCGGCGTCACCCGGCTCGGCAAGGGCGCCGTCCAGGCCTATCTCATCAACCACAACGCCGACAACGCCCTGGCCACCTTCCGCTTCAAGCACAAGGACCTCAAGGTCCACGCCGCGGAGAAGGACTTCGAGGCCCAGGGCCGGAAGTTCCGGGCCGGGACGTTCATCCTCAAGCCCGGCGAGAACCCGGGCAACCTCGAGGGGACGCTCGACGCCGCCGGCAAAGCCCACGGGCTCGTCGTCTTCGCCGTGCCGGCCGTCCCCGATCTTCCGACCCACGAGCTCGTCGTGCCCCGGGTCGCCCTCGTCCACACCTGGCAGAACACCCAGACCGAGGGCTGGGTCCGGATCGCCCTCGACGAGTGGGGCATCCCCTACGATTACGTCTCCGTCCACGCCCTGCGCGACAACGCCAAGCTCCGCGACAAGTACGACGTCATCCTCTTCGGGCCCTCGTCGCCCGACCCGTTCAGCCTCCTCAACGGCGTCGGCGGCGACAAGCCGATGCCCTGGAAGAAGACCGCGCTCACGCCGAACCTCGGCGTCCAGGACTCGACCGACGACATGCGCGGCGGCATCGAGCTCGACGGCATCCTGCACCTGCGCGATTTCGTCAGGGACGGCGGGGTCTTCGTCACCCTGACCAACACCTCGGCCCTGCCCATCCAGTTCGGGCTGGCCCAGGGCCTCGCCATCAAGGAGACGCCGAACCTCTGGGCCCGGGGCGGCGTCTACAAGGCCGACGTCGGCGACAAGACGAGTCCCCTCGCCTACGGCTACGACGACACGCTCGGCGATCTACTTCAGCCAGGCGCCCGTCTTCGCCATGGGCGGCATGGGCGGCCGGGGCATGGGCCGGATGCCCGGGCATGGGCGGGGCCCCGTCGGGCCGGGTCTCGGGCCGCGGCACGGCCAGCGACCCCGACGTCCCCCAGGGACGGGCCCGCGATCTCGGACAGAAGACGATCGAGGAGTTCCGCAAGGCCCAGAAGGAGGCCGCGGACGCGCAGGCCGAGGAAGGCCCCCGGCAGGCCATGGCGACGGCCGTGAGGCCCCGGATCGTCCTCAGCTTCGCCCGGAACGCCAACGACCTCCTCATCAGCGGCGGACTGGCGGCCGGCGAGGAGCTGGCCGGCGCGCCGGCTCTCGCCGACGTGACGCTCGGCAAGGGGCACGTCGTCCTGTTCAGCTTCAACCCGACCTGGCGGAGCCAGACGCACGGCTCTTATTTCTTCGTTTTCAACGCCTTGCTCAACTGGAAGAACCTGGACGCCAAGCCCAAGTGAAGGGTCATTCTCCCGGGAAGGGAAGAGACCCGTTTAACGAGGCGAGCCCGGAACACCTCGAGGTCCGGGATCGTATGATAAGAAGGACCATCTTTCTGGACTTGGAGGATCAATGAAAAGAAGCTCTCGCCCTGGTTTTCGACGCCGTTATCGCCCTGGCCTTCCTGGCCGCCCCCGTCGCCGCTCAAGCCGCGGCCCAGACCCCCGCCAAGGAAAAGCCCGTGGACATGAAAAAGCTCCTCGCCGAGATCGTCGGCGATTACGAGTTCTCGGTCCAGGGCGAGACGCTGACCGTCCAGTTCATCGAGCAGGACGGCAAGCTCTTCGGCGCCCCTCCCGGCGATACGCCCGAGGAGATCCACCCCGTCGAGGGCGAGCCGCTCTGCTTCGACGTCACGCTGGCCCAGAACGGCATGTACTACAAGCTGCAGTTCGTCCGCAACGACCAGGGCGTCATCGACAAATGCGTCATGACCGTCATGGGCACGGTCGTCGAGGGCTACAAGATCAAGAAGTAGATCGTTCCCGTGCTCAGCGCATCCGACCTGAAGAAGGGCGACGTCGTCAAGATCGACGGCGATCCCCACATCGTCGAGACGGTCAAGGTCCAGACGCCCTCGGCCCGCGGCGCCGTGACGCTCTACAAGATCCGCTTCCGCAACCTCCAGACGAAGCGCAAGGTCGACCAGTCGCTCCGCGGCGACGACGTCCTGGCCGAGGCCGATTTCGAGCGCCGGCCGGTCCAGTGGCTGTTCGGGGACGCGTCGAGCATCACCTTCATGGACCTCCAGGACTACAGCCAGTTCGCGCTGACGAAGGACGAGATCGCCGACGAGTGGCCTTACCTCAGCGAGGGCGTCGACGGGGTCATCGCCATCTCGTCCGAGGGCCGCGTCCTGGGCCTGGAGATCCCGACCTTCATCAACCTGGAGATCGTCGAGACGGCGCCTTCGGTCAAGGGCGGATCGGTGACGGCCAGGACCAAGCCGGCGACGCTCACGACCGGCCTCGTCGTCCAGGTCCCCGAGTACATGGCCGTCGGCGAGACGATCCGGGTCGACACGCGGACGGGGGAGTACGCCTCGAAGGCCTGATGGCCGGGAAGAGCCTGAGGGGACTGCCCCTCTGGACATCATGAAGAACAAGGGCTATAGTTACGCCGACCGCGTATCGCGTCTCGACGAAAGGTCCACAGTTCTGTCGTTCTACGCCCGGCGCTACCTCCATTCGACGGAAGCCGAGTGGCGCCGCATGATCGAGGCGGGCCAGGTCAGCCGCAACGGATCGCCCGCATCGCCCGATGACCTCCTTGCCCGGGGCGACGCGCTCCTCTACCATCGCCTGCCCTGGGAGGAACCGGCCGCGCCCACGGATTTCGCGGTCCTCCACGAGGACGACGACGTCCTCGTTCTCGACAAGCCCTCCGGCCTGCCGGTCCTTCCCGGCGGCTTCTTCCTCGAGAAGACCCTGCTCCATCTCGTCCGCGGGCGCTACGGGTCGAGCTGTTCGCCGCTCCATCGCCTCGGCCGCGGCACTTCCGGGGCCATCCTGTTCACGCGGAACGGGGCCGCCGCGAGGCTGCTGGCCGCGGCCATGTTCGAGCGGCGCATCCTCAAGGTCTACCTGGCCCTGGCCTCGGGGACCGCGATGCCGGACGCGTTCACGGTCGACGCGCCCATCGGGCCGGTGCCCCACGGTCTGCCCAAGACCGTCAACGCCTATCGCCCCGACGGCCGGCCGTCGACAAGCCACGTCCGTGTCGTCCGCCGGTTTCCCGAAGCGATACGCCTCCCTGCTCGAGGTGACCATCCCGACCGGACGCCCCCACCAGATCCGCATCCACCTCGCCTACGCCGGATACCCGCTCGTCGGCGATCCGCTCTATATCGCGGGCGGGATGCCTCGCGCGGGCGGCCTCGACGACGAATGGAACGACGACCCCCGGCGCGACCGGCTACCTCCTTCACGCCTGGAAGCTCCGCTTCCCCCATCCGACGAAGAGCGGGGAAGTCGAGGTCGTCAGCGCGCCTCCCGCCGCCCTTGACCCTGCGGGGATTTAGGTCTTCGCTCGTTTCCTCCCCCTTCCTTCTCCACGACCGCCGCTCGGGAGCGTCAAGCGATTTGACAGCCAGGGCAAGGTCATTTATGAATGGATGGGGAGGCCGACATGAACATACGGACCCGCGGGCTGCGAACTTTCAAGAAACCCGGCGCGGCGGCCCTCATTTTGCCGCTCGTTCTCATCTGCGCCTGCCGCGAGGCGGAAGGACCCGAGACGGCGGCTCCCCCGGCCAAAGCTACCGAGGCCGCGATCGCCGAGCCCGGGCTCGCCGAGCTGGCCGATCTCCTGGCCATCCCCAACATCGCCTCGGATACGGCCAACATCCGCCGCAACGCCGAGCGCTTGGCCGAGATGATGCGCCGGAGGGGCCTCGACGTCCGGCTCATCGAAGCGGAAGGGGCGCCGCCCGTTGTCTACGGCGAGCTCACGGCGCCCGGAGCCAGGCGGACGCTCCTCGTCTACGCACATTACGACGGCCAGCCCGTCGATCCGGAGCGCTGGGCGAGCGATCCCTGGACGCCGGTCCTGCGCTCGGGCCGGCTCGAGGACGGCGCGGCCATAGTCCCGCTGGACCGCATTCCCGCGGGTCCCGAGGGGGACGAGTGGCGGCTCTACGCCCGGGGCGCGAGCGACGATAAGGGAACGATCGCGGCCTTCCTGGCCGCGCTCGACCGTCTCAAGGCCGAGGGCGTCCCTCTCTCGGTCAACGTCAAGACGCTCTTCGAGGGCGAGGAGGAAGCGGGCTCGCCCCATCTCGAGGCCATCCTCTCGGCCAACAGGGACCTCTTCCGGGCCGACGGGATGGTCCTCTGCGACGGCCCCGTCCATCAGACCAGGCGGCCGCAGGTCGTCTTCGGGGCCCGCGGCGTCATGGGCCTGGAGATGACCGTCTACGGTCCCAACCACGCCCTGCACAGCGGCCATTACGGAAATTGGGCCCCCAATCCCGCGGCCCAGCTGGCCGGGATCCTGGCGTCGCTGCGGGACGGCGACGGGACGATCCGCGTCGCGGGATTCTACGACGACGTCCGCCCCCTCGACGCGTCCGACAGAGAGGCGCTGGCCTCTATCCCCCGGGTCGAAGAGGACCTCCTCCGCGAATTCGACCTGGCCTGGAGCGAGGGGAAGGGAATGCGCCTCGAGGAGCTCGTCATGCGGCCGGCGCTCAACGTCCGCGGCCTCGCGAGCGGCGCCGTCGCCGAGAAGGCCGCCAACGCCGTCCCGGCCGAGGCCCGCGCTTCGATCGACTTCCGCCTCGTCGCGGACCAGAAGCCCGGGAGGGTCCGGGAGCTCGTCGAGGCCCATCTGCGGGGCCTCGGCTGGACGATCGTCCACGAGCCGCCCGACGCGGAGACGAAACGCCGGACGCCCCGGCTCGTCCTGCTCGACTGGGAAGGCGGCTATCCTGCCTACCGCGCGCCCCTCGACGCGCCCTTCTCGCGGGCCCTCGTGCGGGCGCTCGGTCCGGCCACGGGCGGGACTCTCGTCGTCATGCCGGCCCTCGGCGGCAGTATCCCCATGGAGCTCTTCGACCGCGTCCTCGGCGTCCCGATCGCGCTACTCCCCATCGCCAACCACGACAACAACCAGCACGGGCCGAACGAGAACCTGAGGATCCGGAACCTCCGCGACGGCGTCGCGACGCACGCGGCCCTGCTCTCTGGCCTCGGCGCCGAGTGGGAATGAGCGGAGCGGGGCCGTCCCTTACTTGTACTTGACCGAGCAGCCGTAGGGCTTGGTCGTCGCCACGGCGACGGGCTGGCCGGCGATGAGGGCATCGACCGTGGCCAGGGCGTAGTTGGTCCGGTCGGCTTTATTCCCGCTCGTGTCGTCGTCGATCGCGCCGTTGTAGGCGATCTTCCCCTGGGCGTCGATGACGAAAATGTGGGGCGTCGTCTTGGCCCCGTAGGCCCGGCCCGTCGCCCCGTCGGAGTCCACGAGCTGGACGGCGTAGGCGGCCTGCCACTCCGAATAGGTCTTCTTCAGCTCCTCCGGCGAGCGGTAGTTGGCGTGCTCGGGATTTGTCGAGTTGACGGCCACCCAGACGACCTGCTTCTCCCGGGCCGCTTTCTGCGCGGCGGGCATCAAGCCGTCCTTGTAGTGGCGGGCGACGACCGGGCAGCCGGGATTGGTCCACTCGAGGACGACGATCTTGCCCTTGAAATCGGCCAGGCTGTGGTCCATGCCGGAGAGGCACTTGAGCGTGAAGGCCGGGGCCGTGTCGCCGACGGCGGGCGGCGTCTGGTCCTCGGCGGCAAGGGCGAGGCCGGCGGCAGTAAGGAAGGCCAGGCTGAGGAACACGGCTTTCACGAGTCGCGTTTTGGACATGATGTTACCTCCAGAAAACGTTAGAAATGAGTCCGGGAAGGGAAGGATGAAAAAGGCGGGATTCGAGGGGTGTGGATTCGGCCGAGCGGCCGGTTTTTTGCCGGGGCACCGCGATGGAGAGTTCGTATCCGGCGCCGGCGACGACGAGGACCCCACTGACGCTTGTCGGCGGAGGTGAGCCCGGGCCCTTGGAAGGGGTATAAGGACAGACGATCCGGCCGTCCCGGGAGGTGACGGCGGCATTGTCGACGACGAAACCCTCGACGGGATACGCGAAGAACTCACCCGCTTCGCCCGCGCGCGGGCCCGAGAGGGGGACCTCGACGCGCCAGGCCGATCCGGTCCATTCGGCCCGCGCGGAGCCGGCCGTCACACCCGAACCGGCGAGAGGCCGGGGGAAACGCGGGGCGAACGTCTCGTAGAGCGACCGGCTCTCGGCAAGCGCCGCGGCGTCCGCCGGGAAGGTCGCTTCGACCGCCGTCTCCCCGATGACGCAGCTCTCGCGACAGGCCATCCATTCGAGGACCGCGGCGGCCTTCCAGGGTCCGGCGGGCCATCCCGTCGGCGGCGGAACGATCTCGCACAGGAGCAGGACCGGACCCTCGTGCTCCAGGGAGACGACGCCGCTCCCCACGGTCTTCTTGGGGACCGGATGGCGGAGGGGCCCGGCCTCGAAGCCGGGGGGCAGCGTCCAACGGGCGTTCGGGGCCAGTCCGGCGTCGCCGGGATCGACCCAATAGAGATGCCAGCCGGCCTCCAGCTCGACATGGAAGCCCACGGTGGCCGGGCCGGGGTTCCCGGCGTCGAGGACGACGAGCCGGACGCTCTTAAGGGGAGGATCGGGAAGGGCGGGAACGGGGCTCGGCCGGGCGTCGGCGGCGAGGCAGACCAGCAGAATAGGACAAACGAGCGGGAACGGCACCGGCCGACGCTTTATCATGGTTCTTGAAGCCCATTCTACCCGAACGGAGGGCGAGCGTCAATTAAGACTATAGGAATGGTAGGAAATGGGCGAACCGGGCCCGTCGCGGCCGCACGTTCTATGGGGACTTGTCCTCCGGAAGGAAGGCCTCTAGAATAGGGGCATCACGCGAGCGGGGCCCTGGCCCGTCTCGGAGAAAGGGGTCGACCATGGACGTCTCCGCGATCAAGCTCAATCGGCTTTACGGCGACCTCGTCCACCTCTGGCCCGTGGTCAGCCCGCCCGGGGACTACGCGGCCGAAGCCCCGAAATGGATCCGGATCCTGAGAAGCAAGCTGGGGCCGGGGCGTCACACGCTCCTCGAGCTGGGGGTCGGCGGCGGCCACCTCCTGTCCCACCTCACGGCCGAGTTCCAGGCGACCGCCGTCGATCTCTCCGCGGGGATGTTGGAGCATTCGACCCGGCTGAATCCGTCCGTCGACCATCATCTCGGGGACATGAGGACCGTCCGCCTCGGACGGACGTTCCAGGCGGTGATCATCCACGACGCGGTCGACTATATGCTCACGGAAGACGACCTCCGGGCCGCGTTCGCGACGGCCGCCGCCCATCTCGGGGCGGGCGGCCTTCTGATCGTGACGCCCGATCATTTCCGGGAGACCTTCCGGGACTGCCGCGTCTCTTCCGCCACGAATTCGGACGGCCGGAGGGACCTGACGTTCATCGAGTTCGACCACGATCCGGACCCCTCGGACACCACGATCGAATCGATCATGGTCTATGTCATCAGGGAAGGCGGGAGGTCGAGCCTCGAGCTCGACAGGCACATCCTCGGCTTGTTCCCCTTGCGGACGTGGCTGGCCCGCATGGAAGGCGCCGGGTTCCTGGTCGAGCAGCATCGGCTCGAGCTCGCGTCCGGGCCTGGTCAGCTGGTCATGCTGGTCGGGACACGCGAGCCGGGCCCCTGAGGCGGCGGCGTTTTATTTGCCATCCTTGGCCTGTTTCTCTTTTTTCCTGTCTTCGACAAACCCTTTCAACTCACGTTCGATCTCTCTTGCCGCCCGCTCATAGACCTCAGCTTCGTATCCGCAAGGGTCGGCGATCTCCCACGTCAGAATCTTGTCCTGAGGGACAGGCATCATTTCCGCCAGGGCTTCTCGAACCGAGGAATCCATGGCGATGATATAATCAAATCCCGCGAGCGAGCATTCCAGGACGTGCCGCGGCTTATGGCCCGAGAAATCGGCCCCATAAAACTTTTCGGCAACGCAGACGGCTTCCTTATAGACCGGGCAATGGGCGGGAGAAACACCGGCGCTTTGGGCCTCGAGCATTTCCCGATAGAACTTTGCAGCGATGATTTCGGCAAGCGGACTCCGACAGAGATTGGCCGCACACACGAACAGGATTTTGAGCGGTTTGTTCGGTACCATCTCGGTCAAGGCGTCCTCCTCTCCCTTGTTTTATAAAGGCGGGCCGGGCGAAAGTCAACGGGATCGGGGCTCCGTGACGAAATGTGTGGTGATGAGGAGAAGGCGGGGAGTTTGATCCGCCGGCCGATCGGCGGGATCACATCGGTTTTGTGAAGCGCAGCAGGCACTCGCTCGCCCGGTAACCCTCGTTCCGGTACTCGATCGCGAGGTCCCAGCCGGCGGCGCGGGCCCGGTCCCGCCAGATGGTCTCGAAGATCCTCGCGCAGCCCTCTTCCCGATCAGCCGTTCCAGTCGGCCATGATCTGACCGAAACACGAAAGCCCGCTGGGGACGCAGGCGCCGTAGCCGTGGCCCGGGAAGGTCCAGGCCCCCGAGAGGTAGAGGTTCCGGATCGGCGTTTTCTGCGGGAAGCGCCGCTGGCCCGAATTATCGACGGTCTGGTCCCAGCCGTAGACCGCGCCGCGCGGATGGCCGGTGAAGCGGAGGTTGGTCAGCGGCGTCGCGACCTCGAGGACCTCGATGGACTCGCGCAGCCCCGGCAGGAGCGTCTTCTCGGCCTTGTCGATCAGGATGTCGGCCAGGCGCATCTTCTCCTTGGTGTAGGCGTCCTTGTTGCCGTAGAAGTAGTCGGTCTCGTATTTCTTCCAGTGATCGTAGCCCTGCGCGACGATGATGTTGAGGGTGTTCTTGCCCTTGGGCGAGAAGCCCGGGCCGAGGTTGTCGTAGACGGTCAGGCCGAAGCCGGGATTCTCCGGAAGCCCCCCGGCCAGGATGTCCCGGTAATCGGCCTCGATGTCGTAGGAGGTGTTGTAGAAGATCTCGCTGTCCTCGAGCCCGACCTTGCGGACGAGGTCCGTCCGGAGCCCCATCCAGACGAGGAAGGTCGAGAAGCTGACGGAGAGCCCGTCCATGCGGGCCAGGAGGTCCTTGAGGAACTCCTTCTCGTCGGGCATCATCCGGGTGAACGTGTCCGGGGCGTTGGCGTTGGAGACGACGGCCCGGGCGCGGTACTCGGCGCCGTCCGCGGTCCGGACGCCGGTGGCGGCGTGGTCGCGGACGAGGATCCGCTCGACCTTCGCGTTGAGCTTGACCTCGCCTCCGTGCTTCTCGATGAGGGCGACGAAGGCGTCGCTGATCCTCTGCGACGTTCCGACGGGGTAGTAGCCGCCCTCCTCGAGGTAG
This sequence comes from Candidatus Aminicenantota bacterium, assembly GCA_963719985.1. Classification (GTDB taxonomy): domain Bacteria; phylum Acidobacteriota; class Aminicenantia; order Aminicenantales; family Saccharicenantaceae; genus RBG-16-66-30. The sequence continues at coordinate 826,782 of CAVRDU010000005.1, read as the reverse complement.
CCCATGAGCGGCATGGCGTAATAGAAGGTCGAGACCTTCGACGGGGGAAGCCCGAAGTACCCCCACAGCCCGGAGATGACAGCCTTGAGCTTGGGGTCCTTGATCCTGTCGTCGAGCATCGCCGCCCAGGTCCGGTTGAAGTTCTTGAAGACGTGGGGATAGCTCGTGGGGAAGGTCGACATGTCGACCTGGCCGCCCGCCGTTTGGAGCCGGCCGAGCTCGTCGGTGAACCCCTTCATGTCGGCGAAGATGCCGTCGATGCTGTCGGCCTCGCCGGGGAAATGGGACTTGAGGATCTTGACGTAGGCCGGGACGTCGCGGTGGGGCACGCGGATGTCGTGGTCCGGGTAGATGACCCGGTAGAGGGGCTTGTGGGGGACGAAGACGACGTCCTCGATCTCGGGGAAGCCCTGGATGAGGTTAGGGACGCCGTCGCGGATGCCGACGGACGTTGAGTGGAGCGAGACGTCGAAGACGAAGCCGCCCGGCCGGGTGAAGGCACTGGCGTAGCCGCCGGGGACGCTGTGCTGCTCGAGGACGAGGACCTTGAAGCCCTGGCGGGCGAAGGCCGCGGCCGCGCTGAGGCCGCCGAGGCCCGCGCCGATGACGACGGCGTCATAGCTCCCTGGCGGAAGCTTCTCCTGCCCGCCGCGGGGGAAGGCGCTCCAGTCCCAAGCGAGGAGCGGCGTCCCGGCCAGGAGGGTCTTCAGGAAATCGCGTCGGTCCCAGGCGTTCGTTGACATGGGGAACCTCCCTGATGATACGGATGAACTGTGGCCTAAGTGTACGCCCGCGGCCGGGGGGCAGTCAATCCGCGACCCGGCATTTGACAAGTCGTCGGCGGAACCCTACGATTGAGTCGGACCACGTATCCCGTGGTGGATCCGAAGAGCCGACCCATGACGAAACCGCGCCGGCGCATCCTTCTTATCCTGCCCATCGCCCTGCTCGTCGCCGGGGCTCTCATCGTCGCGGGGGCGGTGGCCGCGCCGTCAGGCGCCCGCGCCCCTTTGCGGTTCGCCTGGCTCTCCGACACCCACGTGGGTTCCGACCGCGGCGCCGACGATCTCCGGGTTTCGGTCTCGGACATCAACCGGCAGTCCAAGATCGCCTTCGTCCTCGTGACGGGCGACGTCACGGAGATGGGATCGTACGCGGAGATGCGTCTGGCCAAGGACATCCTCGACGGCCTCCGCGCCCCCTACCACATCATCCCCGGCAACCACGACACGAGATGGTCGGAGTCGGGCGGCTCGGATTTCGTCAGACTTTGGGGGGCCGAGCGCTTCGCCTTCGAAAGCGGCGGCTTCCGGTTCATCGGCATGCATCAGGGCCCGGTCGTGAAGATGGGTGACGGCCACTTCGCCCCCCAGGACGTCCGCTGGCTCGACGGCTTGCTCGCGGAGGAGGGCGCGGCGGCGACGCCGACCGTCTTCGTCACCCACTATCCCCTTGACGAGAGCGTGGCCAACTGGTTCGTCGTGCTCGACAGGCTGAAGACGGTCCCCACGGCGGCCGTTCTCGTCGGTCACGGCCATAACAGCCAGGCCATGAGCTTCGAAGGACTGGCCGGGGTCATGGGCCGGTCGAACCTGGGGACGAAGGAGGCCGCGCCGGGCTACACGATCGTCGAGATCGGGACCAAGGACATAAGCTTCGCCGAGAGAACGGCCGGTCGGACGCGGGCCCCCTGGCATCGGATCGCGCTGCGGAAGGGCGGCCTGCCGGCCGTCGTGAGGGGCCGGGGCGCGGCCGGCGGGAACGCCAAACCCGCGGCGGGGCCACCGCGGCCCGACCTCTGGGTCAACGAGCTCTTCCCCGGCGTCCGCGTCCGCTGGCGGTTCGAGGCCGGCTGGACGATCGCGTCTTCCGCGGCCGTTTCCGGCGATACCGTCGTCTTCGCGGACGCTTCGGGGGCCGTGCGCGCCCTGCGGATCGCCGACGGCAGTCTCGCCTGGGAGTTCAAGACCGACGACCCCGTCTATTCGACACCGGCCGTCGGCGGCGGCCGCGTCGTCTTCGCCGGCACGGACGGCGCGATCCGGGCCCTCGACGCCCGGACGGGGGAGCTCGTCTGGAAGGTCCAGACGGGAGGGCCGGTCGTCGCCAGCCCGCGGATCGCCGACGGCGTCGTCTACATCGGATCGAGCGATCACGTCTTCCGGGCCATCCGCCTGGCCTCGGGGGAGGCCGCCTGGAGCCACAACGGCGTCGAGGGCTTCGTCGAGGCGAGACCGCTCGTCGCGGACGGGAAGGCCGTCTTCGGCGCCTGGGACGGACGGCTCTACGCTCTCGAGGCCAGGACGGGCCGCGTCGCCTGGACTTGGCAGGGTGAGCGGCCGAGCCGGTACTACGCGCCGGCGGCCTGCTGGCCCGTCGCGGCGGCCGGCCGGGTGTTCATCGTCGCCCCCGACAAGATGATGACGGCCATCGACCTCTCCTCCGGACAGGAGCTCTGGGGGACGGACAACCTGTCGGTCCGCGAATCGATCGGCGTTTCGGAGGACGGACGCCGCGTCTTCGTCCGGACGACCGACGGCCTCATCGCCGCCGTGGCGCCGGACGCCGACGGCCAGGAAACGCTCTGGGAGACAGATATGGGCGTCACCCAGGACATCAGTTCCGCTCAGCTCGCGGAGAAGGACGGCGTCGTCTTCTACGGGACGAAGAACGGGCTGCTCCTCGCCCTCGACGCCGAGACGGGCGCCATCAGGTGGCAGCACCGCGTCGGCGTCGCCCTTCTCAACACGGTGACCCCGATCAGCGCCCGGGAGGTGGCCGTCACCGACTTCGACGGCCGCGTCACCCTCGTCGTCTCCGAAAGATAGAAGAGATCCGGGCTTTCCAGGCGGGGGGCTTTGACTAACCTCGAGTGGTCTCCAACGCTGTGCTGTTCGCTGCGTACAGAAAATTGTATCAATCCAAAAGGATGTAGGCGCCCGGGCTGTTCAAGATATTGAACCATGTGATTTTTCTGTAAGTTACAGACGATCCGGGCCGGCCGCTTGCTGGCATATATTTCGCATAATCTTGGGCCAGAGGTTTTGATATCACCAGTTAAAGGGGGTGATAGGTCATTTACACAAGAAACACGCATCGGCTCGAGCGTCCGCTCCGCTCAAGGAATGGGCTGTATTCCGCAAGGTTAAGGGGATTGAAGGAGGACCTTTGAGAAAATTCTTAGCATTCATTTGCCTGCTGACCTTGATGGGTGCCTCCGCCTTCGCACAAGAATTCGGCAGCATCAAGGTCACTGTCAAGGACGCCGGCGGGACGCCTCTCCCCGGCGTAAGCGCTACTCTGACCGGCAACAAGATCGCTCCCATGTCCACGGTGAGTTCCGTGGGCGGGTCGGTCCGATTCCTGCAGCTTCCGGTGGGCAGCGACTACGCGCTGAGGCTGGAATTGCAGGGCTTCAGGACTTACGTCCGGGAGAAGCTCACCGTTTCCTTCGGCCGCGACGTCATCTTTGAAGTCGTTCTGGAGCAGGCCACGATCGAGGAGCAGGTGACCGTCGTCGGGCAATCCCCGGTCATCGACGCCCGTAGGACCCAGGTCGGGGTGAACATCACCTCGGAGACCCTGATGAGCCTGCCTACGGCCCGCAACCCCTGGGTGCTCATGACCCTCATGCCGGGCATGCTCGTCGACCGCGAGGACGTCGGCGGCAACGAAGGCGGCCAGCAGTCCTCGTACTACGGTCACGGCGGCGGCCGCGGCGACTCCACCTGGAGCATCGACGGCGGCAACATCACCGACAACTCGGCCCTGGGCGCGGCCCCGGCGTACGTCAACATCGCCAGCTACGACGAGATGCAGATCAACTACGGCAACAACGACGTCCGGTCGCAGACGGGCGGCGTCCAGCTCAACCTGGTGGCCAAGAGAGGCGGCAACAGCTACGCCGGGACCTTTTACATGGATGTCGAGGACCAAGCCTGGCAAGCCGACAATGTCCCCCAGGCGCTCAAGGACGTGGGGTATACGGCCGCGGGGATCGACCGCGTCTACCTGTACGGCGCCAACTTCGGAGGCCCATTCGTCAAGAAAAGGCTTGGTTCTACGGCTCCTGGGGCGATCCAAGACATCGACGCCAGGCACCCTGACAGGGACGACGGACAAGACCTGGCTCGTCTCCGGCTACGCCCGTCTGGACTTCCAGATCACGCCGACGACCCGGTTCAACGCCTTTTACGAGTACGACAACAAGAAAAAGTGGGGCCGGACGAACTGGGGCTCCGAGGAGCAGTCGCCCGACACCGTTTGGAACCAGATCGGACCGGGCGGCATCTACAAGGGCGAGCTCGACCAGACCTTTCGGCAACCTCTACCTCAACCTCAAGGGCATATACACCGACGGCGGCTTTGAGTTGGTTCCCGCCCTGGGCCGGCCGACCGGCAACCCGCAGGCCCCTATTTGACCGAGATTCATTACCCCTACCATTACGCCTCCGGTAACATCGACGACTACGGGACGGACCGCAACCAGCTCAATGTCAACTTCAGCGGCAACTACTTCGCCGAGAACGTCCTTGGCGGCGATCACGAGTTCAAGTTCGGGGCCGATTACGTGACCTCGACGGTCACGACATTCGACCTCTACGAAGGCAACCTGACGCTCCACTACTATGGACCCGAACCGTCCTTCCCGACCGGGGAGTGGTGGGAGGCCTGGCTTCTCAGGGATTACTATATCTCCTTCGGCTTCAAGCGCTATTCCGCCTTCCTCCAGGACACGGCGACCTTCGGCCGCTTGACTTTCAACGTGGGCATACGCTACGACCAAGAGCAAGCCAACGTCGCTGAGAACACCGTTCCGGCTTCCCTGTGGCTGCCACAGTACATGCCCGAGCTCAACGTCCCCAAGATCAACGCTCCCGTCAAGTGGAAGACCTGGTCCCCCCGGCTGAGCCTGGTCTATGACATCTCTGGCGACGGCAAGAACCTGCTCAAGCTCTCAGCCTCCCGTTACGGCTCCCAGAGCGGATTCGGCCTAGCAAGCTTCATCAATCCCGTCGGCTGGACCGAGATCGATGTCATATGGCAGGACCTCAACGGCGACGAGATCGTGACAAATAACGAGCTCTTCGGCCTCGACTGGGACACCTACGAGCTCCAGGACCCGAACGATCCGGACTACTGGCTCTGGTACGGCGGCTTTAACCGGGACGATCCCACGAGTCTGGCCATCAGGAACGAATTCGATGCCAAGTACCACAGCCCCCGCCTGGACGAGGTCAATCTGTCCTACGAACGCGAGCTCCTGACCGACTTCGCCGGCCGCATCGAGCTCATCTACAAGCGCAGCTCCGGGAACACCTGGACGATCGGCAGGAACACGGCGGGTGACCTGGAGACCCAGTCCAACTACTATGTCTCTGGGACCGAGCCCATCACCGGCTACGATATCTACGGCCGCACGACGAGATTCATCGCCTCCAGCTACCGCACCAACTACCCTAACCGTTACGACGACTACATGGCCGCCCAGCTCGTATTCACCAAGAGGCTTTCGAGCAAGTGGATGATGGATACGTCCTTCACGCTCTCGTCCTGGAAGGACCATTACAAAGGCGATTTCATCGACCCGCATAACGTCGAATACTATGACGGCGGCGTCGTGGCGCCCGGGAGCGGCGGCTCCGGTCTGACCGGCATCTACGTCAATTCGCGGTGGCAGTTCAAGCTCACCGGCCTCTACCAGCTGCCCTTCGGCGTCAACGTCAGCGGCACGTTCATCGCGCGGGAAGGCTACGTCCTCCGGACGGACGTCCTCGTCACCCGGCCGGGAATAGGCAACGCCACTCTCTTCGGCAGCCCGGACGGCGGCGGCAAGTTCGGCGACGAGCGGCTGCCCACCTTCTGGATGGCGGCGCTCCGATTGGAAAAGATCTTCAATCTCAGCGGCCGATCCTACGTCGCCCTCTCCGTCGACGCCTTCAACGTCAGCAATTCCCACGTCGCCCTCAAGCAGCAGACGCGTATGACCGCGGCCAACTTCCGGGAAGACCAGCGCATCCTCAATCCCAGGGTCTTCCGCTTCGGCATCCGGTTCAACTTCTAGAGACAAGCTCAAGCCCATGCTCGAGGGGCGGTTCCGCGGGGGACCGCCCCTTCTTTTTCTCCCCGAAGGGTGCTAAAATTACAAGGAGGGTCGGTCATGCATCGAATTGTTCTGTTTCTCTCGCTGTTCCTCTCCATTCTTCTCCCAGGAGCGGCCCAGGGCTACAAGGGCCAGGGCAGGGCTGCCGGCGTGGTCACCGACGCGCAGAAAAAGCCTCTCCCGGGCGTTACCGTCAAGCTCTTCTCGCTCAAGGGCCAGAGCGGATTCGAGACGGTGACCGACGCCGGCGGGGAGTGGCGGGCCGCTTATATCCGGGGCGGCGGGTGGAACCTCGATTTCGAGAAGGAAGGCTACATCCCCAAGAAGATCGTCGTCGAGCTCAAGGACTACGCCCGGAATCCGCGCATCGAGGTCAGTCTGGAGAGGATCGAGGGATTCGTCGTCCTCGAGGCCCTCAAGGAGGGGGTCGATAGCGGCAATAAACTGTTCGACGAGGGAAAGTTCGAGGAGGCGGCCAAGCTTTTTGAGGGTCTCGTCGCTGAAGACCCCAACGCCTACATTCTGTACAAGAACATCGGCAACTGCTACTTCCAGCTCCAGCGCTACGACCTCGCCGAGGAAAGCTATCTCAAAGTCTTGGCCAAGGAGGCGGACAACGCCGAGGTCATGATGCTCATCGGAAATACCTATTCCAACCGCCAGGATCCGGCCAAAGCCCTGGAGTGGTATGGCAAGATCGACATCGCGAAGATCATCGATCCGACCGTGCTTTTCAATATCTCCACGGCCTTCTTCTCCCAATCGAACTTCGCGGAGGCGTTGAAGTATTCCCAGAGAGCGGTCGAGATCAATCCCGGATCGACCGATGCCCTGTACCTTACGGGGCTCATCAGCCTCAATCTTGGCAACAGAGAGCAGGCCATCGGCGCCTTCGAGCGGTATCTCAAGCTGGATTCCGCCTCGGAACGGGCCGCTCAAGTCCGCAGCTTCCTCGAATTCCTGAAGAAGTGAGCCATGCGGAAAGCCGCTCTCCCGCTTTTCGTGGCGGCCTTTCTGGTTGTTATAGCGAGCGGTGAGGCGCCTTCGGCCGCGCGCGTCACTGCCGCCCTGTCCAAGCCCAATCTCCTGCTCATCACCATCGACACCCTGCGGCCGGACCGCCTGAGCTGTTACAGCACCGATTTCGTCCGAACTCCCACGATCGACGCCCTGGCCGGACGGGGCGTCCTGTTTCGCAGGGCCTTCGCCCACACCCCCACGACGCTCCCCTCGCACACGACCATCCTCCTCGGCGTCACTCCTCTTCGGCACGGCGTCCACGACAACGCCAATTTCGTCGTCGGAGAGGAATTCCTGACCTTGGCCGAGCATCTCAAGAGCCTGGGCTACGCCACGGGCGCTTTCGTCGGGGCCTTCCCGCTCGACTCCCGTTTCGGCCTGACCCAGGGCTTCGACGTCTATGACGACAATTATGGGACCCGGGGCGCCTCGGAGATCTCCTATGTCGAGCGGAAGGCGGGGGAGGTCGTGGCCAAGGCCATATCCTGGCTCGGCGGTCAGAGATCTCCCTGGTTCCTGTGGGTCCATTGCTTCGACCCCCATCAGCGCTACGATCCGCCCGAGCCTTTCCTTTCCCGATTCAAAGCCAATCCCTACAACGGCGAGGTCGCCTACGTCGATTCCGCATTGGCCGGCCTTTTCGATGCGCTCGAGCGTAAGGGCGAAACGAAGAACACCGTCGTCGTCTTCACCGGAGACCACGGGGAAAGCCTGGGCGAGCACGGAGAATCCACCCACGGCTACTTCGCCTATAACTCGACCCTGTGGGTCCCCCTGATCATCGCGGCGCCGGGCACTAAGCCGGGGGAGTGCCGCGATACGGTCTGTCACCTCGACATCTTCCCGACCGTCTGCGACCTCTTGGGTGCCCGCAAGCCCGACGCGCTCCAAGGGATCTCGCTCGTTCCGGCCCTCAAGGGAAGGCCCGTCACCTCCAGGGACGTTTATTTCGAGTCGCTCTACCCCCATTTCAGCCGGGGCTGGGCCCCCTTGAGGGGGATCATCAGGGGTCCGATGAAATACTTTGATTCGCCCGTCCCCGAGCTCTACGACACAAACCATGACTTCGGCGAGTTGGAGAACCTGGCGCCTAAGCAGTCCCTCGAGATCTACGCCGCCGCCCTGAAAAAGACCATGGCCACGCTCTCCCCGCCGGCCAACGGAACTTCGTCCCGGAAGCTCGACCGGGCGGCCCAAGAACGCCTCCGCAGCCTGGGCTACGTCTCGGGTCCGGCGCCGCCTCCGGCGGACAAGGTCTACGGGCACGAGGACGACCTGAAGGTCCTTCTTCCCTATCAGACCAAGCTTCAGACGGCCATGGGCCGCTACCATAGCGGGGCTTTGGAGGAAGGCGTCGTTCTTCTCAAGGAGATCATCGCCGAACGGAAGGACTTCGACCTGGCCTATACCTACCTGGCCACCATCTATAAGGAGCAGGGCCGATGGGAGGAGGCCGTGGACTGCCTCCGCCAAGGCCACCAGCACAATCCTTCCAGCTTCCGCATCCTGACGACCTTCGGTATCTTTCTGACCGAAGCGGGCCAGAACGACGCGGCCATCGAGGTCCTCAAGCAAGGGCTGGCCATCATCGATTACGATCCCGAAGTATGGAACTACATAGGCATCGCCTACTGGAACAAGGGCGATTTCCCGGCGGCGGCGGATGCCTACGGCCGCGCCCTGTCGCTCGATCCCAATTACCCGATCGTTATCAACAATATCGGGGCCCTCCATTTCTCGATGTTCCTACGGGACCGGAAGGAGCAGGACTACCGGCTCGCCGTCGAGCACTTCAGGAAGGCCATCGAGCTCGATCCCTCCTACGCTTCCCCGCGCAACGGCCTGGGTACGGCCCTGGCCCGGGCCGGAGACATCGACGGAGCGACCGCCAGCTGGGAGGAGGCGCTGGCCCTTGATCCCAACTCTGCCGCACGCCCTTTACAACCTGGGCGTGGCCTACTTGGCCAGGGGGGACAAGCCTCGGGCCCTGGACCATCTCCTCCGATACAAAACGATCGCCTATGCGAAGCTGCCGGCGGCGGAAAAGAACAAGCTGGACGAACTCATCGAAAAATGCGGGAAGACCTGCTGAGGGGGACCACGCCATGAACACCAGCCTCCACCGTATCCTCTTGCTTGCCCTGGCCGGCGCCGGCGCCCTCTTTCCCTCGCAGACAAAGACCAACGCAAAGGACCTTCCCGAAAAATACCGGCAATGGCTCGATCTCACGAGCTATATCGTCCTTCCCGCGGAGCGGGAGGTTTTCTTCCATCTCGAGACCGACCGCGACCGCGATCTGTTCATAGAGTCCTTCTGGAAGCAGCGCGATCCCACGCCCGAAACCGCCCGGAACGAGTTCATGGACGAGCATGCTAACCGGTTCGCCTACGCCAATACCAGGCTCGCCAGGGGAACGCCGCGTGAGGGCTGGCGGACGGATATGGGCCGGATCCACATCATCCTCGGTCCGCCGGCCTCGATCGAGCGATTCGACAGCCAGCCCGGGGTTCAGCCATGCCAGGTCTGGTACTACCGGGGCGAGTCGCGCCGGGCCCTGCCCCCGCTGTTCGCCCTCGTTTTCTACCAGCGCGGCGGGAGCGGCGAGTACAAGCTCTACAACCCCGCCTCGGACGGGCCGGCCAGCCTGCTTATCCGGCCCGAGGAGGTGGACCAGACCGACTATCGGGCGGTCTACCAGAAGATCCGGGAGCTCTCTCCCTCTCTGGCTCCCGTCGTCCTCTCCATCATTCCCGGCGAGTTCCCCTATAACTTCATACCCTCTCCCGAGAACACCATCCTCCTGGCCAAGATCGCGCGAATCGCCGCGCAAAGACGTCAATCCCCGCTACGCCACGGACTTCCTCCATTTCAAAGGCATCGTCAGCACGGAGTACCTGACGAACTACGTGGAGAGCGACGCCGTCGTGGCCGTCATTCCCGACCCCGTCCTGGGGATTGATCTCCTCCACGTCTCTCTGGCGCCGAAGAAGGTCTCGGTGGAGTACTATCAACCCAAGGACCAGCACTACTGCAACTTCAAGATGAACGCCACGCTGAAGAAGGGGGAAGCGATCATCTTCCAGCACGAAAAGGATTTTCCGTTCTACTTCCCGCCCGCCCGCAAGGGCTATATCGAGGCCAACGGTGTGGCCGTCGAGGACGTGTTCCCCGTCGTCGAGGGGGAGCTACGAGCTGGCCGTTCTCGTCCAGAACTCGGTCGGCAAGGAATTCAGCTTCTTCGAACGCACGATCATCGTCCCGGCCGCGGCGGGGGCGGGGTTGCGGCTGGACGACCCGGTCATCGGCTATCGCCTTGAAACCGTTCCGGTCGGGTCGTTGCTACCGTTCAAGGCGTTCGACCGCCGCATCTTGGTCGATTCCGGAGACACCCTTTCCCGGAAGGACGAGCTGGCCATCCTATTCACGATGGCCGGTGTTTCCGAAGATCTATGGCGGGGAGGGAAGGCCAGGATCAGGGTCAAGGGCCTCAAGGGCGAAGGGGCCTCGGAAAAGGAGTTCTCCCTGGCGCTCTCGAGCCGGCCCTACGGACGCATCATGGTCTTCGACCGGGTATTGCCGGCCGCGGAGTTCGAGCCCGACTATTACGAGATCAGCCTGGCCGTCGTCGACGGGAGCGGAGAAACCCTCGCGGAAAGAACGTCCAGGGTCATTCTCTCCCCTCTGGACAGCGTCTCCCACCCCGTGACCCTGGTCAGGGGAGCGCCGCCGTCCATGAATCACATCCTCTTCTATGGCCTCGCCTACCAGTATGACAAGCTCGGCCTGTCCGATCAAGCGGAGGCCTGCTACGCCAGGGCCGTCGCGTTGAAACCGGATTATGGGCGCGGGATCGCCGAACAGGCTCGGTTCCTGGTCAAGATCGGCAAGTACGTTCAGGGCCTGGAAGCGGTCGAACGCGTCAAGGACGACGAAAACCTGAGGTTTCAATATGTCCTGATCAAGGGGCTCGCCTACATGGGCCAGGGGGATTTCGAAAGGGCGGTCGCCTCGCTCGTCGAGGGCAACAAGATCTACAACAGCGATGTCCAGCTCCTCAACGCCCTGGGGAACTGCTATTACAGGACCGGGCGGAAGAAAGAGGCGCTGGACGCGTTGAACGCGTCCTACAGCCTCAACCCGGAGCAAAAGGACATCAAGGCCCTGATCGATAGGATCAGCGGCGAGCTGAAAATAAGGTCATGATCCCGTTGTATACGTCCCGCTCCCCTGTGATCAGATCGACCGCGTCGATAATGCAGAAATAGTCGCCCGGCCCGAGCCTCTTGAGGTCCAAGGAGATGAGGGTGGTTTCCTTATCGAGCTCGATGGTCCGCGCCTCGTCGAAGACTTTTTTCGTCGCGTCGTCATAGAGGACGAGCTTGACGAAGGCCGATCCCCGGGGCCGGCCGTCGACGCTGGGCATCCGGTAACCGGCGATCGAGAAACTGAGGCCCATTCCCCTGGACTTGACCCCGGAGATGGCGATGAGGTCCCGGCCGTGGTCGAACGGACGCTTCAGATAGATGACATCGACACCCTTGCGATCCACTCTAACCTCGGTCGTCCGCTCCTCGCCGTCCGGAAGCTCCTGGCCGGAATACACGAGGAGGTAGTGATAATCCTCCTTTCGGACCGCTTCCCTCAGAACATCCACGGGGCGGTTGGAGAAGTCGCATTGCCCTCCCGTCGCGATGCTGATGGCCTTCAGCATCGCCTCGTATTCCTGGCCGACTTCCCTGAGCTCGAAATTCTCTGAAAAGACCGTCCGGAAGGGCTTGAGGAGAATGAGATGAAAAGGCATGTCCGCCCCGAGGAAAAGGTCGCTGAGCACGTCCGGCGACAAGCTTGAGCGGAGATCGAAGCTCCGCCTGAGATCGTCCCGCTTGGCCTGGACGAGTCGCGCCTTGACCTGGTCCTGCGGCTCGACCTGGGCGCCGGCCCAATTCTCGATGGCGATGTCCAGCCGGGAGGAGCTCTTGATCATCGGGAACATGTCCCGCTGCTGGAAGCAGAGTGCCCATCTTTCGCCTTCGAACGTCCGGACCCTCCTGAGCAAGGTTTCGTAGAGATCGGGATCGGGCAGGAGATACTGATTTCGATAGGCTTCCCAGGCATAGCGGTATCTGTCGAAGAATTGGATGATGGACTGATCGATCGGTCCCCCCAGCGGTCCTTCCGCACTCCGGAGAGCGCTGAGGAGCCGGTCGCTTTCGTTGTCCAACTCTCGGAAGTTCTTAAGGGTGCTTTGGGTGGACATGCCCTTGAACTTGCGCAGGGTGTTCTTGAGGCCGGCGATAAGGTCCCCGAGGCCTTGTCCGCGCTCGAAGTTCAGGACGCGGTCCTCGGTCATGATGAGGACGCTGTCGCCGGGCCGGAACACGTCATGGAAGAACGCATCGATGGCCTCTCCGACGGCCGGCCCGTAATCATAGATGTTGAAGATGAGAAGAAAGAGCCGGGGGAGCCCGCCGACCGGCCCGGGCGTCGTCCGGTCCTCGATCCGGCGGGATACGATCAGGAACCGGCTGATCTCCTTCTCGACGCCGTTCTCGAAGATCCTGAAGTCCTCGCGGCCGAGGTCCCTGACCGGACCGCCCTTGCTGAGGACGCGGACGGGGACCTCGACGAGGGTGACGGTGACGTCCTTCTGGATCTTCGCCTGCTGGCCCTGGCCCTGACCGAGGAGAAACTGGATACCGAGGATGCCGGAGACGATCCATCGGTTTGTCATGATCAACGGCTCCCTGCCGATGCTTGCATGGTCCCGAACCCCCTCTTTATTGTGCTCCCAGGACAAGTCCGTCGTCAAGCCCAACACCCCGTCGGCGCCTTTTCAGAGTTCTCGCGTTGAACCTCTCACGGGCCTTTGATATACTCGGCTCGCGCCCCGAGCGGGCCCCCAGACCGGGTCCGGAGAAGGGACGCCGATCCCGGGGGAACCCCTTATGGCCATGGAAATCGGGAAGAGGAGCCTGACGGTTTTCGGAGGGATCGTCGTTCTCTCGGCGATCGCTGCAACGCTGATCTTCCGGAGCGGTCGTGAGGAGCCCCTGGGCGGCAATCTGTTGGTGATTACCCTCGATACGACCCGAGCGGACAGCCTGGGCGCCTATGGCGGCACGGGGAACCACACTCCCCGCCTGGACCGGCTCGCTCGCGAAGGGGTCATGTTCGAGAATTGCGTGACGCCCGTCCCCCTGACGCTTCCCGCCCACGCTTCGCTCTTCACGGGCCGGAACCCCCTGGCCCATCAGGTCAGGAACAATGCCCGCTACGTCCTCGCGCCGGAGGAGCTGACCCTAGCCGAACGGCTCAAGGCCGAAGGTTTCACGTCATACGCCGTCATCGCCTCATATGTTCTCCTCGGCCGTTTCGGCCTCAGCCAAGGATTCGACGAATACGATGATTCCCTGGACACCTACAAAATCATGAATTCCTACAACACGGAGATCCCGGCCGACTCCGTGTCGAGCCGCTTCCTCGCCTGGCTCGGAAAGAACAGGGAACAAAGATTCTTCGCGTGGGTCCATTTTTACGATCCCCATGAGCCCTACCGGCCTCCCCAGGAGTACTGTCAAAATGCCGACGACCGCGATCCCAAGGGCCTTTACCTGGGCGAGGTGGAGTTCATGGACCACCACGTCGGACGGATCCTGGACGGATTGGAGGATTCGGGCCTGTTGTCCAGGACTCTGGTTATCATCGTCGGCGACCATGGGGAAGCCTTCGCCGAGCACGGCGAAAGGGGCCATGCGATCTTCTGCTATGAGGAGAACCTCCGCGTACCTTTGATCTTCCGCCACGAGACGCTGATGCCGGCACACACAGTCGTCAAGGAGAGGGTCAGCCTGACCGATGTCCTGCCGACCATTCTCGAGCTCTACGGACTGGAACGGGGGGGAGGGCTTCACGGGCGGAGCCTCGCCCCCTTCTTGCGTTCGGGGGCGAGAAGACCGCCCCGGCGACCGATCTACGTGGAGAGCCTGTACGGATTCGAGGAGATGGGATGGGCCCCGCTCACGGGCATCGTCGACGGCGATCTGAAGCTCATTTCTCTGCCTCGGCCCGAATTGTACGACCTCCGGAAGGACCCCGGGGAAAAGACGAACATCTACGGGGCGCGCCCTGACCTGGCCCGGCGCCTCAAGGAGCGCCTGACGGCTTTAGTCTCGTCCCATACGGAGTGGCGGTCTGGAGCCGAGAGAGAGCTGACGGCGGAGGATATGGGCCGGCTGCGATCCCTCGGATATGTCGCCTCGGCCGCCCGGCAGCAGGGGAGCGGCCGGGACCCCAAGGATGGGGTTGCCATCATCGCCAAGGTGGACGAGTTCTTCGATCTCATCCCGAGTGTCCCTGGCCGCGACGTCGAAGCGGATCTCGACCGCTTCCTTGGAGATAACGGGATCGACAGGGGCCCGTCCATACTGGCCCGGCTGCGGCGCTTCCACGAGAAGAACCAGGAGTGGGACAAGGCCGCCCGAGTGCTCCGGGAAGCTGCGGCCGCGTCCCCTGAGGACGTCGGGACCCTGATGCAGCTGGCCCGGGTCTATTCCATCATGGGAAAGTTCGAGCAGGTCACCCCCCTCGCGCTCGAGATCCTCGAGCGGGACGGGACGAATTCGATCGCGTACATTCTCATGGGTAACGCTCACGCAGCCATCGGGAATCTCGGCGAAGCACAGCTCGCGCTGGAGAAGGCCATCGAGATCGAGCCCGAAAACGTGTCTCTCCGCATCAAGTATGCCGAGCTCCTTATCGAACGCAACAGGCTCCCCGAAGCCTTGGCGGTCTACGACGTCCTGATCATGAAAGAGGCCGTCCTCAGCGACCACGAGTTCCTCCTCAAGCTGGCGATGTTCTATGCCCGGAACGGGCGTGACCGTCAGGCCCTGGAGCTGATGGATCGTTGCTGTCGGCTCCACGCTTCGGGACGCAACTTTTTCTTCCGGGCCGTGATGCTCTCCCGATTGGAGGACTACGAAGCGGCCAAGATGAGCATGAAGGTCGCCCTCGAAAAATACCCGCACGAGCTGAGCCCCGAAGAGCGGGCCCAAGGGGAAAAGCTGCTCCGGCTGCGTCCTCCAGGAGAGACGGTCCGGTAAGGAGCGGGGGCGCCGGCCGGCACGGCGGGCCCGGCCGACCTAAAGGGTGATATAATCGGAGCGCGGCGAAATGAAGAGATCCGTCAGGAAGGCCATCAAGATCGCGGGCGCCGTGCTCGGCGCCATCGTTCTCCTCGCCGCCGTCGCGGCGCTCCTCGTTCTCTTCGACAAGCCGCTCGTCCGGAAGATCGTCCGCCGCGAGCTCAACAAGGCGGCCGGGACGACGGCCCGCTTCGCCCGTCTCGACTACTCGCTCTTCCCCTTTCGCGTCTCCATCGATTCGCTCGAGCTCGTCCGGGAGGACCCCTTCCAGAAGCTCGTCGTCTCCCTGGACCGGCTCGAGGCCGCCGGGTCGCTCCGCAAGCTCGTGCGCGGGATCAAGCCGGCGCTCGATTCGCTCGAGATCGAAGGCCTCTCCCTCCGCCTCGAGCAGAAGGAGGTGTCCGAGGAGCCGTTCGACATCGAGGCGTTCCTCCTCCAAGCTTCGGACACCCTGGCCTGGGCCGGGCGCGTCACGTTGACCGGCGCGCGCCTCGACCTCGCCTTCCTGGCCGGCACGACGAGCCTGGATAAACTCGATCTCACCCTCGAGCCCGACGCGGCCGAGGACGCCGTCGTCTACATCCTCGGACGTTCCGATCTCAGCTATGCGAAAAAGGACGGGACCTTCGACCTCGTCTGCGGCCTGAAGTCTTCGGGTACCCTCCGGCTGGCCTCGCCCTTCGTCGTCGACTCCGAGTTCGCTTTCGGCTCTCCCCGCGTCATCGCGGGCGGCGCCGAGAGCTCGCTCGACGCCCTGGCCGTCGCGCTGACGGCCCGGCTCGACAGGTCCGCGAGCGACTTCGCCGTGTCCCGGCTCGAGATCGTGGCTCCCGGCCTGCTCGACCTCGAGGGCAAGGCCGCGGGCCGCTTCGGCCACAGCGTCTATGTCGAGGCCGAGGCCCGGGCCCGGTTCGAAAGCCTGGAGCGGGCGGCGGAGCTCGTCGGCCCGCGCCTGCCCGAGTCCCTGCGCCGCCTCGATCTCAAGGGCCGGGCCGAGCTCGCCGGGACATACGGTCTCCACCGGACGAGCCAGGGTTCGACCGACGACGTCGACGCGACGCTCCCCCTCGAGTCGGTCGAGCTTCGCCCAGGCTTTCTCCGGTCTTCCCGTCCGCGTCCGATGCGACGGCCGGATCGAGGCCGCTGGCCCGTCGCGCGACCCTCGCGTCTCGGCCGACCTCCGCCTGGCCTCCGGCGAGCTCGCCGCGGCCGGCGTCACGGCCGGAGGCTCCGACGTCCGGATCGTCGCCGCCGGCACGCGCGCATCCGTGGACGTCTCGCGGCTCGAGGCGCGCTTCCGAGGGCTCGCCTTCGATGTCTCCGAAGGAAAGACGCTCTCCTTCGACTCTGCGGAGCTTCTCGCCAAGGGCAGCATCGATCCGGTCCGGCAAACGGCCGCCCTGACCTCGCTCGAAGCGCGCGTCCCCGGCCTCTCGCCTCTCCGGCTGTCGGGCCGGATCGGTTTCGGGAAAGACCGATCCTCCCGCCTCCTCTTCGAAAGCCGCGGCCTCGACCTCGCCGCGCTCCGGTCGCTCGCTTCGCCCTTCGTCCCGGCGGGCTTCGCCGGTTGGGACCTGGCCGCGACGGCCGACCTCTCGCTCGCCTATCGCCGGGGAAGCTCGCCGGACGACTGGGAGGCCTCGGGGACGGTCTCGCTCGCCGGGGCCACTTTCAACGACCCGTCCTTCACGATCGCCGGCGAGGGCCTCGATCCGACCCTGCGCTTCGAAGGCTCCTCCTTCGGCTCGCAAGGAGCTGTCCTTCAAAGGATCTCTCGCCGTCGGCCGGGGCGAGTCGCTGTGGAAGGCGGTCTATATCCCCTGGAGCAAGTTCCCGCTCGAGCTTTCCGTCTCAGGGCGCTACGATCCCGCCTCGAGCCAGGTCGACGATCTGGCCGCCCGGGCCGTCCTGCCCGATATCGGGACGATCGACGCGACCGGCACGGCCGATGTCCGCCCAACGCCTTCGTTCGATCTGCGGGCCGGGGCCGACCTGAGCCTGGGGCCTCTCTATTCGCTCTACTCGCAGGCCGGCGTCTCAGAAGAGAGCCGGATGAAGCTCGAAGGCAAGCTCGGCGCGGACCTCCGCGTCCGCCGCGCGAGCGGCGCGCTCTCGGTCGAGGGGCGGATCAAGCTCGCCGACACGGGGCTCGAGCGCCCCCTGTCGAAAACGCTGATCACGGGCATCTCGGCCGACATCCCGCTCCATTATGTGTCCGCTCCCGCGCCGGCCGGCGCGCCGGACGCGCCCCGCGATCCCGAAGGAAAGCCCCCCATGGGAACGGCCCCCGGGTCCGATCTCCCCGAAAAGGGCCTTATCCGGGTCGGGGAGCTCTCGAGCCCGTTCCTTTCGCTCGCCTCCTTCGAGCTCCCGCTCCGCGGCGGGCCGAACGCCCTGGGCCTCGAGCCGGTCGGCCTGGAGCTCTTCGGCGGTCGCCTCGAGCTCGGCCGGACAACGTTCCGCTACGATCCCGCCGCCGGCTCCTTCCGGGGCCTCGGTTCGCTCGCCCTGCGCGACGTCGACATCGCCCGCTTTCCCGTCGCCTCTCCCCAGTTCAAGCTGACCGGAAAGATCCGGGCCGAGTTCCCGCGCCTCGACATCGGCCCCAGGCTCATCGGCGTCTCCGGCCGGGGAGAGGCCGATGTCTTCGGCGGCCAGGTCGTCCTCCGGGACCTCTCCGTCACCGACCCGTTCGCCCCCGGCCGGGCCATCTCGCTCAACGTCGACCTCGTCGGGCTCGACCTCAAGAAGCTCACCGACGAGGTCCCCTTCGGCGAGGTCACCGGCATCGTCAGCGGCGAGGTCCGCGGCCTCGTCGTCACCTACGGTCAGCCGGCCCGGTTCGACTTCCGCCTCGAATCGGTGCCGCGCAAGGGCGTCCCCCAGACGTTCAGCCTCAAGGCCGTGGACAACCTGACCGTCCTCAGCTCCGGCCAGCAGGCCTCGGCCGGGGCGGGCGGCTTCTTCATGCGCTTCATCCGCGGCTTCCGCTACGAAAAGCTGGGTATCGTCAGCACGCTCCGCAACGACACGTTCACCCTCAACGGAACGATCCACGAGGGCGGCGTCGAATACCTGGTGAAGAAACCGGCCCTTTTTGGTATAAGTGTGGTGAACCGGGAACCCGGGAAGGTCATCAGCTTCAAGGAAATGACGGGCCGTCTCAAGAGGGTCGGCCAGTCCGAGAAATAGCGACACATCGCAAGGAGGATGACGACATGAGCAAGAAATACGCCCTGGGATCCGCCGCGGCCGCCGGGCTCCTCATAGCCCTGGCCTGCATCACGGTCAACATCTACTTCCCCGAGGCCACGGTCAAGCAGGCCGCCGCCGAGATCGTCGACGAGATCCGTAAGACCGAAGGGGAGAAGAAGGCCCCGGAGGACCTGTCGGCCCTGCCGGAGCCCGCATCGGCCCCCCGATTCGCGCTTGTCCCCGCGGCCTACGCTCAGGAAGCGACGAACGTCTCGACGCCGGCCATCCGGGCCCTCAAGGATGCGATGAGGAACCGCTTCCCGACGCTCAAGCCCTACTTCGACGCCGGCAACGTCGGCGAGACGAACAAGGGCCTGCTCGAGGTCCGCGACGAGACCGGGCTCAACCTCCAGGCCAAGGCGGCCCTCCGCAACGCCGTCAGGGACGAGAACGACGACCGGGCCAAGCTCTACGCCGAAGTGGCCAAGGCCCTGAACATCGAGGCCAGCCAGATCGAGAAGATCCAGAAGATCTTCGCCGAGGAATGGGCCAAGAGCGCCGCCCCCGGCTGGTGGGTCCAGAACGAAGCCGGAGCCTGGGCCAAGAAATAGCCGGCCGAGCCGGCCCAGGCCTTCTCGACCGGGTGGCGGAGGACCGTCCGGAGCTTCTCCGGCGCCAAAGTCGCTGCCGTGCGTTTGACTCCCGCCGGGGGAGTGTACTAAGAACGGACGTGACGAGGAGGATCCCCATGTCGCATCGGCTGTGTCCCCGCCTGGCCCTTCCCGCCATCGTCGCATTCGTCGCCTTCGCCGGCGCCTGTGGCCCGGTATCCTCGAGCCGCACGGCTTCCGACTCCCTGGCCGCCGGCTTCGCCCATCCCCCCGACGAGGCCCGGCCCTGGGTCTATTGGATGTGGATGGACGGCAACCTGACGCGCGAAGGGATCACGGCCGACCTCGAGGCCATGCGGACCGCCGGCCTCGGCGGCGTCGTCATCTGCGAGGTCAACGTCGGCGTCCCCCGCGGCCCGGTCGAGTTCATGAGCCCGGAGTGGCGCCGGCTCTTCAAGCACGTCGTCCGGGAGGCGGAGCGTCTCGGCCTCGAGGTGACGCTCAACGCCGGCCCCGGCTGGACCGGTTCGGGCGGCCCGTGGGTCGAGCCGGAGCAGTCCATGCAGCACATCGTCGCGGCCGCGACCGACGTCTCCGGACCGTCCCGCTTCGACGCCGCATTGCCGCGCCCCGCGCGCCGTTCGGCCTTCTTCGGCGAGGGCGGCCTGCCGCAGTCCATCAAGGACACCATGGACGGGTTCTATCGCGACGTGGCCGTCCTGGCCTTCCCGACCCCGGCCGCCGGAGCGGCGATCGACGCCATCGACGAGAAGGCCCTCTATATCCGCGCGCCATATTCCTCGCAGCCCGGCGTCAGGCCGTTCCTCCCGGCGCCGGCCGAATACCCCGCGCTCCCGGCGGGCACGGCCGTCGACCGCGCCCGCGTCGTCGACCTGACCGATAAGCTCGCGGCCGACGGACGCCTCGTCTGGGACGTCCCGGCCGGCCGCTGGACGATCCTGCGATTCGGGCGGACGACGACGGGCGCCAACACGCGTCCCGCGCCGGTCCCCGGCCTCGGCCTCGAGTGCGACAAGTTCGACGCGGCCGCGTTCGACGCCCACTACGACGCCTTCGTCGGAGCGCTCCTCCGCGAGATCGGGCCCCGCCGGACCGACGGGCGGGCCGGCTGGACGACCCTCCACATCGACAGCTGGGAGATGGGCGCCCAGAACTGGACGGCCGCCTTCCGCGAGGAGTTCCGGAAGAGACGGGGCTACGACCCGCTGACCTACCTCCCGGCCGTCACCGGCCGCCCGGTCGAGAGCCTGGAGATCTCCGAACGGTTCCTCTGGGACCTGCGCCAGACCGCCCAGGAGCTGGTCCTGGAGAACCACGCCCTGCGGCTCAAGGAGCTCGGCCGGCGGGACGGCTTCCGCCTCTCGATCGAGCCGTACGACATGACGCCTTGCGCCGACATGACGCTCGGGACCGCCGCCGACGTGCCCATGAGCGAGTTCTGGCTCTACGGCTTCCACACGGCCCACTCCGTCTTCGAGGCCGCCGGCCTCGCCCACACGGGCGGGAAGCGGATCATGGCCGCCGAAGCCTTCACTTCGCTGGACACCGAGGCCTGGCGGGCCCACCCGGCCTCGATGAAGCCGCTCGGCGATTGGGCCTTCGCGGCCGGCGTCAACCGGATCGTCTTCCACCGCTATCAGAACCAGGCCGGGATGACGATGCGCCCCGGGATGACCATGGGTCAGTTCGGCGTCCACTGGGAACGGACCCAGACTTGGTGGGACATGGTCCCCGCCTACCACGCCTACCTCTCCCGTTGCCAGTTCATGCTGCGGCAGGGCCTCCCCGTGGCCGACGTCTGCTTCCTCGTCGCGGAAGGCGCGCCGCACGTGTTCAGGCCGCCGGCGTCGGCGCTCCGCGGCGACCCTCCGGTCCCGACCGGGCCCGCCTTCGACGGTTGCCCGCCGGAGACGCTCCTTTCCCGGGCGAGCGTCGCCGACGGCCGCCTCGTCTTCTCCGACGGCATGAGCTATCGGGTGCTCGTCCTTCCCGAAAGGGAGACGATGACGCCGGCCCTCCTGAAGAAGATCCGCGACCTCGTCGAGGCCGGGGCCACGATCGTCGGGCCGAGGCCGCGGAAGTCCCCGTCCCTCGCCGGATTACCCGGACTGCGACGCCGAGGTCGAGCGCCTGGCCGCCGAGCTCTGGGGGAAGTGCGACGGTGAGGAGATCACCGAGAACGCCTTCGGCCTCGGACGCGTCGTCTGGGTCCGCGGGCGGACGGCCGCCGTGATCGGAACGCCGGGAGGAAGACCCGAACCGGCGGTCGCGCCCGGGACCGAAACGCCCTCCAGCGTCTCCTTGACCTGGTCGGTAGGCGCGCCGCCGCTCGACGAGCCCGCGCAGTATGGGGATCTCGCGGTCGTCAAGGCGGAGCTCGCGAGGATGTCGGTCGGGCCCGATTTCTCCTCGGACGTCCCTCTCCGCTGGACGCACCGGCGGGACGGCGGGACGGAGATCTATTTCGTCGCCAATCCCGCCGGCCGCCCGCTGGAGACGTCCGCCGTCTTCCGCGTGAGCGGCAAGCGTCCCGAGATATGGGACCCACTCACCGGGAAGATCCGCGCACTGACGGGATTCGGCGAGGAAGATGGACGGACCTCGGTCGCCCTGCGATTCGAGCCTTTTCAGTCCTTTTTCATCGTCTTCCGCGAGCCGGGACATCAGGCCGTCGCCGGATCGGCTGCCGCCCCGGCCGCTGACTTCCCGATCCCGTCCGAAGTCGCGGCGCTTCCCGGGCCCTGGGAAGTTTCGTTCGACCCGGCGTGGGGCGGGCCGGAGGAGGTGGTCTTCGAGAGCCTGGACGATTGGAGCACCAGGCCGGAAGAGGGGATCAGGTACTATTCGGGGACGGCCGTCTACAAGAAGACCTTCGATCTGCCGTCATCCATCTCCGTCAAGAACAGCCGCCTCTGGCTCGACCTCGGCGACGGTCAAGCATATCGCCGCTGTCCGGCTCAACGGCCGCGACCTCGGCGTCGTCTGGTGCGACCCCTGGCGCGTGGAGATCACGAACGCAGACAAGCGGAGGGCCAACCGCCTCGAGGTCCGCGTCGCCAACCTCTGGCCGAACCGGCTCATCGGCGACGAGCGCGAGCCCCCCGACGCCGAATACGCCCGGAACGGCCGGCTCGTCCACTGGCCCGACTGGCTGCTCCGGGGAGAGTCGCGCCCGTCCCCGGGCCGCCTGACCTTCTCGACTTGGAAGCATTTCAGCGCCGACTCGCCGCTGCTCCCCTCAGGACTCATCGGCCCGGTGAAGATAATAGGGTTGGCCGCGCCTGGGCTCAGCGCGTTCCGGCCGTCAATCGGCGCAGGCGCAGCAAAGCGATGAAAGCGACAGCGTCGAGGCCGGCCGCCGTCAGGGCCACAAGGGTGAAGCCCCGCGCGTAGAGGAGCGGGGAGAGGAGCGATCCGATCGCCCGTCCGAGCGAGAACGAGGCCGCGTAGAAGGCCAGGAGGGTGGCCCGCGCGTGGGGCAGGACCTCGCTCATGACCGGGAGCATCGAGACGACCGTGTATTCGAAGGTCAGGTAGAACAAGGCCAGGCCGAGGAGCGCCGTCAGCCGCGAGCCCCCCGCCAGCGGGAGCAGGAGGACGGCCAGGCCGTTCGCGGCGAGACCGATCATCAGGGCCCTGATCTTGCCCAGGCGGTCGACCGTGGCCACGACCAGGCTTTCCCCGCCGAATTCCGCGACGCCGATGAGAGCGGCCGCGGCGCCCAGGGCCGCGAGCTTGAGACCGAAGGAATCCTCGAGCCAGACGCCGAAGACGAGGTTGACCAGCTCGTTGGACATGCTCACGACGAGGATCACGGCGATCCCGGCCAGGGCCGCCGGCGAGCGGACGACGGCCTTGTAGCTCGCGAAGTGGCCGGACCTCGCCCCTGTGACCGCGTCATCGGGCCCGCCGGCCGTCCCGGCGCCCGGACTTCCCTGGAAAAGGCCCCGGACCGCGAACAGGCCGGCCAGGCCGAGGAGCGCCAGGGCCAGGAACGGGGACCGCCAGCCGAACCGGGCGATGAGGAAGCCCGCGGCCGGCACCCCGGCGAAGAAGGCCAGGGACCAGCTGAGCTCGGTCAGGGCCAGGGCGCGGCCCCGCCTCTCGTAGGGGATAAGATCGCTAAGGTGGGCCAGAACGGCCGGGTCGACGACGTACTTGCCGACGGTCATCAGGACGAGCGCGACGGCGAAGGCCGCGAACCCGGGGCCGGCGAAGGCCAGGAACGCCCCGGTCGCGAAAAGCCCCAGGCCGAGCGAGAGACCGAAGCGGCGTCCGTAGCGGTCCGTGAGCGGGGCGACGAGCGGCCCCAGAGCCCCGGCCGCCGACCTGGCCGACAGGGCCAGCGACATCGTCGCCAGATCGACCCCGAGAGCGCGGGCGAAGACGGGCAGGAAAGGATAGACCATCCTATAGGCCGTGTTCGAGACGGCCCGGACGGCGACAAAAAAGGTCAGTTGGACGGGGAGCTTCTTGGTCACGAGGATCCCGGCCCGGTCCCCTCGCTCCGATCCGCCCCGGCCCGCTCGCTCACGCCCCGGCGGGCGCGCCTTTCTTCTTGCCGAAGCGCAGCTTCATGGTCAGGATCTTGTCGGTCGAGAAGATCCGGGCGGCGAAGACGACCAGGACGACGAACACGACGAGCATATAGACCAGGCCCCCGGCGATCATGCCGTAGTTGCCGAGGTAGATGTTCTGGGAGACCAGGAACGGGTGCGAGAAGGGGATGGCCAGGATAAGGACCTTGACCGGCAGGGCGACCGTGTTGATGTCTGCAAAGAGGGAGATGAAGTAGGGGATCATGACCATGAACATCAGGGGCATGATCATCGTCTGGGCGCTGCGGAAGTCCTCGGCCAGCACCCCGAGGATCATGGCCAGGGCCAGGGCGACAAGGATGGCCAGGAACAGGGACACACCGAGGATGACATAGCCGGTCATGTCGAACGTCAGGCCGAGCTTCTGCATGAGGGCCGTCCCGCCGGCCTCGGCGCCCGCCTTCGCGGCTTCCTCGCCGATGCCGCCGATGAAGCCCTGGAAGCCGAACATGTAGACGGCCGCCGAGATGAGGCCGACGAGCCCGGCCGAGAGCATCTTGGCCGTGATGATCGAGGTCCGCTTGATGGGCACGGTCAGGAGCGTTTCGAGCGTCTTGTTCTGCTTTTCCATGGCCACGGCCGAGATGACCATCTGCGAGGAGTAGATGACGATCATCATCAGGACGACGGGGATGAGCAGCGACTGCTGGGTGATCAGTCCGGCGACCATGTTGGCCGAGCCCTCGGCCACGCGGTCCTGGACCACGACGAAATCCTTGCTCTTGATCGGCCTCTTGAGGCTCTGGGGATCGACGCCTGGTATCTTTTCCCGGAGGTAATTGTTGGACAGGGCCTCGTTGAGCGCCCCGATGACGCTCTGGACGACGACCTGCCCCCGGGCGCCGATGAGGGAGAAGCTGCGCATGAAAGAGTAGGTCTCGATCTCGCTCGGCTTGAGATCCGCGAGCGAATCGCCGAAGCCGGCGGGGACGACCAGGAGGAGCTTCGATTCCCCGGCCTTGGCCGTCTCGATGGCCTGGTCCTTGGTCTTGCCCGACTGGTCGAGGATCTTGAACCGGGCCGATTCGAGGCCTTTCAGGAGGGCCTGCGATCCGGCCGAGCCGTCCAGGTCGAGGGCCGAGATGGTCTGGACGCCGATGGCCTTCTGGACCTCCTTCTTGCTGACCTGGCCGATGAAATTGAACAGCAGGACGGTGAAGGCCAGCGAGATGATGAGCTGTTTCGTGACCAGCTCCTTGATCTCTTTGCGGAGAAGGTTGCTGAATCTTTTCATCGGACGGAACTCCTGAAGACCTCTTCGAGATTGTTGGCCTGGTGTTTGCTCTTGAGCTCCGCGGGCGTTCCGCTGTCGAGGATCAGGCCCTTGTTGATGAGCGCGACCCGGTCGGACAGGAACTCGATCTCGAGCATGTTGTGGGACGAGAGGAGGACCGAGGTCCCCTCCTTGACGTAGCGGCGGACGATCTCCCGGACCTCCAGGGCGTTGAGGACGTCGAGGCCCGAGGTCGGTTCGTCGAGGATGGCCAGCGTGGGCCGGGTCATCAGGGCCCGGGCCAGGAGGAGCTTGCGGGTCATGCCCTTGCTGTAGGTGCCGACCTTGGTCTTGAGCCGGTCGCCGAGCTCGGTGATGGCCACCGCCCGGTCGACGAACTCCTTCTCCTCCTCGGGGGTGCGGGCGTAGAAGTTGGCCATGAAGCGGAGGTAGTCCATCCCCTTCATGTCCTTGTACGCGCCGGCCTCCTCGGGCAGGTAGCTGATCTTCTCCCGGACGAAGTCGGGCTCCTTGCGGTGGTCGCGGTCGAGGAAGGTGATGTCCCCGCCGGAGGACGTGAGCAGGGTGGCCACGATCCGGAGCGTCGTCGTCTTGCCGGCGCCGTTCGGGCCGATCAGGGCGAAGACCTCTCCGGCCCGGACTTCGAAGTCGATGCCGGCGAGGGCCATTTGGGTGCCGTAGGATTTCTTCAATCCCCGGACGGTCAACACGTTGGGCATGGGCGACTCCCTTGGGAATTCGAAAATAACTGGCTTATTCTATTGGATACGGAAGGCGAAGTAAACCGTTCAGTCCAGGCTGACGTCCTCCCGGTAGTCCACCGAGACCCTCGCCTTCGATCCCGGCCGGGGCTTGAGCAGGGCGATGACCTTGAGGAAGGTCCTGTTGCGCTTCTTCCAGGTCCGGTCGAGCTTCCGGGCGTAATGGGCGATGGCCGCGGCGATCCACTGGCCGGCGAGGAGCTTGCGGGCCTCCTGCTTCAGCGAGTAGAACTTGCGGTGGGCGAAGCTCTGGGCCTTCTGGAGGTCGGGCAGGGAGAAGCGGGCCGGCTGGAAGACCGCGTGGTGCGCGTCGTAGAGGGCCCAGTCGTGGAAGCGGATGCGGTTCTCCGCGGAGATCCGGTCGTAGAAGGCCGATCCGGGCAGGGGCGTCAGGATGAGGAACTGGGTCGAGGTCAGGCGGGCCCGCTTGGCCCAGCGGACCGTCTTGCGCACCGATTTCCAATCGTCCTGGTCGAAGCCGAGGACGAACATGCCGTGGATGTTTATCCTGTGGCGCCGGAGAACCCTGACGGCCTCGGCGATCTCGGCGACGGTCTGTTTCTTCTTCATGTCCTCGAGGGCGTCGGGATTGACCGACTCGAAGCCGATGTAGACGGTGTGGCAGCCCGACTTCTTCATGAGCCCGACGAGCTCGGGATCGCGGGTGACGTCGGCCCGGACCTGGGTCGTCCATGTGATCTTGAGCTTTTCCCGGATGATGGCCTCGCAGAGCTCGCGGGTGCGTTTCGGGTCGGCGGCGAAATTGTCGTCGTAGAAGAAGACCATGGTCCTGCGGCCGGAGTAGAGGCGGAGCTCCTCGATGATGTTCTCCGTCGAGCGAAAGCGGTATTTCCGGCCGAACATGCCGGTCACCGAGCAGAAGGAGCAGTCGAAGGGACAGCCCCGAGACGTCAGGACGGGGATGGACGACATGTGCTTCAATCCCTTCGCGTCCGGCCGGAGGAGCGAAAAGTCGGGGAAGGGGATGGGGTCAAGGTCGGCCGCCCGGGGGGCCATGGGATTGTGGACGATCGCGCCCGCCTCGTCCCGGAAGGACAAGTTGGGAACGCGGTCGTAGCCGCCGCCGCGCTCCCAGGCGTCGACGAATGCCGCCAGGGCCGCCTCTCCCTCGCCGCGGACGACGAAGTCGGCGTGGCCGAGGGCCTCGTCGGTGAGGTAGGTCACGTGCGGCCCGCCCATGATGACCGGGATGCCCATGGCCCGGACCCGGTCGGCGATGGCGTAGGCCCGGGGCGCCGTCGAGGTGATGGTCGAGATGCCGACGAGGTCGGCCGAGGCGACGACGTCGAAGTCGACCTTGCGGAAGTCCTCGACGAAGAGCTCGACCGCCCAGCCGCGCTTCTTCATCATCGTCCCCAGGATGAGCGTGCCCAGCCGGGGCAGGGGGAACTGGGAGAAGATGTGGAGGTTGGGGGCCTTCGGCTCGATAAAGACGATCTTAGGCATGTTTCCTGTCCTTGGCCGCTTCCTCCCGCTTCTTGTTCCGGGCCCGCAGGCCGGCGATGTCCTTCCTCTTCTTCTTGAGAAGGTCCTGCCAGCGCTCGATGCCTTCCTCGAGGAGCGTCATCTTGCCGAAAAGGGCCTGGATGGCCTCGAGCATGGCCGCCAGCCGCTTCTCCACGTCGGCGGCGGGGAACGCGTCGGGCTCGGCCTCGATGGAGAGGAGCGTCCGGACGTCGTCGGAGACGGCCTTGATCTCCTCGAGGGTGTAGCCGAAGAGCTGCAGGTCGCGGATGAGCTGGCAGGGAAAGACGTAGGATTCCGAGTAGAGCCGGAACCCCCCCTCGGTCCGCATGTCCGGCTCGATGATGCCCTTGTCCTCCCAGTGCTTGATCGTCCTGGCGCTGACGCCGGACCGTTCGGCCAGGTTGCCGACCGTGAGGAAGCGGCCCTTCCCGGGCTCCTTCCTGCGTCCGCGTCCGTCTTGGGGCAGACCGACCTTTTTGACGATCTTCAGGATCTCGTCGGTCCCGTAGCCGAGGTCGGCCAGCCTCTGGAGGTGGGCGACGCGCTCGCCGCTGCCGGGGGAGAAGAGAGGCGCCTTGTCGTCGGCATAGCCCTCGGGCCTGAGGAGCTTGGCCTTGACCCACTCCGAAAGGCGCTCGGCCGGCACGTCGGCCCGGCGGGCCAGGTCCTCGAGATGGAGGATGTTTTTGTTCATAGTGTACCTATACGTACAGATATGTTTAAAATTATGATTATCATGAACGTATAGAAATATATTGTATCATAGTGGGGCTGTCAAGCCTTTTTTGCGCTCCCCGTGCCTGGATAAGTCCGCCGTTCGGCGGCGAAGGATATCGCCCCAAGGCCCCCGTGATGGAAGGGGGGCCCACCGAAGGCGGGGGAAACCGGATTCGCAGGTTTCCGGGGTGCGGGGGCAAGGGGCGATACCTGAGCCCAGCCGAAGGGAGGACTTCTCCCGCCAGGGGCGTAGGGGATTTCCCCTTGACCTCGAGGCGCAACTCCGATAGATTCTGACGTCCCAGGGGACAATGGCCAAGCCCTACGACTTCGAATTCGACCGGCTGGTCGTCGGTTCGGGCTTCGGCGGCAGCGTCGCGGCCATGCGCCTGGCCCAGAAGGGCTACGCGGTCGGCGTCGTCGAGGCCGGCCTGCGCTGGCACGCCGACGGCTTCCCCAGGCGGAACTGGAACCTGCGCAAGTTCCTCTGGCTGCCTTCCCTGGGGCTCTACGGGCTCTGGCGGATGCGGCTCCTCAACGGGATCTTCATCCTGGCCGGCTCGGGCGTCGGCGGCGGCAGCCTCAACTACGGCAACACGCTCTACGTCCCGCCCGACGTGTTCTTCGACCGGCCGAGCGTCCGCCGGCTCGGCGGCAAGACGGAGCTCCTTCCTTATTATGAGCTGGCCGGCCGCATGCTCGGCGCCGTCGAGAACCCGGTCGAGACCGTCCAGGACATCCTGATGAGGGAGACCGCGGCCGAGATCGGGCGCGAGGGGACCTACCGGCCGACCCGGGTCGGGGTCTATTTCGGCCGGGAGGGCGAGCCCGCGGCGGACCCCTATTTCGACGGCGAGGGGCCGGACCGCGTCGGCTGCGAGCTCTGCGGCGAATGCATGACCGGCTGCCGCAAGGACGCCAAGAACACCCTGGACAAGAACTACCTCTATTTCGCCGAGAAGTTCGGCGCCCGGATCTTCTCCGAGAACAGGGTCGTCGACGTCGAGCCCCTGTCTCCGGACGGGAGCGAGGGCTACGTCGTCCGGACGAGGAAGACAACCGGGCTTTTCCGCGGCCGCCGCGGCCTGACCTTCAAGACGAAGGGCCTCGTCCTGGCGGCGGGGACCCTGGGCACCAACGCTCTTCTGCTCGACATGAAGAAGACGGGCCGCCTGCCCAACCTGTCCGCGCACCTGGGCCGCTACGCCCGGACCAACAGCGAGACGCTGCTCGGCGTCCGTTCCTTCGCCCCCGACGCCGACTACAGCCGGGGCGTGGCCATCAGCTCGAGCGTCCACCCCGAGCCGGAGACCCACATCGAGCCCGTCCGCTTCGGCCAGGGCCACGACGCCATGTGCGTCCTCGTCGCCGCCCTGACCGACGGCGAGAAGAGGATGCCGAGGTTCCTGCGCTGGATCGGGAACGAGCTGCGGCATCCCCTCCGCCACCTCCGGATGAGAAATCCCGCCGGCTGGGCCAAGGAGACGATCATCCTGCTGGTCATGCAGACGCTCGACAACTATTTCCACCTGGCCTGCCGCCGGCCCTGGTTCTTCCCGTTCGCGAAGGTCCTCGCTTCCGAACACCGGCACGAGCAGCGGCACCCGAAGTGGCTTCCGGCAGGGAACGATTTCGGGCGCCGGCTGGCCCGCCGCACAGGAGGGATCGCCGCGAACGTCGTCACGGAGGTCACCGCCAACATCCCCATCACGGCCCACATCCTCGGCGGCTGTTCCTTCGGCCCGACGCCCGAAGAGGGCGTCATCGACGGGGAGAACCGGGTCAAAGGCTACGCCCACATGGTCGTCTGCGACGGCTCGCAGATCCCGGAGAACCTCGGGGTCAATCCGGCGCTCTCCATCACCGCCTTCGCCGAGCGGGCCATGTCGTTCATCCCCCCGAAGAAGCCGGTCCGCCACCTCGCGGCCGAGAAGAGGTGGGGTCTCGACGGCCTGCTCGTCAGGAGCGGGAAGCCGCCCCGAGAGCCGATTTCGCCAGCTTCATGAGGGCCAGGAGGTCCTCCGCGGGGGGATCGGGCCAGGCCGTTCGCGCGAGCCGCTCGACGACCCTGATCGAATCGGTGACGGGAGGCGGGAAGGGCCGGCGGCCTTCCGCCCATTCGGTCCAAAGGTCCAGCGCCTTTTCGAGGGAACGGAGCGCGAGCTCCGCCGCCTGGACGGCCCGGCCGTGCGCTTCCGTGAAGGCGGCCGTGTCGCGGTCGAGGGAGGCGAGGAGCCCGGCGGCGTCCGGGGGCGGGTCGTCCCGGACGTAATCCTCCCGGAAACGGTCGACGAGGGACTCGGCGCGACGGGCCGACTGCCAGCTCTCGCGCATCCTCAAGCGGACGAGCGCGGCGAAGGCCCAGGACCCGGCCCGGCCCCTCTCGAACCTGGCCCGGTCCCGCCCCGGGCGGAGCTTGACCGTGCGGCGGAGCGGCTCGAGCTCCCGGAGTGCGGCCTCGATACGCCGCCCGGTCGCGACGATCTCTTCCTTGGCCCAGCGGCAGAACCGGGCGTGAAAGGCCGCCTCGGCCATGAACGATCGAAGCTCGTCCCATTGAACCGGCAGGCCGCCGGACCTGAACTCGGCCTGAAGGCGGGTGACCGAATCGTCCCCGACGTCGGCGTGCAGCCCCTCGTGGACGAGCCCGCCGGCGAGCATGTGGAAGTTCTCCTCCCGCAGCTCCGCGAGGAGCCGGCGGTGCAGAGCGTCGCCGAGCGCGTCCCGAAGGCGGCGATGAGACCCTTCGTCCCTGAAGAAGGGCTCCAGCCGGCCCATCTTCTCCCCGAAGGCGGCCGCTCCCGGGCCGGCGGCCGCGCGCTCGCGCCCGTAGGCCTCGACGACGGCCCCCGGCGAGAACGTCCGAAAGGCCTCGATGGAGAGCGCGAGATAGTCCGAATCGTGGATCTCCATGAAAAGCCGGCCGTCCGGACCGAAGCCGTGGGTCATGAAATAGGTCCCCGGCCGGACGAGATAGGCCCGGTCGGGAAAATATCGCCGGGCCCTCTCCCAGGCGTCGCCGAAACCCTCGCCGGTCCACTCTCTGGCCGTGAAACCCCGGCGGACCCGGTCGAGCGGCAGGTCGAGGACGGCCTCGACGACCTCCCGGACGGTCTCCGTGGGCGGGAGGTCCTTGAAGAGCGTCCTCTCGGGTGACGGGGCGGCGGAAAGCGCGAGGACCGCGACGAGCGCCGCCGCGAGCGCGGCGGAACGGGACCCGGCGCTCCACAGGGCGGAACTCATGGGATTCCGGGAGGATGGGACTGGCCCGAGAGGGCGCCCCTCGGAGGGGGATCGGGCCGGATCGATCGGATCTTGCTTTGAGGGACCGACCTCAGGACGTCTCCCCGGGGGTTCCGTCCTCTTGGGGCGGCGCGGCCGGCGCTTCCTCGGGCGAGAGCGCTTCGGGCTCCCCGTCGGGCGTCGTGAGCTTGCCCAGCCGCCTCAGCCGCTTCTCTTCCTGTTTCTTGAGACGTTTCAGTTCTTTCGACCGCTTTTCGCTTTTAAATCCTCTACTACCTCTAGGCACCAGACCTCCTTGGATCGGATTCGCACCCATCATACAGAGAACCGGCCGGCCGTTCAAGAGGTCCGTGAAGGCCGATTTCTGCTATAATCCGGCCATGTCCGGGCGCCTGGGGAACGACGTCTTCCACCGCGCCGGGGCCGAGAGGAGGGCCTGACGTGAGCCTCGTCCTGGCCATCGATCAGGGCACGACCGGGAGCCGGGCCATCGTCTTCGACCTCCGCGGCCGGACCGTCGCCTCGGCTTACGAGGAGTTCCCCCAGCACTTCCCCCGCCCCGGCTGGGTCGAACACGAGCCCGAAGATATCTGGCGGAGCGTCTATCGGACGGTCCAGAAGGCCCTGGCCGAGGTCCCGGTCCGGTCGATAGCCGCGATCGGCATCACCAATCAGCGCGAGACGACGGTCGTATGGGACCGCCGGACGGGCCGTCCCGTCGGCCGGGCCATCGTCTGGCAATGCCGTCGCACGGCCCGGCGCTGCCGAGAGCTCTCCGCCGAGCCGGGCCTCGGCCGGCTCGTCCGGAAAAAGACCGGGCTACCGATCGACGCTTATTTCTCGGCGACCAAGCTGGAATGGATCCTCGACCGGAGCGGGCTCCGGCGGCGGGCCGAGCGAGGCGGGCTGGCCTTCGGCACGACGGATTCCTGGGTCCTGTGGAAGCTCACGGGCGGCCGGAGCCACGCCACTGACCCGACGAACGCCAGCCGGACCATGCTCTACGATATCCGCCGCTTCGACTGGGACGACGACCTCCTCGGCCTCTTCGGCGTGCCGCGGAGCGTCCTTCCCGAGGTCCGGCCGTCCTCGGGCGAGTTCGGGCGGACGGTCCGCCTCGGCCGGCTCCCGGCGGGCCTGCCCGTGATGGGAATGGCCGGGGACCAGCAGGCCGCGCTCTTCGGCCAGGCCGGCTTCCGGCCCGGGGCCATCAAGAACACCTACGGCACGGGCGCCTTCATCGTGCTCAACACAGGCCGCAGGCTGGTCGAGTCGAAGCACGGCCTGGTCACGACGGTCGCCTGCGGGCCCGGCGGCCGGGCCGTCTACGCCCTCGAGGGGTCCGTGTTCGTCGCCGGGGCGGCCATCCAGTGGCTCCGCGACGAGCTCGGGCTCATCCGCACGGCGGCCGAATCCGCGGCCGCGGCCGGTGCGGTCGCGGACACCGCCGGCGTCTACTTCGTCCCGGCCTTCGTCGGGCTCGGCGCCCCCTACTGGGACGCCGAAGCGCGCGGGACCATCGTCGGCCTGACCCGCGGGGCCACGCGGAACCACCTTGTCCGGGCCGCGCTCGAGGCCATGGCCTACACGACCCGGGACGTCCTCGAGACGATGCGCAAGGACTCCGGGCTGCGGGTCCGCGAGCTCCGCGTCGACGGTGGCGCCTCGGTCAACGACTTCCTCTGCCGCTTCCAGGCCGACATCCTCGGCGTGCCCGTCCTCCGGCCGAAGACGGTCGAGACGACCTCGCTCGGCGCGGCCTACCTCGCCGGCCTGGGCGTGGGCGTCTGGGATTCGACCGCGGCCATCGAGAGGCTCCGGGTCGACGAACGGCGGTTCCGACCGGCCATGACCCGCGGCCGGGCCGACCGGCTCTACGCCGGCTGGCAGGCGGCGGTCCGCAAGCCCGGGCGCTTTGAGCCCGCTAGACCGCCAGCGCTGACGGAAAGCAGACGCGCCGAGATCTGTCCGCTTTTGGACGCCGCGTGTAATGGTTCCGGACGGACGCCGCGGGCGCGCGAAGGGCCTCGGGCCGCTCCGGCGGCCCGGCCCTGGCATGATTCCTGCACAGTTCTTTGCTCGCCCTACATCCTCTAGGAGACGCGAAATGGGTTCCCGAGTATCCGCCTCTGCCCTGTTCTGGAGCTACGTCCAAGTCGCCCTGCGCAAGGTCCGGCGCCAGAAGGGCTACGCCTTCATCAACATCGCCGGTCTGGCCGTCGGCCTGGCCTGTTCGGTCTTGATGATGCTCTGGGTCCGGCACGAGACGGATTTCGATCGCTTTCACGAGAACGGCGGCTCGATCTACCGCCTGGTCATGGAAACGAAGAACCAGACCGCGGCCACGCTCGACGCCCGGGCCCCGACCCCCACCGGTCCGGCGGTCAAGGCGGAAGTCCCCGAGGTCCTCGATTTCTGCCGCTACAGGACCAACAAGAACTACGGGATCCGGGTCGCAGATAAGGTCCTTTTTGACGCCATCACCGGCATCGCCGATCCGTCCTTCTTCACGATGTTCACGTTCCCGTTCCTCAAGGGAGACCCGAAGACGGCGCTCGACGGGCCGCGCTCGGTCGTCATCACGGAAAGCGTCGCCCGCATGTTCTTCGGCGACGGGGACCCCATGGGCAAGCTCCTGACGATCATCCGGGACCCCTACACC
Organism: Candidatus Aminicenantota bacterium; assembly: GCA_963719985.1. Classification (GTDB taxonomy): domain Bacteria; phylum Acidobacteriota; class Aminicenantia; order Aminicenantales; family Saccharicenantaceae; genus RBG-16-66-30. The sequence continues at coordinate 792,984 of CAVRDU010000005.1, read as the reverse complement.
GTGACCGGCGTCATCCGGGACGTGCCGGAGAATTCCCATCTCCATTTCTCCTGCGTCATCCCCATCGTCAATATGCGCGAGTACCACCACGTCGACTTCGACAACTGGAACAGCATGTTCTTCAATTGCTATGTCCGTCTGGCCCCCCAGGCCTCTCCGGCCGAGGCCGCGACGAAGATGTCCGGCCTCGTCGCGAACAGGATGGGCCGATCGAACGTCTCCCTCCGCCCCCAACCCCTGAAAGACGTCCACTTGAAGTCCGATTTCGCCTTCGACCTGGACAACTACGCCCAGGGCAGCGCCTCGACGCTGACCCTGTTCTCGATCGCCGCCACGGCCATTCTGCTCCTGGCCTGCATCAATTTCATGAACCTGGCCACGGCCCGCTCGGCCAACAGGGCGAAGGAGGTCGGCCTGCGCAAGGTCACGGGGGCCCGCCGGTCCGACGTCGTCAGGCAGTTCCTCGATCCTGGGCGCGTTCGCGGCCCTGGCCCTCTTCGCCGCCTGCCTGGGGCTCGTTGGCCTGGCCTCGTACATCGCCGAGAAGATGACCAAGGAGATCGGCATTCGCAAGGTCCTGGGAGCCTCGCCCGCCGGGCTGGTCCTGATGCAGAGCCGAAACTTCCTCGGCTGGGTCCTGGCCGCCAACATCGTCGCCCTTCCCGCGGCCTATATCGCCGCCGGGCGCTGGCTTCGGGGCTTCGCCTACCGCGTCGATCCCGGGATCGAACCGGCATTGCTGGCCGCCGCTTTCTCCCTGACGGTCGCGTTCCTGTCGGTCGCCTCCAAGGCCGTGCAGGCCGCCCGGGAGAATCCCGTCGATTCGCTCCGGTTCGAATGATCCTGAAGCATTGACACCCGTCCCGGGCCGGGATTAGCATGGCCCCGCTATCGAGAAGGAGGGCCCCATGATCCTCGCTCGGGCTTTCCTCTAATAAAGGAGTGAAACATCCGCGAGGCCGCGGCGTAGTACAGGGCGTAGGAAACGACCGCGAAGGAGTCCGAAATGATCAAGAAAGCCGTGCTCGTCGCCGTTCTGGCCGCGATCGCCCTGTTCATGGCCCTGCCCGTCTGGTCGGGGACCATCCCCGTTTCGATCGTCCCGGAGGGCGTCCGCTGGATCGCCCACCTGGACATGGAGAAGTTCGTCGCCACCGAGCTCTTCGCCTACCTCGAGAAGGACGGCCGGTTCGAGGTCAAGAGTCGCGACCTCGAGCGCTGGTTGAAGATCGACGTTCCCCGGGACATCCGCGGCGTCACGGTGTTCGGCCTGGGGCCCGACGAGGATCAGGCCGTTTTCGCCCTGGCGGGCAAGTTCGACAAGGCGCGCCTGATGACCCTGCTCGATCTGGACGAGGACCACAAGGAATACGCCCACGGCGCCTTCACCATCCACTCGATGGATGACGACGACTTCGGCGCTTTCGTCAACGACAGCCTGATCGTCTTCTCCAGCAGCCGCGAGGCCCTCGAGAAGGCGCTCGACGCGGCCGGCGGCAAGGCCAAGGCCTTCGCCTCGTCCAAGCTCGCTGCGGCGCTCAAGGAGGTCCCCGCGGGCGCCTTCCTGAGCGGCGTCATCGACGACCTCTCCGGCCTGGGCAAGGAGATCAACCAGTCCAAGCTCGTCGATAAGGCCTCGGGCCTCTTCTTCATGGCCCAGGAGAAGCAGTCCGTCCTCCAGATGCGGGTCCAGATGACCGCCGACACGGCGGAGAACTCGAAGAACATCGCTGACCTCGTCCAGGGGGTCATCGCCCTGGGCCGGCTCAGCGAGGGCCGCGGCGACATGGCCGGGCTCGCTTCAATGGCCGAGAGGATCCAGGTCAAGCAGGAAGGCAAGACCGTCCGGATCGAGTTCGAGGGACCTTCGCGCGAGATCGCGGGTCTCCTGTCGCGCGGCCGGGCGTTCGGCGCCCTCCTGCACTGACGCCCCGGAGGAAGGATGAAGACCGACGAGGAGCTGGCCCGCGAGGCGCGGGCCGGCTCGCGCCGGTCCTTCGAGGAGCTGGCGGCCCGTTACCGGCGCCGGCTCTTCGTCTATCTCCGCCCCCGCCTCGGGAGCGACCAGGACGCCGAGGACATGGTCCAGGAGACGTTCCTCAAGCTCTACCGGAACATCGGGAGCTACGACCCGGCGTTCCGGTTCTCGACCTGGCTCTACACGTCGGCCACCCGCCTGGCTATCAGCTCCTATCGGAAGAAGAAGAGCGCGCCGAGAACGGTCCGATTGGAGGATGCCTGTCCCGTGGCCGACCCGAAGGCCTGGACGCCCGGAACGACGAAAGCGGCGGGGCTCTGGGACTCGGCCCGGACGCTCGGTGGGAACCAGTTCCGGGCCCTCTGGCTGCGCTACGGCGAAGATATGGACATCGAGGACATCGCCCGGGCCATCGGGAAGAGCCGCATCGCGGTCGGCTCCTCCTCCACCGGGCCCGGACGAACTTGATGAAAAAGGCCGGCCACTCGAAGGTCGGGGACGTTGGCGATCCCGGAGGCCGCGGCCGCCCGGGGAACGCCGTCGGGTTGAAGAAAGGGAGAACGACCATGTTGTGCCGAATCGCGCGACGGGCGATCTCGAAGTCCGAGGATCGAAGAGAGAAAGTGCCGCGCTGGGCCGAGCGCCACGCCGCGCGCTGCGCGTCGTGCCGCGACTACGCCCGGTTCGCCGCTTCCCTGAATGCTAGGCTCGCCGCCGAAAAGGTCGCGTTCCTCGAAGCCGTCCCGGACTTCCCGTTGAACGAGGCGGCGTGGTCCGCGAGCGAAGCCGGCGGGGGGCGACGGATCCCCTTCGGCCGCCGGCTCGCCCTGCGCCCTCTGCCGGCCGCCGCGGCCGCTATCGTCCTCCTGGCCGCCGGACTCGTCTTTTGGCAGGTCGTCCTCAGGGATCCCCTGCCTTCCTCCGAGGACCGCGCCGCCGCCCTCGCATCGCTCAGGTCCATCGCCGCCGCTCCCGAGAGCCTCCCCGGCGTCTTCTTGGGGCCGGAGTCCTCGCTGGTCCGGGAGCGCGAGATCCTGGAACGCTCGATCGCCTCGGCGGTCGAATACCTTCAGGCCCGCTTGAACATCAGGATCGAGCGGCGGCCGGGCCCGAAGTCGCTTTAGGGGGCTGTTCTCGCTCCGTTCCCTCTTCGCCCGCGGCCTGCGTCAATCGCGTGGCCGGATCTTCTCCGAGAGCTCCCCCATGAGCTCGGTCTGGATCTCCTGGATCTCCAGAAGCCGCTGCCACTGTTTGAAGATGAGATGGTCCATCTTCTCGTGCAGGCTCCGGATCTCGATCTCGGCCTTGAGGTTGATCTGGTAGTCGTGTTGGGCGCGCAGGCGGTCCTTGGCCTCCTGCCTGTTCTGACTCATCATGATGACCGGGGCCTGAAGGGCGGCCAGGCAGGAGAGGATGAGATTGAGCAGGATAAAGGGGAACGGATCGAAACGGCGGCTCATCAGAATGACCGAGTTGAGGACGATCCAGACCAGGAGCACGCCTCCGAAGATAATGATGAACTTCCAGCTTCCGCCGAAGGAGGCCAGCCTGTCGGCGAGCTTCTCGCCCAACGTCCTTTTCTCCTCGAACTCCATATTGACGTCCCTCGTCAGGACCTCCCCCTCACGCAGGCTCCGGACGACTTCGGCCTCGATCTCGGACAGGTCCCCCTTCTCGGCTTCGAGGGCGGACTGGACGTACCGGGCCCGGTAGCGGTTGAGGTCCTCCCGGCAGATAATGTCGTCCGTCGTCCAGCCCGGATGGTCCCTGCGAATGAGCTCCGCGACGGCCGGCCGCACGGCCTGTCCGGATACGACCTCGCTGGTTTTCTTAGAGAGCCCGCAGACCCCGCAGATCACGTTCTCCGTTTTGTCCATGGCCCCTCCTTCCTCCGGACTATAGCCCTGGGCCGGAGAGGCTGTCAACAGGAAGGGGACGGCCGCGCGGGACGGACGGGGATCAGGCTCAGAGGCGCCGGCGGGTCGGCCGGAAGTCCCAAGTCATCTGGAACGAGATCTCCCGGAGGACCTCGCTCATGGCCGCGCTCTGGTCGCGGACGGCGAAGACAGGGACGCCGCCGTCCATGCCGACGGAGCCGACCGTCCCCTGGCGGGTGATCGATTGCGTCCACAACGTCGCGCCGTTCGCCGTGGAGACGAGCCGGGCCGTCACCGTGATGTCGAACGCGGCCCGGGCGAAAAGCGACTTGCTCAGGGGGGCGGCCAGGTCTATGCGGGGCTTGACCTTGGTCACCTTGATCTCCCCGGCGAAGAAGGCGCCGACGTCGGACTTCTGGCCGATGGCCAGGGCCGCGTCGCGGTCCAGGCCCGGCCTGCCGATGTCCGCAAGGAGGCCGTCGACGGGGCCGAACTCGACGACGGGCACGCGCTGGGCCGCCATGACCTCCTGGAGGAAATACTGCGTCGCCACGGCATCGAGGTCGCCTTTGGCGCCCTCGGCCTTGAAGACGATGAGGCCGACCGAGTCGAAAGCGGCCAGGTCGACGGCGGGCGGGACGACCACGTACCTGGCCCTGCCACAGGCCGTAACGGCGACAAGGGCGACGAGGGGGGCTATCGTTCTCCATTTCATGGGCGGTCTCCTTCGTGAACTCGGCCCTCTCCGAGGGCTTCCGAGGATTTAGTCGGACGGCCCGGCCTTTGCTGGAAACGGGGACGTTTCTCTTTTTCCCGCCGAGAAAAGGAGAAACGTCCCTATTTCCCTCAATGGATGAGGTGGAAGGCCGTCTGGCGGCCGGCCAGGAATTGCGTCCGCTCGCCGTCGAAGACGATGTCCTGCTCGAGGGGGAGGCGGAAGTCGACGCCCCATTCGGGGACCGGCCCGGTGACGCTGAGCTCGACGACGAACGCGCTCATGGGGACGAGCTTGACGTCGCCCCGGCCCGCGTTGTTCACCTGCTCCCAGGGCAGGCCGATGAGCGGCCCCGGCTCGTGGAGGAAGAGCCCCAGCGAGTGGGAATAGACGCGCGGGCCGGGGATGCCCAGCGCGCGCGCCTTCTCGAGGATCCGGCCTAGGAGCTCGTTCCCGGCGAGGCCCGTCTTGAACTCGCCGCAATAGACGTCCTGGAGGCGGTTGGCCTCGGCCATGAGCTTCTTGAAGGTCTCCGGCGCGTCCGTCTCGCCAGGCCGCAGGACGTAGGCCATCTCCTGATGATCGCTGTTGTAGCGCATGTACTTCAGGCCCACGTCGCAGTGGAGGAGGTCCCCCGGCCGGATGACCTTGTCGTCCTTGCCCCATTTCTCCACGTCCTTCGGCGAGCGGCCGCGGATCGAGACGAAGGGGGAGAAGGACTCCTTGAGGCCGAGGTCGGCGATGCGCTGCCAGTAGTACCAGCGGAGGTCCTCGGCCGTGGTCTGGCCGACCGTGACGACCTTCGACGAGAACATGTCGGCGATGATGGACCGCGACAGGGCGGCTGCCCGCTCCATGAGCTCGACCTCCTCCTCGAGGAGCGTCTCGGCCCAGAGGGTCGCCAGAGGCTCGGCCGACCGGAGGCGGGCGGCGTATTTCGGCCCCACGGCCTCGACGATCCGCTTCTTGAGGACCGAGGTCAGCCCGCCGGCCGCCCACTGGACCTCGCCTTCGTTGAGGCCGATCGCCTTTGGATCGCGCTCGCGGACGACGCGGCCCAAGGCCTCCCACTGGCTCTCGCCCTTCTTCTGGTCCCAAGCCGAGGCGTCCCAGGCGCTCTTGAACAGGCCCTGGGTGTCGGTCCGGGAGACGTTCAATCGCTCGACGCCCTTTTCCGGTCCGCGGTCGAAGAGGACGAGGACCTGGGTGATGGGGTTCCAGTTCCGGTAGGGGACCATGGTCTCGAAGAGGGGATCGAGGTTGTCCTCGTTGCAGGAGATGATCCACATGTCGAGGCCGGTCTCGCGCATCATCCGGGGGAGGAGCGTGTCGAGGCGCTTGGCCGTGGTCCTGTGGACGACGGCGGCCCGCTCGCGCATGGACAGGACCGACGGCGTCCCGCCGTGATGCTGGGCCGCGGCCCGGAACTCGATCCCGGCGAGGACGAAGACGCCGAGGGCGAGGAACACGATCGCCGCTTTCTTGATCATGTGGACCTCCGTATCGGGGACTTGAGGGATATCTATCACTCGAAGCCGCCGTCGGTCAAGGACCGGAGGAACTATCGGCGCGCGCCCCGCGTATAGATAAAAGAGCGTCGAGTTCGCGTTGAATTCGCCGGCCCGTTCTGAGACAATGTCGAAATAATCCTCTCAACGGAGGTATCCTCACGTGACTTTGCGCCGAATCCCCATCATCCTGGTCCTGACCTTCGTCCTCGTCGCCCTCGGGATGGCTACGACAAGCCCAAGAGGGATAGGTCCCTCCGGGGACAGCCCCTTGACGTTCGATCGATATCACACGCCCGGCGAGACGGTCGCCGCGCTCCGGGAGCTGGCCGGGGCCCATCCCGGCTTCGCCAAGGTACACGTCCTGGCCAAGACGGCCGGAGGCCGCGATCTCGCCCTCATCGAGATCGGGCCCGAGACGGCCAAATCGGCCAAGACCCTGCCGGCCGTCTTCGTCGCGGCCAACATGGAAGGGACCGTCCCCCTCGCCGGGGAGGCCGCCCTCTACCTGGCCCGGCTCCTCTGCGACAAGGCCGACATGCGGACCGACCGGACCTGGTACGTCCTCGCCTGCGGCAATCCCGACGCCGCGGCCCTCCATTCCGCGAAGCCCCTGCGCTTAGACACCCGCAACGCCCGGCCGTGGAACGACGACCAGGACGATGCGACCGACGAGGACGGCCCCGACGACCTCGACGGCGACGGCCTCGTCGCCCAGATGCGGGTCAAGGACCCCGAAGGCGCCTGGATCGCCGTCCCGGGCGAGCCCCGCCTCATGAAAAGGGCCGACGGGACGAAGGGCGAGAAGGGCGTCTGGAAGCTCTATCCCGAGGGGATCGACAACGACGGTGACGGCCGCTTCAACGAGGACGGGCCGGGCGGGGTCAACCTCGGCGCGGCCTTCCCCCATCTCTTCAAGTACCACGCCGCCGATTCCGGCCCCTGGCCCGGGAGCGAGGCGGAGACCTACGCCTTGTTCGAGTTCTTCGACGCCCACCGCGAGATCGGGCTGGCTTTCGCCTTCGGCGGATCGAACTGGTGCCTCGCACCGCCCCGCGGCGGCCGGAAGGGGGACGCCGACCTCGACCAGATCAAGGTCCCGGAGAACATGGCCGGCTTCATCAACGCCGATCCGACCCGGACCTACACGATCGCGGAGATCATGGACATGGTCAAGCCCCTCGTCCCGTCCGGGATGGAGGTGACCGAGGGGATGATCGCCAGCTTCCTGGGCCTCGGCGCGGTCGTCAATCCGCTCGAGGACGACCTCAAGTTCTGGAAGGAGCTTTCGGAGAGATACAAGGAGTTCCTCAAGGCCGCCAAGCTCGACGCCAAGCGCCTCGACCCGGCGCCCGACAAGGACGGCTCGTTCGAGCTCTGGGCCTACTACCACCTCGGCCTGCCCGCCTTCGCCCTGGATTTCTGGACCCTGCCCGAGGTCAAGGAGGACAAGCCGGCCGACGAGATCACGCCGGAGAAGCTCGAGAAGATGACGAACGACGAGTTCATCGCCCTCGGCGAGGAGAAGATCGGCGCCTTTCTCAAGAGCGCCGGCGCGCCCGACTCCTTCAAGGCCAAGCAAGTCATCGCGATGATCACGTCCGGGCAGGTCGACACCAAGAAGATGGCCGAGATGATGAAGCAGATGCCGAAGAAGCCGAGCGAGGAGGGCGCCGACCCGAAGGAGAAGGCCCTGCTCGCCTGGAGCGACCAGGAGCTCGGCGGCCGGGGCTTCGTCCCCTGGAAGCCGTTCAAGCACCCGACGCTCGGCGACGTCGAGATCGGCGGTCCGGTCCCTTACGCCGACACCACCCCGCCGCCGAAGATGATCGAGGGCCTGCTTCAGGGCCAGGTCCCCTGGGTCTTCGAGGTGGCCAAGAAAATGGCCCGCGTCCGTTTCGCCGACGTCAAGGCGAAGCGGCTCGGGGCCGGGCTCTACGAGATCAAGGCCTGGGTCGAGAACGTCTCCGACCTGCCCTACCCGACGGCGATGGGCAAGCGCAACGAGCGCGTCCTGCCCGTCGTCGTCACGCTCGGAGGCCAGGGCTTCGACATCGTCGAGGGGAAGAGCCGGAGCCTCGTCCCCGCCATCGCGGCCCACGGCTCCCAGCCGGTGACTTGGATCGTCCGGGCCGCCAAGCCCGTCAAGCTCGAGGTCCGCGCGGAGACGAAGATCGCCTGGGGCGATTCCCGAGCGGTCGACCTGGGAGGTGTGAAGTGAAGAGAATCGCCGCGTTCGCCCTCGTCGTCGCGCTGGCCGCGTCGACCCTGCCCGCCCAGAAGGCGGGGATCACCGTTCCCCTGCGCTTCGACAATTACTACACCTACGACCAGGTCGTCGAGGCCCTCCGCGCGCTCAACAAGGCCTACCCCGAGCTGACGAGCGTCGAAAAGGTCGGGACGAGCGAGGAGGGCCGGGCCCTCATGGCCATGACCGTCAACAATCCCAAGACCGGCCCCGCCCTGGACAAGCCCGCGATCTACGTCGACGGCAACATGCACGGCAACGAGATCCAGGGCGGCGACATCTCGCTCTACCTCCTCGACTACCTCCTCGGCGGCTACGGCAAGAACGACGAGCTGACGCGTCTCGTCGACCGGGTCTGTTTCTACGTCGTGCCCGTCGTCAACGTCGACGGCCGCTTCCACTTCCTCGCCGACCCCAACACGCCCAGCAGCAACCGGACGCTGCGCATCCCCGTCGACGACGACCGGGACGGCCTCGTCGACGAGGACGGGGCCGACGACCTCGACGGCGACGGCAACATCTGCGTCATGCGCAAGAAAGACCCGTTCGGCCCCTTCCGGACCGACCCCGAGGACCCGCGGCTGATGGTCCGGGTCAAGCCGGGAGAGAAGGGGGAGTGGACGGTCCTCGGCGACGAGGGCCTCGACAACGACGGCGACGGCCGCGTCAACGAGGACGGCGAGGGCTACGTCGATCCCAACCGCAACTGGGGCTACGACTGGGCCCCGCCCTACGTCCAGAGCGGCTCCGGGGAGTATCCCTTCTCGGGGACCGGCCTCAAGGGCCTGGCCGAGTGGATGATGACCAAGACCAACATCGCCTTCGTCTGGTCCTTCCACAACAGCGGCGGCATGATCCTCCGCGGGCCCAGCCGCAAGGGCCTCGGCGAGTATCCCCCTCAGGACATCGCCGTCTACGACTATCTCGGCAAGCAGGGCGAGCGGATCATCCCCGGCTACCGCTACCTCATCTCCTGGAAGGACCTCTACACGACCTACGGCGACTCCGGCGAGTGGGCGACCGCGACGCTCGGCGCCTTTTTCTATTGCGCCGAGGTCTTCCTGAGCGCGTCGGAGGCCTTTCAAGGTGCCTCGGAGAGGCCCCGGGCCGGGGCGCCGGGCGAGCAGGCCGTGAGCGACATCTTCTCCGGCGGCGTGTCCGAGCGCGAGCGGATCAAGTTCAGCGACCACGTCGTCCAGGGCGACCTCTACAAACCCTGGAAGCCGTTCAAGCACCCCGAGTACGGCGACGTCGAGATCGGCGGCTGGGTCAAGATGAGCTCCCGCCTCGGCCCGCCGTTCATGATCAAGGACCTCGTCCACCGCAACGCCATGGCCGTCCTGTTCACGGCCAAGCACCTGCCCGAGGTCTCCCTCGACGTCGTCGAGGTCAAGCCGCTCGGAGGCGGGCTCACCCGCGTCCGGACCCGCCTCTCCAATCTCAAGGCCATGCCGACCGTGAGCGCCCTCGCGGAGAAGGCCAACCTCCACCCCAAGGACACGCTCGAGATCTCCGGGGGCAAGGTGGTCGCCGGCGGCCTGCTCGTCGATCCCTACCGCGATCAGGTCACCTATAAGAAGGACAGGCCCGAGATCCAGTTCCTGGTCGTTCCCGGCTTCGGCAAGATCGAGCACCAGTTCCTCGTCGAGGGCAAGGGCGAAGTGACGGTCACGTACGAGTCGCGGCACGGCGGCAGGATCGCGAGGAAGGTCAAGCTCGAGAAGTGAAACGGCTTGCCAAGGCCGCGGGCAGGGGGCATAATGTCCTCCGGAAGCTCGGACGCGCGAAAGGAGTCCGGGGATGCTCAGACGCTACAAGATCGAGAACCACAAGATCGTCGAGGCCACCGACGCCGAGGCCCCCATCCTCCTCTATATCAACCCCGACGAAGCGGAGAAACGACTCCTCGTCGACTCCTACCAGGTCGACGAGCACACCCTCAACTCCGCTCTCGACCCCGACGAGCAGGCCCGTCTCGAGAGCGAGCCGGGGCATATCGCCTTCATCTACAAGCGCCCCAAGAACTACTCGGGCGACGACCAGCTCCTGTTCAAGGCCTCGACGATGGGCGTCTTCTACTTCGGCGAGCTCCTCATCCTGGTCTCGGCCGGGGAGACGAGCCTGTTCGAGGGGAAACAGCTGGCCAAGGTCGGGAGCGTCCGCGAGCTCGTCATCCGGCTCATCTACCGGGCCATCTTCCACTTCATGGAACACCTCAGGATCATCAACCAGATCGCCGACGACGTCGAGCAGAAGATCAACAAGGCCATGGAGAACAAGTATCTCATCAACCTCTTCGCCCTGCAAAAGAGCCTGGTCTACTACCAGAACGCCGTCAACTCCAACGGCGCCCTGATCGAGAAGATCCGCCACAACGCGCCCAAGTTCGGCTTCACGCAGGAGGAGATGGAGCTCCTCGACGACATCGTCATCGAGAACAGCCAGTGCTACCGGCAGGCCGAGGTCTACTCGAACATCCTGGCCAGCCTGATGGACGCCCGGGCCTCCATCGTCAGCAACAACCTCAACGTGCTGATGAAGACCCTGAACATCATCACCATCTCGATCATGGTGCCGACGCTCGTCGTCTCGATCTTCTCCATGAACGTCGTCCTGCCGTTCGGCCTGAAGGAGCTGCCGTCCTTCTGGAAGATCATGGGCCTGGCCGGCATCTCCATGGTCGGTTTTTTGGTCTTCTGGAGATACAAGAAGTGGTAGGCCGGCGGGCCGGCCGTGGCGAGCGGCCTATTTCCCGGCCCGCTTGACGCTGACCGATATCCCCGACCGGCTGTCCTCGCGGAAGGTCGTCTCCATGAACGGCAGCGAGAGGACGTGCTCGACGAAGCTCGCGCTACCCCAGCCGCCGCGCCTCTGCCGCGGCGAGACGTTGTGGGCGACGAAGGAGCCGCCGACCGTGAGCTTGGGCAGGACGGCGACGAAGTAGTTCTTGTACCAATCCTTGTCGGCGTCGCAGAAGACGAAGTCGAACGGCCCGGGCAGGGCCGGGACGAGCTCGTGGGCGTCGGCCAGGCGGGCGTCGATGAGTGCGTCGAGACCGGCCTCGCGGAAGTGGGCTGCGGCCTCGCGGTGCCGGTCCTCGTCGATCTCGACGGTGATGAGCTTGCCGCCGGTCTTGCTCAGGGCCCAGGCGATCCAGACGCCGGAATGGCCGGTCGAGGTCCCGATCTCGAGGGCCCGGGTGTATCCGTTCTCGACGATGATATCGTAGAGTATCTTCCCGTCCGCCTCGGGAACGTTCATGTCGCGCCACCGTCCGGACCGGTCGTCGAGGAAGGCCCGGACCTTGGCGTCGAGGTCCCGGCCTGCTTGGGGCGCCTGCGCCGCCGTCTCGGACGGGCCGGGCGCGGCCGGGACCGCGAGGGCGGACGCCAGGGCGAGGGCCAGACCCGCGGCGAAGACCGTTTTCGCGTTCATGATCGCCTCCGTCAGCCCTGGGGCTGCTCGCTTGTCAGGGGACGCGTACCGGAGCGGTACATATCCCCTCCCACCCGTTTAGACGGGAGTACCCCGGCTCTCTTCCCTCGGGCCCGCGGAGAGTCCGTGGCGCGCTCCGGGGTCCCCCCCAGGTCACTGGTCCGGCCGCCAGACCGGGGAAGAAAGACGTGTTTGTGGCGTCTAAAAACATTATGGTATATTCCTGTATTTAAATCGGCTTCGGGGCCGTCCCGGAAGGCCCCGCGCTTGAGGAGAGGCGACTATGGCAGAGAGATCCCGTACCGGCCGGGCTTGGCGCCTCGGCGCGGCGTCCTGCGGCCTGATCCTGCTCCTGGCTCCCGGCATCGCCGCCCAGGAGCGGCCCCTGACGCTGGACGAGGCGGTCCGGCTCGCCCTCGAGAGGAACGAACAATCCCTGGCCACCCAGGAGGACGTGGCGGCCGCCAACGCCCGGGTCCAGCGGGCCCGCTCGTTCTTCCTGCCCACGATCACCAGCACGGGCACCTACACGCGGCGTCCCTACGAGCGCCGGATCACCGTCGGCGAAAGCGAGGTCGTCATCCAGCGGCTCCACGGCCTCTCGGAGACCATGTCGCTCAACCTGACCCTGTTCGACGCCCGCAGCCTTTCCGGGCTTTCGGCCGTCAAGGCCCAGCGGAACGCCGAGGTGGACGCGGCCGCCGAGAGCCGCCGCCAACTGGCCTTCGAGGTCGGCCAGGCCTTCCTGGCCACCCTGGGAGCCGCCCAGGTCCAGGAGGCCTCCGGACGGCGCTTCGCCTTCGCCGGACAGAACCTCGAGGCGGCCAAGGCCCGCTACGCGGCCGGTCTGGCCTCGATCAACGATGTCACCCGGGCCGAGCTCGAGTACGCCACGGCCGAGGTCGGGGTCACACGGGTCAAGGGAGACGTCGAGAGCAGCACCCTCCAGCTCGGCTATCTCCTCGACGCCCCGGAGGCCGTCCGCGCCCCTCTGGTCGTGCCGGAGTTCCTGATCGAAGCCGCCTCCGCCGAGGCCGCCGTCGCCGAGAGCCTCGTCGAGGAGGCCCTGGCCCGCCGCCTCGACGTCGGGTCGCTCCGCTGGCAGGCGTCCGCGCAGCGCCACCTGGCCAAGGAGCCCATGCTCCGATGGGTGCCTTCGCTCAGCGCCAGCGGCCGCTACGTCATGACGAACGAAGCCGGCTTCAGCGGCAAGACCTGGAACTGGAACTTCGGCGCCACCCTGAGCTGGACCCTCTTCGACGGCCTGGCCCGCTTCGCCGACAACAGGGAACGGAAGGCCCTGGCCAAGCTCGCCGACCTCAACCTCCAGGCGGCGGTCCGTCGCGTGGACGTCGAGGTCCGGGAAGCGCTTGTGTCCCTGGAGAACCAGCGGGCCTCGCTCAGGCAGGCCTCCGTCGCCCACGAAGTCGCCAAGAAGAACGCGGCCGAGACGGCCGAGCTCTATCGCCAGGGCCTGGCCTCCGCCCTCGAGGTCGCCGACGCCAACGTCAGCCTCTTCGAGGCCGAGGTCGGCCTCGTCCGGGAGCGATACGGCCTGGGCGTCGCCTTCCTCAATCTGGAGGCCGCCCTCGGACTCGATCCCTTCGGGAAGGAGCCACGCACGTGATCCGATCGAACAAGAGAAAGCTCGTTGTCATCGCCGCCGTCGCGGCCCTCGTCGTTTCCGCCGGCGCCTGCAAGAAGGCCGCCGATCCCGCCGCGGCCGGCGGGCGGGCCCGCGTCCAGTTCCCCGTCGACGTGGAAGAGGTCGCGGTCCGGTCGCTCGTCTACTCCGTCGCCGCCGTCGGTTCCGTCGAGGCCTTCGAGAAGGTCCAGGTCACGGCCCGCGTCTCCGGCGCCGTCGACCGGGTCCTCTTTTCCGAGGGCGAGTACGCCCAGGTGGGCCAGACCCTGGTCGAGATCGAGACCGAGCGCTACCGGCTGGCCGTCGAATCGGCCCAGGCGACCTTCGAGAAGGCCGAGGCCTCCAAGGCCGACGCCGAAGCCGGCCTCAAGCGCCGTGAGACCGTCATCACCCGGACGCCGGGGCTCATCCCCGGAGAGGAGGTCGAGACCTGGCGGACGAAGGTCCTCACGGCCGCGTCCGACGTCGCCGAAAAGCGCTCCGCCCTCAACCAGGCCAAGCTCAATCTCCGGGACGCCTTCGTCAAGGCGCCCATTCCGGGCGTCATCCAGACGCGGACGGTCCAGACGGGCCAGTTCGTCCAGACGGGCACCGTCCTGGCCACCCTCGTCCGTCGCGACCCGCTCCTCCTCCGGTTCCGCGTCCCCGAGCGCGACGCCGCCCGGATCAAGCCCGGGCAGGAAGCCCGCTTCCGGGTCCGCGAGGATAGCCGCGAGTTCCTGGCCAAGGTCGTCCACGTCGCCGAGTCGGCCGACGACACGTCGCGCCTCGTCGACATCACCGCCAACATCGACGACCCGAGCGACCGGACCCTGCGGCCCGGCTCCTTCGCCGAGATCACCGTCCCCGTGGCTTCGGCCACCCGGGCCCCGGTCATCCCGGTCTCGGCCGTCCGGCCGAGCGAGCGCGGCTTCGTCGCCTACGTCGTCGAGAGCGACAAGGCCGTCGAGCGCATCCTGACCCTGGGCATGCGGTCGGCCGACGGCCGCGTCGAGGTCCTCTCCGGGCTCGCCGGCGGCGAATCCCTCGTCATCCGCGGCTCCGAGGCCCTGTCGAACGGGGTCACGGTGCGCGTCGGCGCCCCGTCCGAACCCGCGGCCGCTCCGGAAAAGAAGTAAAGGAACGGGTCCATGAGCCTCACCGACGCCTGCGTCCGCAAGCCCGTCTTCGCCTGGATGCTCATGGCCGCCACCGTCGTCTTCGGCGTCGTCGCCGGGGGACGGATCGGCATCAGCCAGTTCCCGGACGTCGATTTCCCGACGATCAACGTCTCCGCCTCCTGGGAGGGCGCGGCGCCCGAGGTCATGGAGAACGAGATCGTCGAGGCCCTCGAAGAGGCCCTCATCCAGGTCGAGGGCGTCCGGACGCTGACCTCGAGCTCGCGTCAGGGATCGTGCAACATCACCGTCGAGATCGAGCTCTCCCGCGACGTCGACCTGGCCCTCCAGGACGTCCAGGCCAAGGTCTCCCAGGCGGCGCGCCGCCTGCCTCGCGACATGGACCCGCCTATCATCTCCAAGTCCAATCCGGAGGACCAGCCGATCATGATGGCCCGGTTGGGCGGTCCGTTCCCCCCGCGCGTCCTCAGCGATTACGTCCGCTACGGCCTGAAGGAGAAGCTCCAGACCATCCCCGGCATCGGCGAGATCTCGCTCATGGGGACCCTCGAGCGGAACGTCCGCATCTGGCTCGACGCCGCCCGGCTCGACGAGAAGGGCCTGACGGTCCGAGACGTCATCTCCGCCCTCCAGCGCGAGCACATCGAGCTGCCCGCCGGCCGCCTCGAGACGACCGGCCGCGAGGTCAACGTCCGCGTCCTCGGCGAGGCCGTCGATCTCGAGACCCTGCGCAAGATCGTCGTCCGCGAGATCGGCGGGAGCCCGATCTACATCGGCGACGTCGCCCTGGTCGAGGACGGCTTCGAGGACGTCCGGCGCATCGCCCGCGTCGACGGCGGCCCGGCCCAGGGCATCGGCATCCGGAAGCAGAGAGGCGCCAACGCCGTGGCCGTGGCCAAGCGCGTCCGCGAGGCCATCGACGAATACGGCAAGACCCTCCCCCCGGACATGACCATCGGCGTCACCAACGACAGCACGCAGTTCATCCGCGAGTCGGTCAACGAGATCCAGTTCGAGCTCCTGCTCTCGGTCGTGCTGACGGCCTTCGTCTGCTGGCTCTTCCTCGGATCGCTGTCGAGCACGCTCAACGTCATCCTGGCCATCCCCATGTCCCTTCTGGGGACGGTGGCCATCATCTACTTCCTCGGATTCACCTTCAACACCTTCACCCTGCTCGGGCTGGCCCTGGCCGTCGGCATCGTCGTCGACGACGCCATCATGGTCATGGAGAACATCTTCCGCCACCGCGAGGGCGGCAAGGCCCTGGTCCCGGCCGCCCTCGAGGGGACCGAGGAGATCGCCTTCGCCGCCCTGGCCGCGACCCTGGCCGTCGTGGCCATCTTCGTCCCGGTCGTGTTCATGAAGGGCATCATCGGCCGCTACTTCCTCCAGTTCGGCGTCACGCTTTGCCTGGCCGTCCTCCTGTCCTACGTCGAGGCGGTCACCCTGGCCCCGGCCCGCTGCTCGCAGTTCCTCAGGACCTCGCGCGAAGGGCGGAACAAGGTCGGCCTGGCCGTCGACAAGGCCTTCGGCCGGCTGGAAAAGCTTTACGGCCGCGTCCTCCACGGCGGACTCGGAAAGCCGGGCCTCGTCCTAGGCGCGGCGGCGGCACTCCTGGCCGTGGCCGTCCTCGTCTTCACGATGCTGCCGAGCGAGTTCGTCCCGTCCCAGGACCAGAGCCGGGTCATGGTCCGTATCCAGACCGCCGTCGGCTCGGACATCACCGAGACCGACACCCTTCTGATCAAAGCGGAAGAGACCGTCAACAAGCACCCCGAGGTCGTCCAGACGTTCAGCTTCGTCGGGGGTTTCGGCGGCGGCGGGAGCGTGAACGCCGGCATGATCTACGTGACCTTGACCCCGCCGAAAGAGCGCAGGCTGGACCAGGCCGAGTTCTCCTCCGTGCTCCGCCGCGAGCTCAACGCCATCCCCGGCCTGCGGGCCGTCATCCAGGACACCTCCCAGCAGGGCTTCACGGCCCAGCGCGGCTTCCCCGTCGAGTTCTCCGTGCGCGGCGCCGACTGGAGCCAGCTCGTGCCCCTCAGCCAGAGGCTCATGGGCGAGCTCACGGAGAGCGGGACCGTGGTCGACCTCGACTCGGACTACCGCGTCGGCATGCCCGAGCTGCGGGTGACCCCGGACCGGGCCGTGTGCGCCGACGTCGGCGTCTCGGTCGACGACGTGGCCACGACCATCAACGCCCTCGTGGGTGGCATCCGGGTCGGGAAGTACAGCACCGGAGGCCGGAGGCTCGACGTCCGGCTCAAGCTGATGGCCGGGCAGAGGTCGCGGCCCGAGGACATCTCGCGCCTGCGCGTACGGGCCCGCAACGGCGAGCTCGTGCCCCTCTCGTCCCTCGTCCTCTTCGAGGAGCAGGCCGCCCTGCAGGCCATCACCCGCCGCGACCGCGAGCGGGCCATCTCGATCTACGCCAACGTCGCCCCGGGACATTCCCAGGGCGAGGCCCTGCGCGTGATCGAAGGGCTCGGGGACGGCCTTCCCGTCGGCTACCGGCTGGTCCTGGGCGGGTCGAGCATGGCCTTCCGCGAATCGATGAGCAGCCTGCTCTTCGCCATGTTCCTCGGCATCCTCATCGCCTACATGATCCTGGCCTCGCAGTTCAACTCGTTCAAGGACCCGGTGACGATCATCACCATCCTGCCGCTGTCGATCGCCGGGGCGGGCTTCGCCCTGCTCCTCACCGGCAAGTCCCTGAACATCTTCAGCATGATCGGCCTGCTCCTGCTCATGGGGATCGTCAAGAAGAACTCGATCATCCTCGTCGACTACGCCAACGCGTTCAGGGAGAAGGGCTTCGCGGCGCGGGAGGCCATGGAGAAGGCCGGCCCCGTCCGGCTGCGGCCCATCCTGATGACGGCCACGGCGACGATGATGGCGGCCATCCCGCCGGCGCTGGGGATCGGTTCGGGGGCGGAGATCCGGATGCCGATGGCCATCGCCGTCATCGGCGGGCTGGTCCTGTCGACCGCCCTGAGCCTCCTTGTTGTCCCGGCCTTCTACGTCGTCTCGGACCGGCTGAAAACGAGGCTCAAGAAACGGCCGGAGACCGGAGCGGTGGAGTAGACCTCAGGCTTTCTTGTCCGAAGCGCCGGGCTTGGTGATCGCCATCCCTTTCGCGCAGAACGGGCAGGCGTCCGGTTCGAAGGCCTCGACCTTGAGGGCGAGCAGGCTCCCGACGGGCTTGCCTTCGATCGGCACGGCGCCGCCGCTGCGGTCGACGAGGACGTAGACGCCGCCGACCGCGACCCGGCGCTCCGCGAGGCAGGCCAGGACCTCCTGGATGGACCCCCCCGTCGTCAGGATGTCCTCGACGATGACGGCCCGCGAGCCATCGAGCCCCGAGAAACCCGAGCGGATGGTCATCTTCTCCTCGCCGCGCTGGCTGAAGGCGAACTTCTTGCCCAGCTTGAGGGCGGCCAGGAAGCCGATGGCGATGGCCCCGTAGGCGGGGGAGACGACGTAGTCGAAGTCGGGGACCTCGCGCCGGATCTTGGCTGCGAGCAGGTCGACGATCTTCTCGAGCGCGGCCGGCTTCTCGATGAGCCGGATCTTCTCGAAGTACCACTCCGAGTGCTTGCCCGAGGTCAGCTTGAAATGGCCCTGGAGCAGGGCGTCGCATTCCTTGAACAGGTTGAGGACGATCTCGTTCTCGGCCGGCTGGGTCATGACGGCTCTCCTTCCTCCGCGGCGGACGTCCAGGCGACATTATAGGGACAACGCGGACGGCCGACAAGTGCGAGCGGGGCCGGCCGCGACGAACGCCCCTTACACGCTCAAAGGGCGTTTCCTCGAGGACAAGGGCCGCATCGTTCTGGCCGAGAGCGAGCTTCTCGACGGCTCGGGGGAACAGGTCGCCCGCGCGTCGGGGAAGCTCTTCAAGGTCCCGGGCGAATCGAGGCGCTCCTAAAGAAAGAGGAAACGGACGGCGACGAGGACGAGGAAGACGCCGTAGAGGAGCTTGACCGTCCGGTTCGGCAGGCGGATGGTGATGAGGGCGCCGAAAACGGTGCCGAGGAAAAGCCCGGCGGCGATCCAGGCCGCCGCGCCCAGGTCGAGGTTCCCGGCGTTGGCGTAATAGAGCACCCCGGGTATTCCGAACGGGAACAGGATCGCACCGAGCGAGGTGGCGATGGCTCTCTTCGCCGGGTAATGAAGGACCATGGTCAGCATCGGCACGATGATATTGCCGCCGCCGATCCCGAACATGCCGGCCATGACCCCGGCCAGGAGGCCGACGCCGAGGAGCGCGACCGGGGAGGGGTGAGGGTCCGTTTCAGATTCGGGCCCGGCCGCGACCGCCGAACCCCGCCATGTCCTGAAGCGGCGGACCGGATCGATGAAGTTCCAGCCGACGTAGAGGCAGAAGACGGCGAAGAGCTTGCGCATGACGTCGACCGGCAGCCTGTTGGCCAGCCAGGCTCCCGCGACGACCGACGTCAGGAGCCCCGCGGCGATGAGGACCGAGGCGCGGATGTCGATGACCTTGGCCCTGTAATAGGCGATGACGCCGAGGATGCCGACCGGGAGGAGGATGGCCGCGAGCGAGGTCCCCGTGGCCTTGACCAGCGGGAAGCCGGCGAGGAGAATGAGCGCCGGTACGATGATGATGCCGCCGCCGATGCCGAACAGGCCCGCGAAGACGCCGGCCGCGGCGCCGATCAGGATGAACCACGGTCCGCTCATGCCCGCGATTATAATCGAATCCCGGGCGCTATGGTATAGTTGTCCTCCGGAGGCCCCATGAGAACGATGTCCGGGATCGCCATCCGTCGTGGCCGGGCTCTGCCGTTCGCCCTCGCGACCTGCCTCGCCGTCGCCCTCGCGATGCCGTCCTGCCGGGGAAAGGACCGGGCGCCGGCCGCGGCGGGCGGACCGGTCCTCGATTATCCCATCCGGCCCGTCCCCTTCACCGATGTCGTGCTCACCGACGCCTTCTGGGCGCCCAGACTCGAGACCAACAGGACGATCTCCGTCCCCTCCGCCCTGCGCATGAACGAGGAGACCGGCCGGGTCGACAACTTCCGCAAGGCCGCCCGCTTGATGACCGGTCCCCACAAGGGCCGGCGTTTCAACGACTCCGACGTCTACAAGGCCATGGAGGCGGCCGCCTACACCCTCCGCCTCCACCCCGACGCCGGGCTCGAGAAGACCCTGGACGATCTCATCGCCCTCGTCGCGAAGGCCCAGGAGCCGGACGGCTACCTCTTCACGACACGGACCAACGACCCCGCCCATCCCGCTCCCGGCTCCGGGCCCGAGCGCTGGTCGAACCTGCGCGTCAGCCACGAGCTCTACAACGTCGGCCACATGTACGAGGCGGCCGTGGCCCATTTCCAGGCCACCGGAAAGAGGACTTTCCTGGCCATCGCCGAGAAGAACGCCGCCCTGCTCCTCCGCGTCTTCGGCGCTAGCCCCGGCCAACGGCGCGGTTTCCCCGGCCACCAGGAGATCGAGATCGGATTGGCCAAGCTCTACCGCGCGACCGGCCAGCGCGCGTACCTCGACCTGGCCAAGTTCTTCCTCGACGAGCGCGGCCGCTATTTCGGCGGCGAGAAGCACGCCCCGGGAGACCCCTTCGCCGTCTACGACTCCGACGAGTACATGCAGAACCACAAGCCCGTCCTCGAGCAGAACGAGGCCGTCGGCCACGCCGTCCGGGCCATGTACATGTACTCGGGAATGGCCGACGTCGCCGCCCTCGGCGGCTTCCCGGAGTACGTCGCGGCGATCGACCGGCTCTGGCTCGACGTGGCCGGGAGGAAGCAGTACCTGACCGGCGGCGTCGGCGCCCGCAGCGGCTCCGAGGCTTTCGGCGAGGCCTACGAGCTGCCCAACGCGGAGGCCTACACCGAGACCTGCGCCGCCATCGGCAACGCCCTCTGGAACTACCGCCTCTTCCTGCTCCACGGTGAGGCGAAGTACATGGACGTCTTCGAGCGCGTCCTCTACAACGGCCTCCTCTCCGGCGTTTCGCTCGGCGGCGACCGGTTCTTCTACCAGAACCCGCTCGAGTCGGCGGGCGGCTACGAGCGCAGCCCCTGGTTCGAGGTGGCCTGCTGCCCTCCGAACATGACCCGCTTCCTGCCCTCTCTGCCCGGCTATGTCTACGCCGTGAAGGACGACACCCTCTTCGTCAACCTCTTCGTCGCCGGCGAGGGGAGGATCGGTATCGGCGGCCGGACGATCGCGTTGGCCCAGACCACCCGCTACCCCTGGGACGGCGTCGTCAGACTGGTCCTTTCGCTCGAAGCGCCCGGGTCGTTCGAGCTGGCCCTGCGCGTCCCCGTCTGGGCCCGGGACGAGGCCATGCCGACAGACCTCTACCGGTTCCTCGACGACCGCGGCGAAACGACCGTCCTGAAGGTCAACGGCGAGGCCGTCGGCATCGACCTCCGCGCCGGCTACGCGCGCCTCCGCCGCGACTGGAAGGACGGCGATACCGTCGAACTCACGCTGCCGATGCCCGTTCGGCGGATCGTCGCGAACGAGGCCGTGACCGAGGACCGGGGCCGGGTCGCTCTCCAGCGCGGCCCGATCGTCTACGCCGTCGAGGGCGTCGACAACGGCGATCGAGTCTTCGAACTCGTGCTCGCCGACGAGGCGGCCCTCGACCCCGAGTTCCGGAAGGACCTGCTCCGGGGCGTCGTCGCGATCACTGGCCGGGCCCTCGCCGTCTCCAAGGGCCGCGGAGGGAAGGCCGTCGAGACGCCGCTGCCGTTCCTGGCCGTCCCCTATTACGCCTGGGCCAACCGCGGTCCCGGCCAGATGCTGGTCTGGCTGCCGCGCACCCAAAACGCCGTCCGGCCGGCCAAGCGCCTCGATATGAAGGTCGACTGATGCGGCGGTTCGACGAGCGCGATATCCAGTTCTCCCGGGTCCGCCTGCGCCCCGGCACGCCGGAGTACGCGGCCTATTACGCCATGCGGCCGGAGAACCGTGAGATCGACGACGCCATCCGGGCCCTGCCCGGCCTGCTCTCGCCGGCCGCCGCGCTCGCCGAGCCGGCGCTTTTCGCCTCGGCGGAGGGAAGTTTCTTCCTGACCGAAGCCTTGCGCGACGCCGTCGACGGCCCCGTCGCGGCGGAGCGCGCGGCCTTCGATCCGCCCGGCGCGACGGCCTTCCTGAAATCCCTGGCCCTCTATTACGGCGCCCGCGAGGTCGGTGTCGCCGAGCTTCGTCCCCATCACGTCTACTCCCATGTCGGCCGCGACTTCCGGCGCTACGGGGAACCGATCCTCTTCGAGCCGGGCCACGCCGTCGCCTTCACCGTCGAGATGGACGAAGAGATGGTCCGCTCGGCCCCGCGCGCGCCCACCGTCGCGGAATCCGCGCGTCAATACGTCGAGGCCGCCCGTATCGCCGTCCAGCTGGCCGCGGCCGTCCGGGCCCTGGGCCATCCGGCCCGGGCCCACATCGACGGCCACTACCGCGTCATCGCGCCGCTCGTCGCCCGCGACGCCGGGCTCGGCGAGATCGGGCGGATGGGCCTGCTGATGACCCCCCGGCTGGGACCGCGGGTCAGACTGGGCGTCGTCACCACATCTCTCGAGCTCGTCCCCGACCGGCCGGGGAACGACGCGACGGTCATCGATTTCTGCGCCCGCTGCCGGAAGTGCGCCTCGAACTGCCCGGCCGGAGCCATCCCCGAAGGGGACCGCGTCGAGTTCGACGGCGAGCCGCGCTGGCGCATCGACAGCGACGCCTGTTTCCGTTACTGGAACACGGCCGGGACCGACTGCGCCCGCTGCATGGCCGTTTGTCCCTATTCTCACGCGGACAACCTCCTCCACAACGCCGTCCGGGGGGTGATCCGCCGTTCGTCCCTTTTCCGCCGCGCCGCCGTCCGCCTCGACGACGTCTTCTACGGGCGCAAGCCGGCCTCCCGGCCCGGCCCGCCCTGGACGCGGCCTCCCGCGGGCCTCCGCCATTAGACGCGGCACCGCCGGACATCGCTCGTCAAACCGCCAGGGATTCGTTTATAATCGGGGCATGCCCCGGAAGGAGAGACCCATGAACGTCCCCCGCGCGTTCCGCCCCCGCCCGATCCGGCCCGTCCTGGCCTTAACGGCCCTTTCTCTCCTCCTGGCGGTCCCCGCCGCCGCGGACATGGTCCTCGACAACGGGCGCGTCCGGGCCGTCTTCAACGACCGCGGGCTCGTCTCGATCGGCACGCCCAAGACGGGCCGGACCCTCGCCGTCTCGGCCGATCCCACTTCGGTGACGATCGACGGCGTGCCCGTCCTCATCGGCGGTCTCGGCCCGGCCGAGATCGAGATGACGCCGGCCAAGGTCGCTTACCGCTACGCGCGCGACCCCTTCACCTTCGACGTCGTTTACGAGCTCAAGCCGGCTTGGGATTTTCTGACCAAGCAGATCGTCGTCGCCTCGGCGAGGAGAGGTGCCTTCCGGGTCAACGCGGTCGGGCCGCTCGACACCGTCCTCGGCCTCCCCGTCGTCGAGGAGCTCAGGCTCAAGGACGGCGCGTTCGGCGCTATCTGCCGGTTCGCCGTCGCCGGGGCGTTCGGCCCGCCGGCCTGGAGCGCTTATTTCATGCTTCAGAACCCTTTCATGGCCTGGAGACGCGACGGCTCGGCCGTCTCCGTCTCCTACGCGCCCGACATGGACTGGAGCCGCGACCTCGGCCCCTTCGTCTCCGACCGCCTCTGCCTCGGCCTCGTCGAGCTCTCGGGGAACCGCTTCCCGGCCACGGCCGTCCCCGAATGGGCCTACGTCGCGGATTACGTCCGGCTCCTTCGGGAGTCGCCCACGATCGACGCCGAGGAGGTCGAGGCCCTGACCGCCTGCGTCCGCTCCTTCCTCCTTTATTACCCCGTCCAGAGCGTCCGCGTCCACATCCCCTGGTGCGAGAACGACTATCAGATCGACGTCGGGACGCCCGAGGGCGTCGAGGAATACAAGCGCATCATGGACCGGGCGGCCGAGCTCGGCGTCCGTCACCTCCTCTACACGCCCGGCAATAGCCAACTCTCGCGGCTCGAGGACAACGCCGACTCTTGGGGCTGGGAGAACGTCCTCTGGTTCGGCCTCGGGCAGAAGCTCAGGAAAGGGGAGTGGGACCCCCGCCGCGACGAGGTCCCGGCCGGCCTCCGGTCGATGCTCGATTACGCCGCGTCGAAGAACCTCAAGCTGCTGGCCTACGCCTACCCGTCGCTGCCTTTCCCGCAGAACCCGCAGTGGACGGCCTGGGCCGGACCGGATGCCGCCAAGTCGCCCGCCGACACGGGGCTCCGTTCGTTCCAGGACTGGTGGCTCGACAAGCTCCTGGGCTTCATGAGGGCGACCGGCGCCGCCGGCTACTCCTTCGACCACTGGTGGATCGCGCTCGACAAGGCCTCGAGCAAGTACGCCCAGTGGTACGGCTGCCGGCGCGTCCTCGAGGGCCTGCGCAGCGAGGCCTTCGACGCCGTCGTCGACGGGCGCCAGCAATACCAGGGCTTCGGGCCCTGGACCTGGCTGGCCGGCTCCTATCCCCACCCGTCGCTGACCGACGAGCAGCCGGAGAGCTTCAAGGCCTTCCCCGACCTGCACACAGACCGCGTCTCGGCCGACCGGCAGCGCTTCGCCGCCTGGACCTACCGGGTCGAACGCTTCACCCCGCCCGAGATCATGCCCGGCTTCATCACCCACCAGTCCGAACGCGTCGACGAGAAGGGCGTCATGCGCCGCGACCGCTTCCGCCCCAAGGACTGGGACTATCTCGGCTGGAGGTACTCGCTGCTGTCGTCGATCGGGACGGCCCCCTTCCACCACGTCGTCAACTTCATCCCGGCCCGGGACACCGAGGAGTTCGCCGCCCTCTCCGAGGACGACAAGGGCTGGTTCCGGAGGTGGCTCGACTGGACCGACGAGAACGCCCGCTACCTCCACGCGCTGCGGCCGATCATCGGGCCGCCCATGGCCGGGCGCGTCGACGGGACGGCGGCCATCGTCGATGACCGCGGACTCGTCTTCCTCTTCAATCCCAATCCCGGCCGCAAGGAGGCCCGCTTCCGCCTCGACGCGTCGATCGGCCTCGTCAAGGGCGAGCGGTTCATGATCAAGGAGCTCTATCCCGAGGAGGGCCGGCTCGTCGGGTCGGCCCAGGGGCTCTGGGCCCGCGGGGACGAAGTCGTCCTGACACTCCCCGGGCGCGAGGCCTGCGTCTACGAGGTCTTCCCCGCCCCGGCCGAGATCGCCGAGCCCGTTCTCTTCAACGTCCGGGGCGCGGCGGCGCTCAGCTCCACCCGCCTCGTCCTGACCGGCGTCACGGGCGAGCCGGGGACCTCGCGGCCGTTCGTCGTCCTCGTCCCCGAGGGCGCCCGGGTGCGCGTTCTTGTCGGTCAACGGCGTCGGCCACCCGTTCAGGGCCGACGAGGGTGTCGTCACGGCGACGGTGCGCTTCGCCGGCCGGGCCTTCGCCAAGTCCCAGAGCGCCGGGCAGGTCCCGGACGGCTTCACGGGCGGCGTCTTCAAAGCCAGGATCAGCGTCCCGGCCAGGGTCTTCACCCAGCTCGCCGAGCGGAAAAAGGCCTGGCCGGTCTCGTACACCGAGGACGACCTCCGCGCCCCCTGGCTAGGGCCCTGGCGGCTCCTCCTTCACATACCCATCTTCGAGGCCACGGACGCGACGGAGGTGGGCCTCAGGATCAACGGCCAGCCGGTCGAGGTCCTCAAGGCCTACAACAGCGTCTATCCGCACGCGCCCCAGAGGACCTTCCTCGGCCACTACGCCGACGTCAGCCGGACTCCGCCCCGACTGCCCCTCGACATCGAGGTGACACTGCCGACGCTCGAGCCGGGCCGCTTCCAGGGCGTCTTCTTCGAGAACGTCGAGGCCGAATACACGACGCGCATCATGGCCCCGCCGGCCCGCTAAGAAGTAGAGGGGCCGGATTATCTATAAAATTGTCCGGGCTCACTTGTTCTACTTCTTTTTGGTATCCGAATCTCTGGATCCGCGGCGGAGGCCTCGCAATGGACGAGAAAAACGATCCTCAACGCCAAGATCGCTCAACAGAGCCGGTGTACGAGTACCTTCGCGAGCAGCTGACGCCCAGGCCGAATCCTGCCTGGATCGGCCATCGACATGGAGGAAACCTCGAAGAAGCTCGGGGTCTGCAAGCCGCCCCTCCGCCACGACCTCTCCAGTTGGTGCTGGAGGATTTCTTGACCATCCTGCCCCGGCGCAGGATCCTCGTCGACTCGCTCTTGCGAGGACGGGTAAAGGCCGCATTTCTATAGGCTGGAAACCGGCGATCCGGTCGTGAAGCAGACTTTGAAGGTCCTTCGAACGTCTGGATGCTGAGGTCCTTCGTCGAAGGGATGAAAGGGACGCCAGAAAGGTCATGCCGGGAGCCTGCGCGGAGGGGACGACTTCGACATCGACTTTCGACCGGAAGCACAGGCCGTTTACGAGAGGGTCGACAGGGGATCTCTGTGGAAAACGGCCTAAGCCCCTCGCTTCTGAAGTTGCTCGACGTCAGCTGACGAGAATCAGACCGGACGCGATCTCGTGCGAAATGGCGGCGAAAGCTACCTCAGGGACGCGAAGGAATCACTCGCGCGCGGGAAGTTCAAGTGAGCGACCCAGCCGGGCTATTATGCGGCTAGGACGATCGGCGCTCCTCATGCACGATCGAGCACGCGATGCATCTGCGCCAGGAAGCGGATTAGTCTGCAAATTCTCGAACGCGCTTGACGTGTTGGAGACGCCGAGCGGCTCGAAGGGAAGGCCGCGCTGTCTTCCCCCGGCTTGATCCCTTTAGCGGGGTTGAGAGCAAGAGCCGAAGGGGTGTCCGCCAACCCGCCGCGGGCCGTGCAGCGCAGCTCGGGGGGGAGCATCCGGCCGGCCGCGAAGGACGCGTCGACCGTCTCGTCGAGCGGGATGGGATTGACGTAGCCGCCGAGAATGAGGTCGGCGCAGACGAAGGCGCTCGAGGCGGCCACGGCGTTTCGGGTGTGGCAGGGGATCTCGCACATCCCCTGGACGAGGTCGCAGACGGAACCCATGGTGTTCTGCAGGGAGATGGCGGCGGCGTCGGTCGCCTGGGCGGCGGTCCCTCCCGCGGCCTCGACGACGGCCGCCGCGCCCATGGCCCCGGCCGCGCCGATCTCGACCTGACAGCCGGCGACCTCGGCCGCGAAGGTCGCCCGCGCGGCGACGACGAGGCCGACAGCGCCCGCGGCGAGAAGGGCCAGCGCCGCCTTTTCCCCGGCGATGCCCTTCTCTTCCTCTAGGGTGACCATGACACCGGGCAGGACACCGGCCGATCCGCCGGTCGGCGCGGCGCAGACGATGCCCATGCTGTTGGAGACGTGCAGGGCGGCCATGGCCCGGGCGGCCGCCCGGGCGTGGAGGCCGCCGACGGGGAGCCGCCCGTCCGCCTCGGCCCGAAAGATCGATCCGGCCGTGGGCGTGAGGAGCTTCATTCCGAGTCCCCGGCCGGCGAGGCCCCGGCGGACCGATCCCCGCATGACTTCGAGGCGGCGCAGGACCTCGTCGATGACCTTCGATTCGGAGAGACCCAGGAGCCGGGCTTCGTGGGCCAGGGCGACGCGGCCGAGCGAGAGGCGCCGCTGCCGGGCCAACGCGACCATGTCCGCGGCGGACCGGACGAGGGCCGGCCCCTCGCGAACGAAGAAGAGCGGCGGGACCTCCCTTGTCGCGCCTCCGACCTTCAGGACCTGGGGGCTCCGGCCGTCCAGGCTCACGGTCCGGCCATTGATCGTGGTGATCTCGACCGAGCCGCCGCCGACCGACCTGGCCACCACCACCACCCGCGGGCCTTTCTTTGGACGAAGCTCCGCCCGGACGGTGTTTGGGTGGTCGGCGCCCTCGAGACGTGCGACGCGGAAGCGGAGCTTGAGGCCGCTGGTCCGGGCCAGGGCCAAGGCGCGAGGGAATTGTCCGTCGGTGATGGGCCAGCCCAGGAGGCCCGCTGCCAAGGCCAGGTCGACACCTTGCTCGCGGTAGGTGGCAGCGTAGGAGCCCGACGGATCGAACGTGAAGTCGGCCGCCGCGAGGGGGCCCCCGATGAGCGACCGCATCAGCCGGCCGATATGGTAGGAGCCGGCGGTATGGGAGCTCGAAGGCCCGCGCATGACCGGGCCCAGGACGTCGTTGAGGATGCTCACTGCTTCCATGGCTCTCCTTCAGCCGGCGACCAGGCTCGCGACGGCCAGGTCCAGGACGGCGTTGCCGACGGACTTGAACAGGGTCGTCTCGTCATCCGAGGCGCGGCCCGGCTTGAGCCCGGCCAGGACCTCGCCGATCTCGGCCCGGACGTGGCTCTCGTCGATGAGCCCCTCCCGGATCGGGATGATCAAGTCGCCGGCCTCCTCGAGAGCGGAGCGGCGCTCGTCGACGAAGACCGCGGCCCTCCGGACGGTCTCACCCGGGACCTCGCGGACGTGGGGCTTGTAGGAGCCGATGGCGTTGATGTGGACGCCCGGCTTCAGGTCGCGGTCGGCGAAGACCGGCGCGGCGGACGTCGTCGCGGTCGAAACGATGTCGGCCTCGCGCAGGGTCGCGGAGGAGGAGGCGGGCTCGATCTCCAGGGACAGCTTGCGACCCATCTCGGCCGCGTAGACGGCCGCCGCGCGGGGGTCAACGTCGAAGACGAAGGCCTTGCGGAGGGGCCGGACCGCCGCGATGGCCTCGAGCTGGGTCCGGCCCTGGACCCCGGCGCCGAAGATCGCGGCCACGCGGGCGTTGCGCCGCGCCAGGACGTCCGTGGCGACGCCGGCCGCGGCCCCGGTCCGGATGGCCGTGAGATAGGTCGCGTCGAGGACCGCGAGCGGGGTCCCGTCATCGGCGTCCATGAGGATGGTCACGGCCTGGGCCAGAGGCAGCCCCTTGGCCGGGTTGTCCTCGCAAAGCGAGATCAGCTTGACGCCGAGCCGCCCCGTCCGGGGGAGGAAGGCGGGCATGACCAGGGCCGTCGTCCGGCGCCCGGGGACCTCGAGGCTCGTCCGGGCGGGGACGAGGGCCCGGCCGGCCGAAAGATCGGCCAGCGCCTCCCGGACGGCGCCGATGGCGCCGGCCATGGTCACCGACCGCAGGATCTCCTCGTCGGGGATGTATCTCAACCGGGCCGACGGGCTCATGGGCGTCTCCTCGGCCCCCATTCTACCACCAGTTGACTCGGGCGCGCGCCTCGAATATCCTTGACCCTCGGACGCCGCCGCGTGAAAGGACCCCGGTCATGGATGGCAAGCCCGTACTGAACGTCAAGTCCCTCAAGGAGCAAGTCTACGAATATCTCCGCGAGCAGATGAGGAAGGGGGAGATCCTGCCGGGGTCGGCCATCGACATGGAGGAGACCTCGAAGAAGCTCGGCGTCAGCAAGACCCCGCTCCGCGACGCCCTTCTCCAGCTCGAGATGGAGGATTTCGTGACCATCCGCCCGCGGCGCATGGTCGTGGTCAACTCGCTCACCGAGAAGGACATCCGGAACTACTACGAGATCATCGGCGCGCTCGAGAGCATGGCCCTTCTCAAGGCCTTCGATCAGCTCAGGCCCGCGGACATCGACGCCATGCAGGCCCTCAACGACGGCATGAGGGAAGCCATCGGGGCCAACGATTTCGACGACTACTACGAGAAGAACCTGGCCTTCCACAACGTCTTCCTCGGTCCCTGCGGCAACGACAGCCTGGTCAAGCTGGTCAACAACATGAAGAGGCGGCTCTACGACTTCCCCCGGTCCAAGGGCTTCGTCAAGGAGTGGGAGGAGTCCTCCATCCTCGAGCACCAGGCCCTCATCGACCTCGTCCGGACGGGCCGGAGCCAGGCCGCGGCCAACCACATCCGCGACATCCACTGGTCGTTCAAGGTCCAGGAGACGTTCGTCCGCAAGTACTATCCGGGGATCTCCGGGCCGGCGGAATAGGCCTGGCCCGGGGCGGGCCGGGCGCAGCCTCTGATCCCGCGGCGGAGGTGATCGCGATGTCCTCGCGCAAGAGCCGGATCGTCCGTGTCATCGTTCCGCTCCTGTTGGCCGGGATCGCGACCGCGTGGGGGGCGGGCCCCGCCGCCCCGGCCTCGGTCATCTGGTCGGACCGACCCGCCGAAAAGTGGGAGAACGCCTTTCCGGTCGGCAACGGCCGGCTCGGGGCCATGGTCTTCGGCCGGACCGACAAGGAGCGCATCCAGCTCAACGAAGAGACCTACTGGTCGGGCGGCCCTTATTCCACGGTCGTCCCCGGCGGCGCCAAGGCCTTGCCCGAGATCCGGAAGCTCGTCTTCGACGGGAACCTCAAGCTCGCCCACATCCTGTTCGGCCGGCATCTGATGGGCCGCCCCGTCGAGCAGCAGAAGTACCAGTGCCTCGGCAACCTGGTCCTCGCCTTCCCGGCCGCGGGGGCGGCGTCGGACTACCGCCACGAGCTCGACCTCGACACGGCCATCGACACGACCTCCTACACGATCGACGGCGTCCGCTACACGCGCGAGGTGTTCGCCAGCCCGGTCGACCAGGCCGTCGTCGTCCGCCTCGCGGCCGACCGGCCGGGAATGATCTCCTTCCGGGCCCAGCTCCGGGGCGAGCGGAACGAGGCCCATTCGAACTACGCCACCGATTATTTCCGCATGGACGGCTTGCCGCCCGACGGCCTCGTCGTCCGGGGGAAGTCGGCCGATTACATGGGAGTCGAAGGCCGGCTTCGCTACGAGGCCCGGCTGCTGGCCCGCGCCGAGGGCGGAACGATCGAGGTTGACTGGGACGAGCTCGCCGTCACCGGCGCCGACGCCGCGACCCTGCTCGTCGCCGCCGCGACGAGCTTCGTCAGCTACAAGGATGTCAGCGGAGATCCCGGGGCCCGGGTCGAGGCCGCCCTGAAAGCGGCGGCCGGCAAGCCTTTCGCCGAGCTCCGCGAGGCCCACCTCCGCGAGCACCGCCGGCTCTTCCGGCGGGTCGCGATCAAGCTCCCCTCGGGGCCGACGTCGGGCCTGCCGACGGCGGACCGCGTCAAGGCCTTCGACGGGACGAACGACCCGGCCCTGGCCGGGCTCGTCCTCCAGTTCGGCCGCTATCTCCTCATCTCGTCGTCCCGGCCGGGGACGCAGCCGGCCAACCTCCAAGGCCTCTGGAACGACAAGATGAATCCCCCCTGGGATTCGAAATACACGACCAACATCAACACCGAGATGAACTACTGGCCGGCCGAGGTCGGCGAACCTCGCCGAGTGCGCCGAACCGCTCTTCCGGATGGTCCGCGAGCTCACCGACCAGGGAGCCCAGGTGGCCCGGGAAAATTATGGCGCCCGCGGCTGGGTCTTCCACCAGAACACCGACATCTGGCGGGTCGCCGCGCCCATGGACGGGCCGAGCTGGGGGACCTTCACGACCGGCGGGGCCTGGCTGGCGACACATCTCTGGGAGCACTATCTCTTCACAGGGGACAGGGAGTTCCTCCGCGAATACTACCCGGTCCTGAAGGGCAGCGCCGAGTTCTTCCTCGACTTCCTCGTCCCTCATCCGACGTACGGCTGGCTGGTGACCAATCCCTCGACCTCGCCGGAGAATTTCCCCGCCGTGCCGGGCCAGGCCCGGTTCTTCGACGAGATCACGACGTTCGAGACGACGACGACGATCTGCGCGGGCTCGACGATCGACATGCGCGTCCTCGACGAGCTCCTCGCGGATGTCGCCGAGGCGGCCCGGGTCCTGGGCGTCGACGCGGAGTTCCGGAGCCGCGTGCTCGACACCCGGGCCAAGCTGGCCCCGATGCGCATCGGCCGCGGGGGCAATCTCCAGGAATGGCTCGAGGACTGGGACGAGACGGAGAAGAGCCACCGCCACATCTCGGGCCTGTGGGGCCTTTTCCCGGGCCGCGAGATCTCGAAGCGCCAGAGGGGCGGGGCGGCCCAGGCGGCCCGGGTCGTCCTGGAGCAGCGCGGGCTCCCCGGCAACGGCTGGTCGTCGGCCTGGAAGGCGGCCTGCTGGGCCCGTCTCGGCGACGCGGCCAAGGCCCTGGAGAACGTCCGCTACGCCCTGAACAACTACACGACGGCGAGCTTGTTCTCGATCTGCAGCAACGCCCTCCAGGTCGACGGAGCGCTCGGTCTCAGCGCCGCCGTCGCCGAGATGCTCCTCCAGTCCCAGAACGGGGAGATCGAATTCCTGCCGGCCCTGCCGCCGTCATGGCGGAAGGGGGAGGTGCGGGGCCTGCGGGCCCGGGGCGGCTTCGAGATCGAACTCAAATGGGAGGGCGGCCGCCTCTGGCGGGCGACCATTCTCTCGACGATCGGCGGGACCTGCCGGGTCCGGCTCCCCTCCGGCATGTGGATCACGTCCCTGAACGAGCCCATCAGGCCCTCGTCAGTGCCCGATTCCGGGGTGGTCGAGTTCAAGACGCAGGCCGGCCGCACGTATGTCCTGTCACAGGCTCGATGAATTGTCTGTAAGGAGACCGCCCATCATGATCACACGTCCCAGGTCCGCCGTCCCGCTCATTTTCGCCATGATCCTGGCTCTCGTCCCGGCCGCGACGTCCCAGGACAGGCCCGCGCCTTCCCGGACCGTCGATCCGATCCTGACCGTGGAGCGCATTTTCGCCGGCCGCGAGTTCGCCGCCGAGCGCTTCGGCCCGGCCCGCTGGATGCGGGACGGCGATTCCTACACGACGCTCGAGCCGAGCGCCGGGACCAAAGGCGGCCGCGACCTCGTGCTCTGTGAGGCCTCGTCGGGGCAGAGGAGCGTCCTCGTCTCCGCGGCCAAGCTCGTGCCCCCCGGCGCCTCCGAACCGCTGTCCATCGAGAACTACGCCTGGTCCCCGGACGGCAAGGTCCTGATCGTCTTCACCAACTCGAAGCGTGTCTGGCGCCAGAACACCCGCGGCGACTTCTGGACCTATGACTTGGCGACGGGGCGGCTCCGTCAGCTCGGCCGCGCGTTCGAGCCCTCGACCCTGATGTTCGCCAAGCTCTCGCCCGACGGCCGGAAGGCCGCCTATGTCGTCGCCAACGACATCTACGCGGAGGACCTGGCCTCGGGCCGGGTGACCCGGCTGACCTACGACGGCGGCGACGATATCATCAACGGCACGTCCGACTGGGTCAACGAGGAGGAGTTCGGCATCCGCGACGGCTTCCGCTGGAGCCCGGACGGCGCCTCGATCGCCTTCTGGCGGTTCGAGACGCGGCGCGTCCCCGTCTTTTCGATGATCGACAACACGAGCTCGCTCTACCCCAAGGTCATCAGCTTCAAGCACCCCAAGCCGGGGCAACGGAACTCCGTCGTCAAGGCCGGCGTCGTCCCCGCGTCGGGCGGATATCCCGTCTGGATGCGCACGCCCGGCGATCCGGCCAACATTTACATCGCCCGTCTCGAGTGGGCCGGGAACTCCCGGGAGGTCGTCCTCCAGCACCTCAACCGGCCGCAGAACACGCTCAGCGTCCTCGTCGGCGACGCGGCCACGGGCGAGGTCCGGACGGTCTTCACCGACACGGACGAGGCCTGGGTCGAGGTCATGGACGACTTCGTCTGGCTCGAGGGCGGTAAACGACTGCTCTGGCTGAGCGAGCGCGACGGCTGGAGCCACGCCTACGCCGTGGGCCGCGACGACGGCTCGGTCCGGCTCCTGACCCCCGGCGCTTACGACGTCCTCGGCGTCAACGCCGTAGACGAGAAGACCGGCCTCCTCTACGTCACGGCCTCGCTAGAGGACCCGACGAAGCGCTTTCTCTACCGCGTCCGGATGGACGTGAAAGGTAAGCCGGAGCTCGTCGGACCGGCCGGGCAGGGCGGCGTCCATCGCTACGACATCTCGCCCACGGCCCGCTGGGCCTTCCACAGCTATTCGACCTTGGATACGCCGCCGGCGACCGAGCTCGTGAAGCTGCCGGGCGGCGAGCCCGTCCGGACCTTGGCGGCGAACGAAGGCCTCAAGGCCAAGGTCGAGGCCCTGGCGAGGCGGCGGGCGGAGTTCTTCAAGCTCCCGATCGGCGGCGGCGTCGAGGTCGACGGCTGGCGCATCCTGCCGCCCGATTTCGACCCGTCCAAGAAGTACCCCCTCTTCGTCTACGTCTACGGCGAGCCGGCCGGCCAGACCGTTCAGGACGGCTGGGGCGGCAACGGCTACCTCTGGCACCTGATGCTGGCCCAGCAGGGCTACATCGTCGCGAGCTTCGACAACCGCGGTACGCCCGCGCCCCGGGGCCGGGCCTGGCGCAAGAGCGTCTACCGCCAGATCGGCATCCTGGCCTCGGCCGACCAGGCCGCGGCCGTCCGGGCCGCCCTGGCCGCGTGGCCGTACGTCGATCCCGATCGGGTGGGCGTCTGGGGCTGGAGCGGCGGCGGCTCGATGACCCTCAACGCCATGTTCCGCTATCCCGACCTGTACAAGGCCGGCATCTCCGTGGCCTCGGTCCCCGACCAGCGGCTCTACGACACGATCTACCAGGAGCGGTACATGGGGCTGCCCCAGGACAATCCCGACGGCTACGAGAAGGGATCGCCGGTCACCTTCGCCAAGGACCTTAAAGGGCGGCTCCTCGTCGTCCACGGCACGGGGGACGACAACGTCCACTATCAGGGTCTCGAGAAGCTCGTGGACGAGCTCGTCGCCCACAACAAGACCTTCACGATGATGGCCTACCCGAACCGGTCGCACGGGATCTACGAGGGGCGGGGGACGACCCTCCACCTCTACACGATGTTCACGAGGTTCCTCGAAGAGAGCCTGCCGCCGGGCGGCCGGAGGCGGTAGCGGCCGGGCGCGACTGCGGCGCGCGGGCGGCCCGGCTCAGAGCTTGTAGCCGATCTTGCGCAGGAAGCCCTTGCGCCACTCGATCCCGTCCGGGCCCTCGACGCCCTTGGTCCGGACACCGTCGACGACGCCGAGGATGGCCCGGCCCTTCCCGGTCTCGGCCACCACGACCTCGGCCGGGTTGGCCGTGGCGCAGAAGATCCGGCAGACCTCGGGCACGGCCTTGATCGCGTTGAGGATGTTGACCGGGAAGCCGCCGGTCATGAAGATGAAGAACGAATGCCCGGCGCCGACGGCGAAGGCGTTCGTCTTGGCGATCTCGACCAGGGCCTCGTCGTTCCCGGTGTGGCGGACGAGCGCGAGTCCCGACGACTCGCAGAAGGCGAGGCCGAACTTCATGTGCGGGGCGGTCGTGACGATGGCCTCGTGGAGGTCCTCGACCGTCTTGATGAAGTGGGACTGGCCGAGGATGAAGTTCATGTCCTCCGGCTTTTCGACGGGGACGAGCTTGATGTCCATGCGATCCTCCTCGATCCTCAGAGATAGATGAGACCCAGGACTTCGGCCACCATGGCGGGTTTCGCCGCTCCCTCGACCTCGAGGGTGTTCTCGACGGTGACCAGGACCCGGCGGAAGCCCCGTTTCTCGATCTTTTTCAGGACGGCCCTGTTGCGAACGCGCTGGCCGGCCCGGACGGGGTGGGGGAAGCGGACCCGGTCGAGGCCGTAGTTGACGGCCATGCGGAAACGCCCCGGGAAGGCCTCGTTCGAGAAGTTGAAGTAGGGGACGAGCGAGAGGAGCAGGAAGCTGTGGGCGACCGTGCCGCCGAGGGGGCCCCGGGCCGCCCGCTCCGGGTCGACGTGGATCCACTGGCGGTCCTCGGTCGCCGCGGCGAAGGCGTCGATACGCTCCTGCAGGATCGGGAACCAGTCGGAGAGCCCGATCTCCCGGCCGACCATGGCCTTGAGCTTCCGCGGGCTCAGCCTGTTGCCGAAGATCGCCACTCCGTCCCTCCTCCGCTCTCCGTCCGCCCCATGATGACAGAAGGGCCGGACGGAAATCAAGCCGGCGTTGAATCCGCGGCCCGCCTCGCTTATGATGCGGAGGCCGGGTCCCGGCGAAGGGCCGGTCCCGAGGAGGTCCCATGAGAATCCGCGTCCCCCTGATCGCCGCTTTCGCCCTCTTGGCCGTTCTCGCGCCCGCGCTCGCCCCGGCGCCGGCCGCCCAGAAGATCCACTGGGGCGACTCCGTGCCGGCCGGTTGGAACGGCAAGTGGCCGGCCAAGTTCCTGACCGTCGCCGAGAAGACCGGCTACACCCGGACGGCCTCCTCGACCGAGGTCCTGGAGTTCCTCGACGCCCTCCGCTGGTCGAGCGACAAGATGTTCCTCATCAACATGTTCACGACCAGTCTGCGCCGGACCGGCGCGGCCGCCGTGCTGGCCGCCCCCCGGATCGCCTCCCCCGAGGAGGCGGCCCGCTCGGGGAAGACCGTCGTCTACCTCCAGGGCAACATCCACGCCTACGAGCCCGAGGCCAAAGAGGCCCTGATGATGCTCATGCGCGACCTCCTGTTCGGTCCGCGCCGGCGCCTCCTCGACGAGCTCATCGTCATCGTCTGTCCCAACCTCAACGTCGACGGCGCCGACACGCTGAGCCTGAACGAGGGGACGCCGCACATCCTCGGCTCGGGCGTGAACGCCCAGAACATCAACCTCAACCGCGACGCCATCCGCGTCGAGACGGCCGAGATCGCCGGGCTCTACCGGACGGTCTTCAACCGCTGGGACCCCATCCTCATCTACGACGGGCACCTCATGGGCCGCGTCCAGCACGGCTACGCCATCGGCTACGCCACCTGCACGGTCCCCGCCGCCCACCCGGGGCCGCGCTCCTACGTCTTCGACAAGCTCTTCCCGGCCGTCCGCGAGGCCACCCGGAAGACGTTCGGCCTGGAGGTCTTCACCCACTGCGAAGGCGACGGCCGGTGGCCGCCGACGGCCTGGAGCCACGAGCGGGCCATGTGGACGACCGAGGCCAAATTCGTCGCCAACGCTTACGGCCTGCGCAACCGGATGAGCATCCTGGCCGAGACGCCCGGCCACGAGTCCTTCGAGCGCCGCATCTACGCCCACTACGCCCTCATCGCCGGCGTCCTCGATTACGCCGCCGCGCACGGGAAAGAGATGCAGGAGGTCTGCCGGGCCGCCGACCGGGAAGTCGTCGAGGCGGTCAAGGCCACGGCCGGAACCGGAGAGCTCAGGAACTTCGTCGCCGGCACGTACGGGTCGTACGGCCAGGTCGACATCCTCATGTACAAGGAGAGGAACGTCTCGACCCTCGTCCCGGGGACGAGCGTCCGGGCCCGGATAGCTCCTCACATGCTCGGGGCCCCCGAGCTCGTCCGGGGCGTCGAGTTCCTGTGCAAGCCCGTCGGAACGGTCGAGGCCCGCGTGCCCCGCGGCTATCTCATCCCGGCCGAGCTGGCCGTCGTCGCCGACAAGCTGCGTCTGCACGGGGTCCGGGTCGAGACGCTGTCCAAGCCGCTCAAGGCCTCCGGCGAGGAGTATGTCGTGGACAAGGTCGACCGGGGGCGGAGCGGCGGGTACGCCCTGGTCAAGCTCGAGGGCGGGTTCGCGCCGTCCCCGGCCAAGGTGTTCCCGGCCGGGACGTTCCGCGTCGATATGGCCCAGCCCCTGGCCAACGTCGCGTTCTATTGCCTCGAGCCCCAGGCGGCGGACGGCTTCGTCGGCTGGGGCGTCTTCGACGAGTACTTCCGGACCGCGGGCGCCGACACGCGGAGCGTCGTCTACCCCGTCTACAAGTACTTCAAGGTCCTGGAGTGAGGCGCCCGAAAACGGCCTATTTGATGAGGATCCCCTCCGCTAGGCGACTAAAAGCCTTCATGCGTTCTCTATAAACGGGTGTTTTCTCTTTCTTGACGACGCTGTCCTCGGCCCAGATGATGAATCGCCGGAGAGCCTCGAGCTCCGCCGGGGTCGCTTCGCCTGCCAGGGTCGCGAGGGCCGCTTCCATTTGTTCGCGCCTTTCCAGCGCTTCGGACTCCACGAACTCATAAGTTTGCGAGTATCCGAGGGCGAGAAGTAGCTTCCCACGGGTCAGGCGGTCCTTTTCGTTCCACAGGGCGGCGATCTTTCGGGCGAGGTGGTAGCGCTCATTCACTTCGGTGACGGGGCCGCCGGAGGACGAAGCCCGGGGACCCTCCTCTTCGGCCGGCGACCCCGTCGCGATCCTCTCGATCTCATCTTTGAATTCCCTCAGGTCCGCTGCCCAAGCGCTCCACAGGATCTCCGTGATCTGCAGGTTCGTGCGCTGGAAATGGGGAGCGAGGATCTGGGCCAATCTCCTCAGCCCGGGCTCCTTGGACAGCCTGGCCAGGTAAGTTACTGCGGAAAGAAAGTTATCCTGGTGCATCGTGCTCTGCATTAGGACCTGCAGACCTTCTAGACTACCCGGCTTGGACTTCGCCCCTTTCTTGTCTCCCGGCTCGAAAAGGGCGATCAGGCTTTCGAGCTTGTCGACGCGCTTCCGCCAGGCCAAGGCACGCGCCGCTCTGGGCAGAGTGAAATCAGGCATGAGGCCCTCAGACGGCCCATGTTCCACCACGGCGATCAGGGCGTCATCGATGGCCTCATCGGGGAATCTCCCCGGATCGTCCCGGGGGACGAGGACCTCGATGGCCAGGCTCCTTTGCTCCCAGTCCGCCGTCTTGTCCAGAACGACCTCGATGAGGGAGGCGATGCGGTTTCCGTCCCCAGATAGGAGCCCCGCCTTTCCGAGGACCCAGGCCGCCGTCGTGCCCAGCTCGCTGACGTCGTCCGCCGGAACGCGAGCCGCGGCCTCCACGGCCTTCTTGGGATCCGCCCGGAAGATCGCCTGGAGGATCTCGGGCCGATCCTGCGGCCGGGCCAATTCGAGCCGGGCCGCGAAAGACTCCACGGCGGCTCCCGTCGAGACCTTGCGGAGCCGAGAAGCGGCCCAGGCCGATTCGGGATCCCTGCTCTCGGCCCACTTCTTGAGCGTCGCGATGTCGTCTCCGGCCTCGATCTTCCGCAGGGCGGCCGCGGCCGCGGCCTTCAATTCCCTTTCGATCGCCTGTCCGCTCATGGCCCGTCCCTCGACGCGCTCCAATTCCTCCATGAGCTTATCGATCTTCTCCTCGGATTCATCGGCCGCCTCCGCGGTCATGAGCTTCTGGATCTCTTTCGCGATCTCTGCCAACGACCGGCCTCCGCCTTTTTCGGCGGGGGCGGGCCGCGGCAGGCTGTTCTGGATGCCCTTCAGCAGGGGTGTGGCCTCGGCGAGGACGATGTCGCCTGCCGCCCTCACGGCGGCTAAGACGTGCCAATGGGAGATGTTCCGGCCCTCGGGGGAGTAGCGTTTCAAGAAGAGCAGGATTTCGCCCTTTAGCCGGGCGAGCTCGTCCGGCGCATAGTCACCGCTCTGTCGGGAGATCCCGAGAAGAGGGACCATCCGTTCGAAGCGGACCTCGGGCCCTTCATTGAATAAGCGCTCGGGCAGGATCTCCTCGATGGCGAATCCTGCGACATTGAGAAACGTCTCCCGGTCGTAATCTCCTCCCCACATGCCGCCCGCCATGGCATGAAGGATGCCGGATTCGGTGAGGCCCTTTCCGCCGTCCCCGGGAAGGAGAGTCAGGTGTCCCCGGCCGTCGGCCGAAGAGAATCCGGAGAAGCTCATTCCGAACCGGGGGGACACTTCCTTCGCCTTCCTTGTCTCCGCCAAGCGGAGCCACCAGATCACCTGGGCAAAATGCCTGGCCTCGCCATAGGGAACCTCGCGGGAGCGGAGGTCATAGGCCGAGCCGGCCTGCGTGTCATCGTATCCGACCTCGCCGGGCGAGAGCGTCACAGCATAGGCGAAGAACGAAGACCTGGGGCTGAATGAGAGGAAGTAGTGGGTCCGCACATCGTCATAGCTGCGGTCGGAAAAATCGCTGAAGATCAGCGTCCCTTCGTTCGGAGGCGCGGCGGGCGGCTTTCCGAGGGCTACGGCGTAACGTTCTTTCCCTTCGGGCGTTTGCGTCGCGGCGAGCAGGGCGAGAGCCGCTTCCCGGGGCGACGAATCCCAGAATCGTTCGGGGACGTTCACCTGATTTCGCTCGGCCCATTCTTCAGCCACCCGGCTCGCCCCACGGCCCATGTACGCCATCAGCTCCTCGTTCGAGAGGTCCTTGAGCGAAGAGGGATGATAGGCTTTTGGCTGCCCGGGCTCGGCCGGCGAGCCTGGCCGGCCGCCGAGGATCGCCAGCAGGACAAGGGCCGTGCCCGTGAAGACGAAGACGGGATTCTTGTTGTTCATGCGCCCCTCCCCCTGACCTCATGGTATTGAATCTTCGGGACCTAAGTCAAACCCGGCATGGGCCGGCGCTTGCCCACGGCCGGGAAAGGATTCCCCGGCCGGGACGTTCCGCGTCGATATGGCCCAGCCCCTGGCCAACGTCGCGTTCTATTGCCTCGAGCCCCAGGCGGCGGACGGCTTCGCCGGGTGGGGCATCTTCGACGAGTACTTCCGGACCGCGGGCGTCGACACGCGGAGCGTCGTCTACCCCGTCTACAAGTACTTCAAGGTCCTGGAGTGACGCGCGCCGCCGGCGCTTGGCGAGGCCCGGATTAATTGCTAGAATGGCTGCAGGATGAGTTCTGCCCCAAGGAGAATACGGGCCCCCTTCGGCCCAAGTGAAAGGAGTTCCCCATGAAAAAGATCGGATCGGTCCTGGTGATCATGACCTTCGCGGCGCTGCTGGCCCTGCCTCAGCCGGCGTCGGCCGGCGTGAGGTTCGGCCTCAAGGGCGGAGCCAACGTCGCCAACGTCAACGGCGATTTCGTCGACGCGCTCGAGAATTGGAAGAGCACGGTCGGCTTCTGCGGCGGGATATTCCTGGAGTTCAACTTTGGCCGGATCCTGACCCTCCAGCCCGAGGTCCTCTACACCATGAAGGGGGCGGACGTGGGGGGCGGAAAACTCAAGTTCGACTACATCGAGATCCCGGTCCTCCTCAAGCTCCGCCTCCCCACCGGCGACGTCCATCCCTTCGTCTTCGCCGGGCCGGCCTTCGGATTCGCGCTGAAGGCCGCCATCGAAGGCATCGAGCTCGAGGATTTCCCGAAGAGCGATTACAGCGCCGTCATCGGCGGGGGGCTTCAGTTGGGCCGCTCCTTCCACATCGACGTCCGGTACACCATGGGCCTCCAGAAGCTCGAGATCCCCGACATCGAGGCCATCGACCTGAAGAACGGCGTGCTCTCGGCGACGATCGGCCTGGCCTTCTGAGCGCCGAGGCCCGGCCGTCGAGGAAGAGCCGCTGATGCACGTGCAAGGGATCCGGGCGTGACCGCCCGCCGCCGGCCGGGGCTCCTCGTCGGCCTGGGGGCGGCGCTCCTGGCCTGCGTCCTGCCCGCTCCCGCGAAGCAGCCGCCCTGCGTCTTGTCGGGCGTCGAGAGGGTCGTGGCCGTCGGGGACCTCCACGGGGACTACGACCATTTCGTCCGGATCCTCCGGAGCCCGAAGGTCGGGCTGATCGACGAGAGCCTGCGCTGGACCGGGGGGAAGGCCCACCTCGTCCAGATCGGCGACGTGATGGACCGGGGCGACCGGGCCAAGGAGATCTTCGACCTCCTGATGCGCCTCGAGAAGGAGGCCGCGGCCGCCGGCGGGATGGTCCACGTCTTGCTCGGGAACCACGAAGAGGCGAACATGACCGGGATCGCCCTGGGCTATCCGGACTATGTCGGGGTGGACCAGTTCTTCGCCTTCCTGCCGGCGTCCTACAAAAGGGCCGCGGAGAAGAAGTACCGGGCCCGGCTCCCCCTCGATGAACGGGCCCGGACCAAGGGGCGGGAGCTCGACATCCGTGAGGACGCCGGCTGGCGCGCCTATTGGGAGGGAGTCCTCGAGGAGTCGAAGTGGGCCAAGGGCCTGGACGAGGCCGGGCTGGCCTACACCGCGAACTTCAACGATACCTACGGCCGGTGGCTTCGCGGAAAGAACGTCGTCGTCAAGATCGACGACGTCCTCTACGTCCACGCCGGCATCAACCTCCGCTATTCGACCTGGAAGATCGAGGATATCAACGAGCTCTATCAGTTCGAGCTGCGGGCCTTCGCCCTGCGCCAATTCCGCTCGCCGACCGTCGGCCAGGACCGTCAGCCCCAGATGATCTACGCCCCGGACAGCCCGCTGAGGATCCGGCAGGACGAGGGGAACACGACTCCGGAGGAGATGGACAGGATCCTGGCCAACCTGGGGGCCCGCCGCATGGTCGTCGGGCACAATTTCCTCACCTACGGGGACAGCCTTAGCCCGATCGTTCCCGCGGGGGACGTCGATCCGCTCTTCGGGGGCAAGGTCTGGATGATCGACACGGGCATCTGGAGCACGACCTACGGCGGCCGGCTCTTCGCCCTGATCGTCGAGGACGGCGAGTTCGACCATTACGCCGAGCCGGGAGAGTCCCCGGCGGCCGTCCTCGAAGAGCCGTTGACCGAGGAGGGGCCGGAAACCCCCGAGGAGATCGAGGAGTTCCTCCGGAAGGCCGCGCCCCGCTTCGTCGTGCCGGGAGCGGCCGGGCGGACCGATCCCTGGAAGGTCCGGTTGGAGCTCGGGGGCGTCGAGCGCTGGGCCCAGTTCAAGTACGTCGACCGGCCCCGGCCCGCCGCGATCCCCGACAGCTTCCGCTACGAGCTGGCGGCCTACGCGCTCGCCCGGCACCTCGGGCTCGACTTCGTCCCTCCGGTCGTCTGGCGGGGCATCAACGACTACCCGGGCTCCCTCCAGATCTTCGTCGACGACGCCATCCGGGAATCGGAGGTGAAACGGCGGAACGTCGCCCTCGACGATCCCGAGGCCCACGACCGGGCCCTGGCCGACCTGCGGGTGTTCATCAATCTCGTCTCGGACCGCTGCGACGCCGAGCGGGACCGCGACATCCTCGTCCAGAACGGGACCGGCAAGGTCTTCGCCGTCGATTTCTCCCAGGCCTTTGACCCCAGGACCGGCACCGTACCGGGGTGCGACATCTCGAGGTGCTCCCGGGCCCTTTACGAGAGGGTCCGTCACTGGGACCGGGACGAGGTCACCCGGCTCCTGGGCGGCTATCTCAACGAGGACGAGCTGCGGGCCCTCCAGGCCCGGGCAGCCGCGGTCCTCGACGAGATCCGGGACCAGATCCGCCTGAAGGGCGAGAGCGCCGTACTGTTCTGAGATGAGCGCCGTCTGGATCGCGTTCGGGCTGACCCTGTTCGCGGGGATGGCCACGGGCATCGGCAGCGTCATCGCCTTCGCCGCGAAGCGGACGAACACCCGCTTTCTGTCGCTGGCGACGGGCTTCTCCGCGGGCGTCATGCTCTACGTCTCCTTCGTCGAGATCTTCCTGAAGGGCTCCGAGCGGCTGGCGGCCGCCTACGGGGACCGCTGGGGGCCGTGGATCAACGTGGCCGCGTTCTTCGGCGGCATCCTCCTCATCGGCGTCATCGACCTCCTGGTCCCGGCCGCGGAGAACCCCCACGAGACCCACTCCGAGGAGGAATCGGCGCCCCTCCGCGGCCTCACGCCGCCTGGCACGGACCCGTTGGCGGTCGCGGGCGGGGGGGAAGAGGGGCCAGGGCCCGGGGTCCACGACCACAGCGTCCGGCAGAGAGGGCTCATGCGGATGGGCATGTTCACGGCCCTGGCGATCGCCATCCACAATTTCCCGGAGGGCCTGGCGACGTTCCTGGCCGCCCTCCAGGACCCGGCCCTAGGGGTGGCCATCGCCGTGGCCATCGCCCTGCACAACATCCCCGAGGGGATCAGCGTCTCCGTGCCGATCTTCTACGCGACGGGCGACCGGAAGAAGGCCTTTATCTATTCGTTCCTGAGCGGCCTGGCCGAGCCGGTCGGCGCCGGGGTCGCCTACGTGGGCCTGCGCTTGTTCCTGGGAAGCGGGACCGGCGGGATCCCTCCCCAGGTGATGGGCATCCTCTTCGGCGCGGTGGCCGGCATCATGGTCTACATCAGCCTCGATGAGCTGCTGCCGACGAGCCGGGCCTACGGCAAGGGCCACGACAGCCTGTTCGGCCTGGTCGGAGGGATGCTGGTGATGGCCCTGAGCCTTCTCCTCATGAGATAGCGGGCCCGGCCGCGTCCTTGACTTCCGCCCCAGGCCGGCCCTATTATCCTCAACGCGGGGCAGTCCCGTTTCGCACGCTCATGGCGACAGTATCCGGAGAGACGAATCTGGCCAGGCTCGTGGGGGCCGATCTCTATCGCCACGACGGCCTGAGCGGCTTCCGAGGTTTCTGCAGGGGCTTGTTCCGGCCGGGCTTCCGCTATTCCCTCCTGATGCGCCTGACGACGGCCCGGAGGAGGCCGTCGCCCCTGTCCTTCCTGCTCAGGGCGATGAAGCGCCGGTATCGCTTCAAGTACGGATATGAGATCAATCCCGAAGCGCGCATCGGGGAGGGCTTCCTTCTTTCCGACCATTGCGGCCCGGTCGTCATCGGCCCGGTCGCGATCGGGAAGCTCTGCAGCGTGGCCCACAACGTGACGATCGGCAGGACCTATGACGAGAGGGGCGAAATCGGCCGCCCGACGCTCGGCGACCGCGTCTGGGTGGGGACGGGGGCCGTCCTGGTGGGCCGTATCGCCGTCGGTTCGGACGTCCTCATAGCCCCCAACGCCTTTGTCAATTTCGACGTCCCCGACAATTCCCTCGTGATCGGAAATCCGGGCCGGATCGTGCCGAGCCCGGATCCAACCCGATACTACATCGATTTCGCGCTTCCCGAGCCCGGCGCTTCGGAGCCTATTCGTAGCGGAGCGAACGGACCGGATCGGCAAGGGCCGTCCTAACCGCCTGGTAGCTGACGGTCAGGAAGGCGATCGCCAGGGCCAGGGCCCCCGCGAGGAGGAAATTCCCGGGACCGACGTCCGTCCTGTAGGCGAACTGGCGGAGCCAGCCGGACATGGCGAAGTACGCCACCGGCCAGGCGACGAGGTTCGCGAGCAGGACCCACCGAGTGAACTCTTTCGAAAGGAGGACGGCCAGGCCGGCGACCGAGGCCCCGAGGACCTTGCGGATCCCGATCTCCTTGGTCCGCCGCTCGGCCGAGAAGGACGCCAGCCCGAACAGCCCCAGGCAGCCGATCCCGACGGAGAGCCAGGCGAAGGTCCTGAAGATCCGCACGAGGTTCTCCTCGGACTTGTAGAGCCGGTCGAAGCTCTCATCGATGAAGACGTAGGAGAAGGGGCGGTTCGGCCGCATCTCGGCCCAGACGCCCCGCAGGAATTCCATCGTTCGGGGGATGTCCCCGGGGGCGATCCTGATCGAGATCCGGCCGAGGTCGGACGGGGAGATGTACATCACGATCGGGGAGATCTCCTCGTGGAGGGACTCGAAATGGAAATCCTTGACGACCCCGACGATCTGCCCCCTCCGCCGCCCGTACTCGAAGGCCTGGCCGATGGCTTCCTCGGGACTCGCCCAGCCGATCCGCCGGACCGCCGCCT
Organism: Candidatus Aminicenantota bacterium; assembly: GCA_963719985.1. Taxonomy (GTDB): domain Bacteria; phylum Acidobacteriota; class Aminicenantia; order Aminicenantales; family Saccharicenantaceae; genus RBG-16-66-30. Next base: position 748,200 of record CAVRDU010000005.1, on the reverse strand, counting down.
CGTTGATGATGAAGGCCTGGGCCGCGTCGGTCCCCATCTCCCTCGAGAAGTTGCGGCCGGCGGCCATCTCGATGCCGTAGGTCGGGATGTAGTCGTGGTCGACGAGCAGGTTGGCGATGCGGAAGTCTATGGACTGGCGCTCCTCCCCGCTGACGAGACGGGCCTGGGCGGAGTCCAGGAGACGGCCCGACGGCACCCTTTTCGCCGCGGAGACGCCGAGGATGTCGGGATCCTCGAGGAGCCGGGCCTTGAAGCCCTCAAGGTTCTGGATCATGGCCGGGCTGCTGGGCAGGACGACGACGTGCTCCTTGTCGAAGCCGAGGCTTTTCTTCCGCATGAATCGCAGCTGGCCCGAAACGACGCCGACGCAGATGATGAGGACGATGGAGATCGCGAACTGGAAGACGACGAGGACCTTCCGGAACGAGAGGCCCTTGGCGCCACCCTCGGCCATTCTCTTGAGGACCCGGGCAGGTCGGAATCCCGAGAGGAAGAGCGCGGGGTAGAGCCCGGAGACGAGCCCGACGAAGATGGCGATCGCGGCGAGGAAGAGCAAGAGCGGGCCGTCGCCCGCCGGCCTCAGGGCCAGGGCCCTCCCTAGGAACCGGTTGAAGGTAGGGAGGGCCAGGCTTACGAGTCCCAAGGCCGCGACGAGGGAGATGAGGGCCGTCAGGACGGATTCGCCGAGGAACTGGCGCACGAGCTGGCCCCTCCGGGCGCCGACGACCTTGCGCAACCCGACCTCGCGGGCCCGGCCCGCCGACCGGGCCGTGGCCAGGTTCATGAAGTTGACGCAGGCGACGAGGAGAACAAAGAAGGCGATGGTCGAGAATATGCGTACGTACTTGATGTCCCCGTTGGCCTCGATCTCGGAGTCGAGCTGGGAGCGGAGGTGGATGTCCGCGAGGGGCTGGAGCTCGAGCTTTGTCTGGGCGCTGACGCCCGGGGACATGTGCCGGTCCATGAACGCGTCGAGACGGCCGGCGAGGCGCGAGATGTCGTACCGGGGCGGCAGGAGGAGGTATGTCGCGTAGTTGTTGCTGGCCCAGTTCTCGAGCTCGCGGGGCCCGGCGATGGCCTCGAAGGTCTTGAACGAACCGAGGAAATCCGGGTGGAAATGGGAGGCCGCGGGGAGGGCTTCGACGACGCCGGTGACCTTGAGGTCGGCGCTCTGGCCCGAGGCCTGGATCGTGATCGGCCTTCCGACCGGGTTCTCCGTCCCGAAATATTTCCGGGCCATCTCCGTAGTGATGACCACGGTGAAGGGATCGCGGAGGGCCGTCGACGGATCGCCGGCGGTCATCCGGAAGGTGAAGACGTCGAAGAGGGATTCCTCGGCGAAGAAGAAGCGGTCCTCCTCGAAGTAGGTCGGGCCGGCGTTGACGAGCAGGCCCTCGGTCTGGATCATCCGGACGGCCTGGAGGATCTCGGGGAAATCGTTCTTGAGCAAGGGCCCGATCGGGGGGGCGACCTGGCCGAGATGCAAGTTGACGGCGCCGTCGGCGTTGAGCCACTTCCGGGTGACCCGCCAGATCCGGTCGTAATTCTCGTGGAACCTGTCGTAGCCGAGCTCGTCGAAAACAAAGAGCATGATCAGGATCGAGCAAGCCATCCCGACGGCCAGCCCGGCGACGTTGATCAAGCTCGTTCCGGCGTGCTTCCTCATGTTCCTCAGGCGGTCTTCAGATAGTTCTTGAGCATAGACACACCCCTCCTCGTGGGATCGGAACTCCTCATAGAGATAGACGCGGAGAAGGAGCCAAAGGTTCCCGCCGGCCTGAACGGGACGGGGTCAACCCCGCTTGAAGAAAAAGAGCGTACCCGCCGAAAAGAGGGTCAGGACGAGGAACAGGTAGTACGGGAACCAGTAGAGTTCTAGGGGCCCGGGGACCAGCGCCAGGGCTGCCATCCCTGGGACGGTCAAGTTGACCCCGAGACACGCGTAGAGGAGAGAGACCTCGCCGGGCACCGGGAATTCGATCGCGAGCTCGCGGCCGATCTCGTCGTACATGACCTTTTCCGCCGCGATGGCGAACAGGGAGAGGGTCCCGAGGACGAGGCCAAGGACCGGCCAACCGGCGAAGCGCTTGACGGAGCGGGCCTGCGCGAACAGGAAGACGAGGGCCGCGGCGTGGAACAGAAGCATGGCCAGATAGCCGGCGCCGATGAGGTAATCCGACGGGTTCGAGGCTTCGAAGCGCAGCATGCCGGGAAGGTCCGCGCGGATCTCGTAGATGAGGAAGAGCAGCCAGAGGAAGGTCGCGAGCCCGAGGACCAAGGTGATCAGGCCCCATGCGGTTGGCTTCTTGTTCATGGCCTCAGTCCTTTCCGTCCGCCTCAATGAAGAAGATGTCCTCCACTGGCCGGCCGAAGAAGCGGGCGATCTTGAGCGCGAGCAGCGTCGAGGGGACGAACTTGGCCCGCTCGATCGAGTGGATCGTCTGGCGGGTCACGCCGACCGCATTTGCCAGAGCTTCCTGGGACATGTCGTCGTGATCGAAGCGGAACCGCTTAAGCTTGTTTCCGAGCCTCATAATTCATCCTTGATGTACAGTATGTAATAATATAAATACAGTATACAATACTAATAGTCAAGCGTATTATACATATTTTTATTCTGCCGTGCCTGGCCGCCAGGGGCAGGGCTTTGGAGGCGGCCTCGGTTAACCCCCTTGACGCCTGGAAATAAGAATTAGATAGAAAACCTGGCCGGGTCCTTGATTCCACCTTGTGGCTGGGCTATCCTCATCACGAGATCGCCCGCTGAGGGGGATAATGCGCGAGCCGACGGCACTCCTGGCCCTGCTGTTGGCGACCGCGTGCGCTTCGCCGCATCCGGCGGTCCAGACTGCAGTCGCCGGGGGAAGACCACCCGTCATCGACATGCACCTGCACGCGTACAGCTTGGTCGAGGGCGCTGCCCCTCCGGAGAATCCGGTGACCGGGCGACCGTCCGCTTCCCGAACGACCGCGGAGCTCCGCGAGGCGACGCTGGCGGCGATGGCCCGCTACAACATCGTCAAAGCCGTGACCAGCGGGCCGGCGGAGACGTCCGCGGAGTGGCGCGCGGCGGCCCCGGACAGGGTGCTGATAGGCGTGTATGTCGACGAGAATAATCCGCTGCCCGACCTGGCGACGCTCCGGGCCGACATCCTCGCGGGGCGTGTCCATGTCCTTGGCGAGCTCGTCCTCCAGCACATCGGCCTGGCCCCCGATGATCCGCGGCTGGAACCTTATTATGCGTTGGCCGAAGAGCTGGACGTCCCGGTCGCCATCCATACGGGTATCGGCCCTCCCGGCACGCCCTATCTTCCCGGTCTCCAGGGTTTCCGCGTGACCCTGGGGAATCCGGCCCTCGTCGAGGACGTGCTCGTCCGTCACCCGCGCCTTCGGGTCTACCTGATGCACGGGGGGGCTCCCTATCTCCAGGAGACGAAGGCCATCTTGTCGGTCTATCCGCAGGTCTATCTGGATCTCGCGACGATCAACTGGATCCTGCCGCGCCGGGAGTTTCACGGCTACCTCCACGAGCTCATGGTGGCGGGATTCGGCAAGCGGTTGCTGTTCGGGTCGGACCAGATGTACTGGCCCGAGGCCATTGGAATGGCCATCGAGGGGATCGAATCAGCCTCGTTCCTGTCCGAACAGGAGAGGCGAGACATATTCTACAACAACGCCGTCCGCTTCCTCAGGATCGAAGAGAAGTAACGCTCGGGCCGGAAATATGCGAAAAGTCCGGTCGGAACGGTCTTGGAGCCAGAGGAAGGAAGCTAACGGACCGCCCAGATCCGCTTCTTGGTTGATTCAGCGACCCATTCGCTCGAAATCACCTGAGAGGCCGCGTCGCGCAGGCCGTCCATCGCGCCCCGTGGATAGAGGCCAAAATCCAGATGGCCGCAGGATGGGGGGATGACGGATTTGTTGACAATCCCCTGTGGAGAATTTACAATTCCTGATACTTCAATAACATTCGAAGAGGGTCGTCATGAAAACGGTTCTCAAGGGATTCATTTTCCTATTTTTAGGGTGCTGGGCGGCGGCCTCGGGCGGCTTCGGCGCTCCGGACCAGCTGGTGACGATCGGGATCTTGCCATTCCTGGATGACAGCGGCACCCAGGCTCCCTCCCCGCTTCTGGAGAGGATCGGCCAGGAGCTTAAGCTCCAATTGACGCGGGATTATCAGGATGTGCTGGGCAGGCCGATCTCTGCCGGCCCTCCGGAAGGGCCGGCCGCTTCTGGCGTCGAAGGATTGGCCGCCCTGGGCCGGCAACAGGGAGTCAAGTGGGTCCTGCGCGGCGGACTGCTGGCGGCCGTTTCGGAGAAAACAGGCGGCGACCTCACCTGCCGCCTTTCCTTGTACTGCGACCTCATCGAGGCGGAGAGCCAGGCCGTCTCCAGCTTCAGGGCCGAGGGCGTGGCTACGGAATCCGGCTCCCTTCTCGACGACGCGCTGCGATGGTCCGCCTACGCCTGGGATGATCCCAAGATCGCCGAGACCGCTCTCGCCCGGGCCCTCGACGCCGCCCTGGCCAGCCTGGCCGAGCAGATCCACGCGTCCGCGACCGGCGTTTCTCCTCCCGTGGCCGCAGAGGAGGCCCCGGTCGAGGCCGCTCCCGCATCCGCTGTGCCTCCGGCCGATCCCTATCAATTGGATCAGGACCTGCAACAGCTCATCGCCGAAGCGGAATCACTGATCTCCGGCGGCGCCTCGAGTCTCGGCGACATCACTCCTCTCCAACAAATGCTCGAAGGCCTCCTGGCTTCTCTGGAAACCAAGCTGGGACTTCTCGAGCAGGCGGGGGATACGACCGCCATCGACCAGCAGATCGCGCAACAGAAGGAGGATCTCCGTAATCTCGTAGGCGCCTATTCCGAGCAGCTCGCCTCGGCCCAGGCTGAACCCGGATATGACGAGGCGGCGGCCGGCGCGGAGACGGACCTCGAGACGAAGCTCAAGGAGATCTTGGAAAAGGCCCTGGCCGACCTGCTCAATATCCAGGAGATCCAAGCCTCGCTGGGAACCGAAGGCGAGGGCGTGCCGGACGAATACCTCACGGGCGAGCCGGCCGCCGAAGAGTACGCGGTCACCGAAGAGGAGATGTCGGATGTCTATGGCGTCGTGACCGACGAGGAGGGGAACCCGATCGAAGGAGTGACGGTCGTGGACTCCGAAACGGGAGCCATGGGAGTGACCGACGGCACCGGATCGTATTCGATCACGGGGATCCCCGGCGGCCACGTGGCCGATATGCAAGTCATCCAAGCGGGGACGCCGATCGCCGGTGGTAAGCTCGTCGTCCCGAGCGGGAAGCCGGGTATCGCCGACTGGATCGTTCGGCCCGGCGGGGGCGGATCATCCTCCTCGTCCGGCCGGGTCCTGCCTTCCACGATGATCGCCCAGGGCGCGAAGGACCGGTCCACGACGGGGACGATCAAAGGCGTCGTGCAAAACGACCAGGGGCAGCCGGTCTCCCACGCTCTGGTCACGGTCAAGGACGTCGGGGTCGTCCGCACCGATTCCACGGGCCGATATTCCTTCGCCAACGTTCCACCGGGGGCCTATGAGGTCATTGTGCAACAACCGGGGGCCGCGGCCCAGGGGCAGCGGATCCGAGTGATGGGCCGTCAAGCGGCCCAGCTCCGCCCGGTCAACTCCGCCAAAGCCCCGCCGTCCGGAGCCGGGACCCGGGCCCGGGCCCTCGCTCGGGCGGGAGACGCGCTGATCAGAGGCCGGGTGGCCGACGAGAAAGGCAAGCCTCTCGGCCGCGCCAAGCTGACGGTCCTCTTTGCCGGAGGGGCGCTCACGGCCTATTCCGACGCGCGCGGCGGCTATGAATTCCGGAATTTGAAGCAGGACACGTACCGGCTCCTGGCCTCCAAGGCGGGGTACATGAAATCGTCGGCGACCGTCGATCTGAAAAAAAGCAAGCGTGCGTCCCAACATTTCAAGCTCAAGTCCGCGACGTCTCCCGCCCTTCAGCGGGCCGTCGCGAGCCAAAGCCGGAAACAGGCCGCCTCGGGTTCGACGGCCAAGAGCGGCACGGCGGCGAAGACCGCGAGCGCGGCCACTTCCGCCTCGAAAACGAAAACCGACGTTTCGAAAACAACGACCGAGACGGCCAAGACGACCAAGACGACGACGGGGGCTAAAACGGGCGCGACTCAAGCCGCGGGGACCAAGACGGCCGGCGCTCTGAGCAGGTCTTCGGCGGTCTCGGCGGTCGCCAAGGGCGGCGTCCAAGGCACCGTCGTCGACGGCAAAACGGGCAAGGCGGTTCCCGGCGCCACGATCACCCTGAAGGGCAAGCCGGACGCGAAGACCGACTCATCGGGACGTTTCCGTTTCGGCGACCTGGCCCCCGGCAAGTATACGGTCGGCGTCAAGAAGAGCGGTTACGCGAATGGAGCCGGTTCTGTCACCGTCAAGGCGGGGGGGACCGCCTCCCTCCGCGTTAGCCTCAATCCCCTGGCCACGATCAAGAGGGCGCCCGCGGACTGTCCCGAAATCTGAACCCAGGGCCAGAACACTTCGAGCCAGCCGGTCGATTCAGTCGATCTGTGTCAATTCAAGTCTGAAAAAGGCCGGTCCCACGGTGGCAAGTACGCCTCGGTTATTGTTGGGTCTGCGTAGCGTGATCAAATGTGTTTGGTGTTCTGCCCGAAAGCCCACGAACAAATGCCAGCTGTCGCTATCGATCTCAGCCTCGGCCCCACCCCCCGAGATCAGCCACGGACCGGGGGAAACGAAGAAGTCCGCAAGATACGTCTTGCCGGGAACGACGGCGAGACGGAAATGAAACAGACTGTCGCTTTCACCGGAAAGCGTGGCGCACTGAGTGTTCCTTCCGGTCCCCGGTTCAGTCCTGCCAAAAAGGCACCCGAGATAGATTTCGAAGCTGTTCTGCCCCGAGACCGGGGCGGAAGGAGTCAGGACAATATTCGGACGCGGTTCGTTCCCCAGGGATCGGGCCTGGACATTCCCGGATTTTCGGGCCAGGGCGATCACGTTGATCCGCTCGCTCCGGGCCAGTGCGGGCGGACTGGACGGCCCTCCCGAAAGGGGGTGTTTCATCGCCGTGTTGTTCCCGGAAAGCCCGATGAAGGTGATCGCCGGAGTCTTCTTCTTGACTTTCATGGGGTTGATGGACCTTGTTTGAGTCCAGGCGAAAACGGATACGAGCAAGAGAAGGTGGATCGCCACGATCAAACAGTCGGCCCTCTTTCTTCTATCCAATGTCCTTTCCTCCTTCCTGATTGACATAGGTCCCAAGGCCTCCCTCCGTGAAAGCCCCGCTGGAATTCCGATGGGAGGATATCGAGGATCTCATCCCGTCCTTGACGGCCTCGCTCACTTTTTAGCCACGATCTTGACGGCGAAGTGGGCCTGGTTGTTGTTTTCGTTCTGCTCGGTCACCGCCTTGGCCGAGTCCACGACGGCCAGAAGATATTTGTCCCCCGGCCGGACGTTCGCGGGGATTCGCGGCTTATAGTTGAAATCGATTCCCGCTCCTGCGGCCAAAGACCCTCTTGTCGATATGCTCGTGCCCCCGAGGTACCGCGTGCTCCGGGTCATGGCAGGTTGATCCGACAGGTAATAGTTCACGGCGCACCGGGAGGCGGCGGCCGATCCCCTGTTTTCCACACGGCAGAAGATGGAGATCTCGTCCCCGACACCGAGTCGCACGCCCAAGACACGAACACGAAGGGTCGCGATGGTCAGATCGGGAAGCCCTTCGGACATGACAAAAATGGGAAAGGACCTCGAGTTGTTCGTCTCGCTCGACTCCGGTATCTCGTTGCCCGGATCGACGATCGCCCCCACATATCGGTCCCCCGGCGTCGCCGACATGGGGATGGTGATCTGGCTGAATGATTCTCTTCCGGTGGAACGGGCTTCGAGGATTATTCCGTGAGTGCTCAGGGCGCCGGCCTGGTCGTCCGGTGTGATATCCCGATCATCCGAATAATAGGACCGCAACTTATAGCTGGAAACAGCGCCTTCCCCGTCGTTGTGTACCCGGTAACGGAATCGCACTGCTCCACCTCTGACCTGTCGCGACGGATCGACGGACAGGATCTCCAACCGCAGGTCCGGCGGAATATGGGGGATCACCGTCAGGGCGGCGCTGGCGACGTTGTTGGCCTTGTCGCTCTCGAAGACGCGGCTCGTATCGTCGGCTTTGACGATGATGAAATAGGGGCCCGGGGCGATGGTGAGGGGAAATAATAAGAAGGTGCTCTCCGCCTCGGACTCTCCGCGTCCGATGTTTCCGCATGCTATGCTCCCCATCCGCCGGTCGTCGTCCGAAAGATGATAATCGTTCGACAGATAGTAGGCCGCTGACGATGTCGCCGCCGCCGCCGTGCCTCTGTTGCGAACCGTGAAGGTCAGCCTCGCGTTGATCATGTTATTGACCCGGGTCGGAGAGATGCGGACCCCCTCGACCACGAGGTCGGCCCGTGCCACGGCCATCTTTTGCGCTTGAGGCGCATCCCCGCCCCCGCTCACTCCCAGGGCCAGGTTGAAAACCGCGAAGGCCGCCAAGGTCCCCTTGCTCCATGCCATGCCCGACCTCCTTGCCTGGATTTTCATTCATGATAACCGCGCCCGCGGACCCAAGTCAATGAAGTATACGCACGCCTCTGGCCACAATCAGAAAAGCGCCCTTGAATAATCTGAAAAGCTGATCCCGGATCCAGAGAACATCGAGCCCGTCACGACAGTCGGGGTTGTGTGCCGAGTCAGTCGATCTGTGTCATTTTCAATCTGAACAACGATGGTCCGGCGGGAAGGGCGATGAGCGTTATGTCAGGGTTCCGCAGGACCATACAGTCAGCGCCATTGATCGCCCCTTGGGCGGCATGCAAGCAACGGGCAATTCCGTCAGCTTAGGGCTTACGCCCGGCGCGATATCGGAGCGGGTCGCTCAATGGATCCTGCTTCTGCGGCTGTCGGTCGCCGCCGGTCAGCCACGCATTGCCGTTCTGGCCATCCACGAGGCTGGCCCAATTACCCTTCCGGAACTGCGCTGGCGCCCCGCCCGCGGCGTGGTGGTTCCAGCATATGATAGCGGTGAATAGCATCTTTCCGGCGATCAAGTTTTCACGGGCCAAGACGACGCGGCGCCACGTGAGGGGCTGGTTTTCGGGACGGCTCCGGCCCCATCCGTCGAGAGGATCGGCCGTATAGACATAGAAAGGCTCCGTGGCGGGGCTGACGCGGCCCCGGTAGCCGATGAGGGCGTTGAAATGGCCGTTGTCCTCCAGCGCGCAGACGAGAGAGATGCCGTTATCGATGAAACCCTTGATGATGCGGCGGAACGCGACGACATCGGCGTCGGTTCGGGCATCGAGCGACAGGGGCATGGCGTCGCGCCAAGGGCCGTTACGGCCGCCGGAAAAAACATAGTTCATGATACCGGGGAGACCTGTGGAGGAATCTCTTCCGTGCGCGTACCCGACGGCAGGCCCGTTCCACATCCACATGGGGACATGATCGCCGGCGTAGTAGTTGAGCCGGGTCTTGTCGAAGTCCGCCTTGGCGCTTATCGCAAGAGGCCGGAGGATCGGTTGAGGCTTCGTGACGAGGGCTCCGTCCGTGCTCATGAAGCTGTCGGCGTTGCCATGGTTCCATCTGCTTTCGCCGGCTTCTAAGCGCTGGCGGTGGTATCCCAGCCACATGATGTGCTCCATGGACCCGGGATACCCCACGTCGACGTTCCTTGCGCCGGTCCCATCGACGTCCCGCGGCATGAACGTATTCCGCCGCGTCGGATCGCTGATGCCGAGCTGCTTGAGGACGATGGCGAGAGCGGCGGGACCGCAGACCTGCGGGTACTGCTTGTGAATCGCCCGGGCGTAGGTGCCATCGCGGTATTTGAGGATTTTCGCGCCAAGGCGCACGTCGTGATCGAGGTCGCTCGCTTCAGAGCTGGTTTCGTACTGGGCAGCAACCCCGTTCTTGTTCACCCACGTCCTCGTTAACCAGTGGGTGAGCGCTGGAATGCTCTTCCTTTTGAGCTGTAATTGCGGCGTTTGGATCTCCGTAGCGGCTGAAATGAAAGTCATCAAGAGGATCCCGCCTACGCTCCATAGCCGAATTCGTCTCATCCGGATGACCATACTGCAACCTCCCTGAAGAAGCGATCTTTATCGAAGACGGTTCCGCGCGGGGGAATTCATATATCTGAATCTTCCGCACGAGCTGGCTCAACTAACGCCCGCGGAGACAGGATGACCGGAGGCGAACATGCCCCAAGGGCACGTGCCTTCGCTCGGCCTTACTTCTTTTTTAGCGGGAGCGCCTTCATCTGGAGCTTGTAGTTCTGGGGCAGGGCATAGAACGTGCTCTTGGCCCTGACCCAGGACGTCTGCCGCCCGATCCTGTTGCTGCCGTAGGCGATCCAGCAGTAGCCTTCCTCGCCCCAGTCTTCGCCCCAGGAATTCTTCATCAGCCAGGCGCCGCGGTCGTCGTCCCAGCCGACCAGGACCACCGCGTGGCCGCCGCCGCTCGCGTCGGAGGCGACCGCCTCGTTGTAGATGCCCTCGGTATAAGCGAAGAAGTTGTCGGAGACGACCCTCATTCGCGTCGCCACGGGGCCGTACGTGCAGATGGCCTGCTTGATCTGCTGGGTAGTCGGGAAGTCGACTCCGGGATCGACGAAGCCCCAGGTCAGGGCGTCGAGAGGCGTGGCCGGACTCGTGCAAGCCTGATTGGTCGCCGTGTAGGGGATGGCCGTCTCGGCGACGTTCCCTTCCCGGGCCATGTGCTCCAAGGCCTTGGCCGCCAATCCGCCGCCGCAGCTTCCCGCGTCCTCGCCGCCGTCGGTCCGGGCGCAGTCGTTGATGTATTGCTCAGAGGCGTCAATGGTGCTGCCGTTGCGCAGAAGATAGCTGGCTTCGTAAGCGCCCACGGCGGCGAACGCCCAGCAATTGCCGCAGTCCTGTTCCTTGACCGGGGTGACTTTCCCCCGATCGCGCCAGTTGAAGGCCTTCGACGTGGCCGAACAGGCCGGCAGCCGGAATTCCGGCAGTCTGCCTTTCAGCGCGGGATTGACCTTGAGGGCGGCGGTCCTGGCCTCGAGGTCGACGCGGAGCAGCTTGGCCGAGCGTGCGTTGACCGACTTTCTCCAGGCCGGCGTGAGTCTCGGATCGTCCACATCGCCCAACAGCTTCGTCCTCGGTTTGTCGAGGGCCTTGGTGTAGCCCACCTTGTAGCGCAGGCTCTTCTGTTGGATCTCCGTCCGCATCGTGGACAGTTTCTGCTTGATGGCCGGTGAAGCACTGAGCTCGCGCAGCCTCAAGCGCTCCTTTTGAGATTGCGCCTGGGTCTGGCCGGGCGAGGAAAAAACGCTCCACGTGAACATTCCTAGGACCAGGAAGCATAGAATGGCCAGTCGTCGGCATTTTGTCATTGAACCCTCCGTGTGGATTTATTTACCCCGACCTTAGCCCGAAGAGAGGGGCTTTGTCAATCCTTCGCGTCGACGTTGGATCAGTTTCTCCCCATGAACTCTTTGGAATGGCACCCCCTCGCTCGACCTCAGGCCCTCGCGCTCGGACGTTCTTGACACCGTTTCCCGGCCGGGCGGAGCGCTCTTCGAAAGGCGCAGGCCCGGAGGAATCCCTTCGGCAAAAAGTGCTGGAGACCCCCCTGATCGATACCCATGAACACACACACGGGCTATGGGATCAACGTGCGCCTGGCACTCAAGGACATCTACGGGATCGAGGACCTGACCAAGGACACCGTGGGCCGGCTGGAGGCGGCCTACCACGCCGCCATCAAGCCGGGTTTCTACCGCCATCTTCTCCGGGACGTCGGGAACATCGAATCCTGCCAGGTCAACGTGGCCGCCTGGAGTCGGAACAGCTGGACTGCGTCAGAGCGATCTTCACGCCCGAGGGAGTCGAGAGACAGGACCCCGATTCGCTCGGGAAGCTCGAGTGTCCGGAAGAGCCTCGTTGACTCCGGCTGAACAGAAGGCCCTCGAGGACCATCTTTTCTGGCACGCGGTCGACCGGGCGACCGAGATGGGACTGCCCGTCAAGCTCCACACGGGCTATTACGTCGGGCACGGCTACATGCCTTTGCGAAGGGTCCGGGGAAACCCGGCGGCCGTCGGCGAGTTGTGCCGCCTCTCCCCGCAGACGCGGTTCGTGCTCTTCCATATCGGCTATCCCTATTACGAAGAGATGCTGTCGATCGCCAAGCACTTCCCCAACGCCTACATGGACATGTGCTGGTCGTGGATCATCAATCCCCTGGCGGCCAAGGATTTTCTGAAGAAGTATCTGCTGACGGCGCCGGCCAACAAGCTGTTCGTCTTCGGAGGGGATTATATCCCCGTGGAGCTCGTCCCGGGGCATGCGGCGATCGCGCGTCAGGGGATCGCGCAGGCCTTGTCGGAACTGGTGGACGAAAGCTGGATGACCCTGAAGGACGCGTTGAGCCTGACCGATACGATCATGCACCAGAACGCCAGGGACCTTTATGGACTCAGGGCGTGATCCTCCTGTTCCAAAACGCGTCTCAAGACTCTGTCTTTAGATATTCATCCCCCCCCTTGTTCAATCAAGGGGGACGCGTGGACCGCGTTTCGGCGCAGTGGAGTAGTGGGCGACAGAGGACTTGAGCCTCTGACGGCGGCCGCGGAGCGCGGGTTCCTATTCGTGCCGGATCGCCGCGGCCGGATTGGCGGAGGCCGCCTTGACGGCCTGAAAGCTCGTGGTCAACAGAGCCACCGCTAGGGCCGAGGCGGAGGCCAGAAGGAACGGCCCGGCGCCGAGACGGATCCTGTAGGCGAATCCCTGCAGCCACTTTTCGGTCATGAAATAGGCCGCCGGCCAGGCGAAGAGGTTCGCCAGGAGGACCCACCGGGAGAAATCCTTCGAGAGAAGGACGACGATTTCCGAAACCTTCGCCCCCAGAACCTTGCGGACGCCGATCTCCTTGGTCCTTTGGGCGGCGATAAAGGCGGAGAGGCCGAAAAGGCCGAGGCAGGAGAGAAAGACGGCCAGGCCGACGAAGACCTTGAGGATCCTCCCCAGGCGCGCTTCCGCCGTGTAAAGCCGCCCGACGGTCTCCTCCATGAACGTATAGCTGAACGGCGCATTCGGGTTGACTTCCCCCCAGACGTCCCGGATATGGGCGATCGCCCCGGCGATATCCGTCCCCGAAACCTTGAGCACGGCCGTGTCCGTCCAGCCGTCGAACCAGACGACGGCCATGGGCCCGATCTTCTGATGGAGCGACCGGTAATGAAAATCCTTGACCACCCCGACGACCTGGCTTCGTCCGAAGTTGGCCCGGAACGTCTCCCCGAACAGCGGCTCCAGTCCGAGAAAAGGCACAGCCTCTTCGTTGACGAGATAGCTCAGGCCCAGGTCGGACTCCCGGTCCCAGGATAGGTCCCGTCCTTCGACGAGCTGGAGGCCCATGACGTCGAGGAAGTCCGGGTCGGTCTGCATGATGATCATCGACTTTTCTTTGCCTCGGACGTCCCAGGTGTTGGTGTTGGTCAGCTCCCCGGGGGATTGCGTGATGAACGTGACGCCCCGGATATCCGGGCATTGGAGGAGGCGCTGTTTGAAGACACCCTTGGTCTCGCCGAACGTCTTCCCTTCCCTGAGCCTGGCGCGCAGGGCCTGGAGGGGTTCCTTGAGCTCGCCCTTCAGGGGAACGAGCAGGACCTGCTCCTGATCGAATCCTAGGCCCTGGGAAACGAGGTAGTCGAATTGCCCGAGGACGACGAGCGCGCCGATCGTCAGAAATATCGCCACGGCGAACTGGAAAACGGTCAGGACCGTCCGGAACGAAGCCCCGCGGCCCGGCCGGCCGAGCCTCCCCTTCATCAGAGCGACGGGTTCGAGAGAGGACAGGTAGAGGGCCGGACCAAGCCCGGATACCAGGGTCGTGAACAGGAAAACGGCGAGAACGCCGCCGAGCCATTTTCCGGCCGTCAAATCGACCTCCAGGGGCACTCCTGTCAGTCTGGCGAAGGAGGGGAGTAACGCGACGACGAGGACGAGGGCCAGGGCCAGGGAGACCGAAACCGTGAGCGACGTTTCTCCCAGGAATTGGACGATGAGGTTCTTCCGGACGGCGCCCGCGGCCTTGCGGACGCTGATCTCCTTGGCCCTCGATGACGACCGGGCCGTGACCAGGTTGATGAAATTAACACAGGCGATGAGGAGGATCAGAACCGCCACGGCCGAGAAGAGGACGACGAGGGACATGTTCCCATGCTTGACCCCCTTCTCCCTTACGACCGCGTCCCGGGCGAAATAGATGTCCCGGAAGGGACGAAGGCTGAACTCGGCGGGCCCGTCGTCTCCCCGGATGGCGTTGATAGCCGCGGCAAGTTTCTCCGTGAGCGCGGCCACGTTCGTTTGAGGTCGGAGGAGGAGATAGGTCGGAAAGTTGTCGTTGCGCTCGTTGAGGAAATTCGGCCGCCCTTTGAGGGCCGGCAGGCTCTTGAACGGGCCCATAGCCCGCCATTCGAGATGAAAATCGTCGGGGTCTTCGACCACACCCGTGACGGTGCAGGGAAAGGTGTTGTCGAGGACGACGGTCTGGCCCATTGGATCTTCGGGGCCGAACAGTCTCTCAGCCTCGCTTCGGGAAAGGACGAGCGAATGCGGGTCGGCGAAGGCCGAATCAGGACTTCCGCGAAGAAACGTGAATGCGAAGACGTCGAACACCGCGTCGTCGGCGAAGACGAGCTCCCGGGAATCGAAGAGTCTGTCCCCGACTCGGAATGCCGGCTTTTCCCAGGAGCTGAATTGGACGAATCTCTCGATCTCGGGGAAGGATCCGAGGACCTTTCGATACGAGGTTTGCAGGTCGGCCCAGTCGCCCTGCTCCAGCCGGAAGATCCGGTCCGCGTTCGGTTGGAACCTATCGGTGTGCATCTGGCCGTCGACCCAGACGAAGATCAGCAGCGAGCAGGCCATTCCCAGGGCCAGGCCGGCGAAATTGATGAGGGAGATCCCCTTGTATTTCATAATGTTCCGCCAGGCGATCGTCAGATAATTTTTCAGCATGGCCGCCTCCCACAAAACATAATTCGTGATGAGCCCAGGAAGGGAGAGGACGAACCGGATCCGGAACGAGCGGCGGGCGGACTTGGGCCCCCGCTCCATCGCCTCCTCCCCGAAGAGCTCGTCGAATTCAGCGCCGCGTCCCTCCGTGTCCTCGTGGCGGAGGAAAAACCGGATGAGCCGCCGGAGGAGCCGGGGCGGCTGCGGAGGAGTTTGGGCCGGATTCATGTCTCTTCCTCGAAGGCGTGCCCGGGGATGCCCTTCCATAGGGCTGTCTGGATCTCGCGGACCTCGCGGAGCGCCTCGCGCCCGTTAGGGGTCAAGTGATAGAGGACCTTGCTCCGGCCGCCCCGCCGGGCCTCCGGCCGGCTGAAGGACTTGGCGATGAGGCCCTTGCGGGTGAGCTTGTCCAGGGGGACATAGATCGCGCCCAGGGTCCACTCGTACCCCGTGGCGTCAGAGACCTGGTCGCGGATGGAAATGCCGAAAGCGTTGCCCTCGAGCCTCCAGACGGCCAGCAGGATGATCTCCTCGCTCCGGGATAAGAGCTTCATTGAGTCTCCATCGTCTATATCTCTTAAACTATAATACATATCTTCGGGCAATAAGGTTTACGCTCGTACAAAATTTTTTTTGGAGCGGAGATTAAAGAGAATTTCCTGGAAATGTTCTTTCCTTCCGATCAAGCCTGGTGTTCAAAGGCCATCACGGACGCGAAGAGGATCCTCGAGCCGGTGTTGGAAAGGCTGGGGAAGAGCAGCTGAAAATAAAGTGGTGGGCGATAGAGGACTTGAACCTCTGACTTCTACCGTGTGAAGGTAGCACTCTACCGCTGAGTTAATCGCCCCAAGGTCAATATTTACAGAATCCGAAGGGGTTGTCAATCTCGCCAATTAAGGCCTGGGAGGCGTGACTTCTGCCGCTGAGTGAGCTTCCCTGTGTCATTCAGGCCAAGGCTTTTAGTATTTCGGTTTTAGGCCGGCTTGCTTGCACAGCTCGTTGGCTGTTATCCGGTCAAACGTCTTGTGCCGTTTGACTGGGATCGTCTTCTTGTCGTTCGTGTAGATGGAATGGTTCTTCCCTTCTCGGAGGAGCATAAAGCCATTGTCTTCGAGGTAACGGACGAGATCCCGCCGCTTGACGGACATCTAGACCTGGGCGGGGATCTGTTCGAGAAGGGCGCCGCCTACGGGGATCTCTTTCTTTTGCCGCCGGTAGGCCAAGATCATCTCGCGGAGAGCGTCTTGGAGCATGGCCCGGCAATCTTCGAGGGTCTTCCCTTCAGTCACGACCTCGGGCCACTCGACGAGCTGGCCCATATAGCCTGATTTGATCTTGGTGTATTTGGCCGTGTAAGTGGAGAACATGCTTCTACTCCCTCTCGCCCTCATTATACCCGCATCGAGCCTGAAATGGGAGGCCCCATTTGATATCCTCATCGAGCTCCGCGAGATCCTGAAGGCGATCCGTTGCCTGGAAGAAGGCCTCTAGAACTGCTCTCCGTCTACAACTTCCTTGAGGTCAACAAAGAGCTAATCTCCTCGACCATAATCCCGTCGGCTATTCCCAGACCATTCGGAGGCGCGTCAGGACGCGAACGCCCGTCTCCGGGTCCTCCTTGTATCGATACATCTTCCCGGCAGCAAACCCGGCGGGATTGAAATCAAGCCAAACCCTGGCGTCGTAGCGCCCCTCGGTATCGAAGACGTCGTATGCGGTGAGCTTGCGCTTGTCTTCGTTCTTCGTCTCGTTCGTGGCCACCCATAAAAATCCCCTGTCGTCACAGATCATCCGCTCCGTCACCGTCTTGACCTTCGGCCAGGGCATGTCCTTATAAATCTCCGTGACCTGTGCTGAGCCCCCCGTCCTGGCCGTGTACTCCGACTTGTCCGCGTCGGTGAACGGCGGCAGCTCATAGGGCCTGTCCATTTTCCGGAAGACCCGGCCGTCGGCGTCGAAGACCTCGATGAGATACTTGTCGTTCAGGCAGTGATAGACCCTCCGGAGCGTCTGGTCCCCGGTCAGGACCGAACTCGGGCTGTAGGGGATGCTCATTTGGATGACGTTCTCGCCTCTGATGAGCTGTTTCATCTCGGGAAAGGCGAATTCGCCCCAGTGCTTGAGTTCGGCGCCCTCGAAATCGTAGGTCTTAAGGAAGAGCTTCGATTTGTTCTGGTCAAAGAAGCCCTCCTGGATGACATAGGCGCCATCGAGAATGAGGAGAGGACCCGAAATGTTCGTCGTCCACTGATAGCTGGACAGAAAATCGCCTCCGGGACCGAAGAACGATGTCCGCCCGTTCTGGTAGTCCATGACAAGGAGCCGCCCGTCGGGGCAGAATCCGAGATAGGCGGCCTGGACGAACTCACCGGGGCCCTGTCCCTTCCGGCCGATGGCCCGGAGGAACCGGCCGTCCTCCCCGAACACCTTGATGACGCCCTCCGCCGACTCGTAAATGTGGACCCGGTTCCGGCCGTCGACCGCGAACCGGCCGGGCTTGAGAACGGCCCCCAGACCTGTCTCCTCGCCGCCGAAGGTGGCCTCCTCTTCGAACCGGACGGTCTTTTGCGAGTTAAGCGGGACCGGCGGATTATGGACAAGGACTACCCCGTCTACAGTTTCGGTCCGGACCTTCACACCTCGGGACCCATCCGGCCCCTTCCTGCAGCCGGACAGAAGAAGGGCCGGAACGAGAACGAGAAGGAAGAGAGATCGACGCACCGTCATGACGGCCTCCTTTGGTCCCTACGAGATTGGATCATTATCTCCCTGAAGGCCGCGCAGATTCAAGCCACAGGCACGGAACGGTTCAGACCGGCGGGAAGGCCGCGCCAGAAAAAAGAAGGTGGAAACGAAACGAGCTTGAAAGGATTCGAAGCGATCTTTGGGCAAGACGCTCATCCCAGGGGGTCTGTGTTAGGAGGAAGAGAAATCCCTTTCTTCTGCTGGCGATAGGCCAGGATCATCTCGCGAAGAGCGTCTTGGAGCATCGCCCGGCAGGCCTCGAGGGTTTTCCCTTCGGTCACGACCTCGGGCCACTCGACGAGCTGGCCCATATAGCCTGACTTGATCTTGGCGTATTTGGCCGTATAAGTGGAGAACATGACAAAAAGCCTTTCAGCAAGACAAATTGAATGCCAGCGGGGGTCATTATACAATGAGAGCTTGATATCACAATTTTGGATCTGACATGGGAAAGCATCCGCTGAAGGGGGCTGTCCTGGCCTTTTGGCTGCTTCTGCCCTACTTATCGGCTTGTGGTCCAGAGCCCAGAGAACTTCGCCTCGCCGTTGATGCGGGCAAGATGTTCGGTGGAGTGAGGATCGAAAAGAAATGGGAGAAGGAGCTCTATGGCCGCTTGGTGATAGCCCTGCCAGAATATGTTTTTTGCGATGAGATCCAAGACAGGATGGCGCGGGAGCATAAGTTCCAGCTCTTCGATTACGCAGGCCGCTTGATCAAAGAGAGGAGCATGCGGAGCGGCGAAGGGCCCGACGAGGTCACGGTCGTCACGAAAGACAACACCTGGCTTTCGTCCGCCGGGCAGATCATGGTTGAGGACGACAATTACCTCAAGTCGATCGATCCCGAGTCCTTCAAGGTCCGTACATTGGCGAAGTTCGCCAACGTGATCAAAGGCTTCGGCAGCAAGTACATTTTCGGGAGGCATACGGGCACGACTTTCGAGGAGAAGGGTGGTCGGACTGTCACCACGTTCGAGTCGGCCGGTTTTTACGACAACCTGACCTATTACATTGGGACCTATAAGAACCTGTTCGAGGAATTCTCGATCATCCGTGAAGTCAAGATGCCGAAGCCCGTGACCCGTGTGAAGCTCGAGGAGCGCCGTCGTGAATCCTATACGGACTTTTATCATCTCCTCAGGATACACAGGATCTTTGCGGTGGATTGGGCGAGGGACGTGGTCTATTTCATTCCCGATATCGAAAGGCCCGAAATAGGCTTTGTCAATCTCGGCACGCGGGCCGGAGGAAAATATCTGATCGATGTGGACCCAAGAACGTTCGCCGTGGACAGGAGCGAACTCGAGTTCTACCATGAATATGTCCGAGGCGAGACCGATCCTGTTCTCAAGGGCTATTACAAGGATATCCTGTACGTCCCTCCCCACGCTCCGGCGTTGATGGGGATCAAGGTCATCGGCGACCGGCTTGTCATCGTTACGGGCAAAAGGCACTGGGAGAAGCAGGAGAACGAAGCGCTGGTCTATCGGCTTCCCTCGATGGCCTATGAAGGAAGCTTTCAAATTCCTTACCCGAACCTCCATTCAACAAGATGGTACGGTGACTTTTATGTCATCGAGAAGCTGATTAAGAGAAATGGCGACTTTGTCTACTATTGGGAAATATTTAAGGTCCTTTTCCAGTGACCGATTCATCGGGTTTGTCGACGGTTGTTCTGGTTTAATACCGGCATGGGGCAAGAGACGAAGCAAGCTTTCTGAGCCGGCAACACCGCTCCCGAAGTAGGAATTTGACCTTGACCAAATCTTGACCAAACAAACGGAAAAACCGTGACGCTCCCCACACCCTGATCAGGCGCTCGCCCCCGCTCTTCCTCGAGCTCCGCGGGATCCTGAAGGCGACCAGCGAGCGGCGTAAGGCCTCACCTTACTCGAATCCACCTGCAAAATAACGTAGAATTCTGGTATCATTTGTTCAGAAAGGGACGGATGAAGCATCAAGGCCGCTGGTGCCATAAGTGCTGGATTATTTGCCTGCTTGCGCTGCTTATTGCCTGCTTACCAAAGGTGCGGACGAGCGGAAACTCGTCATCCATGACGCCCGAAAGCGAAAAGATAGCCCTACACATTGACCGATCAGAATGGTCCTGGGTAGATCGCCAAGGGAGAATCCGGACCTATCAGCAGACACAAGATAGGATCCGTGCGATCATGAGTGAACATGGCATTCAAGGGCTATCCATCACGCTGAAACAAGGAAGAGACTGGACCGAAAATCCTGACGTTTTCAATTTTGATTTGGGATTCGAGGACCTTGGATCTAAAAATCCAATCAACGCAATGACCGTTTTCCGGGCCGATAGACTAGGACAAGCTGTTGTTGCTTATCTGGTCATGAGACTCGTAACTGACGAGCAATTCGACCTTGATCGGCCGCTGTCCAAATATGTATCAAAATCCGTAGTCGAGAATTCCCGGTATAAGGAGCTAGCGAGGGATCGTAGATACTCACATCTGACGGCAAGACGGATACTAAGTCATCGAAGCGGACTTGCGAACTCACTGCCTGGCCATCCCGAAAGGAAGCCCATATTTATCGCCTCGCCAGGAAGGGGTTTCTTTTACTCAGATGAGGGGTACAGTTTCCTTCAATTCGTTTTGGAACAGATGTTCGGCAAGAGCCTCGACGAGCTGACGCAGATATATGTTTTCGGCCCCCTCGGGATGAAGAGGACGAATTTCTCGCGACCAACTCATCTCAATGACCAGGTCATGGCCTCTCCCGATACAAGTTCCAGTAGAGCTCGTTCGGATTCCACCTCCCCCTGGATCTTCACGACTACTGCCTCAGACTTTACGAAGTTTATGTGGACTGTAAGGATTGAGAATCCATATCTATCCCATGAAGCGTTCATGTCGCATGTTGTTTATCCAACGGTTTCGATCCATTCTCGATCAATACTGGATACCGCCCTCTCCGAGGGCAATTCTGCTCTTCCTAAAAAATTAGCCTGGTGTCTGGGATGGGGAACCTACCAAATCCCAAGAGTCATACTTGGGGCCTGTTCTTTCATTGGGCAAAAGAACCAAGGGACGGAATCGTACGCGACGATCTTCGAATCTCAGCATTCAACAGCTTTGACAATCTTCGTAATCTCCTCGTCGTCAAAATCAGCTTTGCCTTTAGTTTTTAGGGAACTTCTCGGCGACATGGATAATCCTCTGCCTTGGCTTGGGTTCTGAACGGATGGCCGAAAAGACCTTGACCAAATCTTGACCAAACCAACGGAAAAACCGAGACGACCCGGGACGGATAGGGACGAATCGGTAAGCGGTTCTTCCCTGTAGGGGGACCTTTTCAGGGATTTTCGGGGAGGGCTCAAAAAACGCGGACTGAGTTAATCGCCCACGGGCCTCATTTTAGCCGATTCGGCGTTGAAGTCAATTCTTGTCGCCGGCCTTCTCGCGGACGAAGCCGGCCCTCCCGAGGGCGCGGACGCCGGCGGCCGTGGCCGGGCAGCGCATCAGGAAGGCGACGACCTTGTTCTTCCAGCCGGGGACGCACACGACCCCCCGTCCGAGGCGGCGGAGGGAGACGCGGACGACCTTCTCGGCCGTCATCCAGAACGGCTTGGGGACGATGGCCTTGTCGATGTCCGCCACGGCGTGGAATTCCGTATGGGTCATCCCCGGGCAGAGGGCCTGGACGCGGATGGAGGGGGCCTTCCTCCGGAGCTCGGCCTGGAGGTTCTCGGAGAACATCGTCAGGAATGATTTCGTGCCGCTGTAGAGAGCGCCGGAGAAGGGCGAGAAGGCGGCCACCGAAGCGACGTTGATGATCGAGCCGCGTCCCCGGGCGATCATGCCGGGCAGGGCCGCCTTGGTCAGCCGGACGGTCGCGTCGACGTGGACGCGGACCATGGCGAGATGGTCCCCGATCTCGCCGCGGACGAAGCCGGCCCGGCCGCCGAAGCCGGCGTTGTTGACGAGGAGGTCGAGGGTGTCGCAGGCCGCGACGGCCTCCTCGACGCGGGCCAGGCCGGGATCGGTCGCCAGGTCGGCCGCCACGGCCCGGACCGCGACGCCGTGGGCCTTCCCGAGCTCCTCGGCCAGGGCTTCGAGCCGGTCCCGGCGCCTGGCGACGAGGATGAGCCCGGTCCCCGCGGCGGCGAGCCGGCGGGCGTATTCGGCGCCCAAGCCGGCCGAGGCTCCGGTGATCAAGGCCGTCCGGAAAGCGGGTTTCGACATGCGTTCCCTCCGGCCGATAGTCTACGGGAAGCGGGGCCCCAATTCAATTGACATCGGTCCTTTTCCCTATGATAATGAGGGCGATGGCCATCACCCGCTGCCCCTATTGCCACGCCATTATCGACGAGAACGACAAGTACTGCAACAACTGCGGCACCCAGCTCCTGTTCCCCGAGGACGACGGGGCCGACGAGGAGATCCCGGGCGAGAAGATCATCGACGCCGAGGTCGAGGAGAAGGACTACACGATCGACGAGCCGGATGAAGAAAAGCGCCCGGCCGCCGGCGCGGATGACGACGAGGACGTCGACGAGCGGCTCGAAGAGGAGATGAGGGACAAGGCCGCGGAGACGGCTCTCGACGAGATCATAGCCGAAAGCGCGGAGGACGAGGAGCCGGAGGGCGCCACCGAAGAGGTCATCCTGGTCGACGAGCCCGAAGACACCGGGGCGCCGGAGACGGCCGGGACCGGCGAGATCGAGGCCAAGACCGGAACGGGCCCGACGGGCGATGTGGCCGAAGAAGAAGAAGAAGAAGAAGAACCCGAAAGGGAAGACGAAGACACCGGCGCGTTCGCGATCGAGCACGAAGCCGGGAGGGAGGCCCCCGAAGCCGGGCCCGCCGAGATAAAGACCGAGGAAGAAGAGCCGGCTGAATTCGTCGAAGCCCGCGAGGCCCCGGATGCCGCAGGCGGGGAGCCCGAGGTCGAGTACATCACCGAGACGGGGGCCGAGGACGAGGCCGCGACCGGCAAGCGCCCGTCGCCGCAGCCGGTGACGTTCGATACGAAAGATTTCGATGAGATCGGCCGGACGGTCGAGCTCGGCAAGGACAAGATCGACGAGTTCCTCGAGGAGCTGGCCGGGAAGACGCCGGCGACAGCTCCCCCTCCAGCCGCCGCGGAACCCCCCCGGGAGCCGACCGGGACCCTGCCCCCCTGGGCCAGCGGCATGAAGGGCGCGCCGGTCTTCCCGCCCGACACGTCGCCGGTCGACCCCAAAAAGGCCGTCCGCGAGGGGGTCGCGGCGCCCGACGAAGAGGAAGAGGTCGAGATCTTCCCCGGGCGCAGGTCCCCGGATTCGACGCTGGGCCTGCCGGAGCGCGTCGGCCAGTCGCCGCTCCCGTTCGGAGGGGGAGCGGCCGAAGAGGAGGAAGGGCGCGAGGAGGAGGCCGAGGACGATACGGCCGAGACGGCGGCCCCGCCGCCCGGCCCCGGCCGCCCGGCCCGGCCGCCGGTCCCGCCCGAGCGCGAGCCGGCGTCCCCCCGGATCGAGTCCATGGAGGAGTACGAAGAGCCCGAAGCGCGGGGGCCTTTCAGCTTCGCTGTCTTCTTCAAGTCCAAGGCCTTCGACGTGCTCTTCGTCGGCCTCTTCTGGCTCGTCGCCCTGTGGCTCGCGGCCCACGCCACGGACCGGACCCTGTTCGAGGTCCTCGGCTCGGTGTCCGGCCCCATGCTCCTGCTCTACGCCGTGTTCGTCCTCCTCTACTTCTTCCTGTTCAAGTTCTTCCTCGGCGAGACGCTCGGCGACAGGCTCTTCCGGCCGCGGGACCAAACCCCAGAGAACTAAGAAAAGGGACACATTCTTCGATGTGTCCCCGTGTTCAGATCCCCAGACTGAGGCGCTCGGCCAGGGCCGGCGGGAGACGCTCGTCGATGATCTTCCGCTTGGCCTCTTCGATGTCGTACTCGACGCGGCTGAACTTGATCGTCCGCGATTCGGAGTCGTAGACGGCGAAGGCCGCCCGGGAATTGCGGTCGCGCGGCTGGCCGACCGAGCCGGGGTTGATGAGATAGCGGACGCCCTTCTCGAGCCGGATCTCGTTGGCGTTGCCCTCGAGGAACGTGCCCTCGACGTTGCCGTCCTTTTCGGTGTAGACGAAGGGGAAGTGGGTGTGGCCGAAGAAGCAGACCGGCGTCTGGATGTAGGAGAAGGCCTCGGCCGCGTCGAACTCGCCGAAGATGTAGTAGTCCTCGTCGAAGGGCGCGCCGTGGCAGATGGTGATCGAGTCCTGGATGACCTCCGGGCTCTGCTTCAGCCGGACCAGGAAGTCGAGGTTCTTTCGCGTGATCGTCTTCTTCGTCCAGAAGATGGCCGAGGCGGCGATGGGATTGAAGGTCTGGACGGAGTCGAGCCCGGAGACGGCCTTGTCGTGGTTGCCGCGGATGATGGACAGGGGCTTGAGGGTCAGGATGCGCTGGATGACCTCGTTCGGGGAGGCGCCGTAGCCGACGAGGTCGCCGAGGAAGATGTAGTGGTCGATCCGCTTCTTCCGGATGGCCTTGAGGACCGCCTGGAAGGCCTCGTAGTTGCCGTGGATGTCGGTGAAGATCAGGTAGCGCATGGGACTCCGTCCTTTTGCCGGACCGCGTCGTAGAGCCGTCCGGCCTCGAAGGAGCTCCGGACGAGGGGACCGGAGACGACCTCCCGGAAGCCCGCGCGCCGGGCCGCGGCGGCGAGGGCCTCGAACTCCTCGGGCGTGTAATATCTCGCGACGGCCGGGTGGGCCGCCGTCGGCTGGAGGTATTGTCCGACGGTCAGGAGGTCGCAACCGGCCCGGCGCAGGTCGGCGAAGACCGCCAGGACGTCCGCCTCGCTCTCGCCGAGACCGATCATCAGCCCCGACTTGGTCAGGGCGCCCCTCGACTTGGCGGCGCGCAGGACGCCGAGCGAGCGGCCGTAGTTCTCCCGCGGGCGGCGGATGGCCGGGTAAAGGGACTCCGTCGTCTCCAGGTTGTGGTTGAGGACATCGGGGCCGGCCGCGAGGACCTTCGTCAGGGCCGCCGGGTCCCCGCCGAAATCGGGGATGAGCGCCTCGATCCGCGTCTTCGGGCTGGCCGCCCGGATGGCCTCCAGGACTGCGGCGAAGTGGCCCGCCCCGCCGTCCGGGAGGTCGTCCCGCGTCACCGAGGTGACGACCGCGTAGGCCAATCCGAGCGAGACCACGGCCTCGGCGACGCGTCCGGGCTCGCCGGGATCCAGGGGCGGAGGAGTCCCCTTGGCCACGGCGCAGAAGGCGCAGTTCCTCGTGCACGTGTCGCCGAGGACGAGAAAGGTCGCCGTCCGGAGCTCCCAGCAGGCGCCGATGTTCGGGCAGCGGGCGCTCTCGCAGATGGTGTGGAGCCGCCCGGCGCGGACGATCTCCGCGACGCGGAAGAACTCCCCGCTCGAAGGCAATCGGACCTTCAGCCAAGCGGGCTTTGATGTCGCCGTGGCTCCCCCTCTCTCGCGATGGGCCCGGCCATCCGGTCCGGCCGGGCCGGCAGTCTGGCGGATCGGGATGAGGAAATTCCGAGAAGAGTCGAAAGTTCTCAGTATTCGACGTCGCGCTCGCGCTTGATGCGCCGTCTCATCCGCTTGCGCGCCTGGGCTTCCTTCATGCGGCGCTTTTCGCCGGGCTTGAAGTAGACCGAGTGCTTCTTGATCTCCTTGATGATCGCTTCCTGCTGGACCTTCCGCTTGAACCGGCGCAGCGCGGACTCGAGGTTCTCACCTTCGTCAAGCTGTACAAAAGCCAAGAACTTTCACCTCCTCACAGGGAAAAAAGTACCGCCGATTTATACCGGATTCCCCCCTTAAAGTCAAGGAGGCTCCTCGGGACATCATCTCCGTCCGCTGCGGTGATCTTTCACGCCGTTCGGTTCACCGAACTCGGCGCAAAAACAACTCGCTCGGCGTACGTAACGCCTCGCTCAAACACGTTTTTGCGGTTTTCGGGGGAAACTTCCCTCGTCCGGCTCCTGCCCGGCTAGATCACCGCTGATGCTCGCTCCGACGACGCCCCTCGGGCCATATTACATGCGGAATGAATAGGTTATCCGGATATCAGCGGAGGCGGGCGCCGGATCGCCGGACGGCCTCGCGGGCCCCGATCTCCAGGGGGTCGACGAGCGGAACGGAGAGGTCTCCGGGACGAAGGACGAGGGGGACCTCGGTGCAGCCGGCCATGATGGTCCCGGCGCCGCGGCGGACGAGCTCCCGGGCGGCGGTGAGAATGGTCTCCCGGGGCGGCCCGGCCGTTATCCCGGCCTTGATACCCCTCTTCCCGTAGATCGCGGTCATGACCCGTCCCTGTTCGGGGGCGGAGGGGACGATGACCTCGATCCCGGCCGCCTCGAATGCGGCGGCGACGAGCCTCGATCGAACGGTCCCGGTCGTGGCGATGAGGCCGATCGCCCGGGGAACGGGCCGCGTTCTCCGGACGGCCGCCAAGCTCTCGTCGATCAGGTTGAGAAGGGCGAGGGGCGACCGGGGAGCGATCCTGGGCAGGAAATAGTGGGCCGAGACGCAGGGGATGACCGCGAAGTCCGCGCCCGCCCTCTGGAGAACGCGAAGCCCGCGCAGGATGGCCGGAGCAGGGCTGGGGCCCTCGCCGAGGATGGCCGGCGTCCTGTCGGGGACCTGGGGCAGGCTGTAAAGGACGACGGGCGGGTGGTCCTGGTCGCGCTCCGCGGCGCAGGCCGCGACGATCCGGCCGAGGAAATGGGCGCCCGCCTCCGGGCCCATGCCGCCGAGGACGCCGATCGTCTTGAGCTTTTTCGGGCTCACCGGAGCGCTTCCTTGACCCGGTCGAGCGGCAGGGCCTCGGCGACGTGCCCGTCCTTGCCTTCCGTCCGGACGGCCTTGAACAGGGAGTTCCAGATGGCCTCCTCGGCGGCCTCGGCCGCGGCCTGGAAGAGGGGGGAGATGGCGTCGTTCCGGAGCACCGTGACCGTTCGTGTCGGCCCGGGGGAGCGATCGGGGACGCGGACGGCTGCGGCGGTCGAGAAGGCGATGGCGTAATCGCCGCTGCCGTTGGAGAAGTAGCCGCCCGTGCGGGCGATGCCGAGCAGGGCCCTTTTCGCCAGGCGCTCGAGGTTGCGGGCGTCGAGCGGGGCGTCGGTGGCCACGACGATCATGCAGGAGCCGTCGCCGGCCGGGTTCGGCTCGGGCCCGGCGCCGGCGTCTTTCTTGTCGAACGGGACGCCGCGGAGGGTCAGGACGCCGCCGAAGTTCGTCTGGACGAGGACGCCGACCATGTAGCCTCCGCGGCCCTCCGGCAGGCGGCGCGAGGACGTGCCGATACCGCCCTTGTAACTGAAGCAGGTCGTCCCCGTGCCGGCCCCGACCGCGCCCTCGGCGACCGGGCCCGCGGAGGCGTTCCGGATGGCCTCGAGGACGTGGGCCCTGGTCACGTGGCGGCCGCGGATGTCGCTGAGCCAGCCGTCGTTGGTCTCGCCGACGACGGGATTGACCGACGCGACCCGCTCGTTGCCGGGGAGGCCGAGCGTCCAGTCGATGACGGCGTCGGCGGCCGTGGGGACGCTCAGCGTGCTGGTCAGGACGACGGGCGTCTCGAGCGTCCCGAGCTCCTCGACCTGGGTCACCCCGGTGAGCTTGCCGTAGCCATTGGCGACCGAGATGCCGGCCGGGACCTTGTCCTGGTAGATGTTGCCGCCGTGGGGGAGGACGGCCGTGACCCCGGTCCGGACGTCCTTGCCTTCGACGAGCGTCACGTGGCCGACCTTGACCCCGGCGACGTCGGTGATGGCGTTGAGAGGCCCCGGGGGGAGGACGCCGACGACGAGGCCGAACTCGCGCGCCCGGGGGCGGTCTTCGGAGACCAGGACGGCGGCGCCGGCGATAAGCGCGCCGAGGGCGCCGAGGGCGAAAAGCGCGGCGACGGTGACGGACATTGATTTTTCCTTGGCGGACATGCTGTCCTCATCATACGAAGACGGACCTTAAATGACAAGCGCCGCGGGCCTCGGCGAGGCCTTGAGCGCCGGGGGGCTTTCTGGTAATACTGGCCCCATGACCGGGACGGAAGGCCCCTATCTCATCTCGCCGCGGCTGGCGGCCGTCCCCGGGCTCGTCCATGGTTTCGGCCTGGCCGGGTGGAGCGAGGCGGACTTCCCGGCTTTCGCCGCGTCCCGGGGTCTGAAGCCGGTCATCATGCGCCAGCTCCATTCCGACCGCGTCCATCGCCTGCACGCCGCCCCTTCGGAAAAGCTCGAGGGGGACGCACTCATGACGGACGTCCCCGGCCTGCTCCTCGTCATCCGTACGGCCGACTGCCTGCCGGTCCTCCTCGTCGACGACGCGAGCCGGGCCGTGGCCGCCGTGCACTGCGGCTGGCGGGGGACGGAGAAGCGGATCCTGGAGAAGGCCGTCCGGGCCATGGGCGAGGCGTACGGTTCGGATCCCGCCGTGATGCTTGCGGCCCTCGGGCCTTGCATCGGACCGGCCTGTTACGAGGTCGGCCCCGAGGTCCGGGACGGTTTCCTCCGCGCCGGCTTCCCGCCGTCGGTCTTTAAAAAGGAGGGACACGTACCTTCGGTACAAGCCCCCGGTCGGAAAGCCCGGGAGGACCTCGGCAAAGCCCTTCTCGACCTCAGGCTTGCCAACATCTGGCTTCTTGAGGGCATGGGCTTCGGCAAGGCGAATATCCTCGATCCCGCGCTGGCCTGCACCCACTGCGATCCTTCGCTCCTCTCCTACCGCCGAAGGCCCCACGACCCCCGGCGCATGTTCAATTTCATCGGCCTCGCTTAAGAAAAACGTTTTCCGCCGCTCGATCTTCGCGGTTTTCGCGCCGAGTCGGGCGCACGGATCGGCGTGAAAAATCACCGCAGCGAGAGAGGACGATCCCCGAGGCCCGATTTGCTTTTTAAAAACGATTTGGCTATCCTTGACGGGTTCCCCAAAGGAGACGGTCATGGAAAACCCCATCGGTGACATCGAGCTTGCCGGCCTGCCCCTTCACAAGAAGGGCAAGGTCCGCAACGTCTACGAGGTCGGCGACAAGCTCCTCGTCGTCGCCACGGACCGCGTCTCCGCCTTCGACTGGGTCCTGCCTTCGCTCATCCCCTACAAGGGCCAGGTCCTGACCCAGCTCTCCAAGTTCTGGTTCGATTTCGTCGGCCTGGTCGTCCCCAACCACCTTCTGGCCACGGAGATAGCCGATTTCCCCCCGGCGCTCGCCCCGTTCGCCGACGTCCTGGCCAAGCGCTCCATGCTGGTCAAGAGGACCGAGGTCATCCCCGTCGAGTGCGTCGTCCGCGGCTACATCTCCGGCTCGGGCTGGAAGGAATACAAGACGACGGGGAAGATCTGCGGCATCCGCCTCCCCAAGGGCCTCCAAGAGTCGGACCGTCTCGAGGAGCCCATCTTCACGCCGTCGACCAAGGCCGAGAAGGGCCACGACGTCAACATCTCCTTCAAAGACGTCGAGAAGGAGATCGGGGCGGACCTGGCCGAGAAGATCCGCAAGGCCAGCCTCGAGCTCTATCAGAAGGCCGCCCTCTACGCCGTCTCCAAGGGGATCATCATCGCCGACACCAAGTTCGAGTTCGGCCTCGACGGGGACGAGCTCGTCCTCATCGACGAGATCTTCACGCCCGACTCCTCGCGATTCTGGCCCTTGTCGCTCTACGAGCCGGGTAGGTCCCAGCCGAGCCTCGACAAGCAGTTCGTCCGCGACTACCTCGAGACGACGACCTGGGACAAGAACACTCCGCCGCCTGAGCTGCCCGGGGAGATCGTCGCCAAGACCTCCCAGAAATATCTCGAGATCTACAAGGTCCTGACCGGCCTCGACGACATCGCATGAGCGGACGGGTCGATTTCCACGTCCACTCCGACAAGAGCAGCGACGGGGACTTCTCGCCGGCCCAGTTGGTCGGCTTCGCGGGGGAGCACGGCATGCAGGCCATTTCGATCGCCGACCACGACACGGTGGCCGCCTATCCCGAAGCCGTCGAGGTCGGCCGCCGGGCCGGCGTCGAGGTCATCCCCAGCATCGAGGTGACGACTATCTTCGCGGGCCGCGAGTTCCACGTCCTCCTGCCCTTCGTCGACTGGGCCAGCCCGGCCCTGGCAGGGATCGTCGAACGGCAGACCGAGTGCCGAGAGACCGAGACCCGGGAGCGCGTCGAGCGGATCCGCGGCCTCGGCTTCGCCCTGACCATGGACGAGGTCGAGGAGAGGTCGAAGGGAGTGCCCGTCCTCGGGGTCAAGATCGCCCAGATCCTCCTCGAGAACCCCGCGAACGAGCGGAACCCGGCGCTCGAGTTCTTCTACCGGCCCGAGAACCGCCCCCACGCGCCCTACGCCTTCTACAAGGAGTACTTCGCGGAGGGCCGGCCGGCCTACGTCCCCAAGAAGTTCATCGGTTGCCTCGAGGTCCTGGCCGCGGCGCCAGGGACGGGGGGGGTGCCCGTCCTGGCCCACCCCGGCGCGTATTTCCAGCGGACGACGGCCGAGGACGCCCGGGTCCTCAGGGAGAGCGGCCTGGCCGGGATGGAGGTCTTCAACTTCTACCACACGGCCGAACAGACGGCTTTTTACGGCGGGCTGGCCGCCGAGCTCGACCTCGTGGCCACGGCCGGCTCCGACTTCCACGGCCGGATCAAGCCCCACGTCGCCTTCGGCGCCCTGCGCGAGGGCGACTACGGGATGGTCGAGCGCCTGAGGGAAAGGAAGGGAGGGGCGGGATGAACTGGCTCGACATCGTCCTCGTCGTCATCCTGGCCGTCACCGCCATCATCGGCGTGTTCAAGGGGTTCGCCAAGCAGATCATCGGCCTCGTCGCCGTAGTCGCCGGCCTCGTCCTGGCCAGCCTGTACTACGACCAGACGGCGGGGCTCTTCGAGACGTTCATCAAGAACCGGCTGCTCAGCGACTTCCTCGGCTTCCTGCTCCTCTTTATCGTCGTCCTCGTCGCGGGGGCCCTGCTCGGCCACCTTGTCACCAAGGCCATGAAGGGGCCGCTGGCCTTCGCCAACCGGCTCTTCGGCGGCGTCTTCGGCTTCCTCAAGGCCGTCCTCATCTGCGGCGTGCTCGTCTTCGCCCTGGTCTCGTTCGAGATCGCCAAGCCGGCCCTGGAGACCTCGATCCTGGCCCCGGCCTGTCTCGGCCTCACCCGGGCCGTCGTCAACCTCATCCCCCAGGAGCTCAGGGCCAAGTTCAACTCCTCGTACAAAGAGATCCGCGAGAGCGGAGGGAAACATGGACAGAAGATCTAGCGACCTCAACCTCCATCAGCGCATGGAGCTCATCGTCAAGGACATGGTGGACAAGGAGATCAACCTCAAGGACGCCCTCCGCGAGTTCGAGAAGATCTTCTTCGAACAGGCGGCCAGGAAGCACGAGGGCAACAAGACCAAGATGGCCCAGGCCCTGGGCATCCACCGGAACACCCTCCACAACCGGGCCAAGGTCCTCAAGATCAGGAAGAAATATTAGCACTCCACAATCAAGATTGCTAATATTTTGAAAATTCCTCTTGACAAAGCGGCCTTCGCCGTGTATTATTAGCACTCACGTTTTCTGACTGCCAAATTTCAAGTAACACCAAGGAGGTCTTCATGAAAGTTCATCCTCTGTATGACAGAGTGCTCCTCAAGCGGCTCGAGGAACAGGAAGTCAAAAGAGGCGGGATCATCATCCCGGACACGGCCAAAGAGAAGCCCCAGGAGGCCGAGATCATCGAGGCCGGCAAGGGGCGGGTCAATGACGACGGCAAGACCATTCCGCTCGCCGTCAAGAAGGGCGACCGCGTCCTCATCGGCAAGTACAGCGGCACCGAAGTGACGATCGACAACGTCGAGCACGTCATCGTCCGCGAGGAAGAGATCCTCGCCGTCCTCGAGAAGTAAGGAGATATCACTATGGCAAAACAGATTCTAACTGGAGACGACGCGAGACACGCCCTGCTCAAGGGCGTGAACATCCTCAGCAACGTCGTCAAGGCGACGCTCGGGCCCCGCGGCAAGAACATCGTCCTCGACAAGAAGTTCGGCTCGCCCACGAGCACCAAGGACGGCGTCACCGTCGCCAAGGAAGTCGAGCTCAAGGACGCCTGGGAGAACATGGGCGCCCAGCTCGTCAAGGAAGTCGCGTCCAAGACCTCCGACGTCGCCGGCGATGGCACGACGACCGCCACGGTCCTGGCCCAGTCCGTCTACCGCGAGGGCCTGCGCTACGTCACGGCGGGCGCCAATCCCATGCTCATCAAGAAGGGCGTCGACAAGGCCGTCGAGACGGTCATCGACGAGCTCAAGAAGATGAGCCGCGAGGTCAGCGGTGAGATGATCGCCCAGGTCGGCGCCATCTCGGCCAACAACGACGAGAGCATCGGCAAGATCATCGCCGAGGCCATGGACAAGGTCGGCAAGGACGGCGTCATCACGGTCGAGGAGGCCAAGGGCCTCGAGACCACGATGGAGACCGTCGAGGGCATGCAGTTCGACCGCGGCTACCTGTCCCCCTATTTCGTCACCGACCCCGAGCGGATGGAGTGCGTCCTCGAGAAGCCGCTCATCCTGCTCCACGAGAAGAAGATCTCGAACCTCAAGGACTTCCTGCCGCTGCTCGAGAACGTGGCCCGCATGGGCCGTCCCCTCGTCGTCGTGGCCGAGGAGGTCGAGGGCGAGGCCCTGGCGACGCTCGTCGTCAACAAGCTCAAGGGCACCTTCCAGTGCTGCGCCGTCAAGGCCCCCGGATTCGGCGACCGGCGCAAGGCCATGCTCGAGGACATCGCCGTCCTGACGGGCGGCCAGGTCATCACGGAAGAGATCGGCGTCAAGCTCGAGAAGGTCACCGCCGACTGGCTGGGCGAGGCCAAGAAGGTCGTCATCGACAAGGACAACACGACGATCGTCGAGGGCAACGGCAAGGCCGGCGAGGTCCAGGGCCGGATCAAGCAGATCCGGGCCCAGATCGAAGATACGACGTCGGACTACGACCGTGAGAAGCTCCAGGAGCGGCTGGCCAAGATGGTCGGCGGCGTCGCCCTGATCAAGGTCGGCGCGGCCACCGAGACCGAGCTCAAGGAGAAGAAGGCCCGCGTCGAGGACGCCATGCACGCCACCAAGGCGGCCGTCGAAGAGGGCATCGTGCCCGGCGGCGGCGTGGCCCTGCTCCGGGCCCAGAAGGCTCTCGAGAAGCTCCAGCTCGAAGGCGATCAGCAGATCGGAGCCAACATCGTCAAGAGGGCCATCGAAGAGCCCCTGCGCCAGATCGCGGCCAACGCCGGCTTCGAGGGCTCCATCGTCGTCGAGAAGGTCAAAGAGATGAAGCAGGACATGGGCTTCAACGCCCTGACCGAGAAGTACGAGGACATGATCAAGGGCGGCATCCTCGACCCGACCAAGGTCGTCCGGATCGCGCTCCAGAACGCGGCCTCGATCGCCGGCCTCCTGCTCACCACCGAAGGCCTGATCGCCGAGCTTCCCGAAGAGGATAAGAAGCCCGCGTATCCGATGCCCCCCGGCGACATGTACTAAGGGATTGTCCCCGGAGGAGACTATCCCTCCGGATGACCGTCTCGCGCAACGTCACGCCAGCCCCGGGCGGCCCCGCCGCCCGGGGCTTTTTTTTAAGAAGGGGTCAGGTCTACTTTTTGCCACTAAAAGGTGGTAAAAAGTAGACCTGACCCCATGGCCAAGCTGATCGACCGCTATGTCCTGCGCGAGATGGTTCCGCCCTTTCTCGTCGGCCTGCTCCTTATCGTCTTCGTCCTGCTGATGAACCAGGTCCTGCTGCTGGCCGACCTCCTCATCGACAAGGGCGTGCCCGCCCTCGAGGGCCTCCGACTCATCGCGCTCCTCCTGCCCTCGATCCTGGTCTTCGCCCTGCCTATGGCGGTCCTGATGGGCGTCCTGGGCGGGCTGGCCCGGCTCTCGTCGGATTCCGAGATCGTAGCGCTCATGTCCCTCGGCGTCGGCCCGCGTCGCCTGGGCCGGCCCGTGCTCGCATTCGGGCTCCTCGGGCTCCTCCTGACGCTGCCGCTCAGCCTGTTCCTCGCCCCCCGGGCCAACAGCGCCTGGGTCCGGGCCATGACCGCATCCGTCCTCGGCCGCGTCCAGCTCAAGGTCCGGCCCTTGGAGTTCAACGAGAACTTGCCCGGGATCGTCTTCTTCGTCCGCGAGGTCGGACGGGACGATCGCTGGCGCGACGTCTTCGCCTACGTGACCGACGATCCCGCGAACCCCCGCCTGGTCATGGCCCGCTCGGGGACGGTCCGCCTCTTCCCCGACCGGCGCCGGGCCATCCTCGAGCTCGAGAACGGCGTCGTCTACTCCGGCCCGCCGGCCGAACCGGAGAAGGACACGCTGACCTCGTTCGAGCGCCTGGAGGAGGAGATCGACGTCGAGGGCCTCTTCCCGACGCTCCCGAGCGCCAAGCGGGTCCGGGAGAAGGACGTCGGCGAGCTCGTCCGCGATCTGGCGGCCCTCGAGGCCGAGGCCCCCGCCCGGAGCGACGCGCGCCAGGTCCGGGCCCACCGGATCGAGATCCACAAGAAATTCGCCCTGTCCGCGGCCGCGCTCGTCCTGGCTTTCCTAGGCCTGCCGCTCGGACTCATGACCGGCCGGACCGGGCGGACGGGCGGCTTCTCGGTCGGCCTGGGCATCATCCTGCTGTATTACGCCCTGCTCACGGCGGGCGAGAAGGCGGCCATGGACGGCCGCCTGTCGGCCGTCTGGGGGATGTGGGGCCCCGATATCGTCCTGGCCGCGGCGGGCCTGCTCCTCTTCGCGTTCGCGGGCCGCCCCCGGCCCGTTCTGCGACGGCTCGCCCCGGCCCCTCCCGATCGGGCGCCGTCGCCGGCCCCGGCCGGCGCGACGCCGCCGCCCCTCGCCCGTACCGCCCCCGTCCCTCCTTCGCCCTCCGCCCTCCGTCCCGGCGTTCTCCGCTTCCCCGGGACGCTCGACCGGTACGTCTCACGCAAGTTCCTCGCGCTCCTGGCCATCGCCCTGGCGGCCCTGGCCGCGTCGGCCTTCCTGCTCGTCTTCTTCGAGCGCCTGGGCGAAACGCTCGAGCGCGGCAAGCCGGTCGGACTTCTCCTCCGCTACGCCTGGTTCAGGCTCCCGGGGCTTTCGGCCTTCGTCCTGCCCGCGGCCGTCCTCGCCGCGGCCCTCCTCGCCCTCGGCTTCCTGGCCCGGACGAACGAAGCGACGGCCATGAAGGCCTGCGGCATCAGCGCCTATCGGACGGTCCTGCCGGTCCTCGTCCTCGCGGCGGCCGCCAGCCTACTGGCCTTCGCCGTCCAGGAGCGCGTCGTGCCGGCCGCGGAGGCCCGGTCCGAGGCGGTCTGGAGCGCGATCAACGACCTTCCGCCGCGCGCCTCGAGCTACCTCAACCGCCACTGGATCCTCGGCCGGAACGGCGACAGGATCTATCATTACGACTATCTCGATCCCGGGTCGGCGACGTTCAGCCGGCTGGCCGTCTTCGACATCGATCCGGGCCGCTTCCTCCTCGCCCGCCGGTTCTTCGCCGAAAAGGCGACGATCGCCGGGGACTCGCTCGACTTCCGGAACGGCTGGACGAGGGACTTCGCGGCGGCCCCGGGCCCGTCCTTCGCCCGCGCCGGAAGCGGCCGGCTCGCCGTCGCCGCCGACACGTCCGCATTCCTCGAGCCCTGGAAGGAGCCCCTTCGGATGACCCTGGGCGAGCTCCGGCGATACGCCGAGGACGTCCAGCGCATGGGTTTCCCGGCCGGGCGCCTCCGGGCCGAGCTGGCCCAGAAAACGGCCTTGCCGTTCGTCAGCCTGGTCATGGCCCTCCTGGCCGCGCCCTTCGGGTTCCGGATGGGCCGCAAGGGGACGCTCGTCGGCGTCGGCCTCAGCGTCGCCGTCGCCATGGCCTACTGGGGGACGTTCGCGGCCTTCCGCGGCCTGGGGACCGCGGGGGTCCTGCCGCCGTTCCTCGGCGCCTGGGCGGCCAATCTGATCTTCGGGCTGGCGGGGATCGTCGGGCTGTTCCGGCTGCGGACGTAGCCGGCTACATCTTATACTTGCCGAAGTCCTCCGGCCGCAGGCCTTCGAGCCATTTCCGCAGCTTCTCGGAGGACTCGACCTTCTCGTCGAACTTGAGGCCGTTGGCCTTCTTGACGACCTCGTCCTCGACGTAGATCGGCGAGGACATGCGCAGGGCCAGGGCGATGGCGTCGGAGGGGCGGGAGTCGATGACGATGGCTTCCTCGGCCCGGCGGCAATGGATGAGGGCGAAGAAGGTGTTGTTGCGGACGTCGTTGACGACGATCTTCTCGATGGCGATGCCGAGCTTCTCGAGGAAGCTCTTGAGGAGGTCGTGGGTCATCGGCCTCGGCGTCGGGACGTTCTCGATGGTCAGGGCGATGGCGTTGGCCTCGAAGACGCCGATCCAGATGGGCAGGATCTGCTCGTTGCGGGGGTTCTCCAGGACGACGATCGGCATCTTGGAGATCGGGTCCACGACGAGACCCTTGACCTTCATTTCGATTTGCATGGCCGGCTGATACCCTTCTACTATAGGGGCCGGATGAGGGCTTGTCAAATCGCCCCCGCGACCTTAGAAGAGGTTGAGCTGGGAGGCGCAGGAGTCGGCGGACGGCCCGTCGCCGAACACGCGGATCGTCCCGTACTCGCCGTCGTGGCCGGGCGCGACGCGGACGAGGCCCCGGCGCATCCGGTCGACGGCCTCGGCGACGCGGTCGGGGGCGACGCGGCCCAGCTCGGCGACGGGGACCTCGGTCAGGATCGCGTGCTCGTCCCCGAACTCCCGGATGAAGCGGAAGTAGGTCTCCCAGACGCCCTGGCACTCGGGGGTCTTGCCCACGGCCTCGGCGATGAGCTCGTTGAGGGGGATGAGGTTCCGGTGGGGGACGCGGCCGGGCCGGCCCTCGTCGGACTCCCGGTCGGCCAGCTCCTCGACCCGGTGGAGGACCCCGATCGTCAGCGGCTTGCCGCACTTGGGGCAGCGGTCGCCCGTCGCCCGGCTCTCGCGCGGCGAGCAGACGACGCCGCACTTGCGGTGCCCGTCGTAGTGGTACTTGCCCTCCTCGGGGAAGAACTCGACCGTATAGAGGAACTTCGCCGGGTCGTTCCGGCGCAGGGCGTCCATGAGGCCCGGATAGCTGAAGTCCGTGTCGAACACGTTGGCCTCGCGCCCGATCTTCGAGGGCGAGTGGGCGTCGGAGTTGGAGACGAGGGCGAACCGGTCGAGGGCCGAGAGCCGCCGGTTCATGGGCGGGTCGGACGACAGGCCCGTTTCGAGGGCGAAGATCGAGGGCGTCATCTCCTCGAAGCACTCCTCGATGGCGTCGAACCCGGAGTTCGCGCCGAACAGCGAGAACCAGGGCGTCCAGATGTGCGAGGGGATGACGACCGCCCGCGGCGCGGCCTCGGCGACCATGCGGCAGAAGAGGCGGACGTCCAGGCCCAGGATGGGGCGCCCGTCCGAGGCCAGGTTGCCGACGGCCTGGAGCCGGCTGTTGACGCGGTCGACGGACTCGAAGTCCGGGGCCAGGAGCATGACGTGGACCTTGCGGACCTTGCCGCCCTTCGAGTAGATGAAGCTCAGCTCGGAGGAGAGGATGAAGGCGACGTCCCGGGCCGGGAGGGGCAGGCCCTTGAAGGGCGGCGCGTCGAACGCGGTCGTGCCGTTCTTGAGCCTGAGGAATCCGTTGCCCATCGGCTCGAGCTTCTCCTTCATCAGGAAGAGCCACTCCGGATGGGTGAAGTCCCCGGTCGCGAGGAGCCCGATGCCCTTGACCCGGGCCCAGGGCGCGAGCGCGTCGAGGACCATGTCCTTCGACGTGGCCCGCGAGAACTTCGAGTGTATGTGAAGGTCGGCGACGAATCTCATGGCGGAGAACCCAGTTTAGAAAAAGCGGCGGGCCATTGCAAGCGCCTTGAAAAAGTCGCGGGCGGGGCGTAGACTGTCGGCGCGGGGGAGAGAGAGGTGAATATGTTCCCGTTCCCGAACGCGAGACGCCGGCTCGTGTCGCTCGGCCTCGTCCTCCTCCTCGGCGCGTGCGCCTCGGCGCGCGTGGCCAAGGAGCTCGACCCGGAGAGCCGCGAGTTCTATTCCAAGGTCCGATACCTCATCACCGCGGAGGAGAAGAAGGCCTTCCTGGCCCTGCCCGCCGAGGAGCGGAAGGCCTTCATCGAGGACTTCTGGAAGCGGCGCGACCCGAGGCCGGAGACCGAAGCGAACGAGTTCAAGGTCGAGTACTTCTCCCGGATCGACAGGGCCAACCGCCTGTTCTCGGGGGGCGCCGCGCCGGGATGGCTCCAGGACCGCGGCCGGGTCTACATCACTCTCGGTCCCCCCGACCATCGCGAGGTCTATCCGCGCGGCGTCACCTTCTACGGGGTCCCGACCGAGTACTGGTGGTACGGGTTCTTCCCCATCCGGTTCGTCGACGAGCGCTGGGTCGACGACTACCGGATCGATCCCGACGACGCGGCCCAGATCAGCGTCATCAACAGGACCCAGACGGAGTGGAACCAGCCGTACGAGGGGCTGCCCCGGGCCGGGACGCGCGTCCCGGCCATGCCCGGGCTCGACGTCCGGATCGAGAAGGCCGACGGGGAAGGGACGCGCCTCACCCTGGTCCTGCCCTACCGAAACATCTGGATGAAGGCCCGCGGCGACACGCTCGAGGCGGGCCTCGAGGTGACGATGACGGTCCGCGACGCCGCGGGAGCGGACGTCTGGTCGTTCACCAAGGCCTTCCCCCTCGCGATCGCGGCGGACCGCCTCAAGGATGTCCTCGCCGGCGAGTTCACGGCCGACACCGTC
Source organism: Candidatus Aminicenantota bacterium (assembly GCA_963719985.1). Lineage (GTDB taxonomy): Bacteria > Acidobacteriota > Aminicenantia > Aminicenantales > Saccharicenantaceae > RBG-16-66-30. The sequence continues at coordinate 709,656 of CAVRDU010000005.1, read as the reverse complement.
GCCCCCCTCGGGCCGGGCTCGTACACGCTGGCCGTGACGGTGACCAACACGAGCGACGGGAGCAAGGCCTCGTTGGAGCGGGCCTTCGAGATCTGAATCAGCCCTTCGCCCGCGTCTTGGCGGCCTCAGCCGCGGCCTGGCCCTTGCGGGCGTACTCGGCCGACCGGGCCCCGTCCCCGAGGCGGTTGTAGAGGTCGGCGAGGAGGAAATAGCCGAGCGGCAGCTCCGACGGGGCCGGCCCGAGATCGATCCCCTTCTCGACCAGTGCGACGGCCTCCTCGTAGCCCGCGCCCCGGCGCAGGTGGATGCGGGCGAGATAGAAGTAGGCGAGGGGGAACTCCGGCTCGGCCTCGATCGTCCTCTTCAAGGTCTCGAGCTCGTCGTCCTCCCGGCCCATCAGGCGGTAGACGCGGGAGAGGTTGTAGAGGGCCTTGTAGCTCTTCGAGGCGTCCTCGATCTCCCGGCGATAGAGCTCGGCGGCCTCGACGAGGCGCCCCTGCTTCTCCCGGAGCTGGGCCGTGTTGTAGCGCAGGCTGAGGAGCGTCGGATTGATGGCCGCGGCCGCGCTCAGGTGCTCTTCCGCTTGGGACAGGTCGCCGTCCGCTTCCCGGTTGAGATAGACCGCGGCCAGGCCGTTGTGGGCCGAGGCCGAGCGGGGATTCGCTTCGAGGCACTTCTCGAAATAGGGGATGGCCTTCTCGGGCAAGTTCTGGTGGACCTTGTGGTTCCCCAGGAGGAAATAGAGCTGGGCGTCCTCGAAGCCGCTGGCGATATAGTCGAGGACGAACTTCTCGGCCTCGTCGAAGCGTCCCATGCCCTGGTAGCAGTTGGCGATGTTGATGACCGTGAAGGAGTCGTCGGGCTTGAGGTCGAGGGACCTCTTGAACGACGCGAGCGCTTCGGGGAACCGCCTGGCCTTATAGAGGACGTTGCCGAGCGAGAAATGGGCGTCGGAGATGGTCGGGTCGTCCCTGAGGATGGCCTCAATCGTCCGGACGGCCTCGTCGAAGTCGCCCGCCATCCCGGCTTCCCGGGCCCGCGAGAGCTCGTTGAAGATGCCGATCTTGTCCTTGGGATCGGCCAGCTTCTGTCCGGCGAGCTTCGAGGAGCTCGTGAACGAACCGACGTAACCGAGGGCGGCCAGCTTTTCCCGGGTCTCCTCGTCGACCTTGCCCAGGTCGACCTCGAGGGCGCTCCGGCCCGCTTCGGCCATCAGGGCCTCGGCCCGGGACGAGAGGTCCTCGAAGACCGCCTTCTCCAGATAGACGAGGTTCTTCTCCTCGCCGGGGTCGCTGTCGAGGTCGTAGAGCTCGGGGACGGGGGCGAGGATGAGCTTGAAGCGGCCGTCCTGGACGCTGGTGAGCTCTGACCAGCCGTAGTGGTACCGGGGGTAGAACGTCTCGGCGTAGGCGAGGTGGCCCGTCCCGGCCCCGGGCCGGAAGAACGACGGCACGAGGCTCCGCCCCTGGACCGCGGGAGGCGTGTCGATCCCCGCCATTTCGAGGACCGTGGGCATGATGTCGGCCAGGGTGACGGTCTCCGACGAGATGACCCCTTTGAGCTCGGGGAAGGGCGTGGCGACGATCAGGGGGACGTGGATGGCCGCCTGGTAGACGAAGAAGCCGTGGGTCGTTTCGTCGTGCTCTCCCAGGCTTTCGCCGTGATCGGCGGCCAGGACGAGGAAGAGGTCGTCACGGAGCCCGTTTTGGTCGATGAAATCCCGGAGACGGGCCAGCTGGCTGTCCGTGAAGGCGATCTCGCCGAGATAAGGGTTCCGCGGATATTCGCTCTCGAAGGGCTCGGGGGGGGCGTAGGGCGTATGGGGGTCGTAGAGGTGGATCCAGGCGAAGAACTTGCCGCCCTTGTTCTCCTCGAGCCAACCGAGGGCCTCGTCCATGACCTCGTTCGCCGGCCTCTGGACCTCGCCGAGCGAGATCTTCTCGAACCGGCTCAGGTCGAATTTGTCGAAATAGGTGTCGAAGCCCTGGTCGAGGCCCCATTTGGAGTCCAGGACATAGGCGGCAACGAAGGCGGCCGTCGCGTAGCCTTCGGCCTTGAATGTCTCGGCCATGGTGACGAGCTCCGAGGGGACGACGAAGCCGCCGTTGTCGCGGACGCCGTGGTGGATCGGCAGGGTGCCCGTGAGAATGGTCGTATGCGACGGCAAGGTCAGCGGCGTCTGGGCGATGCAGTTATCGAAGCGGACGCCCGCGGCGGCGAAGCCGTCCATGGCCGGGGTCTTGACCAGGCTGTTGCCGTAGCAGCCGACCTTGTCGGCCCGCAGCGTGTCCACGGTGATGAGGATGACGTTGAAATCCCTGCCGCCGCGGAGACGCGCGAAATCCGGCGTCCGCGGGCGGAGGAAGAGGAAGGCGGCGATCCCGGCCAGCGCCAGGACCGCGGCCGCGAGGAGGGGCTTTTTAACGGTCATCTGACCTCACAGGCTTCCATTTTATCACAGAGACCGGGGACGCGTACCCGGAGATGGGAGAAGAGCTAAAAAAAGAGGGCGGCGGGTGGTCCCGCCGCCCTCTCGAGCGCGTGCGTGGAGCGAGAGCTAGAAGATGAGGCGGAGACCGACGCGGGCCTGCCGCGGCCGGGTGATACCGTAGAGCTCGTGCCCGTCCGTGGAGGTGTAGCTGCCGTCGGTGTACCAGTCGTAGCCGATGCGCGTCCCCCAGGAGGTGATGGTGTCGGTGTTGAAGACGTTGAAGACGTCGGCCATCACCCCGAGGCGGTATTTCTTCGCGATGGTGAAGATCTTCTCCAGCCTCAGGTCAAGGACCGTTTCCATGGGGTAGTGGTTGGAGCCGCGCGGTTCGGCGAAGAACGTGATCCGGCCCTGGTTGAACCGGCTCGTCCGGAGGCGGGTCGTCCAGGCGTTGCCCGTGATGCCCCGGAAGTAGGCGTTGAAGCTGATGTCGAAGGGCAGGACGTAGGTGCCCTGGATCTTGAACATGTGGGTCGGGTCGTTGGTCAGCGTCCCTTCGGCGTTGATCCAGACGTTCGGGTCGCTCCTGGCGCCGCCCCAGCCGAGATCGATGCCGAAGCTGTTGTCCAGAGTTCCCGTGGCCTTGCCGTAGACGTACGAGGCCAGGAGCTGCCAGCGGTTGGAGAAGCGCTTGTTGAACAGGATCTCGATGCCCTCGTACTTCCGGTAGGGGTTGTCGAGGATCCAGGGGAACTCTGGGCCCATCCTCATGTTGGTGATGAGGAAGGAATAGGTGTCCAGCGTCTCTTCGGTCCGCTCGTAGACGGTGAAGCTCTGGTCGAGCTCGGCGGAGTAGGCCGTCGCCTCTTGGTAGTCGGCGGCCGTATCGTAGCGGCCGATGGTGTCGTGCCACCTCCGGTTGATGTAGGTGACGCCGAACGAGGTGTCCTTGAACAGCTCGCGTTCGATGCCGACCGTGAACTGGGTCATGTAGGGGTGCTTGATGTCGGGGTCCATCACGTAGGGGTCGCGGCGAGACCCGGAACATCTCGTACCACTCCTCGTCGCCCGGGTCCTAGTAGTAGCCGACGTAGTCGCCGAAGTTGGAGATGGGGTTCATCCGGTCGTGGTAGCCGGTCAGCATGGCCTCGGTGAACTGGCCGTAGTGGGCCTTGAGGATGGTCGACTTGTCGCCCAGGATGTCGAAGGTGAAGCCCAGGCGGGGAGCCAGGCGGTTCGTCTTGAAGACGGCGCCGTTGACGCCCTTGACGTCGCCCCAGTTCTGGCTGTAGCGGAGGCCGAGGCTGAGGTTCAGACGTTTCGTGACCTGCCAGGAATCCTGGATGAAGCCTTCCAGCCGGGTGTAGCGGGTGTTCGTGTCGTAGCCCTCGAATACTGGTAGGCCAGGTAGGGCCCCGTGTAGCCGTAGCCGACATAGTCAACGTAGCTGACGTTGTCGCCCAGGGGGCCGCCCGTGCCCGTGTAGCCGTAGCGGTTGCGGGCGAAGGACCGCTCGAACTCGGCCCCGAACTTGAACTCGTGGGACCCGAGGAGGAAGTCCTCGGCGTAGTGGGTCACGCTGGCGTTCGTCCCGAAGCGCGCCCTGTCGGCCCAATAGAAGTAGCCGGCGCTGTCGTAGAGCATGTTGTCGTTCAGGTCGAAGTGGGCGTAGGCGTCGGACCCGACCTCGGGATCGAGATAATAGATGCCCTCGAAATAGTTGCTCTTGAGGTCGAAGAAGGTCTTCGCGTTGAAGATCTTGGTCAGGCTGAAGCTGACCAGCCAGTCGGGCGAGTCCTGGGTGACGCAGGCTTCGGGAGAGGTCGTGGCGCTCGCGCCGCGGTTCTGGCCCTGGTACTTGGTCCTCTGGAAGGCGAGGTTCATGTTCAGCGTGGGCGTCAGCTGCGAGGTCAGCTTGGCGAAAAAGCGAGGCTGCTTGTAGTCGACGTCCTCGGGGAAGCCGGTCGGACGGTTCTGGGTCCGGTAGAACTGGACGCCGGTGTAGAACCAGAGCTTGTCCTTGACGATGGGACCGCCCAGGTGGCCGTTGATGTCCATCAGCTTCGAGGCTCGGCGAGGTCAGGTTGGGGAAGTCCTCGACGTAGGCCTGGTTGTTCGTGGCCTGCCAGAACTTGGAGTCGTCCCGGTAGCCCTGGAAGTTGAACTCGAAGTGGCCCGAGAACTCGTTCCCGCCGGACTTCGTCACCAGGTTGAAGATGACGCCGGTGAAGTTCCCGTACTCGGCCGGGAGCCCGACGCCCATGATCTTGGCTTCCTCGATGATGTTGTGGTCCGAGAAAACCCAGGCCGAGCCGCCCTCGGGATCGGCGACGTTGACGCCGTCCATGGAATAGGCGATCCCCGTGTCGGACGAGGCGCCGTAGGCGACGTCGTTGTTGACGCCGGGTGCCAGGTTGACGATGTTGGCCGTGAACTGGTTGTACGGGATGTTCCGGAGGATCTCGTTCGACAGGGTGACGGACGCCGTCTCGGTGGACTTGACGTCGACCGTCGGGGATTGGGCGATGACCGTGATCTCTTCCGAGATGGCCGCCGGCTTGAGCGTGATCGTGAGTGTCAGCGTGGCCGAAGTGGTCAACCGGATCTTCTCTTGGATGACCGTCCCGAATCCCTGGAGCTCGGCTTGGACCTGGAAAACGCCGGGCGGCAGGGCGGGGAACCGGAACTCGCCGTTGGAGTCGGTGACGGTCGTACGGATTCCCATGAGGTTTCCGCCCGAGAGCGTCACGTTGACGCCGGGCAGGGGCGAGTTCTGGTCGTCCAACACCACGCCTCGAAGCGCGCCGGTGTCGCGGGACTGGGAGAAGACGACCGGGGCGAGGAGGAGGGTGATCGCCAGGATGGAGAGTAATGTTCTTCTCAAACAGGCCTCCTTTCTAGTTGGTAGGGATGATATGGATTCGTTCCTCAAAAACCCTTTTGTGCTTTTCTCGATGGACACCTCCTTGATGTCCGAAGAGGCAGCAATAATAGTGCCAACTTCGGGCTCAACGTATTCCATTTGTTATCAATTCGATAACGCTCTCGGCACAGGAAGACATATTCAATTATGTCAATATTATTCAAAATTCCGGTCTATTGCAACAAAAAAATGGATGAGCCGGCCCTTCGGGGGACCGGATTTGTCAAGGGCCGGGACGAGTGCTATGATGGCTTCAACACGGGAAAGGATGCGCCCATGAAGAGAATCGTCCCCGCCGTTTTGATGGCCGTCGTCCTCCTCTCGGCGGCCGTCCTGTCCGCCCCGGAGAAGCTGAGCCCCGATCTCGAACGGTGGCTCGAAGACGTCTCCCCGATCCTCACGAAGACCGAGCGGGCCGTCTTCAAAAGCCTCCAGACGAACGCCGATCGGGCCAAGTTCGTCCGGCTTTTCTGGCGGATGAGGGACCCCCTGCCCGACACGGACGCGAACGAGTTCCGGAGGGAGTACGAGGAGCGCGTCCGTTTCGCCGATCAGAATTTCGGCCGGTCCTCCCCGAGGCGGGGCAGCCAGACCGACCGGGGCTACTTCTACCTCGTCCTCGGACCGCCCCTCGAACGGCACCAGTACACGACCCAATCCGAGGTCTGGCCCTTGGAGCTGTGGTTTTACAAGGGGGCCATGGAATACGGTCTGCCGGGCTATTTCTATCTGATCTTCTACCAGCCCGAGGGGATCGGCGATTTCCGCCTCTATTCGCCGACCGTCGAGGGCCCCGAGAAGCTGACCCTGCCCACCACGGGCAGAGGGACGACGTTGAACCGGTCGGCCGCGTACAACATCGTCAAGCGGATCAATGGGGAGCTGGCTTCCGCCACCCTGAGCTATCTCCCTAGCGACACGCCCATGGGGACGGCGTCGTTCTCGTCGGACACTATCATCGCCTCGGTCCGTGGCCTGCCGGAGAAAAAGTACTCGGACCATTACGCCCGGTCCTACCTGGCCTACAAGGAGTTCGTCGAGACCGAATACACCGACAGCTACCTCCAAAGCTCTTTTCAGCTCCGTGTCTTTCGGGAGTCCGGCCAGGCGTTCCTCCATTGGTCGATCGAGCCCGAGAAGATGAACTTCGCCTCGCAGGGAGAGTCGATCTACGCCAGCTTCGAGCTCGTTCTGCGGCTCGAGGACGGGCGTGGAACGGCGGTCTACGAAAGGACCGAGGAGATCCCGCTCAGGATCACGGCCGAACAGTTCCGGGCCCACGCCCGCCAGCGCTTCGCTTTTCAGGACCTTCTTTCCGTCATCCCCGGCGAATATCGGGCGCTTTTCCTCCTGAAGAACAAAACGGCCAGGGAATTCTCCTCCTTCGAGGCCCGCGTCGTCGTCCCCCCGGTCGAGGCGGCCGGCCGCGCGGGCATCACGCCGCCCCTGCTCTATTACGCCCGAAGCGCCGTGCCCGACGCCCAACGGGACAACCTCAAGGCCTTTGCTTTCGGCGGGCAGGAGTACCTCGTCGGGGCCCGCAACGAATTCTCCGCGGACTCGACGCTGGGCGTCTTCCTTCAGGCGCGCCACGTGGCGGCGCTCGTTCCCGATGGCCCGCCCGAGTTCGTCCTCGACCTCGTCTCGCTCGAGACGAACGAAAGCGCCGGGAGATTCCCGCTGACGGAGGTCGCGCCCGACCCCCACGACGCGGCGGTGCTCCTTGTTTCGGGCACGGCGCCGCTCGCGGACGTCAAACCGGGCTACTACCGGGCCGAGGTCTCCCTCCGGTCTCCCGACGGGAGGGCCCTGCTCGCGGAGAAGGAGAACCTCGTCGTCCTCGCCCCACCCGCCCCCGTCGTCCCCTGGGTCTACGCGCGCCTCCATGCCCCCTTTCCCGGCCCCGAGCATCTCCAGGCGCTCGGCTCCCAGTACTTTCTGATGGAGGATTATGGACGGGCGCGACAGACGCTGGAGAGGCTGCTCGAGATCCGCGACGACCCGGATGCCCGCCTCCTCTTGGCCAAGTCGCTTTATGGCCTGGGCCTGTATCGGGAGTCCCTGGCCCAGGCCCTCGCCGTCCACGAGCGCGCCGCCGACCGCGAATCGGCCAAGGTCATCGCCCTCGACCATGCCGCCCTGAAGGATTGGGGCGCCGCCCTGACTTACCTCGAGATGCTCCTGGCCGAGGCGACGGAGGTCCCGGTCCTGAACCTGGCCGCCGAGTGTCACCTGGCCCTGGGGCGTCCCGAAAAAGCCCTGCCTCTGATCGAGAGATCGCTCGCCCTCGTTCCCGACCAGCCCGCCGTCAAGGCCCTGGAGGAACGGGCGAAGAAACGTATCGGCCAACGATAGGAGTCATCGATGATCCTCAAAAGAACCGCGCTCATCGCCCTTCTCGTGCTCGTCTCGGCCGTCGCCGCGCCGGCCCAGTTCCAGGGAAAGATCTCGGGACGGGTCCTGGACCCGTCCGGCCAGCCGGTCGAAAAGGCCGAAGTGTCCATCGTTTCTCAGCGGACGTCGTCCATCCACTACGACCTGAGAACGGACCGGGAAGGCCGGTTCGTTCAGATCGGATTGATGCCCGGTTATTTCATGGTCAACGTCAAGAAGGCCGGATTCGCGCCCGGATCGAAGGAGATCAAGGTCGGAGTCGCCGGCGAGGAGATGGTCGAGATCACGCTCAAGTCCATCGAGGCGGCGGCGGAGAAGCTGGTCTCGGCGGCCGACAAGCTCTTCCTCAAGGGCAACAAGCTCTACGCCGACCAGAAGTACGCGGAGGCCGCCGCGGCCTACGCCGAGGCCATCGACCTCGACCCGGCCAACTGGGCCTACCGGCTGAACCTGGGGTTGAGCCACAAGAAAGCGGGCCAGGCCGCCGAGGCCCAGGCCGCCTTCCTGATGGCCGCCGAGCTCAATCCCGCGAGCTACAGCGCCAACAAGGAGACGGGGGAGTCGTTGGCCATAGATGGGAAGTTCGCCGAAGCCAGGCCCTATTATGAGAAGGCCGCCGGGCTGAGCCCCGACGACCCCGACGCCCAGTACAACCTCGGCGTCTGCCTGGTCAACGTCGGAGAGTCCGAAACGGCCCTGGCGCGCTTCGAGAAGACCGTCGAGCTCAAGCCCGATTACGCCGAGGCCTACTATCAGATGGGGACCATCCTCATCGGGCAGAACAAGTCGGCCGAGGCCGTCGCCAGCCTGGAGAAGTTCCTGGCCCTGGACCCGGAAAGCGAGAAGGCCGGGATCGCCCGGCAGCTTCTCGAGTTCCTCAAAAAGAAATAGGCGACGGTCTAGCGGACCGAGAACTCCATCTTGGTCTCGCCCTTCTTGCCGGAGACCTTGTCCAGGATCGTGACGGCCAGCCGGTACTTCCCGGCTTCCAGGGGCTTCTTCTCCGTGCCCAGGATCGTGCCCTTCTCATCCATCTTCTGGAGGGTCTGGACGAGCGGCAGGGGCTGGTTGACGAAGTAGGCCTCGTAGGCCTGCGGCGCCCACTTGATGGCCGGCTTGCCGTCCTCGTGCTGGACCTCGAAATTGACCTCGAAATCGTTGGTCGGACGGGCCGCGGCCGGGTCCTTGACGGCCCCGCCGAGGACGAAGAAGAAGATCTCGAGGTTCTCGCCGGCCGCGACGTGGCCGCGGACGTTGGGGACGACCTTGATGGCCCCCCAGGTGAAGTTGGCCCGATGGATGGTCGGCCGCTGGTCGGGCTCGACCTGGTCCATGGTGGTGACGATGACGGGATCGGTCGGCCAGAGAGCGGCCTCGTAGACCCCCGGCTGGGGCAGGGTCACGTCGCTGTAGGCGACGCTCATCTTCTTCATGTCGGGGCTGGCCAGGACCAGGGCCAGAGTGAACTTGCCGGAGGGCATGGTCAGCGCGAACGAATACCAGTCCTCGTTCTCGGGGCTGTAGTTGGCGCCGTCGGTCTTCAGGGCGCCGACGGCCCGGCCGGTGATCTCGGACGCGAGCGTCCCGGTCTCCGTCTCCCTGAAGAACTGGAAGAAGACGTTGAGCGTCGTCTCCATCTCGCCCGTGCCCATCGCGTTCGGCGCGTAGCCGAGGTCGCCGTTCTTGGCCTTGAAGAAGAAGACGGGGTAGAGGTTCTGGCCTTGGGCGGGAAGGACGAGGCTCTTGAAGAAGCCGAAGGGGATGTCCTGCCGTCCCTGACGGGTCGCCAGGCCCTCCTGGATGATGGCCGCGACCTCTTTCGGAACCGTCGGAGCCTTGACCGCGGGGGCCTTGGCTTCCTGCTTCTTGCCTTGGATTGCGGGGGCCGCCTGCAACGAGACGCCGAGAACTCCGAAGACGAACAGGAGCGTGAGCGCGGCTGCGAACGTTCGGGAAGCTTTCATTTTTCCTCCTATAGGAACTGCTTCATTTACTTCCACCATCCCCTAAAGCAATTCTCGTGCCAATTTCTCCGGCAGGAACGCCCAGGCTCCGGGGGAAATCCAGCGAGATATGTAAAGGGCTTTTACAATCTCAAGGAGAATCAATATATCAAATTTCAGCGATTTTTCAATGCCCGGTATTTCCGGACGGCGTCGAGGTGTTCGCCGAGCGTCCGGCTGAATTGGTGGCCGCCGTCGCCCCGGGCGACGAAGTAGAGATATCTCTCCGGCGCGGGATGGAGGGCGGCGTCGAAGCTCGCTTCTCCCGGATTGGAGATCGGGCCGGGCGGCAGGCCGGCGTGGAGATAGGTGTTGTAGGGCGACTCGAACCGGAGGTCCCGGAGGAGGAGCCTCCCCGTGTACCGGCCGGCCCGCTTGAGCGCATAGGCGACGGTCGGGTCGCAGTCGAGCTTCATCCCGATCCTGAGCCGGTTGTGGAAGACCGCCGAGACGAGCGGCCGCTCCCCGGGCAGGGCGGTCTCCTCTTCGATGAGCGAGGCGAGCGTCACCGCGTCCCGGACGCTCAGGCCGAGCTCCGCCGCCCGGCGCCGCCGGCCCTCGTCGAAGACCTCGCGGAACTCGTACACCATGGCCTCGACGATCGCGGCCTCCGAGGCCCGTCGCGGCAGATGATAGGTGTCCGGGAAGAGGTAGCCCTCGAGGTCCTTGGCTCGGGGGTCCCAGTCGGCGATGAGATCGGTCGCCAGGAAGGCCCGCCGGAATGCGGCCGCTCCTTCGGCGTCGCCCGGCCGGAGAAGCAGGGCGATCTCGCCGCCGGTCAGGCCCTCGGGGACGGACAGCGGCTCCAGGTGGACGCGGCCGGCGAAGATCTGGAAGAGGGCGATCTTGGGCTCGACCGGCGGGGTGAACCGGTACTCGCCCGCCTTGAAGCGCTCGTCCGGATAGAAGGCCCGGCAGGCCAGCCTCAGGGCGAGGGCGCTGCGGACGAGGCCGGCCCCGCGGAGCCGGGCGATGACGCCGCTGGCGCTGCGGCCCTTCTCGACCTCGAAGAGCAGGGGAGCGGGAGGCTGGCCTCCGGTCGTCCGGAGCTCCCGGACGAGCCAGCCGGTGATGGCGGGGAGGAGGACGAGCCCGGCCAGGAGGAGGGCCCTAATCGGCTTCGCGAACACCGTGCTCACCGCGCTTGCGCTCGAGGTAGGTCGAAAGGATGATGACGGCCGCGATCCGGTCCTCCCAATCCTTCTTCCTCTTGCCCTTCGGGCCCTCGTCGCCGAGCGTCTTCAGGGCCTGCTGGGTCGTCAGCCGTTCGTCGACGAGGACGACGGGCCGGCCGACGGCCCCCTCGAGCCAGGCCGCGAAGCGGCGCGTCTTCTCGGTCCGAGTCCCGGCAGTGCCGTCCATGCGGAGCGGGTTCCCCAGGACGATCTCCGACACCTCGTGCCGGGTGACGAGCCCCTGGAAATACGCGCGGTCGTCACTCTCCCGGCCGGTGAGCTGATAGGACCCCAGGGGCTGGGCCGTGATCAGGAGGGGATCGCTCAGGGCCAGGCCGACGTGCCGGTCGCCGTAGTCGACGCCGAGGACCCGCATCAGCGGTCCCTTTCGACGCAGGCCTTCCGGTCGCGGTGCCGCTCGAAGCCGAGCTCGACGAGACGCTCGAGGAGCCGGGGAAAGGGCAGGCCCGAGGCCGCCCAGAGCTTGGGGTACATGCTGATCTCGGTGAAGCCGGGGATGGTGTTGAGCTCGTTGACGTAGAGGCGGTTCGTCCGTCTCTCGAGGAAGAAATCGACCCGGGCCATCCCCGAGACGCCCAGGGCCCGGAAGGCGGCGACGGCCAGCCGCCGGACCCGGTCCATCGTCCGGGGCGGGAGTTCCGCCGGGATGACGAACTTCGTCCGGCCTTCGTTGTACTTGTCGTCGTAGTCGTAGAACTCCCGGAAGGGGATGACCTCGCCGGCGAGGGAGGCCTCGGGCGCGGCGTTCCCCAGGACGCTGCACTCGAGCTCCCGGCCGCCGACGCCCTGTTCGACGAGGGCCTTCGCGTCGTAGCGGAAAGCGAGGGCCAGCGCCGCGGGGAGGCCGGCGGCGGCCGCGACCTTGGTGATCCCGACGCTCGAGCCGAGGTTGGCCGGCTTGACGAAGAAAGGCGGCCGGAGCGACCGGCGGACGCGGGCGATGATCGCCGCGGCGCCCGTCCGCCACTCCTCCTCGCTGATGGCCAGCCATGGGACGACCGGCAGGCCGTGGTCGCGGAGGACCGACTTGGCCGCGGCCTTGTCCATCCCCAGGGCCGAGCCCGTGACCCCGGCCCCGACGTAGGGGACGCCGGCCAGATCGAGCAGCCCCTGGATCGTCCCGTCCTCGCCGAACGGGCCGTGGAGGATGGGGAAATAGATGTCGGCGGCCGCCCCCGGGACGGAGGTCCCGGACTCCCAGGGCAGGAAGGAGAAGGCCCGGCCCCGCTCGAGGCCGGCGACGTCGGTCGAGGGGGAATCAACCGGCTTCCAGAGACCGGCCCGGGTGATGTAGATCGACCGGACGTCGAACCGGGACCTATCCAGGTTCTGGTGGATGGCGCCGGCCGAGATCAGGGAAATCTCGTGCTCGGCCGACCGCCCTCCGAAGATCAGGGCGACCGAGATTTTTTTTGACATTCGGGCCTTCGGCACGACTAACTCTATGGTTTGAATCATTTTAATCGAATCGAGCCGGAATGTCCATCACGGCGGGGCGCTAACTCCATGTTGACAGGCGCGCGAACCCCCTCTTATAATACCGCCAGGTGGAACTCCATCGGCTGAGAGGTGTGACTATGAAAGCAAGATCCCTCCTCACCGCGGGCGGCCTCGTCCTCGTTATCGCCGCTTTGGTTCTGGTCGTCCCCGTGCGGCCGTTCGCCCAGGACACGCTGATCAAGAGGGCCAAGATCTTCGATGACACCTATCAGCTCATCAACGAGTCGGACCTCAACTGCTCGTTCTACATGCACGAGGAAGGCAAGCTCCTGCCCGACATCCGTATCGTCGGGGCGGAGCGGATGAACGAGAAGCACGTCTACAGCGACGACGACGTCATCTACCTCGACAAGGGCGCCGCCGACGGGCTCGAGATCGGCCAGCTCTTCCTGTCCGTCGGCCTGCGGGCCAAGGTCGCCAAGCTCGGCACGGTCATGGAGCGCCACGGCCGGGCCCGGATCGTCCGGCTCGACGACAAGATGGCCACGGCCAAGGTCGAGAAGGGCTGCGGCTCGATCCACATCGGCGACTTCCTCCTGCCATTCGAGGAGGAGGCCGGCGAGATCGGCAAGGACCTCGGCTACAGCGACATGGACCCCAACGCCAGCAAGCGGGGCCGGGTCATCTACATCGAGAACGACTTCCACATCTCGGCCTCGGGACAGTGGGCCCTGATCGACATGGGCCGCCAGCACTGCGTCCAGATCGGCGACCAGCTCAACATCTTCCACCAGGCCAGGCCCGACCTGCCCCGCGAGGCCGTCGCCAGCGCCATCATCATCGACGTCCGCGGCGCGACGTCGACGATCAAGATCCTCGGCGCGCGCGACTCCGTCGACATCGGCAACGAGGTCCAGATCAACCTCGCCCGCTAATTCCCGGGGACATGTCCCTTGGGTACGTGTCCCCGTTCTTTTTCCGCCTTCCCTCACTTCAATCGCTATAGCCCGGGGCGGTGCTGTGACCGCTCTGAGGCCCCCGTGAGGGAAGGGGGACCCGCCGAAGGCGGGGGAAACCAGCTACGAAGGTTTCCGGGGTGCGGGGGCAAGGAGCGGCCCAGCGCCGCCCAAGAAGGGCTATCGCGATTGACAGTCCCCGGCTATTCTGCTAGTTTAAGGCGTGCCGTTCTCAGGTGAGAGCGAGCGGGCGGGCGTAGTTCAGTGGTAGAACGTCTGCTTGCCATGCAGAAGGTCGTGGGTTCAAGTCCCATCGCCCGCTCCAACCGACTTCCCGAGACCATGACGAATCCGGCGCGGTACCCAAGAGGCTAAGGGAGAGGTCTGCAAAACCTTTATTCGTCGGTTCGAGTCCGACCCGCGCCTCCACATTTCCCCTGTTGCCCGCTTCTCCAGCCGCGTTGACACCCCCTCTCCGCCCGGGGTATGATTGGCCCCGACGCTGGGAGGAGGCCCCATGAACATCGCTCGGAGAGCGCAGGCGATCCTTCTCAGGCCCAAGGAGGAATGGGTCAAGATCAAGGCCGAGCCCTCGACCGCGGCCGGTCTCTTCACCTCCTATGCCCTGGTCCTGGCGGCCGTTCCGGCCGTCTTCCAGTTCCTCGGCCGGGTCCTCATCGAGAGGCTCCCCGTGATCGGCCACTGGCCCGTCGGCACGGCCCTGGGCAACGCCGCCGTCGCCTACGTCCTCAGCCTGGCTACGGTCTATCTCTTCGCCTTGATCGTCAACGGGCTGGCCCCGAGTTTCGGCTCGGCCAAGAACATGACGAGCGCCCTCAAGCTCGCGGTCTACAGCATGACGCCGGGCTGGGTGGCCGGGGTCCTCTACATCGTCCCCGGCCTGTGGGTCCTGGGCATCGTGGCCAGCTTTTACGGGCTCTACATCCTCTACCTGGGGCTCGACGCGCCGATGATGGAGACGCCTAAGGACAAGGTCGGGAGCTATTTCGCGGCCAGCGTCCTGGTCGTGATCGGGCTCTACGTCGTCGTCAACTGGTTCCTCAAGGTCATCTTCGCCGTCCGCTATGGCCGGCTCTGATCGAGCTCCTCGACGATCCTGAGGAAGGCTTCGTTCGGGGACGGGGCCCCCGTGATGGGGCGCCCGATGACGAGATAATCCGCCCCCTTGGCCACGGCCTCGGCCGGGGTCATGATCCGCTTCTGGTCCTGGGCGGCCGCCCAGACGGGCCGGATGCCCGGCGTGACGATGACCAGCTCCGGCCCGAATTCCCTGCGCAGGACCTCGATCTCCTGGGGCGAGCAGACGACGCCGTCCAGGCCCGCGGCCTTGGCCAGCCCGGCCAGGCGGAGGACCTGGGAGGCGACGTCGGCGCCCATACCCGCCTCCTCGAGATCGGCGCCCTTGAGGCTCGTGAGGACCGTGACGCCGAGCAGGAGGGGCTTCGGGCGCCCGGTCTCCCCGGCGACCTGGCGGGCCGTCTCCGCGGCCCTGGCCATCATCTCCCGCCCGCCCGAAGTGTGGAGTGTCATCATCTGGACGCCGTGCTTGAAGGCCGAGCGGACGGCGCCGGACACGGTGTTGGGGATGTCGTGGAGCTTGAGGTCGAGGAAGATGGCCTTGCGCAGGGCCTTGAGCTTGCGGAAGAGGGCCGGGCCCTCGGCCGTGAAGAGCTCGAGGCCGACCTTGAACGTCCGCGCGTCCTTGAGGCGGCTGACGAGATCGATGCCCTCCTCCTTGGTCTGAACGTCGAGGGCGATGATGATGCGGTCGGCGTTAGCGGTGGTCATGGGGGGTCCTTTCGTTGTCAGGCGGTCTCGAGCGTCCCGACCATGTCGCGAACGGCGGCGACGCCGTGGGCCTCGCACCAGCGCTCCATCTCGGCGACGACGCGGACGGCGGCGTCGGGGTCGACGAAGCTGGCCGTCCCGACCTCGACCGCGGCCGCCCCGGCGACGAGGAACTCGAGGGCGTCAGCGCCGGTCATGATGCCGCCCATGCCGATGACCGGGACCTTGAGGCGCGAGGCGACCTGGTAGACCATGCGCAGGGCGATGGGCTTGATGGCCGGGCCGCTCAGGCCGCCGAAGACGTTGGCCAGCTTGGGCCGGCGCGTCTCGAGGTCGAGGGCCAGGGCCAGGAAGGTGTTGACCAGGGCCACGGCGTCCGTCCCGGCCTCCTCGGCCGCCTGGGCGATCTCGACGACGCTGGTGACGTTGGGCGAGAGCTTGGTGATGACGGGGCCGGCGGCTCGCGCCCTTGATCCTCTTGACGAGGTCGAAGGTCGTCCGCGGCGAGAGGGCCGGGCAGGCCCCTTCCTTCTTGACGTTGGGGCAGGAGATGTTGAGCTCGTAGGCGGCGATCCCTTCCTGCTTGTCGAGGAAGTCGACCACCGCGGCGTACTCGTCGTCGTCCGCCCCGCAGACGTTGACGATGACCGCCGTCCGGAGGCGCCGCAGCTTCGGCAGGACCTTGGCGGCGAAAGCCTCGACGCCGACGCCCTGAAGGCCGATGGCGTTGATGAGCCCGCTCGGCGTCTCGACCAGCCGGGGCGGGGGGTTCCCCTCCCGCGGCCCGTAGTAGAGGCCCTTGACCACGAAGCCCCCGAGCTTCTCCAGGTCGAGGTAGGGCTCGAACTCGAGGCCGTAGCCGAAGGTGCCGCTGGCCGCGATGACGGGGTTCCTCAGCTCGAGGAAGCCCAGGTCCGTCGAGAGGTCGACCGTCTTCGCCGTCATGGCCATAGGACGCGCTCCCCGGGGAAGACCGGGCCTTCCTCGCAGATCTTGACCCAGCCGTCGCCGGCGCTGTCCCTGATCCTGTGGACGCAGCCCCAGCAGGCGCCGATGCCGCAGCCCATGATCGACTCGAGGGAGAACTCGGCCGGGACGCCGCGCTTCGCCGTGATCGCGGCCAGGGCCTTCATCATCGGGTCCGGACCGCAGGCGTAGACGACGTCCGGCTTGGCCCGGGCCATCTCGCCCTCGACGAGGGACGTGACGAAGCCGGCGAAGCCGAGGCTGCCATCGTCGGTGGAGAGGTGGAGTTCGAAGCCGGCGGCGGCGAACTTGTCGCCAAGGGGGACATCGGCCGCCGTCCGGCCGCCGTAGTAGACCACGGGCGTCACCCCGGCCCCGGCCAGCTCGCGGGCCAGGAAGAAGAGCGGGGCGATCCCCCGCCCGCCGCCGACGAGGAAGGCCCTTTTTGCCCTGAAAGCGCCTCCGACGGTGAAGCCCTTCCCCAGCGGTCCGACGATGTCGAGCGGGTCGCCCGGTTTCTTGCGGGCCAGGAGCGCCGTGCCCTGTCCGGCGACCTTGAAGAAGAGCTCGATCCCCTCCGGACCGGCGTCGTGGACGCCGAGAGGGCGGCGGAGGAGGGGAAATGTCCCTTCGGCGACTTTGACCATGACGAACTGGCCCGGCCGGGCGCTCTTTCCGACGGACGGCGCGTCGACGGCGAAGTGGAAGAAGTCGCCCCAGCTACGGACGGCGCGGAGGCGGGCGTTGCGTTCGATGGTCATGGCGGTCCCAAAGCTTGTTTTCGCCCCCTAAACTAGCAAAAAAGCCCTGTCCGTGGCAATCGGTATGTTCGAAGCGCCCCCGCCGGTCCGGCTTGACGCGGGCCGGGGGAATCGCTTATAAACAGGGGGCGATGGGCTCCCTCCGTTCTGCCGTCCTGGCGGTCGTTTCCCTGCTGGCCCTGGCCCCGACCCTCCGGGCCCAGGACTCGCACTACTGGACTAACCAGTACGGGACGCGGGCGACCCTCCTCGGCGGGGCGGTCATCGGGAGCGTCCTCGATCTCAGCGGCACGTTCTACAATCCCGGCGCCCTGAGCCTCCTCGTGAAGCCCGAGACCCTGATGGCGGCCAACGTCTTCCGGTTCTCCCGGGTCACTCTGGCCGGGAACGACCAGGGGGGAGTTCCCCTCAACGCCCCGAACCCGCGGCCGGCCCCCTCGATCATCGCCGGGTCCGTCCGCGTCCGCGGCCTCGAGAAGCACTGGTTCGGCTATTCCTACCTGGCCCGCCAGGACGTCGAGCTCGGCGTTTCGTTGTGTTCGGCGGGCGCCCGGGACATCCTGCCGGACAGGCCGGGACAGGAGGATTTCGCCACCCAGTTCCGGCTCGACGAGAAGGTGTCCGAGCGCTGGCTCGGGCTGACCTGGTCCTACAGGATCGGGCCGCGGCTGGGCCTCGGCGTCACCCAGTATCTGGCCATCCGCTCGCACCGGGCCAACCTCCAGGAGCTCGTCGAGACCCTCGACGCCGAGGGCCGCATCGCCATGGCCTCGGGAGCGCGGCAGTACCAGTACCGCCATTTCCGGACGCTCTGGAAGATCGGCCTGGCCACGGACCTCGAGAGGGTCACCCTGGGGATCACGCTGACGACGCCCAGCCTGTCCCTCGGAGGAACGGGCTCGACCGGGGTCAACTCCACCGTGGTCGCGCTGGACATGGACGGCGACGGGGAGCCGGACGATCATCTCGCCGCCGATTACCGGGACCGCCGGCCGGTCTTCTACCGCTCGCCGGTCTCCCTGGCCGCCGGGGTGACCTACAAGATCGACAAGGTCCGCGTCTATTGGAGCGCGGAATGGTTCGCCGGGGTCCCCCTCTACACCGTCGTCGACGCCCCCGGGTTCTTCGCCCAGAGCACCGGGGAGCCCCTGTCGACCGACGTCACCCAGGAGCTCGGGTCCGTGTTCAACCTGGGAGTCGGCTTCGAATGGCTCTATTCGTCCCGGTTCAAGGGCTACGCCAGCTTCACCACGGATTATTCGGCCAAGAGGTCCGGGCCGGCGACGAGCACCTCGCTGACCGACTGGAACATCTTTCACTTCGTCACCGGGGCCGAGTTCTTCATCAGGAAGACGGCCCTGACCATCGGCGTCGGCTACGCCTTCGGCAACCAGGAGGTCGGCCGGCGTCTGGACCTCTTCGACCTCGGGGAGATCGACGGGTGGTGGGACCCGCACGGGGGCCTCAAGTTCCGCTACGCCAACTACATGCTCGTCCTCGGGCTCGCGTTCTGAGCGATCTTCCAGAACAGGCGTTGCTTTAGGCGCCGCGCATTTCCTATAATACCCCCTTACCGTTCCGATCCCGGCACCAGGAGGACCCGTCCATGAAGATCTCCCAGCGCGGGCGCGACATCCAGGCCTCGCCGATCCGCAAGCTCAAGCCCTACGCCGACGCGGCCAAGGCCAAGGGCGTCAAGGTCTTCCATCTCAACATCGGCGATCCCGACATCCCGGCGCCGAAGCCCGTCATCGACACCTTCCACGATTGGAGCGAGCCCGTGCTGGGCTACGGCCCGGCCCAGGGGTTCCTCGAGCTGCGCCAGGCCGTCACCCGCTACTTCGACCAGTACCATATCCCTCTCGACCCGGACGAGGTCCTCATCACGACGGGCGGCTCCGAGGCCATCCACTTCACCTTCTCCGTCCTCGGGGACGTCGGCGACGAGATCGTCATCCCCGAGCCCTACTACACGAACTACAACGGCTACGCCTCGTTCGCCGGCCTGACGATCGTCCCCCTGCCGCTCTCGGTCGAGGACGGCTTCCGCCTGCCGCCGGCCGAGGCCATCGAGGCCAAGATCACGCCCCGGACCAGGGCCATCCTGCTCTGCTCCCCGAACAATCCCACGGGCACGGTCTACACGCCCGAGGAGATCGACCGGGTCGTCCGGCTGGTCAAGAAGCACGACCTCTTCCTCGTCGGCGACGAGGTCTACAAGGAGTTCATCTACGACGGCCTGAAGCACAAGAGCGTCCTCGAGTACGAGGACATCGAGGACCGGGTCGTCGTCTGCGACAGCATCTCCAAGCGCTACAGCTGCTGCGGCGCCCGCATCGGCATGATCATCACCCGGAACAAGGAGGTCTACGCGGCCGCCCTGAAGTTCGCCCAGGCCCGGCTCTGCCCGCCCTCGGTCGAGCAGCACGCCGCCCTGGCCGCCTACAACATGCCCATGGAATATTTCGCCGGCATCCGGGCCGAGTACGACAAGCGCCGCAACATCCTCTACGACGGGCTCAAGGACATCCCCGGCGTCGTCATCCACAAGCCCCAGGGGGCCTTCTACGTCATCATCCGCCTGCCGGTCAAGGACGTCGAGCACTTCGCCGTCTGGCTCCTCTCGGAGTTCTCCCTCGACGGGAAGACCGTGATGATCGCCCCGGCCCCGGGCTTCTACTCGACGCCGAGCCTGGGGACCGACGAGGCCCGCATCGCCTACGTCGTCAACGAGCACGACCTCCGCGAGGCCGTCCGCGTCTTCAAGGCGGGCCTCGCGAAATACCGGGCCGTCCACGGTTAGGGAGGGGGCGGAGACGTGACCGAAGCGGGGCGGACCTTCCGGCAGGCGCTGGCTCTCGGGGCTCTCGCCGTCGCCGTCGGCTCCGCCGTCAACGTCTCCCTTATCAAGCGGTTCGCCCGGGGCGAGTTCCGGGAGACGTTCTTCGTCCAGGCCGAATATCCCGGCGTCCGGATGATCTCGCTCGCCGAGGCCGAGGACCTGTGGATCTCGGGGGAGGCCCTCTTCCTCGACGCCCGGGCCGCCGGCCTCTTCCGCGATGGCCGCGTGCCGAGGGCGCGAAGCCTGCCCGAGGACGGGTCCGATCGGCCCCTCCCTCCGTTCGTCACCGAGCGGCCGAGGGAGGGCCCGATCGTCGTCTATTGCGAGGGCGGGGATTGCCACTCGAGCCTGGCCCTGGCCAAGCGCCTGCACGACGAAGGCTTCCGCGACATCCGCGTCTTTTCCGGCGGTTGGGAGGAATGGCGGGCGGCCGGGCTGCCCGAGGAGACGGGGGATGATCAGGAATAAAACGCTCCTCCTCGTCTTCCGGCTCGTCCTCGGAGGGCTTTTCATCTACGCCGGCGTCGTCAAGGTCGGGAATCCCCTCGACTTCGCCCAGGACATCCGCGACTACCGGCTCGTCGGCCAGACCCTCTCCTTCATCGCCGCGATCGTCCTGCCCTGGCTCGAGATCCTGGCCGGCGCGTTCCTCGTCGCGGGGATCTGGCAGCGTGGGGCGGCCCTGGTCATCACCGGACTCCTGGTCTTTTTCATCGTCCTGACCTTAGTCACCATGGCCCGCGGCCTCGACGTCGACTGCGGCTGCTTCGGCTCCCTCAGCCGCAAGTCCGGCTGGGGCGTCGTCCTCGAAGACCTGGGGATGCTGGTTCTGAGCTTGACGCTCCTCTTTGATAGAACGCAGAAGATTTCTTAAGGTCGCCGGTCCCGAGGCTATTTGAATTCCCGCCGGAATCCGTGTATATTTTCATAAATATCCGAAGTATCAGGAGATAATCTATGGCCAAGAAATACGTGTACTTCTTCGGGGCCGGGGCCGCCGAAGGCAATATGAGGATGAAGGACGTCCTCGGCGGCAAGGGCGCCAACCTGGCCGAGATGGCCGGGATCGGCCTGCCCGTCCCCCCGGGCTTCACCATCTCGACCGAGGTCTGCACCCTTTACTATAAGAACAAGAAGAAGATACCCGAGGCCGTCCGTCTCGAGGTCGAGAAGAACCTCGAAAGGCTCGAGAAGGCCGTCGGCCAGGCCTTCGGCGATCCCGAAGAACCCGCTCCTCGTCTCCGTCCGCTCCGGCGCCCGGGCCTCGATGCCGGGCATGATGGACACCATCCTCAACCTCGGCCTCAACGACAAGACGGTCGCGGCCCTCGTCGCCAAGACCGGGCAACGAGCGCTTCGCCTTCGACTGCTACCGCCGCTTCGTCCAGATGTACGGCGACGTCGTCCTCGGTCTCAAGCCCGTCCACAAGGACGACATCGACCCCTTCGAGGCCATCATCGAGAGAAAGAAGCACGAGCGCGGCGTCGCGCAGCGACGCCGACCTCACGGCCGACGACCTCAAGGACCTGGTCGCCGCGTTCAAGGCGGCCATCAAGGAGAAGACCGGCCACGAATTCCCCGACGACTCCCCGCCAGCAGCTCTGGGGCGCGATCGGCGCCGTCTTCGGCTCGTGGATGAACGACCGGGCCATCGCCTACCGCAGGATGTACGACATCCCCGAGGCCTGGGGCACGGCCGTCAACGTCCAGCTCATGGTCTTCGGCAACATGGGCGACGACTCCGGCACCGGCGTCGCCTTCACCCGCGACCCGGCCACCGGCGAGAACGTCTTCTACGGCGAGTACCTCATGAACGCCCAGGGCGAGGACGTCGTCGCCGGCACCCGGACGCCCAAGCCGATCGTCGAGCTCAAGAAGGACGACGCCCAAGGCCTACGAGCAGCTCGAGAAGATCCGGCACCGGCTCGAGAAGCACTACCGCGACATGCAGGACATCGAGTTCACCATCGAGCGCGGCAAGCTCTACATGCTCCAGAGCCGCGTCGGCAAGCGGACCGGCCTTCGCCGCCGTCCGGATCGCCGTCGACATGGTCGGCGAGAAGCTCATCAGCGAGAAGGAGGCCCTCTCCCGCGTCGAGCCCGACCAGCTCAACCAGCTCCTCCGGCCCGATCTTCGACCCGGCCGAGAAGCAGGCGGCCGTCAAGGCCGGGCGCCTCCTGGCCAAGGGCCTCAACGCCGGGCCCGGCGCCGCCACGGGCCGCGTCGTCTTCAACGCCGTCGACGCCGAAGCCTGGGCGCAGGAAGGGCGAGAAGGTCATCCTGGCCCGCATCGAGACCTCGCCCGAGGACATCAAGGGCATGAACGCGGCCGAGGGCATCCTGACCGCCCGCGGCGGCATGACCTCGCACGCCGCGCTGGTCGCCCGCCAGATGGGCAAGGTCTGCGTCGCCGGCTGCGGCGACCTCCACATCGACTACGCCGGCCACACCATGACGGTCAAGGGCCGCGACGCTCAAGGAGGGCGACTGGATCTCGATCGACGGCACGACCGGCGAGGTCATCGAGGGCCGCATCCACACCAAGCCCTCGGAGGTCCTCCAGGTCCTCATCGAGAAGACGCTCGACCCGGGCAAGGCCCCCGTCTACCAGACCTTCGCCAAGCTCATGGGCTGGGCCGACAAGTACCGGACGCTCAAGCGTCCGGACCAACGCCGACCAGCCCGACCAGTCCGCCAACGCCGTGGCCTTCGGCGCCGAGGGCATCGGCCTCTGCCGGACCGAGCACATGTTCTTCGGCGAGGGCAAGATCGGCCCGATGCGGGAGATGATCCTGGCCGACACGGTCGAGCAGAGCGAAAGCCGCCCTGGCCAAGCTCCTGCCCCTCCAGCGCGAGGACTTCGTCGGCATCTTCGAGGTCATGGCCGGACGGCCCGTGACCATCCGGACGCTCGACCCGCCGCTGCACGAGTTCCTGCCCCAC
Organism: Candidatus Aminicenantota bacterium; assembly: GCA_963719985.1. Lineage (GTDB taxonomy): Bacteria > Acidobacteriota > Aminicenantia > Aminicenantales > Saccharicenantaceae > RBG-16-66-30. Next base: position 686,990 of record CAVRDU010000005.1, on the reverse strand, counting down.
GAGGAGAAGGGCCAGCGCGAGATCGCCGCGGAGATGGGCGTCCCCGACGAGAAGGTCCGCGACCGCGTCGCCTCCCTCCACGAGTTCAACCCCATGCTCGGCTTCCGCGGCTGCCGCCTGGGCATCATCTACCCCGAGATCACGGAGATGCAGGCCCGGGCCATCTTCGAGGCGGCCGCGGCCACCAAGAAGAAAAAGATCCCCGTCCTGCCCGAGATCATGATCCCGCTCGTCGGCCACGTCAAGGAGCTCCGCGACCAGGAGCGGATCGTCCGGGCGACGGCCGAGGCGGTCATGAAGGAGCAGGGCATCAAGTTCGATTACCTCGTCGGGACGATGATCGAGATCCCCCGCGGGGCCATCACGGCCGACGAGATCGCGACGGCGGCCGAGTTCTTCAGCTTCGGCACGAACGACCTGACCCAGACGACGCTCGGCGTCAGCCGCGACGACGCCGCGCGCTTCCTCATCCCCTACGTCGAGCGGGAGATCTACGCCAAGGACCCGTTCGAGATCATCGACCGGGCCGGCGTCGGGGAGCTCATGCGCATGGCCGTCGAGAGGGGCCGCAAGGCGCGCCCGGGCATCAAGCTCGGCATCTGCGGCGAGCACGGCGGCGAGCCGTCCTCGGTCGAGTTCTGCCACCTCCTCGGCCTGAACTACGTCAGCTGCTCGCCCTTCCGCGTGCCGATCGCCCGTCTGGCGGCGGCCCGTGCGGCCATCCTCAACGCCCCAAAAGCGGCGGCGAAAAAGTCCGCGGCCAAAAAGGCCGCCCGGAAGCCCGCGAAGAAGGCGGCCAAGAAATCGGCCAAGAAGCCGGCCCGCAAGCGCTGACCTCGACTTCTACATCCTCGATCCGTTGATCTAGCCCGAGCTCAGAGGGGTAGGCAGATGGGCACGCTAACCGCCAGCCGGCTTGAGCCGGATGCAGGGCTTCAACATACGGCTCATGAGCCCCGATTGACGAATAGGCATCCCAGCCTCAAGATTTATCACGGCTGAACATTTCTTCAAGAATAGCCACGGCGCTGGAGACATAGTTAGGGCAGTCGGCGTAAGCGTTCGCTTTCATGGCTGCCGCTCTGGTTTCCGGCGTGCTGATATCATGTCCTATCAGTTCCCGGCACTGGATGGAGGCGTGTTTCTCCCTGAATCGTGAAACGAATTCCTGAGCGGTATCCATGGTCTTAAAACCCGCCGCCATATCATCGATGTTGTTCTTGTTCGTCGTTTTCAGTCCGATGACCATGACGGCACCGCTCACGGCCCCACACACGTGGCCCAAACCTCCGATTCCTCCCGCCATGCCGCGCCCCAATCCGGCCGCGAGGTCTTTCTCGATTCCCCATTCGGGGGAGTACGTGGCGAGCACGCCCGTGCAGCAGCTCCCGTATTTCATCATGTTGGAAAGCGCTTCCTCGACTCTGCTCTTCTGGGGCGCTTCTTCAGAGCGGGATTTCGGGGCGTTCTCATGACCGGTCACACCAAGAGGTGCCAGCGAAGCCGCCAGGGCACCGGTTGTCATCATCTTGATGAAATCTCTTCTGTCTTTTTTCATCGTTTTCTCCCTTCAGACGATCCCCTGAACATGAATTGCATCAGATGATCTTCTATAGCTTACGTACTATACTCCTTTTTCCGTAATACGCTTCAATACCGCCTTCGCGAGCTTGACAGCGCATCTGTCCGGCGGCTAACATGCCTTTGTCAAAGGAGGGAACTATGAAATTATCCAGATCGACGACCATCCTGGTCAATGTGGCGTTGGTCCTTGTGATTGCCATTCTGGTGAAGTCACTCATAGCAGTCCCGATCAATGTCAATGCCGCCGGGAATAAGGACTATTCCGTCGTTGGATACCCATCGACAGGGCAGAATGTGGAACAGATGCTCAATGAAAAGGCCAAGGAGGGATGGGATTTTGTCTTCGCCTATCAGTTCGGCCCGGGGCGCTACAGTTTGATCTTCGAGCGATAGGCACCGTTTTTTGATATCGTGAGTCCGGCATGGGCGACGTTCTCGATCTCTTCAAGGTGCTCGTCGGCAAGCGCTTCCCCTTCCAGCTCGTCTACAGCAACGAGTACTGGATGGTCGAGACCGGCAAGCACGTCTTCCCCCTCCAGAAATACCGCCTCGTCTACGAGAACCTCCTGGCCATGGGAGCCAAGAAGGAGAACTTCCTCCGGCCCCGTCCGGCCCCGGACGAGGACCTCGAGCTCGTCCACTCGCGCCGCTACCTCAAGCGGGTCAAGACGGGCGCCCTGAGCCTGGCCGAGCTCAAGGCGCTCGAGATCCGCTATTCTCCCGAGCTCGTCCGCTTCGCCCTGCTCTCGGTCGGGGGGACCGTCCTTGCGGCCCGCAGGGCCCTCGAGTGCGGCCTGGCCGTCCATATCGGCGGCGGATTCCACCACGCCTTTCCCGACCACGGCGAGGGCTTCTGCCTCCTCAACGACGTCGCCGTGGCCGCCCGCAAGGTCGTCGAGGACAAGCTGGCCGAACGGGTCATGGTCGTCGATTGCGACCTCCACCAGGGCAACGGGACGGCCGCGGCCCTGGCCGGGCGTGACGAGATCTTCACCCTGTCCATCCACCAGATGGACATCTACCCGAGCGAAAAGCCCCTCAGCACGCTCGACCTCGGGCTCTGGGCCGGCGACGGCGACGCCAAGTACCTGGCCGAGCTCCGGGCCCACATCCCCAGGATCTACGAGGAGTTCCGGCCGAACATCGTCTTCTATCTGGCCGGGGCGGACCCCTACGAGAAGGACCAGTTGGGTGGATTGGCGTTGACGAAGGCGGGCCTGAAGGAGCGGGACAAGCTCGTCATCGAGAGCGCCCGGCGCCTGGGGATCGCCGTCGTCGTCGTCCTGGCCGGGGGCTACGCGCTGGAGATCGAGGACACGGTGGACATCCACCTCAACACGGTCCGCATCGCCCAGCGCGTCCAGAGGATCTACCCGACGCCCCCGCCGCCGGCCGCGGCCTGGCGCCGCCCGGTCTGAGCCCCCCCCGGCCCGTCCTCAAACCTGCAGGAAGATGTGGCCGTAGACCTTGGCGTCGCCGACCATGTTGTCGATGACGCAGTACTCGTTCGGCTGGTGGGCGGTCTCGTCGAGCTTGGACCAGCAGGCCGCGGGGAAGCCGGCCCGGCGGAACACGGCCGCGACCGTCCCGCCGCCGATGCCCATGGCCCGGGCCTCTTTCCCGTAGACGGACTTGACCGCCTTCTTCAGGGCCTGCACGACGGGGGCCTGGGGCGACGTGGGCGGAGCGGCCGGCGCCTTCTGTTGGACCTCGCTGTGGATCTTGACCTTGAACTTCTTCTCGATCTTGGCGGCGATCGTCCGGATGGTCTTCTCGACGTCCTGGACCTTGTATTCGGGCAGGATCCGCGAATCCAGGTAGAAGACGTCCTCGCCGGGGATGGTGTTGACGTTGGGGACGTTGGCCTCTTTCTTCGTCGGCTCGAAGGTGGAGATCGGCGGGTCGAAGAGCTTGTCCCTGGCCGGGTAGAGCTTGTAGAGGTCGTTCAGGGCGGCGATGAAGAAGCTCGCGGCCTTGAAGCTGTTGATTCCCTTCTCCGGGGTCGAGCCGTGGGCCTGTCTGCCGAGCGTCTTGAACTTGAGCCAGAGGAGGCTCTTCTCGGCCACCTCGATCATCGTCCCGTGCCCGTTGCCGGCGTCGGGGACGATGATGAGGTCCTGGCGGCGGAAGACCTTGTGGTTCTGGAGGACGTAGTCGATGCCCTTGCGGCTGCCCGTCTCCTCGTCGGCGACGAGGGCGACGCCGATGTCGCAATTCGGCATGATGCCCTCGGCCCGGAGGGCCTTGACGGCGAAGAGCGACGCGACCATGTCCTGCTGGTTGTCCTCGACGCCGCGGCCGTAGATCCGGCCCTTCTCGACCCAGGCCTTGTACGGATCGCCCCTCCACAGGGACACCTCGCCCGGCGGGACGATGTCGGTGTGGGTCATGATCCAGACCGTGCACGCCGAGCTCTTGCCCCTGTAGTAGGCGAGGATGTTGGGGCGGTAGCCGTCGGGCGCGTCGAGGTCGGGGGCCTTGATGAGCGAGATGTCGACGAACTTGTTGGCCTTGAGCCATTCGACGAGGAAGTCTGCCTTCCTGGCCTCGCCCTCGCCTCCGCTCGACGGGGCGACGGCCGGGATGGCGCAGAGGCGCGTCTGGAGGTCGATCATCTCGTCGCGGTACTGCTCGATCCGTCGAGCGAGCCTGTCGAAATTGGAAACGGGATTCATGCGGACTCTCCTCGGGACGGCCATGAGGATTTCATCCTATCACGCCGGCCCGGATATTCAAAACAGCGGGGACGCGTCAGCCCGGGGAAAGGCCGCTTTTCCGGCGGAGGATGGCGACGCCGCGGACGCCGTACTGGACCCAGGAGAGGGCGGCGAGGGCGGCCGCGAGAAGGTAGGCCCAGCCCAGGGCCGCGTTCTCGAGCCCCGCGGCGTTGAGGTAGAGGACGGCGTAGAGAAGGAAGACCTGGCAGATGGTGCTGGCTTTGCCGACGAGCGTCGGCTTGAACGTCTGCTTGCCCCGGAGGGCGACGATGATCAAGGCGCTCAGGGCGATGGCCACGTCGCGGCCGATGCAGAGGGCGGTGAGCCACAGCGGGAGCGTGTTCGGTCGGGCCAGGGCCGGGATGGTCAGGACGACGAAGGCCGCCGTCAGCAGGACCTTGTCCCCGATGGGGTCGAGCCAGACGCCGAGCGTCGACCTCATCTTGAGCGTCCGGGCGGCCAAGCCGTCGAGGGCGTCGGTCGCGCCGGCGGCGACGAAGACCCAGAAGGCCGGCCAGGCCCTCCCTTGGACCGACAGGACGACGAAGACGGGCGTCAGCAGGACCCGGGACAGGGACAGGATATTGGGAAGGGCGAGGATCCCCACTCCGTGTCCTTCGCCCGTTCGCGAGACCGGGCCTTCCGTCGTTTCGTTCATGTCGTCCTTTCGGATCCCGCCTATTTCGCCAGTCTCAGGACGATGTCGAGGACCCGGCTGGCCTCCTCTCCGGAGACCGTCCTCTCGGGCTCGAACATCCGCTCCGGCGTCAGGATCATGATCTGGTAGGCCAGGGCCCGAGTGACGGACGCGTAGTAGAGGTTGTCGGGGGAGACGTCGGCGATCTGGATGCGCCGCGTCTCGACGAGCGGGACGAACCGGGCGCCCCGGGCCTGGAGGACGCCGATCAGACGGACCGCCGCGTCGGCCAGCTCGGCCCGGTTGATGATCCGCCGTGGCTGGAAGGTGTGGTTGTCGAAGACGCTCATGATCTCGAGCGAGGCGACCTTGACGATGTACCTCTGGGCCCACGAGAGCGTGATGTCGACGAGGATCTCGGTGCGCCGGGCGGGGGCGTCGAGGAAGTCGCCGAACTTGACCCCGATGAGGGCGGCCAGGTCCTCCCGGGCGAGGGCCTCCAGGCCCGCGATCTCCCCGTATTCGCTGGGCAGCTCGTAGACCCCCAGCTTGGACTTGAGCTCCTCGACGCGCCTGCCGATGGCGGCGTCGCGGGGCTCGGCCTCGGCCAGCCTCTCGAGGACCTCGAGGCTCTGCCCGAGGTCCCCCGACTCGGCCAGGACCTCGGCGTATTCCCGGAGGAGGGCCTTGTCCGCCGGAGCGTCCTCCAGGGCCGAACGGTAATGGAGGAGGGCGGAAGAGAGCTCCTTGTCCTGGCGGTAGAGACGGGCCAGCTCGAGGTGGGCCGGAGCGGACCCGGGCGCGTAGAAGAGGACCTTCAGGAACTCCCGCTTGGCCGTCTCCCGGCCGCCGGTGACGAGGGCCTCCCGGGCGGCCGCGGTCGATTCCCGGACGAGGTCGTCCCGCAGGGACTCGAAGCGCGGCAGGGCCCACCGGTTGGCCGGGTCGATCTTGAGGATCTCCCGGTATTCGTTGAAGGCCTTGTCCCGTTCGCGCCTCGACTCGTAGATCTGGGCCAGGCCGACGCGGGAGGGCGTCATCACCGGCGTCCCGGCGATCGAGGACTTGAACCTGGCCTCGGCGGCGGCCAGGTCGCCGGAGAGGAGATCGGCGTAGGCCAGGCCGGACTCGCGGATGGGATTGGCCGTGCCGAGCTTCATGAGGTACTTCCGGGCCAGCTCGGGCCGCCCGGTCTTGAGGGCGTTCCAGGCGTCCACGGTCGCGATGCGGTCGTCGAGGTTGAGGCGCGTCGCCGCGTCCGCGGGCACGTCCTCGACGTAGAAGGCGGGCGGGGCCGGCGGCGGCACGGTGGCGCAGGACCAGGCCCCGAGCAGGGCCAGGCCGACGGCGGCGATCCTCTTCACCATGTCTCATCTCCTTGCGCGATGTAGGGCAGGAAGTTGACGATCCCCGCCGGGTCGGCCAGGACCTTGAATTCGACGAAGCGCTCGCTCTCCCGCCTCTTTAGGACGAGCGAGCGGCGGGCGAGCGAGTCGGTGATCTCGCGGGTCTCCTTGGGCACCTTGATGGTGAAGAGCTTGTGGCCGCCGAACAGGACCTCGCGGAGCCGGACGAGCAGGTCGGGGACGCCCTCCCCCGTCTTGGCCGAGAGGGCGACCGTCCGGGACCGCGGGTCGGCGTTGCGGCGCAGGAGCAGGTCCCGCTCCTCGTCGGTGAGGAGGTCGATCTTGTTGAGGACCTTGACCACGGGGACGTCGGCGACGCCGAGCTCGGCCAGGACGGCCTCCACGGCGGCGAGCTGGTGCTCGGACGAGGGCGAGGAGGCGTCGACGACGTGGCAGACGCAGTCCGCCTCTCCGACCTCCTCGAGCGTCGCCCGGAACGACGTGATCAGCTCGACGGGCAGCTTCCTGATGAAGCCGACCGTGTCGGTCAGGAAGAAGAAGGCGCCGTCGGCGAGGGAGACTCGCCGGAGCAGGGGGTCGAGCGTCGAGAAGAGGTTCGGCGATGTGTAGCGCCGCTCCTCGGCCAGCCGGTTGAAGAGGGTGGACTTGCCGGCGCTCGTGTAGCCGACGAGCGAGACCGAGGGCACGGGACTCTCGCGGCGGCTCTCGCGCTGGCTCGAACGCCGCTTCCCCAGGCCTTCGATCTCCCGCTTGAGCCGGGTGATCCGGTCGGTGATGCGGCGGCGGTCGACCTCGAGCTTCTTCTCGCCCGGGCCCCGGGTGCCGATGCCGGCGCCCTGCTGGGTCAGGCTGAGCCCCTTGCCCCGCAGGCGCGGCAGCTGGTAGACGAGCTGGGCCAGCTCCACCTGGAGCTTGCCCTCGTTCGTCCGGGCCCGCTGGGCGAAGATGTCGAGGATGAGCTGGGTCCGGTCGAGGACCTTGACCTTGATCTCCTCCTCGAGGTTCTGCTGCTGGGAGGCGTTGAGGTTGCGGTCGAAGATGACCATGTCGGCCCCGGTCTCCCGGGCCTCGTCGGCGATCTCACCGACCTTGCCCTCGCCGACGAGCCAGCGGGGGTTGAGCCGGGGGCGGACCTGGAAGATCTTGCCGACGACCTCGGCCCCGGCAGCGGCGGCCAATCCGGCGAGCTCGGAGACGGACTCCTCGGCCTCGCGCTTTTCCGCTTTGGTCGTGGCCACGTTGACGAGGATCGCGTGTTCCATGGGTGTCGTCTATTGTAATGCGTTTTGGACGAATTCCTCAAGGGCCGGGCCGTTTTCGGGCGAGAACCAGACGATATCGGCCATCTTCCGGAACCAGGTCATCTGCCGCTTGGCGTAATGGCGCGTGTCGGCCCGGGTCAGGGCCGCGGCCTCGTCCCGGCCGATCTCTCCCCGGAGATGCCGCAGGACGTGGCTGTAGCCCAGGGCGCGGAAGGGCGGCGCCGACTCCGGGACGCCTTGGGCGAGAAGGCCCCGGACCTCGTCGACGAGGCCGCGCTCGAACATCCGGTCGACGCGCCGGCCGATCCGGGCGTAGAGCTCCTCGCGCTCGAGCCGGAGCCCGATCCTGACGACCCGGCGGCCCTTGACCGGCGATTCCGTCGCCCGGAAGTGCTCGGAGATGGGGCGCCCCGTCGCCGCGTGGACCTCGAGGGCCCGGATGATCCGGACGCGGTCCCGGCCGCGGATCTTCGCGGCGTACTCGGGATCGAGGGCCTCGAGCCGGTGGAACAGGGTCTCGAGCCCCTTTTCCCGGGCCTCGGCCTCGAGGGCTGCGCGCAGGGCCGGGTCCCGGCCGGGGCCGGGGAAGAGCCCGTCGCAAAGGGCCTTGATGTAGAGCCCCGTGCCGCCGGCGACGATGGGCAGGCGCTCCTGGCCGGCGATCTCCCGGGCGGCAGCGAGGGCCTCCCGGACGAAGTCGGCGGCCGTGAACTGGACCTCCGGCCCGACGATGTCGACGAGATGGTGGGGGACGCCGCGGCGCGTCTCCGGCGTGGGCTTGTCGGTGCCGATGTCGAAGCCGCGGTAGACCTGGATGGAATCGCCGCTGACGACCTCGCCGCCGAAACGCAGGGCCAGGTCGACGGCGACCCGGCTCTTGCCGACGGCCGTCGGGCCGAGGACGATGACGAGGGCGGAGGCTTCAGGTTCCAATTCGGATCAGGATCCCGACGGCGAGAAGGGTGGCGAGTACGAGCAGGGCGAAGAGCTGCCGCCGCTTCACGGGCCCTCCCCGATCCTCTCCAGGCTTCGGACGAGGGCGGCCTCCTGCTCCGGCCCGAGCGTCCGCTTGACGACGAGGACCTCGGCGACGAGGATCTCGTCCATGCTGCGGAGCATGCTCCGGCGGCACTCGTCGCCGACGATGTTGGCCTTGACCGGCAGCAACGACTTGAGCTCGAAACGCCCGTCGGGCTTGAGCTCGGCGGTCTGGAAGGCCGGGTCGAGGCGGCCCCGGATCTCGTCGAGGGCTTTCCCGACGAGGGGCAGGGCCACCGGGCCGACCTCCTTCGAGACGTGCTTGAAGATGTAGGCGCACTTGGCGTTGAAGAGGCCCAGGAGACGGTCCATCCCGGCCAGGGACAGGTCGGCCCCGAGCTTGGCCGTCTTGGGCTTCGGGCCCGCCGTCCCGGCCAGGCCCAGCAGGAGCGCGGCCAGGAGGGCCCGCCGCGTGGCCGCCTCTCCGATATCGCTCGCGGCGCAGATCTCGGCCAGGCTCTTCGGCGGTTCGAGGAGGCCGAGGACGTAGCGCTCGGCGCGCGAGAGCCCGAAGGCGCCGGCCGAGGAGGTCGGGAGGCGGCGGATCGTCTCGTTGGCGGCCGGCAGGGCCGCGGCCAGGGCCGCGTCGTCGGCCATCCGGCGGACCCCCTCGAGGAGAAGCCCGGGGATGTCGACGGCGTCGACGTAGACGCGGGCCGGCGGCCCGCTCCGGGTGTGGAACTCGCGCTCGGCGCCGCTCGCGGCTACGAGGGCCAAGGCCTCCTCCCGGGCGAAAGCTTCGAGGTGCTCGCAGAGGCGCTCCGGACCGCAGACGGACGTCTCGACGAGGGCCCGGAGGGAGGAGACGTCGGTCTTCTGGGCGTGCTCCTCGACCCGGGCCATGGCGATGAGGTCGGCCGCCCCCGTGGTCAGGAGGTAGCGCAGGAAGTCCTTCTCCTCGAAGGACACGGAATCGAGGACGAGCGTCCCCCGCTCGAACGAGAGGCACTTCGGCACGCCGCCGACCTTGACGTAGAGAGACCCGCTCAGGCCGTGCCGCCAGATCTCGGCCAGGACCCGGACGAACGGGGCCCGGGCGAATTCCCCGGAGAGGAGCCGGTCGTCCATGTCCCTAATGTATAAGGGGGGCGGGGTGAAGTCAATTTATCGAAGGAAGCTCATGCTGACGATGCCGATCCCGGCGTTGGCAAGGGCCTTGAGGAGCCACATCCCGTAGGACAGGACCAGGGCCTTGCGGAGGCTGATCTTGAAGATCGCGGCCAGCCCGAGGGCCAGGACGCCGAACATCCAGAGCTGGAAGAAGTCGACTTGGGCCAGCGCGATGTAGAGCGTCGATGTGACCTCCAGCCGGGGGAAGAACAGGGCCAGGCCGGTCGAGGTCTGCATGACGGACCCGCGCGTCAGGGCCAGGACCAGGCGCACGGCGTTCCCCAGGAGCTTGTCGATCAAGTTGGCGTGGACGAGGGCGGACAGGACCTGGACATACGCGCCCTGCGTCGAGACGAAGCGGCCCAGGACGAGCAGGAGAAGGCTCTGCAGGAGCAGGGCGGCGAGGAAGAAGAGCGGCGTCGCGACGAAGGTCTGGATGACGCGCCTGCCCGACGAGGGATCCTCCGTCTGGGCGATCATCTTGGCGTAGGCGTCCTCCCCCAGGCGCTCCTTGAGCGCGGCGTTGTCCTTCATCAGGCCGAGGTTGTCCTTCTGGAGGTAGGGGGCGACGACGAGATTGAAGGCGATGAGGGCGACGAGCATGACGACCAGGGCGTCGATCCAGGCCGGCTTTTCCGCGAGCCCCGGGAAAACGGTCTTGGGATCGAAAAAGACTCCTTCCAGGCGCTTGATGAGGCTCATCGTCTAGGCTCCTTTCCGTTCGTCCTTTTCGACCCGGCCGTCGCGGATGTGGACGATCCGCTGGGCCTGGGAGGCGACCTCGCGGTCGTGGGTGACCATGATGATCGTGTTGCCCTGGTCGTGGAGGCGGTGGATGAGGTTGAGGATCTCCCGGCCTGTCCGGCTGTCGAGGTTGCCCGTCGGCTCGTCGGCGAGGAGGAGGGACGGCTCGTTGACCAGGGCCCGGGCGACGGCCACGCGCTGGCGCTCGCCGCCGGAGAGCTCGGCCGGCTTGTGGCTCATCCGGTCCTTCATCTCGACGCGCTCCAGGGCCCGGCGGGCCTTCTCCTCGCGCTCGGCTCTCTTGATCCCGGCGTAGACGAGCGGGAGCTCGACGTTGCGGAAGGCCGAGGCCCTGGAGAGGAGGTTGAAGACCTGGAAGACGAACCCGATCTCGCGGTTGCGGGTGAAGGCCAGCTCGTCCTCGGACATGGCGCTGACGAGCTTGCCGTCGAGATGGTAGGTCCCCGAGGTCGGGGTGTCGAGGCAGCCGATGAGGTTCATCAGCGTGGACTTGCCCGACCCGGACGGGCCCATGATGGCCAGGAACTCGCCCCGCTCGACGGTCAGGGACACGCCGCGGAGGGCCTCGACCCTTTGTTCGCCGAGCTGGTAGACCTTCCAGAGGTCCTCGGCGGCGATGACGGGACCGGGCCGGCTCATTTCGCCGGGCCTTCCTTCTTAGTTTCGGCCTTGACCAGGACGCCGTCCTTGAGCTCACGGAGCGAGGCGTAGGGCCCCGTGACGAGCTCCTGGCCTTCCGTGAGCCCGGAGGTGATCTCGATCATCATGCCGCCGGCGATGCCCTTGGCGACCGGGGCGAACTTGACCCGGCTGTCCTCGACGACGTAGACGCCCTCCTCCTCGCGGGTGGGGGCGTTCTTGTCGGCCCCCTCCTTGTCCCGCAGGACGAGCGAGGAGATGGGCACGGCCAGGGCCTGCGTCCTCTCGGCGACGACGATGTCGGCCGAGGCGGACAGGCCGGGCTTGAGCTGCTCCGACGGGCTACGCAACGTGACGACGACCTTGAAGTCCTTGGATTCCTGTGTCGAGGCGGCCCCGACCGACCGCTGCAGGGCGGAGCTGCCGATCTCGGTGACCCGGCCTTCGAAGACGGTGTCGGGGTAGGCGTCGACACGGACCCGGGCCGTCTGGCCGAGAGCGACCCCGACGACATCGGTCTCGTCGACCTCGACCTCGACCTCCATGACCGAGAGGTCGGCGATGGTCAGGAGGACCGTCCCCGGGTTGTTCATCGTGCCGATGATGGCCACCTCGCCCTCCTCGACGCGGAGGCTGGTGATGATGCCGTCGATGGGGGAGTTGTAGGTCGTCTTGGCCAGGTTGTCGATCGTGCTCTTGAGGGAGGCCTCGGCCTGCTTGATCTGGAAGCCGATGGCGTTCAGCTGGGCCGCCGAGACATCGAACTGGGCCTTGGCCGCCTCGAGCTGTTCTTTGGAGATGAGATCCTCGTCGAAGAGCGTCTGCTGACGATTGAAGGAGGCCTTGTCCCGATGGAGCCGGGCCTCGGCCTGGATGAGCTCCGCGTTGGCGGCCCGGATGAAATTCTGGTCGCGGTCGGCGTTGGCCTCGTATTGGGTCGAGTCCAGCTTGAGGAGGAAGTCGCCGGCCCGGACCTCCTGCCCCTCGACGACGCCGATCTTGATGATCCGGCCCGGGACCTGGGCGCTGATATCGATGTTCTTCTTGGGCCTGATCTCTCCCGAGGCCGAGATGATGGCGGTCAGGTCCTGCTTCTGGGCCTTGTCGATGGTCACGCTGACCGACTTCTCGCGCCGGGACTGCATGTTGGCGACGACGATGATCACGAGGACCAGGAGGACGCCGAAGATGATCAGCGGCTTTTTCCGCCGTTTGAAGAAGCTCTTCTTTTCGGTCATGATCTCAGCCTTTCCGTTCGGGATGGGACATTATCCGTCTATTATACTACGGATATCGCGGGGTGTTCGTTCAGATTTGCCCCCCGAGGGGAGAGTTGATAAGATAGACGCGATGGGCCCCTATGACGAATTCTCCAGGGCCGGCAAGAGGAGGGATGATGGCCATGAGCATCGGACCCAGGTTCGCCCGGGGCCTCGGCGCCGCGGCCGTCGGGCTGGCGGTCCTGGCCGGGGCAGGATCCCCGCCTCTGACGGAAGGACAGATCTTCCTGACGCCTCCGGTGGAAAAGGTGGTCACCGTCGCGGCCGACGCCGGCTGGGTGGACACGGGGCTCGACGTCGACACGGGCGAGGTGGTCCTCTTCCGCGCCTCCGGAGAGATCAACCTGCAGAAGGGGAACCCGGAGGCCGTCTGCGGGCCCGGCGGCCTCGACCTGGTCACCGTCGAACAGCCCATCCCCGACGCCAACATCGGCGCCCTCGTCGGCAAGATCGCTCAGCTCGTGGCCAGCCGCGTGGACGCGGATTCGGGCCGGGAGATCCGCGACGAGGTCTTCGTCCTCTTCCCCATCGGGGAGGAGGGCGCGGTCGCCTCGCCCTTCAAGGGGCGTCTCTACCTCGGCATCAACGAGAACGTCCTCAAGGACAACGGGGGGGAGTTCTCGGTCGCCATCGCCCGGCGTCCGATCTGATCCGATCTCTTCACGAGGCGAGGCGGCCGGGCCTCAGGCCGCGTCCTCGGCCGCCCGCGCGGCCAAGTGCTCGTCCATGAACTGCGTTGTGTAGCGCCCGGCCAGGAAGTCCGTGTTGGACAGGATTTCGAGGTGGAGCGGGATGTTGGTCTTGATCCCGACGACCGTCGTCGTCTCCAGGGCGGCGCGCATCTTGTGGATGGCCAGGTCGCGGCTCGGCGCGTAGGCGATGACCTTGGCCAGGAGAGAATCGTAATGGGGCGGCACGACCCAGCCGCCGTAGGCGGCCGTGTCGACACGGATCCCCTCGCCGCCCGGAAGGACGAGGAAGTCGATCTTGCCCGGCGAGGGGGCGAAGGTCACCGGGTCCTCGGCGTTGATGCGGCACTCGATGGCGTGCCCACGCATCTCCTGGGCGTAGGGCGGGGCGTACTTCTCTCCCGCGGCGATCCGGATCTGGGCCTTGATGAGGTTGATGCCGTAGACCATCTCCGTGATGGGGTGTTCGACCTGGACCCGGGCGTTGGCCTCCATGAAGTAGAACTTTTGGTTCTCGTCGACCAGGAACTCGAACGTGCCCAGGCTCTTGTAGCCGACCGCCGCGGCCGCGCCCTCGACCTCCTTGATCATCCGCCGCCGGGTCTTCCAGTCGATGAACGGCGAAGGCGTCTCCTCGATGAGCTTCTGGTAGCGCCTCTGGACGGAGCATTCCCGCTCGCCGAAGGCCGTGACCTTGCCCTGGCGGTCGCCGATGACCTGGATCTCGATATGCCTGGCCCCGCTGATGAATTTCTCGATGTAGAGAGAGGCGTCGCCGAACGCCGCCTTGGCCTCGCCCTGGGCGATGGGGAACTGGTCCTCGAGCTGGGAGGCCGAGCGGCAGATCCTCATGCCCTTGCCTCCGCCCCCCGCCGCGGCCTTGATGATCACGGGGTAGCCGATCTTCGAAGCGGTCTTCTTGGCCACGGCGAGGTCGTCGATGACGGCGTCGCTCCCCGGCAGGATGGGCAGGCCGGCCTTTTTCATGCTCTGGCGGGCCTTGTCCTTGTCGCCCATGAGCCGGATGATGTCCGGCGGCGGGCCGATGAAGACGAGGCCGTGGGTCTTGCAGATCTCGGCGAACTTGGCGTTCTCGGCGAGGAAGCCGTAGCCGGGGTGGATGGCGTCGGCGCCCGTGATCTCGACCGCGCTGAGGATGTTGGCGACGTTGAGGTAGCTCTCGGAAGCCTTCGGCGGCCCGATGCAGATCCTCTCGTCCGCGAGGAGGGCGTGGAGCGACTGGCGGTCGGCTTCCGAATAGACGGCGACGCTCTTGATGCCGAGCTCTCGGCAGGAGCGGATGATGCGAAGCGCGATCTCCCCGCGGTTGGCGACCAGGATCTTCGAGAACATCGGACTCAGCCCGCGGGCAGGATGGCGAAGAGCTTCTGCCCGTATTCCACCGGCTTGGCGTTCTCGACGAAGATGTCGGCGATCGTCCCGTCGACGTCGGCCTCGATCTCGTTCATCAGCTTCATGGCCTCGATGATGCAGAGGGTCTGGCCCTTCTTGACGACGTCGCCGATGTCGACGAAGGGCGGCGAGGCCGGATCGGGCGCCCGGTAGAACGTCCCGACCATGGGCGACGTGACGATCTGGTGGCCCTTGGCCACCTCGGCCGCCTGGATCCGGGCCTCGGCGGCCTCCGGGGTCTCGGGCGGACCGTCGGGGGCGGGGCCGGCCGGAGCGGCGGGCGGGGCGGCCGGCGCCGCGGCGGCCCGGCCGATCTTGACCTTGAAGCCCTCGGTCTCGAGCTCGAAAACAGAGAGGTTCCTCTCCTCGAGGAGCGCGATGAGCTTGCGGACCTCCTCGTAGTCGATCTTGCCGCTCAGGGGCGTTCCCTCGGGCGCGGACGGCTTGATGTTCTTGTCTGTCATGCCCTTTTCCACCTCGCGTAGGTGCCCCCTACGTTAATGGCATCCCCCCTAAAAGTCAAGCCGGACAAGCGGCGCGCGCCCCCTCCCCGGTCCCTTTCCCCCATATGAACCCTCTCCGACCTCGGCTGACAAGGGATCCACCCGCGCAGGCGTGTTCCCAGACGGAGGCCGCGCCTTAACGGCGAGGAGGACGGCCGAACCCGACATTGGAAAAGTTCAGCCGGGCCGCGTGCCGGACGAGGGCAGTTTGCCTGCAAACCGGCAAAACGTGTTTGAGCGAGGCTTAGCGCAAGCCGAGCGAGTTGTTTTGACGCCGAGTCCGGCGCACGGACCGGCGTCTTCGAACTTTTCCAGGAGGGAGAGGCCGTCCTCCGAGCCGTCGTGCGGACTCCATTTGACGCCCTTAGGGGGTTCCCTTATGATGGCCCGAGGGACGCGACGCGATGTTCGACCAGCTCTCCGGGCGCCTCGAGAAGATGCTGAAGTACCTCCGCGGCGAGGTCACGGTCACGGAGAAAAGCATGGCCGAGGCCCTCAAGATGATGCGCCTGGCCCTGCTCGAGGCCGACGTCAACTACAAGGTGGTCAAGGACTTCGAGGCCCGGATCCGGGAGAAGGCCCTGGGCGAGGAGGTCCTCCGCGGCCTCAACCCCGCCCAGCAAGTGATCAAGATCGTCCACGACGAGCTGGCCGGGATCCTCGGGGGCGTCCAGAAGCCCCTCATGTTCGCGGGCCGCCCTCCGTCGATCTTCATGCTGGTCGGCCTCCAGGGGAGCGGCAAGACGACGACCTGCGGCAAGCTGGCCCGCTGGGTCGCCGGGACCGGCAAGCACCCCCTCCTCGTCTCGTTCGACCTGAAGCGGCCGGCCGCCCAGGACCAGCTGAGGACGATCGCCGCCTCCCTGGGCGTCCCGTTCTATGAGATGACCTCGGCCCGGATGGCCTCGCCCAGGGAGGCCCTCAAAGAGCTCCAGACCCATACGGCCAACAGGGGATTCGACCCCCTCATCGTCGACACGGCCGGACGCTTGCACATCGACGACGAGCTCATGGACGAGCTCCGTCTCGTCCGGGACATCCTCGCGCCCGTCGAGACGATCTACGTCGGGGACGCTATGACCGGCCAGGACGCCGTGCGCAGCGCCCAGGCCTTCGAGGAGAGGATCGGGCTCACGGCCGTCGTCCTGACCAAGCTCGACGGCGACGCCCGGGGCGGCGCGGCCCTGTCCATCGTCTCCGTCACGGGGCGGCCGATCAAGTTCGTCGGCGTCGGCGAGAAGCCCGACAAGCTCGAGGTCTTCCACCCCGAGCGCATGGCCTCGCGCATCCTGGGCCTGGGCGACATCCTCTCGCTCGTCGAGAAGGCCCAGGGCGAGGCCGATATCGTCGAGGCCGAGGAGCTGGCGCGCAAGCTCCGCAAGCAGGAGTTCACCCTCGAGGACTTCAAGAAGCAGATCGTGCAGATGAAGAAGATGGGCCCGCTCGGGGACCTCCTCGGCCATCTGCCCCAGGCCGGGCCGTTCAAGAACCTGGCCAAGGCCCAGATCGACGAGCGCAAGATCGTCCACTTCGAGGCCATCATCAACTCCATGACGCCGGCGGAGCGGGCCGACCCGAAACGGCTCAACGGCAGCCGCCGGGCCCGCGTCGCCCGGGGCTCGGGCCGCCCGGTCCACGAGGTCAACCAGCTCCTCCGGCAGTTCCAGGAGATGCAGAAGATGATGAAGGGGGGGGCGGTCCGCAAGCTCCTCGGCGGCCTGCGCTAGCGGCCCTCGAGGACGTGCTCAACACACTCGAGCCAGAACGCGGCGTAGTCCTCCCAGAAGACGAAGTTGCAGCCCCAGTGGGGCGCCGGATCGGACATGTAGGCCAGGACCTGTCCGCGACCTCCCTCTCTGGAGGCAGGAGAATAGAGTCGGACACGCAAGGGAACGCGAAGGAAGAGGCATCGCCGGGTGTCCTCTCGGGGGGACAGCCCCGATTACCAGTTGACTTGGCCCCCGAATTCCGCTATCATTTTCCGGCAACGACCTCTGTCACGGAAGAGAAACCACAATGATGACCATGCGCTTGATGAGATTTGGTACCAAGAAAAAGCCGACCTACCGCATCGTGGTAATGGACTCGGAACGGGCGCGCCAGAGCCAGGCCCTGGACACTCTCGGGACGTACACCCCGCTCGACGACCCGGCCGGCGTCAAGCTCGACCTCGAGCGCGCGAAAGCGTGGCTCGCCAAGGGCGTCCGCCCTTCGAGCACCGTTCAATCCCTCCTGGATAGGGTTGCCAAGTCCGCGAAGACCGCTCCTAGCACGAAATCGTAAAGGAGGTCACCGTGAAGGAACTCGTGGAGCTGATTGCCAAGGCGTTGGTGGACCAGCCGGAAAGAGTGCAGGTGTCCCTACTCGAAGGAGAGCAGACCACCATCCTCGAGCTCAAGGTCGCTCCGGAAGACCTCGGCAAGGTGATCGGGAAGCAGGGACGGACCGCCCGCGCGATCCGCATCATCCTCGGTGCCGCGGGGATGAAGCTCAAGAGGAGATTCAACCTCGAGATCATCGAAAAAAGCTGACCTCGTCGCCCTCGGCCGGATCGTCCGGAGCCAGGGGCGCGACGGGACGGTCAAGCTCAAGCTCAAGGAAAAGGGGTTCCCGGGGTTAGACCTCGGGACGGTCTACATCGAGAGCGCCGGCGGGCTCGAGGCCTTCGCCGTCGAATCGTTCGAGCGGGACCGGAACTCCCCCTTCCTCAAGCTCAAGGGGATCGACACGCTGGCCGCGGCGGACGCCCTGGCCGGCCGCGACGTGCTCGTGGAGGCGGGCGCCTTCCGGCGGCTCGGGCCGGACCGCTTCTACGACTTCGAGGTCCTCGGCCTTCGGGTCGTCGCCCGGGACGGGACCGAGGTCGGGGAGGTCGCCGGGATCCTCGAGACCGGCGGGCCGGTCCTCCTCGTCGTGAGACGGGGGGAGCGGGAGGTTTACGTCCCCTTCGCGGAGGGGATCCTGGTCAAGGTCGATCCGGACGCGGGAGAGATCGTCATCGACCCGCCGGACGGCCTTTTGGAGTTGAATGAGATTTGATATAATCACGATCTTTCCCGAGATGTTCCCCGGGATCTTCTCGGGAGGGATCGTCAAGCGGGCCCTGGACCGGGGGCTGGTCCGGATCGTCGTGCACGACCTGCGGGATTTCACCCAGGACAAGCACCGGCAAGTCGACGACCGGCCCTTCGGGGGCCTGGAAGGGATGGTCTTGAAGCCTGAGCCGATCTTCCGCGCCGTCGAGGCCGTCCGCGAGGACGGGGGCGGCCGGGTCTGCCTGCTGACGCCCCAGGGGCGTCGCCTGGACGCGGGCCTCGCCCGGGAGCTGGCCGCGGAGCGCCAGGTCATCCTCATCTGCGGGCGCTACGAGGGCGTCGACGAGCGCGTCGCTGAGCACCTCGCCGACGACGAGATCTCGATCGGCGATTACGTCCTCTCGGGCGGGGAGCTCCCCGCCGCCGTCGTCGTCGACGCGGCGGCGCGCTTCGTCCCCGGCGTCGTCGGCAAGGAGGGCTCCGTCCGGAACGACTCTTTCGCCGGCGGGCTCCTGGACTATCCCCAGTACACACGGCCGCGGGAGTTCCGGGGGATGAAGGTCCCCCAGGTTCTCTTCTCGGGCGACCACGGGAAGATCGAGCGGTGGCGGCGCGGGAAGGCCCTGGAAAAGACGGCCCTGCGGAGGCCGGACCTTGTCGGCGACGATCGACTCGCTCCGGAAGACCGGCGTCTCCTGGAAGAAACAAAGAACGAAAGGAAGCCCCAATGAACCTGATCAACGCGCTCGAGGAAAAGCACCTGAGGACCGACCTCGAGCCCTTCCGGGTCGGCGATACCGTCAAGGTCCACGTCATCATCCGGGAAGGCGACAAGGAGCGCATCCAGATCTTCCGGGGCGACGTCATCGGCAAGCGCGGCGGCGGCGTGAAGGCCACCTTCACCGTCCGCAAGGTCTCCTTCGGCATCGGCGTCGAGCGCGTCTTCCCCCTCCACTCCAGGATGATCAAGAATATCGAGGTCGTCCGCAAGGCCAGCGTCCGCCGGGCCAAGCTCTATTACCTCCGCGACCTCAAGGGCAAGAAGGCCCGCCTCAAAGAGGACAAGGGCTGATCCTCCGGGACCGTGGCCACCCTCAGGCTCGAAAAGAAGCTCGCCCGGGGGGGCGCCCGGTCGGTCGCCGGGGTCGATGAGGTCGGCCGGGGCTCCCTGTTCGGGCCCGTGGTGGCCGCCGCCGTCGTCCTCCCCGCCGAATGGCTCCTCCGCCGCCCTCCCGCCTGGGCCTCCGCCATCGACGACTCGAAGCTCCTGGCGCCGGCCCGCCGGGCCGAGCTCGCGGCGATCCTGCTCCGGGAGGCCGCGGCGGTCGGTGTGGGACTGGCCTCAGCGAGAGAGATCGACGCCCTGAACATCCACCGGGCCACGGGCCTGGCCATGGTCCGGGCCCTCGAAAGCCTGCCCTACCCCCCCGACGTCATCCTGGTTGACGGCTTCCCGATAAAAGATGTACAGTACCGTCAGATGGGCATCCCGCGGGGGGACCGGAAGTGCCGGTCGATCGCCGCGGCCTCCATCGTGGCCAAGGTCTTCCGGGACGGTCTCATGGAGGTCTTCGACGGCCTCTACGAAGGCTACGGCCTGGCCAGGAACAAGGGCTACGGGACGGAAGAGCATTTCCGTTCGCTGAGGGAGCGGGGACCGACCGGACTCCACAGGACCTCCTTCAGGCTGGAATAGGTACGGGATGGCATGAGCGCGCGGAGCGACCGGGTCAAGGTCATCGAGCAGGCCGAGAAGTACGTCCGCGGGGGCCGGATCAAGGAGGCCATCGCCGAGTACGAGAAGCTCGCCCTCACCGACCCGCAGGACGTCGGCACCCTCAACATCATCGGTGATCTCTACGTCCGTCTCGGCCACGCCGACAAGGCGGTCCGGGCCTTCGAGAAGGTCGCGGCGGAGTACGAGAGACGCGGCCTCTATTCCCAGGCCCTGGCCATCTCGAAGAAGATCCACAAGCTCGTTCCCGACAACGTCGAAGCGGCCCTGAAGCTCGGCGAGCTTTACGCCCAGCAGGGCTTCGTGGCCGACGCCAAGAAGGTCTTCGCGACGGCCGCAGGCCGCCTGGCCGAGTCGGGGAAGACGGCCGAGGCCGTGGCGATCTTCGAGAAGACCGTCAAGCTCGATCGCGAGGACACCGACGCGCGCAAGGCCCTGGCCGGGCTGTTCCGCGGCGTCGGCAATATCGACGGCGCGCTGGACCAGCTCAACGAGATCGCCGCCGTGCACAGCGAGAAAGGCCGGTTCGAGGCCGCCGAGGACGTCCTCCGCGAGGCCTTGGCCATCAGGCCGGGGGACGCCCGCAGCGTCGTCGGCGTCGTCGAGGTCCACAAGCGCCAGGGCCAGACCGGCCGGGCCGTCGAGATCCTGGAGAAGGAGCTTGACGCGGCCCCCGACAACGTCCAGTTCCTCAACGTCCTCGGCAACATCCATTTCGAGGCCGGGGAGACCAAGAAGGCCGAGGAGATCTTCAGCCAGATCGTCACCGGGCACCCGCTCAACGTCAACGCCCGGATCAAGCTCGGCCGGATCCAGATCCTCAAGGACAAGCTCGACCAGGCCTACGAGCTCTTCGAGCCCCTCATCAACAATCTGGTCAAGAAGCGCAGGGACGAGAAGGCCATCGGCCTGCTCGGCCTCATCCTGGAGAGCCATAAACCCCACCTGCCCGCCCTGGAGAGGCTGGCCCTGATCTACCGGTCGAACAAGGAGGTCAAGAAGCTCGAAGTCGTCGACCGGGCCATCCTCGACGAGCTGCGCAAGCAGGGCCTCAAAGGACCGGATGGTCACGGTCTACGGGGAGCTCCTCGACATCCGCCCCGACGACGCCGATCTCGCCCGCGAGGCCCACACCCTCCGCCAGGAGCTCGGCCTGGCCGGCGAGGAGGTCCCGGAGGATTCCCAGGGGCTCTCGGAGAAGGACCGCGAGGCCATCCGCGACGTCATGGCCCAGGCCGACCTCTACCTTCAGCAGGGCCTCGTCCGGATCGCCCGGCGGCTGCTCGAGAACCTCCGCTTCCGCTATCCCGAAGACCCCCAGATCATGAGGAAGATCGCCGTGCTCGACGAGGTCCGGACGCACATGGACGAGGACGAGATCCGGCGCCGGGTCGAGAAGACCAGCCTTCTCGAGGCCCAGATCAAGGAGAAGGCCGCGGAGAAGAAGGCCGCGGGGAAGAAGGCCGAGACGCGGCGGCTCATGGAAAGCCGGGCGGCCGAGGAGCTGCCCGGACAGCGGGCCGCCGAGCCCGGGCCGGCCGATGCCCTTCAGAAGCCGAAGCCCCCCTTCCAGGAGGACGTCCTCGAGGGGGAGAAGGTCAGCACTGCCGACATCTTCGCCGAGACGGACATCATCCCCTTCGGAGGCGCCGAGCCCGGCGAGCGGGCCTATTACGAGCTCCGGGGCCTCGCGGCCGACGAGCTCCTCTGGCTGGCCGCGGCGCGGGCCCGCCAGCTCGAGGGCGAGGCGTCCCCGCTCGAGCGGGCCCTGTCGACGATCGTCTCGGAGTTCCGCCGGGACCTCCGCGAGAAGGGAGGGGCGTCGGACGCCGAGGCCCGCTACCAGCTCGGCCTGGCCTTCATGTCGCAGGGACTCACGGCGGAGGCCGTCGAGGAGCTGACCCAGGCGGCCGCCGACAAGGCCCTGGCCGTGGCCTGCTACAGCCTCATCAGCCAATGCTACCGGCAGAAGCGGAACTTCGACGAGGCGGCGAAGTGGCTCGAGAAGGGCATGGCCGAGGCCCGGCTGGGCACGGACCAGTACTACGCTCTCGCCTACGAGCTGGCCGAGGTCAAGGAAGCGTCCGATGACCGGGTCCGGGCCGTGGCCCTCTTCCGGGAGATCCGCGCTTGGAATCCGGTCTACCGGAACGTCGATGCCCGGGTCGACGGAAGCTAATCGACGATCTTGGCGGAGATGATGAGGATGAGCCCCTTGTCGCCGCCGTCGAGCTTGGAGACGCCGACGACGGTGCGTTCGCCGGACTTGACGTTGAGCGTGCTCTCGATCAGAAGGATGACGTTGGTGACCGACCCCTGGTTCGACTCCCCGCCTTCCGCATTGGCGGCGGGCTTGGCCAAGGCCCGCATGATCTGCCTCAGCCTGACCTCGGTCTTGATGAGCGGGGCCTTGGCGTCGCCGGCGACCTCGGGCCGGAGGGCGAACTCGAACTCGGCCTTAGGGCCCAGAACGACGGACGCCCGGTCCATGTTGACGACGCGGACGAGGGTGGCATCGAGGAGCGTGTAGCCCTTGTAGCGGAGGAGCTTGCCGAGCTCCTTGATAATGGGATCGTTCTTGAGGTCGGCGTCGGTCGCGGCGTCCGATTCCGAGCCGAGGACGAGCTGGACGGTATAGACGATATCGGCCGGCTTGACGTCGAGCTCCCGGATGACGGCCAGGATCTTTTCGAAGTTCTCGGGCGTGTCGGCGACCGAGAGGACGAAAGGCAGCGAGTTCTGAAATTGGATGTATCCGTCGCGGCTGGTATAGGCCCGGAGATGGGTTTGGATCTGATCGGCCCGGACGTACTTGAGCTTGACGATCTCCTTGCGCAGGTTCTTGGCCTCTTCTTTCTGCGCCTGGGCCGGGGCCCCGACGGGGTCCTCGGCCAGGGCCGGCGCCACGACGGCCAGGGTGGAAGCCAGCGCCAAAAGAGCGATCATTGTCTTTTTCATTCCTGTTCTCCTTTGTAATCGAAGTTCTTGTCGAGGAACCAGACGACTTGGAGTCCTGTTTCCTGGGAGACCAAGGTCATCGCGACGACGCCCTGCTCCCGGCCGGCGGCCGATTCGCCCGCCCGGCCCGCCATCGCCGCTCGCTCCGGTCCGGGGCCCGGCCCTTTGAACAGCAGCGAGAGGACGGCGAATCCGACAAGGGCGCCCAGGGCGGATGCGGCCGCCCAGCGCGGCCACGGCCTCCGCACGCCGGACACCCCTTCATCCCCCCGCCGCCCCCGCGCCCCTTGCGTTGCCCCGGCCATCAAGGCCTTCCACTCGCCGTCGCTCCAGTCCGGTACCGCTTCCCGCCGGGCCCCCGCCTTGAACTCCGCCAGGGCCCGCCGGAGCTCCTCGAGCTCCCGCCGGCAGTCCTGGCAGGCTTCGAGGTGGGCCCGGACCGCCCGGGCCCGTCGCGGCCCGAGGTCGTCGCCGGCGGCAAGCGGCAGGAGCTGGCGGGCTTTGCGGCAGGTCATCGTCCTTCCTCCTGACGGCGGGATCTGCCCCGCAGGGCCTCGCGGATCTTCCGGCGGGCCGAGGACAGATTGACCCGGACGGAGATCGACGAACAGCCGAGCGCCCGGGCCGTCTCCCGGATGTCGAGCTCCTCGAGGTCGCGCAGGACGAAGACCTCCCGCTCGCGCGGCGCGAGTGCGTCGAGCGCGCGCGTGATCCGGGAGCGGAGCTCCAGTCTCTCGAAGCCGGCCTCGGGCGGGTCCGCGGCGGGCGCCCGGCGGGCGGCGTCCTCGAACGCCGTCCGCTCCCGCTTCGCCTTCCTCAGCCGGTCGCGGGCCTCGTTGGCCGCGATCTGGAAGAGCCAGTTGCGGAACGAACGGGAGACGTCGAACCGCCGGAGCGACCGATAGGCCCGGAGCAGGGCCTCCTGGGCGACCTCCCGGGCCTCCTCGCGGTCGCGCGTCAGCCGGTAGGCCAGGGCCAGGACCGGGCCCCGGTAGGGGGTGACCAGCGGCTCGAACGCCTCGCTGCGGCCGGAGAGGACCATGGTGATGAGCTCCTGTTCCGTCTCGTTCATCCGCATGGTTATACCCGGGCCCGGGCGGAAATGTTAAGTCCGGAGGCGCGGGGCGCGCGGGACTAGTCTTTGCGGCCGACGACGATGAGGTTGTCCGTGTCGACGAAGCAGGTGCCGTTCTCGAAGGTCATCCGGTAGGCCGCCTTGACCTTTGCGGGGGCGTCGCGGTGCAGGTTCAGGATGCGCGTCTGCTTGGCCTTGTGGAGACCGGAGTTGACCAGCCAGTTGTTGATGTTGAAGCGGCGCATCTTGTATTTGTAGGCCCGGACGTCCTTGAAGCCGTTCTTGACGAAGTAGCGGAGGAGGAGGCTCTTGGTGAAGGTCCGCCGCGCCTCCTTGTGCTTGAACATCTCCGTGTACCAGTCGACGATGTCCGGGTCCTCGCCGGGCGGGACGCCCTCGGCGATGATGAGCTTGCCCCGGCTCTTGAGGAGGTCGTAGCACCGCAGGAAGGCCCTGTCGAGGTTGTCGAGGATGTGGTGAAAGACCATGCGGCCGACGATCTTGTCGAACAGGTTGTTGCGGAACAGGCCGTCGGTGATGTCCCACTTGACCATCGAGATGCCGTCCCAGCGCCCCCGCTTGAGCATGGAGTCGGAGAAGTCCATGCCGACGACGTGCTTGACGAAGGGACGGATCGACCGGGCCATGGTCCCCGTCCCCGTGCCGATGTCGAGGACCAGGTCCTGGCGCGAGAACTCGGCGACGTCGATGATCTTCTCGATGTAGCCGGCGTCCTTGGTCCAGTAGAGCCGGTCGTAGTTGCGGGCCCGGATGTTCCAGAAGTGCTTGTTTTCGGCCATGGCCCGCTGCCCGGCCTCAGCCGCCGATGTGGACGAGGTCCTTGACCTTGCGGAAGACCTCGAGGACGCGGTCGACCTGCTCGTCCGTGTGCGTGGCCATGTAGCTCGTCCGCAGGAGCGACAGCTCGGGCGGGACGGAGGGCGGCAGGGCGACGTTGGTGTAGATCCCGGCCTCGAAGAAGACCTTCCAGGCCTCCAGGGCCTTCATCATGTCGCCGATGATGATGGGGATGATCGGCGTCTCGGTCTCGCCGATGTTGTAGCCCATGGCCCGAAGCTCGTGCCGGACGCGCGCGGCGATCGTATTGACCCGCTCGACGCGCTCGGGCTCCTGCTCCAGGACGTCCAGGCAGGCCAGCACGGTGGCCACGTTGGACGGCGGCAGGCTGGCGCTGAACATGAACGGCCGGGCGAACATCTGGATGAAGTGGACGACCTCCTTGGGGCCGGCGATGAAGCCGCCGACCGAGGCGAGGGACTTGCTGAAGGTGCCCATGACCAGGTCGACGTCCTGCTGCATGTTGAAGTGGGGCCCCGTGCCCCGCCCGCCGCCGAGGACGCCGATGGAGTGGGCGTCGTCGCACATGAAACGGGCGCCGTATTTCTTGCAGATAGGGAGGAGCTCGGGAAGATTGGCGATGTCGCCGCCCATGCTGAAGACGCCATCGACGATGACCAGTTTGGCCGGCCCGGGCGGCAGGGCCTTGAGGATGTTCTCAAGGTCGGCCGGGTCGTTGTGCTTGTACCGGCGCACGTGGACGTTCTTGAGGGCTTTGGCCATACGGACGCCGTCGATGATGCTGGCGTGGACCTCCTTGTCGGTGATGATGATGTCGTCCTTGTCCATGATGGCCGGGATGGTGCCCAGGTTGACCTGGAAACCGGTGCTGAAGACGAGGGCGGCCTCCATGCCGACGTACTTGGCCAGCCGGTCCTCGAGCTCGAGATGGAGGTCGAGGGTGCCGTTGAGGAAGCGCGAGCCGGTACAGCTCGTACCGAACTTCCTGACGGCCTCGATGGCCGCTTCCTTGACCTTGGGATGCTGGGTCAGCCCGACGTAATTGTTCGAGCCGATCATGAGAAATTTCTTGCCCTGGATGAAGACCTCGGTACCTTCGGCGTGCTCGATGGGTATGAAATAGGGGAAGAGGCCCATGGCCTGGACGGTCCGGGGATTGAGAGGATAGCCGTATTTCTGGGCGACCTTGGGATCCGAATAGAAGCCGTTGCACTTCTCGAAAAGGTCCATTGTCACGTCCTTCGGAAGGATTTCAGCCACCAAGTATAGGATTCCCCGCCGCATAAGTCAATTTCGGTCTCCGGGTCCTAGCGGAAGGGGCGGGTCAGGCAGGTCGGGCCGCCGGCGCCCTTGAGGGAGATCTCCTTCCCCTCGTAGGTCAGGACCTCGACGCCGGCCCGGTCCAGGACCTCGGCCGTCCGCGGGTTCCCGGCCAGGGCCAGGCACTTGCCGGGAGCCAGGGCCAGGACGTTCGCGCCCATGGTCGCGAACTCGATCTCCGGGACCTCGAGGAGGGCGAAGCCTCTGTCGAGGAGGAGCCTCCGGAAGGGGACGGGGAGGAGGCGCGAGTAGACGAGGAGCTTCCTCTCGCCGACCGGGCTTAGCAGGGACATCAGGTGGAAGACGTCGCCCGGGCCCTCCCAATGGGGGAGAGGGACCTCGACGACCTCGATGCCGTCGGGAGCGACGACCTCGCGGAGCTGGCGGATGCCCTCGGCGTTGGTCCGGTAGCCGTGCCCGACGGCGACGGTGGCCGCGTCGAGCCAGGCGACGTCGCCGCCCTCGAGTGTGCCCGGCTCACGGATCTCCCCGATGACCGGCCGGCCGGCCTCGGCGCAGAACGCGCCGACGGCGGCGGGCTCCCCGCGCCGGAGTGTCTTACCCATGTGGGCCAAGACCACACCCCGAGGCGCGACCAGGGCGGCGTCGCGGACGTAGATCGAGTCGAGGCCCGTCCGGCCGTCGACCGGAAGGAAATGGATCTCGGGGACGGACCGGCGCAGGTTCTCGACGAATCCGTCGTATTCGTCGCAGGCCCGGACGAAGTCCGGCTCGTCCGTGTAGCCGAGGGCCCGCCATTCCCTTCGGACGGCTTCCCGGTCGCGCCACGCCTCCCGGGGGCTCTTGAGAAGGAGGCGTTGAATCGCAGCGATCTCGGACATCACGGAGAGATGATAGTTACCCTCCGGAGCGAAGTAAAGGCCCGGCCTGTTTTCCGCCGCTTTCCCTCTTTTTCAAGCGGCTTTAATTCGCGCTAACTAATTGATAAATAAACAGATGTGTAATGCGCCGGAGGTTCCCTCTGGATTTTCTTGTGAAGTTTAGGTAGAATTCTGCGATCGACAGATCAGGAGGAACAATGAAATCACTCGTCCGACTCTCTCTCGTCCTGGTCCTGGCGGCCGGCCTGACGACGGGCCTGTTCGCCAACGGCCTCAACCTCAACGGCTTCGGCGCCCGGGCCTCGGCCATGGGCGGCGCCTTCGTCGGGCTGGCCGACGACTACACGGCCGTCTTCTGGAACCCGGCCGGCCTGGCCCTCATCAAGATGCCGACGTTCGGCCTCACGGGGGACATCCTTATGCCGAGCGCCACGTACGGCCTGACCACGACCTATGCCTCCTACAGCATGGAGACCAAGTCGAAGAAGTACCCGGCCGGCTTGCTCGGCTACTTCCAGCCGATCGGCGAGAACATCGTCGTCGGCGTCGGCGCGTACACGCTCTCCGGCCTCGGCGCGGCCTGGAACAACACGGGCCTCGAAGCGGCCCTCGTCGCGCCCTATCCCCCGGCCGCCTTCTACCCCGAGCTCGAGCCCTACAAGTGGGAGAGCTTCATCGGGTCCATCACGGTCGCCCCGTCGATCGCGGTCAAGGTCACCGAGCAGATCTACGTCGGCGCGACCTTCAACATCAACTACGGCTTCTTCAAGACCGACCAGTGGGCCGAGTTCGTCGCCCTCTCGCCGACCTCCCCCGCGCCCATGGTCGCCCCCGCGCTCATCAACCTGGGCCAGCAGACCCTCGATGTCAAGGGCTGGGGCTTCGGCGCGACCTTCGGCGTCCTGGTCAAGCCGGCCGAGTGGATCAGCGTCGGCGGGACCTTCCGGACCCAGTCCAAGATCAAGCTCAGCGGGACGACCGAGATCGAGAACATCGGTCTCCTGGGCTTCCCCGAGAGCGTGTCGGATACCGAGATGTCCGTCCCCAGCCCGATGTGGCTGGCCGGCGGCGTCGCCATCAAGCCCGTCCAGGGGCTGACCCTGACCTTCGACGCCCAGTACACCAACTGGTCGAAGCTCGACGAGATCGCCGTCGTGTTCGGTGATCCCCTGTGGGACGCCAACCTCGGGGATGATGCCGCACTGCTCCTCAACTGGCAGAACCAGACGCAGCTCCGGTTCGGCGCCGAATACGACTTCGGCAGCTTCGCCATCCGCGGCGGCTACTATTACGATCCCGCCCCCGCTCCGGACTCTACGCTCAACATCCTGACGCCGAGCTTCACTTTCAACAGCATCAACGGCGGCTTCGGCTACAAGAGCGGCAATTTCAAGCTCGACCTGGCCCTGGAGTACCTCATGGGCAAGGACCGGACGGTCGGTCCCTCCGGGCACAACCTGCCGGGTCTCTACCAGATGAACATCCTCGTGCCGATGTTCTCGCTCAGCTTCGGCTTCTGATCCGGATCGAACGTCATTTCCGAGAAGGAGGGCCCGCGCCCTCCTTCTCTTTCTATTCCTTCTTCTCTCGCTCGGCTGTCGCCTTCGGGCGGGCGCCCTGAGGCCCTCCCCTCAAATTGACCCTCGGCGCGCCTTTGTGCTATAAGCCCTTTCGGGCATCCCATGACCCGCTTGCCATTCCCCCGCCATCCCGGGATCGCGCATCCCTTGAATTCCACGCATGATAGAAGGAAGGTGTGACCATGGCTGATTCGAAAAACCTCAACTCGCCCGCCGAGCCCTCCTGGAGCCGGCGAAAGTTCCTAGGGGCGGCCTCCTCCGCCGCGGCCGGCCTGATGGTCGTCCCCCGCCACGTCGTCGGGGCGACCCAGAAGAAGAAGGCGCCGAGCGACACGCTCAACATCGCCTGCGTCGGCGTCGGCGGTATGGGCGCCTCGGACACGCGCGGCTGCCGCTCGCAGAACGTCGTCGCCCTCTGCGACGTCGACGACGAGAGCATGGCCCGGCTCCTCCGGAACGACGATCTCGAGCCGGCCGAAAAGGCCATGTACGACAGAGCGGCCAAGTACCGCGATTTCCGCCGCCTGCTGGAGAAGGAGAAGGGCATCGACGCCGTCACCGTGTCGACCCCCGACCACAACCACGCCGTCATCGCCATGGCCGCCATCAAGCTGGGCAAGCACGTCTACGTCCAGAAGCCCCTGACCCACACGATCAAGGAGGCCCGCCTCCTGGCCCGGGCGGCCAAGGAGGCCAACGTCGTCACCCAGATGGGCAACCAGGGCCACGCCGGCGAAGGCGCCCGCCTGATCTGCGAGTGGATCTGGGACGGCGCCATCGGCGACGTCACCGAGGTCCACTGCTGGACGAACCGGCCGATCTGGCCCCAGGGGCCGATCGCCGCGCCGAAGGAGATCCCCTCCGTGCCTTCGACGCTCGACTGGGACGTCTGGCTCGGCCCGGCGCCCTTCCGGCCCTACCACCCGGCCTATCATCCCTTCAAGTGGCGCGGCCTCTGGGACTTCGGCACCGGCGCCCTCGGCGACATGGGCGCCCACATCATGGACCAGCCCTTCTGGGCCCTCAAGCTCAGTCGCCCGTGAGCGTCCAGGCCTCCTCGACGCCGTTCAGCAAGGATTACTGCCCTCAGGGCGAGGTCGTGACCTACGAGTTCGCCGCCCGCGAAGGGATGGGCCCGTTGACCCTGACGTGGTGGGACGGCGGCCTGATGCCGCCCCGGCCGGCCGAGATCGAGCCCGGCCGGATGATGGGCGACGCGGACGGCGGCGTCCTCTTCCGCGGCTCCAAGGGACTGATCATGTGCAGCGTCTACGGGTACAACCCGCGGCTCGTCCCCGAGACGCGGATGCAGGAGTACGCGCGGCCGGAGAAGACCATCCCCCGTTCGCCGGGCATCCGCGAGGAGTGGTTCGAGGCCATCAAGAAGGGGGCGAAGTCGACGACGGACTTCTCCTACTCCGGGCCCCTGACCGAGATCATGCTCCTGGCCAACGTCGCCGTCCGCCTCGCCGGGAAGAACACGAAGCTCCTTTGGGACGGCGAGAAGATGGAGTTCACCAACCTCCCCGAGGCCAACGAGTTCCTGCACTTCGAGTACCGGCCCGGCTGGAGCCTGTAGATGCGCGGGCGGCCTCCCGTTCGGGGACAGCTTCTCTTCATCGCCTCGGCGGTCTTCCTCTTCGCCGCCGCCGCGTCCGCTCAGGATGTCTGGCCGGTCCACGACATGGGCCGGCCCCTGCCGCCGGTCGTGGCCCCGGGCCCGGCCGGCCCGCCCGTCCCGGCGCCGGCAGACGCCGTCGTCCTCTTCGACGGCAAGAGCCTCGAGGCCTGGACGGACGCCAAGGGCCAGCCGGCCCGTTGGAAGGTCGAGGCCGGCTATATGGAGGTCGTCCCGAAGACGGGCGGCATCCGCACGGCCCGAGGATTCGGCGACTGCCAGCTCCACGTCGAGTGGATGTCCCCGTCGCCGGCCAAGGGCGAGGGACAGGACCGCGGCAACAGCGGCGTCTTTCTCATGGACGCCTACGAGGTCCAGGTCCTCGACTGCTACGACAACACGACCTACGCCGACGGCATGACCGCGTCCCTCTACGGCCAGTACCCGCCGCTCGTCAACGCCTGCCGGCCGCCGGGCGAGTGGCAGACCTACGACATCGTCTTCCGGCGGCCCCGCTTCGACAAGGACGGAAAGGTCCTGGCCCCGGCCCGCATGACCGTCTTCCACAACGGCGTCCTCGTCCACGACGGCGCCGTGCTGACGGGGCCGACGGCCCACAAGGCCCGTCCGCCTACAAGACGCACGCCGACAGGCTGCCGATCTCCCTCCAGGACCACGGACATCCCGTCCGCTACCGGAACATCTGGCTGCGCGAGCTCGAGTGAAGGAGCCCGTCATGAAGAGAGCGATCCTCCTGGCCGCGGTCCTCGCCGGCGCGGCCGGGCTTCTCGTTTGTTCCGGCGCCGCCCAGGCGCCCGCTGAGGCCCGGTCCGCGCTCGTCGTCTGGGGCGGCTGGGAAGGCCACGAGCCCAAGCAGTGCGTCGACATCTTCGCTCCCTGGCTCGAGTCGCAGGGATTCGCGGTCGAGATCTCCCACTCGCTCGACGCCTACCTCGACCTCGAGAAGCTGAAAACGCTCGACCTCATCGTCCACGTCTTCACCATGTCCGACATCAAGCCCGAGCAGGAGCGCAACCTCGAGGCCGCGGTCAAGAGCGGCGTCGGGCTGGCCGGCTGGCACGGCGGCCTCGGCGACGCCCACCGTTCGGCCGTCGAGTACCAGTTCATGGTCGGCGGGCAGTGGGTCGCCCACCCCGGGGGCGTCATCGACTACGACGTCGACATCACCGAGCCCGACGACCCGATCACGAAGGGCTCAAGCGGCGCTTCCATATGAAATCCGAGCAGTACTACATGCACGTCGACCCGACCGTCGAGGTCCTGGCGACGACGACCTTCTCGGGCGAGCACGCCCCCTGGATCGACGGCGCGGTCATGCCCGTCGTCTGGAAGAAGCTCTACGGGAAGGGCCGGGTGTTCTACACGTCGCTCGGCCACGTCGCGGCGGACTTCGACGTCCCCGAGGCCCGCGAGATCGTCAAGCGCGGGCTCCTCTGGGCGGCCCGGGTGATGGGGGACGATCCGCCGCTCAGGGGTTCTGCTTCGCGAACAGGCAGAGAATGACCCCGGGCCGCAGTCCGAAGTAGCTCTGCGAGTAGCCTTCGCCGAGCGCCGCGCCGACATCCTCGGCGAACGCCGCCGAAGTGATGACGACGGCCGCCTGGCCGGCCCCGGTGAAGGCCAGGGCGGGCCCGGGCTCCGTCCAGTATCCCACACGGCCGTATCCTCTTAAGTACCACGGCAGCGGCCAGGTCTCGTCCGGAAGAGCGACGACCTTGATCAACAGGTCCTTCTCGTCCGGGGAGGCGGCGGAGATCTTGTCCACAGCGGCGACGAGCTTGAGGATGTCCGGGCTCGTCTGGGCGTAGACGAAGGGATTGGCGGGGTCCGAGTGATCGCGGAAATCGGCCCGGTAGGCCTGAACGGCCTGACCTATAAAACCGGGGACGAGCAGGGCCAGGACGGCGACCTTGACGATCCTGAAACGGCTGATCCGCAGGAGAAGGGCGACGCCGTTCCCGGCGAGGAGGACCAGGCCGATGTAGAAGGGCAGGAGGTTCCAGGGCGTCTTGTAGGGGATGAGGCTGTAGACGGCGGCCGTGACGAGGGTGAAGAAGAGGATGAATCGGGCCAAGCGGGGGCTTCCGTCCTCGCCGGCGTCGCGCCCGAACGCGGCGATGCCGCCCGCCGCGGCGAGAAAGAGCAGGAAGCTCTCGCTCCAGACCGGGCCGGCCGCGGAGCGGCTCCAGGCCAGCGTCTGGAGATAATAGCTCCACGAGTGGGCATGGACGCCGGGATCGGCGGCCTTGGCGAACGAGGCGACGACGGCCCGGAAGGCGTCGACGATCCCCTCCGGATGGCTGAGGAAGGACGAGTAGAACAGGGCGGCGACGGCCGCCGCGGCGACAAGGAAGAGGCCGACGTGGAAGGCCTTCGGCAGCTTCACCCGGGCGTCCCTCCAGACCCAGGCGTCGCCGTCGGCCACGACCCGGCCGTGGCGGGCGCGGACCCTCTCCACGGCGGCGACGAGCCCGAGCGCCGCGAGGAGGCCGGCGAAGAGGATGACGCTCGTCTCTTTCGTGGCGGCCATCAGGCCGGCCGCGAGGCCGGCCGCGAGGGCCCACCAGGCCGATCGCGCGCGGGCGTACCTCCAGCCCGAGCCGACGAGCGCGGCCAGGAAGAAGACGAGGAGCGTCTCCTGGATGTAGAAGCGGCTGTAGTAGGTCAGGGCCGGCGACACCGCGGCCAGGGCCGCGGCGGCCAGCGTGGCGTCCCGGGAGAGCCCGCCGCCGAGAAGTAGGAAGAGTAGCAGGAGCGCCGCGCCGAACAGCGCCGGCACGGCCCTGAGCGTCGTCTCGCCGAGGGCGGCGAGCGTCCGGGCCCCCGCGGCCCGGGCCGCCGGCAGCGTCAGGTAGTAGAGGGTCGGGCCGTGGTGCTCCTCGGGGTCGAAGCGGTATTCGCCGCGCTCGAGGAGGGCGCCGAACTTGACCGCCTGGTTGGCCTCGTCGGGATGCATGGGCCGCACGTCCAGGCGGACGAAACGGAAAAGCAGGGCGCCGAGGACGGCGCAGGAGGAACAGCCCCCGAAAGGTCTTTTTCGTCATTTGGCCGGCAGGCCGTAGACCTCGACCTCCACGTAGTGGTTCATGTCGTTCGAGGTGTTGCCCCCGCTGTAGAGGCGGACGTAGCGGGCCTTGATCCCCTTGGCTTCGAAGAGCTTGCCGTCGAACGTCTCGATATACTCCTTGTCCTTGCCGGCGCCGAGGCCCGAGGTGTTGTCGTGGTCGTTGTTGAAGACCGTCGTCACGCCGCCGATGAAGTCCTTGTCGTCGGAGACCTGGACGACGACGTCGCGGTAGACCCTGGCCTGGCTGTGGTAGTGCCAGGCGACGACGGCCTGGATATCCTGGGGCCTCCCGAGGTCGATCTGGACCCACTGGAGCATGGGCCCGAGCTCGACGAAGTAGCCGTCCTCGCCGGACTTCTTGCCGTCCGTGACGAAGGCGATCTCGCCGATGACGGGCTCCTTGTCGCTCGACGCGACGGGCCTCCCGAGGGAGAGGAGCGTCGTCCCGGCGGGGACCATGTACGGGCCGCGGGGCTTCCCGGTGATCGTCTCGAGGTTGGGCGTGCGGATGTTCCTGGGCGTGCCCACGAACATCGGCTTGGGCAGGGTGATCTTGAGGACCTCGTTCCCCGGGTCCTGGGCCGTCGCGGCCGCGCCCAGGGCGGCCAACCCGACCGCGGCGATCGCTATCCAACCGAAGCGTTTGCTCATGCTCGTCTCCTTCGCCGGACGGGTCCGCCCGGGGCGGCCGCGCCGGCGTTGAATATTCTACACTTTTCGGGGCCGGTTTTCACGAGGCCCCAGACCTCGGGGTGGCGGGCGCAGAAAGCGGCGATCTCGGCCGTCCGCATGACCATGAAGGCCGTCGAGAGGGCGTCGGCGGCCGCGGCCGAAGCGTGCCCGGCCCAGGCGGCGCGGGCGCCGCGGGCGGGCCGGCCGGTCCGGGGATCGACGACGTGCTCGCCCTTGATCTCGGCGCCCGACCCGCTCAGGGCCTCGTTCCGGAGATAAACCCGGCCCGGCCCGGCCGTCTTTCCGGCCGTCGACCCCGCGCCGACGGGCCAGCCCCGCCCGCGCCCCGTCCTTTGCGGGCCCGGCCCGGCCCCGAGGGCCGTGCTCGTCCCGGCGTGGAGGAGGGCGTTGTCGATCGCCCAGTCTTTGAGGACGGACAGGGCGCGATCGAGCGCGAAGCCCTTGCCGACGGCGCCGAGGTCGAGGTCGAGCGCCGCCGGGCCGCCCCGGGTCCTCGGTCTGACCACCCGGAAGCCCCGGCCCGTGTGCTCGACGCGGAGGAGCTTGTTGAGCGGCCGGGGCCCGCCCTCCGGAAGTTCGGCCGGACGCGCCGCGACGGCCCGGTAGTTCGGATCGAAAGCGCCGCCCGTATCGGCCTGGACGAACGACGCTAGCCCCAGGACTTGGGCGATCTCGACGCCGATGGGAAGGGACTCGCCCGGCCTCATCCGGGAGATCCGGCTGATCTCGCTCGACGGGTCGAAGCGGCTGAACAGGCGCTCGATCCGGTCGATCTCGTCGAACGCGGCCCGGGCCGCCTGACCGGCGTAGGCCGCCTC
This sequence comes from Candidatus Aminicenantota bacterium, assembly GCA_963719985.1. Taxonomy (GTDB): domain Bacteria; phylum Acidobacteriota; class Aminicenantia; order Aminicenantales; family Saccharicenantaceae; genus RBG-16-66-30. Next base: position 652,405 of record CAVRDU010000005.1, on the reverse strand, counting down.
TTTCCCGGCGATGAACACCTCGAAGACGGTCGCCATGGCCTCGTGGGCGAACCTGTGGACGGCGAGCTTCATTTCGATGATTTGGGCCCGAGCGGGAGCTCGCGGACGGCGTCCGAGGGCGCCTTGATCCGCAGGGCGACGTCCTTCTCTCCCCTGATCTTCTCGTCGGTGATGTAGTGGACGTCGAGCAACCCGTCGGAGTGGAAACCCGTCCGGAAATAGTTCATCTCGGCGAGTGAGAGGCTCCAGCCGTTGAGCCAGGTCTCGAGCTCCTTGCGCTGCCGGCCGCCGCCGAGGAAATGGACGATGAGCCTGATCGGGCCGGCCGGGTCGATCTCGCCGCCGTCGCTCTCGTCGAGGTAGTAGACCCCGCGGACCCCCCAGGGCTGGCCGCCGCAGTGGAAGGCGATCCGCTCGGCCATGCGCAGCCGCCAGCGGGCCTGGTCCTCGTCCTCCCGGGGGACGCCGAGGCCGCCGTCGCAGGCGGTCCGAACGGCGGCCTCGGGCGCGGCGAAGAAGCCCACGGCGACCTCGCGGTCGGCGTTCATGAGCACGCGCAGGACCTTGCCGCCGGTGGCCTCGGGGACGTCGATGACCCGGAGAGCTTCTTTGACCGCCGAGCACTCGGGACAGTGGTCGGTCAGCTTGTTCGGGGAGTCGAGGAGGAAGGGCTCGTTGAACCTGGCGCCATCGTCGTCCGGGTAGAGAGGCAGGTAGCGGATCCCGGACTCGACGAGGTCCTGGAAGAAATGGGTCCCGAAGGACACGTCGGGGACGTAGTTGCCCTTCTTGCGGGCGATCTCGATGAGCATGGCCGAGTTGTTGATCTCCGAGTAGGTCACGCGGACGCCGAGCTTGATGTCGCCGCGGCTGCCCCAGCGCCCCGGGCCCATGAGGATGAACTGGCGGCGCGGCAGGAGCTTGTTGAGCTTGCCCACGGCCTCGCCGACCGCCACGAGGTCGGCGTAGTCGGCCAGCTCGCCGTAGCGGTCCGGATCGACGTAGACGATGTGGGTGATGTCGGCGACGCGGCCGTTCGACACGTGCTTGTTGGCCGTGAAGAGGATGGAGGCCTCCGGGGAGGTTCGACGGGATCGCCATGGCCACGTCCTCGGCGGCCTGGCTCTGCGGCCGGCACTGGAGCAGGTAGAAATCCGTCCCCGTCGAGGCGAACTCGATGTCGACCGGGACGCCCATCGCTGTCGATCAGCGTCTTGAGGATGGCCTCGAGCTGGAGCATGAACGGCGTCCCCGCGATGAGGCCTTCGAAGGTGACGACGGCGTCTTCCCGGGCGATGTCCGTGGCCAGGCCCATGGGCCTCTGGAGGAGGCCGTCCCGGTAGATCGAGAAGACCTTGGTCAGGGCGGGATACGTCGTGGCCGACCTCCGCGAGGAGCTCGCGGATGTCCTTGGTGACGAACCGGTTCTCCTCGAGGTCGATGACGTCGATCTTCTTGGGCGAATAGCGGACGACCTCGTCGGTCGAGACGTTGACCCGGAGGTTGGGCTGGCTCGGGGCGACGAGGACGGGGTAGTCGTCGCTGACCCGGTCGACGGCCCGCGTCCCCAGGCCGGGCACGATGCGCAGGAGGCCGTCCTCCCGCCTGATCCGCGGCGACCAGCGGAACTCGTTCCGGCTGAAGGCGACGCCGGCGTAGGCCGGGAAGAAATACTTGCCGGCCCGCGTGCCGACGACCTCCTGGACCATGACGCCCATCTCCTCGTAGAAGTCGAGCAGGCCGCGCTCGGCCCGGTACTGGATGGGGTCGGGGCCGAAGATCGAGGAGTAGACCTCGGCCACGGCGTCGAGGAGGGCCTCGAGGCGCCGCTGCTTGTCGCCCTGGTTGGCCAGGAAGAGGCTCTTGTACTTCCCGGCGAAGGCCGTCCCCAGCCGGTCCTCGAGGAGGCTCGAGCTGCGGACGATGAGGGGGACCTCGCCGAAGTCGTCGAGGGCGACCGACAGGCCGTTGACGATCTCGGCCGGGAAGGTCGAGTTCTTGAAGACCTGGACGAGGTGAGGGTACTCCTGGCGGATGACATCGATGTCCTTGTATTTCTGCTCGATGACGTCGTCGAGGTTGTTGTGCGTCGTGAAGGCGATCAGGGCGTCCGAGGTGACATACCAGGTCTTGGGCTTCTTGACCGCGCCGATGAGCTTGTTGCGGCGGGCGGCCTGCTTGAGGATCCGGCTGGCCAGGAACAGGCCGGCGCTCTTGCCGCCGAGCTTGCCGTGGCTCCCCGGCGGGAAGACGATCCGCTCCATGAGGTCGAAGAAGTCCTCGAGGTCGACGTACTTCTTGGCGACGTTGATGAACTCGAGCTGCTCCGTGAAGAAGCGGCGGATGAGGGTGACGCGGACGCTGTTGGCCGTCGACCGGGGCAGCTGGAGGCCCTCCGGAGCGAGGAGCTTGATCCGGCGCATGCTGTCGAGGACCTCGGCCAGGTCGGCGTAGACGTTCTCCAGGCTCTTGACGGCCGCGCTCGAGCGGTCCTCGTTGATCCAGCGCTGGATCTGGCCGAGGATGTCGTCGTCGGTCAGGTTGGCCGAGGCGATCTTGAACGTCTCCTCGGTCAGCGCGAAGAAGCGGTCCATCGACTCCCGGCCTTGGGGGAGGTTGGCGTCGCCCAAGAGCCCCTCCGTCACGCGGCCGCCGCTGAGGCGCTGGAGGAGGTCGCGGGCCTCGGTGACGCCGCGCCAGCCGAGGTAGTTCATCATCTTGCGCGAGATCCGGATGAGCAGGTTCGGATTGGTGTTCCGGAGGAGGTCGAGGGCGATCCGCCAGCCGCGCTTCTCGCTGGCGGCGTCCCGGCGGACGTCGCTCATCTTCTCGTACATCCCCCGGAGCCGCTGGTGGAGGATGAAGTGGCCCAGGCGCTCGGCGATCGTCTGGACGAGCTTGACCTCGCCCTTCATGAACGGGCCGCAGTCGCTCTCCGGGGTCGGCTTGTTATAGGACACGCAGAGGCTGCCGACCGAAGTATCCTGGACCCGGATCTCGGCGCATTGGGTGTAGGGCGTCTCCTCGAAATCGGGGGACTCGAAGACGTCGGACCCGTAGGCGATCCGGGCCTGGCAGCAGTCGGGGAACTGCCAGCCGGGGGGGATGGCCTCGATGACGTGGCGGAAGATGTCCTCGAGGGGGACGTCGTATCGGCTGAGGATCTCCTCGACGCGGTAGAGACAGCTGAGCTCCTTGGCCCGCTCGTGGAGGGTGGAGAACAGGGTGCTGACGGCCGTCGGGGTCCGCGGGTTGCTCATGTCGCCGCCTCCCTGAGATCGTCGCCCACGCCCCCTCCCGGGGAAGGGGGCGGGGCGGTCGGTGACGTCAAGCCGGAAATCAAACCCAGCCGCGGTCCTTGCAGGCGTTGGCGACGCGGCTGACGGAGATGACGTAGGCGGCGTCGCGCATGTAGAGCTTCCGCGTCCGGGCCAGCTCGCTGACGGCGTGGAAGGCGGCCGTCATCTTGTCGTCGAGCCGGGTCAGGACCTCGTCCTTGTCCCAGAAGTAGTTCATGTTGCACTGGACCTGCTCGAAGTAGCTGCAGGTGACGCCGCCGGCGTTGGCCAGGAAGTCGGGGATGACGAAGATGCCGCGCTCCTTGAGGACGGCGTCGGCCTCGGGCGTCGTCGGGCCGTTGGCGCCCTCGGCGATGATCTTGACCCGCGGCTGGATCTTCTTGACGGTCTCGGCGTTGACCTGGTTCTCGAGGGCGCAGGGCAGGAGGATGTCGACGTCCTGCTCGATCCAGGCGTCGCCGGGGAGCACGCTCGTAGCCGAGGGCCTCGGCCTTGGCCTTGTCGATGCCGCCGAAGCGGTCGGTGATGGCCAGGAGCTCGTCGAGGCTCGATCCCGCTCATCCTCGCGGTAGGTGTAGGAGGTCTGGTCGCTCTGGTCCCAGCAGGAGACGCAGACGACCTTGCCGCCGAGCTGGCTGTAGAGCTGGATGGCGTACTGGGCGACGTTGCCGAAGCCCTGGACGGAGGCCGTGGTCGCCTCGGGCTTGATCCCCATCTCCTTGAGGGCCTCGCGGACCGTGTAGATGAGGCCGTAGCCCGTGGCCTCGGTCCGGCCGAGCGAGCCGCCCATGCCCACGGGCTTGCCGGTGATGAAGCCGGGGTACTTGGCGCCGTGGATAGCCTCGAACTCGTCGAGCATCCAGAGCATGTGCTGGGGGCTGGTCATGACGTCGGGCGCGGGGACGTCGCGGAGGTGGCCGACGTCCCGGGCGACTGGCCCGGACCCAGCCGCGGCAGATCCGTTCCTGCTCGCGCGGGCTGAGGTCGTGCGGGTCGCAGATGACGCCGCCCTTGCCGCCGCCGAGCGGGATGTCGACGACGGCGCACTTCCAGGTCATCCACATCGACAGGGCCCGGACCGTGTCGATCGTCTCCTGGGGGTGGAAGCGGATGCCGCCCTTGCAGGGGCCGCGGGCGTCGTTGTGCTGGCAGCGGAAGCCGCGGAACACCTGGACGCTGCCGTCGTCCATGCGGACGGGGATCGAGAAGTGGTACTCCCGCAGCGGCTGCCGCAGGAGGTCCCGGGTCGGTTGGTCGAGCTCGAGAAGGTCGGCCACCGTGTCGAACTGCTTCTGGGCCATCTCGAAGGCGTTGAACCCTTTTACGGCCATTTGATAAGCTCCTAAAGATGATGAGGTGATGAGGGCATTCAGAGATGCATCATTGTCGCGGTACCGCGACAGAAAATGATAGTCCAAATCAGGGGAAAGTGCAAGCCAGTCCGGCCTTCGCGCTCCAGATACAGGGGGCGCCTCGAGGCCGACGTCGGCTGGACCATGTCCCTCACGTTCGACAGGGGTGCTGGAGAAACTGGCCGCGATTCCGGTCAGCGAAACGTCAGTCTGGAATCTCCCAGTTCTTCTGCAGCCTGATCATGATGCTGACCTGTTCGCTTATAATAAACATGGAAACGTATCCAGCAGCATGCCTCCAATTTAGGACTAAAGCGAACCATCTTCCCTTTTCTAGGCCAATGAACTTCCATTTGGCTAAGCCCAACTCCGCTTTCTTAGCGTCTATATACTGTTGTCCAGCCATTGGGCGTATTTGCGCTGGGTGATTATTCAGCCCAATTTCGAATTGATAGATGATACTGAAATTGGTATTTATCTGAGTCCATACGGGGAAACTTCGAAGCACTCAAGATCAAGTTCAACAGCAAACTTGGCTTCTCCCTCGAATAGTTGCCATTTGCCGGATTGGCCCGCTGATCCGAGCGATATTGAACTGTTAGATAGCTTCCCAGGGTTACTTAGCCCATATGCGCTTTCGTGGGTGAAAGAGTGTTGTTCCAATCCTGATAAAAATGCATTCCTGGCAATGAGCCGATCAGAAATTGGCAGGCAAAGAACAAGAAATAAAGAAAGCGTTGCTTTGCTCATTCAGTATCTCCAGCTGCGGATTCGATCTATCCATTTGTTAACAAAACCGTCTGGATCCTTTCCTGTCCGGCTAGGAGTTAGTTCATGAAGGAAGGGCTGGCCTGTCACATAAAGAAACGTGTGCCCGAATAATTCCTCAGCTAATGTCTTTATTTGCTCCGATTTGTTATTGGCATAGTAGAGGTCAGCGACAAATATAAGCAGTTCCGTCCCCGGGTGTACTACTACCGATTCTTTCCGTCCGTTTTTTGGTGTTACTAATAATCCAGGAAAGCCTTCTCCGATCTCTATGGTCGTTTCTCTGTCGCATTGCGTTCTATCGAGGAAAGTCGCTGAGTCCGTAATGGAGACGATGATTACAAAATCGCTCTCGACAAGTGTTTGTAGAAGATGATAATTCTCATTCATTTCTGCTGCACTCACGTTTTCTACGGAAATGCGGCCTGTCTTTCTGTCCCATTTTATTTTATTCGCAAGTGTTTCATTACAGATCGACCTTTTAATCGCCTCGAACGCCGCCTCGCTTGTACAATAGACAACGCGTCCATCGGGATCACAAAGCGTAAGTGGATTGCCCATACAGTAGGAATAGAGGTTGCCCGCTTGCGGCGACACGATAACTCGCTCCGTAGCAAACGCAGGATCGACAGATAGCCACCGGTAGTGCGTATTGAGATAATACCGCGCCCCAAAGTAATCCAACCCCGACTCTTCGTCCCGTTCCTTGTCACAGAACTGGCGCTTCGGTTCGTAAGTAGTGCCAGGCCACGTCTGCTGAACGCCGCCGTAAGGATCGTAGCTCTCGGCGTAAACCACAGAACCAGTATCGTCGGTTACAACACGTGTCGATCGGATGTTGTCCTGGGTATAGTAGGAGTATTGTGACTGCACCGGTTTGAACTCGGCTACCAAGCGGTTGCCGGCATATATGTAATCGCTCTGGCAAATCCCATAGAGATCGTATTCTGCCAGGAGCCTCCCGTCAAAGGAATAGATATAGTAAACGCCCCTCGAAGCGGCGGAGAGGGTCCTCACGGTCCCTCCGGCGTCACCGACAGGCGACGCTTGCGGATCGGTCTGGGGCAGGAGACCTGCTGAAGAATCGATCTCCCTTGTTTCATCAACATTTTCCGTAGGAGTCTCTTCGGTCGGCGCCGGCGGGAGCTCCGCGACAATGGCGAAGCTCGCGAGGCTGACATCGTAAGGTGTACGCTCTGGCAGAGAGATGTTCTTCGTGATAGAAACCGCACCGATCTCGACTCGCTTGACGTCGAGAGACGCTGAGGGCGAGATGAACTCCCTGCCGTCGGTCAAAGCCAGGTCGCTTTCCAGGGGCGGGATGACGGGAGGCGCCGCCTGGTCATCAGGCAAAGTCGGAGACGGCGCCATTCCCGCGATCCACCCGCCTTGGCTCGGGAAGATCCCGACAACATAGCGATCGAAACGGTCCGACACGATCGGCTTGATCGTCGTCATCCCCTCAATGGCCGGCTTGACCGACTGATCCTCGAAGATGATCTCAAGATCGTCCATCCAGACGTTGGCGGATTCACCGCCCGCCCGGGAGACGCGGATCTCCGGAAGCAGGCTGGTGATAGGGATTCTCAACAAGGGGATCCCGTCCATGAGCGGCCGGCCGTCGACCATGACGGAACCTGTCAAACCAGTAAGATCGAGTGTGAGCCAGACATTGTGCCATGTCGTGGAAAAAAGGCCGAGGTCCAGCCGCCCTGACTCGGCCATGTTGAAGGTCAGCTTTTCAGACAGGTCTTGGGCGTCGAAGGCGAACGCCAGGTCGGCGACAAGGCTGACCTGAGTTTCCGGATCCGGCACGCTGGCGCGGATCACCAGCGGCACTTCCGACGGGTCTACCTTCGAGGGAGGAGCCATTTTGAGATTGAATCCGAAAGCCAGCGTCTGGGGAGCCGCGGGCGCGCCGTCGGGATCGCTGATCCGGACGAGGCAAGTGGGCGAGAGTTGGACATCTTTACCCCCTTGATGGATGTCGGTCTCCTTAGAAAGGCCGGAGACGAATAGATGCCGAAGCGGGGACAAGATCCCCGGACCGAGCAGAATTAGACGCCGGAAGGAAGGAAGGAAGGAAGGAAGCGCGAACGCTGATAGCGCGCCCATCGATATGACCCTTATTTTAAGGCTAGAACAACGAATCTCTGATGTCAAGGGTATGGCCTTGTCCGGCGCGAGGGGTTGCCTCGAGCCGGGCCTTCCGGTTAGGATGGTTTCTGAGGACGAGAGGAGGCGCCCATGAGCGCACGCGAAGGACTTCAAAGCGAGGCCCGGGCGGGGATAGACCGGCGCCGGTTCATCGGCTATTTCGCCTCGATCGGGCTCGGCGGGACCCTCCTTCCCGGGGCCCTTTGGGCCGCGGCCCAGGAGGCGCCGGAGATCACGCCCGAGATGGTCGCGGCGGCGGCCAGGATCGCCGGCCTGCCGCTCACTCCGGAGGCCGAAAAGGCCATCACTACGGGCCTCGGCCGGCGCGGCGGGCTGCTCCAGAATTTCGGGGAGCTGCGGGAATTGGGATTGGGCAACGACACGCCCTCGGCCCTCGTCTTCAATCCCGTTCTCCCCGGGACGAAGCTCCCGGCGGGGGAGTCGTTCCTGAAACCGACGAAGGCCAAGGCCGCGGTCCCGCGCACCGACGAGGACTTGGCCTTCCTTCCCGTGACCCATCTGGCCGCGCTCCTCAGGAAGCGGGAGGTCAAATCGATCGACCTCGCCAAGCTCTGCCTCGAGCGGCTCAAGAGATACGATCCCGTCCTCCACTGCGTCGTCTCCCTTACGGAAGACCTGGCCCTTGAGCAGGCCGCCCGGGCGGACCGGGAGATCGCGTCCGGACGATACCGGGGGCTTCTGCATGGCATTCCCTGGGGGGCCAAGGACCTCCTGGCCGTCAAGGGGTACAAGACGACGTTCGGCGCATCTCCTTATATGGACCAGACGATAGACCGGGACGCGACCGTCTACGAACGGCTGACCGCGGCGGGCGCCGTCCTCGTGGCCAAGCTGACCCTGGGCGCCCTGGCCATGGGCGACCGCTGGTTCGGTGGTCAGACGAAGAGCCCCTGGGACCCGAAGAACGCCAACCAGGGCTCGAGCGGCTCGTCGGCAGGTCCGGCCGCGGCCGTGGCCGCCGGGCTCGTCCCGTTCGCCATCGGCTCCGAGACGCGGGGCTCGATCATCTCGCCGGCCAGCCGCTGCGGCGTCGACCGGCCTCCGGCCCTCCTTCGGCCGGGTCAGCCGGTACGGGGCCATGGCCCTGAGCTGGACCATGGACAAGATCGGGCCCCTCGCCCGGACGGCCGAGGACTGCGCCATAGTCCTTCACGCCATCCAGGGCCCCGACGGGCGAGACAACACGGTCCTCGACCTCCCCTTCGCCTGGGACGCGGCCGCGACGTCCGCAAGCTCCGGGTCGGCTATCTCAAGGACGACGTCGAGAGGGAGATCCCGGACGATCCCAAGAACCCGGACAGCGGTCCAGAGGATGAGGGAAGCGTCAGGCCTTCACGAAGGCCTCCCTCGACGTCATCCGCAAGCTCGGGATCGAGCCGTTCCCGGTCGAGCTCCCGAAGATGGGCTCGGGGCCGATGGACTTCCTGCTGACGACCGAGGCGGCCGCCGCCTTCGACGACCTCGTGCGGAGCGACAAGCTCGACCTGATGTCGGCCGAGCCGGAGCGCAGCGCCTGGGTCGGCTCCCTCCGGCTCCACGAGCTCGTCCCGGCCGTCCAGTACATCCAGGCCAACCGGGCGCGCTACCGGCTGATGGAGGCCTACCACGAGTTCTTCGAGGCGATGGACGTCCTCGTCGGCAGCGCCCTCGGGCCGACGAACCTGACCGGCCATCCGGAGATGGCCTTCCCGCACGGCTTCGATTCCAAGGGCCAGCCGGCCGTCCTCCGGCTGACGGGCCGGCTCTTCGGCGACGCCGACATCCTGCTCCTCGCGCACGCCTTTCAGCGGCGGACGGACTTCCATCTCCGGCGGCCGAAGCTCGATTGAGGAGAGGACGGAAATGAGCGACTTCTTGAAGAAGCTGAGCAAATCCCTCGGCCTGAGCTACACCTGGTGGCAATGGCGCTGGCTCAACTTCAAGAAGCGCTGGGCAGGCCGCTTTTCGGCCGACGGGAACGTCGCCCGCCACCTGAGGTCGAGCCAGAAGACCTGCCGGAAATGCGGCGCCCTGGCCGGGGCCGGCGATAAGCGGTGCGCCATCTGCGGGGCCCGGCTGCCGTCCGCGGCGGGGCAGTTCCTCTACAGGGTCTTCGGCCTGATCATGCCCGGCGTCTCCCCGGTGACCGCCCTGCTCACCGCCCTCATCGGGATCGGCTTCCTCCTCCAGGTGACGTCCTCGGGCGGAAGGGCGCTCCTCTCTCCGGGCCTCGAGTCGCTCGTACGGGCCGGCGCCCTGGAAACGCGCCTCGTGGCCGCGGGGGAGTGGTGGAGGCTCCTGACGTGCGTCTTCGTCCACATCGGGGTCATCCACGTCCTCTTCAACCTCTACGCCCTTCTCAGCGTCTCGAGCTTCCTCGAGGCCGAGATCGGCTCGGCCCGGTATTTTTCGTTGTTCATGCTCTCGGGGCTGGGCGGATCGGCGGCCTCCTATCTTCTCCACGCGCGGGTCGTCTCGGCCGGCGCCTCGGGGGCCATCTTCGGCCTGATCGGGTTCGCCGTCGCCTACTACCGCCGCGAGGGGAGCGCCCGGGGCCGGGACATCCGGGCCTTCATGCTCCGCTGGGCCCTCTACGCTTTCGTCTTCGGGCTCTTCGTCCGGGCCGACAACTTCGCCCACGCCGGCGGCTTCGCCGCGGGCTTCCTCCTGGGCTCGGTCATGGAGATCCGTGAGGACGAGAAGCGGCGGCGGGCCCCTCTCTGGAAGATCGTCGCCGGCTCCCTCGCCCTGGCCCTGGCCGCCGCCTTCATCTTGCTCGTCAGAGCTCGATAACCGCCGGCCAAAAATCGTTGACAGGGATTCGGGCCCGATGGTATAGTGCGCCCAAACGTAACGACCAGGCCGAGTCGAGAACGAGGTCTGATGACGTATGACAGGGGAAAATGAAGGCGGTGGACAGGTCTGTCGCGGCCGGTCTCGCTTCGACCGCCTTCCGGACCCGGGATTTCCCTAGAGAGGTGCGGTCCCCATGAACGAGTCCGTCTGCCGTCATAAGTGGGCGATGGCCGATATCCGCGACGGATACCTGGTCACCGAGGGGTGCTATCACTGCCTGAACCGGATCTCCTTTTTCTCGGGAGAGCCTGTCCCGCCCATCGAGTCCTACCACGAGGGGGACCATTTCTGGAACTACCTCGGCAGCGCCCAGGCCACCAAGTTCGACCTCCGGTGCGACGCGTGCGGCCAGGTCGTGCCGCTGAAGGAGCTCATGGCCCTGATGCTCTGCGTTCGCTGCGACCCGGAGTGCGGCGTCTCCAAGGCCGCCGAGCTCGAACAGGGGGAGAGGGCGTGGGTCTATGTCGCCCTGTGCGCGGACACCTCGCACGCGTCCCAGACATGCGTCCCGGAGGCGGGCATCCGGGCCCTCAACGAATACTATCAGGGAGGGCCGCGGGAGCCGCGGCGGATCAAGGTCGTCCCCTGCCGGCTCCGGCGGTCAGTGGATTCGTGCCAGGGCATCGTCCTCGCGGACGTCGGCCTGACGGAGCTCTATTAATAATAAACAATGAAGGGATAGGATCCACATGAACACTTCCGAACTCGTCCAACGGCTGGGCCTCAAGACATTCAACGAGCAGAGCGACAAGGAGATCCGGGGCGTCTACATCTCCGACATGGTCAGCGACATCATCGGGATCAAGGAAGGGAACCTCCTCGTCACCCTGCAGACCCACAAGAACCTGATCGCCGCGGCCAACCTGGTCGATGTCTCCGCCGTCGTCTACGCCCGGGGCAAGGTCCCTCCCGAAGACGTCGTCGCCCTGGCCAACCGGGCCAAGATCCGGCTTCTCGGGTACGACAAGGACACCTGGACGCTGGCCAAAAGCCTCTACGAGCTCGGGGTCCGATAGGATCGCGCCCGTGACCCCGCATCCCAACCGACGAGGGTGAACCATGGCTCTCCGCGAACCTCGCACTTTCACCATGGAGATCGACGGGCGGACCGTCCCCTTCCCCGAAGGCGTGACCGTCCTCCGCGCGGCCGAGATCAACGGCGTCTCCATCCCCTCCCTGTGCTCCCACAAGGACCTGTCGCCGTTCGGCGGCTGCCGGCTGTGCATGGTGGAGATCGAGGGGCTGCGCGGCTATCCCCTGTCCTGCACCACGGCCGCCGAGGAGGGGATGAAGGTCCGGACGGAGACGGACGCGCTCAGGGCGTTCCGCCAGGAGATGCTCAAGCTCATTTTGAGCGAGCACCCCTCGAGCTGCCTCATCTGCGACGAGAGCGAGGCCTGCCGAACCTACCAGGGGACCATCCGGAAGACGGGCGTGACGACGGGCTGCCGCTTCTGCCCCAACGACGGCCAGTGCGAGCTGCAGGACGTCATCGACCGCGTCGGCCTCGGCGGACTTCGACTACCCCATCCTGTATCACGGCTTCGAGCCGGAGCACGACGACCCCTTCTACGACCGGGACTACAACATCTGCATCCTCTGCGGCCGGTGCGTCCGGATGTGCCAGGAGGTCCGCGGCACCGCGGTCCTGGCCTTCACCCAGCGCGGCTCCAAGACGAAGATCGGGCCGGCCTTCGGCCGGAGCCACATCGAAGCGGGCTGCGAGTTCTGCGGCGCCTGCGTCGACGTCTGCCCGACGGGCGCCCTCTCGGACAAGGCCTCGAAGTGGGAGGGGAAGTCGGACGGGGTCCACGTCTCGACCTGCCCGATCTGCGCCGTCGGCTGCCAGATCGAGGTCCACCACAAGAACGGCCGACTGACCCGGGTCAAGGCCCACCTGGACCCGGAGGTCAACGACGGGCAGCTCTGCGTCAAGGGCCGCTTCGGCCTTCCCGAGACGACGCACCATTTCAGCCGGGCGCGGAAGCCCATGCTCAAGAAAGGCGAGTTCTTCCGGGAGGTGGCCTGGGAGGAGGCCCTGACCAAAGTGGCCGGCGAGCTCCAAGCGGCCGGTCCCGGCGGCATGACCATGCTCGTCTCGCCCGACCTCACCAACGAGAGCCTGTTCGCCGCCCGGAAGTTCGTCCGCGATTGCCTGGGCTCGGAGAACGTCGACTCCACGGCCCGGCTGGAGCTTCCCGGGGGCCCGGGCCTCTGGACGTGGCTGTTCTCCCTGCCGGTCTCCATCAAGGACATCCTCCGGGCCGACACGATCCTGGCCGTCGGGCTCGACAGCCGCTTCGACTTCTCCGTGGTCGGGACGAAGGTCAGGCAGGCCATCAACGCCGGCGCGCGGCTGGTCACCATCGATCCCAGGGACAGCAACCTGGCCCGCTACACCGACGACTGGCTGCGCCCCCTTCCCGGCCGGGAGGGGTCGCTCCTGAGAGCGCTGGCGTCGGCCGGGAAGGACGGGAAGACCTCTCTCGCGGCCGCGGCCAAGGACGCCCGCGTCGACGCGTCCTCCCTCGACAGGGCCGCGAAGGTCCTCGCTTCCAGCGACCGCCTGGCCGTCATCGTCGGGCCCCAAGCGTTCCACTACGGAGCGACCGACGCGCTCGTCGAAGGCCTGAGGACGCTCGCGAAGCGCAAGAACACGAATGTCATCCCTCTCTATTTCGGGGCCAACGCTCGCGGGGCCCTCGAGCTGGGGCTCTATCAGGACAAGGTCCCGGCCGGGCTCGACGGCCTCCTCGCCGCCTCGCCGCGGCCCAAGGTCCTCTATCTCGTCGGGGACGTCCCGTTCCCGGAAAGGCCCGACTGCGATCTCCTGATCGTCCAGGACACCTACCTTCCGCCGTTCCCGGTCGACGTCTTCCTCCCGGCCGCGTCCTTCGCGGAGGCCGGCGGGACCCTCGTCAATCTCGAGGGCCGCGTCCAGGAGGTCGTCAGGATCGAGGACCAGCCGGAGAGCCCCCAGAACGGGTTCATGCGGCCGGATTGGAGGATCTTCTCCGACCTCGCCAACGCCATGGGTTGTCACCTGATGAACTACAAGTCGCCCCGGGACGTCTTCAAGGACATCCGCCGGTCGGTCCCCGGATTCCCGGCCGGGATCAACCGGAGGCCGCGCCGGCTTTCGGCGGACGGCGCCGCCGCGGGATCGAGGTCGGAGCCCGCGACCGCCGGTGAGGGGGAGTTCCTGCTGGTCGCGGCCCCCTCCGGCTACCGTCATCGGGGCGTCGACCTTTCGTCCAAGGTCGGGGGGCTCAAAGAGCTGGCCCTCGAAGAAGGACTGAGGATGAACCCCCAGGACCTCGAAGCCCTGGGCCTCCGCGCCGGCGACCTGGCGGCCCTGTCGCCCGACGGCGGCCGGCCGGGCGGCGTCGGCGCCGTCAGGGCGGACGAGGAGTGCCCCCGGGGAGTCGTGTACCTCGCGCGGCCGGTCGTCTGGGGAGGTCTCGAAGGCCGGAGCGGGCTGCGGCCGCTCGTCCGCCTCGGGGAGAACCCGGCCCGCGTCAAGGTGGCGCGTCATGGAGCTTGAGCGCGGGCCCCTTCGGGCGCTGGAGGGAGGCTGGAATGTATGAGGTGATCGAGCGGCGCATGATCGTCCCGAACCTCCACGAGCTCACCGTTCGAGGCGCCGGCCGTGGCCCGGTCCGTCAAGCCGGGCCAGTTCGTCATCGTCCGCCCCGACGACCAGGGCGAGCGGATCCCCCTCTCGGTCGCGGACTGGGACAGGGAGAGCGGGACGGTGACGTCGATCTTCATGCAGGTCGGCGCCTCGACCGCCAAGCTGGCCCGCCTGAAGCCCGGCCAGACCATTCCGACCTACGCCGGGCCGCTCGGCAAGAGCACGCCGAGATCGAGAGCTTCGGGACGGTCCTGTGCGTCGGCGGGTGCTACGGCATCGGCTCGCATCTACCCCGTCGCCCGGGCCCTCAAGGAGGCCGGCAACACGGTCTATACGTTCCTCGAGGCCCGCGGAGCCTTTCTGCTCTACTGGGAGGACAAGCTGGCCGCGACGTCCGAACGGGCTGTTCGTCGCCACGCGGGACGGGACGAAGGGCCAGAAGGGGCACATCGGCGACATGCCGGACATGCTGGCGGCGGCCGGGATCGCCCCCGACCTGATCATCGTCAACGGCTGCACGTTCCTGATGATGCGGACGTCGGAGCTGACCCGGCCGCTGGGCTGGAAGACCATCGTCAACATGAACCCGATCATGATCGACGGGACGGGGATGTGCGGCGTCTGCCGGCTGTCCGTCGGCGGGAAGATGAAGTTCGCCTGCGTCGACGGGCCCGACTTCGACGGGCACGAGATCGACTGGGAGAGTTCCTGGCCCGGCGCAAGAGCTACAATCCCGAAGAGGTCGATCCGCTGCGCCGGAGCAGCTGCGCCTCGCACTTCTGAGCCGGGGCGCGCGCCTCGCGGGAGAAGGGAGCGAAAAGTGGCTGACGAACAGACGACCAAGAAGAAGCTGGACCTCCTGCGGCGGCCCATGCCGAAGCAGGACCCCTACGAGCGGGTCAAGAACTTCGACGAGGTCGCCCTCGGCTATCCCGTCGCGACGGCGCGGGAGGAGGCCTCGCGCTGCCTGGACTGCAAGAAGCCGCGCTGTGCAACAAGGGCTGTCCCGTCGGCATCGACATCCCCGGCTTCATCCAGTGCATCGTCGAGGGCGACTTCGCCGCCGGGGATCCGGAAGATCAAGGAGACCAACGCCCTGCCGGCGATCTGCGGCCGCGTCTGCCCCCAGGAGGAGCAGTGCGAGAAGATGTGCGTCCTGGGCAAGAAGGGCGAGCCCGTCGCCATCGGCCGGCTGGAGCGCTTCCTGGCCGACTGGGAGGCCGAACGGGGCAAGATCGAGATCCCGAAGCTGGCCCCGAAGACGGGCAAGAAGGTGGCCATCGTCGGCGCGGGGCCGGCCGGCGTCACCGTGGCCAACGACCTCGCTCATCCTCGGCCACGACGTGACGATCTTCGAGGCCCTGCACGAGTGCGGGGGGCGTCCTGATCTACGGCATCCCCGAGTTCCGGCTGCCCAAGAGCATCGTCAGCCGCGAGGTGGACTACGTGCAGAGCGCTGGGGGTCAGGATCGAGATGGACTTACATCGTCGGCAAGACCCGGACGGTCGACGAGCTCCTCGAGGAGTTCGACGCCGTCTTCGTCGGCGCGGGCGCCGGGCTGCCCTGGTTCATGGAGATCCCGGGCGAGAACCTCAACGGCGTCTACTCGGCCAACGAGTACCTCACCCGGGTGCAACCTGATGAAGGGCTACCGGTTCCCCGAGTACGACACGCCGGTCAAGCAGCCCGCCCGCGTGGCCGTCGTCGGCGGCGGCAACGTGGCCATGGACTCCGCCCGCACGGCCCTGCGCCTCGGCGCCGACGAGGTCCACCTCGTCTACCGCCGCGGCCGGACGGAGCTGCCCGCCCGCCTCGAGGAGGTCGAGAACGCCGAGGAGGAGGGGGTCATCTTCGACCTCCTCACGCTGCCCGTCCGGCTCATCGGCGACGAGCACGGCTGGCTCAAGGAGATGGAGTGCCTGCGAGATGGAGCTCGGCGAGCCGGACGACTCGGGCCGCCGCCGGCCGGTCCCCGTCAAGGGCTCGAAGTTCCTCATGCCCGCCGACGCCGTGGTCATCGCCATCGGCAACAGCCCCAATCCCCTCATCCCGATGACGACGCAGGGGCTGGAGCTCAGCAAGAAGGGCGGGCTCGCGACCGATCCCGCCGACCGCCCTGACGTCCAGGGCCCGGGTCTGGGCCGGCGGGGACGTCGTCCGAGGGGCGGCCACCGTCATCAGCGCGATGGGGGACGGCCGGATCGCCGCCGCCTCCATCCACAAGTATCTGACGGGCCAGGAATGACATGACGCTGGACGAGATCCGGGACATCCTTCAGTGCGAGGTCCTCACGGAGGGCGACGACCTCGGCTTGGACGTCCAGTTCGTCGTGGCCTCCGACGGCATGAGCGAGATCCTGGCCTTCGCCAGGTCCCGGGAGCTGATGATCACCGGCCTGACGAACATCCAGGCCGTCCGGACGGCCGACATCGCCGGCGTCAGCGCGATCGTCTTCTGCCGCGGCAAGCGCCCCGACGCTCGGGTCGTCGAGTTCGCCAAGAAGAAGGGGATCCCCGTCCTGGCGACCCGCATGGTCATGTTCGACATCTGCGCGGTCCTCTACAACAAGGGATTGAAGGGCGTGTCCTGATGGCGGCCGAGCTGATGCGGGAGAGCTACGCGATCCAGGGCGGGAACTTCGACACCGCCGGCGAGGTCTCGGGGGAGATCAAGACGACTCTCCGGGACCTCGGCATCGAGGCGTCCTCGCTGAGACGGATCGTGGTCGTCGCCTTCGAGGCCGAGATGAACGTGGTCATGTACGCCCGGCAGGGGACGCTGACCTTCATCCTGTCGGAGGACGAGGTCAACCTGGAGGTCCGGGACGAGGGGCCGGGGATCCCGGACCTCGAGCTCGCGTTCCAGGAGGGCTACTCGACGGCCTCGGACGAGATGCGCGAGCTCGGCTTCGGCTTCGGCATGGGCCTGCCGAACATGCGGAAGAACTCCGACGACCTCAGGGTCGAGACCGAGGTCGGGAAGGGGACCGCGGTCTTCGCCAAGATCAGGCTGGACGCCCATGACTGAGCTGACGCACGGCTTCCGGATCGTCCCGGAGAAGTGCACCGGGTGCATGGCCTGCATGCGGGCCTGCCCGACGCACGCCGTCCGGGTCAAGAAGGGCCGGGCGACGGTCATACCGGAGCTCTGCATCGACTGCGGCTCCTGCCTCGGCGTGTGCGCCCCGGGGGCCATCGCGGCGACGACCATCACCTTCGACGAGCTCGACCGCTTCAAGTTCAAGGTGGCGGTGGCCTCGCCCGCCCTCTTCACCCAGTTCGGCCTGAAGGACACCCCCGCCCAGGTCGGCCAGGCCCTCCTGGCGCTCGGCTTCGACGCGGTCTGGGAATACGCCGTCGACATCGAGCTGATCGACCGGGCCATCCGCGACTACGTGCAGAAGTGGTCCGGGCCCTTCCCCTTGATCTCCAACTCCTGTCCCGTCGTCGTCCGCCTGGTGCAGGTCGTCTACCCCACGATGGTCGACCAGCTCATCCGGATCGAGGCCCCCCGGGAGGTCGCCGGCCGGGAGCTCAAGCGCCACTATTCCCGGGCGGTCGGCGTCGAGCCGGAGGAGGTCGCGGCCATCTACATCGCGCCCTGCCAGGCCAAGACGATCTCCATCCTCCACCCCGCGGAGGGCGCGGGCAGCCACCTCGACGGCGCCGTCGGCATCTCGCAGATCTACAACGATCTGCTGGCCATCATGCGCAAGGGCCCGCCGAACGCCGACGGCGCGAGGCCCGAGGGCGGGACGGCCGGGTGGTATTTCTCCGGCTCGCCCGAGGGTGAGTTCCCCAGCCTGTCGCGCGAGCACTACCTGCCGCTCCAGGGCCTCTCGGACATCATCAAGGTCCTCAACGACGTCGAGAAGGGCAAGATCCGGAACGTCGAGTTCCTGGAGTGCCATGCCTGTCAGGGCGCCTGCATCGGCGGCAACCTGACCGTGGAGAACATCTATGTGGCCCGCAGCAAGTACCTCCGCCTGGTCGCCGCCCGGTCGGAGCCCAGGCCCGCGTTCCTGAGCGAGGTCGACCGGCGGTTCGCGCAGGAGGAGTTCGCGCTGCGGGCCCCGCTCCGGCCCAGGAACACCGAGGGCAAGGGCGTCGGCTTGCGGGAGCGGGTCGAGCGGAAGAAGCGGGCGGCCGAGCTCCTGAGGGCCCTGCCGCTCCTGAACTGCGGCCTGTGCGGGGCCCCGACCTGCAAGAGCCACGCGGAGGACGCCGCCGCCGGCCGGGACCAGATCGGGGAGTGCGTGTTCCTCTCCAAGGACCGGATCGACGCCCTGAGGGACATCTATATCAGAAGGAGGCCGGAGCACGATCGGCGCGCGCGCTGAGGCCGGCCCCTGAGAGGAGACGACATGGCGGTGAGCTTGCCCGAGACCGTTCGACAGAGGTCCCGGGAGCGGCGGAAAAGCCTCCTCCCCCTGTTGAAAAGGACCCAGGAGACCGAAGGATATCTCTCGCGGGAGACCGTCCGGCGCATCTCCCGCGAGCTCCGCGTCTCCGAGAACGAGATATACGGAGTGGCCTCGTTCTACCCCCAGTTCCGCTTCGCGCCGCCCGGGCGGCACCACATCCAGGTCTGCCTGGGCAACGCCTGCCACGTCGGCGGAGCGCCGAACTTCATGGAAGCCATGAAGATCGAGAGGAACCTCGTCCACGGCCAGACGACTCCGGACCGCGAGCTCAGTCTCGAAGCCGTCGGATGCCTGGGCTGTTGCGCCAACGCCCCCGTCGTCGTCGTCGACAACGAGGTCCATGGGAGGATGAACAGGGTCACCTTCATGCGGCTCGTCGAATCCCTCGACACCCCGGAGAAGCCCTCATGAGCGCCCGTCGACCGAAGGCCTCCGGGCAGTCCGCGGCGCGGCCGAAGGCGGCCGCCGCGACGACGAGGATCCTTGTCTGCGAAAGCACGGCTTGCGCCTCCTCTAAGTCGGCCGAGATCCGCGCCGGCCTCGAGGCCGCCGTGGGCCGGCTGAACCTCGCAGACAGGGTGAAGGTCGGCTTCACGGGCTGCCACGGCTTCTGCCAGAAGGGGCCGATCGTGGTCGTCGAGCCGGAGGGGATCTTCTACTGCCAGGTGAAGCCCGGCGACGCGGAAGACATCGCCGCGTCCCTCCGGCCCGGCGGGGAGCCGGTCAAGCGCCTGTTCTACCGCCACCCGGTGACCAAGGAGGCCGTGCCCCGCTACGAGGATATCGTTTTTTACAAGAACCAGTATCGGCTGATCCTGCGCAACTGCGGCTTCGTCAATCCCGAGCGGATCGAGGACGCCGAGGAGCGGGGAGGGTATGGCGGCCTGAAGAAGGCCGTGACGTCCATGACGCCGGAGCGGGTCGTCGACGAAGTCAAGCGCGCGGGCCTGCGTGGCCGCGGCGGGGCGGGGTTCCCGACCTGGGTCAAGTGGGACCTCTGCCGCCGTCAGCCCGGCGACGAGAAATACGTCATCTGCAATGCCAACGAGAGCTCGCCGGGCGCGTTCATGGACCGGAGCCTGCTCGAGGCGGACCCGCACTCGGTCATCGAGGGGCTGGCCCTTCTCGGCTACGCGGTCGGCGCGTCCAACGGGGCTTCATCTATTGCCGCGCGGAGTACTCCCTGGCCGCCACGGCGCGCCCAGGCGGCCCTCGATCAGGCCTACGGGAAGGGCTATCTCGGGGCCCGGGTCATGGGCACGGGTTTCGCCTTCGATGTCGAGATCTTCCAGGGCGGGGGGACGTTCGTGTCCGGAGAGGAAACGGCCCTCCTGAGCTCCCTCGAAGGCGCGCGGAGCATGCCCCGAAGCAGGCCGCCCTTTCCCGCGACGAGCGGCCTCTGGGGGAAGCCGACGGTCGTCGACAACATCAAGACCCTGGCCTCTGTCCCGCCGATCGTCTCGCGGGGAGGGGCCTGGTTCGCCTCCGTCGGCACGGAGAAAAGCCCGGGGACCGTGGTCGTCTCGCTCACCGGCAAGGTCTCCAACTCCGGCGTCGCCGAGGTCCCCATGGGGACCCCCCTCTCCAAGCTGATCTACGAGATCGGCGGCGGCATCCCCGACAAGAAGGGCCTCAAGGCCGTCCAGATCGGTGGTCCGTCGGGAGGGTTCCTGCCGGGAGGAAAGATCGAGACCCCGCTAGACTTCGACTCGCTCACGGAAGCGGGGGGCATCATGGGTTCGAGCGGCATCATGGTCATGGACGAGGAGACCTGCATGGTGGACGCCGCCCGGACCTTCCTGTCCTTCGTCCAGGGCGAATCGTGCGGCAAGTGCGTGGCCTGCCGCGTCGGCACGCGCCACATGGTGGGCCTGCTCGACAAGATCGCCACGGGCGGGGGGACGGAAGCGGACCTGGACAAGCTGGAGCGGCTCGGCGAGATCGTCCGGGCGAGCTCGCTCTGCGGGCTTGGCCAGACCGCCCCCATCCCGGTGCTGACGGCGCTCCGGTATTTCCGGTCGGAGTTCATCGCCCACGTCGTCGACAAGAGGTGTCCGGCCACCGTCTGCCGCGAGCTGGTCACCTTCCGGATCATCCCCGACCGCTGCACGGGCTGTCAGATGTGCGTCAAGGTCTGCCCGACCAAGGCCATCTCCGGCCCCCGCTCGCAGCCGCACAACCTCGACCAGAGCAAGTGCATCAAGTGCCGCTCCTGCTACGAGGTTTGCAAGTTCGACGCGGTCGCCGGCGAGGCCATCATCATCGTCTCGTAGGGGCGTCCGGAGGACCGAGGCCGGGCCGCCCGGCCGCGAGGGAGGAAGTTACCTCCAGGCTAGGGTATAGCGCTTGACGAGCGGGAATCCTTCCTCGTCCTCGATGATCAGTGCGTAGAGCTTGTCCTTCTTGACGACGAACGGCATTTCCTCGCGGGGCAGGGAGAACCTGGCGATGCATCGGCCCTCGGCGTCGAAAACGTCATAAAGGAGCCAGCCCTTGTCGTCGGTCTCGTAGGTCTGGGCGTAAAGCCGGCCCTCGGCGTCGCCGATAAAATACGAGACGGGCGGGAACACTTCGGGAAAGACGATCCGATCGCGGACCAACGAGTTGCCATAGCGCTCCTCGAGCAGGCGCTTTTTTTCAGAGGCCGTGACCTTCATGGGCTCGTACGCCTTGATGATGCGCCGGATAAGGCTCCCCTGCGCGTCGAGGACGCGGAACTCGTACTTCGATGTCACCAGCCAGACGATGCGGTCGTCCGCCGTGATGTGATGGTAGAGCAATGTCGTGAACGCATTGAATCCACCCCCGGCCGGCAGGGACTCTTCGACCTCGGCGAGGGTTTGGATGGGATCCAACGACGGATCGTACTTGACCAGGCCTAGCTTCAGCTTCGGAGGGGCGAAATCGAAGGAGTCCCCGTAGATGTTCCCTCGGGAGTCGAACCTGAACCTGGCCAGGCGGGACCGGGCCGTCGAGAGCTCCTTGAGGCAGGTCCCATCGAGGGAATAGAAAGTCAGCTTGTTGACGTCGAGGACGACAGCCGTCCCGCCGGGGAGGACGACCATGCGGCTGGGGTTCTGCCACTCCCGGGGCCCCTGGCCTTTTTTGCCGAACTCGCTGACGAGTTTTCCCGTCTTGTCGAAGACGCGGACCTTGATGTCCTCCCAATCGAGGGTCCAGATGTTCTCCTGGTCGTCGACGCCGACCGAACGGAGCTCCGCGATGATCGCGGGACCTCCGGCGGGATCCTTGCCGAGGACAAGGTCCTGGGTCAGCAGGAGCTGGGAGGGCCCCCCGGGCTGAGGGACGGGAGCCCTGGGATTGCGGACGACGATGACGCCATCCTGGGTCCGGATGTCGATCTTCTGAGCCGGGACGGATCCAGAAGTAGGCGCCCCATTGGCGTTGGCGCCTACGTCCCCGGTGGCGATCAGACAACAGAAAGCAAGGACCGGCAAGTCTTTCTTCATGCTCATGAGCGCCTCCTTTTCGTGATACCCGAAAGGAGACCCTTCCGATAACAACCCCTGGTCCCATTGTGGGACTTTCGGCAGAGCGTGTCAACTGCGGGGCTGGACGCGCAGCGTTCGAAAGATCCTCCGGGTGTTCAATTGCGCCGCAGTTGACAAATGCAAATGACCAGAATATAATAGCGGTCAAGAGTCATTATGGGCAAAATAGCCAGGCAGGAAAACATCCGTGACCTGATCCTCGACGCCGTCGATTCCCTCTTGGCCAGGTTCGGCTATAAAAAAATGACCATGGAGGACGTGGCCAGAGAGGTCGGGATCGGCAAAGGGACGATCTACCTCCACTTCCCGGGGAAGGAGGAGCTCGTTCTGGCCCATATCGACCGCATCGCCGAGACCGTCGTCGGCAAGCTCCGGGAGCTGGCCGGCTCGCCCGATCCCGTCGATAGGCGCCTTCGCCGCATGCTCGTCCTCCGCGTCCTTCATCGCTTCGACAGCGTCGCCCATTATTCCCAGAGCCTCGGCGAACTCCTGTCGTCGGTCCGGGCGCCCCTGCTCATCCGGCGCCAGGCCTATTTCGAGAAGGAGGCGGCGGTCTTCGAAGACGTCCTGCGCGAGGGGGCCCGCCTCGGGGAGCTCGACTGCCCCGATCCGCGCGCGACGGCATCCGTCCTCATCCAGAGCACGAATTCCCACCTTCCCTTCAACCTCTCGGCCCGGGAGCTCGGCCGGCGGGAGGAGCTCGAGAGCCAAGTCGGGCATATCGCCGACCTGCTTATAAAAGGGCTTTTGACCTGTCCAACTCGCCAGGCCAGCTGGACGCGATGAAGGACGGGGCGAACGGATGATAGTCTGGAGGTTCCCCATGTTCCGAACGACCGCCAAGCGGATCATCTTTCTCTCCTGTGTTATCGCGGCTCTCTCCGGCCCGGACGCGCTTCCGCAACAGCCGCCCGCTCCGGCGTTCAAGGACACGACGGTCCTGCCCGAAGGCCCGGTCGGGGCCCGCGTCAAGTCCCTGATCGAGGTCATGAGCTCCGGCGACGCCGAGCGGGTCAAGCGCTTCCTCGCAGAGGAATGCACGAAGGAATTCCGGGAGATGGTGCCGGTCGACGACCACATCTCCACCGCTCTCGGATTCCATAGGGACACGGGCGGCATCCAGTTCCACTCGGTCCGGACCTACACTCCCGAGCGGCCGGGCGCGACCGTGGTCATCGTCAAGGACCGCGTCCTCGGAGGATGGTGGGGGTTGACCTTTCGCTTCGGCGGAGCGCCCCAGTTCCTTGTCGCCGGTCTGGGGATGGGCCCCGCGCGCCCGCCTTCCGGCGTCGTCGAGCCGCCGCTCACCGAGAAGGAGGCCATCGCCGAGATCCGGTCCCTCCTGGCCGGGATCAAGGAGAAGGACTGGTACTCGGGGACCGCGCTCGTCGCCAAAGGGCCCACGGTCCTCCTGACCGATTTCGCCGGGGAGGCCAGCAAGGCCTTCCACGCCCCCATCAACATCGACACCAAGTTCAACCTGGGCTCGATGAACAAGATGTTCACGTCCGTCGCCGTCGCGCGGCTCGTCGAAGCCGGCAAGCTCTCCTTCGACGATCCGATCGGCAAGTGGGTCGACGAGACCTGGCTGCCCAAGGACGTCACGAGCCGGATCACCGTCCGCCACCTCATCACCCACACCTCCGGGCTCGGCAGCTACTTCAACGACGTCTATCAGAAGAGCTCGCGGGCCCTTTTCCGCAAGCTCGACGACTACAAGCCGCTCATCAAGGACGACAAGCCCGCCTTCACCCCGGGAGACCGGTTCCAGTACAGCAACACGGGCATGTTCCTCCTCGGGGTCGTCATCGAGAAGGTCGCGGGCGAGGACTATTTCGACCACATCCGCAAGGCCGTCCACGCCCCGGCCGGGATGACCGATTCCGACTGCTACGAGATGGATCGCCCCGTCGAGAACCTGGCCATCGGCTACAGCCCCGACTTCGGGAGCCCCTACAAGTGGCAGAACAACCTCTACAAGCATGTCATCAAGGGCGGGCCGGCCGGCGGCGGCTTCTCCACGGTCAAGGACCTCCACCGGTTCGCCCTGGCCCTGCTCTCCGGCAAGCTGGTCTCTCCCAAGACGCGGGACCTGATGTGGACGGACTTCAAGGGCGCCAACTACGGCTACGGGTTCACGGTGGTCCAGGGCCCGGGCGGCAAGGCCGTCGGGCACAGCGGCGGCTTCCCGGGCATCAATTCCCAGCTCGATATCTACGTCGATTCCGGCTACATCGTGGCCGCGATGTGCAATTATGACAACGGCGCCTCGCCCCTGGCCAACAAGATAGGAACGATCCTGGCCCGGGTCAAGGCGCGCTGAGGAGGCACGACATGTCCAAGACGCTCCGCGATACCGTCATCGTCATCGCCATTCTGGCCTTCGGGGCCGGGACCGTATTCGCCCAGGAGGCGGCGGCGCCGGCCCTCGACGCCGCGAGGCAAGCAGGCCATCGTCGACGAAGTCTCGGCGCTCCTCAACAGGGAATACGTCTTCGCCGACACGGCCAAGAAGATGGAGGAGGCCCTGCGCGCTCAGCTCAAGAGCGGGAGCTTCGACAAGGCCGCTACCGCCCCGGCCTTCGCCCAGGCCGTTTCGACGGTCCTCTCCATGGTCAGCAAGGACGGGCACATCGGCTTCGCCTACAATCCGGCCCTGGCCGAGGACATGAGGCGTCTCCAGGGCCAGAGCGAGGAGGAGGCGGCCAAGGTCCGCGCGCGCCGGGACCTCGAGGCCCGGCGGAACAACTTCGGCTTCCGCAAGGTCGAGCGCCTCGCGGGGAACGTCGGCTACATCGACTTCCGCATGTTCGCCTCGCCCGACCAGGCCGGGCCGACGGCCATCGCCGCGATGAGCTTCCTGGCCCACTGCGACGCCGTCATCGTCGACCTGCGCCAGAACGGCGGCGGCGACCCGGCCCAGATCCAGCTCATCAGCACCTATTTCTTCGACGAGCCGGTCCACCTCAACGACCTCTACGCCCGGGCCGCGGATCGGACCGAGCACTATTGGACCCTGCCCTACGTCCCCGGGCCCCGGGCCTCCGGCGCCGACCTCTACATCCTGACGAGCTCGCGGACCTTCTCGGGGGCCGAGGAATTCACCTACAACATGAAGAACCTCAAGCGGGCGACCGTCATCGGCGAGACGACCGGCGGCGGCGCGCACCCGACGGCGACGAGGATCGTCCAGCGCGACTTCGTCCTCCGGGTCCCCTTCGCCCGGGCCATCAACCCCTACTCCAAGACGAACTGGGAAGGCACGGGCGTCTCGCCCGATATCGACGTCCCCGCCGCCGAGGCGTTCGACCGGGCCTACGCGATGGCCGTCGAGAAGCTGGCCGCCAAGGCGACCGATCCCGCCCGGAAGGCCGAATACGAGTGGATCCTGGCCGCAGAGAGGGCCAAGAAGGTCCCGCGGCGCCTCGATGAGGCGACACTGAAGAGCTACGCCGGCGTCTACGGCGAGCGCAAGGTCACGGTGGAGAACGGCGCCCTCCACTACCAGCGCACGGGGCCGAAATACCGGCTCGTCCCGATGTCCGCCACGCTGTTCGCCGTCGAGGGCCTCGACTACTTCCGGATCGAGTTCACGGTCAAGGACGGCCGGGCCGTCGAGCTCGTCGGCCTCTACGACGACGGCAGGCGCGAGCCCTCTCCGCGGACGAAATAAGCGCTCGATCGCGCGGCCCCCGCCGCGGGGCCTTTGACTGTCCCGTTCCGAGATGGTAAGTTTATAGGCATGTTGAACAGGATCTATCTCGGCAACAGCGTCAAGACGTGGCTCATCGCCCTGGCCGTGGTCATGGCCATCTACACCGTCCTGCGGGTCGTGAAGGCCGTTTTCCACCGCAGGCTCAAGACCCTGTCGGCCACGACCTCCACCGACGTCGACGATCTCGTGGCCGATCTCATCGGGCGGATCAAGTTCTTTTTCCTCTTGGCCGTGTCCGTCTTCCTGGGCTCCAAGGTCCTCCGCCTGTCCGGAGGGGCCGACGATATCCTGGCCAAGCTCGTTACCATCGCCATGATCTTCCAGGGGGCGGTTTGGGGCAGCGCCATCTTCGACCACGTGCTCGCTCGGGCCAAGGACGGAAAGCCGGGAGCCGAGGGGGAGGACAAGACCAAGCTCGCGGCCCTCGGGTTCATTTTCCGGCTCGTTCTCTGGTCACTGGTCCTGCTCCTGGCCCTGGACAACCTGGGGGTCAAGGTCACCGCCCTCGTCGCCGGAGGGGCCGTCAGCGGCATCGCGGTCGCCCTGGCCATACAGAACGTCCTGGGGGACCTCTTCGCCTCGCTGTCCATCGTCATGGACAAGCCGTTCGTCATCGGCGACTTCATCGTCGTCGACGATCTGAAGGGGACGGTCGAGCACATCGGCCTGAAGACGACCCGCGTCCGCGGCCTCGGGGGAGAGCAGATCATCTTCGCCAACAGCGACCTGCTCAAGAGCCGGGTCCGGAACTACAAGCGGATGGAAGAGCGGCGGATCGCGTTCACGGTCGGCGTGGTCTATCAGACCCCGGCGGAGAAGCTCGAGAGGATCCCCGCGATCGTCCGCGAGGTCGTCGAGGCCCAGGAGAACTGCCGCTTCGACCGCTCCCACTTCGCCGCGTTCGGGGATTTTTCCCTCAATTTCGAAACGGTCTATTTCGTGACCGCTCCGGATTACGAAGTCTATATGGACGTCCAGCAGGCCATCAACCTGGGCCTTTTCCGCCGGTTCGAGAAGGAAGGGATCGCGTTCGCCTATCCCACGCAGACGATCTACGCCGAGGGCGGCGCGGGAGCGTCCCCCTCGCGCGGCCGGGAACGATAGGCCTGGTCGGGCTCGAAAAGCGTGAGGCCGGCGAAGACCATCGCGGCCGCGGCCGAGAGGAGCGCGCCGTAGCGATGGAGCTCGAAAACGAGCCTCTGCCCCGCCGTTCGCAGAAGAGGCAGCATGGGCAGGAGGGCCGACAGGATGAGCAGGGTCCCGGCCGCGGCAAAGAGCCAGAAGGACCAGAGCTTGACCCGGGCCGCCGTGATGCCCATCTTCCGAAGATCGAGGAGCGTCAGGCTAAGGGGAGCCGGCTTCGGCGCGGAGATGAAATCGCGGCCTTTGAAGAGGACCAGGGCGGTCAGGGAGACGGCGAACAGGCCGCCGGCCATGACGTGCCCGATGAGCGGAAAGCCGTAGAGACCGCGGGGGACGAAGACGGCGAAGACAAAGCCGCTCGCGGCGAGATAGAGAAAGCTTCCGTAGAGCGCGATCAGGAGCCATCTATCCAGAACGGGCTTTTTCCAGAGCGGCAGGGCCATGAGGAATTCCCACGACGACGTGGTCGTGGCCCCGCGGCCGATCTGGATCGTCCGGAGGGCGAGCCAGGCCAGGAACTTCTTGAGGATCTCGGCATAGAGGATGGTCGACCGGGCCTCCTCGCGGGTCGTCCAAAAGCGGTGGAAGGCCAGGCCGAGATACGTCCCGCCGAGAACGAGGACCGTGAGGAGCGTGAACAGCATGGCCTTACCTCTTCTCCAGGAACCCGGCCACCCGGCCGAGGGCGAAGAGCCCGGCCAGGAAGAGAAGGGACCCGGCGACGATCGCGCAGACGGCCAGGACGACCTTGAACGCCGGCCGGACGACGAACGAGAGGCCGAAGAAGCGCTGGAAGAGCCCGCCGAGACCCATGAACGACGCGGCGGAGAGCTTGCCGACCTTCTTCGTCAGCAGGGGGCCCTGGCCCTCGAGCCCGGCGAAGAAGAAGTTCGAGCCGCCGCTGTGGCAGTCCGTGCAGCCCTTCCAGCCGAGCGACTGCTGGGCCGGCCGGACGTCGTGGGCCAGCGGCCAGGCCGCCGGAGCCGCGGCCGGGTGCTTATCGGCGGCGAGGGTTCCCTCTTTCGTCCGCCGGAACATCCGGCCGCCGGAGATGTAGACGATCTCGGCGTCGCCGGCGGTCGCGGCCAGCGCCTCGAGGACGAGCCCGACCTGCTCCTCGGTCAGCGTCCGCTCCGTCCCGGCCTTGGCGGCGACGGTGCGCAGGTCGAAGTCCGCGGCCAGGGGCAGGAGCTTTCCTCGCGCGAGCCAGCCCGGGCCGGCGGCCCCCGCTAGCTCCTCCGGCGCCTCGGCGATGTCGAGGTAACCCCCGGCGAAACGGTAGAGCGTCTTCCGGACCACGATCGCGGGTTCGCCGGGGCGCCCGGCGACCGTCCCGAGGGCCTGGAGGAACTCCTGAAAGCGCGTCTCGATGTCCGGGTCCTTGACTTCCGCCGCCGGATCGAAATCGGGAACGAGAGGCCGGATCTCGCCGCCCTCGCGGATGCCCCAAAACGCGGCGCGGTCCGCGGAGGCGCCGGCTTCGGTCGCCGCGTCGAGGCCGCCGTCGACGTTCGGCGCGAAGACGAACTTGCCGATAGCGAGCACGGGCGTTTCATCCTCAGCCATGACCTGGCCCAGCGCGGCGAGGACGAGCGAGATCCTCTCCTCGGGCCCGAGGACCTCGCCCGCGGCGGCCTCGACGACCTCGGGCAGGAGCGGCGTCATGGTCGGGCCCGTTTTCCTGGCCCAGAAGGCCGGCCAGACCAGCCGGTGCGGGGCGATGCGATGGGCGGAGTCCTTCTTGTAGACCGGCTCGAACACCGCGGGCGCGTCCGTCGACCAGGTCGCGACGCCGTAGATGCCGAGCCGGTTGGCCCGCGACGTCCTGACCCTTGTGAAGCCGTCCCGCGGCTTCGGCCCGGAGTGGCAGACGGTGCATGAAAGCCGCTTGAAGTGGACGAGCGGGACGCCGACGTGCCTGGGATAGGGCGCGCCGAGGCGGCCGGGGACGACCGTCCTCTTGCCCTCGGCGTTCTCCCCCAGGTGACAGCCGCGGCAGGTGAACGCCTCCGCGGCCCGGTCGCCGGTCTCGGCCGCCTCGCCCTCGTAGCCCCGGACCATGGCGTGGCCGAGGTCGTTGCGGTGGCAGTCGGCGCACTTCAGGCCGGCCGCCGAGTGGACGTCGGCGTCGGCGCTCCATTGGGCCGCGTCCTTGGCCGAGACCGAGTGGCAGGCCAGGCAGCGGTCGTCCGGGGGCCGGTGGTCGAGGTCGAAGAAAAAGCGGTGCTTGGAGTCGAAGTCGACGGTCCTGTACTTGACGAAGGGAGCGACGGCCCACTCGTGGTCGTCGAGGTTGGGCCCGTCGACGATGTCCCACGTCTCCTTGAGCCGCGAGGCCATGCCGCCGACCTCGCCGACGCCGCCGGCCGCCGTGGCCGCCCAGCGGAGGTTCTCGCGGAGGACCTGCTTGGCCCACTCGGAGTGGTCCTGGCGCCCCGACCGGCTGTGGCAGGCCAGGCAGTTGATCTCGGCCTTGCCCGAAACGCTCCAGCGCGCCTCGGGGTGGGCCAGGGTCTCTTCTTCCGGGGGGGCGGCCGGGCCGCCGCCGGCGAGGTGGCGGCCGAAGAGCAGGGTGAAGTCCCAGGCGCTCAGACCTAGGGCCCGCGGATCGTAGGTCCCGTCCCATCTCCGGTAAGAGAGAGGGAGGACGGTCCCGGTCTTCGGGTCGGACCGGATCCAGGGCTCGCCGGGGCGCCCGCTCGCCGCCGCGGTCATCGCCCCGAAGTGCCAGCCCGCCGCGATCGTCCCGTAGTCGTGGCACGGCCCGCAGGTGAAGCGGGCGGAGTAGGGGAGGGGGTTCGTCTCGGTCGGGACGATGAGCTCGTCGTTCTCGTCGCGGAGCGGGATGAGATGGACGGGCACCGTCCGGTCGCCGTTCCAGACGAGGTGCTTGTCCGGGGAGGCGGCCGGCGCCGACGTCTGGGCCGGGGCGGAAGCGGAGAGGGC
The DNA here is from genome assembly GCA_963719985.1 of Candidatus Aminicenantota bacterium. Classification (GTDB taxonomy): domain Bacteria; phylum Acidobacteriota; class Aminicenantia; order Aminicenantales; family Saccharicenantaceae; genus RBG-16-66-30. The sequence continues at coordinate 622,598 of CAVRDU010000005.1, read as the reverse complement.
GAGGGCGAAGAGGAGCGCCCCCGCGAGCCCGCCGATGGAGGTCCGTCCGGCGCCGATCATGCCTTGAACTGCTCCGGGCGGAACTCCAGGACCCTCCGGGCCTTGACCGCCTCGTTGGTCTTGAGGACGGCGACGCAGGACTCGTAGGCCAGCTCGGCCGGGCAATTGAGCAGGGCCCTGTTCCTGACGGCGTCGAAGAAGTTCTCGAGATGGGGCTGGTGGGCCGGCTTGGCCAGCTCCACCGGCAGGGGCCAGCGTCCCGCTTCGGCCGTCACCCGGACGTCGACATAGATGTTCTTGGTCGCCGACTTCTGGATGGGCACGGTCTCGGACTGGAGGAGGCCCGCCTTGGCCAGGGAGTCCCATTCGGGGGCGTGCGGCTCGCGCATGGCCCAGTTGCCCCGCTGGGGGATCTCGGACAGGACGAGCGAGCCGTTCTCGCCCATGAACGTCTCATAGAAGCCGCCGTGCTGGGTCGTCGTCTGGACCTGATAGAAGGCCCGGGCCGTGCCCGCCTTGGTCTCGAACTCGTAGACGGCCATGACGTTGTCGTACCACTCCCAGTCCTTGTAGAAGTCCAGGCCGCCGCTGGCCACGACCGACTTGGGGGTGTCCCGTGGACCCAGCCGAAGAGGTCGATCTGGTGGGAGCCCAGGTCGACCATCGGGCCGCCGCCGAACTTCTTGAAGAGGCGCCAGTTGCGGAATTCGGTCATGGAGCCGTAGCCGTGCTTGTCGAGGGTGGCCTGATCGATGGCGTACCTCTCCGGCCAGCCGAGCAGGTCGGCCTTGGCCCGGTTCCACTGGGCGTAGGCGACGGTGACGCGGCCGAGGAGGTTGCGCTCGCGGATGAGCCGGTCGATGGCGTGGATGTAGCGCGGGTTGGATCGGCGCTGGTGGCCGATCTGAAGGAGCTTGCCCGTCTCGCGGGCCGTGAGGACCATGGACCGGGCCTGGTCGAGCGAGTTGGACATCTCCTTCTCGCAGTAGACGTGGAGCCCCCGCCGGAGACAGGCGTTGGTCTGCTCGGCGTGGACCCAGTCGGGCGTCGCCACGACCGCCGCGTCGAGGTCCTTCTCGGCGGCGAGCAGCTCGCGGAAGTCCTCGTAGACGTTGGCGACGTGGCCGTATTTCTTGAGGTAGTTGCCGGTGTACTGGCGGCTGTAGGACCAGATGTCGGCGATGGCGACGATGCGGACGGAAGGGACGCGCAGCATCGACTCGACGAGGACACGGCCCTGGGCGCCGCAGCCGATGACGGCCACGCGGAGCTCGTCGGCGGACTTGGCGGCGGCGGGCGCCGCCGGGGGCGGGTCCTGGGACAAGACCGGCCCGGACAGTGCGACGCCGAGCCCGGCCGCGGCCGAGGACCTGAGGAAATCGCGGCGGCTGATCCGTCCCGCCGCTTTCTTGACCGTGATGCCCATGGGATCGCTCCTCTCTCGGTTGAGGCCGCCTCATCATACTATAGATCGGGCCTCCCAATGAAGAGTCAGGCGCGAGCCCGGGTCCCGCCGAGGATCGCCCGGGCCTTTTCGAGCTGACGCCGGACGCTGTCCGGGTGGGTGGACCCGGAGGTCTTTTTCCGCCGGATCGAACGTTGGGGATCGAACAAGCCGTCCGGCAGGTCGGCCAGGGCCGGATCGACCGCCCTCCGCTCGTCCGGGGTCAGCGCGTCGATCGCCCGGCCGGAGCTTTCGGCCACGCGGACGGCCTCGGCGACGACGCCGTGGGCCCGGCGGAAGGGGAGGCCCTTTTCGACGAGGACGTCGACGAGATCGGTGGCATAGACGGACGCATCCAGGGCCGCGGCCATGCGCTCCGGGACCGGCCGGACGTTCTGAAGGACGAGCCGGCAGGCCGCGAGGGCCCGGAGGGCGTCCTCGACGCCGCGGCGGAGAGGTTCCTTGTCCTCCTGCAGGTCCTTGTTATAGGACCACGGCAGGCCCTTGAGGACGGAAAAGAGGCGGCTGTAGTGACCGAAGAGACGCGCGGGTGCCGCCCGCAGGAGCTCCAGGACATCGGGGTTCCTCTTCTGCGGCATGAGGCTGCTCGAGGTCGCCGCGGCGTCGCCGAGGGCTATAAAGCCGAATTCCGCCGTCGCGAAGATGACGAAGTCCTCGGCCAGACGGGACAGATCGAGCAGGACGAGGCCCAGCGCGCCCAGGCTTTCCAGGATGAAGCTCCGGTCGGCCACGGCGTCCAGGGAGTTCTCCGATACCGCCGCGAATCCGAGCTCGGCCCGCATGGCTTCGCGGTCCAGGGCGACGGTCGATCCCGCCAGGGCCCCCGATCCGAGAGGGCAGACGTCGACGCGCTTCAAGGCGTCGGCCAGGCGGCCCCGGCTCCGTTCCAGGGCCCAGAAGAAGGACAGACAGTAGTGGGCGAAGAGAAGGGGCTGGCCGCGCTGGAGATGCGTGTAGCCCGGGAGCGCGGCGTCGGGAGCGGCCGAGGCCAGGTCCAGGAGGGCGGACTGGACCGCCGCGACGGCGGCCTCGGCCTCGGGCAGGGCGGATTTCAGGAACAGTCGCTCGTCCGTCACCACCTGCTCGTTGCGGCTCCGGCCCGTGTGGAGCTTGAGACCGGGCTCCCCGGCCTCCTCGACGAGGAGCAGCTCTACGGCCGTATGGACGTCCTCGAACCGGGAGAGGTCCTCGCCGGCCGCGGCGCGCCGGGCGACGGCCGCCAGGCCTCGCAGCACGGCCGCGGCCTCCTCCCCGTCGAGGACGCCGGCCGAGCGCAGGGCCAGCGCGTAGGCCCGGGAGGCGGCCAGCTCGGCTTCCAGCAGGAAGGCGTCCTCGCCGATCGACGCGTTGTAGCTCTCGAGGGCGGGGAGCCCCTTCCTCGCGGCGAAGCGGCGGCCCCAGACCGTGCCGCTCATCGTCCGTTCCTCATGAAATCCGTCACCTTCTTGCCCCGGCGCGTCATGATGGCGTTGTGGGCCTTGAGACGGATGGCGTTGATGGCGATGAAGCCGCGCGAATCCTGCTGGTCGAATCCGCCCTCGATATCCATGCTGGAGAGGTCCTTGTCGTAGAGCGAGCTCGGCGACTCCCTCCCGGTGACGGTGACGTTGCCTTTGTAGAGGGTCAGGCGGACGACGCCGTCGATGACCTCCTGGCTCTTGTCCACGGCGGCCATCAGGAAGTCCATCTCGGGCGAGAACCAGAAGCCGTTGTAGACGAGTTCGGCGAACTTGGGCGACAGCATGTCCCGCAGGCGCATGACCTCGCGGTCCATGGCGATGCCCTCGATGTCCATGTGGGCGGCCCGGAGGATGGTCATGCCGGGCGACTCGTAGACGCCCCGGCTCTTGACGCCGACGAAGCGGTTCTCGACCATGTCCACGCGGCCGACGGCGTTCTCGGCCCCGACCTCGTTGAGATAGGCGAACAGCTCGTAGGGCCCCGTCCGGGTGACGCCGCGGGTGCGGTCTGCGACCTGGACGGGCACGCCGTCCTTGAATCGGATCTCCAGGTGGGTCTCTGCATCGGGCGCGTCCTTCGGGTGCTTCGTCCAGGAGAAAACGTGCTCGTCGGGCGCGGTCTGGGGATCCTCGAGGACCCCGGACTCGTGGCTGATGTGGATGAGGTTGGCGTCCTCGGAGTAGGGCTTGGCCTGAGAAGCCTTGACGTCGATGCCGTGGGCGGCGGCGTAGGCGAGCAGGTCCGGCCGGCCCCGGAAGGAGGCCAGGAACTCGGGGTCCTTCCAGGGGGAGATGACCTTGATCGCGGGGTCGAGGGCGAAGTAGCTCAGCTCGAACCGGACCTGGTCGTTGCCTTTCCCCGTGGCCCCGTGGGCCACGAAGGGGGCCCGTTCCTTGTGGGCGATCTCGATCTGACGCTTGGCGATGAGCGGCCGGGCCAGGGAGGTCCCCAAAAGGTACCGGCCTTCGTAGATAGCGTTGGCCTTGATCGCCGCGAACACGTAGTCCGTGACGAGCTCGTCCTTGAGGTCCTCGACATAGACCTTGGCGGCGCCGGTGGCCTCGGCCTTGGCCGCGATGGCGGCCATGTCCTCGTTCTGGCCCACGTCGGCCACGTAAGCGACGACGGTCAGGCCTTTTTCGGCCAGCCATTTGAGGATGACCGACGTGTCCAGCCCGCCGGAGTAGGCGAGGATGACTTTGTCCATGTTCTTGTCCTTTCGATCGACGGAGATGTCTCGGTGGGGGCCGTCGAGGCCCGGGATGGGACGGGGGGATCAGGCGCGCCGGGAGCCCCGGCGCTTGATCATCCCCCGGGTGTGGATGAACTCAGAGGAGATCATGGAACTCCTTCTCGACGCCGCGGCGACGTCCCTCGCCGTCGACGACGACGAGGATGGTGTCGTCGCCGGCCACCGTGCCCAGAATGTGCGGATGGCCGAGGGCGTCGATCAGGGAGGCGACCCCCGCGGCGTTCCCCGGCGTGGTCTTGACCAGGACCAGGGAGCCCGTCCCACGGAGGCCGGTGACGAGGGAGCGGAAGAGCGTCCGCAGCTTCTCCCGCGGCGGGCCGGGTGTCGGGCCGGCCGCCGGGACCTCGTACCGGAAGGCCCCCTCGGACGTCCGGACGCGGACCGCGCCCATCTCGCGCAGATCGCGGGACAGGGTCGCCTGGGCGGCCCGCCGGCCGCGCCGGCGCAGGGCCCGCAAGAGCGCGGCCTGGCTTCCCGCCGGCTCGTCCCGGAGGATCTCCCGAAGGACGCGGCGGCGCTCGGCGGCTGGATGCTTATTCATGATCAATGAATAATTATCCACAAATAGGCGGGCTTGTCAAGCCCCCGGCCGCCGCCGAGTTGACTTTTTCGGGCCCCGGAGCTACGCTTCCGGCCAGCTTGTCCGACGATACCGGCATGACCGATCATCGCCTTCAAGGGGAGGGAAAACCATGACGAAGAGAACCGTGTCCGGCCTCCTGATCGTCCTTGGGGTTCTCGCGTTCGCCGCCTGCAAGTCGAAAGAACCGGAGCCGGCGGGCGCCGAGAAGGAATGGTACCGGTACATCAGCGCGTTCACGACGGGGACGGTCTTCCGCGGGTCGCCCATCCGCGTCCTGTTCGTGCCGAGCGTCGGGGCCCCGGGCCCGGCCGCGGCCGGCCTCCTCGAGTTCTCGCCCGCGATCGCCGGGACCGCGGAGTGGAAGAGCGCGCGCGAGCTCGTCTTCACGCCCAAGGGCGAGCTGAAGCCGGGCCAGAACTACAGGGCGGTCCTGCACGTCGGCAAGGCCCTCGACCTACCGAAGGCCTTCGCCCGCTTCGAGTTCGGCTTCGACGTCGTCCGGCCGAACATGGAGGTCGGCTTGGAAGGCCTCTTCGCCGAGGACGCGGGCCGGCCGCAGGTCCAGGTCCTTCGGGGCCGGGTCGTCACGGCCGACATGGAGGAGAAGACCCTTGTCGAAAAGGTGCTCGAGGCCGGGCAGGGCGGCCGATCGCTCACGATCGAATGGAGCCACGCCCAGGATGGGCTGACACATTATTTCTCGGTCAAGGACGTCGAGCGGGGAGAGGAGCCCTCTATGGTCGTCCTCTCGTGGGACGGCGCTCCGCTCCGCGTCGACGCGCGCGGGCGCCGCGAGGTCGAGGTCCCGGCCCTGGGAGAATTCGCCCTCGTCTCCGTGGAGCCCGTTCTCGGGGAGACGCGGCACGTCCTGTTGCGCTTTTCCGATCCCCTGGCCCGGGACCAGAGCCTCCAGGGCCTCATCCGGGTCGGGACCATGCCCCTGACGTTCGAGGTCGAAGGAAACGCCGTCCGGGCCTATTCGACCAAAGAGTTCGTCGGCACCGTCACCGTCCAAGTCATGCCCGGCGTCCGGAACGCCTTCAACCGCCGCCTCAAAGAAGGCTTGAGCCGCCAGGCCACGTTCGAGTCGATCCGGCCCGCGGCGCGGTTCGTCGGCCGGGGCCTCATCCTGCCGCGCAAGGACCGCCTGACCGTGCCTATCGAGGCCGTCAACCTCAGGTCCCTCCAGGTCGCGGCCTTCCAGATCTATCCGGGCAACATGGCCCAGTTCTTCCAGGTCAACAGCCTCGAGGGCTCGGACGAGCTGGCCCGGGTCGGGCGCTACCTCTGGCGCAGGACGGTCCCCCTCTCCGACGACCCGGCCCAGACCGGTCGCTGGTCGCGCTACGAGCTCGACGTCACGCGGCTCTTCCGGGAGAGCCCGGGCAGCCTCTTCCGCATCGTCCTGTCGTTCAACCGCGGCAACTCGACCTACCCCTGCCCGGCGAGCGACAAGCCAGTCGTCGCCGAAGCGCCGCTCAGGAACCTTGACGACGCGGGCTACGACCGCTATTCGAACTGGGACTACGCCGAGGAGTCCTATGCCTATGACGGCCGGGACTGGTACAACCGCGACAACCCCTGCTCCGACGCCTATTACATGCCCCGCTACAACCGGGCGGCCGTCGCCGGCCGGAACTTCCTGGCCTCCGATATCGGCCTCGTGGCCAAGCTCGAGGCCAACGGCGGGCTCCACGTCGTGACGACTGACCTCGGGACGGCCCGGCCGCTCTCCGGGCTCCGGGTCCGGGCCTTCAACTACCAGAACCAGCTCCTCGGCGAGACGACGAGCGACGGCAACGGCTTCGCCTTCCTCGGCCTCAAGGACCGTCCGTTCTACGTCTCGGCGGAGGGCGGTGGCGACACCGGCTATCTCCGGATCGCGGGCGAGGGCGTCCTGCCGATGAGCCACTTCGACGTCGGCGGCGAGACGACGGAGAAGGGCGTCAAGGGCATCCTCTACGGCGAGCGCGGCGTCTGGCGGCCGGGCGACACCCTCTATCTGACCTTCGCCCTGTTCGACCGGGAGAAGGTCCTGCCGGCGGGCCACCCGGTCGTCCTGGAGCTCTACTCGCCCCAGGGCCAGCTCGTCCGGACGCTCAAGCCGGAACGGTCGGTCGAGCCCTTCCACGCCTTCGTCGCCGCCACGGACGAGTCGGCGCCCACGGGCAACTGGCAGGCCCGCGTCCTCGTCGGCGGCATGACCTTCAGCAGGACCATCAAGGTCGAGACCGTCGTACCCAACCGGCTCAAGATCCTGCTCGACCCGGGCCGCGAGACGCTGGCCCGCAAGGACATGCCGTTCGACGCCGCGGTCACGGCCCAGTGGCTCCACGGGGCCCCGGCGGCCGACCTGGCCTTCGACGTCTCGGTCCGGCTCTCGCGCCGGCCGACGCGGTTCGACCACTTCCAGGACTTCGTCTTCGACGATCCGGCCCGCGATTTCGAGGGCGGGACGCTCGACGTGGCCAAGGGGGTCCTCGACGCCCAAGGCCGGGGCACGGCCCGGATCGAGATCGACCCGCCGCAGGCGAGCCCGGGCCTTCTCGACGCCGCGTTCACCAGCCGGGTCTTCGAGGCCAGCGGCGACTTCAGCGTCGACACCTTCTCGCTGCCCTTCCATCCCTACGACGCCTACGTCGGGCTGAAGGCGCCCAAGGGCGACGCGGTCCGGGGGATGCTCCTGACCGACAAGGACCACGAGGTCGCGATCGCCACCGTCGATCCCTCGGGCCGGCCCGTCTCCCGGGACAAGGTCCTCGTCTCTCTCTACAAGGTCGAGTGGAAGTGGTGGTGGGACAAGAGCGGGGAATCGCTGGCCCAGTACGTCTCCGACGTCCGGAACCGGCCGCTGCTCACGGGCGAGGTCGCGACGAAGGACGGCGCCGGCAAGTGGACGTTCCAGGTCCGCTACCCCGATTGGGGGCGCTATCTCGTCCGGGTCGAGGACCCCGAGAGCGGCCACGCCGCGGGCCGGATCGTCTACATCGACTGGCCCGGCTGGGCCGGCCGGGCCCGCGAGGAGGCGGGGCCGGGCGCGACCGTGCTCACTCTGACCTCGGACAAGCCCGGCTACACGGTCGGCGAGCGGGCCGTCATCTACCTGCCCGAAGCCGTCCAGGGCCGGGCCCTCGTCTCCATCGAGAACGGGACCTCGGTCCTCGACAAGATGTGGGTGTCCACGGTCAAGGGCGAGAACCGCTTCGAGATCCCGGTCACCGCGGCCATGACGCCCAACGTCTACGTCCACGTCACCCTGATCCAGCCGCACCGAGACAAGACGAGCGACGCGCCGATCCGGCTCTACGGGGCCATCCCCCTCCTCGTCGAGGACCGGGGGACGCGCCTCGAGCCCGCGCTCAAGGTGGCCGACGAGATCCGGCCCAAGGAAAAGTTCCGGGTCGAGGTCCGCGAGGGCGGCGGCCGGCCCATGACCTATACGCTGGCCGTCGTCGACGAGGGGCTCCTCGGCCTGACCCGGTACGCGACGCCCGATCTGCGCCAGGGCTTCTACGCCCGCGAGGCGCTCGGCGTCGCGACCTGGGACCTCTTCGACATCGTCGCCGAGGCCTACGGGGCCGAGATGGCCCGCATCCTCTCGATCGGCGGCGACGAGGGCGCCGGGTCGGCCGACCTGGCCAAAAAGCCGCGGCGGTTCCCGCCGGTCGTCCTGTTCGAGGGGCCGTTCGAGCTCAAGGCGGGCGCGAGCGGCGTCCACGATCTCCTCATGCCGCAGTACTTCGGCGCCGTCCGGGTCATGGTCGTGGCCGGCCGCGGCGGCGCGTTCGGATCGGCCGAGAAGTCCGTCCCGGTCCGGCGCGACCTGATGACGCTGGCCACCCTGCCGCGGGTCGTCCGGCCCGGCGAGGACGTGGTCATGCCCATCGCCGTGTTCGTCACCGACCCGGCGCTGAAGGAGGTCGCGGTGAGCGTCGAGACGAACGCGCTTCTCGAGGTCGTCGGCGAACGGACGAAGACGGTCGCGTTTGCCCGGCCCGGCGACGACATCGTCTCGTTCGCGCTCCGGACGACAGGGGCTCTGGGACAGGGCGAGGTCCGGTTCCGCGCGGCGGGCGGGTCCGCGCGCGTCGAGGACGCCATCTCCATCCCCGTCCTGGCCTCCAACGCCGTCGTGACCCAGACGACGCGGCTCGAGGTCGCGCCGGGGCGGACTCAAAGCGAGCAAGTCGTTCCCTTCGGGCTGGAGGGGACGAACCAGATCACGCTGGAGGCCTCCTCCCTGCCTCCCCTCGGCCTCGAGAAGAGGCTCGACTACCTCATCCATTTCCCCCACGGCTGCCTGGAGCAGACCCTGTCCGCGGCCATGCCCCAGCTCTACCTCAGGGACCTGGTCCGGCTCGACGAGCGGCAAACCCGGCGGATAGAGGAGCACGTCAAGGCGGCCATCCAGAAGATGGCCGGCTTCCAAATGGCCAACGGCGCCTTCTCCTACTGGCCCGGAGGTTTTGCGGGACACGAGTGGACGACGGCCTACGCCGGCTATTTCCTGCTCGAGGCCCAGCGCCTCGGCTATCACGTGCCGCAGGCCATGCTCGACGGCTGGCGGGCCAGCCAGAGAACGCTGGCCAACAATTACGTCACGGGCGGCGACGCGGCCGAGCTCACCCAGGCCTTCCGCCTGTTCGGCCTGGCTCTGGCTCGCGACCCCGACCTGGGGGCGATGAACCGGCTCCGGGAGACGCCCGGACTCCCCGGACTCGCCGGCCTGACGCTCGCCGCGGCCTTCCACATGACCGGTCAGGCCGACGCTGCGGCCGACCTGGCCGATCGCGCCCGGCCCGACTTCAAGGCCTACCGCGACGACGGCGTGACCTTCGGCTCCGACTTCCGCGACAAGGCCCTGGCCGTGAGGGCGTTCGTTCTGATCGGGCGGTCCGACAAGGCCCGGCCGCTCCTCGAGGATATCTCCAAGGCCATGGCCTCGGACCTCTGGTTCTCGACCCAGGAGACGTCGTTCGGCCTGATGGCCCTGTCCTCCTACTACGGCAGCGCCGAGGTCAGGCCCTTCGGCTACCGCTTCGCCTGGGACGGCGACAAGCCCGTCGACGTCGAGGCGACGAAGCCAATCGACCGGCGCGAGTTCCCTGCGTTCCCGGCCCAAGGACGCAAGCTCACGGTCACGAACACCGGGGGCTTGACGCTCTACGTCAGCGTGTATCGCCGGGGCCTGCCCCCGGCCGGGGCGGAGACCGGGTCGTCCGAGGGCCTCTCGGTCGACGTCCGCTATCGCGACATGAAGATGAACCCGCTGGCGATGGACAAGATCACGCAGGGGCTCGATCTCGTGGCCGAGGTCCGGGTCATGAACCTGGGATCGGCGAAGCTGCGGAACCTCGTCCTGACCCACCTCGTGGCCGCCGGCTTCCAGATCAAGAACCCGAGGTTCGGCGGCGAGAGCGGGGCGGCCGCCGACGTCGACTACCAGGACATCCGCGACGACCGCGTCTTCAACTATTTCGGGCTGGACAAGGGGCAGGAGAAGGTCTTCCTCGTCGTCATGAACGCGTCCTACCGCGGCCGCTATTACCTGCCGGGCGTCGCCGTCGAGGCCATGTACGACGCGAGCGTGCACGCCAACACGAAAGGACAGTGGATCGAGATCGTCCGATGGGACTGTCCCGGCAGGGGATGTCCCTCTTTAAGACGGGTCTGAGCGAGGAATGATGTCAGAGACGGGGCGGGCCGGTAACGAACGGGGACACGCACCAAGGGTCCATGTCCCCCTTTTAAGGGTTCTTCTCCCTTTGCCGGGAATCCTCACGCGGCGGCTAGGGATGATGCCTCGAAGATCCCCGTCCGTGGAGGGGGGGCCCTCTGGGGGGAACCGGACGACTGGTTCCCGGGGGGCCGGGGAGCTAGAGGCATATCCCGAGCCAAGCCGGAGAGAGGAAATTTCCGGAATCGGAAGAGCCTTTTCAAAGCGCCGCGTCTTCTTCTCTTTTGGCATTGCGACGCTTCTTCTCCTCGGCCTCTTCTTCGCCCTGCCCGTCGTCCGCTTCGACGATCCCGTCTCGCCCGTGCTCTTCAGCGCCGAGGGCGAGCTTCTCGGGGCCCGGCCGGCCGCGGACGGTCAATGGCGGTTCCCGGCGGGCGAGCGCGTCCCGGAGAGGTTCTATCGTGTCCTGGTCGGCTTCGAGGACCGCCGCTTCTATATCCACCCAGGCGTCGATCCGCTGGCCGTGGCCCGGGCGGTCGGCCAGAACTTGCGCTCCGGGAGGGTCGAGAGCGGCGCGAGCACGATCACCATGCAGGTCGTGCGGCTGGCCCGCAAGAACCGGAGGCGGACCTACGCCGAAAAGGCCCGGGAGGCGGTCCTGGCCTTGAGGCTCGAAGCGGGGCGGTCGAAGAAGGAGATCCTGGCCCTGTTCGCCGCCCATGCCCCGTTCGGCGGCAACGTCGTCGGCCTCGACGCCGCGTCGTGGATGTACTTCGGCCGGAGCCCGGAACAGCTGAGCTGGGCCGAAGCGGCCTACCTGGCCGTCCTGCCCAACGACCCGGGGCTCCTCGCGTCCGCGGCGGGGCGGGCGCGCCTCCTTTGGAAGCGCGACGGTCTCCTCGAGCGGCTGCGGGCGAGGGGCGTCCTGCCGGAGCTCGAGTGCCGTCTGGCCCTGGCCGAGCCCATGCCGGGGGGGACGCGGCCCGTGCCCCGGGAGGCGCCTCATCTGCTCGACACCCTGGCGGCGCGCGGGGGCGCCGCTTCCCCGTTCCGGTCGTTCGTCGCCGCCGACCTGCAGCGGAGCGTGAGGAGGATCGTCGAGGATCACGGCCGGCGGCTCGTCGGCCGGGACATCCGGAACGTCGCCGCCGTCGTCATCGACAACCGCCGGGCGGCCGTCGTCGCCTACGTCGGGAACGCCGGGCTCGAGCGGAGCGGGGAGTTCGGCCAGAGCGTCGACATCCTCCGGAGCCGGAGGAGCACGGGCAGCATCCTCAAGCCGTTCCTCTACGCCGCCATGGTCCGGGAGGGCGGGTTCACGCCGGTGACGCTCGTCGCCGACACGCCCGTCCGCTTCGAGGGGTTCAAGCCCGAGAACTTCGACCGGCGGTTCCGCGGCGCCGTCCCGGCCCGGACGGCCCTGGCCTGGTCGCTCAACGTCCCGGCCGTGCGCGAGCTCCGCGAGTACGGCATCCCCCGGTTCGAGCACCGGCTGAGGCGGTGGGGGATGACGACCCTCGACCGCTCGCCGGAGGACTACGGCCTGACCCTGGTGCTGGGAGGGGCGGAGGGCCGGCTCTCCGAGGTCGCCGCACTCTACGCCAAGCTGGCCCAGCTCGCGTCGGGCGCGCCGGGAGGAGGACGCGAGGTCCGGCTTCTCCGGGACGAGAGGGAGGCGCCGTCGAAGATGAAGGACCTCGGCGCGGCGGCCGCCTATCTGACGCTCCAGGCCCTGACCGCGGTCAACCGGCCCGACGAGGAGGGCTTCTGGCGGAACTTCAGCTCCTCGAAGTGGCTGGCCTGGAAGACCGGGACGAGCTTCGGCTTGAGGGACGCCTGGGCGATCGGGGTCATGCCGAACTACACGATCGGCGTCTGGGCCGGCAACGCCGACGGCGAGGGCAAGCCCGGCCTGACCGGGCTCGCGGCCGCGGCCCCGGTCCTGTTCGACCTCATCGGCGCGGTCGACGGCGGCGGGCGGATCGAGCGGCCGTGGTCGGGGCTGAAGGAGATCAAGGTCTGCCGGGACTCGGGATTCCTGGCGACGGAGCTCTGCCCGGCCGAGACGGTGCTGGTCCCCGAGGAGAGCCGCTTCGACCGGATGTGCTCGTTCCATCAGACGGTCCATCTCGACGCCACGGGCCGGTTCCGGGTCGACAGCCGCTGCGAGCCGGTCGACCGCATGCGGCACGAGGCGTGGTTCGTCCTGCCGCCCATCCAGGAATACTACTACCGGGCCGAACATCCCGAATACCGGCCCCTGCCCCCGTTCCGGTCCGATTGCGGCGGCGGGCCGGCGGGCGAGCGCGGGTCGCGGGTGATGAGCCTCGTCTACCCCGAGCCCGACATGTCCGTGTACGTCCCGGTCGGGCTCGACGGCCGGGCGGGGGAGGTCATCTTCGAGGCCGTCCACCGGGAGAGCGGGGCGACCATCCACTGGCATCTCGACGAGGATTATGTGGCGTCGACCCGGATCTTCCACCAGATCGCCCTGAACCCCGAGCCCGGCGCGCACCGGATCGTCCTCGTGGACGAGGAGGGCCGGCGGCTCGAGCGGACGGTTCCAGGTGGTCAGCCCGGCCCGTCGCGGCGGCCGCTGAATCAGGCGCCGGTCGGACCTATTTCTTCATGTCCTTGTCGAAGGCGACCTTGGACGGCGAGAAGTTCATCGTGCGGACGAAGTCGAGCGCTTCCTTCGCGCCGAACTCGCGGTCCATGGCGTTGTCCTCCCACTCGACCGAGAGCGGACCGTCGTAGCCGGCGGCGTTGAGCTCGCGGATGATGGCCTCGAAGTCGACGTCGCCGTGGCCGAGCGAGCGGAAGTTCCAGCCGCGGCGCGTGTCGCCGAAGGGCAGGAGCGAGCCCAGGATGCCGGCCCGCCCGTCGAGGGTCACGGCCACGTCCTTCATGTGGACGTGGTAGACGCGGTCGGCGAAGTCGCGGATGAAGAGGTGCGGCTCGATGCCCTGCCAGACGAGGTGGCTCGGGTCGAAGTTGAAGCCGAGGGTCGGGCGGCCGTTGAAGGTGTCGAGGAGGCGCTGGGTGGTGTAGAAGTCGAAGGCGATCTCGGTCGGGTGGACCTCGAGGGCGAACTTGACGCCCTGCTCGTCGAACTCGTCGAAGATGGGCGTCCAGAGCTCCTTGATCTTCTGGAAGGCGGCCTCGATCATCTCCTCGGTCGTCGGCGGGAAGGAGTACCAGGCCTTCCAGATGGGCGAGCCCATGAAGCCGTTGACGACGTAGCAGCCCATGGCCCGGGCGGCCCTGGCCGCGGTCTTCATCTCCTCGACGGCCCACTTGCGGAGGGCCTCGGGCTTGCCCTTGACGGCGTCGGGGGCGAAGCCGTCGAGGCGCGGGTCGTACTCGTCGCCGACGCACTGGCCGGCGAGGTGGGCGCCGAGGGCCCAGCAGCTGAGGCCGTGTTTCTTGAGGATGCGCTTCCTGTCGCGGACGTAGGCCGGGTCGGCGGCGGCCTTGCGGACGTCCATGTGGTCGCCCCAGCAGGCGATCTCGAGGCCGTCGTAGCCCCAGGCCTTGGCCTTCTTGCAGATCTCCTCGAAGGGCAGGTCGGCCCACTGGCCGGTGAACAGAGTTACCGGTCGGGCCATGATGCCCTCCTCAGTCGCAGCGTTGATCGGCGGCCTCATTATCTCATACCCGAGGCCGGGGCATGAAGGACCTTCAGTCCTCGACGATCGACGACAGCGTATTCGTAGACACAGGCTTCGTCGAACGGGTCCACGAAGAACACGTGATCGCCGCGCATCGTCATGTTGTCGAATTTCACGACCTCGGGCGGGAAGGGCAGACGCGACAGGAGAACGCCCTCCGGACCGTAGATCTCGAAGGCGACGTAGTCCCGGAGCCTGAAATCCTTGGGCAGGCTGGACTGGCTGATCGCCTTCTGGACGCTCAGCACCCAGATGCGGCCGCTGCGGTCGATGCCGATCCCGCTGCTGACCGGCGTGAAATCCGGCTCGTCGACGAGGGCGACCCGGCCGCCGACGTCCATCGACGATTGCTTGTAACGGTGCGTGATCTCATAAGGCAGGGCCCGGTCGATCGACAGGAGCAGCCGCCCGGCCGATGAATATTTCTCGATCCGGTTGAGAGAGGTGAAGGCCGCGTAGATGTTCTCTTCCCCGTCGACGGCCAGGCTCAGGAAATTGGCGTTCCAGGTCCTCCTCGTCGCGTCCAGAAGATAGGGCTCCCCGAATTCATGGAGGACCTGTCCCTGGAAATCGAAGATGGCCAGAACGTGATTGTCCCGGTCATTCTCCCCGTTGACCAGGAAGGCGTAGGCGGCGACGCGGTCCGCGCCGAGGACGACCGGGCTGATCCCCCTGTAGGGAGGGAGCCGGAAGCGGTCGACATAGGTCCCGTCGTTCCCGAAGACGTGGAATTCCGAGGACATCGTCGAGACGACGACCTGGCCGCTCGCGCTGACCGCGACCTTCATCGCGTATTGGAATTCGCCCGGCCCCTGGCCGTTCCGGCCGAAACGGCCCAGGTATTCCCTGCGGGCGCCGAACTTCTTGACGCAGGACTCCTTGTCGTCGAGGATGAAGAGATTCCCCGCGGCGTCCTCGTCGGCGCTCATGGGGCGGACGAACTGGCGGTCCGGGTCTTTCGACTCGAGCTCCCCGATCTTGCCGACAAAGACCAGCCCGGCCACGGGCTTCTCGGACGCGGGCCTGATGTTATGGACGTACCGGACGCCGTCCCTGATCTCGACCGCGTAGGTCTTCTCCCCGCGGCAGCGCGAGACAGTAAGCACGGCGAGGATCAGCACCGCTCCGCAGCAGGCCGGCCGGACCATGATGCGCTTTTTCATAGATACCCCCTTTGCGTGTTCCCCCTCGAGCCCGATCCAGCGATCCTGCCGGGCTCTCACTCCATCGCGACCCAGATCGCGCCCTTGGCCGAGCTCTCGACGCACTTCTCGATGTAGCGGACGCCGCGAACGCCGTCGTCGACGCTGGGAAAGTCGAGGTCGGCGGCGGAGAGCGGCTCGCCGCGGAGCTTCTTGGCCAGGGCGGCGATGAAAGTCGAGTAGACGTTGGCGAAGCTCTCGAAGTAGCCCTCGGGATGGCCCGAGGGGATGCGGGAGAGCGACTGGGCCCGGGGCGACATCGGGTCGCGGCCGCGCGAGATCGTCCCGGACGGCCGGTCGAGGAAGGAGACGCGGGCCGTGTTCGGCGTCTCCTGGAACCATTCGACGGCGCCCTTGGTGCCGTAGATGCGGAGGCGAAGGGCGTTGTCGTGGCCGGCGGCGATCTGGGAGCTCCAGTAGACGCCTTTCGCGCCGCCCTTGAAGTCGACCATGATCGTGGCGTTGTCGTCGAGGGGGCGGCCGGCGCCGAAGCGGTCCAGGCGGGCGCAAAGCGACTCGATCTCGAGGCCGGTCATGTGGGCGGCCATGAACTCGATGTGGCTGCCGATGTCGCCGACGCAGTTGGAGGCGCCGGCGAGCTTGGGATCGGTCCGCCAGGCGGCCTGCTTCTGGCCGGTCGTCCTCGAGCTTGGTCATGAGCCACTCCTGGGGATACTCGCCGTTGACGAAGCGGACCTCGCCGATCTCGCCCGAGGCGATCAAGTCGCGGAGGTGCTTGACGATGGGGTAGCCCGAGTAGGCGTAGGTGACGCAGAAGAGCAGACCCGTCTCGCGGACGAGGCAGGCGAGCTCCGAGGCGTCGGCCGAGCTCGTGGCCAGCGGCTTCTCGCAGACGACGGAGAAGCCGTGCTCGAGGGCCAGCTTGGCGGCCGGGAAGTGGGTGCTGTTGGGCGTGACGACGCTGATGAAGTCGGGCTTGTCGGGGCGCTTCGACTCGGACCGGATCATCTCCTCGAAGGTCCGGTAGAGGCGCTCCTTCGGGAGGCCGAGCGCCTCGCCCGTGGCCAAGGTGTTGTCGTAGCTTTGCGAGAACGCTCCGCAGACGATCTCCGCCTTGCCGTCCATGGCGATCGACTTGCGGTGGACGTCGCCGATGAACGCTCCCTGGCCGCCGCCGATCATCCCATAACGGAGCTTCTGCGCCTTGCCGCCCGACGCCTGTCCTTCGATCATGTTATCCTCCCGATATGGGGCGGTCTTTCAGAAGGGGTCAGATCTACCTTTTACCCAAAAATGGGTAAAAGGTAGATCTGACCCCCTCTTCATTTCAACGCGTTGCGGATGCGGTCGGCGGCCAGCTGGGCCTCTTTGGCGACGGAAGGATCGGCCAGCAGGGACTCGGCCGTCCTGAGGGCCGTAACGCAGGGGAACCGCACGAGCGCGCTCAGGACGAGCCTCTTCTCCTCCGGCCGCGGGGCCAGGGCCAGGACCCGGAGCAGATCTGCCGCCGCTCCTTCGGGCGAGCGGTACGGCTCGAGATCGACCATCCGGACGAAGGCCCGCGCGGCCAGGACGCGGTGAGTGAGGTCGAGCGACGTCCGGGCGACCTCGAAGACGTCGTCGCGGGCGGAGACCGTCGGCCAATCCGCGAGGGCCCGGACCGCGGCGTCGACGACGACCGCGTTCGGGTCGGAGAGGGCGCCCCGGACGAGGGCCAGGGCGGAGTCGTCGCCGATCTTGCCCAAGACGCGGAGCAGGTCGGCCCGCTTCGCCGGGTCTTTCTCGGCGACCAGCCGGCTCTTGACCTCGCCGGCCCGGGCCAGCTCTCTCGGGTTCGTCCGGGCGACCGCGGCGATCGTGTCCTGCATGGCCTCGCGGCCCGTCTCGTCCTCGAGCCCGCCGAGCAGGTCGAGCAGCTCGGGGAGGTCCGCCTGGCCGCCGAGCGTCCGGAGAGCGGCCGCGGCCCGCGTCTTGAGGGCCGGCGAGCCGGACGCGACCAGGTCCATGAGAGCGGGCTTCGCCGCCGCGATACGCCGTACGCTCGCGGCCTGGACGAGCTCGGCCTTGACCGCGTCGTCCGTGGCCTTGGCGAGATTTTCGAGGACCGCCGTGTCGACATCGAGGCCCTTCATCCGGGCCAGAGCCTCCCGCGCGGCCTCCTGTTCGGCCCCGGCCGTCCGGGCCGCTTTGTTCGCCAGGAAGAGGACCGACTTGCCGTCGCCGGCCGCGGCGATGGCCCGGAGCGCGGCCAGCCTCAAGTTCAGGGACGGGCCTTCCGCGGCCGCGAGGAGCGTGGGCCTGGCCACGTCCGCGGGATACTTCGCCAGGATGGCGGCGAGCTGGATCTGAGTGTCCTCGGGCAGGCGGGCCATGAGATCCGCGACCTCTCCGATCTCTCGCGGGCCGAAATGCGTCGGGACCGCGGCCAGCGCCGGGGAGTGAAGGAGCGTCTCCTTCCCGGCCAAGGCCGCGAGGATGGTCCCCTTGGGGTCGGCCGCTAAAGCGATCTTGCCTTTGAACGCGGCCTGCCGCGCGATGGATGGAGCGCCCGACGCGAAGACCTTGTCGTAGATCGAGGCGGCGCCGGCCTTGTCCCCGCCTTCGAGCGATCCTTCCGCGGCGACGAGCAGAGCCGAAGCGGCTTCCGACTTCAACGCCGGGCCGGATCTTCCGAGAGCCGCGGTCAGCGCCTTCACGGCCTCGGTCCCGCCGATCCTGCCCAAGGCCTTGATCGCGTCCGCCGCCAGGACGGCGTCCTTGCCGCCGGCCAGCCGCGAAAGCGCGGGGACGGCCGCCGCCGTCCGCCTCGCGCCGAGGGAAAAGACGAGGCCGCGCTTGACGTCGCCCCGCGTCTTGTCCAACGCGGCGATGAGCGCCTGGCCGGCCTCCGTCCCCGGGATCCTCTCCAGGGCGTATCGGGCCGCGTCGGTCGTCTCAACTTTCGCGACGAGCCCGGCGAGCGCCGGAACAGCGTCCGTCCCCCCGATGAGCCCGAGCGCGCGGCACGCGGCCATCAGCCCCCCCGGCGCGGGCCCGGGGGAGGCCTGGATGAACTCGAGGAGCGCCGCCTCGGTCGCCCGCCGCGCCAGCGGATCGTCCTTGTGCGCGAAGACGTAGGCCCGGAGCGCCAACGGGGCGCCGACGCCGGCGGCGAAGTCGTAGGCCCGGAGGTCCTCGAGTATGGCCTCGAGCGACTCGTAGGTGAGTCCCATGCCCTGCTTCACCCGTTCTGTCATTTGCCCAGCCACGGGGAGGGGAACAAGCGCCAAGGAAGCGAAAAGGCCGAGCGCCGCGACGGCGACCACGGTGGTTTTCTTCATTCTTCTCATGGTCGCCCTCCTCACTCCGGCAGCTGCCAGGGCTTGCGGTAGGAGTGGCCGAGGAGCCGCTCCGCCTCGGGGTCGCCGATGATCGTCTCGGTCGCCGGGTCCCACCGGACCTTGCGGCCGACCTCCATGGCGATGACGCCGAGGTGCCCGACGCTCGCCGACCGGTGGGCCGTCTCGGCCGGGGTGATCGTCCTCCCCCGGCTGCGGACGCAGTCGAGGAAGTTCTGGTGGTGGTCCCGGCTCTTGGTGAGGCGGACCTCCTCCGGCCCGATGACCTCGTCGCTTCAGGCTCGCGGGCTCCGTCTCGAACTGGCCCCGGTCGACCCAGATCCAGCCGTACTCGCCGATCCACTTCGTCCCGCTCCAGATCTCGTCGTGCCCGCCCGCTAAGACCATGGGCGTCCCGTCGGCGTACTTGGCTTTGACGTAATAACGGGTCGGCGAGTTGTAGATGCCCGAGGTCGGGAACTCGCCTTCCGCCTCGATCTCGACCGGGCCGGTCTCGTCCCAGCCCATGCCCCAGTGGGCGATGTCGAGGTGGTGGCCGATCCAGTCCATGTACTGGCCGCCGCCGAAATCCATGTTCCAGCGCCAGTTCATGTGGACGCGGGCCTTGCAGTAGGGCCACCAGGGCGCCGGGCCGACCCAGAACTCGTAGTCGAGATTGGGCGGCGGGGCGACGAGCGCCTCCTGGCCGAAGGTCCGGGCGAAGTCGTAATGCCCCGACGGCAGGCCGACCTCGATCCGCTTGATCTTGCCGATCGCGGCCGTTGCGGACGAGCTCCGCGGCCTGGTGGAAGTTCTCGACCGAGCGCTGCCACGAGCCCGTCTGCCAGACCCGGCCGTAGCGCTCGACCGCGTCGCAGAGGGCCCGGCCCTCGCGCAGGTTGTGGGTCAGGGGCTTCTCGCCGTAGACGTCGAGGCCGGCCCGAAGAGCGGCGATCGACAGTATCGCGTGCCAGTGGTCGGGCACGGCGATGGACACGGCGTCGAGGTCCTTGCGCGCGTAGAGCTCGCGGAAATCGTGGTAGGTCGCGCAGGCGTTGTTGCCGTACTTCTTGTCGACCATCCCCTTGGCCATGGCCAGCGGCTCCTTGTCGATGTCGCAAACGGCGACCCATTGGACCTCGGGTTTCTCGAGGAAGCTCGACATGTTGCCCGGGCCCATCATGCCGAAGCCGATGCCGGCCATGACGATGCGGTCCGAGGGCGCGACGGCCCCGTCCTTGCCCAGGGCCGAAGCCTTGACGATGGTCGGGAATCCGGCCACGGCGGCGGCCCCGGCCGCGGCGGCGGTCTTGAGAAATTGCCTTCGGCCGTATTTATTCATGCGCCCTCCTGGTGCAGTTCTTCACACGCGCCGGAGCGCCGGGGAATCGCGCGCGGCGCGGGCATCGCGCTTCCGTCTCAGACGAGCGGCGTCGTGCCGGGCACGGCGACCGGATCGACCGGGTGCGGCCCGAACTCGAGCTTGGCCGGAAAGAGGTCGAGCTTGGAGGCGTTCATGGCCCACTCCCAGGAGATGGCCCGCCCGGTGTAGGCGCTCATCCGGCCCATGATGGCGCAGAGCGTGCTCTCGGCGATGCGCTTGCCCTCGTTGATGGGCTTCCCGTCCCGGATGCTGGCGATCAGGTCGGTGTGCTCGACGACGTAGGGATTGGCCTCCTCGGCCTCGAACTTCCAGGCGTTCGGCCCGGAGATCTCGCCGTAGCCGAAGGCGTGGCCCTTGGTCCCGACGATCTTCTCCTCGACCCGGTCGGCGCAGCCCTTGGTCTGGCGGCACATGCTCATGACACGGGCGCCGTTCGGGTATTCGAACTCGACGGCGAAGTGGTCGAAGATGTTGCCGTACTCGGGGGCCGTCCGGACCTGGCGGCCGCCCATGCCCATGACCTTGACCGGCGTCGCGTTGAAGGCCCAGTTCATGACGTCGATGTTGTGGACGTGCTGCTCGACGATGTGATCGCCCGAGATCCAGGTGAAGTAGAGCCAGTTGCGGCACTGCCATTCCATGTCGCTCATCTCCGGGGTTTGCTTGATGACCCAGAGGTCGCCCTGGTTCCAGTAGCACTGCCCGCCGACGATCTCGCCGATGGCCCCGTCGTGGACGCGCTTCATCGTCTCGAGATAGCTCTGCTGGTGGCGGCGCTGGGTGCCGGCGACGATGGCCAGTCCCTTCTTCGCGGCCAGCTCCGAGCTGGCGATGACGGAGCGGACCCCGACCGGGTCGACGGCGACCGGCTTCTCCATGAAGACGTTCTTGCCGGCCTTGACCGCGGCCTCGAGGTGGAGGGGCCGGAAGCCGGGCGGTGCGGCCGTGACGATATAGTTGATCTTTTTGATGGCCAGGAGCTTCTTGTAGCCGTCGAGGCCGGTGAAGCACGTCTCCGGCGTGACCTTGACCGCGTCCGGGACCTTCTCCCGGAGCCGCTTGAGGCAGCTGTCGACACGGTCCTGGAAGGGATCGTAGAGGGCCACGATCTCGACTCCGGGGGCGGCGTTCACGGCGTCGATGGTCGCGCCCGTGCCCCGGCCGCCGCAGCCGATGACGCCGACGCGGATCGCGTCGGAGCCCGCGGCGCAGCGCCCGCCCGAGCCCGCAACGCCCGCGACCAGCGCGGCCATGGAGGCCGCCGAGGCCGTCTTGATGAAGTCCCTGCGCGTCAGTCCGTTGTCGTGCTCATATTCTTCTCCTTCTCTAGAAATCATCGCAGGCGCGGTAGGCCGCGATGAAGGCCTTCTCGCCCTCGAGCCCGGGCTTGCTCCGGCCGTGCTCCAGCAGAGGACGCCCTTGTAGCCCTTGCCGTGGATGTGCTTGAAGATGTTCCGGTAGTTCATCTCGCCCGTGCCCGGCTCCTTGCCTGCCCGGCGAGTCGCCGATGTGGAAGGCGGCGAGCTCGTCCCAGCAGGCGTCGATGTTGGGGATGATGTTCCCCTCGGTGATCTGCTGGTGGTACATGTCGTCGAGGATCTTGCACCGACGGGCTGGCGACGGCCTTGCAGATCTGGTAGGCCTGGGCCATCTTGGTCAGGAACAGACCCGGGTGGTCCTTGGGGTTGAGCGGCTCGAGCACGATAACCAGGCCCGGCGGGCTCGCACAGGTCCGGCGAACCGCTTCAGGTTCTCGACGACGTTGGCCGTCTGGTAGTCCCAGTCGAGGCTCTCGTCGTAGCGGCCGGGGACGGCCAGGGCCCAGGGGCAGCCAGTCGACTTCCGCGTCTCGATGGCGCTTTTGAGCCGGCCCTCGATCATGTCGAGGACGGCCGCCTCCCGAGTGACGAAGGACTTGACCTTGAAGTCGGCGTAGACGACGAACGGCCCGATGGTGAGCCCCAGACGCGCCGACTCCCGGGCCAGCGATTCCTGCTCGGCCGCGGGCCGCCCCATCAGGCCGTTGTCGAACCAGGCCGTGAAGCCCTGGTCGGCGATGAACTTGAGCTGGTCGGCCGGGTTCTTTCCGGCGTGGGCCTCGAACGAAAGGCCCGGCGCGTACTTGAGCTTGAATTTGCCGCCGGACGCCTGGGACGTCGCGGCCGAAGCCCGCGCCCCGCCCCCGAGCGGCGGCAGGGTGACCGCGGCCGCCCCCATGACGGCGCTCTTGATGAAATCCCGTCTCGTCGGACCTTTCGAACATTTGGCCACGGATACCCTCCTGTCCCGCGATTCGGGGCGGCTCGAGGACGGACGTCGGAAGCTCTCCGCTCGCCCACGATAGGGAGATTCTATGCGAAAGGGGAGGGCCATTTCAACCCGCCCCCGGCGGGCTCAGCGCATATTTTGAATGATCCCTTTGAGCGTGTCGTGGGTCATCTTGCTGATGTTGGACAGCGTCTGCATCATCTGGGCCTGTTTCTGCATCGCATCCTGGAGTTTCAATTGGTCCATCTGGCTCATGTCGGAGACCGTCTCGGAAAAGGCGAGGGTCTCGAGGAGCTGGAGCTCGTCGGGCCGGACGCGGGTGAAGCGCCGTTTCAAGTCTGCGGACAGGAACGTCCCCAGGTCGCATTTCGCGCCGCACTTGGCCAGGTAGCTTCGGGCTGCTTGGGCCGAGGCGGTGATACGCGCTTTCACCGCGGGGGAGGCCGAGCCGATGAGCGATCCATGGAGTTCGGCGGCCTTGGACTTGGCTTCCTGGAAGGTCATTTTCTCAGGCGCGGCCAGGAGCGGTCCGACCATGAGGATAAGGGCCAGGGATCCAGTGAGTACCTTTTTGTCCATGGTCCGAATATACCACAGGATCAAATCTTATTAAATTAGTAGGAAATAGGACAGCCTGTCCTCCTCTTCGGACACCGCTTTGCCCCAGTCTCCGGGGGCCTTGCGTGCCGCCCTGCCTGGCCGGACTGACATATCGTCGCTTGGCACGATGCTTGCATTTATCCTGAGCGGCACGCCGAAAGCGAGCCAGAAAGGAGATCACGATGAAAATCGCGAATATCGCGAAAATAGCGTTAATGGTTCTCGTCCTCGCGGCCGCGGCCCAGACCCAGACGAAAGACCTCGGGCTGGGGGCCTTCTCCAACGAGAGCGGGGCCATCCTGGTGGCCGTCGACGCCTCCCTCGTCAACCTGGACCGGGACAATCCCTACGTCATGTTCGCCGGCTTTTTCGCGACGGCGGACAAAAGCCGATCCCTGACCATCGCCGCGAAGGACGTGGTCATGGTTTTCAAGGGCGAAGAATACCGCATGCCTTCGGTGAAAGAGCTCCGGAGCGAATACCGGGGCGCGATCCGCGACGTCAGCTTCTACCAGCGTCTCGGCAAAGAAGGCATCGCCTCGTCCTGGATCCGATTCTACCAGTTCCCGGAGGAATCCAACTTCTTCCCCCCGCTGACTTTGACGGCGCCCCTGGCCGCCTCGGAGGGCTCCGTGGTCGGCCAGAACGGGTTCATGACGCCTTTGTACTTCAAGAATCCCGGCTTCGCCAAGGGCGACACGCTGACCATCAGGGTCAGGGACAAGAAGAATCCTGAGCTCGTCGGCGAGTGCGAGGTCGTCCTGAACTGATGGCCGGGGCTATTTCAGGATAAGCCGGAGTCCCTCCGCCGACGTGACCGGGCGGAGACACGCTCCGCCGGAACAGACGAGGGCGGCGGCGACCCCGCCGCCCGCGTCCATGTCTTTCGTGAACGGGGCGAGCCGGGCCAGCGTCTCGGCCGTCCCCGGCTCGTTCGCGGGTTTGAACAGGTTGACCGCGTTCGGTAAATACGTCCCCCTGAGCGTCGTGATCAGCTCCTCCGTCGCCGGGTCCCCCCGCCTTCCGACGACGACGATCTCGCGCGCCGGGCCGAGGGCGAAGTCGAGGCCGCGCAGGAACTCTGTGTGCGCCGAAGGGTGGCCGGCGACGTCCCCGGCGAAGGCCTCCGTGAGCCGCGCGGCCTTCTCCTCGAGCTCCGCGAGACCCGTCAGCCGGGCCAGCCGGAGGAGGTTCGCCAGCATCACGGAGTTGCCCGATGGCAGAGCGCCGTCGTAGATCTCCTTGCGCTTCCCGCCCACTTCCGGCGCGTCGGCGAACACGAACCCCCCTTCGCCTTCATCCCAGAAAAGGTCGATGGCCCGCCGCGCGAGCGCGAGGGCCCGCTCGAGACGGCCGGGATCGAACTCGGACTCGTAGAGCGCGATCAGTCCCTTGACGAAAAAAGCGTAGTCGTCGAGAAAAGCGCCGACGCGCGCCTCCCCGCCGATCGACAGGTGCAGAAGCCGGCCGTCCGGCGCGGTCATCCTCCCCAGGACGAAGTCGGCCGTTCGCCCGGCGGCGCGAAGGTAGCGGATCTCACCGGTCGCCCGGAAAACGGAGGCCAGCGTGGCGATCATCAGCCCGTTCCAATCCGCGAGGACCTTGGTGTCGAGGAACGGCCGGGTCCGCTTGCCGCGGGCGCGCAAGAGCTTCTCGCGGATCGCGTCGACGCGGCCGTCCGCGCCGTCCCCGGCGGCATTCCCCTCCTTCGCCCCGCCGGCGCCTCCCGCGCCCCGGCCGCGATGGAGGATGTTCCGGCCGTCGCGGGCCCGGCCCGGCTCGGCGAAATTCCCGCTGGGCTCGATGTTGAACAGGCGAGCCGCGAGCTCCGCCTCTCCCGGCTCGAGGACCTCGCGGACCTCCTCCGTCGTCCAGAAGTAGAACTTCCCCTCCTCGCCCTCGCTGTCGGCGTCCTCGGCGGAGAAGAACGCCCCGTCGGGCGCGGCCAGGTCCCTGAGCGCGTAGTCCGCCGTCTCCGCCGCGGTCCGCTTGAACGCGGGCTCGCCCGTGGCCAGGAAGGCCTCGGCGTAGACCTCGGCGAGAAGGGCCTGGTCGTAGAGCATCTTCTCGAAGTGGGGGACGAGCCACTCGGCGTCGGTCGAATAGCGGTGGAAGCCGAATCCGATCTGGTCGTAGATCCCGCCCCGCCGCATGGCCTCGAGCGTCGACGCGGCCATGGCCAGGGCTTGCCCATTCCCGGTCCGTTTCCAATATCTCAGCAGGAAACCGATCCGGTGGGGCAAGGGGAATTTCGGCGCCCCGCCGAACCCGCCCCGCTGCTCGTCGTATCCCGCGGCGAGGTCGCGGAAAGCTTCGTCGAGCGTCGCTTCGGACAAGCGCTCCCCCGATCCGACCCGCTCTCCGGTATGCGCCCTTCCGACGGCCCCGAGGATATCTTCGGCCGACTTCAGCACATCCTCGCGCCTTTCCCTCCAGGCCTCGCCGATGAGGGGGACGAGGTCGAGAAGGCCCGGCCGGCCCCAGCGGCGCGACTTGGGGAAATAGGTCCCGGCGAAGAACGCCCGCTTGTCCGGCGTCATGACGATCGTCAGCGGCCAGCCCCCGCTCCCGGTCAGCGCCTGGCAGACCGACATGTAGTGCTGGTCGAGGTCGGGACGCTCCTCGCGGTCGACCTTGACGCAGACGAACGTCGCGTTGAGGAGCCGGGCCACCTCCTCGTCGGCGAACGATTCCCGCTCCATGACGTGGCACCAGTGGCAGGTCGAGTAGCCGACCGACAGGAAGACCGGCTTGTCCTCACGCGCGGCCCGGTCGAAAGCCTCCTCGCCCCAAGCGTGCCAGTCCACCGGGTTGCCGGCGTGCTGCAGCAGGTAGGGGCTCGTCTCCCGGGCCAGACGGTTCATTCGCGCCTCATCTCTTCCCGCCGATGAATCGGTCGATGAAGGCGAACGTCCTCTCGTAGGCCTCCAAGCGGTTGCGGTGGAGCAAGAACTCGTGGGGTTCGTCGGGGGCGATCATCAGCTCGACCGTGACGTCCCCCTTGGCCCGCAGCCGCTGGACGATGTCGGTCGTCTGCTGGAAGGCGACGTTGCGGTCGTCGTCGCCGTGGATGAACAGGACCGGCGAGGTCCAGGACGCGACCGAGGCGACCGGCGAGGACTCCCGGGCGACCTTGCGCCGGGCCTCGTCGAGCCGTCCCCAGCGCATCTGCGACCAGTCGTGGACGCCGGCCATGTCGACGCCGACCTTGAAGATGTCGGAGTCGCGGGAGAGCGACATGGCCGTGAGCAACCCGCCGTAGGACAATCCCCAGGCCCCGACGCGCTCGGGGTCGACCTCGGGCCTCTTCCGCAGGTACTCGACGCCGGCCAGGACGTCCTGGTACTCGGCCGCGCCCTCCATCCCGCAGTTCGGGGCCTCACGGAAGGACCGGCCGTAGCCGATGCCGCTCCGGTAGTTGATGGAGATGACGACGTAGCCGCGCGAGGCGAAGAACTGGTTGATGCCGTAGGCCTCCGAGTAGAACTCCATGTAGTGCCAGCCGAGGAGCATCTGCCGGATGGGCCCGCCGTGGGTGTAGACGACGGCCGGGCGGCGGTCGCCGGCCTTGGCCCCCTTGGGCAGGAAGAGCTGGCAGGGGACCTCGAGGCCGTCGGCCGCCTTGACGACGACGAGCTGCGGCTTGACGAGCTCCTTCAGTGGGAACTCGGCCGGGAGCTCGCGCGGGGCGACGACCGCGACCTTGCCGTCGGCGGCGCCAATCGTCGCCACCGAGGTCGGATGGACGGCCGTGGCGTAGAGGAAGGCCGCGCCGCGGCCCGAGGCGAGGGCGACGGGCAACGTTCCGATGGCGTCGCTCGGGCTGAGCGGGACGGGCTTGCCCCCGGCGGTCGCGACCTTCCAGACGCGCCGGCCGTGGAGGTCGCCGAGGTTGCTCGAGTAGTAGAGGGTCGCGCCGTCGGCCGAGAGGCCGAGGTGCTCGACGAACCCGTCGCCGGGAGTGATGTCCTCGGGCGCCCCGCCCGCGAGGGGCAGGGAGAAGACGTGGTTCCACTCCTCCCGCTCGGCGGTGAAGAGGATCCGGCCGTTCGCCGCGAGGTCGAAGTTCCGGAAGGCGTGGAACCGCGGCCCGTCCTCGGGCGTCCGCCATATTTCGCGCGCTTCACCGGAGGCGGCTTCGGCCACCCAGACGGCCAGGTCGACCGGCCCCCGGCCGCGGAATTCGGAGGCGGCGGCCGCGTCGAACGTCAGGCCGGCCCGGCGGATGAAGGCGACGCGCGTCCCGTCGGCCGACCAGCGCGGCTCGCTGTCGCGGTCGACGCTCGGGGCGATCCAGGTGATCCGTCGGCGGGCCAGGTCGAAGACGCCGACGAAGCTGTGGTCGTCCCGCTCGCTGACGAAGGCGACGCGGCCGCCGTCGGGGGAGAAGCGGGGCTGGCCGTTGCGGCCGGCCGCGCGGAACAGGAGCTCGGGCTCCGGGCCCTCGCCCGGGCCTTGGCGGGGAGCGAGCGGGACGCGGTAGATCAGCCCTTCCCTGACGAGGAGCGCTGAAAGACCGTCCGGCGCGAGGACCGGCCCGCTCCCGGAGGCGATCCTCCAGGGTCTGCCCCCGTCAGTCAGGACGGCCCAGACGGCCTGCTCGCGCCCGTCGGGGTCGCTGTCGGAGTTCGTCACCCAGCCGGCGGCGTTGGGTCGTCCGCCTTTGACGAAGACGGCGGTCCGGCCGTCGTCCGTGAGCAGGACCTCGTCGATCTCGAAGACCTCGTCCTGGGCGAAGCCGGTCAAGTTGACGGGCTTGAAGTCCGGACCGGCCGCGGTCCAGACGTTTCTGGCGCCTCGGTCGTTCATGATCCAGGCGACGCGGTCGGCCTTGGCGGCCGAGACGAGGTCCATGGGATAGGCCGGCGCGAGGACATCCTGGAGGGAGAACGGCTTCTCGGCGCCCGTTGCTGCCCTCGTTCCAGCCGTTCCCGCGATGAGCGTGGCGAAGACGGCGATCAGGGCGATGATGGGAACTCGCTGTCTCATTTCTCCTCCTTGCGGCCGTGCTCGACGAGAAGCAGCGAGCCGTCCTTGACCAGCCCGATGCCCGGCGCGTAGATCTTGGACTCCCGGGCCAAGGGCTCGAGGGGCGATGTCTCGACGCACCTGAGACAGCCTTTGAACTCGCCGGCCGGTGTCTTGATCGACGCATCGAGGGCGGCGATCTCGGCCCGGTCCATGGCGATACCGGGCGCGACCTCCTGGTAGAAGCGGTCCCCGACGGCGGGCCGGCCCGGGATCATCAGGCCGAAGCGGGCCCCCTTCTTTCCCGACTCCCAGGCGCCCTCGTGGTCGACGACCCGGCCATTCTTGTAGATGTCGACCTCTTCGCCGAAATAGTAGACGCCCCGGTCGGCCGTATTGAAGGCGAAGTAGTTCCGCGAGACCTCGACGATCTCGCCGCCCTTCGATTCCCGCTCCTCGACGACCCGGGTCTCGACGCCGTCGACGAGCTTCATCTCGTCGAGCACGGTGATGACCAACCGGACCTTGCCCTTCTCGAGGACGAGGACGTAGCCCGGCTCGAGGCGGAAGTAGTCGTTCGCGCCGATGGAGACGAAATCCTTCTTGTCGACGGCGAACGTGTCGGTCCAGCCCTTCTTGGCCGGCGTCTGCGCCGCCCCGGCGACGAGACCGCCGATGACCAGACCCCATAGGACCGTTGTGACCGTAACTCTCATAGCTTCCTCCACGCCGTTGTTGATTCCCGAGCAAAGCCGTAGAGAGGGAACTCCCCGACCCCGGAGAAGTGGGCTTGATCTCTACTTCGCCGGGACAAGGACCACCTTCTCCAGGTTCATGGCGTGGTTGTTGGTGACGCACGTGATCCGGACTTGGAGCTTGTGCTCGCCCGCTTCGAGCTTGACGGTGCCGACCGTGAACGTCTTGGGGACGTAGACGCTCGGCGACGACTCCGTCTGGGCGGCGAGCTTCTGGCCGTCGACCTCGACCTCGTAACCGGCCTTCCCGCCCCACATGCTGGCGTAGGAGGCCCGGACCTCGTAGGTCGCCGGGCTTGGCCGTCGTGAACACCCACTCCGGGTAGTCGTTGACGTTCTGCCAGTTGGCCAGCATCGTCGTCTTGTGGAAATGGTCGACGTAGGCGCGCTGGCCCATAGCGGACTGAACATCGGCGAGGAAAACTGGGAAGCTCGACGCGGCCGTCCTTCTCCGGGGACGATCCGGTACGGCTCGACGACGGGCTCGCCTTCGAGCTCGACGACGACGACGGTCGCGTCGGGATCGGACGCCCGCGCGGGGAGCGTCACGACGACGTCCTGGCCGGCGCGCCGGAACGGGAGGGCCTTCGTCTTATCCACCAGGAGATAGGCCTTCTTCACGTCGGTCTGGAGACCCGGCAAGCGGATCCGGCCGTCGTTCGGCCAGCCCATGACGTGGATGTAGAGGGTCTGTCCCTTGACCGTGCACCGGCCGAAGAAGGGCAGGCGCTCGAAGACGCTGGCCGTCGTGCCGTAGATAGCCTCGCCGTTGGCCTTGAGCCAGACGCCGATCTCCCGGAGGCGGGCGACGAAGTCGTCCTGGATCCTGCCGTCCGGCTGCGGCCCGACGTTGAGGAGCAGATTGCCGCCCTTGCTGACGATCTCGACGAGCTGGCGGATGAGCTGGGGGGCGCTGTGGAACTCGGTCTCGTAACGGTTGAAGCCCCAGCCGTTCCAGTTCATCGTGTAGCAGGCCTCCCAGAGGCGGGGCGAGCCGTCGGGGTTGCGGACGCCCGTGGCCGGGACGAAGTTCTCCGGCGTGCCGAAGTCGCCGTAGCCCGGCTCGCGCCGGTAGAGGCGGTCGTTGATGAGGAGCGAGGGCTTCATCTCGAGCAGCATCTCGCCGATGGCGAAGGCCCGCTGCTCCTCGTTCGAGTGCTCCCACTCGCCGTCGAACCAGAGAACGGCCGGGTCGTACTTGGCGACGAGCTCCTTTATCTGGTTCGTGGCGAAGTCCATGTAGCGGCCGAAGTCGGCGCCCTTGGCCGTCCGGTCCGTCTCCCAGGCCCGGCGGGGGAGGTAGTCGGGGTGGTGCCAGTCCATGATCGAGTAGTAGAACCCGAGCGGGATCGCGGCCCGCTTCATCGAGGCCGAGAGCGGCCCGAGGATGTCCCGGCCGTACTTGGCGCGCATGACGTCGTAGTCGGAGTGGGCGCTGTCGTAGATGGCGAAGCCGTCGTGGTGCTTCGAGGTGATGACGGCGTACTTGACGCCGGCCTCCTTGGCCAGGGCGGCCCACTCGTCCGGGTCGAACTCGACCGGGTCGAAGTTGTCGGCGTAGTACTGGTACTCCTTAAGCGGGATCTGAAGGATCTGGCGGGCCCATTCTTCGCGGCCGATCATCGAGTAGACGCCCCAGTGGATGAACAGGCCGAACTTGGCCTCGCGGAACCACTGCAGGCGGTCGGGGGCATGGGCCTGAGCCTGGCCCGAGGCGGGGGGTGAGGGGGCCGGGGCGGCGCCGGCGACACCCAGAGCCAGTAGACACAAAGTGATGGCGGCGATCGGGCGGATTCTCATGGGACCTCTCCTCCTCGACGGATGGCCCAAGGTTATCCCCGGCGCCCGGGAGTGTCAATGCCGGGACGCCGGAGCTTGATCGGGGAGTTCCAGGCCCTGATAGACCGCCAAAGTGGGGTCACCGTCAACGTCCAACACGTCCGTGAAGCGAAGCCGAAAGAGATTTTAGGCCCTTCTCGTTTTCCCTCTCGCATCTTCATATATCAACTTGACACGCATATTTATCAAGTGTTATCATGCTCCCGAGGTTTAAAGCCATGGCCATTCATGAGGAAGTGCTTGCGACGGCCAGGCGGATCTGCCGGGAACGCGGGGAAAAGATCTTCCATGTCGCGGACGTCGTTCACGCCCTCCCCCACTTGAATCCGAGCTCGGTCCGCACCCATATCGTCAGCCGGTGCTGCGTCAACGCCCCCAAGAACCATCCGCACAAATGGGCCTATTTCCGGCGCGTGGGCCGGGGCGAGTATGTGATCCTGTCACCCTATGACGTGAAACAAGAAGCGCCGAAGCGGGTCGCGGAGAGCCCGTCGGCCTACGCTCCGGCCGGCCCCGCGCGCGACACGATCCATGTCGTGGTGCGCCGTTCGGCAGGGTTCTATGTCGCCGACAGCCTGGAGCTGGCCCTGGTCACACAGGGCCGATCGCTCGACGAGCTCCTGCGGAATCTCAGGCAAGCGGTCCGGCTCCATCTCGAAGGCGAGGACCCGGGCGAGTTCGGCCTTTCGGCGTCTCCGAGGATCGCCGTGACCTACGAGGAAAGATTGTCCGGCGATGGCGAGGCTTAGGCGCCTGTCGGCCCAGCAGGTCCTGCGGATCCTCCGGGCGCTCGGCTTTTCGGCCGCTTCGATACGGGGCAGCCACGCCAAGCTGAAGCGCGAGACCGAAACCATGCCTTCACAGATCCTGACGGTCCCCCTGCATCGGGAACTCGCGCCCGGGACGGTCCAAGCGATCTACCGTCAAGCCCTCCGTTTCATCCCTGAACAGGACCTCCATCCTCACTTCTACGGAACTGACTGACGGTTTCGTCCGATCCCCAAAGGCCCTCGGATCGCCGCTACTTCCGGTATTTAAGATACACCGCGGGGTCGAGGCCCGCGTCCGGGGGCATCCTCCACATGAAATCGGGGTCGATCCGCGGCTCGTCGTCGCGGTGCTTTTCCATGAGGGCGACCTTCTTCCCGATGAGCTCGGGGAGGTTCGCGCCGTACATGTTGAAGGTCTCGCCGGTCGGATCGACGGGCATGAACCGGGTCTTCGACGACTCGAAGAGCGCGGCCAGGTCCCGGGCGTTCCGGATCTCGTCGTCGACCATGGCCCGCACCGCCTCCCGTCGCCTCGCTTTCTCGGCCGAGTCCTTGGCCTCGATATAACCGTGGACGCCGGCCACCCAGGCGGCCGTGTTGCGGAGCGTCCGGAAGTAGCAGCGCAAGGCCCGGAGCCTGTCGAGCTGGTCCGTGAAGACGGCCTGGAGAGCGCCGTCCGTCTCCCCGACGGCCTCGCCGAGGGCCGCGATGGCTTGGTCGAGCGGCGCCCAGGTCTTGCCGTCGGCCTGGGCCACGGCCGCGTCCGCCTGTTCCGTGTTCATGAGCGTCCAGAGGATGTCCACGCCGAGGTCGACGAGGTTGGGGTTGTTGAAGGTCACGGTCATATACTTCTCGTAATAGGCCCGCTCCGGCTCGGGGATCTTCTCGATGTCGGGGGCGAAGGGCCTGACGAGGAGCCGGTACCAGGGGAAACCCCAGTTGTTGTCGCCGTAGAGCATGATCGAGGGGAAGCCGCGCACGGCCGCGTCGGCGAGCCGCCAGGCCCGGACGAGGGCCGGGGCGCCGCGCTTGCCGGCGAAGCGCGCGGCCGCGGCCATCACGACGGAATCGACGTTGGCGTCGGGATCGAAGTTGAGCGCCCTCAGCACTTCGCGGTTGACGTCGTAAGGCGCGAGCGGCTGCGGGTCGACCGTGACCTGGGCCTTGTCGAAGCCGGCCGCGCGGAGGGCGCGGACCTCCTCGGCGGCGAGCCACGGCGAGGGGATGCCCAGGAGATAGTTGTTCTGCAGCCGTGTCGTCGTGAAGATCTCGCTCCCTTTCCCCGGCAGGGACTTGAGCCGGCGGCCGCGGGGCGAGTCGTCGAGCTCCTTCGGCGCGACCCAGAGGTCGAGGCCCTCGGATAGGCCGTCGAGGATGAACGCCTCTTCGTTGGCGAAGGAGAAGAGGTTGAACAGGAGCCGGAAATCGGGCCGGGTCTCGGCCGCCGCGTCGCGCAGCGTCCGGAAATAGCGCAGGACGTTCTCGGCCGCGGCCTTGGCGACGGCCTCGTGCGACTTCCACTCGCGGACGAGGTAGGCGCCGCCGTTGCGCCCGGCGTAGAGGCTGGCCGTATATTCGAAGCCCGAGCCGCTGTCGTTCGTCCAGAGGTAGATGTAGCCGAGCTCGGGGACCTCGCGCATGAGCCGGCGCATGAGCTCGGCGTAATGCCAGCGGACGGCCGGGTGCGACAGGGTCAGGGTGAAGCGGGGGCGGTAGCTCCTGAAGGGATGGTCGACCCGGGCGCCGCGGAGGTAGGGGTATTTCTCGAGGACGGCGTCGGGGACCGAGCGCGGCGAGCTGATGTTGAGCCCGGGCGTCAGGCCGTATTTCACGGCCAGGCGGGCGTTCTCCTTGAGCAGGGTGAGATTGGCCTCGAGGTACTCGGGCGAGTAGGCCCCGGCGTTGAGCGGCGTCTCGACGAACTGGTCGAGGTCGGGGCTGAAGTAATAGAAGCGGTAGTAGATCTCCCCGGGCGGCCCTTGCTCGGCCGGCATGTCCTTGGCCAGGGCGTTCACGGGCACGTGGCTGAAGCCGAGCCGGGCCAGCTCGCGGACCGAGGTTTCGGCGTCGTAGCCCGCCGCCACCCGCTTCGGATTGGCCAGGTAGTTGTCGCCGCCCTCGAGGCGGGAGAACGCGGGCGAGACGACGTTGCCTTTCTCGAAGCCGGCGGCGTCGAGCCCGGCCCAGTCGTCCTTGACCAGGCGATACAGGGCGTAGAGGAGGTGGGGAGCGGAGGTCACGAGCTCGCCCGAGCCGTCCGGGGCGAGCCTGAAGAACATCCAATCTTTCCCGGTCGCACGGCGCCGCGCCTCGGGGGAAGGCCCGGCGGCGAGATTCTCGTCGGCGACGGCGATGCGGACGACGCCCGGCCCGGCCGCCTCGTCCGGCCCGGCGCTCCGCACCTGGGCCTGCGGGGCCAGCTCGCGGCGGAGCTCCTCGGCCACGGTCCTGTCGACCGGCCGCCCATTCCCGGGGACGGCCAGGACCCGCGTCTTCTTCAAGGCCTCGGCGACCGAGGGCTTCTGCTGGGAAGCGAACGCGCTGCCGAACAGGCAGAGGATGCCGAGAACCGCGGCGATCTTGGTCATGGACTCCTCCTCGACGGGTGGTACGGCGGGACTGTCCGGCCGTCGGCCTATTCTAGGGTATCGACGCCCGGCTCCGCAAGAATGAGAAAACCGCAGCCGGCCGAGCGTTGTTATGATGAGGCCGGGGATCCCGGCCCGCCAACGACCATGACGGAACGCTTCCTGGCCCGGATCGCGGAGATCGTCTTCGACGAGATGGCCTCGGACCGGGCCCTGTTCCGGGTGCTCGACGGCAAGGGCGACCGGGCCTTCGAGGCCTCGAGGGGCATCGGGAACGCCCGGGGGGCGGCCGGGGCCTCGGACGGCGTCGACGAGGCGATCGCGGGGCGCGCCCTCGAGATCGGCCGCCCCGTCCTCGTGGCGGACCTCGACAGGGAGCCGCTCTTCGCCGACCTCGAGCTCGGCGCGAACGGGCACCCCCGGCGCGTACTCTCCTACCCCTGGACGATGCGGGGGCGTCCGGCCGGGCTCGTCTATCTGGCCCGCGACGGCGGAGGACGGCCGTTCGACAGGGGCGATCTCGAGTTCCTGACCCTGACGCTGGCCCCGCTCCTCTTCCTTCTCCGCCGGAACGGCGCCAGGGCTTCCGGGGAGGCGGCCTCCCTGCCGCCCGCGCCGCCGTCCGCCGTCGCCCCGGACTGCGCGTTCATGGGCGAGGCCCCCTCGGTCCGCCGCGTCCGGACCATGCTCGAAAGGGTCCGCGACACGGACGCCCCGGTCTTCATCTCCGGGGAGAGCGGCACGGGCAAGGAGCTGGCCGCCCGCATCCTCCACGACACGGGCCGGCGGCGGACGGGGCCGTTCGTCGCCGTCAACTGCGCCGCCATCCCCGAGACCCTCCTCGAGAGCGAGCTCTTCGGCCACGCCCGGGGGGCGTTCACCGGCGCGGTCCGGGACAAGTCCGGGCTCGTCGAGGAGGCCTCGGGCGGGACGTTCTTCCTCGACGAGATCGGCGACCTGCCGCTCGCCCTCCAGTCCAAGCTCCTCCGCGTCCTCGAGGAGAAGCGGGTCCGCCGGATCGGGGAGACGCGGCCCCGGCCCGTCGACACCCGCTTCGTCAGCGCCACGAACAAGGACCTCGACCACGAGGTCGAGCGGGGGCGCTTCCGCCAGGACCTCTACTACCGGATCAAGATCATCGCCGTCGACCTGCCGCCCCTGCGCGAGCGCCCGGACGACGCGCTCCTTCTCCTCAACCGTTTTCTGGACGAGTACTCGCGGTCGATGGGCCGGCCGCGGCCCTTCGTCTCGCCGGTCGCGCTGGAGATGCTCCTCCGCTACCCTTGGCCGGGCAACGTCCGGGAGCTCCAGAACGAGGTCCAGCGGTGCCTGATCATGGCCGACGGCGGGCCGCTCATTCTCGAGGAGTACCTTTCGCCCAAGATCAACCCGGCCGGGGAGACCTATTCGCGGACGACGCACTGCTTCGCCGAGGCCAAGGCCGATTTCGAGAGGCGTTTCCTCCGCGAGGCCCTGGTCCGCTGCCGCTACCACCGGACCCGGACCGCGGCCGAGGTCGGCCTGACCCGTCAGGGCCTATTCAAGCTATTGAAAAAGCACGGAATAGACGCCAAATCGAACGTCTCCGGATCGCCTTGAGAGAATAAGTGCGTTCCCCCGGGCCGGTTCAGATACATAGGTGACACCACGGGCGCCTTGTGCTACATTCGGGCCATGTCAGAGACGAAGGACGAAGGGAACGTCTTCTCCGTCGCCTGTCCCTGCTGCGGGGCGACCCTGTGGATCGACGGCGGGACGCGGTCGGTGCTGCGTTCCGAGAAGGGCAAGAAAGCCAAGGGCTCGCTCGACGACCTCCTGGTCAAAGAGCACCAACGGCAGAGCGAGTTCGACCGCAAGTTCGACGCCACGTTCGAATTGCAGAAAGAGAAGCACAACAAAGCCGACGAGCTGTTCAAGCAAGCGCTCGAAAAGGCCGAAAAGGGCGAGGAAGAGGAGACTTAGCTCCCGGCTTGCGTTTCGTCCTCCCGCACCCGCTTGGCCATCGTCCACTTCGTGAAGCCGAAGAGGGCCAGCATGGCGACCGAGAGATAGTTCATGAAGGCCCAGGGCAGGTAGGAGAAGGTCGAGACGCCCAGGGTGCCGGTGATGTAGACGCCGGCCATGCTCCAGGGGATGAGCGGGACGATGATGGCCCCGCTCTCCTCGATGATGCGCGACAGGTTCTTGGCGGCCAGGTCCTTCCTCTTGTAGATCGGCGCCAGGAGGTCGGCCGGCAGGATCATGGACAGGTAGGAGCTGCCGGTGATCATGGCCGAGAGGACGGCCGCGCCGATCGTCGTCAGGACGAGGCTCCAGACGTGCCGGGTGAACTTCATCACCCGTTCCAGGATGACGGCCAGGCAGCCCGTCCTCTGCATGATGCCGCCGAAGGAGAAGGCGGTGAAAGCGATGAGCTGGGTCTCCATCATGCTCATCATGCCGCCCTTGGCCAGGAGCCGGTCGACGAGCTCGACCCCGGTCCGGGCCGGCAGACCCGAGTTCATGGCCGTGGCCACGGTCGTCAGCGGGATCTTCTGGACGACGACGGCCAGAGACGGCCGCGACGAGGGAGGACAGGACCATGGCCGGGATGGTCGGCTTCTTGGCCACGGCGAAATAGAAGATGACGGCCATGGGCAGGAGGAGCAGGAGGTTGAAGCGGAAGCTGGCCTTGAGGGTCGTGAGGATGAGGTCGAGCGTCTCCGACTGGACCGCGGTCGCGCCGTATTTCAGGCCGGCGAAGAAATAGATGGCCAGGCCGGCCAGCCAGGCCGGTACTGCCGACCACATCATGTGCTTGATGTGGTCGAACAGGTTCGAGCCGGAGATGACCGTGGCCAGGTTGGGGATGTCGGAGAGCGGCGACAGCTTGTCGCCGAAGTAGGCCCCGGCGACGACGGCCCCGGCGGCCGGGCCGAGCGGGATACCGAGGCCCATGGCGATGCCGATGAAGGCCACGCCGACCGTGCCGATCGTGCCCCAGGACGTGCCCGAGGCGACAGCGACGACGGACGAGACGAGGCAGGCCGTGACCAGGAAGAACTTGGGCGAGATGAGCTTCAGGCCGTAGTAGATGACCATGGGGATCGTCCCGCTGGCCATCCACGCGCCGACGAGGATGCCGACGGAGAGCATGATCAGGATGGCCGGCATGGCCTTGTGGATGCTGTCGACGATGCCCCGCTCCATGTCCTTCCATTTGAAGCCGAGGACGAGGCCCATGAAGCCGGTGATCGTCGCGGCGGCGACGAGGAGGACCTGGGCCTTGATCTTGTAAACGCCGTAGCCGACGCCGAGGAGCAGGGCCATGGAGATGAGCGGGATCAGGGCGACGGCGAGCTTGGGCGGTCGGCCGGCGGCGGGGGACTGGGGCGCGCTCGGCGCCGGTGACGGGGTCGGCTTGGGTGCTTCTTCGGCCATCGGCTCTCTCCTTTATCTCGTCAAGAGGGACAGTCCCCAAAATCCGATCAGGCGCTAAAAGTGCCGCGGGCGACGCCGCGCCCGCCGACCATCATGTGCCGGCCCCGGGCGAAGACCTCGCTCAGCGCGAAATCGGCGTCGAGGACGATGAGGTCGGCGTCCCTACCGGGCTCGACGCGGCCCTTCTTCCCGAGCTTGTAGAAGTCGGCGGCGTTGGTCGAGAAGACGCGGACGGCCGTCTCGACCGGCAGGAGCCCGCGGCGGAGGACGTCGGTGAACTTGCGGAAGAGGTCTTTCTCCCTGGCGATGTCCAGGCGGACCAGGCGCCCTTCGGCGTCGAAGACGGGCAGGCTGCCGTTGCTGTCCGAGCTGGCCATCAGGCGGGTGAAGGGCAGGCCCTTGTCCCGGAACGCGGCGATCACGTCCTCCGGCCGGACCTCGGGATCGTCCGGCGCCGGGTCCGGCCCGACGGTCATGTCGACGGATCCGCCCGCGGCCACCCACTCGAGTCCCTGCTCGAAGAGCTGGGGATTGCGGTTGATGTGGGTCGGAACGACCTGGGTCACGGGGATCTCCGTCTCGCGGACTAGGCGGAAGAGGAAATCGAGCCGGCGCTTCCCGTCGCCGAGATGGAGGTGGAGGACGCCGGCCTTGCCGCCGAGCATCCCGCCGACCCGGCACTCCGCCGCCAGGCGGGCGATCTCGTCGAAGGTCGGCTGGGAGGAGCGGTGGTCGCTCACAGCGATCTCGCCCGCGCCGACGACCTTGTCGATGAGGATGAGGTCGGAACGGACGCTTCCGGTCAGGGTCCGGACCGGGATCTCGTAGGAGCCGGAGAAGATGAAGGCCGAGACGCCCTCGATCTCTAGGGCCCGGGCCTTGGCCAGGAGGGAGGTCATGTGGCGGGTGACGCCGTCGGTCCCCAGGCAGCCGATGACCGTCGTGACGCCGCTCGCGACGATGTCCTCGACGCGGATCTCGGGGGCGCGCGTCGCCGGCCCGCCCTCGCCGCCCCCGCCGAGGATGTGGACGTGGGGGTCGATGAGCCCGGGCAGGACTCGCTTACCGGCGGCTTCGACGACCTCGACGTCGATGCCTTCGAGGCGGACGCAACCCGGGTCGGCCACCGCGGCGATGGCGCCGGCGGCCATGAGGACGTCCTTCCGGCCGAGCGGCTCGGGGGCGAAGACCTCTCCGTCGCGGATCAGGGTGACCATGGGCGCCTCCTCGAACGGGTGACCGGGCTAAAGTAGCATGCCTGCCGGGCGTTCGCAAGCGGGGGGGGGTCTCCGGGGCCTTCTTTGAAATTCCGGGGCGGATTGGGTAGAATACGCCTCGCCCATGGCCACGTTCGAAGAGGAATTCCGCCGCATCGAGAAGTTCGTCACCGTCGTGACGAAGCTCTTCCTCCTGCCCAAAAAGATCGACCTGCGCGGCGCCGAGAACTTCGTCCGCGAGGGCCCGAACGTCATCATCGGAAACCACATCGGGGCCTACAAGGACGTCTCCATCCTGCTCCGGACCGTGCCCCGGATGATCTACTTCACGGGGAACAAGATGTTCTTCAACCGGGCGGAGGCGAGCGAGCTCGTCATGCGCCACCTGCGGCGCCATATGGGGAATTTCGGCGGTTTCGTCCACCTCATCCTCAACCCGTTCTACTCTTACATGGTCCACTTCGTCGCCGGGCACATCGCGCGCATCGGGACGATCCCCGTCGACATCTACGGCAGCAAGCGCGAGTCCATCCTCAGGTGCCAGGACTATTTACGGAAGGGCCGGGCCGTCATCGCCCTGCAGGGCCGAGGCCGCGTCCAGCCCAGGGACGCGAACCCCTACGTCGCGGGGTTCCGCCGGGGCGTCTCGATCATGGCCTACAACCTCCGCGAGGAGAGCGGGGCCGACGTGCCCGTGACACCCATGTCCATCTTCGGCACGCACATCATGTGGGGCGTTCCGGCGACCATCAAGGTCAACGTCGGCCCGCCGCTGTGGATCCGGGACCACTGGACGGGCGAGGAAAAGACGACCGTCGAAAAGTTCCGGGCGGCCCTGGAGCATTCCGTTTCCGGGCTCTTTCGCGAGAGCCTGAGCTGGTAAGACGGCCCGGGCCGACGGACGATAAGGAGGGGACCATGGCACTCGAAGGGATGCTGATCGCCCGGGGGGAAAAGGACCTGTTGCTCCTCCCGAAGATGGCCAACCGCCACGGCCTCGTGGCCGGCGCGACGGGCACGGGCAAGACCGTCTCGCTCCAGGTCATGGCCGAGCGCTTCAGCCGGCTCGGCGTCCCGGTCTTCATGGCCGACGTCAAGGGCGACCTCGCCGGCGTCAGCCAGGCCGGCATGGCCAGCCCGAAGATCCAGGAGCGGATCGGGACACTCAAGCTCGGCGACCACCCCTTCGAGGGGAGCCCGGTCGCGTTCTGGGACATCTTCGGCGAGCAGGGCCATCCCGTGCGGACGACCGTGTCGGACATGGGGCCGCTCCTTCTCTCGCGCCTGCTCAATCTCAACGACGTCCAGAGCGGGGTGCTGACCATCGTCTTCCGCGTCGCCGACGACACCGGGCTCCACCTCCTCGATTTCAAGGACCTCCGGGCCCTGGCCCAGTACGCCGGGGAGCACGCCGACGAGTTCGAGACCGACTACGGCCGGATCTCGCCAGCCAGCATCGGGACGATCCAGCGGAACCTCCTCGCCCTCGAGGACCAGGGGGCCGACCGGTTTTTCGGCGAGCCCGCCCTCGGCCTCGACGATCTCATGCAGACCGACGGCGCCGGCCGGGGGATCATCAACATCCTGGCCGCCGACAAGCTGATGATGTCGCCCCGGGCCTACTCGACCTTCCTCCTCTGGCTCATGGCCGAGCTCTTCGAGCGCCTGCCCGAGGTCGGCGACCGGGACAAGCCGCGCCTCGTCTTCTTCTTCGACGAGGCCCACCTCCTGTTCACGGACGCCCCCCAGGTCCTTCTCGAGAAGATCGAGCAGGTCGTCCGGCTCATCCGGTCGAAGGGCGTCGGGATCTACTTCGTCACCCAGAACCCCCTCGACGTCCCAGACGTCGTCCTGGGGCAGCTCGGCAACCGCGTCCAGCACGCCCTGCGGGCCTTCACGCCCAGGGACCAGAAGGCCGTCCGGGCCGCGGCCGAGACGTTCCGCCAGAACCCCAAGATCGACGTCGAGACCGTGATCACCCAGCTCGGGACCGGCGAGGCTCTCGTCTCCTTCCTCGACGAGAAGGGGCAGCCGGGGGTCGTCGAGCGGGCCCTCGTGCTGCCGCCGTGGAGCCGCATCGGGCCGATCACGCCGCCGGAGCGGCAGGCCGCGATCCAGGGCTCGGTCGTCTACGGGCACTACGAGAAGGCCGTCGACCG
Source organism: Candidatus Aminicenantota bacterium (assembly GCA_963719985.1). GTDB lineage: Bacteria > Acidobacteriota > Aminicenantia > Aminicenantales > Saccharicenantaceae > RBG-16-66-30. The sequence continues at coordinate 582,041 of CAVRDU010000005.1, read as the reverse complement.
GGATTCGGCCTACGAGATGCTCAAGGCGCGGGCCGAGAGGGCGGCGGCCGAAGCCCAGGCCCAGGCGGAGGCCCAGGCCAGGGCCGCGCAGGCGCCCTACGGTTACCCCTCCCCGCCGGCTCCCCGGCGGGGCCAGGCCGGCTACCCGCCGGCCCCGCGGCGTGCCCCCGGGCGGTCCAAGGACACCCTGATGGAGGCTATGGCCAAGAGCGCCGCCCGCTCGGTCGGCAGCCAGCTCGGGCGTTCCATTCTGCGCGGTGTCCTCGGTTCCATCCTCGGCGGCAAGCGCTAGGTATGATATAATCCCCCCGCTTTGACGGCTTTCCGGCGTCCATCAAATCCCTTCCGAGGAGGCTGAGCCATGTTCAAAGGACATCCCAAGGGCCTGTTCGTCGCCTTCTTCGCCAACATGGGCGAACGATTCGGCTTCTACACGATGATCTCGATCTTCGTCCTGTTCATGCAGGCGAAGTACGGCATGTCCGCGGCGTCGGCGGGCTTCATGTATTCGACCTTCATGGTCGGGGTCTACATCTTCCCCCTGCTCGGCGGATTCTTGGCCGACCGCTTCCTCGGCTACGGGCGGACGATCACCCTGGGCATCGTGGTCATGTTCGTCGGCTACGTCATGCTGACCCTGCCGACGGCCATGGACACGGGATTCCCCCTCATCATCGCCTCTCTGGTCGTCATCTCGCTGGGGACCGGCCTGTTCAAAGGCAACCTGCAGGCGCTCGTCGGGAACCTCTACGACGATCCGAAATACTCGTCCATGCGCGACCGGGCCTTCAATGTCTTCTACATGGGCATCAACGTCGGGGCCATGTTCGCCCCGTCGGCCTCGGAAGCCGTGTCCAACTGGGTCCTGGGCAAGGCCCATCTCGCGTACGACGCCCGGATCCCGGCCCTGGCCAACGAATTCCTCAAGGACAAGCTGGCCGACGCCTCGTCTTATCTCGCCATCGCCCAGGGACAGGACGCCTCGGTGACCTTGGACACCTTGCGCGGCTTCTCGGAAACCTACGTCAATACCCTGAGCAAGTCCTACCATTTCGGCTTCGGCGTCGCCTGCGTCAGCCTGATCCTCTCCATGGCCATCTTCCTGGCCTTCCGCAAGCACTACAAGACGGCCGACCTGACCGAGCGTCAGAAAGCCAAGTCTGAGGCCCACAAGGATCAGGTCGTCGAGCTCACCCGGGAGCAGACGCGCGAGCGGCTCGTCGCCCTCGGCCTCGTCTTCGGCGTCGTCATCTTCTTCTGGATGGCCTTCCACCAGAGCGCCGTCACTTTGACCTATTTCGCCCGGGACTACACCGTCCCCAGCGTCGGCAAGGCGGCCAATCTCCTGTTCGACATGACCGGCCTCCTGCCCGTCTTCCTGTCCGTCCTCGGCCTGTTCTTCCTCGTCAGGAAGGCCTCCGGAGGATTGGCCAGGCTTCTGGGAGGGGCCTCGTTCGCCGGCTTCGGCGTCCTGGCCTACCTCCGCTACAGCGGCTACGCGGCGACGAACCCCTTCCAACCCCAGATGTTCCAGCACTTCAACCCCTTCTTCATCGTCGTCCTGACGCCGATCGTCATCGGCCTCTTCGGCTGGATGAACCGCAAGGGCAAGGAGCCTTCGGCGCCGCGCAAGATCGGCATCGGCATGCTCATCACGGCCGCGGCCTACTCCATCCTGATCTTGGGCTCGATCGCCCTGCTCAGCCCGAAGGCCCTGGGCGGCCTGGTCGCCCCGGCCGAGTCCCAGGTCTCCGTCTACTGGCTCATCTCGACCTATTTCATGCTGACGGTCGCCGAGCTCTTCCTCAGCCCGATCGGCATCTCGTTCGTCTCCCGCGTCGCCCCGCCCAAGTACAAGGGCACGATGCAAGGCGGCTGGTTCGCGGCGACGGCCGCCGGCAACTACCTCGTCGGGGTCATCGCCTGGTTCTGGATGAGGGTCCCCCTCTGGGCGGTGTGGGCCATCCTGGTCGGCACCTGCCTGCTCTCTGCCGCCTTCATGTTCTCCATCATGAAGCGGCTGGAACGGGTCGCCAAGGCCTGAGCGCGGTCCTAGAGGATGGCCTTCTTTCTCTCCAGATAGTAGAGGTAGTTCTCGTAGGTGACGTCCGGCGGGACGCGGTGGTCGACGCAGGGCAGGTAGCCGCCCCGCTCGACGAGCGGGTGGAGCCGCTCGAGCTCCCGGTCGATGGCTTCCCGGCCCGCGATCAGGGCCATCTTGTCGACGCCGCCGAGAAGCAAAACTTCATCCCTATAGTCCTCCCGGAGCTTCCACGGGTCCGTGTGCAGGGACTCGATGGGGAACATGCAGTTGATCCCGCCCCGGAGCCACCCGGGCACGAGGTCGTAGATCCGGCCGTCGCAGTCGAGGACGTTGACGAGGATCCCCTTCTCCTTAAGGGCGTCCGTGATCCGCTTGTAGCGGGGCACCATGAGCTCCTCGAAGAGCCGGGGGGACATGAGCGGGCCGTGGTTGTAGCACATGTCCTCCCACCACCAGGCGACGTCGACCTCGCCGCCGCCCGGGATGTGGCGCTCGATGAATTCAAGGTCCATCCGGGTGACGTGCTCCATCATCTCCTCGACCCAGTCCCGGTCGGTCATCAAAGCGATGGACAGGTTCTCGAGGCCCATCCAGTCCCGGAGCCAGCCGTAGAGCGAGCCGCAATGGAAGAGGATGGGCATGCCGGCCGCGTGGGCGGCTTCGACGGCCGCTCCGACATCGCCGACCCGCCCCGGGCGCCGCGGATCGAGCCGCTCGTCCCTCAGCCTCTCCCAGTCGGCCCGCGTCTCGACGGCGAACTTGAGGAACTTGGGCATGGACGAATCGTAGTCGAGCATCTCCGTGAGCGCGCCGTCCCTGGTCCGGACGACGCGCCTGTCTCCCCGCCGCTCGATCGTCTCCTCCACGAACGCCGGGAAGAGCCCCTTGTGGATCGGCGCCTCGGGGATGATGGAGATCCCCTCCAGCCCGAGGTGGCGCTCGACGTCCTCGTTCGTCCGGCACTCCCGCGGCAATCCCTGTTCGTGCCAGACGGCGATCGTCTTGTCCCAGTAGCCGAACTCCATGTCCGGGACGCGGTCCGGCTTCTCCCGGCGGAAGACCCTGTTGAACCTCTCGCGGGTGGTCATGGCCCGCCCATCTTATCCCGGCCTTTCCCGGCCCGTCAATCCCGGCCCAGGGCCCGCATTGAAATGCGCCCGCGCCTGTATTAAAATGAGGCAAACATAGGCTGAGGCGGTTTTCATGGATCCGAAGATGATCAAGACGGCCGTTTGCGCCCTTCTGGCTCTGGGGCTGGCAGCTCTCTCCGGCTGCGCCCCGAAGAGCGCCGTCCCGGGTGTCTATATCGCCGCGGACGCTTCCTGGCACGAGCGGGTCGCCGCGGCCGAGGTCCGCCGCTACCTCTATCTCAGGACCGGAGAGCTCCCACCCCTCAAGGAGGCCCGCTCGCTCGCCCGCGTCCCGGCGAGGGCCGTGGCCGTCCTCGAGAAGGGCGGCGCCCTCGCCGCCGGCCTGGACGCCGACGTCGCCTCGAAGATCGACGCCCTCGGCGATGAGGACTACTGGCTGAAGTCCATCCCCCGCGGCCGCTCGCGCGTCGTCCTCGTCGCCGGCGGGAGCGGGCCGGCCGTCCTCTACGGCGCTTACCAGCTCGCCGAGAAGCTCGGCGTCCGCTTCGGCCTCGAGGGCGACGTCGTCCCCGACGGCCGGATCGCCCCTCCCGACCTCGACCTCGATGAAACGGGCCGCCCTCTCTTCGCCGTCCGCGGCATCCAGCCCTTCCACGATTTCCCCGAGGGCCCGGACTGGTGGACCCTCCAGGACTACAAGGCTATCCTCACGCAGCTCCCCAAGCTTCGGATGAACTTCTTCGGTCTCCACACCTATCCCGAGAACCCCAGCAAGGAGAAGGGCGCCACCCCCAACGCCGAGCCCACGGTCTGGATCGGCCCCGAGGGCGACTTCGGGCCGGACGGCCGGGTCGCCGCGAGCTATCCGGCGAGCTACCAGAACACCGCCCGCGGCAACTGGGGCTACGAGTCCAAGAGAACGTCCGACTTCCATTTCGGCACGGCCCTTCTTTTCGATCGCGACGACTTCGGCAACGACGTGATGGAGGGGTTCGGCCCCGACCCGGCGACGCCCGAGGCCGCCAACGAGGTCTTCGACCGGGCCGCCGCCGTCTTCCGCGACGCCTTTGCGCTGGCTCGCCGCCTCGGCGTCAAGATATGCGTCGGGACGGAGACGCCCCTGACGGTCCCCGACCTCGTCAAGACGCGCCTGGCTGATTCCGGGCGTGACCCCAAGGACCCGGCCGTCGTCAAGGACCTCTACAAGGGGATGTTCAAGCGCATCGCTGCGGCCTATCCCATCGATTACTACTGGTTCTGGACGTGGGAAGGCTGGACTTGGGACGACGCTCCCGCTGAGGCCATCAGGTCCGTGACAACGGACCTCGACATGGCCGTGGCGGCTTGGACCGAGGCCCACCCGCCCTTCCGCCTGGCCACATGCGGCTGGGTCCTCGGACCGCCCTCCAACCGGACGCTCTTCGACCAGGTCCTGCCCAAGGACGTGGCCATGAGCACGATCAACCGGGAGGTCGGCAAGGCCCCCGTCGACCCCGGTTTCGCCCGGATCTCGGGGCGCTCGCTCTGGGCCATTCCCTGGATGGAGGACGATCCGGCCCTGACCTCGCCCCAGCTCTGGGCCGGCCGGATGCGCCGCGACGCCGCCGATGCCCTCCGCTACGGCTGCGACGGCCTCCTCGGCATCCATTGGCGGACCCGCGTCCTCTCGCCCAACGTCCTCGCCCTGGCCCGGGCGGCCTGGGACCAGGGCTGGAACACCCTCCCGAAGAAGGTCGCCGAGGACGTCGGCCCCATCTCCGGCCAGTCCGTTAGCTTCGGCGACCGGGCCATCACCGGCGCCGGGGACGCGGCCGCCGTCTATCGCGACGTCCGCGACCGCGTCTTCGCCTATCATCTGCCCGTCCCGAACGGGACCTACGCCGTGACCCTCCAGTTCGTCGAGGGCGGCGTCGATCGCCCCCGCGGCCGTGTCTTCGACGTTCTCATCCAGGGGCGCCTCGTCCTCGACAACTTCGACATCTTCGCCCGGGTCGGGAAGTTCCGGGCCCTCGACCTCACGTTTTGGGGGATCGAGGTCACGGACGGGATGCTGGTCATCGATCTTGCCGACCGCATCCACTATCCGGCCTTGGCCGGCCTCGCCGTCAAGGGGCCGGGCTTCATCAAGAAGATCAACTGCGGCGGCCCGGCCGTCCTCGATTACGAGGCGGACTGGCCGGAGACCGCACGCCATCTCCCCGCGCTCGATCTCTACGATGACTGGTGCCGGGCCCAATTCGGCGCCGAGGTCGCCTCCGAGGCCGCGGCGGTCTTCGCCGGCATCGACGGCCGTCACCCCGTCCCGGTCACCTGGATCGGCGGGCCCGGCAACATCCGGCCCGACCCGCGCCCCTGGGAGGAAGTCAGGCCAGCCTACGCCTTCGCCGACGGCCTGGCCGCCCTCGAGCCCAAGGTCGTCGGGTCGGGGAACAAGGAGCGCTTCGGCTACTGGCAGTCGCAGTTCCGATACATGCGCGAGGTGGCCCGCTTCAACTGCCTCTGGGCCGTCTATAACAAGGCCGTCGAGATGGCCAAGTCGGCCGGGGACGCGGCGGCGCGGCGCGAGGCGCTGAAGACGGGCGCCCTGCCCGTCCGGGCCGAGATGGCCGCCGCCCTCGAGAGGATATTCGAAGCGCTCCTCCTCGCCGTGGGCAACACGGGCGAGTTGGGTACGATCGCCAACTGGGAACAGCACCTCCTGCCCGGCGCCTGGGAGAAGCCCGGGGCCGATCTGGCCGAGATGCTAGGCGGGGAGCTCCCTCCCGAGGTCATTCTCTCCCGCGCGTACGACGGCCCGCCCCGGGTCGTCGTCCCGGCCGTGCGGACGTCGCTCGAGGCCGGCGAGGCTCTCGAGATCAAGGCGCTCGTCCTGGCCCGGAGCGAGACGGGGACCGTCTCGCTCCGCTGGCGCGAGATGGGCCGGGGCGCTTTTCGTACCGTGCCTCTCACGAACGTCGCCAGGGGGGTATTCACCGTGACGCTCCCCGCTCCGCGCGCCGACATCGAATACTACGTCGAGGCCGAGGCCGACGGCCGCGCCGTCCGCTTCCCGGCAGCGGCGCCGGAGACCAATCAGACCGTCATCGTCCTTCCGGGGGTGAAATGAGCGAGAACGCGACGGCGGCCGCCCCGGAGAAGCTCCTTCTTCCGAAGAGGCTCAGGGCCCCCGAGGTCGTCGAACTCGTCGCCGAGATCCGGCGGCGGGCCGAGCTCGGTCCGCTCGTCCTCGATTTCGATGAGGTCGAAGAGTTCGACAGTTCGACCCTGGCCCTCGTCGGCTATCTCCGGACCCGCCACCCGGGCGTCTCGCTGGTCCGCATCGGCGGCGCCCTGGCCCGGGCCGAGGAGAGCTTCGTCCGCAGACCGATGGAAGCGGCCGTCGAAGTCCCGGCCACGGTCGGGAGGCCCGTCCGCTTCTTCCGCTCCTATGCCGACCGCTTCATCGCCCGGGCCCGCGGCCTGGGCCGCTTCCTGGCCATGTTCGGCGACGAGGTCTACCACCTCGGCGTCTATCTCCGGAAGCGGCGGGGGATCTATCCCGGCGAGACCTGGAACCAGATGTTCTTCATGGGCTACCGGTCCTACCCCATCGTCTGCCTCCTCCTCTTCCTCGTCGGCGTGACCATCTCCATCACCTCGGCCGAGCAGCTGAGGATGTTCGGCGCCGAGGTCTACATCGCCGACCTCGTCGGCTACGCCATGCTCCGGGAGCTCGTGCCGCTCATGACCGGCGTCATCCTGGCCGGCAAGGTCGGGGCGGCCATCACGGCCGAGCTGGCCAGCATGACCGTGCTCGAGGAGGTCGACGCCTTGAAGACGATGGGGCTCGTCCCCGAGAAGTTCCTCATGGTCCCCCGGCTCCTGGCCATCACCCTCGTCGTCCCGCTCCTCGTGGCCATGGCCGACGTCGCCGGCATCCTGGGTGGCATCGTCGTCGCCCGGGTCACGTTCGGGATGCTGCCCGAGGCCTTCCTCAACCAGATGGTCAACTCGGTCGACTGGACCGACCTCGCCTGGGGCCTGGCCAAGACCGTCGTCTTCGGCTGGGCCATCGTCGTCGGCAGCGGTTACATGGGATTGACAGTCGGCCGGAGCGCCGAGGAGGTCGGCCGGGCGACGACGGAGTCCGTCGTCCTGTCGATCACCATGATCGTCATCATCGACTGCATCTTCGCCTTCGTACTGTACTGACCATGGACATCATCAACGCGCGTGGACTGACCGTCGGCTACGGGGGGACGGAGGTCCTCCGGGACCTGTCCTTCGTCATTCCCGAGGGCCGGATCACGGTCGTCCTGGGCGTAAGCGGCTCAGGGAAATCGACGCTGCTCAAGACGTTGGCCGGCCTCCTGCCCCCGATCAAGGGCGGCTTCGACTTCTCCGGTTCGCCTGTCGACTACGGCTCCGAGGCCTCGCTCAGCCGGCTCTACGGCCGGATCGGCGTCCTGTACCAGGGCGGGGCCCTTCTCAACGGCCTGACCCTGTTCGAGAACGTCGCCCTGCCGGTCCGGATGCACTACCCGGAGCTGCCCGAGGACATCGTCGGCGACATGGTCCACTCCGGCCTGGCCCAGGTCGAGATGGCCGACGCCGCGGCCAAGTACCCGGCCGAGCTCTCGGGCGGCATGCGCAAGCGGGGGGCCCTGGCCCGGGCCCTGGTCCTCGATCCGGACGTCGTCTTCTGCGACGAACCCTCCTCGGGTCTCGACCCGATCACGTCGTCGCTGCTCGACGACCTTCTCCTCCGGCTCAAGGAGAACTTCGGGATGACCCTGGTCGTGGTCACCCACGAGCTCCGCTCGATCGACCGGGTGGCCGACCGGGTCCTCGTCATCGACGGCGGAGGGCTCCGCTTCGCGGGAGACGCCGCGGAGCTCGCGGCCTCCGAAGACGCTTTCGTCCGGACATTCTTCCTCAAGAGAGGCAGCCATGATGACGCATGAACAAAAGACCCGCCTGGGGATCTTCCTGTCGATCGCCACGGTCGTCTTCATCGCCGTGGTCGGCTTCTTCATCGCCCCCAAGCTTCGCGACCCCGGGGACGTCTACCTCATTAAGTTCCGGGACACGTCGGTCCACGGCCTCGTCGTCGGCTCCCCGGTCAAGTACCGCGGCGTCGAGTCCGGGAGGGTCACGGCGATCGATGTCAGCCGAACGGACCTCGACTGCGTGGACGTCCAGGTCAAGATCAAGCCCGGCCTGGTCGTCAAGACGGACATGGCCGCGACCTTGGTCTACATCGGCCTGACCGGGCAGAAGTACATCGAGCTCAGCGGCGGCACCCTCGCCGCCGGGAACCTCAAGGCCCACGGCGAGATCCCCGCCGGGCGCGGGCTCGGGGACAAGGCCGACGACATCATCAACAACATCGAGACGACGGCCAAGCGGATCACCGAGCTCCTCGCGCCGGAGAACATCGAGAGGTTCTCAGCCTTCCTCGAGAACGCCGAGAAGAGCTCCGCCGCCGTCTCCGGGGTCCTCGATTCCCGGCGGGCCGCCATCGAGAGGACGCTGGACGGCTTCGAGCGGGCCTCCCTCGAGTTCGCCCGGGCGACGGAGAAGTTCGTGCCCGTGACCGAGGACCTCGGCCGCCTCGTCCGGACGGTCGAGGCGAGCTCGGAGAAGACCCTGGGGAACATCTCCGACCGATTCTCGGCCGAGGAGCTCGGCCGGGTCCTCACGGACGTCCGGACGTTCCTCGATACGGCCTCGGTCAGCCTGAAGAAGATCGAAAGCGTCCTTCTCGCGCAGCAGACCGAGATCGCGCGGACCTTCGACAGCCTCGGCATCGCCGTCGAGAACCTGGCCCGCTTCTCCCGCGAGATCGCCGAGGACCCCTCGGCCATCCTGCGGACACGAAAGGACAAGAAATGATGAGGAAACTCGCTTTGCCGCTTCTCGCCGCGCTCCTCGTCGCCGGCTGCCTGTCCGCCCCGACGAAGCGCTATTTCCAGATCGTGGCCATGGACCTGGACGCACAGCCGCACCCCCCTATCGGCAAGGTCGTCTACGTCGAGCCGGTCCGCGTCGACCCGCTCTACGACGACTTCCGGGTCATCTACCGTGTCTCCCCCTACGAGCTGAAGTACTATTCCACCGTCTTCTGGGCGAAGACGCCCGACGACCTCGTCCGCGAGGCGATCAGCGACTATCTCATCAGGAAGGCCGGTTTTTCCCGGGTCATGATCGACGTCCTGCAGGGCGAGCCGGAGATCGCCCTGCGGACCAACGTCCGCCTCCTCGAGGAGATCGACAATCCCGACGTCTGGTACGCCCGGCTGGCCATGGACCTGGAGTTCCTCGAGTTCAAGAGCGGGAAGACGATCGTCAGGCACACGTTCGACCGGAAGGCGCCGCTCGAGGCCCGCAAGGTCCGTTTCCTGCCCGGGGTCATCTCGGGCATGCTGGTCAACGAGCTGGACGCCGCCGTCCGGAAGCTGGCCGAGGCGCTGCAGACCAAGTAAGCCTTCAGGCCGCCTTGAGCCAGCCCCGCTCGATCTCCTCGAGCGATCGGCCTTTCGTTTCCGGCAGGAAGAACCACATGAAAACGAGGTCGACGGCGCACATCGCCGCGTAGAGCCAGAAGGCCGAGGAGGGGTGGAACCGGTCCGAGATGACCGGGAACGTCAGCGTCACCGCGAAATCGGCCAGCCAGAGGACGAGCGTCGCCAGGCCCATGGCCGCCCCGCGGACCTTTGTGGGGAAGATCTCGGCCATGACCACCCAGACGAGCGGCCCCATGGCCGAGGCGAAGAAGGCGATGTAGAGCAGGATGATGAAGAGCAGGGCCGAGGCCGGCAGGAGCGGGAACCGGAAGGCGGCGCCGAGCAGGACGAGCGAGATGCCCATGCCGGCCGTGGCGACGAGGAGGAGCGGCCGGCGGCCGACCCGGTCGGCCAGGACGATGGCCACGACCGTGAAGAGCATGTTGACCAGGCCGACGATCGCCGACTGCCCGATGGCCGACATCCTCTCGAAGCCGGCGCCCTCGAATATGCGCGGGGCGTAGTAGAGGATGGCGTTGATGCCCGTGATCTGCTGGAAGACGGCCAGGACGACGGCGACGAGGAGGGGCCGGCGGAAAGCGGGGCGGAAGAGCTCGCGGAAGGAGCCATCTTCTAGGGCCAGCGCCTCCTTGATGTCGCGGATGCCGGCGGCCGCGGCCTCGGCGGTGTCGGCCCGGGTCAGGACCTTGCGGGCCTCGTCCTCGCGGCCGTTCTTGACCAGCCAGCGCGGGCTCTCGGGGACGCCGAGGAGGAGCAGGAAGAAGACGACCGAGGGGACGGCGCCCATGGCGTACATCCAGCGCCAGTTGGCCGGGCCGGCCCCGGCGAAGGCCCAGTTGACGAAGTAGGCGAGGAGGATCCCGGTGACGATGGCCAGCTGGTTGACCGAGACCAGGGCGCCGCGGGCGCGGGCCGGGGCGATCTCGGCGATATAGAGAGGAGAGAGGACCGCCGCCGAGCCGATGCCCAGGCCGCCGACGAACCGGAAGACGACGAACTCGGTGATCGTCCGAGGCAGGGCGCAGCCGACGGCGGAGACGAGGAAGAGGACGGCCGAAATGAGCATGAACCGCCGCCGGCCGATCCGGTCGCTGATGGGACCGGCCAGGCCCGCCCCGAACATGCAGCCGATGAGGACGACGCCGACGGCCCAGCCCTCCTGGAGCGAGTCGAGCGAGAACTGCTCCTTCATGTAGCGCGTCGCCCCGGCGACGATGGCCGTGTCGAAGCCGAAGATCAGGCCGCCGATCGCGGCGACGAGGGTGACGGAGAGGACGTACCAGGCCGCTTTCCTCATGCCAGCGCTTCGAACATGGCCACGATGTTGGCGAGGGGGACGTTGGCCTGGATGTTGTGGACGGCGTTGAAGACGAAGCCGCCGTCCCGGCCGAAGACCTCGCGGCGCTCGAGGACCTCGGCCCGGACCGCCTCGGGGGTCCCGAAGGCCAGGGTCTTCTGGGTGTCGACGCCGCCGCCCCAGAAGACGATGTCCCGGCCGAACTCCTCCTTGAGCCTCCGGGCGTCCATGCCCGCGGCCGAGACCTGGACGGGGTTGAGGATGTCGAAGCCGCTCTCGATGAAGGCCGGGATGAGGGCGTATACGGCGCCGCAGGAATGCTTGAAGGTCTTCCAGGCCGTGCGCCGGTGGACCCAGTCGTTGATGCGCTTGTAGTAAGGCATGTAGAGCTCGCGGAAGGCATCGACCGAGCAGAAGGTCGACTGCTGGGTGCCGAAGTCCGTGCCGCAGAGGAACACGGCCTGGACCTGGTCCCCGACCCGGGAATGGATCTTCTCGAGGTTCGCGAGGGCCATCGCGGTCTGGCCTTCGAAGACCTTGTGGACGTAGGGACGGCGGGTCAGGGTCGAGACGTACCACTCCTCGATGTCCCGGATGCCCTTGGGGCGCTTGAGGCCGGGAGCGGGGACGAGGGCGATGTCGCCGAGCGCCGTGCCGCCGAAGCTCCCGATGATCCCTCGTCCGGTCGCCCCGGCCCGGCGGCTCTCGCGCTCGAAGTGGTCGAGCGTCTCCTCGGAGACAGGACCGAACTCCTGGAGGTTGTCGGCGGGGTCGAGTCTGTCCTCATCGATGGGGTCCTGGCGGACGATCGTATCGAAGAAGAAGCCGTTCTTGGGCAGGCGGCCCGAGGGCGAAGCGGTCCGGTCGCCGCCGGGGTAGACGAGCGTGTCGCCGCTCGCGTCCTTCGTCGTCCGGAAGTTCCCGGACATGAGGACCTCGGTCCCGTCGTCCATCCGCCACGGCTGCCAGTTCTCGTTGCGGTAGCCGAACATCGTGTCGGGCCCGTAGACGCCCTCCACATCGATGCCGAGCGCGGTCTGGAGGTCGTCGTCGATCCAGCCCAGCATCTGGTAGGGCTCGTGGACCTTGACCAGGCGTTTCTCGAGGCCGAAATGGTCCCGGAGGCCGATGACGCACTTGACGTGCATGCCGGTGACGGCCGTGCCGTTGAAGTCGACGGGGACGCGGTCGGGCTGGCGGTGGCCGAGAGCGGCGGCCAGGCGTTCGCGGCTGGTCATCGGCATGGCGGGCCTCCTCGGAGCCCCCAGATTAGCGGTTTCGCCCCCCGTTTGCAACGGCGAGGGGGCCGTCCGACGGCCGACGATTATTGGAAAAGCCTCGGGATGGACTCCTGCCACTTCCGTTCGCGGAGGAGCCGGCCGTTCTCGAGGATCCGGCGGATGAACGTGACATGGAAATTCCCGGCGTCGGAGCGGATCTCGCAGGATGTCATGACGTCGATGGTCCGGCCGCGGAGCTCGATCCGGTCGCTGGCTTCGCCGAGGAATCGGGAGTGCGCGGGATCGGACTCGTTGGTCTCGTAGACGTTCTTCTCGGTCGCCTCGAAGCGGCGGTCGCGGATCTCGTAGCGGCTCCTCCCGCTCCAGGTGTAGGTGACCCGGCCGCTGACTGTGTCGCGCGTCCATTCGCTCGCGCCCTGCGGCCAGACGTCGCTTCCGAGGTCCCGGGCGTCCGGGCGGACCTCCCGCTCCTCGGCGGGCTTGAATGAAGGGGCGGCGCGTGGCCCGGCCGGGATCACGGGCAGCTCGATGTTGGAGGCCTCGACGCCCGTGAAGAGCGTCGACGTCATGAGATAGGGCGTCGGCCAGATCATCGGGAACAGGGCGTTCGAGACCGAGAGGCGGACACGATGGCCGGGCTGGAAGGTCCATGTCGTCAAATGGAGCTCGAACTCGAGGTCGACGGACTCCCCGGGGACAAGAAGTTCGGGCTGAAGACGCGAGCGCCGCTGGGCGCCGTTGAGCAGGCCCCCGGCGACGAGCGCGACCCGGCCGTCCGGGAGAACATCCTCGAGCCGCGCGATCCAGTGGGCCAGCGGCGCGCCGGGCGTCACGCGGAGGCGGACGCGGGGAAGGCCGACGATCTCGATCTTTTCCTTGAGGACATCGCTGTCGTACACCAGGCCTCCGGCATCGTCGGGCCGCATGTCGCCGGTCGGCTCGCCCCACCACAGTCCGGTGCCGATGCCGTAGCTCGGAACGTAGAAGAGAGCGTCGGCTCCGGTCGGCCCGGGCCTTTCCCGAAGGCGGCCGTCCGCCGCCGGGAAGAGCGTTTTCCAGGTCGTCCCGGGAACGGGCCAATCGCCGGCGAGCCAGCGGCCGGGCGTCCTAGTCTGCCCGATGTCGGGTTCGTGCCCGGCCCGAAGGTAGATGACCAGGCGGGGGTCGGCGCGGACCCCGGTCTCCTTCCCCTTCAGCCATTGGTCCCACCAGCGGACGGCCTCGTGCCGCCACTCGTAGTTCGGTCCCGGGGTCCCGTCGTCGGGCCAGGCATGGTTCCAGGGGCCGACCTCGGCCTTGACCGGGACCTTCATCTTCTCGAGCATCCGCGGGATGCTGTCCCGATAGCCGTCGAGGAGCCCGCCGATGAGATAGCAGGGGACCTGTATCCTGTCATATTGACCGCGCAGCGAATCCCGGCTCCAGAACAAACCGTCCCTCTGCTGCTTGAGATAGGTCAGGAGGCCCGGATAGGAATCGAACCGCTCCCGGAAATAGGCTTCGTCGATCGAATAATCCGGCGACCGGGGGATGGCCTTGGAATGGTCGAACCAGAAGGCCCATTCATCCACGTGGAAGGCGCCGTCGATGTAATGAACGTCGTCGTGATAGAGGTCATCCGTGGCCATCGCGGCCAGGATCGCCTTGAGGGCCGGAGGCCGCCGCATGGCCACCTGGATGGCGTTGAAGCCGCCCCATGAGATCCCCCACATGCCGACGTTGCCGTTGGACGCCGGCAGCCGCGAGAGCTGGGCGATCGTCTCGACGGCGTCATCGAGCTCCTGGTCGGAATATTCCCGGAGGGGGAACGTTCCCTCGGACGAGCCCGTGCCCCGGATGTCCACCCGGGCCAGGATGTAGCCGCGGCGGACGAAATACATGTAGAGCGAGTATGTGCCGATATACCCGCCGTCATCTTTCCGATAGGGCAGGAGCTCGAAGAGCACGGGGAAGCGTTCACCGGGAGAGCGCGGCACGGGCCTGTAAAACGTCACGGCCAGCCGGATCCCGTCCTCCATCTTGAGCCAGCCGTCCTCGATAGTGAAATCGTATGCGGCCGGGGAGACCTCGTCCTTCGGCCCGGGACGGAGGCCGGGCCTTCCCGAGAGTTGAAGGAGACACAGCGCGACCGCCGGAAGGGCCAAGAAACGAGAGATGATGAAGCGCGCCATTCGCCCCCTCCTTATCTCAAACGTGTCCGCTAGGCGCGATCCGCTCCCTGATCGCCGTCCGTCCCCGGCGGCCGGGTTCTGGCGCTGACCCGGCGCATCAGCAGGAAGACGGGGAAGCCGGCGGCGAAAAAGATCGTCCCGTAGAGGGCCTCTCGCGTCTGGGTCGCGAGGACGAAGCCGGCGACGGCCAGCATGAAGGCCACGAAGAAGAGGGGCAGGGCGGGATAGAGGGGGACGCGGTAGCCCGTGTAGGGCTCGCCCGCGAGCCGGGCCTTGCGCCTGAGGAGGAAGATCGACGACGCCACGATGGCCAGCGTGATGGTGTCGAGGAACATGACGTAGTTGACGATGTTCTCGAACGTCCGGAGGAGAAAGATCGAGACCAGGATGATCCCCCCGAGGAAGAGCAGGCCGAACTCCTGGACCTGGGACTTCGGATTGACCTTCTGGAAGACGCTCGGCAGGGTCCGGTCCTCGGCCATGGAGTAGTAGACCCGGGGGATCTGCATCAGGGTGACGTTGAGGAAGCCCATGGCCGAGAGGAAGATGGCCAGCGAGACGACGAGCATGCCGGTCTCGCCCAGGGTGACCCGGGCCGTCTCGGCCGCGACGAGCTTGGCCGCGGCGATGCCGGGGACGCCGAGCGTCTTGACGTAGGCGGCGTTGATGGCGAGGTAGCAGGCCAGGACGATGAGGATGCCGAAGAAGAGGGCCCGGGGGACGTTGCGGCGGGCGTCGCGGACGTCGGCGCCGAAGTTGATCGAGTTCTGGTAGCCACCGTAGGCGTAGAAGACGTAGATGAAGGCCACGCCGAGGGCGAAGAACCAGGGCTTTTCGAGCGGGAGCGCGGCCGGGCCCTCGGGGACCTTCTTCGACAGAAAGGCGGCAGCGGCGAGGAAGCCGATCATGACCACCTTGAGTACGCTGAGGACGTTCTGGGCCCAAGCGCCCGTCTTGATGCCGATGTAATTGATGGCGAGGAGTCCGAGGATGAGGACGACGGCCGTGACCTGGACGGTCGCCGTCGTGGGCGCCGCGCCGGGGAAGACGATGGGGGTCAGGTACTCGGCCCCGATCAGGGCCACCGCGGCCGCGCCGGCCCCGTTGAGGACGACGACGTTGGTCCAGTTGAGCATGAACGCCAGGCCCGAACTGTAGTTCTCGGCGACGACCTTGTAGTAGCCGCCCGGCTTGGCGAAGCGCCCTCCGATCTCGGCGAAGGTCAGGGCCCCGATGAAGCTGATGAGGCCGCCGAGGGCCCAGGCGGCGTAGAAGAGCGTCGGCGTCCTGGCCGCCGCCGCGACCATGGCCGGAGTGCGGAAGATACCGATGCCGATGATCAGGCTGACGACGATCATCGTGGCGTCGAAGGTGGTCAGCTTGGCCTTGATGGTCATGGGGGTCCTTTGCGCTCGGGACTATTCTATCTAGGGCGGGCGGCTTTGCAATGATTTTCCCTCGCCGCTTCGAGAGGAATGCCGGAATAAGGCTGAGAGAGAATGGCTTTTCTTCGCCGATTTTGATAAGTTCTGGCCGGGGACGAAAGATAAGCATGCGCGCATCGCGGGCCTGGCTCCTGGTCCTCCTCGCCGTCCTCGCCATCGCCTTTGGATCGTCTCCGACGGTCGCGAAAAGCGGGGCCGCAAGCGCGCCGCACACTTCCTCCGGTGTCGCGGCCGGGTTCGCGCCGAAGATCGGGATCTGTGCGTCCGTTGCTAACGCCGCGATGGCCAAAGCCGCCGGCTGCGACTATATCGAGGAAGGCGTGCGGGGCTTCCTCGTCCCCGACCGGCCCGAACCGGAATTCCGGGATAAACTCGGACTTCTCGAGGGTTCCCCCTTGCCGGTCCTGGCCTGCAACAGCTTCCTGCCGGAGTCACTCAGGTCCGTCGGTCCCGGGGCCCGTCACGACGAGATCATCGCCTTCGCCGGGACCGCTTTCCAGCGCGCTCGCGAGGCCGGCGTGAAGACCATCGTTTTCGGAAGCTCCGGGTCACGCAATATCCCCGACGGCTTCGCCCGCGACGATGCCCGCCGCCAGTTCGTCGTGCTCCTCCGGCGCATGGGGCCGCTCGCCCGGGAACATGGCATCGTCGTCGCCATCGAACCGCTCAACCGCGGCGAATCCAACTTCATCAACTCCGTCTCGGAGGGCGCCGGGATCGTCCGGGAGGTCGATGATCCCGGCATTCGGCTCCTGGCCGACATCTATCACATGCTTTGCGAGGACGAGGGGGCGGGATCCATCGTCGCCGCCGGGCCGCTCCTCGTCCATTGCCATATCGCCGAAGAGAACGGGCGCACCCCGCCGGGCGTCCACGGAGAGGACTTCACGCCCTATCTCGACGCGCTCCGGCGGATCGGCTATCAAGGCGGCATCTCGTTCGAAGGCCGGTGGACGGACATCGCCAAGGAGCTTCCGGTCGCCGTGAAGACGCTCGAAGCCCAGATCGCGCGGGTCGTCGCCGCGGCCGGGAAGAAATAAAGGAGACCATTCATGCCGGGAAAAAGCTCGATCACTCGGCGCGGCTTCCTCCAGAACAGCGGCCGGCTGGCCGCCGGCGCCATCGTGGCCGGGGCGATCCCTTCGCCCAAGACGGTCCGTGCGGCGTCCCGGCGAGCGGCCGCCGGCGCCGGCCAGGCCATCGGCGCCAACGGCCGCATCAATATGGGCTTCATCGGGGTCCGCGGCCGGGGCCGGGACCTCTACGGCTACTTCGGCGGGCTCCCAGGGGTCCGGATCGCGGCCCTGTGCGATATCGATATGAACGTCCTCGGCGAGCGGGCCGCCGATGTCGAGAAGAAGTACGGCGAGAAGCCGGCCGTCTATCAATACCAGCAGGACCTCCTGGCGAACAAGGACATCGACGCCGTGGTCATCGCCACGCCCAACCACTGGCATGCCCTGAGCACGATCTGGGCCTGCCAAGCCGGCAAGCACGTCTACGTCGAGAAGCCGTGCTGCCACACGCTCTTCGAGGGCCGGCGCATGGTCGAGGCCGCCCGGCGCTACGGCCGCATGGTCGCCGTCGGCTTCCAGAACCGCTCCATCCGGGGCGTCCGCCAGGCCATGGCCTTTCTGCGGAGCGGCGGGATCGGGGAGGTCTACGCGGCCCGCGGTTTGTGCTTCAAGGCGCGCGACACGATCGGGCTCGTTCCCGATGGGCTTGGCTCCGGCGAGCGCTACAAGTACTTCGTCTGGAACGATCCCGGCCCGAACTACGACCAGGCCTACATGGCGAACGTCGACTACGACGCCTGGCTCGGCCCGGCCCCGCGGCGCCCGTTCAACTACAACCGCTTCCATTACAACTGGCACTGGCACTGGGACTACGGTGACGGCGACTGCGGCAACCAGGGTCCCCACCAGTGGGACATCGCCCGCTGGGGCCTCGGCCAGGAAGGTCATCCCCGGGGGATCAGCTCGAAGGGCGGCTTTTATGGTGAGAAGTGCGCCCAGGAGACGCCCAACACCCAGGCCGCCGAAATGATCTATGCCGACGGCCGGATGATCGAGTTCGGGGTCCGGGGCCTTTACACGAACGGCGAGGACGGCGTCGCCATAGGCAACCTGTTCTACGGGACCAAGGGCTGGCTCCGCCTCGACGGCGGGGACTGGCAGTCCTTTCTCGGCCGTAAGAACGAGCCCGGACCGGGCTCGAAGACCGCCGGCGAAGAGGACTTCGGCGACCCGATGACGGCCGCGGCCGAGGGCGGGCACTTCGCCAACTTCATCAGGGCCCTGCGGGCCGGCGATCCGAAGCTCCTGACCTGCCCGATCGAGATCGGCTACCTGTCCTCGGCGCTCCCGCTCCTGGCCAACATCTCCTACCGCCTCGACCGCAGCCTCGTCTTCGATCCGGGCAAGGAAAGGTTCGTCGGCGACCGGGCAGCCGACCGTATGCTCACGCGCGCCTACCGCCAGCCGTACGTCGTGCCCAAGAAGATATGAGCGGAAGAGGCGCTCCCGGGTCTTTGCTGAATTGACATTTCCTTGACAACTCCGGCCGGTTCGCGTGGCATATAAAGGGCGGAGATGCGATGGGGCATCTGGAAGTCGCGTTTCGAGGGAGGTCCGGCCATGTCAAGGAAAGCCGTCGCCGTGTTGACGATCATCGTCTTCGCGGTCTTCTCCGTGTCCTGCATGACGTGGAGGAATAAGGAGATCAGGACGAGCGCGGACTATCCGAGACCGAACATAGGGGTCGTCAGCGTCGTCAAGAAATCGGGAGAGGTCATCGAGTTCTCCCGGTCGGCCCCGGCCCGGATCGTGGGCGGCCAGGTCGTCGGGACTCCCGCCTCGCTCGGTGAACGGGATGTCGTGATCGAGGGGCCGTTCCCTCTGGTCAAGAGGCTCGCCGACGGGACCGTCACCGAGGTCACCGACGTGAAGGGGCGGGTCTGGTCCGTTCGCAAGGTCTTAAAAGAGGAGCCGAACAGGATGACCGTACGGATCGCCGATCCGACGATCGGCGCCGTGGCGATCCCTCTCTCGGACATCTGGCAAATCAAGATCAAGAGGACGAACGCGCCCCTGACACTGCTGGCCGGCCTCACGGGCACTGCGGCCGTTCTATTCACGGCGTGGATGATCCTCTGGTCGATTGAAGAGGCTAAGCACTAGGCGTTCCCGCCGGACGCGCCGCGGACCGGGGCCTCGGCCAGGACATCGTCTAAGACGGCCGCGAAAAGATCAGCGTCAGACTCGGCAAAGCATAAGGGAGGCCGGACCTTGATAACGTTGTGGAAGGGGCCGTCCGTTCCGGCGAGTATGCCGAGATCGCGGAGACGGTCGACGACGTAAGACGCCTCGGCCGCTGCGGGCTCGAGGGTGTGGCGGTCGCGGACCAGCTCGACGCCCAGGAAGAGCCCCGAACCCCGAACGTCGCCGACGATCGAATGGCGCTCGGCCAGCCGCTTCAATCCCGCGATGAGATGCCCGCCGACCCGCAGGGCGCGCTCCTGAAGCCGCTCGTCCCTCATGACGTCGAGGACGGCCAGGCCGGCCGCGCAGGCGACTGGGTTGCCGCCGAAGGTGCTGAAGAACTCCATGCCGTTGGCGAAGGACGCGGCGATCTTCTCGGTCGTCACGACGGCGGCCAGAGGGAAGCCGTTCCCGATGGGCTTGCCGAGGACGACGATGTCCGGCACGACCGCCTGGGTCTCGAAGCCCCAAAAGTGGGTGCCGAGGCGCCCGAAGCCGACCTGGACCTCGTCGGCGACGCAGACGCCGCCGGCCGCCCGAACGTGGCGGTAAGCCTCGGCGAGATAGCCGCGGGGGAGGACGATCTGCCCGGCGACGCTGGGCAGCGTCTCGGCGATGAACGCGGCCAACCCACCGCGCGTCCCGGCTTCCGCGGCGAGGCGACCCACGGCCGCGGCGTACTTGCGGCCGGCTTCGGGGTCGTCGCGCCGGAACGGCCCCCGGTAGTCGTCGGGGAGCGGCGCGACGTGGACCCAGGGCTTGCGGCCCGTGCCGCCGGGCCCGGCGAACTTGTAGGGGCTGATGTCGACGAGCCCGGTCGTGTGGCCGTGGTAGGCCGACTCCAGGACGATGACGTTCTCGCAGCCGGTGAGTGTCCGGGCCAGGCGCAGGGCCAGCTCGTTGGCCTCGCTGGCCGAGTTGAGGACATAGCAAACGCGAAGCGGCGCCGGCAGGAGCGCCGTGAGACGCTTGGCGTAGCGGACGAGGTTGTCGTGGAGATAGCGCGTGTTCGTGTTGAGGAGGGCCGTTTGCTCCTGGACGGCCCGGACGACGCGGGGGTGGCTGTGGCCGACAAGTGGGACGTTGTTGTAGGCGTCGAGGTAGGCCCGCCCCGTCTCGTCGTAGAGGTATTGCATCCAGCCGCGTACGATCTTCAGGGGTTCGCGGTAGGAGACGCTGAGGTTGCGGCCCAGTAGCTTCCGCCGGGCGGCCAGCGTCTCCGCTTTGGCCGGCTCCGGCGGCGGGAAGCGGTCGGCGGGGATGCCCAGGATCAGATTGGGGTCCGGGGACAGTCCGGTCCAGAGCGTCCGCCGTCCGGCGGCGGCCACGCCCGGGAAGTCCTCGTCGAGGCCGAGGAGGTCCAGGATGATCTGGACGTGGACGTGCGGCCACCAGTCGCCGTTCTGGGGCGGGGCGCCGACGGCCGCGAACGCCTCGCCCGCCCGGAGCTCTCGGCCGGGACGGAGGCCGGCGACCGATTCCGGGTCGAGGTGTCCGTAGAGCGTGAAGAACTCCTCGCCGGTCTGGATCCGGTGGCGGAGGATGACCAGGGGGCCGTAGTCCTTGGGCGCGGCGTTGTCGGCGACCGTATGGACGGTGCCGTCGAGGGGGGCGCGGACGACGCTTCCCGGCGCGACGCTCAGATCGACGCCGAGATGGACGGCGCGCCGCTCGGCGGTCGGGCTTCCCCCGGCCGCGAACGCGCCGGTCGTGTAGATCGCCCGGGCCTCGTCGTAGCGCCCGACGCCGACGGCCGCGCCGGCCTCCTTCATCGTCCGGGCGATCGTCTCCGTGAGGCGCGGCGTCTCGAGAGCGGCCGGGTCGGCGCCGAGCATCCGGCTGCCGACGGAGAGGTCCAGGACGACGACCGGCTCCGTGCGGAAGTCGTGATCGACGACCGGAGAGAAAGCTCCGGCGGCCCTTTCGAGCCAGCGCACCACGGCCGGCCCTTGCGGGGCCGGGGAGAGGCCGCAGGCGCCGCGAAAGGCGTAATGGGCCAGGCGGGGTGGGACTTTGGCGAAGGCTTCCAGGGCCGCCCAGGCCGGCGCTTCGCTGACCGTGAGGTAGGGATCGCCGGGCTCGGCCGTGGCCCGGCAGGCGGAGTTGACGACGCTCACCGCGAGTCGCGTCACGATGAGAGCGTCGAGTGCGGCCAGTTCCTCTTCGGTGAGCGGGAGAACGCGATGGTAGGCGGCGACGAGCGGCAGGACGGCGCCGAGCGGGTCGGCGTGGCCGAAGGCGGCGTAGGCTGCGGCGACGGCGACCTCGGCCACGGTCACGGTCTCGATCATATCGCCGAAGTCGATGAGTCCGGCGAGGACGGGCGGGCGGCCCGGCTCGACGCGGACGAGGACGTTGTGCTCGTTGGCGTCGGCGTAGACGACGCCGCGGCGGAGGCGGGGGAGAGCCGGGACCACCTCGGCGTCGTAGCGGGCCAGGACCTTCTCGACGAGGGCCCGGCGCCGCGGATCGGTGATCGCGCCGAGATGGCCGCGGATCCAGCCGGCCCTGGCGAGGTCCCATTTGAGCTCGCGCCGGGCCGCCGGGTGGCTGAAGCCGGCCAGGGCCAGGTCGAGGCGGGCCAGGGTCGCGCCGAGCTCTTCGAGAAGGCCGGGGGTCACGGGCCGGAGCCCGGCGATCGGGCGGCCCGGAAGGTAGGAGAGCGACCAGACGATTCGAGGTGGGCCGTCGCCGAGCGTCACCGTCGACCACGGCCGCCCGGAACGGTCGGGGACGACCGCGGGGACGGGCAGCCCGGGATCGCGTTCGGCGATGGTCCTCAGGGCGGCGCACTGCATGTCGACGAAGCCGGGCTCCCGCATCGGGTGCATGATCTTGAGGACGCGGACCGGGCCGTCCGCGGTCTCCAGCCGGAAGTTGTCGTCATACTCGCTCGGAAGAGGGCAGGCTCGGGCTTCGAGGCCGTAGAGATCGCGGGCCAGGCGCGCCGCGTCCGGAGCGGTCGCCCGTGTCGGGTGATGAGCGCCGATGTCCATCGATCTCCTTCTTCGGAGTCCTCGGCCGGCCTATATCGCCTTGACGGCCCGTTCGATCCGCTCCAGCGCCTCGCGGAGGACCGAGCGGGGACAGGCGAAGTTGACGCGGACGAAGCCCTCGAGCTCGGGGCCGAACATCTTCCCGTCGTTGAAGTAGACGCGGGCCTTCCTCAGGAAGAAATCGTTGAGACCGGAGGGATCGAGGCCGAGGCCGCGGCAGTCGAGCAGGGCCAGGTACGTCCCTTCGGGGCGGACGAGCCGGACGCCGGGAACGCGTTCGGCGAGGAACGACTCGATGAGGTCGACGTTCGCCTCGAGGTAGGGCAGGAGCTCGTCGAGCCACTCCCCGCCGTGGGCGTAGGCGGCCTCGAAGCCGACGATGCCGAAGACCTGGCCCAGGTCGAAGCCGGCCAGCTCGACCTCGTTCTCGAACTTCTTGAGGAGATCGGGGTTCTCGGCGACGACGGCCGCCGTCGCCAGGCCGGGCACGTTGAAGGTCTTGCTCGGGGCGACGCAGGTGACCGTCCGGGCGGCGATCTCCGGCGAGAGCGAGGCCAGGACGTGGTGCCGGTGGCCGCGATAGACGAGGTCGTGATGGATCTCGTCGGAGATGACGACGAGACCGCGGGCGACGGCGATCCGGGCGACGGCTTCGAGCTCCCCGCGGCTCCAGACCCGGCCGACCGGGTTGTGGGGGCTGCAGAGGATGAGGAGCTTCGCTTCGGCGGCCTTCCGGTCGAGGTCGTCGAGGTCCATGACGTAGCGGCGGCCGTCGAAGCGGAGGACGTTGCGGACGACCCTGCGGCCGTGGTTCTCGATGGCGTAGTAGAAAGGATGGTACACAGGCGTCTGGATGAGGACGCCGTCGCCCGGCCGGGTCAGGGCCCGGACGAGGTAGTTGAGGGCGGCGACGATGCCCGGTGTCATGGCCATCCAGTCCTTGCGGACCTCCCAGCCGTGCCGGCGCTTGAGCCAGCCGATCGCCGCCGCGAAGAACGAAGGCGGGACGAGGGGGTAGCCGAAGACGCCGTGGTCGGCCCGGCGTCGGAGCGCCTCGACGACGGCCGGCGGGGCCGCGAAGTCCATGTCGGCCACCCACATGGGAATGGCGTCCTCGACCCCGAGGACCTTACGGGGATAGACCCACTTCATGGACTCGGACCCGGTCCGGTCGATGACCCTATCAAAGGGGGACATGATATCTATTCCCCCATTTCTCCGGTCCTCTTCCCGTTCTGACACGTCGCTCACCCTCTCGACAAGCTTCCCCGCTCCCGTCATCCCCCGGTCGGCGCCGGGAGAAATAGGGAAATAGATATCATGTCCCCCATTTTCCGTCCTTGGCGACCGTCCGGCCGTTGACCGTGATGGTCGCCTTGTCGACCAGGGCGTCGAAGTGGAACCTGCTCTTGTTCCTGCCGAGGCCGTAGGAGTCGCCGATGGCGAAGTGGACCGTGCCGAGGGCCTTCTCGGCCTCGAGCATGTTCGGGCATATGCGGGCACGCCTGTTGGTGCCGATGCCGAACTCGCCGATGACGCGCGCCGTCTCGTCATCGCCGGCCGCCCGGATGGCCGCGGCGACGCCGGCGCCCTTGAAGCCGACGAGCCGGCCCTCCTTGAAGGTCATCTTCCCGGGTCCGAGCTTGTCGTCGATGAGGCCGATCGCGATCGTCCCGGTGAACGTCTCCTCGACCGGGGCCGTGTAGCATTCGCCGGCCGGGAGATTGCCGTGCCGGCCCTTCTTGCTGATGTCGCCGCAGCTGTTGACCCAGGTCCGCCCCTTGACGCTGAAGGCGACGCGCGTCCCGGCCGCGTTCTCGACGACGACATCGTCCGCGTCCTTCATCGCCCGTATGACCTTGCGGGTGAACCTGTCCATCTCCGAGAAATCGATGTCGACCAGCCGCTCCATCATGTCCCGGGTGATGCCCGGCATCATGCAGACGCGGCCGTGCTTCGCGCCCTCGGCGACCATGAAGCCGCGGAAGGGCTTCTCCGGGAAGCGTCCTTCGAGGAGATAGGCCGTGGCCGAGGCGCCGCGGATGAGCTCCTTGAACTGCCGCGTCGGCCCGGTGATGGGCCGCAGCGTCTCGGTCATGAGGTAGGTGGTCACCTCGGCGCCGGCCTTTTGCGCGTGATAGGCCAGGGCCTCGGCGATCTCCATCTTCGGCGCGTCCGTGACGAGCAGGAACCTCTCGCCGGGCCTGAGCCGGAGCGCCTGGTTGACGGCCCGGCCGGCCGCCGCGTAGAGCCTTTTCATGCTCAGGGCGTTCTCTGGTACCTGGCTATGATGTCGCTCGTAATGCGGAAGTAGGCCTCGTTGTTGACGCGGACGCCCTTGTCCTCGCGGGCCCGGGCCAGATAGGACTGGAGGAACTTGTTCCGCTTCTCCTCGAGCAGGGTCTCCCGCTCGGTCGCCCGGACCTTGTCGAACTCCTCCCGGGTCGACCCCTTCCGCTCGAGGACGCGGAAGATGGCGAAGCCCTCGTCGACGGCGACCGGCTCGCTCGCCCGCTTGACCGGCAGGCTGAAGAGCAGGGCGTCCACTTCGGGCTTCTCGCCGACGAGGCTCAAGTACTGCTCTTTCTTGTGGGCCTCGACGAACTTATACTCGAGCTTGAGCTTCGTGGCCTCGGCGCTCCAGTCGTCCTTGAGCCCGGCCGCGACCTCGCGGAGCCGGGCCTGGGCCTTGTCCTTCCTCCGGGCCTCGAGGACGTCCCGGACGACCTCGTCGCGAACCTCCTCGAACGCGGCCGGCCGCTCCGGCTCGACGGCCTGAAGCTCGGCCAGCGCCTCGCCGGAGTAGGTGAAGATGGGCGCGGAGATCTCCTTATTCTCGAGGCCGAAGAGGGCCTCGCTGACGGCGCCGGAAGCGTCGAAATCGCCCAGGGGATCCCCCTTCTTGAGGGGGCCGGTCGATAGGGGTTTGAGCCCTTCCCTCTGAGCGGCGAAGTCCAGGCTCTTCTCCTTGCGGGCCAGCTTCTCCAGACGCTGGATCCGCTCGGCGACCAGGGCCCGGGCCTTCTGGTCCTCCAGGATGCCCTTGATCGTCGCGCTGACCTCGGCCAGGGGCTGGGTCACGGCCGGGGCCTTGTCGGTGACCTTGAACACTGCGGCGCCCGTCTCTGTCTCGACGACGCCGGAAACCCCGCCCTTATCGAGCGTCCCGACGATCCCCGTCTCCGCGGGTGTCAGGGAGCGCCAGTCGTAGAGACCCCAGTCGCCGCCAACGGCGGCCTTGTCGTCCTTGGAAAACTCCCGGGCGAGCGCGGCGAAGTCCGCGCCGTCGGAGGCCCTCTTCCGGAGTTCCTCAGCCTGGGCCAGGACCACGGCCTTGTCGGCCTCGGTGAAGGGTAGCCAGATCCGGCTCGCCTGGACCTTCTCAGGCTCTTGGAACTGGACCGGGTTGTCCTTGTAGTACTTCTCGATCTCGGCGTCCTTGACGGCGACCTCCTTCCTGAGGTCGTCGGTCTTCAGGACGACGTAGTCGGCGGTCCGCCGCTCGGGGATCTTGAAGGAGCCGGCGTTCATCTCGAAGTGGGCCCGGAGCTCCGCCTCGGTCGGTTCGCCGGAGACCTCGGCCTTGGCCGTTTCGGCGACGAGGTACTCGATCTTGGCCGTGTCGTTCTGCTTCTGGTAGTTCTGCCAGACCTCTTCGTCGGTGACGAAAAGGCCGGCCGTGAGGACCCGGACGACCTTGTTCAGGACGACGTCCTGCCGCAGGCCGCGCTCGAAATCGGCCAGGGGGACGCGGTTGTAGTCGAGGACCCGCTTGTAGTCCTCGAAGCCGACGAACCGGCCGTCCTGCTGGAAGGCCGGGTAGGACTTGATCCGGTCCCGGACCTCGGCGTCGGACGCCCGGAGGCCCATGTCCGCGGCGATGCCCGTGAGGAGCTTCTGGCTGACGAGCTGCTCCAGTGTCTGCTGGGGGACGCCGAGCTGCTGGATGAGGTTGGCGTTGAGGTCGCCGAATTGCCGCTCGATCGCCTCGAGCCGGGAGCGGAGGGCCTGGAAGTACTCGTCGGCGGAGATGCGCTCGCCGCCGATCCGGACCAGGGTGCCGGCCCCGCTGGCCCCGCCCCCGCCCGTCCCGCCGCCCCAGATGGCGAAGATGGCCACGATGAAGGTCAGAACAACGAGCCAGAGGACGGGCTTGAGCGACTTGACATTCCGTCTCATGGATTTCAGCATGGGTTCACCTCAACTTCTCTTCGTCGAAAAGGGGACGCAGTCTTTGATAGGTCGAGTCCAGGTCCTCGATGAAGACCCGGGTCGCCCCGACGAGGGGCATGAAGTTCGAGTCCCCCGTCCAGCGGGGGACGACGTGCAGGTGGTAGTGCCCGGCGACGCCCGCGCCGGCGCTCGCGCCCAGGTTCATCCCGGCGTTGAAGCCGTGCGGGGCGTAGGCCTTGGCGAGAACGCGCAAGGCGACCTGGAGGAGATCGGCCAGCTCGGACCGCTCGTCGGCCCGGGCCTCGACGAAGTCCGCGACGTGCCGCCGGGGGGCGATCATGAGGTGGCCGGGCGTGTAGGGGTACTTGTTGAGCATGACGATGTTGCGGCGGCCGCGATAGAGGACGCCGGGGGTGCGGTCGCCGCGGCTCTTCGCGGCCTCGCAGAAGACGCAGCCCTTCATGGCCGGCGAGCGGCGGACGTAGTCGGCCCTCCAGGGGGCGGAGATGTAGCGCATTACTTGTTGATGAGCTCCTTGAGGAGCTTGCTCGGCTTGAAATAGAGGACCTTCTTCGGCGGCACCTTGACCGGTTCGCCCGTGCGGGGGTTCCGGCCGGCCCGGGAGGTACGCTTGCGGAAGCGGAAGCTGCCGAAGCCGCGGATCTCGATCTCCTCGCCGCGGAGGATGGCCTCGCGGATGGTCTCGAAGAACAGATTGACGCCTTCCTCGGCCTCCTGTTTGGGGATGTTCAACTCGAGGGAGATCTTGTTGATCAGGTCCGCCTTAATCATGGGAGTCCTCCTTTTTGGCCGCTTTAGCCGCTCTTTTCGGTGCCTTGAAGCCTTTCAACTGGTCTTTCATGATGTCGCCGAGGGTCATCCGGTCGTTCTGGGATTCCATGAAACGCTGGAAATCCTGCTTCTCCATGTCGTACACGGCCTGCTTGAAGCTCAAGGATATCTTCTTGGCCTTGGGATTGAGCCGGATGATCTTGGCGTTGCGCTCGTCGCCGACGGCGAAGGCGTCCGAGGGCTTTTCGAGCTTCTTCTCGTCGAGCTCGGCCGTGAAGACGACGCCCTCGATGCCCGGGACGATCTCGACGAAGGCGCCGAAATCGGTCAGGCGGACGATCTTGGCCTTGACGATGTCGCCGGCCTTCTGACGGCTGAAGAAATCCTCCCAGATGTCCCCCTCGAGCTGCTTGATGCCCAGCGAGACCTTCTGCCGGTCGACGTCGACGTTGAGGACGAGGATCTCGATCTCCTGTCCGACCTGGAGCTTCTCCGAGGGGTGCTTGACCTTTTCCCAGCTGATGTCGGAGATGTGGACGAGCCCCTCGATGCCCTTCTCGACCTCGACGAAGGCGCCGAAGTCGGTCAGGCTGGTCACGGTCCCCTTGACGCGGGCGCCGATGCCGTGCTTCTGCCGGAAGGTCTCCAGGGGGTGCACGGAGGCCTGTTTGAGGCCGAGCGAGATGCGCTTGGTCGTCGGATTGACGTCGAGGATGGTGACTAGGACCTCCTGGCCGGGGCTGAGGACTTTCTTCGGATGGACGAGCTTGCGCGACCAGGTCAGGTCGGAGATGTGAACCAGCCCCTCGACGCCCTTCTCGAGCTCGACGAAGGCGCCGAAGTCGGTCAGGCTGGAGACCTTTCCGGTGATCTTCTGCCCGGCCTGGTATTTCTCGGCGATGTTGGCCCAGGGGTCGGGCGTCAGCTGCTTGAGGCCGAGGGAGATGCGCTCGTCCTTCTCGTTGAAGTCGAGGACGACGACCTCGATCTCCTGGTCGACGGCCAGGTGATCGGAGGGGTGCGTGCCCTTGCCCCAGGAGATGTCCGAAACGTGGAGGAGCCCCTCGATGCCGCCGATGTCGACGAAGGCGCCGAAGCTCGTCAGGGACTTGACCCGGCCCGCCAGCTTCTGCCCCTTGGCGATGCTGCCGAAGACCCGCTTCTTCTTCTTCTCCCGCTCGTCCTGGAGGAGCATCTTGCGCGACAGGACGGCGTTCTCGGACTTGCGGTCGAACTTGATGACCCGGAACTTGAACGTCTGTCCGATGAGCCCCGAGGCGTCCCTGACCGGCCGGATGTCGGCGTGGGACTCCGGCAGGAAGGCCGGGATGCCGACGTCGACGTTGAAGCCGCCCCTGGTCCTCTCGGTGATCGTGCCCGAGACCGTCAGGTTGTGTTCGAAGGCCTTGTCCAGGAGCGTGACGGCCCGGACGCCGTCGGCGCGGCGCTTGGACAGGACGAGGTAGCCGTCCTTGAGGTCGGTCTTCTCGAGCATGGTCTCGACCTCGCTCCCGGGCTCCAGGGCGGCCAGGGCGGCGGGGTCGGTGAAGTCCTCGTTGGGGATGACGCCCTCGGTCTTGAAGCCGACGTCGACGAGGACGTGGGTCGGCGTGAGCTTGATGACCCGGCCCTTGAGGACCTTCCCCATGGTGATCTCTTTGGTGCTGTACTCGTAGCGGTCGAGCAGGTTCTCGTAGTCCTCGGACGACAGCTTGTCGTCACGGTCCGGAAGTTTGGTCGGCTCGGTCATGGCGCGATGCTCCTCGATCGGGAATTCGTGGTCGTCTTCTCGGGAAGGGCCCGTAACGGACGACTCATACTATCCGAGAAACCCCATGTTGTCAACTCTAAGTCGAGGCGGCGCCTATACTTAGCGGCTAGGCGTCGACGGCCTTCTCCTCCTCGAGGATCTTGGCGATCTCCTCCTCGGAGGGGAGCTCGTCGAGGCCGTTGAGCCCCAGGTAGAGAAGGAACTCGTCGGAAGTCCGGTAGACGAGGGGGCTGCCCGGCGCCTTCTTCCGGCCTATGATTTTGATGAGCTTCTTGTCGAGCAGGGTCTTCATGGCCCCGGTCGAATCGACGCCCCGGATGGCCGAGACCTCGGTCTGGGTGACGGGCTGCCGGTAGGCGATGGCCGCCAGCGTCTCGAGCCCGGCCGACGACAGCCTGTTCTTGCGCTCGATCTGGAGGAGCTTGCGGACCTCGCGGTCGTGGGCCGGCTTGGTGGCGAAGAGCCAGCCGCCCCCGGCGCGGATGACGTGGACGCCCCGCCCGTCGGCGGCGCAGTCGGCGACGAGCGCGTCGACAGCCGCCTGGAGGTCGGCCGCCGGCACGCCCTCGCACACGGCCTGCAGCCGGTCGAGGGTCACGGGCTCCTGGGAGACGAAGATGAGCGCTTCGACGAGGGTCTTGAGATCGTCAGTCATGGGCGGCCGTCCTGCGCGCGTCCTTGCGGAGCCAGACGCGGATCGTCTGGAAGAGCTCGTCCTGGACGGCGACGGCCACCCGGGACTTGATCAGCTCGAGGACGCAGAAAAAGAGATCAGGGCCTCCTCGAGGGAGGCATGGGCCTCGAAATACTCGAGGAAGTCGATCATGTGCCGCTCGTGGAGGAGGCCGACGAGCTCCTTCATCTTGCCCTCGATCGAGACGTCGCGGCCGCGGATCGTCCGCGTGCTCTCGGACGCGCGGCGCTTCATCAAAAGGAAGAAGGACTCGGCCAGGTCGAATATCGAGAGCTCCACGGGCTCAAGCTCGCTCTCGCCGGAGAGGGG
This sequence comes from Candidatus Aminicenantota bacterium, assembly GCA_963719985.1. Classification (GTDB taxonomy): domain Bacteria; phylum Acidobacteriota; class Aminicenantia; order Aminicenantales; family Saccharicenantaceae; genus RBG-16-66-30. Next base: position 552,251 of record CAVRDU010000005.1, on the reverse strand, counting down.
CGGGATGAAGTCCCGCTTCCACTGGAGGATCTGGACGTCCTCCCGCTCGCGGAGGAGGGAGCAGGCTGCCTTGACCTTCTCGTACTCGACGAGGCGGTCGACGAGGACCCGGCGGGGGTCTTCGCCTTCGGCGAGGTCGGTCTCCCGCGGCAGGAGCAACTGCGACTTGATGTAGATCAGGAGCGCCGCGATGAACAGGAACTCGGCCTCGCGGTCGAGGTTGATCTCGGTCTTGCACTCGAGGTAGCCGAGGTAGTCCCGGGTGATCGCGGCGATGGGGATGTCGTGGATGTCGATCTTCTTCTTGCGGATGAGGAAGAGGAGGAGGTCGAGGGGGCCTTCGAAGACGTCCAGGCGGACCTGGTAGCCCTCGGGCGCCTCCGGGACGGGCGGGAGGGCGGCCTCTTCGGCGGGAGAGTGGGAGGAGGCTTCGGGCATGTTAGCTGAAGAGCATCAGGACGAGTTTCTGCACGGGCGAGAAGATCAGGGAGAGGGCCCCGCTGTACATCACCAAGATGAGGAGGAAAAAGCCGTAGGGCCGGAGCCTCTCGTACTTGGCCGCGGCCTGTTCGGAGAGGAGGCCGGCCAGGATGCCGCTGCCGTCGAGGGGCGGGATGGGGATGAGGTTGAAGACGGCGAGCGAGATGTTGATCAGGGCTGTGAAGAGCAGGATGATGCTCAGGCCCTCGAGCGGCCGGGAGAGGGCCGAGGCGTCGGTGATCCGGGCGCCGAAGGGCTTGAGAGCGCGGAAGAGGACCACGGCGGCGCCGGCGGTCAGGATGTTGGAGATCGGTCCGGCGAACGAGATCCACAGGCCGCCCCGCTTCGGCCGGCGGAGATTTAAGGGATTGTAGGGGACGGGCTTGGCCCAGCCGAACACCGGCATCTTGAACAGGATGAGCAGCAGGGGGAAGATCACCGTACCGATGGGGTCGATGTGGACGAGGGGATTGAGGGAGGCCCGGCCCAAAGCCGCGGCCGTGGGATCGCCCAATCTGTTGGCCATCCAGGCATGGGCGGCCTCGTGGATAGTGATGGCGAAGAGGACGACGAAAACTTGGACGAGTATCAGTCGGATATCCATGGGCTAAGAGAATATCTCTTATAACATATTCGAGGGGATCCGTAAACATCGCCGCGGCCTCGAATCTGCCTCCGGGGAATTCCCGGGACACGGTCCCTTTTCAAGAGAAAAAGGTCATGTCCCCGAATTCTTCTCCGGCGGCAGGCCCGTCTGATCGGCCTCGGCGGCGACTTCGAGCTCGAAGCCTTCCCGTACGGGCGGCGCCGTGAAGAGGGGCAGGAACTTGACCAGCTGGTCCTGGTAGTAGCGGTTCTTCTCGTTGGCCAGGGCCGAGGCCTCGTCGTCCCAGAGGGTCAACGCGACGGCCCGGCCGGTCTTGCGGTCGCTGAAGAGATAGGCGGCCCGGAAGCCCTTCTGGGCCCGGGCCGCGGGCACGACGCTCTGCTCGAAGAGGCGGACGCCCTCGTCGGCCGCCTCGACGCGGAAGGACATGGTCGTCAGGCGCGCGTACATCCTTCCCCCTTCGGCCGCGCCAGGACCGCGATGCTCCGCCGGGGCCGGGATCATGAAGCCGGTCCGGCGGCCGACGCGGAGCTTCATCGGCATCCGCTCCTCTCTCCCCTCGGGAACAGGATAGACCGGAGGGGCTTCTCGAGTCAACAGCCGTCAGAAGGCGAACGACGGGTCCCGGGGAACGGCGCAGGCCGCAGGCCGGACGCGAGCAAGACGCGGTCAGAGCACGGGGAGGTAGCGGCGGATCTCGTAGTCGCTGACCTGCTTGTCGAACTCCCCCGAGACGCTCCGGGCGTACTCGTCGACCTCCTTGCGCTTGTTGGCGACGAGCTTGTCGAAGATGTGGCCGCCGAGCGCGTCCCTGACCACGGCGCTCTTCTCCATGACCCGGACGGCCTCGTCGAGGTCGCGGGGCAGGACCCGGATCTCGAACTTCCTCTGCCGCGTGCCGCTCATGTGGTAGATGTTCTCCTCGACCGGGTCGACGAGCTCGTACTTTTTCCGGACGCCCTCGGCCCCGGCGGCCAGCATGACGGCGAAGGCGAGGTAGATGTTGCAGGCCGGGTCGGCGGCCCGGAGCTCGATCCGGGTGGCCCGCTCCTTGCCCGGCTGGTATTCGGGGACGCGGATGTAGGCCGACCTGTTCCTCTGGCCCCAGGCGACGTAGACCGGGGCCTCGTAGCCCTCGATGAGGCGCTTGTAGGAATTGACCCATTGGCTGAGGACGGCCGAGATCTCCCGGGCGTGGGTCATCAGCCCGGCCATGTATCTTTGGGCGAGCAGGGACAGGTGGTAGGGGCCGCTCTTGTCGAAGAAGAGATTCCTGCCGTCCCGCCAGAGCGACTGGTGGACGTGCATGCCGCTGCCGTTCTGGCCGTTGACGGGCTTGGGCATGAACGTCGCGTAGAGGCCCCGCATGCGGCAGACCTTCTTGACCATGTAGCGGAAGATCATGGCCGTGTCGGCCATCTCCACGGCGTCGAGGAAGCGCAGGTCGATCTCGTGCTGGCTGTGGGCGGCCTCGTGGTGGTCGTACTCGGTGGCGATGCCCATGCGGTTGAGGAGGAGCTGGATCTCCTTGCGGATATCGCCGTGCCGGCCGCTGAAGAAATAACCTCCGACGTCCGTCAGCGCGGGGGCGTCGCTCGACGGGAAGATGAAGAACTCGAGCTCCGGCCCGCACTTGAAGTCCTCGATCCCCAGCTCCTTCCGGGTCCGGGCCAGGACGCGCTTGAGGGCGCCGCGGCTGTCACCTTCGTAGGGCGCCCCGTTCGGCGTCAGGATGTCGCCGAACATGACAGCCTCGCGCCAGCGGATGCCCTCGTCGAAGCCCGCGTAGGTCCAAGGGAGGATCCGGAAGGTCTTCGGGTCGGGCTTGATGACGAGGTCCGACTCCTCGATCCGGACGAACCCCGCGATCGACGAGCCGTCGAATCCCTTGCCCTCCTTGAAGGCGGCCGGGAGCTCGGCGGCCGGGATGGCGAAGTCCATCTGCCGCCCCAGGATGTCGGGGAAGAACAGCCGGACGAACTGGACGTCGCTCGCCGGATCACGCAGGACGGCGAGAACGTCCTTCTCGTCCCTCGTTCCAAAGGCTTTGAAGGCGTGGGGGCGCGTTGCGGGGGTCATGCTCGAGCTCCTTTCAGGATAACGATAATGTCAATTAATAAAGACGAAATAATGACGATTGTCAAGATATTATAAAAAAATATTTACAAACGTCCATAAACGTGTTAAATAACCGGATAATTGGAGGTGTCACCCATGATCGACGAGCTCGACCGGAAGATCATCCGCGTCCTCAACGGCAACGCCCGGAAAAGCTTCCGGGAGGTGGCCAAGGAGGTGGGGACGTCGGCCACCGCGGTCATCCACACCGTCAAGAAGCTCGAGGCGGCCGGGGCGATCAGGGGCTACGTCCCCGTTATCGACGCGGACTACTTCGGCATCGGCCTCGCGGCCGTCGTCGCCGTGCGCATCTCCAAGGGCAAGCTCATCGAGACCCAGAAGAGGATCGCCCAGGACCCGCACGTGGCCGCCGTGTACGACGTCACCGGGGACTGGGACTGCTTCGTCATCGGCCGCTTCAGCGGACGCGAGGACCTCAACGGCTTCGTCAAGGGTCTCCTGGCCATTCCGCACGTCGACCGCACGGTCACCCATCTCGTCCTCAACGTCGTCAAGGAAGATCCCCGCGTGCCCGTCTGAGCGTCCTTGACAGTTCTCCCTTTTGTGCCATAATCCTCTTCTCAGTTCTTCTAGCCCCGCGTCAAAGGAGAGGACGATGGTCAAGACGGCCCATTTTCCGATCGGTCACCACTACATCGTCGAGGCCTCGGGTTGCGACCCGAAGGTCATCGGGAGCGTCGAAAAGGTCCAGCAGATCCTCGTCCGGGCCGCCGAGATCGCCGGCGCCCACGTCTGGTCGATCTCCTTCAGCAAGTTCCCTCCGATGGGCGTCAGCGGCGTCGTCGTCATCTCCGAGTCGCACATCTCCACCCACACCTGGCCGGAGATGGGCTACGCCGCCCTGGACATCTACACCTGCGGCGCCGAGGTCAAGCCGGACAAGGCCGTCGTCTACGCGGTCGAGGAGTTCGGCGCCGAGACCTCCCACATCACCGAGATCACCCGGGGCATCGACGAGGGCGACGCGGTCTTCTACCACAGTTTCATCACCTGGGAGGAACGCCTGAGGAAGCCCGCGCCGAAAAAGGACAAGAGTTAGGATGGCCCGGTCATGATCGTCGAGTTCAGCGTCGTGCCCCTCGGCCGGAGCGATGCGCTGGCCGGACCGGTCGCCCGCGTCCTCGACCTCGTCGACAAGAGCGGCCTGCCCTACCAGCTCACGGCCATGGGGACGATCGTCGAAGGGGAATGGGACGAGGTCCTCGGCCTCGTCCGGCGCTGTCACGAGGCCATGCGCGGCCAGGCGTCCCGCGTTTCCACCCACATCACGATCGATGACCGTGCCGGGGCGGCCGGCCGGATCAAGGGCAAGGTCGGCGACGTCGAAGCCGTCCTCGGCCGCGAGCTCAAGAAATAGGGTTCCTCCCCAGCGGGGATCCTCCATAAGTGTAAACTATATTTACAGCTCGCGGCGACAGCCCTCTTCCGCTCCGGCTTCCCGCGGCCTCGCTCCCGAGCGCTCGAGCGGGACCTCCGTTGGCATGAAATCGGCTTCTTCGTCCGACAGGGATCGATCGAGAGTGTTATAATCGAGAGTGTTATAATAAGGAGTGACGTGAGAAGAGCGGTCCTGGGGATCCTGTTCATCCTTTCCCTCCGACCCGCGCCCTTCTCCGCCCAGGCCGGCACCGAGCCGGCCGCCCCCGAGACCGTCCTCGCTTTCGTCGACCGGTTCCAGGCCCTTCTCCGGAGCGGGGACCGCGAGGCCTATCTCCAGGTCTTCGATCCGGGGCTCAGGGAGGCCGAGGCGGCCCGCATCTCCCTATTCTGGGACGACCTCAAAATGTCCCGGGTGACCCTCCGAACGGCCGGGGTGCGGACGCCCGCGGCCGGACCGGCCCACCTCTTCGTCCAGGCGTTCTTCGAGAGCGTCCACGCGGCGGCCATCGAGTCGTGGACGCTCACCCTCGCCCGGCGAGGGGCGTCCTGGTCCGTCGCTTCGCTGGACGTCCCGGGGAACCTGACCCGGCTGTACAAGATCGGTATCCCCGCGGAGCGCGTCGCGCGGGCCCGGCGGGTCGAGGTCTGGCACGCCGACATCCGGGTCGCCTTCGAGGACGCGGCCGTCTTCTACGACAACGTCCCCGACATCGAGACGGCCCTGGTCGTCGTCGGCCGGGGCCGGGTCGTGTTCTCCCCTTCGGACCCCAACGAGAAGCACCAGCTGGAGCTCCGCTACAAGCGGGACAGGCTCGAGGACGAGGTCGATTCCCTCTTCGTCCGCGGCTCCCCGGATTTCCTGGCCTCGAACGTCCGCATCGAGCCGGGCCCGGCCCGCCCCGTGTCGTCGCGCGAGCGGGCCAGGGCCGAGACGATCTTCGCCCGGAACTACCCCCGCTCGTTCACCATCGAGAGCTCGCTCGACGGGAGCCTGCTGTCGTTCCTGCCCCGGAGCGAGGAGGCCGTGCTGGCCTTCAAGGCCCGCAAGGCCGGCGAGATGGCCTACGTCTATTCCCCGTTCGCCGACGACGAGATCAGTCTCTACGACAACTCCCGGGAGCAGGTCGTCAGCCTCTACAGCCCGGACCGCGGAGAGGGCCAGCCCCTGAAACGGATGTTCATTACCTTCGGGGAGAAGTTCGACGTCCGCTCCTATGTCCTCGACCTGGGCTACTCGCCCGCCTCGTCGACCCTCTCGGCCAAGGCCCGCATCGAGATCGTCTCCCAGGTGGACCGGCTCGACAACGTCAAGTTCCGATTCAACCCCGATCTCGAGATCCTCAGGATCACCGACGGCGAGGACCGCGAGCTCTTCTACACCCGGGACAGGCTGCGCAAGCTCCTCTACGTCTATTTCGTGGCCCCGGTCCCCCAGGACGTCCCGACGTCGATCCAGGTGTTCTACCGGGGCCGGATGTATCCGGTGTCCCCGACGACCGACGTCATCGCCCAGGCGGGAGGCAACGAGAGGATCCTCTTCCAACCCCGCTACGAGACCTTTTTCTTCTCCCACGCCGGGTCCTGGTACCCGGGACCGGCCGAGGAGGACTACTTCCTGGCCCGCCTGACCCTGCTCATCCCGCCCGAGTACACGTGCGTCGCCAACGGGGAGCTCATGGCCATGGGCCGGAGGGAGGACCTGGACGACGTCGTCTCCATCGAGAAGGCCGGCAGCGCCGTCTACACCTTCGCCTCCAGCGCCCCGGTGAAGTACATGTCCTTCATCGTCGGCAAGTTCGGCCGTCTCAGGGAGCGGGAGGGCCAGGTGCCGGTCACCGTCCTGACCTCCACCGAGATCCTCAATTCACGGCCGGCCCTCGTCGACCAGGCCGCGGACATCCTCGATTTCTACGGCCGGACCTTCGGGCCCTACCCGTACGAGAAGCTGGCCATCGTCCTCCGGCTGTGGCCGGACTTCGGCGGGCACAGCCCCGCCTCCTTCATCGTCCTCAACGAGGTCCCCTGGATGGGGGAACCCGGCTTCCGGATGCCGCGGGACAACCCCGTGGACCTGTCGTCCTGGGAAGAGTATTTCGTCGCCCACGAGATCGCCCACCAGTGGTGGGGCCAGGGCGTGTCCTTCGACAGCTATAAGGACCAGTGGCTGAGCGAGGGGCTGGCCCAGTTCGCGGCGGCGTCCTATCTCAGGCACACGTACGGCCCGGCCGCCTTCGCCTCCATCTTGAAGAAGTTTTCCCGATGGACCGAGAAGAAGGCCTTCCGCGGGCCGATCGTCATGGGCTCGCGCCTGAGCTACACGGATTTCGAGGCGTATCAGGCCATCGTCTACGACAAGGCCGCCCTTGTCCTGTTCATGCTCCAGGACCTCCTCGGCCGGGAGACGTTCGAGGCCGGCCTCCGCTCGTACTTCGAGAAGAACAGGTTCCGGGCGGCCCGGACGGGCGAATTCGTCAAGGCCATGGAGTCCGCCGCGGGGCGCGACCTCACGGACTTCTTCCGGGCCTGGCTGTCCTCCTGGGAGCTGCCCGAGGTCCGGACGACCTGGACCGAGACGCCCGTCGCGGAGGGCGTCCGCGTCGACCTCCGCCTCTACCAGACCAAAGGCCTGTTCGTCTTCCCGATCTGGATCGAGTGGACGGCCGGCGGGACGACCGGCCGGACGATGGCCGTCGTCGACGAGGCCTCCGAGGACGTGACGATGATCCTTCCGAAGCGGCCCTCGCGGATCCGCGTCAATCCGGACCGGGCCGTGCCCGGCGACATCCGCTAGGACGGAAAGCTCTCCGTATCGATCCCCAGCCGCTTGATCATCTCGTTGAGCGTCGTCGGCTTGACCCCGAGGAGCTTGGCGGCCTTGTTCTGCACGCCCTTGGTCTTCTTGAGCGCGGCCAGGATGATCTTCTTCTGGAAGGCCTGGGTCCGTTCCCGGAGGTCCAGGGACTCCTCCGAGGAGACGGCCTCCGGGTCCACGGCGCCGCCGCCGCGGACCAGGAACGGCGGCAGGTGGGCCCGGGTGATGACCTTGACCCGGGACAGGACGACCGCGCGCTCGACGAGGTTCTCGAGCTCGCGGACGTTGCCCGGCCACGAGTGGCCGTCGAGGACCTCGAGGACGTCCTCGCTCACGCCCTCGATCTCTTTCTGGTTCTCGCGGGCGTAGGCCTCGATGAAGTGCTTGACGAGCAGGGGGATGTCCTCCTTCCTCTCCCGCAGGGGAGGGATCTCGATCTTGATGACGTTGAGCCGGTAGAACAGGTCCTTGCGGAAGGCCTTCGCGGCGATGAGCTCCTCGATGTCGGTGTTCGTGGCCGCCAGGATCCGGACGTCGACCTTGATGGTCTGCGTCCCGCCGAGCCGCATGAACTCCTTTTCCTGCATGACCCGGAGGAGCTTGGCCTGGGTCTCGAGGCTGATGGAGGAGATCTCGTCGAAGAAGATGGTCCCTTTGTCGGCCGCCTCGAACAGCCCCTTCTTCAGGGCCACCGCGCCCGTGAAGGCGCCCTTGACGTGGCCGAAGAGGTGGCTCTCGAGGAGGTCGGGCGGGAGGGAGCCGCTGTTGACGGTGATGAACGGCGCGTCGGTCCGGTTGGAGTTGGCGTGGATGGCCCGGGCGACGAGCTCCTTGCCGGTGCCGCTCTCGCCTTGGAGGAGGATCGTGCTCCGCGTCGGGGCGGCCGCTCTGACGAGGTCGAAAACGCCCTTCATGGCCTGGCTCTTGCCGATGATGTTGTCGAAGGCGAATCGCTGCCGCAGCTCGTCCTTGAGGCGGACGTTCTCGTCCTGGAGGCGCTTGCGCTCGACGGCCTTCTCGACGGCCAGGAGGAGGTCGTCGTGCTTGAAGGGCTTCTGGACGTAGTCCAGGGCCCCGATCTTCATGGCCGAGATGGCCGATTCGACGGAGCCGTAGGCGGTGATGATGATGACGGCGGCCTGGGGATCGATCCGCCGGATCCGACGCAGGGTCTCGATGCCGTCGATCCCCGGCATGAGGAGGTCGAGGAGGATGACGTCGAAGGACTGGGACGGGAACTTCTCCAGGGCCTCCTCGCCCGAGGCAGAGATCTCGACCTCGTAGCCCTCCGACGTCAGGAGCTGGGCCAGGACGTCGTGGATGACCGGCTCGTCGTCGATGACGTGGATGATGCCCTTGGTGCTCATGTCTTGGTCCTCGGGGCCGGGCGCGGCGCGAGAGGGGGGCCGCCCCGGCCGATCGGCAGCGTGATGGTGAACGTCGAGCCCCGGCCGACCTCGCTCTGGACCTCGATGCGGCCGTCGTGCTCCTTGACGATGGCGTAGCTGATCGAGAGCCCGAGGCCCGTGCCCTTGCCGACCCCCTTGGTCGTGAAAAAGGGGTCGAAGACGCGGGACAGGTGCTCGGGCCGGATGCCCGTGCCCGTGTCGGAGATGCGAACGGCCGCGGCGCCGTCCTCGAGGCCCAGCCGGATCCGGAGCGTTCCGCCGCCGGGCATGGCGTCGAGGGCGTTGAGGATGATGTTGATGAAGACCTGCTGGAGGCGCTCGCCTTGAGCGTAGACCGGCGGGACGGGCGCGAGCTCGAGGTCGAGCCGGATGTTCATGTTCCGGAGCTTGTAGTCGATGAGCGAGAGGATCTCCTCCAGGCTCTGCTTGAGGTCGACGCGCTGGAAGGAGGCGTCGGAGGGGCTGCGGGCGAAAGCGAGGAGGTTCTTGATGATGCGGGCGACCCGGTCGGTCTGGGCCTCGACCTTTCCCAGGATCTGGGCGTAGTGGGTGTCCGCGAGCTTCTTCTGGAGCATCTGGATGTAGCTCGAGATCCCCGTCAGGGGCGTGTTGATCTCGTGGGCGACGCCGGCCGAGAGGAGGCCGATCGAGGCCAGCTTCTCCGAGGTCAGGAGCTGCTGCTGGAGGTGGACCTTGTCGGTGATGTCCTCGAAGACGATGATCGTGCCGTAGGCCCTGAGGGCGTTGTCGAGAAGGGGCGTCCGGGCGATGTCGAAGATCTTGTTGCCGCCGGGCGTCTCCAGCGTGAACTCGCTGAAGAGGCGGAAGTCCGGCTGGTCCTCCCGCGGGAAGAGGGCGGGGTACGCCTTCGGCCCCAAGACGTCCCTGAGGTTCCTGCCGATGGCCGCCTCCTTGCGGACGGCCAGCTGGCCCTCGAGGACGCGGTTCCAGCCGATGACGACGCCGTCCTCGTCGATGACGGACACGCCGACGGTCAGGCTCTCGATGATGTTCTCGCTGTAGTCCTTGAGCCTCTGCATCTCCATGGCCCGGACGATCTCGCGGCCATAGAGGTCGGCGTTCTCCAGGGCCAGGGCCGCCGAGCCGGAGATCGTCGTCAGAAGCTCCCAGTCCTCCCGCGAGAAGAAGGAGCCGTCGGCCTTTTTACCCATGACCAGGGCGCCGATGACCTTGTCCTCGACCTTGAGGGGCAGGACGTGGAAGAAGCCGAGGGCGGAAAGCTTCTCCATGGCCGCCCGGGCGGGCTCGGATTCCGAGGCCGAGACGAACGAGAGCGTGTCCCTTTTCCGGACCTGCGCGACCAGCCAGTCGTCAAGGACGAGCCGCCCGGGCAGGGCCGCGCCGTCGCCCCAGTCCTTGAGGACCTTGAAGGCCCGTTCGTCGCCCTCGTCGGCCAGGAGGAGGGCCAGCGTCCTCAGGTTCAGGGCGTTGGCGATGGCCTCGAGCAGGGACGGCGCGAGCTTCGTGAGGTCACGCTCGCGGCTGAGGTCGCGGGTGATGGATAGCAGTGTCTTGCGGTACTCGTAGCTCCGCTTGTAGATGGCCCGGTCGAGCAGGCCCTGGAAGAGGCGCTTGAGCGGCCCGAACAGCGTCGCCCCGAGGACGATGGCCACGACGCCCAGGACGAAGGTGTTGAGCCGGTTCTCCGTGAAGATCCGGGTCCGCGAGCCGACGAAAAAGTAGAGCGAGGCGATGACGAAGATGGAGAAGATCAGGGTCGCCGCCTTCTTCAAGAAGACCTCGATGTCGACCAGGCGGTAGCGGGAGATCGAGTAGGAGAAGACGAGGGGGATGAGGGCCTGGAGGAGGACGGTCAGCTCGGCGCCCGTCGAGGGGCGCCCGCCGGCGACGAAGGGGACGACGTAGAAGACGGCCGACGGAAGGACGCCGAAGCCGAGGCCGTAGACGATGATGCGGAGCTGCTTCTTGACCAGGATGTTGGGGGCCCGCCGCGTGCTGTGGGCCAGGATGACCAAGGTGACGAGGGCGAAGACGGCGAAGTGGAGGAGCTCGAGCCGCTCGAGGCCCTCCTGGAAGCGGAGGGCGGGCGCCTCGCCCCACTCCGAGGGGACAGGGACGTGGAGGCGCACCCGGGCGGCGAGGAGGAGCGCGGCCGGGGCGTAGAGGAGGGGGAGGAAGGCCGGGCGGTTGCGGATGAAGCGCTTGCGCAGAGGGAAGATCATGAAGAAGTGCAGCAGGAGCGGCGGGAAGGCCAGCAGTCCGAGCTTGTCCAGCCCGTAGAAGACCATGTCGGCCGCCGTCATCTCGCCGGTCGGCGAGAAGATCATGAGCGCGGCGAAGGTCAGGACGAGGAGGTAGAAGAATACGTAGGGCAGGGACATCTGCCCCCGGGAGTTGAAGAAGACGATGAGACCGATGACCAGGGTCGTCACCCCGACGAGGACGAGGTAGTAGTAGATGGGGTTGGCCGCCTTCCTCTGGGGATAGAAGGTCGGGTAGATCTGCATGCCTTCCTTGCTGATCACGTAGTTGACGCTCTGGTCGGTCGCGGCGGCCTGCCACAGGCTCCTGAGGACGTCGATCTGCGTCCTTACCGGGACCTTGTTGATGGCCGTCAGGACGTCCCCCTTGCGGATGCCCGCGCGCAGGAAGGCCTCGCTCGCGGGGTCGACGCTCACGGCCCTCAGGCCGTCCCCGGCCGCCCGCCAGGTGACGCCGTCGGTGACGTCCCTCCACTTCGCCTTCCGGACGACGTTCACCGTCCCCAGGGCCAGTACGGCGACGAGAGAGACGAGGAGGAGGACGTGAGACCTTTTCATCGGCATCCAAAAAATTGAATCATGCGCCCAAAAAAAATATCCCTAGTCGAGGACGTGCCTTGATCCGGCCCTGATGGCCCAGGCCACGGCTCCCTGGCCGAGCATCCTTCGTGTCGCCGGGTCCTCTTTGAGCCCCAGCGGATTCGTGCTCCGGGACAGAAGCGTGCTCATGTAGTCGTAATTGGGTTTCCGGACTTCCTGGGGCGGCGTTTCCTGGGAAGTCGCCTGGGGCCCCGTCCGGGCGGCCGACGAGCCGAGGGCGAGAACGAGGATCGCGGCCGCCCCCGCTCCCGCCAGGACCCTTCTCTTCCCGCTCACGGTCCTAATCATTATTCCTTCTCCCCGGGTTTGTCAATACGGGACCGGCTCGGCGAGAGGGACAGTCCCCCGGATCTTGACCCCCCGGCTCTCGACGGGGGACCGCTCCTCCGATGGGCCGCGGGGCCGATTGACAATAATTGCGCCCTGGAATAGATTAGAACCGACTAAATATCGCGGAATTTTGACAAGATGCCGTACTACCTTTGCCGCCTGGCCGGCGAGGACGGACGGATCGACAGCCGGTCGGTCCTAGCCCCCTCCGCCGACGAATGCCGGAAAGTCTTCGAGGCCGAAGGCCTGCTCGTTCTCTCCGTCCGGCGCGACTGGAACACGCTCGGGAGCCAGGGGCTTCGCCTGGGCCGAAAGATCAAGGACAGGGACCTCATTCTGTTCAACCAGGAGTTCGTCGCCCTCATCAAGGCGGGATACCCGATCCTCAAGAGCCTCGAGTCGCTGACCGCCCGGACCAAGAACGTCCACCTGAGGGAGATCCTGATCAGGGTCTCCGGCGAGGTCAAGCGGGGCAAGGCCCTGTCCGAAGCCTTCCAGCCCTACGAGAAGATCTTCTCGCCCGTCTACACGGCCAGCCTCATGGCCGGGGAAAAGGGCGGCAATCTGCCCGCCGCCATCGCACGCTACATCCAGTACATGAGGATCATCGTCCAGACGCGGGCCCGGATCAGGTCGGCCATGACCTATCCGACCATCCTCATCGTCTTCTCCTTCGTCCTCATGGGCATCCTGATCAACTTCGTCCTGCCCCGGTTCGCCGATTTCTACAAGAGCTTCGAGGCCGAGATGCCCCGGATCACCCGGATCGTCATGACCATGGCCATCGGCCTGAGCCGGCACTGGTACGTCCCGCTGGCCCTTCTCGCCGGGGCGGCGGTCCTCGTCGCGAGGCTGAGGCGCCTGCCGGACTTCCGCTACCACCTCGACCGGACCAAGCTCCGCGTCCCCTTCGGGAGGACGATCTGGCTCGAGTCGTGCGTCAGCCTGTTCAGCCGGACCCTGGGCCTCCTGCTCGAGGCCGGCATCTCCCTGCTCGGGGCCATCGACATCGCCATCCAGGCCGTGCCCAACGCCTGGATCGTCCGTCAGCTCGGGAGCGTCCCCGGCCGCATCAAGAACGGCGAGAGCCTGTCCGACGCGCTGACCCGGGCGGAGGCCTTCCCGGCCCTGGCCCTGGACATGGTCCGCATCGGCGAGAACTCGGCCAACCTCCCCGGCATGCTCTCCGACATGTCCGACTTCTATGACGAGCGGGTTCGTGGTAAAATCGAGACCCTGGTGACGCTGGTCGAACCGGTGGTCATCATCATCATGGGACTCGTGGTGGCGGTGATGCTCCTTTCGGTGTACATCCCGATCTTCAACATCATCCGGATCGCCCGATGAGCGGTCCCCGAGGCGCGCGACATGGGTAGAGACAAGGCGAATATCGGCGGCGGCGAGGAGAAGGACGTCCGGGCCCTGGCCGCGCGCTACCGGATCCCCTACATCGACCTCGACGCCGAACGCCTCGACCGCAACCTCATCCAGTCCTTCCCCGTCGAGTTCATCCACCGCCTCACGTTCGTCCCCCTCGGCGACGAGGGCGGGGTGATGAAGATCGCCGTCGCCGACCCGTCCGACATCTCCGCGATCGACGCCATCGAGGCCTTCCTCGGCAAGAAGGTCAAGGTCTTCGCCGCCTCCCAGCGGGCCATCCTCGAGGCCCTGCGCAAGAGCGAGACGGCCATGCAGGTCCTCCGGGACGCCACCGAGGGCTTCATCACCCAGGTCGTCGAGCGCGAGAGCGGCGAGGAGGAGGACGTCATCTCCATCGAGAAGCTCGCCGAGGAGGACGGCTCGATCATCAAGCTGGTCCACACGATCATCTTCACGGCCGTCCAGAAGCGGGCCAGCGACATCCACATCGAGTCCAAGGACGACGACGTCAAGATCAAGTTCCGCATCGACGGCGTTCTCGGCGAGGCCATGGAGGCCATCGACAAGAAGTTCCAGGCGCCGATCATCTCCCGCATCAAGGTCATGTCGGACCTGGACATCGCCGAGCGCCGCGTCCCCCAGGACGGCCGCTTCCGGCTCAAGATCAAGGACAAGACCATCGACTTCCGCGTCTCCATCATGCCCTGCATCTACGGCGAGGACGCGGTCATCCGCATCCTCGACAAGGAGATGATCACCCAGGCCATCCGCGAGCTCCGCCTGGACCTCCTCGGCTTCTCCGACGAGATCCAGAAGAAGTTCCGCAAGTACATCGCCCAGCCCTACGGCATGGTCCTGGTCACGGGGCCGACCGGGAGCGGCAAGACGACGACCCTCTACGCCGCCCTGACGGAGATCAAGTCCCCGGAGGACAAGATCGTCACCATCGAGGACCCGGTCGAGTACCAGGTCGACGGCATCACCCAGATCCCCGTCAACGAGAAGAAGGGCCTGACCTTCGCCCGCGGCCTGCGGTCCATCCTCCGCCACGACCCGGACAAGATCATGGTCGGCGAGATCCGCGACCCGGAGACGGCCCAGATCGCCATCCAGTCGGCCCTGACGGGCCACCTCGTCTTCACGACCGTCCACGCCAACAACGTCTTCGACGTCATCGGGCGGTTCCTGCACATGCAGGTCGATCCCTACAGCTTCATCTCGGCCCTGAACTGCATCCTGGCCCAGCGGCTCGTCCGGGTCCTCTGCCCGCGCTGCAAGGTCCCGGTCCGCTACGACGCGGCCCAACTGGTCGAGTCGGGCCTCGATCCGTCCCGCTACGCCGACACGGTCTTCGCCGAGCCCAAGGGCTGCGCGGACTGCAACTTCACCGGCTACCAGGGCCGGACGGCCATCGCCGAGATCCTCGAGCTCTCCGACCCCGTCCGCGAGCTCATCCTGGAGAAGCGCCCCCTCTCCGAGGTCAAGAAGCGGGCCAAGGCCGAGGGCATGGTCTTCCTGCGTGAGGTCGGCCTGGACAAGGTCCTGGCCGGCGTGACCGGGATCAGGGACCTCAACAAGGTGACCTTCGTGGAGTGATGACGTGACCATCGGACGACGGCTCCAGGCGCGTTTCTCGGAGCGGCTCCTTCCCGACGCCGTCTTCCAGATCGCCCCGGGCTACCTCAGCGGCATCCGCGTCGCCCGGTCCGACCGGTCGATCAAGGGCGGCTTTGTCCTGCCCTTCCGGGAGCGCCCGGTCGTCCCCTCGTTCGACCGTCCCAACGTGACCGACCCGGCGGCCCTCGATGAGGCCATCGCCCAGGGCAAGAAGAACCTCCGCCTCTCGTCGGGCTCGGCCGCCCTCCTCATCCCCGAGCCGTCCGTCCGCGTCTTCGTCCTCAGCGTCGACTCCTTCCCCGCCTCCGGCAAGGAGCGGGACGCCTTCATCCGCTGGCGCATCGCCCGGCAGATGCCGCTCATCCCCGAGGACGCCCGGATCGACTACGCCGCGACGCCGGGGCGGGGGTCGCGGAAGATCATCGTGGCCATGGCCCGCCAGGTGGTCGTCTGGGAGTACGAGGCCCTCTTCGAAAAGGCCGGGCTGAAGCCGGTGCTGGTGAGCGTCCCCTCGCTCGCCCTCGTCAACCTGGTCCGGCGGGAGGCCGCGCCGAACGGCCTGATCCTCAACCTCGAGGAAGAGACCCTGACGTTCCTGGCGCTCGCCGGTCCGGGCTGGACGCTCTACCGCCAGAAGGACATCGGCCTCCCCGGAGCCGCCGGGGCCGAGGAACGGGTCGACAACATCGTCCGGGAGACGGAGAACACCATCCGCTTCCTCGAAGACAAGGAGAAGGCCGGGACGGAGAGGCTCTGGCTCCGCTCCTCGGCCGAGGCCGAGGTCCCGGAGATCGGGCGCCGGCTCGAGGAGCGGACCGGCCTGCCCGTCGAGACCGTCGATTACGAAGCCCCCCGGGTGTGGAGCGAGGCCCACAAGGCCGCGCTCGCACCGCTCGTCGGACAGATCCTATGACGAACGCGCCCCTTCTCGACCTGAACCTGGCCACGCGGCCGCTGCGGAACCGGCGCCTCTTCAAGACCGTCACGACGGCCTTCGTCCTGCTCATCGCCGTCCTGGCCGGGTTGACCGTGTTCGCCCTGCTGAAATACGGCGGAGAGGCCTCCCGCCTCGGGGCCGTGAGCGCCGAGGCGAGGGCCGTCCAGGCCGAGGCCGACCGGGAGAAACGGCGCCTCGACGCCGACATCCGCCGGGCCTCCGACGCCGGCCGGGCCCGCGTCGACCTCGTCAACGCCATCATCTTGAGGAAGACATTCCTCTGGACGGGGCTCTTCGCCGAGATCGAGAAGGCCCTGCCCGGGCCGAGCTACATCACCGCCCTGACCCCGGCCTTCGCGGCCGACGGCTCGGTGGCCATGCACATCCGGGTGACCTCGCGCAGCCTCGACGACCTCATGGCCTTCATCACCAACCTCACCGCCCGCGGCTTCAAGAACATCCTCGTCGGCGGGGAGACCCGCAGCGACGAGGGCCGGCTCATCGCGGAGATCGATCTGAGATATGAACGCGCTCTTTGACCTGTTCACCGACGCGGAGCGCCGGACGCTCGTCCGGCTCGGCCTGGCGTCCGTCCTCGCCCTGGCCGTCTTCCTCGTCGTCTTCGCCCGCGTCCGGGGCGACCTCCGGAACGAGCGGACGGCCTCGGTCCGGCTCCAAGAGGCCGCCCAGAACGCGGTCCGGTCCCGCGACGAGGCCCGGACGGAGTGGACGAGGTGGGAGGACGCCGGCCGCGACCTGGCCGAGCTCCGGACCGGCTATTTCTACGACGAGGCGGCCGGTGTCCAGGCCCTGCGCCAGGACCTCGAGCGCATCTTCGCCCAGGCCGGGACGACCATCACCGACCTCTCCTACGGCTACTCCGACCTGGAGAAGGAGCAGGTCCGCCGGACGCTCGTCACCTTCACCTACGGCGGCACCTACGCGGGGCTGAAGAAGCTGCTGGCCGTCCTCGAGGCGTTCCCCAAGTTCCTGGTCATCGAGAAGATCGAGTTCCCGAGGACGGGCTCGGGCGGCGAACGCCTGAGCGCCAAGCTGACACTGGCGGGGTACTATGGCTATTGAGAAGAAGACCGCGGCGGCGGTCCTCGTCCTCGGAGGGGCCCTGGCCCTCGTCGCGGCCCAGAGCGCCGACGCCCCCAAGCCGCTCGTCCGCAGGGACCTCCTCGTCTTCGGCAGCGGCGAGCCGCCGCCCCTCGTTCGCGACATCTTCCGGCCCAAGGCCGCGCCGGCCGCCCCGTCCGTGAGACGGGCCTCAGGCCCGGCGAAGGCCTCGCCGGAGGCGCCGCCGCCGGAGGCCGCGCCGGCCTTCACCCTGAGCATCAGCTATCTCGGCTCCATCAAGGCCGGCGGCCGGACGATCGGCCTGATCCTCCGCGGCGGGCGGACCCTGGACGTGGCCGAGGGCGACGAGGTCGCGCCCGGCTACAAGGTCGTCAGCGTCACGTCGGAGGCGATCGTCGTCGAGGGCCCGAACCGCGAGAGAAGAACGTTCGCGAAACAAGGAGACCGGCCATGAAGAAAATAGTCCTGATCCTGGTCCTGGCCCTGGCGGCGTGGGGTTGCCAGACCTTCAGCGCCGATTACAAGCAGGGCACCGAGGCCGAGATGAACCAGAGATACGAGGAGGCCGTCCAGTACTACCAGAAGGCGGCCATGAACAATCCCAAGGAGCCGGTCTACCGCCTGGCCCTGGTCCGCGTCCGGGTCACGGCCAGCCTCCACTTCCTCCAGACGGCCCGGACCCTCGTCGCCCAGAACAAGAGGATGGAGGCCGAGGTCAACTACAAGAAGGCCCTGTTCTTCGACCCCCAGAACTTCGCGGCCGCCGAGGAGCTCAAGGCTCTGGCGGCGCCGCCCGTGAAGCCGAAGAAGCCCGCGGAGAGCGTCGAGGGCCCGGTCCAGCTCAAGGGTTCGGGCGAGCCCCTCAACCTGAGCTTCCGCAACGACGTCTCCCTGCGCTCGATCTTCCAGACCCTGGGCCGCGTCGCCGGGATCAATTTCCTCTACGACGACACCTTCCGCGACACCAACCTGGCCATCGACCTGACCGGCAAGGACCTCCAGCAGGCCGTCAATTTCCTCTGCGTCGCCAGCAAGAACTTCTCCCGCGTCATCGACGAGCGGACGGCCATCATCGTCCCGGACAACGTCCAGAAGCGGATGCAGTACGAGCTCAACGCTATCAAGACCTTCTACCTCTCCAACATCGACGCGAGCGACGTCCAGATGCGCCTGACCCAGATGATCAAGACCATGTACAAAGTCCCGTCCATCCAGGTCGACAAGAACCTCAACTCGGTCACCGTCCGGGACACGCCCCAGGCCGTGGCCCTGGCCGAGAAGCTCCTCCGCATGTGGGACAAGGCCAAGGCCGAGGTCATCGTCGACATCGAGCTCATGGAGGTCAACCGGATCCGGATGAAGAAGCTCGGCATCGACCTCAGCTCGGGCATCCTGGGCGTCCGGTTCGATCCGGGGACGCTCGACGCGGACGGATTCTTCCCCATACAGGGGACCAACTTCGGCGACCTGGCCAACTACCAGCTGACCATCCCCTCGGCCGTGGCCCAGTTCCTCGGGGCCGACTCGGATACCAAGATCATCGCCCAGCCCAAGATCCGCGGCCTCGGCGGGGAGAAGCTCGAGTACATCGTCGGCCAGAAGGTGCCCATCGTCAACTCCCAGTTCGCGGCCATCGCCGCCGGCGGACTCCAGACCCAGCCCATCGTCAACTACACCCTCCAGGACATCGGCATCACCATCAAGATGACGCCGCGGGTCCACTTAGAGCGGGAAGTGACCCTGGAGATCGAGATCACCGTTTCGTCCATCGCCGGCGAGGGCGTCGCCGGGATCCCGATCATATCGAACAGGGAGATCAAGAACGTCGTCCGGCTCAAGAACGGCGAGACGAACTTCCTGGCCGGGCTCCTCCGCGACGAGGAGCGCCGCTCCGTCGGCGGCGTCACCGGGCTCAAGGACATCCCGCTCCTCGGCAGCCTGTTCGGGGCGACGCAGAAGACGATCGAGCAGTCGGACGTCGTCATGACCATCACCCCGCACATCATCCGGGAGATCCAGATCACAGAGGACGACATGAAACCCCTGTGGGTCGATCCCGACAACCTCTCCGGCGTCACCGGCGCCGGAGCGGCCGCGGCGGCCGCGGCCGGGCGCGAGGAGATGGCCGTCCCCGAGGAGGAACCCAACCGGCCCGAGGACAGCGGGGCGGCCGCGGTCTATCTCTCGCCGGCGAGCTTCGAGGCCCCCCGCGACCGGGAGTTCCGGATGAACGTCGAGCTCGCCACCGAGCAGGCCATCGGCAACGTCTCGCTGGTGCTGACCTTCGACCCGCGCGTCCTTCGGCTCAAGGACGTCCTCGAGGGCGGCGGCCTGCGGCAGATGGGCGAGAAAGTGCCCTTCCTGAAGAACATCAGCGGCGGGACCTGCACGATCGGCTTCTCCAGCCCTCCGGGCGGGCCCGGATTCAAGGGCCGCGGCGTATTGGCGGTCCTCGTCTTTCAGGCCGTCGGTCAGGGCGAGACGTCGCTGGGCTTCACCAGCGCCACGGCCGGGGGCCCGATGGGCCAGTCCATCCTGCTCGAGACGGGCGAGTCCAGCGTCAACATCCGCTGAGGGCCGATGGTCCTCGTTCTCGCCGGACCGGTCCACTGCGGCAAGACGACTTTCCTCGAAGGGGCCGCGGCGCGCTGGGCGGCCCGGGGCGTCGGCTGTGCCGGTTTCCTTACCCCGGTCGTGACCGACGCGAACGGGGAGACCGGCTACGACCTCCTCGAGCTCCCGGGCGGCCGCCGGCGGCCCTACCTGCGCCGCCAGGGCCCGCTGGGCGCGGAGCGGACGGGGCCGTTCGTCTTCGTCCCCGGGGCCCTCGAGCGGGCCCGGAGAATCCTCCGCGGGCCCGTCTCCGCCGCCCTCCTCGTCGTCGACGAGGTCGGCCCCCTCGAGCTTAGGGGCGGCGGCCTCTGGCCGGCCCTGCGCGACGCGGTCCGGCGGCAGGAGCGAACGGCGCTCCTCGTCGCCCGCGAAGAGATCGTCGGCGATCTCGCCGCCGCGCTCGCGCCCCTCGTCCCCGTCGTCTTCGACGTCCGCGACGCCGATGACCGGCGCCTCCTCGAAGAGCGCATCCTCGCGGGGACGGGCTGACCCATGACGGTCAAGGCCAAGTTCTTCGCCTACTTCCGCGACATCTTCGGCGGGCGCGAGCGGGAGATCGCCCTCGTCGCGGGCGGCACGGTCGCCGATGCGCTCGCCCTCCTCTGCGACACGCCCGAGCGCCGCCGCGAGATCTTCGCCGGCGACGCGCTCAGGCCCCACATCGTCGTCATGGTCAACGGCACGCCCGTCGGCTCGCTCCAGGGCCCCGCGACGCCTCTCGCGGCCGGCGACACCCTGGCCGTCTTCCCGCTTATGGGCGGCGGATGAGCCTCGGGATTGTCCTCGCTCGCTGCGGTGATTTTTCACGCCGTTCCGTTCGCCGGACTCGGCGCCAAAACAACTCGCTCGGCTTGCGCTAAGCCTCGCTCAAACACGTTTTAGCGGTTTCCAGGGAAACTCCCCTCGTCCGTCTCCTGAACGACTAAATCACCGCTGATGCTCGCTCCGACAACGCCCTCGGCTCACTTTTTAGCGGCCGTCTCGCGAGGCGCTCGACACTCTAGGACGGTTCGGATTTCTCCCGCAGAGCCGCGGATGAGGGGCTGAGGGGCATCCCGAAGTGAGCATAAAGCGGCCATTCAGCCGGCCTCGGGACGGAGACGCTAAGAACGGCGCATCCGGACCGGGACGGCGTGAAGAACTTTGGCCCGCAGCCGGACGGAGGCGATCTCCCGAGCCGCTCCGCGGCCGAACGAATCGAGTGTCGAGGAGCCCGGCATCCTTGCGGGGCTTTCGGCGTTCTGGTATCGTAAGGGCCGGCCATGCCCGACTTCCCGATCCCCGGCTACCACGGCCGCGTCCTCGTCGCCGACCTCGGCCGGGGCGAGGTCCGCGTGGAGCCGCTCGCGCCCGAGGCCGCTCTCGATTACCTCGGCGGCCGGGGCCTGGCGACGCGGATTCTTTACGACACCATCGATCCCTCCTGCGAACCGCTCGGCCCGGACAACGCCTTCGTCATCGCCGCCTCGCCGCTCATCGGGACCAACGCACCGACGGCCGGCCGCGGCCACATGGTCTTCAAGTCGCCGCTCACCGGGGTCCTGGGCTCCTCGAACTCCGGCGGGACTTGGGGCGCGGCCTTCAAGTCGGCCGGCTTCGACGTCCTCGTCGTCAAGGGCGCCGCCGCGGCGCCGGTCATGCTCGACATCGGTCCGGGGAAGGCTGAGATCCTGCCGGCCGGCGATCTCTGGGGGAAGACGACCCACGAGACGAACGACCTCCTGTCCGCCGCTTCCGAGCCGGGCCGGCCGGCCAGGGTCCTGTGCATCGGCCCGGCCGGGGAGAACCTCGTCCGCTTCGCCGCCGTCGCCAACGACCGCAACCGGGTCTACGGCCGCTCGGGGCCGGGGGCCGTCTGGGGCAGCAAGAAGCTCAAAGCCGTCCGCGTGCGGGGCCGGGAGAAGATCGGCTTGGCCGACAAGGAGAGATACCAGTCGGGCCTCGACCAGGCCCTCTACCTCCTGAAGCAGGCGCCCGTGACCAAGCGGCTCCTCCGCGACCTGGGCACGGCCGGCCTCGTCGAGCTGATCAACCTCATCGACATGCTGCCCCACGAGAACTTCCGGGACTGCGTCCACCGCGACGAGGACATCGACCGGATCTCGGGCGAGACGCTGGCCCGGACCCTGCTCGAAAAGGCCGGCTCGTGCTTTCTCTGCCCGATCGGCTGCCAGCGGCACACCCGGGTCGCCGGACGCCACGGCGGCGAGGAGCGCGGCGAGGGCCCCGAGTACGAGACCATGGTCCTCATGGGGCCTCTCTGCGGCGTCTACGACATGGACGCCATCACCCGGGCCAACTACCGGGCCAACGAGCTGGGCCTGGACACGATGAGCTACGGAGGGACGATCGCCTGCGCTATGGAGCTCCGCGAGCGCGGCCTCATCGGCGGCGATGAGACGAACGGGCTCGGCCTCGCTTTCGGCGACGCCGAAGCCCTGGAAACCCTGGTCGCGCTGACCGCCCGCCGGGAGGGGCTCGGCGACGCCCTGGCCGAAGGCGCCTGGCGCCTGGCTGCCGGCCGGGGGCGCCCCGAATGCGCCATGACCGTCAAGAAGCTCGAGATCCCCGCCTACGATCCCCGCGCGTCCTACACCCAGGCCCTCGGCTACATGACCTCGCCGACGGGCGCCTGCCATCTCCGCGGCGGCTACGCCGTTTCCCTGGCCTTCTTCGGAGGGGCCAGGGAGATCCCCCGCTTCAGCCTTCTCCAATCTCCGCATCGCCATCCGCAACATGCAGAACACCGGCATCCTCCAGGACAGCCTCGGCGTCTGCCGCTTCACCGGCTACGCCTTCTCGGCCGATCCCTGGTCACGGATGCTCGCCGGCGTCACCGGCCGCGACTTCTCCGTCGCCCGGCTCGAGGAGATCGAGAACCGCGTCGCCACGCTCGAACGGCGGTTCAACGTCGAGGCCGGGGCGACGGCCGACGACGACGTCCTGCCGGCCCGCTTCGCCGAAGTCCCCATCCTCGTCGAGGGGAAGGAGCGGCGCGTCTCCCGCGCCGACCAGGAGCGGATGAGACAGGATTACTACAGGGTCCGGGGCTGGGACGACGGCGGCCGCCCGACGCCCGGGCTCCTCCGGGCCCTGCGGATCGAGGAGGCCCGGCGATGAGCGCTCAGAAATGGCAGGCGACGGCCGACCTCTTCCGCGAGTTCCAGGCGCTCGGGCGGGCCTCGCTTCTCGCCGACCTCCAGGACAGCCACAGCGGCAACATGGCCGTCCGGCGGGCCAACGAGCGCGGCGAGGACGAGATCGTCATCACGGCCACGGGCTCGCAGAAGGGCGACCTCGAGCCGAGCCAGATCTGCTTCCTCTCCGCGACCGAGACCGACTACGGCTACTACAAGGCCTCGTCCGAGACCGACATCCACGCCCGCATCCTGTCCCTCCCCGGCGTCCGGGCGTCCATGCACGCCCACCTCAAGGACCTCATCCTGGCCACCCTCGACGACGCGCCCAAGCCGGCCAAACCGCCGGCCTTCGCGCCCGTCGACCCGCTCGCCTACCACGCGCTCGGCCCCGCCCTGCCCGTCGACTGGTTCGCCGTGCCGAGCGGCTCGGCCGAGCTGGCCCGCGTCATCCCCGAGCGGCTGGCCGAACACCCGCTGACCATCATCTTCGGCCACGGCGCGATGGCCAAGGGCCGGAGCCTCCGGGAGGCGTTCCACCGCCTTTGCGTCGGCAACTACGCCGGGTCTGTCGTCCGGGCCATGGAGAGGCTCCGCGTCGACGTCTCGGCCGTGCGCCGCGCGATCGCCGACGATCCCGCGCGGGCGTTCGCCGCCCCTCCACCCCCCTACGAGGTCGAGGGCGACGACCGCTCGGACTTCCGGGAGGAGGAGGAGATCCAGCGGGAGTTCGTCAAGGCCGGCCACCGCATCTTCGAGTCCCGGCTGTCGCCGTTCCACACGGGCTCGATGTCCGTCCGCGGTGTCGACGCGATGCTCTACGCTCCCAAGGCCTCGATGCCGCGCGACGTCGGCGGCCCCCTCCTCAGACTGCCCCTCGGCGCGTCCCCCTCGGACGACGCGGAGGTCGCGCTCCACAAGGCCATCTACGCGTCGAGCGACTTCCAGACCGTCATGCACTGCCATGTCCCAGAGGCCGAGGCCTCGGCCCACTACGTCTATCCCGGCGAGACGGCGCCGGCCGAACGCATCGTCCCCATCGACGCCGAAGGCTCCTTCCTCTATCTCGTCATCCCGGTCCTGCCGCCCGACGCCGGGACCGGCGAGCTCGTCCGCCGCCTCCACGACTACAAGGTCGTCGTGGTCCGGGGCGGAGGGGTCTGGGCCGTCGGAGCCCAGTCGCTCTCCGAGGTCCTCCACCACCCGTCGTCGCTGCGGGAGATCTGCCTCTACCGCGTCGGGGCCGTCGAGCGCGGGCTCGATCTCCGACGCATGGAGCCGCAAAAAGCCAAGCGCTGGTGAGGCCGCCCGGCGGCCTCGCCCCTTCCCCCCTTTGAGGGTGAGGCTCCACCTCCCAAAATCACCCCCAAAGGGTATTGTCCCCCCTGACGGCTGGATTATCCTGGGGGGGAATCTCCGGCCGGAGCCGACATGGCGATGAACCGCAGTTACTTGGACAATTCGGGCCCTCCGGGGGCCGGGCCGAACGGCAACGGCGGACCGCTGCGCGGATTCGGGCCCCGCAAGATCCGGACCAAGATCCTCCTCCTCTTCAGCCTGCTGACTCTCGGCTTCGTTCTCATAGCCCATTTCCTCGCCGGCCACAAGTTGGCCTTCATCGCCGTCAGCCTGGGCCTCGTCGTCCTCGGCTTCGTCCTCGCGGTCGCCCTCAGCGGCATCGTCACGCGGCCCGTCGTCCAAATGACCCGGACGGCCGAGAGGCTGGCCAACGGCGACCTCAGACAGCGGGTCAGGGTCCACTCCCGGGACGAGATCGGCCTCCTGGCCAGGACCTTCAACGCCATGGTCGACGGCCTGGAGAGGACCGTCCGGGACCTCGAGGAGCGCAACCGGACGCTCGAGGAGGACGCCGCCGAGCACACCGACCGGCTGGAGCAGGACGCCGCCGAGCGCGTCCGCATCGAGAGGGAGCTGCGGCTGGCCCGGCTCGAGATCGACCGGTTCGTCGACAAGAGGACCGAGGAGCTCTCCCGGGCCAACGTCGAGCTCCACGGCCAGTTCCTGGAGACGCGACGCTCCGAGGACTACCTCCAGAGCACCCTCGACCGCCTCGAGCGGTCCCTCGAAGGAACCTTCCAGGCCATGTCCAAGACCCTCGAGCTCCGCGATCCCTACATGGCCGGCCACCAGCACCGCGTTTCCGCCCTGGCCGTGGCCATCGCCCGGGATATGAACTTGGCCTGGGATAAGGTCGAAGGCCTCCGTTTCGCCGGGACCATCCACGACATCGGCAAGATCGCGGCCCCGGCGGAGATCGTCGGCAAGCCGGGCCGTCTGACCAAGACGGAGCTGCAGCTCGTCAAGGACCACCCCCGGGCCGGATACGAGATGGTCAAGGACATCGCCTTCCCCTGGCCCATCGCCCACATCATCCTCCAGCACCACGAACGGCTCGACGGATCGGGGTACCCCGAGGGGCTCGCCGGCGACGCCATCCTGCCCGAGGCCCGCATCCTGGCCGTGGCCGACGTCGTCGAGGCCCTCTGCTCCCTGCGGCCCTATCGCCCGGCCCTGGGGATCGAGAAGGCCCTGGAGGAGGTCCGCCAGGGCCGCGGCATCCGCTACGACGCCCGGGCCGTCGACGTCTGCATCAGGCTCTTCCGCGAGAAGCGGTTCTCCTTCAAGACGGAGAAGGAAGCCCCCGTCTACCAATGACGCCTACTCCCTGCAGCGAACGGCGATGATGCCCGAGGCCCTTTGACTTGGGCGGTCGATTCCGCTAGAATCCCTTGCACCTTGGCGGCGTAGCTCAGTTGGTCAGAGCATGCGGCTCATATCCGCAGAGTCGGGGGTTCAAATCCCTCCGCCGCCACTTCTCTGGACCCCGACCGGCATGATCCGAACGCGATGACAAGACCCCGGAAGAGAACGGACCCCGTGTTCGCCGCTTTCCGGTCGTCGGCCGTCGGCGGGGGCCTCATCGTCCCCGGCGACAGGGTCGTCGCCGCCTTGTCCGGGGGCCCCGATTCGGTCGCCCTCGTCGCCCTGCTCCTGAGGCTCCGCGAGGAGATGCCCTTCGAGGTCCGGCTGGCCCATTTCAACCACCGGCTCCGGGCAGAGGCCGCGGAGGACGAGCGGTTCGTCCGGGACCTGTCCAGCCGCTGGGCCCTGCCGCTCGATGTCGGGTCGGCCGACGTCCGGTCGTTCGCGGCCGCGGGGAAGCTCAACCTCGAGGAGGCCGGGCGCGATCTCCGCTACGGCTTCCTGCGCCGGACGGCGGCGGCCGCCGGCGCGACCAGGATCGCTACGGGCCACACGATGACCGACCAGGCCGAGACCGTGCTCATGCGCCTGATGCGCGGGGCCGGGATCGCCGGGCTGGCGGGGATCGCGCCCGCGGTCCCCGGCGAGCCCTGTCCGATCGTCCGTCCGCTCCTCGCGATCCCGGGGCCGGACCTGCGCGCCTGGCTCGCGGACGAAGGGCTTCAGTTCCGCGAGGACGCGTCGAACCGCGACCGACGTTTCCTCCGCAACCGCGTCCGGGCCGAGCTCCTGCCCGAGCTCGAGCGCCGCTTCGAGCCCCGCGTCGTCGCCCACCTGGCCCGGCTCGCCGTGATCGCCCGGGAAGAAGACGAGCTGCTCGGCGGCCTCGTCCGGGAGCTGGCCGGCGAGTTCATCGTCCGCAAGGGCCGGGACCTCTTCCTCGACATGAAGACCCTGCCCCTTCTGCACCCGGCCCTGGCCCGCCGGGTCGCCCGCGAATATCTCCGGGAGGTCCTGGGCGACCTCAGGGGCGTCACCTTCGACGACGTGGCCGCTCTCGTCGCTCTCGGAGACGGCAAGGAGCTCCCGCTCCGCAAGGGCCTCGTCCTGAGGCGGGAGGCGGGGCTTATCGGGCGGAAGCGGCGCGCGGCGAAAGCGGCCCCCTACCGCTTCCTGTGGGACGGGAGGGGAGAGCTCGCCGTCCCCGCGGCGGGCCTGTCATTCACGGGCTCGCGCCGAGGACCGGGGCCTCGCGGGCGGCGGTCCCTCAAGAGCGACGACGCGGCCGGGGCCGTCCTCGACGCGGGCAAGCTCGACTTCCCGCTCCTCGTCAGGAACCGCAGACCGGGCGACCTCTATCGGCCGCTCGGCGCCCCGGGGCGGAAGAAGCTCAAGGAGGTCCTCCGGGAGAAAGGCGTCCCCGCCGCCGACCGGGACCGATTGCCGGTCTTCGTGTCCGGCGGCGAGATCGTCTGGGCGCCGGGGCTTCCCGTGGCCGAACGGTTCAAGGTCGGGGAGGGGACGAAGGCCGTTCTGTCCCTTCGGGTCAGGGCGCGGCGCCGGCGCCCGTGAGCCTTCCGGCGCCTCAGCCCAGCCGCGAGCTCAGATAGTCCTTATAGATCTGGACGATGCGCTCCCCCCACAGCATCGCGACGAAGGCGGCTGGGGCCAGGAAGGCCCCGAAGGGAAGCGCGAACTGGGCGTCCCGTCCCTTGCGCAGGATGACGTAGACGCCGACGAGGGCGCCGACGAACGAGGCCAGGATGAGGACGAGCAGCGTTCTCAGCGGCCCGAGGTAGGCCCCGACCAGGAGCATCATCGTCACGTCGCCCATGCCCAGGCCCTCCTTCTTGCGGACGAGGAAGTAAGCCCCGTAGACGAGAAGGAGGAAGCCGGCCCCGGCGACGGCCCCGAGGAGCGCGCCGCGGACGGAGAGATCGTCCCGGAAGAAGGCGTAGACGAGGGCGAGGACGAGCCCGGGCAGAGTGATGGCGTCGGGCAGGATCTGATGATGGTAGTCGATGAAGCCCAGGGCGATCAGGGCGCAGGTGAAGATCGCGCCGGCGATGAAGGCCAGGCCGGGGGCCGGTCCGACCATCCCGTGGACGAGGAGGAACCCGGCCGCGGTGAGCGCCTCGACCAGGGGATACTCGGGGGAGATCTTCCGGCCGCAGGCGCGGCACCGGCCCCGGAGGACGAGATAGGAGAGGACGGGGACGTTATCGTAGGCCTTGATCCGGGCCCCGCAGCCCGGGCAGGACGAGGGCGGGCGGAGCAGGCTCATGCCCCGGGGCAGGCGGTGGATGACGACGTTGAGAAAGCTGCCGAAGACGAGGCCGAAGAGCGCGACGAAGAGGAACGTCATCGTCGCCATGGGCTGATCACCGTTTTCACGGACCCGGTCGCCGGATCGTAGACGTAGTCCTTGCCGTCGAAGTCCCTGGGGACCTCCCGGAGGAGGCCGGACCGTACGAGCGCCCCGAGGTCGGCCGGCCGGCGCCCGACGCGCTTGCGGTATTCCGCCAGGGCCGCCTCGATCGCCGTCCGGTCGATCGTCGCCTTGACGTTGTAGAGATGGTTCGAGGCGATCCTCTTGGTCCGCTCGTCGGGGGCCCGGTCGTAGATGTCGAGCCAGGTCTCCCACGACGTCACGAGGTCGCCTCTCTTGAAGATGGCGTTGGCCCGCAGCCTCTCGACGAAGTCGGGGGCCCCCGGGATCTTCATGCAGCGCTCGAAGTACTTCTCGGCCAGGGCGTAGTCCTTGAGGCTCATCAGGGCGATGTGGCCGGCGTTGAAGGTGTAGATCCACTGGTCGGGGTTGTTGGCGTCGCCCCGGTCGAGGATGGCGAACGCGTCGCGCATGGCCCTCGCGGCCGACTCCGGCCGTCCCTCCCGCAGCTCGAAGGCCCCCTGGACGGCGATCATGGCCCCGATCTCGTAGGGGTCCTGATAGCGCGGGTCGAGCTCGTTGATGATGGCGAAAACATGGTCGAGATGGTCGAAGCGGTCGTCGATCGTCGGCGTGCTGTAGTACTGGATGGCCCAGAGATAGATCGCGTCGGCGGCCAGGGCCCGGAAGCCGAAGGTCGCGAACTTGAGGAACTTCCCGGAGGGCACGTAAATGATCGACGAGCCGGGGAGCCGGCTGCGGACGACCCGGTCGGTCGCGGCCTTGAGGGCTGTGAAGCCGCCCGCCGCGACGGCGAGGAAGGCGACGAGGAGGAGCGTCCCCCGGGCCTTGTTCGGGGAGGGGGTCTTGGTCATCGCGCTTCCGCCGGGCTCTCCGTCAGATGAAATCCCGCCGCCGGAAGACGAGGATGGCCAGCCCGAGGAGGAAGGCCGTGTAGCAGACGCCGTAGAGGAACGAGGACAGGAAGATCGCCGGCGGGATGGGCAGGCCGTGGACGACCTCCGTCTTGAAGTTGAAGTTCTCGAGGTCGGGCAGGACGGCGTAGAGCGCCCGGACGAGGGTCCGGCCCGGGCCCGGCGCCATCTTCCGGATGATGAGGTCGAGGCCCCAGGAGAGATGGCCGATGAGCGTGAAGGCTAGGGCGAAGAGCGAGCTCAGGATGGGCGTCGAGAAGGAGGAGAAGAGGACGGCCACGGCCGTGATGAGGACGAGTTCGAGGAAGATGTAGGCGATGGCGACGAGGAGCGCCGCCTCGATCCTCAGCGTGTGGGCGTAGACGATGGCCAGGAAGATCGCCGCCATGGCCAGGGTCATGACGAAGAGCGTCAGGACGAGGCCGAGGAACTTGCCCAGGATGAACTCGGCCCGGTGGAGGGGCTTGGCGAGCAGGGTGAAGATCGTCTTCTTGTCGATCTCCTTGTAGACGAGGCCGGTGCCGATGAGGATGGCCATGAGGATGCCGAACAGGGAGATAGAGGCCAGGCCGACGTCCTTGATGATCTTGACCCGGTCGCCGACCGTCAGGAGGGCCAGGACGCGGGAGGCGACGATGCCCAGGGCGGCGAAGAAGAAGAGGAGATAGAGGACGCGGTCGCGCTTGGCCTCCTTGAACGTTATCCCGGCGATGGCCCCGATCTTCATGTCCGCGTCACCGTCTCGACGAAGATGTCCTCGAGCGTCTCGGTCCGGGGGCTGAGCGAGAGGAGGCGGCCGTTCCCGCCCCGGACGAGGTCGAGGACCTCGCCGACCTTGGATTCGTCGAAGATGCGGAGGAGGACCCGGTCGCCCTGGGCCGACACGCTCTCGCCGAGGCCGGCGAAGGCCTCGGGGGGGAGGCCGGCGACCGTCGCCTCGGTGAAGAGCACCCGCTCCGAGACGAGGTCGGCGAGGTCGCCCTCCGTGACGATGCGTCCGCCGACGATGATGGCCACGCGGTCGCAGATCATCTCGATGTCCTGGAGGATGTGCGAGGTGAAGAAGACGGTCTTGCCCTCGTCCTTGAATCGGACGATGATGTCGCGGATCTCCTTGCGGCCGAGCGGGTCCATGCCGCCCAGGGGCTCGTCGAGGATGACGAGCCTCGGGTCGTTGACGAGGGCCTGGGCCAGGCCGGCCCGCTGGAGCATGCCGCGCGAATACTTCCGGAGCGGGAGGTCGGCGGCCCGCTCGAGGCCGACGAGCTTGAGGAGCCGGGCGATGCGCTCCTCCTTCTCGCGCCGCTCGAGGCCGAAGAGGTCGGCCGTGAAGGCCAGGAACTCCCGGGCCGTGAGGTAGTCGTAGAAGTAGGGGTTCTCCGGGAGGAAGCCGAGGGGCTGGCGGGAGCGGGGCGAGAGGTGGGAGCGGCCGAAGATCTCGACCGTCCCGGCGTCGGGGCGGATGAGGCCGAGGAGGCACTTGATGGTCGTCGTCTTGCCGGCCCCGTTCGGCCCGAGGTAGCCGAAGATCTCGCCCTCGCGGACGGAGAAGGTGATGCCCTTGAGGATCTCGCGCGTCTTGGGAATGAAACCGACCCGGAATCTCTTCCGCAGGTCCCGGATCCCGATCGCTTCGGCCATCGCTCCTATTGTAGGGAAGGGCGCTCCAAAGTCAATCTCGGCCGGGGCCCTCAGTCGAGGCCCCGGATCCGCCGGGCGTTCTCCAGGAGCTTGTCCTGGGTGAAGACGTGCTCGCGGGTCAGGGCCAGGTGGAGCCTGAGCTGGGCCTGGACGTCCTCGGGCAGGGGGAGCTTGAGGACGGACTCGTACAGGCCGGCGATCTCCCGCTCGAGGCCGGGGAGCGTCGCCAGCGCCGAGACGCGGCCCGTCCCGGGGTACTCCGTCGGCATGGGCCGCCCGCTCCTCTCCACTCCCGCGGCGTCGACCGTGGCGTTCTCGATGGCGATGACGTCGCCGAGCTTGACCAGGATGCCGGCGAGCTTGTCCCAGTGGCGCATGTGGTTGATGGAGTTCTTGAACAGCCGCTGGCCGAGGTCCTGGTGCTCGCTGAACATCATGACGTAGCGGAGGTAGCGGTGGGTCGCCTCGTTCTCCCGCCGGC
This sequence comes from Candidatus Aminicenantota bacterium, assembly GCA_963719985.1. Classification (GTDB taxonomy): domain Bacteria; phylum Acidobacteriota; class Aminicenantia; order Aminicenantales; family Saccharicenantaceae; genus RBG-16-66-30. The sequence goes on along the minus strand of CAVRDU010000005.1, from coordinate 521,314 downwards.
AGAGGGCGTGGAGGAGGGACAGGTCCTCGCGGCGGTCGCGGTCGGGGTGGGGGCGGAAGCACTCGGCCCCGGCGTCGCCCGAGGATTCGAGGGCCCCGACCATGGCCGCGAACTGGGCGCTGTGGCGGACCTCGTCGTAGGAGATGTTCCAGATCATGTTCTCGATCTTGGGGAAGGCGCCCGGCTCGACCTCGGCGGACTGATAGAGAGCGGTGACCTCGTCCTCGGTCCTCTTGTCCTCCTTGAGGTTGTCGGCGATCCGGGGGAAGCGCACGATCCCGTCGGTCTCGAAGCTCGGCTCGACGCCCATCCGGGTCAGGACGATCCCGAGCTGGAGGGCGTGGTACATCTCGTCGATGCCGATCTGGATCGTCTGGGCCCGGGCGTCCGTCCTCTGCTTCAGGAACGGGATCGTCGTAGAGGAACCGGCCTTTCGGCATGGAATAGGCGTGGACGACGTACTCGAAGCTGACGGCCCATTCGTGCCGCAGGGCGGCGGCGAGAAGCCGCGCCGCGTCCCCGTCGGTCTTAACGGCCTTGATCTTGTCCATAGGTCCCTCCAGGCGTTGATCGCGAGAGCGTATTATAACCGAATCTCACCCCCGGAATCACCCCCGCCGGGGATTGACCCCCCGGGGGGCCCATGAGATTCTGCCCCCGGTCGCGGCTTACAAGGCGCGACGGCCTCGAAAGAGGCGGTGCCAAGGTTGTGAAAAGGGAGAAGGAGGGTCCTTCTCCCCCCTTTTTTTCCTCCCGGTTCCCTTGGGGGAACCCCTGCCTTTGCGGTATAATCGGGCCCATCCCCTCCCAGGAGGTCGAAGATGTCCGATTTCGGCGGGGCCGTCAAGCCGCTTTCCGAGAACCCCGACTACAAGATCGCCGTCCTGGGCGTGCCCTTCGACGAGAAGTCGAGCTATCTCCGGGGCGCCGCGGGCGGGCCGGCCGCCATCCGGGCGGTGTCGACGGGGAAATGCTACTGCGGCTGGACCGAGCTCGGGATCGACCTCGAGGCGGACACGGTCATGGTCGATCTCGGCGACGTCGACACGTCCGGGGACGCCGACAAGTCGTTCGCCCTGATCGAAAATGCCGTCGACAAGGTCCTGGCCAAGGGCGCCGCTCCCATCGTCCTCGGCGGCGACCATTCCATCACTTACCCCGTCCTCCGGGCCTTCGCCCGGCACCACAAGCCGCTCGACGTCCTCCACTTCGACGCCCACCCTGACCTCTACGATAGCCTCTATGGCGACCGCCTCTCGCACGCCTGCCCGTTCGCCCGCGTCCTCGAGGACGGCCTGGCTGCCGGCGTCGTCCAGGTCGGGGTGAGAGCCATCACGGCCGAGCATCGGGCCCGGGCCCTCAAGTGCGGCGTCCGGATGGTGGAGATGAAGGACATCCAGGAGACGCTCCACCTGCGTTTCACCCATCCGGTCTACGTGTCCTTCGACCTGGACGCGCTCGACCCGGCCTTCGCCCCGGGCGTCTCCCATCACGAGCCCGGCGGCCTCTCGACCCGGCAGGCCGTCCAGATCATCCAGGCCCTCAAGGGCCGGATCGTCGGCCTGGACGTCGTCGAGCTCAATCCGACGCGCGACCCCGCCTCGATCACGGCCGCGGCCGCGTTCAAGATCATCAAGGAGACCGCCGGCCGGATCGTCAGGCCGTCCTGAGGACGGTCCTTCGCCTCGCCGGCTGAGACGGCGGCCGCAGAACGCCCCCCTCCCGGCGCCGTGATATTTCTTGTCTGATACCCCTTGTGCTGGAGAGTGCGGGCTGTTGTCAGCAAAAGGGGGGTTGATGATGGGAACCAAAAAGGTGGGGGCTTTCACCAGCCCGCGCATGAAAGCCACGACTATTATAGCACTCCAAAGCCCGAAGTAAAGCGATATTCGCTTATTTCTTAAGATTTTTTTCCGGCCTCTATCCTATTGATTTCCAGGGCGGTTCCCCCCACAATGGAGACGAAGTCCGGACTCGGGAGGCATCATGGATCAGAAAACGGATCCGAAGAAGGTCGAGATCAAGGTCGACGAAGCGGTCGCGCTCGGTCAGTACGCCAGCCTGGCCGCCATCCGTCATTCCCGCGAGGAGTTCCTCTTCGACTTCGCCTTCCTCTTTCCCGACGGGCCTTTCGGCAAGCTCGTGTCGCGGATCATCGTCAGCCCGGCCCACGCCAAGCGTTTCCTCGAAGCCCTGCAGGCGAACATCAAGCGATACGAGGACGCGTACGGCATCATCATCCCGTCGGACATGCCCCCCCCGGTCGACTTCATCCAATGACGCTCCGCCCGATGGCGCCGGTCCCGTCTTGACAGGGGCGGGGCTTTTGAATAATAGTTGACCCGGGCGGCGAGGAGTAATATCATTCGCTCGAGATCCCGGCCAGAGATCGTCCATATTTCCTTAGGGAGGTTATAGACATGGCTTTTGAGTTCAAGAATTCGAGGGGAGTAAGCTACTATCTGCACTCCAAGGAGGTCCTTCTGAAGGGCGGGCGGAAACAGATGATCTACTTCTTCGCTCGCGACGTCCGTCCCGGGGCCCTGGACAGCGTCCCCCCGGAGTACATGGTCCAGGAGACGGCCAAGACGGGGATGCCCATCCTGAAGAAGAAAGTGCCGAAGTAAGGCGAACTCCTTCGGGAACGATCGCCGGGGACCGCGATCCCCGGCTGGGGCGGAGAACCACCTCGGGCTTTTGGCCCCCGGGCGGTTCTCCCCCCATTTTTTGTAGGCGGCTTCTTTGACCGTTCCGACCCTTCCGGGTATACTGAGGCGATGAGATCTCTCTCCGTCGGCGCCTTGAGTGCCGGGCTTTGCCTGGCCCTGGCCTTCGCGGCCTGCGGCCGAGGTCCCTCCGACGCCTCCGCCCCCGGAGGCGCCGGGCGCCTGACCATCGCCGTCATCCCCAAGGGGACGACCCACGAGTTCTGGAAGTCCATCCACGCCGGCGCCGCCCGGGCGGCCCGTGAGCTCGGCGTCGACATCATCTGGAAGGGCCCCCAGAAGGAGGACGACCGGGCCCAGCAGATCACCGTGGTCGAGGACTTCGTCAGCCGCGGCGTCGACGGGATCGTCCTGGCGCCCCTCGACGACCGGGCGCTCATGCGTCCCGTTCGGGACGCCGCGCGCGAGGGCATCCCGGTCGTGATCATCGACTCGGCCCTCCAAGGGAGCGACTACGTGAGCTATGTGGCCACGGACAACTACCGGGGTGGCGTCCTGGCCGCCCGTCGTCTCGGCGGGCTCCTCGGCGGCAAGGGCCGCATCTTCCTCATCCGCTATCAGGAGGGCTCGGCCAGCACCGTCCAGCGGGAGGCCGGATTCTACGACACGGTCGCGAAGGAGTTCCCCGGGCTCGTCCTCCTCGTCCAGGACCAGTACGCGGGGGCGACGACCGAGACCGCCTATCAGCTGGCCGAGAACCTGATCAGCCGCTTCCCCGACGTCGAAGGAGTCTTCGCGCCCAACGAGTCGAGCACGTTCGGCACCCTCCGCGCCCTCCAGGAGTCGCGGCTCGCGGGCAAGGTCGTCTTCGTCGGCTTCGACAGCTCCCCCAAGCTCGTCCGGGGCCTCCGGGACGGCCACATCCAGGGCCTGGTCCTCCAGAACCCGGTCAAGATGGGCTACCTCGGGGTCAAGACGATTGTCGCCCACATCCGTGGCGAGTCCGTCGAGAAGGTCATCGACACCGGCGTCGCCCTGGCCACGCTCGAGAACATGGACCTGCCGGAGATCCGGGCCCTCCTCACGCCCGAGCTTTCCCTGACCGACGACTGATGGCCGCCGGACCCGCCGCTCCCCCCGTTCTGCGCATGTCCGGTGTGAGCAAGAGCTTCGGCGCGACCCGGGCCCTCGACGGCGTCAGCTTCGAGCTCGCCCGGGGCGAGGTGCACGCCCTCATCGGCGAGAACGGCGCCGGGAAGAGCACCCTGATGAAGGTCCTCAGCGGGGCCATCGCGCCCGACGCCGGCCGGATGGAGATCGACGGCCGGCCCTACGCCCCGTCAGGCCCCCTCGACGGGCACCGCGGCGGCGTCGCCATGATCTACCAGGAGCTGACCTTGGCCCCGCACCTCACCGTCGAGGAGAACATCATGCTCGGCCGCGAGGTCCGCGCGGCGGGCCGGCTCGACCGCGAGACCATGCGGCGCCGGGTTCTCGAAACGCTCGCGCTCGTCCGACATCCCGAGATCTCCCCCGACGTCCCCGTCGGCCGGTTGAGCGTCGGGGCCAAGCAGATCGTCGAGATCGCCCGGGCCCTCGCCGGACAGGCGCGCATCCTGGTCATGGACGAGCCGACGAGCTCGCTCGCCCTCGAGGACAGCCAGCGGCTCTTCGAGATCGTCCGGGGGCTCAAGGACCAGGGCGTCGGCGTCGTCTACATCAGCCACTTCCTCGAGGAGGTCCAGCGCGTGGCCGACCGATACACGGTGCTGCGCGACGGCCGGAGCGTCGGCTCGGGGACGATGGAAGGGACCCGGCTCGAGGACATCATCCACCTCATGGTCGGCCGGGAGCTCGCCCGGCTCATTCCCCGGGTGGACCACGCGATCGGGGAGACCGTCCTCGCCCTCGACGGGCTCCAGGGGGAGCGGATGACCGCGCCGGTCAGCTTGAGCCTGGCCAAGGGCGAGATCCTCGGCGTCGCGGGCCTCATCGGCTCCGGGCGCACGGAGATGCTGCGCGCCCTCTTCGGGCTGGACGAGGCCGTCGGCGGCACGATCGTCGTCTCGGGCGAGGAGCTCGCGGGGCGGACGCCGTGGACCCGGATCGAGCGGGGCCTCGGCCTCCTCAGCGAGGACAGACAAGGGGAAGGGCTGGCCCTGAACATGTCGATCGCCGACAACCTGACCCTGAGCGATCTCGAGCCCTACCGCCGCGGCGGCCTCCTTCGGCCGGCCCTCCAGCGCCGGGGCGCGGCCGATTGGATCGGGAGGCTCGAGATCAAGGCCGAGGGGCCGGCCCAGGCGGTCGCGGACCTGTCGGGCGGGAACCAGCAGAAGGTCGCCCTGGCCCGGCTCCTCCACCAGAAGGCCGAGATCTTCCTCCTCGACGAGCCGACCCGGGGCATCGACGTCGTCAGCAAGAGCCAGATCTACGAGTGGATCGGGGAGCTCGCCCGGGAGGGCAAGGCCGTCCTCTTTGTCAGCTCGTACCTCCCGGAGCTCCTGGGGATCTCGGACCGGATCGCCGTTTTCCACCGGGGCGCTCTCGTCGAGTCCCGGCCCGTCGCGGAGTGGGACGCCGCGTCGCTCATGGCCGCGGCCACCGTCGGACGGGTCCCCCACGGCCTATCGATCGGTCCAAGGAGCGCGGGATGAGCCGACACAGCCGAGCCGGCCTGGGCAAGGCCCTCAACCTCTTCGGCCCGTTCATCGGGCTCCTCCTCGTCATCGCCCTGTTCGCCCTGATCCCCGAGGTCCAAGGCCGGTTCCTGAGGTTCGCCAATTTCAAGAGCGTGGCCACCCAGTCGGTCATCGTGGCCCTGGGCGCCCTCGGCATGACCCTGATCATCATCAGCGGCGGCATCGACCTCTCCGCGGCCTCGAACATCGCCCTGTCGAGCGTCATCGCGGCCTACGCGGTCAACGCCGGGCTGCCGATCCCGGCCGCGCTCGTCCTCGGCGTCGTGACCGGCGGGCTCGTCGGCCTGGCCAACGGTTCGCTGGTCACGCGGCTCCGGCTCGTGCCGTTCATCGTCACCCTGGGGATGATGGGCATCGCCCGAGGCGCGGGCAAGTGGATCGCCGGCAACCAGAAGATCGACGCCCCCATGACCTGGATCAACGAGCTCATGGCCAAGACCCCCCATCCTCCCTGGCTCCTCCTGGCGCCGGGGGTCTGGATCGTCATCGTCTTCGCCGTCGTCCTGGCCGTCATGCTGAGGTCCACGGTGTTCGGCCGGCACGTTTTCGCCGTCGGGTCCAACGAGGCCGCGGCCCGGCTCTGCGGCATCCGGACCGACCGGGTCAAGGTCCTCGTCTACACGCTGGCCGGCCTCTTCTGCGGCCTCTCGGGGGTCATGGAGTTCTCTCGGCTCACGGTCGGGGACCCGACGGTGGCCGTGGGACTCGAGCTCGACATCATCGCCGCGGTCGTCATCGGCGGAGGGAGCCTGGCCGGCGGCGAGGGCAGCGTCCTCGGGACCATGGTCGGCGTCCTCATCATGTCGTTCCTCCGCAACGGCTGCACGATGATGGGCTGGCCGAACTACATCCAGGAGATCATCATCGGCGCCATCATCGTCGTCGCCGTGGCCCTGGATAGGCTCCGCCACAAAGGACAATAAGAACCGTTCACCTGCGTCGGCCGCGGAGCGGCTCGGAGTCAGCCTCCACGGCCGGGAAAGTTCTTCACGCCGGTCCGTGCGCCGGACTCGGCGCCAAAACAACTCGCTCGGCTTACGCTAAGCCTCGCTCAAACACGTTTTGGCGGTTTGCAGGCAAACTTACCTCGTCCGGCACGCGTCCCTGCTAAACTTCCCCTACACCGTGTTCGGCTGACTTCCTCGCCGCTCTTTTCGGCCGCCTTGAGGAGCATCCGTGTGCGGGGCGGAGCCCGCGTTCAAAGGTTTTCACGTCCCCGCCGTCTAAACGGATGTAACGATGCGTAGGAGGCTTACCATGAGAACACGACACGGCAAGATGATCGCCGGCGCGGCGGTCCTGGCGTTCGCCGCCGCCCTGCTCTTCCCGGCCCTGGCCGCGGCCCAGGGGCAGAGGACCGCCCCGCCGCCGAGGGATGAGCGCCCGGCGCGGATGACCGCTCGCGAGGCCCTCGATCTGACCCCCGAGCAGGAAAAGGCCCTGGAGGGTTTCCGCAAGGCCCGGGCGGACGAGGCCAAGGCTTACCGCGACGAGATGTCCAAGCTCGCCGCCGAGCGGCGCGAGCTGGCCAAGGACCCCATGGCCAACCAGGCCAAGCTCGACGCCCTCATCGACAAGACCTGGAAGATGCGGGCCGAACGCGAGAAGGCGACCTTCAGGAACAGGCTGGAGATGGACAAGATCTTCACTCCCGAACAGCGGGAGAAGATGAAGGGCGTCCGCCAGCGCCTGGCCGACCGGCCGGGGCTCGCGGGCCGGATGCCGATGGGCCGCGGCCGCATGGCCTTCCGGGGCCCCGGCCGGATGATGGGCCGCGGCTTCGGACCGCAGCGCTTGCATCGGATGAGAATTCTGCGCGACCGCCTCTGGCGGATCCGTTAAGACAGCGTACTCGAGGGGGACCTGTGCCGCCGGCACATGTCCCCCTTTTTCTTTTCCGGCCCCGGTTGTCCTCAAGAGAGGACGGAAAACCCGTTTTCACCTGGAGGACGCGTCTGGCACGATAATTGCCTATTCATGGGGCGGAAGGAGAAAGACGATGAACAAGATGGCGAAAAAAGCGTCGCTCCTGGCGATCGCATTCATCGTTTCGATCCCCCTCGGCCTCGCGGCCCAGGACGAAGGCTTCTACCCCTACAGCTTCGCCCGCCTGAGCTACGTCAACGGGACCGTCTACGTCCAGAGGGCGTCGGACCTGGGCTATGAACAGGGCGAGGTCAATCTCGCCCTGGTCCAGGGAGACAAGATGGGGACCGAGAGCGGCCAGGCCGAGATCCACTTCGGACGGCGGAACTACCTCCGCCTCGACGAAAACTCCAAAGTCGAATTCGCCCTCCTGCCCTCCGAGGGGGATGAGCGCATCCGGCTTCATCTTACCGAGGGCAGCGCCTACCTCCGTGTGAGCCATCTCGCCGCGGACAAGGGCATCGAGGTCCATACCCCCGACGCTTCGTTCTACGTCCTCGAGGCGGGGCTCTACCGCATCGACGTCCGGCTCGACCGCGAGACCCGGGCCTCCGTCCGCGAGGGCAGCCTCGAGGCGGCCGCCGAGAGCGGCTCGGTCCTCGTCCGGGACAAAGAGACCGTCACGGCCGCCGACGGGCGTCTCCTCGGCGATCCCGAATACGACTATTCCCGCGAGGACGGTTTCGACACCTGGAACGTTTCGCGCGACTCCCTGCTCACCGCGCGGAGCGGCCGGCGCTACCTCCCGTCCGAGCTCGAGGAATACGAGGAGGAGCTCGAGGAGAACGGCCAATGGGTCTATGAGCGCCCCTACGGCAACGTCTGGGTTCCCGACGTCTCCAACGCCGACTGGCGTCCCTACCTCTACGGCCGCTGGGTCTGGTACCCGGTCATCGGCTGGACCTGGGTGTCCTCCGAGTCCTGGGGCTGGTCGGTCTATCACTACGGCCGCTGGCACTGGCGCTTCGGCCTGGGCTGGTACTGGATCCCCCGCCATCACTGGGGCCCCGCCTGGGTCCACTGGTGGTCGGACGGCGGCTACGTCGGCTGGTGCCCTCTCAGCTGGTACAACCGCCCGATCGTGATCGTCAACAACCGCTTTTACGACCGTCACTACGACCGCTACTTCCCCGCGCATAACCGGGCCATGACCGTTATCCGGCGCGGCGAGCTGCAGGACCGTCATCTGGCCCGCCGGCAGCTCGGGGCCGCCGATCGCGACCGCATCGGCCGGGTCGAGCTCAAGCGCGAACAGCCGTCGCTCCGGCCGGCCGTGGACAACGCCAGGCCCCAGGCCATCGCCGCCAAGAGGGCCCTCGAGCCCCGGTCCGGAGTCCGGAGCGATGTGAGACGGGTCGCCCCGTCGAGCTCCCTCTCGCCGTCGCGCCCGAGACCGCAGAGAACCGTTCCGGCCGACCGGGTGCTTGGGCGCGACGCCTCGGTCGCACCGGCCGGCAGGGGCGCTGTGACCCGGCCGTCGCTCCGGCCCTCGTCCGGCCGCGACCAAGCGGGCGTCTCCGGCGACCGCGGCCAGGCCTCCGAGAACCGGGCGATCCGGTCTTATCCGAGCCGGAGGGACGCCGTGAGCCCTGACAGGTCGGGAGCGGCCGTCAAGAAATCCCCCGCGTCGGCCCGCACCGTCTCCTCTCCCGGGAGGTCGCAGAGCCGCGCCTATTCCTCCAGCCCGTCCGTCTCCCAGCCGCCGTCGCGGCTGAGCTCGCCGTCGTCTTCCGCACCGCGGTCCCCGGCGTCGGTCGCGCGTCCGTCCTCGTCCGCCCGCTCGAGCGTTCCGTCGTACTCCAGGCCGAGCTCGTCCCGGACGACGTCCTCGGCCCGGGCCCGGACCTCTTCCGTCGCCCCGTCCCGGTCGAGCGGTTCCTCGGACCGGACGCTCGGATCGGCGAGACCGTCGAGCCCGGCCTCGTCCGGCCGGTCGATCGGCGCGCCGCGTTCCTCGAGCTCGTCCTCGGGCCGGGCCTCGAGCGCGCCCCGGTCGGGCGGATCCTCCATTGGCCGGTCGGGCTCGTCGGCCTCCCGGTCGAGCGGGTCATCGGGTTCGAGCCGGTCGGGCTCGTCGTCGAAATCCGGCAGCGTCAAGCGAAAAGGCTGAGTCCCTACGGGCCATTTTTCGCTTTACATTTCGGGTCCGCGGTGGTATAAACTATTCCTCGTTCGGGAAGGACATTTCCGGACACGCGTTCGACATATGGAGGTAGGTCCAATGAGTTCCACCAAGAAAACAGGGGTCTTGTTCTTAGCGCTGGCCGTCCTGGTCGGGCTCACCGGGTCGGTGGCCTGCCAGAAGAAGGCCGAGACGATGACCGCCAAGGCCGAGGCCGGCGTCCACGAGTACGAGGGGAAGGTCCAGGCGGGCCTGGGGCGCTACATGTACCTTTCGACGGCCCAGGGCTTCGACATCATCCTACCGGGGTTCGACGCCGGCGCGGTCGTCGGCAAAACGCTCAAGGTCAAGGGCAAGCTGCTCGCCGATCATCCCTCGATCCTCCTCGCCGACAGCGCCGAGGCCGGCCCCGGTCAGGCGGCCTACACCCGGAGCCAGGAATTCCAGACCGAGGACTTCATCGAGATGAAGGTCCGCGAGGCCGTCCCCGCGCTGGCCGTCACCGGGGTGAACAAGCCCGAGGAGTGGGAGAACAAGGGGCAGGCCAAGGTCTACGGCAAGCTCCAGAAGGGCGACGTGACCTATATCGTCCTCTCCGACGACAAGGGCAGGGAGGTCGCCAAGATCATCGCCGACTCCTTCAGCACCTACGCGAACTACTACATCCAGAAGCTCCGGCTGTTCGACGATTTCTGGTTCTACGTCAACGTCAAGGACAGCGTCGACAGACGGGTCCGGACCCGGACGAAGGAGATCTTCCACGCCGACGTCGTGGGCGTCGGCCTCTTCTGAGCGCTCGACCGAACGAACCGGGGACGGCTCCGCGAGCCGTCCCCTTTTTTTTACCCCGCCGCCGCGAGCTCGCCGAGGGCCGCTTCGAGAGGGCTTCCGAGCTCGACGACGAGGACGCGGCGGCCTTTTTCGCGAAGGGCCATCGCGTCGCCCCGGGCCTGGGCCAGGAACAGCGCGGCCAGGTCCTCCGCCGGCCGGGCCACCCCCGGGACGGCCGGGATCCCGACCGAAGGCAAGGCGGCCGGTACGAGCATTAGAAACATCCCCGTGTTGCCGTCGCCCTTGTGGAGCTGGCCCGTCGAGTGGAGATAGCGAGGGCCGAAACCCACGGTGACCGGAAGGCCGGTCTTGAGGCGCAGACTGGCGGCCAGCCCCGACATAAGGTCCTCGATCGCCCGCCGCTCGGGCAGGAAGGCCAGTAGGGCCAGATAATCCCCGTCGCGGCTGTCGCGCAGGAAGCGGGGCCAGGCCGCGGCCGGATCCTCGGACGTCCCTGTCCCGGCGACGCGGAACCCGCCGGCAGCCAACGGGCGGACCGAAGCGGTCGGGCCGGCCAGGCCGCCGGCGGCCAGAACCTCCCGCGTCTTCTTCTTGGTCGACTCGACGTCGGGCTGATCGAACGGATTGATCCCCAGGATATGTCCCGCGACGGCCGTGGCGAACTCCCAGAGAAAGAAATGCCCAGCCACCTCGTAGGGATCGTCGAAGGCGAGCCGCACGAGGGGCGAGGTGAGCTTTTTAGGGGTGCGAACGGCCGGCTTGGGATCGGCCGGGTCCGGCGCTCCGATCTCCACGAACAGACGGTCCCCGCCGTAGCTTTCGGCGGGCCCGGGCCTGTCCTCGACGACGGGGACGATGCCCCGGCCTTCTTTTCCGGTGCTCTCGGCGACGAGCTGCTCGAGCCATCCGGCCAGGGGCTTGAGCCGCTGCGGCAGGAGCAAGGTCATCTTGTCCATGCCCTTGAGGGCGGCCGTGCCCAGGACGGCGCCGAGCAGAGCCCCCGGATTCCTGGCGGCGCGCTCGACACGGCAGATCTCCGCCATCGCCCGCGCCGGCCCGAGGAGGGTGTCGAGGTCGACGCCAGCGAGGGCGGCTGGGAGGAGACCGAAGACCGAGAGGGCGGAGAACCTTCCGCCGATGTCCGGCCGGCCGAGGAACGTTCGCCGGAAGCCCAGCTCGCGCGCCAAGGCCTCGAGGGGCGTCCCCGGATCGGTGATGGCGACGAAACGGCTGCCCGCGGACCCGGCCCCGAGCTTCCGGACGGCCCGGTCGTAGAAGAAGGCGAGCAGGGCGGCGACTTCGGCCGTCGTCCCCGACTTCGAGGACACGAGATAGAGGGTCCTGTCCGCGGTGAGCCGCCCGGCGGCGGCGGCCACGGTCTCCGGTTCGGTCGTGTCGAGGACCTCGAGGTCGAGCGCGCCGGGCTCCAATCCGAAGAGCCGGGAGTAGACCTCCGGGGCCAGGCTCGAGCCGCCCATGCCCAGGACGACCGCGCGCTTCAATCCCAGGCCGCGGATCGAGGCCTCGAAAGCTCGGAGGTCCGGGAGGATCTTCATGGCCGCCGCGGGCGCGTCGAGCCAGCCGAGCCGTTCGGAGACCTCACGGTCCTCGGGCTTCCAGACCGTCCCGTCGCGCTCCCAGATGCGGCGGACGACCGCGTCGGTCTCGAGGTCGAGGAGGCAGCGGTCGAGCTCCGGGGCCAGACGCGCCGCACGGACGATCCGGATGTCGCGCGCGTGCATGCTCATGGGCAATACCCCTTTCCGGCGTTTGAGATTATACCAGCAGCCCGGCCTCCGGACCAAGCCGCTTGATTATTTTCCCCGGATTCCGGAAGATAGGGCTCGATCGAACCCATCGACGCGATAAGGGAGGACCCGCCCATGACCAACGCTCAAACCGCCGCGCCGGTCGGATTCTTCCACCCGACCCGGCCGCTCTACCGCTACGTGAACCTCCTCTTCATCTCGTCGTTGACGTTCGGGAGCTACTTCGCCTACGACATCATCGGGGCCATCGCCCCCTCCCTGATCGAGGGCCTCAACGCCAGCCGGGCCACCGTGGGGGCGTTCAATACGATGTACAGCGTCGCCGCCATCGTCGTCCTCCTGTTCGCGGGCCTCATGATCGACAGGCTCGGGACGCGCCGGGCCAGCATCATCTTCTCGGTCCTCGTCCTGGCCGGCGCGGCCATCGTCTGGCAGGCCCGGAGCATCCCGCTGATGTTCCTAGGCCGGTTCATCTTCGGGGCCGGCGCCGAGCCTCTCGTCGTCGCCCAAAGCGCCATGCTGGCCCGCTGGTTCAAGAACAAGGAGCTGGCGCTGTCGTTCGGGGTGGCCCTGACCGTGAGCCGCCTCGGCTCCCTTTTCGCGCTGAACAACGGGGAGCTCATCACGAGGTATTTCGGTAGCTTCCGCAACGCCCTGTTGGCCGCGGCCCTGGCCTGCGTCGTCTCGCTCGTCGGGAACCTTCTCTACATCGTCATGGACAAGCGAGGCGAGAAGGCCCTCAACCTTCGCGACGAGAGCGCCGGCGACAAGATCGCCTTCAAGGTCATCAAGGAGTTCAAGCCGACGTTCTGGTACGTCACGGCCCTCTGTTTCACGTTCTACGCGGCCATCTTCCCCTTCCAGAGCCTGTCGACGGATTTCTTCCACACCAAGTGGGGGATCGTCCGGAGCGTCGAGGCGGGAGGGGGCTTCCTGGCCCAGGTCTTCAACAACTTCCTTCATATCTTCGGCACGGCCGGAGGCGTCACCAGCATCATCATCTTCGCCTCGATGCTCCTGGCGCCTTTCGCCGGGCGCCTGGTCGACCGGGTGGGGAAGCGGGCGACCTTCATGATCGCCGGGTCGCTCCTCCTCATCCCCTGCCACCTGGCCATGGGCCTGACGAGCATCTACCCGGCCTATCCGATGGTCCTGCTCGGCTTCGCCTTCGTCCTCGTCCCGGCGGCCCTGTGGCCTTCCGTGCCGCTCATCGTCCGGTCGGAGAGGGTGGGGACCGCGTTCGGGCTGATGACGGCCATCCAGAACATCGGCCTGGGGCTCTTCCCGCTCCTCAACGGCCTGCTGAGGGACAAGACCGGCGATTATGTCGGGAGCCAGATAATGTTCGCCAGCCTTGGCCTCGTCGGCCTGACCTTCGCCCTGCTCCTTAAGCGGGCCGACCGGCGGGAGGGCGGCGTGCTCGAAGCGCCGCAGAAAGCCAAAGCCTGAGTTCGGCTCATCGTCTCTGTGAGAAATCCGCGTCCGGTGGTCCGTCTTCTCCCTAGGGAAGCGGGATATCATGTCTTTAGGGCGAAATGCTTCGAGCTAACTAAAATTAACTAAATATTGACAAAGTTTATTCTCGGGCTTACTATGGGGGCAGAATGAAGGAACAAAAAGCGATCTTGGCCGTCAAGGTTGACTATTCCGTTGCCGAGCAAGTCAAACAGTTCTGCCGTGAGCGCGGGGTTAAATACGGCTTCTTCGTCGAGAAAGCGGTCCTGGAGCTGCTCGCCAGGGAGGAACTCAAAGAGGATCTCGTCGACCTGAAGCAACTCCGCGAGTTGGAACGTCAGGCCGTCCCAATCGACGACTACCTCAAGAAGCGTCGTGTATGACCTTTTTGTCCTCCCGCCGGCGCAAAAGGACCTCGATAAGCTAGAGGCGTCGGCCTTCGAACGGATCATCAGGAAGGTCCGCGCCCTGTCCAAGGACGTCCGTCCGCCCGGGTGCCTAAAATTAACAGGGGATGACGGCTTCCGTATCCGGGCGGGCGATTATCGCGTTCTCTATCGGGTAGACGACGCTTCGAAACGGATCTACATTTATCGGATCAAACATCGAGAAGACGCCTATTCCTGATGTTCGCTGACTGGATTCGGAAACCCTCCCAAGGCCATCTTCTCCTTCTTAGGCAATAGCTCGTCCAGGGTTGACCTGTCGTTCCACGGATGATATACCTGGGATATTCGGAGGGGAAAATAGCCGGTGGAATGCCCCAACTGTCATGCCGAGAATAAAGAGGATTCCCGCTACTGCAGCAGCTGCGCCACTCCGTTGAACCTGGAGCGCTCCGAAGGGGCCTCCCTGACCAAGACCTTGATGACGCCCCTTCCCGTCATTTCGAAGGACGCCCTGATCGCTGGGAAATATAAGATCGTCGAGGAGATCGGTCGGGGCGGGATGGGTGTCGTCTACAGGGCCGAAGACATCAAGCTCAAGCGCCAGGTGGCCCTGAAATTTATCCCTCCGCACCTCATGGACTCGCCGGAACTGAAGGAGAGGTTCCTCGTCGAGGCCCAGGCCGCTGCGGCGCTCAACCACCCGAACATCTGTGTCATCCATGAGATCGGTGAGAGCGAGGACCGTCCCTACATCGCCATGGAGTACGTGGATGGAGAGACGCTGCGGGACAGGGTCCGGAAGGGGCCGCTCGAGCCGGGGGAGGCCGTGGGCCTCGTAGACCAAGTGGCAGCCGGCCTGGGGGAAGCCCACGGCAAGGGCATCATCCACCGCGACGTCAAGAGCGCCAACATCATGGTCACCGCCGAAGGGCCGGGCCAAGGTCATGGACTTCGGGCTGGCCAAGCTCCGGGGCGGGTCGTCGCTGACGAAGAGCCAGACGACCGTGGGGACCGTGGCCTACATGTCGCCGGAGCAGGCCCGGGGCGAGGAGCTCGATCAGCGCACCGACATCTGGTCGCTGGGCGTCGTGCTCTACGAGCTGCTCTCGGGCAAGCTTCCCTTCCTTGGCGACCATGACCAGACCTTGATCTACGCGATCCTCCAGAAGGAACCCGAGTCGCTCGTCAAGATACGCCCGGCGCTTTCCCCCGAGCTTGACCATGTCGTCCTCCAGGCCCTGACCAAGAAGGCGGCCGACCGCTACAAGAGCATGGAGGAGTTCCGGGAGGACCTCGCCGCCATGGCCGAAGGGCTCAAGCCGCTCAAGGCCAAGGCCCGGCCGGCCGCGGTCAAGCTGGCCGTCCTGCCCTTCGCCAACCTGACGGGCGACCCGGAGCAGGAATATCTCTCCGACGGCCTGACCCAGGAGATGATCACGCTCCTGGGGCGCCTCCATCCGCAGAGCCTCGGCGTCATCGCCCGGACCTCGGTCATGCGCTACAAGAAGGGCGACGTGCCTATCGACCAGATCGGCCGGGAACTCGGGGTGGAGTACGTCCTCGAGGGAAGCGCCCGCCGGGAGGGGAGCCGGGTGCGCGTTTCGGCCGACCTCATCCAGGTCCGGGACCAGACCCAGCTCTGGGGCGACGCTTCGAGCGGGAGATGTCGGGCATCCTGGCCCTCCAGAACGACGTGGCGGGGAAAGTGGCCAAGGCCCTGGCCCTCAAGCTCCTGCCTTCCGAGCAGGCCCGGCTGGCCCAGGCCCGCCCTGTCAACCCGGAGGCCCACGAAGCTTATCTCAGAGGCTCCTTCCACTGGATGAGAACGACGCCCGGGGATCTCGACATCGCCGAGAAATACTTCGACGCGGCCCTCGAGAAGGATCCCTCCTACGCGCCGGCCTACGCTGGTCGCGCTTGGGTCTGGCTCGTCCGCAACCAGTTCGGTCTCGTGCCGCCCGAGGAAACGGGGCCGAAGGCCAGGGCCGCTGCGCTGCGGGCCATCGAGCTCGACGAGAATTCCTCCGGCGCCCACGAGGCTCTGGCTTCGGTCAGGACATGGATGGACTGGGATTGGAGAGGCGCCCGGGAATCCTGGCGGCGGACCCTCGAGCTCAATCCCAACGTCGCGAGCGCGCAGGGATGGTACTCGCATTTCCTGATGATCATGGGGCACGGCGAAGAGGCCCTGATCCACAGCGAACGGGCCGTCGTCCTCGATCCTTTCAATCCGCTGGCCCGCTGCGCGCATGCGTTCGTCCTGTATTCTCGGCGGCGCTACGGCGAAGCCCTCGCGGAGGCCCGGGAAGCCCAGCGTATTCAACCGGACTTCCCCATCGCCTTGAACGCCCTCTGGTGGATCATGCACGAAGAAAAGGGGATGGAGAAAGAGGCCCTAGAGGCCGCCAAGGCCACGGTGAAAGCTATCCATCAAGATCCGAGAATCGGCGCCGCGCTCGATGACGGTTATGCCCAGGGAGGATACGCCGAGGCGATGAAGCGCGGGGCCGAGTTCCTGGTCGCCCGCCTTCCCGAGACCTACTGTATGCCGAGCGATATATTCGTTTTTTACGCTATGGCCGGCGAGAAGGGCAAGGCCTTCGAGTGGCTCGAGAAGGGTTTCGAGGTCCATGATCCGATGTTGCCGTACCTGGGGTACCCCTGTTTCGACGACATTCGCCCCGACCCGCGCTTCCAGGACTTCCTGCGCCGGATGGGCCTCGCGCTGGATGAAAGGAAATTGGCGGAGGATTGATCATGGAATGTCCGAACTGCCACGCAAAAAACAAGGACGACTCGAAGTATTGCAGCAACTGCGCGACGCCGTTGAACATCGAGGAGACCCTTCCGGCCTCGCTGACCCAGACCCTGGCGATCCCCCTCCCCGCCGTCTCGAAGGACGCTGTCATCGCCGGGAAATTCCGGATCGTCGGGGAGCTCGGCCGGGGGGGGATGGGGATCGTCTACAAGGCCGATGACGTCCGGCTCAAGCGGACCGTGGCCCTCAAATTCCTGCCGCCGCATCTGGCCGGCTTGGCCGATCTCAAGGACCGGTTCCTCGTCGAGGCCCAGGCGGCCGCGGCCCTCTCTCATCCGAACATCTGCGTCATCCACGAGATCGGGGAGGCCGAGGAGCGGCCCTTCATCGCCATGGAATATGTCGACGGCGAGACGCTCCGGGACAGGATCCGGAAAAAAGCCCTGACCACGGAGGAGGCCCTGGCCGTCGCGCTCCAGGTCGCGGCGGGCCTCGGGGAGGCCCACGGCAAGGGGATCGTCCACCGCGATATCAAGAGCGCCAACATCATGGTCACGGCCAAGGGCCAGGCCAAGGTCATGGACTTCGGGCTGGCCAAGCTCCGGAGCGGGTTGTCGCTGACGAGGAGCCGGACGACGCTGGGAACGATCGCCTACATGTCGCCGGAGCAGGCCCGGGGAGACGAGGTCGACGGCCGGACCGACATCTGGTCGCTCGGGGTCGTCCTCTACGAGATGCTGACGGGAGAGCTCCCGTTCAAGGGCGACCATGACCAGGCCGTGATCCACGCCATCCTCCACCGGGAGCCGGCGTCTCTGAAGAACGCCAAGCCCGACGCGCCCCCCGGACTGGAGGAGGTCATCTTCCAGGCCCTGGCCAAGAAGCCGGCGGATCGCTATCAAACCATGGAGGAGTTCCGGGAAGACATGGAAGCCGTAAGGGAGGGCCTCAAACCGCTCAAAGCCAGGCCCGTCCCAAAGAAGATCTTCGGGATCAGAACAATTTATGCGTATTCCGCCCTGTGCGCGGTGCTCGCGATCATTATCGGCCTCGACGTCGGAGGGATTCGGAGCCGGCTGTTCGGCAATGCCGGCGGGCCGGTCCGGGCCGTCAGGCTCGCCGTCCTCCCGTTCACGAACCCTAGCAACGACCCGGAACAGGAGTATTTCAGCGACGGATTAACCCAGCAGATGAACGTGCGGCTCGGCAGTCTCAATCCCCAGGTCTTGAGCGTGATCGGGAACACTTCGGTGAATCGCTACAAAAAGACGGACACGCCCATCGACGAGATCGGCCGGGACCTCGGAGTGGACTACGTGCTCGAGGGGGGAGCGCAGCGCGAAGGGAGCCGGGTGAGGATCACGGCCCAGCTGATCAAGGTGCGGGACCAGACCCAGCTGTGGGCCGAAAGCTTCGATCGCGAGATCTCCAGCATCCTGACCGTCCAGAGCGAGGTGGCGGAGAAGGTGGCCGGGGCCCTGGCCGTCAAGCTCCTTCCGGCCGAGCTGGCGCGCCTGGCAAGGATCCGGGCCATCAGCCCCGAGGCCTATGAAGCCTATCTCAAAGGGTCCCAGTATTGGATCAAGATGACGCCGGGAGACCTCGATACGGCGCAGCGGTACTTCGAGCTGGCCCTGCAGAAAGAGCCGGATTACGCGGCCGCGTATACAGGCATCGCCTGGGTCTGGATGTGCAGGAATCAGATGGGTTTCTCGCTCCCGAGCGAAGCGGTTCCAAAGGCCAAGGTGGCGGCGCTGAAGGCCGTGGAACTCGACGAGGCCCTGGCCGAATCTCATTATACCCTGGCGGCCGTATACACCTGGCACGATTGGAACCTGCCCGAGGCCGGTCTGGAATGGAAACGCGCTTTTGAGCTCAATCCCAATTACCCGGACGGTCTGGCCATGTACTCGCACTTCCTGATGATCATGGGCCGTCAGGGCGAGGCGATGGCGATGATCGAGCGGGCCCTCGATCTCGACCCGTTCAACGTGACGATCCAGAGCTTCTTTGCCATCGATCTCTACATGGCGCGGCGCTATGACGATGCCATCGTCCAGGCTCGCAAGACGCTGGCGATGCAGCCGGACAACCTGCCCACCCTGGGCTTTCTCTGCCCGACCTACGCGGCCATAGGCATGGAAAAAGAGGCTCTCGAGGAGTATAAAAAATACCTTAGAGTTTTTGAGGTCCCCGATATCGATACGATCATCGACCGGGGCTTCGCCGAAGGAGGCTTCCACGAAGCGATGAAGCGCGCCGCCGAGATCCTTGCGGCGCGCGCGCAGGAACACTTAGCGCTCCCGACTGACGTGGCCTTAGCTTTTACCTTGGCCGGCGAAATGGACAGCGCCCTGGATTGGCTCGAGCGGAGCTACGAGATGCGCGATCCTTCCATTCCTTACCTGAGGCTTCCGGTGTTCGACCCCCTGCGCTCCGAGCCCCGATTTCAAGAGCTCTTTCGCCGCATGAACCTCGAGGGGAGCGCAACGAAATAAAAGGAAAGCGGATCATGGAATGTCCCAACTGTCATTCCGAGAATAAAGACGATTCCAAGTTCTGCAGCAACTGCGCCGCGCCTTTGAATATGGAGGAAACGCTTCCGGCCTCCCTGACCAAGACCTTGATGACGCCCCTTCCCGTCATTTCGAAGGATGCCCTCATCGCCGGGAAATACAAAGTCGTCGAGGAGATCGGCCGTGGCGGGATGGGCGTCGTCTACAAGGCCGAGGACATCAAGCTCAAGCGCCCGGTGGCCCTGAAGTTCCTGCCGCCGAGCTGACCCACATTCCCGACGTCAAAGACCGGTTCATGCGGGAGGCCCAGGCCGCCGCGGCCTTGGACCATCCCAACATCTGCACCGTCTACGAGTTCGACGAGGCCGAGGGGAAAGCCTTCATTTCCATGGCCTATATCGAAGGCCAGAGCCTGAAAAAGAAGATCGGCTCGGGCCCGCTCGAGCTCGAGGAAGCGTTGAAGATCGCCACCCAAGTCGCGGAAGGACTGCAGGAAGCCCATAAGAAAGGCATCGTCCACCGGGACATCAAGAGCGCCAACATCATGGTGACGGAGAAAGGCCTGGCCAAGGTCATGGATTTCGGCTTGGCCAGGATCGCGGGAGCGCACCCTGGTCACCCGGGAAGGGACGACCATGGGGACGGTCACCTACATGTCGCCCGAGCAGGCCAGGGGTGAGCAGGTCGACCATCGGACGGACATCTGGTCGTTCGGGGTCGTCCTCTATGAGATGCTCACGGGCGAGCTGCCCTTCAAGGGGGAGCACGAGCAGGCCATCGTCTATTCGATCCTGAAGGAGAAACCCAAACCGATCACGGATATCAAGGCCGGCATTCCCGTGTCGATCGAGCAGGTGGTGAGCAAGGCCCTCGAGAAGGATCCGGACAAGCGGTACCAGCAGATCGAGGAACTGCTGGATGATCTGAAATCCATCTCCGCCGGAATCGTGCCGGAAGAGATCAAAGCGAGGCTGAGGAAAGCGAAGCTTCGGAAGAGAAAGAGGGCCCTCCTCTATGCAGGCGGCGGCTGGTTTGATCATCGTCATGGCCGTCTTGGCCCTGATCCTCTTCACCGGCCGCGCGGAGGCCATCGATTCGATCGCGGTCCTGCCGCTCGAGAACCTGACGGGAGATGCGGAGCAGGACTATTTTGTCGACGGCGTGACCGATGAGCTGATCGGGCAGCTGGCCCAGATCAGCGGGCTGCGGCGCGTTATTTCCCGCACCTCGGTCATGCAGTACAAGCATACGGATAAGTCTCTGCCGGAGATCGCCCGGGAGTTGAACGTGGATGCCGTGGTGGAGGGGACGGTGTATCAAGTCGGCGAAAACGTGCGCATCCGGGTGCAGTTGATCGATGCCCTCCCTGAGGAGCGAAACCTATGGGCTCAGACGTATGAGCGGGCTATGACCGATGTGTTGGTGATGTACAGCGAAATGGCACGGGCCATTGTGAACGAGGTCCAGAGTCACACTTACGCGAAGAAGAGAGCGCGCCTCGCGAGGCCCGCCAGGTCAATCCCGAGGCCTATGAGGCCTATCTCAAGGGTATGTATCACCTTTACAAGCTGACTCCACCGGAACTCGATGCCGCGCTGCACTACTTTGAACAGGCCCTGGAGACAGATCCCGAACTACGCGCTGGCTTATGCAGGAATTGCTTGCGTCTGGACCGGCCGCCAACAGATGGGATTGGTCATCCCCAGCGAGGCGACGCCAAAAGCGAAGGATGCCGTTCTCAAAGCGCTTGCATTGGATAACACTTTGGCTGAGGTTCATTATAGCATTGGCTGCCATCAAAACATGGAACGACTGGGACTGGGAGGGGGGAGAGCAAGCATTCAAACGGGCCCTCGAACTCAAACCCAACTATCCGGATGCGCTCGTGTACTACTCGAACTTGTTGTGCTATATGGGTCGTCTGGATGAAGCGCTGGCAATGGCCGAGCGAGCCGTGCGATCTGGACCCGCTCAATTCAATTATCCTGACTATTTCTGGCTGCGACCTTGAGTACCTGCGCCGTTATGACGACGCCATAGAGCGGTTCCAAAACGCTCTTCAAACATCACCCAATGATCCCGTAGGGCATAATGGGCTCTGGGAAACCTACTATATGAAGGGAATGTATGAGGAATCTCTGAAATCAGCCAAGGCATTTTTTACAGGGCTGGGCCTCGCTGAGCTCGCGGAAGTCATGGCACAGGGATATGAGGAAGATGGCTACAGTGGGGCGATGACGTCCGCGGCCGAGACCATGGAAGCGTTTTCGAAGCAGGCATATGTTTCTCCCTATTTCATTGCCAACAGGTGTATGCTTTAGCCGGGGATAAAGAGAAAACCATTGAATGGCTAGAGAGAGGATATGAGATGAAAGATCCCATGATGCCTTATGTAGGTGGATTTACTTTGATCTCCTGGACGACGACCCGCGGTACCAGGACCTGCTCCGGCGGATGAACCTTCCGACGGACGATAGGAAATGATGGGAGGTTTGTAATGGTCGAATGCCCGAAATGCCATTCCGAGAATAACGAAGACTCTCGGTTCTGCAGCAACTGCGCCGACGCCTTTGAACGTGGGGGAGACCCTTCCGGCCTCCCTGACGAAAACCATGGCGACTCCGCTTCCCGTCATCTCGAAGGACGCCCTCATCGCCGGGAAGTACAAGATCGTCGAGGAGATCGGCCGGGGCGGGATGGGGATCGTCTACAAGGCCGAAGACATCCGGCTCCAACGCACCGTGGCCCTGAAGTTCCTGCCGCCCAACCTGGCCGATTCAGCCGAGCTCAAGGAACGGTTCCTGATCGAGGCCCGGGCGGCCGCGGCCCTGTCCCATCCGAACATTTGCGTCATCCACGAGGTCGGGGAAGACGAAAAGCGTCCCTATATCGCCATGGAGTACGTCGAGGGCGAAACGCTCCGGGACAGGATCAAGAAAAAGCCCCTGACAACGGAGGACGCCCTGGCCATCGCGAGCCAGGTCGCCGCCGGGCTTGGGCGAGGCCCACCATAAAGGCATTGTCCACCGGGACATCAAGAGCGCCAACATCATGGTCACGCCTAAAGGGGCAGGCCAAGGTCATGGACTTCGGCTTGGCCAAACTCCGGGGCGGGTCGTCGCTGACGCGCAGCCAGACGACGCTGGGCACGGTGGCCTACATGTCGCCGGAGCAGGCCCGCGGCGAGGAGGTCGACGGGCGGACGGACCTCTGGTCGCTCGGGGTCGTCCTCTACGAGATGCTCACGGGCGAGCTTCCGTTCAAGGGCGACCGGGACCTCTCCATCATCCACTCCATCGTCCACGAGGACCCGAAACCGATCAAGAGCCGCAAGCCGCCGGTGCCGTTGGAGCTGCAGCAGGTCATTGCCCGGGCCCTCAAGAAGAATCGCGACTCGCGCTACGGCTCGGCCGAAGACATGCTCAAGGACCTGAAGGACTACGAAGACGGCGCTCCAGGCGGAGGCGTCGGGTGTCTTCAACCTGCGCTCGCTGCGTAAAGCGCCTCCGCCGTCCCGCGGTCGCCATCCCTACGGTGCTTGGCCGTGGTGGCCATCGCGGCCGCAGCCGTCTGGTTCTTCGACCGCCAGGCGAAGATCCGCTGGGCGCGCCAGGTGGCCATTCCGGAGATGGAACAGCTCATCGAGCAGAACAACGCCTGGCGGGACCTCCTCGATGTCTACCGTCTCGCGGAGAGGGCCGAGTCCGTCATCCCCGGCGACCCCAAGCTGGGCGAGATCTTTTCCAAGTGCTCCTTGAACATCTCGGTCATGACCGAGCCCGCCGGCGCGCAGGTCTTCATCAAGGACTACAAGAGGCCGGAGGACGAGTGGACGTATCTGGGCGTAGCGCCCCTGGAGAAGGTCAGGGTCCCCATCGGGATATTCCGGTGGAAGCTCGAAAAGGAGGGCTACGAGACGGTGCTGGCGGCCGCGTCGACCTGGGCGGTCGATATAGGCGGGCGCGACGTCGTCGTGCCCGGTGAACTCATCCGGACGCTGGACGAAAGCGGCCGCCTTCCCTTGGGCATGGTCCGGGTCCGGAGCGCCTCTACGCCCGTCGGCGAGCTGGAGGATTTCTTCGATCGACACGTGCGAGGTGACCAACGGGCAGTTCATGGAGTTCGTCGACCGCGGGGGGATACCGGGAGCGGAAATACTGGAAGCACGCGTTCCTCAAGGACGGCATGGAAATGACTTGGGAAGAGGCCATGAGGGAGTTCGTCGATCCGTCCGGTCAGCCCGGACCGGCGACATGGCTGGCCGGAGATTATCCCGAGGGGCAGGCGGACCATCCGGTCTCCGGCGTCAGCTGGTACGAGGCGGCCGCCTACGCCGAATTCGCCGGGAAAAGCCTGCCGACGGGGTATCATTGGGGGGCCGCCCGCGGGGAATACACGATGATGATCCTCGTCCCTCAGCTCGGAGGCTTCGCCGTTCTCGCGCCGTTCAGCAATTTCGGAGAGAAGGGCCCGGTTCCCGTGGGCAGCTTCGACGGGATCACGGCCTACGGGGCCTACGACATGGCCGGAAACGTGCGGGAATGGTGTTCGAACGAGATGCCCGAAGGACGGATGGTCCGGGGCGGCGCGTGGGGCGACAACACCTACATGTTCGACTACTTGAGCCAGGCGCCGTCGATGGACCGCTCGGCCAAGAACGGGTTCCGCTGCGCTCTCTATCCCGAACCTGAGAAGATCCCCGAAGCGGCGTTCCAAGCCGTCGAGGCCGGATTCGGCGAGCCCGTGGATTATGCCAGGATCGATCCGGTGCCGGACGCGGTCTTTCAGGTCTACAAGGACCAATTCGCGTATGACCGGACCGCCTTGAAGTCCCGCGTCGAATCGAAGAAGACGAGCCCCGGAGGATGGGCCCTGGAAAAAGTCAGCTTCGAGGCCGCCTATGGCGGCGAGCGGGTCACCGCCTATCTGTTCCTCCCCGAGAACGCGGCCCCTCCCTTCCAGACGGTCGTCTACTTCCCGGGAGGCGCATCGGAATGGCAGAGATCGAGCGAGGACATCGAGAGCTATTACGAATTCCCGATGTTCCTCTCGTTCCTCGTGAAGAACGGCCGGGCCGTTCTCTATCCCGGTCTACAAGGGGACCTTCGAGCGCGGGACGAACGACATGGCCGCGGGCCTCGACTTCGATTCGGACTCCCGCCAGTATCGCGGCGATCCTGGTTCAGGAGGTCCAGGATTTCAAGAGGAGCCTCGATTACCTGGAGACCCGGCCGGACATCGACGCCGAGAAGATCGCCTATTACGGGATGAGCTGGGGCGCGATCAACGGGGCCATCATCCCGGCCGTCGAGGACCGGCTGAAGGCCTCGGTCCTGTCGGCGGGGGCTTCGATGGGCAACTACCGTCCCGAAGCCCACCCGGTCACCTATGCGCCCCGGGTCAAGGTCCCCACGCTGATGCTGAACGGACTGTACGACTCCTTCTGCCCCCCGCGACCTCGTCGAAGCCGATGTTCAGGCTGTTGGGGACCCCGGCCGAGCACAAGCGCCAGATCTTCTATGAGACAGACCACATCCCGCCCTACAACGAATACGTCAAAGAGACCCTGGCCTGGCTGGACAAGTACCTGGGGCCGGTGAAGCGATAGGCCCGGCGGATATCTTCCCCCCAGATGGGAGTTCCACGCCGGGAGGGGGAAGAGCGATCAGCCCCTTATTTGCCTTTCTTGGCCAGCTCGGCCTTGCTCTTGCGCCTCATGTCGGCGGCGTGGGCGCGCTTGTAGGTCTGGATGTCGACGAAGCGCCCCTTCTTGTCCCGAACGGCATAGAGCTTGGTCCCCTTGACGCTGCGGTGCGTCGTTCTTTTCATGGGCATGGTCCCTCCTTCTTATGGATGATTAAGAGCATCCCTTCCGGAGTGAATGCTCGTCCCGAGGACGGCCGGCTCGGCGAGAGATGCGATGAACTCAGGATAACGCTCCGCCGCCGGGATGTCAAACGATTCCCCCTCGTTTGCCCCGGCCCGCCGTTTCTGTTATAAAAGCCCCTCATGGTGCGCAGCGTCATCTCCGACCTGGGCCGCGTCGTCCTCTGGTTCGACAACGGCGTGTTCCTGCGCAAGCTCGCGGACCGGGCCGGCCGGCCCTACGAGGAGGTCAAGGCCATCGTCCACGGCGACCTCGGCCTCATCCGCCGGTTCGACGGCGGGGCCGTGACCCCGGCGGACTTCCACGAACAGGTGACGGCGGCCGTCGGCGCGGACATGACCTACGACGAATTCTACGACATCTACAACGACATCTTCACGCCGATCCCGCCGGCGATCGACATCCTGACCCGGGTCAAGGCCGCGGGCTACAAGACCCTGCTTCTCTCGAACACCGACCCCGAACGGTTCGGCTTCGTCAAGCGCCGTTTCCCGGAGATCCTTTTCTTCGACGGCTACGTCCTGTCGTACGAGCTGAAGCTCCTCAAGCCCGATCCGGCCATCTATCTCGCGGCGGCGCGGCTGGCCGGCGCGGAGCCGGACGAGTGCGTCTTCATCGACGACATGGAGGAGAACGTCAAGGGCGCGGTCGAGACGGGCCTGGCCGGGATCCGCTACACGCTGGAAACGGACCTGGCGGCGGAGCTGCGGAAGCTTGGCTTGAGGTTCTAATTACCGGCGACATGGACCCAGGCCTGGCGCGCCCGCGGGCCGTCGAACTCGCAGAAACAGATGCCCTGCCAGGTGCCGAGCTGGAGCTTCCCGCCGGCGACGATCACCGTCACGGACGAGCCGACCAGGCTCGACTTGACGTGGGCGGGCGAGTTGCCCTCGGCGTGTTCGTAGGAGAGGGAATCCGGGACGGCTTTCCGCAGGGCCATGAGGATGTCGGACTTGACGTCGGGGTCGGCGTTCTCGTTGATGGTCACCGCCGCCGTGGTGTGGGGGACGAAGACGACGCATAGGCCGTCCGCGACGCCCGAGGCGGCCGCGATCCGCCCGACCTCGGCCGTCAGGTCGACGATTTCCTCTCTCGCGCGGGTCCTGATCTCGATCGTTCTCATGCCAACCTCGTTTATTTAACAAAAACTTAAAAAAACCCGTGAAAGGCCTTGACAAGCCCTATCCCCGGGTGTAGAGTTTCCTCGGAAAATACAACATTTAGTATTTTCCTTGCGACAGCTCCACAAGATATGGGACAGAAGCCGAAAGGCTTTTTGGTTTTTGCCATGGTTTTTGGAAGGGTAGATTTTAGCACGGCGACGGCGAAAATCCCAGGATTGTGAGCCGGACCGAGAAGAAGAAGAAGAAGGAGGCACCCGATGGTCAGCGCGGTCGGCAGGATCAAGAAGCGGGACGGAACCGTCACCGATTTCAACCAGGACAAGATCACCAACGCCATCCTCAAGGCCATGCAGACCCACGGCTTCACCGAGACGGGCCATCGCCAAGACCGCCTCCGACATCGTCTGCTTCATGATCGAGGAGAAGTTCGGCGGCTACACCATCCCTTCCGTCGAGCAGATCCAGGACATCGTCGAGATGGTCCTCATGAAGCAGGGCTACCACGACGTCGCCAAGTCCTACATCCTCTACCGCGAGAAGCACAAGGGCATCCGCGAGGCCAAGCGCATCGGGCTCAACCTCGAGCGCCTGGTCAAGGACTACCTGAGCAACGCCGACTGGAAGATCCGCGAGAACTCGAACGAGGGCGTCCAGAGCTTCGCCGGCCTCAACGCCCGCGTCTCCGGCGAGGTCCTGTCGAACTTCGCCCTCAACCAGATCTACACCGAGCGGGCCAAGAAGGCCCACGAGGACGGCGAGTTCCACATCCACGACCTGAGCTATCCCATCGTCGGCTACTGCGCCGGCTGGTCCCTCGAGAACCTCATCCGCAAGGGCTTCGGCCACGTCCCCAACCAGGTCCACTCCAACCCGGCCAAGCACCTCGACACGCTGACCCTCCACATGGTCAACTACATCGGGACGATGCAGGCCGAGTTCGCCGGGGCCCAGGCCTTCTCGAGCGTCGACACCCTGCTCGCCCCTTTCGTCCGCCACGACAACCTCAGCTACGAGGACGTCAAGCAGGACATGCAGAAGCTCATCTTCGGGCTCAACGTCCCCTGCCGCTGGGGCTGGCAGACGCCCTTCTCCAACCTGACCTTCGACTGGACCATCCCCGAGGACATGAAGAACAAGCGGGCCGTCGTCGGCGGCGAGGAGCTCTCGACCTGCTACGGCGACTACCAGAAGGAGGTCGACTGGATCAACCAGGCCTTCCTCGAGATCATGATCGAGGGCGACCTCAAGGGCCGGGTCTTCACCTTCCCCATCCCGACCTACAACCTCAGCCGCGAGTTCGACTGGGACTCGCCCACGGCCAAGCTCCTCTTCGACGCCACGGCCAAGTACGGCATCCCCTACTTCCAGAACTACATCGGCACGAACATGAACCCCGGCGACATCCGGGCCATGTGCTGCCGCCTCAACCTCGACCAGCGCGAGCTCATGCGCCGGCCGGGGAGCATCTGGGGCCCCGGCGATTCGACCGGCTCCATCGGCGTCGTCACGATCAACCTCAACCGGGTCGCTTTCGAGGCCTCCTCCAAGGAGGACCTGTTCGTCCGTCTCCGGGAGCTGATGACCGTCGCCAAGGAGACCCTCGAGACGAAACGCGAGATCGTCAACAACATGCTGTCCAAGGGCATGATGCCCTACACCCAGGTCTACCTCGGGCACTTCGACAACCACTTCTCGACGATCGGCGTCTGCGGCATGCACGAGGCCTCGATGAACTTCCTCAAGAAGGGCATCGGCACGCCCGAGGGCCGCGAGTTCACCGTCGAGACGCTCCAGTTCATGCGCGGCGTCCTGCGCGAGTTCCAGGAGGAGACGGGCCACCTCTACAACCTCGAGGCGACGCCGGCCGAGTCCACGGCCTACCGGTTGGCCCGGCTGGACCGGCAGAAATACCCCCGCATCTACACCTCGGGGACCGAAAAGCACCCCTACCTCACGAACTCGACCCAGCTCAACGTCGACGCCACCCGGGACATCTTCGAGGCCATCCAGCACCAGGCCGGGATCCAGGCTCTCTACACCGGGGGAACGATCTTCCACGCCTTCCTGCCCGAGGCCATCGACGGCGAGACCTGCAAGAAGCTGGTCCAGCGGATCGCCCAGACGAAGCTGCCGTACTTCTCCATCACCCCCACCTTCAGCGTCTGCATGAACCACGGCTACCTCCGCGGCCGGCAGGCCCAATGCCCGGATTGCGGTGACGAGACCGAGGTCTACAGCCGTATCGTCGGTTACATGCGCCCGGTCCGGACCTGGAACGACGGCAAGCAACAGGAGTTCAAGGACCGGGCGACCTACGACAAGATCGGCTGAGCTCCCGAGCGATACGACCGAGGCGGTGAGACCATGGACATTCTTCTCTTCACTTACCCCAACTGCGCCAAATGCGAGGCGCTCAAGAAGAAGCTGGCCGAGGCCGGCACCCCCTACGCCGAGTACGGCCTGACCCAGGTCCCGGGCAAGGCCAAGATCCGCGAGTTCCTCAACGTCATCAAGCGGGACGATACCGGCGCCATCATCCTTCCCACCCTCATAGCCCACACCCAAGGGGTCGTCCGGGCCGTCATCAACACGGCCGAGGAGTTCGAGGCTTGGTCGAGATCAAGGGCATAGAGAAGTTCTCCAGCCGCGATTTTCCGGGCCACATCTCCTCGACGGTCTTCACCGGCGGCTGCACCTTCCGCTGTCCCTACTGCCACAACGCCCAGCTCGTCCTCGAGCCGGAGACCATCCCGAGC
The DNA here is from genome assembly GCA_963719985.1 of Candidatus Aminicenantota bacterium. Lineage (GTDB taxonomy): Bacteria > Acidobacteriota > Aminicenantia > Aminicenantales > Saccharicenantaceae > RBG-16-66-30. The sequence goes on along the minus strand of CAVRDU010000005.1, from coordinate 492,452 downwards.
CTGGCCCCCGAGTACTTCCTGTCCTACCTCGACGGCCGGAAGGGCTGGCTCGAGGGCATCTGCCTCACGGGCGGCGAACCCCTCCTCCACGAGGACATCGAGGAGCTCATCCGCGTCGTCCGGGAGCGAGGGCTTCTGGTCAAGCTGGACACGAACGGCTCCTTCCCGGACCGGCTGGAGGCCCTCCTCGGCCTCGGCCTCCTCGACTGGGTGGCCCTGGACATCAAGGCCCCGCTCGAGCGCTACAGGGAGGTGACGCGGTCGACGGTCGATCCCGCGAAGATCGTCCTGAGCGCCGAGCTCCTGCGCGCCTCCCCGGTCAGGCGCACGTTCCGGACGACGTTCGTCCCCGGCTTGGTCGGGAAGGAGGACGCCGTCAAGATCGGGGAATGGCTCGGCGGGGCGGAGAGCTATCTCGTCCAGTCGTTCGTTCCCCAGACGACGCTCGATCCCTCCTTCCTCGCGATCAAGCCCTTCGGCCGGGCCGAGCTCGAGGCCATCGCCGAAGCGGCCCGGCCCTTCTTCGGCGAGGTCCGTATCGATGGGACGGGATGAAAGGGGAGGCCATGGAACTCCGAGTCAAGCGCATCCACCCCGAGGCGAAGCTCCCCCTTTACGGCCACCCGGGCGACGCCGGCCTGGACCTCTTCTCCGTCGTCGACCGCGAGCTCGGTCCGGGCGACGTCTTCGCGGTCCCCACGGGGGTCCAGGTCGCCATCCCGCCCGGTCACGTCGGCCTCATCTGGGACAAGAGCGGCATCGCCCTCATGGGCGTCCACCGCCTGGCCGGCGTCGTCGACGCCGGGTACCGGGGCGAGATACAGGTCGTCGTGATGAACCTGGGAGACGGTCCCTTCGCGGTCAAGAAAGGCATGAAGATCGCCCAGATGCTCGTCCAGCCCGTCGTCGCCGTCGAGGTCGTCGAGACGGACTCGCTCGACGACACCTCGCGCGGCGAGGGCGGCTTCGGCTCGACCGGGCTCTACTAGCCGGCGCTTTTCCCGCCCGCCGCCCGCTTGTGGTAAAATATTTCCTATTATTCTTAAAGGAACGGACTCATGTTACGAAAGATCCTCATCGGGGGCCTCCTGGCCGCCGTCCTCTGGCCGCCCCTCGGCCGGCCGGAGGATGGGCCGGCGCCCCGCCTGAAGCTCATCTTCGTCGAGCGCTTCCGCTTCGAGGCCTGGGACAACGCCGTCAATCTCGACGACTCGGCCGACGACGGATTCGCCTACACCCGCACCCGGACGACGCTCGGCTTGAGCTGGACGCCGGTCAAGAGCCTCGAGGTCCTGGGCAAGGCCACCAACGAGTTCCGCGTCTACCTGGCCCCCAAGGACAGGGCCTTCACCTGGCACGAGGTCTTCGTCGACAACCTCTCTGTCAAGTGGACGGTCCCGGGCCGTCTGCCCCTCACGGTCACGGCCGGGCGCCAGGACATCAGCTTCGGCGAGGGCTTCGTCATCGCCGACGGCACGCCGCTCGACGGCTCGCGGTCCTATTACTTCAACGCCCTGCGCCTCGACGCGGACCTGTCCGCAAAGCACAGGCTCACCGCCTTCGCCCACATCCAGGACACGACCGACGCCTATTTCCCGGTCGTCAACGCGCGGCCGCAGCCGCTGGCCGAGCAGCCCGAGAGCGCCCTGGCCCTCTATTATTCCGGGACCATCGGCAAGGCGACGGTCGACGCCTACGCCGTCCGCAAGACCACCGACGCGACCGAGCTCCTGCCCGCCCCGACCCGGACCGACACCTTCGGGGCCCGGGCCGTGGCCCCGCTCGCCGGTCTCCTGGCCCTGACCGCCGAGGCCGCTTTCCAAACGGGGACGTTCGGCGACGCCGGCCGCTCGGCCTACGGCGCAATCGCCCATCTGGACTGCGACCTCGCGGGCACGATCCCACCGCTCAAGACCGCGACCGTCGGCGCGATCCTCCTCAGCGGCGACGACCCGGCGACGGCCGGGATGGAGGGCTGGGACCCGATCTTCAGCCGCTGGCCGAAATGGAGCGAGAGCTTCATCTACGCGTTCACCCGAGAGCGGGGGCCGTCGTACTGGAGCAACTGGAGCTCCCTCTACGGCGCCGTCGCCTTGGACCTCGGCGGCCGCTCGGACGCTCTGCTGATGGCCCAGCGCCTGGGCGCGTTCGAGACCGGGCCGGGCGTCTTCCCCGGCGGGACCGGCCTCGAGCGGGGCTGGCTCCTCAAGGGCCGCTTGAATTACAGGATCAGCAAATTCATGTCCGGCCGAGTGATCTGGGAGCACTTCGAGCCGGGGAACTTCTACTTCGACGGGGCCTCGAGCTATAACTGGCTCCAGTTCGAACTCATTTTTCGCTATTGAGAGACGCGCCACCCGAATATCGGATGCCCCTCTCTATGGCTTTGCTCGGGAATCGCCTCTAGCTCCCCGGCCCCCCTGGAACCAGTCGTCCGGTTCCCCCCGCTGCGCGGGTCCCCCCTCCACGGACGGGGATCTTCGAGGCGAATTCCCTCGCCGCCTCGAGAGGGGATTCTAGGAGCGTGTGGTGCGTCCCAAAAGCGGGGTCTTCCCTCTAGAAGACGAGGCTCAGGAGGGGGTTGGCCCCGAAGGAAACGATCATCCCGAGCGTCCCCGCCTCGGCCGGGGCCATGCCCGTGAGCGCGAGCCCCAGGCATGTCCCGAGGCCCAGGACCGCCGAGCCGATCGCCCCGAACTTCGTAACCTTCCGGCTGACGAGGCCCCACACGAACGGGCCGAGGAAGAACGAGCCGATCGCCCCCCACGAGATCGACAGGATGGCGACGATCGTCGCCGGACGGAGAAAGGCCAGGACGACCGAGAGCAGGATGAAGACCGCGCTCGCGCCGCGCATCAGGCCGGTCAGCGTCCGGTCGGCGACGGACTTGTTGAGGAACCCGGCGTAGAGGTCCTTGACGGCCGACGAGCTCGAGATGAGGACCAGCGCGGCGAGGGTGGACATGGACGCCGAGAGGATGAGCAGCATCATGAGCAGGGAAAGCGATGGCGGGACGACCCGGGCCAAGAACTCCGGCATGAGGACGTCGAAGACGGGCCGGCCGGCGGAGAAGGCCGACGGGGCGCTCTCGGGCGTCAGGAAGAACCGGGCCGCCGCCCCGGTGAAGTAAGCCGTCCCGGCGATGAGGAGGGCGAAGGCCGTCGAGGCGATCATGCCCCTCCGCACGGCCCGCTCGTCCTTGATGGCGTAGAACTTCTGGACGAGCTGGGGCATGGCGAACGGCGCGACGCTCGTCAGGAAGACGAGGGCGAAGAGCGGCCACGCCCCGCCCGGGCCGACCGGGGCGGTGAGGCGGGGATCGACCGCGGCCAGGCCGGCGAGGAGCCGGCCGAGCCCGCCGGCCTTGGCCAGGGTGCTGCCGACGAGGACGGCCGAGCCGACGCACATGATCATCCCGAAGACGACGTCGACCATGGTCATCGACCTATAGCCGCCGAGGACGAGATAGAAGGCGGTGAACAGGCCCATGACGGCGAGGGCCGTGCCGAAGGGCAGCCCGAAGTTGGCCTTGAAGAGATAGGAGAGGCCGATGAAGACGGCCGCCGAATAGGGGACGAGGAAGAGGAAGACGGCCAGCGAGGCGATGAGCTTCAGGAAGGGGCTCCCGTAGCGCTTCTCCAGGAACTCGGGCATGGTCGCGACCTGGAGCTCGACGGACATCCGCCGGATGCGGTTCCCGACGAGGCCCCAGACCCCGAGGACGCCGATGATCGCGTTGGCCGCGGCGATCCAAAGCCCCGACAGGCCGAAGCCCCAGCCGACCTTGCCGGCGAAGCCGATGAACAGGACGGCCGAGAAATAGGCCGCGGCGTAGGTGAAGGCCGACATCCAGGGCCCGACCGACCGGCCCCCGAGGAAATAGTCGGTGAAGGTCCGGGACTTGCGCAGCCCCAGGTAGCCGACGGCCAGGGTGAAGACGGCGTAGGCGCCGATGACGAGGACTTTGACGACCATGGGCTCCTCCTTCTTACTCCCGACCCCGCGTCCCTGTCAACCGGCATAATGACGACATTTATGATGGGAATTCTATTGAAAAGAAAGCGTGCCTCGGCTATGATGACACTCCGCCGCGCCGCGACGCGGCCTGACCTGGAGGCCCGGGAGCGCCGGAGATGAGAAACTACTGGTATTTCTTCCTCTTCTTCATCGTTTCGATCGTCTTCTCGGCCGGCCTCCTCGGCTTCATCGCCCTCATCCGCTACCGCCGCCGGCCCGTCGGCGACAAGTACGAGCCCTACGAGTGCGGCGTCGAACCGGCGACGCCGACGGCCCGCGAATCGACCTCGATCCGCTTCTACCTGCTGACGCTCGTCTTCATCGTCTTCGAGGTCGAGACGTTCTTCCTCTTCCCCTGGGCCGTCGTCCACGACAAGCTCGGCCTCTTCGGTCTCGTCGAGGTCCTCGTCTTCCTGGCCATCCTGCTCTTCGGCTACGTCTATGCCTGGAAAGCGGGGGCCCTGGAGTTCCGGAGGGGCGATGAGTGAGCCCTTCGACAAGGCCCCGTTCCTTCTGGCCAAGGCCGACGCCTTCATCACCTGGGCCCAGAAGAACTCGCTCTGGCCCTTCGGCTCGGGGCTGGCCTGCTGCGCCATCGAGATGATCGCCACGGCCGCCGCCCGGTACGACATCGCCCGCTTCGGCATGGAGCTCTTCCGGGCCTCGCCGCGCCAGGCCGACCTGTTCATCGTCTCCGGCACGGTGACGAACAAGATGGCCCCCGTCATCCGCCGGCTCTGGGAGCAGATGCCCGACCCGAAGTGGTCCCTGGCCATGGGAAACTGCGCCATCGGCGGCGGCCCGTTCCCGACCTACTCGGTCCTCCAGGGGGTCGACAAGATCATCCCGGTCGACGTCTACGTCGCCGGCTGCCCGCCGACCCCCCAGGGCCTCATCCACGGGCTGATGATCCTCCAGGAGAAGATCGCCCGCAGCCGCCCGACCAAGGAGATCCTCGATCCCGATGCCCGAGACAAGCGCTGACAGGCCCGAGCTCCGGCGGGCCCTCGAGGCCCTGACCGCGCGCTTCGCCGGCGCGGTCCTCGCCGGGGCCGCCGAAGGGGGAGAGGTCTCCGTCCGGCTCCGTCCCGACGCCCTCGCCCCCGCCCTCCGCTTCCTCAAGGAGGAGGCGGGCTTCAACGCCCTCGAGGACGTCGTCGTCTTCGACAACCTCCGGGCCCCCGTCGAGGGCGGCCGGCGCTTCACCGTCGTCTATCGCCTCTACAAGTTCCCGGGCGCTCTCCGGGCCCGCGTCGCCGCGGACGTCGACGAGGGCGGGAGCCTGCCTTCGGCCGTGCCTCTCTTCCGCTCCGCCGACTGGGCCGAACGCGAGGCTTTCGACATGTTCGGCGTCCGCTTCGACGGGCATCCCGACCTCCGCCGCGTCTACATGCCCGACGATTTCGAGGGCCACCCCCTGCGCAAGGATTTCCCCCTCGCCGGGAGGGACGATGGCGCTTAAAGAGATCGACCTCAACATGGGGCCCCAGCACCCCAGCACGCACGGCGTCCTCCGCCTCAAGCTGGCCGTGGACAACGAGGTCGTCCTCCGCGTCGAGCCCGTCCTCGGCTACCTCCACCGGGGCATGGAGAAGCTCTGGGAAAGCCTGACCTACACCCAGGTCGTCCCGCTGACCGATCGTCTCGACTATCTGGCTTCGCTCTCGAACAACCTGGGCTACGTCCTGGCCGTGGAGAAGCTGGCCGGGATCGACGTTCCCCGGCGGGCCCGCTACCTCCGGGTCGTCCTGGCCGAGCTCCAGCGCCTGGCCTCCCACCTGGCCTGGGCCGGCTTCATGGCCAACGACATCGGGGCCATGTCGGTCCTCCTCTACGGCTTCGAGGCCCGGGAGGAGGTCCTCGACATTTTCGAGGAGTACTGCGGGGCCCGCCTGACCATCCACGGCATCCGCGTCGGCGGAGTCGTGCGCGACCTCGACGCCCCGCTCGTCGGCCGCATCCGCGGCGTCCTCGAAAGGATCCCCAAGAGGCTCGGGGACATCCGGGCGCTCCTCGACGAGAACAGGATCTGGAAGGAGCGGACGGTCGGCGTCGGCCGCATCTCGGCCGCCGAGGCGATCGACTACGGCCTGACCGGCCCGCCCCTGCGGGCCTGTGGCGTCGCCTGGGACATGCGCAAGGACCTGCCCTACTCGTCCTACGGTGATTTCGATTTCGAGGTCCCCCTCGGCGCGAACGGCGACGTCTACGACCGCTACCTCGTCCGCCTCGAGGAGATCTGCCAGTCGATCCGCATCGTCGGCCAGGCCCTGGACGGCCTCCCCGAGGGCGAGTTCACGGCCAAGGTGCCCCGGACCCTCAAGATCGCGCCGGGCGAGGTCTTCCACACGATCGAGTCCCCCAAGGGGGTCCTCGGCTTCACCGTCCGGTCGAACGGCACGGACAAGCCGGAGCGGGTCAAGATGAAATCGCCCTCGTTCATCAACCTCCAGTCGCTCGAGCACATGTGCAAGGGCAACATGTTCTCCGACGTCGTCGGCATCCTCGGCTCGCTCGACATCGTCCTCGGGGAGATCGACAAGTGAGCCCCTTCGTCGCCGACCTCCTCATCCCCGTCGGGAAGATCGTCGCCGTCATCCTCTATCCCATGGTCATGGTCGTGGTCATGATCTGGCTCGAGCGCCGGGTCGTGGCCCTGATGCAGGGCCGGCTGGGGCCCAACCGCGTCGGCTTCCAGGGCATCGCCCAGCCGGTCGCCGACGCCGTCAAGCTCTTCTTCAAGGAAGACATCATGCAGCGGCGGGCGGACAAGCTGCTGTTCAACGTCTCTCCCGTCCTGGTCATGTTCTCCTCGCTCCTGGCGTTCTGTTTCGTCCCCCTCGGCGAGCCCCTCCGCATCGGGACCTACACCCTGACCCTCTGGGTCGCCGAGAGCCCGGTCGGCCTGCTCATCGTCCTCGGCCTGTCGTCCATCTCCGTCTTCGGCGTCATCTTCGGCGGCTGGGCCTCCAACTCCAAGTACCCGCTCATGGGCGCGCTGCGCTCGGTCGTCCAGGTCCTGAGCTACGAGATCCCGACCGGCCTGACCGTCCTGACGGTCGCCTTCGTCGCCCGTTCCATGGACCTCGTCGAGATCGTCCGCCGCCAGGAGGCGTCGGGCGTCTGGTACGGCTTCCTCATGCCCGTTTCCTTCGTCGTCTTCTGGATATCGGCCGTTGCCGAGACGAACCGGGCCCCTTTCGACCTGCCCGAGGCCGAGTCGGAGCTCGTCGCCGGCTATCACACCGAATACTCGGGCATGAAGTTCGCCTTCTTCTACATGGCCGAGTACGCCCACATGGTCCTCGTGTCGTCGCTCGTCGTCATCCTCTTCTTCGGCGGCTGGCTCCCGCCCTTCCCGGGCGTCCGGGCCCTGGACTTCCTCGACGTCGTGCCCGGCTTCGTCTGGTACCTCGTCAAGATCATGTTCTTCCTCTACCTCTACGTCTGGATCCGGGCGACCTTCCCGCGCTACCGGTTCGACTCGCTCATCCGCCTCGTCTGGAAGTGGCTCATCCCCCTGGCCCTGGCGAATTTCCTGGTCGTCGCCCTGGTGAGGTATCTCCTATGAGGCGGCTCCGGGAGTTCCTCAAGTCGTTCTTCCTTGTCGACATGTTGCGCGGCCTGTCCGTGACCCTCCGGCTCTACTTCAGCCGCAAGGTGACCGTCGAGTATCCCGAGGAGGTCCAGGAGCCGGCCGAGCGCTTCCGCGGCATTCTCCGGCTCCACCGCGACGAGCGCGGGGAGCCGCTCTGCGTCGCCTGCAAGGCCTGCCAGAGGGCCTGCGGCACGGATTGCTTCGACATCGAGGGCCGGAAGGAGGAGGGGGCCAAGGTCATGCGGCCGGTGAAATTCGACTGGAAGCTCGACCGCTGCAGCTTCTGCGGCCTCTGCGTTGAGGTCTGCCCGACGGCCGCCATCCGCTTCTCGCGGGAGTTCCGCTTGACCGGGGTCCGCAAGGACGGGCTCCTCTTCCACCGCGACGAGATGTACCTCACGGGGGACGGCCTCCAGGCGCATCTCTGCGGCGGCTGCCGGAGGGCCCGATGATCACGCTCGCCGTATTCGTCGTCTTCGCCGTCCTGGCCCTGGCCGCGGCCGTCCTGGTCGTCGTCCAGAAGAACGTCATGCACAGCGTCCTCTACCTGGCCTTCACCGTCCTGGCCACGGCCGGCGTCTTCTTCACCCTGCAGGCCGAATACCTGGGCGCCATCCAGATCCTCGTCTACGGCGGCGGCATCGTCGTCCTCTACATCTTCGTCATCGTCATCGTCAACCTCAAGGAGGTCGTCCCGGAGCGCCGGCCGCTCCTGCCCACGGTCTTCCTCGTCGCCGTGCCCGTGGCCACCGGCGTCGAGGTCGCCTACCTGCTCCTGGCGAAGGGATTCCCGGACGCCGGCCGCGCGGGCGGGGAGCAGGGGTTCAGGGCCATGGCCGAGACGCTCTTCGGCTCCTACCTCTTCCCCTTCGAGCTGGCCTCGGTCCTGCTGCTGGCCGTGCTCGTCGGGGCCATCATCGTCGCCCGGAGGAAGCTCGTCCATGATCCCGATTGAGGCCGTCATCGTCCTGGGCCTGCTGCTCTTCGCCATCGGCTTCGTCGGGGTCGTCGTCCGCAAGAACCTGGTCGTCATGCTGATGTCGCTCGAGCTCCTCCTCAACGGGGCCAACGTCATCCTGGTCGGCTTCGGGCGCCACCTGGGGTCGCCGCGCGGCTCGATCTTCGCCCTGTTCGTCATCATCGTCGCCGTGTCCGAGGCGGCCGTCGGGTTCGCCCTGGTCCTGTCCTATTTCCGCCAGAAGAAAAGCTACGACGTCGACGCCCTCGACGACCTCAGAGGATAACCGGTGTTCGCCCTCATCCCGCTCTTTCCCCTCGTCGGCGCGGCCGTCAACGGGTTGGCCGGCGTCCGCTTCTTCTCCCGGCGCGCCGTCGGGGCGACGGCCGTCGGGGCGGCCGGCTTGAGCTTCGCCGCCGCCGTGGCCGCCTTCGCCGGGCTCCTTCGCTCGCCCGACACGGTCGTCGTCAAGACCCTCTTCACCTGGGTCCCGGCGAGCCTCGTCCGGACCGCCTCGGGGGGCCTGGCCTCGTTCCGGCTCGACCTGGCCTTCCGTTACGACTCCCTGGCCGCGGTGATGACCCTGGTCGTCACGGGCGTGGGCCTTCTCATCCACGTCTATTCCCTGGGCTACATGGCCCGCGACGGGAGCTACGCCAGGTTCTTCTCCTACATGAACCTCTTCACCTTCGCCATGCTCGTCCTGGTGCTCGGGGCCAACCTGGGCGTCATGTTCATCGGCTGGGAGGGCGTGGGGCTCTGCTCCTACCTCCTCATCGGCTTCTGGTTCACCAAGGACTCGGCCGCCGACGCGGGCAAGAAGGCCTTCATCACCAACCGGATCGGGGACCTCGGCTTCCTCCTCGGCACCGGCCTTCTCGTCTACGCGCTGGGGACGATCGACGTCGCCGGCATCGCGGCCGGCGTGGAGTCGGGGGCGATCGCCCAGGGGACGGCCACGGCCGCGGCCCTGCTCCTCTTCCTCGGGGCCACGGGCAAGTCGGCCCAGATCCCCCTCTATACGTGGCTTCCCGACGCCATGGAGGGCCCGACCCCCGTCTCCGCCCTCATCCACGCCGCGACCATGGTCACGGCCGGCGTCTACATGGTCGCCCGCCTCCACGTCCTGTTCTCCTTCTCGGGGACGGCCCTCACGGTGGTGGCCCTGACCGGCGCCGTCACGGCCGTCTACGCCGCGACCATGGGTTTCGTCCAGACCGACATCAAGCGCGTCCTGGCCTATTCGACGATCTCCCAGGTCGGCTACATGTTCATCGGCCTCGGCGTCGGGGCCTACGCCGCGGGGGTCTTCCACCTGGTGACCCACGCGTTCTTCAAGAGCCTGCTGTTCCTGGCCGCCGGGAGCGTCATCCACGCCTTGTCCGGCGAGCAGGACATGAGGAGGATGGGGGGCCTGCGGAGGCGCGTCCCCCGGACCTACCGGGTCTTCCTCGTAGGGGCCCTGGCCATCTCCGGACTGCCGGGCCTCTCGGGGTTCTTCTCCAAGGACGAGATCCTGGCCTCGGCCTTCGCCTCCGGGAACTATCTCGTTTGGGCCCTCGGCCTGGCCGGCGCGGCCATGACCGCTTTCTACATGTTCCGCCTGATCTTCCTGACCTTCTTCGGCGAAGAGAGGTTCTCGGGCGACGAGGCCCGCCACCTCCACGAGTCGCCGCCGGTCATGCTCGTCCCGCTCGAGGTCCTGGCCGTCCTCGCGATCTTCGGCGGCTACGTCGGCCTGCCCCGCCTGCTCGGGGGAGGCGCCTGGTTCGGCCGCTTCCTCGAGGCGAGCACGGGCCATCACGAGCTCCATCTCGCGGCCGGGACCGAGGTCCTGCTCATGGCCGCGGCCGTGGCGGCGGCCGCCGCGGCGATCGCCGCCGCCTACGTCATCTACGTGAAAGGACGGGGCGAGCCGGCCCGTCGGTTCGCCGGGAGGTTCCCGGCGCTCTACCGGATCGTCCATCGCAAGTACTTCGTCGACGAGGCCTACGGCAAGGTCTTCGTCGGCGGCGTCCTCGCCCTCGGCCGGATCGCGGATTGGTTCGACCGGCGCGTCGTCGACGGCCTGGTCGACGGGGCGGCGGCTCTCGCCCGCCGCGTCTCGCGCCTGGCCATCGTCTTCGACGAGGGGGCGGTCGACGGCGCCGTCAACGGGGTGGGCAAGGTCCACCTGGCCGCTTCGTCCGCCCTGCGCCGGCTGCAGACCGGGCACATCTACAACTACGCCCTGGCCGTCGTGCTGGGCGTCGTCCTCGTCATCACCATCGCCGTAGCGGTGTTTTAAGACCATGGAGGAGATCGAGCCATGAACGTCCTCGGTGTCCCGATCCTGACCTTCGTCACCTTCCTCCCGGCGGCCGGGATGCTCGTCGTCCTCCTCCTGCCGGGCTCGCGGACCCGGGCGATCAAGATCGCGGCCAACGCCTTCGCCGGCCTCGAGTTCGCCGCGACGCTCCTCCTCCTCGCGCGCTTCGACGCCGCGTCCGGGGAGATGCAGCTCGTCGAGCGCCTGCCGTGGATCAAGGCCATCGGGGCCCAGTATCTCCTCGGCGTCGACGGCATCTCGCTCCTCCTCGTCCTCCTGACCTCGCTCCTGACCTTCGTCGCCACGCTGTCCTCCTGGGACGCCGTCAAGGGCCGGTTGAAGGAATACTACGTCTTCATGCTTCTCCTCGAGACGGGCATGATCGGCGTCTTTCTGTCCTTGGACCTCATCCTCTTCTACGTCTTCTGGGAGGTCGTCCTCGTGCCGATGTACTTCCTCATCGGCATCTGGGGAGGGGAGAGGCGCCTCTACGCGGCCATCAAGTTCTTCCTCTACACCCTCTTCGGCTCGGTGGCCATGCTCGTCGGCATCCTCGTCCTGCGCGGGGCCCACCAGACCTTCGATTGGACGGCCATGATCGCCGCCGGCGCCGTCGTCCCCGCCGCCCTCCAGGGCTGGATCTTCCTGGCCTTCTTTCTCGGCTTCGCCATCAAGGTGCCGATGTTCCCGTTCCACACGTGGCTCCCCGACGCCCACGTCGAGGCGCCCACGGCCGGCTCGGTCATCCTGGCCGGCGTCCTGTTGAAGATGGGCTCCTACGGCTTCCTCCGCTTCTCCCTGCCGCTTCTCCCGGACGCCGTCCGCCGCTACGCCCCGGCCGTCGTCGCCCTGGCCCTCGTGTCGATCGTCTACGGGGCCCTCGTCTCGCTGATGCAGAAGGACATGAAGAAGCTCATCGCCTACTCCTCGGTCTCCCACATGGGCTTCGTCATGCTGGGCCTCTTCGTCCTGACCCCGATGGCGGCCAAGGGCGCGGTCCTCCAGATGGTCAACCACGGCCTCTCGACGGGCGCGCTGTTCCTCATCGTCGGGGTCGTCTACGAGAGGCGGCACACCCGGCTCATCGCCGATTTCGGCGGCCTGTCGTCGCGCATGCCGGTCTACGCCGCGGTCTTCCTGATCATGACCATGTCGTCGATCGGGCTCCCGGGCCTCAACGGCTTCATCGGCGAGTTCATGATCCTCATGGGCACGTTCCCGGTGAGCTGGCTGTGGACGGCCATCGCCGCGACCGGCATCGTCCTCGGCGCCGCCTACATGCTCTGGCTCTACCAGCGGGTCATGTTCGGGAAGATCGTCCATCCGGCCAACGAGTCGATCAAGGACCTGACCCTGCGGGAGCTCGCCACATTCCTGCCGCTCCTCGTCCTCGTCTTCTGGATCGGCCTGTTCCCCAAGCCGTTCCTCGACTTGATCGACAAGCCCGTGGAGAAGATCGTCCGCATCGTCAACCCCGGCCACTTCGAGACCGCGCGATGACCGTCCCCGCCGGCTACGGACTGCGGCCCCTCGCCCCCGAGCTCGTCCTGCTCGCGGCGGCGGTGGCGGCCCTGTTCGTCCACCTCTTCGCCGGGAGGAAGGGGAGGCGCGCGGCCGGCTACGCGGCCCTGGCCGGGATCGGAGCGGCCGGAGCCGCCCTGGCCCTGACGCCTCCCTCCGCGGAGCTCCTATTCGGCGGGCACCTCGTCGTCGACGCCTTCGCCGTCTATTTCAAGGCGGCCATCCTCCTCGCCGGGGCCATCGCCGTCCTCCTGGCCTTCCGCTTCTTCGACGTCGAGGGGAACGAGCCGGGCGAGACCTACACGCTCATGCTCCTGGCCATGGTCGGCATGACGGCCGCCGTCTCGGCCGTCGACATCGTCACGACCTACGTCGCCTTCGAGCTTTTCGCCGTCCCCTCCTACGTCCTGGCCGGCATCTTCAAGAAGGAGCGGCGCTCGGCCGAGGCCGGGATCAAGTATTTCTTCCTGGGCACGCTGAGCTCGGCCATCATGCTCCTCGGCCTGGCCGTCGTCTTCGGCCTGACGGGGTCGACGGCCTACGCCGAAGCCGGCCCGGCCCTCGCCGGGACGGAGGCCTGGCCCGTCCTCGTGGCCATGGGGCTCGTCTTCACGGGCCTGTTCTTCAAGGCCGCCTTCGTGCCCTTCCACATGTGGGCGCCCGACGTCTACGAGGGCGCGCCGACGCCGCTCGCGGTCTTCCTCTCGAGCGCGCCGAAAGCCGCCGTCCTGGCCGTGCTCGTCCGGGCCATGACCTCGCTCTTCGGCGGCTTCGAGGAGGCCTGGGGCCTCGTCCTCCAGGCGGTCGCCGTGGCCACGATGTTCTGGGGGAACCTGGCCGCGATGACCCAGAAGAGCCTCAAGCGCATGCTGGGCTATTCGGCCATCGCCCAGGCGGGCTACCTGGCCATCGGCCTCGCGGCCTGGGGGGAGACGGCCCGGACGGCCGTCCTGTTCTACGCCGTCGCCTACGTCCTCATGAACGCGGCCGCCTTCGGGACGGTCCTCCTCGTCGACGGGGGAGGCCGTTTCGACGAGAGCGTCGCCGGCCTGCGCGGCCTCGTGCGGCGGGCCCCGCTCGCGGCGGCGAGCGTCCTCGTCGTCCTTCTCTCCTTGACGGGCATCCCGCCGACGGCGGGATTCATGGGCAAGTATTTCCTCTTCACGGCGGCCCTGGAGAAGGGGATGGTCCTCCTCGCGGTCGCCGGCGCGCTGAACTCGGTCCTCTCGCTCTTCTACTATTTCCGTGTCGGCAAGGCCATGTTCCTCGAAGAGGCGCCCCCGCGGCGCCGCCGGGCGGGTCCCCGGCCGAGGGCGGGGTCTCCCGCTCCGTCACGGTCTACCTGGCCGTCTCGGCGGCCCTGCTGCTCCTGCTCGGCGTCCTGCCCGACCTCCTGTCGGGCCCGGCCGCTTCGGCCGTGCTCGGATTCTGAGCCCGGCCCGCCCGCAACGGGGACCGTCGAGACGACGCCCTTCACCGCATCGCCCGGGGCTTTCCCCCGATCGAGAGGCCTTCCCTTTTGAGCCGGAGGCCAGATTTGGTATGATGACAGGCCGAAAGGCCATGGAACGACCAGCGGGCGCGGAATACGACGTCGCCGTCATCGGCGGCGGGGTCGTCGGCTGCGCCGTCCTCCGGGAGCTCTCGCGCTACGACCTCCGGCTCCTGCTCCTCGAGAGGGAGTCGGACCTGGCCGAGGGCGTCGAGTAAAGGGCAACAGCGGCGTCATCCACGCCGGCTTCAACGTCCCGCCGAGGTCCCTCAAAGCCAGGACCAACGTCGCCGGCCTGGGCCTCATCTACGAGCTGGCCTCGACGCTCGGCGTCCCCCACCGCAAGACCGGCAAGCTCGTCGTCGCCCTGGCCGACGAGGGCAGGCGCCGCCTCGAGGAGCTCAAGGCCCAGGGCGACCGGAGCGGCGTCCCCGGACTGGAGATCGTCGACGAAGCCGCGATCCGCCGTCTCGAGCCGCTGGCCCGCGGCCGCTGGGCCCTTCATTCGCCCCACACCGGGATCATCTCCCCCTACGAGCTCACCATCGCCCTGGCCGAGTGCGCCGCGCAGAACGGGGCCGAGGTCCGGCTCGAGGCGCCCGTCGAGGCCGTCGGCTTCCGGGACGGCCTGTTCCGCCTGGCGACGCCGAAGGGGGAGTTCTCCGCCCGGCGGGTCGTCAACAGCGCCGGCCTCTTCGCCGACGAGGTGGCCCGTCTCGCCGGGATCGACGGCTACCGGATCTTCCCCTACCGGGGCGAGTACCTCATCACGGACAAGGACTGCGGCTTCCGCCTCGCCATGCCGGTCTATCCCGTGCCGCCGCGGGACGACCCGGGCCTCGGCATCCACGTCACGCCGACGCTCGAGGGGCACATCATCCTCGGCCCGAGCGCCGAGCCGGTCGGCGACAAGCGCGACCTGGCCACGACCCGGGAGGTCGCGGCCAAGCTCAAGGCCGAGGCCGCCCGGCTCATGCCCGGGCTGGCCGGCGTCCCCTTCATCCACGGCTATGCCGGGATCCGGCCCAAGCTCGTCGACCCCTCCGGCCCAATTTCATTCGGCGATTTCGTCGTCGAGGAGAGCCGGCGGCGGCCCGGATGGATCGACCTCGTGGGCATCGAGTCGCCCGGCCTGACGGCGGCCCCGGCCCTGGCCGAGATGGTCGTCGCCATGATCGGGGTGAGGATGGACCTGCGGGCGAAGGGCGACTTCCGCCCGGAAAGGCCCCTCCATAAGCGCTACGCCGCCCTCGACGACGAGACGCGGGCCGGCCGCGTCGCGCGCGACGCCGATTGGGGCGAGACGGTCTGCCGCTGCGAGCACGTCACCCGGGCCGAGGTCGTCGCCGCCCTGCGGAACCCCTTCGGGGCCAGGACGCTCGACGCCGTCAAGCGCCGGACGCGCTGCGGCATGGGCCGCTGCCAGGGCGGATTCTGCGGGCCGCGGGTCGTCGAGATCCTCCAGGGCGAGGGTGTCCCGGTCGATCGCGTCTCCAAGCGGGGAGTCGGCTCGCGGCTCTTCTACGGGCGGATCAAGGACTGAGCGATGAAGAAGAAGCGGGGACCGGCCGAGACCTGCGACGTGGCCGTCATCGGTGGTGGCCCGGCAGGATTGGCCGCCGCTCTCGGCGCCCGGCGGGCGGGAGCGGGCAAGGTCCTGCTCCTCGAGCGCGAAAAGCGGCTCGGCGGCATCCTCAACCAGTGCGTCCACGACGGCTTCGGGCTCTTCCTCTACAAGGAGACGATCAGCGGGCCCGAGTATGCCGAGCGCCTGGCCGAGGACGTCGCCAGGGAGCCGATCGAGGTCGAGACCGGGGCCATGGTCCTCGACCTCTCGCCGGAGAGAGTCCTGCGGATCAACGCGCGGTCGGGGTACAGGCTCGTCGAGGCCGGGGCGGTCGTCCTGGCCATGGGCTGCCGCGAGCGGACCCGCGACATGATCGGGATCCCCGGAACGCGGCCGGCCGGAGTCCTGACGGCCGGCTCGGCCCAGAACCTGGTCAACCTGCAGAACCTCCGCATCGGCAACGAGGCGGTCATCCTCGGCTCGGGCGACATCGGCCTGATCATGGCCCGGCGCCTCGTCTTCGAGGGCATCGCGGTCAAGGGTGTCTTCGAGATACTGCCCTGGGCGAGCGGGCTCGAGAGGAACGTCCGGCAGTGCCTGATGGACTTCGGCATCCCCTTGGAGCTCCGATCGACGGTCGTCGAGATCCGGGGCCGCGACCGCGTCGAGAGCGTCGTCGTGGCCAAGGTCGACGAAGCGATGGCGCCGATCGCCGGGACCGAGCGCGTCGTGCCCTGCGACACGCTCCTCCTCTCGGTCGGTCTCATCCCCGAGAACGAGCTCTCCAAGCAGGCCGGGGTCGAGCTCTCGCCCCTCACGGGCGGGGCCGTCGTCGACGAAACGCTCATGACCTCGGCCGCCGGCGTCTTCTCCTGCGGCAACGTCCTCCACATCCACGACGTCGCCGACTGGGCCTCGTTCGAGGGCTTCGCGGCCGGCGAGAACGCCGCCCGCTACGCGGCGGGGGAGAGGGCGGCGGGGACGGGCGTCCGCGTTTCGGCCGGGCCGAACGTCAAGTACGCCCTGCCCCAGAGGCTGACGTCCGGGAAGCCCGGCGCGGAGCTGAGCTACCGGGTCGCGCGGCCGCTCCGGAACGTCCAGGTCGTCGTCAAGGGCGGGGCGACGGGCAAGATCTACGCGAGGAGGAAGCTCGGCCGCGTTCTCCCGTCCGAGCTCCAGAAGATCAAGGTCAGGCCGGCCGTCGCCGAGGACCTCGAGGTGGCCGTCCATGAGTGAGCGCCCACCCGTCGACCGCCTGACCTGCGTCCTTTGCCCGGTCGGCTGCGAGCTCGAGGTCGCGAGGGGCGAGGCCGGAGGGCTCGAGGTCCGGGGGAATCAGTGCGACAAGGGCGTTCCCTTCGCCGAGGAAGAGCTCCTGCGTCCCCGGAGGAACCTGGCCACGTCGGTCCCCCTCAAGGGCACCTCGACGAAAATGGTCTCGGTCCGGCTGAGCGGGCCTGTGCCGCGCGAGATGATCTTCCCCGTCCTGGCCGAGGTCGCCAAGCTCCGGCCCGAAGCGCCCGTCCGGCGCGGGCAGGTGCTCATCGCCGGCGTCCTGGGCACGGGCGTCGACGTCGTCGCCACCCGCACCGTCCTATGAAGAGGGGGTCAGGTCTACTTTTTACGCAGTTTTGCGTAAAAAGTAGACCTGACCCCCTCCTTACTTACCCGAGAAAGTCCCACTCGATGCCGACACGCTTCAGGGCGTAGCCGAGCTCCGCGTGATAGTCGCCGTAGCCGGTCATCCAGTGGAAGCCGGGCATGCGCTTGGCCAGCGTCCGGCTCGTCGCACGCGAAGCGGACGTCGATCTGCGAGCGGCAGATGGGCAGGAACGGGCGCTCGACGATCTCGCCCGGCAGGCCCGAGCCAGCGCTCGGCCTTGAAGTCGGGGACGATGTTGGTCAGCATCTGGCCCTTGCGCATCTCGACCTTGGGGGCGGCCCCGTAGTCCGACTCGAAGTGGGTCAGGATCCGGGCCGGCTCGATCGTCCGGCCGTCCATCTTCCGCGGCGCCGTGCAGTGGGCCAGGGTGATGATGCCGTCGTGCGGATAGGTCGGGTCGTTGAGGAACACGGGGCTGGCCGGAGATGTTGGCCAGCAGGATGCCCGACGGGATGACCACGAAGTCCGACTCGCAGAAGGCCAGGTAGCCGTCGTCGTTGAGCGTGCTCAGCGTCAGGCAGGCCGTGGTCTCGGCCAGGGGCATGATCGTGCCCATGCAGCCGTTGATGGTCAGGGCCCGGCAGTCGGCCTCCTTGCAGCAGGCCGCGAAAGACCTGCTCGAGCAGGAAGGCGTTCTCGACGAACGGCGCGCTCCGTCTCGAGGCGTCGTTCCCGGCAGGCGCAGGTAGGCCTCGGCCCGCGGTCCGGGCCCGGCGGACGGTCGCGGCGTCGGCCCGGGCCTCGCTGGATCAGCTCGCCCAGGTCGTCGTAGGACACGGTGCCGATGTCGAACTTCCACGTCTCGGCGACGAGCTTGGGCACGACGCCGGCCGGCTGGGCCCAGCCGTCCGGCCCGCCGACGGCCAGGATCCTCGGTGCCCATCGTGTTCTTCAGCCCGCACAGGGCCCGCAGCCGCCAGAGGATCTCGTCCTGGCTGTCGATGACGACGTCGTCGTCGTCGACGCCCTCGACGGCCAGGCTGTCGGTGTGCTGCCGCAGGTAGCGGGGGCTGATGATCTCGTACCAGAGGTAGACGGGCCCCGACTTGTGGCGGCAGAAGAAGATCAGGTCCTTGCCCGTCTTCCCCAGGGCGTCGAAGACGTCCATCCAGCCGCCGGCCGCGTAGACGAGGAGGACGTCGGCGTCCGCGATGTCCCCGACGCCGGCGAGGTCGGCGGCCCGCTTGACCGGCGCGACCGGCAGGAAGTCCACGGGGAATTCCGCCTTCTTGGACAGGGCCGCGAGCTCGCCCCGGATCCGGGCCATCTCGGCCTGGGCGTCGGCCTCGGTCTCGATCCCGCCCCAGTTCCGCCAGCTCGTCTGGGGCCGGCGCCGGGGCGTGTCGTAGACGAGGATCGGCTTGACCTTGAGCGGCGCCGGCCGGAAGACCTCGTCCGCCGTCGCGCTCCGTCCGGCGAGACGCGGCCAGGCCAGGCCGCCCGCGGCGACGGAGCCGAGCGCCGTGGCGCCGGCGCCCTTGAGGAACTCGCGCCTCGTGAAGGGGGTCCCGGCCGGGCCGCGGTTCTCCGGGCAAGGGCAGCAACGGGGCTGGATCTTGGTCATGGCGTTTTCCTCCTCGGGCGAAGTTTTACTATGGGGCGGATCCAAAGTAAAGCCGCACCAAGAAGGGGTCAAACCTACCTTTTGCTGCAAAAGGTAGGTTTGACCCCCTCTTCAACGGACGAGGACGGCCAGGGTCTCGAGGTGCGGCGTGTGGGGGAAGAAGTCGAAGGGGGAGAGCGAAGCGATCCGGTAGCCCGCCTCGGCGAAGGCGAGGAGATCCCGCGCCAGAGAGGCGGGATTGCACGAGACGTAGACGACGGCCGGGGCGCCGAGGGCGATCGTCCGGCGCAGCGCTTTCGCGGTCAGGCCGACGCGCGGCGGGTCGACGACGACGACGTCGGCCGGCTCGCGGAGCGGACCGTCGAGATAGGCCTCGACCGTACCCGGCACGAAGGCCGCGTTCTCGATCCCGTTGACGAGGGCGTTCTCGACGGCGTTGGCGATGTTCCGCGGCTCCGAGTCGACGCCGGTCACATTGGCGACGGCCCCGGCGAGCGAGAGCTCGATCGCCCCGCTGCCGCAGTAGAGGCCGAGCACCCGGCTGTGGGACGTGAGCGGGGCCTCCTCGCGGATGCGGCCGTACAGGAGCTCCGCCCCGGCCGTGTTCGTCTGGAAGAACGTCGGCGGGTAGACGCGGAACGAGAGGCCGCCGAGCCTCTCTTCGACGAACGGCGCGCCGGAGACGAGCTCCGTCCGCTCGAACTCGACGAGGTCGGAGCCGCGGGTGTTGGTCACGTGGACGAAGCTCCGGAGCTCCGGCGCGGCGGCGGCCAGCCGCGCCGCGAGAGCCGGGAGGCCGGCCTCGGGAAGCTCGGCCGCGACGAGGACGGCCATGAGCTCTCCGGTCCGCTTCCCTTCGCGGAGGACGAGATGGCGGAGGTGGCCCTTCCGGGTGGCCGGCTCGAAGCCCTCGAGGCCGTTCTCCTCGGCGAACGCGACGAAGACCGGGAAGACGCGCTCGACGACCGGGCCGAAGATCGGACATTCCCGGAGGGGCAGGGTGCGCCGATAGATCTGGCGGCTGGCCGTGACCTTCTCGCGGAGGCCGAGGGCGAGCTCGCCGTATTTCTCGCCGAAAGCGAACTCCATCTTGTTCCGGTAGCCGTAGAGGTCGGGCGACGGCGTCGCCGGCCGGAGCGCTGGCGACGCCCCTCCGATCCCCGCTTCCTCGAGCGTCCGGCGGAGGTGGCGCGCCTTGAGCTCGAGCTGGGCCCCGTAATCGACGTGCTGGAAGCGGCAGCCGCCGCAGGCCCCGAAATGCGCGCACCGGGGCGCGGCTCTGAGCTTCGAAGGGGATTCGACCCGGACGACCTCGGCGAGGCGGGCGGCGCCGCGCTCCCCGACGACCTGGACCCGGACCGTCTCGCCGGTCACGGCGCCCGGCACGAGGACCTTGCGGCCTCCGGCCCGGGCCAGTCCGTCGCTTTCCGGGAAATCGATGTCCTCGACCGTGACCGGGAAGGCCGGCTCCCTGAACCGGGCCAGCATCCGATCGACCTTCTCGACCGGGAAGCCGACGACGTTGTCGTAGTCGCCCTTCATCCGGGCGACGAAGGAGTCGCCGATCTCCTGGACGGCGTAGGCCCCGGCCTTATCGAGGAAAGTCCCCTGGTCGAGGTAGCCATCGATCATCCCGTCGGAGAGCGCGCGGAAGGTGACGTAGGTCAGGTCGTAGCCGGTGAGCAGACGGTCCTCGGACTTGCGATAGAAGGCGAGCCCGGTCATGACCCGGTGCCTCCGGCCGGAGAGCGCCCGCAGCATGGCCCGGGCGTCCTCCCGGTCGGCGGGCTTGCCCAGGATCCTGAGGCCCAGGGCGACGACGGTGTCGGCTCCGATGACGATGGCTTCCGGGCAGGCCTCGGCCGCCCGTTTGGCCTTCATCACGGCCGCGGCGATGGCGAACGCGAGAGGGTCCTTCTCTTTGATGATGGATTCGTCGACGTCGGTCGGAAAGACGCGGAACTCCGGCGCCACCCGGGCCATGAGCTCGCGGCGTCGGGGCGAGGCCGAGGCCAGGACGATCTCCATGCGGCCTATTGTACCCGAATCCGTCCCGTCCGCCATCCCGACGTCAGAGCGGCTCCGCCGTCGAGCGGGAGCAACCTGCTCGCGCGAACAGCTTCGAACCCCAACCCGCTTCGACGGCGTATCTCATGCACCGCGACGAAGATCCCGTAGGTCGAACTGCGGGCACAGACGAGGCCCCGTTTCGCGAGGACGGGCGCCGCGTTCGAAGCCGTATCGAACGTCCGCTGGTCCTGCATATACGGTCGGTAGACCTCGAGGTAGGAGTCGTAGAGCCGTTTCCAGGGCGCTCTTCGGCCGGGCGGCGAAGGCCTCCGGCCCGCAGGTCTCGATCCCCTCGATCCCGAAGTATCTTTTACCGTAAGCGACAAGGTCCTCGATCCCCGTGAGCCCGGGAGTTGGCGATGTGGTAGATCCCTCCGTCGAGGCCGTCCTCGAAGATGGCCAGGAAGGCCCGCACGCAGTGGTCGACCGGGACGAGGTTGATGCCGCCATCCGGTCCGGCCTCGATCCGGAGGGGCATGGACAGGCGTCCGTCCTCCGCCAACCGGATGCGCAGCTCGGCGGCCTTCCGGCCTCCCCGTTCGCGGATATCGGCGAGGTAGATATCCCGAAGAAAGACGGCCGCCTTGACCGGAAAGTAGAGCGCATTGAAGCGCAGCGTCCGGCCCGTCCGGGAATCGCCGTATACGATGGTCGGCCGGTAGACGTTGAGCCGGATGCCCTCGCGACGGCACACGTCGCGGGCCAGGATCTCGCCCCGGGCTTTGGTTTCCTCGTAGACGTTCGTGAACGGGCCTTCCTCGACCCACTCCTCCCGGCACAGGCCCGTCCGGCGCCCCGCGACATAGGCCGTGCTGACGTGGTGGAAGAAGACGCAGCCGCCGTGGGCGGCGAAGTCGAGGATGTTGCGCAATCCATTGACGTTGGCCGCCTCGACCTCGGCGCGCTTGCGCTCGGCGAAGGCCGTGCTCGACGCGCAGTGTATGACTTCGTCGACCGGACCCGGCCAGGCCGCGCCTGCGAGAGCCGCCCGCGCCCGACCGGGATCGAGGATGTCGCCTTCCACGACCTCGAACGACGCGGCCTCGCTCTCGTCGAGTCCGAACCATTCGGCCAGCCGGGCCATCCGGTCCCGGGCGGAAAGCGTCTTCGAAGGACGGGCCAGGACCGCGACGCGGTGACCGGCTTTGAGCAGGGCGACGGCGATGTGGCTGCCCAGAAAGCCCGTCGCGCCCGTCACCAGGATCCGGCCCGTCCGGTCCGCCCGCCTTCGGCGCAGGGCAGCGTCGTCGATCCTCATGAGCGTGCTCCGTCAGACGCGATAGAGGAAGCTCTCCTTTCTCGAGCAGCCCTGAGTAAAGACATCCTTCATGGAGATGAGCCCGGGGACGCGGCTGGCCATTTCGCCGAGCCAGACGTTGAGCGCGGGCATGGCCTGGGCGGCCTTATCCCGCTCGGCCGGGTCGGCATGGTCGAGATAATAGTCGTACTCGAGGATGGCCCTCTTGCCGAGGTCCAGGGGGGTGAGGAAGCCGAAGTCGTGCTCGAGGTCTTGGGCATCCGCGATCCGGGCGAAGCCCTCCAGGACCTCGTGGACGACATCGGCCCTGTCCGGGGGGAGGTAGACGAGGAAGGCGAGCACGTGCTTGTGCCGGGCCATCCGCGCGCTGACGATCCGGTGCATGCTCAGCCAGACGATGTCGGTCATCTCGGGCCGGCCGTAGATCTCGCGATAGAATGGGCGGAGGGGTTCGGGCACGGCGGCGGCGATCGTCTCCGGGGACGGCTGCAGCGCCGCCTCCATGACAGGTCGCAACTCCGGCCGGCAGAGCAGCTCGTAAGGCCGCTCGCCGCTTTCCCATTCCCGGACGAGGTCGAGCCAGCGCGGTTCGACGAGCCGGGGCAGACCGAGCATCAGGACGCGGAGAAGATCGTGATCGATGACGGCGGAGCCCATTTTCCCCACGGCGTCCCGGCCGAACTGGTCGGCGACGACGAGCACCCCGTAACGGATGCCCAGGACCTCCGGGAGCGCGGCCTTGAGCTTCCTGGCCAGGGTCTCGTCCGGCGAAAGGAACGTCGCGATGTAATGGGCGCCGAGGACGGCCACGGCCGACCCTATCCTCCTCCGGCCGAGCTCCCGGGCGAAACGGACGGCCTCGTCGAGGTCCGCGAAAGGCACGAGCAGCCCCTCCTCGTCGCCGGTCAGCGGATGGAGCTTGACGAAGGCTTTGGTGCATATCCCCGGCGCGGAAGCCGCTCCCGGCTCGCAGCCGAAGGGGTTCGGGATGCCCCGGTCGTTCAGCCGGAAGATGCCGCCGTCGGGGCCGACGAATTCCATATCGATGAAATTGTCCGCGGCCGTGCCGTAGATGTTGGCCCAGGTCGAGAACGTGCCCGTGCAGATAATGTTGCCGCACACCGTGGCGGCCGGTTCCGCGACATTCGCCCGGACGCCGTGCTTCAGCGCTTCCTGCTGGAGCTCGAACGAGGTCACTCCCGGCTCGACGGCCGCGCACCAATTCGCGGGATCGATCTCGATCGTTCTCATCCGGCCCATGTCGAGGACGATCCCGTCCGTGAACACGAGGCCGAAGACGCTCGCCCCGCTGCCGCGAACGGCGTAGGGGAGGCCTAGGCGGACGGCCAGGCGGACGATCGCCGCCACCTCCTCGCGCGATCCGGGCAAGACGACGTAGCGCGGCCGCCGGGGCCCCGTGAGCGGGAAGGGGTCGTCGGCGTAGGTCCAGAGGACGGCCGGGTCATTGGTCGCCCACTCCGGACCGACGATCTCCCGCATCTTCCGCAGGGCTTCGTCCTCGGCGGTCCGGACGACCGGCCTTTTTTCCCTTCGATGGTCCTCGACGTAGACCTTGAGCGCCCGCATGACCGAGGTCGGCTGCAGGCCCGTTACGAAATGGCACTGGGCGTCGCAGATCCCGCAGATCGTGCACGTATCCGCCGCCTCCAGGAGGGCTTCCGTGACCGGGATCAGGCCCTCCGCGAGTCCCCGGTAGAGGTCCATGCGGCCCTGGGGGTAATACGTGACGAAATGCTTTTTCGGGCCCGACGGACAGAGCCCTGTCCCGAGATAGTCGATCTTGCACATGGCGTAGTGACGGCATTGGGCGGCGCTGGCCCGGGCCTCGGGAGCGATCTTGGGCATGGAACGTCTCGACACTCCGATGGCCTCACTATAACAGATGGACCCGGGAACACAAAGGACGGGGAGCCGCGACAAAGGGCAACATTCGCGGAGGTTTTCCGGTATACTTTTCGAAGGGAGGCAGACCCATGAAACGACGAAAGAAGCCGTCGTCCTTGTCTTCTCTATCTTTCTCAGCTCTCCTCATTCTGGCGTCCTGCGCCCCTCCCTCGGGGGAGACGGCGAGCGATCGGGGATTCTGGTCGCCCGCCGACCCGCCGGGGGCCGCGTATGTCCTCGACGCGACCGTCGCGGTCGAGGGAGACGCGGCCTTCGTGAACGCGTCCGGCTCGATCGCCCTGACCAACACCGCCAGGCGCCCGCTCTCGGTCCTGGCCTTGGAGTGGACGGTCCGGCCGGGGAGCGAGTTCGGCGCAAGCGCCGGGGGAAGGCCGCTGGAGGTCCTCAACGGCGCGAAGAACATGCCGCCGACGACCCCGTTGCTCCTGGCCCTTCCGGACCCGGTGCGGCCGGGCGGGCGGATCGAGCTCGATGTCCGGTTCACGGCCAGGGCCTCCGTGACGAACGGCCAGGTCCACCTCGGACTCTGGTATCCGCGGCTTTGGCGGGAGGGCCGTCCGGGCAGGGACTCCTTCAGGGTCAAGCTCGCGGTCCCGCCCGGATTCGTCGCGGCGGCGAGCGGCCGGCTCGACCCGGCCACGGGGGCTTATGTCAACGATTGCGTGACCAGCCATTTCGGGCTCTTCCTCTCGAACGCGATGCGCTTCGAGCGGCGCGAGGCGGGCGGCGTCGAGATAACGGCCCTCTTCACCGAGAAGGGCCGGGACTGCGCCCTGTTCTGCCTCGAGGCCGCCGCCGACATCGTTTCCTTCTACAAGAACTGGTTGGGAAGCTATCCTCACGGCTCGCTCGTCATCCTCCCGGGCGGCTCGCGCCCGATGGGTGGCTATCCCTACGCTTCGGGGATCGTCGTCGTCCACGGCCAGGAAACGTTCGACTCGGACAAGGCGAAGAAGGACAACTGGTGGTGGACGTGGATCACCGCCCATGAGATCGGCCATCAGTACTGGGGCGAGTCGGCGATGCCGGGCGACGTTATCGGGACCTACACGGAATCCTGGCTGATGATCGGCCTGGGCATTTGCGCCGACAAAGAATACATGCTGCGCCGGGGCTACGGCTGGGACAGGCACCGCGGCTTCATCGACGGCTATCTCCGGGGCGTCAAGGCCGGGAACGACACGACCATGGACGCGCCGCCTTCCCTCATCAAAGCGCAGAAGTACGATCGCAACAACATCCTCATCCACGGCAAGGGCTTCGCCGTCCTCAGCGCCCTCGAGACCGTCCTCGGCGCCGGCGCGTTCGACCGCCTCTACCGGCGGGCCGTCCGGGAGTACGCCGGGAGGCGCCTGGCCTGGCGCGAGTTCCAGCGCCTGGCCGAGGCCGAGTCGGGCCAGGGCCTCGGCTGGTTCTTCGAGGACTGGGTCAGGTCCAACAGGATCCTCGAATGCCGCGTCATCTCCAAGGGATCGGTCCCGTCCGGGGAGGGATATCTTTCGGAGGCGCGGGTGGAGTACGGGATGAATTCCGTCCGGACCCCCGTCCCCGTCAGGGCGGTTTTCGAGGACGGGACGGCCCAGGCGGCGACGACCGACCGGCTGGTCCGGACGAACGTCCTGCGCTTTTCGAGCCGGTCCCCGCTCAAGGACGCCGTCCTGGACCCCGACCGGCGCCTCGGGCTCGTCGAGGAGGCGCCGCCCCGGACGGCGGCGGAGATGGAGGAGGCGATCGGGGAGCTGGAATGGACCGGGACCGGAGAGGCCGCCCTCGGATTCCTCCGGATGCCCGGGACCGCGGCCGTCGCAACGCCCCGCGTCTGGTTCAAGCTGGGGCTGCTTCTCTTCGACGGGGGCCACTATCCCGAATCCCTCGAAGCCTTCCGGAAATGCCGCGATCTCTCGGGATCGAAAGGCGACCTTTTCGGGGCCCTGCTCTGGATGGGGCACATGAACGACCTCCTGGGGAAGAGGGAAGAAGCGGTCGCCTGCTATTCCGAAGCCCTGAGGAACGATCCCGGCTGGGCCCTGCAGCACGACCAATATGGGATGAGGCTCGACAAGAGCTGGGTCGAGGCGAGGCTCAAGGACCCGTTCAAGTGGGCGAGATGAGCCGCTATGCCGTCGGCGTCGATCTCGGCGGGACCAAGGTCGAGGCCTGCCTCGTCGACGAAACGCGGCGGATCCTGGCCCGCAAGCGCCGGCCGTCCGAGCCGGACAGAGGCCGGGATCGCGTCGTCGCCAACATCCTCGAGCTCGTCGCCGAGACCTCCGGCGAGGCCCGCTACGAGGCCGTCGGCATGGGCACGCCCGGGACCTACAGCGCCGCCGACGACATCATGCACGGCGCGCCCCACACGCCGCTTTACGAGAAGCCGGGGCTCATCAGCCTCCTGCGGTCGAAGCTCCCGGTCCCCCTCGTCGTCGAGAACGACGCCAACTGCCTGGCCCTAGCCGAGTTCTTCGCCCAGTGCCACGGCCGCTTCTCGACGGTCATGGCCGTCATCCTGGGCACGGGCATGGGTTCGGGCCTCATCCTCGCGAACCGGCTCTATCGCGGACCGCACGGGAACGCCGGCGAGATCGGTCACACCTCGATCGCCATCGACGGCCGTCCCTGCGAGTGCGGCCGCCGGGGCTGCGGCGAGGCCTACCTCTCCGGCCCGAGCCTCGGCCGACGGTACGCCGAGCTGGCGGAGAACACCCTCCCGCCGGACCGGATCTTCGCCCGCTACGAAGCCGGGGACCCGCATGCCCGCCGGGTCTTCGAGGAGTCGTTCCGGATCATGGGCGAGCTCTTCGCCAACTGCGTCAACGCCCTCGACCTCGAGGCGATCGTCCTCGGCGGCGGCGTCTCGAACATCCCCCTCTGGTACGAACACGTGCCGGCGGTCATGAATCGAGCGCTCTTCGGGATCCCCGGGCGCGAGGTCCCCATCCTCAAAGCGGTATTGGGGGATTCAGCCGGGGTGCTCGGCGCGGCCTATCTCGCCCTGCGCGAGATGAACCTCATGGACTATTGACACTTCCCCATGATGTAGTTCTCGAGGATCGTGGCCGGGGCGCGGGCCCGTTGTCAATCGAAATACCCGGTCAGGTCGTCACGATTGAGCCCTTGTTCGAGGGCGACCCGGGCCACGGCCCGGGCGACCGACTTGTGCAGGGCCTTGTCCAGGGGGTTCGGGACGATCTCGCCCGGCTTGGCGAAGGCCGCGATGGCCTCGGCCGCGGCGAACAGCATCTCCCGGCTGATGCGCGGGACGTTCGCGTCCACGGCGCCCCGGAAGATCCCGGGGAAGCCGAGGACGTTGTTGACCGATTTCCCGTCGGCGGCGAAGGCCGCGCCCGCCGCCAGGGCCCGCTCCGGCTCGATCTCGGGGTTGGGATTGGACAGGGCCAGGATGACCTGGCCCCGGCGGACCATGTCGTCCTTGATCAGCCCCGGCGCCCCCGTCGTCGCGATGACGACGTCGCAGCCGGCCATGATCGCCTTGAGATCGGAAGGGACGCCGCCGGCGGCCTTCAGCCGGTCGAGCGCCTCGGGGACGATATCGGCCCCCGCGACCGGCTTGCCGAAGCGGAACATCAACATCTTGGCCAGGGCCAGGCCGGCGGCGCCGAGCCCGATGACGCCCAAGCACTTCTTGGTCAGGTCCGTGCCGGCGGCCTTGGCCGCGTTGATGAGCGTGGCCGTGACGACGACGGCCGTGCCGTGCTGGTCGTCGTGCATGACCGGGATGTCGACCCGCGCCTGGATGCGCTCCTCGATGTCGAAGCACCGAGGCGCGGAGATGTCCTCGAGCTGGATGGCGCCGAAGGTCGGGGCCATGTGGACGACCGTCTCGACGATCTCGTCGGGGTCCTTGGTGTCGAGGAGGATGGGCATGCCCGAGAGGCCGGTGAGCGTCTCGAGGAGACTGGCCTTGCCCTCCATGACCGGCATGGCCGCTTTCGGGCCTATGTCCCCGAGGCCGAGGACGGCCGTGCCGTCCGTGACGATGGCGACGAGGTGGCGGATGGAGGTGAACCGCCGGGCCAGGGAAGGATCGTCCTTGATCTTCAGGCAGACCTCGGCGACCCCCGGCGTGTAGACCCTCCGGAGCGTCCCCAGGTTCGAGATGTCGTAGCGGCTGCGGATGGCGATCTTCCCGCCCTGGTGCATTTCCAGGACCTCGTCGCGGACCTCGAGCAGGGCGACCTCCGGCGAGGCCTTGACGACCTCGATCAGGCGGTCGAGATGACGGATGTCGTCGGCGTAGACCGTGATGTCGCGGACGACCGCGGAGCCGCCCATCTGGACCGTCCGGATCTCGCCGAGGAGGCCGTCCTGGTCCCCGATCGCGGTGAGCAGCCGGCCCAGCGCCCCCGGTTTCTGCTGCAGCCGGCAGCGGAACGTCCTGAGGATCTTCCCGTCCCACCACATGTTCGTCCTCCCGGGCCGCCCCGCCTACTCGACGAGGAGGAAGGCGTAGCGGTTCATCTCCTGCTTGTAGTCCGACAGCACCTCGATCGGGTAGCCCAGCTTGCGGACGGTGGCATAGACGTCCATGGCCAGGGCGTCGGGCGTCGGCCGGGCCAGCTTGGGTTCCTTGCAGGTAGTCCTGGTTCCCGTGCATTCGGGGCAGACGCCGCAGCTGTCGAAGAAGAGCAGGAACGCCTTGACGTAGCCGGCCTTGAACACCTCCCGCTCGAGCTCGAGGAGCTCGAGATCGAGCTTGCGGCTCCAGGCGTGACGGTCCTCGGGCCGTTCGACCGTCTTGGCGAAATGGAAGACGGCGGCCGTGGAATACTCCCGGAAGAACCGCGCGCAGGCGTCGACGGGCGGCGCGTTGGGAGGGCAACAGGCGTTCTTGCCGTATTCCCCGCAGCCGTAGAGGCACTTCATCCGGACCCACTCGGCGACGACGATCTCTCGCGGATCGAGCCAGCGGAAATCGGCGAAGCCGTGCCCGGCGAAGAGGGCCGCGAGGGCCTTTCGATCCGGCCGGATCGCCCGGCTCTTCCGGGCGGCCGGCTTGCGGCGGGTCCGTTTCGTCTGGGGCATCGCTCGACCTCCTCGCCGGCCCCCGACGGCCGGCCCGGTCGGGTTATAACACCGACGTTCCGCGGCTGTCAACGGCCCCCGCCGGATGGGCCTTCCGCCGGGCCTCGTCCTCCGCTATAATCGGGCGCATGGACGCGAAACCGGACTTCTCGGGGTTCGCCGTGGTGCTCGTCCGGCCCGACAGCCCCGAGAACGTCGGGCTGGCCGCCCGGGGCCTGGCCAACACCGGGTTCGCCGACCTCCGCGTCGTCGGGCCCGACCGGTTCGAGCCCGCGACGTGGCGCACGGCCGTCCACGCCGAACGGATCGTCGAATCGGCCCGCTTCTTCCCCACGCTCGCCGAGGCCGTCGCGGACCGCGAGCTCGTCCTCGGGTCGACGGCCCGCGTCCGCCACGACTTTCCCCTGGTCACGCTGCCGGAGGCCGTCGGGCGGATCCGCGAGTATCCGGCGGGGACGCGCACGGGCCTCGTCTTCGGCAACGAGAGGACCGGCCTGACCCAGGAGGAGCTCGGCCTGGCCAACGTCCGCTTCCGTATCGCCCAGGCCGCCCGCCAGCCGTCCTACAACCTCGGCGTCGCCGTCACCCTGACCCTTTACGCCATCGCTTTCGGCGACGCCCCGCCGCCCGCGGCCCGGAGGGACCGGGCCCTCAGCCACGCCGAGCAGGCCGAGGCCGGCCGCCGCTTCCGGGCCATGCTCGACAGCCTCGGCTTCATGCACGCGACCAACCGGGCCTTCATCACCGAAAAGGTCCAGGACATCTTCTTCCGGATGACCCTCTCGGCCAAGGACCGGGACGTCATCCTGGCCATGTTCCGCCGGGCCCTGGAGGGCCCGCGGGCGAGAGCGCCGCGCCCGAGAACGCCAAAGGAGTGATCATGAACCCCGCGAACCCCAAAGAGCTGAAGGTCGTCTTCGGAGAGAACTACCGCATCGACGTCGACTACAAGGGCTTCGTCGTCAAGACCGACCAGCCCGTCCGCGACGGCGGGGACGGGACGGCCTCGTCGCCGTTCGATCTGTTCCTCGTTTCCCTCGCCGCCTGCGCCGGGTACTACGCCCTGGCCTTCTGCCGCGAGCGCAAGATCCCGACCGAGGGGCTGGGGGTGACGATGACGACCGAGCGCGGCGAGGTCTCCAAGATGATCGACAAGATGACAATCGCCGTCGACCTGCCGCCCGGCTTCCCCGAGAAATACCGGTTCGCCATCGCCAAGGCCGTCGACCACTGCACGGTCAAGGCCCACATCCTCCGGCCGCCGCAATTCGAGATCGTCGTCAGGCCCTAGCGCCGGGGCCCTCGGTCAGGGCGTCCGGGGCAGCCAGAGATAGTAGAAGCCCGTCTTGAGGGCCGCCAGCATCGATTCGACGACCTTGGCGTCGAGGGGTGCGAAATCGCCCAGGCGGCCGGCGTAGACGTTGGTCTTGGTCTTCGGGAAATACGTGTAGGACACGAGCTTGGCGCTCTTGAGCCCGGCCAGCTCCCGGGCTTTGCCGAAGGCGTCCTCGAAGTAGCCCAGGGCGTCGACGAGGCCGAGCTTCAAGGCCTGGGGGGCCGTGAAGACGCGGCCGTCCGCGGCCGCCCGGAGATCGGCCTCGGCCACCTTGCCCTCGCGGCCGCGGGCCACGACCGCCAGGAAGCCCTCGTAATACTCGTCGATGATGCCCTGGAAGATCTCCCTCTCTTCCTCGGTCATGTCGCGGAACGGCGAGCCCGAATCCTTGGAAGGCCCCGACTTGACGACGCTGACCTTGACCCCGACCTTGGTCATCAGACCCTCGACGCTGGGGAAGACGGAGATGACGCCGATCGACCCGGTCAGCGTGGTCGGGTGGGCGACGATGACGTCGCAGGCCGAGGCGACGTAGTAGCCGCCCGAGGCGGCGACGCTCATCATCAGCCCGACGACGGGCCGGCCGGTCCGCTCCTTGAAGCGGAGGATCTCGTGGTAGACGATGTCGCTCGCCGTGACCTCCCCGCCGGGTGTGTCGATGCGCAGGATGACCGCCTTGACCAGGGGGTCGCGGGCGGCCCGCTCGAGCCGCTCGAAGACGCGCGCGACGAGGCTCTTTTCGCGGGAAAGGAAGCCCGTTTCGAGGGCCGCGGAGATCATCCCGTCGACGTCGATCATCAGGACCTTCTCCTTGGCCGGGCCGGGGACGAGCACGACCTCTTGGAGCTTGTCCTCGCCCAGGAGGTCGATGCGGATCTGGGGCGAACAGGCCGCCAGGGCGGCGGCAAGGACCGTGACGAGCAGGCCGGTTCTTTTCATGGACACTCCTCACAGTGGGGGCCTGTCCGTCCGGACCGCGCCCCCCGAACGCTTATCGCTTCTCGAACCGCTTCGCGCCTCCGCGGGTGTCCGGAGTGAGCATCCGGATGGCCCTGGGGAGGATCCGGAATTCGATGCGGTCCCGGTCGCCGAGGAACTCGCCGTTGAACTGGATGGGCAGGGACTCGCCGCTGATGACGACGCGCCGGGCCTTGAAGTGCCGCAGGCGCTTCTGATAGAGGCCGAAGTAGATGAAGGGGAAGAGGAAGGCGTACTTGACGGGCCCGAGCTCGAAGAGGGTGACGTCGAGGTAGCCGTCGTCGACGACGGCCTTGGGGGCGATGTTCCAGCTGTAGCCGAAGAAGCTCGTTTTGGTGACGACGCAGTCGAAGAAGCTCGATTCGAGGATCCTCTCGGCGAAGGGCCCGGACTCGTCGGCGCCCTCGTAGAGCTCGATGCGCTTGGGGTCGGCCGGCGTGTCGAATAAGCGGCGGCCGGCCAGAAGGTGTCCCCAGAGGCCGTGGATCCTGCCCTGGAGCTTTTCGCCGGTCACCCGGGCCGTGGCCCCGATGCTGGCGAAGGCGGCGACGCGGTCCTCGAGCTCCATGAGATCGATCGGGCGAGGGACGCCCTCGGCCAGGCGGTCGATCGCCCGGAGGGGGTTCTTGGGGATGGCGAAGGCCTTGCGGAAGGCGTTGCCGCTGCCGAAGGGGATGACCCCGAACACGACCTCGGACTGCTTGCCGGCCTCGAAGATCCCCTGGAGCGTGTCGGCGATCGTGCCGTCCCCGCCCATGGCCACGATGACGTCGGAGTTCCGGCAGGCGGCCCGGACCTTCTCCACCGTCGTCCTCATATCGCCGAGGCCGTCGTAGACCTCGCCGGGAAGCTTCTTCTGCAGGTAGGCGCGGAGGAACTTGCGCCTCATCCACTTGGAGTTGGCCGCCCTGGGATTGATGAGGCAGGCGGTTCTCCGTCCCGTCGTCTTTTCCGTCATGGTCATGGGGGTCCCGCGGTCGCGCCGAAGATCCTCCTCATTGTAGCGCATGTCCGCGGGGCCGTCAAAACGCGGGGAATTGAACGGCCCGGCCCCTTTGGATAGAATGTCGGGAGATCGCGATGATACCCCTCGAGAGAACGGTCGCCGCCCGGGACAGGCGGTTCCTCTTGCGCGTCGAGACCTCCCACGAGTCCGGGGACTACCGCAAGTATGAAGAGCTGCGAAACGAGATCTGGGACTACCCAGGGGACCACCTGGCCGCGGCGCGCAACATGATGTGCGAGAACGTCTTCCACGAGGGGGCGAGCCTCTTCATCGGGGCCTTCGAAGAACGCCCGGGCGGCGGCTTCCAGGCCGACGGGAAGCGCCTCGTCGGCTTCTGCTACGGTTTCGTCGGGGTGCGCGACAAGCCCGTCGGCTTCCGCGATCCGGGGAACCTCCGCTTTTACTCCCAGTACGCGGGCGTCCGGTCGGACTTTCAGGGCTACGGGCTGGGCATCCTCCTCAAGGAGTTCCAACGGGAGGTCGTCCTCGGGCTGCTCGGGGTCGCTTCGATCATCTGCACCTACGATCCGCTCGCGGGAGTCA
The DNA here is from genome assembly GCA_963719985.1 of Candidatus Aminicenantota bacterium. Classification (GTDB taxonomy): domain Bacteria; phylum Acidobacteriota; class Aminicenantia; order Aminicenantales; family Saccharicenantaceae; genus RBG-16-66-30. Next base: position 459,604 of record CAVRDU010000005.1, on the reverse strand, counting down.
ACGCCTACCGCAATGTCCACCACTTCGGCATGGACGTCCTCGAGTACCGGGAGGCGACGTACGGAGAGTATGGCGGCCTGCTCAACCGCCCGGACGTCCCGACCGACCGTTTCCTCATGTCCTGGGACCTGAGGCGCCAGGGCGGGAGGCCGGGCTGCGACCTCGAGGCCACCCTGGCCGCCCCGCGGCCCATCCGGACGCGGCTTCGCTCCGTCGCCGGGAAGTCCGGCCGGCTCGACCTCGAGGCCGTGGAGGGAACGGACCCGGCCGTCGCGGCGGACGCGCTGCTCGTCCCCGTCCCCCTCGACCTCTACCGCATGCTCCAGGAGACGGACGTGGCGGACGGCGAGGTCAGGCGGATCCCCGTCGACTGGCGGCTGGCCACCCGCGAGGTCTTTACGGCCCTCCTCGCCCGCGGCTACCGGGTCGTCGACTTCCTCAAGGCCGACGCCCGCGTCCCCGGCAACTTCTACGTCCTGGCGCGCGAGGGACGGACAGACCGATGAGCGCGCCGCCGCTCGTCCGGACGCGGTCGCTCTCGAAGACCTATCTCGTCGGCGACGTCCGCGTGGCCGCTCTCGAGGATGTCTCGCTCGACGTCTGGGCGGGCCAGTTCGTCGCCGTCGTCGGCGCCTCGGGCTCGGGGAAATCCACCCTGCTCAATCTCCTCGGGGGCCTGGACACGCCGAGCGCCGGGACGATCGAGGTCGAAGGAGCCCTCATCTCGTCGATGGACCGGGAGGCCCTGGCCCGGTACCGGCGTCACGGGGCGGGCATGATCTTCCAGTCCTTCAACCTCATCCCCTCCCGGACCGCCCTCGAGAACGTCGAGCTTCCCCTCATCTTCTCGGGCGTCGAGAGGAAGGCGCGGCGGCGCCGGGCGGCGGACCTCCTCGAAAAGGTCGGACTAGAGGCCCGGGCGGGACATCGTCCCCCGGAGCTCTCGGGCGGGGAACAGCAGCGCGTCGCCGTCGCCAGGGCCCTGGCCAACGGGCCGCGGATCCTGCTCGCCGACGAGCCGACCGGGAACCTCGACAGCCGGACGGCGCGGGAGATCGTCGGCCTGCTCGCCGAGCTCAACCGCCTCCGCGACCTGGCCGTGGTCATGGTCTCACACGAGGAGAGCTTGGTCCGCGAGTTCGCCCATGACGTCATCCGGCTCCATGATGGCCGCGTCGTGACGGGGGAGGGCGCCTGATGCGCTTCGGCGACGCCGTCGGATTCGCCCTATCCAGCCTCCGGAAGAGGCGGCTGAGGACGTTCCTCACCGCCTCCGGGGTCATGATCGGCATCGGCGCGCTCGTTTGCATGATCTCGTTCGGGAAGGGGATGCAGAAGAACGTCACCGAAGCCTTCAAAGCCGGAGACCTCTTCACGGCCATCATGGTCACGCCCGGCGGGCCGTCCGGGCCGGCCGCGGACCCCGACGAGCCGGGCGCGCGGCGCGCCGACCACGCCGCGCGGAAGGACGCGGTCCTCGACGACTCGGCCGTGGCCGAGATCCTGAAGATCCCCGGGGTCCTTTCCGCCTATCCCGAAGTCAACTTCCCGGCCCTGGTCGGGCTCGAGAACGAGGAGGAGTTCCGGCTGGTCCAGGTCGTCCCGGCCGCGGTCGCGGCGTCGAAGGCCCTCAGGGTCAAGTGGGGGCGGGCCTATGCGACCGACGACGAACGGGGTGTCGTCGTCAGCGGTTCGTTCACCCGCCGGCTCGGCGTCAAGGATCCCGCGGCCGCCGTCGGCCGGACGCTGCGGATCACATCGGTCTCGTTCGACGTTGGGAAGCTGGCCTCGCTCGACCTGGCCGGGCTCTTCGGCGGCGGAGGGCTGCCCCTGGCCCGGGAATCCTACGACTTCCCCATCCTCGGCGTGACCGAGATGACGGCTTTCGGCGAGGGCGGGCCCGGCCTCGGCCAGAACGACGTCTTCCTCCCCCCGGGGCCGGCCCGAGGCATCAAAAGGCTGCCCATCGCCAGCGTCTGGGACGTCTTCCGGATGACCGGCGGCCGGCTCGGCCATTCGGCCGTGAGCGTCAAGCTCGAGTCTCTCCGAAGCCTCAAAGCCGTCCAATCGAAGATCCGGGAGATGGGCTTCTCGACATTCGCTCTCGCCGACCAGTTCGACGAGATCACCAAAGCCTTCTATCTCATGGATATGGTCCTCGCCGCCGTCGGCATGATCGCCATCGTCGTGGCTGCCCTCGGCATCGTCAACACCATGGTCATGTCCATCCTGGAACGGTTCCGCGAGATCGGGGTGATGAAATCCGTGGGCGCGGGGGACGGGGACATCAAGAAGATCTTCTTCTTCGAATCGGGAACGATCGGCCTCATCGGCGGCGCCGCCGGCTGCGCCCTCGGCTTGGGGACGAGCCTGCTCATCAACCGGATCGTCAGCATCTACTTGGCCCGGCAGGGGATCCCCTCCGCGAATTACTTCGCCTTCCCGGCCTGGCTCTTCCTCGCCGCGATGGGCTTCTCCCTCCTGGTCAGCCTGGTCGCCGGCATATACCCGGCCCGGCGGGCCGCCCGCGTCGATCCCGTCGTCGCCCTCCGCCACGATTAGGCCTCGGTATCCTCTTCGCTCGCTGTGGTGATCTTTCACGCCGTTCCGTTCGCCGGACTCAGCGCCAAAACAACTCGCTCGGCCTACGCTAAGCCTCGCTCGACACACGAGCCTCGCGAATCTGTTATAATGAGCGACTTGAGAGCCGCAATGACGAACCGCAGGGAGTGAGCATGAAAAAGCCGTTCATCGGAGCCGTCTGGGTCGCCATCATCCTCGTAGCCGCGTGTACCGTCGCGAACACACCGCCGACGGTGGAGCGGAGGGCCCGCGAGCTCCACGCCAGGATGCTGACCGTCGACACCCACTGCGACACGCCGATGCGCCTGCTCCGGGCGGACTGGAACGTCGCCGAGCGCCACGACCCGGCCGACCGGGCCGGCGGAAAGATCGACCTGCCGCGGATGAAGGAGGGCGGCCTCGACGCGGAGTTCTTCGCCGCGTTCGTCGGCCAGGGCCCCCTCACTCCCGAAGGCTACGAGAAGGCCAAGGCGAGCGCCCTCCGCGCCGTCGAGGCCGTCCACAAGATGACCCGGGACCACGCCTCGATGATCGGCCTGGCCGTCGACCCCGAAGGCGCCCGGCGGCTCAAGAAGGAAGGCAAGCTCACCGCCTTCATCGGCATGGAGAACGGCTACCCCATCGGGCGGGACGTCTCGAACATCAAGCTCTTTCGCGACCAGGGCGTCCGCTACATCACGCTCTGCCACTCCTCCGACAACGACATCTGCGACTCTTCGACCGACCGCCGCGCGCCCGAGGACAGGGGTCTCAGCGCGTTCGGCCGGGAGGTGGTGGCCGAGTGCAACAGGCTCGGCATGATCGTCGACATCTCCCACGCGTCCGACAAGTCGTTCTTCGATGTCCTGGCCGTGACCAAGGCCCCCATCATCGCCTCCCATTCGTCGGCCCGGGCCGTCTGCGACAATCCGCGGAACCTGACCGACGACCAGCTCCGGGCCCTGGCCAAGAACGGCGGAGCCATCCAGATCTGCTTTCTCGGCGCCTACGTCAAGGCCATGCCCCCCGTCCTCGAGCGGGAGAAGGCGCTGAAGGAGCTCGAGGCCAAGTACGGCAACATCCGCGACATCGGCGACGAAGCGCTCCGCCGAGAGGCCATGGCCGCCCGCGAGGCCGTCAACCAGAGGTTCCCCCAGGCCAGGCCCGACGTCCGGGACCTCGTCGACCACATCGACCACGTCCGCAAGGTCGTCGGCATCGACCACGTCGGGATCGGCACCGATTTCGACGGCGGGGGGGGCGTCGTCGGCTGCGACGACGCGAGCGGGATGATCCACGTGACCGAGGAGCTCATCCGCCGGGGCTATACCGACGCGGAGATCGAGAAGATCTGGGGCGGCAACTTCTTCCGCGTTTTCGAGAAGGTCCTCGCCATGGCCCGGAAATAGGCCATGGGGCGGGCGTTCGAATTGTAAATAAAATTTACAGCTCTCGCCCCTTTTCTGTCCTAACTAATTGTCGTCATTGAAAATGTGCCGGGGCCCCCGTGGCATGAACCTTGCTTTTCCATAGGGCGGTGCTTTGAGATGCATTTTCGGGCCCTTTTCGCTATCATGGGAGAACCGACATGACACCCGGCCGCCGCCCGAGCCTTCTCTCCGTCATGGCCCTCGCCGTTTCCGCGCTGGCCGGGCTCCTCGTCGTGCCAGGCGTTCCCGGCGGCCAGGCCGGCTCCGAGACGCCGCGCTACAACGGGACCTTCCGGATCAGGGGCTACGCGCTGCCGTTCAACCAGATCTTCGATCCGGCCCTTCCGTCCCATTACTTCATCACCGAGCAGCTCTACGACGGGCTGGTCCGGTTCGACGCCCGCTTCAATCCCATGCCCGCGCTGGCCGTATACTGGAAGACCTCCGAGGACGGCACCCGCATCACCTTCTACCTTCGCGAAGGCGTCCGCTTCCATAACGGCCGCGACCTCACGGCCGACGACGTCAAGTTCTCGCTCGAGCGGCTTGTCAGGAACCGGCCGGGGAACACCTATTACCAGTACTTCACCCGCCAGGTCGTGGGCGCCGAGGAGTACTGGCAGGGGAGGGCGTCCGAGGTCACGGGCTTCCGGGTCGTCGATCGCTCGACCTTCGAGATCCGCTGGACCCGGCCCTACGTCTCGGGGCTCTACCTGCTGGGGATGTACTACTGCAAGATCCTGCCCAAGGACCTTGCCGAGAGCCAGGGCCGGAGCTTCTTCCAGAAGCCTATCGGCACGGGCCCGTTCAGGTTCGACGAATGGATCCGGGATCCGCACCTGAACATCCTGGGCGTCCGCCTCGAGCGCAATCCGTTCTACTTCGACCGGAAGCCCTATCTGTCGGCCATCGAGTACAGCCCCCATTACTCGGACGATCAGTTCGAGGCGGGAGACGTCCACCTCGTCACCGTGAGCTCGGAGCGGCAGCTGCGCGCCCGCTTCCAGGTCCTGGAGAACCACACCCTGAGGTCCTTCTTCCTGGCCCTGAGCTGCGACGTCCCCCCGCTCGACCGGCCCGAGGTCCGCAAGGCCCTCTCCCTGGGGCTCGACAAGGCCCGTCTGGCCGAGGCCTTCGATACCCTCGCGTTCAGGCATCAGGTCCTCGGGAACTATATCCCGCCTCTCCTGCCGGGGTTCTTCCCCCGGGGCGATGCCCCGCCCGCCGATCCCGACGCGGCCGGGCTCCTCCTCGACCGGTTCCTTCCCGGGACGGGGCGGAAGGGGCTGACGCTGACGCTCCTTCTCACCTCGCCCCGGAGCGAGGCCCTGACGAGGTTCGCCCGGGAGCTCGAGCGTCAGTTCGCCGCGCTCGAGATCAAGCTCGTCACCCGGTACCTCCGGAGGCCGGAGGACGTCCGAGACGTCCGCGGCCCCTACCTGAAGTTCCTCGAATACGCCATGGACTTTCCCGACCCCGAGAACATCCTCGTCCCGCTCTATCACTCGCGGTCCGTCGTCGCCGGGCTCAACTCCCGTTACGCCAATCCCCAGCTGGACGCCCTCCTCGAGAAGTCCGAGGTCGAACCGAGCTGGGAGCGGCGGGCGGGGCTTTTCCGGGAGGCCGAGAAGATCCTGTTCAAGGACACGCCGGCCATCCCCCTGTTCTCGGAGCGCGTCCGGATCGCCCTGCAGCCCGATGTCAGGGGCGTGCGGCTCCCGGCCACGGGCTTCATTTTCCTCGACGCCAAGGTCGTCTGGCTGGCGGACCGATAGGGAGGAGCAGACTGAAGATCTCCATCTACTCGCGATTGGTCTTCTGGATCACGCTGCTCGTCTTCCTCCTTTTCGGGGCCGTCCTCTTCGTCATCCAGGCCAGCGCGGAGAGGATCCTCTCCGACGAGATGAAGGACCGGGCCGAGCTCCAGGCCCGCTACCTCGCCGACGCCAACTTTCTGTCCCTCATGCGCGGCGACCGGGACGCGATCCAGCGGTCCGTCGACGCCAAGACCGGCGGGGAGATCCTCTACATCGTCTTCTTCGACCGCTGGGGCGAGCCCGTGGCCGCAGACAGGAACGCCCGCGCCGACGAAAAGACCCTCCGGACCACCCGTCTGGAGGACTTCGTCACCCGCGCCGACCCCCCGTTCTTGGAGCTCACGCGGATCGACCGCGGGGGCGACACGGTGCGCATCTGCGAGGTCGAGCTCCCCATCTTCCCCCTCGATAGCGACGCCGCCTGGGGTTCGGTCAAGGTCGGCGTCTCCGTCGAAAGCTTGTACGCGCTGGTCGGCCGCGTCCGCAACGCCCTCCTGCCCATCGCGGCGGGCGGCTTCCTCCTCGGCATCCTCGGCGCGGCCGTCCTGGCCCGCCGCATCACCCGGCCCCTCCACCGGCTCGTCGACGGCACGGTCCGGATCGCCAAGGGGGACTTCTCCCAGGCCTTCGCCGCGAAGTCGGGCGACGAGGTCGGCGACCTGGCCCGCAGCTTCAACGAGATGACCCGCCAGCTCCTCCACGCCCGGGAGCGAATGGAGGACGCCAACCGCAGGCTCATCCGCCACGAGAAGCTGGCCTCGATCGGGAGCATGGCGGCGACGATCGCCCACGAGATCCGCAACCCGCTGACCTCGGTCAAGCTGAGCATCCAGAAGTTCGCCGAGGGGGAGAGCGACACCGAGGCGGTCAAGGCCCACCTCGGCCTCTCGTTCCAGGGGATCGACCAGATCGAGCGCTTCATCAAGGAACTGCTCAATTTCACCCGGGTCCCGGAGCTCAGCCTGGAGCGGTGGCCGGTCGGCCAGATCGTCGAGGAGTCGCTCAAGATGGTCCGCGACGTCCTGGCGGAGAAGGGCATCGTCGTCGAGAAGACCTGCGCCGCGGACCTTCCGTTCGTTCTCGCCGACGGGGACAAGCTGCGTCAGGTCTTCCTCAACGTCCTCCGCAACGCCCACGAGGCCCTCGGGCCCGGCGGCCGTATCACCATCGCCTGCGACGCCGTCGACGACGGCCGGCGGACGAAGGTCCGGGTCCGGATCGCCGACAACGGCCCGGGCATCTCCGAGAAGGACCGGCCGAACGTCTTCGAGCCGTTCTATACGACCAAGCCGTCGGGCTTCGGGCTCGGCCTGGCCAACGCCCGCAAGATCGTCGAGCAGCACAACGGGACGATCGCCCTGGCCCGCAAGCGCGGGCGGGGCTGCGCGTTCATCATCCTCATCCCGGCCGAGGAGGCGTCATGAGATCCATCCTGATCGTCGAGGACGACCCGCTCGTCCGCAAGACCCTGGCCTCGCAGCTCGCCAAGAAGTCCTTCGAGGTCGCCGTCGCCGAGACCGGCGAGGACGGCGTCCGCGCCTTCGGCGAGACCGCGCCGGACATCGTCCTGCTCGACGTCCGTCTCCCCGACATCGACGGCCTGGAGGTCCTGCGGCGGATCAAGGAGCGCAACCGCCGGGCCGTCATCCTGGTCATGACCGCCTTCGACGACATGAAGACGACCGTCGAGGCCATCAAGCTCGGGGCCTTCGAGTATCTCGTCAAGCCGCTCAACACGACCGAGCTCGATCTGGCCATCGAGAAGGCCTTCCAGGTCCGGGCGCTCGAGGAGAAGGTCAGCTACCTCGTCGAGGAGAAGAAGAAGGAGTACACGATCGACAACATCATCGGCCGCTCGGCCCCGATGCGCGGCGTGTTCAAGCTCATCGGCTCCGTGGCCAACACCAGGGCCAACGTCCTCATCCAGGGCGAGAGCGGCACGGGCAAGGAGCTCGTGGCCAAGGCCATCCACTACAACAGCCCCCACCGGGACGAGCCCTTCATCGTCATCAACTGCTCGGCCATCCAGGACACTCTCCTCGAGAGCGAGCTCTTCGGCCATGTCAAGGGCGCCTTCACCGACGCCGTCAACGAGACCAAGGGGAAATTCGAGATCGCCGGCAAGGGGACCCTCTTTCTCGACGAGGTCGGCGACGTCTCGCCCAACCTCCAGAGCAAGCTCCTCCGGGTCATCGAATCCCGGGACTTCATGAAGGTCGGCGGGGAGAAGGTCCTCAAGACCGAGGCCCGCATCATCGCCGCGACCAACCAGAACCTCAAGTCGCTCATCGAGAAAGGGCGGTTCCGCGAGGACCTCTTCTACCGGCTCAAGGTCGTCGAGATCTCGCTGCCGTCCCTGCGGGAGCGGCGGGAGGACATCCCCGACCTCGTCGCCTACCTCCTCGAGAAGATCAACCGCGAGCTCCGGCGCAACGTCCGGAAGATCCCGCCCGAGGTGATGAAGATCCTCGTCGACATGCCCTGGCGGGGCAACGTCCGCGAGCTCGAGAACGCCCTGACCCGGGCCGTCATCCTGGCCAAGGGGGACATCGTGCTCAAGGAGAACCTGCCCCTGGAGCCGGACGAGCGGCGGACGTTCTCGGACGAGCTCGTCCCCCTCGAAGAGGTCGAGAAGAAGTACATCCAGCACGTCCTCCACGCCGTCCGGGGGAGCAAGACCCGGGCCAGCCAGATCCTGCAGATCAGCCGCCCGACGCTCGACAAGAAGATCAAGGAATACGGCCTCGAGGTCGGCGAAGCCTAAAAGGGTTTGACCCCTTCTTTCCTTTCTCGCTATAATCGGGGCATCCCATCAGGAGGCCCACCCATGACCCATCCGTCCCCTCTCTCGCGCCGGGCGTTCGCCCGCGCTCTCGTGGCCGGCTCGGCCGCTTCGCTCGCCGCCCTCGACAGGCTCGACGCCGGGATCGGCCAGAAGATCACCGCCCTCAACCAGAAATACCTTCTGGACGAGGCGCCCGACGGGGCCTACTGGGACGCGATCCGCGAGTTCTACGACTTCGAGAACGGCTTCATCATGATGAACAACGGGACCCTCGGGCCCATGCCCAAGCCCGTCTTCAACGCCCTGGTGCGCTACTTCCGCGTCCAGATGACCAACCCGTTCGACGGCTACAACTACCTCCCGACGTTCAGAGAGGCCGTCCGGGCCAAGCTGGCCGCGTTCGTCAACGCCGCGCCGGAGGAGGTCGCCCTGACGAGCAACACGACCGAGGGCATCAACCTCGTCGTCAACGGCCTCGACCTCAAGGAGGGCGACGAGGTCCTCGTCACCAGCCTCGAGCACCCCGGCCACATCAATCCCTGGCGGCTCAAGGAGAAACGGGCCGGCGTCAAGGTCACGCAGGCGCCCATGCCGCTGTTCCCGAAGAGCGCGCAGGAGATCGTCGATGCTTTCGCCGCCGCGATCACGCCGCGGACGAGGATCATCAGCGTCAGCCACACGGTCTTCATCACCGGGCTGATCATGCCGCTCAAGGAGCTGAGCCAGCTCGCCCGCGACAAGGGGCTCCTCATCCTGGCCGACAGCGCCCACGGCATAGGCATGCTCGACCTCGACATGAAGCAGCTGGGCGTCGATTTCTTCATGTCGAGCCCTTATAAGTGGATGGGCGCCCCGACCGGCGTCGGGCTCCTCTACGTCCGCAAGGAGGCCCTGGACAAGGTCTGGCCGACGATCGTCAGCTCGGGCTGGGACCAGACGCCCTCGGCCGCCAAGCTCGATCCCCAGGGGCAGAGGTCGGACGCCTTCCTCTTCGCCCTCGACGAGGCCATCAACTTCAACAACCGGATCGGGAAGTCCCGTATCGAGAAGCGGATCAAGGTCCTGGCCGGCTACCTCAGGCAGGAGCTGGCCAAGATCCCCGGCGCCAAGGTCCATACGCCCGTCGACCCCTACCTCGGGGCCGGATTGACCGCGTTCTCCATGACCGGCGCCGACCCGGCCCGGCTCGTCGAGTACCTGCGGAGCAAGCACAACCTCGTCGTCCGGACGACCGGAAGCGCCTCCGCCGGGACCTATGGCGTCCGTGTCTCGACGCCCATCTACGTCTCGACCCGGGAGGTCGACCTGGTCCTCGAGGGGGTCCGGACCCTTCTCGCCCACAAGGCCTGAGCGGCGTAAACGAATTTTACCCGCCGGTCCAAAGGAATTTACGTTTCCCCCTCCTGAGGGAGGGGTCTGCCAGGGCGCAGGAACTGGCATAAAATATGCATATTTCAGGGGCGTGAACGCGATAACGGGAAACGGATACCCCCTGAGACTTCCCGATACCCTTCCATAACCCTCCTTCTTTTTGTTCCGGAGCGAGGGGCGCCGCGGGGGCGCCCCTCCTCTTCTTTATTTTAGGTTCTTCTCCCATCTCCGGGGCTCCCTATCGAGGCGGCGCCCCCTAACTCCCTGTCATTCTTGCGTGTTGACAAGGCCTTTTCGGACGCCCTATAATCCCCTCACAAGGCATGCGAATCCAGGTTGTAGCCATCCTGTCGCCCCCTCGGCCGACTAAAACAGTGATTTAATCCCCGTGGAGGCCTCTATCCGCGGATAGAGCCTTCGGGACCGAGCAAGGAGGGTCGTATGCAGGCCATTCTCCCGAGCCGCCGTCTGACGCTATTCCTTCTTATGACCGGCCTCGCGCTGGGCGCGGCTTCGCCCGCCTCGCCGGCCGTCGTCTACGATTTCGTCGCCAAGGCCCCCGAGGCCAAGTGGGCCCGCGCCCTCTCGAACCCGGGGGAGCTCCCCTGGAACGGCCGCGACAACGACAGCCGCGGCTTCGCCAGGCACCTGGCCAATGCCGCGCTCGAGAACGGCAAGTCCTTCGCCCTGGTCCTCCAAACCCACCCCGAGTGGAAGAAGAGCGGCGCGATCTTCGGCGTTTATTCCAACGTCGCGGTCCCGGCCGGGGCCAAGTTCTCAGCCCTCGTGGGCTTCCTCAAAGGCGCCGCGGCCACCGACGGGGCGACATTCGAGGTCCACGTCTTCGATCAGTCCACAGGAGGGATCAACCTCCTGGCGGCCAAGGCGGCGCGGGCCGACGGCGTCCTCGACGAGCTCGCGGCCGACCTCGGGCCCTACGCCGGCAAGACCGTGACCTTCCGGCTCCAGGTCTCGGCCGGCGCGACGGCGACCCAGGACTGGGCCGTCTGGGCCTCGGCGGCCGTCACGCAGGAGCTCAAACTCCAGATGAAGACCACGGCCATGAAGCCGGTCGCGACGGCCAAGCTGCCGGCCCAGCAGCCGAGCCTGGTCAACGTCCAGCAATTCCGGCCGGCCGTCATCAAGAGGGTCCCCCTGCTCCCCGCGGGCGCCGCCCCGGCCAAGCACAAGATCGAGGACGCCGGTCCTCTGCCGATCGAGGAGCCGCTGACCCTGCTCAACCGCGTCTACAAGGACAACGAGAAGCCCAATACCTACTATTTCCTGCCGCGCGAGATCAACCTCATCCGCGAGAAGGCCACCGGCGATTACCGGATCAGCGCCGTCTGGACCCAGGACCAGAAGATCCGGACGACCCTGACCCTCCAGGCCAACATCGACCCGGCCGACGTCAAGGTCATGGAGGAGAGCCTCAAGGCCGCCAAGGGCGCCTCGGCCGCGCTCAAGTCCATGCCCTACGACGAGGCCAACATCATCGACATGAAGGGCTGGGAGGACTGGAGAATCGAGGACATCCGGATCCCGACCTTCGGCTCCCTGGAGACGGAGCTCCCCGTGAGCATCGCCATGACCCCCGAGACCCTGGCCCAGCTCAAGCCCCTCCTCGAGACCGAGGGGTTGACGGCCGGCATGCGCGTCAAGACCGGAGAGGTCGAACGCGAGATCCCCATCAAGGTCGGGCTCAAGTACTTCACCGGACGCTGGTACTCGCCGGTCGAGGAGATAGGCTTCTCCTATGACGAGGGGGCCGCGATCCTGACCCTCCACAACGTCCGCAACCTGTCCGACTTCCCCCTGAAGGTGGCCAACGTCAGCCTGCGCTTCCGGCTCCCGAACAAGGAGGAGGTCTACAAGGGCCTGGCCTGCCCGCAGGAGGTCGTCATCCCGCCGGGCGAGTTCCGGGACGTCCAGGCCCGGCTCGTCCTCCGCGACCAGCTCCTGGCCGAGTACCGCAAGGCCTACCCGACAGCGCCGGCGCCGGCCAAGAAGAAGAACCCGCTCCTCGAGAAGGCCCTGGGGGCGCTCAAGGACGAGGTCGAGAAAAGGCTGGACAAGGACAAGGAGACGGACAAGGAGCCCGCCCCGGCCGCGGCGAAGAGCGCTCCCTCCGACCCGAAGATGGACACGTTCTTCAGGACCTACGCCCGGAGCTTCTGGATGGAGGCCGCGCCCGATTTCGGCTGCCAGGAGTGCCTGGACAGGATCTGGGGCTCGATCGAGGTCGTCTCCTACATCGAGCGGATGCGGCAGGTCACGATCGAGGCCCTGGCCAACGTCTTCGACCCGGCCGCCTACGAGACGCCTCTCGAGGTCGAGAAGCTCCACGTCGAGATCCGTTCGCCCTACCTCAGCGCCCAGCCCAAGGACGGCCTGATGGCCGCCGTCGATCTGAACAAGGACAAGCTCAAGGACCTGGTCACGGTCTATCTGCCGCTCGCGACGGAGGAGCCTCTGTCCTTCGAATACAAGGTCAAGGCCGTCCTCAAGACGGGCGAATCGGCCGAATCGGCCGAGTGGGAAAAGGTCGTGGACTCCCTGGACCTGACGCTGGGGACGTTCCACGTCGGCAAGTTATTCGTGAGATAGACAGGAACGACGGGAGGTCCCCATGAAACGCATGTCCCGGCTTCTTCTCGTCCTCGCGCTCGTCGCGGCGGCGCTGCCCCTCGCCCTGCGGGCCGAGGTCCTGCTCGACGTCGAGCCCATCCAGGTCAAGAACGCCCTGCTCTTCCGCGACCACGCCGACCCCCACGGCTACCACTACATGCCGCTCGGGCCGCGGATCGCCGCCTGGCCCGACGGCGTGCCCAAGTTCAGCTTCATCCAGTACGTCCGCACCGGCAAGGACATCACCGGGGGCATCCTCCACTTCCTGTGCACCTTCGGCCTCACCCCGTCCGAGCTCAACGAGGCCCGCAAGGAGCTGACCAAGGTGGACAAGGACGGGAGGATCGTCGGGCCGGTGATGTTCACCAAGGGCGACTTCCACATCATCTCGGCCTCGGCGGGCGAGGGCGGCGTCTTCGCCCGCAAAGTCGCCGGAACGGGCAAGGCCCCGCTCCTGGCCGGCTCGGAGGCGGCCGTGTCGATCGCCCTGACCGAGGAGGGCTCGACCCTGCTCCTCGAGTCCTTCAAGCAGCCCACCTCCGACGTCTCCGTCCAGTTCGTCCTGACCTACCAGGGCCTGACCCCGGCCTATCAGGCCAAGCTGACCGTCGATTGGGAGAAGGTCTATAACCACAAGGAGTTCAAGATGGACGCCGGCAACGTCTTCGTCAGCGTCCAGATCCAGAAGATCTACGCCGAGCTCAGGGAGCAGGGGGCCATCCAGCTCGAGGTCATCGGCGAGGACACCAAGATGGACGAGCTCCTGGAGACGGCCTACAACACCATCACCAAGATGATGTTCGAGGCCAAGCCGGTCAAGGCCGAGGACATCGGCAAGTCCCAGGCTTCGACGGGAGGCAACTGGTTCGGCAAGCTCTTCGGCCAGGCCCACATGGGCTTCTACCAGAAGACGGTCAAGATGACCGGCAAGTACACGGTCGACCTGACGCGGAGGAAGCGCGACAGCCGGGAGATCCCGCTCACCGGCAACATCGGCCATTTCTACAAGGAGCGCGGCCAGAACCCGGACCTCTTCACGGTCGTCGATCTCGACGATCCGACCTTCGAGGAGCGGACGATCAACGTCATCCTCGACGGCGAGGACCTGGAGACGTTCAAGCAGTTCGTCAACTTCGCCGGCATCACCTTCAAGAAGGAATACCAGGACCCCGACATGAAGTCGGTCACCGAGGACCTCGTCTTCGACAAGGCGAAGTTCGGCCAGAACGGCAACAGGCTCTCCCTGAAGTACCGGCGCAAGGGCGACGCGACGGAGAAGTGGCTCCAATACCAGTACAAGCCCCTGTGGAGCTACAGCGGCGGCCTCGAGGTCGACGGCGACTGGATCACGACCGACCAGCCGGTCGTCACCCTCTCGCCGCCCCACAGGTACCGCTACATCGAGGTCCTGGCCGACGACGACAACATGACCACCGAGGGCGTCATCCGCGTCGCCGTCCAGTTCCGCCACAAGAACTTCGGCCGGGAGCTCCAGAAGGAGGTCGTCCTGAGGAAGGGCGAGCCGCTCAACATTCCGTACGTCTATTTCCACGAGCCCAACAACCTCGACTATGAATACAACGTCACCTGGCTGTTCAAGGACAACACCAAGGCTTCGACGGGCTGGCAAAAGGCCAGCGATCCCTTCATCTACGCCTATTTCCAGAAGTAGGGCATGAGACGCGTCGAGGTCCTGGTCGGGCTCCTGGCGCTCCTCGCCGGAGGCGGGGCGGCGGGCCTGCTGGCCGACCCCCTCCTCTCCCGGCCCGAGACGGTCGACGGCCGCATCCTCCTCTTCCCCGATCACAGGGTGCCGAACGTCTACTACTACGTCCCGGCCGGGCTGGCCCTGGTCCGGGCTTTCGACGGACCCCAGTTCTTCTTCTACAAGTACGTCTACGTCAAGGCGGACGCGCCGGGAGGGCCGCAGACGCTCGCCGGCGGCGTCCTGGCCCTGGCCGTCGAGTTCGCCGACGAGACCGAGGCCCTGCGCAAGGCCAAGGGGCCGGCGTTCGAGTTCCGCCCGGTGCCCATCGACGCGCTGACCTGCGTCCTGAGCTACACCCGGCTCGAGGCCGACGGCGGGGAGGAGAAGACGGAGAAGCTGGCCAAGAAAGAGCTCCTCTGGACGCGCAAGAGCTTCACCCTGCCGCTCGGCCGCGACTCGGCCAGCTACCTCTGGAAGATCTTCGAGGACGGAAAGGCGACGGGCCTCTCGGTCGAATGCGAGTTCGACTTCAAGGGCTACGAGATCGACGACGAGGGCAAGCTCAAGGACGGCGAGCGCTCGGCCCGGCTGTCCTTCGCCGTGCCCGTCTCGATGTCCGCCGACCCGGGCCTCTTCCAGGTCGTCAACCTGGCCGACAAGGTCTCCTTCAACTACCGGCGCCTGAGCGTCCTCTGCTTCGATTTCGTCAACGGGACGGCCGGCGAGACGGTCAAGCTCGGGGTCGAGGTCGAGATCCTGACGGCCAAGAGACAGCGTGATTTCAAGACGGTCTCGTTCATGGCCGGCTCCGAGCCCCAGGTCGGACCTCGCGTTCAACATCCCCGAGGCCAAGGGCGGGACCTACAGGTACCGGCTGACCCGGACCTTTGCCGACGGGCGGTCGGAGAAGAGCGACTGGCTGGAGGGCGGGGACATGTTCCTCGACCTTTCGACCTACGACATCGTGGACAAGGACCGGCCGGCGACGGCCCCCTAAAGAGAGGGAGGACGTCATGAGATCGAAAGCGATCCTGATCACGGCGGCGTTCGTTCTGGCCGCGGCCGTCGCCGCGACCGCCGAAGTGGCCCTGGACGAGGTCGTCCAGGCCGGCCGCTTCGCGCTCTACCGCGACCACGCCGACCCGCACAAGTACTACTACGTCCCGGACGCCCCCCGCCTGGCCACGAAGCGCGACGGGACGCCCGAGTTCACCTTCATCAAGTACGCCAAGACCGACGGCGCGACCAAGGGCGGGATCATCCACTTCCTGGTGACCTGGGGCTTCAGCGAGGGCGAGCTAAGCTCGGCCGAGTCGGCCCTCCGCCTCAAGGACCCCCAGGCCAGGATCGCCGGCCCCGTGCCCTTCAAGGAAGGGACGTTCAAGGTCGTCTCGGCCACGGCCGGCGAGGGCGGGATCTTCAGCAGGAAGATCGTCGGCGAGGGCAAGGCGCCGATCATGCCCGGCCAGAAGGCGGCCGTCTCGATCGCCCTCTCCGAGGAGGGCGCTTCGCTCCTCTGGGAGTCCTTCAAGAACCCGACCTCGGACATCTCGGTCATGTTCGCCCTGAAGTTCGCCGGCGTGACCCCGGCCTTCCAGGCCAAGCTCAAGGTCAACTGGGACAAGGTCTACACCCAGCACGACATCAAGCTCCACGCCGAGGGCACGATCAAGGTCGTCAAGCTCCAGGCCGACGTCCGGGCCATCCTCGAGAGCCTGCGGCAGCAGGGCGCGATCCAGCTCGACGTCGTCGGCGAGAACGAGAGCATGCAGAAGATGCTCGACGCCGTCTACGGCCACCTCATCACCCTCATGTGCGACAAGGTGCCCATGGGAGCGGGCGAGGCGACGAGCCCGGCGACGAAGAGCCCGGCGCCCGCGCCGGACGGGGAGAGGCCGGAGCTCCATCCGGCCCGGTCGATGGCCGCTGTGGCGGGCGCCGTCCGCGCGTCGGAGGAACGCCTCCGCGGCGGCCCGTTCGTCGACCAGGAGCAGACCCAGACGCAGACGCAACAGTCTGCCGCTTCGCCGTGCGACGCCGCGAGCGTCCTGAGATACACGACCCACGTCAATGATGCCTTGAGCCTGGAAAGGGCGAACAATTTCCTCAGGGCGGCCGGAAAATACAAGGAAGCTTACGCGGCCTGCCCCAGGCCTCTGCCGCTCTTCCGGACCGCCGTTTGCCTGGATACGGTCCAGGAGTTCCAGGAGGCCCGAACGTATTACGTGAAGTTCCTGCAGGAGTCCGGCGAAGACCTCTCGGAACAGCGGTCCCAAGCGACTTTGCGCCTGGGCCTTCTGCAATCGGCCCTGCCGGCTTTGGAGGCCGCACGAGGACTTTTCCAGCAAGGGGACTACGCCGGGGCCATCGGCCAATACGAGAGCGCCCACGCCCTGATCAATAGCTATGAGGCCCTCTACAACGCCGCCGCCACGTACAATGAATGGGGGCTGCGCACGGAGGACCCCTCCCATGTCGAACAGGCGATCGAGAGATTCCTGAGAGTGGCCCAAGCGGTCAACGGCAACGACGCTTACGTCCTCCATCAAAAGCTCGACGAGCTGCGGATGTCGAGTCTGAGAGCGATAACGTCCGCCAAAGAAGATCTCGAGAGGCTCCGGTCGGCCCGCCCGCCCGTCAAGCCGGAAGGCCAAGCCGCGGCCGGCGAGACCGCCAGGACCCAGGCCGATCAGACGGCGACGGCGGAGGAACGCCGGGCCCGGAGGGAGGCCGCCCAGGCTCAACAGCAGCAGCAGACCCAGGGGGGCGCACAGACCCAGACGGTCAAGCCCCCCGATACCACGGGCGCGCAGGCGACGGCCCAAACCGGGGGGACCAAGCCGCCCGGCGCCGCGGACGCGGGGACCAAGCCGCCGACGGGCGGGGAGCTTTCCGCCGCGCAGATCGAACAGCTGCTGTCTTCCGGCCAGGGCGGCAAGCCGCCCGACACGACCGGCGGGACCAAGCCGCCGACCGGCGCGACGGCGCCCGCGGCGGGGACGACGGCCGCCCAAACCCCGGCCTCCAAGCCCGCGGCCGCGGCCCCCGAGGTCAAGCCCATCGTCAGCGTCAGTGTCGGCTACTCCTTCAAGCGCGTCAAGATGTCCGGGAACTACGAGGTCGACATGCGCAAGCGCCTCCGGGAGGACCGCGACATCGTCATGAGCGGCAACATCGGAGGCGTCTTCCAGAAGTACGGCGAGGACCGCCGCTTCTTCAGCGTCGTCAGCCTCGACGACCCGACCTTCCAGGAGCGGTCGGTCGAGGTCATTCTCGACGGCCAGGACGCCTCGGACTTCAAAAGCTACATCAACGCGGTCTCCGTCCTCTTCCGCAAGCAGCGCTTCTCCGGCCCGCCGATGACCGGCGAGGTCAAGTTCGTCGAACAGCAGTTCGCCCAGAGCGGCAACCGCCAGTCCTTCAAGTACGGGCGGCTCAACGAGGCCTCGACGGAGTGGCTCGACTACGAGTACAAGCCGAAATGGAGCCTCTACGGCGGCGTCGAGTGGGAGGGGGAGTGGGCGAAGACCTCCGACTCCGTCCTGACCCTCTCGCCCCCGGTCCGCCGCCGGACGATCGAGATCTCGGTCGACGAGGACAACATCCTCAAGAACGCCGTCAAGGCCCTGGCCGTCCAGGTCAAGCACGCGGTCTTCGGCAAGGACATCCTCAAGGAGGTCGTCATCAGCTACGACAAGGGCGACCCCCTGCAGGCCGAATACACCTACATGCACGAGGACGGGGACCTCGGCTATAGCTACAAGGTCGTCTGGCTCTTCCTCGACGGGCGGGAGGTCCACACGGACTGGACGGCCAAGGAGAGCCCGTTCATCTACGCCGTCTTCACGAAGAAATAGCCGCGAAAGGAGGCTCGAACGACCATGACCAAGAAACTCATCGCCACGGCGGTCGCGCTGGCGATCGCCGCGCCCTTCCTGGCCGCGGAGGTCGAGCTCGACAAGGCGCCCCTGCAGATCGGCAACGCCCTGCTCTTCAAGGACCACGCCGAGGCCGGGGCCTATTTCTACATGCCCAACCAGCCCCGCCTGGCCTACTGGCCCGACGGGACGCCCAAGCTGACCTTCCTCAAGTACACCAAGGCCGGCAAGGAGGAGGCCAAGGGCGGCATCCTCCATTTCTTCGTCAAGTACGGCCTCGACGCGCAGGAGCTCGCCACGGTCCGGCAGGAGCTGGCCAAACAGGACCCCAAGGCCAAGCTCAAGGGCCCGATCGTCTTCAAGAAGGGCTCCTTCCTGGTCGTCTCGGCCGCCGCCGGCGAAGGGGGCGTCTTCACCCGCAAGATCATCGGCGAGGGCAAGGCCCCGCTGATCACCGGCTCCGAGGTCTCGGTCTCCATCGCCGTCACCCCGGAGGGCGCGGCCTTCCTCGAGGAGGCCCTGCGCCAGCCGACCTACCCCGTCAGCGTCCGCTTCGACATGACCTACGAGGGCCTGACGCCGAAGTACCAGGCCAACGCGACCATCTCCTGGTCCAAGGTCCGGACCTACTTCGAGCAGTACAAGAAGTGGAAGATCTACAAGAAGAAGAAATTCCTGTTCTGGGAATGGTACGTCCAGAAGGGGACGGGCGAGGAGCTGCGCATCTCCGACGACCTCAAGTCGGTCGGCGCGGTCAAGATCGACGTCACCGGGGAGGACCAGAACATGGAAGCCATCCTCCAGACGGTCGTCGACTCGGTCATGCGCGAGATGTTCGACATGAAGATGGAGCTTCCCGGCGAGGGCCAGGAGGCCGAGGGGGAAGGCGGAGGCGAGGGGGGCGGCTCGTCCCCACAGCAGAACAAGCCCTACGGCGTCAGCACGACGATGAAGAGCGTCACCCGCTCGGACACCTGGACGGTCAACATGACCAAGCGCCTGCGCCAGGACCGCGAGACCGGCCCGATGGACGCCAGCATCGGCGACACCCTGCGCAAGTTCAAGAACAGCAAGAAGGTCTACGACATCATCAACCTCGACGACCCCGACCTCCAGGACCGCCGGGTCCACGCCATCCTCGACGGCGAGGACTTCGACACGTTCAAGAGGTACATCAACTTCGTCACCGTGAGCTTCCGCAAGGCCCACCCGTCCGGCGAGCCGACGACGAGCGACCTCATCTTCAACGCCAAGTCGTTCGCCGAGCAGGGCAACATGCTCGAGTTCGTCTACCCGCGGCTCGGCGAGGGTGCCTCCTGGCTCGGCTACGAGTACAAGACGACGTGGAGCTTCATGGGCGGCATCAAGGTCGACGGCGCGTGGACCCGGAGCGAGGAGGCGGCCGTCAACCTCTATCCGCCGCACCGCTACCGCCTGGTCGACGTCATCGCCGACGAGGAGAACGTCCGGGCCCACAACATCAAGCTGATCACGGTCGCCTTCAAGAACCGGGTCTTCGACCGGGAGAAGACGGGCGAGGCCAAGATCATGCCGTCCGAGACCCTCATGACCAAGTACGAGTACCTCCACAAGGAGAACGACAGGAGCTTCCAGTACGAGGTCACTTGGCTCCTCGGGGACGGGAGGCGGGTCGGCTCGGGCTGGCAGACGACGACCGACCCGTTCGTCTACGCCCTCTATCAGGAGAAGTGAGGACGGGCCGCCGCCGGCCGGTTTGACTCGGTCTCGGGGGCTGGTGTAGGATTCCTCCGAAAAGGAGGGCCGCCATGCCCAGCCCCGCGAAGAGCCCGCACCTGCCCTTCGGCGACCAGCGCACCGCCCCCTGGTACGGCAAGGACATCATCTCCGTCAAGCAGTTCACCCGGACCGACCTGGAGTACGTCTTCGAGGTCGCCCACGAGATGCGGGTCATGGTCGAGCGGGTCGGCACGTTCGACCTGCTCAAGGGCAAGATCCTGGCCTCCATCTTCTACGAGCCCTCGACCCGGACGTCATCCTCGTTCCTCGCGGCCATGGAGCGGCTGGGCGGCAACGTCATCAACATCAACGAGGTCCGCTACTCGTCGGTGGCCAAGGGCGAGAGCCTGCCGGACACCATTCGGACGCTCGAGTGCTACGCCGACGTCATCGTCATCCGCCACCCCGAGCTCGGCTCGGCGGCCAAGGCGGCCGAGGCTGCCTCCAAGCCGGTCATCAACGCCGGTGACGGCGTCGGCGAGCACCCGACCCAGGCCCTCCTCGACGCCTTCACCATCCGCGAGGAGCTCGGCCGGATGGACGGCCTGACCGTGACCATGCTCGGCGACCTCAAGTACGGCCGGACGGTCCACTCGCTCTCGCGCCTGCTGTCCCTCTACAACGCCCGGCTCCACTACGTCTCGCCGGACATCCTGCGCATGCCCCCCGAGATCATCGCCGAGCTCGAGGCCAAGGGCGTCGAGCAGACAGAGCACGCGACGCTCGACGCGGCCCTGCCCGAGTCCGACGTCCTCTACGTCACCCGCGTCCAGCGGGAGCGGTTCGAGAGCGAGGCCGTCTACGACTCCGTCAAGGGGGCCTTCGTCGTCGACCGCAAGGTCATGGCCGCGGCCAAGTCCAAGATGATCGTCATGCACCCTCTGCCGCGGGTCACGGAGATCGGCACCGACTTCGACGCCGATCCGCGGGCCGCCTACTTCCGCCAGATGGAGTACGGGCTCTACGTCCGGATGGCCCTCCTGGCCATGGTGCTCGGCAAGGCCTGACCGTCCCGGCCCGCGGTTTGACCGCGTCCGGGCGATGACCTAGACTGGCTTCTTCAAGACGAGAGGAGTCCCGACATGACGAGACCCGGCCGTAAGACCCGCCTTTTGGCCGCCGCCCTCCTGGCCGGCCTGTGCCTTCCCCCCCTGCTGGCCCAGAGGACCGGCTACACGCCGGAGGAGTTCGTCCGCCGCCGGGCCGCCCTCATGGCGGAGGTCAAGGACGGGGCGATCATCCTCTTCGGGGACGCCGCGGTCCCCGCGGGGACCCATTTCCGCCAGGACAACGACTTCTTCTATTTCACCGGGAACGAGGACCTCGGCGCCGTCCTGGTGATGCTGCCGGCGTCCGCGGCGGCCACCCTTTTCCTGCCCCAGCGGTCGGCCCGCGAGGTCCAGTACGACGGGCCCGGCCTGCTCGAAGACCCGGACCGCAAGGCCAAGGCCGGCTTCGCCGGCGTCCTCGCCGTCGGCGACCTCGACGAGTTCCTGGCCCGGAGCCTGGGCCGGGCCGCCGGCAGGTTCCACCTCCGGCTCTCGCCGAGGGACACGCTCGACGACGCCCGCTCCGAGACGGCGCTCTGGGACGGCCGGCGGGCCAGGGGCCATTACAACGACCAGGTCTCCGTCGACCTCTACCGGACCGGCAAGCTCCGGGAGCGCTACCCCCAGGTCGAATTCCTCGACGTCACCCCGAAGATCGACGCGATGA
Organism: Candidatus Aminicenantota bacterium; assembly: GCA_963719985.1. Lineage (GTDB taxonomy): Bacteria > Acidobacteriota > Aminicenantia > Aminicenantales > Saccharicenantaceae > RBG-16-66-30. The sequence continues at coordinate 437,951 of CAVRDU010000005.1, read as the reverse complement.
GGGCGATCAAGACGGCCGAGGAGATCGAGATCGTCCGGCGCAACGGCCGGCTTTCCGCAGAGGCCGTCAGGCGGGCCATGCTGGCGGGGCGCCCCGGGGTCTACGAATACGAGATCGAGGCGGCGGCCATGGGCGTCGTCCTCAAGGGCGGGGCCAAGGGCCCCGCCTACGCGCCCATCGTCGGCTCGGGCCCCAACTCCTGCATCTTCCACTACGACAAGAACGACCGCCGCGTCGAGGCCGGGGACGTCGTCCTCATGGACTTCGGGGCCGACCTCGACCACATGGCCATGGACATCACCCGGACCTGGCCGGCCTCGGGCCGCTTCACCGACGAGCAGCGCGAGGTCTACCGGATCGTCCTCGCGGTCCAGAAAGCCTGCATCGAGGCCTACAAACCCGGCGCGACGCCGAAAGACGTCCGCGACCACGTCGCCGCGGTCATGAAGGCCAAGGGCCTCGACCCCCGCGGGCTCCAGGGCGGCTTCGGGCACGGCGTCGGCATGTGCGTCCACGACGTCCCGCTCGGCGGCGTCCTCAAGGAGGGCATGGTCTTCGCCATCGAGCCGGCCCTCTACTATCCGGAGAAAGGCTTCGGCGTCCGTATCGAGGACACCGTCCTCATCACCAGGACCGGCTGCGAGGTCCTGACCAAGGACGTGCCCAAGGAGATCGACGAGATCGAAAAGCTCCTGGCTGGAAGGGCCAAATAGCCGGCCCCGGGCGTCGCCATGGACACCCGGGAGATCCTCGAGCGCGTCGAGAAAGGCCTCTGGGCGCCTCTCCCCGGCATCCCCGCCCAGCTCGCCATGGTCCCCGAGCCGCGGCCCGGCCACAAGGCCTACTTCGAGGTCGAGGACACCTGCCGCAAGGCCGGCGTCCTCATCCTGCTCTATCCCAAGGACGGGCGGCTCCGGGTCCTCCTGACGCGCCGGACCGAACAAGTCCTCCACCACCGCGGCCAGATCTCCCTCCCCGGCGGGGAGCAGCACGCCGGCGAGTCCCTCGAGGCGGCGGCCCTGCGCGAGACCGCCGAGGAGCTGGGGCTCGACCTCGGGGCGGTCCGGGTCCTGGGAAAGCTGACCCCTCTCTACATCCCGCCGAGCAATTACTGCGTGTACCCCACGGTGGCCCACATCGCTTCGCCGATCGAGTTCCGGCCCCAGCCCGAGGAAGTGGCCGAGGTCATCGAGCCGCCGGTCGACCACCTGGCCGACCCCGCCTGCCTCCGCCGGGAGACCTGGCATTACGGCGGCCAGGACCACGAGGTCCCGTTCTACGAGTTCGAAGGCCACAAGATCTGGGGCGCCACGGCCATGGTGTTGGCCGAATTCCTGGCTGTGATACAATACCGCTGAACAGACGAGGTTCGGCCATGAGCAAGCGCATCCTGAGCGGCATCCAGCCGAGCGGCACCATCCACATCGGGAACTACTTCGGGGCCGTCGAGAACTGGGTCCGCCTGACGGACGAGTACGACTGCTTCTTCACCATCGTCGACCTCCACGCCATCACCGTGACCTACGACCCGAAGCTCCTGCCGCAGCGCGTCTGGGACGCCGCCCTCGACAACATGGCCGCCGGGCTCGACCCGGCCAAATGCACGATCTTCGTCCAGAGCCACGTCCCCGAGCACACCGAGCTCTGCTGGCTCCTCAACTGCGTCACCCCGCTCGGCGAGCTCGGCCGGATGACCCAGTTCAAGGAGAAATCCGAGAGGGAGCGGGAGAACGTCACGGCCGGCCTGCTCAACTACCCCATCCTCCAGGCGGCCGACATCCTCATCTACAAGGCCGACGCCGTGCCGGTCGGCGAGGACCAGGCCCAGCACCTCGAGTTCACCCGCGAGGTCGCCCGCCGCTTCAACGGCCGCTTCGGCGACTACTTCCCCGAGCCGGCGACCCTCATCGGCCGGGGGGCGAGGATCATGGGCCTCGACGGCGATTCTAAGATGAGCAAGTCCCTGGACAACTTCATCGGCGTCACCGAGGAGCCGGAGGCGATCTGGGAGAAGCTCCGTCCGGCCAAGACCGACGAGGCCCGCAAGCGCCGCACCGATCCCGGCGATCCCGAGCGCTGCAACATCTTCAGCTACCACAGGCTGGTGACGCCGGAGGGGGAGATCCGGGAGATCGTCGAAGGCTGCAAAGGCGCGACGATCGGCTGCGTCGACTGCAAGAAGGTCTTCCACCGCAACCTGATGAAGGTCCTCGATCCCGTCCGGGCGAGGCGTCAGGCCCTGGCTCGGGAGCCCGAGGCCGTGCGCGAGGCCCTGAGACAGGGGGCCGAGAGGGCCCGGGCCGTCGCCCGGGAGACTCTGGACGGCGCCAAGAAGCTCATGGGCCTCCTGTAAGACGCTGTCTTCATTGGGCTTGAATTAGGGACCGTCCCTCTGTTCTTTGAGGGAACCTTTCCCGCCCCCCGCGCGTCTACCCTTATGACCGTCGTATTCTAGGAGGTGTCCCGTGTCCAGAATCAAGGTCCTCATCGCCCTCGCGATCACCGTCCTTCTCCTGGCCGTTTCCTGCATCATCGCCGGGGAAGAGTACCGGGAGGATTTCTCGAAGACCCTGCCTCTCAAGGCGGGGGACCGCTTCTCCCTCGACAACGTGAACGGCAGCGTCGCCGTGGCCACGTGGAAGGAGAACAGGGTCGAGATCAAAGCCGTCAAGATCGCCCGCCGGTATGAAAAAGACCTCAAGGAGGTCGAGATCCGGGTCGAAGAGGGACCGGGCTCGGTCTCGGTCAAGGCCGTCTGGCCCAAGTTCCCCCGCCGGGTCAACGTCAACGTCGAGTTCGAGGTCATGGTCCCCGAGGGCGTCGCCCTCGACGAGGTCGAGACGACCAACGGCGGCGTCGAGATCTCGGGCCGTTATCTTCGGATCGACACGGGCACCACCAACGGCTCGGTCAAGATCGAGAACGCGTCGGGGGAGCTCACGGCGGGCACGACGAACGGCAGCGTCACCGTCAGCCGGTTTGACGGGCGGATCAAGGCGGACACGACCAACGGCAACATCCGCCTCGAGGGCGTGACCTTCAAGGACGGGATCTCGGCCGACACGACCAACGGCTCGATCACCCTGGCCGTCGACAACGTCGAGAGCCTCAACGCCGACCTCCTGGCCAGGACGACTAACGGGCATATCACCGTCGACTTCCCGGTGACCCTCACGAACCTGACCAAGTCGAAGCGCCGGATCGAGGCCAAGATCGGCCAGGGCGGCCCGCTGATCGAGCTCGAGACGACCAACGGCTCCATAACGCTGAAGAAATAGCCCCGGGGGGCTGTCCCCGCAGAGGGACTGTCCCTTTTTTTTTCAGGGGCGGCCTGCCCTGCGTTTTCTTTGCGGCCCGCTTGGCCTAGAATAGGCGCGGAGGAACATGCCGTCCCCCAGAGATACGCCCTTCACGCGGGAGGTCAAGAAGACCATCCGGTCGATCCCCCGAGGCCGGGTGGCCACCTACGGGCAGATCGCGGCTTTGGCCGGTCGCGAGCGGGCCGCCCGGGGCGTCGCCTGGATCCTCCATTCCTCTTCGGAGGCGGCCGGGCTGCCCTGGCACAGGATCATCGGCGGCTCCGGCCGGATCTCGCTGGCCCGGGACCGCGGATTCGCCGAGCAAAGGCGGCTTCTCCTCGCCGAGGGCGTCGCCGTCGGCCCCGGCGGCCGGATCGATCTGAAACAATATCGGTGGGAGCCGTCCTCCGGCGCGGCCGGGCGGTCCTCCGCCGCCCGGAAGTTCCTCAGGGGGCTCGTCGAGGATGATCGATAAGCCGCGATCCTATAGAGTCGCCTCCCGGATCCTGATATTCCGGAAGTAGATCGGGGCGCCGGCGTGCTTGCCCTGGAAGCCGATGCGGCCCTTGGTCGCCAGCTCCGCCTTGGCCCATTCCTCCGCGAAGTCAGTCGAGGACGAAATTCTCGTATTCTCCGGCCGTCCAGATGGCCTGGTCCTCCGAGGCCGTGAGGACGCCGTCGGCGACCGTCCAGACGCCGGCCGGGAACTCGGCGTTCGAGAGGTCGGCGGCGAAGAGGTTCGTCCACTGGGGCCCTTGGCGCGCCGCGGCCCGCGCGGGGCCAGGGAAAAAAGGCGATGTCACTTCGTCGTCGTGATCAGGTTCCGCCGCCGGAGCTCCTCGAGCCCCTTCTCCCACGGCCCGGCCGCGCCCCAGAGGTAATACGAGAAGTAGCGGACCGTTTTCTGGAAGATGGGCACCCAGGGCTGGAACTCGGCGTAGTAATGGGCCGACTCGCCGTTGGAGGGGTGGTTCATCCACATGTGGAGGAACTCGGGCTCGCTCACCGGGAAGGCCCCGATGAACGAGACGTCCTCGACCGTATCGCGCCCGGCGTTCCAGCCCTCCCGGAGAAAGAAGACCTCGCCGAAGTACTCCTCGGGCCGCATCCGGACCTCTCGGAGCCCGCTTTTGGCCGGGACGACGAAGACGTCCTCGGTCCAGTGCTTCTCGCCCAGGGCCAGGATGGGCTGGGGACCGAGCATGTTCAGCTCGGGATCGCGGAAATCGAGAGCGAAGCGGACTTCGAGGAGAGGGGAGTCGCCGTCGAGGGTGAAGATCTTCTCCAAGCGGTTGCCGTAGTAGTCCGCCGACATCCGGACCGAGGCCGAAGTCCCGCCGCTCTCGACGATCTCGGCGTCGTAGACCCTGTGGGTCTCGATCGAGGCCTGGCCGAGGAAGTCCTCGAAGCCGCCGTAGGGATAGAAGCCGCGCTCGCGGAAAGGCCGCCTGTCGGTCGCCTCCTTCTCGGGCCAGAGCTTGAACAGGACGTTGTCGTTCCTGTCCTTGACGAAGTACTCGATGACCCGGGCCCCGATCGCGAGCAGCGTGACTCGGACCTTGTCGTTCTCCAGCCGGTATTCCATGAGGCCGTCGCCGTCGACATCCACGGGGGCGACAGTGATGTTGCCGGCGGGGGCGCCTACGCCGAGCTGGGTCTCGGCGGTCACGCCGAGGGCCGTTGTCTTGACCGTGTACGAACCGGGCCGGAGAGGGAGCTTGAACTCGAGGGCCCGGTGCTCGCCCGTTCGGGCCGTGCCCGTCTGAGCGGTCGCCAGCACGGGCTTCGCTGGCTCATCCATGGCGTAGACCCTGACTTCGACGGGGAAGGTCCTCTCTTCCGTAAAGTTATGAACGGAAACAGGATACGAGATCTCCGGCGCCTGCCCGTGGAGGAGCTTGTGGACGGAGACGGCCGGCGGCAGGTCGAGGACGGTCAGCGTCCGTTTCCTGCCGCCCTTCCAGCGCAGCTCGACGAGGATGGGATTGGCCCGGCCCATGGCCGCGGCCGTCGGCTTGATCCTGAAGGGGTAAATCCTGGCGGCCTCTCCCGGCGCCAGAGCGACCTCGGCTTTTCGGGCCGGGCCTCGGCCTCCTTTGGCGCTCATGCTCTCGATTTCCAGCTCCGGCCCCGTCCGGACCTCGAGAGTCCCCTGCAGGATCGAGGCGGTTAAATTGGACGGCCTGACGCTCAATGTATGGCCGACCCCGACGAGCTCGGCCTCGATCCGGACCCTGTCCGCGAAGACATTCTCCAAATAGACGCGGTCGAGGAGGAGCAATTGAAGGGCGTTGCGGATCAGGGCCGGACCCATCATCCGCCCCAGCGGCAGGACCCCGACGGCCCGCCGGTCGAGGATGGCCCGCCACATTTCCTCCCTGTTCCACGGCCGTCCCTTGGGCGCGAAGAGGACCATGGCCGCCGGCGGCTCGTCCTTGATGAGGCCGGTCTGGAGGATGAAGGGGATGTTTTCGGAGTCGATCTGTTTCTTGTTCCCATCGATGGCGATCTGTCCATCGTAGACGTACTTATCGCACTCTGGCGCGTAGACGGGCCGGAAAACGCAGCCGCCGCGTTCCTTGACGAAGCGGATCCATTCTTCTTCGGTCGGCGTGTCCTGGATCTTGAGCCCTTCGTAGTCCCGCAGGCCGTAGGCGACCGAGCCCAGGCTGCGCGTGGCTTTGCCCGTGCCGACGTCGACGGCGATATCGCCGAGGCCCACCTTGTCCAGCCACTCCGGCAGCTGTTCCCGCATCATGTAGTCCATATAGCCGGAGAAGGTGAACCAATCGTTGCCCTGCCCGAGCCCTTGCCCGATAACCTCGAGCGGATGTCCCGGGTGACACGTGACGCTGTGAAGGAGGGTCCCGGTCCCGAACCAGCCGCGGTGGAGGTCGTAGCCGGCGACGACCTTCCGGAGCCCGGCGAGGAGATCATGGATACGCCGCCTTTCTCCGGCGTCTCCGGAGACGATCACGAAGAGGTGCCGCTCGCCGTCCACGAGCGCGAAAGCGACGATCTCTCGATAGTCCTGAGCCTTGGCCTGATGGCTGCCGAAGGCGGCCCGGGCGCCCGTCAGTCCGGGGGCTTTCGCCAGCAGCTTCATGCCCAGGGGGCTCGACGGCGCGGCCCAAACGAGCGTGTCGTGCTTGTCGAGCGCACGGCTCAAGGCTTCTTCTCCGGGTTCCTCGAACTCAACGGGGCCGGGACGGGATCGGAGCCAAGCGTCGAGGAATCCCTCGTCGAGGACGAGACCAGGGAGCCCCAGCTCCTCGGCGATCGCGGCCTTGTTCTGGACGATGGCCGCGGCCGCGTCCGGCTGTCCCATGAGGAAGAGATTGCCGCTCTGGAACCAGCTCCAGGCGGTCGTCTGCCAGTGGTTCGTGTAGCCGCTGAAGCGGCCCGGATGGACGACCGGCGCCGGGGCCGGAGACGTCCCGGACACGCGGATGAATTTGTCGAGGTCTTGGCCGGCCCCGGAGGCGATAAACGGGGGAACGGCGGCGAGGGCCGCCAGAAGGAGCGTCGCGAGAGTCGGAAGCCGGTCGTGGCGCATCGTTCACCTCCTCGGCGGGGATCCGGGCACCCTAACAATTACCTTATCCGGACCGCGAATAGCAATCGGCGAGTATCCGGCTCCGGGATGGCGAAGAAGACCGGCCGGACTTGGAAGAGGGACAGTCCCCGCGCGGGGACGGCCCCGCGGAGGGCTCAATCCCAGATGTGCGAGTACTTGGCCCCGTTGCCGGTGTTGAAGAGGACGACGGACTCCCCGTCGCGGACCCACGCGTCTTTGCGGAGCCTCATGAGGGCAGCCAGGGTGGCCCCGCCCTCGGGCGCCGGCCACGTCCCGGTCGTCCGTCCCATAAAATAGGTCGCCTCGAGGATCTCGGTGTCGGTGACGGCCACGGCCGTGCCGCGGCTCTCCCGGAGCGCCCGCAGGATGAGGAAGTCGCCCACGGCCGCCGGGACCCGCATCCCGTCGGCGATCGTCTTCGCGTTCGGCCAGGGATCGGCGAACTCCTCGCCGTCATGGAAGGCCTTGACCATGGGGGCGCAGCCGTCCGACTGGACGGTGACCATCCGCGGCCTTTTCGGCCCGATCCAGCCGAGCTTCTCCATCTCGTCGAAGGCCTTCCACATGCCGACGAGGCCGGTGCCGCCGCCGGTCGGGTAGACGATGACGTCGGGAAGCGTCCAGCCCATCTGCTCGGCGATCTCGTAGCCCATGGTCTTCTTGCCCTCGATGCGGTAGGGCTCCTTGAGCGTCGAGACGTCGAAGCGGCCGAACTTCTCCACGCCCTCGCGGGCGGCCTTGCCGCAGTCGGTGATCAGCCCGTCGACGAGCGTCACCTGGGCGCCGAGGACGCGGCACTCGTTGATGAACGGCTTGGGCACGTCGGCCGGCATGAAGACGTGGGCCTCGAGCCCGGCCACCGCCGCGTAGGCGCTCATGGCGCAGCCGGCGTTGCCGGCCGTCGGGATCGAGACCGACTTCACGCCGAGCTCGTAGGCCCGCGAGACGGCCGCGGCCAGGCCGCGGGCCTTGAACGAGCCGGTCGGGTTGAGGCCCTCGTCCTTGACGTAGACCGGACCGTGCCCGGCCTCCCGTTCGAGCCGGGCCGCGCGGAAGAGGGGCGTGAACCCCTCGCCGAGGCAGAGCTTGAAGGCGTCGTCGCGGACGGGCAGGAGCTCGCGGTAGCGCCACATCGTCGGCTCGCGGCCGGCCAGGTCGGCGGGCGCCAGGGCGGCCCGGGCCGCCTCGAGGTCGTAGCGGACGAGAAGCGGCTTGGCGCATTTCGGGCAGAGGTTCCAGAGCTTGTCCGGTTCGAGGCGCTCGCCGCACAGCCCGCATTCGAGATGGGAGAGGAAGCTCGAGGTTCTCATGGCCGCGCTCTCATTCCCTATAGAGGGACTCGATCAGGTCGGTGTACTTGCGCTCGACGATGTTGCGCCGGACCTTGAGCGTCGGCGTGACCTCGCCGGCGCCGAGGTCGAAGTCCCGGTCGAGGACGGCGATCCGCTTGACCCGCTCGTAGGAGGCCAGGCCGGGCGTCATCCGGTTGACCTCGTCGAGGAGGAAGGCGGCCGCTTCGGGCAGCCGGCAGAGCCCGGCCCGGTCCGCGAAGCTCCAGCCCTCCGCCCGGGCCCGGGCCTCGAGCTTCTCGAAGTCCGGGACGACGAGGGCCGAGATGAACTTGCGGCTGCTGCCGACGACCACGGCGGCGGCGACATAAGGGCTGCCGGCGATCAGGCTCTCGATCGGTTGGGGGGCGACGTTTTTGCCGCCCGACGTGACGATGATGTCCTTCTTGCGGTCGGTGATGATGAGGAACCCGTCCTCGTCGAAGCGGCCGATGTCGCCGGTGTAAAGCCAGCCGTCTTTGAGCACCGCCCGCGTGTCCGCCTCGTTCTTGTAGTAGCCCATCATGATGTTGGGCCCCCGGGCCAGGATCTCCCCGTCCTCGGCGATGCGGATCTCGACGCGGGGGAGGGGCTTGCCGACCGTCCCGAACCGGATGCGATCCGGCGGCGTGTTGGCCGAGAGGACGGGCGAGGTCTCCGTCAGGCCGTATCCCGGCAGGACCGTGAGCCCGATGGCGAAGAAGAATTCGACGATGTCGCTCGAGATCGGCGCGCCGCCGCAGATGAAGTAGCGGATCCGGCCGCCGGTCCGGGCCGTGATCTTGGCGAAGACGAGCTTCTCGGACAGTCCCCTCTTGAGGGCCAGGTGGAGGGGGATCTTCTTCCCGGCGATCTTCAGGGCGGCGTGCTTCTTGCCGGTCGCCAGGGCCCAAACGAAAATGGCCCGCTTCGGCCGGGACCCGGCCATGACCAGGTCCATGATCCGCGAGTAGATCTTTTCGAAGAGTCGCGGCACGCTGACGACGATGGTCGGCCGGACCTCGACCATGTTCGAGGCCACGGCCTCGACGCTCTCGGCGTAGGCGATGGTCGCCCCGACATGGAAGAGGAAATAGGTCGCCGTCCGCTCGAAGACGTGGGACAGCGGCAGAAAGGACAGGGCCGTGTCCTGCGCGCGGAAGTCGATGGCCTCGGTCAGGGACCGGACGTTGCTGGTGAAGTTGGCGTGGCTGAGCATGACGCCCTTGGGCCGGCCTGTCGTGCCCGAGGTGTAGATGATGGAAGCCAGGTCCCCGGGCCTGACCGCTTCCGCCACCCGCTCGAAGCGCCCCGGCTCCTCCGCCTCGAGGCGGCGGCCCATCTCGACGACGTCCGAGAGGGCGTGCGTCCCGGCCGGCGGGTCGCCCTCGATGACGAGGGCGCGCTCGAGGGCGGGCAACCCGCTCCGGACGGTCTCGACCTTGCTCCAGAGCTCGACGTCCGAGCAGACGACGAACTTCGCGCCGGAATCGCCGATGATGTATCCGACCTGGTCGGGGGGGAGCGAGGTGTAGACGGGGACGGTGACCGCGCCGGCCGCGAGGGCGGCCAGATCGGCCATGACCCACTCGGGCCTGTTCTCCGAAAGGATGGCGACCCGGTCGCCCGGCCCGAGGCCGAGGGCCTGGAAACCGAGCGACAGGCGGCGGACGGTCGTCTCGATCTCCTCCGTGGAGATCTCCGTCCACTCCCCGTCCTTCTTGGCCATCATCCGGACGGGCTTCGGGTGCGTCCGGCAGGAATCGAGGAACATGCGGTTCAGGGTCGTCGCTTCGGGTCCGGTCATAGCGATCTCCTTCGAGGACCGCCATTATACAACATGCCGCCCGATTCGGCACGGGGCGGCCGCGTCGAGCGGCAAAGGCCGGACAGGCTCAGCGTTCCCGGATCATCTTGATGAGATCGGCGGCCTTCTCGGCGAAAGCGGGGTTGGAGACGGCCATCCGGGCCAGGTCGAGGGCCCGCTCGAAGGACCCGGCATTGTGGAAGCCGGCGGCGCCGTTGTACTGGCAGGTCGCCTTGGTCAGCTGGACCTGGATGATCTGGGCCCGTTTCTTGGCGACCAGGCGGGCCTTGCGGTCCGGGGCCATCTCGGAGGCCTCGATCTCGCCTATCTTCTTCTCCATTTCGCCTTCCCTGGTCTCGAGCGATAGGGCCGCCCCGGCGAAGTAGGTGCCCGAGAGCAGCCAGTCCTTCCTGTCGGCGTAGAGGCGCCCCAGGTAGTAGGCCGGATCGCTCTCGGACGGGTGGAGCTTCAGAGCGTGGAGGAGGTCTTTTTCGGCGTCGTCCAGCCGGCGCTCGCGGTAGGCGATGATCCCGGAGAGGGAATGGACGTCGACCACGTCGACGAGGAAGACCTTGGCCGACTCGATCGACCGGCGGGCTTCCTCGAGACGCCCGAGCTCGTTGAGGTTCCAGGCCGTCCAGAAATGGCCCTCTCCCATGTAGTAGGTCCCGAGCTCGAGGAGCCGCCCGAGGACGGCCAGGGCCTCCTCGCCCCGGCCGAGGTAGCCGAGCGCCAGGCCTTTGCCGAGCAGTGCGTCCCGGTAGGTCGGCAGGATCGCCAGAGCCCTCTCGTTCCATTCGAGGCAGCCCTCCGTCTCCTCCATCTGGAAAGCGACCTTGGCCAGGGAGATGAGAAGGGAGAGCGAGGCGGGCATCTTGGGCAGGGCCTCGAGGTAATGCTTCTCGGCCGTGAGGAGCTTGCCGGCGAGAAGCGCGGCCTCTCCCAGAAAGTAGTGGACCTCGATAAAATCAGGGTTCCGCGCGAGGAGGGCTTTGAGCCGGTCTAGGTCGTAGGCGGGCGACATGGCGGCCTGGAAGGTCGTCAAAGGCGATTCCGGATGGAGGTCCAGATAGACCTTCGGTTCGATCTTCTCGGGGAACTTGAAGGAAAAGGCCGCCCGCAGGGCCAGGCGGAGGGCCGCCGCCAGGTCGTCGTCCGGGGCCGCCCGCTCGAGCTCCCGGTCGAGATCGGGGCCCTGCGCGGCGACCCAATCCAACTGCTCGTCGAGCGTCCGGCCGCCGATCCGGTCGATCCCGGGATTGCCCTTGACCTTGGCGGGCAGGCCGTCGAGGAGCTCGATCCAGGGGGCGTAGCGGGAGAGCGAAGGGTCGGCCGCGGCCGGCGCGTCGAGGTCGGGGAACGGCTCGGCCGGCAGGATGCCGAGCTCCCTTTTCCGGAGCTCCAAGGCGATGGACGCTCGGACGACCCGTTCGGCGACCGCCGGTCCTCGTTCGGGGACGGCCAGGGCCTCCCGGTAGATCCGGAGGGCGTCCCCGAGCGCCACATAATGGCCCGCGGCATAGAGCGCGTCGGCTTCGACGATCTTGGCGTTCCAATCGACCGCCGGCGGCGCGGAGGGAGGCGGCGCCTTGACCGTGGCGGCGCAGGCGGCGGCCGCGGCCAGGACCGTAGATCAGGAGGGCCGTCTTGGCTCCGCGCTTCATGAGCTCACCTCCACCGCCGGGCCGACTTTCACTCGAGCATTCGCCCGGCCGGCCCCCGACGTTTAGGCCGCGGGACCGGGTAAAATTTGTTGACGCCATTGTAATCCCCTTTACAGGCGCGGGGAAGTCTCCAGGGGCAGGGGGACCCTGGCATGTTCTATGCAATAATAGGGGCGATCACACCGGGAGAAAGGAGCCTGTCACGATGGATCGCAGGGATTTCATTGGACATGCCGGCTGCGCCGCGGCGGCGTTCCTGGCCGCCGCCGGACTCGACGCCGGTCAGGAGAAAGCCGCCCAAACACCGCCGCCCCCTCCGCCTCCGGCGCGCAAGCGCTACAAGATCGACATCGAGATCTACGAGGCCCGCCCCGACAGCTGGTGTCACAAGAAGGGCGACACGTTCGCCTATCCGGCCGATTGGGGCAAGCTCTGCCCCTGGCTGCGGGCCAGCCTCAACGAGTTCGTCCGCCTCCTCGAGAACGGGGTGACCCTGCCCTGGATGTACGAGGGAACGCCTTACGCCAAGGTCATCGATCCGGACGGCCTGACCACAGAATACGTCCGTTGCCCCGATCCGACCTCGGACCTCGTGGCCAAGATCGTCCGGACCCGGGTCTGAGACCGGCCGCGCCGGCCCGGTGCCTTCCGAAGGCGGAGCCGGGAGGCCAACCTTTTTCGGGCGTCCGGAGTATATTCTATCCTGACGTGCTTTTTAGGAGCCATCATGCCGACGAACCCTCGAGCCATCCTGACAGCGGTCGTATTTCCGGCCCTTGTCTGCGGCGCGCTGGCGGGGCCCGCGCCATCCGCCCAGGCCCCGGCCCGGCCGGACCGGATCGAAGCCGCCCGCTACGACATCGTCCGGACCTCCGCGCCGATCAAGATCGACGGCGTGCTCGACGAGGAGGCCTGGGCCGCCGCCCCGAAGATCCCCGTTCCGTTCGAGTGGCAGCCGGGCGACAACGTGCCCGCTCCGGTCGCGACCGAGGTCCTCGTCACCTTCGACCTCCACAACCTCTACGTCGGCTTCCGCTGCTTCGATCCCGAGCCGAAGAAGATCCGGGCCCACCTCATGGACCGCGACGATACCGACACGCTCATCCTCGACGACCACGTCAGCTTCATGGTCGACGCCTTCAACGACGAGCGCCGGGCCTTCCAGTTCCGGGTCAATCCCATGGGCGTCCAGGCCGACGCCAACTTCAGCGAGCTCGAGGGCTACGAGGACTTCTCCTGGGACGCCATCTGGAAGGCCGGGGCGAAGATCACCGACTGGGGCTGGGCCGTCGAGGTGGCCATCCCCCTCAGCCAGCTCCGTTTCCGCAAATCCGAAGGCCCCCAGACCTGGGGCTTCGAGGCCGAGAGGTCCTGGCCCCGCGACACCCGTCACCGCATGACCTCCCACGCGCGCTCGCGGAACGTCAACTGCATCCTCTGCCAGATGAACAAGCTGACCGGATTCGAGGGCATCAGACCGGGACAGAACATCGAGCTCAACCCGACCGTCACGGCCGTCCGGACCGACGCCATGCCCATGGACCAGTACCCTGGCGGGTCCCTCGAAAGGGGAGACATCGAGGACGACTACGGCCTGACGGCCAAGTGGGGCGTCACCCCGAACCTCATCCTCAACGGCGCCTACAATCCCGACTTCTCCCAGGTCGAGGCCGACGTGGCCCAGCTCGAGATCAACCGCCGTTTCGCCCTGTTCTACCCCGAGAAGCGCCCCTTCTTCCTCGAGGGCGCCGACTTCTTCCTGACCCCGCTCCAGGCGGTCTTCACCAGGACCGTGGCCGATCCCCTCTGGGGGGCCAAGATGACCGGGAAGTCGGCCCGGACGGCCCTGGGCTTCTTCGCCGCCCAGGACGAGATCACCAACCTCCTCATCCCTTCGAACCAGGGCTCGGCCCCGGCCTCCCTCGACCGGGACTCCTACGGCGGCGTGTTCCGGCTCCGGCAGGACATCGGCAAGATGTCGACGCTGGGGCTCCTCTATACGGGGCGGATGGGCACCGGCTATTCCAACCACGTCGCCGGGGCGGACGGCTTTTTCCGGCTCGACCAGAAGAACTCGGTCATCTTCCAGTTCCTGCACTCGGAGACGGACTATCCGGAGGACCTCGCCGCCGCGTACGGCCAGGAGGAGGGCCGTTTCGGCGGCAACGCCGTCCACCTGGAGTTCCAGCACTTCTCCAGGAATTGGCTCGTTCGGACGGCTTACGAAGACCTGTCGCCGGGATTCCGGGCCGACCACGGCTTCGTGCCGCGCGTCGACACGCGCGACCTCCAGGCGACCGTCTTCCGTCAGGTCTGGGGCAAACCCAAGGGCTGGTTCAACCTCCTCCGCTTCGGGGTGGCCGGCCAGGCCGTCTGGGACCACGAGGGGACGCTGACCGACCGCGGCCTGATCCTCGGCGCGATGTACCAGGGAAACCTGGAGACCGTCGTCAACGTCCACGGCAATTTCATCCGGACGTACTACAACGGCGAGTACTTCGACACCCCGTACGCCGACCTCGTCTTCCGCTTCCGGCCCTTCAGCGGTTCCCAGATCGGTTTCGTCGCCCAGGCCGGCCGGGCCGTCGACTACGCCAACGTCCGGCTGGCCGACACGTTCGCCTTCGGCCCCAACCTCTCGTTCAGCCTCTTCCGCCGCCTCAACCTCGTCCCCTCGTACATCTACGAGCGCCTCTCCCGCGAAGGCCGTACGATCTATACGGCCAACCTGGGCCAGGTCAAGCTCGTCTGGAACTTCAGCGTCCGCTCCTTCGTCCGGGCCATCGTCCAGTATCAGGACCTCAGCCAGGACCCGGCCGAATACGCCTTCCCCGTCGATTCGCGGACCCGCGGGCTCTTCACCCAGTTCCTCTTCTCCTACAAGCTCAATCCGCGGACGGTCGCGTTCCTGGGTTACTCGGACAACGCCCTGGGCGGGAACTTCGACAGCTGGCTCGGCCCGGGCCGCGTGGCCGTCACCCGGACCGACCGGACCTTCTTCCTGAAGATCGGCTACGCCTGGCAGATCTGAGGGCGACGGCCAGGCCTCAGGCGAGGAGGCGTCCGGCTTCCCGGATCCGTTTCCGTACGCTGACGCCGTAGGGACAGGCCTTTTCGCAGGCGCCGCAGTCGCGGCAGGCCGACGCCCGCTCGCCGCTCTCCAGGGAAGCGTAGAGCTCCCTGGCGCGGTCCGTCTTCCCGTAGCTCTCGTGGTAGGCGAGGGCGCGGAGGATCGCCGTCGCGGCGACCCCCGACGGGCAGGCGCGGCGGCAGCGGGCGCAGCCGTGGCAGTAGTCGGCGCCGTTCTCGCCGACGTAGCGGGCCAGGGTCGCGCGTTCGGCCGCGGCGAGCGCGGCCCCCACGGCCCCCAGGTCCTCCTCCATCTGCTGGCGGTTGAGGATCTCGACGAGGGCCGAGGTCACCCGGTCGTCGTCGAGGACCCACTTGAGCATGGCCTGATGAAGGGGGACCGCGCCGGTCCGGTATTTCCCGAGGTCCTGGCGGCGGCCGCCGACTTTGAGCGTCTTCATGGCGATGACGCCGACGTCCCGGGCGTGGGCGAGCTCGATGAGGGCCCGGATGCCGCTCGTCCCGAGGTAGTCGGGATAGGTCTCGACCTCTCGGGCCGTCTCCTGGATGTCGAAGACGTTGTATCCGACCTGGACCATGTCGTAGAGGCCGCAGTCGACGGCCTTGCGGACGACCTCGTCCTGGTTGGCGTGGCAGGACAGCCCCCGGAAGCGGAACGCGCCTTCTTCTTTCAGCCGCTCATAGGCCTCGAGGACGCGCTCGTCGACGAGGACCCCGGCCGTCTCGGCGCCGTGGATCATCAGGACGTCGATCGTCCCGATGTCCAGCCGCCGGAGGCTGCCGTGCACCGAGGCGACGATGGACTCGACGGTGTCCCGGTCCGCGACGTGGAACTTGGTGGCGACCAAGACCTTGTCCCGCCCGACGTCCTTGAGCAGTCGGCCGATCTTCCGCTCGGCGTTCCCGTTCTCGTAGGTGTGGGACGTGTCGATGTAATTGACGCCGCGGTCGAGGATGGCCCTCAACAGGTCGGGATCGGGTAAGGGACTGCTGCCGAGCGAGATCTCGGAGACGCGGAGGCCCGTCCGGCCGAGCCGGCGATAGGCCATCCCGCCTCGCACGACCTGGCCCGGCGCCGCCTGGTCGGCGCGGAGGAGCCCCGCCATCGCCGAACCCGAGGCGACCGCCCCCGCGGCCATGGATTTGAGGAACGTTCGCCGGTCCTGCGTCCTTCGGCTCATGCGCGCACCTCCCGCCCGTCCAATCTAGCGGAGGCCGGAGCGGCCGTCAAGCCGTCGATCCGTTTTTTGGCCAAAGCTGGACCCAGGGGCGGATATCCCGCGCGAAGCCGGAAAGGGGAATTCCCCGCTCTTGGCGGAAGGCCCGTTCAGAATCGGTATCCGATGGTCATGGAGACGGTCGTGCTCGAGGGCCCCCCCGTTTCCCAGCGGCGGGTGACGAAGCTCCGGATCTTATAGTGCCGCTTGAGATAGAAGTCGAATCCGGCTTCGGCGAACCACGACGCCCCGGCCGGGGCCTCCTCCGCGGGAACGGTGCCCAGGGACCGCGCGCCGTGGCCGGCGCCGGCCCAGGCGTAGCTCGCGTCCGCGAAGAAGCGGCGGAGGCCGGCCATCCAGGAGAATCCCTTCTCCGTCCCGACGCCGGCCCACTGGACGCGAACGTTCGGGTACCAGGGTCCGAGGTACGCGGCCGCCGAAGCGACGAGGGCCCTGAGGCCGTGAAGGTCGTAGCTCATCGTCCGGGCCCCGAGCGAAGCCTCGAACCTGTTCAGGAAAGACTGATAGACCTCGAGGTGGGCGGAAGACCGCGCGACATGAACGGCGTTCGGGGCCATGCTCAGGTCGAGATAGCCGTAGGCGCCCTTCCAGAGCTGGGGATAGACCTCGAGGCCGATCCGGTCGTCGTTCACGCCGTACCGCCGGCTGCGCCCGACCTCGGCCACGACCCGGACCCTGTCGCCGAAGACGCCGAAGAGCGCGGCGAGCCCGAGGTCCGAATAATCGTCCCGGCCGTCGCTCCAATGCTCGCTCTGCCCGCCCAGCCAGATCTCCGTCCGCCGGGCGAAGACGGGGACGGCGGCCGCGAGCGCGCGGCGGAAATCCTCGTTCGTCGGCTCGATCTGGGCGGCCCGGGCGAGGTAGCCCCGGGCCCGGCCGTAGTCGCCCTGCCAGAGGAGCACGGAGCCGACGCGAAAAAGAGCCCCGGCGTGGTTCGGATCGAGATCGAGCGCCTGGCGCGAGAGGACGAGCGCGGCGTCGTATTCGCCCCGCCACGAGGCCAGATCGGCCAGTCCGGCCAGGGCGTCGGCCGAACGCGGCTGGGCCTCGAGGGCCCGGCGGAAGAGCCTCCCGGCGCCGTCGAGGTCCTGGCGCCAGGAGAGAATGCGGCCCTTGAAGACGAGAAGGTCGGCGTCGGCCGGGTGCTCGGCGAGCAGCCGTTCGAGGAGGCCCTCGGCCTCGTCCCATCGCCCCGTATAGGCGTAGGCCCGGGCGAGCAGGAAACGGATCTCGGGGTTTCCGGGGTCGTCGCGCAGGGCGTCGAGCGCCAGTGAGATGGCCATCTCGTGGGCCCCGGCGTAAAGGGCCCGCCGGACGTCCTCCGGGCTCTGGGCCCGGCCGGTCGCCGGCGACGCGAGGACGAGGGCGATCAGGACCGCGGCCGGAAAGGCCTTCGGGATCTGGGCGTTCATGACGTCCTTCCCGCCTTGGCGAAACCGTGCCTCTCCATGGCCCCCCATTCGTTCTTGCCCCTGAGAAAGTCGACGAGGCTCCAGGCCCTGACGACGGAGAGATACTGACGATAGAAGAGGTTCTCGGCGACGCCGGCCAGGGTCAGGATGATGATGTCGCGGGGACGGGGGTAGCGGTGCGAGGACAGCTCTTCGAGGAGGATGGCCAGCAGCGAGACGAACGTTCCGTAGAAGACGGCGACGAAGAAAAAGGTCACCGCGAACGGATAGTCCACCTGTCCGAGGACGAGATGGCTCGCGAACAGGACATATCCCAGGCATTCGATGTAGGGCCCGGCCATCTCGAAGACGGCGTAAAAGGGCAGCGCGAACAGGCCGGCGATCCCGTAGCGCGGATTGAAGAGCATCCGCCGGAAATGGACCAGGGTCTGGATCAGGCCGAGGTGCCACCGCCTTCTCTGCCGGGCCAGGACCCGCAGGTCGGCGGGCGCTTCCGTCCAGCAGATGGGATCGGGGATGAACTGGATGCGGTAAGGCCTCTTCCGCTCGTGCATGTGCTTCTGCATGCGGACGACGAGGTCCATGTCCTCGGTGATCGAGGCCGTCCGGTAGCCGCCGCAGGCCATGGCCAGGTCCTTGCGAAAGATGCCGAAGGCGCCGGAGACGATCAGTGTGCTCCGCATCAGGCTCATGCCCAGCCGGCCGCCGAGGAAGGCCCGGAGGTACTCGATGACCTGGAAGCGGGCGATCCAGTTCTTCGGGATGCCGACGGCGGCGACCTGCCCTTCCTTGACGACGCAGCCGTTGCTCAGACGGATGATCCCGCCCGCGCCTATCGTCCGCTCGGGGTCCTCGAGGAAGGGCCGGACGACCTTGAGCAGGGCGTCCGTCTCCAGGAGGGAGTCGGCGTCCACGGCGCAGAACAGCGGATAGCGGGAGATGTTCAGGCCGGCGTTCAGGGCGTCGGCCTTCTTCCCGTTGGCCTTGTCGACGACGACGAGCTTGGGCTGAGCGGCCGACCGGTAGATGGCCCGGATCGGCTGGGACGGGAGCGAGCGGCGGAAGACCGACTGCGACGGCCGGAGTTCGAAGGCCTCGACGAGCCGGGCCAGGGTCGCGTCGGTCGAGCCGTCGTTGACGACGACGACCTCGAAGACCGGATAGCGGAGCGACAGGAGCGACCGGACGCTCTCGATGATGCCGGCTTCCTCATTGAAGGCCGGGACGATGACCGAGATGGGCTTGACGATGGGCATGCGGAAGATCTCGCCGAACCGGACGAAGGTGACCATGCGGCGGTAGCGGAGGATGCCCGCGAGCGACAGGACGTTGAAGAGGAAATAGAAGGTGTTGAGGAGTAGGAAATAGGCCAGGATGAGGTACTCGATCCCGGTGTCGAGGAGGCCCAGAAACGCGATCACGCCGCGCCTCCCGTCAGGATGACCGTGTCCAGGACCATCGTGGCCATGTCGGCCGCGAAGCGGTCCTCCTTCTGGCGCGAGACCTCCTGGAGCCGGAGGATGCCGACGAGGCCGAAGGCGGCCAGCCCGTAGCCGGCGTTGTAGCGGACGTGCCAGTTGGGGGAGAAGAGCGCCTTGACCAGGAGCGGGATCGTCCTCCAGTCCTGGAGATGGCCCAGGCTCCGGATGGCCTGGGCTTGGACCTCCCACTCCGGGTCGGCCGCGAGCGCGCTCAGGGTCCGGGCCGAGGCCGGCACGAGCAGCCGGCCGAGGGTCCGGGCCGCCCGGATGCGCAGCTCCTTCTCGGGGCTCGCGGCGAAGCGGACGACATCGGCGAAGAGGCCCCGCAGGAGGAGCCGTCCGGCCATCTCGACGAGCAGGGCGTGCTTGTCGGCCGGGAGAGGCCGGCGCAGGGAGGCCCGGAGGAAGGGCTCGATCCTCTGGCCGAGGCTGTTGAGGACGTTCGAATAGGCGTAGAAGTTCGGCCGGGGGTCCCGCTCGAACAGATCGAAGATGACCGCCAGGGTCTCCTGGGAAGCGATGCCGGTCAGGGCGTTGAGGGCGGCCAGGCGGACGACCGGCTTGTCGTGGAGGAGCTTGACAAGGTGCGCGGCCTCCTCGGGCCTGGAGAAGTCGACGAACAGGCGGACGTTCTGGAGGCGCGTCGTCAGCCAGGGGGACCGGAGATCATGGAGGCAGCGGCGGCGGATCGTCCGCTCGAAAATGACCTTGAGGGGTTCGAGGGCCTTGCCGGCCAGGGCCTCCCGGTAGGCGACAAGCAGCCTTTTGAGGACGCGGACCCGGGCCCCATGCTTCCGGGCGAACTCGAAGGCCGCCCGGGCCGGCGCGGGAGAGGTCAGGACCTCGAGGAGCTCCCCCTCCATCGCCGCGTAGGTCCGCAGGTCCCGCCGCTCGATCGCTTGGACGATCAGGCGCCGGACGAAGATGAACAGGAAGAGCGACCCCGACAGCAGGAGGAGGTAGGCGAAGCTATAGAGGACGATGATCGATAGCATGGGTGCACTCGTCCCTGAGGATCTTTTTGATCGTGGCCACGAGGATGCGGGGCGAGAACGGCTTGACGACGTAATGGGCCCCCTCGTCGAGGCTCTTGACGATGGCCTCCTCCTCGTCGTGCGAGGAGAGCATGAGGACCGGGATGCCCGAGGTCTCCGGGTCCTTCTTGAGGAGCGAAAGGAGCTCGAAGCCGTTCATGCCGGGCACGGCGGCGTCGACGATGAGAAGGTCGGGCCGGCCGCTCCTGGCCCTGGCCAGGCCGTCGCTCCCGCCGCCGGCCTTCTCGACGAGGAAGTTCTCCTTTCTGAGGAAGTGGGAGATGAGGTTCCGCGTCGTCGGGTCGTCGTCGACGAGCAGGACCTTCGGCGTCGCGCGGGCCGGCCGGCCGGTCTGGCTGGAGACGAGGCCGCCGAGGAGCGCCATCGCCCGGATCGCCTCGTCGACGTCGCCCAGCGTCGTCCCCTCGGCCGTCGATCCGCCCGTGAGCTTCAGGAGATCCCTCAGCTCGGCCAGGGCCTGGGACTGCGCCGCGGCGAGCCGGGCCAGCATGGCCCGGTGTTGGCCGATCCGGCGGACGACATCCTCGATATCCCGGGCGAGCCTGTCGAGCGGCGTGGTCGTGTTCATGACGTGTGTCGTTCTCTCCCTTCCAGCCTACCGTGGGGGCCCAGGGATGGCCATCCCTTGACTGGAGGATTGAACGGGTGATTTTAGGGGCCGGGGGGCCCCCCCCGGGGGGAGGGGGCTTCCCCGCGGGCGGGGAGAGGGAACCAAACCGCCCGGGCCGGCGTCTCTAAGGGTATGGACAGAACCCGTCTGTCTCTGGTAAATATCGCTATCGCCATCCCTTGAAAGGAGCCCGAACATGAAGAGAATCCTCGTCACCCTCGGGTGCTTCGTCATGGCCCTGTCCCTCCTCGGAGCCGGCGCCACGGCCCAGAAGGCGCCCGACATCTCCGGCACCTGGGTCGGATACGCCAACTCCCCCGATATGCGCTTCGATCTCACCGCCGTCTTCGCCAAGGGCGAGACCGGATATACGGGCAAGCTCAGCGACGCCTCCGGGACGCTTGTCGATATCCCGCTCAGGGAGATCGTCTTCAAGGACGGGAAGCTCACCTTCGAGTTCGACCTGGTCATGGGGGTCGACGCCATGCTGATCAAGATCGAGCTCACCCTCGAGAACGACGTCCTCAAAGGCTTCTGGTTCAACGCCGGGGGGGACTCCGACGTCGTCGAGCTCGCCCTGAAGAAGTAGGGGCATCGCGAAACGTGGCCCGCCGGTGGACGGGGCCGGCGGTCCTATGGTATAAGTCCGGCGAGGAAGGACCGTGACCACCGCCGCCGACGTCTACGACGAGCTCAAGGAGCGCGGCTTCGTCGCCCAGGTCTCCGACGAGGCCGCCGTCCGCCGGATGCTCGGCGGCGGCTCCGTCACCTTCTACGTCGGCTTCGACAGCACGGCCTCGAGCCTCCACGCCGGCAGCCTCGTGCCCGATCATGGCCATGGTCCACCTCCGGCGGGCCGGCCACCGGGCCATCGCCGTCGTCGGCGGCGGGACGACCATGGTCGGCGACCCGAGCGGCCGGACCGAGCTGCGCCAGATGCTCGACGAGGCGACCATCCGGGCCCAGGGCCAGGCCATCCACTTCCAGCTCTCCCGCTACCTCCGCTTCGACGGCGCGTCGGCCATCGCCGTCGACAACGCCGACTGGCTCCTGCCCCTGAACTACATCGCCTTCCTGCGCGACATCGGCCGACACTTCAGCGTCAACCGCATGCTGGCCGCCGAGGCCTACAAGCTGCGCCTGGAGAAGGGCCTGTCCTTCATCGAGTTCAACTACCAGCTCCTCCAGGCCTACGACTACCTGACCCTTTTCCGGAAGTACGGCTGCACCCTGCAGATGGGCGGGGACGACCAGTGGGGGAACATCCTGGCCGGCGTCGACCTCATCCGCCGGGTCGAGGGCGGGGCGGCCGAGGCCCTGACATTCCCCCTGCTGACGACGGCCTCGGGGGCCAAGATGGGCAAGACCGCCCAGGGCGCCGTCTGGCTCGACGCCGGGCTTGTTCGGCCCCTACGATTTCTACCAGTACTGGGTCGATTGCGACGACCGGGACGTCGGCCGCTTCCTCAGGATCTTCACTTTCCTTCCGCTCGACGAGATCCGGCGGCTCGAGTCGCTCCAAGGGAGCGAGATCAACGAGGCCAAGCGCGTCCTGGCCTACGAGGCGACCAAGATCACTCACGGCGAGCTCGAGGCCGAGAAGGCCCGGCAGGCCTCCGGCGCGGCCTTCCTCAGGCCGGCAAAGGACAGCCGGAAGCGGGCGGCGACGATGTCCGGATGTTGCCGACGACGGCCGTCCCGCGGTCGCGGCTCGAGACCGGCGTCGCCCCGGCCGGCCTCTTCACGGAGGTCGGCCTGACGCCCTCGCGCAAGGAGGCCAAGCGGATGATCGACCAGGGCGGCCTCTACGTCAACGACGAGCGCGTCGACTCGACGGAGCGCCTGATCACCCTCAAGGACCTCGGGCCCGACGGCGGATTGCTCCTCAAGGCGGGCAAGAAGAAGGTCCATCGCGTCGTCCCCGGGTGATCCCCTCGCGGTTGTATTTCCGGACCATCTATGATTAACTGGCGTGATGCGTTCGACACGTCCCAAGGAGAAATCGACCATGCCTAGATACATCGTCGCGTCCGTTCTCGTGGCGCTCGTCGCCGCCGGCTGCGCCCCCAAGGCCGAAAAGGTGGCCCTGAAGGAAGGCACTCCGGCCTACGCCCTGGCCAAGGACCTGGCGGCGATCATCCCCGCCCTGGCCCCGGACAAGACGACCGTGATGGTCGAGGCCAAGGGAGTCATCGTCACGGCCGCCGAGGTCATCCTGACCATCCGGGACAATATGGGCAGCCGGGCGGACCAGCTCAGATCGATGGACGCCGGACAGATCAAGGAGATCTTCGAGAGAGGGGCGACCCAGATCGGGGAGCGCAAGCTCCTGCTGGCCGCGGCGGCCGCCGCCAAGACGGCCGTCCCGGCCGAGGAGCTCGACCAGGCCCTGCAGTCCGAATACGCCCGGGCGGGCGGCGAGGAGGCCTTCCTGAAGGCCCTGGAGGGCGCCGGGGTCTCCTTCGACCACGTCAAGGGCAACATCCGGGAGACCCTGCTCATCAACAAGTTCCTCGGCGGCGTCGCCGAGAGCGGGCCGAAGGTCGCCGAGGAAGAGCTTCGCCAGGCCTTCGCCGCGGAGACGGCCGGCGACAAGACCGCCTCCGTCCGGCACATCCTCCTCCTGACCCAGGACAAGACCGAGGCCGAGAAGGCCGAAGCCCTGAAGAAGATCGAAGGACTGCTGGCCCGGGCCCGGGCCGGCGAGGATTTCGCCGGGCTGGCCAAGGAGTATTCCGAGGACCCCGGCTCGAAGGACAACGGCGGACTCTACGAGGACTTCGGCCGGGGCATGATGGTCCCGCCGTTCGAGGAAGCCGCCTTCTCCGTCCCGGTCGGCGAGATCAGCGGCGTCGTCGAGACGGCCTACGGCTATCACATCATCAAGGTCGTCGACCGCAAGAAGGAGGCGCGGCCGTACGAGGAGGTCCGGGGCGAGATCGAGTCGCGCCTTCTGCAGGACCGGCAGGGCACGCTCGTCCAGGACTACGTCCAGGGCCTCAAGGACAAGGCGAAGTTCAAGCTCGTGGGCCTCTGAGCCCGGCGCTCCCCCGGACGGCTCCCCGGCGGCCCGGCCCTCGGGCGGTGAGACGGCCGGATTTCCCTCACCCCTCGCGGGGAAGGCGGGACCCTGACGAATCCCCCCGACCGGCGATTGCCGGCTCCCCGGCCCGATCCCATACTGAGTCGGGGACGAGCCTCCGGCCTCAGAGCGCGCGTTCCCTGCGAGGAGGCGCTATGAAAAGACCGATCCCGGTCCTCCTGATCGCGGCTTTGGCCTGGCTGGCGGCCCTACCCCGGCCCGCGGCCGCCGACATCCGCCTGGGGATCAAGGCGGGCGGCAATATGGCCAGGCCGACGGGGCTCGACGCCCGGGACCCCTTGGCCACCCTGAAGTCCCGGGTGGGCTTCCTGGGCGGCGTCTTTCTCACCGTCGACCTCAGCCGGACGATCGCCATCCAGTCCGAAGTCCTGTACACCATGAAGGGCGCGACGTACGTCGCCCTCGACGCGAGCTATACGGACAAGCTCTACGCCGATTATGTCGAGGTCCCCATGCTCCTCGTGCTGAGGATCCCGATGGCGGGCATTCGGCCCTACGTCTTCGGCGGCCCGACCGTGGGCTTCAAGCTCAGGGAGAAGCTGGTGTCGAACGGCGTGGCGGTCCCCCTGGCGGACGCGCTGCTCAAGAACAACGACTACGGGGCCATCGTCGGGGCCGGCCTGACGATCGGCCGCAACCTCGCCTTCGACGTTCGCTACAGCCTGGGAGCGCAGAAGGTCCTGGCCGTCTTCGAGGGCGGCCAGGAGCCCGATTTCAAGAACGGCGTCTGGTCGGCGACGCTGGGCTACGCCTTCTAGGCCGGGACGAAGCGGCTCAGCGGATGTAGAGATAGATGTAGTGGTCCTCGCCGGTCTCGTCCTTGACCGTCTCGTTCAGGACCTCTTTGTCCTCCCAGCCGGGGATGGAATAGTTGTGGCAGACGACCCGGCTCTTCGGCCGTAGCTGGGCCTCGAGCAGGGGCCGCATCAGGGCGTTCGACTCGGGCAGGAGGTAGAGCGAGACCACCGTAGCCTCGGAGATGTCGGCTTTGGTGGCGTCCGTGGCCACGAAACGGACCTGACCCTCGATCCCGGCCGCCGCGGCGTTCTTCTCCGACTGCTCGACCATGGCCGGATCGATGTCTATGCCGACGCCCCGGGTGCCGTAGCGGCGGGCGGCCGTGATGACGATGCGCCCGTCGCCGCAGCCGATGTCGTAGAGGACGTCAGTGTTCGTGACCTCGGCCAGCTCCAGCATGCGGTCGACGACCGGCTGGGGCGTCGGCACCCAGGGAGCGAGGTCGGCAGCGTCGGCCCGGCCGTGCGAGCCTAGAAAGAGGTCGACCGTCGTCCCCTCGTCGTAGCGGAAGGAATAGGGGCTGCCCGGGTCGAGCGAGTAGAGGACGTCCTTCTTGCCGGTGGAGAACTCGATCTCGAGGGAGCCGGCCGCGCGGAACCGGTCGAGGGCGCCGGGCCCGATCTCCCGCGTTTCGACGGCCTCCGGCTTGCCGGCCGGATAGATCCTGTAGGTGATGGCGTGATCGGTGACGTTGCGGACCGTCGTCTCCTTGAGCCGGAGCGATTCGGCCGTCTCCGCGGGGGCGGGGGCCGGCCCGGCCTCGCGGCGGGCGCAGGAGACGGGCGCGACGAGCAGGACGGCGAGGACGAACGCGGCGGCTCGGGCGGGTTCGGGCGCGGATTTCATGGGCACACCTCTCATCGGCCCCATTCTACCAAATCTAGGGGTTCCCGGCCAAAACCGGGTATAATGGTCCTCCTCTCCGCCCGAGGAGGCCGACCACGCGCGAACTTCTCGTCCTCACCGCCTGCCTCGCGGCGTTCCTCCTCTATCTCGGCCTAGAGCGGGTCCGGCTCGCCCGGGCCGTGCGGCTCGTGCCGAGGAGGATCGCCGTTACCGGGACGCGCGGCAAGTCCTCGGTCACCCGGCTCGTCGCGGCCGGCTTGAGGGCTTCGGGCGCCCGGGTACTGGCCAAGACGACGGGCTCGAGGCCCGCGCTCATCCTGCCGGACGGCTCCGAACGCGAGATCGCCCGGCCCGGCGGCGCCTCCATCCGCGAACAGGTCCGCCTCCTGGCGCTGGCCGCGGAGATCGGGGCCGATACGCTCGTCTCCGAGATGATGAGCATCGGGGCGGAATGCCTGGCCGCGGAATCGCGCCGCGTTTTCCGGCCGGGGATTCTCGCGATCACCAACGTCCGGCTCGACCACCTCGACGACATGGGCCGGACGAGGGACGCGGTGGCCGGGACGCTGGCCGCGGCGGTCCCGGCGGGCGCGGCCGTCTTCCTGCCCGAAGAGGAGTCCCATCCCGCCTTCGAGACGGCCGCGGCGCGAAGGGGCTCCATCCTCCGCCCGATCGGCCCGGCGGACGCGGAACGGTCCGGCGGTGCGGCCCGGCGCCTTCCCCTGGGCGAATTCGAGCCGAACCTCCGGCTGGCCGGCGCGGTCCTCGCCTCGCTGGGGGTCGACGAGGCGACGGCCCGGCTGGGGATGGCCGGGGCGGCGCCGGACTTCGGCTCTCTCCGGGCCTGGAGCGGCCGTTTCGGGCGCGAGGCCCGCCCGGCCGTCTGCGTCAGCGCTTTCGCCGCGAACGACCCGGTCTCCTCCGCCGCGGCCATGGACCGGGTCAGGGAGCGGTTCCCGCTCGAAGGACGCCCGCTCGTCGGCCTGCTCAGCTTGCGCGAGGACCGCGGCGACCGAACGGTCCAGTGGGTCCGGGCGGCCGGCGAGGGCTTTTTCCGGGGGTTCGCCGCCGTCGTCCTCGTCGGCCCGGCCGCGAGGGCGGCCTTGAGGACGTTCCGGAAGGCCGCGGGGCCCGCCGGGTCCCGCTTCTCCCGCTTCGCCGGCCCGGATCCCGAGGCGCTCATGGACCGCGTTCTCGGCGCGGTCCCCGGCGAGCCCGTCGTCGTCGGCCTCGGCAACATCCTCGGCTGGGGGGAGCGCCTCGTCCGCCACTGGTCCGAACTAGGAGCCGTCCATGATCCTTGAAACCCTCTTCGTCGGCCTCGTCCTGGCCCTCCTCTGGGCCGAGGTCACGGACGTCTCGCCCGGCGGCCTCGTCGTCGCCGGCTACTTCGCCCTCTATCTCGACCGCCCCCTGCGAGTCGCCTCCACTCTGGCCGTCGCCTTGCTCGCCCTGGCGGTTTACAGGCTCCTGGCCGGCCGTTTCCTCCTGTTCGGCCGCCGCCGTTTCGTCCTCCTCGTCCTTCTCGGCGCGGTCCTCTCCCAGGCCTGGCTGCTGGTCCTGCCCGGGGCCCTTGCCGCCCCGGTCGAGCTCCGCGTCATCGGCTGGGTCGTCCCGGGCATCCTGGCCTCGAGCCTCGCCCGCCAGAGGCCGGTGCCGACGCTGGCCTCGCTGGCCGCCGTTTCCGCCCTGACCTTCGCCGTGGTCCGGCTCGTGGAGCTGATATGAATCCCGGCGTCGCCGCGAGCCCCCGGCGGGGGACCGCCCGCCGCGTCCGTACGGCCGGCGTCCTGGGCATCGTCTACATCGTCCTCCTCAACGCGCTCTCCGCGACGCCGCCGGCCCTGAAGCGGACGATGTCCGAGGCCTCGCGGCTGATGGCCCGGGCCTCGGCGGCGCTCCGGGAGTGCCGCGAGAGCCGCGGCCTCGCCGTCGACCCGTCGGCCGACCCGAACGGCACGGGGCTCATCGGCGTGGAGAGCTCCGAGATCACGACCTCGCTCGGCAGCCTCGAGGCGAAAAGGACGACGGCCAATCCTGACTTCGCCGCCCTGGTCGTGTCGCTCCTCCACGAAGCCGGGGCGCGACGGGGGGACGTCGTCGCCGTCGGCGCCTCGGGCTCGTTCCCGGCGCTCATCGTGGCGACCCTCTCCGCGGCCGGGGCCATGGGCGTCGAGCCGCTGGTCATCTCCTCTCTCGGCGCATCGGAGTGGGGGGCCAATGTGCCCGGCTTCCACTGGATCGACATGGAGGACTGCCTCCGGACCGCCGGCCTTCTCGACGCCCGGCCGGTCGCCCGGGCCGTCGGCGGGGAGGAGGACGTCGGGCGGGACATGGACCCGGCCGGGCGGGCCCTGCTCGAGTCGCGCCTCCGGGAGGAAGCGACGCCTCCGCTCGAGGAACCCGACCTCGAGCGCAACGTCGCCCTGCGGCTGGAGGCCTACGGGAAGGGAGCCGGCGCGAGGCCCATCAAGGCCTTCATCAACATCGGGGGGAGTTGGGCCAACATGGGCACGGACGCCTCGGTCCTCGAGATCACGCCGGGGCTGGCCCGAAGGGTCCCTCTCCCGCCACCCGCCCGCCGCGGCGTCATCCAGGCCATGGCCGCGGCCGGGGTCCCCGTGATCCACCTTCTCAACGTCAAGGGGCTCTGCGAGCGCTACGGTTTGCCCTGGGACCCCCGGCCCTTGCCCGAGCCGGGGCGAGGCGGCCTCGCGACCCTGCGGCCGGGGAACCGGCGGGCCGTCATCCCGCTCTCGGCCGGGTATCTCTTCGCCCTCGCCGCGGTCCTCGGCCCCTTCAGGCCCCGCCCGCCCTTTTTCCTTGACAAGCCGGAAAGCCCCGGCCGATAATACGCTCGTCCGGCCGGCCGGCCGGGCCCGGGTCCGATCCGATTCATATGAAGATAAATCTTAACGAGGGAGGATCCATGTCCAAGAAAGCGCTTGCCGTCCTGACCCTGGCGGTCGCCGCCGTGTTTCTTCTGTCCTCGGTCGCCTGCGTTTCCAAGAAACGCCTGCGGGCGGTCGAAGAGCAGAACGCCCAGCAGATGGCCGAGGCCAACGCGCGCATCGACGATCTCGCCCAGAAGAACGACACGCTGGACAAGAACCTGAAGGACACGCAGGGCGCTCTGGCCGGCGCCCAGGGCGAGAACAAGAAGCTCGCGGCCAATGTCACGTCGCTGAAGGACCAGATCACCGGGCTCGAGGGCCAGAAGGCCGAGCTGGACAAGGCCCTGGCCTCCGGGAAGGAGACCGAGGCGTCCTACCAGAAGAAGGTCAAGGCCCTCAACGGCTCCATCGGCGCCCTCAAGAAGAATATCGCCGAGATGGAATCCCTCGTCGCCGCCAAGGAAGCGGAGATCGCCGCGCTCCAGCGGAGCGAAGCGGCGCTCAAGGCCGCGGCGGAGGAGCAAGCGAAGAAGATGGCCGCCCTGAACGCCGACAAGGACGCCCTGTCGGCCGAGCTGGACAAAACGGTCGCCAGCAAAAAGCAGTCCACCCTGATCCTGGGCATCCTGTTGGCGGTCGCGGTCATCCTGGCCATCGTCGGGATCTTCCGGGGACGCAAGAAGGCCGCCTAGGATCTGGCGCGGCGGGCTGCCGCCTACTCGTAGACGACCTTGGAGCGATCGGCCGCCCGCGGGTCCCTGAGGAAGGCCCCCAGGCCTTTTTCGACGATCTCGGTGTAGCGGGGCACGCCCGAGACGACGACCGCCTTCTCGGGGTGGTCGGCCGACCAGAGCTCGAGGATCTGGAGGACGGTCGAAGTGTGCCGGCCGACGCGGACGTCGATCGGCCAGCCGTTCTCGTCGATCTTCTCGAAGAGCAGCCCGCGCTTCCCCGCCCGGACGACGAACTCGTCCTTCCCCGTGAGCAGGAGGGCCCGGTCCGTCCGGCCGCGGGTGGCGTCGAGGAAGGGCTCCGGCGCCTCGAGCAGCAGCGAGATGGCGTCGGTGGCGTCGCCGATCTCGCGGTGGGACAGGCCGCGCAGGGCCCTGGGCGAGTTCTCGACGCCGATCCCGAAGCCCTCGACGCTGCTCACGAACATCGACACGGCGGCGGCGAGGTCCGCGCCATTCTCGTGGGCGACGATGGTGCTGATGACGGGGTACTGGAGCTCGGCCTCGTGGAAGTCGACGGCGATGTCGACCTTCTCGCGGCGGACGAGCTCGATGATGGCGTGACAGGTCTTCTCGGTCAGGGTGCCGTTCGGCCGGCCGGGGAAGCACCGGTTGAGGTTGCGGATGTCGACGTAGGCCAGCTCCTGGCGCGTCGGGTAGTGGAGGTAGACCTCCGGATCGGGCCACTGGTCGAGCGGATTGGACCAGCGGTCGCCCATGCGGAACTTCTGGCCGCCCCAGGCCGTCGGGATGGTGAAGTCCGGCGGGTAGGCCCCGCCGAGCCGGGTGGCCGTCGAGGCGCTCCGGTTGGCCGTCGGCACCACGAGGAGGCGGCCCTGGGCGAGCTCGGCCCATTCGGCGAAGATCCAGGCGGCCAAACGCCCGGCGGG
This sequence comes from Candidatus Aminicenantota bacterium, assembly GCA_963719985.1. Lineage (GTDB taxonomy): Bacteria > Acidobacteriota > Aminicenantia > Aminicenantales > Saccharicenantaceae > RBG-16-66-30. The sequence goes on along the minus strand of CAVRDU010000005.1, from coordinate 408,149 downwards.
CTCCTCGGGATGGGTGCCGGCGAGGAGGAGGACGGTCCCACCGGGTTCCCGGCCTTCGAGGACGTAGACGTTCGAGTCGTTCACGGTCCCCCGGATCGGCTCGAAGTAATCGCCGAGCCTGGCCAGACGAGTCACGCCCGGGCCGAGGACGACCGGCTCGGCGAGGTTCCGGCCGCGGTGGAAGCTCAGGCCGGCGACGACGGCCAGCACCGCCCCGAGGGCCGCGATGGCGATCTTCCGGATCATTTGAGCCTCAGGAGCCGGAGGAGGAAGGGGATGAGGACGATGACGTAGAGCGCCTCCTCCTGCCAGTTCTTCCGCTTCAGGAAGTTCCAGACGAGACAGACGGCGACGTAGGCCGTCAGTAGATAGTAGAGCACCGTCACGACCGTGTCCATGTCAAAACACCGCCAGGAAGGCGAGCTTCTTGCTGAAGACGACCATGAGCGTCCCGACGACCGCGATCAGGGCCGCCGGCACGAGGCAGGCCGCGAGGAACCTTCCGTAGGACTCCTTCATGCCGACGGTCGACGCCGTCAGCCGGCCGATGATGGCCGTCGGCGGGATGGCGTCGCCGAGGGGCCAGATGACGCTCATCCCGGCCAGGGCGACGACCGGGTCGAGGCCGATCGTGTTGAAGAGCAGGACGAGGGGAACGCCGAGAACGGGCGCCGCCCCCCACATCAGGACCGCCTCGGACACGGGCAGGATCAGGAACAGGGCCAGGAAGACGACCGTGACCGGCAGGGTCACCGTGGTGATGGCGATGAGGCCGCGGACCCCGGTCAAGGCCATGATCTGGACCAGGACGCCGGCGCAGGTGAGCGTGCCGATGAGCGGCAGCAGCTGGTGGACCGTGTCGCGGGAGACCCGGAAGAAAGCGATCCTCACCGGCGAGAGGAGGAGCGCCGCCGCCGCGGCCGCGGCGAAGACGAGGGGCAGGCCGAGGACCGGCAGGTCGAAGGGAAAGACGCGGCCGGCGACGACGAGCAGGAAGAAGACGAGGAAGGGCGCCGCGACCCGGAGCCAGCTCATTTTGGCCGGGGCTTCGGGGAGCTCGGCCAGGGCCTTGGCCAGGTCGACCGGCCGGGACTTCGCCCCGAGGATGAAGATGGCCAGGAGCGACAGGAGGACGCACGGGACGAGGAGGGGCAGGAAGAAGCCGACGTAGGGCATGTTGACCCCGGCCGCCGTCAGCATGGCCCAGAGGTTGACCGGCGGCGCGGCCGCGCTCAGGCCGGCGATGATGAAGATGATGGCCGCGACCCGCGGGCCGGGAATGTCCATGGTCCGCAGGACCGTGGCCGCCAGGCCGCCCATGATGAGGACCGTGACGCTGCCGGCCCCCGTCAGCGCGCCCGGGACGAGGAGGAGAAGCGCCAGGAGGACGAAGAGCGGGGCCTTGCGCCGGTGGAAGCGGCGCAGGATGGCCCGGACGACGAACGCGGCCGCCCCCGACTCCTTGAGCAGGTTCATGAACAAGGTCGCGGTGACGAAGATGAGGACGATGTCGAAGTAGGTGAACGCGCCCTCAACGATGTGCCGGGCCGGGAGGCCGTCGCCGCCGGCCAGCGCGCCGGCCAGGGCGGCCGCGAGGAGCGAGAGCTCGGTCGAGACCTTGAGCAGCTTGGCGACGACGAAGGCCACGACCATGACGGCCAGGATCAGGGCCGCGGAGGTCGTCGCGCTCATGGGGTCTTCCCGGCTCCTCCGGTCAGCGGGCGATGACCGTGATCTGGGAGACGCAGGGGAAGCTCTTGGCCGCGGCCATGTCGCGGCAGAGCCCCCGGATTATGATCAGGACGCCTCTCTCGTAGTCGTCCCAACGGAACTTGTCGGCGTCGAGGCTCGATCCGGTGGTCACGGCCAGCTCCGGAACACCGTCGGCGACGGGCGGCAGGCCGACGTATGCGAGCAGGACGTTGATCGGGGCGACGTCCCGGATGGCCATGTACTTCCCGCCCTCGGCCATGACGACGGGCAGGGGCGGCCCGGGGTCCTCGAAGACGAAGGTTGTCGCCGGGTGGCCGGCGTATCGCTCCTCCTTGCGGGTGAAGTTGTAGGCCCTGGTCTTGACCGGGAAGAGGTCCTGCTTGATGGCCGCGAAAGTCAGCTGCTCGAGCTTGGTCTGGTTGATGTAGTAGAGCGCGAGACCCAGGACGGCGGCGACGAGGATGGCCCGGACGATCGTCTCCGTGTCGTTCTTGACGATGATGATGACGATCCAGAGGATGGCCAGGGCGAACAGGACGAGGACGACCGTTTTGGCGGTTTCCGTGGCGATCATGGCCGGTCCTCCTATTTGGCGAAGAGCTTCTCCAGGGCGGGGATCAGGTCGAGGGTCTTCTCGAACTCGACGAGGGGGATGTTCTTGGCCCGGGAGATCGTGGTGAACCGGCCGTCCGAGTTCCCTTCTTTCCACACGACGAGGATGTCCGAGGACGGGGCGACGGTGTCGATCGACTGCTCGTCGGTCGTGTCGCCGGCCGCAGCGCCCTGGGAGCGCCGTTTCATGCCCTCGATATGGGCGCCGATGATCTTGACGCCCGTTTTCCGGGCCTCGGCGATGAGGGCGGAGGCCCGGGCGAGCTCGTCCTCGATCTCTATGCCGGCCGCGCCCATGCCCTTGAGGCTGGCCCCCATGGTGATGATGAGCGATTTGTAGGGCGTTCCCGCCTTGGCCTTGGCCCGGAGCGTCTCGGCGGTCGCCAGGGGGTCGATGTCGAAGGCCATCTTCAGCCGCTGCAGGACGATCTTGATCGTCGTCGGCCCGTTGCTCTGGCCGCAGGACGTGATCAGGGCGGGGAGCTCGGCCTTGGCCTCGGGGGCCTGGCCCGCCGCGGAGGGGGGCGCGAGGGCGATGATGAATGCGGCGGCGAGGAGGGCCGCGACGCCGGGATGGGCTTTCCGCATGGTTGGCTCCTTTCGTCGGCGCGCCGGGGACATGGGTGCGACGCGTCCTCCGCCCCATGTTAAGCCAAAGCGCGCCCAGGGTCAACCTGGGACGCATTCCCGGCTTTTATGCTATAGTCGGAGGGCCCTGTCTTTGATTTGCTCGGGCGGGAGGAACGATGGACGGAGGAACGATCAAGATCTCGATCGGGGCGATCGGCGCCGCGGCGCTCCTCGTCCTCGGCGCCTGTCAGGGATCGCGCCAGCGGGTCGAGCCCGTCGGCGTGGAGGAGATCGCGGCCCACATCCGCTATCTCTCGGACGACCTCCTCGAAGGCCGGGCGGTGGGCACGCGGGGCATCGAGATGGCCGCCCGCTATCACGAGGATTACTTCCGGGCCATGGGGCTCGAGCCGGCCTTCGCGGGAAGCTACAGGCAGGCCTTTCCCCTCCGCGGGTCCCGGCCCGATCCCGCGGCGTCGCTCGAGATCGGCGGTCCGGCCGCCGCGCTGGCGCCCGCGCTCGGCGACGAGTTCGTCGTCCGGACGGAGCGCGAGGACGCCCCGGACGAGGCGTCGGGCGAGCTCGTGTATTGCGGCTTTCTGGTCCAGGCGCCCGAGCGGGACTGGGACGACGTCAAGGGCGCGGACCTCGCGGGCAAGGTCCTCCTCGTCGAGATCAACGAGCCGGGCAACCGTCCGGGCGGGCTCTTCGACGGCGAGGACATGACCTACTACGGCCGTTGGGTCTACAAGTTCGAGAAGGCCGGGGAGCTCGGGGCCGCCGGCGTCCTCATCATCCACGATACCAAGGGGGCGGCCTACGGCTGGGACGTCCTGCGGGCCTCCTGGGGCGGCGAGAGCTTCTTCCTGCCGGACCGCCGGTCCCGGCTCCTCTTCGAAGGCTGGATCCACGGCGACGCGGCCGCCCGCGTCATGGCCGCCGCCAAGCTCGACCGGAAGGCCCTCCGCGAGAGGGCCGAAAGGGCGGATTTCGCCCCCGTGCCGCTCGGCCTCGCGGCCAGGGTCCGCCAGAAGAGGGTTTTCCGCGAGGTCGAAGGCGTCAACGTGGCCGGGATCGTCCGGGCCGGGCACCCGGCGGCGACCGGGCGGACGATCGTCCTCTCGGCCCACTACGACCACTTCGGCCGCGACGCCACGCTCGAGGGCGACCAGATCTACAACGGGGCCGTCGACAACTGCTCCGCGTCCGCCGCCCTGCTCGCCCTGACCGGCGCCTGCGCCGAGCGGCCGGAAAAGCTCAAGGACGACCTCTGCTTCGTCGCCGTGACGGCCGAGGAGCAGCTCCTGCTCGGCTCGGACTACTTCGCCCGGCACCTGCCCTTCCCGCCGGAGAGGGTCGCGGCCAACATCAACTTCGAGATGACCAACGTCTGGGGCGAGACCGAGGACGCCTTCGCCATCGGGGCCGGGCACTCGGACCTCGACGAGGTCTGCCGCGAGGCGGCCGGGAGGGTCGGCCTCCGCTACACCGCCGAGCGGAACGGCGAGCTCGGGTTCTTCTTCCGGTCCGACCAGCTCAGCTTCGCCAAGGCCGGCATCCCCGGCGTCTGGCTCCACCAGGGGATCGTCTCCAGGGGACCCGACAAGGGCCTCGTCCAGAGGAAGTTCGAGGACTACAAGCTGACGAAATACCACAAGGTCGCCGACGAGATCCAGCCGGACTGGGACCTCCGCGGCGCCCTCCAGATCGTCGGCTGGGCCCGCGAGATCGTCGCCCTCCTGGGGGAGCGCGAGACCCTGCCCCGGTTCGCGCCGACGAGCTCGTTCCGGCGGAAGAGCTGAGGATTGGTTTTTTTCCGCCGACTGTGCTAAACTCCGGCGGTGATGGAGACTAAAAGCGCGCCGCGCATCACCCGTTTCTCGGATTATCTGACCCCGGCCCAGGTCGTCTTCGACCTCAAGAGCAAGGACAAGGTCCAGGCCGTCGAGGAGCTCCTGGACGTCCTGGCCAAGCAGAAGCTCATCGACAACAAGAAGCTCCTGCTGACCCGCATCATCGACCGCGAGAACCTCGTTTCCACCGCCATCGGCTCGGGCGTCGCCCTGCCGCACGCCCGCGTCGACGCCGGGGGCGAGATCGCCGTCGCGGTCGGCCACTCGGAGAAGGGCATCGACTTCGACGCCCACGACGGCCAGAAGGTCCACCTGATCATCCTCGTCGTCTGGAACCCGAGCCTGCCCGGCCTCTTCAACCACCTCTTCGCCGGCCTGGCCCGCTTCCTCATCCGGGCCGAGAACCGCGGCCGCATCCAGGCGGCCAAGGACCGGGCCGAGCTCTTCGACATCCTGTCCGCGATCGAGTTCAAGTTCGTCCACGAGGAGAAGATCGTCAGCCGGGCCCGGCTACTCAGGAAGCTCCAGGAGCTCGAGCTGAGGAAGAAGAAGGGGACGAAGGAGCAGCAGAAGGAGCTCCAGAAGCAGGCGGCCATGATCCGCGAGGAGCTCGACCGCGACGTCGTCTCGCGCTTCGACCGGCTGATGGAGCGCTACGGCTTCGCCGTCGCCGACGCCGTCGAGGGGGTCTGCCAGGGGTGCAACATCAACATCTCGACCCAGATGTACTCGGCCATGGAAGACTCCAACGACATCTACGTCTGCGAGAACTGCGGGAAGTATCTCGTCTCGGCCAAGAAGAAAAAGAAATAAGCCCTCGCCGCCTCGCGTCGGACTTACCTAGTGTAGAAGAACGGCGACAGGATCAAGGCCCTCATCCCTGAACGGGTCCTGTCCGGTAGCGTCCCCGGTCCGTCTTCGGCTCCACCCATCCCCCCGTGGGGAACCCCTTCCGCCTCCAGGCGGCCGGGGACTAGCTCCCGGCCACCCGTTCATAGGATCAGGGCCTTGATCCTGTCGCAGTTGGAGCCGCGGTTGAACAAGGCCCCTAAGAAGAGAATGGCCCCGAAATCAGTTCCAGGCGGCGGACGCTAAGTTCTTTGGGGTCAGCAATTTGTAGACAGGATAGGTCTGGGCGCCGCGGCCCCACTGGCTGACGATGTCCCGGTCGAAGAAGTTCCAGACGAGCAGGCCGTCGTCGCTCTCCGGCTCGAGGAGGTAGGCGGCCAGGCGGCCGAGCGGCTGGGCCGTGCGGACGAGGAGCGTCCCCGGCGGGAACTCCCTCGTCTCGACGGCGTAGGCGCCCTTGACGGCGTTGGTCCGGTGGCCCTGGTAGATCCGTTCGGCCCCCTTGATCTCCTGGATGCGGAAGGCCTCGACCTCGAGGGACGCGGGCTCGGTCAGGCGCTCGACGGCGACGCCGTGGTCGCGGAGCTTGTCGGGGATGTCCGCCGCTGCGACGGGGATGAGGTAGGCGTAGGGGAGCCGGACGGTCCGCTGAGGGAAGAAGTCGGCGTGATAGGGCATGCTGTAGGTCTTCTCGCGGTCGGTCGGCCGCAGCCGGGGGAACCCGCCGCCGGCGGCGCCCTCGGCGGGCGGGGGCGGGGCCTCCATCTCGTAGCCGAGGACCGTGATCTTGCCGGGGAGGGGCCGGACGTCGACGTCCAGGCCGAAGGTGTCCGTCTCCCGGGGCGCGAGGCCGCTCTGGACCGTCCGGGCGTCGGCCTCGGCGGCCAGGCGCTGGATCTCGGCGGCGTTGGCGGCCGCGTAGTCGAGGATGGCCTTGAGCAGGTGGTAGTTCCCGGCGACGCGGGTCCGGAAGTCGGCGTAGTTGTAGTTCTCGTCGAGGATGGCCAGGCGGTTGCGCAGGCCGACGTAGTTGGTCATGTAGCGCGGCTGGTGCCCGAAGGTCCGCCAGCCCTTCTCCATGTCCCGGAAGTCCATCGGGTCGCCGTAGGGGAGGGAGAGCGTCCCGTACCGCTTCTCGAGGGTCGCGTCGATCGCGGGGAGCATCTTGTCGCGGGCGTACTTGAGGACCTCCGGGTCGCCGTTGGGACAGAGCGGCCACGAATAGGTGACCGGCTCCCGGTGGTAGGAGCCGTCGGTCGTGTGGCAATCGACGACGACGAGCGGGTCCCAGCGCATGAAGACGTTGCGGACGAGGCCGCGCATCTCGGGGCTCTCGAGCTTCATGGCGTCCCGGTTGAGGTCGAGGTTCTGCCCGTTGTGCCGGACGCCCGAGCCCTTGGCGGGGCCGGCCTGGCCCATGCGGTTCCGGGGGTCCATCTTGTCGTTGCCGTCGGCGTTGAAGACGGGCGCGACGAGGAGGACGACCCTGTCGAGGTAGGGCAGCCTGGGGTCGAGGAGGATGTCCCGGACGAGCATCAGCGTCGCTTCCTTGCCCTCGACCTCGCCGGCGTGGATGTTGGCCTGGAAGTAGACGACGACGCGCTTGTCGTAGCGCAGGGCCAGGGGATCGCGCGGCGCGGGTTTGCCGACGACGAGCAGGGGGATGGCCCGGCCCTCGGCCGAGACGGCGATCGTCTCGACGCGGACGTGGGGCGAGAGCTTCTGCAGGGCGCGGATGAAGGCGAGGACGTCGGCGTAGGTCGACGTCGCGTCGTAATCCGTTGATTCGGCTGTGGTTGTCGGGCCGGAGGCGGGTGGTGACGGCGGCGGCGGAACGGGAGCGACGGGAGGCGGCTGGACGGGGGCGCGCTGGGGAGGCGGGGCTTGCGCCGGCGCGCCGCCCGGCGGAGGGACTTGGGCGGAGATGGCCAGCGCGGCGGCGACGGCCACGCCGGCGAAGAGGATCGATGCGGACAGGGTTCGGGCGGAAAGCTTCATGAGGACCTCCGTGCTTTGGACGTCGGGAAGCGGAGTTTATTCCATTTAAAACGGGGACACAATACCCGTTCCCCATTTCCGGGGCGGGAAGCCGGAGGGGAGATGATCGGAGGCAGGGAGGGGAAAATGGGGAATTGGTATTGTGTCCCCGATTTGGCTAACATAGGGGCATGGCGATCCACGGCGTCGGGTCGGACAAGGAACAGGCCCTGGCGGAGCGGATGGAGCGGCTAGGCATCCGCGACGAGGACCTCGTCGAGAAGTTCGTCCGCTCGGGCGGCCGCGGCGGCCAGAACGTCAACAAGGTCGCCACCTGCGTCTACCTCAAGCACCTTCCGACCGGGACCGAGGTCAAGTGCCAGCAGGAGCGGTCCCAGGCGCTCAACCGGTTCCTGGCCCGCCGCATCCTGACCGACAAGATCGAGGCGGCCGTCCTCGGCAAGGCCAGCGAGGAGGAGCGGCGGATCGCCAAGATCCGCCGGCAGAAGCGGAAGCGCTCGAAGCGGGCCAAAGAGAAGATGCTGGCCGACAAGCGCCGCGTCGCCGAAAAGAAGAAGGGGCGCTCCTTCAAGCCCGACCCCGCGGGCGACTGACCCGCCACCTGAGATCCCCCCCGAAAAAGAAAAGCCCGTCCCGGCGCGAGCCGGGACGGGCTTTTGAGCTTCTGCGTGTGCTGCTTAGAACTCGAAGCGGACGCCGAACCTCCAGATGCGGGGGTTCAGGACCTCGTTGTAGAATCCGGTGAAGTTGTAGTAGGAGCTGCTGTACTGCTGGAAGGTGGCGGGGCTGCCGGCGTCGCGGAAGTAGGCGCTGCCCATGTTGTAGGGGTAGGAGCGGATGGGCATGTTGGAGTTGAGAAGGTTGAAGACGTCGGCCATGAGGTACATGCGGCCCTGGCCGACGTTGATCCTCTTCTCGAGCCGGAAGCTGACGTTGTAGAACAGCGGCAGGGCGTCGTCGGTCTGGAGCTGCGTGTAGATGGTGTTGCCGTAGCCCGCGGTGTAGTTGGGGGCGTCGTAGTCGTAGAGGGTGAAGTAGTGGGGGATTCTCCAGCCTTCGCGGGCGTTGAACGTCGCGGAGACGTTGAAGCCGTAGGGGAGCTGGTAGAGGCCGCTCAGCTTGACCATCCAACGGGTATACATCAGAGCGGCCTGCTTGCCGCTGGACGCGCCGCCCCAGTCGCCGTAGGGCTGGCCGTCGAAGGCCCACTGGTTGGTCGTGTTGACGAACTCGTCGCCCCAGTAGGACTTCTGGGCCTGCCAGGTGAAGGAGGCGTTCATCATCCACTTGTTCGAGAGCCGCTTGTTCAGGATGAGGTCGACGCCGGTGTAGGTGTAGTAGTCGTCGTTGAGGTTGTAGACGGTGTACCTGGAGGAGGTGGTGGGGTAGCCTGCGCCGGGCAGCTGATAGGTGCGTCCGGACGCCTGGTCCGAGAAGTACTGCGTGCCGCGGCGGGGGTCGCCCTCGGGATAGGCCGTATTGACGGCCCAAGTGTAGCCTGTGGCGACGCTACCCGTGAAGGTGCCGCCGATGTAGAAGCTGTCGGGGACGGTGCCCGCGTCGACGTACCAGCCGTTCTCGGTGACCGTGTTCTCGTCGAGCCAGATGTCGTACGGTTCCGGCCCGACGTATTCCCCGTCGACGACGGTGCCGCCCCAGATGCCGGCATATTCAACGGCGTGCTCGGCCGCGTAGTACCTGTATCCGCTCATGTCCTTGTCGAACTTCCGGTAGGAGACGTTGAGGGCGGCGGAGAAGTCGGGCAGGATCTCGCGCTCGAGGGTCAGCAGGATCTCGCGGGTGCGGGCCGAGTTCTGGGCGGCCCGGTTGTAGAAGTAGGCCGTGACGCCCCGCTCGTAGTCGATGTTGATCGGGTTGTACCAGTCGAAGCCCGAGACCTCGCCGGAATAGTAGGCGTCGGTGTCGAAGATGGACGCCTGGTCGTGGAGCATGTCGTAGGCGGCGGTCGTCAGGCTGCCGTCGGCGTTGAAGACCTGGTAGGGGACGTACCGGTATTGCCCATACGTGCCGGTGGCCCAAGGCTGGCGCGTGGAATAGTCCCAATACATCTCGGTCAGGTCCATCTTGGCGTCGGCGTTGGCGTCTCGCCACCAGTAGTTCATCGTGCCGCCGGTGCCGTAGGGGCTCGCCGTGTACCAGCCGACGCCCATGATGTCGCCGTACTGGGAGAGGGCCAGCTTGGCCACGGTCTTGCCGTCCCCGGTGATGTCCCAGGTCAGGCCGATGCGCGGCGAGAAGACGTTCCACTGGTAGGGCCGGTCCGTGCCGTTGACGATCTGGGCGACGCCCTTGACGGGCTCGACCGCGACGTCGGGGAGGATCGTGTCCAGCGTGCTGGAGGTGGAGGCGGCGAAGACCCTATCCCAGGCGGGCGTGCCGGGGAGGATGGCGTCGCGGGTGTAGGCGCCCTGGCCCGACCACTGCTTGTCGAAGCGCAGGCCGAGGCTCAGGGTGAAGTTGCCCTTGACGATCGTGTCCTGGATGAAGGCCGCCCACTGCTGGGCGATCGAGGCGGAGCCGCTGCGGCGGTACATGCTGACGCGCTGCCAGCCGGCCATCTCGGCCACGTCCCGGAGCCCGTCGTAGTTGGTGTCCAGGGTCGGGCCGCTGTAGTTGCGCCACATGTTGAAGCCCTGGATGTTCCCGGTGCCGCTGCCGACCGTGTTCTGCTCCTTGTGGGACATCTCAGCGCCGAACTTGATCTCGTGGCTCGCCCCGAGGAAGGTGTCGTTGAAGTACGTGCCCTGGATCTGGTAGTTGTTCCGGGGCCGGGCCACTCCGTAGGATCCCCAGCTGGCGTTCATGCCCGAGCCGTAGGGGACGTACTTGGAGAGCGTGTTGTCGTAGACGATGGGGTACTGGACCGACTCGTCCGGGATGGGCCGCCAGCCGAAGCCGGAGTCGTTGAAGGAGTACTTCAGCGAGAGGAAGAAGTTATTGCCGAAGACGTGCTCGTCCTGGAGCTTGACGATCGGGCTGCCCCAGTGGTACTTGCCCTGCTGGTGGTCGCCTTCGGGTTTTTCCGGGCTGGCGTTGCGGCCGAACAGTTCCTTGGCGCCCGAGGTGACTAGGGCCTCGAAGCGGTTGTTGGCCAGGACCTGGGCGTTGATCTTGAAGTTGTAGTTGTTCAGCGCGGCCTGGTTCTTGGCCGCCGCCGAGGTCACGCCGATGCCGGTGCGGCTGGGCAGGGTCCAGGTGAAGATGTCCTGGACGCCGTAGGCGCCCCACCACCACAGCTTGTCCTTGATGATCGGGCCGCCGGCGTTGAAGCCGTAGTCCTTGATGTTCTGGATCTTGTTGGTGTCCAGAACGCCCTCGGCCTGAAGCTCTGGCGTGATGTTCGTCGATTGGAAGAAGTTGTCGGTCAGGTAGAAGCGGCCGGCCAGGCTCATCTTGTTGCCGCCGCGGCGGGTGACCATGTTCAGCGCGACGCCGCCCGTCTGGACGGTGACGTCGGCCGCGCCGCCGACGGTGACGTTCAGCTCTTCGAACATGTCGAAGTCGTAGTACAGGGCCGATCCGCCGAGGGCCGCCGGGTCGGTGATGTCGACGCCGTCGACCGCCCAGATGTTGTTGGCGCCCTGGTTGCCCGACACGCGCGCGCCGGACGTATCGCCTCTGGCGATGAAGCCCGACTGCTGGCCGGACTCGTTGCCGCCGACGTTCTCACGGTCGACCATGATCGAGGGGGCCAGCTGCATGACGACCCAGGGGTCGCGGGCTGAAGGCAGCGACTGCAGGGTCTCCTTGTCGATGTTCGCGCCGTAGGTCGTCTTCTTGGTCTCGATGGTGGGCGTGACGGCGACGACGGTGACCTGCTCCTCGATGGTGCCGACATCCAACGTCAGGTCGATCTGGACGTTCGCGCCGACCTGGACGATGACGCCGGTCTTGACCGCTTTCTTGAAGCCGGTCAGCTCGGCCGTGATCTCGTACGCCGAGCCGGGGGAGAGGGAGACGAAACGGTAGATCCCTGTCGCGCCTGTGACGGTCGAGAGGGAGGCCAGCTGCGGCCCCGCCAGCGTGATGCTCACGCCGGGCAGGACGTTGCCCTCCGAATCCTTGACCGTCCCGTAGATGTTCCCCGATCTGACCTGTGCTGTAAGCGTGACGGCGAACAGCAGCACGGACAGAGCGATGAGGAATTTCCTCATGAGTGATACCTCCTGTCGTTCTTGCTTTCGATTGAACTGAGTGGCCTGCCACTCACCCCATTCCCTGTTGGCCTAGGGCCGCCGGTCATTATCACCTCCAGTCTTTCGTGGATTGTTGGATGATCAATGTTGGGGGAAGACACCCTTTTCTCCATATATTCTTATATTCTATAAGCAATTCCCGTGCCAACACCGGCAGAGGCTCGTTAGGGTATGTAAGCGATTAGAATAGAACAAGTTGACATGAAATGAGGGGCCCCTCCCGAGGGCTGATACTTCAAATATTTGAATATTCTTCAAATATTTGGAGGAAGGGCTATTTCTTGATCTCGTCGACGAGCTTCTTGACCGCGTCCTGGTCGGGGTTGAGCGAGAGGGACGCGTTGAGGGCCTCGAGCGCCTCCGCCTTCCGGCCGAGCCGGAAGTAACACCGGCCCAGGGCGTTGAGGACCGACGTGTCGCTGTTGTACATCTTGTTGGCCTGCTGGAGCTCGGCCAGGGCCTCCTCGGGCCTGTCCAGGCCCATCAGGGCCTGGCCCCGGATGACGTGATAGGGGAAGCGGCGCTGGGTGTCGCCCTCGAGCCTCTTCGCGACCTCGAGGGCCTCGGTGAAGGCCCCGGTCTTGTTGAGGAAGCTGGCGTACATGATGACGCCTTCCCGGTAATCGGGGTTGAGCTGGAAGGCCTGCTCGTAGAGCGCCCGCGCGGCGTCCCGCCGGTCCGTCCGCTCGGCCTGCTGGGCCAGCATGTACCGGTACAGGAACTGGTTGGCGAGAGAGACCCCCTTGGAGTTGCTGATGGGGTGGCCCACGGCCGCGCTCGGCGAGACGATGAACGACTCCTTCTTCGTGTCGAGGGTCCGGCCGTCGGCGGCGACGAGCTCGACGGTGATGTCGTAGTAGTCCGGAGCGAGGTCCGCCGCCGGGATCGTCTGGGGAATGCTGAGGATCCGGCCGTAGGGGGCGGCGTTGAGGTTGACGGTGTAGGACCTCCGGACCGGGTCGATCTCCCGGAGGCCCTGGACCGTGATCCGGGCCGAGCCGCCCCGGTGGAGGTCCTCGGTGACGTTGATGAGGTTGAAGAGGACGGCGATCGAGTCCGTCCGGGCGAAGGTCATCTGGGGGTCGGTGACGAGCTTTCGGTCGTTGGCCTTGAACGGGATGTGGACGTCGCGCGGATAGGTCTCGAACCGGTAGCCGAGGAACGGGCCGTTGACGGCCGGCGCCTGCCCCTCGGCCGGGACGACGATGTCCTTCTCGAGCACGCTGAACTGCTTGCCGACCGTGTTGGTCAGCAGGACGCTCAGCTTGAACTTGCCCTCGATGATGGGGAACGACTCCTCGATGGCCAGGCCGCTGGCTCGGACCCTGTCCCAGTCGCTGTCGGGGAAATAGAGCGGGAACTCCCGGCCGTACTGGAAGATGATGGCGTCGCCGTCGCGCAGGCTGATGTCGACCCGGTAGTTGCAGTAGAACTGGTTCTTGGGGACGTAGGCGTCGACGTTGACCTCGGTCGGGACGATGGCGAAGTGGAGGAACCGCAGCCCCGTGACGGGGTCCCGGATCAGGGCCGTCGTGGCGTGGCTTTCGACGTAGTTGGTCAGGTATTCCGTGGAGACGACCCCCATGTAGTTGAGGAAATGCGAGGCGTAGGACGGGTTGACGTCCTTCTTGGGCGACTCGATGATGGAGGCCAGGATCATGGCGTTGCGGGGCGAGGGGGAGAAGTCCAGGCCGTATTCGCCGGGGACGCGGGTGATGGCGTATTCGGCCAGCGTCGGGGAGATGTCGAAGACCTTCTCGTAGAGGGCTATGTAATCGAAGGGGTCCTCGATGTCCCGCTGGTGTTGGAGGAGGCGGGCCGGGCCGTCCGAGACCGGGTCGTAGAGCCTGTACTCGCCGACGCCGCCCCGCTGGAAGAACACCAGGACGAACTGGGGCGGGAGCTCCTTGCGGGCGTCGCCGTAATAGCTCCAGGCCTGGGCGGGGACGAGGCCGAGCGTCCCGTCGTAGCGCTCGATGCTGGCCGGCGGGCCGAGGATCATGTAGTAGCGGCCCATGTCTGTCCGCCAGCCCTCGCGCGACGTCGTCCGCCCTAAGAACTCGTTGACGTACTTGAACCGCTTGGCGAGCTCGTCCCGGTACTCGTTCTCCGGCGTCCCGGGCGTCGGGTCCCTCTGCTTCCAGAACGTCTCGATGAACACGTCCCGGTCCCGGTCGTTCCGGAGCTGCAGGAAGACGTCCCGCTCGACGGGCTGGATGTGGTAGGCGACGAGGTGGAGCCAATCCTGGTATTGGGAGGGGAGGTCCCTCTCGGCGATCTTCTGCGCCGGGACGAGGCTCGCCGCGGCCAGGACGACGAGCGCGACGCGGATCGGGAGTCTCATGGCCGGCGCGGGGCCCCTACCGCTTCTTCAGATATTCCAGGAACCCTTTGACCTGGGCCGCCTTTCCTGACTCGGCGTCGATCTTCAGGAAGTCCTCGAAGGCGGCGATGGCCTCGGCGTTCTTCTGGAGGTTGAGATAGGTCAGGCCGAGCTGGTAGAGGGCGTCGGTGGAGTTCTTCTGCTTCTCGACGGCCCTCTGGTAGAACTTGAGCGCCTCCGCGAACTTGGAGTTGTTGTAGTAGCTCGTGCCCACGTTGTAGAGGACGATAGGATCGTCGATCCTCTCGAACTCGATCTTGTTGTACCATTCCATGGCCTTGTCGCTATCGTCCCGGTTGGCGTAACAGTTGCCGACGGCGATGATGGCGTCGGCCATCTGGGGGTCCTTCTCCAGGACCTTGAGATAGCTGGCCTCGGCCAGGTCGTACTTCTCCTGAGCGAAGTGACAGTTGCCGATGTTCATATGGATCGGGTAGGCGTCCGGGTAGTCGACGAGGATCTTCTCGTAGACGGCCAGCGCCCCGGCGAAATCGGCCTTTCCGAAGAGATCGTTGCCCTTGCCGAGCTGGGCCATGATGTCGTCCGTGAGCGCCAGGCCCTCGATCTTGGCCAGCGCGACCTCGATCTCGGGGTTCTTCTTGTTCTCGGAGATGTCCACCGAGATCTTCTTCGGCGCGTAGCCGATCTTGGCGAAATCGACGTTCCAGCTGCCGCTCCGGATCCAGGCGGCGAGCCACTTGCCGGCCTTGTCCGTCGTGACCGTCACGCCCCCTTGGGCCGCGGCGTTGAAGAGCTTGACCGTGACGCCCTCGAGAGGCGCGCCCGCCTCGTCGGTGACGGTGCCGGAGAGCCGCCCCTTGCCCTTGTAGTCCTGGGCGGGGAGGAGGAGAGCGACGGCGATGAGGATGCTGCAGGCCAAAGCTGTTTTCTTCATCGGGACCTCCTGAGCAGGATAGCATCTTAGCATGTCCGGGGCGGAAATCCAAGACCCGCGGGGAGGCCGGGGTGAAGGCTAATCGGCGATGTAGCCCAGGCGGTGGCTGACCCGGGCGCCCTCGGCCCTGACCTTGACCGCGATGCGGCGGAAGCGGCCGTCGGCCCGGTAGTCCGTCGGGGTGTAGTAGAGGAGATAGTAGTTCTCCGAGGCCTCGACCGCCGCCCTCATGGCCCCGGCGATGTTGGCCGTCGAATCGGCGTACCCGCCCGTCACGCGGGCCATCTCCAGGAAGGGGGCGAAGACGTCCTCCGACCGTTCCTCCATCCGGATCCCCGCCGGCCTCTCGGCCGGCCGGGCGATATGGAGGAAATGCACGGCGGCGGAGGCGTCGGCATAGGCTCGGGTGACGAGGTCGACGTTGACGGTGACGTCCCTTCGCTCGAGGCCGAAGATCGTCTCGAGGGACTGGGTAATCTGCGGCTGCTGGCTGTACCGCGCCGACAGCTGGTCCACGATCCGGGGGTCGATCTTGGGAAGGAGCTCCCGTTGATAGAAGAAAAAGACGCCTTTCTGGCCCGCGAGGCCTTTGAGGTGGGCGGCGAAATCCAGGAGCTTCGTCTGATCGACGACGCGGAGATGGGTCAGCCGGTCGAGGAGCGTGCTGTAGCTCATGAGCTGCATCTCGATGGAGGCGGCCTCGTAGGGCGAGTCGACGGGGAGACTGACCGGGGGGTCGATGATGCTGGCGCTCCCGGCGTCCGCGGCGGCGTCCCGGGCCCGGACGTTCGAGGCGATGACCCGGGCCAGGTCGGTCATCTCGGCCAGGATCTCCCGGGACTCCGAGTAGCCGATCTCGATGTCGCGCCGGAGCAGCCCGACGATCTGGTCGTAGGTCTTGTCCCGGCCGACGAGGCCGAACAGCTCGCCCTTCATCCGGTAGGTCTTCATGGGCGTGACGATGGTCAGGTTGTCGCCGGGCAGGAGGACGGTCCTGACGAAGTAGTCCAGGGCCTCGAGGACCTTGGCGTCGTAAAAACCGAGCTCGAAGATGAGGAAGAAGTGCCGGGCCGTCCTGGGCGCGAACTCCCGCGTCTCCTCGCGGCGCTCGATGATCGTCTTCTTGACGAGGTAGAAGGCCTCGATCTTCTGGGGCCGGCCGTCCTCGAAGAGCTCGAAGTCCTCCAGGGTCAGGCCGTCGACGAAGGACGCGCCCCTGAAGACGCGCACGGGGACCTCGACGTTGAGGGCCGAGGTCTGGTGCCGGATCTCCTGGGCGGCGAGCGGGGCGGCGGGGGGGACGGCCGCGGCGGCCAGCGCCAGCGCTAACGCCAGCCCTAGGGTCGCGAACCGGTCTTCGCGGGACATGTCAGTCGGCGATGTAGCCCAGTCGGTGGCTGATCCGGGCGCTCCCGCTCTTCAGTCTGACCTCGAGCGAGTGGAACCGCCCGTCCGCGGCGTAATCCTTGGGCGTGTAATAGAGGAGGTAGTAGTTCTCGGCCGCGGACACGGCCGACTTCATGGCGGCCTCGAGGTTGGCCGTCGAGGCCATGTAGCCGCCGGTCGCCCGGCTCATCTCCCGGAACGGTGCGAAGATGTCCTCGGACTGCTCCTCCATGGCCACGCCGGGCACCTTGGGCGCGGGGCGGGTCAGGTACAGGAAATGGACGCCGGCGCCCGAGTCCGCGTAGGCCTTCCGGACCGCGTCGACGTCGATGGTCGTCTCCCGCTTGAAGAACTCGAAGAGCCCCGTGACGGTCTGGACGATGTCGGGGCGGTCGTTGAACGTGGACTGGTAGGCGGTGAGGATCATGTCGTCGAGCTTGGGGATGAACTCCCGCTGGTAGAAGAGGAAGATCTCCTTGCGGCCCGACTGGCCGCGGAGGCGGTCGGCGAAGGCGGCGACCTGGGCCTGGTCCACCTGCCTCATCGTTTCCAGCCGGCTGAGGAGGGTCGTGTATGTCTGGAGCTGCTCCTCGACCGAGGTGCTGACATCGAAGACGGAGGCCGCCCCGAACATGTCGGCGGCCATCGGCGACACGGTGTTCGTGGCGGTCATCCCGACGGACCCGGCCATGGTTAGGGCCAGGGACTTCATATCGTCCAGGACGTCCCGGTATTCCGAGCTCCCGATCAGGATGTCGCGCCTCAGGAGGCCCAGGAGTTGCTCGAAGACCTTTTCGCGGCCGACGGAGATGAGCAGCTCGCTCTTCATCCGGTAGGTCTTCATCGGCGTGACGACGAAGAGCTCGTCGCCGGGGAGGAGGACCTCGGCGATGAAATATTCCAGGGCCTGGCGGAGGCGAGGGTCGTACTCCGACAGCTCGAAGAAGAGATAGAACTGGCGGTCGGTGTCGGGCGTGAAGGGCGTCGTCTCCTCGCGCCGCTCGATCAGCGTCTTTCGGACGAGATAGGCCGCGTCGAGGGACTGGAGCTTGCCGTCCTCGTAGATCTCGAAGTCGGCGAGGGTCAGGCTGTCGACGAACGTGTCGCCCTTGAAGACGCGGACGGGGACCTCGATGTTGACGGCCGTCCGGACGTGCTGGATGTCCTGCGTCGCGAGGGGGCCCGCGAGGAGGAGGGCCAGAGGGATGAGGAGGCGAACGATGGATCTGTTCATGGATCGACCCTTTTCGAGGCTGTTCGTCGCGCCCTTCGGCGCTCCTCCATTATAACACGCCCGAAAAAGAGGGGGTCAGATGCTACCTTTTACCCGTTTTTGGGTAAAAGGTAGATCTCGACCCCCTCTGAATGGCCGCATTCGGAGGCCGTGCCCTTGAGGATCTCGATCCCGTGGGCGAGGGCCGGGAGGACCGCCGCGAGGCTCTCCCTCGCGCCCTTCTCGCTCCCCGGCAGGTTGACGATGAGGCTGGCCTTGCGAATGCCGGCGACGCCGCGGCTGAGGATGGCCGTCGGCGTCCTCTCCGCACCGGCCCGGCGCATGGCCTCGGCGATCCCGGGCGCCTCGCGCTCGATCGCGGCCCTCGTCGCCTCGGGCGTCCGGTCGCGCGGGCTGAAGCCGGTCCCCCCGGTCGTCAGGATGAGGTCGACGCCCTCGTCCGACCAGGCGACGAGGACGTCGCGGATCGCCTCCGGCTCGTCGGGGACGAGGGCCGTCCGGACGACCTCGCCGCCCGCGGCCTCGATCATCTCGCGGACGGCCGGGCCGCTCCGGTCCTCCCGCTCGCCTCGCGCGCCCTTGTCGCTCGCCGTGAGGATCCCGACCTTCATCGTCAGCCTCCGATCTTGAACATGTCGCTCGAGAGCCCTTCGAGCGCGCCGCGCTCCCAGGTCGCCTTGGCCGCGAAGGCGGACCGGACCAGGGCCTCGAGCGCCGCCGGCCCGGCCCCTTCCTCGCGCAGGGCCTTGCGGAGATCGACGCCGGCCCGGTCGAAGAGGCAGACCCGCAGACGGCCCTCGGGCCCGAGCCGCAGCCGTCCGCAGCCTAGGCAGAAGGGCTCGGACACGGGCGTGATGAAGCCGATCCGGGTCGCGCCGTCGAGGACGTAGACGTCCGCCACGCCGTCGGCGCCGTCCGCTCGCGCGAGCGGACCGAAGTCCGCCTCGACGCGGGCCCGGACCTCTTCGCCCTTGACGAACAAGGCCGGCCGCCAGCTCCCGAGCTCCTTGCACTCCGGGCTGAGGCCGCTCGTCGGCATGAGCTCGATGAAGCGGACCTCGACCCGCTCGTCCCGGGCGAAGCGGACGAAGTCGCCGACCTCGTCGTCGTTGAGGCCGCGGATGACGACCGTGTTGATCTTGATCGGGGCGAGGCCGGCCGACCTGGCCGCGGCGATCCCGGCGAAGATGCGGTCGAAGCCCGAGCGCCGGGTGATCGTCTCGAAGCGGTCCCGGCGGAGCGTGTCCAGGCTGACGGTCACGCGGCCGAGGCCGGCCCCCTTGAGCTCGGCGGCGAAGTCGGCGAGATGGAGGCCGTTGGTCGTCAGGGCCAGGTCGTCGGGGCCGAGCGCGGCCAGCAGGCGGACCAGGGCGACGACCCCGCGGCGGGCCAGAGGCTCTCCCCCGGTCAGGCGGAAGCGCCGGACGCCGCAGGCCAGGGCGGCGCGGGCGACCGCGGCGATCTCCTCGTAGCTCAGCATATCGGACATCGGGACCAGGGGGACGCCCGCCTCGGGCATGCAGTAGACGCAGCGGAGGTCGCAGCGGTCCGTGACCGAGACGCGCAGGACCTTAGCGCTTCTCAACGGCGTCCCCGGGCCGGACGGCGCCGCCGGCCAGGACCTCGCAGAAGAGGCCGCGGACGGGCATGATGCAGTCGCCCGTGAGCTTGAAGACGGCGCACTTGGTATGGCACTCCTTGCCGATCTGGCTGACCCGCAGGCGGACGGACCCGCCGACGGCCAGCTCGTCGCCGACGCGGAGGGCGCCGAGGTCGATGCCGCGGGTGGTCAGGTTCTCGGCGTAGGCGCCCGGGCCGAGGGGGACGGCGGCCGTGTCGCCGACGCGGGCGCGCTGGGCCTCGATGTCCTCGATCATGAGCAGCGAGACCTGGCGATGGGCGAAGCCCTTGTGAGCGTCGCCAGCGATCCCCTCTCCGGCGAGGAGCTCGACGGCGTCGACCGGGATCTTGAGCTGGCCCTTCTTCCGGCTCGTGTTGACCGAGACGACCGTGCCCGCTCCCGCGGCGGCGGTCATGCCCGTCTCCGGAAGACCCCGCTCTTTCCGCCGGACTTGAAGTCGAGGCGCAGGCGGACGATCTCGGCCCCCCGCTCGACGGCCTTGACCATGTCGTAGACGGTCAGGGCGGCGAAGGCCGCCCCGGTCAGGGCCTCCATCTCGGCGCCGGTCTTGGCCTCGGCGGCGACGCGGCAGCGAACGCGGATCCCCGTCTTCGCGATCTCGAGGTCGACGGCGATGTTCTCGAGGGGCAGGGGGTGGGCCAGGGGAATGAGCTCGTGGGCCTTTTTTGCCGCCTGGATGCCGGCCAGCCGGGCCGTGCCCAGGACGTCGCCCTTGGCGACCTTGTTGGCCCGGACGAGCCGCAGGGTAGCGGGGCCGAGCTTGATGAAGGCGGAGGCTTGGGCCTCGCGCCGGGTCACGGCCTTGGCCCCGATGTCGACCATCCGGGCCCGGCCGTCGCGATCGATGTGGCTGAGCTTGGCCATGGGCTTACCGTCCGTCCATGAAGATGACCTCGACCTCGGCCCCCGGTTCGAGACGGGAGACGTCGGCCGGGACGACGATCAGAACGCGGCTGCGGACCATGGACCTGAGGACGCCGCTCCTCTGGTCGTCGTAGGGGGCGACCTCGAGGACGGGCCCGCGCGTGACGACGAGGCCGCGCAGGAACTGCGTCCGGCCGGGCTTGAGGGCGACGCCGGCGGCCAGGACCGCGGGCGTGGTCCCGGGCGCCTCTCCGGCGCGGCCGAGCAGGCGCTCGACGGCCGGCACGACGAAGAGGAGGAAGGTGACCATGGCGCTCGTGGGGTTGCCGGGCAGCCCGAATACGAGCTGGCGGCCGCGGCGCCCGAAGTAGACGGGCTTTCCCGGCTTGATCCGGACCTTCCAGAAGACGGTCCGGACCCCGGCCGCGCCGAGCTGCTCCCTGACGAGGTCGTGATCGCCCACGGAAACGCCGCCGGAGAGGACGACGATGTCCGCGGGCCCGGCCCGGGCCAGCTTCGCGGCCAGCGCGGAGCGCTTGTCGCGGGCGATGCCGAGGTAGGTAGCCTCGGCGCCGGCCCCGACGGCCATGGCCGTGAGGGCCGGGCCGTTGGAGTTGCGGATCTGGCCGCGGCGCTTCCTCTCGCCGGGCTCGACGATCTCGTCCCCCGTGGAGATGACGGCGACGCGGGGGCGCCGGACGACGGGGACGCGGGCGAGGCCGACGGCGGCCAGCATGCCCGTCTCGGCCGGTCCGATGACGGCTCCCCGCGCGAGGGCGGTCCCGCCCTTCTCGATGTCCTCGCCGGCCCGGCCGATGTTGTCGCCGGGCCGGACGGCGCGGCGGACAAGGACGCCGCCCCGGGCGGTCCCGTCCGTGTCCTCGACCATGACGACGGCGTCGGCGCCGCGGGGAAGGGGCGCGCCGGTCATGATCCGGGCCGCTTCTCCGGGGCCGAGCGATCGGCGGGCGAGGCGGCCGGCGGGAAGGTCCTCGACGACGCGGAGCTCGACGCCGGCGGCGGCGCCGGACGGCCCGGGCGCGGCCGGGCGCGTGTCCGCGGACCTGACGGCATAGCCGTCCATGGCCGACTTGGTGAAAGGCGGCACCGCCTCGCGGGCCCTGACGTCGCGGGCCAGCGTCCGGCCCAGGGCCCGCGCCAAGGGGACGCTCTCGGCCGGCAGCGGTTTCGCGGCGGAAACGACGAGGGCGCGGGCTTCCTTGTATTCGATCATGAGGGTTTTCCGCCTCCGGCCGGCCGCTCGCCGACGATCTTGACGGACTCCGGCTCGAATCTTAGCAGAACCTCCCGGGAAAGGGAAACGCGCCCGCTCTCGAGCTCGCGGATCGGGAGGCAGGCCCTGAAGACGAGCTCCCCGCTGACGCGGACGAGGGCCGTCGCGGCGTCCAGCGTCTCCATCCTCGTGACCCGGCCGCGCAGGACGTTGGCGCCGGCGGGGGGCGTCGTCCCTTCGTCCGCGGCGACGACGCGGATCGCCGCGGGGTCGATGACGCAGGTCGCGCGCCCGCGGCGAACGCCGGGAAAGACGATTCGGACGCCGGGCCGCGGCTCGATCCAGCTCACCCGGCCGTCCGTTTCCGCCGTGCCGCTGAAGCAGTTCTCGTGGCCGAACTCGACCCGGCGGCCTTCCGAGAGATAGAGGATCCCGTCGGCCAGGCGCGAGGCCTGCGAGAAGTTGTGCGTGGAGAAGACGACCGCCGTCCCCCACTCGCGGCCGATCTCCCGGAGGACGGCCTCCATGCGCGTGCCGAGAGCGGCGTCGAGGTTGGCCGTCGGCTCGTCGAGCAGGAGGGCTCGCGGGCGGAGGGCCAGGGCCCGGGCCAGGGCGACGCGCTGGGCCTGGCCGGCGCTCAAGCCAGAGATGGAGCTGGGCCCCCAGCCGTCGAGCTCGACCAGGGACAGGGCTTCCCGGAGCCGGGCGACGCGCTCGCCGTCGGGGACGTTACGGAGCTTGAGGCCGAAGGCGACGTTGTCGGCGACCGTCCCCTTGAACAGGTAGGGGTGGTGGGACACGAGGACCGCCTCGCGCCGGGCCGCGACCGCGCGGTCGGCGTCGGCCCAGGGATCGCCGCCGCGGAATTCGAGCCGCCCCGCGGACGGGCGGGCGAGGAAGGCGAGGAGCGTGAGCAGGGTCGTCTTGCCGGCGCCGTTGGGGCCGACGAGGGCCAGGACCTCGCCGGCGCGGACCTCGAGAGCGTCGACCTCGAGACGGAAAGAGGACGCCGCGGGAGGGGGATGGACGAAAGCGACGCCGGCGAGACGGAAAACGGCGTCGCTCACGCTAGTCCCTCTCGCGGCCGCGGAGGCCCGTCTGGACGAGGAGGTTGATGCCGAGGGTGATGACGAGGAGGATCGCGCCGAGGATGACGCCGTTGCGGAACTCGCCCTTGGCGGTCTCGAGGGCGATCGAGGTGGTGATGTTGCGGGTGACGTTGCGGATGTTGCCGCCGAGCATCATGGCTATCCCGACCTCGGAAACGGCCCGGGCGAAGCCGGCCAGCACGGCGACGAGGAGCGGGAAGCGGGCCTCACGGAGGACGATCCACCCGGCCTGGCGGGGCGTCGCGCCGAGGGTCAGGGCGGTCGGCCGGGCCCGCCGGTCGACCTGGCGGAGGGCCGTGTAGGAGAAACCGGCGACGAGGGGCAGGATGAGGAAGACCTGTCCCAAAGTCATGGCCGCCTGCGTGTAGAGGAGGCCGAAACGGCCGAGGGGGCCGCTCCGGCTGAGAAGAGAGTAGAAGAGAAGGCCGATGACCACGGTCGGCGCGGCCATCCAGGTCTGGACGACGGCGAGGACGAGCTTCTTGCCCCGGAAATCGCGGCCGGCGAGGAAGAGCGCCGCGGGGACGGCGATCGCGCTGGCCACGAGCGCGGCCAGGCCGCTCGTCTTGAGGGAGATCCACAGGGCCAGGGCGAGCTCGCGGAAGATCATTTGACGAGGTCCACGCCCGGCCTTCCGGCGAGCGGCTCGAAGAGCGTCCGGCCGGCCCTGCCCGTGAACTCGCCGATGAGCTTCTGGCCGCGGGGCGACGTCAGGAAAGCGATGAAAGCCATGGCCTCGGCGTAGCGGGCCCCGGGCACGCGGGCGGGATCGACGGCGATCACGGCGTAGACGTTCTCGAGCTCCGGGCCGTTCTCGTAGACGGGGCGGAGGCCGGCGAGGGAGGGGAGGGCGAAGAAGGTCGCCGTGTCGGTCAAGGTGTAGGCCCGGCGCTCGGCGGCGATCCGGAGCGTCTCGGCCATGCCCTGGCCGGTCTCGAGGTAGGCGGCGGCGGGCGGGCCGCCGGCCAGGGCCCAGAGGTCGAGCTCGCGGGTGTGCGTCCCCGACTTGTCGCCGCGGCTGGCGAAGGGCGAGCCGGCCGACTTGACGCGGGCGAAGGCCTCGGCGGCGGAGGCGGCCGAGGCCAGCCGGGCCGGGTCGTCGGGGGGGCCGACGATCATGAAGAAGTTCCTGGCGATGACCCGCCGGTTGACCCCGAAGCCGTCGCGGAGGAACTCCTCCTCGAGCTTCCGGGCGTGGACGATGACGACGTCGGCGTTGCCGTCGCGGGCCTGCTTGAGGGCGGCGCCCGTCCCGACGGCGATCCAGCGGAGGGCGATGCCCGAGCCGCTCTTGAAGGCGTCGGCCAGGACGTCGAGCAGGCCCGTGGCGTCGACGCTCGTCGTTGTCGCCAGCATCAGCGTCCGTTCCGCGGCCGGCTGGGACTGTCCCCGGAGGGCCGAAAGGGGACATGTACTCGTACGCGTCCCCGTCCTCGCGCTGAATGCGTCCGCGCCCGCGGCGGACAGCGGGCCGCCGGGGATGAGCGCGAACGCCAGCGCGGCGATCGCCGTGAACGGGC
Organism: Candidatus Aminicenantota bacterium; assembly: GCA_963719985.1. Classification (GTDB taxonomy): domain Bacteria; phylum Acidobacteriota; class Aminicenantia; order Aminicenantales; family Saccharicenantaceae; genus RBG-16-66-30. The sequence goes on along the minus strand of CAVRDU010000005.1, from coordinate 384,070 downwards.
CGGTCCGCCGGAGGAGGGGGAGGAATATGCGCCGCAAGTCGTCTCCTTTTCTATAAGGAAGGAGGAGCCGTTTCCCGCTCCTCCCTGTCGGCCGCGGGGCCTGGCCAGGCCGGCTTTAGCCCTCGCGGCTCGGAGCACCGTAAGAGATAGCACACCGCCGAAAGCCTGTAAAGCCGCTCCCAGGCCGCGCGCCGCCAAAACTACTCGCTCGGCGTGCGCTAAGCCTCGCTCAAACACGTTTTGGCGGTTTGCAGGCAAACTGCCCTCGTCCGGCACGCGGCCCGGCTGAACTCCCCCTACACCGGTTTCGGGCGACCCTCCTCGCCGCTTGAGTGCGGCCGCTTTCTATCCGGCATGCTCCTTCGCCCGCCGGCTCCGCGAAGGTCTCTCAGGTCGTGTAGAAGGCGTCGATGACGGCCCGCCACTCGTCCTCGGTCCGGACGGCGACGAGGGCGTTGCGGAGGTCGGTCCGGCGGGGGTGCATCTTGGCGTACTGGAGGCTGAAGTGGCGGAGCGTCTTCAGGCCGCGGCGCGGGTCGTAGGCCTCGCAGGCCAGGCGGTAATGGCGGTAGATGACGTCGCGCTGTTCCGCGAGGCCGGGCCGGTACGGCGCCCGCCCGGCGGCGAGGTCGCGGGCCTGCCCGAAGAACCAGGGGTTGCCGATGGCGCCCCGGGCGGCCAGAACGCCGTCGACGCCCGTCTCGGCGAGCATCCGCAGGGCGTCGGCCGGCGACATGACGTCGCCCGAGCCGAGGACCGTCCGGCCGGGGAACTCGCGCTTGAGGGCGGCGAGAAAGCCCCAGTCGGCCCGGCCCGTGTACTTCTGCTCGACGGTCCGGGCGTGGACGGCGACCGCGGCGGCGCCGGCCTCGAAGGCCCCGCGGGCGATCCGCCAGAAGCTCTCGTCCGGCCGGTCGCCGTCCTTGAACGCGCGCCTCAGCTTGAGCGTCACCGGGCGGCCCGGGACGGCCTCGACGACGGCCCGGACGGTGGCCAGGGCGCGCTCGGGGTCCTTCATGAGCGCGCCGCCGCGCCTGTGGGAGACGACCTTGCGGACCGGGCAGGCGAAGTTGAGGTCGACGACGTCGAAGCCCATGCGGTCGAGCGCGCGGGCCGCCTCGGCCATCGTCTCCGGCTCGACGCCCATGATCTGCCCGGCCACGGGATGGTCGGCCGGGTCGAGCCGGACCAGGCGCTTGCGGAGCTTCCCCTCGAGGAGGACCTGGCGGTCGAGCATGGCCTCGGTGACACAGTAGGGCGCGCCGAGGGAGCGGCAGACGAGGCGGTAAGGGAGGTCGCTGTAGCCGGCCAGGGCCCCCAGGACGACGGGGAAGTCGATGGCGACGGCGCCGATCCGCAGCGGCTTGATCGCAGTGGTCACGGGGGTCAGTATAGAGAACCGGCCGGAAGGGGTCAATTGACCCCCTCCGGCCTTTCGGCTAAGATGCGGGACTCGGGAGGAGCCGATGAGACATCCGGGCCGGAAGACGATCCTGGTCCTGGGCGCGACCTTCGCCCTGGTCCTCGCGGCGGGCATCGCCGTGTCGGTCGGACAGGAGGCCGTGTCCTCGCGGGCCTACGCCGGCCACCCGAACGACGTCGACATGCATGGTCTCGTCCGGCAGTACCCGGCCGCGGCCGGGACGCGCCTCGACGACTGCCAGACCTGCCACCGGGGGGGCGTCCGGGGAACCGACACGGAGAGAGAGGTCAGCCCCTGCAGCTACTGCCATCTCGTCGTCTTCCCCGACGCGAGATACAAGACGGGCGTGCCGAAGGACTACGAGGCGACGCTCAACGCCTACGGGCTCGACTACAAGCGGGCCGGCCGGACGTTCGAGGCGTTCCGGACCATCGCGGAGCGCGATTCCGACGGCGACGGGCACGCGAACGCGGCCGAGATCGCCGACCTGCGCAACCCCGGCGACGCGGCCAGCAGGCCGGGACTGCCCCTGGCTCCGATCATCGTCCTCGGTTGGGACGAGATCGGGAAGATGCCCGTCCACAGCCAGTTCCTGCTCATGAACAAGACGACCCAGCGCCTCGACGAATACGTGACCTACAAGGGCGTCAGGATCATCGACCTGCTCTCGGCCGCGAAGATCTTCCTGACCGGCGCCACGGGGATCACCGTGTTCGCGCCGGACGGCTACAGCAGCGACCACAGCCTCGAGGACATTCACGCGCCGTTCCCCCAAGGCTATTATTACGACGCCCCGCTCGCCTTCGGGGGCTCCGACCTGGCCCTGCTGGAGAAGCCGGAGTCCGTCCCCCCGGGTCTCGCGAACGGGAAGCGGATCCCCGGCGCCCTCTGGCTCCTGCTCGCCTACGAGAGGGAGGGCAGGCCCCTCGAGATCTCGTCCTATGATAAGGCCACGGGGAGGCTTGTCGGCGAGGGGCCCTACCGGCTGGTCAAGCCCCAGAGTCACGTCATGGGAGACCGCCAGAGGCCCGGGCGGCCGGACCGGTCCGTCAACGCCAAGGTGTACGGCGACGGCTGGGATCACTCCGACCGGATCGACCACAACGCCGGGGCAGGCGCCCGCGGCGCCTGCGTCATCCGGATCAACCCCATGCCCGACGGCTTCGAGGAATACGACTGGAAGAACGGCTGGCCGCTCGTCGGCGACAAGAAGGTCGTGATCTACGGCCGCGGCGTCCGCTGAGATCGGGGACACGAAACTCTGTCCCTCGGGCCCCAACGACCGATCCATCGATCCCCCCGATGATTATCGGGGGACAGAGTATCATGTCCCCAGACGGAGGAGGGTCCGCAGGAGCAGGTTGGCGCCCTTCTCCAGGGCGTCCCAATCGACGCTCTCCGCGGGGGAATGGCTGACGCCGTCGGGCGAGGGGATGAAGATCATCGCCGAGTCGCAGACGCCGGCGAGGATCTGGGCGTCGTGCCCGGCCCCGCTCGTCAGCCTCATCGAGGCGTATCCGAGCGACCGGCACTCCTCCTCCAACATCGTGAGCAGCCGCGGGGCGACCGCGACCGGCGTCGTCCTGTCGATGATGCGCGAGACGAACGCGAGGCCCCGCGTCGAGGCGACGTCCTCGGCCAGGGCGAAGACCTCCTTCTCGATCGCGGCCAGGGCCTCGGCCGTACCGCTCCGGAACTCGAGCGTGAAATCGGCCCGGCCGGGGATGACGCTGAAGGAGCCCGGGTGGAGGGCGGCCTTGCCGATGGTCAGCATGCTTCCGTAGTGCTTGGTCGCCACGTGCCGGGTCGCCTTGAGGGCGAAATCGGCCAGCCCCAGGAAGGCGTCGCGCCGGAGCTCGAGCGGCGTCGTGCCGGCGTGGCCGGACTCGCCGACGAAGGCGCACTGCCGGTAGTGCTTGCCGGCGATCCGCTCGACGACGCCGATGGGCAGGCCCTCGTCCTCGAGGACGGGCCCCTGCTCGATGTGGAGCTCGAGGTAGGCCTCGAGCTCCGGCCGGGCCTCACGCGCGGCCAGGATCCCCTCGGCCGTGAAGCCCGTCTTCTTCAGGACCTCGCCGAAGGGCAGCCCGAAGGACGTCCGGCCGTTGCGGACCTCGTTCTCGTCGAGAAGGCCGAGGAAAGCGCGGCTGCCGAGGAAGTCGCCGACGAGGTTCCCTTCTTCGTCCGTGAACGAGGCCACTTCGATGGCCCTCTTCAGCGGGACCTTCTCCTCGACGACGCGCCGGGCCGCCTCGAGGGCCGCGACGACCCCGGCCGCGCCGTCGAACATGCCGCCGTTCGGCACCGTGTCGATGTGCGATCCGGCCATGACCGTCCGGCCCTCGCACGCGATCCGGCCGAACTGGTTGCCGGCGCCGTCCTGGCGGTAGCAGAGGCCCGCCTCCTCGATCTTCCTCTGGAGCCAGCCGCGGGCCTCGAAGTCGGCCGGGCTGAAGGAGGGCCGGCTGACGCCGCCGTGCTCGTCCCGGCCGATGCGGCCGAGCTCCTCGAGGTCGCGTCCTCAGTCGTTCGGCATCGACGTTGATGTCCATGAGGGCTGACCTCGGTCAAACTTGGGGACATGATACTCTGTCCCAGTATTTCTCAGATGCTCGCTTCCGGAGTCGCACCGACAGCGCTTCTGTGGTCCCTCCTTAACAGGGAATCAGTACTCACTGTCCCCAATAAGCAAAGCGAGCATGTCGAGGACGGCCCGCTCGACGCCGACGACGGCCGCCCGGGCGACGATGGAGAACCCGATACTGAGCTCTTCGATCTCCGGGATGGCGACGATCGGCCCGACGTTCCGGTAGTCGAGACCGTGGCCGCCGTGGACTTCGAGGCCGATCTCGCGTCCGTGCCCGGCCGCCATGCGAACGGCCTCGAGCGCCTTGTCCCTCTCCGGCCCCTCCTTGAGGTCGGCGTATTTCCCCGTGTTGATCTCGACGAGGTCGACGCCGATCTCCCGGGCCGCAGTGATCTCGTCGAGGCTCGTGTCGATGAAGATGCTCGTCCGGATGCCGGCCTTGGCCAGGGCCTCGACGTGCGCCGCCAGGGCCTTCCGGTTGGCGACGACCTTCAGCCCCCCCTCCGTCGTCAACTCCTCGGGGCGCTCGGGGACGAGCGACACGACGTCGGGCCGGACCTCGAGGGCGATCCTCTTCATCTCCTCCGTGGCGGCCATCTCGACGTTGAGCTTGGTCTTGATCGCCTCGCGCAGGAGCCTGAGGTCGCGCTCCTTGATGTGCCGCCGGTCGGCGCGGATGTGGCAGACGATGCCGTGGGCGCCGGCCTGCTCGGCCAACAGGGCGACGAGCACCGGCTCGGGCTCGCCCGCCTTCCGGGCCTCGCGCAGGGTGGCGAAGTGATCGATGTTGACGGCCAGTTTCATGCTATTTCTCCCCGAGGTGCTTCCGGACCGCTTCGGCGACGAGCCTCGCGCAGGAATCGACCGCGGCCCTGTCGCGGGCCTCGACCATGACCCGGGCCAGGGGCTCCGTCCCGGAGTAGCGCAGGTCGATCCGCCCGTCCCGGCCGAGCGTCGCCTTCGTCACCTCGACCGCCGCCATGATCTCCGGGTACTCCTCGAAGTCCGGCTTCTCCCGGACCCGGACGTTGACGAGCGTCTGCGGGAACTCGGTCAGGCCCTCGACCAGCTCGGCCAGGGGCCTGCCGCGCGCGGCCATGACCTCGAGCATCCGCAGCGCCGTCAGCAGCCCGTCGCCCGTCGGCAGGTCGTCGAGGAAGATCGTGTGGCCCGACTGCTCTCCGCCGAGGTTCGCCCCGCGGGCGACCATCTCCTCGTGGACGTACTTGTCCCCGACCCTGGCCCGGACGAGGCCGAGGCCGCGTTCCTCGAGGGCCCGCTCGAGGCCCATGTTGCTCATGGTCGTGGCCACGACCTCCTTCGTCCGCAGCCGGCCGGTCTCCTCCATGTGGAGGGCCTGGACGAAGAGCGTGTGGTCGCCGCTGAGCAGGCGGCCGTTCCCGTCCACCCAGAGGGCCCGGTCGGCGTCCCCGTCGAGGGCGATGCCGATCGCCGCTCCCGTCTCCCGGACCCGCGACGCGAGGGCCTGGGGGTGGAGCGATCCGCAGCCGGCGTTGATGTTGCGGCCGTCCGGGGCGGCGTGGAGCGCCTCGACCTCGAAGCCGAGGCCGCGGAGGACGTCGGGCCCGACCACGGAGCTGGCGCCGTTGGCGCAGTCGAGGACGACCTTCAGGCCCGCCGTCGCCCGGACCCCTTTGACCAGGCCGGCGAGATGGTCCGCGTAGTCCCCGGCGAGCCGGGGATCGACGTCGACGTCCGCTTCGTGCCCCGGCAGCCGCCCGCGGCCGTCGAGGACGTCGGCCTCGACCTCGAGCTCCCACTCGTCGGGGATCTTGACGCCGAGGGGCGAGAAGACCTTGATGCCGTTGTCCTCGAAGGGATTGTGGGAGGCCGAGATGACGGCCCCGGCCGCGAAGCCGTGCGTCTTGGTCAGGTAGGAGACGGCCGAGGTCGGGATGACGCCCGCCGAAACGGCCTCGCCGCCGCCGGCGCGCACGCCCCGGGCCAGGGCCCTCTCGATCCACGGGCCGGACTCGCGCGTGTCCCGGCCGACGAGGACCCTCGCCCCCAGGCCTTTCCGTTCGAGCAGGGCGACCAGCGCCTGCCCGAGGCGGGAGATCGTCGGCGCGTCGAGGGGATAGGCCCCGGCGGCCCCCCGGACGCCGTCCGTCCCGAAGAGCTTCTTCCTCATGACTTCATTTCTTCTTGCGGACCGGCGCCGCCTTGGCCGCCGGCTTGTCGGCCTCGACGAAGACCCGCACCCGCGCCCGGACCTGGGGCGAGACGAGCCGAAGTTCCGGCCGGGGCAGGATGATGTCGGCCTCGAAGATGGTCGACGCGGTGAGGCCCGAGATGTCGACGGGAGCCGTCGTCGCGGTCTCCCCGGTCTTGATCAGGCTCTCCGGCCCGCGCACGACGACCGACGCCGGCTCGATCTCGGTCCGGGCGACGCGGAAGCCCGGGGCCGTCCGGCCGCGGACGAGCGGGCGGACGTCGAGATTGGCCTCTCCCGTCCTCTCCAGGCGGATGGCGACCTTGCTCGGCGAGATCTTGATCACTTCGGCCCCCGGCGGGACGGCGATCATCGAGGTGTTGAGCGGATACTCCTGCTGGAGGACAGTGGCCCGGTCGAGGTCGATCCGGGCGACGAGGCCCGACGGCCCGATCTCGTCGAGCAGTCGGTTGGGCGCCCTCAGAGTGATGTCGATCGCGGCCACGGGCGGCTCGACGATCTCCAGGCCGGCCGGGACGTTGCGGGTCTCGAGGGGGATGGTCAGGGCCTTCTCCGAGAACATCTTCTCGGCGGGGACGAGGAGGAGCCACACGGCGAGGGCCAGGGCGAGCGACACGAGCTTCAGCGGCCAGTCGCGGGCGAACCAGGTCTTGATGCGGTTTCTCATCGGTCCTCGAGATAGTCGAGGAGTCGTTTCTTCATCGCGTCGGCGTCGTCGAAGCGCTCGAGCTGGCCCTTGATGGCCAGAGAGAGCGTCCCGGTCTCCTCGGAGACGACGATGACCGCCGCGTCCGTCTCCTCCGCCAGGCCGATGGCCGCCAGGTGCCTCGTCCGCGTCTGGAAGGGGCTCCGCAGGCGGTGGGCGGCCGGCAGCGGCAGGAGACAGGCGGCCGCGACGATCTCGTCGCCCTTGACGATGACCGCCCCGTCGTGGAGGGGCGAGCGGGGGAAGAAGATCGAGACGAGCAGGTTCTTGGACAGGACCGCCCCGACCTCGGCCCCGCGGTCGGCGTAGGTCGAGAGGGAGATCTCCTTCTCGATGGCGATCAGGGCGCCGATCTTCCTGTGGGACAGGAACTCGACGGCCTGGAAGAGGTCGTCGACCTTCTCCTGGAAGGAGCGCAGGACGAAGGGCTTGCGGAAGGTCCGCGAGCCGAGCTCGGTCAGGAACCGCCGGATCTCGGACTGGAAGAGGACGATGACGGCGATGATGATGTAGTTGATGAAAGAGCGGATGATCCGGTTCGAGACCTGGAGGCGGCCCCAGACCGTCAGGAGATAGAGGCCGCCGATCAGGGCCAGGCCTATGGCGGCCTGGTAGGCTTTGGTGTCCCGGATGAGCAGGATGAGCGTATAGATGATGAGGGCGATGAGGATGATGTCGAGGACGTCGAGGACGGTGATCTGGCGGAGGGCGAACCAGGCCTCACCGAACATCGCCCGACTTCCCTTCGCCGGGGCCTCCGGCCGCCGCTCCGGCCGCCGTCCCTCTTTCCGCGTCCCCGCCGAGGAGGACCTCGGCCGCGCGCACGGCCCGGGCGACCGGCCCGACGTCGTGGACCCGCAGGATGTGGGCGCCGCGCTCGACCGCGAGGACGGCGGCGGCGATCGTCCCCTCGAGCCTTTCGGACGGCGGGCGATCGAGGATCCGGCCGAGAAAGGCCTTGCGCGAGAAGCCCAGGAGGAGCGGTCGCCCGAGGGCGTGGAAGGCCTCCGGACGGCGCAGCAGCTCGAGGTTGTCCTCGTAGGTCTTGCCGAAGCCGATGCCGGGGTCGACGACGATGCGTTCCGGCCGGACGCCGGAGGCGGCGGCGACGCGGATCCGCTCGGCGAGGAAGGCCCCGATCTCGCCGAGGAGGTCGGCGTAGCGGGGCGCGTCCTGCATGGTCAGCGGCGTTCCCTGCATGTGCATGAGGACGACGCCGGCACGGGACCGGGCCGCGACCCCGGCCATGGCCGGGTCGAAGCGGAAGGCGCTGATGTCGTTGATGATGTCGGCCCCGGCGTCGAGGGCCGCCTCGGCGACGGCGGCCTTGGTCGTGTCGACGGAGAGGAGGACGCCGGTCCGCTTCCGCAGGGCGGCGACGACCGGGACGACCCGCCGCGTCTCCTCGGCCTCGGAAGTGGGACGGGAGCCGGGGCGGGTGCTCTCGCCGCCGACGTCGAGGATGTCGGCGCCCTCGGCGGCGAGCTCGAGCCCGCGGGCCACCGCCTTGTCGGCGTCGAGATAGAGGCCGCCGTCGGAGAACGAGTCGGGGGTGACGTTGACGACGCCCATGAGCCAGGTCCGCGGACCGAGGAGGAAGCGGCGCCCCCGGATGTCCAGGAGGCGCGTCTCTCTCGTCATGGTCCTCGTCCGGCTCAGCTCTCCCCGGGCCCCTCCGCGGGCGCGGCGGCGGTCGAGGCGGGAGCGCCCGTCCCCTCGGCCGGGGCCGGCGCGGGGGCGGGGGCGGGAGCGGCGGCCGCTTCCATCTCGGGCTTCTTCTTGCCGTCGACGATGGCGTTGATCTCCTCGGAGCTCAGGGCCTCCTTCTCGAGGAGCTGCGCGGCGATCTTGACCAGCTTGTCCCGGTTGGCCTCCATCAGCTCCTGGGTCCGATTGTAGCTGCGCATGATGATCTTCTTGACCTCCCCGTCGATGAGCTCGGAGGTCTTTTCGCTGAAGTTCTTGTTCACGGCCAGGTCGCGGCCGAGGAAGATGAGGTCGTCGCGCTCGCCGAAGGTCAGCGGGCCGAGCTCGGACATGCCCCACTGGCAGACCATCTTGCGGGCGATCTCGGTCGCCTTCTCGAAGTCGTTGGCCGACCCGGTCGTCGTCTTGTTGAGGAACATGATCTCGGCGATGCGCCCGGCCATGAGCACGGAGAGCTGGGCGAACAGGTACTCCTTGGTGTAGGTGTAGCGGTCGTCGAGGGGGAGCTGCTGGGTCAGGCCCAGGGCCAGGCCCCGCGGGATGATCGTGACCTTGTGGATGGGGTCGGCCTCGGGGATGAGCGCGGCGGTCAGGGCGTGGCCGGCCTCGTGGTAGGCGGTGTTCTTCTTCTCCTCGTCGCTGATGATCATGCTCTTGCGCTCGACGCCCATGAGGACCTTGTCCTTGGCGTACTCCATGTCCTTCATCATGACCTTGTCCTTGCCCAGGCGGGCGGCGATGAGCGCGGCCTCGTTGACGAGGTTGGCCAGGTCGGCGCCGCAGAATCCGGGCGTCGAGCGGGCCAGGACCTTGAGGTTGACGTCCTCGCCCAGGGGGATCTTGCGGACGTGGACGCCGAGGATCTCCTCGCGGCCCTTGACGTCGGGCATGTTGACGACGATGCGGCGGTCGAAGCGGCCGGGGCGGAGGAGGGCGCTGTCGAGGATGTCGGGGCGGTTGGTCGCGGCGATGAGGATGACGCCCTCGTTCGAGTCGAAGCCGTCCATCTCGACGAGGAGCTGGTTGAGCGTCTGCTCGCGCTCGTCGTGGCCGCCGCCGAGCCCGGCGCCGCGCTGGCGGCCGACGGCGTCGATCTCGTCGATGAAGATGAGGCAGGGGGCGTGCTTCTTGCCCTGGTCGAAGAGGTCGCGGACGCGCGAGGCGCCGACGCCGACGAACATCTCGACGAAGTCCGAGCCGCTGATCGAGAAGAAGGGGACGTCGGCCTCGCCGGCCACGGCCCGGGCCAGCAGGGTCTTGCCCGTGCCGGGCGCGCCGACGAGCAGGACGCCCTTGGGGATGCGGCCGCCGAGGCGCTGGAACTTGCGCGGCTCCTTGAGGAACTCGATGATCTCGCCGAGCTCCTCCTTGGCCTCCTCGACGCCGGCGACGTCCTTGAAGGTCAGCTTCTTCTGCTGGCCGGAGAAGAGCTTGGCCCGGCTCTTGCCGAAGGACATGGCCTTGTTGCCGCCGGCCTGCATCTGGCGCATGAAAAAGATCCAGAAGACGACGATGAGGAGGATCGGGAACAGGTTGACGAGGATGGCCAGCAAGGGGCTCTTGGCGGTGTCCTTGACGATGATGCTGACGTTGTTGTCGCGGAGGATCTTGATCAGGTCGGTGTAGCCCGCCGGCAGGACGGTCTTGAACGTCTGGCCGTCGGTGAACTTGCCCCGGAGCTGGCTGTCCTGGATCGTCACCTCCTCGACCTTGTGGGCCTCGACCTCGGACATGAACTGGGAGAACGTGACGTCCTTCTTGGCCATGGACGGGGACTGGACGAAGCTCCAGAGGACGATGATGAGGATCCCGGCGGCGATCCAGAAGAGCAGGTTCTTCATCGGTCTATTCTTAGGCTTGGGCATAATTCTCCATCCTTCTTGACGAGGTATTTTAGCACGAATCGGCCCGTTTAGAAAGGTCCTTCTCCCGGAGCGGGACGGCCCCTCTCTCGGGCGCGGCTCGGGGCATAGCCGACTCGAGCGGAGATCCCGGGTCTGGGTTCCGGGTCCCGGTCCCGCCGCCCGCGTCCCCGTTGTCTTGACGCTGATTCGGCCGCTCTGATATATGAAGGGGCATGAACCTCCACCCCCTGGACCTCGCCATCATCGCCGTCTACCTCGTCGCCGTGGCCATGGTCGGCGTCGTCATCCGGAAGCGGGCGACGAGGAGGCTCGACTCGTTCTACCTGGCCGACCGGAACGTGCCCTGGTGGATGCTGGGGCTCTCGGGCTGCTCGAGCTACATCGACATCGGCGGGACGATGTCGATGATCGGGCTCCTGTTCTACCTGGGGCTCAAATCGATGTGGGCGACGCACATCTTCTGGGGCTGGTTCATCATCTGCTTCTACATGGCCTTCCAGGCGAAATACATCCGCCGCTCCGGGGTCATGACCTTCGCCGAGTGGAACGAGACGCGCTTCGGGGCCGGGAAGGACGCCGAGGCGGCCCGGCTCGCGGCGGCGGTCTTTCTGCTCGTGCTGATGATCTGCAACCTCATGTTCATCAGCGTCGGGACGGGCAAGTTCGTCGAGGAGTTCCTGCCCCTGCCGCGCTGGGAGGCGACGCTCATCGTGCTGGCGGTCGTCGGGGTGTACGTGACGCTCGGCGGTTTCTTCGGCGTCATCCTGACCGACATCTTCCAGACGCTCCTCATCGGAGTCGGGGCGGTCATCATGGGCGTCATGGTCTTCGCCAAGCCGGCGGCGACGACATTCATCCAAAGGGACCCGGCCTGGTTCTCGCTCGCGCCGACCTGGACCTTGTGGTCGGGGTTCGCGGGAGACACGCCGGCGGCCTACCAGCATTTCGGGCTTTTCGGGCCGCTCATGGCGGCGGGCTTCTTCTGGATGGTCTTCCGGCTCCTCAGCGGTCCGAACGTCTGGGACTTCCAGTTCTTCCTGACGACGCGCTCGCCCCGCGACGCCCAGCTCGCGGCCGGCATGTGGACGGTCGGCTACAACCTGCGCTGGGTGCTCGGAGTCGCCTTCATGGTCCTGGGCATCTTCTATCTGGGGACGCAGGCGGGGTTCGACGCCGAGAAGATCATGCCCCTCGTCCTTTTGAAGATGCCGGTCGGGGTGAGGGGCCTGTTCATGGCCGTCCTGCTCGCGGCCCTGATGTCGACGATCAGCGCCATGATCAACGTGACGAGCTCGGTCGTCATCAACGACTTCATCAAACGGTATTTCGCCAAGGACATGGCACAGAAGAAGCTGGTCCGGCTGGGGCAGGTCGCCTCGGTCGTCGCCGTCCTCATCGGCTTCGTCTTCTCGCTGTCGTTCTCGAATATCGTCACGGCCTGGGAGACCATGGTCTTCGTCGTCGTGACGGTCATCCTCGTGCCGGCCACTCTGCGCTGGCACTATTGGCGCTTCGGGGCCAAGGCCTTCGTCTGGAGCATGGCGGCCTCGGCGGTCCTGATCTCGCTGCGGCTCGTCCTCCTGAAGGGCCTCCACGCGTCGGCCTCGCTGGCGATCGACGTGGGGATCGGCTTGGCCGTGACGCTCGCCGCGGCGGCGCTGACCGAGCCCGCGGACATGGAGATCCTGGTCAAGTTCTACGCCAGGGTCCGTCCGTTCGGGTTCTGGGGGCCGGTCCGGCGCGAGTGCGTCAGGCGCGGGCTCGTGCCGGCCGACGACAAGATGCCGAGGATCGACATGCTCAACGGCCTGGTCACGGCCGCGTTCCAGTTCACCCTGGCCATCCTGCCGTTCTATCTCTTCCTGCGCAACTGGCGGCAGCTCGGCGCCTGGGGCGCCGCCGCGGCCGGCCTGGCCGTTATCCTCTACTTCACCTGGTACAAGAACCTGCCCAGCAAAGACGAGATTTAAAACGGGGACACAATACTATTTTCCGAATTTATCGGTAAGGAGGTCCTCCCGGGATGGCGGCAAAGAATTCGGAAAATAGTATTGTGTCCCCCATTTTGCATCTCATATGCAACGCGCATCTCGACCCGGTCTGGCAGTGGCGCTGGGACGAGGGCGCGTCGGAGGCGCTGGCGACCTTCCGCAACGCCGTCGACATCCTCGACGAGCACCCCGGCCTCGTCTTCTGCCACAACGAAGCGGTGCTCTACCAATGGACGGAGCGGCTCGACCCGGCCCTCTTCGAGGCCGTCCGCCGGCACGTCCGGGCCGGCCGCTGGGCGATCTCCGGGGGCTGGTTCATCCAGCCCGATGTCAACCTGCCCGGAACGGAGTCGCTCGTCCGGACGATCGCCGAGGGCCGGCGCTATTTCCGGGAGAAGTTCGGCGCCGCCCCCCGCGTCGCCTACAACTTCGACTCCTTCGGCCACAGCGGCGGCCTGCCCCAGATCCTCCGCCGGGCCGGCTACGAGATGTACGTCCACATGCGGCCCCAGGCCGGCGAGCTGGCCCTCCCGGCCGACCTCTACCGCTGGCGCGGCGTCGACGGCACGACGATCCCGGCCTATCGCATCGCCGTCGGCCTCTACCACAGCGAGCACGACAACATCGAGGAGCGCCTCCGCGAGGGCGTCACCCTCGCCCTCAAGCTCGGCCGCGACGTCCCCGTCTTCTGGGGCCTCGGCAACCACGGGGGCGGGGCGACCCGCCGCGACCTCGCGACGATCGACGCGTTCATCGCCCGCGAAAAGCGCGTCCGCGTCGTCCACAGCACGCCGGACCGTTTCTACGAGGCCGTCAAGGCGGCCGCGGCCGTCGCGCCCGTCGTCGAAGGCGACCTCCAGCGGTGCTTCACCGGGTGCTACACCTCGCTCTCGCGGATCAAGCGGCGGGCCGTCGCCGGGCTCGGCCGGCTCGTCCAGTCCGAGGCCGCCGCGGCCGCGGCCTCGTGGCTCCGCGGCGACGACTTCCCCGGCGACGAGATCCGCGAGGCCTGGAAGCTTCACATATTCAACGACTTTCACGATATTCTCGCGGGCTCATGCGTCGAGCCGGCCGAGCGGGACGCCCTCGACCAGTATGGCCGGGCCGAGGACATCGCCCGCTCGATCTCGCTCCGGGCCGCCGCGGCGCTCAACCGAGGCAGTTCGCACAGCCCGGCCCTGCCCGTCACCGTCCTCAACGCCAATCCCTCGCTCCGCCGAGTCCCGGTCGAATTCGAGTGCATGGCCGACCACCGGCCGTTCTGGAAAGGAAAGTGGCGGATGCGCCTCTTCCGCGCCGACGGCCGCGAGATCGTCTGTCAGGAGGAACAGCCCGAGTCGCTCCTGCCGTTCAACAACTGGCGGCGCCGCATCTCTTTCATAGACGCGCTCCCCGGCGTCGGCGTTTCCCGGTACTACCTGAATGCGTTCGAGATCGAACAAAAAGGGAGACACGTACCCGAGGGATGTGTCCCCAGCTCGGTCCCCAAGCCGGGCTCTCCCCCGGTGATAGCGTCCCGTCTGCCTTGCCGCGTCGATCCGCGTACGGGCCTTGTCCGGTCGCTCGAGACGGCCGCCGCGGTGGAGTGCCTGTCCGGGCCGCTCTTCGAGCCGCTCGTCGTCGAGGACACGGGCGACGCGTGGGGGGCGGGGATCGGCGGCTACCGCAAGCTAGCCGGCCGTTTCAAGCCGGCCGGCCGCCCCCGCGTCGTCGAGTCCGGCCCCGTCCGGACCGTGACGCGCTCGGTCCTCGTCTTCGGCGCGAGCCGCGTCGTCGTCGACGCCGTGTCCTACCCGGACTGGCCCGTCCTCGAATTTCGTTTCCGCGTCACTTGGAACGAGGAGCGGCGACGGCTGAAGCTCCGCGTCCCGACGTCGCTCGCCTCCTCCTCGCTTTTCTGCGAGGTCCCCGGCGGGGCCATCCGGCGCCCGGCCGACGGCGAGGAACACGTCCACGGCCGCTGGCTCGTCATCGAGGGAAAGGCGTCGCAGCGGGACGCTCGGGCGCGCTCCAGAGGGGCGGCTCCCGCCGCGGGCAATCCCGCCGCTTTGGGCGTCGCTTCGAGCGGACAGCACGGCCTCGACTTCAAGAACGGCGAGCTGCGGCTGTCGGTGCTCCGGAGCTCCGCCTACTGCCACGAGCGGGGCTTCGACCTTGAGGCCTCGGGCGAAACGGGAATGGGGACGCCCGCCGGCGGAAAACCGGCCCGCTCCAGAAAGGGGACATATACAGGTATGTGTCCCCCTTCTTGGAAGTTCGCCGATATCGGCGTCCACGAGTTCCGCCTCCTGGTCACGGCCGGCCTCCCATCTGCGGTCAAGGCGATGATGCCGGGGCTGGCCGACCTCCTCGCCGCTCCGCCGCTGGCCTACGCCCATCTGCCCTACGACGGGAGCCTTGTCCCACCGGCCGAAACGCTCCTTTCCTTGAAGCCCGCCTCGATCCGTCTCCTCGCCTGCAAGCGCTCTTGGGACGGCCAAGCCCTCGTCGTTCGGCTCCAGGAGGCCGCGGGGAAGAGGACGAGGGCGGAGCTGAAGATCGCCCGGGCGAAACAGTCAGGCGCAGCTGCCACGCAAGAAAGGGGACACGAACCAGTATACGTCCCCTTGTCATTCGCTCGGTTCGAGATCAAGACACTTCGTATCGAGCGGGGCGGGTCCTGGCGCGAGGTCGAGCTGATCGAAGAGACCTAGCCCTGTCGGGCCGGCCCTTGGTCTACTTGATCGCTACGCCCATCGTGTCGCGGTGGAAGTCGATGAGCGTCCGCATGGTGGGGCCGATCGCGTCGGCGCCAGCGAATCCGGCCTTCTTGGCTGCCGCCTCACGCTCGTCCCTGGTCAACGGGCTCGGCGCGGCCCAGTGCTGGAGGTCGCGGTAGCAGCCAAGCGTGTAGATGTCCCACGACGCGCCGGACTCCCGGACGAAGATCATGTTGTAGGGACGGCCCCCGGCCATGCCGTAGACGTTCTCCATCTCCCGTTCCTCGTAGAGCTCGGCCTGCTTCCCCGGCAGCGAAACCATGATCTCGATGTGGTAGTAGGCCGTCCCTTCGAACTGCTTTTTCACGTACTCCAGCGGAGGCCCCAGGACGTAGACGTCCTCCTTCCAGGAGGAACAGGCGTCGCGCTTGCGAAGGAACTCCTCCTCCGCCAGCCCCGACGCGTCGGCGGCCTTCCTGCGCTTCGCCAGCCGCGCCTTCGCGTAGTAGTCCGTGTAGCTTCCCATGGGCGTGAGGAGCATGAGGTCCCACTGGTCGCCTTGCGTGTGCCGCCACCAGAATGGACGGGCGTCGCCGCCGGCCTCGATGACCCCCATCCGGTCCTTGAAGAGCGCGATGAGGTCGAGCAGCCTCCCCGGTGCCGCCCGGACGAAGGTCGTCTTGTAGAGATAGACCGGCTTCGTCGACGGCGGCGGGCCCGTCACTTCCGCCGCGGCCGCGGCGGCGAGCCCCGCGAGCGCGACGATGCCCAGAAGGATCGCCGCTGTTCCTGCGTGTTTCCGCATGGTCCCTCCTCGTAATGTCTTCCGGCCGGCCGCCGGGATCCCTCATCATACACATTTACCGGGGCCTATCAAAAGGCCTTGTCCGCCTTCCGGCCGTCCCTCTCGAGGCGATACCCGGGCGAAGCCGGAAAGCGGGCCCGCCCGGAACGGGAATTCTTGACAGGCCCTCACCCGCGCCCTTATCATCCCTCTCGCCCATGACCAGCCGCGAGATCGTCACGTCCATCATCGGCCTCCGGCCAGCCCCGCGCTGCGGCCTCTGGCTCGGCAATCCCCACCCCGCGAGCTGGCCCGGCCTCCATCGCTACTTCGGGACGGCGACCGAGGAGGAGTTCCGCCGCAAGCTCGGCGACGACTTCCGCTGGATCTCGCCGAGTTTCGCCGCGACGACATTCCCGACCAAGGCCGCCAAGGGGATCTTCAACTGGAACTGGGAATCGGCCAAGTCGAGCCACGGCCAGGCGGGCCCTCTCGCCGAGGTCGAAGACCCCGCGGAGCTCGACCGCATCGACTGGCCCGACCCCGCCGCTCTCGACTTCTCCGAGACCCTCCGCGCCCTCGACGCGGCCGGCCCCCACTACCGGGCCAGCGGCTTCTGGACGCCTTTCTACCACGACCTCATGGACTTCTTCGGCATGGACGCCTACTTCGTCAAGATGCACACCCACCCCGAGGTCGTGGAGGCGGCCACGGACCGCGTCTGCGGCTTCTACCACGAGGCGGACGAGCTCTTCTTCGACGCCGCCGGCGACCGCGTCGACGCCTACTTCTTCGGCAACGACTTCGGCACCCAGCTCGACCTGATGATCTCGCCGGCCCTCTTCGACCGCTTCGTCCTGCCCTGGTTCCAGAAGCTCACGGCCCAGGCCCGCCGCCGCGGCCTCCAGGTCGTCCTCCACTCGTGCGGCTCCATCCACCGGGTCATCCCCAAGCTCGTCGCCGCCGGCGTCAACTGCCTCCACCCGCTCCAGGCCAGGGCCGCGAACATGGACGCGGAGCGGCTGGCCCTGGACTTCGGCGGCAAGATCGCCTTTCTCGGGGGGGTCGACACCCAGCGCGTCCTGCCCCTCGGCTCGCCGGAGGACGTCAAGCGCGAGGTCCGTCGGATCAAATCCGTCCTCGGCCCCCACCTCATCGTCAGCCCCAGCCACGAGGCCATCCTGCCGGACGTGCCGCCCCGCAATGTCGCCGCCATGGCCGAGGCCGCGCTCGAGTGAGGGGCGGCGCCGTTCGCTAGCGCCCGACCCGGCGGACGCGCGGGTCGGTGAAGCGGTCATTCGCGTCCGTGCTGGTCGAAGAGAACTCCGAGACGATCGCCCCCTTGTCGCCGGCCTGGAACCAATGGAGGGAGTTCGGTGGGAGCGTGAACATGTCGCCGGGCCTGAGGACGATCTCGTGCCAGACGCTCAGGAAGGGCCTGTGCTTCTTCGGCACCCTGGCCTTGGGCTTGGGCGTCCGCTCGCCGGCGACATAGAGGTAGATCTCGCCATGGCGGCAGCGGAAGGTCTCTTTCTTGCCCCTGTTCCGGCCGTTGACGCGGGGATGACGGTGCTCCGGGCAGATCTGCCGCGGCAGCATGACCAGCTCCTTGGCGCAGTAGCGGTCGTTGTTCTCGTAGACGATGAGCCCGAGGCCCATGTGCTTGAAGTCGCCCAGGCCGAGGTCGGTCACTTCCATGGTCTCGAGCTCGCAAGGGGTGACCGCGATGCGGGCCTTCCGGAGCATGGCGGCCGCCTGGGCCCTGAACGCCGCGACGACCTTCTCTCTCATGTTCCCCTCCGTGGCCGATTATAACGCAAAGGGGAGCCGGCGGAAACCTCAAGAGGGGGGCGGCGACGCGCCCGGCTTGCAGGGCCGGGCCGATTAAGTGTATTTAGTTGTGTGTCACCGAACAAGGAGGCGCGCATGTCCGAGCGGATCGCCCGTCTGACCGCGGCCATGGACCGGCTCTACGAGTTCGACCGGGAGCCCGTCGCGCCCGACAAGCTCCAGTCCGGCGGGAAATTCGCCGGGCTCTTCGCCGGCGAGCACGTCGCCGCGACCGAGTTCGTCATCGGCGCCTTCTTCGTCCTCCACGGGGTCGGGGCCCGCGACCTCCTCCTCGGCCTGCTCTTCGGCAACATCCTGGCCGTCCTGTCGTGGACGTTCATCTGCGCGCCGATCGCCGTGAGGACGCGGCTGACCCTCTACTGGTACCTGAGGAGAATCGCCGGTCCGGGCGTGACCTTCGTCTATAACATCGCCAACGCCTTCCTCTACTGCGTCCTGGCCGGGGCCATGATCTCGGTCTCGGCCACGGCCGTCGGCCTCCTCTTCGGCATCCCCGTCCCCAAGCTCGGCTCCGTCCTGCCCTCGAACCTCGGCTGGGTCCTGATCGTGGCCGTCCTCGGCGCGGCCTTCACGGCGATGGCCATCCTGGGCTTCTCCAAGCTCAGCCGTTTCGCCGAGGTGGTCTCGCCCTGGATCTTCGTCGTTTTCGTCGCCGGGGCCCTGGCCACACTGCCGCGACTCGGAGTGACGCCCGATCTCGGCAATCTCTGGGACGTCGCGACGACGGAGATCTGGAACGGCGTCGCCGCGGCCGGCCAGGAGAAGTTCGGCTTCTGGCACGTGCTGTCGTTCGCCTGGTTCTGCAACCTGGCCATGCACGTCGGGCTGTCGGACATGGCCCTCTTCCGCTACGCCCGGAAATGGACCTACGGATTCTACTCGGCGTTCGGCATGTTCCCCGGGCACATGCTGGCCTGGCTCGCCTCCGGCGTCATGGTGGCGGCGATCGGCCGCGAGATGCACCCCGGCCTCATGGCCTACGAGGCGGTCGGGATCGCGGGCGTCGCCGGCGTCCTCTTCGCCGGCTGGACGACGGCCAATCCGACCCTCTACCGGGCCGGGCTGGCCCTGCAGACCGTCACCCCCGGCTGGCCGCGCTGGAAGATCACCCTCGCCGCGGGCACGGCGACGACGGTCCTGGCCTGCTTCCCCGTCTTCTTCCTTAAGCTCCTCGACTACGTCGCGATCTATGGGCTCGTTCTCATGCCCATCGGGGCCATCGTCTTCGCCGAGCACTGGCTCTTCCCGCTCCTCAAGATCGAGCAGTACCGGGCGGAGAAGCGGGGCTGGACCTTCAACGCGGCGGCGCTCGCCGTCTGGCTGGGGACGCTGGCCGTCGTCTTCGTCATGCCCCTGCACCTCTATTTCCGCTGGCTGCCGGGTTGGGTGATCGCCCTGGTGTCGTACACGGCCCTCGCGGCCGCGAGGAGGTCGAAATGAAGCGCTCCTTCCTGACGCGCCTGGCCGGGGCCCTCTCCCTCGTCAGCCTGGCCCTCTGCCTGGCCGCCGCGCTGCTCTACTTCCTCGGCCGGCTCCCTGAGGCGAAGTACAAGACGGCGTTCCTGCTCGCCTCGATCGCCTGGTTCGTCCTGGCGACGGGCCGCAAGCTGGGAGGGAGGACGGACGGTCCGTTCGTCGGCTGAGGCGCCTAGAGGACGACCTTCTTCCCGGCCTTCCTCGCCGCGTACTGCTCGGCGATCCAGGCGTAGGTCTTGGCCAGGCCGTCGCGCAGCGGCGTCGACGGCTCCCAGCCGAGGACGCGCCTGATCATCGTGTTGTCGGAGTTCCGCCCGCCGACGCCCAGCGGCTGCGTGAGGTCGTAGCGGCGCTCGACCTTGTAGCCGGCGATCTCTTCGATCGTCGCGAGCAGCTCGTTGATCGAGACCAGCTCGCTCGAGCCCAGGTTGATGGGCGTCGCGACGAGCTCGTCGCAGTGCATGATCATGTCGATGCCCTGGAGGCAGTCGTCGATCCACATGAAGCTGCGCGTCCGCGTCCCGTCGCCCCAGATCTCCACGGCGAAGCTCCCGTTGTCCCGGGCCTCGACGACCTTGCGGCAGAGGGCGGCCGGGGCCTTCTCCCGCCCGCCGTCCCAGGTCCCGTACGGGCCGTAGACGTTGTGGAAGCGGGCGATCGCGGTCTTGAGGCCGCGCTCGGCCGAGTACTCCTGGCAGACGATCTCGGAGAAGAGCTTCTCCCAGCCGTAGCCGCGCTCGGCGTTGGCCGGGTAGGCGTCGGACTCCTTGAGGGCCCGCGATCGTGTGCCCTTCTGGAGGTCGACGTTGTAGGCGCACGCCGACGAGGAGAAGAAGTAGCGGTCGGCGCCGGCCTTCTCCGCGGCCTCGATCATGTGGGTGTTGATGAGGACGCTCCGCAGGCACTCGACCCGGTAGCGCTCGATGAAGCCCATGCCGCCCATGTCGGCGGCCAGGTTGTAGACCTCGACGGCCCCGTCGCAGGCCCGGACGCAGTTCGCGCGGAAGCTCACGTCGAGGACGAGCTCCTCGACCCCGGGGGTCCGCCGATACCACTCGTCGAGGGGCTTCTTGTCGATCGCCCGGACCCGCGTGAAGCCCTTGTCGTGGAAATAGCGGACGAGCGAGCCGGCGATGAAGCCGCCCGCCCCGGTGACGACGATGAGATCGTCCTTGCGCCTGACGTCCTCGATGCGCTGGGGTTTGGCCACGGCCATGACGGCTCCTTTCGAGATCCCTCTCTCCGGCTTGGCTCGGGATATGCCTCTAGCTCCCCGGCCCCCCGGGAACCAGTCGTCCGGTTCCCCCCGCTGCGCGGGTCCCCTCTCCGCGGACGGGGATCTTCGAGGCAACATCCCTCGCCGCCTCGAGAGGATCCCCGGAAAAGGGAGAAGAGCCTATTATAAGGTGTCCCCGGATCCGACGCCAACGAAAAGGCCTCCCCGCGAGGTTGGGACCGTCATCCGGCTTGCGGCGCTCAGTCCGCGACGTAGCCAAGGCGGTGGGTGACCTTGAGGCCCGCGCCCCTGACCCTGACCTCGATCGCCTGGAACCGGCCGTCGGCCTTGTAGGCGACCGGTCGGTAGTAGAGGAGATAATAATTGGCCGAAGCCTCGGCCGCCTGGCGCAGCGCGAAGCTCGGATTTGTCGTGCTCTCCGTGAGCCCGCCCGTCGCGGCGGCCATCTCGCGGAAAGAGGCGAAGACGTCGGACGAGAGGTCCGGGAGCTGCGAGGCCAGGACGGAGCCACGCTGGAACAGGTCGCGGAGGGCGAACGTGGGCCTCTTGGTGATGTAAAGGCTGTGGACGGTGATCGAGGCGTCGGCGAAATGGCGCTTGATCTTCTCGACGTCGAAGCTCACCGGCTTGACGAGCTCGGCCTGGCGTTCGTCCGAGAACTCGTGGGCCGGCAGGACCTCCCTCTGGAAGACGAGGAAAACGTGCTTCTCCCCGTCGAGGGCCTTCATGACGTCCGCGAAGCCCAGGACCCGCTCTTCGGTGAGCTCCGTGAGGTCCCTGATCTCCTTGGCCATTTCGAAGAGCAGGTTCTCCTTGACGTCGGCCATCTCCGGCGGGAACTCCTCGTCCTCGAGTCGGTAGAAATCGAGCATCTTGCTCCTGTAGCTGGAGTTCCCGAGCGCGATATCGGTCTTGAGAATGTCCTTGAGCTTGTCGGCGACCTGCTGCCGCGGCACGCGGGCCAGGTATTCGGAGCGGAACTTGTAGGTCTTGGCCGGCGTGACGACGAACAGCGTGTCATCCGGGCCGATCACGTCGGCGAAGAAGAAATCCAGGGCCTCCCCGATCCGGGGGATGTACTCCTTGAGATCGAGCGACAGGACGTAGACGCGGGCCTTCGGCGGGGCCGGGGCCGAAGCGCCCGGCGCCCGCTCCTCCCGGAGGACCTGCTTGTCCTTGATGAGGTAGACGGCCTCGACCGTCTGGGGGAGGCCGTTCTCGAAGACCTCGAAGTCGGCCAGCGTCAGGCCGTCCACGAACGTGTCCTTCCGCATCACCCGCACCGGGACCTCGATGTTGACGACGACGGAGACGTGCTGGGGCTGTTGGGGCGGCGGCGGCTGCCGCGGCGTGCCGGTCGCCACCGGCCCGGTGAGCGCCGGGACCGAGAGGACGATCAGTCCGCATAGCGCCGCGACGGCTTTGTTCCCCATCATCACGAGCCCCTTTCAGCGCGATCGACCCGAATACGCGCGGGGAGCCTCGAACGTCATGATCACAGCGAAGATCAGCTCTTCCCGGTCAGCTTGACCTCGCTCTTGCTCGTCAACGTCATGGGGATGCTCATGCCGGCCGCGGGGACGTCGATAAAGATCTCGGAAGCCGATTCGGAGGCGGCCTTGACCAATGTCCCTTCCTTGACGGCGAAGAACCAGATGTCCTTGCCCTTGCTGGTGCCGGCGAAGGTCATGTCCTGGCCCCCCTGGTTCCCCGAGCCGCTGATGGCCCCGGTGACCTGCGAAACGACGCGGGCGCACTCCAGGCCGTCGATCACCTCGATACCATCGAGCGTGTGGACGTACTGGAAGTCGAGCCTGATGACGATCGACGTCGTCTTTTCTTCGATGCTGGCGGTCGCGGGCCAGGTGTCGCCGATCTTGACCGGCTTGCCCGGCAGGTCGGGGAAGAAGTTCTGGAAGCTGGAGACCAGGCTGCGGGCCTCGCCTTCCATGGCGAAGGAGATGGCCTCGGCGCCCGAGACGTCGACCTCGTTCCCGAGCGCGGACAGGACCATATCGAACGACTTGCCCTTGACGGAGGACATGTCCGGCGACATGTCGCCCTGGGAGCCGACGACGGACATGGACATGTCGTCGACCGTGACACCCAGGAGAATGTCTTTGTCCTTCTTGCCCTTGGCCTTGAAGGTGAGGTCGCTTACGGTGGCCGTCGAAGTGTCCATCGACTGGCCCATGACCTCGATGATCTGGGCTTCCTCGGACTTGGCCTGATAGGTCAGGGCCCGTCCCGAGGGCATCTTGTACTCGAGGACGACCGCGGCCTGGGCCGGGGCCTTGGGGGTGGCCGCCGTCGCCAGGACAGCCGCCGCGGCAAGGACGAGGATGACGGATATTCTCGTTTTCATGGGTAGCCTCCTACGCTTATCCCTACGATTTTATCATGAAAGGGGTTTTTTCAGTACGGCCGGAAGGATGAGTTGCCGGATCATCGAGAAGCAGACGGACTTGTCGTCCCGGCCGTAATTGCCGGCCGTCAGGACGACGACCATGCTCAGGTCGGGGAAGACGGCCAGGAGCTGGCCCCCGTCGCCGGGGACGAAATAGGAGTGAACGGGGCCGCGCTCCGTCTTGAGGTCGACCTGCATCCAAGAATATCCGTAGCCCCAGCCCCACGGGCCGCCGAGAGGGGTCCGTTGACGGGTCGACTCATCGATCCATCGTTCGGAGACGACGGCCTTCCCCTGCCAATCGCCCCCGTTCAAGAATAATTGCCCGATCTTGGCCAGGTCCCGGGAGCGAAGGGCCAACCCCCCGTCCGCTTCGAGCGAGCCGTCGAAATAGCGCGTCCACACGTGGTCGGAGATGCCCAGGGGGCCGAAAAGCTCCCTCTCGGCGAACCGGTCGACGTCCATTCCGCAGGCCTGCCCGAGGACAGCGGCCAGGACCATCGGGGCCCCGTTGGAGTAGGTGAAACGCGACACCGGGATCGGAGGCCAGAGGCTTCTCCAGCACGAAACGGACGACGTCCTCCTGGTCGTACATGGCCGCGGCGTCGTTGCGTGGATCGGTCCATGGATAATGGGTCTGGTCCCAAGCCCAGCCCGGGGTCATCGTCAGGAGGTGTCCCACCGTGATGGCCCGCTTCTTCCCGGAGAACGAGCCGCTGTAGGCGGGGAGATGAGGGGAGATGGGCTCATCCACCCCCTCGATCAGACCGCGGTCGACGGCTATCCCGCAGAGCGCCGAAAGAACGCCCTTGGTCACGGAAGCCAGGTGGTGGGGCCTTTCCCGGAGGGCCCTTTCGACAAGCGGCCCCCGGCGCCGGCCGTTCGTGGCGAAGTATTCTTCCAGGACGAGCTTGCCGTCCTTGACGATGAGCAGACTGTGGATGTCGTCGTGCCGGCCCTGGGCGATCCCTTCCATGAACCGGGTCATAGCCGCCCGGTCGATCCCCGCGGCCGCGAGGTCCGCGCACTCCCAGCCGTCGTCGAGGGATTCCGGGACCTCGTAGGCGTAGCCGGTCCCGGTCGATGCGGCGAGCCGGCGCATCCATTCGTCCTGGTCCTTCCTGCGGACGAAGGTCCACGTCGACCGCTCGCCCTTCCAGTCCTTGACGACCGTCATGGAATTCCCGTCCTCGCTCAGGCGTCCCCGGTGGGCCTCCCAGGAAACGGCGCCATCGTCGACGGTCACGTCGAGATCGTATTCCCAGACCTGGCAGCGAGGGGTCAGGTCGTAGATCAGGGTTATCGCCAAACGCCCGTCGGGCTTCCTGGCAAAGAGCCGAAGTTGCCTGTTCCGCTCGGCGAAC
Source organism: Candidatus Aminicenantota bacterium (assembly GCA_963719985.1). GTDB lineage: Bacteria > Acidobacteriota > Aminicenantia > Aminicenantales > Saccharicenantaceae > RBG-16-66-30. Next base: position 359,779 of record CAVRDU010000005.1, on the reverse strand, counting down.
TTGCCTTCGGGCGCTCCCTCCCAGCAGCCGGAGATATCCGGTTCCCGGGCGGCCTTCGTCACGGAATCCCGGGCGGGCCCCGGCTGCCGCTCGCGCAGCCAGGCTTCCAGGATCTCCAGATAGGCCGGCGAATACTCCTGCCAGTCGGCCCGGCTGCGCCTCCTCTGTTCCTCCATGCTCCCGGTCTGGCTCACGATCAGGTCGTGGTCGGCGCCGGGGATGATCTCGACCCGGGAGGCGGGATTCCCCGCCTTGGCCAGCGCTTCCTTGTAGGCCTCCGCCCCTTGGACCGGGTCGACCTGGGTGTCCTTCTCGCCGAAGAAGGCCAGGACGGGGACGGTCGTTCTCGCGATGATCCCCATGGGGCTGAAAAAAGCCTCCTCGTCCGGGGACCGCGGCTTCCAGTCGCTTTTCTCCCAGAGGGCCGAGACGAACCCGAGCTTCTTCTGGACAGGATCGTCGTAGAGCGGTCTGGCGTGCCCGATGTACTCCTCGAAGGTCCGGGCGGTGTAGAGCGCCTGGAAATGCTCTTCCATCCCCCGGGCTTTATCCTCCGGGACCCCGGCGAACATCAGCTGTCTTCGGATGAGGTAGGCGGTCTGGTCGATCCCGTTCTCACCCGGGCCGCCGACGACGATCATGAACTTGACGGCGCTGGTCCGTTCGAGGGCCAAGGGCATCACGTAGCCGGCCTGGCTGATGCCCCAGAGGCCGATCCGGTCGGGATCGATGGTCCCATGCTCCCTCATGAGCTTCACGGCGTCCAACAGGATCGAAGCCCGCTCAGCCATCATCCTGGCCTGGCTGAGCTCGCCGGTCGACCGCCCGCTGCCCGGCTTGTCCCAGATCAGGGTCGCGTAGCCCGCCCGGAGGATCGCTTCCTTGAGCGTGGCGAAGTACGTCCGTGTCGCGGGGCCGTCGCCGTGGACCATGATGACGAGCGGATGACGGCCTTCCCCTTCAGGAAGCCGGAGCTCGCCGACGATCTTGAACGGGCCCGAATGGAAAGTGACCGTCTCGATGGCGCCGGGCGGCGCGGCCGTTGCCGGGCAGACGGAAAAAGGAAAAAGGAGCAAGACGCTGAACGCGATCGTCCATCCCATTCGAGCGGATGATCGGCCTTGGGGTATCGACATCTCACCTCACCTGGCGCTGGGCTTCCGGCCCGGCTGGTCGTTCTCGATCAGCTGGAAGGCGGTCTCCAGGAACGCGTCCCGGCCGTCCAGGAAGTCCCGGTAGGTCTCGCGGACCGGATGGTCCGGAAGGATCGGCTTGGATTTGTCCATCCCCTCGACGGCGGCCGCGAAAGAGCTGCGCCCCAGGGTCAGGATGAGCGAGGTCTTGTCCAGCCTGACTTCCGAGTTCTTTCCGGCGTTACACACGTAGGTCGAGCCGCTCGGCGTGCCCACGAACTTGCCGAGGCCGTGGTACTCGAGCAGGGCGCAGAAATGCCCGTTGGTCGAGCCGCAGCGTCCGTCGAGCAGCGTGTAGAGGTTCCCGGTGAAATGATCTTCGGGAAGCGGCACGGGCTCGGCCAGAGGGGCGTACTTGCCGTAGGGCTCGGCGAAGTAGGGGGCGGGTCCCTTCTCCAGGTACGAATACAGGATGACGGCGCAGAACGGGTCGCCGCCGTCGTTGCCGCGGAGGTCCAGGACCAGGTTCTCGATGCCCTTGTCCTTGATCTCGCGAAAGCTCCTGTCCATGAATTCCCGGAAATAGTCGACCCGGTCGTAATAGCTGAATGTCTTCACGGTCATGACCGCCGTCCGGATGTCATCCCTGAACTCGATAGTCAGGGGGGGATGGTCGAAGTTGGCGAAGACCACTTTCCTGACCGAGGCCAGATCGGCCGGGCGCAGGTCAGCGGTCATCCGCGTCTTCCTTCCGGGCAGGGTGTAGGTCACCGTGTATTTCTCCGGGAAGCCGAAGACGCTGGCGTAGAACATGGAGAAGCGTTTCTCGACCTGGGTGTCGATGAAATAGGGATTGAGGGCGTCGGCGGAGGTGATCGCCCTCAGGGCGTCGAAGACCTCGTCCGCCGCGAGACCGTTGATGGCGAGCAGGACGCTCCCGGCCGGGATCTCCGGAGGTCTCCCGTAGCCCCCGGCGACGACCAGGCGGCCCTCGATGAGCCGGACGCGGAGAGGAAACAGATTGTTCGATCCCAGATCGAAGAACCGCCCCGGCATCCAGAGGGCCGTGTGCATGCAGCCGATCTTGGCCGTCAGGGGAGCGGCGATCCTGAAGAATTCCTCGTAGCGCATCGACCTGTCGATGAGCCGGTCCTGCTTCTTGAACAGGGCGTCGAATTCCGCCTTCGCGGTGTAGTCATAGGGGCAGGCGTGCTCCTCCTCCAGGATCCGGCGCAGCTGGAGGAGATCGTGCCTCAGGTCCTCGACGCCGAAGACCGGGGCGCCGACCGGCGGGGACGCGCCCTGTCTCCCGGCGTGGGCCCCAGACGCCGCGGGCCTCCCGGCGAATGCCCCCGACAGCGCGACGGCGGCCAGAACGATGACAGCTCCCGCGTAATGGCGGATGGTTTCTCTCATCTTGCGGACTCCCCTGACGGTCTCAGCCTCGGACCGGCGACTTGAATAGGGATGGGAGCTCGATGCGCCGCTGCCCCTTTTCCAGTTCCTCGGCTAGGTTGAGGATGACGGCGTTCTCGAAGTCGCCGAGATTGTAGACGTAGATGAGCCCCCCCTTCAGGTCGCAGATGTTGGAATAGACCGTCCGGGAGCGTCCGGATTGGCGGGTGTTCTCGAGGGCTTCCCGGATGAGGTCCAGGCTGAGCTCCTTGGCTTCGGACAGGATCTTGTCCGCGGTCCGGTACCTCCAACAAGGATAGTCCTTGTCCTCGATGTTCGACATGACGAAGTTCGTTGCGATCTGGTACCATGTGTCACTCCGGACGCATCGGACCTCGGCCCCGACCGTATTCGACGACCATGGAGGCGCCGGTCCGGTCGGCGACGGGAAAGCGGGCCTGGGCGAGCCCGGTCACGTTCCATTTCTCGAACAAAGCCTCGACGTCCGTACATGTCGCGCACGTTGCCAGGATGGTCGTCATGACGGATACCGGCATCGTCGGCTTGGCCGGATCGGGCCGCCACCCTGTCGGGCGGAGGGCGTTGCCGTCGATGAACAGGCCCTGGTCGTTCATGCCTCCCTGCACGGGGGCGTCGTCGTAGCCGAAGACGATACGGCCGTAGTAGTCTTTCGTGGCGGGGACGAAGGTCACGATCGTTCGGGGATGGTCGCGGTCCTCGTTATTGCCGGCCAGGACCAGGCCGTCCCGGGCGGCCATGACGATCGTGCAGCTTTCCGGGCCTTTGAGAGCGGAGCGGGCGCGAAGCCGTTTCAGGGCCTCGGCGGCGTAAAGGCGGACCTCCTTGTCCTCATCGCCGAGCGCCGTTTCGAGCGTCCCTCGGGCCCGCTCGGACCCGATCTTGAGCAAGGCCACGACGATCGACCGGCGGACATGGACCTCCTCACCGTCGAATCTGGCCATCAGGGCGTCGAGCGCGGTCTCGGAGCCGATCTCCCCCAGAGCGTCGACGGCTGCCACGCGGTCCCACCAGTTCGGTGCTTTCATGAACCCGATGAGCGCGTCGACGGCGGCCGGCGAACCGATCTGGCCCAGCGCGATCGCCGCCGCCCGGGGGGTCGACCTGTTCCGGTTTTGGAGAACGGCGATGAGGGGCTCGACCGCCTCCTCGGAACGAAGTTGGCCCAGCGCCAGGATGGCCCAGAACTGCACGTTGGAGTCCTCATCGGACAATCGTCCGAGGAGAGGCCCTACGGCGTCGGGCGAATTGACGCGGCCAAGGACCCGGGCGGCCTCCTGCCGGAGAACCGGATCGGGGTCGTCGAGAAGCCCGATCAACGGACCGGCCGCTGGCGCGCCGAGATCGGCGAGCGCACCGGCGATCCAGGCTCTCCTCCTGTTGCTGTCCGTACGCCTCATTTCGGCGATGAGCTCGTCCACCTGGGTCGCCCGGGCCTCGAAAAGACCGGCCGGCACGCCGAGCTGATCATATTGCCGATGCCGGGCGTAGAAGTGGGAGGAGACCATGAGAACGGCGGTGATGACGACGAGAACAAGGGCGATCTCCCCCTTGCGCTCCGGCACGCTCTTCCCGAATAGCCAGCGGCTCGGTGAGGCGAGGGCCCTTCGCAGAAAGCGCGGGAGGGGCAGGAGAAAAGACGTCTTGCTTCTGTAAGCGTCGTAGGCCTCGCCCGAAAGCCGCTTCATTTTCCTTTCCTCGAGCCAGGCGACGCCGACGATGACCATCGCGGACAGCAGCCAAGGGCAGGCTGGCCGGGATGCCCCAGGCGCGCTTGGGATAGCGGACTCGCTTGAGGGCCAGGAGCATCCCGTAGCTCCAGACGATCCAGCCGAGGTACTGGGGGTGACGGCTCAAGCGGTAGACCCAGAGATCGGCGAGCCGTTGGCCCCTCTGCCGGGCCACGAACCAGGCCAGGGTCCCGAGGACGAACAGGAGAAGGCCGCAGCCGATGATGAACAGGACGAGCGGCCCGTGGATGTCGACGCCCCAGCCGCGGAAGAGGGAGATCAGAACGTCATAGGGGAGGTAGACGATGTCGCCGAGCCGGCCGATGTCGAAGGAGACGTCCAGGACCGGCAGCCAGAGGCAGATTCAGGAATCCCAGCCCGGCCAGGAAGAACATGACGGTGGCGAACTGGGCGAAGACCGGCAGGAACATCGCCACCGCGCCGAGCGCGGAGAGACCGGCCTTCCCGGAGGCGAAACCGGCGATGATGAGCACGATCATCAAGCCGAAGCAGACGTAGCCGATGGTCCGGAAGTGGTAGTGATCCATCAGGAGCTCGGTCCGAAAGACCGCCCCTTCGTCGCCGTGCGAATCCCCGTCGAGGGCCGGCGTGGATCCCGCCAGCGCCTCGTGCAGGAGCCTCGGCAGCTCGACGGAGGCGAAGGTCAACCCGATCGCGAAGACGAGCGCCAATATCGTCAGATAGATCCCGAAGGTCCATTTCTTTTTGTCCATGACCTTAACGGCCCTCCCCGTCGATCCTGACGCTTCGGACCGTCTCCGTGAGTACCATGGTCCGGACCTCGCCGGCCTCGTCCCTGACGAAAGAGAACCGGTCGTCACCAGGGCTGGCGCTCCAGACGCCTTGCTCGTCAGGCCCTTCGAGACGTCTGACACCGAGACCGGGGATGAGGACGGACAGGCGCCCGCTATCGTAGGTGACCGTCATCTCCTGCTTCTCCATCGGAATGGAATAGTTGCCGAGATAGGGGCGGAGGTTCTCGGGGATACGGTCCGGGATGTTCTCCGGCGCATCCTTCTTCGGGAGACGGACGCGGTTGACGAGGGTGAGCCCGACGACCTCGTCCGAGGAATTCCGCTCGAAGGTCACGCCTACGTCGGGCGAGAGCTTGAACAGCCATTCCCCTTTCTCATCGGGCTCGCGGAGGCCAAAAGCCCGTTGATCGGCCAGTGTCAGGTTGAGTCCGCCGTCCTGGACGGAGACGGTGATGACCCCCCGCGGGCCCTTGTACCGGCCGAGATACGGCTGATATCTTTCCGAATCGACCACGCCCTGGAACCCCCCGAAGCTCTGAGGACCGGCCTGGAAATCCAATATTTCCATCCGCTCGGGATTCAAGGCGATGTGCGCGGACTTCAAGACGCCCAAACGGATGTGCCCGGAATCAGCGTAATCGAGCTCCCGGGCGGTCGTGTCGACGGGGACCCAGCCGCTCTCCCCCATATAGACCTCATTCCAGGCGTGTTGTCCGAAGCTCCCGCCGAGGTTGGAAACATACATGCATCCCCAGACCACCCTGGCCGGGATCCCCACGCCCCTGCAGAACGCGGCCATGAGTCGGGAATGGGCGCCGCATTCTCCCTCCCTGACATCGTACGTGTTCCGGGCCGACGCCCCGCCCGGGATATCGTAGCCGATCTCCTCGGCCACCCAGCGGCTCAGTCGTCGGGCCGCCTCCCAAGAATCCGGGGAGCCGGCGGTCAGCTCCTGAGCCTTTCGGATGAGCACCGGGTCGTCGGATTCGATGAAATCCTCCGGCTCCAGGAAGGCCCGGAGCTCGGGGTCTTCGCCGAAACTCGGGGGGAACGGCGGGGCTTTCCGTCCGTCATACTTCTCATGACGAACTTCGAAGACGCCTTCGATCCGGTTCTCCACGACCGTTCCCTCGAACGTTTGACCGGGAACATTGAGGTCGGCCGGCGTGATCCAGTTCCCGACGGGTTCCAAAACGGCGCGGACCTTCAGAGCGGAGATGGCCGGGATATCCGAAATGGCCACGCCGACCTGGGCGAACAGATGATTGTCGATATTGACCCGTTGAAGTCTCTTCTTCATGGACCGGTCCGTGATCCATTGAACGCTCCGCGGCCCTTCCGATTTGAGCAGATATCCGTCATCCGCGTTGATCCATTGTCGGATCTTCAGCCCCAGGTCGAGGTCGACGGACTCGACGATGATCGCCCGGTACGCCTTTCCTCCGATCTCAACGGATTCCGGCCCCTTCTTTGTCACCCTCACGCTGTGGATGTTCCGATCGAGCAGATCGAGGGCCTGAGCCACCTTCGGGGCCGGATCGTCCTGGACGGGATCCTCGGACAACTTGGGGAAATAGTATTGATTTTCAAAAAGGACATCCTTCGGCAAAAGGACCGTTTTCTCTCCGCCACCCGGTTGAAGGTCGATCCGGGCCACGTCCCCTTCGATCGAAGCGGTGAGGCGGAGCTTGAGGCCCCCCGACTCGCTGACCATCTCCATGTAGGACAAACGCCCCGTCGCAGGGTCGAGCCGATACTCCGACCATCCGGCCGTGTCGACCGGGATCCCCAGGGCCGTGTATCGGTTTTCCACGGTCTCTCTCAAGCGGATCAGGGGCTCGCCGGCATCTCCGGTCTCGTCTATGCTCAGATCGACGTATCCGAAGACCTGTCCGTTCATTTCCAGGGCATAGTGGAGCTTTTCTTGGGACTCTGACGAGCCACAGGCGCCGGCCAGTGAGAATCCCAGAGCCAAGCAGACCCAGGCCGCCAAGACCGAAGACCTGTTGGATCCGTTCGATGAAGTTGTCCTGCTGAACCTCATGCTTCTCTCCCGTCGCCCGCGGATCCAGGGCCAGCGTCCTGATCACGAGCGTCCTGTTCCGCGCTCCGGCGCTTCAGCTCCGTGGCCACGGCGCCGTTGAGGATCCGGCCGATAACGAAATACATCGTCCAGATGATCCCGACGGCGAGGGCGGTGAAGAAGAGGGCTTTGACGGGGCCGTGCTCGCGGATGATGTTCAGGAAGAGTATCGCCGCCGCGAAGACGGAGAGCGCCGCCGTCCAGATCTTATGGCCCAGCCCGGGTTTAGCCGCCATAGAGCGCTCTCCTTACTTGAGGTCCCCGCTTCACGGCCCGGTCGGGCGTGGTGGGCCGGCTTTCCAGATGCCCAGCCCCTTCTCGCGGGCCTCCTTCTCCAGCGCGTCATAATGCTTCAGCCCGTCCGGAAGGTACTTGGGATCGACCCGCGCGTAGCCTTTTTTCAGCAGGACCTCGTTGAAGCTCACCGCTCGGTCCTTGCCGTAGAAGATCTGGACGAAGGCATGGCCTTTGTCGTCGTAGACGATGCCGGCCGCGGTATTGTCGGTCGTCCAGGTGACCAGCTTGACCGTCTTGCCCTCGAGCTCTCTCTTGGTGAACTCGTAGACCTCTCGGCCGAGCGGCTCGTCGATTTCGGGCGCCTTGATCCCGACGAGCCGGGCGACGAACGTGTCACCGAACCGGACGAGGTCGCCGCCGAGGACCTTCGTGACGGTCCCCACGTTCGCTCCCGCCGATAGGACGAACGCGGCGAGGGCCGCCAGGACCGGCAGTCCGCGTCGGAGGATCTTGGACATATCGCTATTTCCTTCCGAGCAGCTTGACCTCACCCTTCCTGGTCTGGGTCACCGGGATGGTCATGCCCATGGCGCTGACCGTGATCGACATGTCCATCGTCAGATCGGCCGTCGACTTGACGTAGATCCCCTCCTTGATCGCGAAATACCACAGGTCCGTCCCCTTGCCGGTCCCGGAGAAGGCCATGTCCATGCCCTGCTGGCTGCCGGAGCCGGTGATCGTGGCCGTGACCTCAGAGCGGACCCGGGCGCACTCCATGCCGTCGACGGTCTCGAGCCCGTCGAAGCGGTTGACGTTCTGGAAATCGAAGCGCAGGTCGAGGCCGCCGGTTTTCTCGCTCGCCCCGCCGCCCGACGGCCAGGTGTCGCCGACCTTGAGGGGCTTGTCCGGCAGATCGGGGAAGAACAGCTTGAAGCCGGTGGCGATGTTGCGCGTCCCCGTCGCCATCTCGTAGGTGATGGCTTCGGCGCCCGAGACGTCCAGCTCCGCCCCGAGCGGGGAGAGGACCATGTCGAACGTCTTGCCCTTGAGAGCGGTCATGTCCGGCGACATATCCCCCTGCGGAGCCGTCACGGTCATGGACATGTCGTCGATGGTCACGCCCAGCGTGAGGTTCCCCTCCTTGCGGCCCTTCGCCCGAAGGGTGAAGGATTCGCTGCTGGTCGTATGGGACTCCGCGGACTGACCCATGACCTCGGTGACCTCGACGGCCTCACCCGTGTTCTCGTAGCTCAGGACCCGGCCCTCGGGCATCTTGTACTCGAGGACGATCCCGGCGGGCGCGGCCTTGACCGCGGGGGCCTTGGCGGCCGCCGCGGGCGCTGTCGTGACGACCGGCGCTTGCGTCTTGGCCGCGCATCCGGCCAGGATCAGGGCGGCCGCGAGCGAAGCCGCCCAGGCAACCGTGCTCAGTGTGCGTGATCGTTTCTTTGTCATCGATAGACCTCCTGATAGGATATTCAACGGTTAGAACCCCGGGCCGTCTCCAGGACGCGGTCGTAAACGGCCTCGATATTCATGGCCTCAGTATGATCCGGCCGCGGCTCTTTGTCTGTAGGCAGATGTCCCGATCTGGGGAAATGGGACATTTGCCCAGCAGGCGAGCCCCGGGGCGCCGCCTCTATGAGCCGGTCGGGGCGTCCCGGCCGACCCGGTTGATGAGCTCGAGCCGGCTCCGGACGCCGAGCTTGCGGTAGATGTTGGAGATGTGGTTCCGGACCGTGCTGGAGGATATAAAAAGCGTCTTCTCGATGTCCCGGTTACGGGCTCCCCGGAGGACGAGACGGAGGATCTCCTGCTCCCGCTCCGTCAACCCGTACGTCCCGATGACCGCCTCCAGGTCGTCTCCGAGGGTCGGGGGAACGGACCTGATCTTCTTCCAGGCGCCGACCGCCAGGGCCGCCCCTGTCGCGACGAAGGCCGCGGCGATGAGGAGGAACCACCAGGTCTTCCAGAAAGGCGGAATGACGGTGAGGCCGAGGGAGAAACCCTCTTCGTTCCAGGTCCCGTCCGGATTGGCGGCCTTGACCCGGAGGGTGTACTGTCCCGGGGCGAGGTCGAAAAAAGAGACCGAGTGTCCGGGGACGAGCGGGACCCAGTCGTCGTCTTCCGGCTCCAACCGGTAGGCGAACGAATTCATTTCGGGGGCCGCGTACGACAGCGCGGCGAACTCGAAGGTGATCAGGCCCATTTTGTAGGTCAGCAACAGGTCGCGGCGCGACGAGAGAGGGCCGGGGAGCTCCATCTCGACGTTGTTCCTGAAGAAGCCCGTCCAGACGACGGCCGGAGCGATCGTTTCCATGCGCAGGTCGGCGGGATCGAAGACGTTGATGCCGTTCCCCCCGCCGAAGAACATCAGGCCGTCAGCGCCCCGGGCCGCCGCCCTGGGACCGAACACGCGGCCCTGGAGACCGTCGTGGAAGCCGAAATTGGTGAAGCGGCCTGTCGCCGGATCGAATCTCGAGAGGCCGCGGTTCGTGCTCAGCCAGAGGCGCCCAGAGCCGTCCTCCAGGATGCCGCAGACGACCTCTCCTCCCAGTCCGTCCTTCAGGGCGAAATTCCGCCACTCGCCTGTCGCCCTGTCGAGCCGGTCGAGGCCGACGTCGGTCCCGACCCAGAGGGCCCTGTCGCGGCCGGCGTAGAGGCAGTTGACGGCGTTGCTGCTGATGCTGCGGCCGGGGGGATCGCCGAGCCGGCTGACCATGTTCTCCGAGCGGCCCGTGCCCTTGTCAAGCCGGCTCAGGCCGCCGAGAGTCCCCACCCAGAGCGAGCCGGCCGCGTCGTCGACGAGGGCCGTCACGACCGGGTTGACCAGGCTGTCCGGGTCCCTAGGGTCCCGGAGGAACCTGGCCCAGCGCCCGGTTCGCGTGTCGAGCCGGTTCACCCCTCGCTGGGTGCCGATCCAGAGGACATCTGGATCGGACGCGTCCTCGAGCAGGGTGTTGACCCTGTTGGAGAGCAGGCCGTCGGTCCGCCCGGACCGGGGTTGAAAGCGCTCGAGGCGCTCGGTCGTAGGATCAAAAAGGACCAGGCCCTCCGATTCGGTCCCGAGCCACAAGGAGCCGCGGCGATCCCCCCGGATGGCCAGGATGCCGCCCGCGAGCGCTTGAGATGCCCCCGCCTTTTCATCGATCCTCTGGAGACCGGCCTTCGTGCCGATCCAGAGCGTTCCCGCGCCATCGGCCCAAAGGGCCTGGACGCTGTTGCGGTCGATGCTGCGCGGGTCCGAGGGATTGTGCTTGTAGTGCTCGAACTTGGCCCGGCCGCTCAGGCACTTGTTCAAGCCTCCCCGGACCGTGCCGATCCAAACGACGCCCCCGTTGTCCTCGAAGATCGAGGTGACGCCGTTGTCGCCGAGCGATTCGGGGTCCTGGGGATCGTGCCGGCATACGGTGTATTCGCCCGTTCGCCTGTCCCAGATACGGAGACCGTCGCCGGAGGTCCCGAGCCAGAACCGGCCGGCCCGGTCCTCCGCCAAGGCCGAGATCGTCAGAGAGGAGAGATCGTCGGTGAAGTCGCCCGCTCCGAAGAACCGGGTGAATCCGCCGTCGCGGGCGTCGAAGCGGTTCAGCCCGCCCTCCTTCGTCCCGGCCCAGACGGCTCCCGAGCCGTCCTCGAAGAGGGTCCAGACGGTGTCGCTGCCTAGGGAGCGGGCGTCGTCGGGGCGAAAACGGAAGTTGACCTTCTCCCCGGTGGCCGGATCGATCCTGAACAGTCCGGCGCCCAGCGTACCGACCCAGATCGAGCCGGCCCTGTCGGCGAGGACGTCCCATATGACCTCGATCTCGGGGTCCAGCGGGAACGGCGCGAGGGTCCTTGACTTCGGATCGAAGCGAAAGAGGCCTTGCGAGCGCGTCCCGATCCAAAGGTCTCCCCCGGCGTCCTCTTGGACGGCCAGAACGATGCCATCGGGCGGGAGGGGCGAGCCCTGCGCCTGATCGAGGAATCGGGTGATCGTCTGGGTGTCCTTGGAAAAGGCGAGGAGGCCCTGCCCGTTCGTGCCGAGCCAGAGGTCCCCGTTGCGGGCCGGCGTCACCGGGAGGATGGCTGTGGGAGCCGGGGAGGCGCCGCCGTCGGCGGGGGCCTGGAAGAAAACGAAGCGGTATCCATCGTAGCGGGCCAGGCCGGCGCTCGTGCCGAGCCAGAGAAAGCCCTGCTCGTCCTGGCAGACGCTCGAGATCCCGACCAGGGAGACGGTCTCGGTCCGAGGAGCCAGTCGCTCGAACCGGTAGAAACGGCCGGGGAAAGTGTCGGCGGAGAGAAGGGGGAGCTCCCAGAAGAATGATGGCCAGAAGGGAGCCTCGTGATCCGCTTCGTCATCAACTGGGGCCCATGATAGCCGCTGCTCCCGGCGTTGTAAAGCCGGCCGTAGGGCGGAGGGCGCTGTCCTTCGCGCCCTCCGGTCCTCGGTCACTTCTTGACGGAGGCGGCCGCTTGGGCCTTCTTGATGAAGTCCATGACCTCGGGGCCGAACATCCGATAGTCCTGGGGGACCGCGCCCGAGGTATAGGCCTCGCGGATCCTGGTCTTGAGCTGGGGCTTGTTGCCGTAGGCCTCGTTGAACAGGTTCGCCCAGCGCTTGGCCAGGGATTGGGCGATCTCGCTGGCGGGGTCCGCGCGGAGGTTCGCCTTGACCTCTTCGATGAGCTCTTTCCAGCGTCGCTGATAGTCCTCGATCATCTCGGGGGTGTACTTCTTCCCGACTTCCTGGAACTCCTTGAGCTCCTCTTCGGTGAAGAACTTCTCGTGCCAAGTCTTCTTGACGTCTTCGCTCACTTGAATGACCTCCATGATCTTGATGAGTTTTTGCCTGGGAACGCTGCCGTCCTTCTCCAGGCGGCGCAGGACCTCTTCGATCGCCCGCGAAGCTTCGCGGAGGCGGCCGATCTCGTCCTTGATGGCCGAGGCCTGGACGCGGAGGGCCTTCGCGGCCTGGTAGCCTTTGCTTTCGAGGAGGCGGCGGATCTCTCGGAGGGAGAAACCCATGAACTTCAGGGTGACGATCTGCTGGAGCTTGAGGAGGTCCGTGTCCGTGTACACGCGGTAGCCGTTGGGGCGCTCGACGCTCGGCTTGAGCAGGCCGATCTGATCGTAGTAGTGGAGCGTCCGGACCGTCACCCGGGTCAGCTTGGCGAACTCCCTGACGAGATATCCGTCGGTCTTCATGCTTTTATCCACGGCCCCATCGTAAACTATGACGTAACGTCAGAGTCAAGCGCTTTTTGATCTTATTGAGAGCGGCTCCCTCGAGGGATCGTCCTTGATCATGGGAAGCCCCTTGGCCGCCCCAGGTCATTGACAGAGAGGAGAGAACGTATTACAATGCATTACATGAAGACGGCGATATTGACCATCCGCTTGGATAAAGAGCTCGACGAGCTTCTGTCGAAAGCGAGCCGGAGGACGGGGAAGAACCGGAGCGAGATTGCCCGGGAAGCCTTGCGCCGGCAGATCCGGCTCGAGACCTTCGAGGATCTCCGCCGCCGGACCATGCCCTTCGCCGAGGCCCGCGGCTACCTGACCGACGAGGATATCTTCGCCAAGGTCTCATGAGGGTTTTCCTCGATACCAACGTCATCATCGCGGCCGTCTCCACGCGCGGGCTCTGCGCGGATGTCCTTCGGGAGACCCTCGCCCGCCATGACCTCGTCGCGTCCGAGGACCTCTTTAGCGAGGTCCGGAGGGTCCTTCAGGACAAGCTCGGGGTCCCTTCCGAGATCGTCGATGAGGTCGCCGCTTTGCTCCGGGAAAGCGCCTATCTCTCGGAAGCGGCTTGGACGATGGACCTTCCCATTAAGGATCGGGCGGACCGAGGCTTGGTCTCGGCCGCGATCGAGGCCCGCGCCGATCTCTTCGTCACGGGTGATAGGGAGATCCTCGGCCTCGTGCGCCACAGAACGATGGAGATCGTTTCGCCGCGGGAGTTCTGGGAGAGGGTGAGGGGCCAAACTCCCAAGTGATCCCTGGCAGGTCGGTTAGGTCCTACCCGGGCTTTACCATCGGTCGCGGCGGACCAGGTCGGCGAGCAGGCGGCGTTTCTTGGGGGCGGCCTGGTCGGCCGGGCAGCCGAGCGGCGCGAAGGCCGACGGGATGACCTCGGCGGGCAGCCCTAGGACGTCGCGCGCCGCGACGGGATCGAAGGCGGCGACCCAGCAGGTGCCGAGGCCCTCCTCGGCCGCGGCCAGGACTATATGGCTCATGACGATCGACGCGTCGACCTCGGCCGCGTTCCAGCCGTCGTGCTTCCTCACCCAGGCCTCGGAGGGGACGGCGACGACGGCGAGGAGGATCGGGGCCTGGACGAACCACTCGCGCGGATAGATGCGGCTGAGCTCCTTCTCCCGGCCCTTGGTCGGGATGACGATGATCCGGAAGGGCTGGCGGTTGGCCGCGGTCGGGGCCAGGCGGGCGGCCTCGAGGATCCGGTCGAGCTTCTCCTGCTCGACCGGCTCGGGGCCATAGGCGCGAACGCTGTAGCGGGCCTGGATCAAGGCTTGGAAGTTCATTCTTCACTCCTTAAGATGGGGGACATGATACTCATTTCCCTATTTTTCGTCTGCATCAAGGCCTTCCGTCAGATAATTGTCCTTTAATAATTAGGGAAATGAGTATCATGTCCCCCATAAAACAAAGATGTAGCGGCCGGAGCCGGTCGTGATCCGGATGGCGCCGTCTTTGTCCTCGGCGCCGGCAACTCCGGGCGTGCCGGCGAGGTACTTGCCGTCCGCCCAGATCGTCGTCCCGCCCTCGGTCACCTTGATGTCGCGGATCCCCAGCTTGGGGATGACGATCTCGGCTTCCGAGCCGCCCGGGACCGTGACCTCGATCCGGACCGAAGTCTCCGTCCGCGCCCAGGCGCACGCGACCTCGCCGCGGACCGTCACCGTCGAGCCCGAGGCGTGCTTCAGGTCCCGGACCATCCGCGGCTCGATGACGATCCTCTCGAATCCCGTCGTGCCCGGGGCCAGGTTGATCCCGGCCAGGGCCTTGTAGAGCCACGAGCCGACGCTGCCGAACATGGGATGGTTGTGCGAGTTCATCGACGGGCCCTCACGCTTCTGCCAGAGCTCCCAGAGGGTCGTCGCGCCGTTCGCGATCATGTAGCCCCAGCTCGGGTAGTCCGTCTTGCAGGCGATGTCGTAGGCCAGGTCGGAGGCGCCGTTCCGGGTCAGGAGCTCCATGATGTACTTGGTGCCGATGATGCCCGTCGTCAGGTGGGAGTCATGTTCATAGGCGACGTCGTCGAACAGACGTCCCCAAGCCCGGCCGCGCTCCTTGTCCGTGGCGATGTCGAGGAAGAGCGGAAGGGTGTTGGCCGTCTGCGTCCCGTCGGCGTAATCGCCCGTCTTCGGGTCGAAGAACTCCCGGTTGAAGGCCGTCCGGATCTCGCCCGCCAGCTTGTCGTAGCGCGCGGCGTCGGCCCTCTTCCCCAATACGCGGGCGACGTCCACCAGCACCTTGACGTCGTAGAAATAATAGAACGACGAGACGATCGCGCCGGGGCACTTCTCGACGGCCACCCAGTCGCCGTAGTGGCTCCACTTGAGGACGCCGTTCTCGGACGTCGACCTCAGGAACTCGACATACCTCCTGAGCCCGTCGTAGTGTTCCTCGAGGACGCGCGTGTCGCCGTAGTATTGGTACATGTACCAGCCGATGAGGGGATAGGCCGTGCCCCAGGCCGGATCGGCCGGCCGCGAGCCCCAGATGTGCGGCACCGTGTCGGTGATCCGGCCCTTCCCGTCCTGGACGTCGCGGATGTCGCGCATGAAGTTGGTGTAGAACGCGGCCATGTCGAAGTTCAGGATGGCTTCCTCGGCCGTGCCCTGGGCGTCGCCCATCCAACCCATGCGCTCGTCGCGCTGACTGCAATCGGTCGGGATGCTGTGGAGGTTGGTCTTCTGGCCCCAGGTGATGATCCGCTGCAGGCCGTTGAGGACGTCCTTCGACGCGGCGAAGCTCCCGACGGGCTTCACGGCGCTGTGGACGACCCGGCCGCGGACCGTCTCGAGCGTGGGCGTCCCCGGAAAGCCCGTGACTTCGACGTAGCGGAAGCCGTGATAGGTGAAGCGCGGCTCCCACGTCTCCTCGCCCCCGCCCTTGAGGATGTAGTGGTCCTCGGCCTGGGCCGAGCGCAGGTTCTCCTGGTTGAGCGTGCCGTCGTCGTAGAGGAGCTCGGCGAAGCGCAGCCGGACGTCCGTGCCGCGCGGGCCCCGGACGCGCAGGCGGGCCCAGCCGCTGAAGTTCTGGCCCATGTCGAAGACGTAGGCGCCGGGCTTGGGGCTCGACATCCCGAGGGGAACGATCGTGTCGACCACCTGGATGGCCGGCATCATCTGGGCCGAGAGGACCCCGGCCGGGCCTTTGACCGCTTCGGCGGCGCTCCAGCCGCTGTCGTCGAATCCGGGCCGGTCCCAGCCGGGCGTCTCGCGGCGGGCGTCGTAGGATTCCCCGTCGTAGACGCTGTCCGCGACGATGGGGCCGGCGGCGGCCCGCCAGGACGTGTCGCTCGCGACGCTCGTCCTCGTCCCGTCCTCGAGCTCGACGTCGAGCTGGAGGAGCAAGGCCCGCGACTTGTACCAGCCCTGGCCGAGCGTCACGGCGACGGCGTTGGCCCCGTCGCGAAGGTATGGCGTGACGTCGTAGGTCACGTAGAGGACTCGCTTGTCGTAGGTCGTCCAGGCCGGATCGAGGACGTGGTTGCCGGCCTTGCGGCCGTTCACCCGCAGCTCGTAATAGCCAAGCCCGGCGATGTGGGCCCGGGCCCGCTTGATCCGGCCCTTGAGCGCGAACTCCTTGCGGAGCTGGTTCTTCCCGCCGATCCAGACGCCCTTCCAGTCGCCTTTGTGGAAAAGCCCGGTGTCAAAGCGGGCCACCATGCTCCATGGGCTTTCGCGGCCCTCACGGTCCCACCACTTGACCTTCCAGAAATAGGTCTGGCCGCTCTCGAGCGGCTTCCCGGCGAACGCGATCTGGACCGACTTGGCCGAGGCGACCTTGCCGCTGTCCCAGACGTCCCCGGCCGCCGCCGCGGGATCGGACGAAACGACGACCTGATAAACCGTCTGGACCTGGCCCCGCTCCGTGTGCCCGAGGACCCAGAAGAAGCGCGGCTTGGCCACGTCGACGCCCATGGGATCCTCGAGGTACTCACAGCGCAGCGACGCCGGGGCGGCCGGCCCGGGGCTATCGGGGGCCGGGATAGGCGTGGCCGCGGCGCCGGCGTCCCCGGAGGGCCCGCTCGAGGCGGCTTCCTTCCGGGCGCTTTCCGTCCCGCAAGCGGCCAATAGGATCACGGTCGCGGCGAGGCTAGAATAGGCGATCCGTTGGATGAACGACCTTTTGGATCGGGGCGGGGCGGACGGGCTCATGGAGAACCTCCTTCTCAGTCGTGGCCATTAAGTACCACAGGGCCGATGGGGGGGTCAATCGGACCGGCCGGCGGGTCCCGTGAGGATCCCCTCAACGGTGCCGTTTCGGAGGGGTTTCTGCCGTCCGCTATAATGGTATCTTAGAACCATGAAAGGAACGCATGTCATTGAGGAATGCTTTGTCGATATCTGTTTCGATCATCCTGACCCTTCTGACGGGCCGCTGCACGTATTCGATCGAGGACGGCGGATATGACCTGTCCGAATTCCGGCAGGACGCCGGACTGACCTCGGTCCCCGACGAGCTGCGGGGCCTCGTCGCGACGAACGACGAAGCCGCGCGGGCGATCCTGTCCCAAGAGCGAGGGCGGGACCTCAGGTTCGTCGTCATCGGCGACACGATCTCCGACCAGAACCAGACCTTCAGGGACTTCCTCGGCGAGATCGCCGACCTCGACCCGCGGCCTTCGTTCATCATCCATCTGGGCGACCGGGTCGTCAGGCCGGTCGTCAAGTCCTACGGAGCCTACCTCAAGACCATCCAGGACCCCCCGTGCCCGATCCTCCACATCGACGGCAACCACGACATCCGGGAGGAAGGCGAACGGATCTCCCGGGCCTTCTTCGGCGACCGGGATTTCTCGTTCGACCTGGGGGACATGCGCTTCATCCTCATGGACGACAATCCGGAGCACGGCCGCCGCGGCGGCGAGCCCGGCTTCAGCCGGGAGCAGCTGGACTGGCTCGAGGCCAAGCTCGAGGACCCCCGCCCGGCCCGGAAGTTTGTCTTCGCTCACGTGCCGCCGCGGGCCCCGTTCAAGAAGATGAGCCGGGGAGTGGCGTCCTTCTTCGCCCCGCGCCTGGAGAACGAGGAGGAATTCCTGGGGCTTCTCGCCCGTTACAACGTCGTCATGGCCGCCTTCGGCCACAGGCATGTCCACGCCTCGAGCGTCCACAACGGCGTCCTCATGGTCATCACGGGCGGCGGCGGCCAGAGGAATTTCCTGGAGCCGGCCGTGAGCGAGCCCCGGTTCACCAAGAAGAAGCACTACACCCTCGTGGACATTCCGGCGGCTCGAGCCTTCGGTTCGTTCGAAGGGATCCTGTCCTGCATGGGCAAGGGATACGAAACACTGTCCGTCTCGACCTTCTCTCAGCCGGGCCTTGTCGCCGGCGCCCGGGACGGCACCGTCGTGCTTCGGCCTTATCCGGCTTCGCCGAACGGTCCCTTCCGGCCCGGCCCGGGCCCGGACCTGGTCGAGTGGAGCCTGTCGAGCCGGACCCCCTAAGCGGACATCGCGCGAGGATCTTCATCAAATTTGGCTTTTACGTCGTGTTCTTGACTTGACCAAGTCCCCCCGCCCATAATGACCTCATCACGAGGAGGGCGAGTCATGATGAGGAAGGCCTCCTGGTCGGTAAGCGTATTTCTTTTCATCATCTCCGCCGTCGCCTCGGCCCAGCAGGTCGAGACGGTCGACGGCGTCCGCGTCGTTCACAACAAGAAGGGCGGCGTGTGGGGTGACGATCCCAAGGTCGCGCTCGAGCTCGTCCGGACGATCGGGGACGTCGATACCGACGACGAGAACTTGGCCTTCGACGCGCCGCTCGACATGGCCGTGGATGCCGCCGGGAATGTTTTCATACTCGACAGCGGCAACCAGCGCATCCAGATGTTCGGCCCGGACGGCCGATACCTTCGGACCATCGGGCGGCGGGGTCAAGGACCGGGCGAGTTCGGGAGCCTGAATTCGATCGCCTTCGACCGCCAGGGGAACTTCCATGTCCTGGATTCCGCCCAAAGACGGATCCAGGTATTCGCGCCGCGTGGGGAGCTCCTCAAGACCACGCCCATCACTAAGCTCAGTATCAACCGGATGCGGCTCCTCGGTTCCGGCTCGATCGTCGCCCAGGCAACCTTGAGCTTCGGAATGGGCGGCGTCGAGAAGGAGAAGGCCCCGCCCAAGCTCGTCAAGCTCTTGGGGCCGGACCTCGAGGTCATCGGGGAATTCGGCGAGCCCTTCGATTACGGCGATGAGATCACCGACCGGATCGGGAATTCCTGGTACTTCGCGGTCGACGGGGAGGACCACATCTATCTGTGCTTCTTGTATCAGAACCGGGTCGAGAAGTACTCGACCGAGGGCCGGCTCCTCTGGCGGGCCGATCGCGAGCTCAATTATTCGACCAAACTCATCGAGAAGGGCCGGCAGGAGGTCACTGCAAACAGTACCCGATACTTCGCGCCCAAGCTGAATCGCGTGACGGACGCTCTCGCCGTCGATGAAAAAGGGAGGATCTGGGTCGTGACCCGCAACCGGCAGATCCGGAAGGACGAAGAGGTCACGATCATGGTTTCCGGGTCGGTCGACCGCGGCTCCAGCCGGAAGGTCGTCGGTGATACGGACCTCCGTAAGACGGACATGTACAAGCTCGAGGTCTTCGCCCCGGACGGCGTCCTCCTCGGAGCTATCGCGCTGACGCGATTCGTCGACGGCATCTGGATCCATCAGGGCCGCCTCTTCCTCCTCGACCGCGACCGCGGCGTGCGGTTCTACGAGTACAGGATCGGGGAAATTCAGTGAGCTTGCGGCGGCCAAAGGCTATCCTTACTCTTTATGATAATTTCCCTGAGTGTCTTCGGATGCCTGAAGCTGTTTGAATTCGACCCCCCGTCGAAAGACATTGTCATCCAAGAGGACCTTCTATTCTCCATCGACAGGGAGGAGACGGGCTTCCGGGCCTACCGGTTTGAGGATCAAAGCCGGTAACCACTCGCCCCGGCCGCGCGCGGATCGCCCTCGGGATTTCGCGGAGCTAGGCGATAAGCTAAGCGACTCCCGCCTTTTTTAATGCCGCCGCCCATATCTCTGCCAGGCCGAGCTTCCGGGCCCAAGCATCGATATAAGCGAAATCGATCACGTCCGCCGAGATCTTCAGGATGCCCGCGATATCGCGCAGGTGCTTGTCGGAACCACCTTGCCGATAGAAGTCCAACTTCTTAATAACCACATCCTCCGGCGAGGCGAAATCGACTTCGATATCCTCGACGGGCTTGAGCCGCCGGGCCCGCCGGAAACGGCTCTGGTCGAACTCATCGCCCTGGGTGATCATCACATCGATCTTCAGACCGGAGCCGGGATGGATGATGGTGAACTGGGACCTGGTTCGGACCGCCTGCCTGGCGGACTCCTCGTCGAAATAGAACTCGTCCGCCGGGTAACAGCCCTTGAGCCCTGGGATCTGGTCTTCGTCGATATCGGCCACGATATCGATATCGTTCGTCAGCCTCGGCTCGCCGTAAGCGATGGCGGCGACCGCGCCCGTCACGAAATAGGGGATGCCGTGATCGTTAAAGCACCGGGCGGCGTGTCTCAGGAGCTCATCCTGTTCCATGAGACATCCTTTTCACGACCTCGGCCTTGACGGCGCGATCATCCCAATCGGGGTGTTGGGACCGGATGAGCCTTTCGAGCATGCTCCTGGTGGAGGTCCACAGCCCGAACGCGACGCGAAGCCGCTCGCCGGGCGTCTTGCCCCTGAAAACGGCCGCCATCTCGTCGTCGACGATTTCCAGGTCCCTGTCATCGAAATGCATGAGAGCTGGGCCTATATTCGCACAGGCCTTGAAGGCCGTCAATCCGCCCTCCGAAGTCAGCCCTTCCGCCGGCTCTGGGCTGAGCTGCTCTTGGCTGGCCTTCAGGATCTCACGCAAATCGAGGAAAAGCGAAGGAGTTCGCGCGTTCCAGGACGTTTGATACGGCCGGGTAGGAGTTGAAAGGACCCGACGGTTCTGCTATAATCCGCCAGTCTTTAAAGCCCTGAAAGGGGTTTTTCAGGCGGGAATTGGCCAATTTTGCGGCGGGCCAAACCGCGAGTTAATTGGCCAGTTGAAGTTAGAGATTCTTCCCGGTGGGGCTGTAGCTCAGTTGGGAGAGCGCTTGAATGGCATTCAAGAGGTCGCCAGTTCGATCCTGGTCAGCTCCACCACCGAAATAACCCCGTTTCCCTCTGATTCCCCCGAGTACTTTTTGGTTTTGGCTTTAGGCTCCATCCAGGCCCGTGGCCCACTTGCCAGCCGCGGCCGTTTGTCCTAATCTGGGGATGCGGAATTACCCGGATGAAGGAGTCCTCCATGAGCCTATCGAGATCCCTTGAAGCCCATAGGCGCGGTTCGGCCAACGGTGCCGCGCGAACGCGCCGCGCCGCCGCTCTGACCGCCGCCCTCCTTGTCTTCATCCTGGCTGTCGCCGGGCCCGGGCCTCTCGCCGCGGCCACGGCCAAGCAGATCGACGCCAAGGTCGACGCCGCCCTCGAGCGTTTCCACAAGGAAGTGAAGGGGGCCCAGACCTTCCTGCAGGCCGCCAAGGGGGTCCTGGTCTTCGCCGGCGTGATCAAGGCCGGCATCGGCATCGGCGGGGAGTACGGGGAGGGCGCCCTCCGTATCGCCGGCGAGACCGTCGACTATTACAGCATCGCCTCCGGGTCGGTCGGCCTCCAGATCGGGGCCCAGAAGAAGGACGTCATCCTGGTGTTCATGGAGGACGGGGCCCTGAAGAAGTTCCGGGAGAGCAGCGGCTGGAAGGCCGGCGTGGACGGCTCGGTCGCGCTCATCGACATCGGCGCCGGCGGGTCCATCGACACCACGACCGTCAAGGCGCCCATCGTCGGGTTCGTCGTCGGCCAGAAGGGCCTGATGCTCAACCTGACCCTCGAAGGCTCCAAGATCAGCAAGCTCGACAAGAAGAAATAGCCGGCCGCCCTCGGAAGCGGACGAAAAAAGAAATTTCGGGCCGGCGCCCGCCCTGGCCCGACAAAACTCTTGAAGGAGGCCGGTCATGCGAACGAGAAAGGACGCCAGACAGGACGAATGGGACGCGCGGCTTCCGCCCCCGGCTTCCAAGCGCCGGGGCGACGGCCGCGCCCAAGGGCTTCTGCTGATCCTCATCGCCATCGGCATCCCGCTCATCGTCTTCTTCCTCCAGACGGACGGGGCGCTGAGGTTCTACGAGGAGGACAAGGTCTTCGAGAGGACCCTGACGCCGGACGAGATGCGGGAGATCCGCGTCGCGATCGCCGCCCACAAGTCCAAGCTCGACACGGTCCAGCGGATCGTCGAGGAGATCAAGGAGACCTACCGGAACGAAACGGGCGAGGGTTATGAACGGGACATGTGGATCGTCCACGTCAGGGAAGGCCTGGCCATTCCCTTCAAGTACGTCCTCGGCCTGGGGGCGCTGATCTTCCTCGCCGGCGTCGGGAGGCTTATCCTCTAGCCGGCGGCGCGGGGCGCGGCTCCGGCTCTCCGCCCTGGAAGAGCGCGACCGTCTCGCGGTTGAACAGGATGACCATCGAGTAGACGCCGAGGAACGTCCCGAAGGGCACGTTGGCCAGGCTGATGAACGAGATGACGAGGACCGGCGGGCGTGAGATATCGGTTGCTATCCGGCCTCCGCTGGCGCAGAATGGGGCCTTAAGGAGGGACCCGGGTGGCTTTGCTCGTCGCGATGTTCCTGTCGGCGGCGTCGTTCCTTCTCGTGATGACCGCGCGCCCGGCCCGGGCCGCCGTTCGGGCTTCTGCTTCGGCCCCAGCCCAGGAGGCTCAAGCCCAATTCGACGTTGTCACTCTGTTGCCGGCCGAACAGGCCGAGATCCATAGCGGGCGGATCGTTCCGAGGGAAGTTCCGACACCCGGATTGAAGGGCCGGACCTTCGAAGCCGTGGGGATGATCACGGGGACCCTGGACGAGGTCCTCGGGGTACTTACCGACTACCGCCGCTATCATGAATACATGCCGCGCGTGGCGCGAACGGTCGTGACGGACGAAAGCGATGCGGTGTCGCTCGTCGAACAGCATCTGAGGCTGCCGCTGGGCGTCCGCAAACGCTACCGGCTGAGGTACACCCTCCGGAGGGGCCCCGAGGGCTTCCGGCTCGACTGGGTCAAGGTGGCCTGGCCCGAGGTCCCGCTGAGCCAGTCGGTCGTCGACACGTCGGGCCATTGGCAGGTCACTTCCTTCGGCGAGGGGCGTCTCCTGGCGGTCTATCGCGTCTACACAGATCCCGGCCGGGTCCCGCTGGGGATGAAGGGATTGGCCCTCTCGCTCTCGAAACACGAGATCCCCAAGGTCATCGAGAGGGTCCGGAAAAGGATCGCCTCCCTCTTTGGCTCCCGGGGCCCGATGGAGTGAGGCGGAGCCCGAGAGAAATGGGCTGGGGAGACCGAAGGATCCTGATCGCCGGGGCGACCGGCTATGTCGGGGGAAGGCTTCTACGCCTGCTCGAGGCTCGCAGCGAACGGGTGCGATGTCTGGCCCGGCGCCCGGAGTTCCTCCGGGGGCGGATCCGGCCGGGGACCGAAGTCGTGGCCGGAGATGTCCTCGATCCGGCGTCTCTCGAGCCGGCCCTGGCGGGGGTCGACACGGCCTACTACCTCGTCCACTTCATGGGGGCGGCCGGCGGCTTCGAGGAGCTGGACCGGCGGGGCGCCGGGAATTTCGCGGCGGCCGCGGCGGCGGCGGGACTGCGCCGGATCGTCTATCTCGGCGGGCTCGGCGAGGACGCCGAAGGCCTGTCGCCCCACCTGCGGAGCCGCCATGAGGTCGGCGAGATCCTGCGGGCTTCGGGAGTGCCCGTGTTCGAGTTCCGGGCCTCCATTATCCTCGGTTCGGGGAGTCTGTCGTTCGAGATGATCCGGGCTTTGGTCGAGCGGCTGCCGGTGATGGTCACCCCGCGCTGGGTGCGTGTGCCAGCCCAGCCCATCGCGATCAACGACGTTCTCGGCTACCTTGTGGCCGCGCTGGACGTCGCGGAGGAGAGCCACGCGATCTTCGAGATCGGGGGGCCCGAAGCCGTCGCCTACGGCGATCTCATGCGCGAGTATGCCCGCCAGCGCGGCCTGCGGCGGATCATGGTCCCTGTCCCGTTGCTGACGCCCCGGCTGTCGAGCCTCTGGCTCGGCCTGGTCACCCCGGTCTACGCCCGGGTCGGGCGGAAGCTCATTGACGGCATCCGCAATCCGACCCTCGTGCGGGACCGGTCGGCGATGGAGCGGTTCGCCCTACGGCCCGTCGGTGTGCGCGAAGCCATCGCCCAAGCGATCCGGAACGAGGACCGGGAGTTCGCGGAGACCCATTGGACCGGGGCCGTTTCGGCGACCTGCGAGCCGCGCCCGTGGGGCGGCGTCCGATTCGGCAACCGGCTAGTCGACAGGCGCACGGTCCGCGTCGACGCGCCGCCCGCGCGGGCCTTCGCGCCCGTCGAGCGGATCGGCGGGAAGACCGGCTGGTATTTCGGCAACTGGTTGTGGCGTCTGCGCGGCGGCCTGGACCTGCTGGTGGGCGGTGTCGGCCTGCGGCGCGGACGTCGTCACCCGACGGAGCTGCAGGTCGGAGAGGCCCTGGACTTCTGGCGCGTCGAGGCCTTCGAGTCGGGAAGGCGCCTGCGGCTGTTGGCGGAAATGAAGCTGCCGGGCCGCGCCTGGCTCGAGTTCACCGTCGAGCCGGACGGCGCGGGATCGCGCCTGATCCAGACGGCCATCTTCGATCCCCGCGGATTGGCCGGCCTGGTCTACTGGTACGGCATCTGGCCGCTGCATCGCCTGGTCTTCGCCGGCCTGCTTCGGAGCCTGGCGCGGGCCACGGTCGGGCCCTGAGGCGGCCGAGAGCCTCTCCGCCCTCTTCCTTGACAGACGTCCGCGCGGCGGGGTATTTTCGTCTCCCGGCTTCCTGCGGCGGCGCCGGGGAGGGGGAGGCCGCTCCCCCAACGCTCGATAAGGAGCAGGACATGCCGACGAGAAGGTTCTGGAGCGGGGCCCTGGCCGTCTTGTTCCTGGCGGGCCTCGGCTGGGCTCAAACCGATCCGACGAAACCGGAGCAAAAGGAAAAGAAGCGGGAAAAGCCGAAGACCGAGGCCAAGCAGGAGACCAAGAATTTCCAGTTGGACCCGATCGTCATCGACGTCGTCGAGAAGGCTCGCGACCTCGAGATCCCCAACATGACGGTGGTCAAGCCGGAGCTCTTCCCGATGGGCATCGGCACGACGATCGACACGGCCCTCGAACGGCAGGCCGGGATCAATATCCAGAGGATCCAGGAAGTCGGCACGGCCATGGACGACGACTCCGTCAAGATCCGGGGGTTCGGCGGCCGGCGCATCAAGGTCCTGAGGGACGGCCGCCTCCTGAACACATCAGGAGCGGCGGGCGGCTATTTCGTCGATTTCACCATGATCCCCCTGACCGACGTGGACCGCGTCGAGGTCGTCAAGGGGATCGGGGACGCGAGATACGGGAATTCCCTGGGAGGCATCCTCAACCTGATCCCCCGCCGGCTCCCGTCCGAAGCGCCGATCACGGAGATCGAGGTGTCGGCCGCGAGCTATACCAGCCTCGGCCTCAACCTCCATCACGCTTACAAGCCAGGGGCCTTCGAGTACGCCCTCACGGGGCGGCTGACGCGGAGCGACGGCTACCTGGCGAACGGAGACAACAGCTTCGGCTATTTCAACACCCACCTCGGCTACGAGCTACCGTTCCGGGGCCGGTTGACCTTCGACGTCTCCTATTCGCGCATCCGGAAGGGGTTCATCGTTCCCAACCGGGCGGTCAAGGACTTCGACGATCCCGGGTACGAGGAGGCCCTGGACGCGGACTTCCTCGCCGCCGACGGGGAATACATGTACGGCGGGATGGGCGCGTATCCCGAGCCGGGGAGCTGGTGGACCAAATACAAGTGGCTGTTCGAGCTCGGCTACGCGCAGAGCGTCGGCGAGGGCGGCGTCCTCAGCCTCTCCTACTGGCGCAACCACGGGGACCGGGAGGCCTACAACACCCGCGCCGCCCTCGACCGCGTGTTCCACAAGGTCTTCTACGACGATCGGTCCCAGGGCTTTTCGGCGTCCTTCCGCCAAACCCTGGCCGGGCACGTCCTGACGGCCGGCGTCGATTACGACGACCTTGGCGACAACGGGGACGCCAACAAGGAAGACGATTTCCGCGCCCCCTTCCGGAACGGCAACTATGTGACGGTCCGGAACCTCGGCCTCTACGCCATGGCCGACCTCGCCCTCCGGAAGGACCGGCTCTTCCTGACCCCGGGCCTGCGCTACGTCTCCTACCAGGGGATCGCCGGGCCGGCCGGTGTCCTCGAGCTCATCCCCGACATCCGGCTGAACGGTTGGGCGCCGTCCCTCAAGCTCACGTATCTCGACGCCCGGAGCAACACCTTCTACATCAGCCTGGCCCGGGCCCTGCGCATGCCCACAGCCCCCGAACATTACTGGCACTACGATCCCGACGACGCCGGGGTCGACACGAGCGCCCTCCCGTTCGCCAACGAGGACGGCCTCATGATCCAGGCCGGCGGGAGGTTCTCGCTCTCTCCGCGCACGAGCCTCGAGATCTCGCCCTTCTACTACGGCGTCCGCGACTACATCCAGTTCGACCTCATCAACTTTGTGTCCTACAACATCGAGGACGCCCGGATCTACGGCGTCGAGGCGGAGATCGTCCAGCGGTTCGGCGAGCGCTGGTCGGCGTTCCTCAATTACAGCCTCACCGGCAGCCGGACACGGGGCGACACGTTCCTGCCGCTCTACGTCGACCCGCAGGACGCCGGGTTCAACGAGGTCCCCGGCCTGCCCGCCCACCGGGCCAACGCCGGCGTCCGTTACAGGCTGCCGCGGAACGCCAGCCTGGGGCTTTTCGCCCAGGCCGTCTCGGCCCTGAAGGTCATCTACAACAACAACACGCTCTACAACTCCCTGATGAGGGTCCGGACGCAGCCGGGCTTCGTCCGGTTCGACCTGGAATTCCGCTATCCGCTTCGCGCCTCCTTCGAGGTGAGCGCGTTCGTCCGGAACCTGTTCGACGTCCATTACCAGGAGCGCTTCGGCTTCCCGGTCGGCGGGAGGACGGCCGGACTGTCCCTGAAGAGCAAGTTTTAGGCGACGGCGCCGGAGGGCCGAGTGTACCTGGGGATCGATTTCCTGATCGCCCCGAGCCTCGAGCCCTACGTCGTCGAGGTCAACGTCGGGCTGCCCGGGGGAGCCCAGGAATACGATCTCACATGTCTCGTCCGCGAGGGCCGGGCCTCGGGCGTTTTCAGGACGATCGAGGACATTTCTCTCCGGACCTACGGGCGGCCGTTCCGGGACTACATTCGCTCCCTGCCGTGGTTGGACGCGTTAAAAGCATTCAAGCTCTGGATGGACGGCCGGGGGGCACTCCCCGAGGCCTTCCCTTCCGCCCTGCGGCTCGAGGACAAATGGGTCCAGTACGTGGTCCTGAGCCCTCTCGTCCCCATGCCTGAAACGATCGTGTTCGATCCCCGGGACCGGGCCGCGGCCGAGCGCTTCCTCGCCCGCAAGAAGCGGCTCGTCGGCAAGCGCCGTCTCGGCCGGGGCGGCCGGGACTTCGCGCTGATCGAGGGGCCGGAGGACCTTCCGCCAGGGCCCGCGGGGATGTACGGACGCCTTCTCCAGGAGAGGATCAACTCGCGGGTTGGGCCTTACACCTTATCGGTCCGCTCCGTGGCCTTCGGGGGAAGCCACGTCTGCCTCTATGCGAATCTGGCTACCAGGCCCTTTTCCAATCATGGGGTCCTGGCGCACGTCGGACCGGGGGACCGGCTGGGACTTTCGGGGGACCCGGCCCGGACGCGGGCGTTCGACCAGAGGTCCTGGGAGGCGGAGATCTGGTTCGGCGACGACGAACCGGCTTACCTCCGCCACAACCTCTATGAGGACGTGGTCACCGAGGCGGAGCTCGTCCTGCCCGCCGGGCTGCTGACTTCGATCAAGGACATCTCCGTCCGGATCGAACGGCGTTACGAGGGGCTCGACTTCGGGGCCTTGCCCCGCGCGTATTTCGAAGGGACGGCGACGGCGGTGGGCCCGGGGCCCTAGAACTCCTGGCCGTATCGCCCCGCCGAGCCGAGCACCTCGCGGTTCTTCCGCTTGTACATCCCGACCAGGGCGGTCCGGGCCGGACCGAGGTACTTGCGCGGGTCGAATTCGCCCGGCGACTCGGTGAAGACCTGTCGTATGGTGGCCGTCATGACCATACGGCCGTCGGTGTCGATGTTGATCTTGCAGACGGCCGAGCGGGCCGCCTGGCGCAGCTGCTCCTCGGGGACCCCGACGGCGTCCTTCATCTTGCCGCCGTACTTGTTGATCGTGGCCACCGCCTCCTGGATGACCGAGGACGCGCCGTGGAGGACGATGGGGAAGCCGGGGAGCTTCGCCTCGATCTCGGCCAGGATGTCGAACCGGAGGGGCGGCGGGACGAGGATGCCGCGCGCGTCCCTCGCGCACTGCTCGGGCTTGAACTTGTAGGCGCCGTGCGAGGTGCCGATGGAGATGGCCAGCGAGTCGACGGTCGTCCGCTTGACGAAATCGACGACCTCGTCCGGCCGGGTGTAGGTCGATTTCTCGGCTTTGACGTCGTCCTCGATCCCGGCCAGGACGCCGAGCTCGCCCTCGACCGAGACGTCGAGCGGCCGGGCGTAGTCGACGACCTGGCGCGTCAGGGCCACGTTCCCCTCGTAGGGGAGATGCGAGCCGTCGATCATGACCGAGGAGAAACCGTTGTCGATGCAGGACTTGGCCAGATCGAAGGTGTCTCCATGGTCGAGGTGGAGGGTGACCGGGATGGCCTGGTCCACGCCCTTGGCCTTCTCCATCTCGCGGGCCATCCGGACCGCGCCCTCGGCCATGTAGCGGAGGAGGGTCTGGTTGGCGTACTTGCGGGCGCCGCTCGACACCTGGAGGATGACCGGAGAGCGCGTCTCGACGCAGGCCGTGATGATGGCCTGGAGCTGCTCCATGTTGTTGAAGTTGTAGGCCGGGACGGCGTACTGCTCGGCGAAGGCCCGCCGGAACACGTCTTTCGTGTTGGCGAGGCCGATGTCTTTGAAGGATACGGACATGATCAACCTCCTGAGGAAACGTTGGGACCCTCCACCATCATAACCCAAGGCCGGACGGTTTTCCAAGCCCGCGCCTTGTCATTTCTGCGGGCGTCTGATATAAACCGAGAAGACCGTGATCTCCAGAACCAAGACCGGAAGAAACACGCACGCCGGAAAAAGGGGGACTGTTCCATGACCAAGCGCTCGACTTCGCTCTCCGTCTGTCTCCTCGTCTTCGCCGTCGCCTTTGGCGCGGCCCAGGGCCGCGTCGAGGTCCGGAAGGCGGGCGATTCGGTCTCGTTCGTCGCTGACGGACGGGCCGTGGCCGCGGTCGTGCCCTTCGCCGGCGAGAACATCGCCGCCGCCGACGCCCTGCGCGAGGTCCGCCCGGGCGTCTTCGAGTGGACGCGGACGTTCGCCTACCAGGGCCAGGACCACGTCCGGCCCGTCCGCCTGGCCATGGAGGTCGAGGCCCTCTACGGCTCGCGCTACAGCCTGATCCCGGCCGTGATGTACGACGGCAACGCCTGGGGGACCGGCCTCGAGCCCAAGGGCTTCGTCAAGGACGGGAAGCCGTGGACCTTCGCCTACCACCGGACGTCGATCCCGGGGGCGACCTACTCGGAGTCGGAGGCCTGGTCGGTCGGGCTCTTCAGCGCCCCGGGCCAGGCACCGGGCGGGTTCTCGTGCGCCCTCGAGCCGGGAAAGGACAAGACCGTCCACCGGCTCGTCTGGCCGGAGGAGGAGACGCCCCAAGTCTACAGCATGCGCGACGCCTATCAGGACGCCTTCCGGGGCGATCTGAGGATGTCGCGGGGACAGACGATCGAGATAAAGGCCTGGATCGTCGTCGCCCCGGTCGCGACGCCGCGGCACAGCTGGCACGCGGTCGTCGACGCGGCCTGGGCCCTCAACGCGAAGCCGGCCAGGCCGCGCTTCGAGCCGGAAGAGCTCTGGGAGCTCGGGGTCCAGTTCGTCGCCGACAACCTCTGGGCCGAGGAAAAGGGCTATAACGGCTTCTCGATAGGCCTGCGCTGGGACCCCCAGGAGCAGGGCTGGGTGCAGCGGCAGTCCTGGAAGTACGAGATCGGCTGGGCCGGGCAGAACGTGTCGCTGGCCAATTCGATGCTCCACGACTACCTCCTGTCGAAGGAGCGGACCTCGCTCGACAAGGGCGTCCGCGCGCTCGACACCTGGCTCCGGAACGCGCGCCTTAAAAACGGGCTCTTCCGCTGCCACTACGACTATATCATCGGCCTCGAGGACCCCAAGGACGAGGTCCAGGACGCCTGCAACCTCGGACACGCCGCCCAGGGCTACTTCGAGGCCTACGACCTGGCCGCGCGTTGCGGGCTGAAGAAGCCGGAGTACCGGGCGGCCGCGCTCGGCGTCTGCGACTTCGTCCTCAAGGCCATGCGGTCGGACGGGCGGATCGGCAAGGCCTGGAGGAACGACGGAAAGGTCGTCGACCCGGAGGGGACGATCGGCGCCTTCCTCATCCCGCCGCTGGTCACGGCCTACCGGGCGACCCACAAGGCGGCCTACCTCGAGGCCGCGGAAAAGGCCTACGCCTTCTATTTCGACGAGTTCGTCAGGAACGGCTTCACGACGGCCGGAGCGCTCGACACCTACTGCATCGACAAGGAGTCGGCGACGCCGCTGCTCAAGGCGGCCCTCGAGCTCCACGACGTGACGGGCAAGGAGATGTATCTGCGGCGGGCCGAGGACGTCTCCTATTACCTGGCCACGTGGCAGTGGCACTACACCGTGCCCTACGAGGAGGGGACGGTCCTCCGCGAGCTCGGCTACGACACCTACGGCGGGACGGCCGTCTCGACCCAGCACCATCACCAGGACCCCTACGCGCTCGCCATCGTCAACGACTGGATCAAGCTGGCCCGGCTCACGGGCAAGGCGGTCTGGCGGGAGCGGGCCGTCGCGGCCTGGGCCAACGCGTCGATCGGGATCTCCGACGGCGACCTCTATGTCATGGGCAAGAAGCGGCCCTACGGCAGTCAGGACGAAGGCTTCCTGCACACGCGGTGGCTGCAGCCCTTCGCCGTGAGCCAGTGGCTCGTCGCCTGGCCGGCCGCGTTCCGGCTCGAGACCCTGCGCCAGAACCCCAACTGGTCCATCTTCGATAAAAAATAGCCACGCTATGCGCGTCAAGTTGGCCTACGGGAAGACCGGGCTTTCGCTCGAGCTCGACGGCTCGGTCGACGTCACCGTCGTCGAGCCGTCGTTCGTCCCGCCGCTCCCCGATCCCGCGGCGGCCGTCCGGGCCGCCCTACGGGAGCCCCTCGGCTCGCCGCCCCTCCGCGACCTCGTCCGCCCGGGCACGCGTGTCGGCGTCGTCTTCAGCGACATCACCCGGCCCGCTCCCAATCCTCTGCTCCTCTCGGCCGTCCTCGAGGTCCTCGACTCCGCTCCCGGCGTCGAGGTCGTCCTCTTCAACGCTCTCGGCACACATCGGCCCAACACCGAGACGGAGCTCCGCGCCATGCTCGGCGACGCCATCTTCGAGGGCCGCCGCGTCGTCCAGAACGACACCTTCGACCCTTCGACCCAGGTCCGCGTCGGCGTGACCTCGAAGGGCCACGAGACCTGGATCAACGCCGAGCTCATGCGCTGCGACCTCAAGGTCCTGACGGGCTTCATCGAACCCCACCTCTTCGCCGGATTCAGCGGCGGCGGCAAGGCCATCATGCCGGGCATGGCCGGCCAGCGGACCGTCCTCGGCAACCACGACGCCGGAATGGTCGGGCACCCCAAGGCCATCTGGGGCGTCACGCTCGGGAATCCCATCTGGGAGGAGGTCCGCGAGGTCGCCGGCCAGGCCGGCCGCCTGTTCCTTCTCAATGTCACGCTCAACCGCGACAAGGCCGTGACCGGCGTCTTCGCCGGCGACCTCGACGCCGCCCACGCCGCGGGCTGCGCCTTCGTCAGGCGCTCGGCCATGGTCGCCGTCCCGAAGCCCTTCGACATCGTCGTGACGACGAACTCCGGCTACCCGCTCGACATCAACCTCTACCAGTCGGTCAAGGGCATGCGGGCCGCCGACCCGATCGTCCGTCCGGGCGGCGCGATCGTCATCGCCACGCGTTGCTCCGACGGCATTCCCGAGCACGGGCTCTACGGCCGGATCCTGCGCGAGTCCGAAAAGCCCCGAGGAGCTCCTCTCCAAGATCCGCGCGCCCGGGTTCCTCGAACAGGACCAGTGGCAGGCCCACGTCCAGGCGCTCGTCCAACGGAAGGCGGACGTCTACGTGAGGTCGGACGGGCTCACCGATGGCGAGATCCGCGCCGCGCTCCTCCGCCCCTCCCGCCGCGTCGAGGCCACGATCGACGAGCTCCTCGCGAAATACGGCCGCGCCGCCTCGATCTGCGTCATGCCCGAGGGCCCCCAGACGATCCCCTACATCGCGGTCTAATTGGGGGGGGCGGTGCCGTCAGCGGACGACGATCTCGTCGACGAAGACCCAGGAGAGCCCGCCCGCCGAAGCATGCCAGGCGGGGAGCCGCTTGGTCCCCTCGATCCGGAAACGGACGAAGCGCACTTCTCCCGATGAGCCGCTCCCGATCTCAGTTTCGCTCCAAGTGAAGGCCCGGACGACCTCCTCGTCCCTGTGATCGCCGCCGTCGGTCCGGGCGCCGATCTCGCGGAAAGCTACCCCGTCCGTCGAGACCGTGCAAACGACCTTCGCCGGATGGAGGATCCAGCTCCGGGCGTCCGAGAGCGTGCTGAGCGTGATCTCCCGGGCCGCGACGGGGCGCCCCAGGTCGAGGGCCAGCTCGAAGTCGACGCTTTCCCAGCCGAGCCAATGGACCTTGAAGTCGGCCGCGCCCCGAACGCCGTTGGTCAGGACGGCCATGTCGCCGCGGGCGTATTTCGCCGCGGGCGGCGGAGCGGCCTCGACCGGCCTGCGAAAGGCCAAGTTGCCCTCGGTCTGGACGTCGATGAACCGTTTGACGGAATCATAGTAGTCGGCCGGGTTGAGCCCGGCCTCGTTGAGGTTGCGGACGTTCCCGGCCTGGCAGCGCGCCGCGAATTCCTCGAGGAGTCGGGCCATCCCGGGCCGCGCTTTGAACGCGCCGCCCCGCTCTTCGTAGAAGCCGCGCGCCCCGAACATGTCGTCCTTGGCGATCTCGAGCTCGGCGTACATCAGCGGCAGCCGGGCCGTTCGGACGCGCGTGAGGATCTCGGGATCGCGGGCGACCGCGGCCTCGGCCTTGTCGAAGAGCTTGTCGTAGAGGGCGACGTCCGCCCCGGAAAGGTGGCCCGCGGCGTGGACGGCCGGCGGCTCGTAGATGTCGAGCCTCGCGCCGGAGCGCTCGAGCGCCCCCCGCAAGGCGTCGATGTACTGCCGCAGGTACGGCCCGGCCTTGCGGTAGTAACCCGCGAGGAAATCGTTCATGACGTCGTCGACCTTCGCCCGCGGGTTCCAGAGCAGGCGGGCCAAGAGGTACGACTTGAGCTCGCTCCATTCATGCCCCGGCCCCGTGTTGGTCTGCTGGAAATGCTTGCGGACGCCGTGGTCGACGAAGAAGCGGATGTTCGGCTGAAGGACGTGGAGGTTCGGGAAAGGGGAGACGTGGTGCGAGAAATTGACCGTGTAGTCCCAGAGGTAGAGATTAGTGCAGACCCGGCTCCAGTCCTCGATGTCGCGGACGAACGAGGCGCTCCCTGGGTCCTCGGCGATGGGCCGGCTGCGGTTGAGCTCGATCGTGCAAAGCATGACCTCGACGTTCGGGAGCGGCCGGGCCAGGCGCGGCGCCCGGCGCGAGTACTGATAGGCCAGGGTCGAGATCGTCTTGTCCGGGAAAAGCTCGGCGACGCGGTTGACGAAGCGGATGACCGGCCCGGCGGGCGAGCCCTCCTCCTCGATGACCTTCAGGCACTCGGGGCACTGGCAGTAGGAGAAGTTGTCGTTCTGGCTGACCGACCAGATCTTCCGGTCGGGCTGGGCCGCCATCTCTTCGCGGAGCTTGGCCACGGCGATGTCGAAGACCTCGGGCCGCGCGAGACAGGGCTGGTCGATGATGCGCTTGCCGTTCATCAGGGCGTAGTATTCCGGATGCTCGTCGAAGTAGACCTGCCACGGGATGAGCTTCTGGAAGGTGTGGACGTAGTAGCCCGCGCCGTAGAGCTCGCGGTGGTCGTGGAGGCGCATCCAGTCGCGGTAGTCGGCGTCGAGGGCGAAGTCGCCGTTGACGATGCGGACCTCGTTCACGGGATTGTCGACCTCGAGGAGGCAGCCCAGGAACAGGTCGTCCCGCCGGGGGAAGTCCTCGGCCGTGGGGCTGAAACGGCGGCAGCCGAAATACTTTTCGAGCATGTGGACGACGCCGTAGACGAGGCCTTTGCCGCCGCCGCCCGCGATGAACAGGCGCCCCGTCGAGGTCGTGATGAGGAAGCCGTCGGGGCGGAGCGAGCGGAGCGAGGGCGCGATGTGGGGCGGGAGGAACTCCGGAGGGAAGCCGATGGCGGCGACGCCCTGGCCGTTCGGCTCGGCGGCCGTCCGGACGGGGAGGTCGACGCCGCTCATCTTGAGGATCGACGTCCGCAGGATGTCGGCGGCCCTGCGCTCGACGTCGCCGGCGCCCTCCGGGATGACGATCGTGGCCGCGGGCCGGCCGTGGTCGACGAAAACGAAGGACCGGCCGCAAGGGCTGAGCTGGATGGGGCGCGGGCGCGGCCGCGCGGCAGGGCCCGGCGCGCAGGCAGAGGCTAGGAGTGCGGCGGTGGCGAGCGTCAGCGCTAAGATCGCCGGAAGGTGTAGGCGATCAGCCCGACCTTCTTGCGTGTGTCGTCGAGCGTGGCGGGCGCACATCACCCGGCACTCTAGACCATTCGGCAGCCGGCGTCAATCTCGCCTTGGGCGAGGAGATCACTCGAGATGAGGGGTCCGGGGAAGCTCTCGGGGCTCGAGGACCAAGCGGAGTCCTGCGGCGATCTCTCGGGCCCTCTCGCGAGACAGGGTCCCGACCTTCTCCCTTAGGAGCGACTTGTCTACAGTGACGACCTGAGACACGTTGACGACGCTCGGCTGGGGCAGGTTCGCTTCGCCCTTTTGGAGGAGGACGTTCCCGGGGGCCCTGGCCCGGGCCAGGTTGGACGTGATGGCGCACACGATCGTCGTCTGAATGCGGCTGCTGTTGAAGGTGTCATTCTGGACGACGACGTGAGGCCGCCGGAAGCCGGGCCCGGAGCCTTGAGGCGTCCCGGGATCGAGCCAGAAGACGTCGCCCTGCATGATCACCATTTTTCCTTCTCGAGGACCGTGCGAACGTACGATTCCAAGTCGGCGGCCCTCGTGGTCCTTTCCTCCTCGGTCTCAGGAGCAGAATAGACCTCGTTCAGGCTTTCTATCATGCGGCGCGATTCAAGCCTTTCCAGATAGACTTTCACCGCTTCGACGATGACCTCGCTGCGCGACCGCTTTTGCTCCTCGGCGACCTTCTTGACGGCGTGGAACACGCTGTCAGGAATTGAGATGGCGATTTTCATACCATTAGTATGACCAATGGTATTCCGCTTGTCAAGGCCATGGCTTTGGCCGGTGTTCGTCATTCCAGCATAATGGACGACTCCTCGGCCCGCCGCATCTCAAGAGAGCGAAAATCTTTGTGGACTTCCCAGTCCCGGTCACAGGAAGATCAGCGCGGCGAGGGCCAGGCCGGCGACGACGAGCGAGAGCCGGTAGAGCGCGCGCCAGGCGACGTTGGCCTTCCGCAGGATCTCGAACTCGGTGACGTAGACGACCTCGCAGGCTCCGTTGCCGCGGTCGTTCCGCACGATGCTCGACCGGCGCTGGTAGGGCGCGCCCTTGACGCCGTACGAGGCGAGCCAGCCCTTGAGCCGGACCTGGTCGCCCTTGCGGGCCTTGCGGACGGCCTCGGCGACGAAGGGGCCGTCCGGGAGAAGGTGGTTGTTCGACAGGCAGTTCTCGGTGAAGAGCTCGGCCGCCTCCCGGTCCGGATAGCGGTAGAAGCAGGTGAAGTCGCGGTTGCGGAACCTCATCCGCTCGTAGACGCCGGTCTCGATGTTCTTGCCCCAGATGACGCAGATGTCCTTGGTGTTGAGGAAATCGTTCCATTGCTTGTGCGAGACGTCGATGAACGACGAGGCGTCGTGATAGGAGACGATCATCCCCCAGAGCTCGTAGCCGAAGAGTGGGGTCACGACGTATTCGACGTTCTCTCGCGTCACTTCGAAGGGCTCGGGGACCCCGGCTTCCGACTGTATCGGGCTTTGGAGGAGCGGTTCGAGGACGAGGCTCTTGTCGGGGAGCCGGCCGCGCATGAAGAACGAGACGCCGAAGGCGAGGACCGCCGCGGGAAGGACGATCCGCGCCAGCCACCGAAGTCCCGGCGCCCTTTCTCTCATGCTCTCCCGCTACTTGACCAGGACGATGTCCTTCTGCGGGCGGCCCAGCCATTCGGCGCCGTCGCGCGTCACGACGACCATCTCCTCGATGGTGACGACGCCGCACCCCGGAACGGTCAGGCGGGGCTCGATGGTGAAGACCATGCCCTCCTCAAGCTTCTGGAAGGGCTTGCGGGCGTATTTCTCCCAGGCCGGGCCGAGCAGGGCCGTCCCGTCGTGGGCGAAGCGGCCGACCTGGTGGCCGAGGGCGTGGGGGAACTCGGCGTAGCCCGCGCCGGTGACGATCGAGCGGGCCACGGCGTCGATCTCGCGGCCTTCGACGCCCGGCCGCATGGCCTTCTTCGATCCCTCGACCGCCCGGACGATCGTCCGGAAGCCCTTCATGACGTCCTCGGGGGCGGAGGTCTCGCCCGGCGCCAGGACGTAGAACGTCCGCTGCATGTCCGAGCAGTAGCCCTCGACCTTGACCCCGAAGTCCATGTTGAGAACGTGGCCGGGCTCGACGGTCCGCCCGGTCGGTCCGTAGTGGGCCTGGGCCGTGTCGGGGCCGGTGAAGACGGCCGGGCAAGTCGCGCGGCCCCAGGCTGTGGGGAGCTCGCGGCGCGCGGCCTCGGCCAGGATGAAGGCGGCGATCTCGCTCTCGGTCCGGCCCGGCGCGACGAAGCGGGCGACGAGATCGTAGATCTCCTCGGTGGCCCGGACGGCCTGTTTCATCCAGCCGATCTCGGCCGCCGATTTCCGCTCGCGGAGGGCCGAGACGATTTTCTCGGCCGGGACGAGACGGCCGGCCATCCCGGCCTCGGCGAGAAAGCCGCGGAGCGTCAGGTACATGCCGTGGGTCAGGCCGTCCGCGATCTCGCTTCCCTCGGAGTAGTTGATCGCGATCGTCTTGGGGTCGAGCTCCTTCAGGTATTCGAGGAGCGGCTCCTTGATCCCGGTGACGAAGCCGACGACCTTG
Organism: Candidatus Aminicenantota bacterium; assembly: GCA_963719985.1. Classification (GTDB taxonomy): domain Bacteria; phylum Acidobacteriota; class Aminicenantia; order Aminicenantales; family Saccharicenantaceae; genus RBG-16-66-30. Next base: position 322,743 of record CAVRDU010000005.1, on the reverse strand, counting down.
TCGTAGGCGCCCGTCTCCTCGACCGCCTTCTGGTCGTAGAGACCGACGATGGCCCGGGTCCGGCCGTCGGCCGAGACGATGAAGGCCGAGTGCCAGGTGACGTGTCCCGGGGCGAGGAAGACGAGCGTCGGGTCGCCGCAGATCTCGCTCTCGCGGGTGAAGGTGATCCAGCAGTCGAGGCCGAATTCGCGAAGGAGCCCGGCGGCCTGTTTGACCTTTTCCTGGATGAGGGTCATGGGTACTCTCCGGTGATCAGCTGGCGAAGCGCCTGAGCTTCTTGAGAAAGAGGGCGACGAGGACAGCGGCCAGGAGCATGAGCCCGGCGAGCAGGAGGAAGAACTCGTGGTGGGCCAGGCGGCTGTAGGACTTGCCGAGCAGGCCGCTGCCGTAGCTCCCGACGGCCGTGGCGGCGAACCAACCGCCCATCATCAGGCCGGCGATCTTCGGCGGCGCGACCTTGGAGACGAACGACTGGCCCATGGGCGAGATGAGGATCTCGGCCAGGGTGACGATGAAGTAGGTGCCGATGAGCCAGGACGGCGACATGATGTTCTGGTCGCGGTTCCCGCCGGCGAACGAGGCCCAGACCATGACGAACATGGCCAGGCTCATGATGAGCATGCCGAGGAGGATCTTGACCGGCGTCGAGGGCTCCTTGCCGGCCCGGTTGAGGCGGGCGAAGAGGGCGAGGAGAACGGGTGTCAAGGCCAGGATGAAGAACGGTTCGAAGAACTGGTAGGTCTCTGGCCGGAGCCATTTCAGGACGAGGGTCGAGCGCTCGGCGAAGAGGGTCAGGCCGAAGAAGTTCTGATAGAAGGCGATCCAGAAGAAGATGACGATGAGGAAGAGGATGACCAGCGTGGCGACGCGCTGGCGCTCCTCGCGCCTGTCGACGGCGGGGGAGGAGGCGGGCGGAGCAGAGGCGATGGCGGAGGGCTGCGGAGGGGCGGCGGGCGCCCCTCCGGTCCCGAGCTTCGTATCGATGGGCCGGAGTTGCGGCTCGCCGGCGCGGAAGATGATCAGGGCGAAGACCATCCCGACGGCGGCGACCCAGAACGACAGGTTATAGCTGTGGAAGACGGCGTTGTTGACCGTGGCCACGAGCGGGGCGACCATGGCCCCCAGATTGACGCCCATATAGAAGATGTTGTAGCCGGCGTCCTTGAGCTCGGGCCTCCCCGAGTAGAGGTTGCCGACGAGGACGGCCATGTTGACCTTGAAGATGCCCGTGCCGACGCCGATGAGAAGGAGGCCCAGATAGAACGTGGTCACGTGGCCGGGCCCGGACACGCCCAGCCCGACGTAGCCGAGGGCCATGAGAAAGGCGCCGGCCCGGACGGTCCGGATCTGCCCGACGACCTTGTCGCCGAGCCAGCCGCCGAGGAGCGGGACGAAGTAGCAGAGGGCCAGGAAGAGCCCGTAGATGTCGCCCTTGCGGCCGTCGGGCCAGCCCAAGACTTTGTCCATGTAGAGGACGAGGATGGCCATGAGCGTGTAGAAGCCGACGCGCTCCCACATCTCGGTGAAGAAGATGAAGCTCAGGGCGCGGGGGTGTTTCTTGAGCATGGCGGCCGCCTTTCGCCGGTATGCTATCTAAAACAAATGAGAGGGTCAACGCCAAGGGGGCGCTCCGGAAGGGGTCAGATCTACTTTTTGCGCAGTTCTGCGTAAAAAGTAGATCTGACCCCCTCCTGTTGACTTGGCCGGGGGCCGGGGATAGACTCCGGGCTCTGGAGCCGCAATGGATCCCAGCCCTTTCCTCGGCGTATTTCTCCACGCGGTCGGCGGGTTCGCCGCCGGAAGCTTCTACATCCCCTATAAGAAGGTCCGCGGCTGGGCCTGGGAGACCTACTGGCTCGTCGGCGGGTTCTTCAGCTGGATCGTCGCGCCGTGGGTCGTGGGGCTGCTGACCTGCCCGGACCTCGTCGGCGTCCTGCGATCGGCGCCGTCCGGGGCGCTCCTTTGGACCTATCTCTTCGGCGTGATGTGGGGGATCGGCGGCCTGACCTTCGGACTGAGCATGCGCTATCTCGGCATGTCGCTGGGCTACGCCCTGGCCCTCGGCTTCTGCGCCGTCTTCGGGACGCTCGTGCCTCCGGTCTTCGAGGGAAAGATCGCCGGGCTCGTGGCGACCCTGTCGGGCCGGGTGGTCATCCTGGGGATCCTCGTCTGCCTCGCGGGCATCGCCGTCTGCGGACGGGCCGGGATGAAGAAGGAGCGGGAGCTCTCGGAGTCTGAGAAGAAGGCCTCGATCGCCGAGTTCAGCTTCGTCAAGGGCGTCTGGGTCGCGGTCTTCGCCGGGGTCATGAGCTCCTGCATGGCCTTCGCCTTCGCCGCGGGCAAACCTATCGCCGAGGCGGCCATCCGGAGCGGGGCGCGGCCGCTCTTCCAGAACTTCCCCGTCCTCGTCGTCGCCCTGCTCGGCGGCTTCACGACGAACTTCGTCTGGTGCGCGGCGCTGAGCTTCCGGAACAAGTCGGCCCGCGATTACTTGCGGGCCAAAACCATCCTGCCGTCCAAGAACGATATCGCCGGACTGCTCAGACCGGCGCCGTCGTTGTTCGCGAATTATATCTGGTCGGCCCTGGCCGGGACGACTTGGTACTTCCAGTTCTTCTTCTACGGCATGGGCACGACACAAATGGGGAAGTACGACTTCTCCAGCTGGACCATCCACATGGCCTTCATCATCGTCTTCAGCAGCCTATGGGGGATTTATTTCCGCGAGTGGAGGGGGACGGGGCGGCCGACGCGACGGTTGGTCGTGGCCGGCATCGTCGTCCTCATCCTTTCGACGATCGTCGTCGGAGCGGGGAACTACGTCGCGGCGCTCTAAATGGGGGACATGATACTCATTTCCCAATTAGAAAATAGGGGAATGAGTATCATGTCCCCCATTTTTATTGACTCGGCGCGACGTCCGAAGCTATAGTCGACTCACCATGAAACACACCGCGCTCCCCACTTTGGCCGTTCTCTGCCTGGTCGCGCTCTTCGCCTCTTGTCGGCCGTCTTCGCCGACCGCGGATGAGATCGTCGTTCTGGAGACGTCGATGGGCAAGATGGCGTTCGAGCTCTTCGAGGCCGACGCGCCTAAGACGGTCGCCCAGTTCAAGGACCTCGCCCGTAAGGGCTTCTATGACGGAAAGGATTTCTATCGGGTCGTCCGCGGCCACGTCATCCAGACGGGAGGGGGCGAAGCGCCCAAGCTCCCGCCGGAGTTCAACGCCAAGCCGCACGTGTTCGGGACGCTCGGGCTGGGGCGGACCGCCGACGAGTGGAGCGGCGATTCCGAGTTTTACGTCTGCGTCTCGGCCAGACCTTATCTCGACGGCAAGTACACGGTGTTCGGCCGGCTCGTCGGGGGCGCTGATGTCCTCGAGAGGATCGCAGTCGTCCCCGTCGAGGAGATCTGGGAGGGGCCGTCCCGAATGGCCATGCACAGGCCGGTCGAGCCGGTCGTGATCAAGCGTGTCCGCATGGCGGCGCGCGGGGAGGCAAAGGCGGAAGGGAACGGGATCTTCCCGCTCATCCGCGGCGTCACGGTCCGCTACTTCTACGAGGACATCGCCGCGGCCGAGCGATTTTACGGACAGGTCCTGGGTCTGCCCCAGGCCGGGCCCGGGTTGTTCAGGCTCTCGGGGACGGCCTTCCTCCGCGTTTCGCCGAGATCGGAGGCCGGGGCGGACGCCGACGCTCCCAAGACGGCGACCCTGGCATTCGTCACCGACGAGGTCGACGGCTGGTATGATTATCTTAAAACCCAGGGCCTCACGATGCGCTCCGAGCTCAAGGACGCGTCCCGTCATCCGACGCGAGGCTTCGTCACCGTCGATCCCGAAGGCTACCTCCTCGAGTTCGAGCGGTTCCTCGACGATCCGCGGAACTCGCGCCTCCTGGACACCTTGGCCAAGGTCGAACCGGTCGGGCCCGATCCGGCGGGCGGAAAGGCCAGGCCGGATGACCTCCGGATCAAGGCGAATATCCTTTGGATCTATTATAAAGACGTCGAGGCGGCCCGGCTCTTCGCCATCGACAAGCTCAGCGCCGGCCTTCTCGTCGACCAGGGCTTCGCCAAGGTCATGACGGCCTCGCCGACCGGCTTCATCGGGCTGGTCGATGGCGCCCAGGGCCTCCATCCCTTCACCGAGCGCAAGGCCGTGCGGATCGACCTATTGACCGACGACCCGGCGGCCTGGGTCCCCATCCTGACGCGCCGCGGTATCGCCGCCGTTCCCGAAGGCGAGGCGATCGCGTTCTTCGACCCCGCCGGCTACCTCTTCCGCTTCGCAAAATAGGGGACACAATACTATTTTCCGAATTTGAAATCGGAAAATAGTATTGTGTCCCCGATTTAATTCGAGTATCCTCGGGGAATGATTCTCGGGGAAAATGTCCGGCGGGGCCTGCTAAGCGCGGCCGCGGTCGCGGCGGGAGCCGTCTCTCTCCTCGCCCAGAACCCGCCCGACCAGCTCCTCGACATCCTCAAGCTGCCCCGGACCGAGCGCATCGTCATCACCCGCGCGTCCGGGCCGATCACGCTCGACGGCCGCATCGACGAGCCCGCCTGGCGTGAGATCCGGCCTTTCTGCATGGTCATGCATACGCCGACCTTCGGCGATCCCCCGTCGGAGCGGTCCGAGGCCCTTCTGGCCTACGACGACGACTACGTCTATGTCGCCGGCCGCATGTACGACCGGGAGCCGGACAAGATCCAGTCCCCGACCAAAAAACGCGACTCCATGATCGCCACGACGGACTGGTTCGGCGTCTTTTTCGACACCTTCAACGACAAGGAGAACGCCCTGGCCTTCTTCACGACCCCGTCGGGCCTCCGCTTCGACGCGGCGGTCTACCGGGACGCCCAGATGACCTCGCCGACGGAAATGCCGGTGAACCTGAGCTGGAACACGTTCTGGGACGTCGCCGTGGACCGGGCCGACGACGGCTGGCATCTCGAGATGCGCATCCCGCTCTCCAGCCTCCGCTTTCAGCCCCGGGACGGGACCGTCGTCATGGGGGTGACGGTCTTCCGCTGGCTCTCGCGCCGGAACGAGGCCGACGTCTTTCCGGCCATCCCCAAGGATTGGGGCGAGATGAGCGCCTGGAAGCCCTCCCAGTGCCAGGAGACCGTCTGGCCGGGCCTCAAACCGCGACGCCCCCTCTACCTCACGCCCTACGTCCTCGCCGGCTTCGACCGGACCTACGAGCTCGATGACGCGGAGACCGAATACCTTCGGGACGATTCCTCCAAGTTCGAGCTCGGGCTCGACCTGAAGTACGGCCTGACGGGCAACCTGACCTTCGACGCGACGATCAACCCCGACTTCGCCCAGGTCGAGGCCGACGACGTCCAGGTCAACCTGAGCCGGTTCTCCGTCTTCTTCCCCGAGAAGCGGCTCTTCTTCCAGGAGCGGTCCAGCAATTTCGATTTCCCGATGGGGGGCGCGAACACGCTGTTCTACAGCCGCCGGATCGGTCTCGTCGGCGACGTCGACAGCGACGATCTCCAGGTCGCCCGCATCTACGGCGGCGCCCGCCTGGTCGGCCGCCTGGGGGGATGGGACATCGGCTTCCTCGACATGCACACGGCCGCGCTCGAGGACCACCCCTCGGAGAACTTCGGCGTCTTGCGGCTGCGGCGCCAGGTCATCAATCCCTATTCCTACCTGGGCGGCATGCTGACCAGCCGCCTCGGCGCGGACGGGAGCTCCAACGTCGCCTACGGCCTCGACTGGATCTGGCGCGCCCGGGGCGACGACTACTTCACCCTGCAGTGGGCCCAGACCTTCGAGAACGGCGCCGCCAACCGGGCCTTCTCCTTCGATTCCTCGCGGATCGCTCTCATGTACGAGAGGCGGACGACGCGGGGATTCGGCACGACGCTCCGGTTCGCCCGCGTGGGACCCGAGTTCGACCCGGGCATGGGCTTCATGATGTTCGAGAACTACACGGCCTTCTACACCCGGACCCTCTACGGCTGGTTCCCCGGCAAGGACTCCGCGCTGACCAACCACGACGCGTTCGCCGAGGGCCGCTTCTACTGGGACAACGACACGCGCCGGCTCACCCTGGCCGAGATCGGGCCCGGCTGGGAGTTCGCCACGAAAAGCGGCTTCGGCGGTCGCCTCTGGCCCAAGGTCAACATCGAGGAGCTCGACGAGCCCTACGAGATCTCCGACGACGCGCTGGTCCCCGAGGGACGCTACACTTTTCCGGGGCTGGAGTTCGCCCTCCAGACGCCGCCGGGCCGGCTGCTCAACACGATGATCACCGGGACCGTGGGCGGCTATTATGACGGCTGGCGGATCTCCCTGGGCGCGATGCCGACCTGGTCGGGCATCCCCGACCTCGAGATCGGCGGCCTCCTCCAGTACAACCTGGTCCGCTTCCCGGAGCGCGGCCAGTCGTACGTCGCTCCCATCGGCCAGGTCCGGGTCCTGGCGACGCTCAGCGTCAAGTTCTCGGCCAGCGCGCTCGTTCAGTATAACGGCGCCGACGACGCCGTCTCGGCCAACGTCCGCTTCCGCTACAATCCGCGCGAGGGCACCGACGTCTACCTCGTCTACAACGAGGGCTGGAACACCGACCGCCTGTCGCGGACGCCCCTCCCGCCCCTCTCGAGCGGCCGGGCCCTCTACGTCAAGTTCAACTACACCTTCAACTTCTGATCTCCCGATAAATTGACAATCCCTTGACAACTCGGCCTGCCCCGCCTCCCTATTATGAAAGGCGAGAGGGACGTGATGGACATCCGGCTGATCTATCCGTCGGCCCGGCGCTTCGGCGGCGGAGCAGCCATCGCCAAGAACCAGGCCAGATCCCACCGCTACCCCGGGATGGGCCTGACGATGGTCGCAGCGCTGACGCCGCCGGGCGTCGGGCTTTCCATCGTCGACGACGAGCGCGAGCCCGCCGCCTACGACCGGCCGACGGACCTCGTCGGGATCTCCCTCCTCACGGCCAACGCCCCGCGAGGCTATCAGATCGCCCGGGAATACCGGCGGCGGGGCGTTCCGGTCGTGCTCGGCGGGATGCATGTGACCGCGTGCCCCGACGAGGCCGCGCGCGAGGCCGACGCGGTCGTCGTCGGCGAGGCGGAGGACACCTGGCCCCGGCTGCTTCGCGACTTCGAGGCGGGCCGGCTGCAGAAGGTCTATCGCTCGTCGAACGACGTCCCCCTCGCGGGCCTTCCGGTCCCGCGGCGGGAGCTGCTCCGCAAGCGCGAGTACATCACGGTCAACACCATCCAGGCGACGCGGGGCTGCCCGTTCGACTGCGAGTTCTGCTCGATCAGCGCGCTCATGGGGCGCAAGACGCGGTGCCGTCCGGTCGAGGAGGTCGTCGAGGAGGTCCGCGGCCTCGACGGCCGGACCTTCGTCCTCAACGACGACAACGTCGCCCAGGAGAACGGCTATTTCAAGTCACTGTTCGAGCGCCTCATCCCGCTCCGGAAGACCTGGGTCGGGAACGCCTCGTGGAACGTCTCGCGGGACGGGGAGATGATGGACCTGATGGCCCGGAGCGGCTGCACGGGGGTGTTCGTCGGCTTCGAGTCCCTCGAGGCCCAGCCCGGCGTCGCCAAGTCCGTCAAGTCGGACTCCCGGATCGCGCTCTACCTCGAGGCCGTCCGAAGGCTCCACGCCCGGGGCATCAGCGTTATCGGCGGGTTCATCTTCGGCTTCGACAGCGACGACGAGTCGGCATTTCCGAGGACGCTGGAGTTCGCCTACGAGAGCCGGATCGACGCCGCCCAGATCAACATTCTCGTCCCGTATCCGGGAACGCCCCTCCGCGAGCGGCTCGAGCGCGAGGGCCGGATCGTCGAGCGCGACTGGAGCCGCCATCTCACGAACCACGTCTGCTTCGAGCCCCGGAAGCTCTCCCGTGAGGCGCTGTTCGAGAACTACCTGCGTGTCCGGGAAGAGTTCAGCGCCTATCGGCGGATCGCCTCGCGGTTCCTCAGGGCCGTGCCCTATTCTCGGCCCCGGGCCCTGGCCGTCAACCTGGCCGTCAACCTGGCCTTCCGGCGCGGCGCGACGACCCTTCGCAAGAAGATAAATCGGGGACACAATACTATTTTCCGAATTAATAAATCGGAAAATAGTATTGTGTCCCCGAATTAGCGGGCGGACTTGAGGCGGTCCCAGACCTTGACGTAGAGGGCGTTGGCCGCTCCGATGTCGGCGATGACCTCGCTCTTGGCCCGGAGCTCCGGGCCGGATGAAGATCGCCGGGTCGTCGCGGATCTCCTCCGGCAGCAGCGGGTAGGAGCCCTTGTTCGGGCAGAGAAAGTAGATGAAGCCACGGTGTTCTCGGCGGCGACCTCCGGGTCGTGGAGGAAGTTGATGAAGGCGTGGGCCAGGGCCGGCTCGCGGGCGTCGGCCGGCGATCGACCAGGTCGTCGCAGGAGATGACCGTCCCTTCCTCGGGGACGACGAAGCGGATGTCGGGGTTCTCCCGGCGCACCTGGAGGATGTCGCCGTTGTAGCCGTGGACGAGCAGGAACTCGCCCGAGGCCAGGCCGATCTTGTACTGCTCGTTCTCGAACTTGGCCAGGTTCTTCTTCCAGCGAGGACGACCGCCTCGGCCTCGGCGAGCTCCCGCTCGCTCGTCGTGTTGAGGCTGTAGCCGAGGAACTTGAGGGCCGCCCCGATCGTCTCGCGCATGTCGTTGAGCATCGTCATCCGCCCGGCCAGGTCGGCGCGGTCGAACATCCGCCACAGGTCGGCTCGACGTCCTTGACCCGGCTCTCGAGGTAGGCGATGCCGGTGATGGTGAGCATGTAGGGCACGGAGTGGTCCATCGTCCGGTCCATGGCGATCTCCAGGTAGTCCGGATCGACGTGGACGAGGTTGGGCAGCAGCGCGTGGTCGAGGCCGCTGGAGCATCCCCTGGGCGTGCATCAGGCTGACCATGTAGCTCGACGGGGTGAGGAGGTCGTAGCCCGTCGCCCCGGCCTTGAGCTTGGCGTACATGGCCTCGTTCGAGTCGAAGGTGTCGAGGACGACGCGGCAGCCGTGCTCGCGCTCGAAGCGCCGGACCAGCTCGGGCTTGATGTAGTCGGACCAGGTGTAGAGGCTGAGGACGGGCCGGGCCTCGCCGCATCCGGCCGCGGCCAGGAGCGCCGCGAGGCCCGCCCGGCGAGCGCGAGCGCGATCCGAGCGATCCGGGAGCCTGCGTCGCTTTGTTCATGGGCGTCCGTTCAAGGCCCCGTTATATTCCAGATCGGTCCGCGTTTCAATGAATACGGTGTCACCGCTTTGAGCGGGCCAGGCGCTGGCTGGCCAAGACGGCCGTGAACGTCACGACCAGCAGGAGGGTCGACAGGGCGTTGATCATCGGCGGCGCGCCGTGCTTGATCATGCTGTAGATGCGCATGGGCAGGGTCGTCGAGCCCGGGCCGGCGACGAAGAAGGTGATGACGAAGTCGTCGATCGACAGGGTGAAGGCGAGCAGCGCCGCCGGCGACGATCCCCGGCGCGAGCAGCGGGCAGCAGGACCCGCCGGGCGCTCTGTCCACCAGCTCGCGCCGAGGTCGCGGGCCGCCTCGACGATCGAGAAGTCGAAGTCCTGGAGCCGGCCGAGGACGACCATGGCGACGTAGCTGACGCAGAAGGTGACGTGGGCCAGGAAGATCGTCGAGCAGGCCGAGCGGGACGCCGGACGCGACGAAGACCATGAGCAGGCTGATGCCCATGAGGATCTCGGGGACGACGAGCGGCGGGTAGATCAGGATGTAGTGGACTTTCTGGAGACGGGTCGAACCGTAGCGGTGCAGGGCGAAGGCCGCCGTCGTGCCCAGGACGACCGAGACCGCGGTGACCGAGACCGCGATGACGAGCGTGTTCTTCAGGGCCTGCCAGATCTCGGGCGACTCGAAGAGGCGCCGGTACCAGACGAGCGAGAAGCCCTGCCAGCGGCTGCCGAAGCGGGCGGCGATTGAAGGAGTTGACGACCAGGACGAGGATCGGCAGGTAGAAGAAGGCCAGGACCGCGCCGGTGACGACGACGGGGAAGCGGCTCCGCCTCACGGCGCCTCCCCCATGACGATGTCGGCGCGCTTCGACTTCCGCTGGAGGGCGAGGACCGCGACGAGAGGGGCGAGCACGGCCAGGATGAGGACGGCCGAGAGCGCCGCGGCGTGGGGCAGGTTGCGGTCGGCGAAGACCCGCTGGGCGATCTTGTTGCCGAGCATCTCGCCCGACGGCCCGCCGACGAGGTCGGGGATGACGTAGGAACCGAGGGCCGGGATGAAGACGACCAGGATCGCGGTCAGGATGCCCCGCCGGATGCCGGGCAGGAAGACCCGGCGGAAGGCCTGGAAGGGCCGGGCCCCGAGGTCGCGGGCCGCCTCGATCAGGCGGAAGTCGAACTTCTCCGCGGCGGCGTAGATCGGCAGGATGGCGAAGGGCAGGAACGTGTAGACCATGACCAGGACGACGGCCGCCGGATTGTAGAGCAGCGTCGTCTCCGGCCCGGCGAGGCCGAGCGCCTCGAGGGCTTTTTTGATCAGACCCTCGGGGTGGAGGAGCGACTTCCAGGCGAAGACGCGGACGAGGAAGCTCGTCCAGAAGGGAACGATGACGAGCATCAGGAGCCGGTTCCGCCAGCGCTCCGAGGCCCGGGCGATGGTGTAGCCCGTCGGAACGGCCAGGACGAGCGAGATCGCCGTCGTCAGGAGGCTGATCCAAAGGGTCCGCCAGGCGATGGCCAGGTTGCTCGGGTCGGCCAGGGAGCGCAGCGTCTCGAGCGTCCAGCCCCGGCCGATGCCGCCGTAGGGATCGGCCGGGCGGAAGGCGATGGCGAAGACGAAGAGCGTCGGGACGACGACGAAGAGCGCGAGCCAGACGAGCGACGGCAGCGAGGTCAGCCACTCGGCGCGCCGCGCTTCTCAAGATGGGGTCAGGTCTACTTTTTGCGCCAAAACGCGAAAAAGTAGACCTGACCCGCATCTTATTCCCCGGCTCTTCCGAACCGATCGAGCATGAAGCCGTCGTCGGCGTGCCACCAGATCCAGCACTCCTCCTTCCAGCGCAGGGGTCTCTCGTCGAGGAAAAAGCGGTCGTGCTGGCGGAGGACCTGAATACGGTGCCTCCGGTCCGGACCCAGTACTTCGTGTTCGAGCCGAGGTAGATCACGTCCTCGATGACGGCCCGAAAGACGTTGCGCCGGGGCTTCGTCTCGGGCTCGTCGCGGGAGATGTGGATCTTCTCGGGCCGGACGCTGAGGGTGATGCGCTGCCCCGCCCGGATGGACCTGTCGTTGAAGCCGAGGACCGGCGGCAGGCCCTCGATCTCGAGCCGGCTGTACTCGCCGTCCGAACTGTCGAGGACCAGGCCCTCGAGGAAGTTGGTGTCGCCGATGAAGGCGGCGACGAAGCTCGTCCGCGGCGACTCGTAGATCTCGGCCGGCGTGCCGATCTGCTCGACGCGGCCGGCGTTCATCACCGCGATGCGGTCGCTCAGGCTCATGGCCTCGCCCTGGTCGTGGGTGACGTAGAGGAAGGTGATGCCGACCTCGTCGTGGATCGCGTCGAGCTCGATGAGCATGCGCTGGCGGAGCTTGAGGTCGAGCGCGGCCAGCGGCTCGTCGAGGAGCAGGACGTCGGGCCTGTTGACCAGCGCGCGGGCGATGGCGACGCGCTGCCTCTGGCCGCCGGAGAGCTGGTCGGGCTTCTTGTCCGGCCTGGTCGGCCATGCGGATGAGCTCGAGCATCCGGTCGACCTCGTCCCGGATCTCGCGCCTTGGGGCGCTTGGCGATGGCCAGGCCGAAGGCGATGTTGTCGCGGACGGTCAGGTGGGGGAAGAGGGCGTAGCTCTGGAAGATCGTGTTGACCTGGCGCTTGTCGGGCGGCAGGTCGGTGATGTCGCGGCCGTCGAGGAAGACGCGGCCCGCGTCGGGCTCCTCGAACCCGGCCGGCCAGGCGCAGCATGGTCGTCTTGCCGCAGCCGCTCGGGCCGAGCAGGGAGAAGAACTCGCCTTTCTTGATCTCGAGGGAGACGTCGTCGACGGCCCGGACGGCCCCGAAGCGCTTGGAGACGGCGCGGAACTCGAGGAAATCGGTGTCGCTCAAGGCCGCCCCATTATATCAAAGTCGACACCTATCTCGCTCAACGCGTGTTTATCGGCCTCCCTCTCGAGGCGGTGAGGGGGAGGCGGATTCAGATCTTGTCGGCGTTGAACCCGAACTTCCGCTTGAACCGGCGGACGGCCGAATCCGAGATCGAGTAGAAGGTCGGCAGGAAGATCAGGGTGAAGAAGGTCGACGTCGTCAGCCCGCCGACGATGGCCACCGAGATCGGCGCCCACATCTGGGACCGCTGGCCGACGCCCTGGAAATACTGCGGGAACATGTAGGGCAGGGCGAGCGGCAGGACCCCGAGGATGGTCGTGATAGCCGTCATCAGGATGGGCCGGATGCGGTCCTTGCCGCCCTGGATGATGGCCTCGTCCTTGCCCATGCCGGATAAGCGCAGGGTCCGGATGTGGTGGACGAGGATGATGCCGTTGTTGACGACGATGCCGAAGAGCGTCAAGAGGCCCAGGTACGACGTCGTGTTCAGGGTGATCTTCGTCACGGTGAACATGACGGCCACGCCGAAGATGGCCGGCGGCACGATGAGGAGGATCGTGAACGGGTGGACGAACGACTCGAAGAGCGCGGCCATGATGATGTAGATGAAGAGCAGGGCCAGGACGATGGCCAGGGTCGTCTCGCCCTGCGATTCCTGGAAGCGGCGGAAGCCCTCGCCGAAGCCCCAGCTGTATCCCTCGGGGAAGGGCACGCTGTTCATGACCTTGGTGATGTCGGCGCTCAGGGCCATGATGCCCTGGGTCTTGGTGCTTATCTGGATGCTCAGCTTGGACTTCTTGTTCTCCTTGCGGATGGACGACGAGCCCAGCCGGTAGGACAGGTTGGAGATGGCCGAGATGGGCACGGACTTCTCCCGGGTCCGCAGGCTGATGTTCCTCAGGTCCTCCTCGCTGAAGCCGTCCTCCGACTGGATCTTCATGATGATGTCGATCTCGCGGTTCTCGGTCTTGAACTTGCCGATGGCCCGGTCCGAGAGCGACGAGGACATGGTCTGGGCGATGAGGCGGCTGTTGACGCCGAGGTTCTCGGCCTTGGCCCGGTCGACCTGGACGAGGAGCTGGGTGTCGCCGCCCTCGAGGTCGCTGGTGACCTCCTCGACGTTGGGGACCCTCCTCAGCCGCTCGATGACGGTCGGCGCCAGCTCGGTCAGCTTGGTGAAGTCCATGCCGATCAGGTCGACCGACGTGCCGCGGCCGAACCCGCCCCGTCCGAACCGCTGGCCGAACTCGTAGAGTGATGCCCGCCCTGACGGGCAGGAGCCGCTTGAGCTTCTCCCGGATCTCGGTCACGGTCGGGCCCTTGTCGGTGAGGTCGAGGTTGAGCGAGCCGCGGTAGCGGCCCTGGCGCATCCCCCGGACGCCGAACTCGACGGTGACGTGGTCGATGGCCAGCTCCTCCCGGCGGCCGAGAACGATCCTCTCGAACTCGGTGAAGAGCTCGTTCATCTGGTCGAGGGAGAAGGTCCGGGGCATGTAGACCGACAGGCCGACCTCGCGCTCGTCGCTGCCGAACATGAACTCCCGCTCGATGCTGTTGAGGAGCAGGTACGAGGCGACGAAGACGAGGACGGCCGCCCCGACGACGAGGAGCTTGGTCTTCCAATTCTTGATGGTGAAGTGGATGATCTTCTCGTAGATCCGGGTCAGCTTGACCAGCCAGCGGGCCTTCTCCTTCGTCTTCCCGGCCAGGAACCGGCTGCTGGCCAGGGGGATGAAGGTCAGGGAGACGAGGAGCGAGGCGACGAGGGCCAGGGAGATGGTCAGGGCGAAGTCCTTCATGAACCGGCCGAAGCCCGACTGGGACATGAACCCGAGCGAGACGAAGACGACGAGCGTCGACAGGGTCGAGGCGAGCACGGCCTGGGCGACCTCGCCCGCCCCCTGGAGGGCGGCCTCGCGCGGGGCGACGCCCTTCTCCTGGCGCAGGCGGAAGATGTTCTCCAGGACCACGACGCTGTTGTCGACGAGCATGCCCACGGCCATCATCAGCCCGGAGAGCGAGATGATGTTGATGGTGATGTTGGCCTGGAAGAGCTCCCGGTAGAGGTACATGAAGCTGAAGGTGAAGACCATGGCGATGGGGATGGCCGTGGCGATGATGAAGGTCGTCCGGACCTTGCGCAGGAAGAACAGGAGGACGAGCAGGGCGAAGATGCCGCCGATGATCCCCGAGACCGTCAGGTCGTTGAGGCTCTTGAGGATGTCCTCGGACTGGTCCCGATAGAAGACGACGCTCATGTCGCCGAGGGCGGGCTCCGTCCCCTTGATCCGGACCATGGTCTCCTTGACCGCGGCGCAGACGTCGACGATGTTGGCGTTGGAGGCCCGGTAGACCTCGAAGCGGACGGTCTCGCGGCCGTCCATCCGGTTGTAGTCCTCCTTGACCGGGTAGTCGTAGGTCACCCGGGCGACGTCGCCGACCTTCAGGCCCTGCTCGTTCACCGGCAGGGTCTTGACGTCGTCGAGGATCTTCAGCTCGCCGGGGACGCGGGTGGCGTAGCGCATCGAGCCTTCCTCGATGTACCCGGCCGAGACGTTGATGTTGTTGTTGGTGATGGTGTCGATGAGGTCGTTGATGCGGATGGAGGAGGAGTAGAAGATCTCGGGCTTGAGGTAGACGTTGAGGACCTTGTTGCGGATGCCGCGGATGTCGACGTTGGCCACGCCCTCGATCCGCTCGAGCTGCTGCATGATGTAGTTTTCCGACCAGTAGAAGAGGTCGTCGAGGTCGCCGGGCATGGTGACGCTGAAGTTGATGACCGGCCGGTCGTTCATGGAGAACCGGCGGATGCGGATCTGCTCGATGTCGCGGGGCAGGTTGCCGCGGATCTGGTCGATCTTGTCCCGGATCTGCATCGAGGCCAGGTCCATGTTCGTGCCGGCCTTGAACTGGAGGTTGATCGAGGCGTTCGACGACGAGGAGGACGAGCTGAGCGTATCGAGGTTGTTGACCGTGGCCAGGATGTCCTCGATGGGGCGGGTGATGACCCGCTCGACCTCCTCGGGCGACGAGGACGGGTAGGGGACCTGGACCATGAGCCCGGGGAAGGACACGTCGGGCATCATCTCGAGCGGCAGCTTGACGAGCGAGATGATCCCGATCGTCAGGAAGACGAGCATGATGACGATGATCGAGACGGGCTTCTTGATGGCGAATTCGGGGAGGTTCACGATGCCTTCTCCGGGGCTGGCTTCTTGGGGCCGAGCGAGGCCTTGGCCTTGAGGAGCAGGCCCATCAGCCGGCTCTCCTTGGCCTCCCGGGCGCCCGTCTCGGGGACGATCTTGTCGTAGATGAGCGGGATAAGGACGAGGGTCAGGAAGGTCCCGAAGGTCAGGCCGCCGATCAGGGTCAGGGCCAGCGGGATGCGGATCTCGAAGCCCTCCTTCGTGCTCAGGGCCATGGGCAGGAGGCCGAGGACGGTCGTGATCGTCGTCATCAGGATGGGCCGCCAGCGCACCTGGGCGGCCTGCCGGATGGCCTCCCTCTTCGGCAGGCCCTCCCTCTGGAGCTGGCCGATGTAGTCGACGAGGACGATGGCGTTGTTGACGATGACCCCGGCCAGGATGATGATCCCGATGAGGACGAGGACGTTGATCGACATGCCGGCGGGGAAGCCGACGAGGACGACGCCGATGATGGCCAGGGGGATGGTGAACATGATGATCAGGGGCTTGAGGAACGACTCGAACTCCGAGGCCATGACCAGGTAGACGAGGAAGACCGCCAGGACGATGGCGAAGATCATCGAGTTGAAGGCGACGTCCTGCTCCTGGCTCTGGCCGGCCATGTTGACGGAGTAGTCGGGCGACATCGGGATCTGGGCGGCCTCCTCCATGACCCGGGTCCGGACCGCGCTCAGGGAAACGCCCGAGAGATTGCCGGAGATGACGGCCGACTTCTGCTGGAGGATGCGGCGGACCTCGGCCGGGCCCTCCTTGATCTGGATGGCCGCCAGCGACTTGAGCGGCACGATGGCCCCCAGGCCGTTGCGGATGGTGATACGGCCGATCTTGTCGACGCGGTCGCGGAAGGCCTCGGAGATGCGGACGCGGATGTCGACCTCGCGGTCGCTCTCGATGAAGCGCGTCGCGATCTCGCCCTCGATCTTGTTCCGGAGCTGGGAGCCGACCTGGTTGATGGTCATGTTCTGCGAGGCCAGGACGGCCCGGTCGAAGATGATCTGGACCTCCGGGTAGCCCTCCTCCATGCTCGACTTGAGGTCGATGAGGCCCGGGATGGTCTTCATCCGCCGGAGGAGCTCGTCGGAGATCTCCTTGATACGGTCGAGGTCGAGGCCGGAGACGACGACCTCGAGGGGCGCCTTGAACGAGAACAGGCGCGGTTTGTAGACCTTGATCTGGGCCGTCGGGAAGGCCTCGAGGTCCTTGCGGACCCGGTCCATGATGACATCCTCGTCCCGGCCCAGGATGCCGGGCTGGAGCCGGATGGTGAATTCGGACAGGTTCTCCATCTCCTCCTGGAAGGAGATGCCGCCCCGGGAGCCCTTGCCGATGAGCTCGTAGACGCTCGTGACCTCGGGGTTGCGCTGGAGGACCTCCGTGATCTCGGACACGACGGCGGCGTTCTCCCCGAGCGAGGTCCCGGGCGTGAACTCGACGTTGACGACGAACTCGCCCTGGGAGATGACCGGTATGAGCTCCGTGCCCATGAACCGGGTCAGGCCCAGCGAGACGAGGAACAGGGCGAAGACGCCGACGAAGATCAGGCGGCGCTTCTTGAAGGAGAGGACCTGGAACTTCCGGTAAGAGTCGAGGACGCGGTCGTAGACCTTGTCGACGGGCTTGAAGACGGCCTTGAGGAGGGGGGTCAGCAGCTCGCGGGCGCGCTCCCGCCGCATGGCCCCGGCCAGCATGGGCACGAGCGTCAGGGACACGACGAGCGAGGCGAGGAGGGAGAAGGTCACGGTCAGGGCCATGTCCTTGAACAGCTGCCCGGCGATGCCCTCGACGAAGACGATGGGGAAGAAGACGGCGACCGTGGTCAGGGTCGAAGCGGTGACGGCCCCGGCGACCTCGGTCGTCCCTTTGTAGGCGGCCTCGGCCGCGGCCAGGCCGGTGTCGCGGTAGCGCTGGACGGCCTCCAGGACGACGATGGAGTTGTCGACGAGCATGCCGATGCCTAGGGCCAGGCCTCCGAGCGAGATGATGTTGAGTGAGATCTTGGACGAGAACATCAGGAAGAAGGTGACGATGACGGACACCGGGATGGCCGTTCCGATGATGATCGTGCTGCGGACGTTCTTGAGGAAATAGAGGAGGACGAGGACGGCCAGGACGCCGCCGATGACGGCCGTCGACTTGACCTCGTCGATCGTGCTCTTGATGAACTTCGACTGGTTGGTGATGAGGACGTAGTCCAGCCCGCGCGGCCCGAGGATGTTCCTCCGGACCGTCTCCAGACGTTTCGTGACCTCCTCGACGACGGTGACGGTGTTGGCGTCGGCGGCCCGGTAGATGGCCGCCTCGATGCACTCCCGGCCGTTGATGCGGGAGATGACCTTGCGCTCCTTGTAGCCCCGGAAGACGTCGGCGATGCTGCCCAGCGTGACCTGGACGTCGCCGCGCTTCTCGACGATGATGCTCTTGATCTCCTCGACGTCGCGGAACTGGTTGACCGTCCGGACGAGGAACTGGGTGTCCTTCTGCTTGAGGATGCCGGCCGAGAGGTCGACGTTCTCCTGGGCCAGGCGGCTGGCGACCGTGGTGATGGGGATGTTGAGCAGGCTGAGCTTCTGCTCGTCGATGTCGATGTGGATCTCGTCCTCGAGGCCGCCCGAGATGGAGCAGGCGGCGACGCCCTCGATGCTCTCGAGGGCCTGCTTGACCTCCTTCTCGGCGACGTAGCGGATGCGGGCCAGGTCCTGGTCGCCGGTCAGGCCCAGCTTCATGACCGGGTCCTGGTTGGGGTCGTAGCGGAGGATGACGGGCTTGGTCGCCCCCGTCGGGAAGCGCAGGAGGTCGAGCTTCTCGCGGACCTTGAGGGTGGCGAAGTCCATGTTCGTGTGCCAGGCGAACTCGATCGTCACCTCCGAGAGCTCGGCCCGGGAGACCGACGAGATGCGGATGACGTTGTCGACGACGCCGCAGGTCTCTTCGATGGGCTTGGAGATGATGTTCTCGATCTCCGACGGCGCCGTCCCCGGGTACTCGGTCTTGACGGTCAGGGTGGGGTACGAGATCGTGGGCAGCAGGTTGAGGTTCAGGCGCGAGTAGGAGATGAAGCCGAACAGGACCGCGGCCACGGTGAACATGAACACCGAGACCGGGCGGCTGATGGAGAGCTTGACGATCTTCATGGCGTCACTGGAGCACGGTGACGGGCTGGCCGTCCTTGAGGTTCTCGACGCCGACGGAAACGATGATGTCGCCCGCGGCGAGGCCGTTCGTGACCTCGGCGTGGTCCTCCTCGGTCAGGCCGAGCGTGACCTCGCGCTGGCTGGCCAGGCCGTCCTTGACGACGAAGACGTAGGTCTTGCCCGTCTTGAAGAGGATGGCCTTGCGGAGGATGACCAGGACGTCGTCCTTCGCGCCGGTGGCGATGCGGACCTCGACGAACATGCCGGGCTTGAGGCGAAGCGTGTCGTCGTAGACCTCGACGGTGACCTTGATCGTCCCAGTCTGGACGTCGACGCGGGGGTTGATCAGGGTGACCGAGCCCTTGAAGGCCTCGCCCTTGAGGATCTCGGTCGCGACCTCGGCGGGCAGGCCCGTCTTGAGGTCGATGGCGTCGCTCGTCGGCACGTAGACGCGGATGAGGAGCGGCTTGAAGTCCTCGATCGTGTAGGCCTGCTGGTTGGCCGACACCCGCCCGCCGGCGTCGATGAGGCGCTGGGTGATGTAGCCCTCGGCCGGGGAGCGGAGCCGGGTCCAGCTGAGCTGGAGCTCGAGGTCCTTGAAGTTCTCCTCCCGGTTCTGGTGGTCGAGGCGGCGCTGCTTGTAGGTGGCGTCGGTCGTCTGGTGTTCCTGCTCGGAGATGAGATCCTTCTTGAAGAGCTCGAGGCTCCGGGTCAGGTTCTTCTCGGCCTCGTCGAGGGTCAGCTTGGCCTGCTCCAGGGCGATCCGGGCCTGCTCGTAGCTGATCTTGATCTCGGTGTCGTCGAGGACGGCCAGGACGTCGTTCTCCCGGACGTAGGCGCCCTCTTCCTTGACGATCTGCTGGACGTAGGCCGAGAGGCGCGAGAACACCTGGACCTGACGCTCCGGCTCGACGATGCCGTTGAGGACGAGGTAGGAGTTGAGGCTCTTGCGGGCCACGGTCTCGACGTTGACGGGGAGCGCTTCGAGCGGGGGCTCGCCGGGCATTCCTTTCGCTCCGGGAGAGGACTTCGCGCCCGGCTTGCCGGCCGGCGCCTGAGCGTCGGCCGCGGGATTGGCCGCGGCGTCGGTGCCGCCGGATTTCCCGCAGCCCCAGGCCAGGGCGAGTATCAGAGTCAGCAGGAGGGCCGTTCGTTTTCTCATCGATGGTCACCTTTATTGAAGTTTGGCTCCGCCCTTGCCGGGGAGGAGCTTGATTCTCTCTGAGCGCAAATAGACATTATACCTCACCAGCATAGGTTTTGACGCCCGGCGGCGCCGTTTCTTCCCTCGAGGGGCGCCAGAGATGGCCCTGAGGTTTGACCCCCTCTTTTCAATATGTTAGCCTGACGCTCCAGATGTCCGAAAGGAGCTCCCGATGAAGAACAGCCTTCGCTTCGCGTCTATCCTATTTGTTTTCATGGCGTTGTCGGCGACGGGCCCGTCCGGCCGAGGCCGCCCCACCTCAGGACCTGGCCGGCCATTGGGAGGGGGCGATCGAGCTCCCCGGCCAGAAGCTCGCCGTCGACCTCGACTTCGCCAAACAGGCCGATGGGACATGGAAGGGCGACATCTCCATCCCGGCCCAGGGAGCCAAGGACCTGCCGCTTTCCGGCATCAAGGCCGAGGGCGCGGACGTCACCTTCGCCATCGCCGGCGTCCCCGGCGACCCGACCTTCAAGGGCAAGATCGGCGCCGAGGGAGCGAAGATAACCGGCCAGTTCACCCAGGGCGGAGGGACGTTCCCCTTCGAGGTCGTCCGGGGCGAGGATCCTGTCGCCAAGGTCCGGCGGGCCCTCGAGGGCTTCGACGAGATCGTCGCCAAGGGCCTGGCCCAGCTGAAGGTCCCTGGCGCGGCGATCGCCGTCGTCAAGGGCCAGGAGATCGTCCTGGCCAAGGGGTACGGCCTCCGCGACCTCGAGTCGAAGCTGCCCGTGACGGCCGACACGCTCATGGCCATCGGGTCGTCGAGCAAGGCCTTCACGGCCTACACGCTGGGCGCGCTCGTCGACCAGGGCAAGGTCGAGTGGGACAAGCCGGTGCGGACCTACATTCCCTGGTTCCGCCTCTACGACGCCGACGCCGGCGACCGGCTGACCCCGCGCGACCTCGTCACCCACCGTTCGGGGCTGCCGCGCCACGACCTCGTCTGGTACAACAACAAGACCGCCACCCGCGAACAGCTTGTCCGCAGGCTGGCCCACCTCCCGCCGACGGCCGACCTCCGGGAGCGCTGGCAGTACAACAACCTGATGTTCCTCACGGCCGGCTACCTCGTCGAGACGATGACGGGCCAGAGCTGGGAGGAGTCCGTGCGGGCGCTCGTCTTCGGGCCCCTCGGCATGGCCCGGAGCAACTTCTCGGTCGTCGAGTCACAGAAGGACAGGGACTTCGCCCTGCCCTACGCCGAGCGGGACGGCAAGCTCACGAAGCTCCCCTTCCGCGACATCACCCTCGTCGGCCCGGCCGGTTCCATCAACTCGAGCGCCAACGAGATGGCCCGCTGGGTCACGGTCCACGTCAACGGCGGCAAGCTCGGCGACAGCAGGTCATCGGGGCCGCCACCCTGGCCGACCTGCACACGCCCTACATGACGACGGGCGGCGTCTCCACCCGGCCCGACATCACGGCGCCCGACTACGCCCTGGGCTGGATGGTCGACAGCTACCGGGGCCACAGGCGCGTCCACCACGGAGGCAACATCGACGGCTTCTCGGCCCTGGTCAGCTTCCTGCCGAGCGACGGGCTCGGCTTCGTCGTCCTGACCAACAGGAACGGGACGGGCCTGCCCGAGCTCCTCGTGCGGACCGCCGCCGACCGCATCCTCGGCCTCGAGGCCGTCGACTGGATCGGCGACGCGGCGAAGAGACAGGCCGCGGGCGAGGAGATCGGCAAGAAGGCCGAGGAGAAGAAGGCGACCCGCCGGCGGCCCGGAACGGCGCCGGCCCACAAGCTCGAAGAATACGCCGGCGACTACGGCCACCCCGGCTACGGCGAACTCACGGTGACGCTCGCCGGGGGCAAGCTCGGCTTCACCTACAACGACATCGCGACGCCGCTCGCCCACTGGCACTACGAGACCTTCAACGGGGGCAAGGCCGACGACCCGACGTTCGCGGACATGAAGCTGACCTTCCGGACCGACGTCAACGGCAACGTCGCCGGCGTGGCCGTTCCGCTCGAGCCGACGGTCGACGACATCTATTTCGCCAAGAAGCCGGACGCCCGGCTGTCCGATCCGGGCTATCTCCGGACGCTCGTCGGCTCCTATGCGCTGCCGACCCAGGTCGTGACGGTCGGCCTGAAGGGGAACGTCCTGACCCTCTCCGTGCCCGGTCAACCGGTCTACGACCTCGTGCCCGAGGTCGGCGGCGAGTTCTCCTTCAAGGTCGTCAAGGCCATCCGGGTCCGCTTCCTCGAGGACGCCAAGGGCCAGGTGACTGCGGTCGAGATCGCCCAGCCGAGCGGCGTCTTCGAATACAAGCGGACGAAATAGGGATAGCTTGATCGGTGCCAAGATCCGAACGGCCTTCAACAAGTTCCGCGGCGTCGCCGTGGAGACCGACCTCGCGGCCTACGCGCGGGCGGTCCGCAAGGTCCGCGCGTTCCACGAAGCCGAAAGGCTGTCCGATGAGAGCGACGAGAAGCTCCGGAGCCGGGCGGCATCCCTGCGGGGGCGCCTCGCAGGCGGGACATCAAACGACTGTGGCCGAGCGGACCCGGATCGAGGCCTTCGCCCTGGCCGTCGAGGCCGCCCGCCGCGGAACGGGGCTCGCCGCCCACGACGTCCAGGTCGTCGCCGGCCTGGCCATGGCCGACGGCAAGATCGCCGAGCTGCCGACCGGGGAGGGCAAGACGCTGGCCGCCGTCTTCACGGCCGCCGCCTTCGCTCTCTCCGGGCGGGCCGTCCACGTCCTGACCTTCAACGACTATCTCGCCCGGCGGGACGCGGCCTGGATGGGCCCGGCCTACAGCCTCCTCGGGTTGTCCGTGGGCGTCATCCAGGAAGGAGCGGACAAGGCGTCGAAGAGGGCGGCCTACGCCCGCGACGTCGTCTACGCCACGGCCAAGGAGGCCGGGTTCGACTACCTGCGCGACCGGCTCGCCTACGAGCCGGAGGACGCCGTCCACCGCCCCTTCGACGTCGCCCTCGTCGACGAAGCCGACTCCATCCTCATCGACGAGGCCCGCATCCCGCTCGTCATCTCCGGGACGGCCGCGGAGGGCGGCGGCGACGCCGTGCGCCTGGCCGCCGTCGTCGGCGGCCTAGACCCGGGCGCGGACTACGAGACCGACGCGGAGAAGGCCAACGTCTTTCCGACAGACGCCGGCATCCGCAAGATCGAGTCCCTGCTCGGCTGCGGCAACCTGTTCGCCGCCGAGAACGAGGGGCTCCTGGCCGCCGCCCACTGCGCCCTGCACGCGGAGGCCCTGCTCGCCCGCGACGTCGACTACATCGTCCGTGACGGCCGGATCGAGATCGTCGACGAGTTCACCGGCCGGGTGATGGACAAGCGGCACTGGCCCGACGGGCTCCAGGCCGCGGTCGAGGCCAAGGAGGGGGTCCGGCGCGGCGCGGATGGGCGCGTCCTCGGCTCGATCGCCCTCCAGCACCTCTTCCGGCTCTACCCCGCCCTCTGCGGCATGACGGCCACGGCCCGGTCGTCGTCCCAGGAGCTCAAGGAGTTCTACGGCCTCGGCGTCGTCGTCGTGCCGCCCCACAGCCCCTGCGTCCGGCGCGACCTTCCCGACGTCGTCTTCACCCATCGCGAGGCCAAGCTCGTCGGCCTCGTCCGGGAGATCGCGGGCGTCCACGGCGCGGGTCGTCCCGTCCTGGTCGGGACGGCGAGCGTCCGCGAGTCGGAGGAGCTCGCCACGGCGCTCGGCGCGGCCGGCGTTCCCTGCGCGGTGCTCAACGCCAAGAACGACGAGCTCGAGGCCGCGATCGTGGCCCGGGCCGGCGCCCCCGGCGCCGTGACGATCTCGACCAACATGGCCGGCCGCGGCACCGACATCAAGCTCGGCGGCGCGGCGGAGGAGGAGCGCGACCGCGTGGCCGGGCTCGGCGGACTCTACGTCGTCGGGACCAACCGGCACGAGAGTCTGCGCATCGACGACCAGCTCCGCGGCCGGGCCGGGCGCCAGGGCGATCCGGGCTCGTCGCGATTCTTCATCAGCCTCGAGGACGCGATCTTCGAGCGCTACGGGCTCGGGCCCCGCTTCTTCAAGCGCCATCGGCTCGCCCGGCGGGACGGTCCGGTCGAGGACCGCTTCCTCCGCGGCGACATCGTCCACGGCCAGCGCGTCATCGAGGGGCGGAACCTCGACCTCCGCCGGTCCCTCTGGCGATACGCGGCGCTCGTCGAGACGCAGCGGGGGATCGTCGCCGGGTGGCGCGACGCGGTCTTCGGCCCGGTCGCGCCGGCCGGCGGCCCCGAGGCACCGTTCCGTCCCTCGCCGAAGCTCCTCAAGGCCGGCGAGGCCCGGTTCGGGCGCGAGGAGTTCGCCCGCCTGGCCCGCGGCGCGGCCCTCTTCCATATCGACAGCGCGTGGGCGGACCATCTGGCCTGGCTGGCCGACCTGCGCGAGAGCATCCACCTCGTCGTCCTCGGAAGGAAGGAGCCGCTCCAGGAGTTCCAGAGGTCCGCGACCGAGGCCTTCCTGAAGCTCGAAAAGACGATCGGCCGCGACGTCAAGAAGACCCTCAAGGGCCTCGTCGAGCGCGAGGGCCCCGTCGATCCCGAGAAGGAGGGCTTCCGCGGGCCGGCCTCGACCTGGACCTATCTCGTCAACGAGGACCAGCTCGGCTGGGGCGTCGAGATGCTCAAGGGGACGAACATCGGCTTCTCGGCCGCGGCCGCCGCGATGTACGGCCCGCTCTTCGTCCTGACCCTCCTCGCGAGCCGATTCAAGAAAAAGAGAAAAGGCTGACTCTTGTTTGACAGGTTCGCCGCGGACGGCTAAAGTGGAACCTCGCGCCATGAACGAGCGGCCCATGACCCCTGAGACCCCCGCCAACGGGCTCGCGCGCAAGCTCGGCCTCTTCCCGCTGACCAACATCGTCGTCGCCAACATGGTCGGGAGCGGCATCTTCCTGACCTCCGGCCTGCTGATGAAGGACCTCCACCACCCGGTGGTCATGCTGGCCCTCTGGGTCGTCGGCGGCCTCATCGCCCTCTGCGGCGCGCTGAGCTACGGCGAGCTCGGCGCGGCCTTCCCCCACGCCGGCGGCGAGTACGCCTTCCTGTCGCGCCTCTACCACCCCTCCGTGGGCTTCCTCTCCGGCTGGATATCGTTCTTCGTCGGCTTTTCCGCGCCGATCGCCGCTTCGGCCATCGGCTTCTCGGATTATCTGACCCGGGCTTTCCCCGGCCTCCTCCGCCCCGGCCTCTTCGACGGACCGGCCGAAGCGGTCGTCATGAAGAAGCTCTACGCCGTCCTGATCATCGCCGCCTTCACCTTCCTCCACACCCGGGGGCTCGAAGCGGGGGCCCGCGTCCAGAACGCCCTGACCGGGATGAAGGTCCTCCTCATCGTCGGCCTCGTCGCCGCCGGATTCACCGTCGGCCAGGGGAGCTTCTCCCATCTCGCGGCCGCGGCGCCCTTTCAGTTCGATTTCGGCGGCCTGAAAACGCTCGGCCTTTCCCTGATGTGGATCATGTTCGCCTACAGCGGCTGGAACGCCTCGGCCTACATCGGATCGGAGGTCCGCGATCCCCTCCGCAACCTGCCGCGCTCGCTCCTGCTCGGGACCGGCATCGTCATAGTCCTCTACTTCGCTTTGAACCTCTTCTATATCTACGCCATCCCGCCGGCCGATATGGAGGGCGTCGAGTCCATCGCCGGCCTGGCGGCGGGCAACCTGTTCGGCCGGTCCGCCGAGACCGTCCTCTCGCTGTTCATCTCCTTCGCGCTCTTCTCCTCGCTCAGCGCCTACCTCATCCTCGGGCCGCGGGTCTACTACTCGATGGCCAAGGACGGCATATTCTTCAAGTCGGTCGCCGCGGTCGACCCGAAGTGCTGCGTCCCGACGCGCTCGATCGTCCTCCAGGGGGGGATCGCCGCGGTCATGGTCGTTCTCGGGACGTTCGAGCAGCTGCTGACCTACATGGGCTTCTCCCTGGGCATCTTCCCCCTCCTGGCCGTGCTGGGCGTCTTCAAGCTCAGGCGGACGGGCCGGAGCGTCGTGAAGCTCCCCGGTTTCCCGGCGGCCTCGGCGCTCTACCTCCTCGTCGGAGCGGCCATCCTCGTCCTGTCCTTCCTCAGCCGCCCGGTCGAGTCGCTCATCGCCATCGCCACGGCCCTGGCCGGCATCCCGGTCTACCTCTATTTCAGATCCAAGGGCGGGGCGCCGGAAGGCCGCTGACCCGGCCCGCTCCTCGCCCGTTCCGCCCGCCGCGGCGATTTGACTAAAGGCCGGCTTGGGCCTATCCTTGAATGAGGTGGAGCGGGGTCCGGACAGGTCGGGACCGTGAGGTATAGCCACACGTGCGAGGTCCGAGATTGAGATGCATAACGAAGCGCGCGGGCGGCGCGGCCGGGGCGTCCGTCCTCATCGCCGGCGCCCTCCCCGTTCTCGTCGCCATCTGCGCGCTCGGCGCCTGTTCCGTCGAGAAGATGGCCCTGAAGAAGGTCGCCGGGATGCTCTCCGGGCCCTCCTCGGCCGACGTCTTCAGCACGGACAACGATCCCGATTTCGTCGCCGACGCCCTGCCCTTCGCCATCAAGCTCTATGAAACGCTGCTGGGCTCGCTCCCCGGCCACGCCGGGCTGCGGCTCCGCACCGGCAGCCTCTACATCATGTACGCCAACGCCTTCGTCCAGACGCCCGCCGACATGACCCCCCGAAGCTCGCTCGAGGCCAAGGACTATCTCCTGGCCCGGGCCAAGAACCTCTACCTCCGCGGCCGCGACATCCTCTTCGTCGCCCTGGAGAAGAAGAACCCCCGCATCCGCGGCCAGCTCAAGGAGCGCCGGTACGCGGAAGCCATGGCCCCGTTCGGCCAGGAGGACGCGGGGCTGCTCTACTGGACGGCCGTCGGCTGGGTCGCCGCCTTCTCCGTCGATCCCTTCGACATGACCCTGGGCCAGACGGTGCCGCAGACCCGGGCGATGATCGAGAAGGTGGCCGCCCTCGAGCCGGGCTTCGGGAACGGCTCCCTCGACGCGTTCTACGTCAGCTATTACGGGTCGCTCCCCGAATACCTCGGCGGGGACGCGGCCAAGGCCCGCGAGCATTTCGCCAAGGCCCAGGCCCGCGCCGGGAAGTCCGACACGTCCTCGCTCCTGGCCCTGGCCACCACCGTCTCGGTCAAGGAGCAGAACGCGGCCGAGTTCAGGGCGCTCCTCGGCCGGGTCCTCGCGTTCGATCCCGACAGCCATCCGCCGACCCGGCTGGTCAACATCCTCAACCGGCGCAAGGCCCGCTGGCTCCTCGACCACATCGACGACTTCTTCATCGAATTGGAAAAGCCATGATCAAAAGAACCGCCGCCGCCGCTCTCGTGCTTATCCTCGCGCTGGGGACGGTCCCGGACGCCCGCGCCGCTTCCGCCGACGCGCCGTCCCGGCCCCCGCCGGCGCCAAGACCGTCATCAAGATCGCCAGCATCGCCCCGGACCGCTCGCCCTGGGACAAGGCCCTGGAGAAGATGGCCGCGGACTGGGAGCGCCTCTCGAACGGGACCGTCGAGGTCAAGATCTACCCCGGCGGCATCGCCGGCAACGAGCAGGACATGATCCGCAAGATGCGCCTGGGGGCCCTCCAGGGCGGCGTGTTCTCGAACATGGGCCTGGCCAAGATCGACTACTCCCTGACCGTCCTCAGCATCCCCTTCCTCTTCCATTCCCGGGAGGAGTTCAACGCCGTCTTCGACAAAATGAAGCCCGCCTTCGAGAGCGCGCTCGAGGCGAAGGGCTTCAAGATGACGCTGTGGACGCTCGCCGGCTGGGTCAACTTCTTCACCAAGACCCCGGTCGTCGATCCCGACGACCTGAAGAAGCTCAAGCTCAGCGTGACCGCGGACTTCCCGGAACTCGAACAGGTCTGGAAGAGGATGGGCTACGAGGTCGTCACCGGGGACGCCAACACCCTGATGATCCAGCTCCAAAGCGGGGCCGTGTCCGCCGCCTATCTCCCGCCCCTCCTGGCCGCTTCGGGCCAGTACTTCGCCCTCATGCCGAACATGTTCTCGCCGTCCCTGGCCCCGCTCGTCGGCGGGCTCCTCCTCAGCGACAAGGCCTGGGCGGCGATCCCGGACGACCTTCGTGGGCCGTTCCTCGAGGCCGTCGGCCGACGCGACCCGGGGGCTCTACGAGGAGACGATGATCCTCGAGGCCGACGCCGTGAAGATGATGCAGGACAACGGCCTCGTCGTCAACGACCCGCCGCCCGGCAAGCTGGAGAAATGGCGGCATACGGCCGGCGAGGCCGTCGACCGGCTCATCGGCCCGGTCTTCTCGAAGGAGATCTACGACCTGATCATCGGGCACATCCAGGAGTACCGGAAGAACCGTGGCGAGTAGGGCCGTCCGCGCCGTCCACGCCGTCGAGGACTCGCTGGCCTTCCTGACGATCGCCCTCACAGCCCTCCTGCTTCTCGTCGAGATCGTCGCCCGGAAGGTCCTTCACACGGGCGTCCGCCATTCCGGCGCCTATGTCGAGCACCTCGTGCTCGCGGCCACGTTCGCCGCCGGGGCGGTCACGGCCCGGGAGAAGAAGCACCTGGCCCTGGCCACGGGGCTCTTCCTGCCCGCCTGGCTCAAGGGGTTCGCGCGGATCTTGACGGCCGTCCTGGCCTCGGGGCTGACCCTGGCCTTCGGGCTGAGCGCGCTGTCGTTCGCCTGGAACGCCTTCCCCGCCGCCGACATGGTCGGCTTTCTCCCCAAGCGGCTCGTCGTCCTTGTCATGGCGGCGGGCTTCCTGGCGATGAGCGCGCGCTTCGTCACCGGGCTCGAGAACAAGCGGGCGCGTCTCGCCGCGGGGGCGGCGCGCGGTCGGCGCTCGGGATCTTCCTCGGCTTCGAGCCGCTCGTCCAGCTGGCTGACGCGCGGCGGGGCGGTCGCGATGCCCGCCCTCGCGTCGATCGAGGCGGCGCTCAAACCCGTCGTCGCGGCGGCGGCCGGACCGATGGCCTTGGCCCTGATCGGGGCGGCCCTGCTCGGTCTGCCCATCTTCACCGTCCTCGGCGGGATCGGCTACCTCCTCTTCGCCAAAGGCGGCCTGCCGCTCGAGATCATCCCCAACCAGGCCTACACCGTTCTCACCGGGAACGCCATCCCGGCCATCCCGCTGTTCGCGGCCGTCGGCTTCTTCCTTTCGGAGAGCAAGGCGGGGGAGAGGATGGTCCGCTTCTTCCAGGCCGTGTTCGGCTGGTTCCCGGGCGGGCTGACGGTCATGGCCGTCATCGTCTGCGCCTTCTTCACGACGTTCACCGGCGCGTCGGGCGTGACCATCCTGGCCCTCGGGGGATTGCTGGCCGTCATCCTGGAGAAGGCCGGCTACCCCAAACGGTTCACCGTGGGCCTCCTGACCGCCTCGGGGTCGATCGGGCTGCTCTTCCCGCCGAGCCTGCCCGTCATCATCTACGGCGTGACCGCGCAGACGAGCATCAAGGACGTGTTCGTCGGCGGGCTGCTGCCGGGGATCTTCCTCGTCGTCTCGGTCATGGCCATCGGCATCTTCTATTCGTGGAAGCGCGGCATTCCCCGGCACCCCCTGCGGGTCCGGGAGGCGGTCCGGGCGTTGGCCGACTCCTTCTGGGAGCTGCTCCTGCCGCTCCTCGTGTTCGGCCTGTATTTCGGCGGGATCGCCAACCTGCAGGAGAGCGCCGCGGCCGCGCTGCTCTACGTCTTGGTCGTCGAGACGTTCGTCAAGAGGG
This sequence comes from Candidatus Aminicenantota bacterium, assembly GCA_963719985.1. Lineage (GTDB taxonomy): Bacteria > Acidobacteriota > Aminicenantia > Aminicenantales > Saccharicenantaceae > RBG-16-66-30. Next base: position 293,452 of record CAVRDU010000005.1, on the reverse strand, counting down.
ACTTGAGGATCCGCGACCTGCCGCGGGTCTTCCTCCGGGCCGTGCCCGTCATCGGCGGCGTCCTGGTCATCCTGGCCCTGGCCAACGGCCTGTCGTACTACATCGTCGACGCCCAGATCCCCCAGAAGCTCAGCGACTGGGTGGCGGCGACGATCACGTCGAAGTACGTGTTCCTGCTGCTCCTCAACGTGGCCCTGCTCGTCGTCGGCAGCCTCATGGACATCTACTCGGCCATCCTGGTCGTCGTGCCGCTCATCATCCCGCTGGGGAACATGTTCGGGATCCACCCGGTCCACCTGGGGATCATCTTCCTGGCCAACCTGGAGCTGGGCTATCTCACGCCGCCCGTCGGGCTGAACCTCTATCTCGCGTCCTACCGGTTCAACGAGCCCATCCACCGCGTCTACCGGGACGTGCTGGTCTTCCTGCTTCTGGGATTGGCCGCGGTCCTGCTCATCACCTACGTGCCCCTGCTGACCACCGCGCTGCTCTAGCTCGTCAATCGCGGTCGAAGTGGGGCATATCCCAAGGGACCTCGAAGGAGAGCTCGACGAAACCGGCGTAGGCGCCTTCCGCGAACCAAGGGGCCTGATAGATGAGCTTCTTCTTGCCGTTCTTCCGGATGGTGTAGACGTTCGTCCGGCGCTCGTCCATCATCCCTTTGAGCTTCGTCCGGCTCGGCTCGGGATGGCAGTCGAGCACGTTCGTGCCGACGAGGGCGGCCCCGCCGTCGGCCGCGAACGTTTCGAGCGACCGGTCGTTCATCTCGAGGATGCGGCCCTCCGTGTCGCAGACCGTCACCGCGACCGGGAACTCCTTGACCCACGCGTGTCCGCTCATGTCCGCTCCTTCTTCAGCCTTTTCCCCGGGGCTCCGAACAGCCGCCGGACCGCGTATCCGGAATAGCCCGCCAGGCCCGCCGCGAGCGCCGCCAGGGTCCCCGTGCCGAGGACGAGCCACCGGGGATCCCCCAGCTTGAGCATCGCCGCGATGCGGGACGCGATCAGGCCGCTGTCCGTCAGGAAGAGGGTGAGGCTCGCGCCGAGCCACAGGATCCCCGCGGCCGCGAGGCCCGTCAGGAGCGCTTTCCCTCCCGAGCGCGCCGCCGCCACGCCGTAGGCGAAAGGCACGATAATGATCCACCACCAGAAGGGCGTCAGGATCTGCAGGACCAGCATCGTCGACAGGCAGAGGAGGATCGCGCTCATTTCACGCCCCTCATCACGGTCCGGCGGACGATCCGCGGGTCCGTCTCGTCGGCCGACCTGAGGAACAGGAGCTCGTAAGGCCGGCCTGCCGCCCAATCGTCGATGCGGTCCTCATATGACCGCGAACCGGGATTCCCCGATTGCCCGCCCGGATAATTCCCCCAGGCCCTGACCTCGTCCCCGAGCTCGACGACCATGCGCCAGGACGGGGCCCAGACGGCGTCAATGGCGTTGATGACCTGTCCCGCGCCGTCCGCCTCGATCCCCTCCCGGCCGAAGCCCGGGATCCGGGCCAGGTGCCGGAGGCGGGTCCCCCTGGCCTTGCCCCACCGCCAGGCCTCTCCGAAAGGACCCAGCCGCTTCTCCAGGTTCGCGACCGCCGACCGGAAGGCCTGCGCGGCCACCTCGTCGAGCGTTTCGACGCGATCCTTCGTGTCCTTCAGGTCGAAGAACCCTCCGTCGGCGTGGTTGAGGACCTGGTCGATCATGACTTGGCTCGCCGGCCGGGGCATCCGCTCCATCCTGTCCGTCTTCTCGTCGTCCCAGGTCATCCGGTTGAGCTCGTTCCAGAGCTCGCGGAAGACCGTCGGAGCGACCAGCGCAGCCCGCGCCTCGAAGTCCCAGGCCCGGAGCGCGGCGAGACATTCTTTTTCGGCCCCGGCGGCCGCCCCGCCCCGAAGGGCCTCGATGAGGCGCGGCAGGACTGCCCTCGCCCGCACGTCCAGCACGTCCGCCTGCATCCGGACCATATCCTCCGGCGTGACGACGCTCGCCGCCGCTAGGAGCTCGTTGATGCGGGCCCCTCTCTCGAACGACGCGTAGTCCCAGCCGAGATAATAGGGATAGCCGTCGTCCACGGGCATCTGGTTGGCCGAGCTGACGAACCCCCTCTGGGGGTCCTTGACGTGAGGGGCGTGGCCCCGCGGCACCCAGCCCCGCCAATCATCCGCCGGATCGGTCCCGTCGAGGACGAAGCGCCCCTGGCCCTTCCAGCGCAGGGGGAATCTCCCGTTGTGCCAGAGGGCGATCGTCCCCTCCCGGTCGGCGTAGACGATGTTCTGGGCCGGGCAATCCCAATCTTCGAGGGCCTCGACGTAGTCCGCGTAGCCCCTGGCCCTGTTCAGGGCGTAGAGCGCCCGGAATTCGTTGGACGGGTCGTGGGCGAGCCACCGCAACGCCGCGCCCGGCGGGACGGCCATGCTGGGGAACGGCGGCTCCTCCGGCCAGCGCACGATCGGGCCGTGGTGCGTGTGGGCGACCCTGTCGACGACGGTCTCTCCGCCGCGGACTTTGATCCGCTCCTCGCGGATGAGCGTCTTCCGCCATTCTCCGCCGTGGAGGTATTCGGCGCGCGAGGCGTCCTTGAACTCGACGGCGTACCAGTCGACGGCATCGTCCGTGGCGTTGGTGAACCCCCAGGCGACGCTCTCGTTGTATCCGGCGATGACCAACGGCGCGGCCGGGAAGGCGACGCCGCGGACGTTCACGCCCGGCGCCGCGAGCTGGACCTCGTACCAGATCGCCGGAAGCGAGAGCTCGAGGTGCATATCGTTGCAGAGGATGGGATGTCCGTTCGCCGCCCGCCGTCCCGAAACGGCCCAGTTGTTGCTGCCGACGCCGGGGCGCGTCCGGGGATCCGGAGACCCCGAGGCTTCCGCGTCCGGTCCGGCCGGGCCGCCGCCGCCCGCCGCGGTCTCTCCCCGCGCCGGGACCGGGACCGGCGTGAAGTCGAGCGGCGTACCCGGCGGGATGACCGGGTCGACGAGCGGCGGCGTGAACGGGAAGAGCCGGTCGACGATCCGCTCCCCCCCGAGGGCCGATTCCCGCAGCTCCGTCATCAGGGCGTCCTGGTTGTAGGACGCGAGGACGTAGGCCATCGACTTCAGCAGGAGGGCGCACTTGAGGTCCGTCCACGGCTCGGGCCGGTAGCCGAGGATCTTGTATTCGACCGGCAGGCCCTTCCTCCCGATGTCGCGGATGCGGGCGTTGACCCCGGCCGTGAACGCGTCGAGGGCCTCCATCGTCTTCGGGTCCTCGCGGAAGGCGCGCAGGCTCCTCTCCGCGGCCCAGGGAAGGCCGAAGCGGCGCTGGAAGAGGTCCTGCCGCACTCCGGCCGGTCCGATGATCTCGGAGACGCGGCCCGCCGCGTAGAGCGATTGGAAGTCCATCTGCCAGAGCCTCAGCGCGGCCGCGACGTAGCCCTGGGCGAGGAAGAGATCGTGGTCGTTGGCGGCGAAGATGTGGGGCACGCGGCGGTCGTCCCAGACGACCCGGACCTCTTCGCGCAGGCCAGGGATGACGAGCGTTCCGGGCAGGTCGTCCGAACGGTCGCCGTTCCGCCAGAATCCGGAGAAGGGGTCGAGGAGCCGGCCCAGGGCCGGGAAGGCGCCGTGGCGGTTGTCGAGCGCCCAGACGGCCGCCGCCGCGAGGAGGAGGGAAACGATCGCCCGGACCCATTTCATGAACGCCTCCGCGCCGGCCGTGATCTCGCCCAGATCGAGGCCGGAGTTTACCACAGCCCCTCCGCTCTGGGCAACGCGGCGGGCCGGCCCGCGGCTCTCCGGCGCCTCCGCCGTTCGCGCCTCGCCGACCTCTCTAGGCCCGGCCCGAAGCTTTTGGTAGAATACGCCGCGGGAGGCCGACATGGCGAGCGAGACCGTATTTTCCGGATTCACCAAGGAGACCGTGCGCTTTTACGCGGCGCTCCGCAGGAACAACAATCGGGACTGGTTCGAGGCCAACCGGGAGACCTACGAGCGGCACGTTATGACCCCGGCCAGGCTTTTCGTCACGGCCATGGGCGAGCGGCTGAAGGCGATCGTCCCGGGCATCGTCGCCGTGCCCAAGGTCAACAAGTCCATCTTCCGCATCAACCGGGACACGCGTTTCTCGCTCGATCCCTCGCCGTACAAGACGAACCTGGGCCTTTACTTCTGGGACGGGGCCCGCTCGCGGATGGAGGCGGCCGGATTCTACGTCGGCCTGGAGCCGCCGGACATCATGCTCGGCGGCGGGATGTACGTCATCCCCGACGCTCTCCTCGGGCGCTACCGGAAGGCCGTCGTCGACCCGAAGAAGGGCGCGGAGCTCACGAAGATCGTCGCCGCGCTCCGGGCCATCCCGGGCTGCGCCGTGGAAGGGGCGCACTACAAGCGCGTCCCGGCCGGGTACGATCAGGGCCACACGAACGCCGAGCTCCTCAAGCACAAAGGGCTCTACGCGGGCTTCGGAACGAAGGTGCCGGACGAGTTCTTTTCGGCGGAGTTCGTCGATTATTGCTTCGAGAGGTTCAAACCCCTGGCGCCCCTTCATCGCTGGCTGATGAAGCTGTTTTAAGATGGGGGACATGATACTCATTTCCCAATTCTTGCCCCCCCTTCGCCGGTTTCACAGAAGGTAAAAAAAAAGAAAAAGTTAAAATGACCCCCAGGAAAAGACGGCTGCTGATCTTGTCTGCGGCCCTGACGATCGTCCTGATCCGGGCGTCTGCTTGCGCGAAGAAAGAGGCGTCGCCGCCACCCTTGGTCTCGCGCGGCTACACGGTCCCGCTCATCGATCTGGCCGCCGACTCGGCCAGGCAGGTCGTCGTCGACCGCGAGCCGGGCCAGTACCTGGGCCACCCGACGACCGTGCTCCTGGAGGACGGCCGGACCATGATCACGGTCTACCCCAAGGGCCACGGCCGCGGCCCGATCGTAATGAAGCGGAGCGAGGACGGCGGGCTGACCTGGAGCGACCGGCTGCCGGTCCCAGAGAACTGGGCCACGTCGCTCGAGATGCCGACCATCCACCGGGTCGTCGGGAAGGACGGGACGAAGCGGCTCATCGTCTGGTCGGGGCTCTACCCGGCGCGCCTCGCGGTCTCGGAGGACGACGGCGTGACCTGGACGCCGCTCGAGCCCGCGGGCGATTGGGGCGGGATCGTCGTCATGTCGGCCCTCGTCGAGCTGAAGCCGTTCGGGAGCGGCCACTACATGGCCATGTTCCACGACGACGGCCGCTTCTTCGGCCGGGAGCCCCACCAGGAGGACCCGGTCGCTTTCACCCTCTACAAGACGCTGTCGGAGGACGGCGGGCTGACCTGGTCCGATCCCGAGGCGATATTCAAGGCGAGCGAGGTCCATCTCTGCGAGCCGGGCGTCATCCGCTCGCCCGACGGGCGGACGTTGGCCGCTCTGCTGCGCGAGAACAGCCGGACGCGCAATTCGTTCGTCATCTTCTCGAAGGACGAAGGCGTAACGTGGAGCGAGCCGCGCGAGCTCCCGGGCGCGCTCACCGGCGACCGTCACACCGGGCGATACGCTCCCGACGGCCGGCTGCTCGTCTCCTTCCGCGACATGACCCACGACAGCCCGACGCGAGGGGGACTGGGTGGCCTGGGTCGGCACCTTCGACGACATCGTCAAAGGGCGCGAGGGGCAGTACCGCGTCCGGCTGATGGACAACACCAAGGGCAGCGACTGCGCCTATCCCGGCGTCGAGGTCCTGCCGGACGGCACGTTCGTCCTGACGACCTACGGCCACTGGACGGCGGGGGAGCAGCCGTACATCATGAGCGTCCGCCTCACGCTTGCCGAGCTCGACCGCCTAAGTAGGGGGACATGATATCTATTTCCCAATTAATCCGACAGGGATCTCCTCAAATTAATAGGGAAATAGATATCATGTCCCCCATTTTATGGTGTCCCCGATTTAAGACCTGTCCCTTGATCAGGTAAGCCAGTCGACGACGGTGAGCCCGGCGATCCTGCGGAACTCACGGGTGTTGTGGGAGACTAACGCCGCGCCGAGGCTGAGGGCATGGGCGCCGATCTGGGTGTCGAGCGGGCCGATCGGCGTTCCGGCCCTCTCGAGGGCGGCCCGGACGGTACCGTAGACCTGCGCGGCGGGCTCGTCGAAATCGGCGACCTCGAGGGGAAGCAGGAATTCATCGAGAGCCAGGCCGTTCTTTTCCCGCTGGGCGCTTTTCGCGACGCCGTATCGGAGCTCGGCCAGGCTGACCGCCGAGATGCCCGCTTCCCCGGGCGCGAGAGCCGTGAGCCGCCGCAGGATCGAGCCGGGCCTTCGCTTGATAAGAGCGATGCAGGAGTCGGTATCCAGCATGAAGCGCATCAAAGGGCCTCGCGCTTCTGGGCCTTCGGCTGGCCGCGTTCGGCCATGAAGTCGTCCGAGAACTTGTCCAGGCTCTCGACGAGGGAGCCCCAGGTCCCCTTCGCAGGAAGGAGAATGACGGCGTTCCCGGACTTCTTGACGTAGACGAAATCGCCCTCGAACCGGAACTCCTTGGGCAGGCGGACGGCCTGGCTCTGTCCGTTGCGGAAGAGCCGGGCCGTTTTCATCAGAAGCTCCCTATAATATATACGATACATATATACTTCTCCGACCGCTGAGTCAAGCGTTTTCACATGCATAAAGACGCGGGCAGCGCTGGAGGATTCTCGCTCTCAGACGAGTAAGAACGATTTGCGCCTCAATGTCCGAACCCCTCCCGTCATCGTCATTCCTTAATGACAGAATAGCGGACGGCCCGCGGGAACGGCTCCGTCTCGGCGAAGTAGATCCGGCCTTGGGCGTCGACGTTATAGGGCGTCCCTGGGATGTTCAAGACGCCAACCTGCTTCCCCGCCTGGAAGACGTCGGCGGCTTTCTGGGCCGACGGACCGGCGATCTGCAACGCGACGAAAACGCGGTCCCCGCTGGCCACGATGTGCGCAGCCGTGGAGACGATCCCCCGCCCCTTCTGCTGGACGGGCATGAAGAGCTCGTTCTTGCCGGTGATCGTCCGTTCGAGCTTCCGGTCCTTGAAGACAGAGACCTCGTACTCATGAGGGTTGAGGACGAAGATCCGCCCGTCCTTGGCGCAATTGAACAGGAAGGGGGCGCCGATCATCGGCATGTCCTTCAGCGGCGCGAGCTCGTCGGGAGGCGCGAACGTGTCGCCGAACGACGCCAGGAGCTTTCCCTCCGGGTCGAAGGCGTGTAGGATCTTGCCGCCGTAGGGCCCGATGGCGACGAGCTCTTCGGCGCCCGCGCAGCCGATCGAAGAGATCATGAAGTCGATAAGGAAAGTCCGCAGATACTCACCGTCCTGGCCGTAGACGATGACCTTGCGCATATCGTTGATGAATAACGTCCCGCCGGGCGTTACGGCGATCCCGCTCAGGTTCGTCGCCTCCCGAGGGCCCTGGCCGGCGGGCACGGCGATGGTCCTCAGGAAGTGGCCGTCCCGGTCGCACACCACGATCTTGCGGAACTTATAATCCAGGATGTAGATATTCCCCTTCGCGTCGAGGTCGACGCGGGAAATATTGCCGAACATCAAACTTTCGTCGCCATCCTCGACGCCGATGGCGAGATCGGGCTTAAGCGAGATGGGCGCGGCCTGCCCGGCCGAGGGCGCCGTCGGCCCGTCGGCCCAGCTTGCCCAAGCGATGAGGGCCAGGAAAAGACACATCCGAACAGCGGTCAGCATGACGCGCATCTTGTCCATGAAGAACCTCCCCTTGCCGCCGGCTGCTGTGGCCTGGGCGTTTATCGAACATACCCCGCGCCTATCGCGCGCGCTTTTGCTCATCTCTCTCTTCCCACCATCCATCTCAAGCCGGTGTGCCGAGACGGGTGTCCCTATCTTAACCTGCTCCGATCCGGTTGTCAGTATTTGTTTGCCAGACCGCCCTGGCCGATGGGCGACTGGGAAGAGAGAAAGAACGTAAGATCCCTTGATTTCGGCGTATACTTGGATAGGGTCGATTTGGGGTCCGAGAAATAGGGGGACATGATATCGATTTCCCAATTATTCCGACTGGGATCTCATCAAATAAATAGAGAAATTAGTATCATGTCCCTCATCGGAGGATGAGAAGTCGGCCCTGGCCGGGCTCGACGCGGATCGGGTCGCCGGGCTTGAACTCCGCGGCCTCCTGGAACTTGTCGATGGCCGGGGCGCTGAGGACGGCCCGCTTCGGGTCGAGGCCGAGCTTCTTCCAGTCGACCGCGAGCCTCACGTCGACCGGGCCCTCGGCCCAGCTGGCCAACGCGATGAGGGCGGAAGAGCCGTTCGCGTTCGGTCTTGAGCCACGGGGATCCGGTCCCAGGCCATAGGGATCGCCCGTCTCCCGGCCGCCGGCGACGCCTTCAGGGCTCCGGACGAAGACCGTCGCCAGGACGTCCTTCGTTCCCGTCTTCACCGGGTTCGCGTCGACCCACCAGCCGACCATCTCGCTATCCGCGATCCCGAACTCGTCCCACACTTTCCACAGACGGCCGCGGATCGCCGGCCCAAGGCAGGCGCGATGTCATGCCGAAGACCATGCCCCGCCACGGGTTGCCGCCGTCCTGGAGCATCTCGCCCATCAATCCGAAGGGGATGCCGGACATCTCGACGAGCCAGTAGTCCGCGCCGCTCCCGTTGTAGTCGAAGTACTCGCCGAACCAGAGCCGGTCGAGGAAGGGGAAGTGCTCGAGGTAGAGGTTGGCGCTCGAGGCGAACCCGTCGCGCACGTTGTACTGGTTGGCGCGAGTGGAGGTCGATGAGCGCCCCCGGGCGGTTCCGGTCGAGGACCTTGCGCACCCGCTTCATCGTCGTCCGGTCGAAGGCGACGTCGTCGATGTAGAGGCCGTCGATCCCGACGTTCCGGGCCACCCAGTCGAGCCCCTCGATGTAGTAGTTGTGCCAGCGTGACATGCCGCTGTTGATGACGGCGGCGTCCTTGAGGTCGGGGACGAACCAGGCGGCGATGTAGTCGCTCCCGAGGTGCTCCTGGAGCCAGGAGTAGCCGCCGCCCGGCCCGGGCGAGAAGATCTCGTGACCCAGGCTGCGCAGCGCGAAGAGCTCGGGCGCCCGGTTGGAGAGCTCGCGGACGGTGTTGTAGATCTTGACCTTCATGCCCCGCCGGTGGGCCTCGTCGATGTAGGCCTTCATCTCGGGCGCGCGCAGGAACGGATAGTTGATGTAGGGGTTGATGGCGTTGGCGTGATGGACGTTAATGACGTTGGCGCCTGTCGCAACGACCTCGTCGAGCGGCTTGAAGGAATGGATAGTAGCGCTCGCGAGAAATGGGCGCGCGGGATCGATCGGCTTGAACGGCGTGATGAGCAGAGTGAAATCGAAGTGGGACGTCTTGCCGGCCAGGACGGCCGTGGGCCCGGTGGCGGCCGCGACCGTGACGATCCCGTTCGCTGTCCGGACGAGAACCTCGCCCAGTCCCTCGTTCCACCACGACGGCGGCATGTTGAGGGGTTTGGACAGGTAGAAATTGGTGTTGAGCGGCCGCGAGTAGTTCTCGGCCCTGAGCGAGACCTGCATGCCCGCATTGACCGTCCCGATCCAAAGGGCGTCCTGGTTCTTTTCCTGGTCCCAAACCCAATCGAACCGCTCCGGCCGGAGCCCGCCCTTGAATCCGAGACCCATCATGTAGCGGACCCGGGCCTCGTCCAACGGGATCTCCAGCCGCACGTCGGAAATGCCGATGTCGCGCTCGGCCGACAGGGCGACCTTGTAGTCGACGAAGCCGTCGAATTCCATGCGGGCAGTGACCGTCATGGTCAGGCCGCCGGCGCGGCTCACCGTCTCCCAGACCACGGCGCCGGGACCATGCTGGACGGGGCGGGGGCCGGGCGGATCCGGGACCCACGTCAGCTCACGTCCCGAGACGTCGACGACGCGCAGCTTGAACGGGGCCGCTGTCAGCGCGATGGCCTTGGTCTGGAGGCGGGTCATCTCGGGCGCGAAGAAGCTCTCGATCCGGGCCGGGAAGCCGTCGGCCCCGATAGTCAGCGACCGGCCCAGGCAGCCGATCTTCAGGCCGTCCACGGTGATGGGCGTGTAGGGCGGAACGATCCCGTCGTCCTGGGCCAGCCGCGAGTCGAGCCAGCGGAGGCGAGACATGCGGAATGGATCGCCGTCGCCGGCGTCCTCGAGGAGCTCGCCGGTGACGCGGAGCTCGACGGCCAGGACCGTCGCCGGCATCCCCGCGGGGGCGACCGTGACCGTTCCGTTGAAGACGCCGGGGCGCGCGTCGCGCGGCACCCTGACGCCGCACCACAACGGCTGGACCTTGCTTTCTTCGACGGCGACGGTCTTTCGGATGGCTGAGCCGTCCCAGTCGACGCCGCCCTTGTTGAGACAGCCGAGCGCCGAGGCCTCGATGAGCGTCCGCGCGGCGGGCGCCCCGTCCTCGATCCTGGCCGTGTCCTGGACGAGGTCCGAGAACCTCACTTCGAGGTCGGCGATGGGCTCGCGGGCCGCCCAGACGCCGATCTGGAAGGCGAAGTATTCGCCCCGGGCCGCTTCGCCAGCGACTGTCCCGCCCGGGCCGGCGGCCGCCCAGCGATGCGGGATGTCGTCGATCATGCGGATGGAATGGGCGCGGTCCTCGGGGAAGACGAGATAGGCGGCGCCCGGATGGGTCGCGAGCAAGGCGTTCCTCTCGGCCGGCGTGGCGATCCGCTCCATCGGCGTGAAGGCGCTGAACTCGTCGGCGGACTCGAAGGCGACAACCTCGGCCCGGAGCAGGTTCGCCGCGGCCTTCGCGGCCGCGCCGGCGTCGCTCGAGCGGAGCCCGGCCGCCCGTTCGGCCAAGCCGGGATCCGGGGACCAGTCGGGAGGATCGTATTTGACGCTCGGATAGTTCTTGCGGCCTTCGGACTTGTAGGGCAGGTAATAGAAATAGTAGTCGCCCGGGACGGTCGGAGGCTCGAAAACGAAGTCCGCCTCTTCGCGGTCGATCCTGACCGGCAGGACCTTGGCGACGCGCCCGCCGGTCGAGGCGTCGACGACGATGACGTTCTTTTTCTCAGGCTCGGCGTCGCGGCGCCGCCAGGCGATCCTGACCAGCGCGGCCGGCGGGCGGTCCGGCCCGGTCTTTTTCCCGAGGCGCTTGGACGCTTTCGTGGGCTTCGCGGGAACGGGCGCCGGGGGCGCCTCGACCCGGACGACGACCCTATGGTTCCCCAATCCCGATTCCGGGTCCCACCCGCCGCCGCCGTATGTCACGTCCTGATCTCGGCCGTCCCGGCCGCCGCCCGCGACGAGGCCGGTCGAGGCCAGCAGGAAAAGGCCGAGTATCAACCCGCCGATGGAGCGGCTCGAATTCATGAAAGTCTCCTTACCGACGGAATAGCCCGACTCCCTCCATCAGCAGGACGATAGCGGGCGCCGCCGGTGTTGTCAATGCCGGTCCGCCGGGAAATTGGGGAATTGGTATTGCGTCCCCGATTTAGGTACAATCGGGCCCGATGAGCTGGCTGGCCGGGTTCTTCGCCAACGATCCCGTGGGTCACGCCCTGTTCATCCTGTGCCTGATCACCGTTTTCGGGATGGTCGTCGGCAGCTTCCGGGTCCTTTCGTTCCGGCTCGGCGTCGCCGGCATCCTCTTCGTCGGCCTCGTCTTCGGCCACTTCGGCGCCTCCATCGACCCGGTCATGAGCGAGTTCGCCCGCGACCTGGGGCTGATCCTGTTCGTCTACAGCTTCGGCCAGGAGGTCGGTCCGGGGCTGCTCTCGTCCCTGAAGAGGCAGGGGGGCGCGCTCAACTTGCTCGCCGCGTCGACCGTCCTGCTGGGCGGGCTCATGGCCCTGCTCCTCCACAAGCTCGGGGGGATCCCTCTCGCCGCGGCGGCCGGTCTTTTCTCGGGGGCGACGACGAACACCCCCAGCCTGGCCGCCGTGCAGCAGTCCCTGAAGCTCGTGCCCCAGTACTCCGAAGCGGCCGGCCAGCTGCCGTCCCTGGCCTACGCGATGGCGTATCCTTTCGGCGTCATCGGCGTGATCCTGGTGATGGGCGGTCTCCGCCTCGCTCTCCGCGCCGACCCTCGCCGGGTGGCCGGCGAGATCGAAGCGTTGAAGGCGAAGGAGGCGACGCACCTCGCCGGCATCAACCTGGAGGTCCGCAATCCCGAGCTGGGGGGCCTGACGGTCAGCCGGATCGTCGGCATGGTCGGCGGCGGGGTCGTCTTCTCCCGCCTCTCCCGCGGGCTCCGGGCCCAGGAGGTCCCACGGGCCCAGACCAAGATCTGGATCGGCGACCGGATCCACGCCGTCGGGCCGCCCGAGGTCCTCGAGAAGCTGAGATCGCTCGTCGGCGTCGAGATCTCCGTCGACCTCACCGGGGGCGCGCGCTCCGAGGTCACCAGCCGCCGGATCGTCGTGACCCAGCGGAGGATCACGGGCAAGACCGTCCAGGAGCTGAACCTGCGCGAGGCCTACGGCCTGATCGTGACCCGCATCATCCGCACGGGCATGGAGTTCGCGCCGCGCTCGGAGTTCCGGCTGCAGTTCGGGGACGAGCTCAGGGTCGTCGGCAAGCCCGAGGCCATCGACGCCTTCGCCAAGGCCGCCGGGGAAACGGGGGAGAGGCTGTCCCAGGCGGCCGTCGTGCCGATGTTCATCGGGATCGCCCTCGGCGTCGCGCTCGGCAGCCTGCCCATCAAGTTCCCCGGCTCTTCCCTGACCTTCCGGATCGGGCTGGCCGGCGGCCCGCTCATCGTGGCCGTCCTTCTGAGCCGGATCGGCTCGATCGGCCCGCTCGTCTGGCACGTCCCGCCGAGCGCCAACCAGATGCTCCGGACGATCGGCATCTCCCTGTTCCTGGCGGCTGTGGGGATCCGGGCCGGGGCCGGGTTCGTCGACACGCTGCTCAGCGTCGGCCTTTCCTGGATCCTCGGAGGGGCGCTGATCACGCTTGTTCCCCTGCTCTTGTCGACGATCGCGGCGCGGTTGATCTTCAAGGTCAATTTCCTGTCGCTCTGCGGGCTCATCGCCGGGAGCACGACCAATCCTCCGGCCCTGGCCTACGCCAACTCGCTGGCGCCCGAGTCGGACGAGGTCACGATGTCGTTCGTGACCGTCTATCCCCTGACCATGCTCCTCAGGCTGTTCGTCGCCCAGGCTTTGGTGCTGTTTTTTATCTGAGGGGGGGGCGCGTCTTTTTCCCTTTTTTTGAGAATTATTAAAAAATAGCTTGACATACATACTACTATGTATTACATTGTATCTGGTTATAACATGGAAAACAAAATAACCCAGTTACGAAAGGGCATCCTGGAGCTTGCGATCCTGGGCGCGCTCTCCCGAGGCCGCCACTACGGATACTCCCTGGTAAAAACGATCTCGGGAACGAGCGACATCGACCTCACGGAGGGGACGATCTACCCCATCCTCGGGCGCTTGGCCAAGGAGGGGCTCGTCCAAACCGAATGGGTCGAGTCGAGCCAGGGCCCGCCCCGCAAGTACTACACGCTGACCCTGAAGGGGCAAGAGACCTTCCGGGTCCTCGACGGGGAATTCCGCAAGCTGGCCGCGATCGTGGACAACGCCCAGCGCGCCCCCCTGGCCGAGGCCGAAAGCGCGAATATCAACGTCCTGTCCGTGACCAAGGAGACGAACAATGGCTAACGGATTCAGCGGGCCCGTCGCCCAGATCGTCGATAACTACCTCGACCGGCTGAAGAAGGGCCTCAAGGGCATCCCGGCCAAGGACCAGGAGGACCTGGTCAAGGAGATCCATTCCCACATCTACGAGGCCTACCGCGCCGACCCCACGCCCGACGACGTGGCCCGGGTCCTCAAGGTCCTGGACAAGCTCGGAGAGCCGGCCGCCGTCATCTCGGCCCGCATGCCCGAGGCCATGATCTCGCTGGGCAAGAAGAAGAAGCTGCCACTCCTCATCCTGGCCGGCGTGCTCATCGCCTTTTTCGGCGTCCCTCTCGGGCTCAGCGGGATCGGCTTCGTCGCCGGCATCGTCATCGCCCTGGCGGGCCTGATCCTGGCCTTCTACGTCACGGCCTTCAGCCTGATCCTGACCGGCTGGCTGAGCGCCGTCGTCCTGATCATACGCCTCTTCGTCCCGACCTTTCTCGACCCCTGGATGGACATCTATCCCCTGGTCTCCGATCCGACCCTCAACCTCGTCATCTACATCGCCGCGGCGCTCCTCATCTGCCGCCCTCGGCTTCGGGATGCTCTGGCTGGGCTCGCGGCTGCTCCGGGGCGTCCGGTTCGTCTTCCGGCTCCTGTTCGCGAAGATCCGGAACTGGCGCAGCGCGCCTGCGGCGGCCGCCGCCAAGCCATAAGAAAAGAGCGGGGACACAATACTATTTTCCGAATTTAAAATCGGAAAATAGTATTGTGTCCCCGATTTAATTATTTCTTTCCTGTAGGGGCTTCGATCTCCACGAAGAGCGACGTGGCCTCGCGCTTGCTCTTCCAGATGGCCCAGACGGTCGCGCCGAGCAGCACCGCCACGATCGCGGCCAGGGCGGGCGTCATCTTGTTGTATTTAACGATGATAGGCGCCGCGATCAGGCTGACCAGGTTGGTCACCTTGATCATCGGGTTGAGGGCCGGGCCGGCGGTGTCCTTGAGCGGGTCGCCGACCGTGTCGCCGACGACGCCCGCCTTGTGCCTGTCCGAGCCCTTGCCGGTGCAGGCGATGACATCCGAGGGCTCGTCCTCGATGCATTTCTTGGCGTTGTCCCAGGCCCCGCCGGCGTTGGCCATGAAGACGGCCAGGAGCTGGCCGCTGAGGATGATGCCCGCGAGGAAGCCGCCCAGCGCCTCGACCTGGAGGACGAGGCCGACGATGAGCGGCAGGAAGACCGAGATCAGGGCCAGCGGCACGAGCTCCTTCTGGGCCGCGGCCGTCGAGATCCCGACGACCCGGGCGTAGTCCGGCTTGACCTTGCCCTCCATCAGCCCCGGGATCTTGAACTGCCGCCGGACCTCCTCGACGATCAGTACGGCCGCCCGGGTGACCGCCCGGATCGACAACGAGCTGAACAGCCACGGGAACGCGCCGCCGAGCAGCAGCCCGACGAAGACCTTGGTCTCGGACAGGCGGATGGAGGTCATGACGTTCTGGATGCCGAGCTGGAGCTGGACCCGTCCGACGTCCGTGATGTAGGACGCGAACAGGCTGACCGCCGCGATGACCGCCGAGGCGATGGCCACCCCCTTGGTGATGGCCTTGGTCGTGTTCCCGACGGCGTCGAGGTCGGCCATGATCTGGCGGGCCTTGGTCGTCTCCTCGTCGCACTGGCCTTGCCAGGACATCTCGGCGATGCCGTTGGCGTTGTCGGAGATCGGGCCGTAGGAGTCCATGGCCACGTTGTTGCCGGTGTGGCTGAGCATGCCGATGCCGATCATGGCCACGGCGTAGAGGACGTAGAGCGCTCCGGCCGAGCTGTAGAGGGCCAGGGCGATGATGAAGCTGATGGCGATGATGACGACGGCCCAGACGCTCGACTCCATCCCCACGGCCAGGCCCGAGAGGATGGTCGTCGCCGGGCCGGTCTTGGTCGACTTGACGATCTCCTTGACCGGGGCCTTCCGTGTCGAGGTGAAGTAGGAGGTCAGGGGGTTGAAGGCCACGGCCAGCCCGACGCCGACCGAGGTCAGCATGGCCAGCCGCCAGTCGTGGGCGTAATAGACGGCCACGACGAAGGACCAGAAGATGGTGTTGACGCTCGAGACCTCGTAGGACCGGAACATGGCCTCCTCGGCGTCCTTGGCCCGCAGGAACTTGATCGGGAAGCGCTCCCAGATCGGGACGGTGAACGTCCCCAGGATCGAGGAGAGGACGCCGATGGCCCGGATGATCAGGGGGTAGACGATCCACTTCAGGGCATGGGACGGATCGATGGCCATGAGGGCCAGCCCCAGGATCAGCCCGGAAACGATGGTCACCTCGTACGACTCGAAGATGTCCGCGGCCATGCCGGCGCAGTCGCCGACGTTGTCGCCGACGAGGTCGGCCACGACGGCCGCGTTCCGGGGGTCGTCCTCGGGGATGTCCTTCTCGACCTTGCCGACGAGGTCGGCCCCGACGTCGGCCGCCTTGGTAAAGATGCCGCCGCCGACCCGCATGAACAGGGCCAGCAGCGTGCCGCCGAAGCCGAAGCCGAGCAGGGCGTCGGGCGAGGCCGTCCCGAAGACGATGAAGATGAGCGTGCCGCCGAAGAGGCCCAGCCCGTCGGTCAGCATCCCGGTGATCGTCCCGGCGTAATAGGCGATCGACAGGGCCTCGTTGAACCCGCGCCTTGCGGCCGCGGCCGCCCGGACGTTGGCCTGGATGGCCATGCGCATCCCGAGCTGGCCGACGATGAGCGAGAAGCCGGCGCCCATGACGAAGGCGATCGTCCGCCCGATGGCGACGATGATCTGGGCGCTCTTCTCGCCGAACTCGGCCACGGCCTCGCGGCTGGCCGGGACGACGTAGACGCTGAGGAACAGAGCCACGGTCAGGAGGCCGACGACGGGCAGGATCTTACGCAGCTGTGTCTTGAGGTAGCTGTCGGCGCCGACGCGGATGGCGTTCCAGACCTCCTGCATCTTCGCCGTTCCCTTGTCTTTCTTGAGCACGACCTTGCGCAGCATCCAGGCGTACCAGAGGCTGATGAAGGCCGTCAGCATGACGCCCAGGATGGCGATCTGCTCGAACGAGTTCAACCCGTGACGGGCCAGGCCAAGCAGGTTCATGTGCGACTCCTCGAATTTAGGTTCCGGGAAAGCGCTTATTTTACACAAGTCCGGCCAAAAATCAACTCCGCTTTTATGCTATAATGCCCCTCTTGTCCCCGGAGCCCGGGGCGCGCCCATGAGCGAATACGGTTTCCTTTTCAAGCCTTTCGCCGCCATGACCGAGGCGGACTACGCCGAGGTCGGCTTCCGCTCCGGGCTCGAGATCCACCAGCAGCTCCTGACCGAGAAGAAGCTCTTCTGCCGCTGCCCGGCCGGCCGCTACAGCGACGCCTACGACGCCGAGATCCTCCGCCACATGCGGCCGACCCTGTCGGAGCTCGGCGAGTACGACGGCACGGCCCTCATGGAGTTCAAGACCCGCAAGGAGATCATCTACCGGATCAACCGGGAGACCGTCTGCACCTACGAGATGGACGACACGCCGCCGTTCATGATGGACGAGACGGCCCTCGACCAGGCCCTCGGCGTCGCCATGCTCTACGATCTCAAGCTCGTCGACGAGCTCCACATCGCCCGCAAGCAGTACCTCGACGGCTCGATCCCGACCGGCTTCCAGCGGACGACCATCGTCGGCGTCGACGGCTCCATCCCCTACAGGGACCGGCGCGTATCGGCATCGTCCAGCTCGGCCTCGAGGAGGACGCCTGCCGCGAGGTCAGCGACGTCGGCCACCGCCGGACCTATCTCACCGACCGCCTGGGCATGCCCCTCATCGAGACCGTGACCGAGCCGGACATGCGGACCCCCCGGGAGGTCGGCCGAGGTGGCCCAGATCCTCCGCCGCCTCGTCCGCAGCACCGGCAACGTCCGGACCGGGCATGGGGGCCGCCCGCGAGGACGTCAACGTCAGCGTCCGCGGCGGCACCCGCGTCGAGATCAAGGGCGTGCCGCGCATCCCGCTGCATCCCGCTCCTGACCTACCACGAGGCCATGCGCCAGTGGAACCTGCTCCGGCTGCGCGAGGAGCTCCTCCGCCGCGGCGTCACCCCGGAGACCTTCAAGTCCGGGACAGAGGACGTCACCCGCGTCCTCCACAACACGAGCTACCTGCCCATCCGCGACTCCCTCGCCGCCGGCAGCGTCGCCTCGGCCGTCGTCCTGCGCGGCTTCCGCGACCTGCTGGCCTGGCCGACCCAGACGAACACGCGCTTTTCCCGCGAGATCTCCGACCGCGTCCGGGTCGTCGCCTGCCTGACCAACCTCCCCAACATCGTCCATTCCGACAGCTCTTCCGAGACCCTCTCGAGCCCGAAGTGGGAGGCCGTCCGCAAGGCCGTCAAGGCGACCCCGGACGACACGGTGGTCGTCGTCTGGGGCCCGCCCGAAGACGTCAAGACGGGGGCGCAGGAGATCGCCATCCGGGCCCGCGAGGCCGCCGCCGGCGTCCCTTCCGAGACGCGCCAGGCCCTCAAGGACGGGACCAACGGCTTCGAGCGCATCCTGCCCGGGCCGAACCGGATGTATCCGGACACGGACCTGCCTCCGATAAGGGTCACCGAGGAGCGGCTGGCGCGGATCCGGCGGGGCATCCCCGTCCCCATCTGGATGCGCGAGGCCTGGTACCGGGGCCTCGGGCTTCCGGCGGACGTCGTCGAGCCCCTGGCCATGTCGCGCCTGGCCGGGCTGTTCGAGATGCTGGTCCGGGACTGGAGGATCGATCCCGTGGCCGCGTCCGTCGCCCTCGTCCAGTTCCGCAAGAGGCTCCGGAAGAAAGGCCTGGACGCGGGATCGCTCGGGATCGAGCCCCTGCGCCGGATCTTCGCCCTGCTCCGCGACGGGACGATCTCCCGGGACGGCGTTTTCGCCCTCATGGAGAAGGCCGCCCGGGGCGAAGCGCCGCCCGAGGCCGGCGAGCTCCGTCCGGCGACGGAGGAGGAGATCTACGCCCGGGTCGAGGCCTCCGTCGCGGCCCTCCGCGCGACCAAGCTCCACAACCCCGCGAAGAAGGCCCACGTCCTCATGGGCCTGGTCATGACGGCCCTGCGCGGCCGGGTCGAGGGCGCCGCCGATCCTCGAGCGCGTCCGGGCCGCGGCCGAAAGGACATGCTGATGGCCGGCGACGACTCCTACAAAGGCTACCGGGGCGAGGCCCTGGCCGTGCTCGAGAATTTCAAGGCCATGGTCTGGAGCGACGTCGAGATCAGGACTTCCCGCGGCGCCTACACCGGCATCATCCTGCCCCGCTCGGAGACGGCCGACCCCCACCACGTCGTCGTCAAGCTCCGTTCGGGCTACAACATCGGCCTCCTGGCCAGCTCGATCGAGGCCGTCACCATCTCCGGCCGCAAGGAGGCCCACTACAAGATCCCGGAAAAGGAGTTCCCCTTCGACCCGGAGAAGCCCAACGTCAAGCTCCTCGGGACGGGCGGCACGATCGCCAGCCGGCTCGACTACCGGACCGGCGCCGTCATCCCGGCCTTCTCCCCGGGCGAGCTCTACGGCTCCGTCCCCGAGCTGGCCGACATCTGCAACCTCGAGACCGAGAAGCTCTTCGGCGTCTTCAGCGAGAACATGGGCCCGGAGCAGTACATCGGCACCGCGCGAGGCCATCGGCCGCGAGATCGAGAAGGGCGTCCAGGGCATCGTCATCGGCCACGGCACCGACACGATGCACCACACCGCGGCCATCCTCTCGTTCATGGTCCAGGACTCGCCCGTGCCCGATCGTCATGGTCGGCTCCCAGCGCTCCTCGCGACCGGCCCTCGTCCGACGCCGCCCTCAACCTCATGCACGCGTCAAGACGGCGGCCGAGAGCGACATCGCCGAGGTCATGGTCTGCATGTTCGGGCCGACCTCGGACAGTACGGCCTGCTCCACCGGGGGACGCGCGTCCGCAAGATGCACTCGAGCTACCGCTCGACCTTCCGGACGATCGGCGACATCCCCCTCGCCATGGTCAGCCGGGAGAAGATCACCCCCCTGCGCCACGACTACAAGCGCCGGCGGGCCGACCGCGAGGTCAGGATCGACACGGCCTTCGAGGAGAAGGTCTCGATCGTCTACTACTATCCCAACATGAAGCCCGACATCATCGACTCGCTCATCGACAACGGCTACCGCGGCATCGTCATCGCCGGGACGGGGCTGGGGCACGTCAACAAGCCCCTCTACCCGGCGCTCAAGCGGGCCCGGGACAAGGGCATCGCCGTCTACATGACCGTCCAGACCCTCTGGGGCTACGTCCAGATGTACGTCTACGACACCGGCCGCGACATGATGGAGCTCGGCGTCATCCCGGCCGCGAACATGCTGCCCGAGGTGGCCTACGTCAAGCTGGGCTGGGCCCTGGGCCAGACGTCCGACCTCGAGGAGGTCCGCCGGATCATGCTGACGCCGATCGCGGGGGAGACCACCGAGCGGGAGCCGTCACAACGGCTACCTCATCTTCCAGGGCGGCATCCCCGAGGTCGACGAGTTCATCTCGACCATAAAAAAATAACTAGAATTCGAAGCGGACCCCGAACCGCATGACCCGCGGGTTGAGGATCTCGTTGAAGCGGCGGTTCCAGGGGTAGGCCGACCCCTCCTCGGTGTCGACGTAGTAGGTCCCGACGTAGGCGTCGTAGGCCCGGTTGACGATGGCCGAGTTGAGGACGTTGAAGACGTCGGCCATGAAGGTCATGCGCCCGCCGCCGAGGGTGAAGCCCTTCTCGATCCGGAAGCTCAGGTTGCGCATGGTCGGCAGGCGGTCCTTGGTCGTCGTCTGGAGGAACACGACGTTGGTCCGGTAGAGGCCTTCCCACGACTCCTCGTCGGCGAAGCCCAGGGTCACGTAGTGGGGGATCCGCCAGCCCTCCCGGGCCTGGAGCGTCGCCGAGACCGAGATCCCCCAGGGCATCTGATAGAGGGCGCTGAACTTGGCCATCCAGCGGGCGTACATCTGGACCGACGCCTTGCCGCCCGCCCCCTCGCTGAGGTTCCCGTAAGGCTTGCCGTCGAGGGCCCACTGGTTCGTCGGGTCGATGAAGGACTCGCCCCAGTGGATGCGCTGGTCCTGGAGGGTCACCAGGGCGTTCATGTACCAGCGCTGGGCGAGGCGCTTGGTCAGGGAGAGGTCGAGGCCGAGGTAGGTCCGGTAGGTCGTGCTCTTGTCGACCATCCGGAACGGCGTCTCCCCGGGGAAGGCGGCCAGGGGCAAGTACCAGGTCTTCCCGGCGGCGTCGCCCATCTCGTAGTCCTTCTCACCGATCGTGATCGTGGCCGGGACCGTCCCGGCCGGGCCGTACCAGGCCTGGCTGTCGTCGACGACGAGATCGGGCGTCGAGGGATAGAGGTCGGCCGGATAGAACTGCTTGGCCCAGTCGAAATTGTCGAAGCGCCGGTAGGTGGCGGCGACGGAGGCGGTGAGGTCGGGGTGGAGCTCCCGCTCGAGGCTGAGCACGACCTCCCGCGTCCGGGGCGAGGTCTTGACGCTCTTGGCGTCGGGGTCGATGTCGCTGCGGTAGAAGTTCGTCAGGTAGTCGTAGTTGACCGCGGTCGGGTTGAACCAGTCGAAGTCCCAGTAGTTGCCCGCGAGATAGGCGTCGCCCTCGAATCCGCCGAGGATGGTCTCGACGGCCTCGTCGGTGAGGGTGCCGTTGACCTGGAGGAGGGGATAGAGCTGGTCGGGGAACTCGGGGTGGACCGAGGAATACTTCCAGAACGCCTCTTCGAAGTCGACCAGGCTGTCGCCGTCCTCGTCCTGCCACCAGAAACCCAGCCCGCCGCCGAGGCCGAGCGGCTTGGCCGTGTAGGCCCCCGCGCTCATGAGGTCGCCGTACTGGGCGAAGGAGAGCTTGACCACGGTCCGGCCGTCGCCCTTGACGTCCCAGGCCAGCCCGACCCGGGGCGACCAGGTGCTCCATTGGTATTTCGGATCGACGGGGTTGACTCCGACCCCGGGGAGGAGGTTGCCGAGCGTGGTGATGACGTTGGTGCTGAAGACGCCGTTCCAGGCGTTCGAGTTCTGCTGGGCCGTCGCCAGGCCGTAGGCGCCCGACGACGGGTCCTGGTAGTCGTAGCGGAGCCCCAAGGTCAGGGTCAGCCGGCCCTTGGTGATCGTGTCCTGGACGTACGCCGAGGACTGGCTGAGGAGCACGTTGTCCCGGCTCTCCCGGCCGTACGAGATGTATTGCCAGCCGGCCGGCGGGACGACCAGGCCTTCGCCCAGGTCGAACATGGGGTCGACGTAGTTGCGCCGGACGGTGAAGTTCTGGAAGTATCCGGACTGTCCTACGAGCGACTTGTCCGTGAGTTCGAGGCCGGCCTTGAACTCATGGGACATGCCGAGCAGGGACTCCCGGAAGAGCGAGACCTGGAGCTCGAGGCCCTTCTTCTTCTTGTGCTCCTCGCGCGATTCCCAGGAGCGGCCGAAGGACGAGGAGAAGGGGACGTAGGTCTCCCGGCCGATGTCGTAGGTCACGGGATAGGCCAGTGCCTCGTCGACGGCGGGCCGGACAGAGCTTCCGGTGTTGACGTAGGTCCATTTGACGGAAGCGAACAGGCCGTTCCCGAAGGCCTGCTCGTCCTGGAGCTTGACGACCGGATTGCCCAGGCGGTAGCGGGCCGACTGACGGAACCCCTCCGGCCGTGAGGCCGAGGGGTCCGCTCCGTATCTCGTCTTCGAGTCGGCCAGGACCTGGGCCTCGAAGCGGTTCCCGGCGATGGGCCGGGCGTCGAGCTTGAAGCTGTACTGGCTGAAGAGGGCCTGGTCCGGCTGATCGTAGATCGTGTAGTTGAAGATGTCGCGGACGCCGTAGGAGCCCCACCACCAGACCCTGTTCTTGAAGATGGGGCCGCCGGCGCTCGCGCCGTAGTCCTTGATCTGCTCGATCCGGTTGGTGTTGGTGACGCCCTGGCCCCGGAGCTCGTCGCTGAGGTTGCTGCCCTGGAAGGCCTTGTCGGCGAGGTAGAACCGGGCCGCGGCGCCGATCCTGTCGCCGCCGCGGCGGCTGAGCAGCGTGACGGCGACCCCGGAGGTCTGGACGGTGATGTCGCGGGCGCCGCCGACGGTGACGGCGACCGTGTCGAGCGCGTCGAAGTCGAAGGCGATCGACGGCCGCCCGAGGTCGATGGGATCGGTGATGTCGATGCCGTCGATCCTCCAGACGTTCACGGCGCCGCTGGTCGTGTCCCCGCGGGCGACGAGGCGGGACTGTTCGGACGACTCGTTGCCGCCGACGTTCTCGCGGTCGACGAGGACCGCGGGGGCGAGCTGGGCGACCGCCCAGGGATCGCGGGCCGTGGGCAGGGTCTGGAGCGTCGTCCGGCCGAATTCCGCCTCCGTCGCGGCCAGCCTCCGATCGATGGCCGGGAGGGCGGCGGCGGCGAGGGCCTGCTCCTCGGATTTGCCGACCTCGAGGACGAGGTCGACCGCCGCGCTCCCGCCGGTCCGGACGACGACGCCGGACCGGACCGCGGTCTTGTGGTCGGGGAGCTCGGCCTTGAGCGTGTAATCCGGGCCGGGGGGGACGGACGGGAAACGGAAGCGGCCGTCGGGGCCGGTCATGGCCTTCAAGTCGGAAGCCGGCGGCCGGGACAGGGTCACCCGGACCTCGGCGAGGGGCTTGCCGCCCTGGTCGGCGATCTTGCCCTGGACGGTCCCCGTCCCGGATTGGGCCGACAGGGACAGGGCGAAAATGAGGACTGCCAGGACGGGCGTGGCGTGTTTCAATGGAGCCTCCTCGGTCGATCCGTGACCGCGGTCACGATCATTCAACTTCGATGCGAACGTTCAGGTTCCATCAATTATAGCAAAAACCGGGCTACTTCGCCTTGAGGAACTGCAGGGTCCTCGGTTCCCTCTCCATGTGGTAGACGATCAGGGCCTGGAGCGTCCGCCGGATCCGGGCGACGTCCCCGGCGGCGAAAGGCGGGGCGCACCCGCCGGGCGGCGGGTTCTTGCGGGTCCAGGCGAGGAAGGCCTGGGTCTCGGCCGGGACCTCCTCCTTGCGGAACGGGGCGCAGTCGGCGCAGTAGGCCCCGTCCCTGCGGGGGGCGAGCCAGCCGGGGGCCAGGGGCTTGCGGCATTTCCGGCAGCCGGAGAGGTCGGGGAGGACGCCGTTGGCGTGGAGGAACCAGGCCTCGAAGTAGGCCGCGGCGAACTCCCGGTCGCCCCCCTCCCGGAGGCAGCGGAGGACGGAGAGGAGGAGGCGGTAGAGGACCTCCTCCCTGGCCCGGGCCGGGGCGAATTCCTCGACGAGCTCGGCGAAGTAGGTCAGCAGGAAGGCCGTCGCCGGCTCGGCCTGGATCTCGAAGAACGACTCGAGGAGGTCGCAGCCGGAGATCGTGACCAGGTCGCGGCGCTCCTTCTCGTAGTAGAAGACGCGGACGACGGACAGGGGCTCGAGGCTGCTGCCGAAGCGGTTGCCGAACTTCCGGGCGCCCTTGGCGACGCCGCGGACGACGCCCTTGTCGCGGCAGAAGAGGACGGCGATCTTGTCCTGGTCGCCGAAGTTGGTCGTCCGCAGGACGATGGCTTCCGCCTGGTCGGTGGGCATGGGCTCAGGCCCTCGCGAGCGCGGAGCGTCCGGTCAGCCCGCCGGGGGACCGGGCGGGCGGGCCTCGAGGAGCTCCTTGTAGTTGCCGGGCGTGATCAGGACGTCGGTCAGGATCTGGCCGGCGCGGCCGAGCGGGCGGGCCGGCTGGCCGTTGAGGAGGAAGGTGAAGCCCCCGGCGTTGCCGGTGCTGATGACGAGCCGCTCGTCGGCATGGGCCCGGGCCGAGGTGCCGGCCGGGAAGAGACCGTCGATCTTGAGCGCGCCGTCGGTGTAGACCCGGATCCAGGTCTCGGCGCGGAACGTGAGCTCGATCGTCACGCCCGCCCAGGCCTCCTCGACGACGGGCGGGGGCTCGGGCTGGACGGCCGGCTGGGAGGGCGGGAGCGCTCCTCCGGCGACGACGGTCTCGGTCGCGACGGCCGCTGGCTTGGCCTGGGGCGGCCGCGGCCGCCGGGAGGACCAGAGAACGACGAGGACCGCGACGACGAGAAGAACGGCGGCGGAGCGCCAGATCCAGCCGAAGATCAGCTTGCGCGCGGCGGGCGAGAGCCGGGGCTTGGGGGCGGGCTCGAAAGCGAGCACGGGCGCGGGCCCGGAGGGTCCGGCCGGCGTTTCGGCGGGAGCGGCGGGGAGCGTATCGGGCGGCGCGGCGGGAGAGGGAGGCGGAGGCGGGGCGGGAGAGGCGGGCGGAGCGGGGGTGGGGACGGGCTCGACGGGGGGAGCGGGGGCCGGCGGCGGCGGCAGGGGCGGGGCCGGCTCGGGCGCGGCCCGCTGGAAGATGTTGCGCTTGCGCTCGGGCTCGCCGAGAAGTCCGGCGGCTTTGTATCTCCCCAGGACCTCCTCGGGATCGAGGCCGACGGCCTTGGCGTAGGCGCGGATGATGCCCTTGATGAAGAACCCGCCGGGCATGACGTCCATCCGGTCGTCCTCGAGGGCCTCGAGGTAGCGGCGGACGATCTTGGTCGACGAGGCGATCTCCTCGATGGAGATGTTCCTCGCTTCCCGCTCTTCCCGGAGTGCCTGTCCCAGCGACGCCATTTGACCCCGATTCTAGAACAAAACCCGGAGAGGGTCAAACCCCCTCTTAAACCTTCAAGAACTTGGAAACCGAGGTGGCGCTGCCGACGAAGCCGGTGGCCGCCCCGCCGCCGAGCAGGGCGACGGCCTGGGTCAGGTCGGGGTAGCGGAACCGGAGCAGCTCCTGGAGCGCCCCGAGCGACGAGCCCAGGTAGATCGGGAACAGGTTGATGACGACGAACAGCAGCCCGAGCGAGAGCACGCTCCCCAGGAGCCCCAGGGTGATGCCCTCGAGCCAGAAGGGGATGCGGATGAAGAGGTTCGTCCCGCCGACGAAGCGGAGGATCTCGATCTCGTTCTTGCGGGCGAAGACGTTGAGCTTGACGACGTTGGAGATGATGAAGAACGAGGTCAGGATGAGGATGCCTCCGAGAAAAGCCCCGATGGCCCCGGCCAGCCGGCTGAAGCCCTGCATCTTCTCCACCCAGTCCTGGTTGAAGAGGACGTCGGTGATCCCCGGCCGGGCCTTCATCGCCTCGACGAAGGCGACGACCTCCCGCGAGGCCGAGGCCCGGGCGTTCACCCGGAGCTCGATGGATGTCGGGAAGGGGTTCGTCTGGAGCCCGGCGACGATGTCGGCCAGTTCCGGGAAGCCCGCCCGGAACCGCTCCAGGGCCTCGTCGGGCGTCACCATCCGGACGCTCTCGATGAACGGGGGCAGGCCGATCTCGCGGCGCACGGCGTCGACGGCCGTCGCCGTGAGGCTCTTGTCGAGGTAGAAGGCGATGGTCATGTTGCGCGCCAGGTCGCGGGCCGTGGCCCGGAGGTTGTTGGCGAGCGACGTGAAGATGCCGACGGTCAGGAAGGACAGGCAGATGATGGTCACGCTGAAGATGTTCCGCGTCCGGAACTGCCACAGGTTGTTGCCCGTGACGCTGAGGAAGAACTTCAGCTTCTCGAACACTAGTGCGCTTCCTTGCCGACGATCTTGCCCTTCTGGAGGAAGAGGATGTTGTCGCCGAAGTGGCGGATGAGCTCGCGGTCGTGGCTGCCGATGATGACCGTCGCCCCCTGGTTGTTGATCTCCTTGAACAGGGTGATGATCTCGAAGGCCAGCTCGGGGTCGAGGTTCCCGGTCGGCTCGTCGGCCAGGATGATCTCGGGGTCGTTGATGACGGCCCGGGCGATGGCCACGCGCTGCTGCTCGCCGTAGGACAGGCGCCCGGGGAGCTCCCACATCTTCTGGTGGAGGTTGACCTTCTGGAGCGTGTTGAAGACGCGGCGCCGGATCTCCTTGCGCCCGACGCCGATGACCTGGAGGGGGACGGCGACGTTCTCGAACACGGTCCGGTGGAACATCAGCCGGAAGTCCTGGAAGACGATGCCCATCGTCCGCCGCAGGGTGTAGATGCGGTTGTCGCGGATCTTGAGGATGTTGATGCCGTTGATGAGGATCTGGCCCTCGGTCGGCAGGATCTCGCGGAAGATCGTCTTGAGGAGGGTCGTCTTGCCCGAGCCGCTCGGCCCCGTGATGAAGTAGAAGTCGCCGTCGTTGATCTGGAGGGTGACGTCGGACAGGGCCCAGTAGGGCTTCTGGTACTGTTTCCAGATGTGATGGAGCTCGATCATTCTCGCGGCGTCCCCGTCCCTCCCGCTCCGGTCGGGCGGTCTATCGCTTGATGAACAGGAACATGAACCAGCCGAAGACCAGGGCGCCGACCGTCATGACGGCGAAGAGGACCAGGCCGTACCGGAGGCGGGCCTTGGTGTCCTCCCGGCGGATGAGGGTCAGGACGAGAGCCACGAAGAAGGCGTAGACGACCATGGACAGGAGGTGGCTCTCGAAGATCATTTTTTCTTTCCCGCCCCGATGTCGTAGGCGTCGAGGGCGACGAGGAAGTTGAGGAGCCCCGCCCCGGCGATGTAGGCCGTCCCGAACTCGAAAGTGGCCCGCTCGAGATGGCCGCCGCCCCAGGCGAAGAGGCGCGACAGGGCGTAGAAGAGCCCGTTGCCGAGGTCGGCGAAGAAAGCCAGGATGGTCAGCGGGTTCTCCTTCTTGAACAGGTTGACGAAGATCTGGAGGACGGTCCGCGGCTTCTCGAGGTACATGGGGTAGATCTTGCCGCCCATGGCCAGCCCGAGCCCGGTCATGGCGAAGATGGCGACGAAGAAGAGCGCGGCCCGGACGTACTTCTTCTGCAAGGCGTGGCCCAGGCCGGGCACGGCCCAGCCGAGGACCATGAGGACGATGCCCTTGGCTTTCATGAGAGAGCATCATAAAGGAAAACAGGGAAGGGGTCAAACCTGCTAAGATAGCCGCATGCCAGAGCTCCCCGAAGTCGAGACGATCGGCCGTTCGCTCGCGCCGCGGATCGTGGGCCGCGTCCTCGCCGGGATCGACCTCGTCTTCCCGCCGCTACTCCGGAGAGGCGGGCGGAAGGGGCTCGAGGCGCTTCGCGGCCGCAGCGTCCTCGGCGTCAGACGGCGCGGCAAGATGCTCCTCGTCGAGATCGAAGGCGGGCGGACGCTCGTCTTCCACCTCAAGATGACCGGCCAGTTCCTGTTCGCGGGGGAGGGGACGCCGCGCGACAAGCATGTGCGGCTGGTCGTCCGCTTCGAGGACGGGCGCGACGAGCTCCGCTTCCGCGACGTCCGCAAGTTCGGCTTCCTGCTCTGCGTCGAGGGCGACCCGGCGGCCTCGTGCGGCGAGCTCTCCCGCCTGGGCCCCGAGCCGCTCGAGGTCGGGCTCCCCGAGTTCAGGGCCATCCTCGAGTCGCGCAAGGGTCGCGTCAAGAGCCTGCTCCTCGACCAGACGCGGATCGCCGGCGTCGGCAATATCTACGCCGACGAGACGCTCTTCGAGGCCCGGATCCATCCCGAGACAGGCGCGTCCTCGCTCCGGGCCGGCGCCGCCGAACGGCTCTATCTCGCCATGCGGAAGATCCTCGCGTCGGCCGTCGAGGCCGGCGGCTCCACCCTCGTGGACGAAGGGTATCGCGACGCCGACGGCAATCCCGGCGACTTCCAGTTCGCCCACAAGGTCTATGACCGGGAAGGGGAGCCCTGCCTCGCCTGCGGCACGCCCATCAAGATGAAGCGCGTCGGCGGCCGCTCGAGCCATTTCTGCCCGAGATGCCAAAGGAAGCCAAGGATCCGGATGCGCTGAGCCGCCAGCCCATGCGTCGGAGAGTCCGGTCGGGACGAGCTCTTCCGCCGGTCCCGGGCCGAATTGAAAAGGGCGGGAGATTGGGCTATAGTAAGCGCAATTCCTCTGAGTGCCCCTGTAGCTCAGTATGGATAGAGCAGCGGATTCCTAATCCGTTTGTCGCCTGTTCGAGTCAGGCCAGGGGCATTGCCTTTTCCCTCTGATTTCAGCTGGCTACGCTCGAACTTCAGAGAACCGGGGCACGGATTTCTCCCTCTCGGCTGTAGAGATGCTTGATCAGCAGACGGATCGTATCGGGATAGCTGTGGAGGAATTCTACGCCGATCATGAAGCGCTGGGCGTTCTTGCTCTTCTTGAGCCATAGGACCGCCTCGTTCAGCCCATTTTCGGCCGCCTTCCCCCCGAAGTCCATCGCCTAAAAGGAGGATTTCAAAGGGGCCGGTCATCATTGATTGGGGAGACCCGTTGGGGCATACTTGGGGAGATCCTTTCCGATCGATGTTCCGCTCCGACTCGGATAATAAATTTCCGGCGCTTGTCGACGCGGACCCGCTTCGCAACGTACAGGTCAGTGAAGGCGAACGCGAGCCCCATCAATGCGAGACGAACAGACGGTCACCCTGGAAGGCGCCGGAGGGATGTTGGTCCCGGCCGTGGAACTCGCTCAGGACCCCCTGCCCCCTGGAGGCCGAGGCCGCCTGATGCCCTCGGAGATCGACGTCGTCCTGGCCAAGGAAGGCGACAGGGAGGCCTTCCGCCGCCTTTACGAGGAGCACCGGGAGCGGGTCTTTCGCACGGCCTGTCGGTACACGGCGTCGCGCCAGGACGCCGAGGACATCCTGCAGGAGACGTTCATCAAGGCCTTCGCCCGCATCCGGACCTTCGACTTCCGGATCTCCCCCAATTTCTCCTCCTGGCTGGCCGCGATCTGCGTCAACACGGCCCTCGACGACCTCCGGCGCCGCGGCCGCCGCATGGTGTCCAAACATGTCTCGCTCGCCGACCTCCCGGCCGAGATCCCGGCCGACGGGCCGCTCCCGGAAGCGACCGCGGCCCGACGCCTCGCCGTCGAGAGGATCCGGGAGACCCTCCGCGTGCTCTCCCCGGGGCAACGGGCCGTCTTCGACATGCGCTTTGCCGAGCACCTGGACATCCGAGAGATCGCCGGGGCCCTGGGCTGCAGCGAAAGCAGCGTCAAGACCCAGCTCGCCCGGGCCGTAGCCAAGCTGCGGAAAACGCTCGAACCCGAACGGGGGAAACCATGAATTGCCAGGATTTTCACGACCTCATCGTTATCGGGGTCCATGGCCGGCTGAGCGCCGCCGAAAGGGAGGAGATCGATCGCCACCGTTCGGCCTGCGCCGAGTGCGCCGTGCTCTACGAACGGTTCCAGGGTCTCATGGACCTTCAGGCCGAGGCGCTCGAGGAGGCCGCGTCGGTCCCCGCGCCCGACTGGGACGGGTCCTGGGCGGAGATCGCGAAGCGGGCCCTCCCCGAAAAGAGCCCGCTCCTGCGGTTCTTCGACCGGGTCCCCCGTTGGGTCCCGGCGACCGCGGGCATCCTTGCCGTCTTCGTCCTCGGCTATGTGGCCGGCCGGGGCATTCTCGTCGACAGCGCCGTTTACCGGCCGGAGATGGCCGCTCTCCCTTCCTCGGACCGCGGCCCGTCCCTCCTTTTCGCGAGCTACGCCGACAACCTGAAGCCGGTCCTGACGAGCTTCCTCAACCGCGGGGACATCGTCCCGCCCGTGGAGCTCCGGGCGCTCGAACGCGAGATCGCCCGCGACATGCTCTCCCGGACGCGGATCCTCCGCGAGCTGGCCGCGGCCTCCGGCGACGCCGGGCTCGCGGACCTTCTCCTCGACCTCGAATTCATCCTGACGAGCCTGGCCAACCTGGCGCCGGGGGACAAGGCCTCCGCCGCGCACCTCGAACGGATGATCCGGGAGAAGGACGTCCCCCTTCGACTCCGGGAGCTCGCTTCGCCGATGACGATCTGAGATGGAGACTGACATGAAAAATAAGAGATTCATCTTGATGCTGGCCGCGTGCCTCCTCCTGGGGGTCCTGGCCGCCGCCGCGGCCGTTGACGCCCAGGAGGACATGGACCGGTTCTTCAAGGCCAAAGAGCTCGTCTTCAAGCGCGATTGGCCCGCCGTGCGGGCCGGGTTCGAGTCCTACCTCAAGGCCTTTCCCCAGGGCCGGATGCGTGACGAGGCCCATTTCTGGCTGGCCCAGAGCCTCGACAATCTGGCCCGGGACGAAAAAGGGCGGGACGCCGTCGTCCGGCTCAAGAAAGCGGCCCTCGAGGAGATCCGGAAGCTCGTCGATGGCTACTCCGAAAGCCTCTGGAGGGACGATGCCCTGGCCTTCAGGATCGAGATCGCGGGCGAGCTCGTCCTCCTCGGCGAAGAAAGCTACCAGAACTACATCACGGAAGCCGTCGCGAGCGGGGGCCGCAGCTCGCGCGACCTCAAGATCCAGGCCCTCGGCTCCCTCGTCAACCTCGACCCGGGGACCGCGCTGCCCATCATCCAGCGCACCCTCAAGACCGATGACGACACCGTGGTCCGCCAGCGCTGCCTCACCCTCCTCCTCCTGTTGCCCGCCTCGGACGCCGAAAAGGCCCTTGGAGAGGCCGCCCGTTCCGACCGGGATGAAAAGATCCGGGCCGAGGCCTCGTCTCTGCTGGAACAGCTCCGGGAAAGCCGCCTGCCCTTCAAGCTGAGATACTTCATCTACGGGAGCAAGCTCCTCGACCACTCCATGTATTCCGCTCTCCCGGAAGGGAAGGCCCGGGAGTACTCTCTTGGCCGCTCGTCCACGGGGGACGCCGAGGCCGTCCTCGGCAAGGTCCATGACGTTCTCGGAGGCAAGCTCTCGACGCCGCTCTCCTCGGCCAACGGACAGCTCCCGATCGCGCCCTCCTTCAGCCGGACCATGGTGGTGACGCACCGGGCCGGGGATTACCAGATCCGGATCAAGGATTCCGAGCTGAGAGTCTCCTCCGACCGGATCACGGGTGAGATCGAGTTCCGCAACCGCGCAACCAACGATAAGTTCGACAGGAAGTTCAGTGTCGATCGGGCCGCGGACAAGCTGCTCGTCGTTCGCAGCGGCGACAACCTGTCGCTCCTGATGTTCCAGTTCGCCGAGCCGGGCTCCGAGCGGGCCTCTCTCGGGAATGTCGTGGCGAAAGTCGGGAAAGAGCTCCGCGACCTCAAGCGCAAGGGGTACGGAGAGCTCAAGACCTCCTCGATCATCTCCCTCCCCCCCGGGATCACGGTCCGTACGGAACGGATGAGCTACGACCTCCATTCGTTCGATAAGAACCTCATCGCCCTCGAGATGGCCAAGGCCGTCATTTATCCCGGCCGTGCCCCGAGCCCCTTGGAAATGGCGAGAAACGTCTCGATCAAGGTCGCCGGCGTCCCAGGAAGCGGATCGGTCTCGAGGGAGCCCTGGACGCTCATCGGAGATCTTTTCTATTTCAGGGATTCCCAGAAGCTCGTCGGCTTCGGGGCTTATCTTATCAACCCCGGGAACGAAGTCGTTGCCGAGGGACTCGTCGAGGTTCCCGCCGGCGATCCGGCGGCCTTCAAGGTCCTGGCCGGCCGCGTGGTCGACAGGAACCGGCGGATCGTCACCGGGCGTGACGAGGAACGGACGCGGCCGATCTTCTCGACCCTCTGGTCGAACTATCTGGACTGGGCCGTTCTCACGACCCTGAGCTCGACCCCATCCGCCCGGGAGACGGCGAAGATGGATTTCGGGCTGGCGCAGGCCACGCGTACGGTCGACGGCCGCGACTGGATCCTCATCGGTCAGATCCTGGCCCTCAGCAAGGAGCGGACATTCGTCGCTCGCCAGGCGGCCATGATCGCCTCGGACGGGACGATCGTCCACGGCGCCGAGATCCGCGTCAACGCCGACGATCCGGCGGATTTCAAGGTGGTCGTCAAGCGGCCCTGATCATCCGAGGCGCGCTGGACCGGGCAAGGAGAACATGATGTTCCGCAACTATCTCACCACAGCTTTGAGAAACCTCCGCAGGCAAAGGGTCCACAGCCTGGTCAACATCCTCGGCCTGTCCCTCGGCATGACCTGTACGATCCTGATCATGCTCTGGGTCGGGGACGAGCTCGGCTACGACCGCTTCCACTATAACCTTCGACCGGCTTTACCGCGTCGTCGCGGACTGGCCCAAGTACGGCTGGCAGGGCGTAAACGCCACCCCGATGCCTCTCGGCCCGGCCATCGAGGCCGGGGTCCCCGAGGTCGCCGATACGGTCCGGCTCGCCGGACAGCCCAGGAAGGTCTTTCGCTTCGGGGACAAGGCCTTTTACGAGGATCGGGGGATCGTCGCCGACCCGTCCTTCTTCACCGCCCTGACCTTCCCATTCCTGAAGGGGACGGCGGCCGGGGCCTTCACCAAAGCAAGCGACATGGTCCTCACGGAGAGCACGGCCCGGAAGTTGTTCGGCGACGATGATCCGATCGGGAAGACCGTCGAGGTCGAGGGCCGGCCGGCCGTCGTGACGGCGGTGGTCACCGATCCGCCGGCGAACTCGACCCTCCAGTTCGCTTTCGTCAACTCCTTTGAGTTCGTCGGCGACCTGACCGGCTACGCGACCCACTGGGGCGCCCTCAACTTCGACACCTTCGTCCTGCTGAAGCCGAACGCGGACCCGGAGGCGGCCGGCCCGAAGATCACCGCGGCCGCCGCGGCCAACAAGTCGCCTCATGTCGAGGCCGGGCTGAGCTTCCGGCTCCAGCCTCTCTCGGAGGTCCATCTGGACGCCCGGCCCTATGCGCTGAGCACCGTCGTCCTAGGTGACCGGAAAACCGTCGCCCTCTTTTCCGCGATAGCCGCCTTCGTCCTGCTCATCGCTTGCGTCAATTTCATGAACCTGACGACCGCCCGGGCGTCGATGAGGGCCAGGGAGGTCGGACTGCGCAAGACCGTCGGCGCGGCCAAGCGCCAGCTCGTCGCCCAGTTCCTGGGCGAATCCTTTCTCCTGACCTCGCTGGCCTTCGCGGCCGCGCTCGGGGGGGTGTTCCTGCTCCTTCCCGCGTTCAACCGCCTGACGGGCAAGGCCATCGGGATCGGTCTTGCGGGCGGCGGATCCCTGCCGGTGCTCGGCGCCGTGCTCCTGCTGACGGGATTGGCCGCGGGGATCTACCCGGCCCTCGTCCTCTCGGGGCTGCGCCCCGTCTCCATGATGAAGCGTGGGGGATGGACGGGCGGCCGTGCCGCCCGCGGGCCGTTCTTCCGGCGGGCCCTCGTCGTCTTCCAGTTCTCCCTCTCCATCGTCCTCGTCATCATGACCCTCGTCGTCGTCAAGCAGATGCGATACATGCGGACCGCGGACCTCGGCTTCGACCACCGGAACGTCGTCACGATCCCGCTCAAGGGAGGCGTGGCCGGCCGCTACGAGTCCTTCAAGGGCCGGCTCCTCGCGCTCCCCGGGGTCGCGGCGGTGAGCGCCGAGACCTATCCCTTCGCCGAGCTCACCAACCGGAGCTCCGGGAACTGGGATTGGGAGGGCCGCGAGGGACGGGAGAACCTCGACCTCGTCTTCGGGGGGGTGGACTACGACTTCGCCGAAACGCTGGGATTGCGCGTGGCCGCGGGCCGGATGCCATCTCCGGAATTCGGGACGGACCGGACGGGGGCCGGTTTCATCAATCAAAGCGCGGCGGCGGCCATGGGACTCGAGGAGCCCGTGGGTAAATGGGTCTCGTTCAGCCGGGACGGCCAGGGCCGGCGGACCATCGTCGGCGTCATCGAGGACCCCCGCTTCCGCTCCTTCCATCACGGCGTCGAACCCATGCTCTTCTACCTCGCCGACATGTCCGAAGCCGAGGACCGGGGGATCGTCCTGGCCAAGCTCCGCGGCAGCGGAGGCGACCTATCCCGCACCCTGGGCGCCATCTCCGGGGTCTGGGCCGAATTCAATCCCCACGTGCCATTCGAATACACGTTCCTCGAACAGACCTACGAGCGGCTCTATCGCAAGGAGCGTCAGGCGCTCGTTCTCTTCAACGCCTTCGCCGGCCTGGCCGTCGTGATCTCCTGTCTGGGCCTGTTCGGTCTGGCGTCCTTCATGGCCGAGCGCCGGACCAAGGAGATCGGCGTCCGCAAGGTCTTGGGCGCGTCGGAATGGGCGATCGCGGGTCTGATGACGCGTGACTTCGCCCAATGGGTTCTCGCGGCCAACGTCATCGCCTGGCCGATTGGATATTACGCCGTTGGGAAACTCCTTCAAGGTTATGCCTACCGGGCGGAGATCGGGATCGGGACCTTCGCGTTGGCGGGCGCGTCCGCCCTGGCCATCGCCCTCCTGACCGTGGGCCGGCAGGCCCTCAAGGCGGCCCGGGCCGATCCCGTGGACTCGCTCCGCTGCGAATGATCCCGCCCGGCGACGTCCGGAACTTACGCTCCAAGCCACTCGAGAATGCGGCTGATGCTGCCGGTAGCGAGGCCGATGCTCGAATCCGCCGCTCCATAATACATGTTGACCGTGTCGCCATCGGGGTCGATCGTGCAGCCACAGGGGAATACGACGTAGCCCACATCCCCGCGCTGCTCGTAATCCGCTTCGGGGCCGAAGAACCACTCGTCCCCGCGCTTGAGGCAACGCTCCGGAGCGTTCAGATCGAAGAGAGCGAGGCCTAGCCTATAGAGCGAGCCCGCCGCCGTATGCCGGACTCCGTGGTAGATCATCAGCCAGCCCTTAGGGGTTTCGATGGGCGGGGGCGAGAGACCGATCTTGTTGGCGTCCCACCACCCGCCGCTGCGGCATTCCAACAGCAGCTTGTGGCTGCCCCAGTAGCGCAGGTCGGGCGAATAGGACATCCACATATTGGCCCGGGGAGAGCTGATCGGGCGATGGATCAAAGCCCAATTCCCGCCGACGCGCCGAGGCAACAGGGCCGCGTCCTTGTCCTCCGGAGGCATGATCACGCCATAGCGCTCGAAGCCGTGGAAGTCTTCCGTGAGCGCCAGGGCCACTCCCGGACCCTCGCGGGCGTACGCGGTATAGACAACGGCATACTTTTTCAATTCGGGGAGATAGGTGATGCGAGGATCTTCGATGCCCCACATTTCCTCGGGGAAGCGCTCGGGATCGGCCAAGAGGGTGGGCTTTCGGTCGATCTTCCAATTGTCGACGCCGTTGGCCGAGCGGGCCGCGCAGAGATGGGACTGCCCCCGGCGATCCTCCACGCGGCACAAGAGCAATGTCGTTCCATCGGACAGCCGAGTGGCGCCGGGATTGAACACGCTATTGACCGGATAGGGCCAATCGGCGGCGGTCAGGATGGGATTGAGCTTGTGACGGCGGAAGAGCTCGGGGTGGTGATCGTTCATTGAGATCGCGCCTCCGGAGATGAAAGCATATTTCTCAGCCAAGCGTAATTCCAGCAGGGCCTGGAGAAAGGCCAGTGTCGATTCCGCGCCCTGATTCTCGTTCGGGCGGTCGGGATGCAGGCCGTCCCGACAGCCGCCCGTGATCGGGTCGTAGAGCGGGAGGTTGAGGTCGTTGCGCCCGAGGAACCAGTCGAAGGCCCGGCGGGCTTCTTTGTTCCAGCGTTGATTCCCGTGACCCGGCCGGCCTCGAGGCAGGCGGATACCATCGCCTGGGCTTCCACCGGCTGTTGATCGAACCGGGCGCGCTCACCGCCGCGTTGATAGAAACCGTTGGAGCCGATGGGGACAAAATGCCCTCCGCCCGCGTCCGAGCGCTGCAAGTCGGCCAGCCACGTGAGCGACTCCAGGCCGGCTTCGGCCATGGCCTGGTTGGCCATCCATTGGCCGCACATCAGCATCGCGTGCGGGAGCGCGGCGTTGCAATAGCTCAGCCTGTCCTCGAACCATCGCCATTCGTCCGAACGGTGGCTTTTGTACAACGTCAGCAGCCGCCCCGCCAACTCCTCCCGGACTTGGCCTGCCCGCCGGTCACCGGCAAACCGCCGGAGATACTCATGGATGCCGATGAGCGCGAAGGCCCAGGCCCGCGGGCTGGTCGTGTCGCGAATGGCCGGCAAGGCCTGTTCGAACAGCCAGCCGGCCATGCTATGGAGGGCGGGCGTGTTGGCGTTGCCCAGCACGGTGCCCAAAGCCCACAAGGCGCGACCGTGACTGTCGTCGGAGCCGCTATCCTCCCGCCAGCTGCGCTGGTAATCCATGAAGTTGCGAAAACGCCTGGTCTTGGTGTTGAAGGCATACCAGAGAAAGGCGAGATAGCGCGAGGCCAGGTCGAGGCTCTCTTTGTGGCCCAGCGCCTCCATGAGGGCGCTCACCAACAGCGCGCGGGCATTGTCGTCGGTGCAGTAGCCCTCGCGATAGTTGGGCACCGTGAAAAGAGCGTGCTGCAAAATGCCGGTCTCGTCCGTCATGCGGCGCATGTGGTCCAGCTTGAGAGGAGGGAGCTCCCCCGGATGCTTGTCCAGCGCCTTGACCGTGAAGCCCGGGAGAGCGAAATGCCGGCGTTCCGCGCGGGCGCGGTCGAAGCTCTCCATGTAGCGGCGCGCCACCTGGGGCCAGATCATCGCCCGTCCGAACATGTAAGCCCGCTTGCGCATGGCGTGGCGTTCGGCCTCGTTGTCCAATAAGTGGATGACCCGTTCGGCCAATGCCGCCGGGTCGCGGAACGGGACCAGCGTGCCTCGCCCTTCGGACAGCAGCTCTTCCGCATACCAGTACGGGGTCGAGATCACGGCTTTGCCCGCTCCCACCGTGTAGGCCAGCGTCCCGGAGGTGATCTGCTGCGCGTTCAGATAAGGCGTGATGTAAATGTCCGCGACGCCGATGAACTCGACGAGCTCCTCCAGGCTGACGAAGCGGTTGTAGAAGATCACGTGGCTTTCCACGCCCTTCTCCTGGGCCAGCCATTGGAGCGACAGCCGATACGTTTCGCCTTCGTTCTGGATCACGTGCGGATGAGTTGCGCCGACGATGAAATACACGAGATCCGGATAGCGGTCCAAAACGGCGGGCAGGGCGGAGATGACGGTTTCGATCCCCTTGTTCGCCGACAGCAGGCCGAAGCTGAGCAGAACGATCTTTCCCTCGACGCCGAAGAGGTCTTTGTTGAAGCTCGGATCGACAAAGGGCACATCGGGGATGCCGTGGGGGATCAGATCGATCTTCTCCGGCGGCACATGATAGACCGACCGGAGGAAATCCGAGCCGCGCTCGCTCATGACGACCAGCCGATCCGACAGCGAGGCGACCTCTTCCAATACCCGGCGCTGATCGGGGTCGGGCTTGTCGAGAATGGTATGCAACGTCGTGACGATGGGCATGCGCAATTCCCGCAAGAGGGCCAGGATGTGGCTGCCCGCCCTTCCGCCGAAGATGCCGTATTCGAATTGCAGGCAGACCAGATCGACGTTGTTGATATTCAAGAAGTCGGCGGCGCGGCGATACGATTCGATGTCCTTCTCCGTCAGCTCGAATCGAACGCGGGCCGGGTAGTTATAGCCGGCTTCGTTGTCGTTGACGGGCAGGGCGATGCATGTCGTGCGAGGATATTCCGCGGCGATAGCCTCGCACAGATCCGTGGTGAACGTGGCGATGCCGCACTGTCGCGGCAGGTAGTTGCCGATGAAGGAGATGCGCCTGATGGGCGAATTCGATGAGCCATGTTCCATGACGTGAAGGTCCTTTCTGTCCCCCGTTCCGATCACCCGGCCGATCGACGCAGAAGCGTGGCCAACTCGGAGTTTCCTATTTGGAGGGTATGCGCAGGCGGTTATGCCGTGAGCTCAGTATACCACAATCCGGCGGTCGGCATCCGGGCCGGGACGCTATTTGATGTCTCCGATGGCTTTTTGGCCTGAACCCTGATATAAATGCCTTAGGCGACCGTTTCGTTCGACCTGCCGGAGAAAAGCCATTCGGTCGATGAGGAGTTTGACATGGGAACAATGCGGAAACAAATGCTCGCCCAGCAGAGGGCATCTTTCGAACAGACACTGCGGGAACGGCTGTCCTTCCTGTCCGGGAAGGGGGTCCAATCCTCGAAGGCCGATAAAGACACCATCGTCAGGAAATTGAAGGCGGACATCAAGGCCGTGAACAAGAGGCTAAGGACGATCGCCGACAACGAGAAGAGAACGGAAGAGATGGCCAGGATCAAAGCGGAACGGGCCGCAGCCCCGAAAGGCCAAGACGCGGGCCAGGGCGACAAGCCGAAGAAGGCAGCCAAGGAAGAGGGCAAGGGCAAGAAGGCCAAGCCGGAGGGCGTTAAGAGCCCGAAGAAAGTCGAGCCCCCTAGTTCCTGATCCGTCTGTCGCCTGTCCGAGCGTGGTCCGCGTATTCATTCCCTCCAGCGTCCGAGCCGATCCAGGCCCGGCGCTTGAAAATTCCGTACGGATAGGGTTACATAGACCTCGACATGACCAAGAGCCGTTCGTCCGGTCAGACGGTCCGCTGGCCCACCCTGAAGGTCCTGCGGCGGAACCCTCATCTGCTCAGGGTCCGCCCCGCGGCGGGGCTGTTCTTCCTGAAGTACATGCGCAAGTTCAGGGTCCGCAGGGTCGGGGAGAACCTCATCCTCCATTCCCATCTCCCCCCGCTCAACAGCCCCGCGTATTCCGGGTTCGTCCGCGAGCAGCTCGTCGAGAGGCGCGACCTGCCCACCCACGCCCAGGTCGGATTGACCAACGCCTGCCCTCAGCGGTGCGTCTACTGCTACAACCGCGACCGGGCGGGCCGCCCCCTGGACACGGCCGAGATCATGTCCGTCGTCCGGGACCTGAAGCGCCTGGGCGTCCGCTGGATGGGCTGGACGGGCGGGGAGCCGCTCCTGAACAGGGACATCGTCCGCATCACCGGGGAGGCGTCGGACACCTGCGCCGTCAAGCTCTTCACGACGGGAAGCACGCTGACCGCGGAGATGGCCCGGGACCTGAGGAACGCCGGCCTGTTCTCGGTGTCCGTCAGCCTGGACCACTGGACCGAGGAGGTCCACGACGCGAACAGGGGCGTCAAGGGGGCCTTCGCGACGGCGCTCCGGGCCATCGACATCTTCCGCAGCGTGGACGGCCTCCATGTCGGCGTCTCCGCGGTCCTCTCGAAGGCCATGATCCGTACGGGCCAAACCGAGGAATTCCTGGCTTTTCTCGAAACACTGGGCGTCCACGAGGCCTGGCTGAGCGAGGTCAAGCCTTCCGTGGGCGCCTTCTGGAACGCCGATCTCGTCATCGACGAGGAGGACCGCGTCCGTCTCGTCCGGCTCCAGGACCGCTACAACAAGCGCGGTGGCCTGACCCTCAACTACCTCGGCCACTTCGAGGGACGCGAGCATTTCGGCTGCAACGCCGGGCACAAGATGATCTATGTCGACGCCTTCGGCGGGGTCAGCCCTTGCGTCTTCACGCCCATGACCCTCGGCAGCGTCCGCGAGAGGCCGCTCGCGGAGATCGTCCGCGACATGACGGCGCGTTTCCCCTCGCAAGACTCGTGCTTCATCAATAGGAACTACAAGGAATTCCAAGCCCGCTCGAAAGGGGAGACCCCGATCCCCCGCGAGGCCTCCCTCGAGCTGCTGGACAGCGTGACGTTCGGCCCGCCGGCCGACTTCTTCAAGATCCATAAGCACTGAAGGACCAGCGACATGAACGACAAGCCGTACGCGTCCTATAAGGCCTTCAGCCTCGGCCTGGCCGCGGTCTTCGCCATCGTCGGCGGCATCTTCTTTGCTTTTCCCCGCGGGACGCTGGAATTCTTCAACGCGGTCTCCCGCCGCGTGGGCATGGTCGAGGGGCCGGTCGAGCCGACGTTCTTCGGGGCCCTCGCCGCGGCCTACATGTTCGTCGTGACCGTTTTGGCCTGGCGCATGTCCAGGTCGCCGGGGGAGAGGATCTATCCCCTGCTGCTGGCGCAGGCCAAGCTCGCCAGCGCGGCCCTGTCCTTCCTGCTGTTCGCGGCCCAAGCGCGCTGGCTGATCTATCTCGCGAACGGGATCATCGACGCGGCGCTGGGCGTCGTCGCGCTGGCGATGTACTTCCGGTCGAAGTCGTGGGGCGAGGAAGCCGGGGCTTGAGGGACGGCCGGTGAACCCGCGGCTGTCTTTGGCCCGCCTGTATCTTCCAGCCGGCCTCCGAAAGCGGAAGCTCGCGGAGCTCGTGCGCCTGACGGCCCGGGCCTTCGATGTCGCTCCACCGTCCGTCGAGGGTCTTTCCCTCGAGGGTCTGCGAAGTCTTTATGCCGATCTTTCGCGGGAGCTGGCCGAGCGGGCCTTGGACCACCCCGCCGGGCTAGCGGAGATCGAGCGACGCCTCTTCGCCGAGGCCGTTCGCCTGGGCCACGACATCGGCCGGGAGCTCCGCGTCTCCTCCCGTCGCGAGGTCATGACGGCGGCGAAGATCCTGTACCGGGGCCTGGGGATCGATCTCCGAGGAGGGCCGGAGGGCGACATCGTCGTCCGGCGTTGCGCCTTCAGCCGGCATTATTCGGCCGGGGTGTGCCGCCTGATGTCCCGTTTGGACGCTGGCGTCCTGGCCGGGCTGGCCGGCGGCGGCGAGCTCGCGTTCTCCGAACGCCTGACCGAGGGCGCCGGCCGCTGCCGGGCCCGTTTCTCCTTCCCCGAGGCGGACTGATGCGCACCGCGATCGTCGTCGGCAGCGGCGCGGGCGGGGCCACGATCGCCAAGGAGCTTCAGGGAAGCTTCGAGGTCCTGGTCCTCGAAGCCGGGCGCGAGTTCCGGCCGTTCGCTCTGAGCCTGGCCATCCCCGAGAGGCTGAAGAAGCTGGGGCTGCTCTTCGACGAGCGCCACATCCGTCTTCTCTTCCCCGCGATGAAGGTCCAGAAGACGGCGCGGGGAATGGTCCTGGTCCGCGGCATCGGGACGGGCGGGACGACGACGCTGGCCACGGCCAACGCGCTGCGCCTCGATCAGGGATTGAAGGCGCATCGGCGTCGACCTCGACGAAGAGTTCGCCGAGCTCGGCCGCGAGGTCCCGACATCGACCGCCCATCGGGCCCGCTGGAACGACACGACGCTGAGGCTGTTCTCGGTCTTCGAGGAGATGGGGCTCGCGCCGCGGCCGATGCCGAAGATGAGACGCCGGGGATCATGCGGGAACTGCGGCCGCTGCGTCCTGGGCTGTCCCTCCGGAGCGAAGTGGGACAGCCGCGAATTCCTCCGCGCCGCCCTGGACCGCGGCGCCCGCCTCGTCACCGGTTGCCGCGTCACCGAGGTCCTCATCGAGAACGGCCGGGCCGCCGGTGTGGCGGCCAGAGTCGGGCCCCGGCGGAAGTCCTTCGCCGCGGACGTCGTCGTGCTCGCCGCCGGGGGCTTCGGGACGCCGGCCATCCTCGGGAGATCGGGCGTCCCCACCGAGCCCGGTTTGTTCGTCGATCCCGTCCTCTGCGTGGCGGCCCCGTGGCGCGGCGCCCTCCAGGACCGGGAAATCCCCATGCCTTTCGCTTCCGAGCGCGGCCCCTACATCCTATCGCCCTATTTCGACCACCTGAGCTACTTCTTCAACCGGGATTGGCCGTCCGGGGCCGGGAACATCCTGAGCCTCATGATCAAGCTGGCCGACGCGCGCTCGGGGACGGTCACGGACGGCGCGGTCGAGAAATCGCTCACGCCGCAGGATACGGAAACGCTCAAGTCCGCCGTCGACGTGTGCGTGGACATCCTCGGCCGCGTTGGGATCAAAAAGAGCGATACGTTCTTCGGGACGCTCAACGCCGGGCATCCGGGCGGAACGCTCCCCCTGACGGGCGAAGACGCGAGAACCCTCCGCCCCGGGCGGCTCCCCGAAAACCTCTTTCTGGCCGACGCCACGCTCCTGCCCGAATCCCTGGGCAAGCCGCCGATCCTGACCATCATGGCCCTGGCCAAGAAGGTCGCCGGGGTCATACGCAGGGACCTCGGCTGATATCCGTTCGTCGCCCGTTCGGGCGATGACCGGGGGAGCCGGGGAGTTAGAGGCATATCCCGGGCCGAGCCGGAGAGAGGGACTTCCCGAAATCGGGAGAAGAACTAAAAAAAAGGGGGAGCGGCCCGATGGCCGCTCCCCCGGTGGCGCCGTTCTTTGATCCTCGGCCTTCCGGGGACTTAAAACCGCCGGCCGCTGCTGAAACCGCCGGACCTCGGGGAGTCCGTGCGCGGCTTGGCTTCGTTGACCTTGGCCGTACGGCCTTTCAGGTCCTTGCCGTTCGTCAGGCTGATGGCCTTTTCGGCCTCCTCCCTGTTCGGCATCTCGACGAAGCCGAAACCGCGGGATTCGCCGCTGAACTTGTCCTTGATGACCGCGGCCGTCGACACTTGGCCGAACGCCTGGAAAAGCTCTCTCAGGTCGTTCTCGTTGACCGAGTTGGGCAGGTTGCCCACATAGATGTTCATTCTCGTCTCCTTTCGACGATGGAAAGACCCTCCCGGGCCTTCCCCATTCTTGAAGATCTTTGAACGCGTAAAGGAGAGGAGAGTTTGACCGATCAGGGCCTCCGGCCCCTTCCTTTCGTCATTCAGGTGTTGATAGCTGAGGTTTCCCTTTTGCGTATGAACGAGATCATTATACCACGGATCTTCTCGAGATGTCGCGGCCCGGCCGGCCCGGGGCCGGTAACGAGCTGATTCGAATGAAGAAATAAAGTTGGATCTTCCCGGACTTTCCGGCCGGAATGGAGGTGGGAGGGGGCGGCGCCGGGCGCTTGGCCGCGCCCGGCGCCGCCCCTCGCGGGTGTTCTGTCGTCGGTTCGCCGGGGCTTACTTCTTCTCGGCCTTCTTCTCGGCGGCCTGCTTCTCCTTTTCCGCGGCGCCGTTGCGGACGCTCTCGGCCTTCTTCATGTACTTGTCGGCCTCGATCTGGAGCTGCTTGAGCTTGCTCTCGAGCTCGGCCTTCTTGGCCGCGTCCGTCTCCTTGTTCAGCGCCAGCTCGACCTTCTTCGACTGCAGCATCCGCTCCTTGGCGCCGATCTCGAGGGACAGGACCTTCTGCTCCGTCATCGCGGCCAGGACCTTCTCCTTGACCGCGGCGTCGGGCGCGGATTGCAGCTTCTGCTCGAGCTTGGCCAACATCTCGGTGTTCTTCTTCTTCATGTCCTCGAGCTGCGCCATCTTCTCCTTGAGGGCCTTGACCATCTCGTCCTCGGACAGGACGGGCTTGCCGACGTCAGGGACCTTGTCCTTCTGGACGCTCTGTGCCGGGGCCGCGAGGACGGCCGGGCTTTCCACGACGACGGTCCGGGACTCGGCGAAGGCCAGGACGAGGCCCAGGGCCAGCGGCAGGATGAGCAGCGGCTTCCACCGCGCCAATCCTCTTGTCTTCGGCTTGGACAGCATGACGATTCTCCTTTTGATTTGGGATGTCCGGAAGCTGCTCGCCAGTTCGAGCAGCCGTCCGCCCACATGCTGCTCGACGATGAGCAGCTGATACCGGGCGAGACCGCAGCCCTGCGCGATGACTGCTCGGTCCGCCAGGTATTCGTGGGTTTCGCGCAGCGATCTTTTGTACGGCCATACAAAAGGATTGAACCATTGGAGGGCGGCCAAAAGCTCCGTGAAGACGACGTCGAAGGAATGGAGCTGCCGGACGTGGGCCAGCTCGTGGGCCAGGACCCGGTCCATGTCCTCCTCCGGGATCTTGGCCCTGTTGAGGAAGACGAAATTGAAGAACGAGAAGGACTCGCCGGGGCAGCCGCAGAGGACTACCCGCAGGCCCCGGTGACGGACGCAGCCGCAGCGCGCGGCCAGCCAGACGAGCCGGGCGACCCGGGCGAAGAAGAGGAGGAGGAGCGCTCCCGCGCCGGCGAGATAGATCCCGAGGAGGACCCCCTGAACGCTCGGGCCCGGACCCTGGGCTACGACGCCGGCGGCGGGCGCCTCGATGGCCGAGGGGGACGACGTGGCGTAGACCACGGTCTCGAAGAAAGGCGATGGGACCCGCAGGAGCGGGAGGGCCAGCGAGAGGGCCGCCCCTCCCAGGAGGAAGCCCCGGTTGAGGGCGAAGCAGGTCTCCCGCCGCAGGACGAGCCAGTAGAGGGCGTAGAAGAGGGCCAGCGAGGCGCCGGACCGGAGGAGATAGACGGCGAGGTCAGGCATCTTTTTCCGCCTTCTGCTTCTTGATCTCTTCGCGGAGGGCCGACAGGATCTCCTCGAGCTCGGAGACGGTCAGGTTCCTGTCCCGGGCGAAGAAGGACACCAGCTCCTGGTAGGAATCGTCGAAATAGTCCTTGACGAAGTTCTTGAGGAAGGCCTGGGTGTAGTCTTCCTTGGCGACGAGCGGCCGGTAGAGATGGGTCTTGCCGAAGGCCTCGTGGCCGACGAATCCCTTCTTCTCCAGGATGCGCACGATCGTCGAGACCGTGTTGTAGG
Organism: Candidatus Aminicenantota bacterium; assembly: GCA_963719985.1. Classification (GTDB taxonomy): domain Bacteria; phylum Acidobacteriota; class Aminicenantia; order Aminicenantales; family Saccharicenantaceae; genus RBG-16-66-30. The sequence continues at coordinate 248,769 of CAVRDU010000005.1, read as the reverse complement.
CGGGCTTGGGCGCGGGCAGCCGCTCGATGATGTCCTTGACGTAGCCCTGTTCGAGGGCCCAGAGGACATGCATGATCTGTTCTTCCGCTCGGGTGAGTTCTTTCATGGCCCTCCCATAATACAACTAATTTATTAGTTTGTCAACTAAAAACTTAGTTATTAAAGAAATTTTCGCCGCCACGTAAAGTTCCTTGGCCCGCGGCCGACGTCCCTCTGGCAAGATCCAGCGGGCCCCTTCCCTCGTTCCTTCAACAGCAATCGGCATGCCAAAGGCCCGGCGAGGCTTGACACCCCTCTTCGCTAAGCCATATAAGTGTCTATGGCGGGGGCCGCGGCCCGCCGCTCAATTCGAAGTCCCGCCGGGGGCGAAAGGCAGGTCCCTCATGCCCGGATCCATCAGGCTCGGAAGGAAGAGCGTCCTCGCGCTGACCGCGCTCATCGGGTTGACGGCCGCCCTCGCCGGCGGGCTCGCGGCCGCTCCCCAGGCCGCGCCCGGCGACGCGGAAAAACCCGCCGCGCCGTCCTACTTCACCTCGCTCTGGCATCTCGACGAGGAGGCGCGCGCCGGGAAGCCCTGGATCACGTTCCACCGGGCCAACTGCGCCCTCGTCTTCTCGTACAACTTCACGCCCAACCCGGCCCCCCTGCAGGAGGTCGACCCGGCCAAGACCCTGGTCAATCCCGAGGTCACGTTCCAGCTGAGCTTCAAGGCCAAGCTCTGGCAGGATGTCCTCGGCCAGAAGATGGACCTGTGGTTCGCCTACACCCAGCGGTCCTTCTGGCAGCTCTACAACTTCGACGACAGCTCGCCCTTCCGGGAGACGAACTACGAGCCGGAGGTCCTGCTCAATTTCCGCACCCGCTTCAGCCTGCTCGGCCTGAAGGCGCGGTTCGTCCAGGTCGGGCTCAACCACCAGTCGAACGGCCAGTCGGAGCCGCTCTCGAGGAGCTGGAACAGGATCGTGGCCAACGCCGGGCTCGAACGCGGCCCTGTCTCGCTCCTACTCAAAGGCTGGTATCGCGTCCCCGACGCCGACGACGACAATCCCGGCCTGACCCACTACATGGGCTGCGGCGAGGTCTGGGGGTACTACTTCCTCGGCCGGCACCGGCTCGGCGTCATGCTCCGCGACAACCTGAACTTCCGCGAGAACCGGGGAGCCATCCAGCTCGAGTGGAGCTTCCCGCTGTTCGCCATGGTCGCCGGCTACGTCCAGTACTTCCACGGCTACGGCGAGAGCCTCCTCGACTACGACCACCGCGTCAACCGGATCGGCGTCGGGTTCATCCTGTCCGACTGGTACTGAGGGCCCCGGCGCTCATCCTCCGTTCTTCTCGAGGCTCCGGTAGACGAGCTCGAGCCACTGGTCGGGCTTCAGGAACCCCTTGGCCCAGGCCTCCAGGCCCGCCGGCAGCCCCGCCGCCTTGATCTCGTCGAGGGTCCTCCCCGCCTTCATCTGCTTCCGGACGAGATCGGCCGAGGCGACGAGCATATCGCGGAAAGCCTCGAGGTCGGCCGCCCCGGCGAGCGGGCCGTGCCCCGGGATGATCTTGGCCCCGGCCGGAAGCCCGGCCAGGACCTTGTCCAGGTGCCGGACCCAGTTGTCGATGTCGCCGCCATGGGCGACGTCGAGAAAGGGGAACATGCCGTTGAAGAACATGTCGCCCATGTGGACGACCTTGTGCTCGTCCATGAAGACGACCGTGTCGCCGTCGGTGTGGGCCCTGGGGAAATGGGCGAGCCGGACGGCGCCGCCCGCCGCGTAGACGGCGAGCTCGTCCTTGAAGGTGATGAGGGGCAGGGCGCCCGGCGGAAGGGCCTTCGTCGTGCCGCCCATCAGGGCCTGGTCCTCGGCGAGCGTGGACCGGACGTTCTCGTGGGCGACGATGACGGCGCCGGTCCCCAGGGCCTTGTTCCCGTCGGTGTGGTCGGAGTGCCAGTGGGTGTTGATCAGCATCCGGACCCGTCCGCCCCCCGGCAGGTCCTTGACGGCCTCCCGGACCCCGCCGGCGACGCGCTCGAACATGGCGTCGATCAGGACGAGGCCGGCCTCGTCGGCCACGACGCCGATGTTGCCGCCGCCGCCCTGGAGCATGTAGACCGGTCCGGCCACCGGGACCAGTACGATCGGGGGCGGGGCCTGCTGGGCGGGGGACCAGAGGGCGAGCGCGGACGCCAGCGCCATGAAGCCAAGGGCTCTCTTGCTCATCTCGGAACCTCCTTTTTATCGACAGGCCCCTATCGCCTTCTTGAGCGCCTCGATGTTCGCCGCCGCGGCCCGCTCGCCCTTCCGGGCGATCCGGCGCGTCTCGGAGAACTCGAGGATGCCCAGGTCGACGGGGACCCGGATGACGAAATCGGCCGCCCGCGCCCTCCCCTCGAAGGACGCGGCCGAGGCCACGTCGATCGTCCTCTGGACGACCTGGAACGGGCTCTTGATCCTCGCCGCCGGCAATCTTTTGAGGGGCCGGTGGATGTCCACGAGGACCGTGACCTCGGCCCCCAGGCCCCTGGCGGCCTCGACCGGCGCGCTGTTGAGGACGCCGCCGTCGAGGAGGAGCATCGGGCCCATCTTGACCGGCGCGACGACGAGCGGCAGGGACATGGTCGCCCGGAGCGCCTTGTAGAGAGGGCCCTCGGTGAACAGGATCTCCTTGCCGGTGACGAGGTCGACGGCGTTGCAGGCGAACTTGACGGGCAGGTCCTCGATGCGGGTCCGGCCGACGCAGCGCTTGAGGAAGGCCTCGATCGCGTCCCCCTTGTCGCGGGCGAAGGGGCTGAAGAACCTGTTCTTGTAGTCGGCGAGGAGCACGTACTCGAAAAGGTTCCTCGGCTTCCTGAAGACCTTCGGGCTCGACGGCGAGGCGCTGAAATCGTCGACGCGCAGGCCGCCCAACATGTCCGTCAGCCGGGCCGCGGAGAAGCCGGCCGCGAAGTATCCGCCGACGATCGCGCCCATGGACGTCCCCGTGATGATGGACGGCGCGAGCCCGTGCTTCTCGAGGACGCGGAGGACGCCGACGTGGGCCAGCCCGCGGGCGCCGCCGCCCATGAGGACCAGGGCCCAGGTCTTGGAGGCGTTCATGACGGCCGGCCCCAGGATAGCACCGGTCCTCCGGAGCGTCAACGCGTCGCGCCCCCGGGGGGTGGGATCTCACCGTCCGAATCACCTCCCGGGGGGATTGCCGGGCTCCCGGCCGCGTGAGACGATGGTCGGCGAAGGAAGGCCCGAACGTTCCGGAGACCCAGCCATGATCGAACGCCGCAGGAGACACCGCTTCGCCGAGCGCAACGAAGTCCTCATCCGCACCTCAGCGGACAAGTACCAGGGGGCGGGCATCGCCGCCCACACCTTCGACCTGTCCACGGGGGGGGCCCGGATCGTCACCGCGAAGTGCTACGCCGTGGGGAGCGCTCTGCGGATCAGGCTCAACCTGGCCGGCACCGACCAGTTCGTCAACCTCGAAGGCGACGTCCGCTGGTGCAGGCCGGCGAAGGACGAAGGCCTCTTCGAGATCGGGCTGGAGTTCCAGCGGCTGACGTCCCAGGCCGTCCTCACGCTGCTCCGCCACCTCTACGGTCGGAACGAGGGCATCCCGACGACGGTCTCCTAGCTACTTCCCTCCGCCGAGATAGAATCCCGCCACCTTGACCGCGAGCGCCGAGGCGTCGACGTCCGACCGGTTGGCCAGGACGATCACGGTCAGCCCGTCGGCCGTGAAGCGGTGGATGGCCGTCCGGAACCCGACGGTCTCGCCGTAGTGCCACATCCGGGGACGTCCCTCCCAAGGGTCGAGGAACCAGCCGAAGCCGTAGTCCGCCGGCCGGCCGTCGGGGCCCGTCGGCCCGCGTCCGGGAACACGCACGGGCTTGAGCGCCGGTTCCATCTCCTCCTCGGTGAGAAGGAGGTTGCGGCGGAGGGCCTCGTCCCAGAGGGACAGGTTGGTGAGGGACGAGTAGACGCCGCCGTCGCCCAAGGTCGCCGAGGTCGGGCTCTGATCGGTGAAGCGCCACCGCCCGTCGTCCTTCGTGTAGCCGAAGGCCCGGTCCGGGACGCTCGTCTTGCCGCGGACGAGGGCCACGGTCCCGGTCATCTTGAGCGGCTGGAAGACGCGCTCGCGGAGGAACGTGGGGAAGGACCGGCCCGAGACCTTGGCCACGATGAGGCCCAGCAGGACGTAGCCCGAGTTGCTGTAACGCCAGATCGATCCCGGCACGAACCAGCCGGCCTTCTGGCCTTCGAGGAGTTCGAGGACGCCGGCGTCGTCGATCTGGGCCTCCCCGACGGGTTGGCGGGGGTCGGCGCCGGGCATCAGGCCTTCGTAGTCGGGCAGCCCCGACGTGTGGTTGAGAAGATGGCGCACGGTGATGGCCCGGCCGTAATCGGGGAAGCCGGGTACGAGCTCGGTCAGGCGGTCCTCGTAGCCGAGCTTCCCGTCGCGGACGAGGAGCGCCACGGCCGCCGCCGTGAACGACTTCGTCAGCGAGGCCAGGCGGAAGTTCGTCCGCCCGTCGATCGGACGCATGGCCTGCAGGTCGGCCGCCCCGCGGGTCCCGAGGTAGACGATGGCGCCGTCCCGGAGCACCATGACCGCGACGCCCGGTTCCCGCTCGCCGCCGATGCCCTTGAGGAGGGCGTCGACGAGCTTGGCCGGCCTGTCGGCCTTGGCGCCGGGATGGCCGGCGGCGAGGAGCGGCAGGACGCAGCCGAGGAGCGCGGCCGCCTTTAAAACGTTGCCCATGCGTTCCCTCCTCCCCGGGCATCGTAACCCAGGCGCCTTCGGGACTTCAAGGTCCCGCGGTCCCGGGCGGGGCCCGGCGCCGTCAGTCGAACTTGAAGTTCCTCTCGCGGAAGAGCCGCAGGCAGGCGTCGACGACCTCGCGCTCGAAGAGGATGCCCCGCTTCTGGGCGATCTCGTCGAGGGCGGCGCCGATGCCGAGGGCCGGCCGGTAGGGCCGGTGCGAGGACATGGCCTCGACCACGTCGGCGACGCAGATGATCTTGGCCTCGAGGAGGATGTCCTTGCCGGAGAGCCCCTGGGGATAGCCCGAGCCGTTGATGAGCTCGTGGTGCTCGTGGACGATCCGGGCGATCGGCCAGGGGAAGTCGATCTTGCTGAGGATCGTGTAGCCGGCCTGGGCGTGCATCTTGATCAGGGCGTATTCGAGCTCGGTCAGCTTGGTCGGCTTGCTCAGGATCTCGGCCGGCACGTAGAGCTTGCCGATGTCGTGGATGACGCCGGCGATCTCGATGGCCTCGACCCGCTCCCCGGCCAGACCCATCTCGATGGCGATGGCCCGGGCCAGGCGGGTGACGCGCTCCTGGTGGCCCGCGGTGTAGGGGTCCCGCATCTCGATGGCCGACGACAGCGAGTCGATCGAGGCCTTCAGGGTCGAGCGCAGCTTGACCAGGCCCTCCCGGAGGTCCGTCTCGGCCCGCTTGCGCTCGGCGATGTTCCGGCAGAGATAGACGATGCCGTAAGGAGAGCCCTCGGCGTCGCGGAGGATGGCCCCGTCGATCTCGAAGGGGACCCGGTTCCCGTCGCGGAAGACGAGGGTGATCTCCTGGGGCCCGACCTTCTTATCGAGCAAGCTCCGCGAGGCGAGGATGGCCTTCTCCCGGTCCTCGGGGGCGACGAAGTTGAAGACGTTGAGGCCGACGGCGCTCCGGGTGTCCTTGTCCCCGTTGAGGCGGGCGGCGACCTCGTTGACGAAGACGACGCTCCCGGCGAGGTCCGTCCGGATGATCATGTCGGGGATCGAGGCGATGAGGCTGCGATAGAGCTCCTCGCTTTCGGCGAGAGCGTTCTTGGCCTTTAGATGGTCGGTGATGTCCTCCCCCGAACTCAGCGTGCCTTGGGCCCGGCCGGCGTCGTCCCTGACGATCGTGTTATGCCAGGCGATCTTCCGTTCCTCCCCGGACTTCGTGAGGATGAAGTTCTCGTAGTACTCCTGCTCTCCGCCGTGGCCGGCTATGATCTCTTTCAAGACATTCCGGACAGTCTCCCTGTCCTCCTGTCGGAGACATGTATCGAACCAGTTTTTTCCGAGGAGGTCTTCTTCCCGGTAACCCAGGATCCGGGCGCCCTTCCGATTGATCATGACGATCGTGCCCTGCCGGTCGAGCGCGAGCATCATGACCTCGGAGACGTCCAGGTATTTCTGGATCCTGTCGCGCTCCTGGCGCAGGGCCTCCTCGGTCCTCTTCCGTTCGATCGACCGGGCGACCTGGGACGAGACGAATTCGAGCATCCTCAGCTCGCGCGGGCCGTAGGCCGAGGCGTCGGAGTAGTGCTGGACGACCATAGCGCCTGTCGTCTTGCCGTCGAAGATGAGGGGGACGCCGAGCCAGATCGCCGACGGCGCGCCGACGACCTCGACCTCGCCGAGGCTGCGGAGCTCGCGGTCGGTCGCCTCGTCGCAGAGGAGCGCCCGGCCGGTCCGGAGGACGTATTCCGTCAGCCCCTTGCCGGGCTTGAGGGGCTCGGGAGGGGCGTCCTCCTCGTCGACGAAATAGGGGAAGCTGATGAGGTCCTGGACGGCGTCGTACAGGGCGATGTAGAAGTTCCCGGCCGGCATGACCGTGCCGACGATCGCGTGGACCGACCGGTAGAGGTCGACGGGCCCGGCCGACGTGTCCGCCGCCTGGGCGATCCGGTAGACGGCGCTCTGGAGGATCTCGGCCTGCTTCCGGTCGTGGATGTCCTGCATCATGCCGAACATCCGGCGCAGGTTCTTGTCGTCCTCGATCAGGAAGAAGCCGCGGTCGTGGAGCCAGCGGTAGCTCCCGTTCTTGTGGCGGAAGCGGTAGTCGACGTCGTAGGTCTGCCGCTCCCGTTCCGCGACCTCGAGGAGCCGGAGGGCCTCGTCCCGGTCGTCGGGATGGATGCGCTCCGTCCATTCCTGGATGCCGCCCATCTCGTGGGGCTCGTAGCCCAGGATCTGCTCCAGGTTGCCGCTCCACTTGATGTCGCCGGAGGGGATGTCGTAATCGTAGACGACCTGGCCCGAGGCGGCGATGATGAGCTCGTACTTCTTCCGCTCGTTGATATAGGGGGCCTTGTAGACCGGGGTCCCGGAGGCGGGCGCCGGCCTGGCGACGGCGTCCGCGGTCCCGGCGGTCGCGAACGCGAGGGACGGCTGAGATGGAGGGGGCGCGTGAGGCGGAGAGGCGGGGAGGGGGTCGAGAGCCCGGCCGAAGATCCGCATGATATCCTCACCCCCATCATCGCGGGGAGGGGCCCCCCCGTCCATCCCCTCCGGGTGTCATTCGGGGGGTGATATTCGGGCCGGCCGGCTCACCCGGAGAGAGGGGATCAGATGCGGAGGAGATACGAGACCTTGAGGGTCAGGGAGTAGCCGCCGACGCGCATGAGGTCCTCGTTCCTCTCGCTCTTCTTGAAGGCCAACTGGACGACGTTCCCGGCCCCGAAGTAGTAGCCGACGAGGAAGTCGAAGCTGTACTGGTCCTCGTCGGTCTCGCCGAGGAGGCGGGTGTTGAGGAAGAGGCGCCGCGTGACCTGGTAGTGGAGGGCCGTCTCGTAGGAGAGGGCGTTGTAGGGTACGTCGCCCGAGCCGTCGACGGTCTGGCGGATCCAGTCGCCCTCGAACGACCACTCGAAGCTGCTCCAAGGCCGCAGGACCAGCTGGCTCTCGACGCGGGTCTGGGAGCCGGGGACGACCGTGGTGAAGCCCTCGTTGTCGGCGTAGACGCCGCGCTTCTCCCAGCCGGCCTCGAGGACGACCTCCTTCAGGAAGCCGCCTTTTTCCCAGTCGAGATCGAAGCGGTACCCGTAGGTCTTGATGTAGTCGGGCGTCCAGACGAGCGCGCCCTCGTCGTCGCGGACCTGGTACTTCCTCCGGCCGAAGTCGAAGCGGCCGTTGACCTCGATGAGGTTGAAGAAGTCGGTGAAGACCATGAGCTCGAACTCGTCGCCCGTGGGCTGGCCGTAGGAATCCTGAAGGAAGTTCCCGCCGACGTCGAAGCTGAGGCGCTTGAACAGGCCCCGATCGTACCTCCAGGCGTAGCCGGCCATGAGGTCGAAGGACTGGTAGTCGATCCGGTCGACGTAGCCCGTGCTGATGTCGACGTTGTCCTCGACACGCTCGAACTCGCCCTGGAACTGAAGGCCGGCGTCCGGCTCCCGCTCGAAGCTGAGGCCGTAGATTCCGTTGCGGTCGTTGACCGCACCGTCGTTGAAGGTCCGGGCGGCCATGCCCCGAATGTAGTAGAAATCGCTGAAGTTGAAGTTGAAGTCGAGAGCGACGTTCTGGTTGCGGGCCTCGCCGTCCTTGACGCCGGCGTAATAGATCCCGACCTGGGAGTTCTTTAGGATGTCCTTCTGGAGGCGGAAGACGCCGAAGGTGGAGTTGCGCGGGTCCTCGCCCTCGTCGACCTCTATCTTATTGACCGCTCCGAGGACGCCGAACCCGAAGCCGCCCGTCTTGCCCGTGACCTTGGCCGCGAGGCGGGGATTGGGGATGCGCCGGGAATAGAAGAGGCTGACCTCCGGGCCCCCGCCGGAGAGGCTGAAATAGCGGCTGCCCTCGGTGAAGAAGGGCCGGTGCTCGCTGAGGTAGTTCTCGTAGGGGGAGAGCTGGGGGATGAAGGGATCGGACTCGACCTCACTGAAGTCGGGGCTGGCCGTGAGGTCGAGGTAGAGGTTGGGCTTGATCCCCCATTTGACGTCCAGGCCGGCTGCGGCCTTGGTGTCCGTTTCCCCCTCCTGCTTGGATGTCCGGACGCCGGCGTAGGGGAAGAACTCGAGATTGTAGCCGGGCCGGAGGCCGGAGAGGCCGCACATCTCGCCCGACTGCTGGAGGCGGGGTAGGTCGCGGTCGACGTCGGTCCAGTAGTCCGTCTCGTTGAGACGGTGGATATAGCGCTCGAAGTTGACGCCCCAGACGTCGAGCTTCGCCGCCGAGAAACGGAGCGATTTGAAGGGGATGGACATCTCGGCGCTCCAGCCGTCCGGGCGCATGACCGCCTCGGACCTCCAGATCGTCTCGACGGAGTTCTTCTGGACGCCCCTCGGGTTGACCGCGAAGGTGATGCTCGTCCGCTTGTCGTTGTAGGCGTCGAGGATGACCTCGATGGCGTCGTTCTGGTCCCATTCGTTCCGCGGCGTCAGCTCGGCCCAGATCTTATCCGGCTGGGAGTCCTTCATCAGGAAGGCGAAGTAGAGGTTGTCCTGGTCGTAGGCCGCCCAGACGAGCGTCTCCTCGGAGGCTTTAGCCCCGTTGATCGGGTCGTACTGGAAGAAGCCGGAGACGGGCTCGACCGCCTTCCAGGCCTCGTCGTCGATATGCCCGTCGATCCTGGGTGGCGGGCCCGTCAACGTGCGGATGTCGAGGCGCTTGACGGCTTCCTGCGCGGCCGACGCAGGGAGCAGGCCCGCGGCGAGGATGGCGAGAGCCAGCCAGGGGAGAGCGATGTATCGTTGGATCGGCATCAGGCGGACTCTTGGCCAGAATAACGCATCGTTTATTAGACGGATTCGCGCCCGGATTCTTCCCGGACTTAGAACAGGAACCCCCGGCTTCGGCTTTTCATGGCCAAGGTGGCCATCCGGAGGACCATGAAGACGAAGCCGCCGCCGAGGGCCATGGCATAGAGGATCAGGAGGAAGGCGTTCAGGCGGGAGATCTTCCGGGAGTGGACCCAGGGGTAGACGAGGTCGAAAAGCGTCTTTCCGAAAAATATGATCAGGAGGGTGAGGCCGAGGGCGGACCGGTAGAGGTAGGACTTGACGTTGGACGCGTCGACCCGGTCGAGGTTGACCAGGGGATAGAGGAGGTAGGCGGTCAGGGCCCAGAGGGCGAGAACCAGGGCGACCGTCCAGCCCTTGTCCCGCGCCGGTTTCGCCATGGCCGTTCCCGGCTCAAACCTTACACGACCGGGCCGGCGTTTTCAATGGCCGGACCGGCGCTCTCCCTCTTCCGGATCGTTAGTACCGCCAGCTCGCGAGGTCCGCGCCCTTCGGCGCCGTGGCTTCCATCCGAGTGACGCACCGGGGGATGAACATCTGGTGGTAGCGGAGCCGCGAGATCGCGTTCGGCCTGTCCTGGTCGCCGTTCCAGCAGTGTTCGGCCCGGTCGCCGTAGTCGACGTCTCCGGCGTAGTAGGGGTCCTTGGTGCCTTCCAGGAACGCTTCGGTCAGGTACACGGCGTTGTTGAGGTAGTAGTTGTCCATGTCGCCGACGTAGATGTTGATCTTGCCGGCGAGCTTCGGGCCCAGCGTCTTCCAGTCGCGCTCCATGATGTGGCGGAGGTCGTAGTTCTCCTTCCAGTAGGCGGCGACCACGGGATCGATCTCTCCGGAGAGCTTGTCCCAGATCGGCTTGGGGTAGCCGTCCGCGCCGACGGGGCTGAACACGGCCTGCCAGATGTCCCATTGGCCGCCCGAGCGCGATCTCGCGCCGAGGGCCAGCTCGAAGTGGTTGGCCTCCTCGAGGGTGGCGCTGATCTCGCCCAGGTAGTTGCGGGTGGCCGGCCGCGGCGTCCGTTTCCACGGGCTCTCGACGAAATACGCGTTCCGGTGCCGGTAGATGTCGACGATGGTATAGGCCCGGAAGTCGATCGGGTCGGGGCAGCAGGCGAAACAGCCGTTGAACTCGTCCGGGTAGAAGACCTGGGCCGCCAGGGCCTCCCAGCCGCCGGTCGAGCCGCCGTAGAGGAAGCGGGCCCAGCCCTGGCCGAGGCCGCGGTACTTCTTCTCGATGTAGGGGATGAGCTCGCGGACGATGGCGTCGCCGTAGGGGCCGAGGTTGGCCGAGTTGACGGCGTAGGAGTCGTCGTAGTAGGGATTGGCGTGCTGGATCTCCATGATGATGACCCGGGGGAAGTCCTTGCCGGTCCACTCCTTGTAGAAGGCGTGGGCGTACTCCTGCTGGATCCTGTTGTAGCCGGCCAGGCGGAAGCGCTCGCTGTAGTCGGGTTCGAGGGCGGGATCGGGAGGCTCTTCCCGGAACCCGCCGAAGGTATAAGGAAAGTGGCCGTGGAAGACGACCAAGGGGTAGCGGGCCTCGGGGTGCTCGTCGAAGCCCTCGGGCAGGAGGAGGCAGGCCCCGAGGTGCATGGGGCGGCCCCAGAACTTCGTCAGGAGCTCGCTCGGGATCCTCTCGTGGCGGATGTATTTCGTGTCCTTGGGCGGCGTGATGGGGGGGATCTCCTTGTCGAGGACGACGCGGACCGTCCCGGTCCCGGCGGCGTCGAGGAAGAGCTTGCGCGGCTCGCTGTAGAGGTTCCCGGGGGCCGCGTTCCAGCGCTGGCCCTCGCCGCGGTCCATGGGCAGCTTGACGACGTGGCCGTCGGCACGGCGGAACGTCTCGTAGCGGTGGAGGAGGGCCTGGACGAAGTATTCGCCCGACGGGAGCTCGGCCAGGCTCCGGAGCGGATAGCCGAAGGCCGAGGCGTCGATGACGGCCTCTTGGGCCGGGGCCAGTCCGTCGACGTCGACGCCGAAGACGAGCTGGGTCGAAGGCCCCTCGCCGATCTGGAAGCGCGGCTCGGAGGAATCGTCCTTCGAGAGAAGAAGGAGCAGCCGGCCGTCGAGAGGCGATCTCGACCGTTCGGCGGGGAAGGACACGGCGAACCTGACCTCGGCCAAGGCGGAGAGGGGGAGGGCGAGGAGGATGACGGCCGCGGCCAGCCGGACGGCCCTAGACCTGGCGCGGGGGCGGGGATCGTTCATGGGTTCCTCCTTCTCTGAAATGAACTATAAAACGAATGCAGTGTGGACGATAGCACAGGACGGAGGCCCTTGTCTAACCGATCCGGCGGGGGGGCGATTTCCCTCAGGGGTTCACCCTTAGGGGTGATTGACGGTGGCCCGGACTAGCCCGAAGATTGACGGGAATACAACGAAGGAGTCGGCCCATGGCCAAGATCCTGCTCATCGATTTCTCCGACGCCGATAGGTCCTCGCTCGCGGCCCGGAATTACGACGTCGAAACCCGGGCGACCGGCTGGGCGACGGGCGCGGAGGGGCCCCTCGAGCTCGGCGGCGACGGCGAGATCGTCTTCTACCAGGTCGCCGCGGGGCCGGGGAGCGGCCGGGCCGACCTGCACGCCGGGGTCCACGAGGACCTCGTGGAGAAGGTCCGTGAGGGCGCCCGGGTGGTCTGTTTCGTCGGCGGCGGGGAGACGCACCAGATCGCGAACATCGTCGGCCCGATCGCCGGCCTCCAGATCAGCGAGAGCGGCCGGGGCGAGGGCGTCGTCTTCAATCCCCGGGCCCTCTTCCACGTCCCCTTCGAGCGCTTCAAGCCGTTCATCGCCAAGGCCCATCGGCTCCTCGACGAGGCCCTCGGCGAAGGCGTATGGGAGAAGGAGACGCCGGACGAGGGCCGGGTCGAGGTCCTGGCCAAGACGGCCGACGGCGCCCCCGCGGCTTTGGTCGTCCCGAAGGGAAAGGGCCACATCCTGGTCCTGCCCTCGTTCGGGCCGAAGAACGTCGAGGTCGTCGAGTATCTCCTCAAGGACAGGCTCTCGCTCGGCGCAGCGCCGGCCGGCGAGCCCGCCCTCGACTGGGCCGAGCACGACGAATACGCCTTCCCCGAGCTCAAGGCCCTGGTGGCCCGGCGCGAGGAGGAGAAGAAGCGGTTCGAGGAGGCCCTGGCCGACTACGACCGCCAGATCCGGGAGCTGAAGGCCGGCGGCCAGGAAGCCTTCCTGTTCCTGCTCAAGGGCGACGGCGCGGCCCTCAAGAAGGCCGTCCTCCACGCCTTCCGCTATCTCGACTGGGGGCGGATCGTCGACGTCGACGAGTATTGGAAGAACGTCATCCGCAGCAAGGAGGAGGACGCCTGGCTCCTCGACCAGGGCGATCTCCCCGTCGAGGCCGGCATCCGAAAGGGCGAGCTCGTCATCGTCGTCGTCCGGGGCGGCAAGAACTGGGCCACGGACGACGAGTGCGCCCTGCTCCAGAAGTTCAAGGGCCGCCGGATGCAGGAGTTCGACAACACCCGGATGAAGGCCGTCCTCGTCGGCAACTACCACTCCGCCGTCGAGCCCAAGGACCGGCCCAACCCCTTCTCGGCCGGCCAGATCGAGGAGGCCCAGAAGGACGGCAACGGCCTGGTCACGACCTTCGAGCTCTTCCGGGCCATCAAGGCGGAAAAAGAGAACCGCGTCTCCAAGGAGGCCCTCCGCGAGCAGATCCGGCTCAAGACCGGCCTCGTCGCCTTTGACATCTAATTCGGCGACACGATACCTGATTCGGGGACGCAATATTACATCCCGCCGATTCGGTGGGATCAAGGCCGCTTATCCCCAGAACGGGTGGCCGGGGTCTAGTCCCCGGCCGCCTGGAGGCGGAAGGGGTTCCCCACGGGGGGATGGGTGGAGCCGAAGCCGGACCGGGGACGACACCGGACAGGACCCGTTCAAGGGGATATGCGGCTTGATCCTCTCGCGAGAGGGGGGAATTAGTATTGCGTCCCCGATTTAGGTAGAATTCCCGCCGTGAACCTGACCTGGGTCGACTGGGGGATCGTCGCCGCCGTCTTCGCCTTCATCATCGGCGTCGTCGTCCTCAGCAAGCCGCTCATGCGGAGCGTCTCCGACTTCCTGGCCGCCGGCCGCACCGGCGGCCGCTACCTCATCAGCCTGTCCCAGGGGACGGCCTCGCTCGGGGCCATCACCATCGTCGGCATGCTCGAGATGAACTACATCGCCGGCTTCAACATGCGCTGGTGGGAGATGGTCATGGCCGTCGTCGTCGTCGGCATCAGCGTCTCGGGCTGGGTGCTCTACCGCTTCCGCCAGACCCGGGCCCTGACCATGGCCCAGTTCTTCGAGATGCGCTACAGCCGGCCGTTCCGCGTCTTCGCCGGCTCCCTGGCCTTCGTCTCCGGCATCATCAACTTCGGCATCTTCCCGGCGGTGAGCGCCCGGTTCTTCATCTACTTCTGCGGCCTGCCGCGGACGATCGAGGTCCTCGGGCTCGAGGTCTCGACCTTCGCCCTGGTCATGATCGTCATCCTCTGGGTCCCCCTGTACTTCGTCTTCTCGGGGGACAGATCGCCGTCATGATCACCGACTTCGTCCAGGGCGTCCTGGTCAACGCCGTGTTCATCGCCATCGTCGTCGTCCTGATGCTCAAGGTCGACTGGGCCCAGATCGCCCAGGCCCTGTCCCAGGCCCCGTCGGACGCCTCCCTGGTCGATCCCTTCCGCACCGGCAGCACCAAGGACTACAACTTCTGGTACTTCTTCATCGGCATGATCGGCGTGATCTACGGCAAGCTCTCCTGGCAGGGGACGCAGGCCTACAACGCCTCGGCCAAGAGCGCCCACGAGGCCAAGATGGGCGACGTCCTGGCCAACTGGCGGGGCATCCCGCAGTGGGGCCTGTTCCTCGTCTTCGTGCCCATCGTGGCCTACACCTTCTGGCACGGCGCGGGCTTCGCCGACGCGGCGGCCTCGGTCCGGCCCGTCCTCGACGGCTTGGGCTCGGAGGCCCTGCGGAGCCAGCTCACGGTGCCCATCGCCCTGACCAAGCTCCTGCCGGTCGGGCTGATGGGGGCCTTCGCCGCCGTCATGCTGGCCGCCGCGATCGGGTGCAACGACACCTACCTGCACTCCTGGGGCAGCATCTTCATCCAGGACGTGGTCATGCCCCTCCGCAAGAGGCCCTTCGCCCCGGCCGAGCACCTCAAGGTCCTGAAGCTCTCCATCCTGGGCGTCGCCGCATTCTCCTTCGCCTTCAGCCTCCTTTTCCAGCAGAGCGAGTACATCTTCCTCTTCTTCGCCATCACCGGGGCCATCTTCGCCGGGGGGAGCGGGGCGGTCATCATCGGCGGCCTCTACTGGAAGCGGGGCACGACGGCCGCGGCCTGGTCGGCCATGATCGTCGGCTCGGTCGTCGCCGTCGGAGGCATCGTCGTCCACCAGCTCGTGCCCGGCTTCCCGATCAACGGCCAGATGTTCTGGGGGCTGGCCATGGCCGCGTCGAGCGTCGTCTACGTCGCCGTCTCGCTCCTCACGGGCGGCGGGCGCAAGGCCTTCGACATGGACAAGCTGCTCCACCGGGGGAAATACCTGGTCCGCGAGGAGTACACCGTTGTCGACGCGGCCCCGGTCAAGGGCTGGAAGGTCCTGGGCATGGGCAAGGAGTTCACCCGATTCGACAAGGTCATCTACGTCGCGACGTACGCTTGGACGGCCAGCTGGGTCGTCGTCTTCGTCGTCGGGACCGTCCTCAACCTGACCCGCGAGGTCTCGACGGAGGCCTGGCTGGCCTTCTGGAGGACCTACACGATGATCTTCCTCGGCGCCTCGATCGTCGTCATCGTCTGGTTCACGATCGGCGGTTTGGTCGACCTCAAGGACATGGTCCGGACGCTCAAGGTCATGACCCGCGACCACGCCGACACCGGGTTCGTCGAGAAGGACCGGGGCTGAGGCCATGCGCTTCGGGCGTTTCTCGGACGACGGCCGCGAATACGTCATCTCCGACGTCCGCACGCCCAGTCCCTGGATCAACTACCTCGAGAACGGGCGCTACTTCGCCACGATCTCCGCGAACGGGGGCGGCATCTCCTACGATCGCTCTCCCCTCCACGGCCGGATCACGCGCTACCGCATCAACGACGTCCCGCCCGACCGGCCGGGGAAATACATCTACGTCAAGGACCGGGACACGGGCGGGCTCTGGAGCCTGACCTGGCAGCCGGTCGGGCACGGGCCGGCGTCGGACTACCGCGTCGCCCACGGCTTCGGCTACACCCGGGCCGAGGCCGAGGTCGAGGGGATCCGGTCGTCGGTCGTCTTCTTCGTGCCCGTCGACGACGACCGCGAGATCTGGCGGGCCGTCCTGAGCAACGCGTCGGGCCGGCGGCGGCGGCTCTCGGTCGTCGGCTACGTCGAGTTCGCCCTCGGCCACGCCCTCGTCGACCTCGTCAACCAGTGCGACGACCAGCACTTCAACCGCGTCCGCTTCGAGAGGGACCTCGGGACGCTCTTCGCCACCAAGACCTACTGGGTCACCGAGACGCGGGGGACGCAGCAGCAGGAGAACAAGGAGTGGGACCGCTGGGCCTTCTTCACGGTGGACCGTCCTGTCGCCGCCTACGAGACGGTCCGCGAGCGGTTCATCGGGCCATTCCGGAACGAGTCGGACCCGATGGGGCTCGAGACGGGCCTGAGCTCGGAGGACATGGACTGCGGCAACGCGGTCGGGGCCCTCCGGGTCGACCTCGACCTCGGGCCGGGGGAGTCGGCCGACCTCGTCTTCTCGCTCGGGGTCATCGCCAAGCCCGGGTTCGAGCGGACGAAGCGGGAGGCCGTCGGGAGGTTCCGCGATCCGGCCGCGGCCGACGCGGCCTTGGAGCGCGTCAAGGCCGGGTGGGAGCGCTTCCTCGGCCACACCCGGGCCGCGACGCCCGATCCCGAGGCCGACGTCTTCCTCAACCTGTGGACGCCCTACCAGGCCAAGGTCGCCTTCGACGTCGGGCGCGTGGCCAGTTTCTACTACTGGGGGATCGGGCGGGGCTTCGGCTACCGCGACACGGCCCAGGACACGATCGCCATCGTCATCGCCGACCCGGGCCGGGCCCGGGAGCGGGTCCTCCTGCTCGCCCGGCAGATGGCGCCCGACGGCCGCGTCTACCACCACTTCTACGGGGACGGCCAGGGCGAGTTCACGAAGCACTGCGACGACCCGCTCTGGTTCGTCCTGGCCGTCACGGAGTATCTCAAGGAGACGGGCGACTTCGCGCTCCTCGACGCGGTCGAGCCGTTCGTCGGTGGGGAGAGAGGGACGGTCCTCGACCACCTGCTGGCCGTCGTCCGCTTCGCCGGGGGGAACCTGGGACGCAACGGGCTGCCGGTCTTCGGCCGCGGCGACTGGAACGATACCCTCGACTACATCGGCGGCGCGGAGGGCGGCGAGAGCGTCTGGGGGGCGATGTTCTACGCGGCCATGCTCGGCCGGCTCCTCGAGCTCCTCGAGCATCGGGGCGAGGCCGGCCGGCACCCCGGCGTCCGGGCCCTCCGGGACCGCCTCGTCCGGGCCGTCGAAGACGTCGCCTGGGACGGCGAGTGGTACATCCGGGCCCTGGGCGGGGACGGGCGGCGGATCGGCTCGAGGGAGAACCGCTACGGGCGGATCTTCGTCAACACCCAGAGCTGGGCCGTCATCGCCGGGCTGCCGGACAGGGGCCGCCTCGTCCGGGCCATGGACAGCGTCGCCGAGCGGCTCGACACGCCTTTCGGGCCTAAGATCTGCGCCCCGGCCTTCCGCGAGATCGACCCGACGATCGGGCTCGTCACCCGATGCGTCCCGGGGAAAAAGGAGAACGCGGCCGTTTTCTGCCATCCCGCGGCCTGGGTCATCCAGGCCGAGTGCCTGCTCGGGCGGGGCGAGAGGGCCTTCGCCTACTACAAGAAGCTCCTGCCCGGCAGGATCGATCCCGAGACCTTCGTCGCCGAACCCTACGTGTACTCGCAGTACATCACGAGCGACGAGCACCCGGCGGCCGGGCGGGCCAGCCACTCCTGGCAGACGGGGACGGCGGCCTGGATGTACCGGGTGGCCTTCGACCACATCCTCGGCGTCCGTCCCTCGTACGCGGGGCTCATCGTCGACCCGGTCGTGCCGGCGGATTGGAAGGCCTTCCGGGTCGAGCGGGTGTTCCGGGGGACGCGGTATCTCGTCGAGGTCGCCAACCCGGGCGGCGTCGAGTCGGGCGTGCGGGAGGTCCTGGTCGACGGTCGGCCGTGGACCGGGCCGGTCCTGCCGCGGCCGGGCGGACCGGCGTGCCGGGTCCGGGTGACGATGGGCCGGAGCGAATAGGCGGGATCGAATGAGCGGAGATGGAGGGAAGGCCATGCGCCGACATCCGGGGAACCCGATCTTGACCAGGGCCGACATCCCCGACGTCCTCCCGTTCCTCACGGACGCGACGTCGGTGTTCAATCCCGGCGCCGTCAAGGCCGGCGACCGCACCCTGCTGCTCCTGCGCGTCCAGGCGCGGTCGCGGGAGACGTTCACGATGGTGGCCGAGAGCGCCGACGGGTTCCGGTTCGCCGTCCGGCCGGAGATCGTCGAGCTCAAGGGCCTGGAGAAGGTCAAGGAGAAGGTCTACCACGTCTACGACGCCCGGATCACCAGGCTCGAGGGCGCCTTTTACGTCATGTTCGCGATGGACATGGACGCCGGCTGCGGGCTGGGGCTCGCCCGGACGGAGGACCTCCGCGACTTCCGCTTCCTCGGCCTCGTTTCGGCCGGCGACGTCCGCAATGGTGTCCTCTTCCCGGAGAAGATCGGCGGCGTCTACCTCCGGCTCGAGCGGCCCAACCGGGCCCGGCCCGCGGGCGGGCCGACGACGGGAAGCGAGATCTGGCTGGCCGAGTCGGACGACCTCCTCCGCTGGCGGCCGCGCGGCCCGGTCATGGCCGGCCGATCCCACTACTGGGACGAGTACATCGGCTCGGGGCCGCCGCCGGTCAAGACGCGGCGGGGCTGGCTCCACGTCTATCACGGCGTGGCCACGCACTTCGGCAGCGCCAACATCTACCAGGCCGGAGTGTCGCTGCTCGACCTCGCCGACCCGTCGAAGCTGCTGGGGCGGTCGCGAGGCAACATCCTCGAGCCGCGGGAGAGCTACGAGCTCGCGGGCCAGGTGCCGAACGTCGTTTTCCCCTCGGGGATGATCGTCGAGGAGGTCGACAGCCAGGGCTTCGCCCTGCCCGCGAGCCCGGTCAGGATCTACTACGGGGCGGCCGACACCGCGGTCGGCCTGGCCATGACGACCGTCGGCGAGCTCCTCGAGGCGGTCTCGGAGCCGCCCCTCGCGGTTTGACCCCATCTTTCTTATATGGTAAATATAGCCTTCCATTCACCCTTCTGGAGCAGAACATGAAGAGAGCGGAGAGACACCACCTCAAAGAGGAAGGGATCGCCGTGGGCATGGGCAAGGTCGTCCACCTCATGAAGGGCTACCGGCGCGAGATCCTCATCGTCGCCGGGGGCCTGGCCTTCGTCGCCGTCGTAATCGGCGCCCTGGCCATGGTCCGGGCCCACGGCCGGAGCGTCCAGAGCCGGGCCATCGGCGAGGTCGCCGACCTGGCCGCCGCGGCCGTCGAGAACCCGGAGAAGCTGGCCGGCCTGGAGAAGCTCGCCGGTACAGGCCGCGCCGCCCGTCTGGCCAACCTGGAGCTGGCCCGCTACTGGGCCGAACGGGGCGATTGGGCCAAAGCGGGGGCCTACGCCGACCGGATCGCCGACGGCCGCAAGGACCTGCTCCACTACCAGACCGAGGACCTCAAGGCCCAGATCGCCCTGGGCCGGATGGACTTCGACGCGGCCATCGCCATCTACAAGAAGGCCGTCGACGAGAAACCCGAGGCCTATCCCGTCGACGCCCTGCTCTTCCGGCTGGCCGAGAGCCACGAGCTCAAGGGCGAGACCGCGGCGGCGCTGGAGATCTACAAGAAGCTGCAGGAGGAGCACGCCCAGTCCTATTACGGCTACGAGGCCTCCCTCAAGGCCGGCCGGTTGGGTCTGCCCAGATAAAGTGTTATAATACCGCCGAATCTCTCGAGGAGGAGTCCTATGGCTTTCATCATCACCGAGGAATGCATCAACTGCGGCGCCTGCGAGCCCGAGTGCCCCAACCAGGCCATCTCGGCCGGCGAGGAGCGCTACGTCATCGACCCGTCGAAGTGCACGGAATGCGTCGGCCACTTCGATTCGTCCCAGTGCGCGGCCGTGTGCCCGACAGAAGCCTGCGTCCAGGACCCCGAGAACAAGGAGACCCGGGACCAGCTGACGGCCAAGTACCACAAGCTCACCGGGAAGTAAGCCCGCGCCGATCCGACCCGCTTCCGATGAGGAGTGAACCGCGTTCACTCCTCTTTTTTTGCCCGGACCCATGACGACCACCGCGACGGCGAACGAGAAGACCTGGCTGAACGGGCTCCTCTTCGTCCTGACCGTGCTGACGACCTGCTTCGCGGGGCTCGCCTGGAGCGCGAGCTTTCTCGCGTTCGATGGCGGGGCCGGGGCGGGCCCGGACATCGTCGCCGCGACCGGCCGGGCCCTGCGCGATCCCCGCCTCTACCCCCTGAGCGGGCTCTATTCGGCCGTCCTCATGACCATCCTCGTCGGCCACGAGCTCGGCCACTACCTGACTTGCCGCCGCTACGGCCTGCCGGCGACCTTGCCGTTCTTCCTGCCCGGCCCGCCCTTCATCGGCACCTTCGGGGCGTTCATCCGCATCAGGGCGCGCGTCCCCTTCAAGCGCCAGCTCTTCGACATCGGGGCCAACGGCCCGTTCGCCGGATTCGCCCTGGCGGTCCCCGCCCTGGCCGCCGGCCTGGCCTTCTCGCGGGTGGTGCCCTTCGCCCCCTCGGCCGACACCATCACCTTCGGCGAGCCTCTCCTCTTCAGGCTCCTGGCGTCGCTCTTCTTCGGGCCGATGCCCGAGGGCTCGGCCCTCGTCCTCCACCCCGTCGGCTTCGCCGGCTGGGTCGGGCTGCTCGTCACGGCCATCAACCTCGTCCCGCTCGGCACGCTCGACGGCGGTCACATCGCCTACGCCGTTCTGGGGCGCAAGGCGCGTCATGTCTCCCGGGCCATGGTCGGGGTCCTCGCCGTCCTGGGCGTCTTCTTCCACATCACCTGGTTCGTCGTCGCCGGGGTCCTCCTGTTCTTCGAATATAAGTCCAAGCTCCGCCTGAACCACCCGCCGGTCCTCGACGAGGACGCGCCTCTCGGTTTGAAGAGGGGAATTCTCGCCGCGCTCGCCGTCGTCATCTTCGTTCTGTCGTTCATTCCCGACCCGGTCCAAGGCGCGGGTCTGATCGACATCTTGAAGGGAAAGTGGCTTTGATATTTTTTCACACATTGTGTGGAAATGCTGTGGAAAAGACGCGTCATTGCCGCGCCAATTCCCCGTCCTGCTTGAAGATAGGTCGGAATGCACAAGAATTCGTCACGGCCGCAATCCTTTCTTTTTCAGCGAGATAACAACTCATTGAAAAGACAGGCGTTGTAGGGCTAAGATAAAGGGATCCGAGGAAGACACGCATGCCCGACCAGTTCCGCGATGCCGAGGCCGCTTTCAACCGGCTTCGCGAGAGATTCGACGCCAAGAGGATCACCAGGGAGGAGTTCTCCGACTCCCTGAAAAAACTCCGGATCAAGGACGACGACGGCCGCTTCTGGGTGATCGGCGCGCAGAGCGGCGTCTGGTACGTCCACGAACAGGGCCGCTGGATCGAGGCCAAGCCGCCGTCCCAGCTGGAGCGGAAGGCCATCTGCATCGCCTGCGGCTTCGAGAACGACCTCGAGGCCGAGCGTTGCGCCCGCTGCGGCAACAGGCGGGACGAGGAGGCCCCGGAAACGCCCGGCGACGCCGGCCCGGGCGGGATCGCGGCGCCCGGCGAGGCGTCCGCCGCTCAAGCCGCCGGCGCGGTCGTCCTCCGCGCCCTCGACGTCAAGTCGTTCTTCTGGTTCTTCGCCGTGTTCGGGCTCTTCGCCGGCATCCTCGCCGGCCTGCTCGCCGGGGTCTTCGGGCTATTCCCCGGCACGGTCGAGCGCCTGCCCGGCTTCTTCGTCGAGCGCCGGGGCGACCTCTTCGGGGCGATGGCCTTTTCCATCGTCGGCGGGGCCCTCGGCTTCGCCGGGGGCGGCGCGGCGGGGGCGCTGCTGGCGGCCGCCGCGAACGGCGTTCTCTCTCTCGTCGGCGGGCTCAGGTTCCGCCGGTCCTGATCCGGGCCAGCCCCCAGGCGATCTGACCGAGCGACAGCGACTCGTCGTTGGGGGAATAGAGCAGGGGACGGAAGACCCGGAATCCCTTCGCCGCGAGGAGCTTCTCCGTCCTTTCGAGCAGGCGCCGGTTGAGGAACACCCCCCCCGCGAGCGAGACCTCGGTCGTCCCGCGCTCGCGCCGGGCCCGTTCGGCGACGCGGACGATCGTCCGGGCCAGGGAATCGTGGAACCTCGCCGAGACGACGCCCGGCGCGGTCCCCGCCCCGATGTCGCGGACGAGGGCTCGGACGAGCGGCGCGAACGAGATCTCCGCCGGACGGCCCGGCCCCGCGGCGGCGATGGCCACGGGATAGACGCCGCGATAACGCTTGTCGGCGACGGCCTCGAAGCGCATGGCCGCCTCGGCCTCGTACTCGAGGCGCCGGGGGGCGACGCCGGCCAGGTAAGAGGCGGCGTCGAAGAGCCGGCCGCAGCTCGAGGCGAGCGGGCTGCGGAGGCCGCCTCGGGCCATGCGGAGCACGGCGTCGGCGCGGCGCCGGCCGATCGCGCGAAGGGCGGCGAGGTCGGGGAGAGCCGGGAGGGAGAGGGCGCCGGGGAGCGACGCGCCGTAGGCCCGCTCGAGGTAGGCCAGGGCCATGCGCCACGGCTCGCGGGCGGCCAGGTCGCCGCCGGGCAGGGCGACGGGCTCGAACCGGGCGAAGCGCTCGTAGCCGTCGTAGTCGGCCAGCAGGAACTCGCCGCCCCAGGCCGTCCCGTCCTCGCCGTAGCCGTAGCCGTCGAGGGCGACGCCGAGGACGGGGCGCCGGGGCATGTGGCCGTGTTCGAGGAGCGGGGCCAGGACGTGGGCGAAGTGGTGCTGGACGCGGAGATGGGGGAGGCCCATCTTGGCCGCGTAGCGGGTCGTCCGGAAGTCGGGATGGAGGTCGGTGACGACGGCCTCCGGCCGGGCGTCGAAGAGGCGGAGGAGGTGTCGCAGTGTCTCCTCGAAGTAGCCGAAGTTGCGGTAGTCGTCGAGGTCTCCGAGGAACTGGCTGGTGACGACGTAGCCGCTCTTGTAGAGGGAGATCGTGTCCTTGAGCTCGCCGCCGAGGGCGACGATGACGCGGTCGGACCGGAGGGCCCCCGGGACGGCCTGCGGGTAGGGGACGTACCCCCGGGCGCGGCGGACGAAGAGCGGTCGGCCCGCGGCGACCTTGACCACGGAGTCGTCGGCGCGCATGGCGATGGGGCGGTCGTGGGTCAGGACGACGTCGCAGAGATCCCGGACGCCCTCCTCCTCGTCCTTGATGATCGGCGCGTCCTTGGCGTTGGAGCTCGTGGCCACGATGAGCCCGAGGTCCTCGAGGAGGAGACGGTGGAGGGGCGTGTAGGGCAGCATGACGCCGACCTCGTCGAGGTGGGGCGCGATGAGCGGCAGGTCGGCCGTCCGGCGGAGGAGGACGATCGGCCGGCGCGGCGAGAGGAGGAGGCGGCGCTCGGCCGGCGTCGGCGCGGCGAACCGTCCGACGACGGCGAGGTCGCGGGCCATGAGCGCGAGCGGCTTGGTGCGGCGGTCCTTGGTCCGGCGCAGGCGGGCGACGGCCCGGCGGTCGAAAGGATCGCAGACGAGGTGGAACCCGCCGAGCCCCTTGACGGCCAGGACCTTTCCGGCCCGGACGAGGGCGGCCGCCTCGGCGATGCCGCCGCCGATCGCGCGGCCGGTGCGGGCGTCGCGGAGCCGGAGGCGCGGGCCGCAGGCCGGGCAGGCGATGGGCTGGGCGTGGTGGCGGCGGTCAAGGGGGTCCTCGTACTCCCGGCGGCAGTCCGGGCACATGGGGAAGCCGGACATGGTCGTCCTCGGCCGGTCGTAGGGAAGGCCGCGGACGATCGTGTAGCGCGGTCCGCAGTTGGTGCAGTTGGTGAAGGCGTAGCGGTGGCGGCGCTCGCCGGGGGTCTCGATCTCGGCGGCGCAGTCGGCGCAGGTGGCGATGTCGGGGGAGATGAAGACGAAGCCGCCGGAGGCGCGCGTCTTGCGGATCTCGAAGCCGGACAGGCGGGAGACCGGGGCGGGCTTCACGTCGAGCCTCTCGATCGCGGCGAGGGGCGGCAGGCCGCGCCGCAGCGCGGCGGGGAACTCCTTCCGCACGACGGCCGGCGGGCCTTCGACGTGGATCTCGACGCCCGAGCCGGCGTTGGCCACCCATCCGTCGAGCCCGAGGCGGCGGGCGAGGCGATAGACGTAGGGGCGGAAGCCGACGCCCTGGACGACGCCGAAGACGGTCAGGCGCGCGGCGGCCTTCCTCATCGCGCGGCCCTCGTCCCCGTCCCCGCTCCCGTCCTCGCCCGGGCGGCCTCGCGGCTGTAGAGACAGCCGCAGTAGTCCTGGCGGTACAGGCCGTGGGAACGGCTGAGCTCGACGCTCTTTCGGAACCCGTCCTTCTTCTTGAAATCGGACTCGAGGAAGGCGGGGCCCGCGCGGGCGGCGAACCGGCGGCCGATGCGGTTCAGGACGGCGGCCTTCTTCCACGGGCTCAGGCTCATGACCGTGGCGAAGGCGTCGAAGCCGTCGCGGGCCGCCCGTTCGGCGGTCCGCCGGAGCCGCGCGGCGTAGCAGACGTCGCAGCGGCGCCCCTTCTCCGGCTCGTCCTTGAACTTGAGCGTCAGGCGCGTCCAGCCGTCGGGGTCGTAATCGTCCTCGAGGAGGGGGACGCCGGCGGTCCGGGCGGCCTTGCGGGCCTCCTCGAGGCGGAGGTCGTACTCCTCGCGGGGCTGGATGTTGGAGTTGGAAAAGAAGCCGGCGACGTCGTAGTCGTCCTCGAGGAGGCCGAAGACGTAGAGCGCGTCCGGCGCGCAGCAGACGTGGAGGAGGAGGCGGGGCTTGGGCACGCTACTTCAGGTATTCGAGCCGGGTCTCGATGTCGGCGATCGTCCTGTCGACGCCGTCGATCTCGAAGTAGAGGACGGCCATGTCCCCGTGGTCGATCCGGGCCTCGTCGAGGATGCGTCCGACGTTCTCGAAGAGCGGCTCCATGAGCCGCTTGACGCCGACGATCTTGTCCTGGGTGTGTTCCTTGGCCTTCTGCCACTCCCGGATCTCCTTCTCGCGGGCCTGGAGGCGTTCGCGGTACTCCTCGTCGATCCTGCGGATGGCGGTGTTGAAGACGCGGACCCGGCCTTCGGCCTCCTCGAGCCGGCGCTCGAGGCGATAGCGCTCCTCCTGGACGAGCGGGATCCGTTCCCGGAGGGCGCGGACGCGGGCGCCGAGCGCGGCGGACTTGTCGCGCACCTTGCCCGTCCGGTCGTTCCGCTCGGCCGGGGCGAGCTTGGGATCGTCCTGGATCGCGCGGACGTCCTTTTCGGCGGCCTTGAGCTGGGCCTCGGCGGCCTCGGCCTCGCGGAGCGAGGACTCGAGCGCCTCGAGGATCTCGCTCTTCCGGTTGGCCAGGGCGAGCATCTCCTCCTGGTGGGGGCGGCGGGCCTCCTCCTGCTCGTCGACGAGGGCCCGGAAGCGCTTGAGGGCGGCGTCGTGCTCCCGGCCGAGGACCTCGATGCGCGAGTAGACGTCGTGCCAGGTCTTCTGGTGGCGGCCGATCTGCTCCTCGAGGGCGGAGAGCTTGGCGCACTCCTCGTCGATGCAGGGCGCCTGGAAGTCCTCGTTCCAGGAGAGCTTGCCGAGCTCCCGCCAGAGGTCGGCCTTCTTCTGCCTCTGTTTTTTCAGCTTGACCTGGAGGCGCAGCCGGAGCATGTGACGGCGGGCCCCGGACAGGAAGGAGCTGATGCGCCGGCGGAGGTCCTTGTCGCGGAGGAAGATGAAGGCGACGAGGAGCAGAATGACGCAGAGGAGGAACCAGAGCAGCCAGTAGGGCAGGCCCTCGACGCCCCCGGGAGGCGGCTGGGCCTGGAGGATCTCGTCCACCCCCCTATTATAGACAAGAGGGGGTCAAACCTGAACTTTTTCGCTTTTTTCGGATGGGATGTCTTTCCGGCCGGGAATCTTCAAAAAGTGAAAATGTTCAGGTTTGATCCCATTTCGACTTATCGGTATTGCTCGAAGAGGCGGACGAGGGTCTCCTTGTCCATAAGGCCGGTGTGGCGGTAGCGGAGGTGGCCGCGGCGGTCGACGATGATCGTGGCCGGGATGAACTGGCCCGGCTCGTAGTCCCGGACGATCTCGGGCGTCGCCAGGGCGACCGGATAGTTGAGGCCCATCTTCGCGGTCCATTCGAGAAGGGCCGGGGCGGTCGTCTCGTCGACGGACAGGCCGAGGATCTCCAGCCCCTTGTCCTTGTACTCCCGGTAGGCCTCGATAAAATCGGGGATCTCCTTGCGGCAGGGCGGGCACCAGGTCGCCCAGAAGTTGATGACGAGGACCTTGCCCTTGTAGCCGGCCAGGGAGAGCTCCGCTCCCTGGAGGTCCTTGACGGAGAATTCGGGAGCGGCCGGGGCCTCGCTCTCAGTTTCGGCCGCGGGCGGGCAGGCGACCGCGGTCGCGGCGAGGGCGATGAGCGCGATCATCGCGGCGGCGGCGAGTATGTTCTTCATCCACAGCTCCTACACAACTCTTAGGGGATCTCAAACTAGATAATTACGATATAAATTATAGTGAAAAGCCGGCGAAAAAGAAAGTCTTAGGCGGCGAGCTTGAGCAGGCGCTCCCAGCGGGCGTCTATCTCGGCCTGGACGGCGGCGATCTGCTCGGCCTTCAGATGGCGGAACCGGCCTTGGATCCGGATGTAGTCGTCGACCGGCTTCTTGTCCTTGAGCTTCAGGTTGAGCGTGTACCTCTCGCCGTTCTCGATCTCGAAGAGCGGGAAATAGGCGTTCTGGACGGCCAGCCGGGCCAGCTTGACGGTGTCCTCCGGCCGGCTCTTCCAGCCCGTCGGGCAGGGCGCGTAGATGTGGAAGAAGCGCGTCCCCTTGATGGCCTTGGCCTTCTTCATCTTCTTGACGAGGTCCTCCGGGTGGGAGACGCTGGCCGTGGCGATGTAGGGGATGCGGTGGGCGGCCATGATGGCGACGATGTCCTTCTTCGGCCTGTTCTTGAAGTGCTTGACCGGCGTCGTCGTCGTCCAGGCCCCGTAGGGCGTCGCCGACGAGCGCTGGATGCCCGTGTTCATGTAGGCCTCGTTGTCGTAGCAGACGTAGATGATGTCGTCGTTGCGCTCGGCCGCGCCGGACAGGGCCTGGAGGCCGATGTCGAACGTCCCGCCGTCGCCGGCCCAGGCGACGACCGTCGTCTCCGTGTCGCCGATCATGTCCAGACCGGCCTTGACGCCCGTCGCCGTCGACGCGGCCGTCTCGAAGGCGCAGTGGTAGATGGGCACGTCCAGGGACGAGTAGGGGAAGGGGCCGTCGATGACCGCCCAGCAGCAGGCCGGGATGCAGAGCGCCGTCCTCTGGCCGAGGGCCTTGAGCACGTAGCGCATGGCCAGGGTCGCGCCGCAGCCCTGGCAGGCCAGGTGGCCGCAGGCCATCAGCTCCTCGGGCGGGATGCTCAGGGTCATCTTCTTGGCTTTTTTGGTCGCTTCTGTCATTTCTTGACTCCGATCCAGACGATCTCCTCGTCCGCTCGTTCCTTGGCCAGGGCGTGGGCGGCGATCTCCTTGAACGAATCGACCGTGATGTCGCGCCCGCCGAGCCCGGCGATGTAGCCGAAGACGGGCGGCGCCCCGGCCTGCCCGTAGAGGGCCGACTTGACCTCCTGGTAGAAGATGCCGTGAGCGCCGTAGGAGATGTTGCGGTCGATGACGGCCACCTGCTTGGCCTTGCCCAGGACCTCCCGGACCTTGGCGAAGGGGAACGGGCGGAAGACCTTGATGCGCAGGTTCCCGGCCTTGAGGCCGTCCGCCCTGAGCTCGTCGACGGCGACCCGGGCCGTGAAGCCCGCCGTCCCCGAGGTGACGAAGACGAACTCGGCGTCGTCGCAGCGGTAGGCGTCGACGAGGCCCATGGGGCGGCCGAAGAGCTTCTCGTACTCGCGCCCCGTCTCCTCGATCAGGGCCGGGGCCTTCTCCATGTCCTTCTGGAGCATGTAGCGGAGCTCCATGTAGTGTTCGGGACCGGTCAGTCCGCCGAAGGCCTGCGGCTCGTCCGGGGTCAGCCGGATGGCCGGCTTGAACGGCGGCAGGAACTTGTCGACTGGCGCCTGGTCGGGGACGTCGACGACCTCGTAGGTGTGGGACAGGACGAAGGCGTCGAGGATGACCATGGCCGGGATCATCAGCTCCTCGGAGACCTGGAAAGCCTGGATGACAGTGTCGACGACCTCCTGGTTCGACTCGCAGTAGAACTGCATCCAGCCCGTGTCCCGCTGCGACAGGCTGTCGTTCTGGTCGGTCCAGATCGTCCAGCCGGGGGCCATGGCCCGGTTGATGTTGCCCATGACGACGGGGTGGCGGCCGCCGGAGGCCCAGTGGAGCATCTCGTGCATCAGGGCCAGGCCCTGGGACGAGGTCGCGGTGAACGTCCGGGCGCCGGCGGCCGAGGCGCCGATGCACGCGGCCATGGCCGAGTGCTCCGATTCGACCTTGATGAACTGGGCGTCGAGCGTCCCGTCGGCGCACATCTCGGACAGGAGCTCGACGATCTGGGTCTGGGGCGTGATCGGGTAGGCGGCGATGACCTGCGTGCGGGCCAGCATCGCCCCGTAGGACAGGGCGTGGTTGCCCATCATGACCTTCTTCATTTCCCCTCCTCCACCATGACGATGCACTTGGCCGGGCATTCCTCGGCGCAGATCCCGCAGCCCTTGCAGTAGTCGTAGTCGATGACGGGCCACTCGTCGACGATGTCGATCGACGGCTCGGGACAGAACTTCCAGCAGATGCCGCACTGGAGGCACTTCGAGAGGTCGATCTCGGGCCGGATGTTCCGCCAGTCCCCGGTCAGGTTGTGGGTCTGGCTGCCGACCGAGCAGATCATGAGCGGCATCTCCCCGGCCGAATTGAAGACGATCGGCTTCGCTTTCTTCTCCCTCATGGCGTCTCTCCCTCAGGCCCCCGCGTAGGCTTCCTCGGCGGCCTTGACGTTGTCTTCCGGCTTGATGGCGATGCCCTCGCGGATGGCCGCGGCCAGCGACTCGAGCTTGGTCAGGCCGAGGATCTTGATGACGGCCCCGGCGATGGCCGTGTTGACGATCGGCGCGGCCAGGTTGCCCAGGCGGTGCTTGACGGCGATCTCCGTGGCGTTGACCGTGCGGACCTTGAACTTGTCGTGGAAAGGGAACTCCTCGGGCTTCCGGTCGCTGTTGATGATGATCGTCCCGCCCGGTTTGAGGCCATCGGTGACGTCGATGGCCCCGACGAGGGTCGGGTCGACGACGACGACGCTGTCGGGCGTGTAGATCCGGCTCTTGTCGAAGATCTGACGGTCGTCGATGCGGATGAAGGCGACGACGGGCGAGCCCCGCCGCTCGACGCCGAACTCGGGGTAGGCCTGGACCCACTTGCCCTCCTTGGCGATGGCGTCGGCCAGGATCTTCGAGGCGACGACGGTGCCCTGGCCGCCGCGGCCGTGGAAACGGATTTCAACCATGAGGCGCTCCTTGTCGATTGAAGTCGAGGCGCTATTATAAGGCCGCCGCCGGATGGGGTCAAACTTATTAGCGGGAGGCCTGCGCGTCGTAGAGCTTCTTCAGCATGACCGCGTCGCCCTCGAGGTTGGGGCTCTCGCAGATGACCGTGCCCTCGACCTCCATGTCGCGCAGCGCCTGGAGCCACTCGTCGTAGCGGAAATCGGTCTCCCCGAGGTCGAGGTGCTTGATCTCGCCCTTGTCGCCGTAGTGGATGCCGGCGATGTGGATGTGGACGTTCTTCAGGGCCCGGGGCCCGAGCTTGCGGGCGACCTTGGCCAGGACCCGCTCGAATTCCCCGTACGAATTGACCTTGCCCTCCCGGGCGTGAAGGTGGGAGAAGTCGAGGCAGGGCCGGAGCCCGTCGAGGTCGCGACAGAGCGACAGGACCTCGTCGAGCGACCCGAACTGCGACCGCTTGCCCATCGTCTCGACCCTCAAGGAGATCTTCAGCCGCTCGTTCCGGAGGATGGACAGCACGGTCCCGAGCTCGCGCTTGACGGCCTCGTAGGCCTTCTCCGCCGGGTCCTTGCCGTAGAAGGCGGCGTGGAAGACGGCGCTCGTCGCGCCGCAGGCGTCGCCGATCCGGGCCGTCTTGAGCAGCCGCTCCTGGCTGGCCAGGCGCTTGCCGGGGTCCTCGGAGTTGAGGTTGATGTAGTAGGGGGCGTGGACGCTCAGCCGGACGCCGAGCGCCTCGGCCTTCTCGCGGACCGCCCGGGCCGTGTCGAGGCCCATCCTGACGCCCTGGACGAACTCGATCTCCTGGCAGTCGAGGCCGAGCGCCTTGACGCGCTCGATCCCGGCCAGGGTGGAATCGTCTTCCGCGGAGAAGGGGACGCCGGCCGTGCCGAAGAGCAGGCCCCTAGGAGCACTCGCCATCGGCCTTTCCTCCCGCGCCGAGGAACTCGCCGACGATGCGCATGGCGCAGAAGTCCCCGCACATGGAACAGGCGCGGGTGCTCGTCTTCCGCCGCTTCCTGATCGCGGCGAACTTGGCCGGGTCGATGGCGAGGCGCCGCTGCGTCTCCCAGTCGAGCCGCTTCCGGGCCCGGGACATCTCGAGGTCGCGCTCGCAGGGCCCCGGGAACGCCCTTGACGATGTCGGCCGCGTGGGCGGCGATCTTCGAGGCGATGAGACCCTCGCGGACGTCGTCCCCGGAGGGCAGGCCGAGATGCTCGGCCGGCGTGACGTAGCACAGGAAATCGGCGCCCGCCGCCGCGGCCACCGCCCCGCCGATGGCCGAGACGATGTGGTCGTAGCCGGGGGCGATGTCCGTGACCAGAGGCCCGAGGACGTAGAACGGCGCTTCGTGGCAGAGGCGTTTCTGCAGGCGCATGTTCATCTCGACCTGGTCGAGCGGGACGTGGCCGGGCCCCTCGACCATGACCTGGACGCCGGCCTCGCCGGCCCGCTTGACGAGCTCGCCGAGGGTCAGCAGCTCCTCGATCTGGGGCCGGTCGGTGGCGTCGAGGATCGAGCCCGGCCGGAGGCCGTCGCCCAGGCTGAGGGTGACGTCGAAGCGGCGGGCGATCTCGAGGAGGCGGTCGAAACGGGCGTAGAAGGGGTTCTCCTTCCCGCTGTGGAGCATCATGGCCACGTGGAAGGCGCCGCCCCGCGAGACGACGTCGGCGACGCGGCCCTGGCTCTTGAGCCGGCCGATGGCCCTCAGCGTCAGCCCGCAGTGGACGGTCATGAAGTCGACGCCCTCGCGGGCCTGGGACTCGATGGCCTCGAAGAGGTCCTCCTCGGTCAAGTCGACGATCGACCGGCGCCCGGCGATGGCCTTGACCGCGGCCTGGTAGATGGGCACCGTCCCCAGCGGCACCGGCGTCCGGGCCAGGATGGCCCGGCGGATCCTCCGCAGGTCGCCGCCCG
This sequence comes from Candidatus Aminicenantota bacterium, assembly GCA_963719985.1. Lineage (GTDB taxonomy): Bacteria > Acidobacteriota > Aminicenantia > Aminicenantales > Saccharicenantaceae > RBG-16-66-30. The sequence goes on along the minus strand of CAVRDU010000005.1, from coordinate 217,625 downwards.
TGCTGAGGTCCATCAGGGCGTCCGCTCCGTAGGCCAGGCTGATCCGGACCTTGCGGAGCTCGTCGGCGAGACGGGGGAAGTCGCGCGACGTGCCGAGGTTGACGTTGACCTTGGTCCTCAGGCCCCGGCCGATGCCCGCGGGCGAAGCGGGGGAATGGATCGGATTGAAGGGGATGACGACCAGGCCGCCGGCGACGCGCTCCGCCAGGTCTTTCGCCGGGATGCCCTCGGCGGCCGCGACCTTTTTCAGGACCGGCGAGAGGACACCTTTTCTCGCTTTTTCGACTTGCGTCATGGGGGAACGTCCTCGCCCGATGAAGCGGGAACTAGAGTATAGAGGAGGGCCCGCGGAGTGTCAAGGAACCGGACGCCCCCCGGGGGGCTAACCCGGTCCTGTTTTCCCTCACCCCAAAGGGTCAGGCCCGCCGGGCGTTTTTCACCCCTGGATTCATCCGGCCGGACGATTGTCCGCCAGGGGAGCCCCCCTTAAGATGGTCCCGCTATGAAAAGGCCTGCCCTGTCTTCTTCGCCGGCCCTCCGTTGGGCTATAATGAGGGCACGCCTCCTCTCGCAATAGCCGATCAAGCGTCCGAACTTCCTGCCGCGAGGTGCGGCGTTCGAGCCAACGGCGGTAGCCTGCCGCGACGGGTCTAGCTTCACTCCCATGGACGTCGGTCACAGAACCCTCTTCCGCAACACGGTCCTGAACCTCCTCGGCCTGGTCGTCCCCCTGGCCGTCGGGTTCGTGACCATACCGCTGGTCGTCCGGGCCCTGGGGAACGAACGGTTCGGCATCCTGGCCCTCGTCTGGGTCGTCTTCGGCTATTTCGGCCTGTTCGACCTCGGGCTGGGCCGGACGACGACGAAGTACGTCGCCGACGCCCTCGGCCGGAACGAGCCCGAGAAGCTCGCCGGCTATCTCTGGACGGCCGTCCTGCTGCAGACCGCGATCGGGCTCCTGGCGGCCCTGCTCTCGTACGCGGCCGCGCCGCTCATCGTCCGCCGGATGCTCAATATCCCCGCAGGCTTCGTCGGCGAGACCGTTCTGACCCTCCGGCTCGTCGGCCTGTCGCTGCCGGTCATGTTCGTCAGCGCCTCGTTCCGCGGCGTCCTCGAGGCGGCCCAGCGGTTCGACCTGGTCAACGCCGTCAAGATGCCGGCCAACGTCCTGTTCTACGTCCTGCCCCTCGTCGGGGTGGCCCTCGGGTACGAACTCCCGGGCATCGTCGTCCTGCTCGTCGCCTCCCGGGTCGCCGCCCTCGCCGCCTGGGCCGGGCTGGCTTTCCGGACCATGCCCCCGCTCCGCACCAGGCCGGCCCTCCACGCCCGGCTCGTCCGGCCGCTGTTCTCGTTCAGCGGTTGGATCGGGCTCTCGAGCATCCTCTTCGCGGTGACGACCTCGATCGACCGGCTCATCATCGGGGCGCTCATCACCGTCGAGGCCGTGGCCTTCTACAGCGCCCCCTACGAGGCCGTCAACAGGATCGGGGTCATCCCCGGCAGCCTGTCCATGGTCCTCTTCCCGGCCTTCAGCTATCTCGACGCCGGGCGCCGGTCGGACGAAGCGGAGGGCCTCTTCGCCCGGTCGACGAAGTTCCTGCTCCTCGCGACGGGCCCGATCCTCCTTCTGCTGATGTTCTTCGCCCGCGATTTCCTCCGCCTCTGGCTGGGCCCGGACTACGCCGCCGCGGCCGGACTCGTCGTCCAGCTCCTGGCCGCGGGCTTCCTCGTCCAAACGGTCGTCACCGTGCCCCACAACTACCTCCAGGGCATCGGACGCGCCGACATCGCCCCGAAATACCAGGCCGTCGAGCTCGTCGCCTACGCGGGCCTGGCCTGGGCCGGGGCGAAGCTCTGGGGCATCAAGGGCGTGGCCCTGGCCACGGCCCTCCGGCTCGTCGCCTTCACCCTGGTCCTCTGGATCGCCTCGTTCAAGGCCGGCCGCGTCCGCTTCGGCTTCGTCTGGCGCAAGGGGCTGGCCGCGGCCCTCGCCGCCCTGGGCCTCTTCGCCCTCGGCCTGGCGGTCAACTCCGCTTTGGGACTGGGCCTCTGGGGCGCCGGGGCCCTCGTCGCCGCCTTCGCGGCCGGCGCCTATTTCCGCCTTCTCGACGCCGACGAAAAGGCCTTCATCGCCGGGCTGCTGCGCCGCCGCGCCGTCGCCGTCGGGACGGAGGACGGCCGATGACCGCCCGGATCGCCTTCGTCGTCGCGACCAAGGACCGCCCGGAGGAGCTCCGGCGGCTCTGGGAGAGCCTGCTCGCCCAGACGAGGCCCCCCGACGAGGTCGTCGTCGTCGACGCGAGCGCCGCTCCCTCGCCGCTCTCCGCCCCGCGGCCGGAGCGGCCGGTCCTTCGCCACGTCCGGTCCGCTGTCGCGTCGGCCGCGCTCCAGCGCAATCTCGGCGTCGACGCGGTCGGCCCCGACGTCGGGCTCATCGGCTTCCTCGACGACGACGCGGTCCTCGAGGAGGACGCCGTCGAGGAGATGCTCCGGTTCTTCGACGCTTTCGGCCCCGAGCTCGGCGGCGCCGGCTTCAACCTGACCAACCATCCGGCGCCGGCCTTCTCCGGGATCAAACGGACGCCGCTCGTCGAGTCCCTGGGCCTCTACGCCCGCCGCCGCGGGGCCGTGACGCCCTCGGGCTTCCAGACGATGATCGGGACCGTCGAAGCGACGGCCTGGACCGACTGGCTGCCGAGCACGGCCGCGGTCTGGCGGCGCGAGATCTTCCGCGGCCACCGCTTCGACGAATGGTATTCCGGCTACAGCTACCTCGAGGACCTCGATTTCAGCTACCGGGCCGGCCGCGTCTACAGGCTGGCCGTCTGCGCCGCTGCCCGATACCGCCACCTTCCGGCGCCGGGCGGACGGGGCAGCGGGTACGAGTTCGGCATCCGCGAGGTCCTGAACCGCGTCCATTTCGTCCGCAAGCATCCGGAGCTGTCGCTCGCGAAGTGCCGCGCCGCCCTGGTCGCGCGGCTGCTGATGAGCGCCGCGGCCGGCGTCAGGGAGCTCGAAGCGGCCCATCTCGCGCGGGCCTTCGGGAACGCCGTCGGGCTGGCCCGGTCGTTCGAGCGGGGCCGCCCGCGCCGCGGCCGGGCCGCCGTCCTGGTCTACGGGCAGCTCCCGCCGCCCCACATCGGGTCCAACGTCATGACCGGGCATTTCCTGGAGGCCGCGAGGAAAGGCGGCTTCGAGGCCGTCCTGAGCCGAAAATCCCTGTCCGGGGCCGTGGCCGACGTCAACAGGATCCGCCCGGTCAAGTTCTTTCGGCTGCTGGCCACCTGGGCCCGCTTCGCCGGGAACCTCAGGCGCGTCCGGCCCGACCTGGCGGCCGTCTTCGCGTCGTCGACGCTCGTCGGCCTCGCGGCCGAGTCCGTGATCGCCCTGCTCTGCCGGCTCTCCGGCGTCCCGTACGTCCTCTACCTCCACACGGACGTCCACCGGCGCGTCCCGGCCGCCCCGTTCCCTCTGCGGCCGGTCCTCTCGTCCGTCTTCCGTTCGGCCGAGGCGTCCATCGTCCTCGGGCGGACCTTCCGGCACGAGCTCGAATCCTGGGGGGCGGGGCTCGTGTTCGTCCTGCCGAACTGCGTCGACGACCCCGCCGGCGCGAACGGGGCCGGGCCGGACGCCGACGCGCCCAAGGTCCTGTTCCTCTCGAACATCGAGGAGTCCAAGGGGATCATGACCTTGCTCGAGGCCGTCCCGCTCGTCCTGGCAGGGGAACCCCGGGTGACGTTCTCGATCGTCGGCCCTTGGCGGGGCCGAAGGGTCCGCCGGGAAGTCGAGGCCTTCATCGCCGGGAAAGGCCTGGAACGGTCCGTGATCCTGGAGGGCGAGGCCTACGGGGAGCGGAAATCGGAGGTCCTGTCACGGCACGACATCTTCGTCCTGCCCTCGCGCCGGGAGGCGATGAGCCTGGCCGTGCTCGAGGCCATGCGGGCCTCCCTGCCGGTCGTCTCGACCCGCGTCGGGGCGATGTCCGAGGCCGTCGTCGACGGGGTCACGGGATTCCTCGTCCCGCCCGACGACCCGGAGGCCCTGGCCGGGCGCGTCCTGGAGCTCGTCCGGGACGCCCCGATGCGGTCGGCCATGGGAAGGGCCGGCCGCCTTCGATACGAGCGGGAATTCACGCCGGCCGCTTACGAGAGGAACGTCCGGGAGATCCTGGAACAGGTCACGGCCGGGAGGTCGGCCCCGTGAACAGGCTCAGGGTCCTGGTGTCGGCTTACGCCTGCCATCCGCTGGCGACGGAGGAGTCCTTCCCCGGGGAGGCCATCCTCGGCTGGAACATCGTCAGGCAGCTCTGCCGGTTCCACGACGTCACCGTCCTGACCAGGGCCTACAACAAGGAGGCCCTGGAGAACGGATTGAGGGAGCGGGGACTCGAGGCGGCCTGTCACTACGTGACCCTGCCCCGAGCGCTCTCGCCGCTCCTCCGGCACTACCTCGGGTTCTCCCTGTACTACCTCTTCTGGCAGATGAAGTCCTTCGCGCTGGCCCGCCGGCTCGCCCGGGAGCGCCGGTTCGACGTCTTTCACCAGGCGACCTTCGCCAACGACTGGATGCCGAGCTTCATCGGCGCCTATCTCCGGATGCCCTTCATCTGGGGCCCGCTCGGCGGGGCCCACCGGACCCCTTCCGCCCTGCTTCCCGAGCTCGGCCCGCGCTTCCGAAGGAAAGAGATGGTCCGGGAGGCCCTCAAGGACCTCTGGCGGGCGACGCCCTTCCGGCGCCGCGGCCTCGAGCGGGCCGCGGCCGTCCTCGTTTGCAATCGCGAGACCGAGACGGCGCTATCCGCCGTCCGCCACAAGGTGAGGTTCTTCCCGGTGAACGGCGTCGACGCCGGGGAGCTCCCGCCGGCGCCGGGGGAGGGCGAAGAGACGCACGGGGGATTCCGCGTCCTCTTCGCCGGCCGGCTCGACCCCATCAAGGGGCTCAAGCTGGGCGTCCGGGCCTTCGCCGAGTTCAGCCGGACCGCGCCGGGCGCCACGTTCGAGATCGTCGGCTCGGGCGAGGCCGAAGCCGAGGTCCGGGAGCTCGTCCGGCGTCTCGGCGCGGAGGACCGGATCCGGCTGACGCCCTGGATGCCGCGTGGCGATCTGATGCGGCGCTTGCGGAGCGCGGATGTCCTGCTCTTCCCCAGCTTCCGCGACGGGGGAGGGGCCGTCGTGGTCGAGGCCATGGCCTGCGCCAAGCCCGTCATCTGCCTGGACACGGGCGGGCCGGCCTTCCACGTCCGGGACGCGTGGGGCGTCAAGGTCCCGCCCGGCGATCCGGCGTCGGTCGTCGACGGCCTGGCCGCCGCGCTCGCGCGGCTGGCCGGCGACCGGGCCCTCCGCGAAAGAATGGGCCGGGCCGGCCGGGAGCGGGTCCTGTCGTACTATCTCTGGGACAAGCTCGGCGACCGGCTCGCGGCGATCTACGGCGAGGTCCTGTCATGATCCTCTCGCTCGCCCTCTGGGGGCTCGTCTGGGGCGGGATGTTCACCGGCATCTACAACCTCGTGCCGTTCCCCTCGATCCACGACCGCATGGCCCTCGTCCAGGGGCTCCGGGCCCTCCTCCCGGTCGCGGCCGCCTACATCGCCCTGCTCTGGGCCCTGGCCTCGAGGGCCCGCTTCCGCTTCGGCGGGACGACGCTCGGACTTCTGACCTTCTACGGCGCGCTCGGGCTCGCCGCCTCGATCTTCTTCTCGCCCGAACCGCGGACGGCCTTATACTGGGCCTCGGTCTATCTCGCGCCTCTGCTCGTCGCCTGGTTCGTCGTCGAGAGGCCCGAGCCGATGCCCGTCCTGCGGGCCATCCTGCGCCTGAACAGCGCCATCGTCATCTTCCTGTTGCTGGCCGTCCTGCCCCAGGCCGTCCGGTTCGGATTCGGGCGGGGGGTCCGGTTCCAGGTCTATCAGATGCCCTTCGGGCTGGGCGAGGTCCGGGCCAACGGCGTCGGACGCTACGCCCTCTTCGTTCTCATCGTCGCCTTCGTCGGGCTGGCGGCCTCGCGCTCGAAGAAGCGGCTCCTCTGGCTGCCGCTCGCCGTGCCGGCCCTCTTCGTCCTCATGCAGACCCAGTCCCGGTCGTCCCTCCTCGGCCTCGCCGTCGCCAGCACGCTCTTCGTCCTCGTCCGCGGCCTCAGCCTGCGCTTCCTCGTGGCCGGGCCCGTGGCCGCCTACGCCATCTGGGTCTCCGGGTTCACCTGGCGGGCCAAGGGCGAGCTCGTCTCGCTCGTCTTCCTCACCGGCCGCGACAACACCTGGCAGAAGGGCCTGACCCGGATCGGCGAATCGCCCTTCTTCGGCTGGGGCTTCCACGCCGACCGGCTCCTCCTCGACTCGCAGCACATGCACAACTCCTACCTCCACGCCGCGATCCAGGCCGGGGTCGCCGGAGCGCTGCTCTTCGCCGGGGCCATGGTCGCGCTCTGGGCCTTCCTCTGGCGGAGCGGCGTCCTCCGCCGCGTCCGGACGGCCGCCGCGGCGGACCAGGAGCTCCTGATGCAGTCCGTCCTCGTCCTCGGCTTCCTCACGGCCCGGAGCGTCTTCGAGTCGACGGCCGCCTTCTACGGCGTCGACCTGCTCCTCTTCGTCCCGGCCGTCTGCTACATCTATCAATGGGCCCTCGAGAACCCGGTCCCGGAAGCATGAAGATCCTCATCCACACGATGTATTACCTGCCGGACTTCGGCAGCGCCCCGGTCCTCATGGACGAGCTGGCCCGCCATCTCGCCGGGGCCGGGTACGAGGTCGAGGTCGTGACGACCATGCCCCGGGAGAAGGGCGGGGAGTTCCGGGGCCTCGTCTATTCGCGGCGCGACGCGGGCGGCTTCGCCGTCAAGAGGTTCTGGGCGCCGAGCTGCCCGAGTCCGCTGGGGCGGCTCCTGGCCTGGAACGTCTACACGGCCGGCGCCCTCCTCAACCTGCTCTCCGTCCGCCGCGGCGACGTCCTCTTCGTACGGACGCCGCCCCTGCAGCTCGGCCTCCCGGCCTTCTGGGCCCGGGCGCTCCGCCGGGCCCGGGTGCTCGTCAACGTCCAGGACATCCATCCGGACCTGGCCATCGAGTCCGGCATCCTGCGGAACCCCTTCGGCATCCGGTTCGCCAAGGGCCTCGAGCGTTGGGTCTACGGCCTGGCCGACCGGATCGCCGTCATCAGCGACGGCTTCGCCCGCAACCTCCGGGCGAAGGGCGTCCCGGACGGCAAGCTCGCCGTCCTGCCGAACTGGGTCGACACGGAGTTCCTCAAGCCCGGCCCCAAAGACAATCCCGTCTCGCGCCGCCACGGGCTCCGCGACAGGTTCGTCGTCATGTACTCCGGCACGATCAGCATCAGCAGCAGCCGGACCCTCGAGCGGGCCCTCGAGGCGGCCGCGCTCCTGGCCGGCGACCGTGACGTCCTCTTCGTCGTCGTGGGCGAAGGGCTGAGGAAGGACGCCCTCCTGACGAAGGCGGCCGCGCTCGGGCTCGCCAACGTCCTCTTCCTGCCCTTCCAGCCCTACCGCGACCTGCCGGACCTGCTGGCGTCGAGCGACGTCCTGCTCGTGCCCCTGGACAAGGACATGTCGGACCTGTCCGTGCCGTCGAAGCTCTACACCTTCCTGGCCGCCGGCCGGCCCGTCCTCGGCCTGGCCGCGCCCGGCTCCGAGGTCGCCGACCTCCTCCGGTCGAACGACTGCGGCCTGGCCGCGGCGCCCGACGACCCGGGCGCGATCGCGGCCGCCGTGCGCGAGCTCGCGGCTTCGCCGGAGCGGCGCCGGGTCCTCGGGAAGAACGCCCGCGACTACGCCGTTTCCGGCTTCGCCAAGGCCAAGGTCCTTCGCGCCTATGACGAGCTCTTGAGGTCCATGGTATCCTGATGGGCAAGATGACCGGAGTCCGCAAGTTCGCCGTCTACGGCCTTCCGCCGCTGCTGTGGATGGCCTTCATCTTCCCGCTCGGCAACCGGGCCCTCGGCTCGAGCCGCATTTACGACGTCTTCGCCGCCGTCTTCCGGTGGCTGGTCCCCGACGCGTCGGACCACGCCCTGGGCGTCTCCTATATCGTCTTCCGCAAGAGCCTCCACTTCCTGGCGTACGGCTTCCTGGCCTACCTCCTCTACCGGGCCTTCCGCGCCGGCCGCGGGCCTCACTGGTCCAAGCGGGCGGCCGTCATCTCGGCCGCCGCGGCCATCGGCTACAGCCTGCTCGACGAGTTCCTCCAGTCGTTCGCCCCGAACCGCACCGGAAGCCCGATCGACTCGGCCATCGATACCGCGGGGATCTTGACCATGATCGGCCTGCTGGCCTGGACGGGGGCGCGCCGCGACGCGGGACGCGGCGGCGCGGCCTGGCGGATGCTCTGGCTCAAACGGCCCTTCGACGTCGCCCTGTCGTCGCTCGGGCTGGTCCTGTCCTCCCCGCTCTGGATAGCGATCGCGCTGGCCATCCGGCTCGAAGGCCGCGGCCCCGTGTTTTACTCCCAGGAGCGCGTCGGCCGGAACGGGCGGACCTTCAGGGCCCTCAAGTTCCGGTCCATGGTCGTCGACGCGGAAGAGGCCAGCGGCCCGGTCCAGGCCGTCGCCGGGGACCCCCGCGTGACCCGGATCGGGCGCGTCCTGAGGGCCACGGCCATGGACGAGCTGCCCCAGCTCCTCAACATTTTCAAGGGCGACATGAGCTTCGTCGGGCCGCGGGCCCTCCGCCCGAACGAGAGGGAGGTCAACGGCGCGGACGGGCCGACGGCGATCTCGGCGGTCCCGGGCTACGACGCGCGCCACGCCGTCCGGCCCGGCCTGACCGGCCTGGCCCAGGTGTTCCTGCCCGGCGAGACGCCGCGGCGGAAGAAGTTCCGCTACGACCTTCTCTACGTCCGCAAGCGGAGCTTCGCCTTCGACCTCAGGCTGATCGCCCTGTCGTTCTGGATCACGTTCCGGGCCAAGTGGGGGTCGCGGGAGCCGAAAGTCTGATCAAATGAGGACGTCGATATCCCGGCCGATCGCTTCCGGGGCTTGCTCCGGAGTCCCCGTGTGCTGCGGGATATCGAAACCTCTCTTGATATGATTGGCGACTTGGGCTAAAGAACCAAGAGATGAAAAAAGCGGATGTGATCGTCGTGGGCGCGGGGCCGAGCGGCCTGAGGACGGCCGCGCGGCTGGCCGGCGCCGGGCTCGACGTGCGCGTGCTCGAACGGAAGGCCCGCGTCGGGGCGGGCGTCGTCTGCACCGGCATCGTCGGCCGCGAGGTCTTCGACGAATTCGGGCTCGACCGCGGCGCGGTCGTCGGGGAGATGCAGACCGTCCGGCTGGTGTCCCCGTACGCGACCGAGCTCGTCTACACGCACCCGCGTCCCTTCGCCTGCGTCGTCGACCGGGAAAGGTTCGACGGACGGCTGGCCGAGGCGGCCGCCGCGGCGGGCGCGGCGATCACCTGCGGCGCGCGGGTCGACGACATCTCCGTCGGCCCCGACGGCGTCGAGGTCGCCGTCAGGGACGGCGAGGGGAGGTCCGAGCGCCGGGTCGCGCGCCTGGCCGTCCTGGCCACCGGCGTCGACTACGCCCTGCAGAAGAAGCTCGGCCTGTCGACGCCCCGGGAGTTCCTCAAGGGCGCCCAGGTCGAGTGCGCTTTCCCCGGCGCAGGCGCGACGACCCTCTTCTTCGGCCGCGACGTCGCGCCCGGCGCCTTCGCCTGGTCGGTCCCGGCCGGTCCGGGCCGGGCCCGGGTGGGCGTCCTGACCCAGAGGGACGCCCGGGCCTGCCTCCGCGGCCTGGTCGCGCGCGGCCTCGGCGGCGAAGGCCTCCGCGAAGAGGGGCCGATCCGGACGAAGCCGGTCGCCCAGGGCCTCCTGGCCCGGACCGTCGGCGACCGCGTCCTGGCCGTCGGCGAAGCGGCCGGCCAGACCAAGACGACGACCGGAGGCGGCATCAGCTACGGGCTGGCCTGCGCCGACCTCGCCGCGGACGCCGTCCTCGACGGCTTCGCCCGGTCCTCGTTCGACGCGGCCGCCCTGTCCGGCTACGAGCGCCGCTGGAAGGACCTTCTCCGGAAGGAGATCCTGGTCGGCCGTTGCACCCGGCGGATGTGCGCCCGCCTGAGCGACGGCCGCATCGAGAGCCTCTTCCAGCTGGCCCGGACCGACGGCATCGTGCCCATCATCCGCGACACGGCCGATTTCGACCGCCACAGCGGGCTCATCCTAGCCTTGCTGCAGCGGCTTTCGTTCATGAGGTTCTTCCGCGACGTCAGGGACCGCCTGGGGCCGTTCAGCGCATCTTGAGAAAAAAAGGGACAGTCCCCTTCGGCGACAGTCCCTCCAGGAAGGCCGCCCGTCGAGACGCTGACGCCGACACAAGACATCCTATGAAAAGACCGACCGCCTGGGCCGCCGCCGGCCTCGTCCTCGTGCTCGGGGCGGCCGTCCGCCTCTCCGGCCAGTCCTACAGGCCATTTCAGGAGGAATACGACTCCATCCGGGCGCAGACCAAGATCCGGCTCGGCCCCCTCCGGCTCGGGCCGGTCGTCCGCGTCTTCGACGTCGGCTACGATTCGAACATCTATTTCTCCGGCGACCGGGAGGAGGCCGTGCGGGACTTCACGGCGACGCTCTCGCCGGAGATCCGGGCCCACTGGCTCGCGGGCCGCTCGCTCATCCTGTCGGCGACGGAGAACCCCGAATACGTCGCCTACGCCCGGGAGAGGGCCCTGCGGACCTTCTCCAACAGCTTCTCCGCGGGCCTGCGCTGGCTGGCCCTGGGGCGCTTCTCGCTCTCGGCCGAATACCACGACCTGGGCCACGTCCGCCGGGTCCTGAGCGAGCTCGATCACCGGATCCGGGACACGGCCACGGGGGGGAAGGCCTCGCTCTTCTTCGAGACACCTCGCGGCACCGCGATCGGGCTCTCCGGCGGGGTGGACGATTTCCGCTACGAGGACGTCGCCTCCGGCGTTCCCGACGAGAGCTACGGACAGGCCCTCGACCGCCGCGAGACCCTGGTCTCCCTCGAGGCCTATTACCGCGTCTTTTCCCGGAGCCACCTTTTCTCGGCCGTCGTGTGGAAGCGCTACGACTTCAGCTACGCCGGCTCGGCCTGGCGCGACGCCGCCTCGATCGAGGCCTCCGGGGGCCTGCGCTTCCCCCTCGTCGGGTCGGCGCGGGGGACGATCCGCTTCGGCTGGAAATCGTTCCGGCCGGACGACGCGCTCCGCAAGCCCTTCTCCGGCCTCGTCGCGGGCACGGCGGTCTCCTTCCGCCTGGGGCGCTTCGCCGTCAACCTCGGGGTCGACCGCGACAACAACTTCTCCTATATCGAGTCCGCCTACTATTACGTCGACACCCGGGCCCGGGCCGGCCTGTCCTTCTATCTCCTCCGGGCCCTGCGGCTCGACGCCGGCGTCGACTACGGGACGATGCTCTATCCCGAGCCGCAGGAGGTCTGGGTCGACGGCGTCCCGGTCGTCCTCGACGACCGCGAGGACGTCCAGATGAACGTATCGTTCGGCCCCGTCGTCCGGATCTTCCGGACGGCCGGCTTCGGCCTGACCTACAATTTCTACAGGCGGACGTCCAACGCCCCGGGTTTCAACGTCCGCCGGGACTTCGTCGGGGCATTTGTCACCTATGAGTTCTAGCTTCCGGCCAAAGGAGCCGCCCATGAGAAACCGCGTCCCGATCGCCGTCCTCGTCGCCCTGGCCGCCTGGCTCGCCGCCCCGGCGACGGCCCAGCCGCCGACGAGCGCCGAATACAAGATCGGTCCCAAGGACCTCCTCGAGATCTCGGTCGTCGGCGTCCCGGAGATCAGCAAGGCCGTCGTCCGCGTCTCCGAGGAGGGCCGGATCACCCTGCCCCTGCTCGGCGAGGTCGCCGTCGGCAACCTGTCCAAGTTCGAGGTCGAAAAGAAGCTGGCCGCTCTCGCCGGCGAGAAGGTCGTGCTCAATCCCCAGGTGACCGTCCATATCCTCGAGTATCTGAGCCGGCGCGTCTCGGTCATCGGGGCGGTCGAGAAGCCCGGTCCGTTCGAGCTCCTCGGGCGCCAGACGGTCCTCGCCGCCCTGTCCGAAGCGGGAGGCTTGACGCGCGACGCGGGCGAGGAGATCGTCATCCTCCGCCAGCTCCCGTCCGGCGAGACCAGCTCCATCCGCGTTCCCGTCGACGGCCTCTTCGTCCGGGGCGACCCCGGGCTCAACGTCGTCCTCGAGCCGGGCGACATCGTCAACGTCCCGGTCGACAAGCCCGTCGTGATCTACGTCTTCGGCCAGGTCCGCAACCCCGGGGCCCTGCAGGTCAAGCGCTCGAGCCTGCCGGCCCTGACCCAGGCCATCGCCCAGGCCGGCGGCTTCACCGACCGGGCCAACCGGAAGAGGGTCCAGGTCCGGCGCAAGGACGCCGCGGGCAAGGAGATCGAGATCACCGTCAACGTCCGCGACATCCTCCGGGGGAAGCTCAAGGACTTCCCCCTCCAGGTCAACGATACGGTCTACGTCCCGGAGAGCATCCTCTGACCGGGGCGTCGGGAGAACCACCATGAAGGGTTTCGCCAGTCCGACCGACAGGAAGGAGATCGACCTCCTCGAGTACGCGCGGGTCGTCCTCAAGCGCAAGTGGGTCCTGGTGACCTTCGCCGCCGTGCTCGTCGCCCTGGCCGCCGTCCTGTCCTTCACGCGGACGCCGCTCTACCGGGCCACGGCCACCCTGCTCATCGACGAGCCGGGGTCGTCCCTCCTCAACATCCAGGACGTCCTCAACGCCGGCGCCTACTACCGGAGCGACTACCTCGGCACCTACTTCAACACCCAGCTCCGGCTCCTGACCAGCCGTTCGCTGGCCGAGCGGGTGTCCAAACGGCTCAACCTCGGATCGCGCCCCGAGTTCCGCCCGGCGCGGGGGGCCGGGGAGGCGGACGCGGCCAGCCACGCCTTCGCCGTCCAGGGCGGGTTGAGCGTCGCCCCCATCCCCGAGACCCGGCTCGTCTACGTCAGCTACGTCTCGCCCCACGCCGCCCTCGCCGCCGACGTCGTCAACGCCCTCGTCGAGGAGTTCGTCGACTTCTCCGTCGAGACGCGCTACGAGGCGACCAAGCAGACCTCCGAGTTCCTGACCGAGCAGGTGGCCCTGCTCCGGGAGGACCTCAAGAGGAAGGAGGAGGACCTCCAGAAGTACGGCCAGGAGAAGAACCTCCTCTACCTCAGCGACAACGAGACGGCGGTCGTCAACAACTTCACTTCGGTCAACGCGGCCCTGACGACGGCCCAGATCGAGCGCTACGCCAAGGAGTCCGTCTACCGCGAGCTCCGCACTCTCAGCGTCGACGCCCTGCCCGAGTCCGTCAGCAACCCGACCATCCAGGCCCTCAAGACGACCTACAGCCAGGTCAAGTCCGACTACGACGAGAAGGGCCGGATCTACCGGCCCGAGTACCCCGAGATGGTCCAGCTCAAGGCCCGGCTCGACGCCACGCGGAACACGCTCGAGGAGGAGATCCGCAAGGCGGTCGGCGCCGCCGAGACCGAGTACCGCTCCGCCCTGAAGAAGGAGAGCTCGCTCCAGGGCCTCCTCGACGAGCAGCGCGGCGACGTCACCCGGATGAACAAGAACGCCATCTTCTACCACACCCTCCGAGCCGAGGTCGAGAACCTGCGGACCCTCCTCAGCACCCTGGTCGCCAAGCAGAACGAGATCCAGGTGTCGAGCCAGCTCGGAGGCCTCCGGACGAGCAACATCAAGGTCGTCGACCGGGCCCTCGTCCCCCGCGCCCCCTTCACCCCGAACGTCCGGCGCAACCTCCTGATGGCCCTCCTCGCCGGCCTCTTCGGCGGGCTGGGGCTCATCTTCGTCGTCGAGTCCCTCGACAACACGGTCAAGGGCCCCGAGGACGTCGAGAAGCTGGTCAAGCTGCCGTCGCTCGGCATCATCCCCTTCCTCACGGCCGACGGGGGCCGGAAGAAGGGCGATCCCTACGGCTCCTACCGCTCCTACGGCCAGGAGGAGAGGAAGGCCGGCGAGGCCCCGCCCGAGGCCCGCGAGATCGAGCTCATCAACCACCTCTACCCCAAGTTCTCGATCGCCGAGGACTACCGGACCGTCCGGACCTCGATCCTCTTCTCCCACGCCGACGCCGCGCCCAAGACGATCGCCTTCACCAGCACCCTGCCCCAGGAGGGGAAGACCGCGACGGTCTCCAACCTGGCCGTCTCGTTCGCCCAGCTCGAGGGCCGGGTCCTGCTCGTCGACGCCGACCTGCGCAAGCCGCGCCTGAGCAAGGTCTTCAACCTCCGCAACGTCAGCGGCCTGAGCAGCTACCTCGCCGGCAAGCACGCCTTCGACGAGGTCCTCCAGAAGACCTCCATCGACAACATCTGGACCATCCCGAGCGGGCCCCACCCGCCGAACCCGGCCGAGCTGCTGAACTCGAAGCGGATGAAGGAGCTGCTGGCCGAGGCCAAGGAGCGGTTCGCCGTCGTCCTCCTCGACACGCCGCCGGTGCTGGCCGTCATCGACCCGGTCATCGTCAGCTCGCTCGCCGACTCGACCGTGTTCGTCGTCCGGGCCGGCAAGACGACCCGCCGCCCGCTCGCCCGGGCGGTCGAGGAGGTCCGGAAGGCCAAGGCCGACATCATCGGCGTCGTCTTCAACGAGGTCCGCATCGGCCGGCAGGGGATCGGGACGCCCTTCTACCACTACTACCAGTACGAGTACGAGGCCTCCGAACCCGCCGGAAAGGCGGGCCCGGCCGGTCCGGACGCGCGGCCATGAAGAAAAAGATCCTCGAATACGGGCTCCTGGCCCTGCTCGTCTGGAGCCCGCTCCCGGCCGCGTCGGTCGAGGAGTGGTCGATCTTCGTCGTCGAGCTCGCCGTGGCCGTCCTGGCCGTGGCCTACGTCCTCCTCGACGGGAAGCCGGTCCTCAACCGCCATCTCCCGCCGGCGCTGAAGACGCTCCGGCCGTTCGCCGCCGCTTTCTTCGGCTACGTCGGCCTGCAGATCGTGCCGCTTCCCGTCGGGCTCGTCCGGCTCGTCTCTCCCGCGACCTACGAGTTCCAGAGGCTCTACTCGCCGGCCTTCCCCGGGATGAAGTTCATGAGCCTGTCGATCGCCCCCGGGGCGACCGCGCGCGAGGCGCTCTTCCTCGCCTCCCTCTTCCTGCTCGGGTTCCTCGTCCTCAGGACCGTCGTCCGGGGCAGGACCATACGCGCGATCATCGCCGTCCTTGTCGGCTCGGGCGTCTTCCAGGCCCTCTACGGGCTGTTCGAGCTGACCCGGTCGGATCCGCGCCTGCTTTTCTACGACAAGGTCTTCAGCCTCGAGTCCGTGACGGGGACCTTCGTCAACCGCAACCACTTCTCGGGCTATCTCGAGATGATCGTGCCGTTGGCGCTGGGCCTCGCGGTGGCCCGGATGAACCTCCTGACCTTCGGGGTCAAGGGCTTCCGGGAGAAGCTCCTTCTCTGGACGTCCAAGGGCCTGCTGGGGAGCGTCGCCGTCCTCGCCGCCGTCGTAGTCATGTCGATCGGGATCGTCCTGTCGAACTCGCGGTCGGGCGTCGTCGTCCTGGCCTTCACCGTCTTCCTCTTCCTCGGCTTCTCCGTCTACGCCTACAGCCGGACGGGCTTCCGCCAGCCCTGGGTGGGAAAGGCCGTCCGGGCGACCTTCCTGGCCGTCGTCGTCCTGGCCGTCGTCGCCGGGATCGGCTCGACGCTGCGGCGCTTCGCCCTCGACGACATCGCCCGCGAGGACCGGCCGCGCTACTGGGCCAACACGGTCGACATCGTCGGCGATTTTCCCCTTTTCGGGACGGGCCTGGGCACCTTCGCCTCGGCCTACGGCGCCTACGAGAAGGACAGCTCCTCCGAGATGCAGCTCCGCCACGCCCACAACGACTACCTCGAGGCCGTCGCCGAGCTCGGCCTGGCCGGAGCGGTCCTCCTCTTAGCCGGCATCCTCTATATGGCGGTCCGAGCCTTCCTGGCCTGGCGGGACCGGCGCAGCGCCCAGGCCCGCGGGCTGGCCTTGGGCGGCCTCGTCTCCCTGGCCGGGGCGGCCGTCCACGCGGCGACCGACTTCAACCTGCGCGTCCCGGCCAACGCCGTCCTCTTCACCGTCGTCCTGAGCCTGACCCTGGTCATGTCCCACTACCGTAAAAGCTGAGGTCCCGCCGTGATAAAGAAGATCCTCCTTATCGCAGGGCTCGCCGCCCTGATCGCCCTCCAGGCCGCCGTCGCGTGGAACGGCCGGCTATGGTGGAAGGGGAGGGCGGTCCTGACCGGCCCGGAGGAGAGGGTCCGCGTCCTCGAACGGGCCGAAGCCGTCTTCCGCTGGAACGCCGCCGTGGCCTTCGAGCTCGGCAAGGCCCATTTCGAGCGCGCGGTCCAGTCCCTGGCCGACCCGGCGACGCGCGACCGCGCGTTCGGCCTCTCGATCGAGGCCTTCCTGCGCTCCCTGCGCCTGGACCCCGGCGACGCGGCCGCCCATTTCCACCTCGGCCAGACGCTCCTTTATATGAGCTATCTCTCGCTGCCGGCGCCGCTCCCGTATTTCGAGGAGTACGGGCGGGCGGCCCGCCTGACCGGGCACAACAGCCGGATCCATTTCGAGGTCGGCAAGGTCCTCCTCGGGCGCTGGCCGGCGCTCGCCCCGGACGAGAGGGAATTCGCGGTCGACATCCTCCGGCGGACCCTGGCCGGCGGAGACCTGGAGCGCCTGCGCGAGGTCCTCGAGACGTGGGCGCTCGAGGTCGACGACGACGAGCTCATCGACCGCCTCCTCCCGGACGACCCCGCGGCGCTCCGCGCCTACGCCCGCTTCCTCGGCGAGCGGGGCCTGTCGCTCGAGAAGCGACACGAGGCCCTGGCCCGAGCCGAGCGCCTCGAGTTCGTCAGGGCCGGGATGGAAGTCGCCCAGGGGCGGCGCGAGGCCGAGGCCTTCCGGCCCCCCGAGGCCGCCGCGCGCTTCCGTGCGGCGCTCGACGCGCTCGGCCGGGTCCGCTTCTACCAGGCCCTCGCCGGCCGCGATCTCATCGATACCGCGGCATACGACGGGCTGAGGAAGACGGCCCTTCGCCTCCTGGCCTCGGCCCGGATCGAAGAGACGCGCTCCCTCGTCGACGAGGACGGCGTCATCGCCGACTACCTGGCCGCCGGGGACGAGTTCACGTCCCTGGGCGAGTTCGAGCGGTTCCTCAAGGAGCGCGGCCTTCTCGGCGAGGGGCCGACCGCGGCCGCCCCCTTCAAGGACCTCCCGACGCTCGCGTTCCGGATGACCCTCGACTTCCAGATGAACCGCTACCGGGACATCGTCCGGACGGGCGACCTTCTCGCCTCGAGCTCCATCGTCGTCGCCCCCTCGGGCCGCCCGAGCTACATCCGGGTCCTCGACCTCATCGGCGAGGCCAACCTCAAGCTCGACAACGTCTACGAGGCCGAGAGGCACTTCCGCCTGGCCCTCGAGATCGAGCCCGGGGACCTCGAAGCGCTCCTCGGGCTCGAACGGTGCTACGGCCGGTTGAACGACGAGGACCGGGCCGCCGAGGTCCGCCGTCGGATCGACGGCGCCGTGAGCCCGGCCGCGATCGCTCTCGGCGCGAAGCGCCTGGCGAAGGGGGGGACCTTCGCGGTCGAGTATGTGGCTGACGGCCGCCCGGGGACCCTCCGTCTCGAATTCCGGCCCGATCCGGCCGGGAGCGCGCCGCTCGTCGCCGTGTTCCTCAACGGCCGCGTCGCCTGGGAAGAAAACGGGGACACCGGCACGGCCGTTTTCCGCGCCGCCCTCGGGGCCGGCCGGAATTCTGTCGTGATCGAGGCGGTCGGCGGCCCGATCATTCTGGTCTCGCTCTCGAGAGAGTGATCTTCGGCCTATCTGAAGCCAAATGAAATGCTTATAAGGCTTGACTTTTTTGGAAGTCAGGGGCTATCATATCTATCGCCAAGGAGGAAGCCCATGAGGCGAGGTGCCAAGGTCGTAGTCTCATGGGGATCGGCGGTCGCGCTGGTCCTCTCTCTGATCGCTTTTCCCTTGCACTCCCAAGTCCAGGGGAAGGGGGATCTCATCGGGTTCGTCTTCGAGAAGGACGGCTCCACGCCTGTCCCGGGAGCGGTCGTCGTCGTCAGGAACCTGACCACGGGCGCCGTGACCGAGGGGGCCGGGTCCGACCAGTTGGGCGTTTTCCGGGTCCCCGGCCTCGAGGCCGGGATCTACGCCCTCGGCGTGAAGTCCGAAAAGGGCAGCTACAACTCCCCCGATTTCTTCGGCGTCACGGCCGAGAAGACGGCCAAGATCACGGTCGCTCTCGATCCCTATGACGACGACGTCACGGCGGCGGCCGCCGCCGCGGTCATCAGGGAACAGCGGGACAAGGGCGAGGCCTACGTCGGAAAGGTCGGGCGCTACCTCGCCGACACGAAGGAAGCCGAGGTGGTGGTCGAGGTCGGCCTCATCCAGTCGGAGGACCGCATCCACATCAAGGGCCAGGTGACGGACTTCTACATGGACATGCGCGCTCTGAAGGCCTACGGGGCCAGAACCAAGCGCGTCCTCTCCGGACACCCCGCCGTCTTCCGGACATCGAAGCCCTGCGAGGAGGGCGATTTCGTCTATATCGTCTGCCGGGGCGGCGTCCCGCCGTTCTTCCTGCTCCCGCTCGGCGTCGCCGCCATCGTGGCCGGGGCGACCCCGCTCCAGGCGATCTACGAGCAAGAGACCTCGCCCTATAAGATCAAGTGACGTTCGCCGGCCGGCGCCGTTAGCGTCCGCCGCGCCCTTCGCGCGGAACATCCGTTGAGCGGACCCATCCCTTCGCGCCTGCTCGTCCTCTGCGCCCGTCCCGAGCCGGGTCCGGAGACGCGGACGGAGGTCTCTCGCCTGGCCGGGGCGGTCCGCGAGTGGGACCGGGCCCTGGCCAAGGCCGACGAGGAGGGCGTCCTTCCCCTCCTCTACTGGGGCCTCCGCGACGAGCCGGGCGCCGTTCCCGCGGCCGTCCTGGAGTCCCTCCGCGTCGCCTTCCTGCGCAATCTGGCCAGGAACACCCAGGCCTACCGGGAGATCGAGCCGTTCCTCGAAGCCGTCCGGCGGGCCGGCCTCCGCGTCGCCCTGACCAAGGGCGGCCGGCTGGCCCTCGACGTCTATCCAGACATCGCCCTCCGGCCCTTCTGGGACATCGACTTCATCGTCCACCCGGCCGACTGGGCCCCCCTCAGGCGCGTCCTCGACGGCCTCGGCTTCGCCGAGCCCTCGGCCGGGGCCGCCGCCGCGCCGGACGACGGCGGCCGGGCCCTCGATTGGACCTTCTCGCCCTACTACCGCAAGGGGACGGTCTTCCTCGAGTTCCACGCCCATCCCCTCGGCCTCCATTTCCCGAGCCGCGACGCCGACGGGTTCTGGTCATCGGCCGGCCGGCTCAAGGTGCGCGGCACCGAGGCCCTGGTCCTGCCGGCCGAGAACGAGCTTTGCTATCTCGCGGTCCACGCCCAACAGCATTCCTATCAGCGGCTCGTCTGGCTGGCCGACATCGCCGCGCTGGCGGACCGGCCCGGGCTCGACTGGGACTGGATCGCCCGCATCGCCCGCGACGCCCGGATCAAGGGGCCCGTCCACCATGGCCTGCGTCTCGCCGCGGCGCTCTGGCCGGGCTCGGTCCCGGCGGAGGGGATGGCCGGTCTCCGGCCCGGACCCGTTGAGTCTGCGGGGCTCCGGCTGCTCTGGCCCGAGGCCGCGGCGGCGTCGCGGACGACGCGACCGGCCTGGCCCTATTACATGCCCTCCATCTTCTCCCTCTGGGAGCGGCGGGACCCCGTCCTGGCCGCCCGGACCCTGGGCGAGATCCTCTTCCCTCCGAAGGCCTGGCTCGCCGCGACGACCGGCGTCCGGGCCGGCTCTCTCCGGCTCTGGGGCCGCTACGTCGGGCGTCTCTTCCGCCCGGCCGTGACGGCGGCCCGCCGGCTCATCGGACCGAAATGAGCGCGCGACCGGCCATCCTCGCCGAGAACCTGGTCAAGAGGTATCCCGTCTTCCGCGGCTTCCGCGAGCTCGTCCGGAAGCCCTTCGAGCGGCGGACCGTGACGGCCCTCGACGGGCTCGACCTCAGGGTCGAGCCGGGCCGCGTCTTCTGCCTCCTCGGGCCGAACGGGGCGGGGAAGACGACCCTGATCAAGATCCTGGCGACGCTCGTCCTGCCCGACGGCGGCCGGGCCGCCGTCGCCGGTCACGACGTCGCCCGCGACCCGCGGCGGGCCAAGGAGGCCGTCGGATACGCGGTCGGCGAGGAGCGGAGCTTCTACTGGCGCCTGACGGGCCGGCAGAACCTGGAGTTCTTCGGCGCCCTCTACGGCCTTCGCGGGATCGCCCGGGACCGCCGCGTCGCCGAAGTCCTCGGGCTCGCCGGGCTCGAGGCCTCGGCCGACCTCCGCTTCAACGCGTATTCGACGGGGATGCGGCAGATGCTGGCCTTTGCCCGGGCCTTGCTCGCCGACGCGCCGGTCCTCCTCGTCGACGAACCGACCCGGTCGCTCGATCCCCGGGCCGCGGACAGGATCCGGTCGTTCCTCCGCGACGAGCTCGCCGGGCGGCAGGGCAAGACCGTCCTCTGGGCGACCCACGATCTCGGCGAGGCCGCCGACCGGGCCGACGACATCGCCGTCATCAGCCGGGGCCGCGTCCGCCTCCACGGCCCGGCCGGAACGCTCGCGGGCGGCGGGCGGACGTCCCTCCGCGAGGCCTACGAGCGGGCCGTCGGCGAATCGGAGGAGGGGGCGTGATCGGGCCCGGCCGCACGCGGAGGGCGTCCGTGCGGGGCGTCTTCCCGGCCTTCCTGCGCCGCGACCTGCGGGAGGCCTTGACCTACAAGTTCTCGTTCGTCTCGTCGGTCACCGGGATCCTCCTGTCCTCGGCCACGTTCTACTTCGTCGCCAAGCTCGTCCCGAGCGGCGCGCCGTCGCTCGGGCCGTTCGGCGGCGACTATTTCTCGTTCGCCGTCGTCGGAGTCGCCTTCGCCGGCCTGCTCGGCATGTTCCAGGAGGGACTCGCCGCGGTCGTCCGCGGCGCCCAGGTCTCGGGGACCCTCGAGGCGCTGCTCGTGACGCCGGTCCCTATCCCGGCCATCCTCTTCGGCTCGTCCCTCTATTCGCTCGCCTTCCAGGTCGTCCGGACGGCGCTCCACCTCGTCGTGGCCATGGCCTTCTTCGGCCTAGCCCTCGGCCGGATCAACGTCCCCGGCGTACTCGCGGTCGGCGCCCTGACCGTCGTCTGCTTCCTCAGCGTCGGCGTCCTCTCGGCGAGCTTCGTCCTCGTCTACAAGACCGGCAATCCCTTCAGCTGGGTCCTGGGGACGGTCTCCGGGCTCCTCGGCGGGGTCGTCTTCCCGGTCTCGCTCCTCCCGCCCTGGATCCGCTGGGTCTCCTCGCTCCTGCCCGTGACCTACGCCCTCGACGGGATGCGCAAGAGCCTCCTCGCCTCGGCCACCTTCGCCGAGGTCCTGCCCGACGTCGCCGCCCTGGCGATCTTCGACGCCGTGCTCCTGCCCTTGAGCCTGGTCGCCTTCCGGCTGGCCGTGCGCAAGGCCAAGAGGGACGGCACCCTCTCCCATTTCTGATCCCGGTCCGGGATTTCCCTCCTCATCCCTATAGTGAGCCGTCCATCTTCTCGGCTGTGCAACGGATATCGCTCCCTGCCGTACACCCGTTGCCGCCTCGCGATGAACGGCTTTGATCCGGGAGAAGAAACGGAATTTTTCGGGATAATCTGGTAACATGGCTTTGGCAATTCCATGAACATTAAGAGGCTAGTGGCTTGGATGGCCGCCCTGGCGACCCTGGTCCTCGCGGCCGCCGCCGCCGAGGTGCCGGCCGAGGTCCGGGCCAAGGCCGCCCCGGTCTTCGCCGCCCTGGAGAGGATCGAAAAGGCCCCGCCGGAACCCGCCGCCGCGCCCGGCGCGCGCCGCCTGACATTCACCGAGGCCGAGTTCAACGCCTGGATCGCCTGCCGGCTCGCCGACGAGAACGAGGCCTACGTCAAGTCGGCGGAGTTCAAGCTCCTCGCCGGCGACAAGGTCGAGGGGCGGGTCGCCATAGACCTCGGCCGGTCCCAGGCCTCGGGCGTCCTGCCGCAGAAACAGGACCTCCTCTTCGCCGCCCGGTTCGAGACCAAGGACGGGATGATCCGGATCATCATGGACAGCCTCTACCTCGGCACCCAATCGATCTCGCCGGCCTTTGTCGACATGGTCATCGGCGTCGTCTCGCGCCTGCAGGGGGTCGAGCCGACGAGCCTCAAGGACTGGTACGACCTGCCCCAGGGCGTCCGCCGCCTCGAAACGGGCCCGGGCCGGGTCGTCGTCATCTACTGACATGATCCGGATCATCAGCGGGATCTACAAGGGCCGGCGGCTGAAGCTCGTGCCCAGCCCCTCCGTCCGGCCGATGCAGGACAAGGTCAAGGGGGCGCTCTTCAACATCCTCGGCGACCGGATCCGGGGCGCCGTCTGCCTCGACGGCTTCGCCGGCACGGGCTCGGTCGGACTCGAGGCCCTGAGCCGCGGCGCCGAGCGCTGCGTCTTCGTCGACGAGTTCTACCCGTCGATCAAGGTCCTCCGGCAGAACGTGGAGAAGTGCGGGGCCGAGGACGGGTCGGTCGTGCTCCACCGCGAGTTCAACCGGGCCGTCATCGACCTGGCCAACAAGGGCGTCCGCTTCGACATCGTCTTCCTCGACCCGCCCTACCGGCTGCTCGAGGAGCGCAACCCGCTCCGGGTCCTGCGCAAGCGCGGCGTCGTCAAGCCGGGGGGGCTCGTCGTCCTGCGCCACTATTACCGGATCGAGCCCAAGCTCGGCGATTTCAAGCTCGAGCGCCGGAAGTCGCTCGGCGACGACGTCATCGCCCTCTTCGTCCGCGAGGACGAAGGCGACGTGGGCGGCCCGGGCGGCGCCGCGCCCGCCGCGGCGAAGGCGTCGAAGGCCCGCTTGCCCCGGGCCCCGCGTTCCCCTAGAATGAAACCATGAAAAAGCGAGGGCCCGGCACCGACCCCTTCTGGAAGGACGCCCCCCTCGTCGACGAGCGGGAGATCTTCACCGAGCTCGCCGCGAAAGGGGGGAGCTCCCTCTTTCTCGGCCGGTTCTCCCTGAGCGAGGTCCAGGCCGTCCTCGACAAGAAGGGCTTCCTCCGGGAGGCCCGCAAGCGCTTCCTCTGGCCGCTCGCCTACGAGCTCGGCTCGTCCGAGCCCCCCCTCCAGAGGCTCCGCGTCTTCCTGCGCGAGCCCGCGCCCGAGAACCTCATCGTCGACGTCAAGCTGAAGGAGTGCGAGTTCGCCCCCGCCGAGACCCTCCGGGGGCGGTCCCCCCTCGGGCCGCAAAAGGCCTTGGCTTTCGAATGGCTGACCCTCCAGAACCCGCTGGTCAAGTTCGGCGAGCCGTTCACGCCCCTGCCCGGGCAGGTCCGCCCCGGGCTGCGGCTGCGCTCGCGGGTGATGGACCTGTTCGTCTATCTCGCCCGGCTGATCCACAAGGACTGTCTGCTCGCCTTCCCGGCCTACTACCACAACGCCGTCCTGTTCTCGCGCTACTTCCGCTTCTGGAACCCGCACAAGGAGGCCGAGGTCCTGGCCATCCGGCGCGCCTTCAGCCACATGCCGTTCCGCCAGCTGGCCTGGGCCGTCCACCTCAATTGCCTCAGGCGCCCCGACGGCTCCGTCTACGAGTGGTCCGCCGAGGAGCAGATCTACCCGCTGACCCGTCCACTCAAGGAATATTTCGACTCCCGGGAGTACCGCAGGCGCGTCAAAACCGGCCAGAAAGGCGCCGTTTTCGCCATCGACAAGGCCGAGTTCGAAAGGCGCTCGGCCGACATCCCGACCTTTTGCGGGGGCGGCGCGAATCTGTTATAATACCGCGCTCAAGGAGATCGTCCCATGAAGAAAGACGTCCATCCCGAATACCTGGAATGCGCCGTGACCTGCGCCTGCGGCAACACGTTCAAGACGAGATCGACCAAGAAGGAGATCCGGGTCGAGATCTGCTCCATGTGCCACCCCTTCTTCACGGGCAAGCAGAAGTTCATCGACAGCGCCGGCCGGGTCGAGAAGTTCAAGAAGAAATACGGCGACGTCAAGGACATCAAGGCGGCCAAAGACCTCCGGGCCGCACGGGACGTCAAGAGCCTGGCGAAGACGAAAAAATCGTCTCGATGATCCAGGAACTCCAGGCGATCGAGGACAAATACCGCCAGCTGACGGCAGCCCTCTCCGACCCCGCGATCGCCGCCAACCCCTCGAGGATCCGCGAGCTGGCCAAGGAGCGGGCCGAGCTCGAGACCGTCCACCGGAAATACGAGGAATGGAAGCGCGTCCGCAAGGACCGCGAGGACGCCCGCCACATCCTGGAGGACCCCGCCACAGAGCCGGAGCTGAGGCGCCTGGCCGAGGGCGAGGCCGCCGAGCTCGAGGCGAAGGAGGCGGGCCTGGCCGGCGAGCTCCGGACCCTGCTCCTGCCGAAGGACCCCAACGACGAGAAGGACGTCATCCTCGAGATCCGGGCCGGGGCCGGTGGAGACGAGGCCTCGCTCTTCGCCCAGGACCTCTTTCGCATGTATTCGCGGTTCGCCGAGAAGAGGGGCTGGAAGCTCGATGTCGTCGACACGAGCTTCTCCCCGGTCGGCGGGCTCAAGGAGGCCATCGGCGAGATCCGGGGCAAGGGCGCCTACTCGGTGCTCAAGTACGAGAGCGGCGTCCACCGCGTCCAGCGCGTCCCCCGGACCGAGGCCTCGGGGCGCATCCACACCTCGACGGCGACGGTGGCCGTCCTGCCCGAGGCCGACGAGATCGACCTCAAGCTCGACCCCAAGGACCTCCGGATCGAGGCCTTCGGCTCGTCGGGGCCGGGAGGCCAGAGCGTCAACCGCAACTACACGGCGATCCGGGTCACCCACAAGCCCTCCGGGCTCGTCGTCTCCTGCCAGGACGAGAAGTCGCAGCACCGGAACAAGGAGAAGGCCCTGCGGGTGCTGCGCTCGCGGCTCCTGGACATCGCCCAGCGCGAGCAGCAGGCCAAGATCGCCAAGGACCGGCGGACCCAGGTCGGGACGGGGGAGAGGAGCGAGAAGATCCGGACCTACAACTTCCCCCAGTCCCGGATCACCGACCACCGGCTGAACGAGAGCTTCCACAACGTGGAGAGCATCCTCGACGGCGACCTCGACGACATCCTGGCCGGGCTCATTCACAGGGCCCAGGCCCGGGCGCTCGGGGAGGCGCCGGGCGAGGCCGGGTAACGAAGGACGTTGGACGCCCGCAGGACGCTTCTCGACCTCTACCGCGACGGCGTCGCGCTCGTGGGCGACCGGCCCCAAGCCCTCCTCGAAGCCAAGGTTCTCCTCCTGCGCGCCGCGGCGATCGACGAGGCGCGCTATCTCGCCGCCCCCCACGCGCCCTGTTCGCCCCGGACGGAGGCCTTCTTCCGGCGGCTCGTCGCGAGACGGCTCGACGGCGTGCCCCTGGCCTATCTCACGGGCGTCAAGGAGTTCTGGTCGATCCCCTTCGAGGTCTCACCGTCGGTGCTGGTGCCGCGGCCGGAGACCGAGGCCCTGGTCGAGAAGGTCCTCGAGCTCGCGAGCCGCGAGGACGAGTCCATCGTCGACGTCGGGACGGGAAGCGGCTGCATCGCCGTCGCCCTGGCCAAGGAGCTGCCCCGGGCCCGCATCCAGGCCGTCGACGTCTCGGAGCGGGCGCTCCGGGTCGCCCGGCGGAACGCCGCCCGGCACAAGGCCCGGCACATACAGTTCATGCGGAGCGATCTCCTCTCGGCCTTCCGGGGGACGGGCGCCCGGTTCGACTTCATCGTCTCCAACCCGCCCTACGTCTCGCGGGGCGAGTGGGAGGGACTCGCGGCCGAGGTCCGCGACTTCGAGCCGCGCCGGGCGCTCTTCGCCGGCGAGTCCGGGCTCGAGCTCATCGAGCGCCTGGTGCGGCGGGCCGGGACGTTCCTCAAGCCCGGCGGCCACCTCATCTTCGAGATCGGCGAGGGGCAGCGGGACCAGGTGCTGGGGCTTTTCGGCAAGCGCTGGACCGAGATCGAGACCGCCTGGGACCTGGCCGGCAAGCCCCGCGTCATCACCGCCCGCCGGGCCTAAATGGGGGACACAATACTATTTTCCGATTTCTTCATGAGTGGGAATTCGGAAAATAGTATTGTGTCCCCGATTTAAATGAGGGCGCGGCCGAGGGCGCGGGCCTTCCGCATGACGGCCTTGTTCGCCCTGATCGCGCCGGCCTTCCCCCCTTGCCCGAAGACCGTCCCGACGATGGGGGCCCCGACGTAGGCGAAGGCGTCCTCGAAGGACTTGAGGGCGTTCAGGGCGCCCGACGACCGCGGGGTCGCGTCGGCGTAGGTCAGGATGAGGCCGACGCGCTTGCCCTTGAGGCCGCGGTAGCCCTTGGCGCCGAAGGCGTAGAGCCGGTCCATGAACAGCTTGGCCTGCCCGCTCATCGTGAACCAGTAGACCGGCGTGGCGAGCAGGAGCGCGTCGGCGGCCAGCACGTCGGGATGGAGAGCGGTCAGGTCGTCCTTCCGGACGCAGCCCCTCGCCCCTGCCTTGCGGCATCCGTCGCAGGCCAGGCACGGCCCGATGGCCAGGCCGGCCAAACGGACGAGCCTGACCTCGGCCCCGGCCTCTTCGGCGCCGCGCGCCGCCTCCGCGGCGAGGACCGCGCTGTTCCCTTTCGGCCGCGGGCTGGCCGCGACGATCAGCAGCCTCTTGATGGGGGACATGATACCTATTCCCCTATTTTCCCCAGGGGTGGTGTCGTGAGAATAGGGAAATAGATATCATGTCCCCCATTTAGGCGGCAGGTAATCCTCGATCGGCGGCACGAGCCGCGTCGTCTCGAAGCGGATCTTCTCCCAGACGGCCAGGTCCAGGCCGCAGAACGCGTCGACGACCTTGGGATCGAACTGCCCGCCGGCGTTCGCCTCGAGCTCGCGCCGGGCGGCCTTGAAGTCGCGCGGCGCGCGGTAGGGGCGATGGGAGGTCACCGCGTCGAGCGTGTCGGCCACGGCGAAGATGCGCGCTTCGAGCGGGATCGAATCGCCCGCGAGGCCCTTCGGGTAGCCCTTGCCGTCGTACCGCTCGTGGTGGCAGAGGATGATGTTCCCCACCTCGGGGACGAGCTTGACGTCGCGGACGAGGCCGTAGCCGAGGACCGGGTGCCGGCGGATGACCTCCCACTCCTTGGGCGCGAGCGGGCCGGGCTTCTTCAGGATGGCGTCCGGGATGGCCATCTTACCGGCGTCGTGGAGCAGCGCGCCCTTGCGGATGCTGTCGAGGGTGACGGGATCGCCGATCCCCCAGGCCCCGGCCAGCACGTGGCTGTAGCGGGAGACGGTCTTCGAATGGCCGTACGTCTCGACGTCGCGGAGGTCGAGCGCGGCCATGAAGTTCTCCAGGGTCGTGTCGTAGGCCTCCTCGAGCTCGCGCGACCGGCGTATGTGGCGGGCCAGTTCCCTCTTGAGCCGGCGGACTTCCTCTTTCGAGCCGTCGGCGCACCGGTGGGCTTTGACCCGGATGCCCAGTTTGGACAAAATTGCGCTCAGATCTGCCCGTTTTTTGTCATCTTCGATGACCAGGAGATCTCCGCTCTCTTCCATGGCGCTTCCTTTAAGCCCTCTTATACATTTTTTCATTCGGACATGCAATATTGGCCGCTTCATCCTTGACAACGTGCTCGGCGAATCTTCATAATAGGCCCGCTAAGGTTAAGGAGCGGCCATGGAACACGACCCGAACATTTTCAGGGATTCCTCGCAGGTCATCCAAGAGGTCGAAGACCAGCTCGAACGGATCCTCCAGAAAAGGTTCCGCGACGTCGACTCCGAGCTCGTCGAGCGCATCAACCGGGAAAAGGAGGCCGCCCGCAAGCGCAAGGAGGAGATCGAGCGCGAGTTCGACAAGGAGAAGACGGCCCTCGACGACTACCGGGTCATGGTCCGCGACTTCGAGGAGCAGCGGGCCGGCCTCCTCAACGAGGCCCGCGACCGCTTCGACAAGGTCCTCAAGTTCCAGGCCGAGATCGAAAGCCTGGCCAAGTCGACGGTCGAGGAGATCAAGCGGGTCAACGAGATCCAGGAGCGCCTCGAGTCCCTGAGAGAGAAGACCTCGGAGCGGGCCGCCTTTCTCAAGAACGACCTGCGCGAACGCTTCGGCATCGTCGCCGAGGTCATGGAGGAGGAGGCCAAGCCCCTCTCCCTCGACCTCGACGAGGAGCTCGAGAAGCTGAGGAAGATCAAGGACCTCCTGGCCATCGAATCGGCCGCCGCGAGCCTCGGCCGCGTTGGCGGCGAGGCCGCCCGCCAGGAGGACCTGGCGGCCATGGACGACGCCGCGGCCGGCGCCGGGGACGCCATCCCCGAGATCCGCGACCTCATCTCCGGGCCGGCGCCCGCCGAGGCCCCGGCCGCCGAAGCGCCCGAAGAGGAAGCCGCGGCCGCCCCGCCCCCGGCCCCCGGGCCCGAGGCCGGCGAGACCATGACGGAAGAGGAGGTCGTCGCCCGCCTCGAGACCTACAGGCGCACGGAGCCGGCCAACGGCAGCGGCGAGATCCACTATTTCCAGGGCGACCGGGCCGTCGTCGCCGATCCGGAAAAGCTCCTGGCCGCCGTCGACCGGACCCTGGAGGAAGGCCAGCGGCTGTCCGTGAAGCTCGGCCAGACCGAATCGCCCAAGGACCAGTTCTTCATCAAGCAGGAGCTCATCAACTGGCAGGAGGGCCTGCGGGCGCTTTTCCTCCGGGTCATCAAGATGTGCGAGAAGGACGCCTGGTCCCTGCCCCGCTACACCGAGGACGTCCTCAATCCCCACATCCTGCGCCGGCTGCTCGAGCGGCTGAGCATGGAGAACTGGAGCAACCTCGAGGAGTTCTCCGCGTTCTCCGCCTCCATGGCCGAGATGCGCAACGCCTTCAGGGCCCGGACCGAGCCGCGGCTCGCCTATCTCCTCGCCCTCAAGCGGGAGATCGAGGAGGATTAGGAAAGGACGTCCCTCCTCCGGAAGTGGAGGAGGTAGTTCTCGAGGCCCTTGATCTCCTTGAATGTCAGGTCCTTGAACTTCAAGCCGGTGTAGACGAACCCGCCCTCGCCGCCGCTTCTCTCCGAATAGACGACGTCGCTCTTGACGAGCGTGGCCTTGTCCTCGATGACGAGAATGGTGTCGGCGGTCGTGCCGGGCGGGAGGGCCGTGTCGGAGACGATGCGCGCGCCCTCGAGGCTGATGTTGACGGTCTTGGCCACCTTGAAGCCGCTGTCGTCGCGGAAGAGGATGGGCGTCGAGACGTTGTAGCGCTCGTATTTCCGCTTTTCGCGGTAGAAGCGGGACGCGGCGGCCGCGTCGCCGTTCTTCGCCGCCGCCCCCCCGTTCTCCTGCCAGACGAAGCTGCAGACGCGGTTCTTGTCGGACGGGACGTCGCCCGGCCCGCGGGGCTTGAGGTCCGGCCGCCGCTTGCCCTTGGCCTCGGCCAGGGCCAGGTCCGCCTCCCCGGCCAGGCGCTTGAGGTCGTCCCGCGTCAGCGGGGCCGGCGGCTCGCCGTCCTGGCGGGGGAAGATGGTCACGCCGAACGACATGGTCAGGTTGGCCCGCGGCTGGAACTCCTGGAACTCGAAGTAGTGGTCCTCGACGTTCTTGCGGATGCGCTCGGTCAGGAGGGCCGCCTCCTCGACGCTCTTGACGCCCATCAGGAAGAACAGGAACTCCTCGCCGCCGTAACGGCAGATCAGGTCCTCCTCGCGGATGGCCAGCTTGAGGATGTGGGCCAGCTCGCGGAGGAGCTTGTTGCCGGCCTCCTGGCCGTTGCGGTCGTTGTAGGCCTTGAACCAGTCGACGTCGCCCATGACCAGGGCCATCGCGCCCTCCTCGCGGCGGCGCTTGCTCAGGGCGTTGACCTTCTGGAGGACCTTGTCGAAGAACGGCTCGGGCCGGAGGAGCCCGGTCAAGGCGTCGAACTGGATGAGGTTGAGCTTGGTCATGGCGATGGCCATGTGCTCGGACAGGCCGCAGAGCGTCCGCTGGTCCTCGCGGCCGAAGCCCTCGGCGACGATCCGGCCGCCGGCCTGCTTGTTGGTGACCTCGAGGACGCCGATGACCCGGGCGCCGTACTTGATGGGCACGGCCAGGAGGTTGCGCGGCGGGACCTTGAGGAAGGAGGTGTAGCGCTTGCTGAGGCGGCGGTCGAAGCTCAGGTTGGCGACGTTGACGTCGTGCCCGAACCGGGCCACCGAGGCGGCGAAATCCTGGGACTCGAGCGGGGCGATGAACTTGGAGAAGTCCGAATGGGTCAGGAAGGCGTTGTCCCAGACGAGGGGCTTGAGGTAGCGGCCGATGACCTCGTTCTCCTCCATGATGTAGACGGTGACGCTCTCGGCCTGGACGATATCCCGGATCTCGGGGACGATGTCGAGGAGGCTGTTGACGTCGTCGGCGCCGTAGATCCGCCGGAGGATCGATTCGACGCGCTGGCGCTCCTTCTGGGACCCGACGTAGCGGGCCTCGATGGCCAGGCGCTTCTCGACCTCGCGGAGCAGGCCCGTGTTGAGGAGGCTCTTGATCTCCTGGATCTCGGCCAGGACGTCCTTGACCTTGGCCTCCTGGTGGCCGAGCGAGCGGCGCAGGCCGGCCGCCTCCTCCTTGAGACGCAGGCACTCGGCCACCCGGCCGAGGGCGCGGAGGAATTCGCGCTCCCGCGGCTCCGAAGGGGAGGAGCGGCAGAGATCGATGTCTATCCCGGGCGGCCAATCGTCCGCGGCCCGGGCCAGCTCGGCCTCGTCGGCACCTACGAGGACCGCGACGGTCGGCGGCCGGACCATGGCCCTGAGGGCCGTCGAGCGGGACAGGACCGCGTCGATGACGGCGATGGCGACGTCGCCCTCGGCGAACGCGGCCAGGGCGGCATCGGCGTCCGTCGCCGTGCGGACCTGCCCGAACTTGCCGGCCAGGCGGGCGAGGCGGTCGGCTTCGACGGAAGACGGGTGAATGACAAGAATGCGCTTCGGATACATAGCCCTCGCCGCGTCGGTCGGGCGAAATCGCCCGGAACTCTTCCTTTTCCTAGAACATTTGTATACCAGCCCGCCGGCCCCCGTCAACCGATTTTTTCGATCTTTGATAAGGGCTCCGGGGCTGTGGTATATTTCCGGACGATGCCGGAGCGAGGAGACGAAAAGTGGCGAAACTAGCGACAGAACCTGTCCTGAACATCAGGGCCCCGAGGGGCTCTCGCCTGAGAACCAAGGGCTGGGCCCAGGAAGCGGCCCTGCGGATGCTCATGAACAACCTCGATCCCCAGGTGGCCGAAAAGCCGGCCGAGCTGATCGTCTACGGCGGGACGGGCAAGGCCGCCCGGAACTGGGAGGCCTACCGGGCCATCGTGGCCAGCCTCAAGAAGCTCGAGAACGACGAGACGCTCGTCGTCCAGTCGGGCAAGCCGGTGGCCGTCTTCAGGACCCACGCCGAGGCCCCCCGGGTCCTCATCTCCAACGCCATGATCGTCCCACAATGGGCCAACTGGGACGAGTTCCGTCGCCTGGAGGCGCTCGGGCTGACCATGTACGGCCAGATGACGGCCGGCAGCTGGATCTACATCGGGACCCAGGGCATCCTCCAGGGCACCTACGAGACGCTGGCCGCGGTGGCCCGCGAGCACTTCGGCGGCTCGCTCAAGGGCACGCTGACGCTGACCGCGGGGCTAGGCGGGATGGGCGGGGCCCAGCCGCTGGCCGTGACCATGAACGACGGCGTGGCCGTCGTCGTCGAGGTCGACGCGCGGCGCATCGAGCGGCGCCTCGGGACGAAGTACGTCGACGTCGTGACCGACAGCCTGGACGAGGCCCTGCGCCTGGCCCGGGCGGCCATGAAGAAGGGCGAGCCGTTGTCGATCGCCCTGCTCGGGAACGCCGCCGACGTCCTGCCCGAGCTCGTCCGCCGCGGCGTCACGCCGGACATCCTGACCGACCAGACGTCGGCCCACGACGAGCTCAACGGCTACGTGCCGAACGGCATCCCCTACGAGGAGGCGCTGGAACTGCGGGCGAAGGACCCGGCCGACTACGTCCGGCGGTCCTACGCGGCCATGGCCGCCCACGTCGAGGCCATGCTCGAGATGCGGAAGCGGGGAGCGAAATCGTTCGACTACGGCAACAACATCCGCGGCCAGGCCGAACGGGCGGGCGTGGCCCGGGCCTTCGACATCCCCGGCTTCGTCCCGGAGTACATCCGGCCGCTCTTCTGCCTCGGCAAGGGACCGTTCCGCTGGGCCGCGCTCTCGGGCAAACCCCAGGACATCTACGCCACCGACGAGGCCGTGCTCAAGGAGTTCCCCGAGGACGAGGCCCTGGCCCGCTGGATCCGCAAGGTCCGGGAGCGGCTTCAAGTTCCAGGGGCTGCCGGCGCGCATCTGCTGGCTCGGCTACGGCGAGCGGGCCCGCTTCGGCGCGGTCATCAACGCCATGGTCAGGAAGGGGAAGGTCTCGGCGCCGGTCGTCATCGGCCGGGACCACCTCGACACGGGCTCGGTCGCCTCGCCCAATCGCGAGACCGAGGGTATGCGCGACGGCTCGGACGCCATCGCCGACTGGCCCGTCCTCAACGCCCTGCTCAACGCGGCGAGCGGCGCCTCGTGGGTCTCGGTCCATCACGGCGGCGGGGTCGGGATCGGTCTGTCGATCCACGCCGGCATGGTCGTCGTCGCCGACGGGACGGCCGGGATGGGACGGCGCCTGGAGCGGGTCCTGACGATCGACCCGGGGCTGGGCGTCGCCCGCCACGCCGACGCCGGCTATCCGGCCGCCATCGCCTGCGCCAGGAAGGGCGGCATCAAGATCCCGATGCTGAAGTAGGGACTGTTTCCGCCTGGCGACCGTCCCTGTTGTGCTGAGCGGGGGGACTGTCTACCCGCGTTGACGGGGCCCTTGCGGTTCGGCTATTTCCCTCTTCTTTATCAAGGGCTTGGACTCCGCCCGCGGGGCCCGCCGCTGGCATGCTGCTTGCTTTATCGGGGGCGAAAGGAGACACCCGATGAAAAAACTGGCGGTTTTGGCCCTGGCCGGTCTCGTGCTCGCCTGCGCGGCCCTGACCACCTCGGCGGCGCCGGCCGTCAACGACCAGCGGCTGTGCAACGCGAACCACGAGCTCTGCCGGGAGTACACGCTCAACCTCGACGCTCCCTGGTACAAGGTCGCGATCCTGCTCACGGCCTGCGACGTCGCGTTCGGCAAGTGCATGCTGGGCTTCTGACCGTGACCGGGCGGACGGAGGGGACGAGCGTGAGCGACAGAAGGGGCAGGACGCTCCCGGCGGCGCTCGCGCTCGTCCTCGCCGCGACGGCGGCGACGGCGGGAGGGGAGGCCGTCCCTCGTTGGAAAGCGCGGGAGATCGCCCGGCCGGCGAACGGGGCCGACGAGGCCGTGCTCGGCAGGCCGCTCGCCCTGGCCCTCGACGGGAGGAGGCTCCTCGTCGCCGACGCCCAGGACTGCGCGGTCAAGGCCTTCACGATGGACGGCGCGTTCCTCGGGTCCTTCGGCCGCAAGGGCGCGGGCCCCGGCGATCTCTCGTTCCCCTCCGGCGTCGCGGTCGCGGGAGGGAAGGTCTATGTCGCCGACAAGCTCAACTCGAGGATCCAGATCTTCGACCGGGACGGCCGGCCGGACGGCGGTTTCCCCGTCCCGTTCCTGCCGGACAAGGTCCTGGCCCTCGAGGACGACGCCCTGCTCGTGACGCGGAACCCGACCGGGAGGGGGAAAGGGGAGACGCTCCTTCACGTCTACGACGACGCCGGACGTCTCCGCTGGCGGGGGCTCGAGGGCCGCTTCTCCGGCGATCCGGCCTACGACGCCTTCCGCAACATGATCCAGGTCTGCGCGGCGGAGGGCGGCGATTTCTTCGTCGTCCACCGCTGCGACGAGCGGGCGGTCCTCCGCTACGCCGCGTCGGGCGCGCTCCGGGCCAGGATCGCCGTCGACGGGCGTTATGCCTCGAGACCCCTGGACCTGCCCTTCAAGGGCGGGAAGAAGCGGCTCGCCGGCTTCTGCTGGGCGGCCGCGAGCGACGGGGGATCCCTTTATCTCGCCGCGCCGGAGCCGGTCGACGGCCGCGACCTCGGGCCGGGACGGGAGCTTTCCGTCGTCGACGGGGAGGGGCGCCTCCGGGCCGTCGTCGTCCTGCCGCGCCCCGTCCACCGGTTCGTCGTCGAGGGCGACCGGATCTGGGCCGTCGACGACGAGGGGGAGCTCAGGGTCTTCGAGATCGTCCGCGAGGGTGGGGGGCGCGTCTGCGCCGGCCTCGACGAGGCGGCCCCGCCCGGGACGGGGCCGGTGCTCCTCGTCTTCTTCTCGACCGATTGCCTCGTCTGCTACGACGATCTCTTCGAATCGCGGTACCTTGTCGACAAGGGCGGCTGGCCGGTCTCCGTCGTCGGCGTCTCGTCCGGCCCCCGGAAGGACCTGGAGAGGTTCCTCGAGAAGCACGCCTGGCGGCTTCCGGTCGTCCACGACCGCGGCAAGGCGCTTTTCAGGCGGTTCAAGGTCGACGCCCCGCCCCACAAGGTCCTGCTCGCGGCGGGCGGCGCGGTCTATCAGGACGATCCCCGGATCGCCGTCGAGGACCGCAGAAAGGAGTTGGAGCGATGCTTGACACGGCTCTTTTCGCGCTGACGCGGCGCGTCACGGCGCGAAGGCTCTTCGCCTCGCCGGCGGCCATCGTCGCCGGCCTGGCCTTTCCCGCCTTCGTCGCCTGGATCGGCCTGGCCGAATCGTACGGCGCGGCGGCCAGGCTCTTTTTCTTTATCCTGCCCCACGCCTTCCTCGTCGCGGCCCAGGACCTGGTCGGGACCGACATCGAAAGCGGCGCTCTGGAGAACGTTCTCTTCGCCGGCGGACGGTTCCGGGGTTACCTCGCGGCGAAAGGGTTGGTCGTGGCCGCCGGGGCCGGGGCCTATGCCCTCGCGCTGTCCGGCCTCTTCGCGGCCTGGGGGCTGGCCATCGGCGCTTTCCGGCCTCTCTACCTCGTCCAGCTGGGATTGGCGCTCCTGGCCGGGCTGTACTACGTCGCCCTGGCCGGCGTGCTGAGCCGTTTCCTCAAGGGCGGGTCGAACGTCCTGGCGCTTCTCCTGGCCCAGGCGGCCGCCGTCCTGGCGCTCCTGTTCACGGCCGGCGCGAGGACGGGCCTTCTCGACTACGCGGCGACCGGCCGCTTTCCGGGGGCCGGGCCGAAAGCCGTCTTCGCCGGGCTCGTCGCCATCCTGCCCAACGTGATCGTCGCCGGCCGGCCGACGGTCTTCGCCGCGGAGGTCCTGGCCGGTCTGGGGCTTTTGGCCGTCCTTCAGGCCCGCCTCTTCGCCCGGTTCGAGCTAGGCGGCCGGAGGGGACCGTGATCGACGCGCGGCGGCTGGCCAAGAGGTTCGGCCCAGTCGAGGCCCTGCGCGACGTGAGCTTCAGGACGAGAAGAGGGACGATCACGGCCGTCCTCGGCGAGAACGGAGCCGGCAAGACGACGACGCTCAGGATCCTGCTCGGCTTCCTGCGGCCCGACGCCGGGGCCGTGACGATCGCTCCCGGTTGCGTCGGGTACGTCCCCGACAGGCCCTCGTTCTTCCCCTGGCTCGACGGCTGGTCCATCCTGGAGATGGGGCGGGGGAGGCGCGATCCCGGAGCGATAGGCGGCGGGAACGGCGGCAGGAACGGCGGGAGCTTCCGGGCCCGCGTCCTGGGCGTCTCGAGGGACCTGCTCTTCGATCCCGGCCTTCTCCACCGCCGTCCCGGCTCCTACTCGGCCGGCAACGCGCGGAAGTTCGCCTACCTCCAGAGCCTCGCCGAAGCGCCCGACCTCCTTGTCGTCGACGAGCCCTACGCCTCGCTCGACCCGCCGTCCATCAAGGCCGTCCGGGAGGTCTTCGGCGCCTTGAGGGAGAGGGGAGGGACGGTCCTTCTGAGCTCCCACATGCTGGCCGAGATGGAGAGGATCGCCGACGGCTTCGTCGTCATCCGCCGCGGCGTGACGATCGCCCATGCAGGTCTCCGCGAGTGGCGCGCTCTGCGGTCGTCCCGGACGGCGCCCGACCTCGAGACCGTCTTCCTCCGTCTCGCGGGCCCCTGAGGGATCAGATGACGGCGCCGTCGGGGATGACGGCGTTCTTGGGCACGACGACGATGCCGTCGACGATGTTGTAGTTCTCCGCGTTCTCGGCCGCCGCCCCGTTCCTGTTGACGAGCCTCGCGCCGTGGCCGATGCGGGCGTTCTTGTCGACGATGGCGTTGCGGATCTCGACGCCGCGGCCGATGCCGACGTCGGGGACGCCCCGTTCCCGGTTCTCGGCCAGGTCCTCGCGGGACTCGTAGCGGTCCGCGCCCATGATCACGGCCCGATCGAGCCGCGATCCCTCGCCGATGCGCGACCGGACGCCGACGATGGAGTCGCGGATCTTCGAGCGGTCGACGATGCTGCCTTCGCAGAGGATGGCGCGCTCGACCTCGGCGCCGAGGATCTTGGAGCCGGGCAGGAACCGGGGGTAGGTGAAGATGGGGTGCTCCTCGTCGTAGAAGTCGAACTTCGGCAGGGGCCGGGTGAGGTCCATGTGGGCCTCGAAGAAGCTCGGGATGGTCCCGATGTCCTCCCAGTAGCCGTCGAAGAAATGGCCGAAGACCTTGCGCTCGCCGATGGCCAAGGGGATGACCTCCTTGCCGAAGTCCTTGGTGTCGGCCGCGGCCAGGAGGTCGCGCAGGACGCCCTGGCTGAAGAGGTAGACGCCCATGGAGGCGAGGTGGGTCCGGCCGCGGGCCGGCGTGCCGAAGCGCTCGAAGACGGCCTCGTCGACCCGCATCCGCTCGACGTCGGCCGGCTCCCTCGGCTTCTCCTGGAACTCGGTGATCCGGCCGCGGCCGTCGACCTTCATCACGCCGAACTCGCGGGTCCGGTCCGCCCCGACGGGCGTCACGGCGATGCTGATCTCGGCGCCCGAGGCGATGTGGAAGTCCACGAACTTGCGGTAGTCCATGCGGTAGAGGTGGTCGCCGGAGAGGATGAGGACGAGCGCGTCGGCGTCCTCGATGTGGCTCAGGTTCTGGCGCACGGCGTCGGCCGTCCCCTGGTACCAGTTCCGGCTCTCGAGCGTCTGCCGGGCCGAGAGGAGGGTGATGTAGTCGCGGTGGAAGCTGTCGAAGCGGTAGGTCGTGAAGATGTGGCGGTGGAGGGACTCGCTGGCGAACTGGGTCAGGACGAAGATGCTGCGGACGTTGGAGTGGATGGAGTTGGAGATGGAGATGTCGATGAGCCGGAAGCGGCCGGCGAGGGGGACGGCCGGCTTGCTCCGGACCTTGGTCAGCGGGTAGAGCCGGCTGCCCTGGCCCCCGGCCAGGATGACGCTGACGACGTTCGCCACGCCGGCATTGTAGCATCGATCGTCGCGCAAATACAGGTGCGTTCCTTATGCTAAAATGGGTCCGCGATGTTTGACGTCGTCGTGATCGGGGCGGGGCTCGGCGGGCTCATGGCCGCGGCCCGGCTGGCCGCGGCGGGGCGGCGCGTCGTCGTCCTCGAGAAAAAGGCCCTGCCGGGCGGGACGAGCTACGTCTTCCGCAGGGGCGGGTATACCTTCCCCATGGGGCCCCTGTCGTTCAGCTTCCCCGGGCGGGTCCGGAGCCTTCTCGCCGGGGCCGGGATCGACCGGCCGCTCAAGTTCCGGCGCAGCGCCTTCGAGATCCGCACTCCCGCGCTCGACGTCGTCGTTTCCCGGCCCCTGGCCGAGCTCGAGGCCGAGCTCGGCCGGCTCTATCCCGGCGAACGGGACGGGCTGGCCCGGTTCTTCGAGGTCCTCCGGTCGGCCATTTCCGTTTCGAAGGACATGGATCTCTGGCACCCCGATTTCCGTGGCCTCGGCCTGCCGGATCGTGACGGCGGGCCCGACGCGCGCCTCTTCGAGGACCGGGCCCGCGCCGCAGCCGATCTGGCCCGCCGGCCCGCGGCCTCCGTCCTCGACGGACTAATCGCCGACGGGCATCTGAGGAACCTTCTCGGGGCCATGGGCTCCCGGCCGCCCGAGATGTCCCTGCTCAATCTGGCCATCATGTGGAACGTCATGGCCGAGGAGGGGATCTGGTTCCCGGAGCCCGGCGTCCACGTCCTGGCCGATCTCCTCCGCGAGCGGCTCGCGGCCGCCGGGGGGGAGCTCCGGTTGATGACGCCGGTCCGGGAGATCGTCGTCGAGGACGGACGGGCCGCCGGCGCGGTGACGGCCGCGGGCGAGGTCCTGCGCGCGGATTGGGTCGTCTCCAACGCCGACTACAAGACGACCTTCCTCGAGCTCCTCGGCGGGGCGGCGCTCCCTGGAGTCGATCCCGGCGCGGTCCGCGACGCCCCGTACACCGGCTCGGAGCTCTGCGTCTATCTCGGCCTCCGGCCGGAGGCCTTCGACCTTTCGGCCTTGCGGGCGGAGCACCTCTTCTACCGCCACGAGATCGGGGACCGGGAGGGCGGGCCCGCGGACTTCGACGACCGCGAGATCGAGATCTGTCACTGGTCGCGCAAGGCCCCCTCGCTCGTCCCGGACGGGCGTGAAGCCGTCGTCCTGCGGGTGGGCTGTCCCTACGCCGACTTCGAGCCCTGGCGGCTCGGCGAGAAGAAGCGGCGCGATGGCTATGCCGCGTTCAAGAGAGGGCTGGCCGCGAAGCTCGTCGGCGCGGCCGAGCGCGTCCTGCCCGGGCTCTCAGGCGCCGTGGAGGTCATGGAGGCGGCCACCCCCCTGACCTACAGGGACTGGGGCGGACGCTTCGAGGGCTCGATCGCCGGCTGGAGCTGGGCGGCCCGTCCGTCCGCGGCCGTGACGAGCAAGGCCCTGGTCCGGACGCCCGTCCCGGGCCTTCTCGTCGCCGGGGCCTACGCCTCGACCGAGCTCATCCTCGGCGGCGTGCCCACGGCCCTGGCCACGGGCAGCCTGGCCGCCGATATCGTCCTTCGTTGACCTACTTGGCCGCGTTCTGGACCGGGCCGAGATCGTCGATGATCCACATGCCCCGGCCGTTGGTGGCGATGACCATGGCGTTGTCGCGGGGGTGGATGGCGATGTCCCAGACGTAGTTCGTCGGCAGGTTGCCGCCGAGGACGTTCCAGATCTTCCCGCCGTCGCAGCTGACGTAGACGCCCGTGTCGGTGCCCGCGTAGAGGATGTCCTTGACCTTAGGGTCCTCGCGGACGACGTTGACCGGCCCGCCGGGGATGTCCGCGGCGATCGACGCCCAGGTCTTGCCGGCGTCGACGGACTTGTAGATATAGGGATTGAAGTCGTCGTCGTGGCGGCCGACGAGGGTGACGTAGACCGTGGCCGGGTCGTACTTCGAGGCGACGATCGCCCAGACGTGCTTGTTGTAGGGGAGGCCGGGGGTGATATCCGTCCAGATCTCGCCGCTCGTCTTCGTCGTCACGACCCGGCCGTCGTCCGTGCCCACGTAGATGTGGCCGAACTTGAAGGGCGACTCGTCGACGGCGGTGATCGTGGCGAAGGGGATGGCGTAGGGCCACTTGCCCTGCTCGGCCGGGTTGTTGTAGGTCAGGTCGGGGGAGATCTTCTCCCAGGTCTCGCCCTTGTTCATGGACCGGAAAAGATACTGGAAGCCGTGGTAGACGACCTGGGGGTTGTGGGGCGAGAGCATGGTCGCGGCCAGCCACTGGCCGCGGTGCTCCGGTTCGCCCGCGGCCGCCTTGGGGTAGATCTCCTTGCTCGTCCACTGGCCGTCCTTGTATTCGGACCGCTCGAGCCGGCCGTAGAACGACGACGAGTAGACCGTGTTCGGGTCCGTCAGGGTCGATGGCGATGATCGTGCCTTCGCCGCCCGGCGCGGGCTCCCATTTGGGCTGGGGAGTGCCGAAGCGGCGCCGTCCGGCGGGCGCGCCTGTCGTCGGCTTCATCAGCGGAATGAGGCCGCGGTAGGTCCCCGTGTCCTGGACCGAGCCGTAGGCCCAGAAGGGCGTCGAGTTGTCCAGGGTGACGTTGTAGAACTGGACCGACGGGATGACGTCGTAGAAGAGCCGCCAGGTCTTGCCCCCGTCGTAGGAGATGTTGACCCCGCCGTCGTTGTTGTTGATCAGGTGATCGCTGTCATTGGGATCGATCCACAGGCCGTGGTGGTCGCCGTGGAGGCCGGGGTAGTAGATGTTCTGGAAGGTCTTGCCGCCGTCGGTCGACCTGGACAGGCCCAGTCCCATGATGTAGACGGTCTCGGGCGAGTTGGGGTCGACCCGGATCTGGCCGAAGACCCAGCCGTAGGTGCCGCCGAAGCGGTCCATCTTGGCCGTGTTGACCTTGCGCCAGTTCGCCCCGGCGTCGTCCGAGCGGTAGACCTCGGCGCCGACGATGCCCCGCTGGAGGGGTCGGCCGTAGGAGTCGCGCTGGCCGGCCGGCGGCTCCGCGCCCGGGGTGTGGTTGTCGACGTAGGCGTACAGGGTCGAGGGCTTGGTCCGGCAGAGGTCGATGCCGATCCGGCCGGTGAAGGCCGTGTCCGGGAGCCCGGCGTCGATGGGCGTCCAGGTCTTGCCGCCGTCGGTCGTCTTGTAAAGGCCGTCCTCGCCGCCGGGCACGGGGTCGCTCCAGCGCCGGCGGATGCGGTTCCAGGTCGCCGCGTAGAGGGTGTCGGGATCGGCCGGGTCCATGACCAGGTCGTTGGCCCCGACCTTCTCATTGACGTAGAGGACCTTCCGCCAGGTCGCCCCGCCGTCGGTCGTCTTGTAGACGCCGCGGTCGGGGTTATAGGTCCACTCGTGGCCTGTGGCCGCGACGTAGACGATGTCGGGGTTGGCCGGGTGGATGACGACGCGGGCGATGGTGTAGGTCGCCTCGAGGCCCATGCGCTTCCAGGTCTTGCCCGCGTCGGTCGACTTGAAGACGCCGATGCCGGCGGTCGAGGCGCGGAAGATGTTGGCCTCGCCGGTGCCGACCCAGACGACGTTCGGGTCGGACTCGGCCACGGCCAGGTCGCCGATCGACATCGTCGGCATGTCGTCGAAGATGGGCTCCCAGGTCGTTCCCGCGTTCACCGTCTTGAAGACGCCGCCCGTGGCCGTGGCGGCGTAGAAGACCGTCCGGCTGCCCTTGGGAACGGCGACGTCGGTGCACCGGCCGCCGAGGTCGAGGGGGCCGATGAAGCGCCAGCGGACGTCCTTGAAGGGCGACCCGTTCTTCATGGCCACATGCTCATCGAACCATTTCAGCCGTTGGGCCGGGTCGGTGTTCTCGACCTTGACCTGCCCCTTTGTGGCGGCCCGCTTCTGGGGCGCGGCGGCGAGAAGGCCGGCCAGGACGGCGACGACCGTGAAGGCGACGATATAGGGCTTGGACAGACGCATGGGAGACCTCCTGAAGATCATGGTGAGAGCCTAAAATATGATATTTCAGGCTGGGCTGTCAATCTTTAGGAGAGGATCTTGAGGAGGCGGTAGTCGGACTCCAGGTCGATCGCCTTGACATCGCCGGCCGCGCCGAAGGGCAGGAACTCGACCCGGTCGCCGACGAGGTGGACGAGGCCCCCCGTCCGCCCGGCGACAAGCGCCTCGACCGCGGCGTGCCCCAGGCGGGCCGCGAGAATGCGGTCGACGGCGGTCGGCCGGCCGCCGCGCTGGATGTGGCCGAGGACGGCGATGCGCGTCTCGAGCCCGGTCGCCGCCGTGACGGCCGCCGCGACCTCCGGGGCGGACGAGCGGCCCTCGGCGACGACGATGATCCAGCTGGCCTTGCCCTGGGCGCTGCCCGCCTTGATCTCCTCGCTGAGGGCCTCGAGGGAGACCGGCCTTTCCGGCACGAGGACCTCCTCGCAGCCGCCGGCCAGGGCGACCTGCATGGCGATCCAGCCGCATTTCCGGCCCATGACCTCGACGACGAAGATGCGCTCGAGCGAGGTCGCCGTGTCGCGGATCTTGTCGAGCGCGTCCAGGGCGACGTTGACGGCCGTGTCGGCCCCGATGGCGCCGGCGACCCCCGGGACGTCGTTGTCGATCGTGGCCGGGACGCCGACGACCGGGAAGCCGTGCCTCTCGGCCAGGACGCGGGCCCCGGCGAGGGAGCCGTTGCCGCCGATGACGACGAGCCCGTCGATCGCGCGGGCCCGGAGATTGGCCAGCCCCGCCCGCTGCCCTTCCCCCGTCATGAAAGCCTCGGCCCGGGCCGTCTTGAGGATGGTCCCGCCGAGGCCGATGATGTTCGAGACGGAGCGCCGGTCGAGGCGGACGAAGTCGCCGCGGATGAGCCCCTCGTAGCCGCGGACGACCCCCTCGACCTCGAGCCCGTCCGCCACGGCCGTCCGGACGACGGCCCGGATGGCGGCATTGACCCCGCCGCAGTCGCGGGTCAGGACGGCGATCCTCTTCACGGCCGGATTATACCAAAAACCGGCCCGGGCGGCCGGACGTATGATAAAATATCGTACAGAGACCTCAAATTAGGAGAGTGATCGCAATGGCCAACAAGAAATTCGCCATCGGCTGCCTCGTGGCCGTCCTCGTGGTCGTCCTGATCGCGGCCGTATATGTCACGGGCGTCTACAACTCGCTCATCGGCCTCGACCAGAAGGTCCAGGCCCAGTGGGGGCAGGTCGAGAACACCTACCAGCGCCGGGCCGACCTCATCCCCAACCTCGTCGAGACGGTCAAGGGCGCCGCCGCCTTCGAGCAGGACACGTTCACGGCCGTCACCGAGGCCCGGGCCAAGGTCGGGCAGACCCAGATCGCCCCCGGCCAGCTGACCCCGGAGAACCTGGCCCAGTTCCAGCAGGCCCAGGACGGGCTTTCGTCGGCCCTTTCGCGCCTCCTCGTCGTCGTCGAGAAGTACCCCGAGCTCAAGGCCACCCAGAACTTCCGGGACCTCCAGGCCCAGCTCGAGGGCACGGAGAACCGGATCACCGTCGAACGGATGCGCTTCAACGAGGCCGCCCAGGCCTTCAACACGCGCCGCAACCGCTTCCCGGCCGTCCTCATCGCCGGCTTCTTCGGCGAGAAGTTCAAGGACAAGGCCTTCTTCAAGGCCCAGCCGGGCGCGGAGACCGCACCCCAGGTCAAGTTCTGACGCCGCGGCGCGCGAGGGGACGGATCGGACCTTGAGCTTCACCCGACTGAGGCGACCGCTCGTCCTGCTGGCCCTGTCCGGTGTTCTGGCCGGCGCGCCGGCGCTCCCTCTCGCCGCGGCCCAGGCCCGCGTCCCCCCGGCGCCCGACCGCTGGGTGACCGACGGCGCGGGCTTCCTCTCGCGCTCGGCGGCGGTCGCGCTCGACGCCCGCCTTCAGGATTACGAGCGGCGGACCGGGCACCAGGTCATCGTCTGGATAGGCCGCACGCTCGGTGAGGGCGCCGTCCTCGAGGACTGGGCGGTCCGGGCCTTCGAGGCCTGGAAGGTCGGCCGCCGCGGCCTCGACGACGGGCTCGTCCTGTTCATCTTCGCCGAGGACCGGCGGATCCGCATCGAGGTCGGCTACGGCCTCGAGGACAAGGTCCCGGACGCCCTGGCCTTCCGGGTCGTCGACGAGATCCTCGCGCCCGGAATCCGCGCGGGACGGAACGACGAGGCCGTCGGCGCGGCCGTCACCGCCCTGCTCGGCTTCATCTCGGGCGAGGCCGCCCCGCCGGAAGGGGAGGGAGCGGGGACAGCGCGTTCCGCCCGCCCGGGAAGCTCGATCGCGAACATGGTCTTCGCCGGTATCGTCGTCCTCGTCCTCCTGGTCCTCTTCATCACCAACCCGTCGCTCGCCCTGTGGCTCCTCCTCAGCATTCTCAGCGGCGGCCGGGGCGGCGGGGGGAGAGGCGGTGGGGGGGAGGCTTCGGCGGCGGTGGCGGGCGCTCGGGCGGCGGCGGCGCCTCGGGCGGGTGGTAAGAGCGGCGGAGAGGAGGGGGCGATGACCATCCACAGCCGGCATCGGCTCATGAAGACGGTCGACGTCGGCCGAATCAAGGCGGCCGTCGCCGCGGCCGAGCGGGCGACCTCGGGAGAGATCCGCGTCTCCGTCGCCCATTTCTTCTGGGGCGGCGTGCGAAGGGCGGCCGAGCGCGCCTTCGGCCGGCTCGGCATGACGCGCACGAAGGACCGCAACGGCGTCCTCTTCTTCATCGTCCCGGCCCGGAGGAAGTTCGTCGTCCTCGGCGACGAGGGCATCCACGCCAAGGTCGGCCAGGAGTTCTGGGAAGCGCTGGCCGGCAAGATGTCGGAGCGCTTCCGCAAGGGCGAGTTCACCGAGGGCCTGGTCGAGGCGATCGAGGAGGCCGGCCGGCAGCTGGGCGTCCATTTCCCCTATGACCGCGCCACCGACGTCAACGAGCTCGCCGACGATGTCGACTTCGGCGCCCGCTGACCCCCCTTTTTCTTCGAAGCGCGAGATATGGTATAAACGACACGTCATTCCCGACGGAGGTCAAATGAAAAGAACAATGCTTATTCTCACCCTTTGCGCCCTGGTCGTGGCCATCGCCGCCTGCAAGAAGGAGGCGGTCAAGCTGAGCTATCCGGAGACGAAGAAGGTCGACCAGGTCGACGACTACTTCGGGACCAAGGTCGCCGATCCCTACCGCTGGCTCGAGGACGACAACGCCGAGGACACCCTGGCCTGGGTCGAGGCCCAGAACAAGGTCACCTTCGGCTACCTCGACACGATCCCGTACCGGCCCAAGATCAAGGACCGGCTGACCGAGATCTTCAACTACCCGCGC
Source organism: Candidatus Aminicenantota bacterium (assembly GCA_963719985.1). Lineage (GTDB taxonomy): Bacteria > Acidobacteriota > Aminicenantia > Aminicenantales > Saccharicenantaceae > RBG-16-66-30. The sequence goes on along the minus strand of CAVRDU010000005.1, from coordinate 172,972 downwards.
TACTCGTCGCCCTTCCGGGTCGGCGAGCACTACTTCTTCTACAAGAACGACGGGCTCCAGAACCAGTCGGTCTGCTACATCCAGAAGGGGCTCGACGGCGCGCCCGAGGTCTTCTTCGATCCCAACGCCCTCTCGCCCGACGGGACGGTCCGCGTCGGCATCATCGGCCCCTCGGGCGACGACAAGTACCTGGCCGTCAGCCGCGGCGAGGCCGGCTCCGACTGGTCCGAGATCCGGGTCATGGAGATCGCCACGAAACAGGAGCTCCCCGACAGGATCGCCTGGGTCAAGTTCTCGGGGGCGGCCTGGCACGGCGGCGGCTTCTACTACAGCGGGTACGACAAGCCCGCCCCGGGGGACGAGCTCCAGGCCAAGAACGAGTACCAGAAGGTCTTCTACCACAAGCTCGGCGACCCCCAGGAGAAGGACGCGCTCGTCTGGGAGGACAAGGAGCATCCGCTCCGCTACGTCGGCGCCGGTACGACCGAGGACGAGAAGTGGCTCATGCTCGGGATCTCCGAGGGCACGAGCGGCTCGGAGGTCTGGGTCAGGGACCTGACGAAGAAGAACGCGCCGTTCACGCTGCTCTTCAAGGGGTTCGAGTTCGACGCCAATCCCCTCGAGGTCGTCGACGGCAAGTTCCTCGTCCACACCAACGAGGGCGCCCCGAACTTCCGCGTCGTGGCCATCGACCCGGCCGACCCGGCCAAGGAGAGCTGGGCCACGGTCGTCGCCGAGAAGCCCGAGGTCCTGAGCGGCGCGGGGACGGCCGGCGGCTATCTCTTCACGAACTACCTCAAGGACGCCAACTCGAAGATCTACCAGCACCGGCTCGACGGGACGCCCGTCCGCGAGATCGAGCTCCCGGCCCTCGGGTCGGCGGGCGGCTTCGGCGGCAAGCGCGACGAGAAGACGCTCTTCTACACCTTCACCTCGTTCACCTACCCGCCGACGATCTACAAGTTCGACCCGGCGACGGGCGCGTCGGAGGTGTTCCGCAAGCCCGAGGTCAAGTTCGACCCGTCGGCCTACGAGACGAAGCAGGTCTTCTACGCCAGCAAGGACGGGACCAAGGTCCCGATGTTCATCGTCCACAAGAAGGGGCTCAAGCTCGACGGCAAGAACCCGACCTTCCTCTACGCCTACGGCGGCTTCAACATCAGCCTGACGCCGAGCTTCAGCGTCGCCAACGTCATCCTCCTCGAGAACGGCGGCGTCTACGCCCTGGCCAACCTGCGGGGCGGAGGCGAGTACGGCGAGACCTGGCACAAGGCCGGCATGCTCGAGAAGAAGCAGAATGTCTTCGACGACTTCATCGCCGCGGCAGAGTACCTGATCGCGGAGAAGTACACGTCGACGCCGCGCCTGGCCATCGCCGGCGGCTCGAACGGCGGGCTGCTCGTCGGCGCGGTCATGGCCCAGCGGCCGGAGCTCTTCGGGGTCGCCTTCCCGGCGGTCGGGGTCATGGACATGCTCCGCTACCACAAATTCACCGTCGGCTGGGGCTGGGCCGTCGAGTACGGCTCGAGCGACAAGGAAGACCAGTTCCCTTACCTCTACGCCTACTCGCCGCTCCACAACCTCGAGGCCGGCGCGTGCTATCCGGCGACCATGGTGACGACGGCCGACCACGACGACCGGGTCGTGCCGGCCCACTCGTTCAAGTTCGCGGCGACGCTCCAGGAGAAGCACGGCTGCGACAAACCCGTCGTCATCCGTGTCGAGACGCGCTCGGGCCACGGCTCGAGCAACTTGAGCAAGGCCATCGAGGACCTGACGGACCAGTGGTCCTTCATGTTCCACAACATGGGGATCACGCCGATCTACAAGTAAACGAAGAGAGAGGAGAGGGGGTCAGGTCTACTTTTTACGCAAAAGAGCGTAAAAAGTAGACCTGACCCCCTCTTCTTATTCGCGGCCCCTACTTATCGGCGAGCGCCTTCTCCAGCAGCCCGCGGTACTTGTCCATCAGCTCCTTGTTGAGGTCGTTCGGCGGCGTCGCGTCGGCCGGCAGGAACGGCTTGTAGGCGTGCGTCTTGGAGTACTCCTCGAACTCCTTCCGGAGCTTGGCCAGCTCCTCGGGCTTCGTCAGGAGATCGACCGCCGAGGCGGCGATGGCCTTGGCCCCGGCGTTGAGGCCCTTCCAGGCCGTCGAGCCGTACCAGCAGGCGACGTTGGACCAGTGGTGCCCGATGGACCCCGGCACGGAGCCGGGGAAGCCGATCGTCGCCGTGGGCGCGATCAGGGTGACGTCGCCGACGTCGGACGACCCGCCGCCCGTGGCCTGTCCCCCTCGGGGAGCCTCCAGCTCGTCGACCTTCGCCGGCATGCCCGCTTCCTTGGCGCCCAGCTCCTTCTGCAGGGCCTTGGCGAAGGCCTGCTCCTCCTCGCTCCAGGCGGGCATGCCGACGAGCTCGATGTTCCGCTGAAAGAGCTCGGCCGCGGCCTTGTTGGCGTGGCGCTGGTGGATGGCGCTCACGACCCGCATCGAAGCGAGCTCGACGCCCGCGGCCAGCGCCCCCGCCTTGGCGCAATCGACGACGCGCCGGTACATGTCCTCGAGCCGCTCGTCGGTGTTGCGGACATAATACCAGACGCTGGCCTTGTCGGGGACGACGTTGGGGGCCTCGCCGCCCTCGAGGACGACGTAGTGCATCCGCTGGGAGATGGGCAGGTGCTCGCGCAGATAATTCGTGGCCACGTTCATGATCTCGACCGCGTCGAGGGCGCTCCGTCCGACCCAGGGCGCTCCGGCCGAGTGGGCCGTTTTGCCCTTGAAAGTGAAGATGGTCGAGAACAAGGCGTTGCCGCCGACCCCGTAGTCGGTGCCGAAACCGCTCGAGCTGTGGTTGTCGATGACGGCGTCGACGCCTTCGAACAGGCCGGCCCGGATCATGTAGGGCCGGCTGGCGACGATCTCCTCGGCCGGCGAGCCGAAGACCTTGATCGTGCCCTTGATGCCGTGGGCGACCATGGCCTCCTTGACGGCGATGGCCGCCGCGGCCGCCGCCGTGCACATGGCGTTGTGGCCGCAGCCGTGGCCCGGCGCGCCCTCGACGACCGGGTCCTTCGTCGGGACGCGGCCCTTCTGCGAGATCATCGGCAGGGCGTCGTACTCGCCGAGAAGGCCGATGACCGGCTTCCCCGAGCCGTAGCTCGCGACGAAGCAGGTCGGCATCCCGGCCAGGCCGCGCTCGACCGTGAAGCCGGCCGCTTCGAGCGTGTCGGCCAGAAGCTTCGACGAGTCGAACTCCTGCAGGCCGAGCTCGGCGTACTCCCAGATGGCGTCCGAGATCTTGCCGAACTTCTCGACCGTCTCGGCCCGGCCGAGCCAGTCGAGGACGGACTGTTTCTCCTTGGCGATCTTCACCTTGCCCTTGGCCGCCTGGGCGGCCGCCGGGCCGGGAACGAGTGCGATGACGAGCGCGAGCGAAAGCGCCAGCACGATCTTGCTTTTCTTCATGTTTCCTCCTTCTTCATGAGAGGGTCAGATCTACTCTATTACGCGTTTTAGCGCAAAAAGAAGATCTGACGCTCTGTTCTATCGATTCTCCCGCTTCTTGAACTTCTCCAGAAGCTCCGTATAGCGGTTCGAGAGGTCGCACTCGCGGCCGTCGATCCAGACCTTGACGATGTTGGCCCTCATCTCGAGGATATCGTCGTCGGCGAGGACGATATTCGCCGCCTTGCCCTTCTCCAGGCTCCCCATCTTCCCGGCCACGCCGAAGATCTCGGCCGTGTTGATGGTCACCGCCCTAAGCGCCTCGGCCCGGTCGAGGCCGAACGCGACCGCCTTCGCGGCGTGGTAGGGCAGGTCCTTGGCGGTGCTGGCGCTGGACGACGAGAAGGCGATCTTGACCCCGGCCTTGGCCAGGACGCCGGGATTGCGGAAGATCGAGTCGTAGCCGTCCTCCCAGACCGGCGGCTGGTCGTAGAGCGAGCCGATGACGACGGGGATCCCCGCCTTGGCCAGCTCGCCGGCGACCTTGAAGCCCTGCTCGACGCCGTAGAAGATCGCCTTGATCTTCTCCTCGGCGACGAACTTGATGGCCGCCCGGATGTCCCGCTCGCCGTGGACCGAGATCATGGCCGGGACCTCGCCCTTGACGAGCGGCAGAAGGGACTCGAAGGTCTCGTCGTACTCCGGCAGGGCCAGCCGCTTGTCCGCGGCCGCCGCGTCCCGGCGTTTTTCGTAAGCCCGCGCCGACTTGAACAACTCCTTGAGCTCGGCGAGAAGCGCCGGCCCGTCGGCCTGAGGCTGGCCGCCCCTCCGCCCGCCGCCGAAGCCGCCCCTCCCGCCGCGGATCCCCGGCAGCTCGATATGCATGGCCGCGGCCGTCTCGACAGCCATCTCGCGGTTGGTCCAGCCGTCGAGCCGCAGGAGACAGCTCACGCCGGCGACGAGGCCGCCCGACGGGGCGACGATCGCCGCGGTGATCCCGTTGGACCGCGTGATCGGGATGTGCACCGAATCGTAGCGGACGGCCTCCAAGGCCCGGGCCTGGGGATTGACGCGCCCGGTCTCGCGGTTGTCCACGGTGGCCGAGACGCCGCTGATCTCGACGAGGCCGAGCGACGAGTACCCGTCGATCATCCCGGGGTAGGCCCGGAGCCCGGTCGCGTCGACGACCTCGGCCCCCGGCGGCACCGCGACGCCGGCCCCGATCTCGGCGATGAGCCCGTCGCGGACGATGATCGTGCCCTTCGGGACCTCGGCCCCGACGACGGGGATGATCCGGGCGTTGGTGATGGCGACGACGCCGGGCGTCTTCGCCTGGGCCGCGAGGCCCGGCGCGCCGAGGCCCGCCAGAACGACGAGAGCGGCGAAGCCGGCGCCGCCGGCGATAAGGATGGCTTTAGAATAGGTCCGGCGGCTCATTTCGGGCCTCCTTCGGCGCGGGGCGCCGCGGCTTTTTCTTTCGCGGCCGCCTCCCTCTCCTCCCGTTCCTTGACCACGGCTTCGCGGTCGAAGTAGACCTCGCCCTCGATGATGGTCATGTCGCAGCGCGTGTAGGCGCTCATCGGGTGCTCGCTGAAGACGGCGATATCGCCCTGCTTCCCGACCTCGAGGCTGCCGACGATCCCGTCGACGCCGAGCTGGATGGCCGGGTTGATGGTGACGAGCCGCAGGGCCTCCTCCTCGGTCAGGCCGCCGTACTTCATCGTCTTGGCGGCCTCGCTGAAGAGGCGGCGGATGCGCTCGCCGCTGTCGGAGTTGATGCTGACGAGGACCCCCTGCTTGGCGCAGTACCCGGCCATGTAGGCGATGCCCTCGGCCGCCTCCATCTTGTAGGCCCAGCTGTCGGCGAAGACCGAGATGCCGATCCCGGCCGCGGCCAGCTCGGGGGCGATCTTGTAACCCTCCCAGATGTGCTCGAAGCACTGGACCTTGAAGCCGAACTCCTTGGCCAGCTCCATGAACTCGATCGTCTCGGTCGCCTGGTAGCTGTGGCAGCGGGCGACCCTCTCGCCCCTCAGCACCTCGGCCAGCACCTCCATGCGCAGGTCCTTGCGCGGCGGGACGAGGCTCGCCGGCGGCGCCTTCACGGCCGCGGCCTTGCGGTAACGGTCCCACCGCGCCATGTAGTTGCGGGCCTTCTCGAACTCGCGGCGGATGATGGCGTTGGCGCCCATGCGCGTCGCCGGGTAGCGCTGTGCCTGCCCGGGCTGCACGGTCCGCCCGGACTGCTTGACGTTCTCGCCCAGGGCGAACTTGAGCGTCGGCAGGGCTTCGCCGACGACGAGCTCCTCCGACGGGCGGCCCCACTTCATCTTGATGGTGACGTTCGCGCCGCCGATGGGGTTGGCGCTGCCGTGCATCGTGTGGGCCATGGTCACGCCGCCGCTCAGGGCGGTGAAGATGGACGTGTCGTCGGCGTTGATGACCGAGCCGACGTCGGCTTCGGGCGTGATGGCCTCGGAGCCCTCGTTCGTCCCGGCCAGGGCGATGTGGGTGTGCGAGTCGATGATCCCCGGCAGGACGAAGCGCCCGGCCGCGTCGACGACGCGGACGCCCGGCGGGGCGGCGAGGTTCTCGCCGATCGCCCTGATGAGGCCGTCGACGACGAGGACGTCGGCCTTGGCGATGACGCCCTTGGTCACGGTCAGGACCGTTCCGTTCTTGATGAGGACGCTGCCGCCTTCGGCGTGGACGGCGATGGGGAGGAGCAGGAGGACGGTGGCGGCCAGGAGCTTCTTCATTTGGACACCTCCGCGTACTTGAACAGGACCCCGTCGACGAACACCTTGGCGACCTGGGCCTTCTCGTCGAAGATCTCGCCCTTGACCAGGACGATGTTGGCGATCTTGCCCGGCTCGAGCGAGCCCAACGCCCGGTCGAGGCCGAGGTAGCGGGCCGGCTGGATGGTCAGGGCCCGCAGGGCGGCGTCGGCGGGCAGGCCCGCCTTGATCGCCGCGCGGACGGCGCGCATCACCGCGGCCCCGTCGGCGTTGGCCCCGGAGACGAGGGCGAAGGCGACGCCCGCCTTGGCCAGCTCCGCGGCGTTGGCCGGGTAGATCTCGCCTTCGGCTTTCTTTCGCAGGTCCTCGCCCTGGGTCGCGTACTTGCTCGAGGCCGGCGGCCGGAAATCGAGGGCGACGAGGAGCGGGACGGGGCTTTTCTTGAGGACGTCGGCGACGCGCCAGGCCTCGTTGGCCCCGGCGAGGAGGGCGTTGAGCTTGAACTCCGCGGCGATCTTCAGGGCCCGCTTGACGTCCTCCTGGTTGTTGCACTGGAAGACGACGGGCTTGCGGTCGCGGACGAACGGGGCGAGCGCCTCGAGGCGCGCGTCGTATTCGGGCCGCTTGAGCCCGGCCGGGCTCTTGGCGTACTGGGCCTGGCGGGCGGCGTAGTAGTCGGCGTCGATGAAGCTCTGGCGGATGTGGGCGATCGTGCCCATGAGGCTCGAGGGGTAGCCGCCGCGCTCGGTCGTGAGGTTGATGTGCAGGGCGGCGCCGTTGCGGATGACCATGGGCGCCAGGGGCTCGCCGTTGAGGTTGAGGACGACGCTCTGGCCCTCGAAGATGCCCCGGGTCGGGGCGACGAGCGCGGTCGTGAACCCGGCCTTGTGGAAGCCCTCGAGCGCCGCTTTGGCGGGCTTGAGCTGGTCGAGGACGAAGAGCCCGGGCCCCGGAGGGAAGCGGTCCTCGGCGGCGGCTGTTTCCTGGGCCTGGGCCGGAGGCGGGGTCTCCGGGGCCTCGGGCGCCTGCGCTCCGGGCCGGGCCGGCTGCTCGAGGAAGAGCGTCGAGAGGGCGGAGACGAGTCCGGGATAGGCGACCAGGCCCTCGGCCTCGACGATCTCGGCGTCAGCCGGGACCTTGACCTTGTCGGCCGGGCCGACCGACTCGATGAGCCCGTCGCGCACGACGATGACGCCCTTGTCGACGGGCGCCCCTACGACCGGCACGATCCGGCAGCCGCGGATGGCGTAGGTCGGACCTACGTCGCCCGTCGGCGGACCGGCTGTAACGACGGCCAGGGCCGCGGCCGCGACGAGGGACATGGCGAACAAGCGGGAGACGCGCGGGATGGATTTCATGGGCCTCCTTCTAAGAGAGGTGATATACAACAATTAAAAGAGGGGGTCAAACCTACCTTTTGCTGTAAAAGGTAGGTTTGACCCCCTCTTGACCTCCCGGCGGCGGCTTGCCGCCCCGCCCCCTATGTGCTATAAAATCACCATGGTACGAGTGCGGTTCGCCCCCAGCCCGACGGGCTTCCTCCACGTCGGGAGCGCCCGGACGGCCATCTTCAACTGGCTCTACGCCCGCCACACCGGGGGCAAGTTCCTCCTCCGCGTCGAGGACACCGACCTGAAGCGCTCCGAATCCCGCTTCCTCGACGAGATCCTCGCCGACCTCAAGTGGCTCGGCCTCGACTGGGACGAGGAGCCCCTCTTCCAGAGCCGCCGCTTCGACGTCTACCGCGCGAAAGCCGCCGAGCTCGTCGCCGCCGGCCTCGCCTACCGCGACGGCGACGCCGTGCTCTTCCGCGTCGTCCCCGGCCGCGCCATCGCCTACGACGACCTCATCCACGGCCCCATCTCGGTCGAGTCGGACACCCTCAAGGACCAGGTCCTGATCAAGTCCGACGGCTCGCCGACCTACAACTTCTCCTGCGTCGTCGACGACGCCTTCATGGGCATCACCCACATCCTCCGCGGCGACGACCACATCAGCAACACCCCCAAGCAGATCATCTTCTACGAGGCCTTCGGCCTCACCCCGCCCCGCTTCGGCCACATGCCCCTCATCCTCGGCCCGGACGGCTCCAAGCTCTCCAAGCGCCACGGCGGCGTCTCCGTCGAGGAGTACAAGCGCGAGGGCTTCCTGCCCGAGGCCCTGGCCAATTACCTCATACTCCTCGGCTGGATGCCCCGCGACGGCGTCGAGGTCATGCCCCCCGCCGAGGCCGCCGCCCGCTTCGAGATCGCGGAGATGAACGACGTCCAGGCCAAGTTCGACCTCCAGAAGCTCCGCTGGCTCAACGCCGAGTACATCATGGCCTCCCCGAACGAGCGCCTCCTGCCCCTCGTCCGGAAGTGCCTCGAGACGGCCGGCCTCGCGACGGCCGCCTTCCCCGACGCCTACCTCGCCCGCGTCCTCGACCTCTACAAGGTCCGCGCCAAGACCCTGTCCGAATTCCCGCCCATGATCGATCTCTTCTTCCGCGACGACTTCCCCTACGACGAGGACGGCCTCAAGCACCTCGCTTCGCCCGAAAGCCGCGCCCACCTCGCCTCGCTCGCCGACCGCCTGGCCGGCCTCACCGACTTCGCCCACGCCGCCGTCGAGGACCTCTTCCGCCGCTACGCCGAGGAGCGCGCCGTCAAGGTCTCGGCGATCGTCCACCCGGCCCGCATGGCCGTCAGCGGCAAGACCAAGGGCGCGGGCCTGTTCGAGATGATGGAAGTCCTCGGCCGCGAGCGCGTCGTCGCCCGCATGAGGAGAGCCGCGAATGGTTAAGTCCAACTTCGTCCGCGACATCGTCGACGAGCACCTCCGCTCCGGCCGCTTCGACCGCGTCCACACCCGCTTCCCGCCCGAGCCCAACGGCTACCTCCACATCGGCCACGCCAAGTCGCTCCGCCTCAACTTCGGCCTGGCCCGCGACTACGACGGCCTCTGCAACCTGCGCATGGACGACACCAACCCCGAGACCGAGGACATCGCCTACGTCGACGCCATCAAGGAGGACGTCCGCTGGCTCGGCTTCGACTGGGAGGACCGCGAGTACTACGCCTCCGACTACTACGAGAAGCTCTACGACTTCGCCGTTCTCCTCATCGAGAAGGGCGTCGCCTACGTCTGCGACCTCACGCGTCGACGAGGTCCGCGAGTACCGCGGCACGGTGACGAAGCCCGGCGTCGACAGCCCCTTCCGCGACCGCTCCGTCGACGAGAACCTCGACCTCTTCGCCCGCATGCGGGCCGGCGAGTTCCCCGACGGCTCGCAAGACCCTCCGGGCCAAGATCGACATGGCCTCGCCCAACATGCTCCTCCGCGACCCCGTCATGTACCGCATCCGCCGCGAGCGCCACTACCGCCGCGGCGACGCCTGGTGCATCTACCCGACCTACGACTGGGCCCACGGCCAGAGCGACTCGATCGAGGGCATCACCCACTCCATCTGCACCCTCGAGTTCGAGGTCCATCGCCCCCTCTACGACTGGTTCCTCGACCAGCTCGGCGTCCACCACCCCCAGCAGATCGAGTTCGCCCGCCTCAACCTCAGCCACACCGTCCTCTCCAAGCGCGCGCCTGCTCGAGCTCGTCGAGGCGGGCCTCGTCGACGGCTGGGACGACCCGCGCATGCCGACGATCTCCGGCTTCCGCCGCCGCGGCTACACCCCCGAGTCCATCGCCGCCTTCGCCGACACGATCGGCGTGGCCAAGGACAACAGCATCGTCGACATGCCCCTGCTCGAGATGTGCGTCCGCGACCACCTCAACCGCACCGCCCCCCGCGTCATGGCCGTCCTCCGCCCGCTCAAGGTCGTCATCACCAACTACCCCGAGGACAAGGTCGAGGAGCTCGAGGCCGTCAACAACCCCGAGGACCCCGCCGCCGGGACGCGCAAGGTCCCGTTCTCGCGCGAGCTCTACATCGAGCGCGACGACTTCATGGAGGACCCGCCGCCCAAGTTCTACCGCCTCGGTCCCGGCCGCGAGGTCCGCCTCCGCTACGCCTACTTCATCAAGTGCGTCGAAGTCGATCAAGGACGCCGTCCGGCGACGTCGTCGAGCTCCGCTGCACCTACGATCCCGCGACCCGCGGCGGCGACAACCCGCCGGACGGCCGCAAGGTCAAGGCCACCCTCCACTGGGTCTCGGCCGCGCCACGCCATCGACGCCGAGGTCCGCCTCTACGACACCCTCCTCACCGTCCGCGATCCCTCCGCCGTCGCCGAGGGCGTCGACTGGAAATCGACCCTCAACCCCCGTTCCCTCGAGGCCCTCCCCGCCGCCAAGCTCGAGCCCGCCCTGGCCGCCGCCACCCCCGAGAGCCGCTGGCAGTTCGAGCGCCTCGGCTATTTCGTGGCCGACCGCCGCGACTCCCAGCCCGGCGCCCTAGTCTTCAACCGCACCGTGACCCTTCGCGACGAGTGGGCCAAGCTCGTCAAGGCGGGCAGGGATGCCGCCTGACCGCCCAGCCGTCAGAAGATGTAGCCGCTAGGTCGGATAATCGGCCCACTGCCCCAGCTGCGAACTCCCTTTCCTGCTCAGGAGTGCTTCGGCCTGGAGGGACACGCTCTTAGACAGGCCTAGCGTGACGAATCCCCCCCCCGCAAAAACCGAATCTCAGGAGCCAATTCGCGCCGGGATAAGGAAAGTCGGACGCGTCCGCGCCGCGGATAAAGGCGGTGTTCAGCCCGAGCTTGAGGCCGCCGCTCAATCCGGCCGCCGGCGAGACCGCGGGGACGACCCAGAGCCCGAGCAACCCTCCGAGGACCGTCATCATTCCCAGCTTTTTCATCGTTCCTCCTCTCTCGAGTTAGCTGATCCCACGATAGCCGGCCCGCAACGACGAGTTGTTAAGAAGACGTCAAGAAAATGTCAAGACCGGCGGGACTGTCCCTGAAACCGGTTGACTATACTTCAAGATGATGAGTATCCTAGGGCCATAACACGACGAGGGGATCCGGTCATGAAATGCCAGAAGTGCCAAAATGAGAATCCCGACGACTCGACCTACTGCGGGAAATGCGCCACCCGCCTGAGCGTGGAAGCCCTGCGCTCCGCCACGGTCACGCTCGAATCCTCCCCGGAGGAGCTCCCCTTAGGCAATATCCTCGCCGGGCGCTACCGGGTCATCGCCCAACTGGGCCAGGGGGGCATGGGGAAGGTCTATCGGGCCGAGGATACGAGCCTGTCGCGCCATGTGGCGATCAAAGTCCTGCCGGAGGAATTCGCCCGCGATCCCGAGAGACTGGCCCGGTTCGAACGCGAGGCCAAGCTTCTGGCCGCACTCAACCACCCCAACATCGCCGCCATTCACGGGATCGAGGGACCCGATGGAAGGCGGTTCCTGGTCCTCGAGCTGGCTGAAGGGGAAGACCTCCGTGACCGCCTCAAGAGAGGGCCGCTCCCTGTCGAGGAGGCCCTCGAGACCTGCCGGCAGATCGCCGAGGGGCTCGAGGCCGCACACGCGAGAGGCATCATTCACCGTGACCTGAAACCGGGGAACGTCATGATCACGCCCGAGGGTAAGATCAAGATCCTCGATTTCGGGCTGGCCAAGGCGTACGCCGGCGAAACGGCCGGCGTCGATATCGAGAATTCGCCGACGATCACGGCCCGCATGACCGAACCCGGTGTCATCCTGGGGACCGCGGCCTACATGAGCCCGGAGCAGGCCCGCGGCCGGACGGCGGACAGGCGCGCCGACATCTGGGCCTTCGGATGCGTCCTATACGAATGCCTGACGGGGAAGCGCGCCTTCGAGGGGGAAACGGTCTCCGATACTCTGGCGCTTATCTTGAAGGGCGAGCCGGCCTGGGATGCGCTCCCCGCGAATACGCCCACGAATATCCGGACGCTCCTTCGGCGCTGCCTGCATAAGAATCCCAAAAACCGCATGCATGACATCGCCGACGCCAGGATCGAGATCGACGAGGCCGGCTCTCCCTCGACCGAGGGAGGAGTGGCGATCAAGAGGATCCCTATGGGGTGGATCTTCGCCGCCGGAGCGGTCCTGCTCGTCGCGGGCTTCCTGATCAGGCCCTTGATCTGGAAAACGGATCAAGCCGCGTCGTCGACCGGGCCAGTGGCCTCGGTCATCAAGCTCGAGCCCGGATACGGGCTCGATGGAGACAGGGACATCCTTGAATTCGGCTGGCCCTCCTTGACGGCCATAGCCATTTCCGGGGATGGGCGTTTCATCGTTTACTGCGCGGTTGATGATTCTGCCGCGGACGCCAAGCCCTGTCTGTTCATGAGACGGATCGACGAGCTCGAGGCCAAGCCCATTCCCGGGACCGAGGGGGGGCTCGTCCCTTTCCTCTCCCCCGATGACCGCTGGGTGGGTTTCTGGGCGGACGGCAAACTCAAGAAGGTGCCTGTCGAAGGAGGGATAGCCCAAGGCCTCTGCGAAGCGCTCTTGTCCGGGGCCAGCTGGGGCGTCCATGGCCGGATCGTCTTCGCGGATAATGCCAGCCGCGGTCTTTCCACGATCGTCGCGAGCGGAGGGGAGCCGGCGACCCTTACGACGCCGGACCAGGCCCGGCATGAAAGGGATCATAGTCTTCCCTCCTACCTCCCCGGCGATCAAGGGATCCTGTTCACGGTGATACGATCGGGGATGGGTTATGTCGTGGACCTCACTCCCCGCGTCGCCCTCCTTGACAACAGGACCGGCGAGCGGACGTCCCTGATCGACGACGCGTCGGACGCCCGGTATATCCCGACCGGACACGTCGTTTTCATGAGGAAGGGAACGCTCTGGGCCGTCCCCTTCAGTCTGGAAGAACTGAAAACGACCGGGCCGGAGACGCCCGTCCGATCCAACGTCATGCAGGCGCTCTTTCCCACAGCGCGCGATACCGCCGCCGGCCAGTACGGCGTCTCGGCATCGGGGGATCTTCTCTTCGCCCAGGGCGGCGTCCCTCCGGCGTGGGTCAACTCGCTCGCCTGGGTGGACCGGCAAGGCAACGACGAGGCCGCATGCTCTCAGTTCGATCAGCATTATATCCCGCGACTTTCTCCTGACGGAAAGAAGATCGTCTATCAGACGCTCTTTACGAGAGGACAGATCTTGATCTGGGATACCCAACGGGAGATGTCCTATCCTTTGATTTCTGAAGGATCCAGCGAATTTCCCGTCTGGACGCCGGACGGGAAAAGGATCATCTTTACGAAGTATCTTCCCGACTGGTCCGCCGGCATCTACGCGATTTCGGCCGACGGGATCGGCTCCCAGGAGGAGCTCCTCATCGCCGCCTCCCCCGGCCGCGTTTATCGTCCCAGTTCCGTGTCCCCGGACGGAAAGAAGCTGGCTCTCGTCGGCTATGAAGAGGGGCGGGGCACGGATATCTATATCTATGATCTTGACAGCCGCAGCCTGGCGCCGTTCAGGGTCACCCCTTATGACGAATTCTGCCCGAGCTTTTCTGCCGACGGCCGCTGGATCGTATACTCCTCCAATCGGGAGGGACGGGAAAACGTCTATGTCTCCCCGGCCGACGGATCCGGAGGGTCCATTCCGATCTCCATTGACGGAGGAAAGGAACCCGGTTGGGCGAGAAGCGGGAGGCAGATCTATTACAGGACGCATGTCGATACGCCGGCCGCGCATTTCAGCCAGATGTGGGCCGTTGACGTTCGATCGGGAACGGCGTTCTCGGCCGGGAAGCCGAAGCCTCTCTTTCAGAGTCTAAAATTCGGGGTCGCCGGGATCGTCCCCTGTTGGGACATTTCCCTGGACGACCGGCGGTTCCTGATGGTGAGAAGGGAGGACCGCCCGCTGAAGCCCGTCACCGAGCTCGTCCTCATCCAGAACTGGTTCGAAGAGATCAAGCGGCTCGCGCCGACAGGGAGCAAGTAGCGAGCCCTTCTCGGGTCATGTCACGTCTGCTGTTTACCGGGAGTCCCGTTGTGTTAACGTCATGGCTTCTGCTAGTATGGAACCTGAATCGGAAGAGATGAGCAGGAGCCCAGTCATGTCGTATCAAGCCCCTGATCTCGTCAAGGCAGACGAAGATGCTGCCTGACCGCCCCCTCGGCCCCGGCGACGTCGTCCACGGCCCCACCCTCCTCACCGAGGGCGACATCTATCTTTTCAAGGAAGGCAACCACTTCAAGCTCGCCGACAAGCTCGGGGCCCACCTCCTCACCAGCGACGGCCGCGACGGCACGCTCTTCGCCGTCTGGGCGCCCAACGCCGAGCGCGTCTCCGTCGTCGGCGACTTCAACGGCTGGGACCCCGCGCGCCACCCCCTGGCCTCCCGCTGGGACGACTCCGGCGTCTGGGAGGGCTTCGTCCCCGGCGTCGGCAAGGGCGCCCTCTACAAGTACTCCATCACCGCGAAGTCCGACGGCTCCCGCGCCGAGAAGGCCGACCCTCTCGGGATCTTCTCCGAGGCCCCGCCGCGCTCGGCCTCGATCGTCTGGGACCTCGAATACCGCTGGCTCGACGCCGACTGGATGGCCCGCCGGGCCCAGGCCAACACCCTCGACGCCCCCATCTCCGTCTACGAGGTCCACCTCGGCTCGTGGCGCCGCGTACCCGAGGAGGGCGACCGCTCCCTGACCTACCGCGAGATGGCCCCGCTTCTCGCCGAGTACGTCCGGGACATGGGCTTCACCCACGTCGAGCTCATGCCCATCATGGAGCACCCGTTCTACGGCTCGTGGGGCTACCAGACCATCGGCTACTTCGCCCCGACCAGCCGCTACGGGACGCCGCAGGACTTCATGTACCTCGTCGACACGCTCCATCGGCACGGCATCGGCGTCATCCTCGACTGGGTGCCCTCGCACTTCCCCACCGACGGGCACGGCCTGGGCCGGTTCGACGGCACCTCGCTCTACGAGCACGAGGACCCGCGCCTGGGCTTCCACCCCGACTGGAAGAGCGCCATCTTCAACTACGGCCGCAACGAGGTCCGCGATTTCCTCGTCAGCTCGGCCCTCTTCTGGCTCGACCGCTACCACGCCGACGGCCTGCGCGTCGACGCCGTGGCCTCGATGCTCTACCTCGACTACTCCCGCAAGGAAGGCGAGTGGATCCCCAACCGCTTCGGCGGCCGGGAGAACCTCGAGGCCATCGACTTCCTCCGGCGCCTCAACGAGGTCGCTTACGGCGCCGCGCCCGGCATCCAGACGACCGCGGAGGAATCGACGGCCTGGCCCATGGTCTCCCGGCCCGTCCACCTCGGCGGCCTCGGCTTCGGCCTCAAGTGGGACATGGGCTGGATGCACGACATGCTGGCCTACTTCTCCAAGGACCCGCTGTTCCGCAAGTTCAGTCACCACGACCTCACCTTCCGCATGTGGTACGCCTTCACCGAGAACTTCGTCCTGCCGCTCTCCCACGACGAGGTCGTCCACGGCAAGGGCTCGCTCGTCGGCAAGATGCCCGGCCGAGATGGAGAAGTTCGCCAACCTCAGGCCCTCTTCGGCTACATGTACACCCAGCCCGGCAAGAAGCTCCTCTTCATGGGCGGCGAGTTCGGCCAGTGGAGGGAGTGGAACCACGACGAGAGCCTCGACTGGGACGCCCTCGAGCACGACACGCACCGGGACGTCCAGCGCTGGGTCAGCGACCTCAACGCGCTCTACCGCCGCGAGCCGGCCCTCCACGAGCTCGACTTCGACCCGGCCGGCTTCGAGTGGGTCGACTTCAACGACGTCGATCATAGCGTCGTCAGCTACCTCCGCAAGGGCAGTTCCACCCCGGACCTCGTCCTCGTCGTCTGCAACTTCACGCCCGTCGCCCACGGGGACTACCGCGTCGGCGTGCCGGCCGGAGGCGCCTGGAAGGAGCTCCTGAACAGCGACGCCGCGGAGTACGGCGGGAGCGGGACGCGGCAACCTCGGCCGGTCGTGGCCGTCGCCGAGCCGCGCCACGGCCGGAGCCACTCGCTGCGCCTGACCCTGCCGCCGCTCGGGGTCCTCGTCTTCAAGAGGGAGATGTGAGCCGGCTTCGTCTGCGTCCACGGCCACTTCTACCAGCCGCCGCGCGAGAACCCCTGGCTCGAGGAGATCGAGGTCCAGGACTCGGCCGCCCCCTACCACGACTGGAACGAGCGCGTCACGGCCGAGTGCTACGCGCCGAACGCCGCCGCGCGCGTCCTCGACGCGGAGGACCGCATCGTCGACATCGTCAACAACTACGCCTCGATCTGCTTCGACGTCGGGCCGACGCTCCTCGCCTGGATGGAGACGGGCCGCGCCGGAGACCTACCGGGCCATCCTCGAGGCCGACAAGGCCGCGCGCGACCGCTTCCGGGGCCACGGCTCGGCCATGGCCCAGGCCTACAACCACATGATCATGCCGCTGGCCACGAGCCGCGACAAACGGACCCAGGTCCTCTGGGGGATCCGCGACTTCGAGTCCCGCTTCGGTCGCCGCCCCGAGGGGATGTGGCTGCCGGAGACGGCGGTCGACCTCGAGACGCTCGACGTCCTGGCCGGCGAGGGCATCCGGTTCACGGTCCTCGCGCCGCACCAGGCCGCGGCCGCGCGCGACCTCGCGGCGGGCGGGGAGTGGCGCGACGTCGGCGGAGGCCGGATCGACCCCAGGCGCCCCTACCTCTGCCGCCTCCCGTCGGGCCGGACGATCGCCCTCTTCTTCTACGACGGTCCGATCGCCCACGACGTCGCCTTCGGCGGGCTCCTCCAGAGACGGCGAGAGCTTCGCCGAGAGGCTCGCCGGCGCCTTCTCGGGCGCGGCGGAGCCGGACCGAGCTCGTCCACATCGCGACCGACGGCGAGACCTACGGCCACCACCACCGCTTCGGCGAGATGGCGCTGGCCTACGCCCTGCGCCACATCGAGAAGAACGCTCATCGCCGAGGTCACCATCTACGGCGACTACCTCGAGCGCTTCCCGCCGACCGAAGAGGTCGAGATCCTCGAGAACACGTCCTGGAGCTGCGCCCACGGCGTCGAGCGCTGGCGGAGCGACTGCGGCTGCAGCTCCGGCGCGCACCCCGGCTGGAACCAGGAGTGGCGGGCCCCGCTGCGGGAGGCGCTGGACTGGCTGCGGGACAGGTCGGCCGAGGTCTTCGAGCCGGGCCTTCGGCGACTACGCGCCGGACCCGTGGGCCGTCCGCGACGACTACATCCGGGTCGTCCTCGACCGCTCGCCCGAGTCGGTCGAGGCCTTCCTGGCGGACCACGTCGAGTGGCCGCTCTCTCGCCGGAGGACAAGATCCGGGTCCTGAAGCTCCTGGAGCTCGCCCGCCACGCCATGCTCATCTTCACGAGCTGCGGCTGGTTCTTCGACGACATCTCCAACATCGAGACCGTCCAGATCATCCAGTACGCCGCCCGGGCCATGGAACTCGTCCGCGACCTCGGCGGCCCCGACCTCGAGCCGGAATTCCTCGGGTTCCTGAAGCAGGCCAAGAGCAACGTCCGCCGGCACAAGAACGGCGCCTTCGTCTACGAGACGCTCGTCCGGCCGGCGGTCGTCGACCACCTGCGCCTGGCCGCCCATTTCGCGGTGTCCTCACTGTTCGAGACCTATGGCCCGGACGCGATGATCGCCCACTACGCGGCGACGACGGAGGCCCGGGAGACGAAGGCGAGCGGTCCGCGGAAGCTCGCCGTCGGCCGGGTCAGGCTGCGCTCGAGCGTCACCTGGGAGGAGCGGACCGTCGATTACGCCGTCCTCCATCTCGGCGACCAGAACATCACGGCCGGCGTCCGCGAGCACGACGGGCAGGACCGTTTCGACGACATAAGCCGGGCGATCGGCGAGGCCTTCGGCCGGAGCGACATGGCGGCGGTCGTCCGCCTTATCGACAAGAGCTTCGGCCCCCGCATCTACACTCTCTGGCACTTGTTCACGGAGGAAAAGCGCAAGGTCCTGTACCAGATCCTGGAGGGGAACCTCCGAGGGCTCGAGGCGAGCTTCCGCCAGATCTTCGAGGCCAACCACGCGATCATGCAGGCCATGCGCGAGACGCAGATCCCCCTGCCGGAGGCGCTGTCGGGCCCGGCTGAATACGTTCTCGGGACCGACCTCCGCCGGGTGATGGAGGGCCCGGCGATCGATCTCGAGGCGCTTCGGAAGGTCGAGGAAGAGTACGAGGCCCTGTCGTTCAAACCCGACGGAGAGGCCCTGGCCTTGGCGGTCAGCAGGAAAGTCGGCGACATGGTGGCGGCCTGGGCGGAGAGGCCCAAGGCGATATCCGGGCTCGAGAGGATCGAGGCGGTCCTCACCGTCCTGAAACGCCTGGGCGTCGGCCTCGACCTCTGGCGCAGCCAGAACATTTTCTTCTCGACCGGAAAGGCCCTTTACGGAAAGACCGCGTCCGGAGAGAGCCGGAGAAAGATGCCCGCGGAATGGGACCGGGCCTTCAAGTCCGTCGGAGAGCTCCTCCGGATCGATACATCCGTCTTCTTACCCACGAAATCCGACTAGCCGGTCCGCCCCGGCGCCTTGCCTTTTTGCCGGCTTTCCGCTATAAAGGTGAGGCCTTTTCAGGCCTCTGCGTGCCTGTAGCTCAGCTGGATAGAGCGTTGGACTCCGGATCCAAAGGTCGGAGGTTCGAATCCTCTCAGGCACGCCACGTTTTTCCCCATGTAGCCAGCGAAATCATCGATTCAATAAGTTGCTGACAGAATGGGCGAGAAGCGGGGTGTAGGTCAGATTTCAGCTCGAACGTTTAGGAAAGGAAACCTTTGCATACTGGGGCCATCGTGCTTATAATAAAGGCAGGCTTTACTATAAGCGGGAGTATTGTGGCATAGGAAAGGCAGATTATCATGGCAAACCGACAAGTTAAGCCTGGTGATCAAGCACGCGCGGGCCGACTGATAAGGCAGGGAAGTGGCTATTCAGCCTTTATACCTGCCCCTTTGCCCCCGCAGCCTCCAATCGCTCTAACCGGTTCGTTGCAGACGTTATTGTCCAAGGCTGACCGGGAGCTTGGGCGTCTAGACGGATCTATTCAGACTCTCCCAAATCCCGATCTCTTCGTCACTGATGTATGTCCGGAAGGAGGCGGTATTATCAAGCCAGATCGAGGGTACCCAGAGTTCGTTGCAGGATCTCTTGGCCGCCGAGGCCAAGGTCCTCGCTAAAGGGGGTCCACGCGACGTGGCGGAGGTCGTAAACTATGTCAAGGCCATGAATCACGGCCTGAATCGTTTGGAGAAGCTGCCCGTCTCCGTTCGTCTTTTCCGCGAGATCCATGAGAAGCTCCTAACGGGCGGTCGCGGATCTACGCTAACGCCAGGCGAGCTAAGGCGCAGCCAAAATTGGATCGGACCTGCCGGCTGTACGCTGGCCGAAGCGGCCTTCGTCCCTCCGCCGCCCGAAGAAGTGCCGCAAGCGCTTGGCGATCTCGAGAAGTTCCTGCACCAAGATGACGAAATGCCTCTCCTGATCAAGATCGGCTTGGCCCATGTCCAGTTCGAGACGATCCACCCCTTCCTGGACGGTAATGGCCGGATCGGCCGGCTGCTGATCACATTTCTTTTGTGCGAGCGCGGCGTCCTGCAAAAGCCGGTTCTTTATCTCTCATATTATTTCAAGCGCCACCGTCTAACCTATTATGACCAGCTTCAAGCAGTCCGTGATGCGGGCGATTGGGAAGGATGGTTGGCCTTCTTTCTTCGTGGAATCGTTGAAGTGAGCGCTCAGGCTACAGAAACCGCGCGGCGCATTCTGGAGCTCAGAGAAAGACATCGGACTCTGATCACGGAGCACCTGGGCCGGGCGGCCGGAAACGGCCATCGTGTGCTGGAGCACCTCTATAGGCGTCCCATCATATCGGTTAAAGAGGTTAGGACAGTTACGGGCACGAGCAATCCAGCGGCCAACCAGCTGGTTCAGAAGCTTGTTGAGCACGGCATAATCAGCGAGATCACCGGCCAAAAGAGGAATCGCCGATTCCGTTATGAAACGTATATTCGGCTTTTTGAGGAGCCGGAACCATCGGTTGCCGCGCGTAGCTAGGAAAACCATTCAGAACGTTGGCGGAGCGACGCTTCGATTCTAGAGGACCTTCCTCGGTCTCCCCGGAGGCCTCTTGATCACGGCGGCCGAGCCGCCGGCGAGCCGGCTCTTGAGCTTGAAATAGAACGACAGCAGGTTCTCGAGGTGCTCGTCCGCCGCCGCGCTCTTGTCCTGGAAAGCGATGGTCTCCTTGCCGATCATCAGGATCGCGTAGGCCAGCTGCTCGAGCTGGGGCTTGCCGGGGACCTCGCGGCAATAGTCGGGGTTCCGCGTGTTGATCTGCACCTTGCGCGAGACATACCGGCTGTGCCTGGCCGGCCCCTCCTCGAACGGGAGCTCCTCGTAGGTGATCCAGGGGCCCTGCTTCTCGGAGCCGGGGCCCGAGGGCTCCCGGCCCGCCTGGGGAACATCGACGCGAATTCGGGCATCGGCCCGGAGCGCGCCCATCCGAGCAGTCAGGATGACGGGTTCGGCGGTCCTGGCTTTCCCCTCGATCTGGGCATGAGCGGTGACGACGCCGTCCTTGTTCGCCCGGCTCGCTTCGAGCGTCACCCCGTCCGTCAACAACCGTATGGCCGCCGGATCATCGGCGCTGAAGATGACCCGGCTCCTATCCGGCGCAGTGCCGGGCACATAGGCCTTCAGGGCGAGCGTCTTTTTTTCTCCAGGCGCGACCCTCGCGGCGGAGGGAACGAAGTCGAAGCCATGAGGGGGGATGAGGGCTTCGGGGGATTTCCGGCCCATCCCATCGAGGAGCTCCAAGGCCTTGAACTCATCGGCGTTCAAGATCTCCTTGGCCAGCTCGATGGCCTTCTTGTGGATCTCCGTCAGCTTGATGGCGGCGTCCCTCTCTTTGAGGACCCCGACCTCGGCCTCGATGGACGGTCGGAGCCGATCGAGCTCGTCGAGGAAGGCGATCCAGTCCTCGTTCTCCTCGAAACCCGACCGGGCCGGGAGCGGCCTCAAGAAATCGCAGTCGATGGACCCTCTGAGGTACCCTCCCGCGTAAACGCTCTCCTCCAATCCGTAGGCTGAAATGGCCCGGAGGTCGTCGACGATCGAGACGCCCGAGTGCCTGATGCCGACGCGTCCCTTCCCCGTGGGATCGAAATAGAGGTCGAACCGGAGCTTCTTGGCCGGACGGCCCGTCAGGGCCCAGCTCCGGTACGCTTCGCCGCGGAATCGGCCACCTTCTGGAGCGCGTGACGGAACTCGTCATCGGACATGCCGTAGGGATACTCGATGGCGATCGAGCTCTTGCTCAGGGCGAATGAAACCGCGCAGGCCGCGGCCGCACGGCCGATGGCGACAGCCTTGAGGTGCTCGTCGATCGCGTTGCTGACGTGTTCCTTGATGGCGTCAGCGGGATTGCGGTAAAGGCTCCCCAGCCACTTGAGGGCGTTGGCCGTATGTAGCCTGATAGGGACCCTTTTCATCATTCAATAATGGCCACTATCATTATCACTGTCAAGCGGACGCCCGGCCGCAGCGGCCGTCCAGCCCGCCTTCTTCATGGCGCCCCGGCTTGAATCTTCGCCGCCTCTGGGAATATCATGATCCCTCCCGTAGGGGGTTGCCAAAGGAGGCCATCATGACGGCGCATCGATCACTCTGGCTGCTCGTTCTCGTCCCCGCCCTTCTCTTGTCCGGCTGCCGGAAAGGGCCGGACGAGGCCCGGGGCACGAAGGTCCGGACAGAGACCGTGGACGGCGTGACCCTCGTTCACAATCCTCCGGAGCCGCTCGATCCCCGCAAGGCCGTGCGATTCGAGGAGGAGGCGTCCTTCGGCGCCGAGGAATCGGGGCCAGGGGCGGTCTACAAGCCCGGCCAATTCGCGATTGACGGCCAGAACCGGGTCTATATCTACGAATCCGGGGAAGGCACGATCAAGGTCTTCGGTGAAGACGGGCGGTTCCTGAAGACGGTCGGCCGGAAGGGACAGGGTCCGGGCGAGTTCGCCCAGGCCTTCTTTCTCGGCTTCTGCCCGGACGGACGGCTCCTCGTCACAGACTACCAGAATAGGCGGACGTCGTTCTTCGGTCCCGAAGGAGGCTTTCTGACCAGCTATCAATGGACGAAGAACATCTCGATCCCTCTCCTCGTCCTCGAAAAAGCCTACGTCGTCCACGAGTCACTCTATGACGCTGGTGCATCGAAGCTTTTCGTAAAGACCTACGATTTCGAAGGTGCCGAGATCAAGCACTGGGGCGAATTCGCCCTTCCGGGGACTAAAATGATTACCAGGGGCGAAGTCGTCATCACCGTGAGCATCCCTCACAGTCCGCAGTCGGTCCTGACGGGTGACCCCGTGCTCCGGCGGGTCTATCACTGCATGAACGACGCGTATCTCATTGAGGTCTTCGATGCCGACGGCCGGATCTTTCGGAAGATCGACAGGCCCTACGAGCGGGTCCCTTTCACCGACGCGGACAAGGAGGAGTACACGGCCAGAATGAGCATCCGTAAGGAGCTTGCAGAGATCTATCGAGACATGCCCTGGCCGAAGGTCAAGACGGTGACGGAGCGGATGCTCTGCGACGACCGGGGGTTCTTATGGGTGGGGACAAACGAGATGAAGGACGAGGGCGGGCGCAAGCTCTCTGCCTACGACGTCTTCGACGCCGAAGGGTACTATGACGCCAGGGTTTGGCTCGATTTCATTCCCGCGAGATTCGCCGCCGGGAAGATGTACCGATACAAGGAGGATCCGGACACGGGCGTGCGCGTCCTGACGCGCTACCGGATCGTCTGGGAATAGCCGTCGGGATTTTGGTCGAGGAGATCCGCTTTTTTATCGACCTCAGGGAAGTCGTAGAAGGAGAGCAGTCGTCGAGGCCTTCTTCCAGGGAACGGATCGCCTCGGCGAACCACTTCTCAAAATCGTCGATGAGAGAAGCTTAAAAGCCGGCAACGCGATGGCCCAAACGTGGCCCATGCCCACTTTTAAGTGGCTGTATCATCAATAGTATCAGCAATATAATTCGGGATTCCGGCGTTCTCAGGATCCAAAGGTCGGAGGTTCGAATCCTCTCAGGCACGCCACGTAATTCCCCGGTTTTCGAGCATTTTGCCTTTTTCCGGTTTTCAGCCTGAGTCACCAAAACTGGGCCATTTTCAACGATTTTGTCCCCGTATTGTCCACACGGGTGGCGATAAGGAGCGGCCTGCTCCATCGATTGACAGGGCCGCATATCGTTGCTATCCTTCGAATTGGTTTCGGGAGAGGGCAATGACTTGAAGGGAGAATCTCTATGATCCAAGAAAAGACCTCTACGGCCGGAGCACTCTTGGTCTCGTCACTTTGCCTGCTTGCGCTGCTTCTATCTTCCTTATCCGCTTGTGCCGCGAAAAGAAAAAGCATGATCGAAATTCCCGAGGGTTCCGTCGGACTGGTCGCTTACGGCTCCCTGATGTCCTTGCCGAGCATGGAGCAGACGCTCGAGCACAAATACCAGGGTCCGATCCATCAGATCCATCTGACGGGTTATGAGAGAGAATGGATATGCGTTCGTCCATTCAACGATCCTCGAGCGAATTCGACGGAGATCGACAGGATCGAGGCTTTCTTTTTGCGTGGCAACGAACGCGTTCCTTTCAACGGGACTGCGGAACTGAATATCCATCCAAAAAAGAAAGGCAGGATCAACGCCATTATGTACCTGATCAGCGACGCGGATATGATCGGGCTCGACAAGCGGGAATGGGGTTATCGAAGAGTGGATGTGACCGATAAGATCGAGGAATTCAAGTTCCGGGTAGGGAAAGTCTATGTCTATGAGGGAGTTCCCGGGCGTACGGACGGGCCTTCTTCCGAGAAGGCGACATACATATTGATAAAAGAGTTTGCCGATATGGTGACCGGTGCCTGCGATGCCATAGGACCGGATTTTCGCGATGAATTCGACAACTCTACCAGGCCTTGCGCATACCAGGTCATGTCTTACAAAGAGATCGTCTGGGAAAAGGCCGAATAGCCGGTCATTTCAGAACGCGATAGAGTCCGGGCGGTCATCGCGGTAGATCATCATACTCCGGATCCAAAGGTCGGAGGTCCGGATCCAACCAGAGCCCTCATCCCCTAAAGCTGTGCCGCCGAAAATGAAGGTTCTCGGCGCAGTTGACCCGCGCCCCGCCCGCTCTCGCCCTAGAACATGTAGGCGATCTTCATGAACAGGGTGTCCGTCCGCTCCCCGGCCACGCCGAAGACCGTCGAGCCCCGCTGATAGGCCAGTTGGATGAGGCCGAACGGCGGCTGGAAGCGGTAGACGAAGAGCGCCTGGACGCTCATCTTGTCGATGGCCGAGTTGACCTGGTAGTAGAGCTTCAGGAACAGATCGCTCGTGAAATTGTAGGTCGTCCGGACGGAGTGGATCCACGTGCTGTCGCCATCGGGGTCCGGGTTGAACGCCAGGCGGGTCAGGCCGTATTCCAGGGAAAGGTCCCGGACGAGCCGGTAGTTGACCGCTCCGCGGACGAGGTCGAAGTCGAGGTCGAAGTTGCGGCCGAAAGCGTACGCGACGCTGACCGACTGCCACTCCCGCGTGTTGTAGCCGAGCATGAATTCGGTCTCGCGGTTGCGGAACTCCTTTTCGAACAGCTTGTACTCCT
Source organism: Candidatus Aminicenantota bacterium (assembly GCA_963719985.1). Taxonomy (GTDB): domain Bacteria; phylum Acidobacteriota; class Aminicenantia; order Aminicenantales; family Saccharicenantaceae; genus RBG-16-66-30. The sequence goes on along the minus strand of CAVRDU010000005.1, from coordinate 148,235 downwards.
CGGTGAGGTCGGCCTTCAGGGAGAACTTGTTCTTGAAGTCGAAGCTCAAGCCCTCGTCGACCTGCCAGGACCTGAGCGTTCCCTGGAGGCCCCAGTAGATGTTGTAGTTCGAATCGTACTGGATGCGCTCGAGGAAGCCCCTCTTGAGCCAGAAGGTCTTGCTCAGCGCGGAGTCGAGCTCCCGGCGGTTGTCGTCGCGGACGAACCCGACGGCGTTGGCGTTGTCGCCGAACGTCTCGCCGAGCTGGGTGTAGCGGACGTGGAAGTGGAAGGTGGCGGTGTCGACCGCGGGGCGGAGGAAGAAGGCGACGTTGCTCCCCTTGAAGTCGCCGTAGCTCAGAGCCAGCTGTCCCGTGAAACGGAAGGTGTCCGAGAAGTTGACGGAGGTGTCGAGGCCGGCCGTCCCCGTGTTCCGGCCGCCGACGAGCCTGTTGGCCGCGAGGAACCCGACGAAGGAGTCCTTGAAGATGTCCTTTTTCAGCCGGAAAACGGAGAAGTTGGCCGAGCCCACGCCCTGCGCTTCATCGGGCTTCGTCTGGGCGGTCAGTCCGGAGAACTCGAAACCTCCCGCCTTCCCGTAGACCTTGGCCCCGCCGTGGATGTCGCCGATCCGCCGCGAATAGAAGAGCTGGATCCTCTGGCTGTAGATCTCCGAGCCTTCGAGGAAGAAATTCCTTTTTTCGGGCAGGCTCAGCTCGAACCGGGTCAGGTTGATCTGCTCCTGGTCGGCCTCGACCGTGGCGAAATCGGGATTGACGGTGAGGTTCCCCGACACCGTCTGGGAGAAGGCGTAGCGCGCGTCCAGGCCGGCCTCGGCCCCGAAGGCCGCCCAATCCTCGAGCCGGGCCACGACGTGGGGGATGACCTGGAGCCTCTCGGCGGCCCGCTCGAGGTCGAGCCCCGAGAGGAGCCCGAACTGGGAGACCTTGTAGGGCGAATCCACGAGGCCCTGCCAGCAGCTGTTCTCCAGGCGACGGGGGAATATCCGGGCCAGCCCGAGCCCCCAGGTCCTCTCCCGGCCCGGCCTGTACTTCAGGCTCGAAAGCTCTATGGCGATCTCGGCGGTCCAGCCCGTCTCCGTTCTCCGGGCGGCCGATTTCCAGATCCCGTCCCAGGTCGTATCGGTCGTCAGGCCGTTGTCCGTGATCCGCCCGTCGTACTGCGTCCCCAGGAGGTTGGTCATGAAATAGTAGCAGGCCCTCCGGTCCCCGTGGGTGTCGAGATAGACCGCGATGGCGTCGTCCTCCTTGAGGTCGGAGTCCCGCTTGGAGATCCGGGCCGCGATCTTGTCCATCTCGGGATCGGTCATCTCGAAGCCGCAGTAAAGGGCCGTGCCGTCGTAGAGGACCCTTACCGACGTCCGGACCGTGGCGGGCGCCCCGCGCGCGGGCTGGAATTGGATGAAATCGGACAGGACGGCGGCCCCTTTCCAGGCCGCCTCGTCCAGGATTCCGTCTATCCGGATGGGTTCGTCGATCTTAAGGGCCGTCGCTTCCCGGGGTGCCTGGCCGGCCGCGGCCGAGGCCATCGACAGACAGCCCGCTGAAATGACGAAGAGGGTTTTCAGACGAGCCGTCGCCGCGCGCGTGACCATCGTGGATCCCGGACCTCGATATCAGGATTCTCAGCCCGGCGATTATATAGGGTGCCTCACCGGATTACAACGGCGAGGAAGCCGGCGGGGGAGGGGACTCCGGGATCGCCGGGTGTCCGCGTCCGGACACCGCCGATCCGATAGCGGACACTTCGAAGCTCGGTCGTAACAAGATCCCCCACGTCGCCCGGGGCTTTTCGGAGCGGGACTTGGCATGTCCCTTGCATATGTAATAACATTAGTTATATCAACGTGGGAGATATGTCATGATCTCGAAACACCTCGTCGCCGCGTCGACCAAGCCGATCATCCTGGCCCTTCTCTACAGGGAAGAAAGCTACGGCTACCAGATATTGCAGCGCATCCGCCGGGTGACAGGGGGGAAGCTGGCCTGGTCGAGCGCCATGCTCTATCCGTTCCTCCATCGTCTGGAAAAGGAAGGCTTCATCAAGTCGAAATGGAGGATCTCCGGGACGGGCCGGATGCGGAAATATTACTCCCTGACCGACCGGGGCCGAAGGGAGTTCGCCGCCGAACGAGAACGATGGCTCAGCGTTCATGACGCCCTTCAGAACCTCTGGGCGGCGGCCGAGGCTGCTGACTGAGGGGGAACGGGAGGAAGATCATGTTCGACTTGGACAAGGCCGTTCGGGAGTGGAAAAAGGGACTCAAGTCCGATCCCTCGCTCGAAGAGACGTTCATCGCCGAGCTCGAAGCGGGCCTGCGGGACGATGTCGAGGAGCTCGTCCGGCGGGGCATGACGGAAGAACAGGCCTTCGGGCAGGTCGCCGCCGAAATGGGCCGGCCCGAAGAAGTCGGGGCCGAATTCCACAGGGCCTACGCGTCACGCCGGTACGGGTGGCCGGTCCGGCGGGCCCCCCGATTCGTTCCGGCCCTGGCTCTGGATTACTTCCGGGTCGCCGTCAGGAAATTCAAGCGACAGAAGTTCGGCGCGCTCATCAATCTCTCCGGCCTGGCCGCCGGGCTGGCCGTTTGCATCCTGATCTCCCTGTGGGTCCGGGACGAGCTCGGCTACGACAGGTTCCTGACGGACAGGGACCGCCTCTGCCTGCTCACCATCGAGCACCCGAACGGCACTCTTGATCCGAACGTCCCCTATGCCCTCGCCCCCGCCCTGGCCCGCGAATACCCCGAGATCCGCCTCTTCTCGCGGATCTACAACCTGGGGGCGATCACCCCCTGTTCGTTCTCCTATCAGCCCGAGAGCGGGCCCAAGGTGATGTCCTACGAGGATTCCGTCCACCTCGTCGACCGCGGGTTCTTCTCCATGTTCTCTTTCCCCTTCGTCCACGGCGACCCGGCCGCGGCCCTGACGGACCCGAATTCCGTCGTCGTCCGCGACGAGGCGGCCCGCAAATATTTCGGGGACGAGAACCCCTTGGGGAAGCGGCTGACCTTGAACAACCGGCAGGACCTCGTCGTGACGGGGATCGTACGCGTCCCGCCGAACACCCACTTCCGGCCGGATTTCCTCGCGCCCCTGAACGAGCCTCTCGCCGGGGATTGGAATTGGCGCGATCCCTCCTATGTTCTCCTGGATCCCGCGACGTCCCTGGCGTCTTTCCGGGAGAAGATCGCGGGATCGCTCAATAAGCACATGCCTCAGCCTTTGCCCGGGACCTTCAAGGTCGGCCTTCTCCCCGTGGCCAAGGTCCATCTGGGTTTCGGCCGGATGACCTACGTCACCGTCTTCTCGCTCATCGCGGTCTTCATCCTGGCCATCGCCTGCGTCAACTACATGAACCTGGCCACGGCCAGGTCCGGCAGCCGGGCCCGCGAGGTGGGCCTGAGAAAGGTGGTCGGGGCGGGACGGGCCCAGCTCGTCCAGCAGTTCCTGGGCGAAGCGCTCGTCATGTCGGCGCTCGCCTTCGCCCTGGCGCTGGCGCTGGTCATACTGCTTCTGCCGTTCCTGAACGGCCTGACGGGGAAGTCGCTGACCCTGTTCGCCGGCGGCGGCCCGCTCCTGGTGGGATATCTCCTGGGCCTCGTGGTCCTGGTCGGGATCGCGGCCGGCAGCTATCCGGCGTTCTTTCTGTCCGCCCGCCGGCCGGTCGACGCCCTCCGGGCCTCGTCGAGCTTCCGGTCCCGGCGGTCCTTGTTCAGGGTCGTCTCCGTCGTCGGGCAGTTCACGATCTCCGTGCTGCTCATCGCCTGCACGCTGGCCGTGTTCCGCCAGCTGCAGTACGTCCGCGACAGGCCGCTCGGATTGAACGCCGACCAGGTCCTGCAGGTCCGGTACAATCCGGCCCTGCTCAGGAGCTTCGAGAGCTTCAAGCGGGAGCTGCTCCTCGACCCGCGCGTCCAGAGCGTGACCCGAGGTCAGGCCGCGCCCTACAACGACGACTACAAGACGAACGGCGTCGAATGGGACGGCAAAGACCCGGCGCTGAGCCCGCTCGTCCGGTACTCGGTCACCGATTTCGACCTGTTCGAGACATTCGGGATGGAATTCGCCGCCGGCCGGAGCTTCTCCATCGACCAGCCGGGAGACCGGCTGAACTACGTCATCAACGAGAAGGCCGTCGCGTACATGGGCCTGCAGGACCCGGTCGGCGCGCGGCTCAAGTTCTGGGGCCAGGAAGGTCGGATCATCGGGGTCGTCAAGGACTTCCATCATGTCTCCCTTCACCGGGAGATCCTGCCGCAGGTGTTCACCATCAACCCCCGGCACTACGCCGGCGCCATCCGGTTCATCTTCATCAAGGTTTCCGCGGCGGGCCTCGCGCAGACGCTCCGCGCGGTCCAGGAGACGGCCGGGAAATACGCTCCGGATTATCCCTTCGAGGCCGCCTTCCTGGACCGGGAGACCGCCGCGCTCTACGAATCGGAGCAGCGGCTGGGCAAGATATTCACGGCCTTCGCCTTCCTGGCCGTCTTCATCTCCTGCCTGGGCATCCTGGGGCTCGCGGCCTACAGCGCCGAGCGGCGCACCAAGGAGATCGGCGTCCGCAAAGTCCTCGGCAGCTCGGTCGCGGGCATCGTCGCCCGGATCTCCAAGCCCTTCTGGTCATGGATCCTGGCCGCGAACGTCATCGCCTGGCCCGTCGCCTACTTGGCGATGCATCGTTGGCTGCAGGATTTCGCCTACCGGACCGCGCTCGGCCTCGGCCTGTTCGTCGGGGCCGGGCTCATTTCCGTGTTCGCGGCGGCCCTGCCGATCGTCTACCAATCGCTCAAGGCCGCCGTCGCCGACCCTGTGAAGGCTCTGCGGTACGAATAGATCTCCAAGAATGCCGGCTGGGCGATCCACCCGGGTCACTGGGGACGCAGGGCGTTGCGCGGCTTGACTGTCCGAACCGGGTCGGATACCATTCGTGAGGGGAGAACGTGAAAAAAGCGCCGCTCGTCTTCATCCTGGTCGCCTGCCTGTCCCTGCCGTCCTTCGGCCAGGGCGTGGACTGGTCGAAGAAGACGCTCCAGACCGAGCGCACCCGGTCCTACGACGCCCGCCATTACCTGATCAGGATCGAGCTCGACCTCGACGGCAAGGCGTTCGAGGGCGCGACGACGGTCACCGCGGCCTCCCTCCGCGAGGGCCTGACGACATGCGTCCTCGACGCCGAGGAGTTCACGGTCACATCGGTTGTCGCTGCCGACGGCGAACCGCTCCAATTCGACCAGACGGCCGAAGAGCTCGCGGTCCGGCTGCCGCGGCCGTACAAGTTCGGCGAGGAGTTCTCGTTCACCTGCTCTTATCACGGCCGGGACCCGAAGATCGGGCTGCGGTTCGTGGCCGAGACCGCCGACAACCCCCAGATCGTCTTCTCGGACTCCTTTCCCGAGAACGTCCACCACTGGTTCCCCTGTTACGATTACCCGAACGACAAGGTCACCAACGAGATCGTCGCCACGGTCAAGTCGGGATTGAAGGTGGCCGCGAACGGCCGGCTGGTCGGCGTGACCGAAGACCGGGAGGCGGGCAAGGTGACCTATCACTGGTCCCAGGGCCTGCCGCACTCGACCTATCTCATCTTCCTGGCGGCGGCGCCGTACGTCGTCGTTCAGGATTCTTACGGGACCCTGCCCGTGAACTACTGGGTCTATCCGCAGGACGCCGCCAAGGTCGGGCCGACCTACGGCAAGACCCCCAAGATGATCGAGTTCTTCAACCGGATCTACGGCTACGATTACCCCTGGCAGAAATACGACCAGGTCTCGGTCCCTTCCGGGGGCGGGGCCGAGAGCACGTCGGCCACGGCCATGACCCACCGGATCATGGTCGACGAGAAGGGCGAGCCCGATTTCCCGGCCATCGGCATCGTGTCCCACGAGCTGGCCCACCAGTGGTGGGGCGACCTCATCACCCTCCGCAGCTGGGCCCACACCTGGCTCAACGAGAGCTTCGGGACGTATTCGGATTACCTCTACCATCGCTTCGAGAAAGGCGACGACGAGGGCGCGGTCAACCTGCAGAACAAGCTCGACGCCTACCTCCGCGAGGCCAGGACGCGCTACATCCGGCCGATCGTCTCCGACCGCTACGACGCGCCCGGGGACATGTTCGACTCCCACACCTATCCCAAGGGCGCCCGCGTCCTGCACATGCTCCGCTCCCTCCTCGGCGACGGGCCGTTCTTCGAGACGCTCAGCCATTTCCTCCACCGCTACGCCTTCGACGCGGTCGACACGGCCGACTTCGTCCGGTCGGTCAAGACCGTCACCGGCCGCAACCTCGACTGGTTCTTCGACCAGTGGCTCTACAAGCCCGGACACCCCGTCTTCGAGGTCGAGAGCGAATGGGACGCGGAGGCGAAGGCCGTCCGGCTCAGGGTCGCCCAGGTCCAGGACTTCTCCCGGGGCGTGCCCGTTTTCCGGGTCCCCGTGTCCGTCAAGCTCGTCACCTCCGGGAAGACGGACGTCCGCGAGATCTGGATCGACGAGCGGGAGGAGACCTTCGAGCTCCCTCTCGAGGAGAAGCCGCTTCTCGTCCGCTTCGACGCGGACAACGTCCTCGTCAAGGAGATCTCGTTCCCGAAGGGGCTCGACGAGCTCCTCTATCAGCTCGGGCACGACGATGTCATCGGCCGGATGGACGCGGCCGCGGCGCTCCCGGCCTTCAAGGTCGACCCCCGGACGGCGGCGGCGCTGAGGTCCAGCCTTCAGGCCGACCCGTTCTGGGCGGTCCGCAAGAGGGCGCTCGAGGCCTTTTCCCAGCTCGGGGTCACGGGCGGCCCGGCCGATCCTGAAGAGAGCCTGCCAGGACCCGGATTCACAGGTCCGGGCGGCGGCGCTCGCCGCCCTGGGAGACCTCGAGGACCGCGCGCATCTCGAATTCTACAAGGGGGTTTTCCGGAAGGACCCGAGCTACCGGGTCCAGGCCGAAGCCCTCACGGCGATAGGCAAGACGGGCGACCCGTCGGCCGTCCCGTTCCTCAAAGAGGCCGCGGCGGTCCCGTCCTATCGGCACATGGTGCGAAGGGCCGCCGAAGCCGCCTTGAAACAGCTCGAAAAAGAACGGATCGACGAATAGGGGATCTCGGGGAGGAGATTGGACCCCCTCATCCCGCTCGATAGCCGAGATTCCTTCTTACCCGTCAGCTGGGCGGCAAATCGATTGAAGACGATGATGCGGTTCACCTTCTCGTAGTCGTAAAATGATTCATCCGAATTCCTTACGAGAATGTGTTCGCGGAGCTTCTTGAGTCTGGGCTCATCTTCAACAGAGCTGGAGATTCTCAGATTTTCATAATCGCCTTCGAGTCCCGCCGATTTATAGATCGTCGAATATTCACGGTCAAAATCAGCTTTGGATATCTTCTTCTCGGCGATGAAATCTGTCACCGAGGTCTTGATCCGGTCGATGCTGGCCAGCGTTTCACTAGCGAACTTGATCGCTGATCGGTTCTGAGCGTTTGCTTGAACCTGAACGAAAAACCCCTTCCATCGTTCGAGGTCGGCTTCCGTCCTTTCTATCGCGCTAAGGATCGCGGTTTGGAGGGTGGCATCCTCTTCCTTCCAGAATCGATCCTGCAGCGGCTTGGCAGCCTCGGGAGCTACTAGCCATTTCCCCAATAGATGGATAGCATGGGTTCTGACACTTAGGTTTTCATCGTTGAGCTTTGCTAGAAGGAAGGGAACAGCCTTATCTCCCATCTTGCCAAATATAAAGACGGGCTTCCAATAATACTCTTTAAAATCCAGTCTAAGGATATCCTCGGTCCTGGATAGAGCTGGTTCATATTGCATCTCGGCCAACAGGTCGAGGACTGCGTACCGCTTGTCTTCATCAGATTCAGCGTCCATTGTCGACATAAGGAACTCGCCAGCTGCCCGGCCGCCGATCATCGATAAAGCGCGGAGGCAATTCCCTTGGATCCAATAAGATCGGCTTCCTCGGCAGAGGGTTATCAAGCCGTCAATGGCGTTGGGATCCCTGGTCCATCCAAGCGCCCAAGAATATGTCGCGGATTGGCTTTCTGTCGCCAGTGGATCTCTCAGTTTTGGCAAGAGGAGGTCCGCGATCCCTTCGCGGTTCGCCTCGATTTGCCATGCGATCGACTCGCTCAACGTCTGGTCACCATTTGGTCCCAAGGACGCGAGGCGCTCGATCTGAGCCAGGATCGTATCGGCGGATTGAGCCCATGAAGGAACAGCGCCAATTCCTATGAAATAGATCATGACGGCAAACAGGCCGATAACCCTCCGGTCCATTGGATAGCTCATCATCATTGTCGCTAGCCTGGGTGGCCCCACACCCGGCAAATATACTACCGCCTGATTGGATTTTTCAAGCCATATCGCATATCCCTGGAAGGGGAGCGCGCTAAGGTAAACCTGACAACTTTAATGTCACCGCGAAACACCATAGATACGTGCTCACGATTTGCCTGGGGAGTGATCCCGTCGATGAGGGCCGTGAAATGGTTGTCGAACCCCCAAAGCACGCAGCCAGGAGCGACCGCGTCGGTTCGGATCCGAGATCGAGCGGGAAAGCTAAAATGCCAACGCAAGGGAGAACGCCATTCCACCTTGGCGCATGGGCGCGAGCGAAACTCGCATCGTTGGCCGCGGTCCGGTGGGCGCGGTATAAACGCTCTTCCAGTGCGTTATGGCCGAACCGATCGCCGCGCCGAACAAGGATGTCGGAAACCCGAAGATCGCGATCCCCTTGAAGTAAGTCGCTTCCGGTCGCGTCTCCCGACGTCGGGCCCACACGAGAGCGACGCCGGCGGCCGCGCCGAGACCAAATCCAGCCAACGCCCCGAAGAGAGCGGCGGACTTCCTTATCCTGATCTCCCGGACGTCGTCCCAGGAGATGAGCGTCGCCTCATTGTAGCTGCCGCCGGACAGTTCCTCGCCATCCGTCCTAATCCGGCTGGCGAGGCCCTTGTTCAGGACAAGAGGCCTGAGCAAGGTCCTTTCCCCCTCCGGGGTCCAGACCCGGATCTGTTTCGCCCTCTCGACGCGCACCGCGAGGGGCGAGCTTTTTTCGACGCGCCCCTGTCCGAAGGAAAGCCCGGCGAAGGGCAGGAACATGGCCAGGAAGCAAGCCGAAAACCTCTTTATGCGCGTTGACCTCATTTGAAGCTCGTACATGCCTCTCTCCTTTCCGGGAAATACGCTCCTGAGCGAGTTGCCTTCATGCCGAATACATAGCGCGCCTGAGGTGGGGAGTTGACAAGATTTTGTCAAGGAACCGTCAAACAGCACAGCCAGGCAACTTCCCTTCGGTTTTGACTTCGGCGCCGGGCCTGTGTTATTAAAATTTCGCCGTTTCCCATCGGGAACGACCCGTCGAATCTCGTCCGGAGGTGACCTCATGCATCGACCCTTGTGGCGCGTTTTCCTTCCGGCCTGCCTGTGGCTCGCGCTCGTATTGGCGCCGGCCGCGGTCCCGGCCTCTCCCGCTCCGGCCCCGGCCGAGGCGACCCACGCCTTCTCGATCCACGACATGCTGGCCATGGAGCGGATCTCCGATGCGCGGGTCTCGCCCGACGGGAAGTGGATCGTCTTCAACCTCCGCGTGACCGACCTCGAGGCCAACCGGGGCCGCACCGACCTCTGGATGGTCGGCGCGGACGGGAAGGGCCTCCGCCGCCTGACCTCGCACACCGCGGCCGACTTCGGCGCCCGGTGGGCCGCCGACGGCAAGTGCGTCTATTTCCTGTCGACCCGGTCCGGGTCCTCCCAGGTCTGGCGCCTGCAGGTCGACGGGGGGGAGGCCGAGCAGGTGACCGACCTGCCGCTCGACGTCGGGAACCTCGTCGTCTCTCCCGACGGGGAGCGCCTGGCCGTGACGATGGAGGTCTTCCCCGGCGAGACACCGCTTGCGACGGCGAAAAAGCTCGAGGCCATCGCGAGCGGAAGGCCACGGGCCGGCTCTTCGACCGGATCTTCATCCGTCACTGGGACACCTGGAAGGACGGCCGCCGCTCGCACCTCTTCGTCGTGCCCACGTCGGGCGGCGAGGCCGTGGACCTGATGCCGGCCATGGACGCCGACACGCCGTCCAAGCCGTTCGGCGGGGCCGAGGAGATCACCTTCACGCCCGACGGCAAGCACCTCGTCTTCACGGCCAAGGACGTCGGCCGCGAGGAGGCCTGGTCGACCGACTTCGACCTCTTCGTCGTCCCGGTCGACGGAGCGCCCCGCCCCGCAGCCTGACGACGTCGAACAAGGCCTGGGACACGATGCCCGGTCTTCTCGCCCGACGGCAAGACTCTCGCCTATCTGGCCATGTCGCGGCCCGGCTACGAGGCCGACCGCTTCCGGATCGTGCTCAAGCCCTGGCCCGACGGCACGGGACCGGACGCGTCCTGACCGAGGCCTGGGACTCTCGGTCGCGTCCATGGCCTGGTCGCCCGACGGGGCGAAGGTCCTCGTGACGGCCCCGAACAAGGGCCAGACCTCGCTCTTCGCCGTCGACGCCGAGACCGGGAGCGCGGCGACGATCGTGGGCGAGGGGACCGTGGGCGGGTTCGACGCGGCCGGCGACCGGATCGTCTTCGAGCGGAACACCTCCGCGCCCCGGTCGAGCTCTACTCCGTGAAGAGCGACGGGACGGACGAGCGGGCGATCACCCGGATCAACGACGAGCGGGTCGCCGCCGCCCGGATGGGCGAGTTCGAGCAGTTCACCTTCAAGGGCTGGAACGACGAGACCGTCCACGGCTACGTCGTCAAGCCGGTCGATTTCGACGCGGCCAAGAAATACCCCGTGGCCTTCCTCATCCACGGCGGGCCGCAGGGATCGTTCGGCAACGACTTCCACTACCGCTGGAACCCGCAGGCCTACGCCGGCGCGGGCTACGCGGCCGTGATGGTCGACTTCCACGGCTCGACCGGCTACGGGCAGGCCTTCAGCGACTCGATCCGCGGCGACTGGGGCGGCAAGCCGCTCGAGGACCTGCAGAAGGGCCTGGCCGCCGCGCTTGAGCGCTACCCCTGGATGGACGGCGACGCGGGTCGGGGCGCTCGGGGCCTCCTACGGCGGCTACATGATCAACTGGATCGCCGGCAACTGGCCCGACCGCTTCCGCTGCCTGGTCAACCACGACGGCAACCTCGACGAGCGGATGGCCTACTACGACACCGAGGAGCTCTGGTTCCCCGAGTGGGACCACGTGGGGACGCCCTGGGACAACCCCGAGGGCTACGAGAAGCACAACCCGGTCAACTTCGTCAAGAACTGGAAGACGCCGATGCTGGTCGATCCACGGCGCGCTGGACTTCCGCGTCGTCGAGACGCAGGGCATCTCGACCTTCACCGCCCTGCAGCGGCGGGGCATCCCCAGCAAGCTGCTCTACTTCCCCGACGAGAACCACTGGGTGCTCAAGCCGCACAACTCCATCCTCTGGCACGAGACGGTCATCGCCTGGCTCGACCAATGGCTTAAGTGAGCGCCGAAGCCGCCTTCCTCCGGTTCCATCTGCGGGTCGGCGCCAGGCTGGCCCTGCGCATCCTGGCCCCGGTGCTGGCCGCGATCCTCTTCGTGTTCTATGTCCTCAGGCCCGAGTTCCTGCTGGCTCTGGCCCGGGGCCTATTCGTCGAGGGCAGCCTCGTCGAATCGGGTCTCGTCGGGACGCTGCTTCTTTTCGGATTGGCCCGCGCCGTAACGCCCCGGATCGCGGCCGGGCAGGCCGGTTGGGCCCGCTCGCTCCCCGCCGATGGGCGCACCCTCCGCGCCCTGGAGACGCTCTCCGCGGTCGTCGCCGCGGCGCCCCTGCTCGCCGTCCTGGGCGCTCTCGCCTGGGCCGTCGCGGGCCCGGACCCGGAGCGGATCGCCCTCCATCTCGCCGGCCTCCTCGTCGGCGCCGCGGCGGCCAGCCTGTTCTATCTCGGCGTCCCATCCTCTCTAGTAAGCAGGCTTCCGCCGCTCGTCGCCTGTTTCCTCTCTTTCGCGGGGGACGGAGCGGTCCTCCTGGCCGCCGCCGCGACGCTGGCCCTGGCTCTGGCGGCCCCCGGCGGCGCCGGGCGCGGCCGGAGGCGTCTTCGTCACCGGCGCGGCATTCCCGCCGCCCTCTTCTTCTATTCCGTCTCGGCCCGTGCCGTCGGTGCCCGCGTCCTGCTCGCCTATGTCCCGGCCGCGCTTGTGCTGGCCGCCGGCCGGCTTTTCCTCGCCAACAACGAGCTCGGGGCGAGGACGGCCTCGGCTCTGTCGCAATTCGGGCTCGCGCTCGGCCTGGCCGTCTTCATCGGCCTCGAAGCGAACGCCCTGGCCGCGCGCCGACCGGCCTGGCCGTGGCTCCGCTCGCTTCCCCGCTCTGCGGCCGCCCGGGTCGGGTCCGATGCGCTCTTCCTCGGCCTCAACGCCCTGCCCCTCGCTCTGGGGCTCGTCCTTCTCGGCCGACCGGCATGGGAGCTCGCCCTCCTCGCCGGCCCCCTGGCCTGGCTCGCGCTCCGCGGCGCCGGAGCCGTCCGGGAAGCCGCCGACCGGCCGTTCGGTCCCCTGGGGCATGTCCTCGTCGAGGGGACGATCGTCTCGCTGGGCGTGGCCGTCCTGCCGTGGCTCGCGGCGATCCTGCTCGTCGCGTCGCCCCTCGCGTTCCATCTCGCGCGGAGCGCCGAGCGCCGTTTCAAACCTTCCCTCTGGGCCGAGCGTCACCATCTGAACGCCGGCGATCCCCTGTCCTGGAGCGCCTCATGATGGTCTTCGAGAGCGTCACCTTCGGCTACGAGACGTCGCGGCCCGTCGTCCGTGAGGCCGGCTTCGCGCTTTCACCGGGGCTGACCCTGCTCCTCGGCCCGAACGGCTGCGGCAAGAGCACGCTGCTCAAGATCGCCGCCGGCGTCGAGCGCCCCGACAGGGGCCGCGTCCTCGTCGACGGCGTCGATCTCTGGAGGGAAGAGGCCAAGGCCCGGCGCGGCCTGGCCTATCTTCCGGAGTTCCCCGACATTACGCCCTACGCGGCGCTCCGCGACGTCCTGCGCCTCGTCTGCCGCCTGCGCGGCGAGCCGGTCCGGGCGGGGGAGAGGGCGCTCGAGACGTTCGGCCTCGCGGACGAGGCCGGGCGTTCGGTCCGCGAGCTCTCGTCGGGCCAGCGGAAACGGGCCCTTTTCGCCGCGGCCTTCGTCGGCGAGCCGGCCCACATCCTCCTCGACGAGCCGCTCGACGCGCTCGACCGGCAGATCGCCGACGACGTCCTGGCCTGGGTCCGGCGAAGGATGGCCGGCGGGGCGACCCTGGCCGTCGTCTCCCACGCTATCGAGCCGTTCGCGGAGATGGCCACACGGGCCCTCACGGTGCGCGACGGCCTCGTCGAGATGCGCGAAACGCTCCCGCCGCCGCCCGAAGACCGGTTCCGGCTCCTCGACGCCCTGGCCCGCGGCGTCGTAGCGTGATCGCCGGCGTTCTTTAAGAAGAGCCACCCGAGGTCCGGATGTCCCCTCCTACCGCCGGCGGCTAGCGGCTTGAGGGCGGGATCTCGGGGAGGACCCACAGCCGGAGCCCCGACGGATGCTCGGGAGTCCTGTAGACCCTGTGGGTCGCCTTCCGGAAATCCCCTTCACCGGCCTTCCGGATGTCGCAGAATGTCTGGGGGTTCCTGTCGAAGAGCGGGAACCAGGAGCTTTGGATGTGGACCATGACGCGGTGGCCCTTGCGGAACGTGTGGGCGACGTCGGGGAGCTCGAAGGCGACCTTGGCCACTTGTCCGGGCGCGAAGGGCTTCGGGATCTCGAAGCTGTCGCGGAACTTCCCCCTGATGATGTCCCCGCGGATGAGCCTCTGGTAGTTGCCCAGGCTGACCTCCGGGAGCGCGTCCGGAGGGGCCGAGGCGTCGCCGGGGTAGACGTCGATGACCTTGACCACCCAGTCGGCGTCCGTCCCGGTCGTCGAGACGTAAAGCTCGGCGGTGATCGGTCCGACGATCCTCGTGTCCTCGGCGAGCGGCTCGCTCTCGTAGACGAGGACGTCGGGCCGGGCGGAGGCGAACCTCTGGTCCTCGACGAAATAGTCCCGGTTGTAGGGGATGTCGGGCTTAAGACTGTAAGGGACCGGCTTGGCCGGGTCGCTGTCATACTCGTCGAAATCCGTCCGGGGCTTTGTAGCCCCGCCGGGGGAAAGCAGACGGCCGCCTTCCGCGAGGAGGAGCGTCCTCTGTTCGGCCCGGGCGGGCGGCCAGGCATCGTAGGATTCCCAAGTGTCGGTCCCCGTGTCGTAGACCAAGGCCTCGGGCGGGGCCGGAGTCTCCACGCCCCTCAGGTGCGCCTCGAAGAACGGGAACTCGATCTTTTCCATGTAGAAGGCGCTGGTGCCCTTGAAAGAGAAGGGGCCCCGGTCCTCGTTGGCCCTGTAGGTCCGGTTCCAGCCGCTGTGCATCCAGGGGCCCATGGTCAGGGTGTTCCGGGTCCCTGGACTTCGTTCCTCGATGGTCTTATAGGTCCGAAGCGTGCCCAGGAGGTCCTCGGCGTCGTACCAGCCGCCGACGACCATGATGGCCGGCTTGATGCCGGTCAAGTGCGGATAGACCGAGCGGGACTTCCAGTAGCGGTCGTAGGTCTCGTGGGCCATGGCTTCCTCCCACATGCCGTTCGGCTCCGTGAACATCCTGGCCGTGATGTTCTCGAGGGTGCCGAGCCTGAGGAAGAAATCGTATCCGTCGGGCGTTCCGAACGGGAACGAACGGCCGTAAAAAGGCGCCGGCTTGTCCCGGTTGACCCAGATGCCGTAGGAGTAGCTGGCGTAATGGGACAGGTAGAGGGCGCCGCTGTGGTGGCCGTCGTCCCCGAGGAAGAGGTCCGACATGGGCGCCTGGATGGAGACGGCGGCCACGGCGGGATGGGCCGCGATGGCCGCCATGGCGGCCGTGAACCCGGGATATGAGCTTCCCCAAACCCCGACCTTGCCGCTGTGGCCGGGGACGCTCCGGAGGAGCCATTCGATGGTGTCGTAGGCGTCGCTGCTCTCGTCGACGTCGGCTGTCGTTTTCTTGCCGGAGATATAGGGGGCCATGAAGTTGAAGGAGCCTTCCGACCGGGCCCGGCCCCGGATGTCCTGGTAGACGAGGATGTAGCCGGCTTTGGCGAAAAAGAGAGAGGGCAGGACCGAGGCCCTGTAAACGTCGTCATACGGCTCGATCCCGTAGGGCTCGCGATAGAGCAGGATAGGGTGGGGACGGGACATGTCGAGAGGGGCGTAGACGTGGGTCATGAGGCGGACGCCGTCGCGCATGGGGACGAGGCGCTGCGACTTGCGATAGTTGCGTTCGATGAAGCCCAGGCGGTCCGAGCGGGAGTAGGGGTCGGCCTCGGGATCGTTGAATTCCCTGATCTTGACGGCCCGCGCGTCCAGCCGGGTCGGCTCGTTGACGACATGATAGCGGGTCCACTGGCCCCGATCGTCCGGTTCGAAGGTCAGGGTGAAGACGCCGTTCCGCCGGGACGTCGTGGTGAACTCGAGGGGCTTGCCAGGAACGGCTGTCCAGACCGTGACCTCCCCGTCGCCGTCCGGGAGCGTGCGCAGGACGCCGTCCTTGAAATAGAGCTGGAGGACGACGGTCCGGGTGTCGTCGACCTTCATCTCGTAGACGCCCTCGATCTCCGGGTGCTCGAGACGCAAGGCCTCGCCCGGGGCTTGCGGGAAGCGCGGGCTCGACGATGCGAGCGACAACACGAGGCTTAAGCTCAGAACGGCCAACGAACGGATCTTGAGTTGACGCATGATGAACCTCAATGACAAAGACGCATCTCTCGGGCGGAAAGTTCGATCGTTATCTCTTCT
The DNA here is from genome assembly GCA_963719985.1 of Candidatus Aminicenantota bacterium. Classification (GTDB taxonomy): domain Bacteria; phylum Acidobacteriota; class Aminicenantia; order Aminicenantales; family Saccharicenantaceae; genus RBG-16-66-30. The sequence continues at coordinate 132,459 of CAVRDU010000005.1, read as the reverse complement.
GGTCCAAGGATACGAGGAGGATCGGCCAGATCGGCGATTAGGGCTCGGCCAGGTCTTCGAGGATCTTCCGGAACCTGGCGGTCTTCTCCGGAAGGCTCAGGTCGTCGACGATCGGCATCAGAACGTTGTGCAAGTCCTTGCCGAGGGCGTTGTCCAGCCATTCGACCGCGTGGGCGACCTCGTTCCTGCTTCCGCTCGTGATGTTCTGATAGGCCCGGCGGATATCCTCCTGCGGATAATAAAGCCCCAGGAGCTTGAAGATGTTGGCGAAGGTGGCCTCGAGGTCCCTGGCCAGGTCGTGCCGGCGCCCCGTCCCCCCAGGGGCCGGTCCCTCCGCCTGCAGGGCCAAGAAATCGCCGCAGAATTTCGCGATCAAGGCGCTCGTCTTCCTCCGGGCCGTGGAGAGCGGCATCGGGACCTGGCCGTGCCTGGCGCGAAGGCCGTCGAGGACGTCGAGGATCCGCCCGTCGAGCTCCCCCGTCCCGTACTCGAGCTCCTCGGTCAGGCTCCGGACGGCCCGATGGGTCCCGATCCAGCCTAGGACCTCTACGACGGCTTGGCGCAGGGCCAGGTCCGCCGCACGGTCGAGCAGGCGTCTTTCGAGCGCCCCGACGGCCCCGTCCCCGTATTCCCGCAGGGCCTCGACGGCGTCCTCGCGGTTGGCGGGGACTCCCATGCGCCGGATGATGGCCGGGACGTACTCCTCCTTCTTGAGCCTGGCCGCGCTTTTCAGCGCCAGGCCCGCGACGGCGGGGTTCTCGTCGTCGATGAGAGGAGTGAGGCATTCCGCCAGGAGGGAATCGGGGCCCATCAGGCCGATGGCCTTGGCCATCTCCATTCTCTCGATCTCCGAGGCCGCCCCCCCTTGGATCGTTTTGTCGACGTAGGGCCTCATCACCCGCTGGTAGAGGTCCGACGACAGGATGATGGGGATCTCGGCCGCGATCTCTTCGGGGGCGAGGCCCTCGTCCGCCAGAGAGACTAGGGCGTCCGCCCCGGGTTCGAGCCGGTCGCTGAGGGACCTGGCCAGGACCTCCTCGTTCTTCGCGGCGATGATCTTCCGGAGCTCCGGGCTGAGCTTGTGCCGGGCCAGCAGGTCGAAGACGTGCAGGGCGTAGAGGACCGAGCTGAAGTTCCGGCTGTCGATGGTGTCGAAGACGAGCTTGGCGTACTCGACGTCGACCTTGCCGTCCAACCGCCGTTCGGCCGGCTCCCACAGGGGCTGGATGTTCCGCTTGAGGGTGGCGAGATACGCTTTGCCGAGCTTGAGGCCGAAGACGACCCACGGCACGAGGAGCATGATGACGACCCAGCTGAGATAGCGGGCCAGCCCCGCGTCGAACAGGGGAGTGAATCCCTCGACCCGCTTGTTGAGGAGCAGGGCGAAACCGAGGAGCACGACGGCCCCGGCCACCTTGGCGAACTGGCTGACGAACATCTCGATGAAGGCCTTGGCCTTGTGGCGGAGATGGGCGGCGATGGGGATGTACATGATCTCCCGGAAAGGATGGTTGACGGAGAAGGCCAGGCTCTCGTCGAAGGCCCTGACGACGATCCCGGAGACGAGCCCGAAGGGGGTCAGGAGGACCGCCACCGAACAGACCAGGAGCAGGGCCGGCGTCAGGAGCAGCGTCCGCGGCGCGGTCACTCGCCTCAATAGGAACCCGGCCATGAGGAAGTTCAGGAAAAACGCGAAGACGGTCAGGGCGGCGTCGAAGAGGCCGAAAAAGGCCTGCAAGGCCGGTTGTTCGTCGTAACGGAGATAGGCGGCCGACAGGAACTGGAATTCGATCAGGGTCGAGACGACGATCCCGACGGCCACGATGGCCGCGATCAGGCTGAGGAACCGGTCCTTGCGGACCGCCCTATAGCTTTCGAGGATCCCGGCCCGCGTGCCGGCCGGGCGCTCGTCGGCGGCCCGGTCCCGGGCGGCCCCCGGCGGCCGCGACCGGTGGAGCCTGAAGATGGCCGTGACGACGAAGACGCAACCGAAGAGCATGAGGCAGGCCAGGGGCATGAGGACGAAGCCCCACGGCCCCTCGGAGAGGAGCACGACCAGCAGTCCGCCCAGGACGCTCCCCAGCAGTCCGCCGCTGTTGAGAAAGACGAGCAGACGCTTGGCCTGCCGGGGGTTGTAGATCTCGTTGGCCGTCATCCAGAAGCCGGTGATGAGGACGATGATCAGGACGCTGGCCCAGACCCAGAAGATGTAGTTGAGGGCTGCGCTCCGCCCGCCGAGAGCGGACTCTAGGGCCCCGTGGAGGAGAATCCCCGGAGACGGCGAAGAAGACCAGGCTGGGGATGACCAGTCCCTGGACGGACCTCCGGACGTGGACCCGCGAATGCAGGAACACGACCAGGCCGGCGGCGACGACGGCGAGGAGATAGACGACGGGCAGCCAGCCGACGCCCTCCTTGAAAAGAAAATTGCTCGTGCGCAGGGCGTTGATGATGGTGTAGGGCGCGGCGATGAGCAGGAAGTAGAGGAAGACGAGGACGGCGAGCTTCCGTTCGCCGGGCTTGACGGGAAAGACCCGGCGCATGGCCCTTGTCGGGCGCGTCGTCTCCATGCCGAATTCCCCCTTCGGGCAGGCCGGGGCCAAGAGTAGCAAGAATCCCGGGGCGGGTCAACCTCCGGCGGCTCGAGCCCCGCGCCTTTCCGCCGCGGGCCTTGACTTCCTCCGGGGCGGAATCTATGCTTGGCCACGACGGACCCGGAGTCGGTCCGGCCCACGATGTGAAGTCAGGAGGAAGCCCCATGACCGATCGACCCTTTTTCGTCGAGGACATGCCCCGGCGCAAGTTCCTCGAGCTCGGGCTCAAGGGCGGGCTGGCCCTGGCCGCCGCCCCGGCCCTCGCGCGCTGCGCCCGCTCCGGCCAGGCGCCGCCGCTCCCGCGGTTCGCCCTCGAGGACCTGAACAAGGTCATTCGTCGGGCGCTCGAGAAGGGCGGCGAATTCGGCGAGGTCTACATCGAGAACCGCGTCTCGCGCAGCGTCCTGCTCGAGGAAGGCAAGTTCAAGAGCGCCGTCTTCGGCATCAGCCAGGGGGCGGGCGTCCGGGTCATCTCCGGCGACAAAACGGGCTACGCCTACACGGACGAGCTGACCCTGGACGGCTTCCTGCGGGCGGCCGACGTCGCCTCGTACGTCGCCCGCGGCGCCAAAGCGGTCGAGCCGGTCGACGTCCGGGAGGAGAAGCGGCCCTCCTACATCACGGTCAAGGTCCCGCTCCAGACGGTGGCCGACGAGAAACGGCTCGAGATCATGAAGCGGGCCCACGACGCCGCCTCTGTCCTACGACGCCCGGATCAAGATGGCCTCGATCGACTACTACGACGAGGTCCGGGGCCGCGTCATCGCCAACAGCGAGGGCCTCTACCTCGCCGACGAGCTGCCGCTCATCTTCTTCATCGTCCAGACGCTCGGCGTCGGGAACAACACCTCCCATATGGGGCGCGAGCGCCTGAGCCGGCACTCCGGGATCGAGATGTTCGACGAGCTCAAGCCGGAGGACGCCGCCCGGGCCTGCGCCCGGGAATCCGTCGCCATGCTCGAGGCCAAGGACGCCCCGGCGGGGAAGATGGACGTCGTCATGCAGAACGGCTGGGGCGGGGTCCTCGTCCACGAGGCCGTGGGGCACCCCCTCGAGGGCGACAACATCGCCCGGGAGACCGGCGTCTTCTTCGGCAAGCTCGGCCAGAAGGTGGCCAGCGAGAAATTCACCATGGTCGACGACGGGACCCTGCCCTGTTTCCGGGGGACGACGAATTACGACGACGAGGGCACGCCGATGAAGCGCAACGTCCTGATCGAGGACGGGCGTGCCTGGTCAAGTACATGACCGACATCCTCTCGGCCAAGCAGATCGGCATGGAGCGGACGGGCAACGGCCGACGCGGAGTCCTTCCGCAACATCCCCATCGTCCGGATGACCAACACCTTCATCGAGAAGGGCGTGGACAAGCCGGCCGACATCCTGGCCTCGACCCCGAGCGGGCTCTACGTCCAGAGCCTGAGCGGCGGCAGCGTCAACCCCACGACGGGGGTCTTCAACTTCACCTGCCGCGAGGCCTACCTCATCGAGAACGGGAAGAAGACGGCCCCGGTCAAGGGGGCGACCCTCATCGGCAACTGTCTCGACGTCATCCAGGGCATCGACGCGGTCGGCGACGACCTCGACTTCGGTCCCGGGATCTGCGGCAAGGGCCAGTCGGCCGAGGTCGCGGCCGGGCAGCCGACGGTCCGCATCCGCGGCATCAACGTCGGCGGCTCGCGGGCGAGATAAGGCGAAGCAAGGGAGACCAAGATGGACATCAAGGGATTGGCCGAAGAGCTGGTCAAGAGAAGCCTGAAGAAGGGCGCCGACGCGGCCGAGGTCTACATCGAATCCGGACGGAACCTGAGCCTCGACGTGCGCAAGGGCGAGGTCGAGACGGTCGAGCAGGCGGCCGACTCGGGCGCCGGGATCCGGGTCTTCGTCAAGGGGCGCATGGCCTTCGCCAGCTCCAACGACCTCGGGGAGAAGTCCCTCGCGGACGCGATAGGCCGGGCCGTCGAGTTCGCCCGGATCACGACCGCGGACCCCGACAACGTCCTTCCCGACGACCCGGGGGCGACCGAGGTCGCCGGCCTCTACGATCCCCGGATCGCGGAGGTCCCGGTGGAGGAGAAGATCGACCTGGCCAAGCGGACGGAGTCAGCTGGCCCTGAAGGACCCCCGGATCACCAAGAGCGACGGCGCCCGGTACCAGGAATCGGAAAACGAGATCGTCATCGCCAATTCGAACGGCCTCCTCAAGAGCTACCGGTCGACGGGTTGCGGCTACGGCGTCTCGGTCGTCGCGGAAAAGGGCGACCAGAAGTCGTCGGGAGGTGAATCCTGCGGCCGGCGCTTCTACGCGGACCTCAAGCCGGCCGAGGAGGTCGCCGCCAAGGCGGCCAAGGACGCCTACGATATGCTCGATCCGCGGCCGGTCAAGACGCAGCGGGCCGCCGTCATCTTCACGCCGGACGTCGCCCGGGCCCTGCTCGGCGGGATCCTGGGCGCGGTCAACGGCGAGCGCGTCCTTCAGGGCGCGAGCTTCCTGGCCGGGAAGCTGGACCAGAGGATCGGCTCGGAGCTCATCACGATCATCGACGACGGCGTCCGGGTGAAGGGGATGGCCAGCCGGCCGTTCGACGGCGAGGGCGTCCCGACGCAGAACAGGGTCATCGTCGAGCGGGGCGTCCTGAGGGGCTTCCTCTACAACACCATCGTGGCCAAGCGGGCCGGGGTCCGGAGCACCGGGAACGCCTCGCGCGGCGGGTTCACCGGCCTGCCCGGCATCGGGCCGCACGGCTTTTACATGGCCGCCGGCGCCGCCAAGCCCGAGGACATCGTCCGGGCCACCAAATCCGGCCTCCTGGTCAAGGAGGTCACGGGCTACGGCATCAATCCGGTCAACGGGAACTTTAGCGGCGGCGCGGCCGGATTCTGGATCGAGGACGGCAAGGCCGCGTTCCCGGTCAAGGGCCTGACCATCGCCGGGACGGCCGCGGCGATCCTCGACGGCATCGACATGGTCGCCGACGACCTGGACCTGAACCTGTCGATGACCGCTCCGACCTTCCGCGTCCGGCTGCTCCAGATCGGCGGGGAGTGAGGCGAACGATAATGGACGACTACACGACCTGTGACGCCACGGAGCTGGCCGCCCGCGTCCGGCGCGGCGAGGTCCGGCCGGAAGAGCTCGTCGAGAAGGCCATCGCCGCCGTCGAGGCGGTGAACCCGGCCCTGAACGCGGTGATGCACCCGATGTACGACGCCGCGCGGGCCGCGGCGAAAGACCTTCCTGACGGGCCCTTCCGCGGCGTGCCCATGGTGGTCAAGGACCACGACGGCTTCATCAAGGGCGAGCCCTATACCGCCGGCACCTCCTTCCTCGAGGGCTTCGTCCCCGACCACGACTCCGAGGCCCTTGCCCGGCTGCGCCGCGCCGGTCTCGTCTTCGTGGCCAAGACGAATCTCCCTGAGCTGGCGCTCTTGGGCACGACCGAAGGCCGGCTCAAGGGCCCGGCCCGCAATCCCTGGAACACCGAACACTCGACCGGGGGATCCTCGGGGGGATCTGCCGCGCTCGTCGCGGCCCGGGCCGTTCCTTTGGGGCACGGCGGCGACGGCGGCGGCTCCCTGCGCATCCCGGCCAGCGCTTGCGGCCTGGTGGGCTTCAAGACGACGCGGGGCCGGATCACCCAGGCGCCCGACTTCGGAGAGAGTTGGGGCGGCTATGTGAGCTGGGGCTGCATGACCCGTTCGGTTCGCGACGCCGCGGCCATCGTCGACGTCATGGCCGGGTCCGGCCGCAGGCGATCCCTACTCGGTCCCGCCGCTCGAGCGCCCGCTCGCCGCGGAGGTCGGGGCCCCTCCGGGGAAGCTCCGGGTGGCCTTCACCGCCGGCTCGCTCTTCGGCAAGGGGACCCACCCCGAAGCCCGGGCGGCCGTCGAGTCCGCCGCCCGCCTGCTCGCCGACCTCGGCCACGAGGTCGAGGAGGCGCGGCCCGAGTTCGACCGGGAGCGCCAGGCCCTGGCCTACCTCGTCCAGACGGCCGCCGCTACGGCCGCCGAGATCGAGGACATGGGCCGCTGGGTCGGGCGGAAGCCGCATCCGCAGGTACTTCGAGCCGGCCTCCTGGTTCCTCTATCAGATCGGGCGAAGGCTTTCCGCGTAAGATCTCCATCAGGCCCGCGACGCGGCCCAGGCGGCCGGACGCTCGCTCGCCTCATTCTTCGCGCGCTACGACCTGTTCGTGACGCCCACCCTGGCCTACCCGCCGGTCAAGCTGGGGGAGATGGCGCTCAAGCCGGTCGAGGGGGCCGCGCTCGGCGCGCTCCGCGTCTTTCCGATACGCGCGGCCCTGCGGGCGATCCTGGCCCAGCTCGGCGATCAAGCGCTGGAAAAGACGCCCAACACCCAGCTCTTCAATCAGACCGGTCAGCCGGCCGTCTCGCTGCCCCTGCACCAGACGGCCGACGGCCTGCCGGTCGGCGTCCAGCTCGTGGCCCGCTACGCCGAAGACGCGCTTCTCGTCCGGGTGGCCGCCCAGATCGAGGCGGCCCGGCCGTGGAAGGACCGCGTCCCGAGGATCGTCGCGCCGTGACCGGAAGAAAGGTCGAGATGACGAAGATCCCGCCGAAGTCCGGATACGCCGCGGCCGGAGTGGACTACTCGAAGATCGAGCCGTTCAAGATGGCCATGGTCCGGGCCGGGAAGCGGACGCTCGCCTTCCCGAACCGGCGCGGCGTTCATGTCGACGCGGAGAGCGTCGGCGCCCACGGGGCCGTCTTTGAATACCGGGGCGGCCTGCCCCACCTCTGGTGCCTGACCCAGGAGGGACTGGGCAACAAGAACTGGATCGCGGAGTGGATGTACCGGCACGCGGCGACGGGCCGGACCTACTACGAGGGCATCGGGATCGACACGGCCTTGATGGCGGCCAACGACGTCATCTGTCAGGGCGCCCTGCCCGTCGTCTTCACGGACGAGGTGGCCGCCGGCGACAGCGAGTGGTTCGCCGACGAGAAGCGGAGCGCCGACCTCGCCGAGAGCTTCTATAAAGCCTGCGAGATGTGCGGCATGGCCCTGCCGGCGGGGGAGTCTCCGGCCCTGCGCTATCTCATAAAGGCCGAGCCGCCGGTGCGGAGCGCCCCCTCGCTCTCCGGCAGCGTCGCCGGCATAATCGCCCCGAAGGACAGGATCGTGACCGGGGAGAGGCTCTCCGCCGGGGACCGCATCATCGGCGCTCCGTCGTCGGGGCTCCACGCCAACGGCGTCTCGCTCATCATCCAGCGGGCCCTGGCCCTCAAGGACAAGTTCCTGCACCTCCTGCCCAACGGGAATACCCTGGGCGAGGAGGCGCTTATCCCGACCCGCTCCTACGTCGGGCTCGTCGAGGCTCTCCAGGAAGCAGGGATCGAGGTCCACGCGCTCCTCGGCGGGACGGGCGGGGGGATCGCCAAGATCGCCTACGCCAAGAAGCCCTTCACTTACCGGATCGAGAGATGGGTGGACGAGGTCCCGCCGCTCTTCCTGTTCATGCGGGAGAACGGCGTCGGATTGAAAGACTGCCTGACGACCTTCAATTGGGGGATCGGGTTCTATGTCTTCGTTCCGGAAAAAGAAATCGACCGGACGATCGAGGCGGGACGGCGAGCGGGCCATGACCTCGTCGACCTGGGGCGGGTCGAGGCGGGTGAGCGCACGGTCGTCTTCGAGCCGGAGAAGATCACTCTTCCCGCCGTCGCCTGAGCGCTCATCAACGGAGGATCGCGAAATGAAAAAGACGGTTATGTCCCTCGCGGCGTCCGCGCTCTTCATGCTCCTGGCGTCGGCGCCGTCGTTCGGCCAGTGGTTCGTCGACTTCGAGAACGGCCTGGCCTTGCCGGGCTACAACGACGTCCAGATCCCGCGGGACAGCGGGACGCTCTTCTCCCTCTCCGAGGACCTGGAGACGGACCCCGGATACTTCTTTCGCCTCCGCCTCGGCTATCAATGGAAGTCGCGGCACACCCTGTCCGTCTTCGCCTCTCCCTTCAGCCTCCGCGCCGCCGGCAGCGTCGGGGAGGAGATCCGGTTCTTCGAGGAGGTCTTCAGCCCGGACGTGCCCCTCACGGGCGTCTACAAGTTCAGCTCCTACCGCCTGACCTACCGGTACGACCTCGTGAGGAAAGGCAAATGGCGCGTGGGGATCGGCTTCACCGCCTTCATCCGGGACGCGGCCATCAAGGTCGAGGGCGACGGAAGGAGCTCCAATAAAACGAACGTCGGGTTCGTGCCGCTCCTCAACTTCCGCGTCCTGTGGCAGTTCCGGGAGAAGTGGGGGCTGCTCCTCGAAGGGGACGCCGCCGCGGCCAAGCAGGGGAGGGCCGAAGACGTCCTGTTAGCGCTCCAGTACCGGATCAGCGACCGCGTCTCCGTGAGGGCCGGCTACCGGATCCTGGAGGGCGGTGCGGACGTCGAGGAGGTCTACAACTTCGCCCTGGTCCACTTCCTGAGCGCCGGCATCACCTACACGTTCTGAGGCCGCGCCCCGGGGGGAGCCCTCGCGCGGCGGCGGAGGCGGTTTCCGTGAGCACGCCGGTCTTCGTCCCCGGGCCTGATGAAGCGAGGTCGAAAGGAGTTCCGATGCGACATCCCGTTAGAGCCATCTCGGTCCCCATCATTCTCGCGGGCATTCTTCTCGCCGCCGGCCTGCTCGTCACGCCGGCCTGCCGGGACGATGACGCGGAGCTCGCGGCCGGCGGCGGCGTCCTCGACGCGCTCGCCCGGCCCCAGCGGGGGCGGTCGATGCGGGCGACCTCGACCATGCGCGTCGGCGAGCTGCGTCGCGGCCCCGACGGGAACCGCGACGCCGGCGAGCGCCGCTACGACCCGACCGCCGATCCCCGCGGCGACGCCGACGTCAAGAGCAACTGGGACAACTTCAACGTGCCGCCCGGCGCGACCCACGTCCTCATGGACGCCGAGGGGCCCGGCGTCATCACCCACATCTGGATCACCTTCCTCGGTCCCGAGCCGCAGGGCTGGGCGGCCAAGGGCTCGGCCGACCACCAGGAGCTCATGCTGCGGATGTACTGGGACGGCGACCCGCGGCCGGCCGTCGAGGCGCCCGTCGGTGATTTCTTCGCCAACTGCTTCGGCAAGCGCGTCGAGGTCGTGAGCGTTCCGGTCGTCGTCGAGGGCGCGGACTCCTACAACGCCTTCTGGCGCATGCCCTTCCGCGAGTCGGCCCGGATCGAGATCGAGAACCAGAGCGAGAAGCCCTTGAGCCTGCTCTACTACAACATCGACTGGATCAAGCTCGACCGGATGGCCAAGGACACGCCCTACTTCCATGCCCAGTATCGCCAGGAATACCCCGTCCGCAAGGGGCAGGATTATCTCCTTCTCGAGACCGCGGGCAAGGGCCACTTCGTGGGCGCGGTCCTCGGCGTCCGCATGCGCAGCCCGGCCTGGTTCGGCGAGGGCGACGAGAAGATCTACATCGACGGCGAGGCCAAGCCGTCGATCTGGGGGACCGGCACCGAGGACTACTTCCTCTCGGCCTGGGGCCTCGAGCGCACGAGCACGCCCTATTTCGGCGTGCCTTTCTTCGACGACCGGACGATCGGGGGCCACGTCAGCTCCTATCGCTGGCACCTTCACGATCCCGTCGTCTTCAACACGGGCATCAAGGTCACGATCGAGCACATGGGCTGGATGTCCGAGGACGAGAACCCCGACTACAAGGCGACCAGCTGGAACGAGCGGGAGGACGACTACGCCAGCGTGGCTTTCTGGTACCAGACCGGGAAGCCCACGTTCGCGGAGCGGGCGCCGGGAGCGGCCGAGCGGCGGCTTCCCGACCTGGCCAGGATCGCGGTCGAGGCCGGGAACGGGCTGGAGTTCCCTTTCGAGATCGCGGCGAAGGAGCCGCTGAGGCTTGAGATCGCCGGGACGCTCTCCCCGGAGGGGGGCCGCTATCAGGCCTATCTCGACGGGGTGAGGATAGGGCGGCCGCTCGACTTCTACGGCGTCGAGCGGTCCGGGGCCGTGTTCCCCCTGCTCGACTTCTGGCCCGAGCCCGGACGGCACGTCCTCCGGCTCGGATCCGCGGGAAAGAGCGCGGCGAGCGCCGGCACAGCCTGTCGCGTCGAGTCCGTGCGTCTCCTCGAGCGGCGGCCCCGGGTGGCCGAGTACGGACACGACAGGGACAAGGACTGGAAGCAGGCCCCCATCCTCTATTACTGAAGGGGACAGCTACAAGTAACTGTCCCCTTTTTGGGGTCCCGTTCGACTCAACTAAGGGTTTGGCTTCCACCTATGGACAATACTCATCCTATCGGGAATAATGGTTAGCGATAACAGGGGAGAGGATCATGCCTAAAACGCTCGCCAAGATCGCGCTTCTCGGGGCGCTCGGGTTCCTGCTGCTCAGCGGTTTCGCCGGGCAGGACCCGGAGGACGGCCCTCCTTATCGGACGGGCCTGAGACCGCCGACCGAGGAGGAGCTGGCCGAGATCGTCAACACCTGGCCGAGGGTGACCAAGGTCAACCTCAACTGGCTGGGGTTCGAGAGGACGAACGAGGTCAGGGGGAAGAAGGGGCTTCCGCCGCTCGACCCGGGCCTGGTCCGGCCCCTCGGCCGGGAGGTCGAGAGCTCGATCGGCGGGCGCGGCGCTTCCGCGCTGTCCCTCGACGCGGTCGCGGCGATGGCCGCCGACCTGCCGGTCTCCGTCGACAACAGCCTGCTCAAGTACTTCCCCCCGATCCGGAACCAGAACCCGCTCGGCTCCTGCGCGGCCTTCTCCACGACCTACACCCAGCTCTCCTACATGACGGCCTTCCAGATGGACCTGGACATCCGGAACGCCGCCGACAACACCAACAAATACTCCCCGAAATGGACCTACAACATGGTCAACGGCGGGACCGACGCCGGCGCCTATTTCAACCAGGTCTACGCGGTCCTCGAGAAACACGGGGCCGCCACCTGGGCCGAGTTCCCCTACGACTCCAACTACCGCGCCTGGTGCCTCGTGCCGTCGGTCTGGCGGAACGCCCTCTCCGTCAGGTCCAATCCGGTCCAGTACGTCTACCACGTCGGCACGGACGAGGGCCTCGGCTACGTCAAGGAGCTTATCAACAACGGATACGTCCTCGTCTTCGGGACCTACATCTCGTCCTGGCAATACAGGACCATCGGCGACGACCCGTCGACGCCCGACGACAACGCCCAGGTCGGCAAGAGGATCGGGTACTGGCTCAACGGGACCGACGGCTCGCACGCCATGACCGTCGTCGGCTACAACGACGCCATCTGGACCGACGTCAACGGCAACGGGACGATCGAGCCGGGCGAGAAGGGGGCCTTGCGGATCGCCAACTCCTGGGGGCCCTACTGGGAGGACGCCGGGTTCATCTGGCTGGCCTACGACGCCCTCCGGAGCTCCTCCGCCGTCCCCGGCGGCCCTTCGGTGGCCCGGGTGCCGGCCTTCCAGAGCAACCGCGTCTACGTCCTGACGGCCCGGGACGCGTATTCGCCCTTGATGGTCGCCGAGTTCACGGTCAACCACGCCAAGCGGGACCAGCTCCGGATGACCCTCGGCCGCTCGACGACGTCGGCGACGGTCCCCACGACGAGCTGGACGCCCGCGGCGCTCCAGAACCAGGGCGGGGCCTACGCCTTCGACGGGACGTCGACGCCGGTCGACGGCGGCTTCGTCCTCGACTACTCCGACATCCTCGTCGAGGGGGCGGGCGCCCTGCGCTACCACCTCGGGCTCTCCGACAACACCGCCGCGGATATCGCGACGCTCTCGGCCTTCAAGCTCGTCGACCTGACGACGAACCCGGCGACGGAGACCGTGTGCGCGGCCGTCCCCGTGACCGCCGACAACCAGCAGGTCTACGCCTACGTCGATTACACCTATAACGGGCCGGCCTACGATCACCCGCCCGTGTTGTCTTCGCCGCAGGTCGATCCCGCGATCGGCGCGACGGGCGACACTTTCAGCTATTTCGTCCAGTATTACGACCAGGACGGCGACACGCCCTCGGTCAAGGACGTCTACATCGACGGGGCCCCGCACTCCATGGCCTTGGTGTCCGGATCGGCCTCCAACGGATGGTACGGATACGACACCGCGCTCGCCTTCGGCGCTCACAGCTACTTCTTTCTCTTCGAGGACAGCCGGGGCGCTTCGGCCCGGGCGCCGCTGGGCACGGTCACGCTCAGCGGCCCCGACGTCTACGACTTCCTCCTGTCGGCGCTCGCGCCATCGAGCGCCGCCGTCGGCGGCCTGGCCTTCACCCTGACCGTGAACGGCTCGGACTTCGTCGACGGCGCGGTCGTCCGCTGGGATGGAAGCGCCCGCACGACGACCTTCGTCAGCGGCACGCGGGTGACCGCCGCGATCCCCGCGTCCGACCTGGCTTCCGGCAAGGTCGTCCAGGTCACGGTCCTCAACCCCGGCGGCGGCGTGTCGAGCCCGCTCGAATTCACGGTCGCCAATCCCGCGCCGGCCCTGGCCTCGCTCTCGCCGACGTACGCGCCCGGCGGGGGGAACCCGTTCACCCTGAACGTGACGGGGACGGGCTTCGTCCAGGGCTCGGTCGTCCGTTGGAACGGCGTCGCCAGGACCACGGTCTTCGTCAGCTCGACCGCGCTCCAGGGCGCGATCACGGCGGCCGACATCGCGGCGAGCGGCGAATCCTCCGTGACCGTCTACAACCCGGGGCCCGGCGGCGGGACGTCGGCCGCGATCCAGTTCCCGGTGGCCGGCTTCATTGTGGAATCGTCGACGGCGACGGCGACCGTCACCGCCGGACAATCGGCGACCTACGCCATCCGCGTGGCGGCCCAGGGCGCGCCGTTCGACGCCGAGGTGACCCTGACGTGCCCGACGCTCCCCCGGGGGGTCTCGGCGTCCTTCTCGCCGGCGCGCGTGACGCCCGGCGTCGTCGAGGCGACGTCCCAGTTGACCTTGAGCACGACGGCCCGCCAGGGCGCGGGCGCCGGCGCGGCTTCGGCGCCGGCGGGGATCGGACGGCTCGGGCCCGGGCTGGTCGGCCTGGGACTCGCCGGATCGGCGCTTCTGCTTCTCGCCGTGTCCGCGCTCCTCGGCCGGTCGTCCGGACGAAGGCTTCCCGCGAAACGCCCTCAGAGGATCTGGCTGGCCGCCGCGGCCGCTCTATCCCTCGTCGTCCTTATCGCCGCCTGTTCCTCCGACGGGGGCGGCGGCTCGACGAACGACGGGACGGCGGCCGGGACCTATCAGGTCGGGGTGCGCGGCGCCTCGGGCGCGATGCTTTTCTCGACGACGGTCGAGCTCGTCGTCAGGTAAGGTCCGGCAGGAGCCAGGTCAGGCGGCGGGCCCGGCCGCCTCGCGGAACACGGGGTGGCGGGCGGCGGCCAGGTTGACGATGCGGCTTCCGAGCTCCCCGTAGGTGAAACCGGCCGCTTCCGCGGCGTAGCTCAGGGAGGTCAGGGGATTGATGTCGGGATTGGGGTTGACGTCGAGGACGTAGAAGGTCCCGCCGCGGAGCCGCACGTCGATGCGGCCGTAATCGCGGCAGCCCGTCGCGCGGTAGGTCTTCAGGACGACCCGTTCGAGCTCGGCCCGCTCCTCCGGGTCGAGGATCGCGGGGACCCGCAGCTCGATGGTCTCGTAGAGGTGGGACCCAGGCTCGTACTTGGCCTCGTAGGTGAAAAGCCGGTCGCGGATGTCCGTCAACCCGACGTAATCCATCTCCGCCGCGGGAAGCGTGGTCACCCTCCCGTTCCCCCAGGCGGAAATGTGGAACTCGCGGCCATCGATGAACTCCTCGACGAGCGCGGGCTGGCCGTGCTCGCGACGGATGAAGTCGACTCGGGCCTCGAGCTCGGCGGGCGAGGTGACCACGGAGTCGCGGGAGATGCCGATGCTGCAGTGCTCGTGGGCCGCCTTGACGATGGCCGGGAACACGTCCCAGCCGCGGCCGCCGTTGTCCCCGTTCCCGAACACCGCCCATGGAGGCGTGGGAATGCGCCGGCGGTCGAGGATGCGCTTGACCAGCGGCTTGTCCTGAGAGAGGGACAGGACGCTCGACGGCGCTCCCGTGAAGACGAAGCCCAGGCGCTCGAGGACCGTCGCGACCTCGGGCTCGCTGTGGGGGACGCCGGGGAGCTCTTCGCACCAGTTGAAGACGACGTGGGCCCTGGGATCGAAGCCTTCGAGCCGTCCGGCCAAGTGACGGTCTTCGACGGGCAGGAGCTCGACGCTGTGGCCGAGGTCCTTCATCGCGTCGCCGAGCTCGGCGACGTCCTCCGCGGCCTCCTGGTTTTCCTCCGGGTCCCATTCGGGATCCACGTTGTGAAGAAGAAGGACGGGGAGATCGCGACGCGATTGTTCCAACATGATCTGTTCATAGATTAACACATTCGGCGCGATGTCAATAAAAAAAAGTGAAGATCGAAATATATTTTTTGATCGCTATTCGCGCGAATATTTAACCGAGATCGAAGCGGACTTCGTCGGGTCGCTCTCCGATGTCGCGCGAAGCGTGACGATCGCGGACTTGGCGGTCTTCGGACCCTCGCGCGCGACGACGACCGTGATCGCCCGCGAATCGCCCGCTTTCACCGCGGCCAGCGTGTTCGGAAGGCGCGCCGTCCAGCCCTCGCCCTCGACGGAGACGGAGAGCCGGTAGACGTCGTAGCCGGCGTGCGCGTCTCCCTCCGTCGCGGCCGCGCTCCCGGTGTTCCTCAGCGTGAACGTGACGGGGACGGGCGCGTCGCCGGCCTTGGACCGGCCGGGCGGCGCCGTGAGCGCCGCGCCGCGCGCTTGCGGTCCCGAGCCGTCGAGCGAACGCGCGGCCAGCGTATAGATGAGGATCCCGTCCTCGTCGCGCCGCAGGTCGACGACGTAGAATTGGAGCCGGTTGGGCTCGTCGGTCCATTCGCAGAGGCTCCCCGAACCGGCGCCGGCGTGGAAGAGGGCGTCGTTGAGCTGGCGATAGTCGGCGATCGTCCGCATGACCTTCGCGCCGTTGGGCTTGACGTAATCGACGACGTCGATGTCCTCGGGGTGGGCGTCGATAACCCAGATGTAGCTGTTGAACTCGTTGGGGCCGCCGTTGCGGCCGCGCAGGCTGTCCTTGTTCTTGGCGACGAGGACGCCGCTGTCCGGGGTGAAGGAGTCGTAGCCGATCCTCTGGACGACCTCGAGCGTGTAAAAGTCGTAGTTCGGCGTCCCGGGCGAGAGAGGGTTCGTCGCCGGGTCGTCGGGCGGGGTCAGGTCGCCGGGCCTCTCGCCGTCGAAGCGTACGACGATGCCCGCGTACGTCCCGGGCAGGGGGGCGACGGCGCGGGCCGTGACCTCGGCGACCGCGAGGCCGGAGTTCGCCAGGCCGGCCCGGCCCAGGACGAGAAGGTCCGACTCGTCGATGAACTTGTTCTCGAGGCGGTTGCGGACCATCAGGCCGGCGGGCATGGCCGCGCCCTGGGTCGGCGGCACGACCCAGCGCTGGTGCGGCCCGCCCGGGCCGTTGAACGAGCCCCGGTCCATCATGTCCCAGGGGCCGGCGGCGACGCGCCGGTAGGGCTTGACGTAAGGGTTGTTGTTGAGGTCGGGCAGGCGGAAGGCGAAGTGGCCGAGCTCGTGGGTGATGGTGCCCGAGTTCTCGCCCTGGCGCATGGAGGACAGGCCCCACTGCTGGGAGCCGGCCAGCCAGCTCGTCCACTCGACGTAGCGGGTCGGGACCCAGCGGGGCTTGGCGGGATCGGGGTTGCCCCACTCCGGCGGGATGTCATCCTTGGTGTCGAACTTCATCTCGCCGAACTCCTGCCAGACGCCCGTCTCGTCGTAGCTCGCGTAGAGGCGGAGGACGGCGTCGAAGTCCTTGCGGACGTCCCGGCCGACGGCGGCCGTCCAGACGGCGTCGCAGTCGCGCTCCATGCGGCTCTCGGCCCGGCTGCCGTCGGGCGTCTGGCCGTTCTGGCCGTACTCGTTGAGGCCGTAGGCCCAGATGGGCATGGGCATGCGGTAGGGGCCGAAGACCTCGACCTCGGTGATGCCGAACCGGCCCCGCGACTGCTCCATCCAGTAGCCGTTGATGGTCTGGCCGTGGTTGACCTCGCCCGGCTTCATGAAGAAATCGGCGTAGAACCGGGGGACCTCGTCACGGGGAACCGGGTCGATCTGGGGGTTGCCGAAGGGGTCCGAGCCCCTGGGGAGCGTGACGACGAAGGGCTGGCCGGGGAAGTCGATGCCGACGACGGCCAGCTTGAAGCCGCGCTGCGGCCTGATGGAGGGATCGGCCCAGTTGCGGCCGGGGATGGGGCGGTAGTCGGCCCAGGTCATCGTGTCCTGGTCCTGGACGCGCTGGGGGTCGATGGGGGGGAACGCCGGCGTGTACGTCTTACGCTCTTGGCCGGCCGACATCAAGACGATGAGCAGGCCCGGCCCAGCGGCAGCCAGTATCATCGTCAGGATCTTCGTTCGTTTTCTCATGGCCATCCGACCTCCAGCGACCCGGTGTTACACCTCTACATACACCATTTCGCCCATCCAAGAAAGGCATGCCTTCCGGCGAAGTGCCTCCGGGCGGCGCCCTATGCTATACTTGCGGGCATGAAAAAGAACGTCCTCCCCCTTGTCGTTTCCTTCGCCCTGATAGCCGCGCTCGCGGCGGCGCCGTCCGCCCCTCCCGCTGAGAGCCGCGGCGTCGAGCATGGCCTTCGTTACGACCGGCTCGTCATCCGCAACGTCATGGTCATCGACGGCAAGGGCACGCCGGCGCGGGGGCCCATGGATGTTGTCGTCGAAGGCAACCGTATCGGCGCGGTCCGAGGCGCCAACGCCCGCCCCGACGCCTACGCCAAAGAGGCCCATGTCCTCGACGGCACGGGGATGTATCTCCTGCCCGGGCTCATCAACAGCCACATCCATCTCCACGACGAGCGGGCCGGCATCCCGCAGCCCTTCGAGTACGAATACAAGATCTATCTCGCGTGCGGCGTGACCACCGTCCGGGACGTCGGGAGCGATCCGAAAAAGGCCGTCGCCGAGCGGCGCAGGAGCCAGGAGGGCGCGATCGTCGCGCCGCGCATCTATGTCTACATGGTCGCCGGCGGCCGGACGCCCGACGAGGGGCGCAAGGCCGTCCGGGCCGTGAAGGAGCAGGGCGCGGACGGCGTCAAGATCTTCGGTCTCGACCGCGACATCATGGAGGCCGTCGTCGACGAGGCGACCAAGCTCGGCCTCAAGGTGGCCCACCACATCGGGGTCGAGGAGACGGACGCCCGGGACGCCGCGGCCTTCGGCGTGGACACGATCGAGCACTGGTACGGCATCCCCGACGCGGCGCTGAAGGGCTCCCAGAACTTCCCGCCCTCCTACAATTACAACGACGAGAACGACCGCTTCCGCTGGGCCGGGCGGCTGTGGAGGGAGGCCGATCCCGACAAGCTCGAGGACGTCCTGGAGGAGATGGTCGAGAAGGGCGTCGGCTGGATCCCGACCTTCAGCACCTACGAGGCCTGCCGCGACATGACCCGGGCCCGCAATCTGCCCTGGTTCAAGGAATACCTGCACCCGGCGCTCGAGGACTACTTCGAGCCGAGCCCGCAGCGCCACGGAGCGTTCTCCTGGGGCTGGTCGACCGAGGACGAGATCGCCTGGAAAGAGAACTACCACATCTGGATGAAGGCCGTTCGCGATTTCGCGGACATGGGCGGGGTCGTCGGCGCGGGCGACGACGCGGGATTCATCTACACGCTCTACGGCTTCACCTACCTCAGCGAGCTCGAACTCCTCCAGGAGGCCGGCTTCCATCCGATCGACGTCATCCAGTGCGCCACGGGGAACAACGCCAGGCTGATGGGCCTCGAGAGCGAGCTCGGCCGAGTGCGCCCGGGGTTCCTGGCCGACCTCATCCTCGTCGACGAGAACCCGCTGGCCAATCTCAAGTACCTCTTCCCGACAGGCGTCCTGGACATCAAGGACGGGAAGCCCGTCGTCCGCGGCGGGATCAATTGGACGATCAAGGACGGCATCGTCTACAGCACGCCCGTCCTGATGCGGGACGTCAAGGACATCGTGGCCAAGGCCCGGGCGGCGCGAGCGAAGTGACGGAGCGGCGGGACGAGCGGGCGACGGACGGGGACATGTATCGCGGGTACTGGTCTCCGCTTTTCGCGCCTTGACAGGCCAGCCGTCCGGCTGATATATCAGCACTCTTAATACGATGCGACACTCGGCCCCGCTTCCCCGGACCGCGCGCCTGGTGTTATCGCTCGTCATCGCGCTTTCCGCTCCCGCCCTGGCCCCCGCCGGGCCCGGGGAGCGCGGCCCGGCCCGAGCTTCCGTCATCCAGGGCAATCCCGACGGGGACCCGCGCACCGTCCGGACGATCGCGGCCGTCGCTGTCCCCGCGACCGAGCCCGTCGCGATCGACGGCGTCCTCGCCGAATCCGTCTGGCGGACCCCCGGTTCGGGCGGCTTCACGCAGCGCGATCCGTCCGACGGTCAGCCGGCGAGCGAGCCCACCACCGTCTGGGTCGCCTTCGACCGCGACAACCTCTATATAGCCGCACGCCTGACCGACTCCGAGCCGGGAAAGATCGTCGGGCGGCTGGGGCGCCGCGACGAGGCCGTCGCGTCGGACTGGCTCGACATCGGCATCGATCCCTATCATGACAGGCGCAGCGGGTACTACTTCTCGGTCAATCCCTTCGGCTCGATCCAGGACGGCACGCTCTCGAACGACGAGGCGATCGACGCCACTTGGGACGGCGTCTGGGAGAGCGCCGCGCGGATCGACGAAGGCGGCTGGTCGGTCGAGATCCGCGTCCCCTTCGACCAGCTCCGGTTCAAGAGGAAGGACGCCTACGTCTGGGGCATCAACTTCCAGAGGACGGTCAAGCGCAAGAACGAGGAAAGCCACTACGCCTGGGTGCCCAAGGAGGAGAGCGGGCTCGTCTCGCGCTTCGCCGAGCTCACGGGGCTCGAGGGGATCGCCGCGGGCCGGCGCCTGGAGATCTCGCCGTTCGCCCTGACCCAGGCGAACCTCCATCCCGAGGAGCCGGGCAATCCCTTCCGGACCGGGAGCGAATTCGGCGCGAACGGCGGCTTCGACCTCATGGGCGGCCTGAGCAGCAACCTGACCCTCAATCTCTCGGTCAACCCCGACTTCGGCCAGGTCGAGGTCGATCCGGCCGTCATCAACATCACCGACCGGGAGACCTATTATCAGGAGAAGCGGCCCTTCTTCGTCGAGGGCGCGGGCATTTTCAGCTTCGGCACCGGCGGGCCCAACGTCTCGCGGTCCATCGGCTGGGAGAACCCCGACTTCTTCTACAGCCGCCGCATCGGCCGGGCCCCCCAGGGGAGCGCCGGCGGGGCCGGCTTCGCCGACGCGCCCGACTGGACGACCATCCTGTCCGCGGCCAAGGTGACCGGCAAGATCGGCCGGGGCTTCAACCTGGGCGTCATCAGCGCCCTGACCGAGCGCGAGTACGCCCGCGTCGACGTCGACGGCGAGCGCTCGAGCGTCGAGGTCGAGCCCTTCAGCCACTACGGCGTCGTCCGCGGGCTGAAGGAGTACGGCGAGGGGCGGAGCGGGCTCGGCTTCATCGCCACCTCGGTCGTCAGGGACCTCCGCGACGAGGCGCTGGAGCGGAACCTCGTGCGGAGCGCCCTGACGCTCGGCGTCGACGGCTGGACCTTCCTCGACAAGGACCGGGGCTGGGCCCTGGCCGGCTGGGCCGGCCTGACCGAGGTCCGCGGCGGCGCCGAGTCCATCCTCCGTCTCCAACTCTCCCCGCTGCATTACTTCCAGCGGCCCGACGCCGACTGGGTCGAGGTCGACGAGACCGCGACGTCGCTCGCCGGCTGGGCCGGGCGGCTCTATGTCAACAAACAGAAGGGGAACATCGTCTTCAACGCCGCCCTGGGGGCCATGTCGCCGGGCTTCGAAGCCAACGACCTCGGCTATCACACGCGCGGCGACCTCTTCAACGGCCACGTCGAGGCCGGCTACCGGGAGCTCCAGCCGGGGCGGACCTTCCGCAATTGGTCGATCACGGGATCCTATTATCGCAACTACGACTTCGGCGGGAACCGTGTCGGCGAATATGTCTACCTCGACGGCAAGGGCAAGTTCCTCAACTACTGGACCGCCACCCTCCATCTCGACTACGAGCCGCCCAAGTACAGCCATTACCTGACCCGGGGCGGGCCCGCGGCCTACTATCCGTCCGGCGAGACGCTCCGCGGCACGCTCGAGACGGACGACCGCAAGCCCCTCGTCGTCCGCTTCAGCGGCTACTTCCGCTACCATCCGAGCGGCGGCTACAACTGGTCGCTCGGCGGCGGAGTGACCTGGAGACCGAGCCCGAACTTCAGTCTCTCGGTCGGGCCGAGCTACACGTGGCGCTACTCCGAGGGCCAGTGGGTGAGGAGCGTCGCCGATCCTCTCAAGACCTCGACCTACGGCGTCCGCTATGTCCTGTCCGACATCATCCAGAAGACGCTGCCGATGGAGGTCCGCGTCAATTGGACCTTCACGCCGAGGCTGAGCCTCCAGGCCTACCTCCAGCCCTACATCGGGACGGGCGACTTCCGCGCCTTCAAGGAGCTCAGCGCGGCGCGGACGTTCGACTTCGACTACTACGGCGAGGGGGATTCGACGATCGCCTACGCGGACGGCGTTTACACCGTCGATCCGGACGGAGCGACGGGACCGGCTGATGCGTTCACCTTCCCCGATCCGGACTTCAACCTCAAGTCCCTGCGGGGAACGGCCGTGCTGCGCTGGGAATACCGGCCGGGCTCGATGCTCTATCTCGTCTGGACGCAGAAGCGGGCCGACTACTCCGACCCGGGCGACTTCGATCTCTGGCGGGACCTCGGCGACCTCTTCCGCGCGCCCGGCGAGAACATCTTCATGATCAAGGTGTCCTACCGCTTCGAGCTTTAAGAGGGGGTCAGATCTACCTTTTACCGAAAAACGGGTAAAAGGTATCTGACCCCTTCTTCAGCTCCTGAGGCGCACGATGGTGGCGCCCCAGCCGCCGCCGCCCAGGCCGGCGTCCTCGAAGCCGGCGACGCGCGGGTCCTTCGCGAGGAGCGAATGGACGATCGCCTTGAGCGTCCCCGTGCCCTTGCCGTGGACGATCCGGACCTCCGTGATGCCCCGGCGCAGGCACTCGCCGATGTATTCGGGGACGAGCGACTTGGCCTCCTTGGGGCTGAACGTGTGGAGGTCGAGGACGCCGTCGATGGGGATCTCGAAGGGATCGTCGCTCATGAGGCACTTCGCCTCCCGATTCTACACCAAGAGCCGATCGGATTGACAGCGGCGGGGGTCCGGTGATAATTTTGTTTTCTCTGTCTAACCCATCCGATCAGGAGGACATCCGAACATGAGCATCAACCGCCTCCGGACCTTTCGATCCCTTCCCCTTATCCTCGCCCTCGGCCTCTTCGCCGCGAGCCTCGTCACGGCGGCCGCGTGCCGGCCGTCCGGCGAAGTCGCGGGGGCTCCCAAGCCGCCCCTGGCCGAGATCGTCCCCCACGAGCTCGCCATCCACGGCCACACCCGCGTCGACAACTACTACTGGCTCAACGAGCGCGACAATCCCAAGGTCGTCGAATACCTCAAGGCCGAGAACGAATATCTTCAGGCCGTTCTCAAGCCCACCGAGCCGCTCCAGGAGAAGCTCTTCGACGAGATCATCGGCCGGATCAAGCAGACCGACCTCTCGGTGCCCTACCGCTCCGAGGGCTATTACTACTACACGCGCTTCGAGGAGGGGAAGGACTACCCCGTCCACTGCCGGAAGAAAGGCAGCCTCGAGGCCGCCGAGGAGGTCCTGCTCAACGTCAACGAGATGGCCCAGGGGCACGACTACTTCGCGTCGCCGGCCTGACCGTCAGCTCCGACAACTCGCTCCTCGCCTACGGCGTCGACACGGTCAGCCGGCGGAAGTACACGATCCGCTTCAAGAACCTCCGGACCGGCGAGACGCTCGCCGACGCGATCCCGATCACCACGGCAGGGCGGCCTGGGCCAACGACAACAAGACGGTCTTCTACACCCAGATCGACGACACGACCCTGCGTCCCCAGAAGATCTTCCGCCACGTCCTGGGCACCCCCGTCGGATCCGACGCCCTCGTCTACGACGAGGCCGACGAGACCTTCAACACCTTCGCCTACAAGACGAAATCGAAGAAATACATCTTCATCGCCTCGACGAGCACGCTTTCGACCGAGTTCCGCTTCGTCCCGGCCGACGAGCCCGCGGCCGAGTTCAAGGTCTTCCAGCCGCGCGAGCGCGACCTCGAGTACGAGGTCGATCACTTCGGGGACAGGTTCTACGTCCGGACCAACCTGGGGGCCAAGAACTTCCGCCTGATGACGGCGGCCCCGGGCAAGACCGGCAAGGCCGACTGGGTCGAGGTCATCCCGCACCGCGACGACGTCCTCCTCGAGGGCTTCGAGCTCTTCAAGGTCGCGCTCGTCGTCGGCGAGCGGAAGAACGGCCTCGTCCAGATCCGCGTCATGCCCTGGGACAAGGGCCCCGAGCACTACCTCGACTTCGGAGAGGAGACCTACAGCGTCTGGCCGTCGAACAACCCCGAGTTCGACACGGACTGGCTGCGCTACGGCTACGAGTCCCTGACGACGCCGACATCCACGTTCGACTACGACATGGTCACGCGGGAGAAGACGCTGCTCAAGCAGGACGAGGTCCTCGGCGGATTCGACGCGGCGAACTACCAGGCCGAGCGCCTCTACGCCACGGCCCGCGACGGCGTCAAGGTGCCGATCTCGCTCGTCTACCGGAAAGGGTTCGTCCAGGACGGGACGGCCCCCTGCCTGCTCTACGGCTACGGCTCCTACGGCGCCAGCATGGACGCCGACTTCAGCTCGGCCCGGCTGAGCCTGCTCGACCGCGGCTTCGTCTACGCCATCGCCCACATCCGCGGCGGTCAGGAGATGGGCCGCGGCTGGTACGAGGACGGCAAGCTGCTCAAGAAGAAGAACACCTTCACCGACTTCATCGACTGCGCCGAGTACCTGGTCGCGCGAGAGTTCACAGATCCCCGGCCGGCTCTTCGCCGAGGGGGGCAGCGCCGGCGGGCTGCTCATGGGCGCCGTCGTCAACATGCGCCCCGACCTGTTCAAGGGCGTCGTCGCCGGCGTGCCCTTCGTCGACGTCATCACGACCATGCTCGACACAGTCCATCCCGCTGACGACCAGCGAGTACGACGAGTGGGGCAATCCCGAGATCAAGGAATACTACGACTACATGCTGTCCTACTCGCCCTACGACCAGGTCGAGGCCAAGGACTACCCGGACCTGCTCGTGACCACGGGCCTGCACGACTCGCCAGGTCCAGTACTTCGAGCCGGCCAAATGGGTGGCCAAGCTGCGGGCCATGAAGACCGACGAGAACCCGCTCCTGCTCTGGACGAACATGGAGGCCGGGCACGGCGGCGTGAGCGGCCGATTCCGCCGGCTGAAACAGCTGGCCATGGAGTACGCCTTCATGCTCGACCTCGCCGGGATCAAGGAGTAGGGAAGGGCCCGTTCGGGGCGCCTTTAGGCCCCCTCGACGCGTTTGACAACAGGGGTCGACTCGTCTAGACTAGAGGGGATTTTTTGGCCCGCTAGCTCAATTGGTAGAGCAGCAGACTCTTAATCTGCGGGTTGTAGGTTCGAGTCCTACGCGGGTCATTCTTCCTGTCGCCTCAGACGCCCCCCCATTCCGGCCACGGCTTCACTTTATTGCGTGCCTGGCCAGAAGCGCCTCGAAACCAGGATGGCCTCGTAGCGGCAGCCAGCGTGGGTCCGCCCTCAGGAAAGGCACGCTTACCCAGCCCGGGGTGGAGAGCAGGAACTCGAGCTGTTCCACGGCCTTATCGGAATGACCGAGGAGCGTGTAAATGTGCGCGAGGTCGATGACATGGCCTATGCCGTACACGGCGTCTTCCGATACCGGGAGGAGCTCGACGCCGCGCCGGCCTTCGCGCAGAGCCTCCTCCTCTCTCCCGAGCCCTGCCAAAGCCACACCAAGCGAGGAGTGGTAACGGGCGTCCTCCGGGGCGGCCGGCAGTTCCGCTTGGAGCATCCGGAGCGCGCGTTCAAATCCCTTGCGGGCCCGCTCCGTCTCCCCGAGCGAGGCCCTCAGGGCGGCCGCGAAGAGCACCTTCGGAGCGGCCTGGATCTTGAGGCGGATCCAGCCATCGGGATCGGACTCTACGCGCCGGAGGGCTTCGTCGTAGCGTCCCTCATAGGCCTCCTGCCAGAACCAGACCCAGCCCGTCCATTCGTTATCACTCGGGATAAACCCCGCGGCGGCCCTGGCCTCGCCCATGCCCCCGACCCCTTTCCAGCTCCAGAGCGTGAAGGCCTTCGTCAAGTACGGCCAGGGCTGGTCGGGGGCAAGGGCGATGGCCTGGTCGGCCGCTTCCGCGGCCTCCCGGTAGAGGCGCATCCACCACAGCGTCTCGGCCACGTCGACCATCGCCGAGCCGTCGCGCGGGCTGAGCGAGCGAGCAGCCTTGTAGGCGTCAAGCCCGCGCTGCCAGTCCCCACGCATGCGGAACAGCTCGCCCAGGGCGCTTTGAACTTCGACGCTGTTGGGCAAGCTTGGCGAGGCCGCCTCGAACTCGGCCATGGCGGCCGCCGTGTCCCGCTCCACCCAGAGATGAACATAGCCGGCGGCAAGCCGCACTTCCGGGGAGCCCGGCACGAGCTCGCGGGCCCTGGCCAGGGCCTGACGGGCTTGCTCGCACCTCTCCGGGGATATGTCGTAGCGATAGTAGACGAGCCGCGCGTGGCCCCTCGCCAGCTCCGCCCAGGCCAGCGCGAATCCCGGATCGAGGGCGACCGCGCTTTGAAAGTCCTTCAGCGCGTCGAGCCATGTCGCCAGCGTGAAATGGGGCTGCCGGGCCAGGAATCGGCCGCGCAGGAAGGCCTGGTAGGCTTCCATGTCGCCGGTCGGCCGGACTTCGATAGCTCCGGGCTCGTGTTCGAGCAGCTTGAGGCCCAGCTCGGACACGACAGCGCGGGCGATCTCGGACTGGACGCGGAAGATATCTTCCATCGTGAACTCGTAGATCCTGGACCAGAGGCTCGTGTCGTCGTCGACTCGGACGAGCGCGGGCGTGATGCGGACGCGCTCGGCGTCGTTCGCGCCGCGCGCCCAGCGCACCGTCCCGGTGAGGAGGTACTTGACCCCGAGCTCATCGCCGATCTGGCGCGTCGACTTCGTCGTTCCGGCGTATTGGGCGGCGCAGGCCCGGGAAATGACTGCCAGGCCCCGGACCGAGGCCAGCCGGCCCGTGATCTCGTCCGTGACGCCGGCGGCGAAGTAGGTGTCGTCGCCGGTCCCCAGGTTCTCGAACGGCAGCACGGCGACGCGCTCGCCCTCGGCCGGAGCCGGCGGGACGAGCTTCCCAACCAGCGCTCCCCGGCGCCACACGAACGCGGCCGCGGCCGTCACGACGATCGCCGCGATGACGATCGCCGCGAAACGCAGACGGCGTTTGGCGGGTGACGCCGGACGGCCTGCGACCGTCGCCATCTTGACCGTTTCCCGAAGGCCGAAGGCCAGGTCGCTCGCCGACTGGAACCTCTCCTCGGGATTCTTCTCAAGGCAGCGGCCGACGATACGGTCGAGCTCGGTGGAGACGTCCGTGCCGGAGACGGACACTCCCGGGGCCGGCTCCTTGAGGATCGCCGTCAACGTTTCCGCCGCGGTGTCGCGCTTGAAAGCCCTCCGTCCGGTCAACAACTCATAAAGCACGCAGCCGAGCGCGAAGATGTCCGAGCGGGCGTCGGCGGGCTCGCCGCGCACCTGCTCCGGCGCCATGTATCCGACCGTGCCGAGCACGGCTCCGGGCACCGTGTCCTCGGGTTGAAGCGACAGGGTCGCCCCCTCGGCGCTTCCTGCCAGGGGCGCTTCGACGCGGGCCAGCCCGAAGTCGAGGATCTTAACCCGCCCGTCGCGGGTGACGAAGGCGTTCTCGGGCTTCAGGTCGCGGTGGACGATGCCGGCGCCGTGGGCCGAGGCCAGGCCCTCGGCGATGGTCGCCGCGATCTCCACCGCCCGCCGCCAGGGCAGATTCTCGCGGTCGAGGCGCTCCCTCAAGGTCTCGCCCTCGAGGAGCTCGGTGATCGCGTACGTCGTCCCGCCCTCTTTCCCGAAGTCGAAGATCGAAAGGATGGCGGGGTGCGACAGCCGTGCCAGAGCCCGCGCTTCACGTTCGAAGCGCGCCAGGCGGTCTGGATCTCCGGCGACCGCCGCGGGCAGGACTTTGAGCGCCACGTCCCGCCCCAGCCGTTCGTCCCGCGCCCGGTAGACCTCGCCCATGCCGCCGGCGCCGATCGGGGCGACGATCTCGTAGGGCCCGAGCCGGGACCCAGATGCTAGCACCATCGCTGAACCTGCTCGCTCATTCTAGGCCCAGGCCTCGCGGATTGTCAACGCCGTGCTATAATTCGGGCCGGCCCATGCGCAACGCCGCCGCCTTCCTCGTCCTGACGCTGCTGACCGTCGCGGCCATCCCCGTGCTCTTTGTCTGCGTCGTCTTCGGGCTCAGGGACGCCTTCCTCGCCTACGGCTATGGGATGATGCGGGTCGGCGCCTTCATCCTCGGCATCGAGATCGAGACCGTCGGACTCGACCGGCTGGACCGCAAGACCCCGTACGTCTTCATGTCGAACCACCTGAGCTTTCTCGACGCGCCCCTGCTCGTCACCGTCATCGATAGGCCGGTCCGGTTCGTCGCCAAGAGGTTCGTCTTCCGCATCCCGGTGCTGGGCTTGGGCATGCGGTTCTCCGGCTATGTGCCGATCGACAGGGAAGGCGCCGGAGAGGGCCGGAGGAGGATCGCCCGGGCGGCGGAGCTGATCAGGACCAAGGGATATTCGTTCCTCGTCTATCCCGAGGGCACGAGGAGCCGGGAAGGGGCGCTGTTGCCGTTCCGCCGCGGCGGCTTCTTCCTGGCCCTCGACACCGGGGCGCCCATCGTCCCCGTGTCGATCCGCGGGACCTACGAGCTCATGCCGCGCGGGACGCGGCACGTCAAGAAAGGGACCGTCAGGTTCGTGTTCCACGAGCCCGTCGCCGTGGACGGCCTCACCCTGGAGGACCTGCCCGCGCTCATGGAGCGGGTGAGGGAAGCTATCGCCTCGGCCGCTTGACGGATCTCCGGACCGGGACGGGCCTCCAGGCGCCATCGACCGCGACGTAGACGACGTCAGCCTCGGTGACACGGACGGTCGCTCCGGTGTCCGCCCGCTGGGCCTCGACGACAACGCGGATCGAGACCGAGGTCCGGCCCACCTTGATCGTCCTCGCGTAGAGGCTGACCACGTCCCCTAGAAACACGGGTTTGTGGAAGACGACGTGGTCCAGGGCGACCGTGACGAAGTTGAGCGGACCGCACGACCTGCGGGCCTCGATGGCCCCGGCCAGGTCGATGTGGCTCAGGATGATGCCGCCGAATACGGTGCCGTGCCGGTTGGTGTCGCGGGGCATGAGGGTCACCCGCAGGGTGGGATCGCGTCGGACGCCCATGGCTTTCCTCCTCTCTCTTCTCCGGTGCGGCGGCTATCTCGTCAGGGCCCGGACCGCGTCCGTCACCAGACGGTTGAACTCCTCCGGACGCTCGAGCATGGGTCTTGCCTCCGTGTATTCGACGCGGAAATCGACCTTTCCCCGGAGCAGCGGCGCTTTCGAAACCAACACGATCCGGTAGACGCGGTCGCCCCAGGACCCGCGCAGCCGCTCGTCCTCGATCTCGATCGTCTCGATCCTCGGCTCGAGCGCCCGGCCGTCGTAGAGGAGCGCCAGCGGCCGCGCCCCTTTTCCCGCGTCCGGATGGACGAGCGCGATCCGGCCCGCCCCGGCCACTTCGGGCCGGCGCCAGCTCATGAAGCTCCACACGACGGGCCGGGCCTTCTCGAGGGCGTACACGTCCTCGATGGCGACGCGCTTCGCCCGCTCGAGCGCGATCCGGCGCTTCCAGGAGGCGATCCCGGCCTCCGGCGGGTAGGCCGCGGCGATGTCGAGCTCGAGGGCGGCGCTCGACGCGTCGGCCCGATAGCGGACGTCGCGGGCCCGGAAGTCCCGGCCGTTCTTCTGCATGACGCCCCCGACCGTGGGCAGGTTGTGGAACGCCGACTGCATGGTCCAGATCTCGTAGCGGCGGCCGCTGAACGTCTTGGCCGTGTAGGTCTCGACCCCGACGTCGATGAGGACGGGCTCGCCGTCGGCGTAGACGACGAAGTCGCCGACGTCGTTGTGGTTGTGGCTCTCGTCGTTATGGCCGCCCTTGGCCGCGAGGTAGAGGCCGTTCGTCGATCCCGCGATCGAGCGCGCCGTCATGACCTGGAGCTCCGGGAACCAGGCGTCGCGGAAAAGGGGTTCCTTCGGTCCCGTCCCGGCCAGCTCGTCGAGACCGAACAGGGCCGGCAGCGCCCGGCCGAGAGCGCCGAAGCTCGCCCCGATCGCGCCCGTGCCCAGGCCCTGCCGGCGGGCCAGCCAGGCGCCGTATCCCATGAGATCCTCGTCCCCGATGGCCCGGCCGAAGCGGTAGATCAGCGCGGCGCTGCCGCCGGCCTTGGCCGCGGCGTCGGCGAAGTTGACGGCCCAGGGGCCGGCGATGTGGACGCGCCCGATGTAGCGGCCGATCTCCTGGACGAGGGGTTCGGCGAAGATGCCGATCTTACCGCCCGACGCGCCGTCGAGGAGCTCGAGACAGTCGAAGAGCGAGCCGCCGGCCCGGTCCCAGTAGCCCGGCCCCTCGTCGCAACCGCCGTCGGACGGATAGGAGGCCAGGAAGACGTCGAGGCAGCGGAGGGCCTTGTGGACGCTCCGGGCCCGCCTGGCCGGGTCCTCCTCGACGAGGAGAGCGGCGGCCAGCCAGTTCGAGCAGATCCAGGGGTTCCAGTTGTTGACCTTCTGGCCCCGCAGCCCCATCCACCAGAAATCGTCCCTTTCGAGGCAGGGGCCGAGGACGCGCCGGTCGATCTCGAGGCGGACGCGCTCGCGGACGAGCGGGGAGACGCGGTCGAGGGCGTCTCCGACGAGGTAGTCGGTCCAGGCCAGGAGCATGGCCGTCTCGGCGGCGAAGAGGTCGACGACGGGCTCGCCGACGTCGGGGAGGCCGGGCCCCCGCTTCTGGGCGCCGATGTGGGCGGGAACGCCCCAGAAGGACTCCTCCGAGATGGCCCAGATGCCGTCGAGGATGTCGTCGACGAACCGTCCCTTCCCCTCGACGGCCTCGGCCAGGACGAGCTCGGCCAGCCGGCCGCGGCGGGCGAACGAGACCGCCTCATATCGGCTGCGGTTGCCGTCGCGGACGTAATCGAGGAACATCGAGGCCTTGGGCACGACCCAGTCCGCGCCGAGGCGCATCTCGGCCTGCCGGATGTGGGCCTCGCGGACGGCGGCCGGGACCTTCTTCCAGCCCTCGGCGTCGCCGGCCTTCGGATAGGGGCGCCAAGCGCCCGGAGCGAGGAGGACGGACTCGAGGGCCTCAGGAGTCCATGTTCTGGCGAGGAGGCCGGGGGTGTCCTGGGCGAGGGCCTGCCAGGGGACCATACAAACCATGATAAGGAACGCGGACACAGCCGCGGCGGCACCCCAGAACGTCCTTGCCTTGCTCATCCCAACCTCCGCCGGATCACGCTGCCCCCCATTGTAAATGATGGGGCCGAACAACTCAATCCACCGCCATTCCGTCCCCTGGATCAAGGCGTCATCCCCTGAACGGGTGGCAGGGGGATAGTCCCCGGCCGCCTGGAGGCATATTGAGTTGTGTGTCTCAGGATAATCAACTACAATCGGTATAGTTGGCGATGAGTCTCCGAACGCGATCGGAAAGAGGACGAGCATGAGCCGCAGACGTCTCCGCCGCCGGGAGTTCCTCAAGACCATGGCCGCCGCCGCGGCGGTCGGGACGGCGGCGCCGTCGCTCAGAGGGGCAGTCCCCTTCGGGCACAATCCCTTCTCCGACGCCCCCGGGTTCGACGCCAAAGGGCTGCCCGTCGCTACGCTCGGCAAGACGGGCGTCGCCGTCCCCCGGATCGGCATCGGCCTCGGCAGCCGCTTCTGCGCCGTCGCCGACGAGGACGAGGCCCAGGAGATCCTTCAGGCCGCCCTCGACCACGGCTTCTATTACTGGGACACGGCCTACAGCTACCGCAACAAGTCGATCATTAGCGAGGAGCGCATAGGCCGCGTCCTCGGCTCGCGCCGCAAGGAGGTCTTCCTGGCCACGAAGTTCGAGGCCCGGGACCGCGACGGTGTCATGCGCGAGCTCGAGGAGAGCCTGAAGCGCCTCCAGACCGACCGCGTCGACCTCTATCAGGCCCACCTCGTCGAGTCGATGGCCGACCTCGACGCGCTCGGCCTTCCCGGCGGCGCGCTCGAGGCCCTGCGCGAGATCAAAGAGCAGAAGATCGCCCGCTTCATCGGCTTCTCAGGCCACGTCGACGCGGCGGCCATGGCCGAGGCCGCCCGGCGCCACGACTTCGACACCATGCTCATCGCCCTCAACCACTACCAGGAGAGGCGGGGCGATCTCGAGGGCGGGGCCATCCCCGCGGCCGCCGGGCGCGGGATGGGCGTCATGATCATCAAGGCCATCCGCCCCCGGGAGACGGTCGAGGGCCTGGCCGCCACGGAACTCCTCCGCTATGCCCTGACCCTGCCGCACGTCCACTCGGCCGTCGTCGGCACGGACAGCCTCGAAGTCGTCCGGAAGAACGCCGCGCTGCTCCGGGCATTCCGTCCGCTCTCGCCCGAGGAGATGAGCCGGCTGACGGTCAAGCTCGAGCCGTTCTACGCCGGCCGGAACGTCCCCTGGTTGAGGCCAGGATACCGGGACGGGGGACCTGCATGAGGCCCCGGCCCGCCTCCGCCCTCGCCCTCGCGGCGTCGTTCCTCCTGCTCTCGCTCGCCTGCGCCCGGGACGGCGCCGGCCCCCGGACGCTCCTGATGTCGAGCGATTTCGAGAGCGGGACCGCCGAGGGCTGGCGGCCCAAGGACCCGGCCGCCTGGCGCGTCGTCGACGAAGACGGCTCGAAGGTCTACGAGCTCGCCGCCCCGGGCGAGCAGGGGGCGGTCCGGGCCCCGACCGCGTGGTCGCTCTGGGCGGGCCACGAAGTCACGTCCTTCGAGTTCTCGGGGCGGCTCCGCTGCTACACCGAGCCGTCAACGGTCCACCGCGACATGTGCGTCTTCTTCCATTTCCAGGACCCGACCCATTTCTGTTACGTCCATCTCGCCGGGACGAGCGACGGCGTCCACAACATCATCGGCCTCGTCGACGGCGCAGACCGGGTCAAGATCAACGCGGAGCCCGCAGGGGCGTCCGTCTTCCGGCTGACGGACAGGGAATGGCACGATTTCAGGGTTGTCTGCGACGCCGCGGCGGGGGAGGTCCGGGCCTACATCGACGATATGACCGAACCCATCCTGACCGCGCCCGTCCGGGGTCCCGGCCGCGGCCTCGTCGGCGTCGGTTCGTTCGACGACACGGGCGCCTTCGACGACTTGAAGCTCGTCAAGTTGGAGCGATAAGCGGTATCCCTTCCCTACTTCATCAGTTCCGGTACGGAAATGTCCTCATCGAGATCCGGCCAATGGATCCCGATCCCGCCGCAGATGAGACGCCAGTTCTCCCGTTCGGCTGGGCGAGCGCCCTCGATCCGGGGGAACCAGCTCAGGGGCACGCTGATGATCCGTCCGTCCGCCAATTGGACATGCATCATGTCACGGTCGAAACGGACCTCTCGGGCCACGGTCCGATCTTCCTTAGCGGTCGAAGTGCGCATCCCACCTTTCCTTGAAGTAACCGGCATTCTCTACCACCAGATCCCGGATCACGATCAGCTCGCTTCCTTTATACCCTATTGATCTCACTACTTCAACGGGTTCGAGACGGAGCTTCGCGTACCCGCGGCCGGATTCCACATGGATATGCCGGGGCTCCGAGCCTTCGTTACTGAAGAAAAAGAACCTATAGCCTCGAACTCTGAGCAACGTAGGCATGATTTGGCCGGAGAGCCTATTCCTGATAACATAGACGGAGGAAATGATGGATATTGTCATTCCTCGGGGAGCATAGCAAGCGTGGCCTTTCGCAATCCCCTCAAGTCCCTGTTCGCGCCGCCCGCCGGCGAGGCCTGCGCGCTCATCTCGAGCGACGCGGAGCTCGACGTGGCCATCGCCTCGCGGGACAAGCTCATGGTCCTCTTCTACGCCACCTGGTGCCCCTTCTCCCAGGCTTTTCTCAAGACCTACCGCAAGCACGCGGCGGCCGGCGATCCGTGCTACGCCCGGATCATCGTCGACGGCGGCGATCCCGTCGTCGCCAAGTACGGCATCGAGATCTTCCCGACCGTCCTGTTCTTCGAGAACGGCCGGCCGGCCGGGAGGCTCGACGGGATCTATCATCGCGGCCTGACCCGCGGCGAGCTCGAGGACTTCGCCCGCCGCTGCGCCGTGAAGTAAGGAGCTTATCATGAGAACCAAGGCCTGTCCGAGCATCGCGCTAGCCCTGTCGGCCATCTTCCTTCTCGCCGCCTGCCAGACGAAGGAGGAGGAGCCCGCCGAGACCGTCTTCCGGTCCCTCCTCAAGATCGCCGCCGCCGACGCGGCCGACTACGACAGCTTCGGCCTGGCGCTCGCGGTCGACGGCGGCGCGGCCCTCGTCGGGGCGCCGGGCTTCGACGGCCCCGGCGACAACCAGGGCGCCGCCTACCTCTTTCTCGCCTCCCAGGGCGGGGCGGACAACTGGGGCCAGGTCAAGAAGATCGTCCCGGACGATCCCGCCGACGACGACATGTTCGGGATCTCGGTCGGCCTGTCCGGCGATTGGGCCGTGATCGGGGCCGGCGGAGCGGACGGCGGGGGCGCCGACGAAGGCGCCGCCTACATCTTCTACCGCGACCAGGGCGGTCCGGACAACTGGGGCCAGGTCAAGAGGCTCACGGCCGCGGACGCGGACGACGGCGACGGCTTCGGGTTCGCCGTGGCCATCGACGGCGAAACGGTTATCGTCGGGGCCGACGGCGCCGACGGGACCGGGACCGACCAGGGCGCCGCCTACGTCTTCTCTCGCGACGAAGGCGGGCCGGACAACTGGGGCCAGGTGGCCAGGCTCGTCTCGGGCGAGCCGGACGACGGCAACCAGTTCGGCTTCGCCGTCGACGTCGACGGGGACTACGCCGTCGTCGGCTCGCCGGGCGAGGACGGCGACGGGATCGATCGCGGCGTGGCCTACATCTTTTTCCGCGACCTGGGCGGGCCCGGCGCCTGGGGGCGGATCGGCGACTTCTCGCCGTCCGACATACCGGATTCCACCTGGCTCGGGACGGCGGTCGCGATCGACGGCCAGCTGGCCGTCATCGGGTCGGCCTGGGAGGACGGAGCGGGAACGAACCGGGGAGCGGTCTACGTCCTCGGCCGGGACTACGGCGGCGTCGGGAGCTGGGGCCGGGTCAAGAAGCTCGCCGCCAGCGACACCCACGACGACGACCTGTTCGGGTACGCCGTGGCCCTCGAAGGGGACACCATCGTCGTCGGCGCGGGCTGGGCCCGGGGCGGAGGAACGGAGAGGGGCCAGGCCTATCTCTTCGCCCGCGACGAGGGCGGGACGGACAACTGGGGCGAGATCCAGCGCCTGCGGGCGAGCGACGCGGCGAACGAGGACTGGTTCGGCTCGGCGGTCGGGATCGACGGCCTCTACATCGTGGCCGGGGCGCCGGGCGAGGACGGGGCCGGCTCGGAGAGGGGCGCCGCCTACGTGTTCAGGAAGATCTGAGGGGCCTGGCGCGCCATGGGCCCGGCCTCCCGGTACGACCTGGTCATCGCCTACGACTGGGAATACGACGCGGATTTCGTCCGGCTCGTCGAGGAGGCCGCTTGCGGCCGGGGCCTGACGACCCTGACCGTGCGGCCGGCCGACGCCGGGCGGACTCTCGAGGACTTCCGCTCCGGCGAGCCTCGACTTCTCCGTCCTCCTCGATCGCGCCTCGGGCGCGTCCCCCGAATTCATCGGCCTCCAGGCCCTGGCCGCCGAGAGGGGCCGCGACGTCGTCGAACGGCTGGACAAGCTCCGCTGGGCCTCGGACAAGGCGACCATGCACCTGGAGTTCCTCACGGCGGGGCTTCCCGCGCCCCACACGGTCATCCTGCCCGCCTTCGCCGTCGAGCCGGACTTCGCGCCGACGCCCGAGGCCCTCGCCCCACTCGGCGTCCCCTTCGTCGTCAAGCCGGCCAATACGACCGGGGGAAGCGTCGGCGTCGTCGCCGACGCCACCGGGCCGGACGATGTCCGGACGGCCCGGCGGACCTATCCGGGCGACAAGTACCTGCTCCAGGAGAAGGTCGTCCCGGAGACGAGCGGCGGGCGGCGCTTCTGGTTCCGCGGCTTTTACGCCTTCGGCGAG
This sequence comes from Candidatus Aminicenantota bacterium, assembly GCA_963719985.1. Lineage (GTDB taxonomy): Bacteria > Acidobacteriota > Aminicenantia > Aminicenantales > Saccharicenantaceae > RBG-16-66-30. Next base: position 97,481 of record CAVRDU010000005.1, on the reverse strand, counting down.
GTCCACCTGACCTGGTGGGACGACCGAACCCACCTCTACGCCGAGCTCGGTCCCGACGAGGCCGCGGCGCTCGGCCTCGCCCCGATCTACGCCATCGTCCGGACGATCGCCCGCGTCTCCCGGCTCCGCTTCTTCTCGACCGAGATCGCCCGGGACCGCCAAGGCCGGCTCGTCGTCGTCGACTACGTCAACGAGATCTGCGACATGAGGCTCCGATCGGCGCATCCGGACGGCGTCCCCGACGCCGTGGTCGCCCGGATCGCCGGCCGCATCGCCGCCCACGCCGGAGCGGCCGCGGCCCGGGAGCCGTCCGGCTGAAGGGAGGCCGTGATGAAAGCTCGGGGTCTGGTCCTGGCCGTCCTTCTGGCGGCCATCGCCGTCTATTTCCTCTTCTTCACCAAGGTCGGTGAGGACAAGGGCGGGCTGGAGGTGATGGTCGACAAGTACGCGGAGTCGAAGATCAAGCTGACCGCGGTGAATCTCGAAGCGCTGGCCCGCGAGGTGCTCACCTTCGCCGCGGAGGGGGAGGGCCTGCCCGAAAAGCTGGAGGACCTCCGGCGCGTCCACCCGACGGCCGGCTCGCTTCCCGACGCCTGGGGGCGGAGGGTCCGCTACGAGAGGCTCTCGGAAACGTCCTTCCGCCTCGCTTCCGCCGGCCCGGACGGCGCCTTCGGGACCGGGGACGACATCGTCAAGGACTTTTGAGCCGGCTCAGGCGTCGCGGCGGCGGAAGACGGTCGCCTTGATCCGGGCCCACAGGCCCCTTTTCGGCGGGGCATCCTCGATCTCGAGCCTGCCGACCGATTTGCGGAACGGGGCCTTCGGGGGGAAATAGGGGGCGTGGCTGAGAAGGGCCAGGTCGTATTCCCGTCGCTTGTCCGGGTCGCGGAGCGTCCGGAAGGCCTCCTGGACCCGCTCGAGGACGAGGGCCCGCTCGGCTTCGGTGACCAGCCCGTACAGGGCCGGCGATCCTTCCCGGTAGGTCGCCAGAGCGGCTTGGTAGGCGGCCCAGATCTCGTCGGCGGAAGCGGTCCGTTCGACGGAGAGGAGCTCGTAATAATTCCAGTCCTCGACCCTTTTCAGCATCAGGCGTCCGGGAGCCCGATCTCCGGGGGGGTCCGCAGGGTGAATTCGATCGAGTAGGCCAGCTCCTCGGACATCTGACGGACGGCCCGGGCCGCGGCCGAGTCCCTGTGCTCGAGGTAGTACGGCTTGAGGCCGCGGAGCGAGGTCTGGACGTCCTCGTCGTAGGGCACGGCGCCGAGGTACTTCAAGTCGATGAGAAGGTACTTGCGGGCGACGTCGGCGACGGACCGGCCGAGGAGGACGTCCCGCTCGTCCCGCGTCTTGTTCATGACGAGGCAGGGCCGGAATCCCCGCAGGGCCCGGTAGAGGATGGTCCCGTAGGCCCGGTCGCTCTCCATGAGAGACTTGAAGAAGCCGTAGAGCGACTGGGAGTTCTTCTCGATCTGCTCCAGCATCCTCTGGTGGAGGTCCCGGATCTTGTAGTGGTCCATGTAGAGCTTGAGGACGCGCATGATGCAGGACTTGAGGAAGAGGTAGGTGTTCTCGATGGCCGTGGGCTCGGGTGTCGCGACGACGACGCCGGGGTTGGCGCTGAGGAAGAAGTCGAGCGTGTTGTACGAGCTCCCCGTCCCCAGGTCGAGGATGACGTTCGGCGCCGCCATCTGGCGGAGCTGGCGCAGGAGGCGGAGCTTCTTGTAGTGGTTGAGGTTGGCGATGAAGAGGATGTTCTCCGAGCCCCTGACGACGCGCAGGTGGCGGTAGGGCGTCTCGACGGCCGCCTCTTCGAGCGAGGCGACGCGGTTGGTCAGGAAATCGCCGAGGTCGGGGTGGGCGGCCTTGAGGCCGAGGAGGGTGTGGAGGTTGGGGGCCCCGAGGTCGGCGTCGACGAGGACGACCTCGCGGTCGAGCGAGGCGAGGTGGAGGCCGAGGCTGGCGGCCACGAAGCTCTTGCCCGTGCCGCCCTTGCCTCCGCCGATAGCCCAGATACGTTTGTCCATGTCAACCTTGGCGACAAAAAACGAATTTAGCACATAAGCGGGGCGATTACAAACGCGGAGCCGCCGCCGGGGCCGAAATCGGGACATGACCCCTTTCTTTTGAAAAGGGATCGTGTCCCGCGAATTCAGGCCGTCGGGGGCTCCGCCGGCCCTGTCTTCTTCTTGTTCCAGGCCTTGCGGATGAGCAGGAGCATGACCAGGAGCAGGGCGACGATCATGACCCGGGCGCCCCAGAGGTAGGGCCGGTGCGCCGGCTCCTTCCCCTTCATCAGGAACTCCTTGACCGCGTCCTGATAGGTCCAGACGCCGAGGAGGATCAGCAGGTAGACGGGCGTGACGTAGGTCATGATGAACTTGAATATCCGTGGCACCTTCAGGTCGGCGCCCTTGTGCATCTCCTCCCAGCCCTTCTTGATCTTGAAGACCCAGGAGAACAGGATGATCTCCAGGGCCGCGAAGACGACCAGGCCGAACGTGCCGGCCCAGAAGTCGAGCTCGTCGAGGAAACCGAACTTGAAGAAGGCGATGACGAACGCCGTCATCGTGACGAGCACCGAGAAGACGACGATGACGGCCTTCTCCCGTTTCCACTTGAACTCGTCCTCGAGGAAGGCGATGGCCGGCTGGGTCATGGCCACCGACGAGGTGATCCCGGCGATGAACAGCAGAAAGAAGAACATCCCCCCGAAGATCTGGCCCAGCGGGATCTTCTGGAAGATGACCGGCAAGGCCTGGAAACCCAGGTTGAAGGCCCCGCCCTGGGCGATCGCCTGGGTCTCGGCCAGGCCGAAGAAGACGACTGCGGCCGGGATGGCGATCGTGCCGCCCAGGACGACCTCGGCGAACTCGTTGGTCGACGACGTCGTCAGGCCGTTCAGGGTGATGTCCTGCTTCTCCCGGACGTAGGAGGCGTAGGTGTTGATGATGCCCTGGCCGAGGCTCAGGGTGAAGAAGATCTGACCGGCCGCGACCAGCCAGACCGTGGCCGACCCTAGGCGGCTGAAATCGGGATTCCAGATATACCCCAGCCCGGCCGAGACGTTGAGCTCGGGGGCGCTCGGGTCGGGCGTCCCGAGGGTCAGGACCCGGATGACGAGAATGATGCCGAAGATGAAGAGCAGGGGCATGCCGTACTTGGCCAGGACCTCGATGCCCTTGGAGATGCCCTTGTACAGGAAGTAGAAGTTCAGGGCTATGGTGATGCCCCAGAAGATGAGGATCGGGGCGAGCGAGCTGAAGAACTCGTTCGACTCGATCCCCTGGAAGCCCCGCAGGAACTTGCCCATGGCCTCGCGGTTGGCGTGCCCGAAGTACTTGCCCGTGACCGAGAACCAGGAGAAGCCGAGGCACCACGACTCGATGAAGTTGTAGTAGATGACGATGACGAAGGGGATGACGATGCCCAGGGCCCCCAGGTACTTCGAGGGCGCCTTCTTCCACATGACGTTGAACATGCCCGGCGTCGTGCCGTGGCCGTGGGCCCCGCCCATCCGGCCGATCGTCCACTCGACCCACATCATCGGGATGCCGAGCAGGACGAAGGCGACGAAGTAGGGGATCATGAAGGCGCCACCGCCGTTGGCCGCGGCCTTGACCGGGAAGCGGAGGAAGTTGCCGAGACCGATGGCGTTGCCGGCCACGGCCAGGATGAGTCCGATCCGCGAGCCCCACTGCTCGCGGCCGCCCGCCTCGATGACGACCTCCGGCTTCTTGCCGAAGAGGACCTTGCGGAAGCAGTAGAAGGCCAGGGCCATTATGAAGCCCCAGCCGAGGACGAAGAAGATCCAGCCGTTCAACGTCAATCCTTGGGTCATGGGAAGGCTCCTATTAAGACACGGGGGGAGGGGGTGTGGGCACGTGTTTCCTGGATTCGAGGGGAGTTTATAGCATGGGGCCGGGAGGAAGTCAATACGGCGGGGCCTTGTGTCAAGCCAACGTGAATCGTTCCGGTTTCTACCAACGTGAACTGTTCCGCTTTTCTCACCGGCAGATCCGTTCTAGAGAACTGTTGTGGTGGAGTTGGGGCTCCCACTTCCGCCAGGGGTGGTCAGGAGCCGGGATATTGAGCTTTTTCGGCTTTTCCGCAGCTCTCTTCGCCTCAGGCGCCGGGTGCGGCCCGGGCTTGATGTCCTGAACCTCCCGGTAATCGAGGTTCCTGCCGTTGAATCGGATGATGAGAGTGCCATCGAAGTGCTCCAGGACCTGTGTCTGGCGCCTCTTCATGGCGATTGACGGGCTGGAGATCACTAGCAGCCGGCCCTTCCAGCGGACCATGTAGCCGTCGTTGATCGTCCGGGATCCCTTGAGACAGAAGATGTCCCTCAGATCCAGCCCTTTGGGCAGCGGCCGGTGAAGATCATCCGGCCGCTTGGCTGGCCGGGCAAAACGCCGGTTGTGGATCGGCCAATAGCTCTTCAGGAACCTGTTCGCCTCGTCCTTGGTGCAGATGCCGGCCAGGCGCAGTTCTTTGACCAGCCGGTCCTGGAGCGTCCCGAACTCCCGTTCGATCCGGCCCTTGGCCTGCGGCGAGTCGGCATGAATGATGTTTATGCCGAGTTCCTTGCCGGCTCTCTCGAACTGCGTCTGGGCCTCTTCCCCCCGCAGCAGCTCTTCTAGCGTCGCCTCGCGGACGGCCTTGTAAGTGCTTAATTTATCGAGATAAAGGGCCCTGGGGATGCCGTAGCGTCGGATGTAGGCCTCCAGGCTCTCCATCGCCGGCTGAAGCCCCTCATAGCCGTAAAAATAGCCGAAGCTGGTGTTGGTCGCGTCGTCGATGTAGCCCATCAGCACGAGTTTCGGGCCGCGCTCCTCAAGCCAGGCATGGTGAGAGCCGTCCATCTGCACCAGTTCCCCGGAAAAGTGCTTCCTCTCCCGCCACTGATGGATCTCGCCCCGGCGGCGCCGCGGGCGCCAGAGGCCCTCCTTGATCATGACCTGACGCAGCTTCTCGTCACTGATCCTGATCCTCTCCCTCTCCCAGAGCTTCTCGGCGGCGAACGTCGGCCCAAAATCCCAGTACTTCTCCTTGATGATCCCGGCGATCCGCTTCTCCTCCGCCTCCGCCATCCTCTTGGGCGAGGCCCGGCCGCGGTTCCCATGGGACAGTCCCTTGGACCCCTTCTCCCTGACCTTCCCAATGAGCGTCCGGACATACCGGTCGGAGATGTTCAGCAGATCGGCCGCCTCGACCTGGCTCATCTCCCGCTTCATGACCTTGCGGATAATCAGTAACCGATCATGCTCAACACGGCTCAAGATGATTAGTTCCTCTCGCTTCAAGGCCGGCCTCCTTCCTCAGGAGGCCATACCTTAGCCTAAAAAAGCGGAAGTTTTCACGTTGGCCAATCCGGAACTTATCACGTTGGTGCAACATACGGCGGGGCCTTGTCTTTCGGCGGGATTTCTGCTATCCTTGATCGTCACATCGGACAAATTCTCCTCAGGAGTCGAAAGACCTTGGACGCATTCGGCAATATCGACAGCAAATACCGGTTCATCATCCTGGCCTCCAAGCGGGCCAAGCAGCTCCTCAAGGGCGCCAAGCCCAAGATCCAGAGCAAGTCCAAGAGCCTCATCCGCATCGCTCAGACCGAGGTCCGGTCGGGGCTCGTCGAGTACGAGATCATCCCGGCCCGGATGGACGACATCCCCGAGCGCGAAGATCGCGTCTTCGTGGGGGCCGGCCTCGCCGACGAGGCCGGGGACGCGGACGTTCCGGCCGGCAAGGATCTCGTCGAGGACGGCGCGGAAACCGAGGTCGCAGAGGAAGCCGAGGAGGACGAGGCCGCCGATGAGGAATCCGAGGACGACGCCGGCAAGGACGACAAGGACGACAAGGACGAGTGACCCGGGGCCTCCCGCGGCCTAGGTTTTCGTGTCCGTTCCCTCCCGCCCGGCGAGCAGCGTGACGTAATCGACCGTGATGAAGTCCGCCCGCTTGTAGCCGAGGGCCCGGGCGAAGCGGACGATCTCGTGCCGTTCCCCCTCGAGCTCGATGAAGTTCCCGGCCGCCGTCTCGTCGAGGGCGATCGTCAGGCGGGCCTTGCGGAAGACGGTCCGGCGCTTCTCGTAGGCGAAGGTCTCGCGCAGGCCGAGGGCCTTGAGGATCCGGCGGGCCTGGCGGGGATCGCGGACCTGGGTCTCGTGCTCCTCGCGGACCTTGAACGACCTGGACTTTCGCGGTTCCCCCTTGAAGGTCAGCGTCGCCCGCTTCCCCGTCGTCCGCAGGCGCAGCGCCCGGTGGGCGTCGCGGAGTGCGCCCGAGGCGAAATCGAACAGAACGTTCTTTTCGAGGTGCCGGTCCCGTGAGATGACGGCGCCCAGGCCGAGGACCTTCTCCCGGGCGGCCTGGGCGTCCCCGATCCTGATCTTGACCTCGATCTCGGTCATCGCGCGACTCCCTCCACTCCCTACTTCTTCCGGGTCAGGCCGAAGAGGGCCAGTCGGATGAGGGTCTCCCGGGTCGGCGAATCGGGGAAGGGGCCGATCGATTCGAGCGACCTCTCCGCGTAGCGCGCGGCCCGGGCCCGGGCGTATTCGAAGGCGTCGCCGGCGGCCAAGGCCTCGACGAGCCCGCGCCTCTCGGCGCTCGTGATGTCTTTCCGGCCGACGAGGGCCCTGATCCTCTCCCGCCCGGCCCGGCCGTCGGCCTGGAGGGACCGGATGAGGGGCAGGGTGATCCGTCCCTCGGCGAGGTCGGAGAGGACGGGCTTGCCCAGGACGGCCGGGTCCCCGGCGAGGTCGAGGAGATCGTCGACGATCTGGAAGGTCATCCCCAGGTTCAGCCCGTAGGCGGCGACGGCCTCCTCCTCCTCGGGCGAGGCCAGCCCGAGGATGGCCCCGATGCGGCAGCACGCGCCGAACAGGACGGCCGTCTTGCTCTCGACGATGCCCCGGTACTGCTCCTCGGTGATGCGGAGGTCGCCGGCCAGGGCGTACTCGTCGAGCTCCCCTTCGATCATCCGGGCCGAGACGTCGGCCAGGAGGCGGATAACCCGGTCGTGGCGCGACTGCAGGGAGAGGCCGATGGATTTGATGTAGAGGTAGTCGCCGAGGAGGACCGTGATGTTCGGGCCCCACTTGGCGTGGACGGAGGCCTTGCCACGGCGGACGCCGGCGTTGTCGACGATGTCGTCGTGGATGAGGCTGGCCGTATGGAGGAGCTCGACGAGCGAGGCCAGGAAGACCGACTCCTCGCTGCCCGGGCTGAAGAGCCGGGAGGTCAGGAGGACGAGGGCCGGACGGAGGCGCTTTCCCCTCTTGCGAAGGACGTAGCGGCTGATCTCGGAGGTCAGGGGGTTGGACGATCGGGACCAGGACTCCAGCCGGTCCTCGACCCGGTCGAGGTCGGACCGGATCTCCTTGTAGAGCAGGGACAGGTCCTTCCACCGGGGGACCGAGGACCAGCGGTCGAGGAGCGGCGTCGTGGAGGTCATCGGCGGCCCAATCTTAGCACCCGCCCGCCGCTTTATCAAACGGGAAGAGCCCGGCGAAATTCCGCGTCGTCGCCTCGGCCAGTCCGTCGAGGGGAAGGCCCTTGAGCCCGGCCAGGACGCGGGCCGTCTCGACGACGAAGGCGGGCTCGTTGCGCCGCCCCGAGCCGCGGTGGGGGACCGGGGCGAGGTAGGGGGCGTCCGTCTCGACGAGAAGGCGGTCCAGCGGGACCTTGGCGGCGACATCGCGGAGGTCGCCGGCCTTGGGGAAGGTCAGGATGCCGGAGAACGAGACGTGGAAGCCCCGGTCGAGCATGGCCCGGGCGGTCGCCCAGTCCTCGGTGAAGCAATGGAGGATGCCGCCCCCGCCGAACCGCTCGCCGTCCACGGCGGCGACGATGTCGGGGCCCGAGAGGCGGCTGTGGAGGATGACGGGCAATCCGGCCTACTCCGGCCAGGGCCAGCTGGGCCCGCAGGGCCTCGCGCTGCGCCTCCGGCGGGGAGAAGTCGTAGTGGTAATCGAGCCCGATCTCCCCGACCGCCCGAATGGCCCCGGAGGCGGCGAGCCCGCGGAGCTCGGCGAGATGGCGGGGGGAGAGGTCCTTGGCCTGGTGGGCGTGGACCCCGGCCGCGGCGAGGATCGCCGGCGACCCGCCGGCCAGGCCGGCGATCGTCGGCAGGCTCTCGGGCCGGGTCAGGTCGGCCGGGCAGAGGATGGCGACGACGCCGGCGCCGCCGGCCCTCCGGACGACCTCAGTCCGGTCGGCGTCGAACTCGGCCATATCCAAATGGGCGTGAGAGTCGACGAGGCGGGGCTTCGGTATCCATCGGGAAAAAAAGGGGACACGTGCCGCGGCGGCACGTGTCCCCGGTCGGTCGATTACTGGGCCATTTTGAGCTTGAGCGTCCGGAGCGGGATGGCGCCGTGGCTGAGGAGCTTCTGGAGGAAGTCCTTGGTGTTGTAGGCCTCGCCCTTGAGCTTGCGGGCGTCCTTCTCCATGTCGAGGATCTCCTGGTAGCCGATGTAGGGCAGGGAGGCCGCGCCGGGATTGAGGACGATCTGGCGCCAGCGACGATCGGCCTCGGCCGGTGTCATGAATCCCCTCCCCGTCATGTACTCGACGACCCTCTCCTTGGTCCACGTGCCCTCGTGGACGTTGATGTCCATCTGGAAGTCGATGACGGTCTTGAGGAGGAGCTTGAGCTGGTTGAGACGCATCCGGAGGTCGTAATTGTTGTAGCCGTTCTCCATGAAGATGTCCGCGAGGAAGATCGGACCAGCCCTTGAGGAGCCCCTGGTTGGGGGCCAGCGCTTGATGATCGAGGCGTCTCTGCGGATGAAGTACGTCGGGACGAACGAGCCCGGGAAGACCCTCTGGACCGTCATGAAGTCCAAGTAGAAGTTGTTGTGCTCCTCCATGAACGAGGCGGCCTGCATCGGCCGACCAGGCCGAGGGAACGGCGTGGACGAAGAGCGTATAGGCCCGCCGGCCTCGAAGGCGCCGGGCGTCGTCAGGCGGGTCCAGCTGCCGTCGGCGAAGTAGGCCGGCATGGTCTCGATGGCCAGGTTCTCCTCGGGCAGGTCGATGAAGCCCTGCTGCTGGATGAAGGCCTTGATGTTGGTCGCGCGGCCGCTGATGCGCTCGACGAACTCGTCGCGGCCGACGTGGTCGCTCTTGATCTTGTCGAGCACGCCCTGGATGACGATGTTCCGGGTCGCTTCCTCGCCCCTGGTCCGGCCGAGCTGCTCGATGTCGATGCTCGGGTACATGATCTTGTAGAAGGGAGATGCAGACGAGGAACATCTCGCGGCGGATGTTGTTGAAGTCGGCCAGGGAACGCTGGACGATCTCCTCGAGGATGGGCAGGTTGCCCTGGGTCACCCGGCGGAGCGTCCTCAGGTGCGACTCGCCGAGACGGAAGTTGCCCGTCGACCGGCCCAGCAGCTCGCCCCGGAGGAACCTCTCGTAGTCCTCGAGGGCGGCCACCGCCTTGACGAGCTCGGCCTGGAGCGCCGGGGCGCCGCCCGCCAGCTTGGGGACCTCGACCCGGTAGAAGTCGATGATGGCCGGCATCTGGTTGATGGCCGCCTGGGTGTAGTCCTGGGGCGGGGTCTTCAGGTTGTCCTTGGCCCTTTTCACCAGCCCGGGGATGAGCTTGGCCCGGGCCGCCGCGGAGGCGGCGCCGGCGGCGCCGTTCTTGACGAGCAGGCTGCGCAGCGACTGGACGAAGAGATCGTTGTAGAGGAGCGGGATTGTAATCCCAGGGAAGGACGGTCTGGAGCTTGAGGAACTCCAGGTCCATGAAGTCCAGGTACATCTCGCGCTCGACCTGGTTGTCCGGCGAGAGCTTGGCCTGATCGATCTTGGTCACGAGCTCCTGGTTGAGTCCGTCGAGGATCTCGTGGAATTTGTCGAGGCCCGACTCGCTCGGGTCCTCGAGCCTGTCGTTGTATTTCGTGAAGCCCTGGACGGTCCCGGCCGTCGGATAGAACTTGAAATAGGCGTCCCAGAACGAGTCCTGGAATTTCTTGAACTTGGCGTCCTCCGGGGATTGGGCCAGGAGACCCCCCGGGCCGCAGGCGAGGACGGCCAGCGCGACGAGCGCGATCGCTGTCTTTTTCATGCGTTCCTCCTCAAGAATATCTGGCAAATCCTAACACACTTCTCCTCACCCTGCCAACCCTTTTTCAACCCTTTTTATCCGAGAACGGGGATCGATTTCACCACCGGAGCAGGGCCGAGGCCCAGGTGTAGCCGGACCCGAAAGCCGTCAAGGCGACGAGGTCCCCGCTCTTGATCCGGCCGGACTTGACGGCCTCGTCGAGCGCGATGGGGATGGACGCCGCCGTGGTGTTGCCGAGCCGGTCGATGTTCCGGACGACCTTCTCGACCGGGATCTTGAGGCCCTTGGCGACCATAAGCGAGATCCGGTCGTTGGCTTGGTGGGGGATGAGATGGTCGACGTCGTCGATGACGAGGCCGTTGGCCTCGAGCGCGGCGCGAACGGCTTCGGGCATGCGCTGACAGGCGTTGACGAAGACGTTCCGGCCTTCCATCTTGGGAAAGAAGCGGCCCTCGTCGAAAAAGACCTTCTGGAACGTCGGGTTGTCCTTGGGACAGGGCTTCTCCATCCACAGATGGGAGGCGAAGTTCCCGTCCGCGAAGAGGTGCGTCGACAGGAGGCCGCGCCCGTCCCCGTCGGCGCTCGGCTCGAGGATGACGGCCCCGGCGCCGTCGCCGAAGAGGACCGACATGTCCCGGCCCCTGTCCGAGAAGTCGAGGTTCGTCGATTGGATCTCGGCGGCGACGAGGAGGACGCGCTTGTAGGTGCCGGCGCGGATGTACTGGTCGGCCGCGGACAGGGCGTAGATGAAGCCGCTGCACTGGTTGCGGACGTCGAGGGCGCCGATGGTCCCCAGCCCGAGCTTGGCCTGGACGAGGACCCCGATGCCGGGGAAGTAGTGGTCGGGCGAGAGGGTCGCGGCGACGACGAAATCGATCGTCGCCGGATCGATCCCCGCGTCGGCGATGGCCCGCCGGGCCGCCTCGACGGCCAGGTCGGACGTGCCGGTCCCGGGATCGACGTGGTGGCGTTCGAGGATGCCGCTCCGCTCGCGGATCCATTCGTCGGACGTGTCCATGAGCCGGGTGAGATCGGCGTTGGTGACGACGCGGGGCGGGACGTAATGGCCTGTTCCGGTGACGACGGTGCGGATGGTCATGCTCATGGTCATTATAGTGGATGCCCTCCGAAAAATATACAGCGGGCCCCGGCGGCCCGCCTCACAGCAGCCCCTTCCAGAGATACCAGGCGATCGTCTCCCCCAGGCCCTGTTCGAGCGTGAAACGGGTCTCGAAGCCCAGGCCCGCGCGGGCCTTGCCGACGTCGGCGACCCAGGCGTCCGGCTTCATCTGCTTGACCTTGTTGAAGCTCCAGAGGCTCGTCTCCGTGCCGACGAGGCGGCCGACGCCCTCGGCGGCGGCTGTGGCGAGATAGGCCGTCCAGAGGGGGAGATGGACGTCCACGGGCCTCTTCCCCAGGATCCCGGCCGCGACCCGCCCGATGTCCTCCCAGCCGCAGGGCGTCGGGTCGGCGATATTGAAGATCTCGCCGCTCGCGACTTCGGCCCGGCCCGCCTGGAGGGCGGCCCGGACGGCGTCGCGGACGTAGACGAGGCTCATGGATTTTTTCCGGCCGAGGACGGGACGGACGCCGCGCTTGATCCAGCGGAAGTACTCGAGGAAGTCCTCGTCCCGCGGCCCGTAGACGGCGCCCAGCCGGAGGAGGACGACGGTGAAGCGGTCCCTGTGCCGGAGGACCTCCCGTTCCGCCAGGAGCTTGCTCTCGCCGTAATGGGAGACCGGGCGGGGAGGGTCGTCCTCGCGGACGGCCTTTCCCGGGGAGGACGGTCCGATCGCGGCCAGGCTGCTGATGTGGACGAAACGCGGGCGGCCGGAGCGGCCCTCGAGCGCTCTGAGGAGATTTGCCGTCCCGTCGCGGTTTACGGTATAATACGCGTTCGATCTGAGCGATTTGGTCGATCCGGCCACGTGGTAGACGACGGAGAGGCCGTCCGGCAGCGCGGGGACGTCAGCAAGGTCGCCCACGAGCATCCGGACGCGGCTTTCGCCCTCGAGCCAGCGGGGCCGGGACGGGTCGCGGACGAGGGCGAAGACCTCGGTTCCGGGTTCGTCGAGGAGCCGCTCGACGAGGTGACTCCCGAGGAAACCCGTCCCTCCCGTGACCAGGACACGCATGACGCGGATTGTATGAGAATCGGCCGCCGGGGTCAATGAGGAGAAGCTCCGATGCCTGAATTTCGTCACCTCGCCGGCCGGCCCGGGCCGCGGGCGGCCCGCCGGGCGCTCGTCGTCGCGTCCCTGCTGGTCCTTTCGGCGCTCGCGGCCGAAGCCGTCACCCTGACGATGCCCCTCGCCCAGGTCAAACCGGGGATGAAAGGCCGGGGCCGGAGCGTCTTCCAGGGCAAGGCCATCGAGGAGTTCGAGGTCGAGGTCCTCGGGGTCCTCGAGAACGTGCTGCCCAAGCGCCATATCATCCTGGCCCGGCTCAGCGGCCGGGGTCTCGAATCGACGGGCGTCATAAGCGGCATGAGCGGCAGCCCGGTCTACATCGACGGCAAGCTCATCGGCGCCGTGGCCTACGGCTTCAGCTTCCAGAAGGAGGCGATCGCCGGGATCACGCCGATCGAGGAGATGCTGGCCATCGACGCGGCGCCCGCGGAGCCGCGGACGGGGCCGACGGCGCCGGTCATCCTCCGCGAGGGCCTGACCCAGGAGGAGATCTCCGGGGAGTTCCGCCGGGCCCTGGCCGCGAGGAGCGATCCGAGGCCCGCGGGCGCGGCCCTCGCGCCTCTCGATCTCCCCCTGGTCTTCAGCGGCTTCGGCGTCGGGGCCTTCGAGCGGGCCCGTGAGTTCTTCGGCCCCCTGGGATTCCGGGCCGTCCGCGCGGGGAGGTCCGCCCAGGCCCTGCCGGGCAAGCCTCCGGCCGGGCCGACCCTCAGGGAAGGCGACGCGGTCGGCATCCAGCTCCTCGGGGGGGACCTCGACATCAGCGCCATCGGCACGGCCACTTACGTCGACGGCAACAGGGTCCTGGCCTTCGGCCATCCCGCCTACAACCTGGGGAGCGTCGACTACGCCATGACCCGGGCCGAGGTCATCGCCGTCATGCCCAGCCTGGAGAGCTCCGTCAAGCTGGCCGCCGCGGGGCCCGTCATCGGCCGGTTCACCCGGGACAGGACAGCCGGAGCGGCCGGCGAGCTCGGGGCGATGCCCCGCCTCATCCCGCTCAACATCGGGCTCCGCACCGGGCCCGCCGACCGGAAGGACTACAAGCTCAAGCTCATCGCCGACAAGCTCCTGACCCCGGCCCTGGTCAACATGGCCGTCTCGACCCTGGTCACGACCGAGGAGCGGAGCCTCGGCGACATCAGCCTCGACTTCGACGCCGACGTCTTCCTCGACACGGGCGGCCTCAGCGTCCATTTGGAGGACCTCTTCTCCGGAAGCTACGACAACCCTCCGGTGAGCCTTTCGGGGCTGCTGGCCGCCGTCGTCCACTTCCTGTTGAACAACGAGTTCAAGGACGTCGGCATCTTCCGCATCGACCTCAACGTCCGGGCCATCGAGGAGAGCCGCTTCGCGTCGCTCGAGAAGGTCCTCCTCGACAAGTACGAGGTCTCGCCGGGCGAGCCCATCCAGCTCAAGGTCTTCTACCGGACCCAGAAGCAGGAGAGCCTGGCGGAGGAGGTCACGGTCGTCGCCCCGGCCCTTCCCGCCGGCAGCGAGTTCCAGATCCTCGTCGGCGACGCCGCGACGATGCAGCAGATCGAGCGGGCCCAGTACCGCATCCAGGAATTCGTGCCCCGAAGCCTCGACCAGCTCGTCCGGCTGCTCGGGAACCTCCGCAAGAACAGCCGCATCTATTTCCGGATCATGGCCTCCAAGCCGGGGCTCTTCCTCAAAGGCGAGGAGCTGCCGAACCTGCCGCCGACGCTCAAGTCGATGTTCGCCTCCGGCCGGGCCTCGGCCGCCGGCCCGACCGAGATCACCCGGTCGACCCTGAGCGAGTACCAGCTTCCCGTCCCCTACGTGTTCCGGGGCGGGGCGACCATCCCCGTCCGAATCCGCAAGTAGGAGTGCCGCCATGCGCAAGCCTTCGCTCGCCCCCGTCGCCGCCGGGCTCGTCCTCGCCGCCGTCCTAGCCGCCTTCCTCGGGGCCGTCGTCCCCCAGAAATGGGAGCTGCGGACGCGCGAGGACTATCTCAAAGGCAAGTTCGACGGCATCTCGGTATCCTACGACGGGACGCTCACCCTGGCGCCCAAGGAGGAGAAGCTGGCCGCCCCGCAGGAGGAGTTCTACCTCTCCGTCCTGGCCGCCTCCGACGGAGCGGTGTTCCTCGGCACGGGGCACGGCGGCAAGGTCTATCGCGTCGGGAGGGACGGCCGGGCCGAGCTCTGGTTCCAGGCCCCGGAGATGGACGTCACCGCGCTCGTCCAGGACCTCCGCGGCACCCTCTACGCCTCGACCTCGCCGAACGGCAAGATCTACAAGATCACCGAGAAAGGCAAGGGCGAGGAGTTCTTCAACCCGGCCGAGAAGTACGTCTGGGACCTCCTGTTCATGGAGTCGGGGGAGCTCTGGGCGGCCGTCGGCGAGGCCGGCGGGATCTATCGGATCTCCCCCCTCGGCGACGGCCGGATGTTCTTCCGGGCCGCCGAGAACCACGTCCTCTGCCTGGAAAGGACGCCCCGCGGGGACGTCGTCGCCGGCAGCGGCGGCAACGGCCTCGTCTACAGGATCTCGGCCGAAGGGCGCGCCTCCGTGCTTTTCGAGACCCCGTACGAGGAGGTCCGGGGCCTGGCCCTCGACGGGGAGGGCGCGATCTACGCGGCGGCGTCCGGGACGCCGACGAGGGGGCGCGGGGAAGAGGCCGCTCCGGCGATCGCCGACGATCAGCCGGTCCGGCTGGACGCCATGATGACGGTCACCGCCACCGCCGTGGCGACGGCGCCTCGCCCGGTCGGCGAACCTTCCGCCGTCCCGGCGCCGGGGCCGGCGTCCGGTCCCGCGGCCCGCGACGGCGGGGCCCTCTACCGGATCACCGGCGACGGCCTGGCCAAACGACTGTGGAGCTCCGGGGACGAGATGATCTACTCCGTCCTCTGGAAGGAGGACTCGAAGAGGGTCCTCTTCGGCACCGGCGGCCGGGGCCGGATCTATTCCGTGGACGCGGAGGAGCGCGTCGCCCTTCTCCTGCAGCAGAGCTCCGAGCAGGTCTATCAACTCGTTCCTCTCGACTCCAAGATCTACGTCCTGGCCAACAACCCGTGCTACTTCGGCCTGCTCCTGACCGAGCAGCGCTTCTCCGGGGAGTACGTCAGCCCCGTCCTCGACGCCCGGACGCTCGCGTCCTGGGGACGGGTCGTCTGGGAGGCTTCGGCCGGCGTCGGGGCCTCCGTTCAGCTCCAGAGCCGGAGCGGCAACACGCGCGAGCCCAACGCCACCTGGAGCGAGTGGTCCCCGTTCTACGGCAAGGTCGAGGAGCCCGTCCTCAGCCCCAAGGCCCGCTTCCTCCAGGTCAAGGTGCTGCTGAGGACGCAGTCGGGGAAGACCTCGCCCGTATTCCACCGGCTCGGCGTGTTCTACCTCCAGTCGAACATCGCGCCCTCGGTCGCGCGGCTCGAGTGCCTCCCGCCGAACGAGGTCTACTTCAAGCTCCCCGAGCAGGAGGACGTCATCCTCGGCCGGGAGAGGCGCGTCGCCGACGCGCCGGAAAAGAAGGACGAGCTGCGGATCGGCCCGGCCGGCCGGAAGGCCGAGCGCAAGGGCTTCCAGACCGTCGTCTGGGACGCCTCCGACGAGAACGGGGACACCTTGAAGTTCACCCTGTCGGTCAAGAAGGACGGCGAGACCGCATGGCGGACGCTCGAGGCCGATTGGGCCGAGTCGATCTACGCTTTCGACACCCTGTCCCTGCCCGACGGCACCTATCTCCTGCGGCTGACCGTGTCGGACGCCCCCTCCAACCCGCCGGGGCTCGAGCTCCGGACGGAGCGGACGAGCCCGCCCTTCGTCGTCGACAATTCCCTGCCCGTCGTCAGGGATCTCACGGCGGCGCGGAGCGGCGCCGCGCTCCAGGTCGCCTTCCAGGCCGAGGACGCCTACTCGCACATCGAGGAGGCCAAGGTCCTCGTCCGGCCGGGGGAGTGGCAGGTCGTGTTCCCGGTCGACGGCATCGCCGACTCGCGCAGCGAGAGCTTCAAGTTCTCGCTGACGCTCCCGGCCGGGGCGGAGAACCAGGTCACCGTGAGGGTCCGGGACAGCTTCGGGAACGTCGGGGTGTTCCGCCAGGGGTTCTGAGCGCGGCTCAGCGCGTCTTGGCCCGCTCGAGATACTTGTCGTCCCGCGTGTCGACGCGGATGACGTCCCCCTCCTTGATGAACTCCGGGACCTGGACGACCGCCCCGGTCTCGAGGACGGCGGGCTTATAGAGGGCCGTCTTGGTCGCGCCCTGGAGGCGGGGTTCGGTGCTGGCCACCTTGAGGTCCATGGAGTTGGGGAGGTTGATGCCGACGGGCTTGCCGTCGAACGTCTCGACCTCGATGACCGTGTTCGGCTTGAGGTACTTGACCGCGTCGCCCATGGCCTCGGCGGAGAGGGAGACCTGTTCGTAGTTCTCGAGGTTCATGAAGACGTATTCGCCGCCCTGTTCGTAGAGGAACTCCATCTCGATCTCTTCGAGGTGGGCCTGCTCGAGCCGCTCTTCCGAGCGGAAGCGGTGCTCGGTCTGGGAGCCGTTCTGGATGTTGCGGAGCTTGGTCTGGACCATGGCCTTCCACCGGCCCGGGGTGATGAGCTGCATCTCCATCACCCGCCAGAGGGCGCCGTCCATGACGATGATCATGCCTTTGCGGATGTGGGTCGCGTCGATCATGCCCGCTATTTTATCACACTCGTCCAAGCTTCACAGCGGTCGGCGCTCGCCGGCCGCGGAGGGGCCTCGGGGATCGTCTCCGCTCGCTGGGCTGATTTTTAACGCCGTTCCGTTCGACAGGCTCGGCGCCAAAACAACTCGCTCGGCTTGCGCTAAGCCTCGCTCAAACACGTTTTGGCGGTTTCCTGGGAAACTACCCTCGCCTGTCTCCGGAACGGCTAAATCAGCCCTGATGCTCGCTCCGACGATCCCCTCGGCCCCTTCTTCATCCGTGGCCGCTCCGCCCTACCACGGCCTCCTCCAGGAACACTCCTGCGCGTTCGCACCGATCTCCCAGGCGCCCCTCATCTGGAGGATCAGTCCCCACTTAGCTTTGCTTTCAGCGCCGTTTTCCTTTATAAAAAGGTTTCGAGAGGATTCCTCATGAGAGCTTATCATAGCGTGGTGGCGCTCGTCCTGGCCTTCGGGCTGGTAGCGGGATGCCGGAAGACACCGGGAGGGGAACATGGTCGACCTGATTCTGGTCAACGGGAAGGTCTGGACGGGCGTCGAGGACCGGCCCTGGGCCGAGGCCGTGGCCGTCCGCGACGGGAAGATCTTCGCCGTCGGGACGACGGCCGAGGTCCGGCGCCTGGCCGGGTCGGGGGAGAAGCTCGTCGACCTCGGCGGCGCTCTCGTCCTTCCGGGATTCATCGACAGCCACACCCATTTCCTGGCCGGCGGGTTCGCGCTCAAGAGCATCCGGCTCAGCGACGCCGGGAGCCGGGAGGAGCTCGTCGCCCGCGTCGCGGCCAAGGCCCGCGAGATCGGGCCGGGGCGTTGGATCCTCGACGGGAACTGGGACGAGGAACGGTTCGACCCGCCCGAGCTCCCCCGCCGGGATTGGATAGACGCCGTCACGCCGGACAATCCCGTCTGCGTCAGCCGGGTCGACCTCCACACCGTCCTGGCCAACACCGTCGCCCTGAAGCTCGCCGGCGTCGACCGGAACACGCCCGCCCCGCCCGGCGGCGAGATCGTCAAGGACGCGGCGACGGGCGAGCCCACGGGCATCCTGAAGGACACGGCCGCGGACCTGGTCCTGGCCAAGGTCCCCGAGCCGTCCTTCGCCGAGAAGCTCGAGGCGGCCGAGGCCTCCGTCCGGCACGCCGCCGAGCACGGCGTCACTTCGGTCGGCGAGATGGCCGACGCGTCGAGCTTCGAGGTCTTCCAGGAGCTGGCCCGGCGGGGACGGCTCGACGACCCGCGTCCACGTCTACGTGCCCGTCACCGAGGTCGACGCGCTGGCCCGGCTCAAGCTGAAGTCGCCGTTCGGGGACGCCTATCTCAAGCTGGCCGGGCTGAAGGGCTTCGTCGACGGCTCCCTCGGCTCGGCCACGGCCCTCTTCTTCGAACCCTACACGGACACGCCGGGGACGTCGGGGCTCCTCCACGGCCAGATGTTCCCCGAGGGCGTCATGGAGGAGCGGATCCTCGCGGCCGACCGGGCCGGGCTCCAGGTGGCCATCCATGCCATCGGCGACAGGGCCAACAGCCTCGTCCTCGATATCTTCGAGAGGACGGCGGCCGCGAACGGGCCGCGGGACCGGCGCTGGCGGATCGAGCACGCCCAGCACCTCCGGCCGGCCGACATCGCCCGGTTCGGCCGGCTCGGGGTCGTCGCCTCCGTCCAGCCCTACCACGCCATCGACGACGGCCGCTGGGCCGGAGAGGAAGATCGGGCCGGAGAGGGCCAGAACGACCTACGCTTTCGACTCGCTGCACCGGGCCGGGGCGAGGCTGGCCTTCGGCTCCGACTGGACGGTCGCCCCGCTCGACCCGTGTCCTGGGCATCTACGCCGCCGTGACCCGGCGGACCCTCGACGGTAAGCACCCGGGCGGGTGGATCCCCGAGGAGAAGATCTCCGTCGAGGCGGCCGTCCGGGCCTACACGGTCGACGGGGCCTGGACGCAATTCGCCGAGTCGTCCAAGGGGACCGTCGAGCCGGGCAAGCTCGCCGACCTCGTCGTCCTCGACCGCGACATCTTCACGGTCCCGCCCGAGGAGATCGGCGGGGCCAAGGTCCGGCTGACCGTGTTCGACGGGAAGATCGTCTTCGGGAAGGACCGATGACCGGGGCCCTCTTCCCGCCGGAGCCCGGGCGCATCGGCTCGGACGAGTCGGGCAAGGGCGACTTCTTCGGCCCGCTCGTCGTCGCCGCCTTCTTCCTGCCCGAGGGCCAGGAAGGGGTCCTGCGCGAGCTCGGGGTCAAGGATTCGAAGAGGACCTCGGACGCCCGCTGCCGTGAGATCGCCGAGGCGCTCAAGCGCGGCTATCCCCACCACTCCGTCGTCGCCATCGGGCCCGGAGAAGTACAACGAGCTCTGGGCGAAGCTGCGCAACCTCAACCGCCTCCTGGCCTGGGGGCACGCCCGGGCCATCGAGAACATCCTCGAGCGCGTCCCGGCGGGGAGGCGGTCACCGACCAGTTCGGCGACGAGCGGTTCGTCCGCAACGCCCTGCTCAAGAAGGGCCGGGAGATCGAGCTCGTCCAGATGCCGCGGGCCGAGGAGGACGCCGGCCGTCGCCGCCGCCTCCATCCTGGCCCGGGCCGAGTTCCTGACCCGCCTCCATTTCCTCTCGAAGGACGTCGGCCTCGAGCTGCCCAAGGGCGCCTCGGACCAGGTCGAAGCCGCGGCCGTGAAGCTGGTCCGGGACAAGGGGCCGGACATCCTGGGCAAGGTGGCCAAGACCCACTTCAAGACGACCGTGCGCGTCCTGGCCGCGGCCGGGGTCGACAGGCTCGTCTGACATGCTCGTCCTGGGCAAGGTGGCCCTGGTCGTCGCCCTCCTGCTCGTCCTCATCCGCCTCAAGTGGGACCTCGGCCTGGTCCTCTTCCTCGACACCTGCCTCGCGGCCGTCCTGTTCGGCATGACGCCCGGCGCCTTCGGCCGGGCCGTCCTGGCCGGGGCGACGTCGGGCGAGACGCTCGAGCTCGCCGGGATCGTCGTCCTCGTCCTCTACCTCGGCGAATTCCTCCAGGCGACCGGCGCCTTCAGGACCATGGTCGACGCCCTCAAGAACCTCGTCCGGGACGACCGTCTCGTCCTGGCCATCCCCTCGGCGTTCATCGGGCTGCTGCCGATGATGGGCGGGGCCATGATGGGCGCCCCCATCGTCGACGAGGCGGCCCGGCGCTGGAGCGTCGCCCCGGCCTGGAAGACCTTCTACAACTACTGGTTCCGCCACGTCTGGGAGTACTGGTGGCCCCTCTATCTCAACATCATCATGGCCTCGGCCATTTTCCGCGTCCCGGTCTGGAGGATCAGCCTCTACCAGGCGCCGTTCAGCCTGGTCGCGATCGGGGCCGGGATCGCCGTCCTCTACCGCAGGCTGCCGCGCCTGCCGCGGGAGCGGACGAACGGCGGCTCGTGGAAGGACGCTTGGCTCGTCGTCTTCAGCATCTGGCCCATCGCGCTGACCATCGTCCTCATCTTCGTTTTCCGGCTGAACATGCTCATCGCGCTCGCGGCGTCGGCCGTCCTGACGCAGGCCACGGCCCGCCTCGACCTCAAGGCGCGGTGGGGCATCGTCCTTCGCGGCCTCTCGCCCAAGATCGTCTGGCTGACCGTCGCCGTCATGGTCTTCAAGGAGGTGCTCGAGGCCTCGGGGGCGCTCGACGCCGTCGTCCGGGCCGTCCCGCCCCAGGGCTTCTCGGCGTATCTTCTGATGTTCGCGGCACCGTTCGTCGTCGGCCTCCTCACCGGCGTCAACCAGGCCTTCGTGGCCATCTCCTTCCCGCTCCTCGTCCCGGTCATCGGGACGGGGTCGCCCGACATGGTCCTCCTGACCTTCGCCTACGTCAGCGGCTTCGCCGGCATCCTCCTCTCGCCGGCCCATCTCTGCCTGGCTTTGACCGCGGACTATTTCAAGGCGGACATGAAGGACGTCTACCCCATCCTCGCCGGGCCCGTGGCCGCGGTCTTCGCCGCGGCCCTCCTCGAGCTCCTGATCTTCCGCGTCCTTTAAAGAGTCCAAAGAACCCCCGCGCGGGGAGGGCCCTCGAATGACACCCCCGGCCCCTGGACCCGCGGCGGGTTCCTTCAGATGTCCGATCCTTGATATAATGCGGGCGATCGAGGGTTCCCAAGCGCAGGAGCGATGTCATGACAGAGACCAAGCGGTTGTATTACGACGACGCCTATCTCACCGAGTTCGAAGGAGAGGTCCTCGAGCGGACGGAGCGCGAAGGGCGCCCGGCGGTCGTCCTCGACCGGACAGCTTTCTATCCGGAGTCCGGCGGCCAGCCGTGGGACAAGGGCGGGCTCGGCGGCGCCGCGGTCGTCGAGGTGCACGACCTCGACGGCGCGATCCTCCACGTCCTCGACCGCCCGGTCGAGGGGACGCGGCTCCGCGGCCGCGTGGACTGGCCGGCCCGCTTCGACCACATGCAGCAGCACACGGGCCAGCACGTCCTTTCGCAGGCCTTCTTCGAGGTCCTCAAGGGCGAGACGCGCTCCTTCCACCTCGGACCCGAGGTCTCGACGCTCGAGATCGGCCTGGCCTCCGCCTCCGAGGCCGACCTCGACAGGGTCGAGGACCGGGCCAACGCGATAGTCTGGGAGGACCGCGCGGTCAAGATCTCCTTCGTCCCCGAGGACAGGATCGACGAGGTGCCGCTGCGGCGGCCGCCGAAGAAATCGGGGCTCCTGCGCGTCGTCGAGGTCGATGGCTTCGACTTCTCGGCCTGCGGCGGGACGCACGTCCGCCGGACCGGTGAGATCGGCGCGATCAAGGTCGTCGGGGCCGAGAAGATCCGCGGCAACCTCCGCTTCGAGTTCATCTGCGGGGCGAGGGCCCTGCGGGACCACCGGACGAAGGACCGCGCGGTGCGGGCGCTCGCCGCGTCGTTCTCGTGCGCGGCGGCCGGCATCGGGGCCCAGGTCGCGAAGCTCGGCACCGACCACAAAGCCCTGAAGAAGCGGGCTCGCAAGCTCGAGGAGAGGCTGGCCGCGTTCGAGGCCGCCGAGGTCGTCCGCTCGGCCCCCGGTCGGATCATCGCCGCGGTCCTCGAGGACCGGACGCCTGACGAGGCCCGCTTCCTGGCCCTCAACGTCATCCGCAGCGGCGAGTTCGCCGTGGCTTACGGCGCGCCCGGCGAAGGGCAGGGCCACCTCATCGTGGCCCGCTCGGAGCCCCTCGCCGTGGACCTGAGGCAGATCGTCCCGGTCGTCGCGGCCGTCCTGCCGGTGAAGGGCGGGGGAGGCCCCTCGCTCGTCGAGCTCGTCACTCCGGAGCTCGCCCGGCTTCGCGAGGCCGTCGACGCGGCCGCCGCGTGGCTGCGGGAGAAGGCGTGAGCACGGTCCTCGTCGTCGGCAGCTCGAACACCGACATGATCGTCCGCGTGCCGCGGATCCCGCGGCCGGGGGAGACCCTCCTGGGCGGAGATTTCGCGATGGCCGCGGGCGGCAAGGGCGCCAACCAGGCCGTGGCCGCGATCTCCGTCACCCGCCTCGGCGCTCAGCCCTCCGCCCCGACGCGGGCCGAGATCGAGGCGTTCCTCCTACGATCTTCACTTGGAGGCATAAAATGAAAGCGATCGTCTACCACGAGTACGGTCCACCCGAGGTGCTGAAGCTCGAAGAGGTGGAAAGGCCCGTCCCGAAGGACAAGGAATTGTTGGTCAGGGTCCACGCGACGACAGTGAACTTCGGGGACCTCCTGGCCCGGGATTTCAAGAACATCCCGCTCAGCCGATTCTATATGCCCTTGCCTTTGTGGCTCCCGGTAAGGATCGCGCTTGGATGGAATAAGCCCAGGGTCAGGGTCCTTGGCAGCGAGTTCTCCGGAGTTGTCGAATCGGTCGGAAAGGCCGTCAAAGAATTCAAGAAAGGGGATGAGGTCTTCGGCTATCCGGGCCAAAGAATGGGGGCCTACGCCGAATACCTTTGTATCCCGGAGGACAAGATGGTGGGGATCAAGCCCAGGAACATGACCCATGAGGAGGCGGCCAGCATCCCCTACGGGGCCATCATGGCCCATGATCATCTGAAGAGGGTCAGGATCCAGCCGGGCCGGAAGGTCCTGGTCAACGGAGCTTCCGGAGGAATAGGCTCGGCGGGTGTACAAATAGCCAAATATTACGGGGCGGAGGTTACGGGGGTTTGCGGGACCCATGGCCAGGAATACGTGAAGGCCCTCGGGGCGGACCACGTCGTCGATTACGGGAAGGAGGATTTCACGACGAACGGCGAGGCCTATGACGTCATCTATGACATCCTCGGCAAGGGCGCCTTCTCCGAATACAAGAGCTCGCTGACGGAGAACGGGACCTACCTCAACGCGAGCTTTAAAACCGGCAAGGTCCTTCAGATGATCCGGACGAAGATCGCGGGGAAGAAGAAGGTCATCTGCGCTTTTGCCCGTGAGAGACATGAGGATATGGCCCGAATCAGAGACTTGGCTGAAGCGGGTCACCTAAGGGCGATCATCGACCGGACCTTCCCCCTGGAACATGCGGCCGAGGCTCACGGGTATGTCGAAGAGGGCCGCAAAAGGGGGAGTGTCGTGATCACGACCGTCCAGGGGGGCCGAGCATGATGGCCATGGTCCAGAACGGTTATGGAGGGCCCGACGTCAGTCTGAGATGATCCGGAGGGACATACGCCCGTCTCCTGCGGTATCCAGACGCTGATCCCAAGAACGGGTGGCAGGGGGGGATAAGCGCCTCACTCGTAGCGGAGGGCGACGATGGGGTCCATCTGCGCCGCCTTCCGGGCCGGGACGATGCCGAAGAACAGGCCGATCGACGCGGCGACCGAAAGGCCGAGGAAGACCGACCACCAGGAGACGGTCGCAGGGAGAGGCGTCGCCGACCGGACGACGAGGGCGACGCCGAAGCCGACCAGGACCCCGACGACGCCGCCGCTGCCGGTCAGGACGACGGCCTCGATGAGGAACTGCTTCATGATGTCGCCGGAGCGGGCGCCGATGGCCTTGCGGATGCCGATCTCGCGGGTCCGCTCCTTGACCGAGACGAGCATGATATTCATGACCCCGATCCCCCCGACGAGGAGGCCGATCGAGGAGATGACGACCATGACCAGGTAGGCGGCCCCGGTCAGCTGGTTGTAGAGATCGACGAGCGTGTCCTGGGTCATGATGGCGAAATCGTCGGGCTTGCCGAAGGGGACCTTGCGCCGCTGCCGGAGGACGCCCCGGATCTGCTCGATCGCCTCGGTCAGGTCCTCCGACCTCCGGGGGACGGCGATGATCTCCAGGCCGTCCTTCTCGTATCGGAAGTACTTCATCAGGGTGGTGATGGGCAGGCCGACGAAGTTGTCGCGGCTCTGTCCGAACATCTGGCCCCTCTTGGCGAGGACGCCGACGACCGTGAAGGCCTCGGCGCCGACGCGGATCTCCTTGCCGAGCGGGTTGGTCATCGGGAAGAGGACGTCGGCGAGCTCCGAGCCCAGGACGCAGACGCGGGCCGAGCGCGTCACCTCCGCCTCGGTGACGAACCGGCCCAGCCGGGGCAGGTAGAGCGACATGACGACGGGCCACTTCTCGTTCATGCCGATGACCATGGCGCTGTCGCTCTTGGCGCTCTGGTACTTGATCTCGGTCTGGTCGAAGACGCTGACGTAGGTGCTGACGGCCACGGCCCGGACGAGCGGGGCGCCCGCCTCTACGGCCATGGCGTCGTCGAAGGTCAGGTCCTTGCGGGTCCGCTCTTCCTCGGACCTCTCGCCCATCTGGACGGCGTCGTACTTCTGGACGTGGATCATGTCGGAGCCGGCCGACTGGAGCTCGCTGAGGAAGCTTTTATTGAGGCCCTGGATGATCGAGACCATGCCGATGACGGTCATGACCCCGATGACGATGCCCAGGATGGTCAGGAACGAGCGGAGCTTGTGGGACCGGAGCGAATCGATGGCCATGCGGAAGACTTCGCGGACGATCTGGAGCCTCATTGTTCCGACCTCAGGGCCTCGACCGGGTCGAGCTTGGCCGCCCGGTTGGCCGGGTAGATGCCGAAGAACAGGCCGATCGACCAGGACATGACGATGGCCAGCGCGATCGAGGCCGGCTCGACGCTCGAGGGCATGGACGTGGCCGCGGAGACGATCCGGGCGACGAGGAAGCCGAGGACGATGCCGATGATCCCGCCGAGCGCGGAGATGACCGACGATTCGATGAGGAACTGGTAGAGGATGTCCCTGCGGCGGGCGCCGACGGCCATGCGGATGCCGATCTCCTTGGTCCGCTCCGACACCGAGACGAACATGATGTTCATGATGACGATGCCGCCGACGACGAGGGCGATCGAGGAGACGGCGATCATGGCGAAGTAGATGCCCGCGGTGGCCGTCTTGTAGAACTGGATGAACGTCTCCGAGGTGGCGAAGGAGAAGTCGTCGGGCTGGTCGTAGCGGAGCTTCCGCCAGGAGCGGAGGACCGTGCGGGCCTCCTCCTGGGCCCGGGCCATCTCCTCCTGGGACCTGGTGTGGATGTTGATGCTGATCGAGCGGCGCGAGCCGTAGATCTTCAGGAACGTCGTGATGGGGACGCGGACGAAGTTGTCCTGGCTGAAGCCGAGGATCTTGCCCTTCTTCTTGGCCACGCCGATGACCTGGACGTTCCGGTTGCCGACCTTGAGCCAGCGGCCGAGCGGGTCGAGCCCGCCGAAGACCTTCTCGGCGACGTCGCCGCCGATGACGCCGACCATCCGCGAGTTCGTCTCGTCCTGGCTCTGGAGGTGGCGGCCGCTCTCGAGCTCGACGACCGAGCCGATCTCGTGGTCGAGGTAGGTCACGCCCCGGACCTCGGTGCCCCGGAGGGACTGGCTGCCGAACTTGACGGTCGCGCTGCTGGAGGTCGAGGCGCCGACGAGGTCGCAGGAGGGGCAGTTGGCCCGGATGAGGTCGCGCTCGACCAGGGTCAGGTCCTTGCGCTTCATCTGCTCCCGGAAGTCCTTGAGGGAGGTCCCGATCATGGAGAACTTCTGGACCGAGAAGTCGTTGGCCCCGTAGAAGGACATCTTGGTGTAGACGTAGTTGTTGAGGCCCTGGATGACCGAGACGACGGCGATGATGGTCAAGACGCCGATGATGATGCCGAGCAGGGTCAGGAAGGTCCGGAGCTTGTTGGAGCGAAGGGAGACCAGCGCCATCGAGAAGGATTCGCCGATCGGAAGCTTGGCCATGGGTCTACCTATCCATTCTACCCTATATATACGAATTCCCTGAGGCAAGGTTCTTGGCCTCCTCGTACCCGAGCGGCTCAAAGGCCCTCCGAGCCGCTCGGGCACGAGGAGCTCAAACGAAGGGCGCCTTGACACTGGCCGATGCGGGCCGGATAATGGGGCCGCCCATGATGACGCGGCTCAACAAGTTCCTGGCCCACGCCGGGGTCTGTTCCAGGCGGGAGGCCGACCGCTGGATCGCCGAGGGGCGGGTCAGCGTCAACGGCCAGGTGGTCATGGAGCTCGGGGAGAAGATAGACCCGGCCCGCGACAAGGTGGCGGTGAACGGCCGGCCGGTCAAGGCCGAGGAAGAGCGGGCGGTCTACATCCTGATGAACAAGCCGGCCGGCCGCGTCGTCAGCGTCAAAGACCCGTTCAAGCGGCCGACGGTCCTCGACCTGTTGGGCCGACTCCCGGTCCGGGTCTATCCCGTCGGCCGGCTCGACCTCGACACGGAGGGAGCGCTCCTTCTCACGAACGACGGGGAGATGGCCCTCCGGCTGACCCACCCGCGATATGGCGTAGCCAAGGTCTACGAGGCCCGCGTCGAGGGGGAGCCGACGGAGGCCGACCTCGACAAGGCCCGCAACGGCATCTTCCTCGAGGGCCGCCGGACGGCCCCCGCCCGGGTCAAGGTCCTGTATCGGGGGCGGCGGCAGACCTTGCTCCGGGTCGAGATCCGCGAAGGGCGCAAGAGGGAGATCCGCAAGCTGTTCGCGGCCGTGGGCTACCCGGTCGACCACCTCAAGCGGATCGATTTCGCCGGGCTCACCCTCGAGGGCTTGAAGACGGGGGAGTGGCGCTATCTCGGAAGCGCGGAGGTCCGGCGGCTCAAGGCCCTCGCCGGGTCGGCCGCCGCCCCCGCCCCGGCCCGTAAGCCTCGCGCGCCGCGCCGCCAAGCCCCAAAGCCCTAACTCCCGCACCTCATCGAGGCTTCTTTTCCCTATTCCGGGATTCCCTCTCATGGCGGCGAGGGATGTTGCCTCGAAGATCCCCGTCCGTGGAGGGGGGACCCGCGCAGCGGGGGGAACCGGACGACTGGTTCCCGGGGGGCCGGGGAGCTAGAGGCATATCCCGAGCCAAGCCGAAGAGAGGGATATCCCGGAGATGCCGGCTACTTCGGGCCCTTCGCCGGCCCCCGGCCCTTTCCGTACGGCGCGGCGAACGCCTTCCAGCCCTTGGCCAGCCGCTGGAGCTCGCGGTCGACCAGGAAGTGGACGGTCCCCTTCGGATAGGCGCCGCTCGCCGCCGCGGCCCCGGCCTCGACGCCGGTCAGGATCTCGATGCCCTCGTCGATCGTGCGGACGGGGTAGACGTGGAACTTCCCCTCCCTGACCGCGTCCACGATGTCGGCCCGGAGCATGAGGTTCTGGGCGTTCTGGTGGGGGATGAGGACGCCCTGCGTCCCCGTCAGGCCCTTGGCCTTGCAGACGTCGAAGAAGCCCTCGATCTTCTCGTTGACGCCGCCGATCGGCTGGATCTCGCCCTTCTGGTTGAGCGAACCGGTGACGGCCAGGTCCTGCCGCAGGGCCAGGCCCGAGAGGCTCGAGAACAGGGCGTAGACCTCGGTCGAGGAGGCGCTGTCGCCGTCGACGCCGCCGTAGGACTGCTCGAAGGCGAGCGACGCCGTCAGGGAGAGCGGCCGCTTCGAGGCGTACTTGCCCCGCAGATAGCCGCCGAGGATGAGGACGCCCTTGTTGTGGGTCGGCCCGCTCAGGTCGGCCTCGCGCTCGATGTTGATGACCCCGGCCCGGCCCATGGCCGTCCGGGCCGTGATCCGGGTCGGCTTGCCGAACATGAACTGGCCCATGTCGTAGACGGACAGGCCGTTGACCTGCCCGACCACGGCGCCCTCCGTGTCGATGAGGATGGTCCCTTCCTCGATCATCTCCTGGATCTTGTCCTCGATCAGGCTGACCCGCTCGAAGCGCTCGCGGATGGCCTTCTCGATATCGTCGCGGCCGACGGCCGCCTTCTTGTTCTTCCCGGCCCAGTAGCTCGACTCGCGGATGACGTCGGCGATGACGTGGAACCGCGTCGAGAGCTTCCTCTGCCGGCCGGCGAGGCGGGTCGCGTACTCGATGAGCGCGGACAGGCCGTCCTTGTCCAGGGGCCGGAGGCCGTCGTCGTCGCAGATCTTGCGGACGAACCGGACGTAGTCGCCGACGGCCTTCTCGCCCTTGTCCATCTCCGAGTCGAACTCGGCCTTGATCTTGAAGATCTTCTTGAAGTCCTCGTCCATGAAGTAGAGGAGGTTGTAGATCGAGGTGTCCCCGATCATGACGACCTTGACCTCGGGCCGGATCGGCTCCGGCTTGAGCCGGGCGCTCGAGAAGAGGTACATCTGCATGTAGTTCTGGATCTCGAAGACCTGGTTGCGCAGGGTCCGCTTGAGGGTGGCCCAGACGCCCGGCTCGACCAGGGAGTCGAGGGCGTTGAGGACGAGGTAGCCCCCGTTGGCTTTGAGGAAGGAGCCGGCCTTGATCATGGTGAAGTCCGTCTGGCCCATGCCGGCGCGGGAGTAGGTCGCCTCGATCGACCCGAACAGGTTGACGTAGCTGGGATTGGTCTCCATGACCACGGGCGCGCCGCGCTGGTCGGAGTTGTCGACGAGGAGGTTGACCCGGTACTCGAGGAAGTCGTCGGGCTTGTCCTTCTCCTTGTCTTTGTCCTCTTTCTTCTGGGTCTTGAAGGCGTCGATGGTCTTGACCAGGGCCTTCTCGACCTCGTCGAGATGGGCGCCGATCTTGGGGAAGGCGAAACAGCCCCGGACCTCGTCGATGCCGCCCTTGATGACCGGCGAGATCGACTCCTCGTCCCAGCTCCGGAGCATCGTCCGCGTCTGCTCGTCGATCTCCTTGAGGCTCTCGAAGACCGCCTCGAGCTTGACCGTCAGCTTCTCGTACTTCTCCCGGAGCGCGTCGAGCGTCTCCTTGGGGACCTTCTTCTCCTTGACCAGCCCCTCGATCTTGGGGAAGGGCGTGGGCTGGCCCTCGAGCAGGGGGATGAGGTCGGGGCGGGTGAACAGGCCCATCTGGACCTGGATGACCGAGAAGCCCTGCTCGGCGACCTCCTCCTCGAAGCGCTGGAGGATTTCCCGCTGCTTCTTCTGCTGGGCCTCGACGATGGCGTCCCGCCGCTCCGTGTAGTAGGGGCTCTTGAGGAGGTCGGGGATGTTCGACCTCAGCGCGTCGATCAGCCGGGCCATGGCGTCGCTGAACTCCCGGCCCTTCCCGGCCGGCAGCATGATGAGGACGGGCTCGTCGGGGTACTTGAAATTGTTGACGTAGAGGATGTCTCCGGGCGTCCGGTCGCCCTTCTCCAGGCGCTCGAGCAGCTGCTTGACGGTCGTCGTCCGCCCCGTGCCGACCATGCCCGTGATGAAGATGTTGTAGCCGAGGCTCTTGATGTCGAGGCCCGTCTGGATGGCCCGCAGGGCCCTCTCCTGGCCGATGATCTCCTCGCAGGGCCGGGCCTCCGCGCTCGACGAGACCGGGATGGATTCGGGACGGCAGGCCCAGCGCAGCTTGTCGGGGGGGAGCTCCTCGAAATGGGGCTTCGTTCTCGTCATCTCGTCCTCCGGGACAGAAAGGCGTCGGCGGCGAGGCCAAACTATCACAAACGGTCCGCCGCCTCAAGCGCGCCTGGCGCGGTTTTAGGTGCAAAAGGCCCGGTTCTTTGCTAGAATAGGCGCCGACCGATCGGTGAGGAAGGAGTGGCCATGACCGGGATCGAGGTCCGCAAGGTTCTGACGCGGAAGGACCTGCGGAGCTTCCTCCGCTTCCCCTGGGCCGTCTACAAGGGCGATCCTCACTGGGTCCCCCCTCTTCTCGCGGAGATGAGGGACCGGCTCGATCGCCGCCGGCACCCCTTCTTCGAGCACGGCGAGGCCGATTACTTCCTGGCCCTCCGGGACGGCCGGGTCGTCGGCCGCATCGCGGCCATCCTCGACCGGAACCACAACGCGGCCCACAAGGACAGGACGGGCTTCTTCGGGCTCTACGAGAGCGTCGACGACCCGGCCGTGGCCCGGGCCCTCGTCGATGCCGCCGCGGCCTGGGTGGCGGAGCGGGGCATGGACAGGCTCCGCGGCCCGGTCAACCTGTCCATGAACGACGAGTGCGCCTTCCTCCTCGAGGGCTTCGACGGCCCGCCGGTCGTCATGATGCCCTACAATCCCCGCTACTATCTCGACCTCATGGAGACGTGCGGCCTGGCCAAGGCCAAGGACCTCTACGCCTTCCTCATGAAGAGCGAGGGGAAGCTCTCCCCCCGGGCCGTGGAGACGCTGGGCCGTCTGCGGGAATCGGGCGAGTTCACCTTCCGGGCCGTGACCAGGGCCAGCCTCAAAAGGGACGCCCTGGCCATCGCCGCGGTCTACAACGCCGGGTGGCGGAACAACTGGGGCTTCGTGCCCTGGACCGACAACGAGATGCGGCATCTGACGAGGAACCTGGCCCGGTTCGCCGACCTCGACCTGGTCCTTTTCGCCGAGCGCGAGGGGCGGACCGTCGGCTTCGCCGGCGCCCTGCCCGACCTCAACCAGGTCTTCATCAGGATGAACGGCCGGCTCTTCCCCTTCGGCCTCTTCAAGTACCTGACCGGGCGGCGGAAGATCACCGGCGTCCGGGCGATGGTCTTCGGCGTCGTCCCGGAGTTCATGCATACGGGGCTGGCCTACCTGCTGTACGACGAGTTCGGGAAGGCCATCCTCCGCAAGAACTACCGGTGGTGCGAGCTGTCGTGGCAGCTCGAGGACAACGAGGCCATCAACCATTTCACGGCCTCGATCGGCGCCGCTCCGTACCGGAAATACCGCATCTACGAGAAATCCGTCGCTCCCCAAGGAGGGGGAAGGCCATGAAAACCTATCAAGGAAAGGTCCAGGCCAAAGGCCTCAAGATCGGGATCGTCGTCAGCCGGTTCAACAGCTTCCTTTCGGAGAGGCTTCTCGAAGGGGCCCTGGAGGCCCTGCAGAAGATGGGGGCCCAGGAGGCCGACCTGACGATCTACAAGGTCCCGGGCTCGTTCGAGGTCCCCCTCGTGGCCAAGAAGATCGCCAAGGCCAAGGCGGCCGACGGCATCCTCTGCATCGGGGCCCTCATCCGGGGGGACACGCCCCACTTCGACTACCTCAGCGCCGAGGTGACCAAGGGCCTGGCCCAGATCGCCATGGACGACGGCGTACCGGTGTCCTTCGGCATCCTGACGGTCGACTCGGTCGAGCAGGGCATCGAGCGGGCCGGGACGAAGGCCGGCAACAAGGGCTACGACGCCGCCTTCTCGCTCGTCGAGACGATCAGCATGCTCAAGGAGGCGGGCCTCCGCTGAGCGGGCCAACGGGTCGGACCATGGGAAAACGCCGCCAGGCGCGGGAGTGCGCCCTCCAGATCCTGTTCCAGCTCGAGTTCCACTCCGGCGATCCCCGCGACGTCGTCCGCGCGTACTGGGAGCGCCAGAAGGCGGTCCGGGGGGCGCGGGAGTACGGGACCTGGATCGTCGAGCGCATCCTGGAGCACGGCGAGACCATCGACCGGACCATCCAGTCGGCTTCGAAGAACTGGCGCCTGGCCCGGATGGCCGTCGTCGACCGGAACATCCTCAGGATCGCCGTCGCGGAGCTCCTCCACGAGCCGACGCTCGCGCCGGCCATCGTCATGGACGAGGCGATCGAGATCGCCAAGCGCTACAGCGGCGAGGAGTCGGCCGTCTTCGTCAACGGCGTCCTCGACGCCGTCGTCCGGCGCCTCGCGGCCAAGGCCGAACGCCCGGCCGGGCAGGAGCCCTGAAAAGGTCGCCATGAGCCAGAACAAAGAACGCGCCGAGCTCGATCAGGACGTCGCCCGGCGCGACAAGTACCGCAAGCTCGGGGAATCGGGCGTTCCCCTGTTCCCCTATACGGCGGCCGGCACCCACTCCGTCAAGGAGGTCGTCGACGCCTACTCCGGCTGGGCACCGGCCGAGCTCGAGGAGAAGAAGCCGGGCGTCGTCGTCCGCGGCCGCGTCCTGTCCATCCGGAAGATGGGCCGGGCGACCTTCTTCCACGTCTCCGACGGCCGGACGAGGCTCCAAGCCTACATCCGGGCGGACAAGGCCGGGGCCGAGGCCTACGAGCGCTTCGGCCTGCTCGACCTCGGCGACATCGTCGGCGTCGCCGGCGCGCTCTTCAAGACGCGGACCGGCGAGCTGACCGTCCTCTGCGACTCCGTGACCTTCCTGGCCAAGTGCCTCCACCCCCTGCCGGAGAAGTGGCACGGCCTCCAGGACGTGGAGCTCCGCTACCGCCAGCGCCACCTCGACCTGATCATGAACCCCGAGGTCGGCGAGGTCTTCCGCCTGCGGAGCGCCATCGTCGCCCACATCCGCCGGTTCTTCGACGGCCGCGGCTACGTCGAGGTCGAGACGCCGATGATGCACCCGGTCCCCGGCGGGGCGCTGGCCCGGCCGTTCAAGACCCACCACAACGCCCTCGACCTCGACCTCTACCTCCGCATCGCCCCGGAGCTCTACCTCAAGCGGCTCGTCGTCGGCGGCCTGGACAAGGTCTACGAGATCAACCGCACCTTCCGCAACGAGGGCATCGACGCCCAGCACAACCCCGAGTTCACCATGCTCGAGTTCTACGAGGCCTACAGGGACTACCTCGACATGATGGACATGACCGAGGAGCTGCTGACGGGCCTGGCCCTGTCGCTCCGCGGCTCGGAGGAGGTCCCCTTCGGCGAGCACACGATCTCGTTCAAGCGGCCCTACCGGCGCCTCAAGTTCCTCGACGCCTGCGTCGAGATGAGCGGCCTGGCCCCGAGCCGCTTCGCCGACCGGCCCGGCCTCGTCACCTTCGCGGAGGGACTGGCCCCGGAGAAGAAGCCGCTGACCTACGGCCGGGCCCTGGACGTCCTCTTCGACCGCTTCGTCAAGGACAAGATCGTCCAGCCGACCTTCATCACCCATCCGCCCCGGGAGATCTCGCCGCTGGCCAAGACCTCCCGGGACAACCCGGAGGAGGCCGAGCGGTTCGAGCTCCTCGTCGCCGGCATGGAGGTGGCCAACGCCTTCTCGGAGCTGACCGATCCGGCCGAGCAGTTGGCCATCTTCGAGGAGCAGGCCGAGGCCAAGCGGCGCGGGGACGATGAGTCCCACCCCGTCGACCTGGACTATGTGGAGGCCCTCGAGTACGGCCTGCCGCCGACGGGCGGGGAGGGCATCGGCATCGACCGGCTGACCATGATCCTGGCCGACCGGCGGTCGATCCGGGAGGTCGTCCTCTTCCCCCTGCTGAGGCCGAAATAAAGACATGACCTTCGAGCTGTTCGTCGCCCGCCGCTATCTCACCGCCCGGAGAAAGCAGGCCTTCATCTCCGTCATCACGACGATCTCCGTCGGCGGCATCGCCATCGGCGTCGCCGCCCTGGTCATCGCCATCGCCCTGATCACCGGCTTCCAGGGCGACGTCCAGGAGAAGATCCTGGGAGCGACCTCCCATATCATGGTCTCCGACCTCGGCGGCCGCGGCCTGGCCGACTACGAGGAGACCGCCGAGCGGATCCGGGCCCTGCCCGAGGTCGTGTCCGTGTCCCCGGTCGTCTACAGCACGGTCCTCATCACAGGCGTCGGCGACAGCTCGGGGGCCCTCGTCAAGGGCATCGACTTCGAGCGGGAGCGGCAGGGGGCCGACTGGCTCCAGAAACTCGAGGCCGGCGCCATTCCGGAGGGCGGCGGGACCCGCGAGGGCCTGCTCCTCGGCCGGGAGCTGGCCCTGCGGATCGGGGCCCAGGTCGGCGACGTCGTCGAGATCGTCACCGCCTCCTCGACCTTGTCCCCGCTGGGGCTCCTGCCCAGGCGCAAGAGGCTCGTCGTGGCGGGGATCTTCAACACCGGCCTCTACGAGTTCGACAACGCGACGGCCCTGGTCGCGATCGGCGTGGCCCAGCGGCTCTTCGGGCTCGAGGGCCGGGCCAGCTACATCCAGGTCAAGTTGAGGGACATCTTCGCCGCCCCCGCGGTCGGGGAGAGGATCCGGGAGGCCCTGCCGCCCTCCGTCTACATCACGACCTGGATGGAGCTCAACAAGTCGCTCTTCTCCGCCCTGAAGCTGGAGAAGAACATCATGTTCCTGACCATCACGCTGATCGTCATCGTGGCCGCCCTGAACATCATCGCGACGCTCATCCTCATGGTCATGGAGAAGACCCGCGACATCGGCGTCCTCATGGCCATGGGGGCGACGCCCCGGATGATCAACCGGATCTTCTTCCTCCAGGGCGCCCTCATCGGCGTCATCGGGACGGCCCTGGGCGTCCTGCTCGGCCTGGGCTGGTGCGCCCTGGCCAACGCCTTCGAGCTCATCAAGATCCCCGTCGACATCTATCAGATCTCCTACGTCCCCTTCCGGCTGAGGCCGCTCGACCTGGCCCTCATCGTCGGGGTGACCCTCCTCATAAGCTTCGTCTCGACCCTGTTCCCGGCCCGCCGGGCGGCCAAGATCGATCCCGTGGTGGCCTTGAAATATGAGTGAAGCCGTCCTCGTCGCCGAGCGCCTGGGAAAGACCTACCCCCTGCCCAAGGGCGATCTCCGAGTCTTCGAGGGGATCGACTTCGTGCTCGGGCGGGGCGAGCTCGTCGCCGTCATGGGGGCGTCCGGCGTGGGCAAGACGACCCTGCTCAACCTCCTCGGCGGCCTCGACCGGCCCTCGGAGGGACGGGTCCTGCTCGACGGGGAGGACCTTTTCGCCGGGACCGACCGCGACGTGGCCGCGGCGCGCAACCGCAAGATCGGCTTCGTCTTCCAGGTCTACCACCTGCTGCCCGAGTTCACCGCCCTCGAGAACGTCAGCTTCCCCCTGCTCATCGCGGGACGGCCGAAGGGCGAGGCATTCGCACGGGCCCACGAGCGGCTCGGCGAGGTCGGCCTCGAGGACAAGGCCCTGTCCCGGCCGAGCCAGCTCTCCGGCGGCGAGCAGCAGCGCGTGGCCATCGCCAGGGCCCTGGTGGGCGATCCCCGGCTGCTCTTGGCCGACGAGCCGACGGGCAACCTCGACTGGAGGACGGGCGAGAGGGTCCTGCGCCTGGTCCTCGACCTCCACGAGCGGCGGGGCCTGTCCTCGATCCTCGTCACCCACAACGAGAAGATCGCCCGCTACTGCGACAAGGTCTACGAGATGGCGGCCGGGACGATGGAACGCCTGGCCGCGCCCGGAGTTGAATCCTATGGGCAGGTCCTCCGGCGGCCTGGCCCGGCCGGGCCGGCGCTTTGACCAATCCCGACCGATATGGTATATGATAGTGGGATTTTTGACATGAAAAAGGTCATCCTCGCGCTGCTGCTACTCGGCCTCCCCGGCCTTCTGGCCGCCCAGGAGATCCTCGAGAAGATCGAGATCGTCGGCAACGAGCGGGTGACCCCCGAGACCATCACCTACTACCTCTCGCTCCGCGAGGGGGACATCTACAGCCAGGAGCAGCTCCGCCGCGACTTCCGCGTCCTCTGGTCGACGGGCTTCTTCGCCGACATCAAGTTCGAGGAGCTCGCGGGGACGCGGGGCAAGATCGTCAGGATCTCGGTCGAGGAGAACCCGATCGTCCGCGCGGTCACCTACAAGACCGGCAAGAAGGTCAAAGAGAACGACATCGTCAGCAAGCTGAAGGAGAAGGACCAGGCCATCCTGCCCTATTCCTACTACAGCCCCCACAAGATCCAACGCATCAAGGACACCATCACGGAGCTCCTCGCCGAGAAGGGATTGCTGGCCTCGACGATCGAGGCCGAGGCCGTCCGGCAGGGCAAGAACGAGGTCGACGTCCTGATCCGGGTCGACGAGGGCCCCAAGATCCGGGTCGGGGAAGTGGCCTTCGAGGGGACCACCAAGGTCCAGGAGAGCCGGCTCGAGTGGTCGATGAAGGACAACCGGCCCCACAGCCTGTTCAACTGGATCGCCGGCAAGGACGTCTACAAGGCCAACAAGCTCGGCGAGACGGCCGACCTCGTCAAGAAGAAATACCAGGAGCTGGGCTACATGGAGGTCGCCGTCGGCGAGCCCCGGACCGAGGAGGTCGTGAAGCGGACCCTCCTGTTCGGGAAGCAGAAGATGATGCGGCTGATCATCCCCGTGACGCCGGGCTACCTCTATCGCACCGGCGAGGTCAAGGTCGAGGGGAGCAAGTCGCTGAACATGAAGGCCATTCGCTCCCTGATCAAGCTCGAGCCGGGCGACGTCTACAGCACCAAGATCCGCGAGAAGTGCGTCGAGGACGTCTCCGAGGTCTTCCGGGACGGGGGCTTCGTCTACTGCCAGGTCATCCCGGTCGAGAACCTCGACCCCAAGAACAAGGTCGTCAACGTCACCTTCAACATCATCGAAGGCGAGATCGCCTACCTCAACCGGCTGGATTTCCGCGGCAACAACTACACCAAGGACAAGGTCATCCGAAGGGAGATGATGATCCGCGAGGGCGACCGCTTCGGCATGACCGCGTTCAAGAACAGCATCCTCCGGATCAAGCAGCTCGGCCTGGTCGACCTCGACAAGGACCCCGACATCAAGCCGGACCCGGAAGACCCGACCAAGATGAACGTCACGGTCAACGTCAAGGAATTGCAGCGGAACAACGTCCAGTTCACGGCCGGTTACAGCGGCTACGAGGGGGCCTTCGTGGCCTTCAGCTATTCGACGGTGAACTTCCTCGGCGCCGGCGAGACGCTGGAGGTCAGCGTCCAGCAGGGGAAGCTCGTCAAGAACTACTCGTTCGGGTTCTCCGAGCCCTACCTCTTCGACAGGCCCATCACGGCCGGCTTCAACATCTACAAGAGGGACCTCCGCTATCCCTGGTTCTGGAGAAAGGGCATAGGGACCGACCTGTCGGCGGGGCTGCGGCTCTTCGGCATGTGGCGGGCCAACCTCGTCTACACGTTCGAGAAGGTCCAGATGACCGTCTCCGACGACCCGACCTACACCCTCCCCTCGACCTATTACCAGTACTACAGCAACCAGAAGTACGACATCAGCTCGATCACGCCGATGCTCTGGCGGTCGACGATCGACAGCCCGCTGACGCCGAGCCGGGGGACGATGTACTCGCTGAGCGTCAAGTACGCCTTTCCCTTCCTCGGGGGCGACGTCTTCTTCCTCAAGCCCCAGGTCGAGTTCACCCGCTACCAGCCGCTCATCGGCCGGGGCGAGAAGACCCACGTCTTCGGCGTCCACGCCCAGTACCAGTTCATCAAGGCCCTGAGCGGATCGACCGTCCCGTATTGGGAGCGGTTCTACCTCGGCGGCGAGCGCTCCATCCGCGGCTACGAGGTCTACTCGCTCGGCCCGGTGGACAGCAACGGCTACAACATCGGCGGCGAGAAGACCTTCGTCCTCAACCTCGAATACATCATCCCCGTCGGCGGGCCGCTCTACGCCATCTTCTTCTACGACGTCGGCAACACCGTGCTCTACGACCAGAAGCTCAGCCCCAAGAACATGTATTCCTCGCTCGGCCTCGAGGCCCGGCTCTTCATCCCGGCCCTGCGGGTGCCGTTCCGGCTCATCTTCGCCTTCAACAACAAGAAGATCTACGCGTCCGACTCGGACTTCGCGTTCCGTTTCGCCGTCGGCACGACGTTCTAGGAGGTTCCGACCATGAGACACCACATTGGCCTGATCGCGCTCGTCGCCGCCGCCGCGGCCGGGCTGGCCGGCTTCGCCGCCGCCCAGGAAGCGGGCAAGCTGGGCACGATCAACTCCCAGGAGATCCTCGACCAGTCCGTCGAGGGCAAGAAGGCCCTGGCCCAGCTCCAGGCCGCCGACAAGAAGTACACCGACGACATCACCCGCCTCGACGACCAGATCAAGCAGCTCCAGAACCGCCTGAGCACCCAGCGCCTGACGCTGACCCCCGAGGCGGCCGCGGGCCTCCAGGCCGACATCCAGAGGAAGCAGACCGAGCGGCAGCGGGCGGCCGAGGACGCGGCCCGGGCCATGCGCGAGCTCCAGGCGAGGACCCTGGACCAGATCCAGACCGAGCTCATCCCTCTCCTCGAGCAGGCCCGCAAGGACCTGGGGATCGACGTCCTGTTCGACGTCACCAAGGGCGGCGTCGTCTACTTCAATCCCGCCCTCGACGTCACGGCCGAGATCATCCGGCGGTACGACGCCATGAAGGCGGCCCCCCCGGCCAAGAAGTAGCCCCGGCGATGCCGACCGTGGTCCCCATCGAACGGATCATGCGGTTCCTGCCGCACCGTTTCCCCTTCCTGCTCGTCGACCGCATCGTCGACATCGTGCCGAACAAGGCCATCGTCGCCCTGAAGAACGTGACCTGCAACGAGCAGTTCTTCCAGGGCCATTTTCCGGAGTGGAAGATCATGCCCGGCGTCCTTATCGTCGAGGCCATGGCCCAGGCCGGCGCCGTCCTGCTCTTCAGCTCGATCCCCGACCCGGAGAAGAAGTTCGTCGTCCTGAGCAAGGTCGACAAGGCCAAGTTCAAGCGGATGGTCGTCCCCGGAGACCAGCTCCGCATGGAGGTCGAGTGGACCCGGCAGAAGGGACGGATCTGCCAGATGAAGGGCAAGGCCTTCGTCGAGGGCGAAGTGGCCGCCGAGGCGGAGATCTACGCCACCGTTCTCGACGTCGAGGACCTCAAGAACCCCAACCGCGCGGTCTGATCGCCGGGCCCCTGCCGGCCCGTCCGGGCGCGCCGCGCCTTCCTATTTGAAGACCTTGACGAGCTTCCCCGCCGGCGGCACGGCCGCGGCCTCCATTCCGTTCCAGACTGCGAAGCGCGGCCACGAGCTCTCCGGCATGCCGGCTCTCTTGAAGATCGCCTGGAGGGTGTCCCGGCCGTCGGCCTTGACCAGGGCCAGGCGCTGGGGCGACCGGCCGATCTTGGACGCGTCCGCGAGGTCCTTGAAGGATCCGACGACGCGCTGGAAATCCGGCTCGTATCTCTGGGCCGAGGCTTCCGGGCTGATGGCCTGGAAGGCGTAGACCCAATCGCCCTTCTTCAGGCAGGACAGGCTCATCCGGACGGGGGCGGCGTTTTCCGGCGTGATGGCGTAGGCCTGCTCGAAGCAGGACAGGCCGTTGACCGTCCTCCGATTCTCGCCGAGCAGCTTGCCTCCGGCCTGGGCGATCCCGGCGGCCTGCTTCCTGGCGTACTCCTCGGCCGTGTCGGCGGTCTTCCCGCCCTGCAGGATGACGCCGCCGTTCTCGTCGGACGCGAGGAGCAGCACGCGGGCCGGAGTGTTCTCGACCTTCCAGCCCGCCGGGACGGCGAACTGGAAGCGCAGGACGGGGTGATAGAAAATGCCGTTCTCGACGTAGCCCTGGCGGGGATCTTCGCCGTAGACGAGGTCGTCGACCTGCCGGAGATAGGCCTCGGGCCCGCGGACGAGGGACCGGTCCTCGGGTTTGAGCATAGCCTGGACGTGGGCGATGCGGTCCGACGTCAGGGGATGTGTCGAGAGAAAGCCGGGCAGCGAGCCGCCGCCCGAAAGGTCGCCCATCTTCTGCAGGGCCGCGAACGTGACGACCATGTCGGCGGGATCGAAACCGGCCGCCCGCGCGTAGTCGACGCCGAGGGCGTCGGCCTGGTTCTCGTCGTCCCGGCTGTACTTGAGGAAGAGGACCTGGAGGCCGGCCCCGGCCAGGCCGGCGTAGCGGGCGAAGTCCTTGCTGATGACGCTCCCGGCGAGGAGCCCGATCTGGGCCGCCTGCTGCTGGCTCATCCGGCTCATCGAATGGCGGGCGTTGACATGGCCGAGCTCGTGCCCGAGGACGGCGGCGAGCTCCGCCTCCGAGCTCATCATGGCCAGGATGCCCCGGGTGACGTAGACCGCGCCGCCGGGCACGGCGAAGGCGTTGACGACCGGGCTGTCGAGCACGGAGAAGCGATAGGGGAGGCCGGGCCGCTGGGTCTTGGCCGCCAGGCCCAGGCCGATCCTGTTGATGTAGGCCGCGAGCGCGGCGTCGTCGTAGAGGCCGTAGGTCGCGGCGACCTCGGCGTCCGTCTGCTTCCCCAGCTCGATCTCCTGGCTCTCGGAATAGAGCATGAGCTCCCTCTTGCCCGTCACGGGATTGACGGCGCAGGAGAGGGCCGCGAGCGCGGCCAGCGCGAGCCCAGCGACCCTGGCTTGATTCATGGCGGACCTCCGGCTATTTCAGGATGAACAGGGCGTCGTCCAGGCCCGTGTTGTAGGCGACCGACGTGATCGTGAGCCTTTGGGCCTCGACGCCGTTGTGGAGGACGCGGACGGCATAGGCGACCATCAGGCCGCCGGCCTTCCGGTAGTCGGTGGAGAAGGACTCCGCTTCGACCTCGCCGCCGGTCATGTCGAATGTCCGGAGCTGGGTCTTGTAGGGGAGGTGGGTCGACGGGTCGAGGTATAGGGTGACCTTGAAGCCGTCGGCATAGGTCTGTTCGAGGACGATGTAGTCTCTGTCTTCGATCGCGGCTTTGGGCTTCAGGGCGTAGACGACCCCGGCTCTCTTGGGATCGAGGATGGCCTGCGTGCCCGTGGCCTGCCGGGCGAAATCCTTGGCCATGTGATCGGGCATCTCCTCGGTCGTCCCCGTCTGGGGGTTGGTGAACCAGGCCTTCCGGCCGTCGAAGGCCTGGATGACGCTGACATCATACTCCGGGAAGGTGATGTCGACGCGGAGCTTGTCGGGCTCTTTCTGGTAGAGCGTCAAGGGACCCGCGAGGGTCTGCCCGGCCGCGTTGATCTCGATCCGGCCGGCGACGGTCGTGTCCTTGGCCGCCTCGAGGGCCTTGCGGCCGCCCATGGCCCCGATCATCTTGGTCAGGACGTCCAGAGCCTCCTTGCTGCTCGCGGGCGGGGCGGGCTGATCGGCGATGGCGGGCAGGGAGGTCAGCGAGACGAGCAGGGCCGCGGCGAAGAAGGCCGCTGTCGTTCTTTTCATTCGTACCTCCAGGGCGACCGCTGTGGTCCGAGATCGATGGCAGGGATATTCTAGAACAAAGTCTCCGGCTTTCCAACCCGCGGGGCGGGCTTCGGGCCGAGCGGTTACGCTCGGCGGGCTCTCGGGCGTCGCGATTAGCCCCGAGGCGATGGCCGGCCTAGCCGAAATCAAGGCATTCTTGGCCCAAGAGGATAAGGCGTTCTATTTAAACATTATATGGTGCATGAAGACAGAGATAATATTATTCAGTGTACCGAATAAGAACATAGAAAAATTGTCATTATTATTATTATGCTTGACTTACGAACATTATCAGTGTTATAATCTATGTGTCCATATATAGGACATTAATCTTCCATTGATGTGAGTCGAATGGCCCGCCAGCTCGGCCTGATCACCTGCTCCAGCTTCGACCGGGAGATCCTCGCCTGCCGCTCTTCGCAGGACTTTCGCGATGTCCGCTTGATGACCCTGCCTGTTCGATGCGACCACGCCGACGCTTCCTGGCCGGGGCTCGGCGAGGCCGTGAACGGATGCCGCCGGGATGGCTGCTCGGTCGTTGTCGTCGGCGGGTACTGCCTGACCCGGCCCACTAAAGAGCTCGGGCTCGACGGGGCCTGCCGCCTCCATCAGAAGAGCCAGTGCTTCGAGTGGCTGGCCGACAGGCACGTCCTCGAGCGCCTTCTCCAGGAAGGCGCCGTCCTTCTTCTGCCGGGTTGGCTGGCCGATTGGGAAGCGCACGTCGAGGAACGGTGGCCGGGGGACGCCAAGGCCGCCCAGGCCTTCTTCCGCGAGGTGGCCCGCAAGGTCGTCCTCCTCGACACCGGCGTCCATCCCGGCATCGACCGGGAGTTCAAGGCTTTCTCCCGCTTCCTCCGTCTCCCCGGGGAGATCCATCCCTG
Organism: Candidatus Aminicenantota bacterium; assembly: GCA_963719985.1. Lineage (GTDB taxonomy): Bacteria > Acidobacteriota > Aminicenantia > Aminicenantales > Saccharicenantaceae > RBG-16-66-30. The sequence goes on along the minus strand of CAVRDU010000005.1, from coordinate 55,532 downwards.
CGGATTGGACCTCTTCAAGCTCGGGCTGGCCCGCGTCGTCCTCTCGTGGCGCCTGGAGAGCGAGAAGGAGGACACCGAGGACCGCATGGCCGCCGTCCGCCGACAGTTCTCCGACCTCGCCCGCGTCGGCCCGCTTCTCGGCGCGGTGACCCAGGGTCGGTCGCTCGAGGACGCCCAGGCCGGCGTCGCCGAGCTCTTCCGGGCCCTCTTCCCGTCGCGGCAGGCCGTGTTCTGCCCGGTCGAGTCGGTCGCCTCCCGTCCGACAGCCGAGGGATCGCCGCTCGACCGGATCGTCACTCTCAACGCGGACTGCGCCTGGAGCGACGACCGGCGGACCGTCTATCTCAGGATCGCCCACGAGCGGCAGCTCCTAGGCGTCCTCGAGCTCAGCGGATTCACCGGGCAAGAGCGGCACGGCTCCGAAGTCGACCTGGCGTTGTCCCTGGCCCGGATCGCCGGACTGGCCCTGGCCAGCGTCCGGACGGCCCGGTCCCTCGCCGCCGAGCGCGAGCGGGCCTCGAGCGCGGAGGCCGCCTTGGCCGCTGGCGAGGAGACGATGACGCAGATCTTCAGTTATCCACTGGGCATCTACAGGGCCACGCCCCAGGGGCAGATCCTCGACGCGGCCCCGACGCTCGTTCGCATGCTCGGCTACCCGGACCTCGCCGCGCTCAAGGCCGTCAATTTCTGGGACATCCACCACGATCCGCGCGACAGGGAGAGCTGGCAGGCCGTTCTCGATTCGAGCTCCATGGTCGAGGTCTTCGAGACCCAGCTCCGGCGGAAGGACGGCACGCTGTTCTGGGCCGAGGACTGCACGCGGGCCGCCCGGGATTCGCGGGGCAAGGTCCTGTTCTACGACGGCGTTATCGAGGACATCACGCGGAAGAAGCAGATCGAGGAGGACCATTCCTGCGATGTCCGGCTCAAGAAGGCGGTCAGCGAGGTGTCCGAGCGGCTGCTGTCGCCGACCCCGATCGAGGTCATGTCGGAGGTCGTCTTGGAGAACGCCCGGCGGCTGACCTCGAGCGCCACCGCCTTCGTCGGGCACGTCGACGAACGGACCGGCGACCTCGTCGCCGCGGCCCTGACCCCGGACGCCCGGGAGCTGCTCGGCGCCCGGGCTACGGAGGACGGGCGCCTCCACGAGAGCTCCGGGATGTGGCGCTGGGTCCTCGAGAAGCGGAAGCCCATCCTGACCAACATGACCAGCCTCGACCCGCGCTTCACCGGGATGCCCGACTGGCACTTCCCGGTGCGGCAGTTCCTGGCCGTCCCGGCGATCATGTCGGGGGCCATCGTCGGCCTCATCGTCGTGGCCAACGCGACGAACCCTTACGTCGAGAGGGACCTGCTGGCCATCGAGCGCCTGGCCGACCTCTACGCGATCGCCGTCCACAGGACCCGGACGGAGAACGAGCTGAGGGAGATGTCGCTCTTCGACGAGCTGACGAAGATATACAACCGGCGGGGCTTCCTGGCCCTGGCCGAGCAGCAGATCAAGATCGCCCACCGGACCAAGAAGGAGATGACGCTCTTCTACGCCGACCTCGACGATCTTAAGAGGATCAACGACTCCTTCGGCCACAACGAGGGGGACGTCGCACTCGTCGAAGCGGCCGCGGTCCTCAAAGAGGCCTTCCGCGACTCGGACATCATCGCCCGGCTGGGCGGCGACGAGTTCGTCGTGCTGGCCATAGACGTCGCCGAGGGCCGGGCGTCCGCCCTGACCCGCCGGCTCCGCGAGATCGTCCAGGCCCGGAACGCCCGTCCTGGCGCGGCCTACCCGGTTTCGTTCAGCCTGGGGACGGCCCGCTACGATCCTGAGAACCCCTGCTCGATCCAGGACCTCCTGGCCCAGGCCGACCGGAAGATGTATCAGGACAAGACGGCCCGAAAGGCCCTCGCGGCGGCGGCCTGAGCGCCCCTTCCCCCCCTTATTTCCGGATCCCGTACTTGGCCAGCTTGTTGTAGAGGGTCGTCCGGGAGATGTCCAGGATCTTGGCCGTCTGGCGCAGGTTCCCCTTGGCCACTTTGAGGAGATAGGTGATGTAGTCCTTCTCCAGGTCCTCGAGGGAGGACAGGTGGCCCCGCCCGGCGAAGGCGATGGCCCCCTGAGGCGGGACGTAGTCGCGGAGATACTTGGGCAGATTGGCGACGTCGATGAAATCCTTCTTGCAGAGCATGGCCGCGCTCTCCAGGACGTTGGCCAGCTCGCGGACGTTGCCCGGCCAGCCGTACTTGAGGAACAGCTTCTGGACCTCGCGGGAGACGCCGCGGACGCCCTTGCCGAAGTTCCGGTTGGCGATCTGGAGGAAATGGCGGACGAGCAGGGGGATGTCCTCGAGCCGCTCCCGGAGGGGCGGCAGGTCGATGACGACCTTGTTGAGGCGGTGGAAGAGGTCCTCGCGGAAGGCGCCGGACCGGACCCGTTCGGCCAGGTCCCGGTTCGTGGCGGCCAGGACCCGGACCTCGACCGTCGTGCTCTCGCTCGCGCCGAGCGCCCGGAACTCGCGGCTTTCCAGGACGCGGAGGAGCTTGGCCTGGACGGCCACCGGGATCTCGGCGATCTCGTCGAGGAAGATGATCCCGCCGGCGGCCTCCTCGAACAGGCCCGGCTTGTCCCGGTCGGCCCCTGTGAAGGCGCCCTTGCGGTAGCCGAACAGCTCCGATTCGAAAAGGTTCTCGGGGATGGAGGCGCAGTCGCAGACGACGATCGGCCTGTCCTTGTGCGGGCTCAGGCCGTGGATGGCCCGGGCGACGACCTCCTTGCCCGTCCCGGTCTCGCCCGTGATGAGGGCGCTCGAGAAGTACTTGGCGATGTTCTCGATGAGGCCGAAGATCTCGAGCATGGTCGGGTTGCGGCTGACGAGGCCCTCGAAGACGTACTTGCGCTCCAGCTTCTTCTCGAGGTGCAGGGTCTCCCGGCGGAGCTCGCTCTTGCGGGCGATCCGGCGCAGGAGGTCGCGGAGGATGTCGCGCTCGTAGGGCTTGGGGACGAAATCCGTCGCCCCGGCGTGGATGACGTCGAGCACCGCCTCGCGCTCGAGAGGCTCGCCGCCGACGAGGACGTCGACGAGGGCGTCGGCCCGTTTGATCTTCTTCATGACCAGCAGCCCGGCGGCCAGTGAGTCCCCCGGGTCGACGAGGACGACCCGGATGGCGTTGTCGCGGACGATCTCGAGGAAGTCGTCCTCGAGCTGGGCGAAGAAGACGTTGACGTCGACGCCCATCGGGGACTTCTTGACGGACTCGTAGAGCGAGAAATCGTCGGATATGATCAGAAGGTTGGTCGGCGCTTCCATCGCTCCCCGCCCGTGTCTCTCGGCGGCGGGGCTATCTTAACACGGTCCAATCCCCGGACACAACATGAATATTCCTTGGAACGGATCCGGGACAATCACGAGGGTTTCCCGGGGCGGCCGCGGACGAGGGTCAGGCGGACGCGCTGGCGGACCTCCTCCTCGATGCGCACGACCGGGAACTCGGTCCGTTCGAGGTACTTGACGTGGGCCCGGAGATAGGCCAGCCCCTGGGCGCAGAGGAACTCGAGCCAGTCGCCGGTCGCCGTCTCGTCCATGAGCTCGGGCGTCTGCTCATTGAAGGTCGCCTGGGCCCGCGGCGTCATCCGGCCCTCCGTCGGCCCCCGCCGCTTGGCGAAGATGTTGACTCCGCTCTCGACCTCGAGGGCGTTCATGTGGGGCGCCCAGCGGGCCGCCCAGCGCTCGTACCGGTCGTAGAACTTGCGGTTCGAGGCCGAGACCGCGGTGTCGGCGTTGAGCTCGCTGGCGATGAGCTCCATCAAGGCCCGGCCGGCGTCCCGGTGCTCCGGGTAGAGCGGCAGGCTCAGGGTCTTGAAGTAGGCGAACCAGCCCCGGGGGATCCAGTAGTCGCGGAAGAGATAGGGCGTGTAGTTCGAGAACGGCTGGACCCACTCGTGGGACGGGTAGCCGTGGAGGTTGAGGAAGATGTCGGGGGCCCAGCGGTCGTAGAGCCGCGTCCGGACGGCGGCTTCGGGAAGGAGGGGCTTCGTCCCCGTCTGGTAGCCCATGTCCACGCCGAGCGCGCCGTAGCGGCCCGCGTGGAGGCTGTGGAAAGGCTCGTTCTTCTGCATGGCGTAGGCCAGCTCCGCCCCGTCAGGGTTCTCCAGGGGCTCGAAGACGAAGCTCATCTTTTTCAGCGCCTCACGCGCGGCCGGGTCGCGGGCCAGGAGCTCGGCGAAACGCAGCAGGTAGTTGGTCGAGGAGACCTCGTTGGCGTGCTGGCGGGCGACGGCCTGGAGGGTCGGCTTGGACGTGACCAGGCGCGGCAGGGAGACGTACTTCTCGGCGGGCAGGAAGAGCTCGAGGACGGGCACGTCTCGGCCCTCGTAGGACCTCCCGCCGACGTAGCCCTTGACCCCCGGCAGGGCCGAGAGCCGGCGGACGATGTCGGCGGCCATGTCCGGCGAGATGATCTCGCGGGTCGTGACGATCGCCCGGCCGGGGGGCGGCGCGGGGGCGGGAGCCGGGCCCGCGGCGGGGGTGGGGACGGCGACGACGGCCAGCCTCTCGTCCTTCTCCAGGGACTGATAGCGCGGCCGGAGCGTGACCGACTCGAGCCCGGGGAAGCGGAAGGGGTCGGCGACGAGGCCCGCCTCGGAGAGCCGGCGCCAGGCCCCGAGCATCTCGACGACGGCCAGGTAGTCCGCCTCCTTCTCCCATTCGGACTCGAACGTGACGCCGGCGACCCGGCCGGACCGGCCGTCGAACAGGAGCTCCGCCGCCCGCGACTCCTTGGGCTTGAGCGCGGGGAAGACGGTCTTGCGCGAGACCTCGTCGTGGCCCTTCTCTTTCCAGCGCAGGACCATCTCGGGGGCGGCCGCGGGCCAGTCCTCGAGGACGATCCGGACCTTGGCCGCTCCGCCCTCCAGCGAGGGGTGGAGCGAAGGGAAGACGTTGCCGGGGGCCGACGAGCGCGAGGTGTCGGCCGCCGCGTCCTTGTCCTCCGGATCGAATCGGGTAATGCCCCTGAGCAGGTCCAGCGTATCGAAATAGATCTCGTCATGGATGGCCTCGAGCGAGGAGACGATCTCCTCGTCGAAGCCGGTCCGGAAGTCCGGCTCGCTCGCCTGGAGGTCGACGAGCAGGCGCTTGAAGTAGGGTTGCTTCGAGAAGGTCGGTTCGCCGCCGGTCTTCTTCCTGACGTGGGCGACGACCGCCTTGAGGGCGTCCGCCTGGTAGAAGTCCCAGAACCTCTCGAGGTCGGTCGCGATCGCCTCGTCGAGGACGACCGTCCCTCCGGCGACGACCCGGACCCAGCCGGTGGTCGTCTTGGCCGTGCCCCACTCGGGGAGGACCGTCGAGAGCGCGATCTCCCTCGTCCGCGGGGTGAAGCTGTCGGCGTGAACGATCCGGCCCCCGGCCTCGGCCGCCTCGACGGCATAGACCGGGCCGCCGGGCGGGGACATCTCGAAAGCGATGCTTTCGAGGCCGAGGCCCAGCTCGCGCGACAGGACCTCGTCGACGGGATAGAGCTCCTGGAGCCAGCGGGACGGCTCGGCGTAGGCGCGCTTGGCCCGGGTGAAGTCCTCGCGCTCCTCGGCGAAGCGCACCGTCAGGCGCGCGGCGCTTTTGCCCCGAAGGGCCGGCAGGACCTTTTCGACGAGCCAGAAGTAGCCCGGCTTGTAGGCGGACAGGACCTCGACCCGGGCCGCCGGGAAGCCGGACCGCGCGAGGAAGGCCTGGATCTCGGCCCGGACCTTCTCCCGGACGGCCGGGGACTCGCTGACACCGAGGCTGACCTCGACGCCCCCGCCCTTGCCGGCCGCGTCGACGATGGCCCGGAGCGAGGCCTCTAGCCGGGACATGGCGTCGTCGACCTCCCAGATGAAGGCCTGTTCCTTCTCGAGAACGGTCTTACCGGCCTTGAGAGAGGCCGTCTCGACCGTGACGGGGGCGCTCCCCGCCGCGGCCCTCAGCGCGGCCCGGACGGCGTCCTCGAAGGGCGCGTTCGGCCCGGGCAGGACGATCGCGGCGTCGACCGACTCGAGGTCGCGCCCCTTGATCTCGGCCGCCGCTTTCTCGATGGCGTTCATGAAGACCGCCTCGGCCGCGCCCTTCCGGCCGGCGAGCAGCTCGTCGACGTCGGCGGCGAGGTCGGCAAGCTGCGGCTGACCTTCCCCATAATCGGCGAAGTAAGGGAAGGTCCGGGCGAGGTGGGCGACCGCGCCGTCGAGGCCCGCGGGGTCGGCGCCGTGGACGACGACGGCGGAGGATTTGCCGAAGGCCTTGGGCACGATCTTGATCAGTCCGGCGCCCTTCTCGAGGGCCGGGAGCTTGAGCTTTCCCGTCTTGACGAGGTCGGCGGCGAGGGCGTTCGCTCCGACGAGGATGGGGGCCGCCAGGGCCTTCCGGCTCTCGACCTCGGCGTCCAGATGGACGATGGGGAAGGAGGCCCCGGCCGTGCCCATGACCAGCCGGCTGGCCAGCCCGGCCGCTCCCGCGACGGGGAGATCGGCGGGGACGACGATCACTGCGTCGAGCCCGTCGGGGACGCCGTCGCGGTCCTGGTCGGAATAGAAGCCCTTGGTCGAATACAGGCCGAGAAGGTCGAATTCCTTCCCCACGCCGTCGGCGGGCCTCTCCTTGAATCCCGGCGTGAGCAGGCGCTTGGTCGCGCCGGTCCGCGGCAGGACGACCTCGGCGCGCGAGCCGCCGCCGCGGAGATCGAAGGTCAGGGCGGCGCAGGCGGGATAGGAGAGGGTCGCCGTGCGCACGCCCCGGCGCTGCCCGTCCGCGAGACCGGCCAGGGCGTCCCGGGCCTTGGCCAGGTCGGCGTCCGATGCGAGGTGGACCTCGACGGCGAGGTCCTTGATCTGGCCCTGGTCGAAGGACAGGGCCTTGAGGCCGTCCGAGACGGGCGGCGCGGCCGGGAACTCGTAGAGGGCTTCGCGGACGACGATCTTCGGCGGCCGAGCGCCGGCCTCGGTCAGGAACGCTCCGAGGTCCTTTTCGAGGCTCTCGTAGGTCGCCCCGGTCTCGCGGCCGAAGACCTCCCAGAAATAGGGCCAGCGCAGGAAGAAGGCCCGGCCGGTCCTGAGGAGGGCCTCGTCGGAGCCGGCGACGCAGGCGATCCCGGTCTGGCCGTTGCGTGAGAAGAGGAAGACCCGCCCCTGGTTCGGCGGGATCGTCGCCGGGTCGAGGCCTCGCTCTCTCAGGGCTTCGCGGACCCGGACGAGGCCCTTGCCGACGAAAACCTGGAGGGTCCCGGAGCGGCCCGCCGCGACCTCGGACTCGCGCCGGACCAGGTCGAGCGCGACGGCCAGGCTCTCGAAGTTGACCCGGGCGGCGATGTCGGCGGCCAGGGCGAGTTCGGCGGCCGTCGCACGGTCCGCGACGACGATCTCCAGGGCCGGCTTCTCCGGGAAGCCGTCGCCGTCGAGGTCGAGGACGGCCCGGCCCGGGGCGAACAGCCGGGACAGGCTGTCGACCTCGGCGGGGGCGGGTTGGACGACGAGGAGGGCCGCGAGGGCGGCCAGAAGAGCTTTTTTCATCGGTCCGTCTCCTGCGAAGATGCTCCCGATTCTATCACACTCCCTGCCGCTTAGAGGCCGTCCCCGGCGCCAAAACAACTCGCTCGGCTTGCGCTAAGCCTCGCTCAAACACGTTTTGGCGGTTTGCAGGCAAACTTCCCTCGTCCGCCACGCGTCCCGGCTAAACTTCCCCTACACCGGTTCAGGTTATCCTCCTCACCGCATACGCCGAGGACCAGCACTTCTTGGCGTTGCGGGCCAATGTCGTTGGGATTAGAATAGCGAGATCCGCATTCTCGCGAGAGGAGACGCCGATGAGAGAGCGCCGGAAGGACACGCGAAAGAAGACCGCTTACCTATCGGCGGCCGTCCTCGTCGCGGCGGCCGTCTTTGCGGCCGGGCTCGCCGGGTGCGGGAAAGGCGGGCCGCGGTCGGGAGCGCCGGAGAACGGTCCGGCCAGGATCGTCCTGGGCAAGAAGGGGCTCGACGTCCGCTACGACGGCCGGACGATCTTCGAGGCGGAAATTGCGGCCGGCGAGGCCGGGTTCGAGGCCAAGGTCAATGTGACCCGGGCCGGCGAGGCCGTCACCCAGACGGTCCTCCTGACGCCGCGCGACCGGGGCGCCCGGGTCAGGCTCGGCGGAACGGTCCTCGGCGGACCGGAGTCGTTCCCGTGCGAGGCCGACCGCCGCGACCGTGGCCCGGCCGTCGTCAGGCACGTTTCGGGGACGAGCCGCAGCCGGCTCAACCGCGCCGTCTACGACCGCGGCCGCGACTGGGCCCTATCGGTCGACGCCGGCCCGCGGGCCGCGGTCGCGCCGCTCGCGGCGGGAGGGGACGGCAAGACCTGCCGGCTCGAGGCCGAGGGCGCCGAGATCGTCCTGCGCTTCCGGCCGCGCTACTACCAGGCCCACCGCGGCCTGGCCTTCTTCGAGCCCTGGACCTACCGCGTCTGGCCCGGATCCGTCGCCGGTTGGATCTCCTGGTTCGCCTTCTATGACAAGGTCACGGAGGGCGATATCGTCGCGACGGCCGACGCGCTCGCCGAGACCCTCCTTCCCTTCGGCTACGACCTGCTCCAGATCGACGACGGCTACCAGCGCGGGGAGGGCCGGCCCGAGCTCTGGCTCACGGCCAACGACAAATTCCCCCGGGGCCTCGGCTTCCTGCCGGGCTACATCAGGAGCAAGGGCCTGAGGCCGGGCATCTGGACGAACGTCGCCTTCAAGCAGGCCGATTTCGTCGCCGAGCACCGGGACTGGTTCGTGACCGGCGAGGACGGCGAGCCGGCGCGGGGCAACTGGATCGAGTTCAGCCTCGACGCCTCGAACGACGCGGCCGTCGACGCCGTCGTCCGGCCGGTCTACCGCGGCCTGCGGGGCATGGGCTGGGAATACTTCAAGGTCGACGCCCTCCGCCATCTCCGCTACGAGGGGTACAACGCCCACGCCGGCCATTTCGCGAGGGCGAAGAAGGACCTCGTCGGGGCCTTCCGCAGCTACGTCGAAGTGATCCGCGGGGAGGTCGGCAGGGAAGTCTTCGTCCTCGGCTGCTGGGGGATCCGGCCCGAGCTCGTCGGGCTCATCGACGGCTGCCGGATCGGGACGGACGGCTTCTCCTACGCCGGCCTGGCCCAGTTCAACTCCTGGAACAACGTCGTCTGGCGCAACGACCCCGACCACGTCGAGCTCGACGACGACCGCTACCGTTCGACGCTCGTCACCTCGCTCACCGGCTCGATCCTCCTCCTCACCGACAAACCGGAGCTCTACCGGACGGAGGCCGCCGAGCCCGCCCGCCGGGCCGCGCCCGTCCTCTGGACCGTGCCCGGCCAGATCTTCGACGTCGATCCCTCCCGTTCCGCCGAGCTCGGCCGCGTCGGGACGGAGGTCAGCGGCTCCGGCCCGCGCGTCTTCGACGCCTCCCTCCAGCCGGCCTGCGACCTATTCGCGCTCGAGATCGACCGGCCCTTCGAGAACTGGCTCGTCCTCGGCCGGACGGGGGAGTCGGCCCGGGAGGTCCGCTTCGCAGACCTCGGCCTCGACCAGGACAAGGAGTATTGGGTCTTCGAGTTCTGGTCCAAGCGCCTTCTCGGCAGCTTCACCGGCTCGTTCGCCCCGGGGCCCCTCGACCCGATCTTCCGCTCGCAGGCCCTGGTCATCCGGGAGCGCCGGCCCCACGCCCAGGTCTTGGCCACGAGCCGGCACGTCACCGCCGGCGGACCGGACCTCGCCGACGTCCGCTGGACCGACGGCGAGCTCTCCGGGACGAGCCTGCTGGTCGGCGGCGACCCCTACGAAATCTATCTCACCGAGCCCGAGGGCCTTAGGCTGGCGAGTTTTGCCTGCGAGGGAGCGGCGGCCGCGGAGCCCGTCCGGGAGGGTCTCATGGTCCGGATCAGGCTCACGGCCGACACGTCCGTGACGGCCTCCTGGCGGGCCGTTTTCGGCCGCGGCTAGAGGCGTCCGGGGCTAGCCGTCCCGGGCCTTATTTTGCGCCCCATACACAATTTATAGGGGTGTCCAGGCGGAAGTGTAGCACCGCTAGATTTTTCGCTTGACAACCCGCCCCCCGTCCGCTACCATAGTTCAGTCCAAGCAATCAGCGGGTCCCAAATGAAGCCTAATAAATTTAAGTACCTGTTTATACTTTTCGTCGCTTTCTTTTTCTTCGGAGGGACCCCTGTCGAGTTCGGGACCGAAGGGGCCTTCTTCCACGGCTTCATGATCCCCAAGCCGGTCATCACGGTCGGGCTGGGCACGAACCTCAAGGACATCCGCATCCGGTCGTCCGCGGGCATGAAGATCTACGTGGTCGAGTCCGGCTACCGGCTCATCGCCGAGGACGCCGCCGAGGTCCAGATCAAGGGCGGCGGCGAGAAGCTGACCGAGAAGTTCGTCATCCTCCTGGCCCACGCCAAAGAGCGCGAAGAGGCCGATCAGATGGCGGCTGCCTTCTCCGAGAAGGCCGGCGGAGGCAAGATCTACGTCACCGAGGACGTCGAGGACGAGATGGCCGGCGTGTACGAGATCAAGCTGGGCGATTTCCTGACCCGGGGCGACGCCCTGGCCAAGGTCGCCGAGCTCAACGCCGCCGGGCTGAATGATGTCTGGATCGACCGCGAGGAGATCGTCACCGAGCCCTCCCGGCCGATCTGGATGGCCATCGACGACAAGCTCGAATCGCTCAGCCGGGATGCGCAGCTCTACTTCATCCCGGCCAACGCCCAGAGCTATCTGACGCTCGACGGGCGGAGCTACCGGGGCTTCCTGACCATGGCCGGGAGCCGGAAGGGCATCGTCGTCATCAACCACGTCAACGTCGAGGACTACCTGAAGAGCGTCGTCCCCGGCGAGCTTTCACCCGGGAAGTTCGGGGTCCTCGAAGCCCTCAAGGCCCAGGCCGTGGCCGCCCGGACCTACGCCCTCAAGAACAGGGGCAGCTATGGGAGCCTCGGCTTCGATCTCGTCAACACGCCCCGCTCCCAGATCTACGTGGGCATGGCCTCCGAGCATCCGCTGAGCACCCGGGCGGTCGAGGAGACCCGGGGCGTCGTCATGACCTACCGGGGCGGGCTGATCAACGCCCTCTACACCAGCACCTGCGGCGGGAAGACGGAGAACTCCGAGAACGTGTTCTCCGGGCGCCCCGTCCCCTATCTCAAGAGCGTCGAGTGCAGCTTCGAGAAGCAACCCGAGTGGCAGATCGAGGCCACAACGCCGGTCAAGCCGATCCTCGTCGACGGCCACAACGCCAGCCTCGACGTCGCCCTCCTGCTCGGCCTGGGCATCGTGCCCGTGGGCGCCGCGCCGCCGGATTTCCGCGAGAGCGCCTCATACGAAGAGGCCATCGAGTGGATCCGCGACGCCCGCCGGGTCCTCGGCATCAAGGAGCCGGGCTTCGTTCCCGGGCCCGCCGCCCTGAGCTTCGTCAGCCTGGCCCGCCTTCTCGTCGACGCCTTCGCCTGGCAGGACAGGATCGACCAGCTCCTGCTGCCGGGCGAGATCGATTTCATCCTCAAGGACCTGCCCCAGGTCCAGGGCCGGGACCGCGGGCCGATGGCCATCTGTTTCCAGTCGGGGCTCTTCCCGGCGGCGGTGAGGAGCGGCGGGCTCCAGCGGCCCGTCAGCCGGGCCGAGCTGGCCGTGGCCCTGGCCCGGGTCGTCAAGGACTACAAGGATTTCTTCCAGGTAGGAACGTTCCGGTCGGCGGGCAAGGGAACGATCGAGGTCGGGCAGGATCTCGAGCGCCGGACGCTCCATCTCTCCAACCATGTCCGGTTGCTCCGGGCGATCGACGGGGAGACGACGTTCGCGACGAAGCTGACCCTGCTCGGCGGCGAGAACGTCCGCTGGCTCGAGCGGGAGGGCCAGGTCGCCTACCTCGAAGTCCTCTATCCGCCGAACTCGAACTCTCTCGACCGGTCTTCGCGCTACAACCGCTGGCAAGAACGGAGGACGCGCGAGGAGCTGGAGGCCCGGATCAACCAGTCGTATCAGATCGGCGAGCTCGTCGACGTCAAGATCAAGGCCCGGGGCGAGTCCGGCCGGGCGACCGACCTTGTGCTCACCGGGACCGAGCAGACCGCGACGGTCCACGGCTTTCAGATCCGGGCGGTGCTGGGGCTCCGCGACACGCTCTTCGTCACCGACCGGGCCTACGATGAGACCGGGCGCGTCGACTCGTTCACCTTTACGGGAAGGGGCTGGGGCCACGGCGTCGGCCTCTGCCAGGTCGGCGCCTACGGCATGGCCGTGGCCGGCGCCAAGTATCAGGACATCCTGAAGAAGTACTATCGCGGCATCAAGATCGACAAGCTCGACTGACGCGGCCGGAGCATGAAGACGACGAAGGCCCTCAACGCGAAGAAGACGGAAGCCCGCGAGTACCAGACGGGCGCGTCCGGCATCTTCTTCACCGTCAAGGACGTCCTCTACGAGGGGCGGTCGAAGTTCCAGCGGATCGAGATCATTCGTAACAAGGACTACGGCCGGGTGCTCCTGCTCGACGGGCTCGTCCAGACGACCGAGCGCGACGAGTTCTACTACCACGAGATGCTCGTCCATCCGGCCCTGTGCTCCCACCCGCGGCCGGGCAAGGTCCTCGTCATCGGCGGCGGGGACGGCGGGGCGCTGCGCGAGGTCCTCAAGCACCCCGTCAAGAAGGCCTGGCTCGTCGAGATCGACGGCCAGGTGATCGAGGCCTGCCGCGAGCACTTCCCCTGGCTGAAATCGACTTTGCGCGACTCCCGGGCCGAGCTCGTCGTGGCCGACGGCAACGTCTTCATCGACAAGGTCCGGGAGACCTTCGACGCGATCCTCGTCGACTCGTCGGACCCCGTCGGGCCGTCGACGGTCCTCCACCAGGAGGCCTTCTACCGGAAGCTCAGGTCGAAGCTCAACCCGGGCGGGATCATCGCCTCGCAGGCGGGCTCGCTCATGCTCCACTTGGATTCGCACGCCCGGAAGAGCGCTTTCCTTAAGAAGATCTTCCGCCACGCCCGGCTCTATATCGGCCCCGTGCCGACCTACCCGGTCGGCACGTGGTGCTACGATTTCCTCTCGGACAAGGTCGACCCCGACAGGGTCAGGACGCTCTACATCCCGGACGGTCTGAAGTATTTCAACAGGGACATCTACCGGGCGGCCTTCGCCCTGCCCAATTTCCTGGCCAAAAAGCTGGCCTAGGCGGCTTCCGGGCGGGAGTGGCGGGCTCAGCTGCCCAACGTGCCGGCGGCATGCCGCTGGCCCAGGGCGGCCAGCATGTCCGCCGTCATCGCGGCCAGGTCGTAGTCCGGCTTCCAGCCCCATTCCGCCCGGGCCGCGCTGTCGTCGATCGAGGCCGGCCAGGAATCGGCGATGGCCTGGCGGAAATCGGGCTCGTAGCCGACCTCGAACGAGGGGATGTGGCCGCGGATCTCGGCCGCGAGCTCTCCGGCCGAGAAGCTCATGGCCGTGACGTTGAAGCTCGAATGGTGCTTCAGGCGGGCGAAGTCCGCGTCCATGAGGTCGAGGGTGCACTTGAGACAGTCGGGCATGTACATCATCGGGAGGCGCGTGTCCTCGCGAAGGAAGCAGGTGTAGCGGCCGCTCCTGACCGCGTCGTAGAAGATGGCCACGGCGTAGTCGGTCGTGCCGCCGCCGGGCAGGGTCAGGTGGCTGATGATGCCGGGGTAGCGGCAGCCGCGGACGTCGAGGCCGTATTTCCGGACGTAGTAGTCGCAGAGGAGCTCGCCGGCGACCTTGGTGACGCCGTAGATCGTCGTCGGGCCGAGGATCGTGTCCTGGGGGGTCATCTCGCGCGGCGTCGTCGGACCGAAGACGGCGATGGAGCTCGGCGAAAAGATCCGGACGAGGCCCCGGGCGCGGCCGACCTCGAGGACGTTGAGGAGCCCGTTCATGTTGACGTCCCAGGCCTTCTGGGGGTTCTTCTCTCCCGTCGCGGATAGGAGAGCGGCCAAGTGGTAGACCGTGTCGACGGAGTACTTACCGATGAGCCCGTCGATGGCCCGGGCGTCGGTGACGTCGAGGAGCTCGAACGGCCCGGCCTCGGCCAGGGCGGCGGGCGGACGGACGACGTCGGTGACGAGGACGTTGTCGCGGCCGTGTTTCTTCCGCAGGGCCTCGGCCAGCTCGGACCCGATCTGCCCGGCCGCGCCCGTCATCAGGACCCGCTTCGTCTCTTTGCCCATGAGGGTCTACTCCGCTCGGGGAAAACTTGGGAAAGAAGTTCTCTTATAGCACAGGGTGCGGACGGGGTCAACGTTGACCGCATCGGCGACTTCGGGTAAAGTAATTGGGCTCAACATGAACAGTGATCCCGACCATCATCCCCAGGAGGCCTCCCCATGTCCCTCAACCTGACCGGTACCGGTCTGACCGTCGAAAAAGTCGTCCAGGTCGCCCGCCACGGCGCCCCCGTCGCCCTCGACCCCGAGGCCCGCAAGCGCATCGAGAAGTGCCGGGCCCTGCTCGAGGAGAAGATCCAGAAGAAAGAGATCATGTACGGGGTCAACACCGGCATCGGCGAGCTGGCCAACGTCGTCCTGACCCAGGAGCAGGTCGAGGAGTACCAGCGCTACCTCGTCTACAGCCACGCCGCCGGCTACGGCAAGCCCATGCCCGAGGAAATCGTCCGGGCGGCCATCCTGAGCCGGATCAGCTGCCATTGCCACGGCCATTCGGGCCTCCGCCCCGTGATCACGGAGACCCTCATCGAGCTCCTCAACAAGGGCGTCACGCCGGTCATGTGCGAGAAGGGCTCGGTCGGCGCCTGCGGCGACCTCTCGCCGATGGCCCAGATGGCCCTCGTGCCCATGGGCGAGGGCGAGGCCTTCTACAAGGGCGAGCGCCTTCCCGGCGCCGAGGCCCTCAAGCGGGCCGGCATCAAGCCGGTCGTCCTCCACGCCCGCGACGGCCTGGCCATGATCAACGGCTCGAACGTCATCGCCGGCATGTCCGCCCTGACCGTCTACGACGTCCACCGCTGGCTCAAGATGTCGGAGATCGCCGCGGCCCTGACCCTCGAGGTCCTGAACGCCAACATGAAGGCCTACGACGAGCGCCTCCACAAGACACGCGGCTATCCCGGCGCACTCGAGTCGGCCGCCAACGTCCGCCGCATCACCGAGGGGAGCGAGCTCTTAACCCAGCCGGGGAAAAAGGTCCAGGACGCCTACAGCCTCCGCAGCACCCCCCAGGTCGTCGGGGCCGCCCGCGACGCCCTCAAGTGGGCCCGATACATGGTCGAGATCGAGCTCAACGGCGCGGCCGACAACCCCGTCTTCTTCCCCGACGAGAAGCTCGTCCTGACCGGGGCCAACTTCCAGGGCGTGCCCATGGCCTTCGCCCTCGAGCTCCTGGGCACGGCCGTGACCACGGTCGCCGTGCTTTCGGAGCGCCGCCACAACCGCCTCATGAATCCCCATCTCAACGCCGGCCTGCCGGCCTTCCTGACCAAGGGAGCGGGAATGTTCTCGGGCCTGATGCTGTCGCAGTACACGGCCGGCGCCCTCATCTGCGAGAACCGCATCCTCTCGCACCCGGCGGCCACGGGCTCCATCCCGGCCGCCGCCGACCAGGAGGACTTCGTCAGCATGGGCATGACGACGGCCCTCAAGACGCGCCAGATCATCGATAACGCCCACGCTGTCCTGGCCATCGAGATCATGGCCGGGGCCCAGGCCGCCGATTTCCGCAAGCCGCATAAGCCCGGCAAGGGCACCCAGGCCGCCTACGAGGTGGTCCGCAAGCACGTCGCCCACCTCGAGGCGGACCGGCCCTTGTTCGACGACATCAACAAGCTCAAGGAGGTCGTCGAGTCGGGAGAGATCCTCGACGCCGTCGAGGCCGCCGTCGGCCCGCTCGCGTGACGCCATGGGCCTCCGCATCGCCCTCGTCACCGGCGCCGCGCGGGGCATGGGCCGGGCCATCGCCCTGCGTCTGGCCGAGGACGTCTCGGGCGTGGCCATCCATTATTACAGCCGCCGCGACGAGGCTCTGGAGCTCGCCGCCGCCATCCGCGACAAGGGCAAGCTCTCGGCCGTCTTCCGGGCCGACTTGACCAAAAAAGCCCAATCCGCGGGCCTCGTCAAGAAGGTCGAGGAGCGGTTCGGCCGCATCGACGTCCTGGTCAACAACGTCGGCCTGTTCGTGGTCAAGCCCTGGGACCAGCTCGAGGTCGCCGACTGGGAGCGCGCCCTCCGGGGCAACCTCCTCGGCTCCTATTTCTGCCTCAAGGCCGCGCTGCCCGGGATGCGCAAGCGCAAGTGGGGGAGGATCGTCAACATCGGGTACAGCCGGGCCGAACACCTCGGCGCCTTCCCCACGATCACGGCCTACGCCGTGGCCAAGACGGGGCTCCTGACGCTGACCCGGACGGCGGCCGCCGCCGAGGTCGCGAACGGCATCACGGTCAACATGGTCTCGCCCGGGCTCATGCGAGGCGGGGCCCTGCCCCCGGCCCGGAACCTGTCCGAAGCGCAGATCGGCACGTTCGAGGACGTGGCCGAGGCCGTGGCCTTCTGCGCCTCTGACCAGGCGTCCGCGGTCACCGGCGCCAACCTTCTCGTCGCCGGCACCTGGAAGATGTAGGCCGGGACCGGGCCAGAACTCTTCCGGCCCTCCTGCGTAACACAAATTGAAGCGAGTCATCGAGTAAGCCGACGGCGTCGGGGCTACTTTTGGCCGCCCGAGTGTGCTAAAACATAGTCCTGGCCCCGATCGCGAAGGAGGACACATGGCCATTTATCTTTGGATCGCCGGCGCCGTCTTTTTCATCTTCCTGGCGGGGATCCGGATCATCCGGCCGACCCACCGCGGGCTCATCGAGCGGCTGGGCAAATACCACCGGTTCGGAAAGCCGGGCTTCAACTGGATCATCCCGATCATCGAGCAGCTGCGCCAGATCAACATCACCGAGATGATGGTCGACGCCGCGCCCCAGGAGATCATCACCAACGACAACCTCAACGCCCGGGTCGACGCGCAGGTCTACTTCCGGGTCAAGGAGGACGAGGCCAATGTCAAGACCTCCCAGTACAACGTCAACAACTTCCAGTGGCAGATCGTCAACCTGGCCCGGACGACGCTGCGCAACATCATCGGAACGCTGACCCTCAAATCGGCCAACAGCGAGCGGGGCAAGATCAACGACGAGCTGCTCAAGACGCTGTCCGCGAGGAGACGGCCCGCTGGGGCATCGACATCGTCCGCACCGAGCTCAAGGAGATCGACCCGCCCAAGGACGTCCAGGAGACGATGAACAAGGTCGTCAAGGCCGAGAACGAGAAGATCGCGGCCATCGACTTCGCCACGGCCCGGGAGACGGTCGCCGACGGCGAGCGCCGGGCCGAGATCAAGAAGGCCGAGGGCGTCCGGCAGGCCAAGATCCTCGAGGCCGAGGGCGAGGCCGAGGCCATCCGCCTGGTCAACGAGGCCGCCGAGAAGTACTTCGTCGGCAACGCCCAGATCCTGCGCCGGCTCCAGGCCCTGGAGACGGCCCTCTCCGCGAACGCCAAGATCATCGTCCCGTCCGACAAGGACCTGGTCAACGTCATCGGCGACATGGCCGGGATCGTCCCTCTGAAGAAGGGGTGACACCCGCCTCGTTCCGCTGACGGCCGGTCGGGCCGGGGCCCGGCGGCGGGCCCGGCCGGGAGACTTTGAACGAGATTTCAGGAGGCCCCATGAAGCAGCGCACCCTCGCCGGGCTCGCCGCCCTCGCCCTTCTCCTATCGCTCGGCCTCGCGGCCGGCCCTGCGGGGCCTCAGGAATCGGCTGGGCCCGAGTTCGACGTCCTGATCAGGAACGGCCTGGTCCTCGACGGGTCGCTCCGGGAACCCTTCCGGGCGGACGTGGCCGTCAAGGACGGCCGCGTCGTCCGGGTCGCGCCGTCCATCCGTGGCCGGGCCGCCCGGACGATCGACGCCCGCGGGCTCCACGTCGCTCCGGGCTTCATCGACCTCCATACCCACGTCGAGCGTGCCCTCGTCTTCCCCGAGCACCGGGCCCCGCTGGGCTATCTCACCCAGGGCGTCACCACGATCGTCGCCGGGCAGTGCGGCTCGAGCGCCTGGCCGATCTTCGAGAAGGCCGCCGACCAGATCCGGCGCTTCACGGAGGAGGGGGTCGGCCTGAACGTCGCCCTCCTCGTCGGCCACGGCGACGTCCGCGAGCTCGTCATGGGCCTGGAGGAACGCGAGCCCACTCCCGACGAGCTCGAGCGCATGAAGGCCCTGGTCAAGGAGGCCATGGACCAGGGCGCCGTCGGCCTCTCGACGGGGCTCATCTACCGGCCCGGGATCTACGCCAAGACGGACGAGGTCCTGGAGCTGGTCAAGGTCATCGCCCCCTACGGCGGGATCTATCACTCCCACGTCCGCGACGAGCGGGACAAGCTGCTCGAGGCGGTCGGGGAGTGCGTCGCCATCGCCGAGGGCGCCGGCGTCCGGGCCAACGTCTCCCACTTCAAGGTCATGCGCAAGGCCAACTGGGGCCTCGTCCGGGAGGCCATGCGCACGATCGAGGCGGCCCGGGCCCGCGGGCTCCGGATCACCGCCGACCAGTACCCCTACCGCTACAGCAACACCGAGCCCTATACGCCCCTCGTGCCGCGCGCCGTCTGGACGGGCGGGGGCGGCGAGGCCGGGCTGGGGGCGGCCGACCTCCGGCGGGCCTTCTCCCGTCTGCGAGACGCCGAGCTCGTCGAGCTCTACGCCAAGACAACGCCCTTCGTCCCCCTCTCCCGGCCCCATCTCGATTTTCTCGGCGGCCTCTCCCGAGACCGCCTCGTCGACCTCGCCGCCTCGTCGGTCCTGGCGGGGCGCGTCCAGGGCCCGGCGAACGAACGGGAAAGGGCCCTTTTTATCCGGCGCCTGTCTCAGCCCGATCAGGCCCGAGCCATCCGCGAAGGCATTGGCGAGTACTACGCGTCCGTCGGCCCCGAGAACATGATCATCGCCATCGCCGCCGACAAGTCGCTCGAAGGCAAGTCCCTGGCCGCCGTCGCCGCCCTGAGGAAGAAGCCGGTCGTCGACACGGCCATCGAGCTCGAGCTGGCCGGGGTCCTGGCCGTCCCCTTCACCATGTGCGAGCCCGACATCGAGGCCATCATGAGGAAGGAATACGTGGCCACGGGCAGCGACGGGATCCTGCCGGTCTACGGCATCGACCTGCCGCACACCCGGTCCTACGCGACCTTCCTCTACAAGATCAAGGAGTACGCCCTGACGCGCAAGGCCATCTCGCTCGCGCACGCCATCCGCTCGCAGACGTCTTTGCCGGCCGAGATCATGAACTGGCCCGACCGTGGCCGGATCGCCGAGGGCGCGGCCGCGGACATCGTCGTCCTCGACCTCAAGGGGATCGCCGTCCCGTCCTCGATCTCGAACCCCCACCAGCTCAGCCGGGGCGTGCGCCAGGTGCTCGTCAACGGGAAGGTCGTCCTCGACGAAGGGGCCTTCACCGGGACGCTGGCCGGAAAAGTGCTGGGGCGTTGAGGATCGGCGTCCTCAGTCCTTCTTCGGCGCCTTGAATTTGACCTTGTAAAGCCGCGGATCGAGCGTGTAGTTCCGGAACGCCGCGGCGACTGCGGGCGAGACGGCCTCGAGGAGCGGGCCGATCGAAGCCCGTTCCTGCTCGGTGATCTCGAGCTTGGAGACCACTTCGACGCCGACCTCGGTCCGCGGATACCGGTGGAGATAAGGGGCGTCGAACAAACGGTCGGCCATGAGGGGATTCGGATCGAGGAGCTCGATCCCCGGATAGCCGGCCTCGGCGAACGCTTCGGCGAACTGCCGCCTCGTGTATCCGAAGTGGGTGCAGTTGAAGCTGGCGAAAAGGGGCCCCGCGACCGGGCCCGTCTTGGCCAGGGCCTCGCCGACGAATTGCCTGATGTAGCCGAGCGTCTCCTCGCTGTCCGTCCCGCGCTCGATCGCCCCGGCCAGCTTGTGGCAGGCCTGCCCGACGATCCGCTCGGCCGGGATGCCCCGGGCGACGAGCGCCTTCTTGTGGGCTTCGGACTCGATGGTCGTCTTGGTGCCTAAGAGGATGGCCGTCGCGTCCGGCGCCTTTTCGAACTGGCGGGAGATCAGGTCGACGCCCGTCTCGACGATGCCGATCGCCGGGAACGGGGCCGTCCGGGCGAACCGGGTCCGGCCATAGACGACCGACAGCGTGTTGCAGGCGATGAGCAGGATATCGGGGCGGTAGCGCCTGTCCATGGCCCGGAGGACGGCGTCGAAGATGCGGTCCTTCTCGGCCTCGGAGTCGAGCCCGTTGTAGCCGCTCTTGTGGAAGAGGGCGTTGTAGAAGACGATCCGGACGCCGCGGAAGACCCCGCTCTCGGGGAGACGGGCGGCGAGGTCGGCGGCCACCGAGAGGCCGCCCAGCCCGGAATCGGTGACCACGATCGTGACGTCCGGCTTCTTCGCCAGGACGTCCTCGAGACGGGCCTCGCGGCCGTCGGCCGGTCCGCCGCACGAGGACGAGACGAAGGCGAAGGCCAAGGCGGCGAGCGCGACGAGCGATGCTTTCTTCATGAGGTCCTCCCTGACGGTCAGTATCCGGCCGCAAACCCGTCCCGGCGCGAGTCGGCCGCGCCGTAGAGCGTTCGCCTCTTGGCGTCGATGAGGATGGCCTGGGCGCCGCCGAAATAGTTGTCCCAATCCGCGTACTTCTTGAGGGGATGGCCCCAGGACTCGAGGGTCCCGACGACGTCGGCGGGGAAGCGGCCCTCGAAGGCGAGCGTCTTGGCCAGGCAGTGGATCCGGGGAGCTTCGAGGGCCTCGTCCAGCCCCATGCCGAAATCGACCAGGTTGACGATGATCTGGGCCAGGGCCGAGACGATGCGCGTCGCCCCGGGCGTCCCGATGACCAGGACCGGCCGCCCGTTCCGGAGCGCGATCGTGGGGGCGATGCTGCTCGCCGGCCGTTTGCCCGGCCCGATGGCGTTCGGCCCCCCGGGACGCTCGTCGAAATCGGCCAGGTGGTTGTTGAGGAGGAGGCCCGTCCCCGGGACGACGATGCCCGAGCCGAAGAAGCTGTTAATGCTCTGCGTCAGGGCGACGACGTTGCCCCGGGCGTCGGCGACCGAGAGGTGTGACGTGCTCCCCGATTCGGGGACGACGAGCGTCGGCGCGGCGTAGTCGAACCGGGCCTGGCCTTCCCGGATCCGCGCGGCGAGCTCCCGGGCGTAGGCCTTGTCCGTGAACGTCGCGACGGGGATGGCGAAGCGGTCCGGGTCGCCGGAGTTGGCGGCCTTGTCGGCGAAGGTCATCTTCATCGCCTCGGCCAGGATATGGAGGAGCCGGGCGCTCCCGCGCCCCATGCCCCGGACGTCGAAGCCTTCGACGATGTTGAGGAGCTCGACGAGATGGGTCCCGCCGCCGGTCGGCGGCGCCGCCGTGACGATCTCCCAGCCGCGGTAGGTCCCGCGCACGGGCTGCCGGACCTTGGCCTCGTAGCCCTTCAGGTCTTCGACCGAGAGGACGCCGCCCAGCCGGCCGATCTCGGCGGCGACGGCCTCGGCGAACGGCCCTTCGTAGAAGGACCGCGGCCCTCCCGCCGCGACCCTCTCCAGCGTCGCCGCCAGGTCGGCGTTCCGAAGGAGTGTCCCCGGCTCGAGCGGGAGCCCGTCGGGCAGATAGATCGCCGCGGCGGCCGGGAACTTTCCGATCTTCTCGATGTTCTCGACGATCATCCCGTTGAGCTTGGGGCCGACCTCGACGCCCTCGCGGGCGAGGCGGATGGTCGGGGCGAGGACCTCGGCCAGGCTCATCGTGCCGTACTTCTCCAGGGCCAGGGCGGCGCCGGCGACGAGGCCCGGCACGCCGACGGCGTCCGGCCCCTCCTCGGTCATGGCGGCGAAATCGGCGCCCGGCGCGTAGTAGCGCTCGGGGACGGCCCCGGCCGGGGCCGCCTCGCGGTAGTCGATCATCACCGGCTCCTCGCCGGCCATCTTGACGACCATGAAGCCGCCGCCGCCTAGGCCAGAGGCGTTGGGCTCGGCGACGCTCAGGGCGAAGGCCACCGCGACCGCGGCGTCGACGGCGTTGCCGCCCTTCTCCAGGACCTCGACGCCGACCGCAGTGGCCGCCGGGTGGGCCGCGGCGACCATGGCGTGGCGGGCGACGACGTCGCCGGGGCCGACCGGCCGGCCGCCGGAACAGGCCGCCAGGAGGAGAGCGAGCCCGGCCGCGGCGAGCCGCTTCGGGCTCATGACGGCCGCCCGGCCTTCTTCATCTTCTCGACGGCCGCCATGATGTTCTTGACGTTGGCGACCTCGGGGTTATCGGGGTCGAGGGCGATGAAGGTCTTGAAGCACTCCAGGGACTTGGCGTAATCGCCCTTGTTCAGGTGGGCGAAGCCGAGCCTGTAATAGGGCTTGGGCCAGTCCTTGTTGATCTTGACGGCCAGCTCGAAGAACCGGATCGCATCTTCGGTCTTCTGGTTCGAAAAGAGGATCTCGCCGACGTTGTAGGCCGCCGCCTCGTCCTCGGGGGCGAGCTCCAGGGCCTCGCTGAAGAACCGGCCGGCGGACGCGAGATCGTCCCTTTTCAGCGCGACCTCGCCGAGGCCGGTCAGGGCCCGGGCCGCCGACCCCTTGTCCTTGACCAGCTCACCAGCGGCCCCGCCGGACTTGTCGAGGACGGCCTTGAAATCGGCCTCGGCCCCGTCGATGTCGCCCTTCTTGAGCCTGGCCCCGCCGAGATTGGCCCGGACCTGATAGACGTCGGGATACTTCTCCAGGAACCCCTCGAAGAGGGCGATGGCCTCGTCGAACCGGCCCTCGGCCTCGAGGGCGTTCCCCCGGTCGATCATGGCCAGGCTCTCGGCGTCGGCCTGGAGGCCCGCGGGTCCGCCAGCCATCTTCAGCGTCAGCGTCACGGCGGGATTGGGCCTGACCTGGCTGATAGGCATCTCGACCGACGAATCGGCGAAACCGGTGAGGGTCGCCGTGATGCGCCACCTCCCCGTCCCCAGGCCGGCGACGGCGAAACGGCCCTTCTTGTCCGAGATCCCTTCGAGCGCCGTCTTTCCGTCGACGATCTGCACGACGATCCTGGCCCCCTCGAGCGGCTGGCCCGCCTCGTCGACGACGAGGCCGGTGATCCGGCCCCGGCCGATGTTCTCCTGGCTTCCCGTGGCCGGGACGGCCGCGGCGGCGAGGGCCGCGGCGAGGAAAGCGGCCGTCGTGAGAACGCTCGCGAACGGTGATCGTCTCTTCATCTCATCCTCCCTGCGTCACTTCTTGGCCCGGCACTCGGCGATGACCGCGTCGAGCTTCTTCAGGTCGGCCGCGTCCAGGCCCCGGCCGGCCTTCTCCCGGTAGGTCTCGAGAGGGACGATGGCCTCCCCGAAGCGCTTCTGCCTGTAGAGGGCCAGGCCCAGGTAGAAATAGGCGTCGGCGAGGCCAGGCTCGAGCTCGACGGCCTTGGCCATCGAGGCGATGGCCGGCTCGAGCCGGCCGAGGCGATAGCGGGCCTGCCCGAGCCCGTAATGGGCGGCGGCGTAGCCGGGATCGAGCTCGACGGCCCTCTCGAAGTGGGCCGCGGCCCGCGTCGGCGCGGCCGGGTCCGGGCTCTCCCCGGCGGCCGCCAGCTCGAGCGTCCCAAGGTTGTTGTGGACCACGGGATAGGTCGGGTCGATGGCCAGCGCCGTCTCGTAGGCGGCCTTGGCCTTGGAGAAGTCCCCGAGGTTCCTGTGGCAGAGGCCGAGGTCGACCCATATCTTGGGATCGCTCTCCATCTGCGGCAGGGACCGGGACCCGATGAGCGATACGGCCCTTTCGAAGTCCCCGGCGGCGACGAGGAAGCCGACGGCGTGGGTGAAGACGTCGTAGCTTTCCGGCAGGGCAATCAGGCCGTCGAGAAGGACCTTGCGGGCGGCGTCGGTCCGCCCCTCCGCCTCGTAGACGAGGGCCAGGTTGACCCGGGCGACGTCGAGGTCGGGCCTGGCCGTGACGACCTCCTTGAGCATCTCCTCGGCCTGGACCGGGCGCCCCTCGCGAGCCAGGGCGAGGGCCCGCATGGCCTTCGTGTGGAAGGGGAGGAGCGTCTTGACGTCGTCCGCCGGGCCGAAGCTCTCTTTTTTCGGGACGGCCGGGCCGGCCGCGTAGCCCAGGCTGCGGAGGCGTTCCACGGCCGCGGCGTCGAGCTTGGCCTCGGCCGCCCCCTTGGGAGCGACCTCGCGGGCCAGCTTCTTCAGGCCCTCGCGGAACCCGGCCAGGTCCCGGCCCGGAGCGAGATTGCGGGTCTCGTCGAAATCCGCCCCGAGGTCGTAGAGTTCGGGGACGGGGGAGTCGACGAACTTCATCCTCCCGTCGATAGAACCGCGAATGGGCGCCCAGCCCCGGCCGTAATAGGGCGAGAGACACTCGAAGTAGACCGGCCGGGGCCTGCCCTTGCGGCCTTCGAGGGCCGGCCGGAGCGAACGTCCCTCGAGCCCCTGGGGCCCGGGGACGGAGAGGAGGTCGCAGACGGTCGGGAAGACGTCGACGTGGGACACGAGCTCGTCGGTCCGGCCGGGTTTGAGCCCGGGAACGGCGACGATGAGCGGCACCCAGAGGGCCGGGTTGTAGGTCAGGAAGCCGTGCGTCAGCTCGCCGTGGTCGCCGAGCGATTCGCCATGGTCTCCGGTGAGGACGACGACCGTCCCGCCGGCCGGGTCCAGGTCTCGGAGGAAGGCGAGGAGCCGCCCGACCGTCTCGTCGACGTAGGCGACCTCGCCGTCGTAAGGCGCGTCCGTGAACCGCGACAGGAAGGGTTCCGGAGGCTCGTAGGGATCGTGCGGGTCGTAGAAGTGGACCCAGAGGAACCAGGGGGCGCGCCGTCCTTCCAGCCAGGCCAGGGCCTTGCCGGCGACCGTGCCCGCGCGCGATTCGGCGAATTCGCGGCCCACGCCCGGCGCGGCCGCGAAACGGTCGTCGTAGACGTCGAACCCCTGGGCCAGCCCGAAGCGGGAGTGCAGGGGATAGCCGCCGACGAAGGCCGCCGTGGCGTAGCCGCGGGCCTTCAGCAGCTCGGCCAGCGTTGTCAGCTCCCCGGGGACGACGAAGCGGCCGTTGTCGCGGACGCCGTGCCCGGGCGGCGTCCGTCCGACGAGCAGGCTGGCGTGGGCGGGCAGGGTCAGAGGGACGTGGGTGAAGGCCCGGGTGAAGACCGTGCCCGAGGCCGCGAGCCCGTCCATGGCCGGGGTCCGGACGTGGGCCGGGTCGTAGCAGCTCAGGCGGTCGGCCCGGAGCGTATCGATGGTGACGAGCAGCAGGTTCCGGGCGGGCCCGGCCGGAGCGGCGCCGGCCGCGGTCCCGGGGGCGAGGGCCCCGAGGAGGAGGGCGACGACGACGGCCGTTCGAAACGCCGGCCGCGCCCACTCCGTGCTCATTCCTTGTTCTCGACCGGCCTTATTGTATGCCAGAGGAGGCCCTTTTCCAAACGGGGGCAGGACCGCGGGCCCGGAGGGACCTAGAAGGCGCCGGCGAGGCCGGGCTTCCGGAACAACGCCGCGATCCCCTTCGCCAGGCTTTGAACGCGGAGGGAGCGGACGATCGTCCTCACGGGCGCCTCCGCCGCCTGTCCGCGAAAAACGCAGGCCGGGCTGCCCTCCGCTCCCGTCGCGTCGACGGCCAGGACCGCATAAATGGTCCTCTTCACCTGGTCGACCCCGCGACGGCGATAGGTCGGCGTGCCGGCGGGGACCTCGGCGAGGAGCGTCCGGCGGCCGTCCGAGACGTCGTAGACCCTGTAGGCGACCGCCGTCCCGACGTCGGGCGGATACCAGCTCAACGTATGGATGTATTCGCGGAGGAGCAGGGACCTGTTCTCGTCCGTCCTGGCCAGGAGAACTTGAGGGGCCGTGAGGGCGTCGTTCGGCGGCGACGAGGCCAAGAAACACAAGAAGTGTTCGCTGGCCAGCGTGTTTTGGAGGGAATGGACATCCTGGACGGAGGGGGGAGAGACGCGCCAGCCTTCGAGGGCCGCCTCGGCCCGGGCCAGAACATGGTCCTCGATCGCCTCCGTGAAAGCGAAAATACCGCCGCCGAGGCCGTCGTCGAGGACGGCGGTGTCGATGTACTCCGGGCTCGTGAGGAGCGTGTAGCACAGCCCCCGCTTGACGATGGCTTCGTCGCACATGGCCGCCCGGGCCGGCCCGCCAAGCTCCGGGGGCTCCGCGCCGGCGAGCGGCCAGACCGGGAGCGCGATCGAGCAGACGGGCTCGCCGAGGATCGTCCACATCGTCGTGAGGCGGGGGTCCTCGCCTGCGAGGACCCCGCGGAAGACCGTCGCCGAGCGCGTCGACTCGCGGTTGATCGAGTACACGGTCCTGATGAACCCGGCCGGACGCCCGTCCTGGCCGCCCTCATAGGGAAGAGGGTAGGGATCGACGACGTTGTTCTTGAGGTCCCGGGCCGCGGAGCGGAGGAGAAAGGCGTGGGTGAGCGTCCCGGACAGGGCCGCGCCGTTGAGGAGATCGACCGCCCGCTCGTAGCGGACCTGGCCCGTCCCGGAGCCGTCCCCGGTGAAGGCGAAGTTCGTCCGGACGATGAAGCCCATCGGAGCCTCGGTGGGGTCCGTCGCGTCGTACTTGCGGAAAGTGTGGTTGCCGGCCTCGAACATGGCCGCGCCGCCCGAGGCGTCGATGACGCCGTAGTTGGCCCGGGTCGTCCGTCCGGTCGCGTTCGTCTGGACGAGGAGGGCCTCGAAGTCGGCGACGGTCGAACAAGTCGTCAGGGCCTGCCTCATGAACGTGCCGTTGCCCGCGCCCGACGTCCCTTCGAGGTCCTCGGAATTGGAGTTCTCGATGGCGAAGCCGGCGACGTTGACGCCCATCCACACGGAGGAGGAGGTCCCGACGGAGGCGATAGCGACCGCGGCCAGGGGCCCTTCGGTGACGAGGACGACCTTGTTGTACGGTTCGTCGACGTCACGGTTCTTCCAAAGCAGGGGACGGCCGTCGGGGGTGGCGGCGCCCGAGACGACGGCGGTCGTGCACTCTTCGGCCCGCGGCGAGGCCGCGAGGACCGGGAGCAGGATCGCGACGGCGAGGGCCGAGGCGGCGAGCTTGGACAGGGCAATCCGGATCTTCATGGGTCCTCGCAGTCATCGGCCCGGATTCGCGCCGCTCGGAGGGCCCGTTTCGGGCCGAGACGAGGGAAAAGGGGGAGGGCCGAAGCCCTCCCCCGTGGCTGCGACAGCTTAGAACGTGACTCGGGCGCCCAGCCGGAAGGAGCGGACGCCGTAGATGCTCGTGATCTGCTTGTAGGTCGTGCTCAGGGTCTGGTAGGGGGTCGCCGCGTACGAATACAGGCGCGCGAACGGGTTCTCGTTGATGGTGAGGCCGCTGCGGCCGGCCAGGTTGAAGACGTCCATGTAGACGCCGAGCTTGGCCTTGCCGGTGATGGCGAACTCCTTCTCCATCCTCAGGTCGATGTTGAAGTAGGAGGGCAGCCACAGCGTGCCGTCGGGTTCGGCCCGGACGCTGCTGGCGTAGGTCGACTGGGCCCCGAACCCGGTGGGGAAGTAGACCCGGTCGAAGGACCGGCCCCAGGCCGAGCCGCTCCGGGCCTGGATGTACGTGCTGATGATGACGTTGTAGGGCAGGACGTAGGTGCCCATGATCTTGAGCTGGAAGGGCCTGTCGTAGGCGACGGAGCCGTAGGCGTTGATGAGGGTGTTGGGGTTGTCGAACATCGTCGACTCGCCCTCGGTGGCCGAGTAGCCGGGGTCGGTGTTGCCCTTGAAGCGGCCGTAGAGGATCGAGCCCTTGACCTGCCAACGGTGGCTCATCCGCTTGTCGAAGGTCAGGATGGCGGCCCAGTACTTGCGCTCGGCCTCGGGCGGGTTGATCCCGTGGTAGGTGGGGACGGGCCGGTCGGAGCGGAGCCCGTAGACCCGGATGGTCTGGTCGTCCTCGTTGCCGAAGATGCCGTCCCAGCCGGGGTCGGTCGCGTCGTAGGGGAGCCAGACGAGCCCCGTGGCGTCGGTCAGCTCGGGATCGTAGCCGTTGTACAGGTCGACGTCCTCGACGATGTTCCTGTTCACTTTGTAGAGGAACTGGCCGCCGAGGCGGAACTCCTTGGCGATCTCCTGCTCGATGCCGATCGTCAGCTCGTCCGTGTAGGGGGTCTTGAGGTTATCGACGTAGTAGTTGAAGGTGGGGTCCTGCTCCTGGTAAGAGCTGAGGGAGTAGGTGTCGCCGTCCGCCGGAGTGTCCATCAGCCCGTTGGCGTTGACGTCGTTCCAGCGGAAATCGAACGAGCTGGCACCGAAGATCTGGCCGCCGTTGTACTTGGCCGACCAGACCGGCTCGAAGTAGCGGCCGTACGAGGCCTTGATGGCGGTCTTGCCGGTCCCGAACACGTCGAAGACGACGCCCAGTCGCGGCGACAGGGTGGTGAACGTGACGACCCTCTTCGTCTCGGTCAGGGCCAGGGCGTCCCAGGGCGAGATGCCCTGGGCGGGATCGGCCTGGATCTGGGCGATCAAGGCCTCGAGGAGGATGTTCGGCGTGCCGGCGTAGACCGGATTGAGGAGCTCCGGGCCGTAGTCGTAGCGCAGCTCCGGCCGGGCCTGCGGCGGCTCGTACTGGTAGGAGTGGTCGAGACGCAGCCCGACGTTGAAGGTCAGGCGGCCGGCCCTGGCGCTGTCCTGGATGTAGCCGGAGAAGCGCCGGACGTGGTCCTGGACGTCCCACTGGCCCCGCTCTTCCGGGCAGATGCGGACGCGCAGGCGCCCCTGGCGGCTGCCCGCGCTGTAGTAATAGGGGCTGCGGGTGAGGTAGTTGGCCCAGTAGGAATAGTAGGGGTTGGCCCGGTACCAGTCCCGGTGATACTCGGACTGCTCGAACTCGAAGCCGGCCTTGAACTCGTGGCTGGCCCCGAGCAGGTCGTCCTGGAACCGGGTGGCCGAGACCGAGCTGAGCAGCTTCTTACGGATGTATTCGTCGTTGTAGCCGGCCGTGCCCCAGTAGACCTTCTGCTGGTTGTCGTAGTAGGTGTACTCGCCTTCGTTGCGCGAGTGCAGCGGGAAGAAGCGCCAGACGTAGGTCCCCCGGACGTCGAGGAAGGTGTTCTGGTCGAAGATCCAGTTGAATTGATGGGTCGTGGTGTAGGTGTTCTCGTGGTCCCAGATCCGGGTGTAGGAGAAGTCGGCGTCGGAGCCGAAGCTGTTGTTGTAGATGGGCTCGTAGATGTGGTTGTAGTGGAGCATGCCGAAGTACTTGAGCCGGGGCGTGATCTGGAAGGTCAGCTTGCCGAAGCCCATCCACTCCTGGTGGTTCTGGTCGTAATGATCGCTCGCGAGGCCGGCGGCGATCATGCGGCTCTCGGGCGTATAGGGGTTGGCCTGGCCGAAGGTCAGGCGACGGCCGTTGACGAAGAACCAGATCTTGTCCTTGAGGATCGGTCCGCCCAAGTTGAAGGACAGGTCCTTGTAGGAGGTGAACTTCTCGGGGGGATTGACGTTCAGGGCGATGAGCTGTTCCTTGGAGAACAGGTCCTCGCCGAGCCCCTTGCTCGTGTAATAGCCGACGACGCCGCCGCTGAACCTGTTGCCGCCGCTCTTGGTGACGATGTTGACGTAGGTCGAATCGGTCTGGCCGACCTCGGCCGGGTGTCCGCCGACCTCGAACTCGATCTCCTCGTAGACGTCGACGTTGATGTTGGCCATCGAATAGTTCGTGGCCGGATCGTTCAGCGGGACGCCGTCGAGGGCGTAGAGCTGGCTGCGGACCGTGCCGCCGAGGATGGACGACATCCGGCGGTACTCGACGCCTTCGGAGATGGCGCCGGGGATGGAGTTCTGGATGTCGAAGAGGTCCCGGTTCATCGGCAGGCTGGCCAGAAGCTGGGCGCTGTAGTTGACGTTGGTCTTGGTCGACTGGACGTCGACGACCGGCGACGCGGCCGTCACCGTGACCTCCTCGGAGACCGGGGAAGCCTCCAGGACGAGATCCACCTCCGTCGTCCCGCCGACGCTGACGAGGAGACCCGGGCGGATCAGCGTCTTGAAGCCGGGCATGACGGCCTTGAGCTGGAAGTCCCGGCCCGGGGACAGGGCGACGAACCGGAACGCGCCCGTCTCCGATGTGACGAAGTCCTTGGTGCCCATGAGGGCCGGGCCCGAGAGCGTGACCGTCGCTCCGGGGAGGGGATTGCCGTCCGTGTCCAAGACACGGCCGGAAACGGCTCCCGTCTGCCGCTGGGCGAGGCCGGTGCCCGCGACAAGGAGCGCCATGAGGAAGACAAGGAGAGGACGGGAAAGCTTCATATGACTCCTCCCAAAACAACGGAATTGCGGTCGCTCGGATGAAAACATTTGTTCGAAACGACCCTTCTATCCAATACTTAAACTACCAATTCGGGCGGAAATCAAGTAAAATTTTCCATCGGCACGAAAGGCATGAAAGAGAGGCCAGGATGAAGACCATGCGCCCAGAGGCGATCTGTGCGGGGCTGGGGATCCTCTGGCTCTGCCTGGCGTCGGCCTCCGGCGTCACGTCCGGGGCCGCCGGCGGCGAAAACCCCGTCTTCGAGGCCCCGCTGCTCCTCACCTCGGCCGGCCAGAGCCCGGACGTCCAGCTGGCCGTCGTCCTGGCCAAGAGGGCGGGCATCGAGCACACCCTCTCGAAGCTCGCCGCCGCCAAGGACCTCGCCGGAGCGAAGACGCTCGGCCTCGTCGTCGGGGCCAGCCTGAAGGGCCTCGGGGCGGCCGGGATCGACACGGCCAAGGAGAAGGACCGGGTCAAGTCGCTCCTGGCCGAGGCCGCCAAGCAGGGCATCCCCGTCCTCTTCCTCCATCTCGGCGGGGACCAGCGTCGGGGCGAGCTGACCGACGCCATGGTCGCCGAGTACCTGCCGTCGGCGAGGATGGCCGTCATCGTCAAATCGGCCGACCACGACGGCCTGTTCTCGAAGATCTGCCAGGACCGCGGCATCCCGTTCGTCGCCGTCGAGAAAACGGCAGACGTCGCGGATGTCCTCAAGGGCGCTTTCAAGCCCAAGGCCTGAGGACCCGGCCGGGAGGCGGAAGCATTGCCGGAATTCGCGGTCTTCTTCGTCATGGTGGCCGTCTTCCTGCTGGCGGCCGCCGTCCTCAAGTGGCCCATAGGTCTCTGCCTCATGGCCGCGGCCCTGGCCGGGGCCCTGGCCGGCGGAGCGGGGATCCCCCTGAGGCACCTCGTCGAGGGCAGCTTCGGCTTCTTCGACGTCATCCTGATCATCCTGACGGCGGTCCTGTTCATGAAGGTCCTCCAGGCCTCGGGGGCGCTCGACAGCCTGGCCGCCGTCCTCCTCCGGGTCTTCTACCGGCGCAAGGCCCTCCTGCTCCTGAGCGCGACCCTGCTGGTCATGTTCCCCGGGATGATCACCGGCTCCTCGACGGCCGGCGTCCTGACCTCGGGTCCGCTCGTCTCCCCGGTCCTCCAGAAGCTCGGGCTGTCGCGGCTCCGGACCGGGGCCTTCATCGCCATGGCCGCGGTCCTGGGCATGATCGCCCCGCCCATCAACATCCTGGTCATGATCATGGGCGGAGGCGTCGACATGCCCTACGTCGGCGTCACCCTGCCGCTCCTCGTCATCGTCGTTCCCCTGGCCGTCATCATCCCGCTCTGGATCGGGATGGGGAGCGTCAAGGCCATC
The DNA here is from genome assembly GCA_963719985.1 of Candidatus Aminicenantota bacterium. Lineage (GTDB taxonomy): Bacteria > Acidobacteriota > Aminicenantia > Aminicenantales > Saccharicenantaceae > RBG-16-66-30. Next base: position 23,884 of record CAVRDU010000005.1, on the reverse strand, counting down.
GCCTTCGAGGACATGGAGGCCATCCTGCCCCCTTCGGTCTACGCGCGGTACGGGCCCCGGCTCTACCTCCCCCTCGTCGCGGTGATCGGCCTGATGCTCGGCGAGAGGGCCCTGGTCAAGGTCATGCCCGATCCCGGCATCCCCGGGATATTTCTTCTCGGGAGCCTCCTCGGCGCCGTCTGCGGCCGGCCCTTCAACTTCTGGAAGACGACCCGGAAGGCCGTCGGCGAGGCCATGCCCATCCTGACCATCCTGGCCGGCGTGGGCATGTTCATCCAGGTCATGACCCTGACGGGGGCGCGGGGCTGGATCGTCATGGCCTTCCTCTCCCTGCCCGGCGCACTGCTCTATCCGGCGATCGCCGTGGGCATGCCCGTCTTCGGCGGCATCTCGGCCTTCGGGGCGAGCTCGATCCTCGGCGTGCCCTTCATCCTGGCCCTCATCAGCAAGAACGCCCTGATCACCTCGACGGCCCTCTCGGCGGTCGTCGGCCTCGGCGACCTCATCCCGCCGGCGGCCTTGGCCGGGAGGTTTTCCGGCCAGGTCGTCGGGGAGGAGAACTTCATCCGGATCCTGAGATACTGCCTCGTCCCGGCGATGTTCGTCCTCGCCTGGGCGATCGGGATCCTTCTCGGCGCGTCCATCCTGGACAGGTTCATCTAGAGGAGAGCATGGAGATCGTCTATCGCCTGATCGTCCTCTATTTCGTCGTCCACGTCGTCGGGGACCTCTTCGGGCGGAAAAGGGTCCGGGAGCAGATCGGCCCGGCCGTCGTCCTGGTGCTCTTCGTCCTCCGCCTCCTGCTCGTCAAGTGAGATCATGAGAAAAGGCAAGAACCATCTCCCCGCCGCCGCCGGGCTCCTGGCGCTGGCCGCGGCGGCCGCCGTCGTGACCGGGCTCGAGTTCCGGAGCATGAGGCGGGTCGAACCGATCCACGCCGGGCCGGGCCTGACGCGCCTTGCCCGCCTGAGCGATTATTTCCCGCCTCTCGCCGGAACGCCCGGCGACACGGACGTCTACGTCTTCGAGGGCCGGGAGGCCGGCGGGACCGTCCTCGTCACGGGCGGCACCCACCCCAACGAGCCGGCGGGCTTCGTGGCGGCCGTCGTCCTCGCCGAGAACCTCCGCGTCGCGAAGGGCAAGTTCGTCGTCGTCCCCCGGGCCAACGCCAGCGGATTCACCTGCAACGATCCCCAGGAGGCCAATCCGCAGCGGTTCGCGGTCGGGGCGGAGCGCGGGCCCCGGATCTTCCGCCTGGGGTCGCGGCTGACCAATCCCGTCCACCAGTGGCCCGACCCGACGCTCTACGAGAATCCGGCCGGCCAGATGCTCTCGGCCTCCGAGGTCCGCAACCTCAACCGCTGCTACCCGGGGCGGCCGAAGGGGTACCTGACCGAGCGCGTGGCCTTCGGGATCATGGAGCTCATCCGCAAAGAGAAGGTCGGCCTCGGCGTCGATCTCCACGAATCGGCGCCCGAGTATCCCGTCATCAACGCCATCGTCTTCCACGACGCTTCGGCCGAGCTGGCGGCCCTGGCCCAGATGTCGCTCCAGGCCGAAGGGCTCGAGTTCCGCCTGGAGGCCTCGCCCCCGAACCTGCGGGGATTGAGTCATCGCGAATGGGGCGACGCGGCCGGGATCAAGGCCGTCCTGATCGAGACGCCGAACCCCGTCCAGGGCCGGCTCAAGGGGCGTACGACGGCCGCGCTCGTAGTCGAGGGCAAGGACAAGGCCTATCTCCAGGCCTCGAAGCTGGGGCGGCTCTTCGTTCCCTACGACGAGAACGGCGTCCCGCTCCGCGAGCGCGTCGCCCGCCACCTGGCCGGCGTCGCGGCCGCGCTCCAGAGCTGGGCCGAGCTCGAGCCGGAGAACGCGGTCGAGGCCGAAGGCCTGCCCGCGTGGCGGAAAATGATGGAGGAAGGGCTCGGCCCCTTCCTGCGCTAGCCGACGCCGGCCGCCACTAGTCGTTGCCGACGAGCTTGAGCCGGACTTCCCGCGTCTTCCCTTCGCGCTCGACCGTCAAGGTCACCGTGTCGCCGATCTTGTAGCCGTCGAGGGCCGCGAAGAGGTCGTCGTAGGACGCGATCTTCTTCTGGTCGATGGCCTTGATGACGTCGCGGATGAGGAGCCTCCCATAGCGGTCCCGGTAGAGGCCGCGCAGGCCCAGCTCGTAGGCCCGGCTGCCCTGGGTCGCCTCGAGCACGACGGCCCCTTCGACCTTGGCCCGCCGGGCCACCTCGTCCCGGACGAACGAGAGGCCGCCGATGTCCGGCCTGGTGACCTTGCCGAACTGGATGATCTGGGGGACGACCTTCCTGATGGTGTCCACGGGCACGGCGAACCCGACCCCGCTCGACGCGCCCGACGGGCTGACGATGACCGTGTTCATGCCGATGAGCTCGCCGGCCGAATCGAGCAGCGGACCGCCGGAGTTGCCCGGATTGATCGAGGCGTCGGTCTGGATCATGTCGCGGATGGAGACGCCGCCCGCTCCGGGCATGGTCCGGCCGAGGGCGCTGACGATGCCCTTGGTGACGGTGTGGTCGAAGCCGAAGGGATTGCCGATGGCGACGACCTTCTGGCCGACCTGGAGGTCCCGCGACGTTCCGATGGCGACGGGGGCCAGCCCGGGGACGGGCTCGGAGAGCTTGAGGACGGCGATGTCCTTGGTCGGGTCGCGGCCGACGAGCGTCGCCTCGACCTGCCGCTGGTCGGGCAGGCTGACCATGTACTTGACGCCCTCGTCGATGACGTGGAAGTTGGTGACGATATGGCCCCGGTCGTCCCAGACGAAGCCCGAGCCGCTGCCCTGGGGCACGAGCTCGTCCGAGGTGAAGAAGAAATCCCGGAGGTACTGCAGGTTGGTGATGAAGACGACGGAGTTCTTGGTCTTGCGGACGACCTCGATCGTGTTCCGCTCGTCCTCGGTCAAGCGTCCGTTGGCGGCGGCCTGGTCCGCCGGCGCCGGGGCGGCCGTCTGCGGCGCGGCCTGCGCGGCCGCGGCCTGGGCCCCTGACGGACCGTCGACCGGCGCTGCCGTTACCGCCGCGGGACGGTCCCGATCCGGCGCCGCGCCGGCGCCCTTCTGTCCCGTGTCGGCGCAGGCGAACAGCGCCAGGCTGAGAGCGATGACAGCGCAAAGAACGGTCCTGTTCGCGGTCGGTGTCATGGCGGTCACTCCTGTGCGTCCATTATAACACTCCCGCCCGGCGGTTTGGCGAAACCGGCCGGACATGGTATATTTTCCCCGGAAGAGGCCGCGATGAACATTTCACTGACTAAAGAACAGCTGGCGTCCCTGGCCAAGCTCGTCTACCTGGGCAACCGCATGGCCAACGACTGGCGGACCGACGACGTCATCGAGGAATACGACGAGGTCGAGAGCCTCGTCCTCGAGGCCGCCCAGAAGCACGGGCTGGGCGATTACGTCGAGTTCGACGAGGAGACGAAGAAGGCCATCCCCTCCGGCGAGCTCGAGGAGAAGATGACCGAGACCGTCGACTTCTACAACGACAACTCCTTCTGGGACCAGCTCATCTACCGCATGGCCGACCGCGACTACGTCCGCAAGTTCGGCGAAGGGGCCCTCGAAGAGCTCTACACGGAGCGGGGCATGGAGCGGGAGAGGCCGCTCATCGAGAAGTACGAGAAGGAATTCAACGAGAACGGTCTCGACCGGGTCGAGATCCGACGCGACAACTGAGCGGGAGCGTCCCGGCCGCTCACCCGAAGAGCTTGAGGGCCTCGCGCTCTCCGATGAAGATGATGATGTCGCCGCTCTGGAGCTTAAGGTCCGGTCCCGGCTTGAAGATCATCTCCCCGCCGCGGCGTATGGCGACGATGATGGCGTCGTAGCGGTCCCGGAAGCCCGCGTCCCGGATGGCCTTGCCGATGAGGCCGGACTTCTCCCCGATCACCTTCTCCTCGAGGGACAGGGTGTATTTGTGCGAGCTCAGGAGGAAATCGAAGAAATCGACGACGTTGGGTTTCTGGACCATCCGGACGATGCGGTGCGAGGACAGCTCGTACGGCGACACGACCCGGGTCGCCCCGGCTTTGTAGAGCTTCTTTTCGTTGCCCAGATCCAGGGCCCGGGTGATGATGCAGAGGTCCGGATTGAGCTCGCGGGCGCTCAGGATCGTGAAGAGGTTGTCCGCGTCGTCGGGGAGGAGCGCGAGGAACACCCGCGCTTTCTCGATGCCCGCCGCCTTCATGGCGTCCTCATCGGTGGCGCTGGCGTTCAGGACCGGATAGCTCCGCTCCTCGGCGACGGAGAACCGCTGGAGCGAGCTTTCGATGATGATGAACTCGACGGCGGCTTCCTTGAGCTCCCGGCAGACGACCTCGGCCATCCGGCCGAAGCCTGCGATGACGACGTGATCACGCATCCTGGCGATGTTCTTTTCCATTTTCCGTCTCCCGAAGATCTTCCTTATCCGGCCCTCGATCGTGTCCTCGATGATGGTGTTGAAGAAATAGAAGACCAGCCCCAGGCCCGTCACGATCAGGACGATGGTGAACACTTTTCCGGCCGGCGTGAGGGGAAAGGCCTCCTTGAACCCCACCGTCGTCACCGTGATGATCGTCATGTAGAGGGCGTCGATGAACGATCCCCCGGCGAGGAGCACGTAGCCGAGGGTCCCCAGGCCGATGACGGCCAGGAGGAGGAGCCCAAGCGTCAGGATCTTCTTGTGGCGCAAGACGATAGCCATGGTGCCTCTGTTGTTCCCGCGACTGGCCCCGATTCTACCACACTCCGCCGGTATTTCCGAACGGCCCGGAAGGCCTCCCGCCCGTTTTCTTTGACACCGCGGGCCGGTCCGTGTACCCTGTCCCCGGAGGGTTCAAGCGATGATTAGATCCCGTTCTCTCAAGCGACGCGAGTTCCTGGCGCGCTCGTCCGCGGCCGTGGCCGCCGGGCTGGCCGGGAAGCTCGCCGGCAACCGCCTGTTCGCGGCCCAGGACTCGACCGAAGAGGCCGCCGCGAAAGTCGGGCGCCTGCCCCGCCGCAAGCTCGGTCCGAGCGGGCGCGAGATCAGTGTGATCATCGGCTCCGGGGACATGGCACCCGCCCCCGCCGAGGCGGCCATCCTCTGCGGCGTCAATTACTGGCACAAGGCCAACGCCTGGGCCCGCGATGGGGCGCCGGCGGCCATCCTGAAGGACCGGGGGGCGCATTACTGCCAAGCCACCGTCGACAGGACCGGCGGGAACCACGAGGTCGGACGGATCGACGAAGATTCGCACTACGCCTTCGTCAAGGACGTCCTGGCGCGCACCGGCCTCCGCTATTTCGACGACATGCAGCTCCACTTCGGATACCACAGCCGGACGGAGGTCCGGACCGACCGCGGCTTCGTCCGGGCCTTCGAGCGGCTGAAGAAGGAGGGCCTGGTCAAGCATCTCTGCCTCTCCCAGCACGGCTATGCGGGGAATGCCCGGGTGCCCGGCGGCGAGAGCGCGGCCGAGGTCCTGACCGCCGTGCTCGAGGATGGCCTCTACGAACACGCCCAGATCATCTATTCCTACGGCGCCGATCCGGAGACCGACGCGTTCCTCCGCCTCGCCCGCGAGAAGGGGTTCGGCACGATCGCCATGAAGACCGCGAGAGGCCTGGGCCGGATGACCCAGGACAGAAATTTCATGGCCGCCCTGCCGGAGGGGACGGCGCCCCATCATGCCCTGGCCCGCTGGCTGACCACGGAGACGGACCTCACGGCCGCCGTCATCCGGGTCCGCAACCTCGATGAGTTCGCCCAGACCTTCTCGGGAGCGGGCAAGCGCCTGAGGGACGGAGACGCCCGGGCCCTGGCGATGGTGGCGGCCCGGGCCGACGCGACGGCCTGCCGCCTGTGCACCGCGTGCCAGCCCCACTGCCCGCAGAGCGTCCCCATCGCCGAGATCCTGCGCTTCGAGCGCTACGCCCTCGACGACCGCGATAGGCGGACGGCGGCCGCGCTCTATGGAGATCTCGACCGCCGGGCCGACGCCTGTGACGGGTGCGGCGCCTGCGTGGCCCATTGTCCGCAGGGCCTGGACATCCCGGCCAAGCTGGCCGCCGTCCATCCGCTCCTGTCGTCGTGAGCATGGCGGATTGGTATTTCGTCCAGGGCATCCACAGATCGGGGACGACTATCCTGGGGACCTGGCTCCAGGAGACCGGGGCGTTCCGGACACTGACGCTTGGCGACATCCTCGACATCGCGGACGATCCCGCGATCGCGCCCGAGTTCGCGATCGCCTTCGAAGGCGGGGAGAAGGACATCCGGACGCTCAAGGAGATCCTGGGCCGGACCACTCGTCAGTTCGATCACATCCGCGTGACCCGCCAAATGTTCGAGGAATACTGCCATTTGACGATGAACCAGCCGCCCTTCTCGCGCGGACTGAAGCTTCTCTCACTGCGGCGGCCCTGGAAGCAGTTCCATCCGCGGCGCGTGTTCCGGCTCGGCCCGGACAATATCGATAGGTTCCGGGCCCTCAGCCGCGTCCTCGCCCGGAACGATCCGAGACCCCAGCTCTTCAAGAGCCCGTTCGACGTCTCCAATCCCTTCGTCTACGGGCTCCCGGCCAGGCACATCTTCGTTTTCCGGGAGCCGGCGGACATCCTGGTGTCGATGCTGATGCAGGTCCGCGAGAACTACCGCCGGCGGAACCCCTACGTCGCCGCGGTCAGCCGCTTCTACCGGGAGTCCTACCGGAGCCGGTGGTACAGGGCGGCGTGCCTGCTGGGCTCGACCCCGGCCGGGGTCCGCGTCGTCGCCGGAAGGATCGCCACCGACCTCGAGGCCCAGCTGGACCTCATGGGGAGCCTCGGCGAGGACCGCTACCTGTGCGTCGATTATGACTACATGTGCCGGGACGAGGACCTGGCGCCCGGCGAGCCCCATCCTCACCGGGACCGGGCCCTCGAGCGCATCTTGGCCTTTTTCGGGCTCGACACGGGGGGGATCCGGAACGTCCACTCCCGGTCGAAGAGGAGGGACAACCACGTGCCTCCCGCCGTCCGGGCGCTCCGGACCCGCTTCGAGAAGCGCCTGAGGCGCTACCGGCGGAAGATGTTAGAGGTCAGGGAAGAGCTCGAGCGGGAATAGGCCCCCGCGTCCTTGACACTCCCGGCCGTTTCGGTTACCTTACGGTTCCCTCCAAGCGAGGGGGGCGTTCGCCGTCCGATAGGCCCCTCCCGGGCCTCCGGGCTGGGGAATTCACACTGTGACAGCTATCCAAGGAGGACCAATGGGCACCCATAAGATCTACTGGACGGAGACCGACGAGGCTCCGTATCTGGCGACGTTTTCCCTGCTCCCGATCATCCGGGGATTCACCAAGGGAACGGGCGTCGATGTCGAGCTGAGCGACATCTCGCTCGCCGGCCGCATCATCGCCAACTTCCCCGACTATCTCACGGAGGCCCAGCGCGTCCCCGACAACCTGGCCATGCTGGGCGAGCTGGCCCTGAGGCCCGAGGCCAACATCATCAAGCTGCCGAACATCAGCGCCTCGATCCCCCAGCTCCAGGAGGCCATCGCCGAGCTCCAGTCGCAGGGCTGCAAGCTGCCCGACTATCCCGAGAACCCCAAGACGGACGCCGAGAAGGAGCTCCAGGCCCGCTACGCCAAGGTCCTGGGCAGCGCCGTCAATCCCGTGCTGCGCCAGGGGAACTCCGACCGGCGGGCCCCGCGTCTCGGTGAAGAAGTACGCCCAGAAGCACCCCGACAAGCTTCCTCTCAGCCCGTGGAAGCCGGATTCCAAAACCCACGTCGCCCACATGACCGGCGGCGACTTCTACGGCAACGAGAAGTCCGTGACCGCGGACAAGGGCTTCGACTTCCGGATCGAGCTCCGGGGCAAGGACGGCGCGGTCAAGGTCTTCAAGGACAAGCTCGCCGCCCTGGCGGGCGAGATCCTGAGCGGGACCTTCATGAGCCGGAGGGCCCTGCGGGCCTTCTACGCCGAGCAGATCGAGGACGCCAAGGCCAAAGGCCTGCTGCTCTCGCTCCACCTCAAGGCGACCATGATGAAGGTCTCTGATCCGATCCTGTTCGGCCATGCCGTCTCGGTCTACTATGAGGAGGCCCTGGCCAAGCACGCCGCGGTCCTCAAAGAGATCGGCTTCAATCCCAACAACGGCGTCGGCGACCTCTACGCCAAGATCAAGGTCCTGCCCGAGGCGAAAAGGGCCGAGATCGAGGCCGACATCCAGGCCGTCTACGCCAAGCGGCCCCCGCTGGCCATGGTCGACTCCGACAACGGCATCACCAACCTCCACGTCCCGAGCGACATCATCGTCGACGCCTCCATGCCGGTCGTCGTCCGCGAGTCGGGGCAGATGTGGGGCCCGGACGGCAAGCTCCACGAGACCAAGGCCATGATCCCCGACCGCTGCTACTCGAGGGTCTACAAGACGATGATCGAGGACTGCCAGAAGCACGGCGCCTTCGACCGGGCGACCATGGGCAGCGTCCCCAACGTCGGCCTGATGGCCCAGCAGGCGGAGGAGTACGGGTCCCACACGACCACGTTCGAGATCCCGTACGACGGGACCGTCCGGGTGGTCACGGCCGCCGGCCAGGTCCTCATGGAGCACCCGGTCGAGGCCGGCGACGTCTGGCGCCTGTCCCGGGTCAAGGACATCCCGATCCGGGACTGGGTCAAGCTGGCCGTCAAGAGGACCCGGGCGACCGGTGCCCACGCCGTGTTCTGGCTCGACCGCGAGCGGGGCCACGACGCCCAGGTCATCGCCAAGGTCGAGGCCTATCTCAAGGACCACGACACGGACGGGCTGACCATCAAGATCATGCCCCCCGTCGAGGCGATCAAGTACTCCCTTGAAAGAGTCCGGAAGGGCCTGGACACGATCTCGGTCACCGGGCAACGTCCTTCGTGACTACCTGACCGACCTCTTCCCGATCCTCGAGATCGGCACGAGCGCCTACATGCTGTCCGTCGTTCCGCTGCTCGCCGGGGGCGGCCTGTTCGAGACGGGCGCGGGCGGCTCGGCCCCCAAGCACGTCCAGCAGTTCGAGAAGGAGAACTACCTTCGCTGGGACTCGCTCGGCGAGTTCTCGGCCTTCGCCGCCTCGCTCGAGCATCTGGCCGCGGCGTTCAAGAACGCCAAGGCCCAGGTCCTGGCCGAGACGCTCGACGCGGCCATCGGAAAGTTCCTCGACAACAGCAAGTCGCCGGCCCGCAAGGTCGGCCAGATCGACAACCGGGGCAGCCACTTCTACCTGGCCCTCTACTGGGCCGAAGCGTTGGCCGCACAGGATAAGGACAAGGAGCTCCGGGCCCGCTTCGCGCCGGTCGCCAAGGCCCTCGGCGAGAACGAGGCCAAGATCGCGGCCGATCTGATCGCGGTCCAGGGCAAGCCCGTGGACATGGGCGGCTACTATCACCCGGACAAGAAGAAGGTCGACGCGGCCATGCGGCCGTGCCCGGCGCTCAACGCGATCGTCGACGCGCTCTGAGCCGCGGCGGACGAAAAAAAGGGCGCTTCCGCGCGGCGGAAGCGCCCATGAGAGTTCAGCCGGAAAAGGCGATCAGAAGCCGATGCCGATCGTCGCCGACCAGACCCCGTTCTTGAGGTCGATCGCTTCGACGCCCTCGTCGACGATCTTCTGCAGGCCCATGCTGTAGCGGACGTCGACGTGGAAGCTGCGGCCGAGCTGCAGTCCGCCGCCGAAGATGGCGCCGTAGTCGTTGTTCTTGAGGACCTGCTCTTCCAGCGGGATCTCCTCGCCCATGTAGGTGAGCTTCTCCTTGAGCTTGAAGCCCACGTAGGGGCCGGCGAAAACGAACGGCTGGATCCCGGGTGTGGGGAGCTTGAGCTTCAAGAGCAGGGGGATCTCGAGGTAATCGCCGTGGAGCTTCTCCTGGACGACCTCGTCGATGTCCTCGTACTCGAAGGTAGCGCCCTTCATGGTGTAGAGGACTTCGGTCTGGATGGCCACGACCTTGCCGAGGTTGAAGGCGATGAAGATCCCGCCCACGAAGCCGACCTTGTACTTCAGAGTGTCGGCGATGGCGTCGGCGTCCGCGCCCGTCGGCTTGGCCATATTGCCCCCGGCCTTGAGCCCGAACTGGACGCCGGCGGCGGCGGGCTGGGGAAGGGCGAGCAGGCCGGCGAAGGCCGCGATCACGAGAACGGTCATCAGTCTTTTCATGTTTCCTCCTGGCAGTTACAGATGTCGGTACGCTTCTCTAGCGTTCCTGCCTGTAGGTTATTCCGGCGGCCAAGCCCTGGGAATCCCCGCCGGAGAGGATTACCTTGGGGATAATAGGCTCCCCCCGAGAGGTGAGGAGAGGAGGGGGATCAGTTTACCGGGCGCCGGGCCGGATCACTTCTTGGCCGCCTTCTCCTTCTTGACGACCTCGGAGGCCTGGACGAAGACCTTGGGCGCGGACTCGTAGGTCTCCATGTCGATCTTGCCCAGCTGGGAATCTATCTTGATCTGGGCGTCCTCGAAGAAGCGGCCCTCGCCCTTGCCCTTCTCGTTCAGGTTGAGCTCGATGACCATGAAGTAGTGACGGCCGCGGACCAGGTAGCCGCCCTGGGACCAGGACTCGCGGTTGAGGAAGATGACGACCCTCTTGCCCTTTTCCGTGGGCAGGGCCTGGGCCATGTGGACCGTCAGATTGTAGCCCCGGGCGTACATGAACCGGACGACGCCTTTCTTGCTCGCGCTGAAGGCGGCCAGGAACGCGTCGGGGCCGGACTGGACCAGAACGTCCTGGAGCTGGCGGATCTCCTCGGGCGTCGTCCAGTTCTCGATCTCGATCTGCACGTCGACGTAGGGGGGCTCGATGGGGGCCTTGCCCGTCAGCATCCGGGCCCTGAAAACGTCCTTGGCGCCGAGCGGCGCGATGAGGGCGGCGGTCAGGGCGACGACGAGACAGGCGGTCATTGCCGGGCCTCTGTGCTTCCTGGTCATGTCCATGGTCCTCCGACGGTCGTCCGGGATAGCGGAACCTTCCTCACCCCATATGATGGGCGGAAACGGCGAGGAAGTCAACCGGTCAGAAGGCCAGGCCGACGCCCACCCCGAAGACGAGGCGGCTCGAATCGTAGCCGATCTCGAAGCCGGGAAGGGTCGAGCTCCTCGCCGCGGCGGACGAATACCTGAGGAAGATGTCGAAGGACAGGTCGTTGATCTTCTCTTCCTCGTTGAAGATCGAGAAGACGGGGCCGTCGTATCCGAAGCCCAAGGTGTATACGTTCGTGGCCAGGTCGGGGTAGATGGAGAGCCACCACTGGTCGAGGATCGGCCCTCGCTGATCATGAGACCCCAATCCGGATTGGGGGTCTCATGATCAGCGAGGGCCGATCCTACGTGCTCAACCAGCGGTGGCTCGCCACCTTCCCCGGCCTGGCCATCTTTGTCATCGTCCTGGCCGCCCCGCACCCGGCGCATGTCGTCCGTGGAGAGATCGAGCAAGTTCTGGCCCTCAAAGCGAATCTCGCCCTGGGGGATGATGGCGTCGCGGGGCAGCAGACGCAGCACCGACAGCCCGGTCACCGTCTTGCCGCAGCCCGTCTCCCCGACCACGCCGAAGATCTCGCCCGGCTGCACGGCCAGGCTGATCCCGCACAGGGCCTGCATGCGCCCCCGGCTGGTCTTGAAGTCCAGGTGTAGGTTGTCGATTTCGAGAAGAGACATGGGACGTGTTCCGTGTTGGTTGCGTGACATATTGCTCGTTCCCACGCTCTGCGTGGGAATGTCGGCGGACGCTCCGGCGTCCCTGGGCGCAGAGCGCCCGTTTGCATTCCCACGCGGAGCGTGGGAACGAGGAGAGTTTATCGGTACTGCCTTGGGTCAAAAATATCCCGCAAGGTGTCGCCCAACAAATTGAAGGCCAGGACGATGACAAAAATCGCCATGCCGGGGAAAGTGGCGAGCCACCACTGGTCGAGCACGTAGGATCGGCCTTCGCTGACCATCAAGCCCCAATCCGGATTGGGCGGTTGGGTGCCAATGCCGAGAAAGGCCAGTCCGCCCATTGCAAGAATAACCGTGCCCATATCCACAGTGGCCTGTACGAGGATGGGTGAGATGGTGTTCGGCAAAATGTGACGCAGGATGATCACCGAATCACTCACGCCGATAGCCTGGGCGGCTTCCACAAAATAGCCGGCGCAAGGACAATGGTCACCCCGCGCACCAGGCGCGTGTACCACGGCCACCAGGAAATGACCAGGGCGATGGCGGCGTTTTCCAGCCCTCGGCCCAGGGCTGCGGCGATGGCCATTGCCAACAAGCAGGAAGGGAAGGCCAGGAAGAGATCGGTGATGCGCATGATGATTTCATCAATCCAGCCGCCCTTGTAACCGGCGATGGCCCCCAGCGGGGCGCCGATCAACACGGCAAAGGCACCACGCCAATGGGAACGATCAAGCGCCGGACGTGTGCCCATAATCACGCGGCTGAGCATGTCTCGGCCAAGGCGGTCCGTGCCGAACCAGTGCTCGCCGGATGGAGCCAGCATGGTCGTGTTCACGTTGGTCTTGCCTGCGCCTTGTTCGGGATAGGGCGCGACTGGATTGGCGAAGACTGCCATGAGGATGAAGAGCGCGATGACCGCACATATCAACGAAGGGGTCTCGGCCAATGATGCGAGCCATCGCCCCGGTACTCTGGCGATGGAATGATCGTCGGTTCAACGGTGTACGTCATAGACGGCCTTCTTGAAAAGAAAAGTACGCCACGATGCCGGATTTGACGGATTCTCGAGGTTTCGAGAATCTTTGAATCCGGCGATCCGTCACTGGCTATCCTCAAACTGATGCGTGGGTCGATCCACGCCTGCATGAAATCCACACCCAGGTTGATCAGCACGTAACCGGTCGCCCCAAAGAGGGTCATGCCCATGATGGCGGGATAATCGATGTTGAGCAGTGAGCGGACCGTGAACAATCCCAGCCCCGGCCAGTTGAAGATAATCTCGACAAAAAAGGTGCCTGTCAATGCGAAGGCAACCGTCAGGCCGACGACGGTCAGCGTGGGGCTGATGGCGTTTTTCAGGGCATAGACGTAGGTGATCACCGTCGCGGAGGCCATAGGCGCGGGCCATGCGGATGTAATCCTGCTCCAGCACTTCCAGCATGGCGGCTCGTGTCATGCGGGCGATCAGGCCCAGGGGGTAGGCGGCCAAGGTGATCGCGGGCAGGACCAGGTGCAGCAGACTATCCTTAAGGGCCATCCAGTTGCCGGTCAGGAGCTGTCGATCAGATAGAAGTTGGTGACTGTCACCATCGGGCTGACAAAGCGCAGGTCCGAATCCACCCGTCCGGAGAGGGGGAGCCAGTCCAGGTTGCGGAAGAAGAGGATTTGCAACAGCAGCCCCAGCCAAAAGGCCGGCATCGAAACGCCGACAATGGACCCAGTCCGCACAGCCACATCCAGCGGGTTGCCCTGCGAGCGGGCGCTAAGCACGCCCAGCGGGATGCCAAAAAGCATGGCGAAGAGCATGGCCGTGATCAGCAATTCCAGCGTGGCCGGCAGCCGCTCGGTGATCTCTGGTCAGCACCGGGCGTTTGGTGGCGATGGAGTTGCCCAGATCGCCGTGCAGCACGTCCCCATGTAGCGGACATATTGCACGGGCAGGGGCTGATCCAGCCCAAGCTCGTTGGTCACCCGCTCGATCTCCGCGGGCTGGGCCTTGGGGCCGATGTAGAGCGCGGCCGGATTGGACGGCACGACACGAGCCAGGGAAAATGTGATGATGGAGACCCCAACCAGCACCAACAAGCGACGTGGCGATGCGGCGGAGAATGAATTCGAGTTTGCGCATGGGTCTCACGAGTTCAGTAGCGAGACGCGGTTTAGCTGCCCGTGCGGGCTACTGTGACTCTCTCGGGCCGCATAACAGCGCACTCGTCACTCACGTACTTTGCTACTTGCTCGATGTCAGATCATAGTAGAAATGCTGCACGAAGGGGTAGTTCAGGTTGTACTGGAAGCCTTCGATGTAGTTGGGCACGATGAAGATGGCCTGGGTGTCGAAGAAGAAGACGCCAGGGGCCTCGTCCACCAGCACGTTCATGGCCTCGGTGTAGAGGGTCTGGGCCGTGGCTCGGTCGTTGACCGTCAGGGCCGCGGCCTCGTCGATCTTGCGTGTCAAACTCTTCGTTCACCCAGTAGCTCAGGTTGAAGAAGGGCTTCTCGCTGCTGTGGAACATGGAGTAGAGGTTGTCCGTGCCCGGCATCCGAATAGGTGGGCCAGTAGAGCAGCAGGAACATATCCTGGGCATTGGCCGGGTCCGCCTTGGAGAGCTCCCACTGCTGGCTGAAGAGCATGGGCTCGATGCTGACGTCCACGCCGAGCTGGGCGAAGGCGTCCTTGATCAGGGGGGCGAAGGCTTCCTCCGTGGCGTTCTCGGCGGCGTAGGTCAGGTTCAGGCTGAAGCCGCCATCCGGGAAGCCGGCCTCGGCCAGCATGTCCTTTGGCCTTGTCCAGGTCATAGGTGTACTGGGGCACGTCCGGGGACCAGGGCCACACGCCTGCGGGGACCGGGCCTCGGCTCTGGGTGCCCAAGCCCTGGGCGCCGATGGTGATGATGTCCTCATAGGGGATGGCGTAGGAGAGGGCCTGGCGCACCATTGGGTTGTCCAGAGGGGCGCGCAGGGTGTTGAAGAAGCCCACATAGTTGAAGAAGCTCGGCTCCACCAACACGGTGTAGTCCGGGTTGTCCTCGAAGGTGGCATAGTTCTCCTGGGGGATGCGGGTGACCAGATCCACCTCGCCGCCCTCCAACATCTGCTGTTGCAGAACCGCTTCGGGCACGATCTGGACCAGCACCTTGTCGAACTGGCCCTCGCTCCAGCCGCCCCAATAGTCGGCGAAGGCGGTGAGCAGGATTTCCTGGTCCGGGGTGTAGCTTTCCAGCATGTAGGGGCCGGTGCCGGCCTCTACGCCCATCTCCCAGAAAGCCGCGTCGGCGGCGGCGGCTTCCAGCGCCTTGGGGCTGATGATCCAGGAGCCGTACAGCGACGAGGCCACCAGATCCATGGGCGTGGGGCTGGTGAAGTTGAAGGTGACGGTCAGGTCATCCACCACCTCGATGGTGTCCAGCGCCCACCAGATGAAGGAGGCCCCACCCTGGGTGGACCCGGCCTCAATGGACATCTTCACCGCGTCCGCGGTCAGGGCTTCGCCGTCGTGAAAGGTGACCCCGTCTCGTAGACTAAAAGTCCACGACGTGCCATCTTCATTCGAAGCCCAACTGGTGGCCAAGAGGGGCGTGTAGGTTTCCGCCGAGCCGGGCGGGTTGATGCGCAAAAGCTGCTCGTACATGTTGGCCATGTACGCCGCCTCGGTGGAGAAGGAGGCCACGGGGTCCCAGGTGGTGATGTTGGCCGTGTTGGCCACCTTCAGCACATGGGGCATGGCGGCTTCAGCGGGAGCCGGGGCCGCGGCGGGCGCATCCCCGGCCGCGGGGGCAGAAGCGGTCGGGGCAGCAGGCGCCACACAGGCGCTCAACGCCACAGCCAGGACAAGCAGCAGGACAAAGGACAAATACAGACGCTGCATCGGACGTGTTCGCATGGTCAATCCCTCCAGTTTGGTTGAATGGTGCAGGACAGAGCTTTTTCACTGCAAAGACGCGGAGATCTTGCGCGGAGCGAGCATCCTCAGATGCGAGCGGCCCGGCATCGGAGGATGCCTGCTCCGCGTAGCTCTCTTTGCGTCTTTGCAGTGAATTTTTGGGAAATTAGCGGTGAGTTTTGCTGATTTTGGGGCAACAGGACCATTCTACCAAAAGGAGTTTGCAAAAAGTTTGCAAAGCCCACACAATAGACCCATGAATCCCAGCGAATTGCCCGGCCAACCCATCTCGCCCTTTCTGCACACCAAATTCCTGGCCCCGCGCCCTGGCCCGGATCAGGTGGCCCGGCCCCATTTGGTGGCATGGCTGACCGCCCACCGCCACCGGCGGCTGATCCTGGTCTCCGCGCCGGCGGGGTATGGCAAGACGACGTTGTTGCGGGATCTGGTGGTGGCCGAGGGGGCCGCCGGGGTGGCGTGGTATCAACTGGACGCCACGGACAATGACCCATCGGTCTTTTTGGGCTGTTTGGTCGAGGCCATGCGCCGGGGCTGTCTGGCCGATGCGGAGGCGTCCACCTTTGGTCAGGCCACCCAGGCTTTGCTGGCCATCAGCGAAGACCCGGCCATCAGCCTGCACCAGATCCTGACCGTGCTGGTCAACGAACTGGTTGAGGCCATGACCGACCCGTGGACCGTGGTGTTGGAGGACTATCACCACCTCACCAGCCCGGCGGTGCATCAGGCCGTGGGCTTTTTGTTGGAGAACGGCCCGCCGGGGCTGCACCTGATCCTCTCCACCCGGCTGGACCCGCCTCTGCCCCTGGCCCGGCTGCGGGCACGGGGCCATCTGGCCGAGCTGCGGGCCGGGGATCTGCGCTTCCGCCCGGCGGAGATCGAAGCCTGGGTGGGCCAGCACGCCCCGGACCTGTCGGCCAAAGCCCTGGCCACCCTGGCGGACAAGACCGAGGGCTGGGCCGCCGCGGTCCAGATCGTGCTCTCCTCCATCCAGGGCCAGGACGCGGCCAGCGCCCAGCGCTTCATCGCCACCCTCAGCGGCAGCCAACACCACTTCTTCGACTATCTGGCCGAGGAGATCTTCCGCCGTCTGCCCGCCCACCAACAGGAATTTCTGCTCGGCACCGCCATTTTGGAGCAGATGGACGCCCGTCTCTGCCACGCTTTGCTGGACCAGGCCGGGACTGACTCTGGCCCCACCCCGCTGATCCACGAAACCTTGCGGGAATTGGAACAAGCCAATCTCTTTCTCAGCACCTTTCAGACCGAAGGCGACCGGTCCCAGACCAGGGCTGGTATCGCTATCATCAACTCTTTCGGGAATTCCTGGTGGGCAAGCTGCGCCGGGAGGATGGCCCGCGGCTGGCGGCCCTGCACCGGCGGGCCGCGGGCTATTATGCCGCGGCCCAGGATTGGGAAAAGGCCTTTCCCCACTTCCTGCAAGCCGAAGATCACGAGGCCGGGGCCACGGCGCTGGAACGGTTTGCGCCGGACTATGTGGAGCAGGGCCGGGTGGAGGTGGTCAACCGCTATCTGAGCGAATTGGCCCCGGCGGTGTTGGCGGATCACCCGGATCTGGTGTTGCAGCGGGGCAATGTGTTGCGGCGGCTGGGCCAGGCCGGGGGGGCGGTGGCCTGTTATGAGGAGGCCCGGCGCACCTTCATGCGCTATGGGGACCACGCCGGGGTGTGCCGGGTGCTCTCCCGGCTGGCCGAGGTCAACTATGCCCAGGGCCACTATGGCCGCTCCGAGGCGTTGGCCCGGGAGGCCCTGGCCCTGGCCACCGCGGACGACCACGCCGGTCGCTGCCACGCCCTGATCGCCCTGGCCAAAAGCGTGGGCCTGCTCCAGGGCATGGACGCCGGGCGCACCCTGGCCGAGCAAGCCGTGGCCGAGGCGGACCAAGCCGGGGATCAGGTGACGCCCACGGCCCGGGCCAATCTGCTGCAATCCCTGGGGCAGATCTGCTGGTGGCACGGGGATCCCCAGGCCACGGTGGCCCACTGCCGGGCCGCCATCCAGCCCAGCATTCAACCGGGCCTGGGCGGGGCCGGAGCCGCTTTCCCCCATCACGGCCAAGGCCTATTTGACTATGGTGACGCCCTATCTTTATTGGCGAGAATTGGACACAGCCCTGCACTGTGCCGAGCGGGGGCTTGAGATCGTCCAGACCCTGCATTTGGTGGAGCTGATGCCCAGTGCGTACACCGCCCTGGGCAATGTGCTGACCCGGTTGGGCGAGGCCAGCCGGGCCGAAAGCGCCCTGCGCCAGGCCATGGAGACCGCGGATCGCCTGGGGCTGGCCTCCTACGAGCGGGTGATGGCCGCCGGCTATTTGGCCTACAATTTGACCGGCCAGGGGCGGCTGGACGAGGCGCGACAGTTGGCCGAGGGCGCGCTGTGGCGCTATGCGGGCCACCCGGACACCTACGAGGTCTATGTCTTCCGCAGCGTGTTGGCCGACATCGCCCTGGAAAAGGGGGATCTGGCCGAGGCCGAGAGCCTCTTTGGCCAACTGATCCCCACGGGCGAGCGGCGGCACTTTCACATCCCCCTGGCCATGGTCTACTTTGGCCTGGCCTACATCTGCCTGAAAACCGAGCGCACCGCCGAGGGGCTGGACTTTGCCCGCCGCTCCCTGGCCCTGATCGAACCCACGGGCGCGCTGCAACTCTATTTGGACCAGGGGGAGCGGGGGCGCACGGTCTGCCGGGCCTTGGTGGATGCGGGCCAGCGCAGCCGGTTTGTGGAGCGGGTGCTGGCCGCCCTCCACCCGGACGCCCAGGCCGCGGCCACCCCGCGCATGGAACCCAAGGCGGTGACGGTGAAGATGTTGGGCAGCTTTCAGGTCTTTGTGGATGGCCGGGAGGTGACCCAAGAGACGTGGGTGTCGGCCAAGGCCAGGGATCTGCTGGCCTATTTCGTCACCTTCCGCAACGAGCGCATCCCCGTGGAGCGGGTCTTTGACGCCCTGTGGAGCGAGCGGGCCGGACGCAGCCGCACGGCCTTCCACACGGCCCTCTCTCGCCTGCGCAAGGCCCTGCGCCGGGACGAGGAGACCCTCAAGTTTGTGCTGGTGGAGAGCGGGGAATATTGGCTGGACACGGCCCGCTTCACCGTGGATGTGGACGAGTTCGACAGCGCCCTGGCCAAGGCCCGCTCCGCCCAACAGCCCGACATGGCCGCCCACTGGTACGCCCAGGCCATCGGGCTGGTGAGCGGGGAATATCTGGACAACCTCTACTACGAATGGCTCTTCCCCGAACGGCGGCGGCTGGGCCGGGATCACCTCAATGCCCTCTGCCAACTGGCCCAACTGCGGGCCGACGCCGGGGATCCCGCCGCCGCCCTGGAATTGTTGCAAACAGGCCCTCACCCTGGACCCCCTGCTGGAAGAGGTCCACTGCCAGATCATGCAGGCCCACGCCGCCCTGGGCAATCGGGGCCAGGTTCTGCGTCAATATCAGGCGTTGGAAACAGTTTTGGCCGCGGAGTTGGACGTGGTCCCCCTGCCCGCCACGCAGGCGTTATTTCGTCAGCTCACACAGTAGGGGTTTGGGTCCTGTTTTTGGAAACAGAGTGGGCAATCCCGGAAAGGGCCGGTGCTTGCTGCGATCAGGTAGATCCGTTGGCCCATTCCGGGATTGGTAGGGTGATCTCATCCTTTCCGGGAATGGGCCAACGCTATTGACTTGACCCACCAAGAACCGGCCCTTTCCCGGAATGCCCAATCACATCAAACCCATTCCCAAAAACATGTTGCTCACCCGCCCCGACAATAGTCGTATCACGGAACAACCATCTGTGATAGACTGGGACTTCGGCCTAAAACACAGACACGTTCTATCACGAGGGAGCAACCATGCAGATCACAAAGAACACCCGGATTTCGACCATTTTGGAGGAATACGGTGACATCGCGGACGTGATGGAGGTCTTTGGCATCAAGCGGGTGGGCGGATTCTCCCTACGCACCCTGGCCGCCAAGGCGCTGACCGTGGAATGGGCGGCCCGCATCCACCGGGTGCCGTTGGACGAGTTTTTGGGTATTCTGACCAAGGCGACGGCGGGGAAGTGAGGTGCAGGGTGAGCGGGTGAAAGTGACATGGCGGAGGTCACATCCGTGGGTATCTACCCAGCGTAGAGATGCAAGATCTTGCGTCTCTACGCGGGCAGATTCAGATCTGTTCGATCTCTCGTTCAAAACCGGCCAACTCGTCCAGAAAAGCCGTGGCCTTCTTCAGATTGTGTCCGGCGATGTCGTCCATGAAGCCCCGCACCCAGGCCCAGCGCTGCCAGCGATCCCCATACCGCCTGGCCAGCCAGAGCATGAGCGGAATCACGGCCACGCCGAAGAGTCCATTGGCGATCAGCCAGTTCGTGTCGAGCATGGTGTAGGCATTCAGCCCCAACGCTTTCATCCCCACAATAAGCAAGGGGACCCAGAGCAGGGGGGCCAGCAAAAGGCTCCACATGGTGACGCGGATGCGCTGTTGGCCCAGGGTGGCGAGACGCTTCTGGCTATCAAGGATGGGGCCGGCGAAGTCCAGACTTTGCAGGGTGACCACCTGATAGATGCCGAAGGCCAGATGGAAGATCAGGAACAGATCAAGCAGGAGGGCCGGGATGAGAAAGCCGGGGCTGCGGAAGTTGTTGGCGATAAAGAAACCTAATAGGATCACGAGGGCCAAGTCCTGCACCAGGTCCAGGCCAATGGATGGGTAAAGCCAGCGCAAGGCGGATCGGGTCTTGCCCAGGCTGGATTCCCGCAGCAGTCGGGCGTTGAGTTGGATGCTCATGTCCAGCTTCTTGTCGTACGCGGCCCATTGTTCTTTGAGGTCATCGAGATTCATGGTGATTTCTCCTGGTCTTGGCTAGTTTTGGCCTGTTTGGGCCGTGTCAACGTCGTTTTGCCAGCGCTGTTTGATGCGATTGATGCGGGTCGAGACATTGGTGGCGCTGAGGCCCATGATCTCGCCGATCTCCATGTGGCTGTAGCCGTCGAGATAGAGGATGATCAGCGCCCGGTTCAACTCGTCCAGCTTGCCGATCATCTGGTGCAGGATGCGCAGATCGTCCCCCTCGTCCGCCAGCCACGGGTCTTCAACGGGGATCTCCAGTCCGGCCTCGTCCAAGGGCAGCACATTTCGGATGCGCCGGGTCTGGCTGCGGGCGGCGGAGATGGCCACATTCATGGCCACCCGATACATCCAGGTGGAGAACTTGGACCGCCCATCAAAGCGGTCAAAGGAACGCCAAAGCTGCACGACCATATCCTGGACCAGATCTTGGCGGTCATCCTGGTTTTTGCCATACGCGTTCGCCACTTTGTAGAGGATGCGTTTGTGTTCCTCAATTTGGGCCAAAAAGCGCTCTTGGTCGGTTGGTGATGGCATAAGTTCGTCCGGGATGGTTGAGACGGGCCGAAATTACCCGTCTACTCTATTAGTCGCTGGGGGCGGGGGATATGTCACACGGGATCCAAAGATAAAAGAGGGAGGTTGCGAATTATATCGCAACCTCCCTCTTTTATCTTTGCTATCTTGCCTGTGTTTTAGCCCAATATTCGATCGTATTCATCGTGGCCGCCGATCCAGAACCATGTGATCGTATCCCCTTCTCGCCAGCCCAATGCTCGATAACTTCGTCCAATTCGTGCGGAGAAGATTGGATCTTGGTCATCCACTCGCTTGAAGTGCACACTGGGATGAAATGGGTTCTGCAACCAGATATCGTAGGCTGCATCGGCCCTTCTCTGTATATCGACGGGGAGTTTGTGGTAGGCTCGCCAGAAGCGCGGGTCAGCAAACGATTTCATTCAACCAGCCGCCCATCTTCTGAAAAACGCATGGGCTTGGCTGCCCCCGTCCGATAGGCGACAGCCGCTTCCCGCGCCATCTGCCGCAGATTGGCACGAGAGGCAGAATACTGCTCTTGCCAGATGGCTTCGTCTGCTTCAATCTCAGCAGCGCTTTCCCCAAACAGGTCTGTTTCCGGGGTAAGTGGCGTGGATTGGATCTGGAGAAAGAGGGTGTAATCATACAAGCTTTGCAGACGCTCATCAGGCAAAGTATTGACCGCGTCAATTACCTGCTGCCGGGAAATCTCTTTTACTAGCATGGTATGCAATTCCTTTCGACTAAGCTGCTTCGATATCAGTCGAGACCTATCCGCATTATACCCAACCCAGATCAATTCAACAACCCCCGATCCCGCCTCTGGGACCGTCGCTTTATTGTCATTCAGGCGTGGGCGGAACCTGCTCCGCCCGCGGCCACGAGGAGAGCAAAATCAGCCCCAACGCCAGCATCAACGCCATGTCCGCCACGTTGAAGACGCCGGTGCTGAGGCTGCCCACCTGGATCACCATGAAGTCCGACACCCGGCCATCGAAGATCAGGCGGTCGATCAGGTTGCCCACGCCGCCGCCCAGGAAGAGGGAGAGGGCCACCAGCACCAGGGTGGGCAACCGGTCATGCTCTCGCAAGGCCGCCCACACCAGATAGCCCAACAGCCCCAACAGGACAGCCGACACCACCACCACAAAAACCCAATACTGGACCTGGGGCGAAAGTCGCGCCCCCAGGCTGAGGAACGCGCCGGGGTTCTCGGCATAGTGCAACCGAAAGATGCCGCCCAGAAACGAGAGGGTATTCTCTCCGGCCAAATAGGTGCGGGCCGCGGATTTAGTGGCCTGATCACAGCCCACGGTGGAGAAGAGGACGAGGGTCAGGATCAGGATGCGCTGGACTTTGGTCATGTGAATTCCTGTGTTCAAAGAGAAGGGTGTTGGGGTTGAGCAGATCTGGGTTTGGGTTACTCCGGCCTGTGGCAAAGCGGTCAGCCGTCCACCGGATAGCGCCGGGCCACAATATCCTGGTAGAGGTCCACCGTGCGTGCGCCGGGGCCGATGCCTAGCTCTTCCATCAAATACTGCGCACAGGCTTCATATTGGTGAATGGCCAGGGCGCGATGACCAGTTTCGGCATGAAGCCGCATCAGGCTGCGGTGGGCGGGTTCGTGCAATGGGTCAAGGGCTACCCAACGCCGGGCATGGGGAAGCGCATGTTCATACTGTTTTTCATAGCATAGCCCCACCACCAGAGCTTCCAGGGCCAGGGCCAGATCTTGGCGATAGGTCTCGGTGTGCAGAGATTGCCACTCATCGAAATCTGGGCATTGGGTTAAGGTGAAGCTGGAGAGAAAGTCGCCTCGATAGAGGGCCACCGCCTCTTCCAACCGGATCATCTGTTCGTGCATCACCCCATTGACAGGGCGTGTGCCCAGCGCTGCCTGGCCGAGAAGCGTCCGAAACCGCTGTACATCCACCTCAATATCAGCCTCGGCGTCTAAGGAAAGGGTCTCTTCGTCTGCGATAAGCCACTCTGGGCCCAGTTCTTTGCGCACCGTCCATAGCGCATAGCGCAGACAATTGCGGGCGGCTTCGGTTTCCGGCCACAAAAAACTCGCCACCCTGTCCCGCGTCATAACCGTTTCACTGGTTGCGACCAGGGACAGGAGGGCGATGGCTTTGCGTAGTTTTAATTCTCGGGGACGTTCGTCCAATTCGATTTGAGGAGGCCCGAGAAAAAGAAGTGTTAAGCGTGGCATACCTATTCCACCTTCTTTACCAGTCCAGCAACTCTTCTCGTCTCCCGATTATACCAGATTTTGGGTCAGGTTTCAATGGCTTTTTTGCTTTTTTATCTTCCAAACCTCTGTTTCAGGATCCAGCAAACGGTCGGCAAACGATTGTCAAACGATATCAGGGTAAGATGGGGGTGAGATCTCGCACCCGATGGCTGTTAGGTGGGTGTTGGCGTGGCAGAACACGCTATGGGATGTCAGCGGTGCAGAGATGATACGGAGGGAGGTGATTTGTCGTGAATTTCAACGCGGATCAGATCTACGGGTTGCATCAGATGCGTCATCAGAGAAGGCTGGATGAAGCACAACGCGAGCGAGATGTTCGTGAAGCCAATGGCAGGCGCGCTTCGTGGGGCGACGGGTTGTTCAGACGGTTGGTTCACTTCACGGAAACGTTGCGCCCGACCCGAACAGCCAGCCATCAATCGGGTCAAGGCCGTTTCAACCAGCGCAAACACATCCTGAAAACGCGGTAGATCCGAGAAGTTCCTTGACCCTGAGTCATTCTGCACCAACCAGCCTCACCGCCGGTTTTGATCTTCTGCTTGGCCAGCAAGGCCCACAGGAGGTCGAAACCGGCGGTTTGTTTGGGCAAAAATCAAAGGGTCAAGCAGCCACCTCGCTGACTTTGGGGACGGCGACTCCGGTCGCGCTCTCTATGGGTGCAGAGATCTGA
>CAVRDU010000004.1:0-88390 GCA_963719985.1 Candidatus Aminicenantota bacterium | reverse complement strand
ACAGGCTTGCGCGCCGCGTCGGGATATTGTATGCTGGCCTCGACGGAAATATTTCCCAAGGAGGGCCTCATGAAAAAGCTGACAGCGTTCGCCGGCCTCCTCCTCGTCGCCTCGTTCGCCGCCGCCCAGACGGCGACGGTCCTCACAGGACCGTTCGACGAGGCGCTGGCCAAGGCCAAGAAAGAGAACAAGCTCGTCCTCATCGATTTCTACTCGAGTGGCTGAGGGAGCTGCAAACTGCTGGTTCAGCAGTTCTACGACAATCCCAAATACGCCGAGTTCCTCAACACCAACGTCGTCCTCTATCGCGCCGTCCGCGGCGAGAAGCACGGCGACGCGACCTACGAACGGTTCAACATCGGGGCGACGCCGACCGAGCTCTTCGTCGACAAGGACGGCAAGGAGGTCGACTGGATCGTCGGCTACGGCCCGCCGGCCGACAATTTCCTGGAAAAGGTCAAGAGATCGCTCGCCGGCGTCGACACCTACCGGGCCTTGAGCGAGCGTTACGCCAAGGAACCCAACAGCGTCGAGGTCGTCTTCAAGCTGGCCGACAAGTCCGCCGACCGCTATTCGGACGAGATGACCAAAAAGTCCGCGGAGCTCTACCGGAAGGTCATCGCCATGGACCTCGAGGGCCGGACCGGTTCCTATTACGACGAGAATCGCAAGGCGACCGTCCCCTACGTCGAGGCCGCCGAATTCGCCCTGGGGCAGACGGCCGCCCGCGGCCGCAAGCCCGACCCGGCGCCCCTCCGCGAGTTCATCAAGAAGCGCCCGACGAGCGTTCTCATCAAGGACGCCTACGGCAGTCTGGCCTACTACTACGGCTACCAGGCGCCCAAGGAGGACGCGGGCGCGTTCTTCGAGGAGGCGACGGGCAAGTTCCCCGAGGACAAGAACCTCGTCATGTCCTACCTCGCCCGCATCATCAGGGACAAGGGGCCCGTCGACAAGGGCATCGCCCTGGCCGTGAAGCTCAAGGAGAAGGTCGGCTATCCCCGGGACCCCGACGTCCAGGAGAACATGGCCCAGCTCTACGCCCTCAAGGAGGACCCGGCCAAGGTCGAGGAGGAGTACGGCAAGGACTTCGCCGACGGCTACGTCAGGACAGCCATCTTCGCCCTGACGAGCTACGGGACCTTCTGGCTCGAACAGGGCAAGAACCTCGACAGCGTCGAGGAGGTGGCCGACATCGCCGCCGCCGCTGTCGCCGCCAAGCGGGACGCGCCGTCCTACTTCCTCAGCCAGATCGCGACGCTCTACGCCCGTCTCGACAAGCTCGATAAGGCCCTGGCCCTCTACGGCCCGGAATACGCCAAGAAGAAGAGCTGGGACGACCAGAGCGCCCTTTACAGCTACGCCTCGTTCTGGAACAGGCAGGGCAAGAACCTCGAGAGCGCCGTCGCGGCGGCCAAGCGCTCCGTTGAGCTCAAGTCGGACTATTTCAACAACTTCGTCCTCGGCCAGGTCCTGTTCAAGACGAAGGACTACGCCGAGGCCCTCAAGGCCGCGGAGAAGGCCGTCGAGCTGGCCAGGCCCATGGCCGCGAAGTACGAGGGGTTCACCACCGCGCAGTACGAGAACCTCGTCAAGCAGATCAAGGAGGCCCTGGCCAAGAAATAGATGAGCGCCCTCTTCCGCGAACGCCTCCGCCGCGGCGACCGGCTCGTCGGGACCCTGATCGGCTTGCCCTCGCCGGACCTCGCCGAGATCGCCTCGGACGCCGGATTCGACTGGCTTTTCATCGACATGGAGCACGGCGCCCTGGAGATCCGGGACGTCCTGAGGATGGTCCAGGCCGTCAGAGAGCCTTGCGCCCCGGTCGTCCGCATCCCCGAACAGAGCGAGATGTGGGTCAAGAAGGTCCTCGATACGGGGGCCGCCGGCCTCATCGTGCCCCACGTCAACTCCGCCGTCGAGGCCGCCCGGGCCGTCCACTGGGCCAAGTACCCGCCCGAGGGCGGCCGGAGCGTCGGCTTCAGCCGGGCCAACCGCCACGGGGCCCGCTTCCAGGAGAACGTCGAGACGGCCAACGCCGAAACGGTCGTCGTCGCCCAGGTCGAGCACATCGACGGGGTCCGGGCCGTCGAGCCCATCCTGGCCGTCACCGGGATCGACGCCGTGTTCATCGGCCCGTACGACCTCTCGGCCAGCCTGGGCAAGCCCGGGCGCATCCAGGACCCGGACGTCAGGGCGGCGGTCGGCACGGTCGCGGCGGCCTGTGCCCGGGCCCGGGTCCCCGTCGGCATCTTCTCCGTCGGCGTCGCCGGCGCGCTCAAGGCCATCGAGGACGGATACACCCTCGTCTGCGCCGGGGTCGACACGGGCCTCTACGCCGAGGCCGCGGCCGGGATCGCGCGGGGCCTGAAGCCAAGAAATCCTTGACAGGCTTAGGTTTATATACTAGATTTTGTGTGGACGGCCATGCAGTCCCACAAAATTTGGTATCGTTTCTCGGCCCGTGATCCGGCTCGTTCTCCCGTTTCTCGCTGCGCCGGTCGTCCGTCCCACTCCGTTCCCGGACCGGAGGCCGGTCCGTAGATGGCGAGAGCGCAGGTGGAAAAGACGGCACAACCCTCGCTCCCCGTCGTCCTCATCGTCGACGACGACCTCGCTTACCTCGACAAGCTCCAGCGGGTCCTGAGGGACCTGTACGCCGTCTACACGACAACGAGCGGCGTCGAGGCCATCCAGCTGATCAAGGCTTTGCCCGAGGTCAACGTCCTCGTCGTCAACGAGGACCTGCCCCGGATGAAGGGCACGGAGCTGCTCCGGTTCCTCAACGAGATCTTCAAGAGCTCCGACGCCATCATCAAGATCCTCCTGACCCCGTACGCGTCGAACGGCACGACCATCGACCTCGCGAGTTACGGCCGCATCGATTGCTGCCTGGCCAAGCCACCCGATCCCGTCGCCATCCGCCGCAAGATCAGCTTCCTCATCGCCCAGCGCTCGCGGGAGAAGCGGTCGTCCATGAGGGTCACCCTGGACGGCTTCCGGGACATCCGCATCGAGACCGGCCCCCTCGGCGAGGCCAAGCTGGTCAATCTCAGCGAGAACGGCGTGTTCCTCAAGACCCTGTCCTCGTTCCCCGAAGGATCGGAGCTGCCGTTGAACATCTCCCTGCCCGACGGGAGGCGATACACGGTCAAGGGCCGCGTCGTCCGCCAGGACTCCGACCAGGGCGGGGTCGCCGTCGAGTTCCAATCTCTCGACGATTCGAGCCGGCTGTCGCTCCTGCAGTTCATGTCGGACTACGTCGCCATCCGCGACCTGACCGAGCTCAAGCTCCGCTATCCTTTCCTCCGGACCGACGAGATGGTCCTTTTCTCGGACTCGGTCAAGATCGAGTCCCTCATGCGCGAGGCCCTGGCCCGCAAGGTCGAGGTCGCGGCCGTGCCGGCCCGTTCCGGAAATCCCGAGATCCTGAGTTTCGCGGAGATCAGGCCCCCGGACACATGCTTCCTGGCCGGCGAGAAGCTCGACGTCAAGTTCAAGACATCGGACCTGCTCTTCGTCTCGTACCAGATCGGCTACGCGACCTACAACTTCGAGACCATGATCTCCCGGATCACCCCCAACGGACGAACGCTCGTCTGCCTCTACCCCCGGGTCATGTTCTACTCGGAGAAAAGGGCCGAGCGGCGGATCAGCCCGGCCGGCGACCTCCGGGTCGAGATCCCCCTTCCGGCCCCCTTCGACCGGAAGCTCGGCGGCCGCGTCACCGACATCAGCCCGAACGGAATGCGCTTCATCGCCCCGGAGGACGCGCCGGTCCTGCTCAAGGGCACGCCTCTCGAATCCCTGGCCATCCTCGACGGGGAGAAGCTTCTCTGGGAGGAGACGGGGGAGATCCGCCACGTCATCCGCGCCGAGGGGGACGAAGGCCCGGGATTGAAGTACGGCGTCCAGTTCGGCATCAGCCGGATGAGCATCCAATCGGTCAACGCCCCCGAGCCTGACTTCGCCCGGCGGGGCGAGGACGCCCATGAGACCAGGGTCCCGCGAGGCCCCGGCCACGTCCCGCCCGAGTTCGCGCGGTCCTCGCTCCTGGCCCCCCACGTCATCCGGTTCGAGAGCCGCCGCGGCGAGGGGATCGTCGGACTGCTGAACACGGCCCTGCCCCTGGACGACAGGCCCGTCCCGGTGGTCATCGTCCCGCCCGCCTTCGGCAAGACCAAGGAGACCCTGTTCGGGCTGGCCCTGACCCTCTGCGAGAACTTCCGGCTCCTGGGCAAGCCCCTGGCGGTCATCCGCTACGACGGGATCCGCAAGAAGGGCGAGAGCCACAACGATCCCGAGGCCGAAGACCCCCCGTATGAGATGCTCAACACCAACTTCACCCAGGGGGCCGAGGACATCGTCACCGTCCTCGACTGGCTCCAGAGCAATCCCAAGGTCCGGGCCTCCTCGGTCATCCTGCTGACCTTCTCGTTCTCGGCCCTCGAGGCGAGGGTCGTCCTCCGGGACGAGGCCCAGCGCCGGCGCGTCGACTACTGGATCGCCTGCATGGGGACGCCGGAGTTCCGCGATCTCATGGTCCGGGTCAACTGCGGACTGGACTTCCTCGAACACCACCAGCTCGGGATTAAGCTCGGCGTCATGCCGGTGCTCGGCAACCTCGTCAACGTCGACGACTACGTCGCCGACGGGGTCCGCAACTCCGTGGCCACGCTGGAGCAGGCCCGCCAGGACATGCGCCACCTCGACCTGCCGATCACCTGGATCTACGGGCAGTTCGACAGCTGGGTCAAGGCCGAGTTCATCCGCGACATCATGAGCGTCCAGGTCGGCGCGCCGCGCGAGGTCATCGCCGTCCCCATCGGCCACAACGCCCGGACCTCCAAGGAGGGCCTGCGGCTGTTCGGGACGACGACCTCCCTGATCTTCCGCTTCCTCCACAAGCAGATCATCCAGCCGGTCATGCCGGGCCGGAAGGACATGGAGGTCATGCGGCGGGCGGAGAAGGACCGGCTTCCGCCCCGCACCCTGAAGAACCGGACCGGCTACTGGAAGCGCTACCTCGTCGGGGACGACAATCTCCTCGGCTTCGACGTCATGGCCCTGTCGGACGACTATCAGCAGCTCATGCAAGACCAGCTCCGCGCCTTGGAGCTCCGGCCCGGCGACCGCCTCCTCGACCTGGGCGGCGGCACCGGGAACTTCGTCGAGCATCTCCTCATGAACGGCGGCGAGCTTCCCTCGCAGATCACCGTCGCCGACCTCATCCCCGAGGCGATGAAGAGGGCCGCCCGCAAGCTCGCCGCGCGGTTCCCCGCCCTCCGCGAGCCGGGCCGCCTCGACTTCCTGGCCCTCGACCTCGAGATGAGCCGATTCCTCGCCATCCGCCGCTTCCTCGACGGCGAAGTCGGGACGTTCGAGGAGATGGCGGAAAAGGTCGAGAACCTGACCCTCGAGAGCGCCATCAAGATCCAGGAGGACTACTCGCCCCGCCTCCACCGGATCCTCCGCGGCGAGCGCGTCACGCCGGCCCTCGACGACTGGTTGAAGACGCGCTTTGACCTCCACGAATACCGCATCATCGTCGATTTCAACCGGGCCGCCCGATACGTCCGGGGGCGCCAGCCCGAGAAGCTCGACTTCCGGCGCCTCATCCTGCCCGGGACCTTGCAAGGGACCTTCCACCTCCCGGTCAAGGCGGGCTGGTACAATAAGGTCCTGATGAGCCTCGTGCTCTCCTACATCTTCAATCCGGAGGAGACCCTCAGGGAGGCCCGCCGGATCATCATGCCCGGCGGGCTGCTCGTCCTCTCGAGCATGCGCCCGGACACGGACGCCTCGGGCCCCTTCACCCGGCTCCTCGCCAAGATCGAGGCCCTGCCCCCGGAGGCCCTGCCGCCGGAGCGGCCGAAGGCCCTCCTCATCGAGTCCCTCCGGGCCTTCCTCAACGATGCCCAGGAGCTCGTCGACCTCGAGGAGGCCGGCACGTTCGACTTCTTCGACCCGGACAAGCTCGAGGCCCTCCTCGAGGAGACCGGCTGGGAGATCCTCCGGCTCGTGCCTTCCTACGGCCAGCCGCCCCAGGGCTACGTCTACGTCACCAAAGCGAGAGACGCGCATGGCAACCTATGATCCTCAATTCGAAGACCGCCTGAACCAGGAGTACGACCTGCGGGGACGGACGCGCATGGCCGGCTACCTCAGCCTCGGCCTCTACGCCGGATTCATCGGTCTCGACGCCGTCTACGCGCCGAAGTACTTCCTGCCCTTCCTCCTCCTCCGCCTCGGGGTCATGGCCGCCGTCGGCGTCCTCCTGCTCTTCCTCGGCCGGGTCAAGACGAGCCACGGCGTCATGAACCTGGCCCTTGTCCTGGCCCTCGTCGACGCGGCCGGCATCGCCGTCATGATCTACATCCTGGGCGGCTTCCTGACGAGCTACTACCAGGGCCTGAACATCATCGTCATGGGCATGATCGTGCTCATCCCCCTGGCCTTCCGCTACACCATCTACCTCTACGTCTCGATCTGGCTGATGTACGCCATCCCCAGCATCGTCCGGTTCTTCGTCGGCGAGAAGTCCCAGGGCGTCGCGGAGATGCTCAAGGCCATGGGCGGCACGGAGATCCAGGTCTGGCGCTTCGTCTTCAACAACCTGACCTTCCTCACCTCGATCATCGTCGTCGGCGCGATCGGCTCGCTGTACATGGAGAGCATCCGGCGCCGCGAGCTCCGCAGCCGCCTCCAGCTCGAGGAGACCACGGCCCAGCTCCAGGAGTCCAACGAGAAGCTCAAGAGCCTCGACGAGCTCAAGACCCAGTTCTTCGCCAACATCAACCACGAGCTGAGGACGCCGCTCACGCTCATGCTGGCCCCGATCAAGGCCGTGCTCGAGGGCCGGATGGGGAAGCTCTCCCCCGCGATCAAGGACACCCTCGACACGATGCAGCGCAACGGCTACAAGCTGCTCAAGCTCATCAACAACCTCCTCGACTTGAGCAAGTTCGAGGTGGGCAAGATGCGGCTCAAGGTGAAGGTCGTCAACCTCGTCGAGATCATCCCGCCCCTTCTCGCCTCGGTCAAGCCGCTGGCCGACCAGAGGCAGATCCGGCTCTACTACCAGCACCCCCCGCATCCCGTTGAGCTGATCCTGGACCCGGACCAGTTCGAGAAGGTCGTCTTCAACCTCCTCTCCAACGCCCTGAAGTTCACGAACAAGGGCGGCAAGATCACCATCTATATCGAGGAGAAGGACCGCTCGGTGCTCATGACGGTCGAGGACACGGGCATCGGCATCCCGGCCAACATGCTCGAGTCGATCTTCGACCGCTTCTCCCAAGTCGACGGGTCCAAGTCCCGGGCCCAGGAGGGCACGGGGATCGGCCTGGCCCTGGCGCGGGAGATCGTCCTCGTCCACAAGGGCGCCATCCACGCGGAGAGCGAGCTCGGAAGGGGCTCCCGGTTCATCGTCGAGATGCTCAAGGGCGAGGACCATTTCGACGACGAGGTCCTCGACCGCCGGACGGAGGACCTGCCCATCGGCCTGAGGCGGCGGCTGACCGACACCGAGGAGCCCCGGGTCCAGGACATCGTCACGGACTACCGCCGGCTCCAGCTCGTCGACCTCGAGAAGGTCGACATCGGGGGCGGGCCGGTGGAGGAGGCCAAGGTCCACGACGCCCTCATCCTCTGCATCGACGACAATCCCGAGGTCCTCAAGCTGATGAAGATGCTGCTGGCCGACGAGTTCGACCTCGAGCTCGTCACCTCCGCGGAACAGGGCCTGGCCTATCTCCGGGCCAAGGGCCCCGACCTCGTCCTCTGCGACGTCATGATGCCCGGCATGGACGGCCACGCCTTCGCCCGGGCGGTCAAGAGCAACGAGGCGCTCAAGCACATCCCCATCATCCTGGTGACCGCCCGGACCGGGGCCGAGATGCTGGCCGAGGGCATCAAGGCCGGGGCCGACGACTACATCTCCAAGCCGTTCGACTCGACCGAGCTCAAGGCCCGCATCCGGGCCCAGCTGCGCATGCGCGAGATGGAATCGGAGCTGGCCCTGGTCAACAAGAACCTGCGGATGAGGACGTCGGACCTCGTCGAACAGCAGCGGTCCCTGTTCTTGTCCACGGTCAAGTCCCTGGCCTCGGCCATCGACGCCAAGGACGAGTACACGCGCCATCACTCGACCCGGGTCACCGAGTTCTCCCTGAAGATCGCCGCCAAGATGGGCTTCAGCGAGAAGGAGCTCGGCGACCTCGAGTTGGCTGCGCTCCTCCACGACGTCGGCAAGATCGCCGTCCCCGAAAGCATCCTGAACAAGCCGGGCAAGCTGACAGACGAGGAGTTCAAGCTGATCAAGGAGCACCCGGCCCGCGGCGAGGCCATCCTGAGCCCGGTCATCGAGCTCAAGGAGATCTCCAGGGTGGTCCGGGCCCACCACGAGCGCTACGACGGGACGGGCTACCCCGACCGGCTCAAGAGCCGGGAGATCCCCCTGGGCGCGCGGATCATGACCATCGCCGACACCTACGACTCGATCACCTCGGAGCGGCCCTACCGGAAGGCGGCCTCCCACCGCTACGCCGTCAAGGAGATCATCGCCTGCTCGGGGACGCAGTTCGATCCCGAGGTCGTCCAGAACTTCCTCGAGATCGCCGGCACCTTCGCCCAGAACCAGGATAAAAGCGAGTGAGCCTGCACGTCGGCTACTACGGGCTGAGCCTCTTCGCCGGCGCCGTCGTCGCCGCGGCCGTCGCGGTCATCGCCTCGAGGCGCGCCGTCACCGCCGTCGGACGGTCCCTGGGGGCCCTCATGGCTTCCGTGTTCGTCTGGGCCCTCGCCGCGGCCTTCGAGGCGGCGGTCCCGGACGCGGCGACGAAGATCATGCTGTCGAAGATCGAGTACATCGGGATCGCCGCGACCCCGGTCCTGATGTTCCTCTTCGCCCTCAGGTTCGCCCGCCCCGGGACCCACCTGCGATGGGGAGCGCGGTCGGCCCTGTGGGCGGTCCCCGCGGCGACCCTGGTCCTGGCCGCCACCAACGAGGCCCACCGGCTCATCTGGTCGGGATTCTCGCCGGGCGGCGGTCCGGGCGGACGGCTCCTCCTCTACGAACACGGCGTCTTCTTCTGGGTCCACGCCGGCTACTCCTATCTGCTCCTGGCGGCGACGGCCGTCCTTCTGCTCCAGGTCGTCTTCCGCTACAGGGGAGTCCACCGCAAACAGGCCCTTCTCCTCCTTCTGGCCTTCCCCCTGCCCTGGACCGGGAACGCTCTCTACCTGGCCGGCCTCGCCGGCAGCGGTCGAGGCTACGACTTCACTCCGGTCGGGTTCGCGTTCGCCGGGCTCTTCCTTCTCTGGGCCATGTTCCGTCTCCAGCTCGTCGATATCGTCCCGGTCGCCAGGGAGCGGGTCATCGAGAGCATGGGCGAATCTCTCTTCATCCTCGACCAGGCGGGACGGCTGGCCGCGACCAATCCGGCAGCGCGGTCGCTCATCGAGGAGCTCGGCGGCCCGGCGGCGGCCCTCCCGGACACGAAGCTCCTGGGCAGGCCGGCCGCGGAGCTCTTTTCCGGTTGGCCGGAGCTCGCCGCGAGCTTGAAGGAGCCGGCCGCGATCGAGCGCGAGATGTCCATCACCGCCGAAGGGGCGACGCGGTTCTTCGATCTCCGCCTGAGGCCCCTCCAGGGCTACGGGACGTTCGTCACGGGCTGGGTGGCCGTCCTCTACGACATCTCCCGTCTCAAGCGGGCCGAGACGGACGCGATCGAGGCCCGCAACGTCGCCGAGACGCTCCGGGAGGCCGGGCTGACCCTGAGCTCGAAGCTCGACTTCAACCAGATCACCGCCCTCATCCTCGACTTGCTCAAGCGCGTCATCCCCTACGACATCGGGGCCTTCCTGACGGTCGAAGGGACGGAGCTGAAGATGGCCGCGATCAAGAGGCCCGCGGACATCCGCAACCTGATCGGCGAGACCTACCCGGTGGCCGGGGCGCGGCTCTGCAACATCGCCCTCCAGATGAAACGGCCCCTCATCAGCCCGATCACGGGCCCGGACGACATCCTGTTGCCTCTCCAGAGGGACCAGGGGGTCCAATCCTTCCTCGGCGTCCCCGTCGTCTTCCGGGACCAGGCGACCGGGCTGATCGCCCTCTACAACTTCTCCACGCGGACCTTCACCGACGACGACGCCCGGGTCGCCGAGCTCTTCGCCAGCCAGGTCGCCATCGCTATGGACAACTCGCGCCGGGTCGAGCAGATGAAGAGACAGGCCGTGACGGACGAGCTGACGGATCTCTACAACCGCCGGGCCTTCGCCCAAATGGGCGAGCGCGAGGTCGGGCGGGCCCGCCGCTATCAGCGGCCCCTGTCCCTCATCCTCTTCGACATCGACCACTTCAAGGTCGTCAACGATTCCCACGGCCACCTGATGGGCGACCACGTCCTGAAGGTCCTGACCCGGCTCGTCAAGGAAACGACGAGGGCGACCGACATCGTCTGCCGATACGGCGGCGAGGAGTTCATCGTCCTCATGCCCGAAGCCACGCGCGAGGAGGGCCTGGCCATGGCCGAGCGGCTCCGGCAGGAGATCTCCCGGATGACCATCGTCACGGCCGGCGGCACGCTCTCCCTGACGGTCAGCCTGGGCGTCGCCAGCCTCGAGCCGACCGGAGAGGACAGCCTCGAGAACCTCATCAGCCGGGCCGACCGGGCCATGTACCAGGCCAAGGCCGCGGGCCGGAACGCCGCCCGCGGCTGAACCTTCCGCCGCGCTCCGCCTGTGCTATAATAAGCCCCTTTTCGGAGGTAGCCATGGCCCACATCGAGCCTTTCCGCGGCGTCCGGCCCCGCCGGGACGTCGCCTCTCTCGTCGCCGCGCCGCCCTACGACGTGTTGACCTCGGAGGAGGCGCGGGAGATGGCCGCCGGGAACCCCTATTCGTTCCTCCACGTCGGCAAGCCGGAGATCGACCTGCCGCCGGGGACCGACCTTTACGCCGACGCCGTCTACGCCAAGGGCAAGGAGACCTTCGATCGCTTCCTCCGTGAGGGGACGATCGCCCCGGACCCGGCCCGCGGCTTCTACGTCTACAAGCAGGTCTGGGGCGACCACGTCCAGGTCGGCCTCGTCGCCGCCGCTTCCTGCCGCGATTATCTCGACGACGTCATCAAGAAGCACGAGCTGACCCGCGTCGACAAGGAGAACGACCGGATGCGCCACATCGAGACGCTGGGCGCGCAGACCGGCCCCGTCTTCCTGACCTACCGGCGGTCGGAGGCCGTGGACGCCCTCGTCGCGGAGGCGACGGGCCGCGGGCCCGAGGTCGACATCGCCACTTCCGACGGCGTCCGCCACGTCCTCTTCGTCGTCGACGACGCGTTTCTCGTCGGCCGGATCCGGGACGCCTTCGCCGCCCTGCCCGCCCTTTACGTCGCCGACGGCCACCACCGCTCGGCCGCCGCGACCCGGATCAAGGTCAAGCGCGACCGCGAGCGGCCGGGCCGGACCGGGCGCGAAGAGGACAACTTCTTCCTGGCCGTCATCTTCCCCCACAGCCAGATGAAGATCCTGCCCTACAACCGCGTCGTTCACGACCTCCACGGGCTCGACGCCGCGGCCTTCCTGGACAAGGTCTCCGGGAATTTCGCCGTCCGCCCGGACGCCCCCGCCGTCCCGGCGCGGAGCCGGGAGTTCTCGATGTTCCTCGAAGGCCGCTGGTACGGCCTGGAGGCCCGGCCCGGCACCTGCGATCCGGACGACCCGGTCGCCTCGCTCGACGTCTCCATCCTGCAGAACAACCTGCTGGCGCCGGTCCTGGGCGTCGCCGACCCCCGGACGGACAAGCGCATCGACTTCGTCGGGGGCATCCGGGGAACGGCCGAGCTCGAGAAGAAGGTCCGCTCCGGCCGGGCGGCCGTGGCCTTTTCCCTCTATCCGACGACGATCGAGCAGTTGTTCACCGTCGCCGACGCCGGCAAGATCATGCCGCCCAAGTCGACCTGGTTCGAGCCCAAGCTCAAGGACGGGCTCGTCGTCCACATGATCGACGAATGAGATCCGCCATCCCGCCGGCCCTCGTCTCGCGGGTCCGCGAGGAGGCCGGCGCCTTCTTCCGCCGAGCCCGGGGCAGCCACGACTGGGACCACACGGAGCGCGTCCTCCGGCTCGCCCTGAGGATCGGGCGAAGGGAGAAGGCCGACCTCGGCGTCCTGACGCTGGCCGCACTCCTCCACGACATCGGCCGCGGCGAGGAGGACCGCTCGAACGGAAAGGTCTGCCACAGCCGGAGCGGCGCCGCCCTGGCCGAGGCGATCCTCCGGCGGCAAGGCCTCGACCCGGCGGCCGTCCGGGCGGTCGTCCACTGCGTCCGGACCCATCGCTACCGGGGCCGGGCCAGGCCCCGGTCCCTCGAGGCCCGCGTCCTTTTCGACGCCGACAAGCTCGACTCGATCGGCGCCGTAGGCGTCGGCCGGGCCTTCCTCTTCGCCGGCGAGGTCGGGGCCCGGCTCCACGACAAGGGGATCGACGTCGCCAAGACCGAGCCGTATACGCGTGAGGACACGGCCTATCGCGAATACCTGGTCAAGCTCAGCCGCGTCCGCGACCGGATGACGACGGGAGAGGGCCGGCGCCTCGCCGAAGGGCGGCACCGCTACATGGCCGCTTTCTTCGACCGGCTCAACAAGGAAACGGACGGGATCCTCTGACCATGGGCTGGCGCCAGGTCTACGATCCCCTCGGGGCGGCCTGGCTCTCGACGCTCGTCGCCGCCCTGCCGATCGTCACGCTCCTCGGCGGCCTGGCCCTGTTCCGGCTCCGGGCCCACGTGGCCGCCCTCCTCGGCCTCGCCGCCTCCGCGCTGACCGCCGTCCTCGCGTTCGGCATGCCCGCGGGAATGGCCGCGAGGACGGCCGGCCTGGGGGCCGCCTACGGCCTCTTTCCCATCGGCTGGATCATCGTCAACGTCATCTTCCTCTATGACCTATCGGTCGAGAAGGGCTATTTCCGGGTCATGCAGGACAGCCTGACGGGGATCACCCGCGACCGCCGCCTCCAGGTGCTGCTCATCGCATTCTCGTTCGGCGCGTTCTTCGAGGGCGCGGCCGGCTTCGGGACGCCCGTGGCCGTCACGGCGGCCATCCTGATCGGGCTCGGGTTTCCGGCCCTGGCCGCGTCGGGGCTGTCGCTCATCGCCAACACGGCCCCGGTGGCTTTCGGCGCCCTGGGGACGCCCATCGTCGCCCTGGCCGGGGTGACGGGGCTCGACATCCGCCAGCTGAGCGCCATGGTCGGGCGCCAGCTGCCGTTCTTCTCCGTCATCGTCCCCTTCTGGCTGGTCTGGGCCTTCTGCGGCTTCCGCAAGACGAAGGAGGTCTGGCCGGCCGTCCTCGTCGCCGGGCTCTCGTTCGCCGTCCCCCAAGCGCTGATTTCGAACCTCCATGGCCCGTGGCTCGTCGACGTGCTTTCGTCGCTCCTGTCGATCGGGGCTCTGATCCTCTTCCTGCGCGTCTGGAAGCCCCGGGAGATCTACGCTTTCCCGGGCGAGGCCAAGGACGGGCCAAGCGACAGGCCCCGCCAGCCCGCGGGGACGGTCGCTCGCGCCTGGCTGCCCTGGCTCGTCCTGAGCCTGCTCGTCTTCGTCTGGGGCGTCCCCCAGGTCAAGGCCTTCCTCGACACGCTCTTCAGTCCCCGCTTCGCCGTCCCCGGGCTGGACGGGCTCGTCTTCCGCGTCCCCCCCGTCGTCCCCCGGGACGCGCCCGAAGCGGCCGCGTTCTCCTTCAACGCTCTCTCGTTCACGGGGACGGGCATCTTCGTCTCGGCCCTCGTCTCCGGCCTGCTGATGTCCTTCTCGCCGCGCCGGCTCCTCCGGACCTACGGCAGGACGCTCAGGAAAGTCCGTTTCTCCCTGCTGACCGTTTCCGCCATGCTCTCGCTCGGGTACGTCACCCGCTACTCGGGGCTCGACGCGACGCTCGGCCTGGCCTTCGCCGGCACGGGCGTCCTCTATCCCTTCTTCGGGACGATGCTCGGCTGGCTGGGGGTCGCCCTGACGGGATCGGACACGTCATCGAACGTGCTCTTCGGCAGCCTCCAGCGGATCTCGGCCGAGCAGCTCGGCCTGAACCCCGTGCTGATGGCCTCGGCCAACAGCTCCGGCGGGGTCATGGGCAAGATGATCGACGCCCAGTCGATCGTCGTCGCCTCGACGGCCACCGGCTGGTACGGCCACGAGGGGGCGATCCTCCGCTACGTCTTCTTCCACAGCCTGGCCCTGGCCGCCCTGATGGGGCTCTTCGTCCTCCTCCAGGCCTACGTCTTCCCCTTCACCCGGCTCGTCGTCCGCTAACCCACGGGTCGGGGAACGTTTTTCTCGCGTCCGGATGAAGAGAGAGCGCGGGGCGGCACAAGGTTGCCTTATTTGCTGCCGAAGCGACGAGCTAGCGGGGGAACGGCCGTTCGGGGAGGCCGCGGTAGACGGCCTCGCTGAAGACGATCGGGCGCATGGGCGGCTGGGTGGCGACCTCTTCGAAGTAGTGCGCCGAGAGCCCCATCGTCCGGCCGTAGATGAAGAGGGCCTTGGCCAATTTCGGCGAAAGACCCATGTCGGCGATGATCGCCCCGATGACGCCGTCGACGTTGATGGGCAGGCTGAGGCCGCGGACCTCCCGGAGCATGTCCTCGGCGACGCGCGAGACGTCGACGCACGGTCCCGCCAGGCCGCTCTCCTCGGCCAGGGCCCAAAGGACGTCCCTTCGCGGGTCCTGCGTGTGGACCCTGTGGCCCATGCCCTCGACCCGCCGGCCTTCCTTGAGATAGCGGCGGATGACCGCCCGCGTCGCGTCGGCGAGCGGGAGCTTCTCGGCGGCGGCCAGGCCGGCGCACTGCAGGAAGAATTCGGCCGCCTTCTCCCCCGCCCCGCCGTGGACGTCGGTAATGGCGCCGACACCCTGGGCCACGGCCGCTTCGTAGGAGGCCCGGACCGAGGAGGCGATGAGCGTCGCCTGGGCCGAGGGCGGCGTCGCGCCGTGGTCGATCGAGGCCACGATGATGGCCTCGAGCATGCGCGCCTTCTTCGCCTCGAATCGTCCCGGGCCCGAGACGGCCGCGTAGACGGCGTGGGCCAGCGGGGCCCCGGGCCCGACAGCGGCCAGGGCGGCGCCATACCCTTCGACGGCGGCGAGGTAGGCCGCGCACCGGCCCAGCGTGAAGACGGTCTTCTCGGCCTGGGCCGTCCGCCCCTTCGGCTCGAAGGCCGGGAGGCTCTCGTCCATGAGGAGGAATTTCTGGAAGGTCTTGGACAGGTCCTCGCCGGGATGCCGGACGACCGGCGGGAGCGGCTTCTTCGCGGCCTCGAGGGCCAAGCGGTCGAGGGAGGCCCGCGTCCCGGCGTCGGGAAGCTCCCCGAGCGCGGAGAGATGGGCCGCCTCGACGAGCGAGGCCCGGGCGATGAGGTCCTGGACGCGATAGCCCCGGACGACGAGGTTGTTGGGCTCGACCTTGGTGACGAGCGTCGTCCAGCTCGGCTTGGGCGGAGGAGCGTCCCAGATGGTCTTCATCTTGGCGTAGTACCTCTCGGGCTCGAAATAGGTCCTGCCCCCGAGCTTTTCCCTGACGGCGTCGATGAGATCGAGCTGGCTGTTGACGACGGGCACCCCGGCCCGCTCCAGCGCTTTCTTTTTGGAGAGGTAGGTGCCCGTCTCGAGCCCGGGCGTGACGATGGCCCCGGCGTGGCCCATGGTCTTGCCCTCCGGGGCCCGCGCGCCCGAGATGAGAGCGACGATGGGCTTGGGGTATCGCCCCGGATTCTCCCGGATGTCTTGGGCCAGGAGCTCCTCCTGGCAGCCGCCGATCTCGCCGGCGACGACGACGAGGTCGGTGGGCCCGAACTCCATGGCCAGCGGCACGAGGTCGCGGAAGGTCGAGCCGATGGCCCCGTCGCCGCCGACCCCGATGACGGCGTTCTGGGCGACGCCGACGCTGGCCATGGCGTCGGACATGTGGTAGAGGATGGCGCCGCTGCGCGAGATGATGGTCACGCCCCGCGGCCCGAAGCGGCCCGGGGCGGTCTCCTCGGGGTAGAAGACGTCGGGCAGCATGCCGATCTTGATCCGCTCGGGCGGGAAGATCAGCCCGGGCGTGTTCCCGCCGATGAGGACGGTCTTGTGGGCCCGGGCGGCGACGATGACGTCCCGGACGTCCCTGAGGGGGAGCCCCTCCGAGATGAGGACGACGAGCGGGATGCCGGCCTCGATGGCCTCGATGGCCGCGTCCCGGGCCGTCGAATAGTGCCGCCAGACGCTGGCGGCGACGATGTCGGGGAAGTCGGCCAGGCAGTCCGTCGACGGAATCGTAGACGGGGATGACCTCGTGGACCCTCGTCCCGGCCCCGCCGGGGGCGACACCGGCCACGACCGACGTGCCGAAATCGTGCATCAACCCCGCGTGCTTGGTCCCCTGGCCGCCGAGGCCGAGGATGACGGTGTCGAGGCGGCCCGACTTGGCCACCCGGTCCGCGAGGCCGGGCCGGAGCTTGCGGACGAGATGGTAGAGGAAGCCGTCGGTGGCCTTGATCCGCGCGTCCATCAGGCCCACCCTTTCCGGTCGAAGGCGTGGCGGACGCCCTCGCGGATGACCTCGGCCATGATCTTCCGGTTCCCGACGGTGATGTGCATGTCCTCGAGCTCGGCCGGGGTCTCCCGCTTGGCCCTTTCCAGGAACTCGCGGGCGCTCGGCAGGTCCGTCCCGACCATGCGGCCGACGACCGGGACGACGCGCTTCCCGGCCCTCTTCCGCGCCCTCAAGCTGCCGACGAGGCCGCGGATGAAGACGTCGCAGGAGGAGATGCCTCCGAAGCGCGAGGTGATGACGAGATCGACGAGCCCGTAGTCGAAGAGCAGGTCGAACATCTCGGTGACCATGGCCACGGTCGGCCCGCCGCCCGAATCCATGAAGTTGACCGGGACGACGCGGCCGCCGAAGAAGCGGTCGCCGACGTTCCCGACCTCGTCGATGGAGAAGATCCCGTAGCCCGCCCCGCCGGGGACGAGCCCCACGTAGAGCTTATCCGGGTCCTTCTTGTGGTCCTCGGGGAGCAGGTCGACGTACTTGAACCCGGCCTCGCGGGCCCGGACCTCGTTCCGGGTCGGCTCGGAGACGTCGTGCCGGGCGGTCGCGAGCCCGAGGAGTTGGAAGAGCCCGCCCTGGCGGAAGAGGCCGTTGTCGTCGAGGACGATCTTGGCGTCGGCGGCGACGGGACCCGCGGGCGTGAGCAGGAGCGGGTTGATCTCGGCGACCTTGCAGTCGCACTTCTGGAAGGCGGCGTAGACCTTGGAGACGACCGCCTTCAAGGCCCCGGCCTGGGAGGCCCCGCCAAGGAGGCCGGCGGCCAGGAACTCGGCCAGCCGCGACGCCTCCGCCTCGGGCAGGGCCGCCTCGTTCGCGGCCAGCTCGACGCGGAGGATCTTGTCCGGGGTCTCGCGGGCGACCTGCTCGATGTCGACGCCGCCGGCCGGACTGACGATGACCGTGACGTTGAAGTCGGCGGGGTTCATGGTGACGCCGACATAGGCCGCGCCTCCCGTCGTCTCGACGGCCTCCTCGACGAGGAGCCGGTCGACGGGATAATCCCGGATCCTGCGGCCGAGCATGTCCGCCGCGAGCGAAGCGGCCTCGGCGCCCCCCGCGGCCCGGCGGACGCCGCCGGCCTTGCCCCGGCCGCCGATGAGGACCAGGGCCTTGAGCATGACCTGCGCGCCGGCCCCGACCGCCTTCCCGACGTCCTCGGCCTTCTCGAAGACGCCGAGAGACCTCGGGACGGCGATGCCTTCCCTCTCGAAGACGCGCTTGGCCTCGTTCTCGTAGAGTCGCATGACGCCCTCAGCCCCCCCCGAACAGCCCGCCCCTCTTGTAGAGGGCCATCTGGGTCTCCGAGAAGGGCGCGATCCGGAAGGTCTCGCCCGTGGCCGCGCGGACGACCTCGCCCGTGGCCAGGTCGACGGCGATCTCCTCTCCCTGTCGCAGTCCGGCGGAGACGAGGTCGGCCGGCGAGGACGGGCAGCCCGGCGTTGATGGCGTTGCGCTCGTAGATGGCGCCGAAGCTGCGGGCGACGACGGCGGCGACGCCGAGGGCTCTTGAAGCAGTCGACCGCCTGCTGGCGCGACGATGCCGCAGCCGAAGTTGCCGCCGGTGACGACGATGTCGCCCGGCTGCGGCCTTCTGGCGGGAAGTCCTCCCAGCCCGGCAGGTTGCCGAAGGTGTACTGGCCCATCTCGGCCGAGGTCGGTGATCGCCAGGTGG
Organism: Candidatus Aminicenantota bacterium; assembly: GCA_963719985.1. Classification (GTDB taxonomy): domain Bacteria; phylum Acidobacteriota; class Aminicenantia; order Aminicenantales; family Saccharicenantaceae; genus RBG-16-66-30. Next base: position 70,126 of record CAVRDU010000004.1, on the reverse strand, counting down.
CGGTTGTGGAAGATCATGTCGGTGTCGATGTTGTCCTCGTCGACGACCCAGACGCGGCCCGTGAGCACGGTCGGGCTTGGCGCCGTCGCGGCGGTCGCGGCCGCCGGCTCGCGGCGGCCGCCGGCGGCGCCGGCGCCGGCCGCGAAGCGCGACCGGCTCGGCGGGATCGCGTCGGCCGTGGCGATGACGCCGGCGACGGCCGAGGCCGCGGCGGTCTGCGGGCTGGCCAGGTAGACCTCGCCCTTGCCCTGCTTGCCGGCGAAGTTGCGGTTGCCGGTGGAGACGGTCACCTCGCCGGGGCCGTTCTGGCCGATCTGGCCGGCGGCGCAGCCGCGCGCAGCCGGCGTTGCCGACCAGGGCGCCGGCCTGCCTGAAGATCGTCGATCAGGCCCTCGTCCAGGGCCTGCTCCCAGATCCGGCGCGTGGCCGGCACGACCTTCAGCACGACGCCGGGCGCGACCTTGCTGCCCCGGAGGACCGCGGCCGCGGCGCGCAGGTCCTCGAGGCGGCCGTTGGTGCAGGAGCCGATGAAGACCGAGTCGATCTTGCGTGCCGGCGACCTCGCGTCACCGGCGACCACGTCCTCGGGATGGCCGGGCCGGGCGATCATGCGGCTCGAGACCGTCGATGTCGATCTCGATCGTCTCGCGCGTAGGCGGCGTCCGGATCGGCGGCGATGCGGCTCGAAGTCGCGGCCGCCGGCGCGCGCGGCAGAAGTCGCAGCACCGCCTCGTTGGGCGGGAAGAGGGCGATGATGCCGCCCATCTCGGTGGCCATGCTGGCGATGGTGATGCGGCCGGCCAGGTCGAGGTCGTCGACGACCGTCGCCGTAGATCTCGGCGGCGCAGCCGAGCAGGCCGTTGGCGCCCGAGCTCGCGCAGCATGCGCCAGGACGATGTCCTTGGCCGTCGCCTGCGGGCCGGGCGTGCCCTTGCAGGACGACCTTGCACCGATCGGCGGCACCTTGAACCAGACCTTGCCGTGGGCCCAGGCGTGCGGCGATGTCCTGGTCGCCCATGCCCTGGCCGAAGGCGCCGACGGCGCCCATGATGTTGGCGTGGGAGTCGGTGCGAGACGAAGGTGGTGCCCGGGCCCGACCAGGCCCTCCTCGATGGCGACGTGGGTGCCGATGCCCTGGGTCGATGTCGCGCAGGCCGACGCCGTGTCTCGCGGGCGAAGATCGCGGCAGAACTGCTGGTTGGCGGCGTAGCCCTGGTCGCGTGCCGCCGGGGTTGCAGTCGAAGGTGAAGAAGGTCTTGGCCGGGTCGGCGACGCCGCAGGCCGGTCGCCTGCAGGTTCTTGACCACGTTGGCGCCGCCGAAGTCGCGGGCGGCGCGCACGTCGATCGTCGACGTCGACGATCTCGCCGGGCCGCGACCGGCCGGCCGGCGTGGCTGGCGAGGATCTTCTCGATGATCGGTGTCGGCCCATGGCGCCCGTCACGTCTCGATGAGCAGGCCCTTCTGCTTCATGACCAGCGGGTCGAAGGTGGCGAAGTCGGCCTGGTGGATGAGGACGGTCTCGACGACCTGGGGCCGGCCGTCGCCTTCCTTGGCGTGGCAGGCGATGGTGTTGACGACGTCGTCGGCGAGGCCGCATCTCGGAGGCCAGGATGGCGCCCGAGATGGGGTGGCGGGCGAACTTGCCGGCGCGGCTCTTGCGGTAGCCGCCCTTCGCCGTCGGGCTCGATCTCGATGAGCTTGCCGACGTCGTGGAGGAGCCCGCCGGCGATAGAGCCGGTCCATGTCGATGGCGTAGGGCATCTTGGCGTAGGCCTCGGCCTGGGCCCGGGCCAGGGCGGCCGCGCCCTCGGTCACCGCGATCGTGTGCTCGACGAAGCTGACGCCGTGCGCATCGGTGAGCAGGGTGAAGGGCATCTTCTTGACGTCCTCGACCGACTCCCAGCCGCCCCGGCGGCAGGCCAGGACGAAGGTCTTGACGACCTTGGCCCGCAGCCCCGCGTCGCCGATGCGGGCGAGCTGCTTCGCGAACAGGGCCTCGATGTCTTTTTCGCTGATCATGGAGATCCTCCAGAGCGGGAAGGATATCACTGGGGAGGTCCGTTTTCAAGGGAGCGGGTCCGCCCAGGTCTGACTTCCCCTCGTTGACAGCCCATTTTAGACCTGATAAATAAGGGAGCGGGACTGACGAACATGGCAACCGCCGTCGAACGCTGGATCGCCGACCAGGAGAGGCTGGCCAAGCCGGCCCGGGTCTACTGGTGCGACGGCTCGGACGGCGAGGCCTGGCGCCTGCTCGAGATCGGCATGAACGAGGAGCGGCTCAACGGCCCCGTCTTCCAGCCGCTCAACCAGAAGAACTGGCCGACGGCCTACCTCCACCGCTCCACGCCGACCGACGTCGCCCGGGTCGAGCACCTGACCTTCGTCTGCCATCCCGAGAAGGAGGACGCCGGCCCGAACAACAACTGGATGGAGCCGGAGAAGGCCAAGAAGCTCATGACCAAGCTCTCGGACGGCTGCATGCGCGGCCGGACGATGTACGTCATCCCCTACATGATGGGCCATCCCGACTCGCCGTACGCCAAGGCCTGCGTCATGATCACCGACTCGACCTACGTCGCGGTCAGCATGCGCATCATGACCCGCATCGGGACGCCCATCCTGGATAAGCTCCGCAACCGCGAGGACTTCGTCAAGGGCTTCCACTCGATCGGCGATTCGATCCCAACCGCCGCTACATCATGCACTTCCCCCGCGAGAGCCTGGTCTGGAGCGTCGGCTCGGGCTACGGCGGCAACGCCCTGCTCGGCAAGAAGTGCGTCGCGCTGCGCATCGCCTCCTACCTCGGCTACAAGCAGGGCTGGCTGGCCGAGCACATGGTCATCATGGGCATCGAGGACAGCCGCGGCCAGACGACCTACGTCACGGCCGCCCTGCCCAGCGCCTGCGGCAAGACCAACCTGGCCATGATGGAGTCGGCCCTGCCCGGCTACCGCGTCTGGACGCTCGGCGACGACATCGCCTGGCTCAACATCGGGCCGGACGGCCGGCTCTGGGCCATCAATCCCGAAGCGGGCTACTTCGGCGTCGCGCCGGGGACGTCGATGAAGACGAACCCCAACATGATGAAGACGCTCAAGCGGGGCGCCTTCAACCCGACGCTCTTCACCAACGTCGCCCTGGACACCGACAGGAACGAGCCCTGGTGGGAGGGCCTCGACGGGCCGGTCCCGGAGCGCCTCCTCGACTGGCAGGGCCGGCCCTGGACGCCGGCGAACGGGACCAAGGCCGCCCACCCCAACTCCCGGTTCACGGCCCAGATCGTCAACTCGCCCATGCTGGACAAGGAGGCCGACGAATCCCCAGGGCGTGCCCATCTCGGCCATCATCTTCGGCGGCCGCCGGACGAGCCTCATCCCGCTCGTCACCGAGAGCTTCAACTGGTCCCACGGCGTCTTCCTGGGCGCGCGGATGGGCTCGGAGACGACGGCCGCGGCGACGGGCCAGGTCGGGGTCGTCCGCCGCGACCCGATGGCCATGCTCCCCTTCTGCGGCTACAACATGGCCGACTACTGGCGCCACTGGCTCAACATGGGCAGCCGCATGTCCCGGCCGCCCAGGATCTTCTCGGTCAACTGGTTCCGGACCGACGAGGGGGGCAAGTTCATCTGGCCGGGCTTCGGCGACAACATGCGCGTCCTCAAGTGGATCATCGACCGCGTCACCGGGGCCGTCCCCGCGCGCGAGACGCCGGCCGGCCTGGTGCCCCGGGTCGAGGACCTCGACATGACCGGTCTCGACCTCTCCAAGGACAAGCTCGAAAAGCTCTTCGAGGTCAGGATCGAGGAGTGGAAGAGCGAGGTCGACGAGGTCCGCGATTTTCTCAAGCCGTACAAGGGCCGCCTGCCGGCCGAGATCCGCGAGCAGTACGAGAAGCTCGAGCGCCAGGTCCGCTCGGCCTAGCCGGCGCCGCCCAGCGCTTTCGGGCCCTCCCGACGGTCCGCGCCCTTCCTCCCGCGTCTGGAGGCAGTACCCTGAGCCAAAGCCCGAGAGAGGGATCGCCCAGGATTGGGAGAAGTGCAAATAATAAACGCCCCGGCCGCTCCCGGAGTATTCTCGAATGGGTGGAGAGGAGGGAGTGCGCATGTCCCGACCGGATGAGGGCCCGCGGGGCCCCGGCCCCTGCGCCAAGGCCGTCGCCGCGGTCTTCGGGTCCCTCTTCCTGATCGTCCTGCTCTCCGTCCCCGTCACGACGACGACGTCCAGGACCCGGCAGGACCAGGGCTCGAACCTGGTCGTCAGGACGAGCTACCCGCGGAAGGGCACGATGTTCTTGCCGACCTATCTCGCGGCGAGGTCCGGGGCGGTCGAGGGCAAGGTCGTCCGGGCCCGCACGACAGAGTGGGTCGTCCCTCTGGCCATAGTCTTCGCGCTGGGAGTGTTCGATTACTTCATCTTCTGCCGGCTGCTGCGCAAGCCGCGGCGGCCTGAGGACGCGGCCCAGTAGGACTCGACGATCGACTGATAGACGAGGGCCTTGAACTTGGCGTGGGCGTCGCTGCCGGTCGCCGGCAGCAGCTGGGTCATGAACACGGCGACGAGCTTCTCGGCCGGATCGACCCAATAGGTCGTGTGGTAGGCGCCGCCCCAGCCGTAGGCCCCGACCGAGCCGGGCTCGCCGTTGCGGCCGAGCTCCTGCGTCACCCAGAAGCCCAGGCCGAAGCCGTTGCCCGGGCTGGTGTAGAGGGGGCCGAGGTGGTCGACGGTCATGAGCTCGACCGATTTCGGGCCGAGGATGTGGACGCCGCCCCACTCGCCGCCGCTCTGGAGCATGAGCAGGAAGCGGGCGTAATCCTCGGCCGTCGAGAGGAGCCCCGCGCCGCCCGCGTAGCAGGTCCTCGGGCCCTTGACGTAGGCGATCTCCCGCGGGTCGGCGGCGGGCCCGGCCTTGCCGTCCTTGCCGATGCCGTAGACCGCGGCCAGCCGGCCGGCCTTGTCCTCGGGCAGGAAGAAGCAGGTGTCGGCCATGGCCAGCGGCCTGGCGATTCTCTTCTCGATGAACTCGGCCAGGCTCATCCCCGACACGACCTCGACGATGTAGCCCAGGATGTCGGTGTTGTAGCCGTAGATGAACTTCTCGCCGGGCTGGGCGTCGAAGGGCAGCCCGGCGAGCTTCCTCATGTAGGCGCCGACGGGCTCGGCCCGATCGGCCAGGAACCAGCCCTGCATCCCGGCCGCCTTGTAGAGCTCTTTGGCCGGGCCATCGCCGTAGGAGATGCCGGCCGAGTGGGTCAGGAGGTCGCGGATCGTGATCTGCCGCTTGGCCGGGACGATCTTGTATCCGGGCCCTTGGCGACTGTCGGGGACGGCCACCGTCGTCGACGTGAACTCGGGGATGTACTTCGAGACCGGGATCGTCGAGGAGGAGCTTCCCCTCCTCGAAGAGGATCATGACCGCGACGCTCGTCACGGCCTTGGTCTGCGAAGCGACGCGGAAGATGGCGTCGGTCGGCATGGCCGCGCCCGTCGCCGGGTCGAGCCGGCCGAAGGCCTGGAGGTGGGCGACCTTGCCGGCGCGGGCGACGAGCGTCACCGCCCCCCCGAGCCGGCCCTCGTCGACGTATCGCTGCATGACCTCCGAGAGCCTGGCCAGGCGGGCCGAGGACAGCCCGACCATCTCCGGCCGGGCGATCGGCAGCGGGCCGGCGAAGGCCGCCAGGGCGAGCGCGATCGCGAAAAGCGCGGCGATCACTAAGGATCTAAAAGGCTTTCGGACTCTCATCGATACCTCCGGGCCGAGAAGAGGGGGTCAGATCTACCTATTGCCCGTTTTCGGGTAAAAGGTAGATCTGACCCCCTCTTTGTTTCATTTGATGTAGGGGACGCCCTTCGCGGCCAGGAGCTTGTTGAGCTCGGGGACGTCCTTCTCCGTGATCTCCTTCATCCTGGCGAAGAGCGGCTCGGCGAAGGCCTTGAGGTCGGCCAGCTGGTCGAGGGCGGTCTGCGTCGGCGCGCCCATGCCCGCCCCGCCCCTGCCTCCGCCCCCGCCGGTGACGAGCTCGGCCGCCGTGCCGCCTCGGAAGGCGACGAAGAGCGGCTTCCGGTAGAAGCCCTGGTCCGGCGGGCTGAGAGAGAAGACGGCCTTGATCGCGTCGACCTTCTCCTTGACCGCCTTGACCTTGGCCGCGAGGTCCGGGTCGGACGGCCTCATCGCGGCGACTCGGCCGGCGACGTCGTCGAGCTGCTTCCCGGTCGAGTCCAGCTGCTGGAGCAGTTCGCGCCCTCGCCGGGACAGGTCCTGCGACTCGCGGGCGAATCTCTGTCCGGCCTTCCTTTCCTCCATCGTGATGCCCTGGTCGGGGTCTTCGAGGACCTTGAACGGGGCCTCCATCTTACGGCCGCCGACCTCGAGGACGGCCTTGTATTCGCCGGGCAGGGCGATCACGCCGAATCCCCCGAAGCCACGTCTCCCCCCTCCCCCGCCGCCCGTCTCGCCCGGGTCGGGGGGCGCGGCCACGGCCCCCTCGCGCAGATTCCAGTTGATCCTGTTGAGCCCCGCTTCCCTCGTGGCGAAGGGCGTCGCGACCTCGCGGCCGTCCTTGTCCTGGACGGAGAGGCGGATCCTGCCGCCCGCGGCCGCCGCGGACGGATTGAGGTAATAGCTGATGGCCGCGCCGAACGGCGAGTTCGTCCCGGCGTAGCCCGCGTCGCTGTAGTTGTCGACGGTCGTCCGGTAGGAGAAGAGCGCAGCATCCTTGACGTCGAACAGGATGGCCTCCGACTTCGACGCCTCGGCCGTCAGCCGCTCGAGCGGCCGGATGTCGTCGATGATCCAGACTCCCCGGCCATGCGTGCCGATGACGAGGTCGTGCTCGCGCGGGTGGATCTGGATGTCGCGGACGGCCACCGTCGGGAAATCGCCCTTGTACGAGACCCACTTCCGGCCGCCGTCGGCGCTCACGAACAGGCCGAACTCGCTGCCGGCGAAGAGCAGGTCCCGGTTGAACGGGCTTTCGCGGACCGTGTGGAGATAGCCGTATTCGGGAAGGTCGCCGCGGAGCGAGGTCCAGGTCTTGCCGAAGTCCTCGCTCTTGAAGATGTACGGCTTGTAGTCGGCGACCTGGTGCCGCGACACGGTCAGGTAGGCGCCGCCTTCGGCGTGGTGCGAGGCCTCGATGCGCGTCACCCAGTTGTCGCTCGCGGCGAAGCCCTTGATGTTGGCGGTGACGTTCTCCCAGGTCGCGCCGCCGTCGCGGGTCAGCTGGACCTGGCCGTCGTCCGTGCCGACCCAGAGGACGCCCGCCTTGAGGGGCGATTCGGCGATGGCCAGGATGGTGCAGTGGTTCTCGGCCCCGGTGTTGTCGATGGTCAGGCCGCCCGAGTCCTTGAGCTTGGCCGGGTCGTTGGTCGTCAGGTCCGGGCTGGCCTTGACCCAGGACGAGCCCCGGTCGGTCGACTTGAACAGGAAGTTGCCGCCGAAATAGAGGACGTTCCGGTCGTGCCGGGAGAGGAGGATCGGCGAGTTCCAGTTGAACCGGTAGGGCGGCTCGCCGAGCGGGGCCTCGGGGCGGACGCGCACCGACTCGCCCGTCTTGAGGTTGTGGCGCTCGATCCCGCCCATCTGGAGGTTGCGGAACATGATCCACCAGTCGACGGGGTCGAACTGGGCGTAGTAGCCGTCGCCGCCGCCGGTCGGGACCCAGTGGGAATTGAAGATGCCGGCCCGCTCGCGGGTGTTCGAGGGGCCGAGCCAGTTGCCGTTGTCCTGGAGGCCGACGTCGATGTAGTAGGGGTCGCGCATGTCGAGGCCGACGTTGTAGACCTCGGCCCAGGGGGCCGCGGCGACGCCGAGGGCCTTGACGCCGCCGTCCCAGGAGATGTCGATGCCTCCGTCGTTGCCGTCGATGACATGCTTGGGGTTGCGCGGATCGACCCAGACCGCGTGGTGGTCGGGGTGGGCGCCCGCGAAGACCTGGGTGAAGGTCTTGCCGGCGTCGCGGCTGACGAAGCACGAGCCGGAGTAGACGTAGACGACGAGGTCGTTGGTCGGGTCGACGGTCAGACGGCTGTAGTAGAACGGCCGGAAGTTGACCCGTTCGTAGGTCGCCTTGTCGCTGGCCCTTCGCCAGGTGCGGCCTTTGTCCTCGGAGCGGAAGAGCCCTCCCTCCTTGGCCTCGACCAGGGCGTAGACGACGTTCGGGCTCGAGCGGGCGACGCCGAGGCCGATGCGCCCGTAGGGACGCGTCGGCAGGCCCTCGGAGGTCGCGGCCCAGGTCTCACCGCCGTCGGTCGACCGGTAGATGTCGCTCCCCGGGCCGCCGCTCCGGAAGTAGTACGGCCAGCGGCGGTGCTCCCACATCCCGGCGTAGAGGACCTTCGAGTTCGAGGGGTCGATGGCCAGGTCGCAGGCCCCCGTCTCCGGGTTGACGTAGAGGACCTTCTTCCAGGTCTTGCCGCCGTCTATCGTGCGGTAGACGCCGCGCTCCTCGTTGGGGCCCCAGAGGTGCCCCTGGGCGGCGACGTGGACGATGTCGGGGTCGGCCGGGTCGATGACGATGCGGCTGATGAAGCGCGTCTCGGCCAGGCCCATGTTCTTCCAGGTCCTGCCGGCGTCCTCGGACTTGTAGACGCCGTCGCCGGGGGCGACGGAGTTGCGGGCCGTGGCCTCGCCCGTTCCGACCCAGACGATGTCGGGGTGGCTCGCGGACACCGCCACGGCGCCGACCGCCACCGTCGCCTCCTTGTGGAAGGACGGCGCCCAGTTGAGCCCGGCGTCCTCGGACTTCCACAGCCCGCTCGGGCCGACCGCGGCGTAGATCACCGAGACGTTCGAGTCGGGCACGGCGAAGTCGACCGTCCGCCCGCCCATGTTGGCCGGGCCGATGTTGCGGATCTTCAGCTGTTTGATGACCGTGGCGTGGTCGAACGTTTCGGCCTTGGCCGCCGGGGCCGTTCTTTTCGCCTGCGCGTGGCCGGGCGCGGCGGCGAGGAGCGGCAGCGCGACCAGGGCGATCACGGCGACTCTCAGGGATTTCGTCATACGCACGGGGACCTCCTTCGAGCGGGAGTGGCACCCCGCTTATACCAGATTCCCCTCGGCCAGGTCAAAACGTTCGTGGCCTCGTTGGCGTGAACCGAAGCGCGGCCGAGTTGGGGGACCGGTGGTGTCGCCAGAGTGAGCATCAGCGGTGATTTAGCCGGTCCGGAGGCGGACGAGGGCCGTTTCCCTGGAAACCGCCAAAACGTGTTTGAGCGAGGCTTAGCGCAAGCCGAGCGAGTTGTTTTGGCGCCGAGCTCCGGCGAACGGAACGGCGTGAAAGATCACCGCAGCGAACGGAGGCGATACCTGAGGTCCCCAGGCCGCGCCAACGGCTTGAGTATACAGGGGAATCTCCATATAATGGCCCCGCCATGCGCCGGCCGGCGTTCCCCGCGAAAGGACGATAGCCATGCATCTCGCCGCCCTCGACTGGGTCATCATCGCCTTCACCCTGTGCATCTGCTTCATCCCCGCCCTCTATTACCGCAAGCGGTCCGGGCAGAACACGGCCGAGTTCTTCGCCTCCGGCCGGGCCGTCCCCTGGTGGCTGGCCGGGTTGTCCATGGTCGCCACGACCTTCAGCAGCGACACGCCCAACCTCGTCACCGACATCGTCCGGCGCAACGGCGTCGCCGGCAACTGGGTCTGGTGGGCCTTCACCCTGACCGGCGTCGCCACGGTCTTCTTCTACGCCCGGATGTGGCGCCGCTCCGAGGTCCTGACCGACCTCGAGTTCTACGAGCTCCGCTACTCCGGCAAGGCCGCGGGCGTCGTCCGCGGCTTCCGCTCGGTCTACCTCGGCTTCCTTTTCAACTGCGTCATCATGGCCACGGTCAACCTGGCCGCCTGCAAGATCGCCGCCATCATGTTCGGCCTCAGCCGCTGGGAGACCCTCATCGCCGTCGGCCTGCTCAACGTCGTCTTCGCGGCGGTCACCGGCCTCTGGGGGGTCCTGGTCATCGACATGATCCAGTTCTTCACCATGATGACGGCCGTCATCGCCGCGGCCTACTTCGCCGTCCGGGCCGTCGGCGGCCTGGACGTCATGGTGGCCAAGGTCTCGGAGATGACCGGCCCCGGCGGCATCAACTTCCTGAGCATGCTGCCGAACTTCAAGAGCAACTGGGACCTGGCCATCGCCATCTTCATCATGCCGCTGGCGGTCCAGTGGTGGGCGGTCTGGTACCCCGGGGCCGAGCCGGGCGGCGGCAGCTACATCGCCCAGCGCATGCTGGCCTCCAAGTCCGAGAAGGACTCGCTCGGGGCGGTTCTCTTCTTCAACATCGCCCACTACGTCCTCAGGCCCTGGCCCTGGATCCTGGTGGCCCTGGCGTCGCTCATCGTCTTCCCCCAGCTCGCCGACATCCAGAAGGCCTTCCCCGCCCTCGACCCGAGCCTCCTCGGCCACGACATCGCCTACCCGGCCATGCTCAAGTTCCTGCCCGTCGGCTTCCTCGGCCTGATGGTCGGGGGACTCATCGCGGCCAACTCGTCCACGAACCTGACCCACCTCAACTGGGGCGCCTCCTACCTCGTCCACGACTTCTACCGCCGCTTCATCAACCCGACGGCCACCGAGAAGCACTACGTCAGGGTCGGGCGCCTGGCCACCCTCGGGCTATTCATCGCGGCCGGCGCGCTCGTCTTCGTCCTCGACACGGCCAAGGACTCGTTCGACATCATCCTCCAGGTCGGGGCCGGGACGGGCCTCCTCTACCTCGTCCGCTGGTTCTGGTGGCGGGTCAACGCCTGGTGCGAGGTCAACGCCATGATCTCGTCGTTCGTCTTCTCGATCCTCCTTCTCGTCCTGCGGAAGTTCGGCGTCTTCGTCCCGACCCACTACGCCCTCATCCTGACCGTGACCGTGACGACGATCAGCTGGGTGCTGACGGCCTTCCTCGGGCCGCAGACCGACCGGGCCGCCCTGATCGCCTTCTACAAGAAGGTCCGCCCCTTCGGGCCGGGCTGGAAGGCCGTCCGGCGCGAGGCGGGCATCACCGAGGCCGAGGCCCGGGGGACCCACGAGAGCTTCCCCCTGGCCCTCGCCGGCTGGGTGTCGGGCTCGCTGACCATTTGGTCGGCCCTGTTCGTCGTGGGGAACGCCCTCTACGGCCGCTGGATCTACGCCGGGGCGCTCCTGGCCGTCTTCGTCGCCAGCGGCCTCGTCCTCATCAAAGTGGTCAACCGCCTCTGGAACGACAAAGGCGCGGCGGGAGCGCCGGTGCCGCCCTCCGCCTAAGTGTTGAGGAAAGGCTCCCTGGAGCTTTCAAGTCCATTGGCCGTCTTCGGCATGAGATAATTTCAAGTCTCCGCTCGTTATCCTTATTGAGAACGATGGTTATCTGTGCCTTGACAAAAAGCGCTTAAGCGCTTAATCTACTAAGAAAGGAGAAAGGTCATGGAAACGGCGACCATCAGGATACCGGAAGCCAAGAAGAACCTCCTCAAGGCCGTCGCCAGCTTGGAAAACAGGACCATGAACGACATCATCGTCGACCTCATCGATTCCTATATCGAGCGCCACAAGGAAAGCGCCGAGATCATGGCGGTGCCGGGGTTGTATCAGAGCCTCAAGGCCTCGTCGCGAGAATTCCGACGGGACAAGGGCGTCTCTCTAAGTGATGCCCGAAAAAAGCTGGGCCGTTGAATTCTCCAAGTCCGCCCTGAAATCCCTCGAACGCCTCGACCAAAAAGCCACTTCTCGGATCCTAGATCATCTTCAGGAAATGGCAATTATGGAGAACCCCCTTCGACACAAGGACGTACGGTCCCTCGAGGGGAAATTGAAAGGATACCATCGCCTACGCGTTGGGGAATACCGGGCCCTCTTCGAAATGGACTCGACCGGAAGGAGGATCGGCGTTCTTGAGATCATCCCCAGGGGCAAAGCTTATTAGCTAAACAGGGCCGCTCGCGGTCAGAACCGGGTGTTGAAGACCGGCAGGATCCGCAGCCCCTTGGGGTTGTCGCGGACGATGTTGACCAGGCCGATCTGGGCCCCCTTCTCGATCGTCCAGGCGTAATTGACGATGCCGATGGAGAGGCCGGAGACCGTCCCGCGGCAATAGTTGAACGCGCTCGCGGCGAGGCCCGAAAGGCGGCCGCCTTTGACGACCAGGACCGTGCCGCCGGCCAGGAACGCGCCCCGGAGGTCCTCGCCGCCGACGGCCAATCCGCCGATGGCCACTCCCCTGATCTTCGGGGCCCCCGCGGCCAGGCCGCCGACGGCCAGGCCCTCGATGCTCTCGCCGGCGCCGACGGCGAGACCGCCGACGGCGATCCCCTTGAGGTTTTCGCCGCAGCCGGCCCCCAGCCCGCCGACGAGGAGGCCCGTGACGTCCTCCCCGGCGCCAACCCCCAGGCCCCCGATGGCGATGCCCTGGAGATCTTCGCCCGCTCCGGCGCCCAGTCCGCCGAGAACGATCCCCTTGACGCTCTCCCCGGCCCCGGCGCCAAGGCCCCCGATGGCGATGCCTTGAAGGTTCTCGCCCGCGCCCACACCGGCCAGGGCGATGCAGACGCCCTTGACGTCGTCGCCCGCGCCCGCGCCGAGACCGGCGATCGTGAGGCCGGTCAGGCTCGTGTTCGCGCCCGCGCCGAGGAGCCCCAGCGAGATGCCCCGGACCCGTCCGCCCCCCGGCGCGACGCCGAGCGACAGGCCGGTGACCACGGCGTCATTGCTCTTCATGCGCGGCACCCACAGGGTGAAATTGACCCCCGTGACGCGCCGGACGTTGTTGTCCCGGAAATTGAACCGCAGCCCGGTGAACTCCTTGGAGTTCCCGAAGCTGATCCCCCAAGTCTTCGAGGGGATGTCGAGGCTTTGGGCGGATACGGGGGAGGCGGCCGCCAGGACCGTCAGCAGGAGGGCCGCCGGCGCCGCCAGCGAAAGGAAGGTGTTTCGGGCTCGTTCGGTCATGTTCGAACCTCTGAGGGAGATCGGCGGAATACGACCGCCTACCCTTCTATACGCACGCCCCAAGGGGAAAGTTCCACCCCGCTCACGTCACAGGATAGGCGCGAGGCGCATCTCCCCCTCCCTCCTTCTCCGGCCGTGCGCCCCGCCCCCTCCTTTGATACAATGGAGGCGATCGACAAGGAGGCGCGCATGAAAAAGCTCAGGATCTGGGCGTCGGTGACCCTGACGCTGGCCATTTTGGGGTTCGTCTGCCTCCTGCTCATGTTCCTCGCCCTCGTCGACATCTCGCACGGCGAGGAGAACGTCGTCCTGGAATGGCTCGTCGTCAGGCTCGGGCTGCTCGTCATCCTCTTCGTCATCGTGGCGACCTTCGTCTGCGCGGGGCTGGTGCTCAAGTATTTCCGCGACAGGGACGAGCGGTAGAAGCGCCCGAATCCGGATCGGCCGGGGGGCCTTTCCGGGCTCCGCCCCGAAATAGGGGAACGGGTATTGTGTCCCCGATTTAAAACCCGTATATTGAGGAGCGTATCTCCCCTGTCAAATCCGGTATCCGGAGGGAACGATGTCTCAAATCCCGCGGAAAACGAACTGGGGCCCGGTCCTCGTCCTGGGCGGCCTCTGGGGGCTCTCCGAAGCGGCGCTCGGCATGTACCTGCGCGCCTGCGCTTCGACGGTCTCCGGCTCGCTGATGACGGGCGCGGCCCTCTTCTTCCTGGCCGCGGCCTGGACGGTCTCGCCCCGCGTACGGACCGCGGCCGCGATGGTCGCCGTCGCCGCGTGCTTCAAGCTCTTCGACGCCCTGCTCCTCGGCCTGCCGGTCCTGCACGGCGCCGTCGGCAACCCCATCTTCGCCATCGTCATGACGGGGGCGGCCTTCGTCCTCATCGTCGGCGTGGTCAGCCGGGCCCTGGCCGGCAAGGCCGTCGGCCAGGGGGCCATAGGCGCGCTGAGCGCCCTCGTCGCGGTCAATCTCTTCCCGCTCGTCAAGTTCGCGACCGGCGTCGCGCCGTGCGTCACGGGGACGGCCTATCCCCTCTCCCTCTATTACGCCCCGATCGCCGTGGCCCTGTCGGCCCTGACCGTTCCCCTGGGCGTCCGGGCGGGGGCGGCCGTCCGCGCCTTCGAGCCCGCGGCCGGGCGTCTGCGCTGGCTGTCGCCGGCCGCTCTGGCCCTGTCGTTCGGCGCTCTGGCCCTGCTCAGGGCCCTCTGACGCGGGGCCTTCCTCAAGGAGCCATCCATGGACAAAAAGCCAGCGAAAAAGGCCCCCGGCGGCGTCAGCCGCAGGGATTTCATCAAGGGCGTCGGCGGCGGGGCGCTGGGCACGGCCGTCCTGGCTCCGCTCCGCGGCCAGGCGATCGCCACGAAGAAGGGCCGGGTGCCCGTCTACGAGCGCAAGACCATCACTCTGACCGTCAACGGGCAGGAGACGAGCCTCTCCGTCGAGGCCAACGAGACGCTCCTCGACGCCCTCCGCGACAAGCTCGACCTCACCGGGGCCAAGAAGATCTGCGACAGGGGCGAATGCGGCGGCTGCACGGTCATCCTCGACGGCCGGCCCGTCTACGCCTGCATGACCCTGGCCGTCCGGGCCGACGGCAAGACGGTGAGGACGGTCGAGGGGCTGGCCGAGGGCGGCCAGCTCCACCCCGTCCAGGAGGCCTTCATCGAGGAGGACGGCTACCAGTGCGGTTTCTGCACGCCGGGGTTCATCATGACGACCTCGGCTCTCCTCGAGAAGAACCCGGCCCCGTCGCTCGACGAGATCAAGCAGGCCCTCTCCGGCAACCTCTGCCGCTGCGGCAACTACGCCAAGATCTACGGCGCGGTCGACGCCGCGGCCAAAAAGATGAAGGGGGCCTGACATGAACAGCAAGGACTACATGGCCGAGGCCCGCGGCGACGCGGAGAGGCAGGCGGCCAAAAAGGCGCCGCAGGACAAGCCCGCCCCCGAACCGGCCGCGCGGCCCGCCGAGCCCAAGGCGCCGGACTACAGGCTCATCGGCAAGCCGACCCGGCGCGTCGACGGCCGCGAGATCGTCACCGGCCGGGCCCGCTACACCCAGGACGTCAAGCTCCGGGGCATGCTCGTCGGCAAGATCCTGCGCTCGCCCCACGCCGCGGCCGAAGTCGTCGCGATCGACCTCGGGCCGGCCCTGGCCCTGAAGGGGGTCGAGGCCGCCCTGAAGCTCGCCGAAGGCAAGGTCCGCTACGCCGGCCAGCAGGTCGCGGCCGTGGCGGCGGTCGACGAGAGGACGGCCGAGAAGGCCCTGGGCCTCGTCAAGGTCGAGTACAGGACGCTCCCCTACGTCGTCGACGGCGAGCGGGCCCGCGACGCGGCCGCCCCGCAGGTCCGCGACGGCCGGCCCAACGTCGAAAAGATCAACGAGTACGCGCGGGGCGACGTCGAGAAAGGCTTCGCCGAGGCCGACGTCGTCGTCGAGCGGACCTACCGGACGGGGATCGAGATCCACCACCCGACCGAGCCCCACGGCAGCGTCGTCGCCTGGGAGGGCGACCACGTCGTCGCCTACGATTCGACCCAGAACATCCACGGCGTCCGCGACGGGCTGGCCCGGGCCCTCAAGGTCCCGGCGGCCAACGTCACGGTCATCAAGAACTACATGGGCGGCGGCTTCGGAAGCAAGCTTTCGCTCAACGAGCAGACGGTCGTCGCGGCGAACCTGGCCCGGGCGAGCGGGAGGCCGGTCAAGGTGATGAACTCGCGGCGCGAGAACGCCGTGTGCGTCGGTTACCGGCCGTCGTCCCGCCAGACCTACAAGGTCGGGGCCAAGAAGGACGGCACGCTCGTCGCCTTCCAGCTCGCCAACCTCGCCTGCGGCGGCCTGGGCGCGGGCGACGACGTCGCCGAGCCGGTCGTCGACATCTATAAGTGCCCGAACGTCAAGGTCTTCGAGGAGACCGTCTTCATCAATACGGGCGCCTCGCGGGCCATGCGGGCCCCGGGACACACCCAGGGCGATTTCGGGCTCGAGGGCGTCATGGACGAGCTGGCCGCGGCCCTCGACATGGACCCGCTCGAGCTCCGCCGGAAGAACTACACGACGAAGAACCTGGGCGACACGGGCGTCCCCTATTCGTCCAAGGGCCTCGACAAGTGCTACGAGGCGGGGGCGAAGGCCATCGGCTGGGAGCGGCGCAACCGCCGGCCCGGCGGGGGGCCGCCGAACGGGCCGCTGCGGCGGGGCATCGGCGCCGCCACGAGCATCTGGTTCGGGGCCGGCGTCCCGGGGACGCTCGCCGACGTCGTCCTCTACCCCGACGGCTCTGTCGAGGTCGTCTGCGGGACGCAGGACATCGGCTGCGGCACGCGGACGCACATGGCCGTCGTCGCGGCCGAGACGCTCGGGCTCGAGCCCCGGGACATCACCGTCAAGCTGGGGAGCTCCGATTACCCCTGGGCGCCGATCTCGGGCGGGAGCCTGACGACGCCGTCCGTGGCCCCGGCCGTGCGCGACGCGGCCCTCAAGGCGGTCGAACGGCTCAAGGCGGTCGCCGCGGCCCGGCTCAAGGTCGAGGCGGGCGACGTCGTCATGGGCGAGAGGAAGTTCACGGCGAAGAGCGACCCGGCCAAGTCGGCCTCGTTCGCCGAGGTCTGCCGCGACCTGCGCCGCGAGACGGTCTTCCACGGCGAGAGGGGCGGAATGCCCGACGGCTACGCCTACAACACGTTCGGGGCCCACTTCGCCGAGGTCGAGGTCGACGTCGAGACGGGCCAAGTCCGGGTCCTCCGGTACGCCGCCGCCCAGGACAGCGGCCAGATCGTCAACAAGCTCACGGCCGAGAGCCAGGTCGTCGGCGGCGTCACGCAGGGGTTGAGCGCCGGGCTCTTCGAGGAGCGGGTCATGGACGACGCGACCGGCAACCCGGTCAACCCCAATTTCCGCGACTACAAGATCGCCACGTCCCTCGACATACCCGAGATCACGCCGCTCTTCGTCGACGTCGTCGATCCGCGCATCAACAACCTGGGGACGAAGGGCCTGGGCGAGCCGGCCCGCGTGCCGGCCTCGGCGGCCATCGCCAACGCGGTGTTCAACGCCATCGGGGTCCACGTCCGCGAGATCCCCATGACGCCCCCGCGCGTCCTCGAGGCCCTCCGGAGAAAGGAGTCGGGGTCATGAGAGAGTTCAAGATCGCCGAGCCCAAGACCGCGGACGAGGTGGCGGCGCTCCTGGCCGAGGCGACGGAGCCGGTGGCCCTGATGGCCGGCGGGACGGACATCCTCGACGAGCTCAAGAGCGGCGTCGCGACGGCCGCGCTCGTCGTCGACCTGGAGAAGGTCGCGGGGATGCGCGGCATCGCGAGAGAGAAGGACGGGCTGAGGATCGGGGCGATGACCCGGGTCGTCGAGCTGGCCGAGGACGCCGCTGTGGCCGCGGACTATCCGGGGCTGAGGCAGGCGGCGCTCGCGCTCGCGACGCCGCAGCTCAGGAACGCCGGGACGGTCGGCGGGAACCTGTGCCAGCGGCCGCGCTGCTGGTACTACCGCGATCCGCAGGTCGTGTGCCGCAAGAAGGGCGGCTTCAACTGCTACGCCTTCCAGGGCCGCAACAAGTACCACGCCATCTTCGGAGGGACGAGCTGCTTCATCGTCTTCCCGTCGGACCTGGCCCCGGCCCTGATCAGCCTGGGGGCGCGGGCGACGATCGGGACGGCCAAGGGCGACAAGGTCGTGCCGCTCGAGGAGTTCTATGTCCCGCCGGACGTCGACGTGACCCGGGAGACCGCCCTGGCCAAGGGCGAGTTCCTGAAGAGCGTCTGGGTCCCGGCGCCCAAGCCCGGGCAGAAGTCAGCCTACGTCAAGCTGAAGGAGCGGGGGACCTGGGACTTCGCCCTGGTCTCGGCCGCGGCGGCGGGTGTGGTCGAAGGCGGGACGCTCAAGGACATTTCGATCGTCCTGGGCGGCGTCGCGCCCGTGCCGTGGCGGCTGAGGAAAGCCGAGGACGCGCTGCGGGGGAAGCCGGTGACCGAGGCGCTCGTCCGGGCGGCGGCCGACGCCGCGCTCGAGGACGCGGCGCCCCTGCGCGAGAACGGCTACAAGACGGACCTCGTCCGGGCCGCGCTCAAGCGGGCGGTGCTGGCGCTCGTATAGGCGGCCCGCGGGAGCCTTATGGACTACAGCTTTCCCAAGCTTCTCGAGGCGCTCGCCGGCGGGCAGCGGCTCGTCCTGGCGACCGTCGTCGAGACGGTAGGCTCGACTCCTCAAGTCCGCGGAGCGTCGGCGATATTCTCGGAGGCGGGGCTCGTGGCGGGGACGGTCGGAGGCGGTCTCCTCGAGGCCCGGGCCGAGGCCGCGGCGAAAGAAGCGCTGCGGGACGGGAAGGCCCGCCTGGTGGGCGTCCGGCTCGACGCGGACCCGACGGACATGGAAGGGGCGATCTGCGGCGGCGCGGCCACGGTCCTCGTCGATCCGGGCGTCGACCGGGAGAGGGCCGTCTTCGCGAAGGCCCTGGAGGCCAGCCGAAACAATCGACCGGGATATATCTACACGGGCGTTCGGACGATCGAACGAGACGCCGTCGCCGTGAGCCGGCGATGGGAAGCCGTGTACGACCCTGCTCGCGGTCAAGTGCCAGACGCCGAGGTCCGGAGCCGACCCGCGGGGCCCGACGATTTCCCCGGAGCGATCGTCTTTGAAAGCGACGAGATCTTCAATTGGCCCTATGTTTTCAAGGGCGAAGAGGGATTGACCTATATCGAGTTCGTGCAGCCCCTGCCGCGACTCGTCATCGCCGGGGCGGGGCACGTGGGACGAGCCGTCGCGCGTCTTGGCCGGCTTCTCGGCTTCAGCGTCACGGTCATCGACGACCGGGTTGAGTACGCGAACAAGGACAACATCCCCGAGGCCGACGAGATCGTCGTCGGCGAGTTCGGCGAAGCCATCGCGAACGTCGAGTATTCATCCGACAATTATTTCGTCATCGTCACCCGGGGCCACCAGAAGGACGGCGAGGCCCTGCGGGCGGTTCTGGGCAAGCCGGCGGCTTACCTCGGCATGATCGGAAGCAAGATCAAGGTCGAGACCATGCGCCGGGAGTTCCTCAAGAAAGGCTGGGCGACGGAGAAGGAATGGGGCGCGGTCCATGCCCCCATCGGCCTCGCCATCGGATCGAAGACGGTCGAGGAGATCGCCGTCAGCATCGCCGCCGAGCTCGTCCTCGTCCGGGGCCGGCTGAAAACGGGGGCGCGGGAATGATCTGGGCCGTCATCCTCGCGGCGGGCGAGTCCCGGCGGATGGGGACGCAGAAGCTGCTGCTCCCGTACGGCGAGGCGACTGTCGTCGAGGCCGTCCTGCGGGCGGCCCGGGGGTCGCGCGTCGACCGGGTGCTGGCCGTGCTCGGCGCGGACGCGGGCGAGGTCCGGCGCGCGCTCGAGCGCGGAACGGCGGCGGAGCGCGAGAGTTCGGCCGTCGCGGGTCCGGCGTCGGGAGGGCTCGCGTTCGCGGTCAACGAAGACTACCGGTCGGGCATGCTCTCGTCCGTCAAGGCGGGGTTCCGGGCGCTTCCCGACGACGCGGAGGCGGCCGTGGTCATGCTCGGCGACCAGCCGTTCGTGGCGCCTCGGGTCATCGACGCGGTCGTCGACGCCTACCGTGAGGGCGGCCGGGGCATCGTCGTCCCCGTCTTCCGGGGAAGGCGCGGCCATCCGGTCCTCGTCGACGGGAAGTACCGGGACGAGGTCCTCGGGCTCGATCCGGACGACGGCCTGCGCCAGCTCCTCGGCGCCCATCCCGATGACGTCCGCGAGGTCGAGGCCGGCGACGCCGCGATCCTCCGCGACCTCGACACCCCCGCCGACTACCGAGAGGGGGTCAGGTCTACCTTTTACCCAAAAACGGGTAAAAGGTAGACCTGACCCCTTCTTATTGGTTATCCTGGGCGGGTCATGTCCATTCCTGGAGGTCTCCCCGCCATGAGAAAAGCCATCGCCCTCGCCGCGCTCGCCCTGGCCCTGGCCGGGTCCGTTCTCGCGGCCCCAGCCACCCTCAAGGTCGTCAAGGATCCCGCCGAACTCCCCCCGCCGTTCGCCGCCATCGCCCGCGAAGGCGACGTCTTCGTCTCCGACGGCCGCTACGGCGCGGTCATCGCCGCCGCGCCCGCGGCGCTCTGGAGCACGATCAACTACGGCCACCCGGATGTCGCCGGCTACGTCTCCGCGTTCCTCCCGTCGGGGGCCGCCGCCCGGGCCGAAGCCCAGGCGGGCTATCCCTATCTCCGCCTCGGCGACAGGCTCCTGCCCTTCGCCGTCACATCCGTCCGCCCGGAGGGGAGCGCCGTCGTCGTCCGCGGCGCGTGCCAGGGCCCCGACGGCGTCCGCCTCGACGTCCTCGTCCGCTACGCCTTCGCCTTCGAAGCGGGGCGGATCGACATCGCCGCGGAGATCAGGAACGCCGGCGGGGCCGGGGTCGAGGGCCTCAGCGCGAGCCTCGGGGCCTCGGCGTGGCAGAGCTACAACTTCAGCCCCTACCACGCCAAGTCCTTTCCCTCGCTCAACTTCCGCGTCTACGAGCGGCCCGACCACGCCCTGGCCTGGCTCAATCCGAATCCCGTCGAGACCTCGGGCAAGCCGCTGCCCGGCTCTCTCCGCCCCGGCCAGGTCCATCGCCTCTCCTATTCCCTGTTCGCGGCCGCGACGCTCCCCGACCTCCTCGACCGGCTCTATCGCGCCGTCCGCCTCCCGGCCGTCCGGGCCGCGCTCGACTTCAAGGGCTTCGACGGCCCGGCCGAGGTCGTCGTCCGCGAGCCCGCGACCGGCGCCGTCTTCTTCCGCACCTTCCTCGAGAAGGCCTCCCCCCTCGCCATCCCGCTGCCGGCCGGGACCTACGCCGTCCGGGCCAACCTCTTCCCCGCGGTCGTCGAGAGAACGCTCGTCGCGAGCGCCGCCAAGGACGCCAAGGGCGCGGCCGCCAACGCCTGGACGATCGAAGCCCCCGCCTTCGGCCGCGTCCGCGTCGCCGTCGCCGACGGCAAGGGCCGCCACGTCCCGGGCAAGGTCTCGTTCATCGGCCTGGCCCCGACCGTTTCGCCCTACTTCCCGCCCGAGAACCCCGTCGCCACGGGTCGGGGCTGGGAGAGCCTCAAGAACGCCGTCTACCCGCCGTCCGACGGCGCCGAAGTGACGCTTCCGGCCGGGACCTACCTCGCCACCTCCTCGCGCGGCCCCGAATACACGATGGAGACGCGCGTCGTCGAGGTCCTCTCCGGACCGCCCGCCGACCTCCGCTTCACGGTCGAACGCGCCCTCCCCACCCCCGGCCTCGTCTCGATCGACACGCACATGCACACCCAGTTCTCCGACGGCTGGGTCCTCGTCCCGCACCGGCTCCGGAGCGCCGTCGCCGAGGGCGTCGACGTCGTCGTCTCGGCCGACCACAACACCGTCACCGACTACGGGCCCGACCTCGAGCGCCTCGGCCTCCGCGGCGAGCTCGCCTTCATCGCCGGCAACGAGATCACGGCCCGCACCGGCAGCATCCACTTCAACGTCTTCCCCGTCGCCATCCGCCCCGGCGAGCCGAACCGGGGAGCGATAGGCGTCCGCGACGAGACGCCCGCGACCCTCTTCGCCCTGGCCCGGGCCAAGGACCCCGGGACGCTCATCCACGTCAACCACCCGCGCTCGCGCGGTCTCGGCTACTTCCTCACCTACGACCTCGACCCCGAGAAGGCCGCCTTCGCCACGGCGCCCTTCGACCTCGATTTCGAGGTCATGGAGGCCATGAACGGGGCCAAGTTCGGCGGGGCCAACAGCCGGACGATCGAGGACTGGTTCCACTTTCTCAACCGCGGCTATCCGGTCCGCATCGTCGGGTCCTCGGACGCCCACGGCGTCGACGGCGGCGAGACCGGCTACTCCCGGACCTATGTCCTCATGGCCGGGCGTTCCGGCCGCCCGCTCGACCAGGCCGCCCTCGTCGCCGCGCTCCGGAAGGGCCGGGCCTTCGTCTCCAACGGGCCCATCGTCGCCGTCCGGGCCAACGGCGTGGCCACCTTCGGGGACACGGTCAAGGCCAAAAAGGGCCGCGTCGACCTCGCCATCACCGTGACCGGCGCGCCCTGGCTCGACGTCTCCGAAGTCCGGCTGGTCGTCAACGGCGAGCGCCGCCCGCCTCTCCCCATCGAGGGCGCCGACGGCCGGACGGTCAAGTTCCGCGACCGCGTCCGCGTCGAGATGCCCCGCGACGGCTGGATCGCCGTCGAAGTCCTCGGCGGGCGCACGCTCTATCCGTTGATCCAGCAGCGCTCGGGCGACGGGACGCCGCAGGACGCGGCCATCCCCTACGCCCTGACCAACCCCATCCTCGTCGACGCCGACGGCGACGGCCGCTCCGATCCCGTCTGGCCCGACAAGACCGTCATCAAGTAAATAAGAGGGGGTCAGGTCTACCTTTTACCCAAAAATGGGTAAAAGGTAGACCTGACCCCTTCTGAAAGCCATCGGCTCGTTGGCGCTTCGATCCCCCATCTGCTTTGTCGGCGGCGGCCGAATGTGTTAAACTCGCCCGGAACGAAGTCCAACTCATGAACTCAGAGAGCAAGACGCCGCACTCCCCGCATCCTCGAGACGATCCTGACCATGGACCCGTACCCCGACCTTCTCCCCGAGACCGAAGAGGAGCGGGCCCAGGCCCGTGAAAGACTCGAGAAGAAGCCCTTCAAGAAGAAATGACCGGCTCCCCCATCCGGGTCCTGTTCGAGACCGACGACTACATCGCCGCCGACAAGCCCGAGGGCGTCGTCTCCGTCCCCCAGGCGGACACGGGCGGGTTGCCCGCGCTCCTCCACGGCCACTATCCCGGCAAGCTCTTCCCCGTCCACCGCCTCGACCGCGGCGCGAGCGGCGTCATCGTCTTCGCCAAGAACGCCGCCGCCCACCGCCACCTCAACGGCGAGTTCGACCGCCGGGCCGTCCGCAAGACCTATCTCGCCCTCGTCGACGGCGTCCCCGCCGCCAACCGCGGCCAGATCAACGCCCCGCTCCGCGAGTTCGGCTCGGGGCGCATGGGCGTCGACCCGAAGCGGGGCAAGCCGGCGTCGACCGAGTGGAAGGTCGCCGGGCGCCTCGACGGCGCGACCCTCCTCCGCGTCAATCCGGCGACGGGCCGGCGCCACCAGATCCGCGTCCACCTCTACCACATCGGCCACCCCATCCTGGGAGATCTCCGCTACGGCGACCGGGTCCGCCAGGGGGGCTTCCCCCGGCTCATGCTCCACGCCCTGGCCCTCGAATTCGCCCTGCCCTCGGGCGATCTCGTGACCGTCGAGGCGCCTCCGCCCCCGTCCTTCGAGGCCGTCCTGGCCCCGCTCCGGACGAAAAATGGCAAGCCCGGACAAAGGAACGATCCATGAAACGAACCGCCACCCCCTCCGCTCTTTCCGCCATCCCCGTCCTCACGGCCCTCGTCGCCCTGACCGCCTTCTCCACTCTCCCGGCTCCGTCCGCCCTCGCCGCTCCCGCCGGCCTCCCCGACGAGACCGCCGCCAAGCGCGTCGTCCGTCCGGCGGCCGACGGCGCCAAGGCCTTCGCCCACGTCGCGTTCCTCGCCGCTCCCGACTTCAAAGGCCGCAAGTCCGGCACGCCCGAGTACCGCCGCGCCGCCGAGTACGTGGCCGCCGAGATGGCCAAGCTCGGCCTCAAGCCGGGCGGGGACAACGGGACCTGGTTCCAGGAGGTCCCGTTCAAGACCTGGACCGACCACGAGCAGCCCGTCCGCCTCGAGATCGTCTCGCCGGAGCGCCGCGTCTATTACGCCGGTCGCGGCCGCGACTTCACGCCCGTCAACGGCACCGGCTCGGGAAAAGCCCGCGGCGGTCTCGTCTTCGCCGGCCACGGCGTCGTCTCCGGGAAGGACGCTTGGGACGACTACGCCGGGCTCGACGTCAAGGGCAAAGTCGTCCTGCTCATGCCCGACGTCCCCGCTTCGTTCGGGAGCGAGACGCGCGCGACCTGGACCTTCGAGAAGAAGGTCACGACGGCCGCGGAGAGGGGCGCCGTCGGCCTCGTCGAGATGGACCTCTCGACGCCGGGCGAGCCCCGCCAGCCCGGCCAGCGCCAGCGCCTCGGCGCCCTGCGCCCCGGCCAGGCGCCCGAGGGCTTCGTCGTCCTCAGGGCCGGCCGCGATTTCCTCAACGACGCCTTCTACCTCGTCGGCCGGAGCTGGCGCGACCTCGTCAGCAGGACGCTCCGGCTGAAGAGATCCTTCACCGCCGACCTCGGCGTCGAGGTCGAGATCGAGGCCCACTTCGTCTCCGGCGAGCGGACCGCCCCGAACGTCATCGGCGTCTGGCCGGGCGCCGATCCCAAGCTGAAAAGCGAGGCGATCGTCATGGGCGGGCACCTCGACCACCTCGGCGTCGGCATCGACGGCTGGGTCTACCCCGGCGCCGACGACAACGCCGGCTCGGCCGCGGTCGTCCTCGAGACCGTCCGGGCTCTTGCGGCGGCCAAGTTCAAGCCGGCCCGGACGATCGTCTTCGCCGCCTGGGCCGGCGAGGAGCTCGGCCTCGTCGGTTCCCGCTACTACACCGAACACCCGGTCGTCCCGCTCGACCAGACGGCGCTCTACATGAACCTCGACATGGTCGGGACGGGCGACTCGGACCTCCTCGTCGGGGGCATGACCGAGTTCGCCGAGCTCTTCGAGATCGTCAAGCGCGGTCTCGACGAGTCGACGGTCGCCCGGCTCAAGCCGCGCCCGAACTACCGCGGCTCGGACCACACCGCCTTCTGGTCGAAGAGCGTGCCGGCCATCAGCCTGCGCACGGGCGAGGTCCTGACCGGAAAGGCTCGACGACGAGCACCCCGAATACCACATGCCCGGCGACGGGCCGGGGATGATCGATCCCGAGCTCCTCCGCCTGGCCAGCCAGTACCATTGCGACATCCTCTGGTCGCTGGCCTCGAGCCGGGAGAACCTGCTCGACCCGGTCCACCGGACGCTCTTCCTCCACCGCGACGCCGCGGTCGTCGACATGCACTGCGACACGATCGCCCGGGCCCTGGCCGGCGAGGACCTGGCCCGGGACCTCCCGAAGGGTCACATCGACGTCCCCAAGCTCGAGAGGGGGGCCGTCGACCTCCAGGTCTTCGCCTGCTTCGCCCCGCCGCCGGCGAACGACCTCGAGAAGGCGAAGTCGTCCAACCGCGTCTTCGCCCAGATCGAGGCCGTCCACAAGCTCGTCGAGAAGAACCCCGACGACCTGGCCCTCGTCACGTCCGTGCAGGAGGCCGGCGCGGCCCGCGGCGCCGGCAAGACGGGCGTCCTCATCGGGATCGAGGGCGGCTACGCCATCGAGAGCGACCTCGTCCTCCTGCGCGAGTTCTACCGGGCCGGCGTGCGCCTCATGACCCTGACCCACTGGACGGCGACGGACTGGGCCGACGCCTCGGGCGACCCCGAGCCCGTCCACGGCGGCCTGACGGAGTTCGGCGAGTCGGTCGTCGCCGAGATGAACAGGCTCGGCATGATCATCGACGTCTCCCACGTCCACGACGAGACGTTCGCCGACGTCCTGCGCCTGTCCAAAGCGCCGGTCGTCGCCTCGCACTCCTGCGCCCGGGCCCTGGCCGGGCACCACCGCAACCTCAGCGACGACATGCTCAAGGTCCTGGCCGAGAAGAACGGCGTCGTCGGCGTCAACTTCTGGCCGGGCTTCCTCCAGGACGGCTACGACGCCAAGCAGACGGAGATCTTCGGGAAAACGGCCGCCGACCACGGCCTGCCCGCCGACCGGGCGGCCATCTTCGTGGCCGACCCCGCCGTCCGGGACAAGTTCTACGCCGATTTCCGGGCCCGCTGGGCCGGGGTCAAGAAGACGCTCCCGCCGGTCGACGTCAAGACCGTCGTCGACCACATCGACCACATCGTCAAGGTGACGGGCGACGCCGACCACGTCGGCCTGGGCTCGGATTTCGACGGCCTCAGCGAGACGGCCGCGGGCCTCGAGAACGCCGGCCTGATGCCCAACATCACCAAGGAGCTCGTCCGGCGCGGCTACAAGCCCGAGGACGTCCGCAAGATCCTCGGCGGCAACTTCATGCGCGTCTTCGCCGCCGTCGAGCGGGCCGCGGCGAAGTAGGAAATCCGGGATGGACCTCGCGCGGGGCCTTCCCTCGCGAATGAACAAAGGGGCCCGACGGCCCGAGGAGGTTAAGGTCATGACCACGAGACGCCCTTGCGCCACAACGCCGTTCACCTTGTCAGCGATCGCCGCGGCCGCCCTCGCGTCCCTCTTTCTCGCGGCGTCGCCTGTCCTTCTCCTCGCCCAGCAGCCCCCGCCCTCTCAGACTCCCCAGCCTCCGCCGCGTCCGGCGCCGCGCGAGGCGCGGCCGAGCGTCCTGCCGCGGACTCCCCTCCCCCAGGAGGTCCTCGACCTGCTGGCCAACGAGATCTCGGGACAGATCATCTTCAACAACGAGATCAAGCTGGCCGGCGCGCCCTGGCTCAGGGAGCCGGGCGAGTTCAAGGAGACCTTCTACGAGTCCGGGACGATCGCCGCCCTGGCCCGCGGCTACGGGGACGGGATCGTCGACGTCCGCATCGACCGCTTCCCTCGCGACAGCCAGTTCGACTACGCCGTCGCCGCCGAGTTCTGGACGCTCAAGCCGGACAAGAAGCTCATCGCCCGCCTTGAGGCGGATCCGGCCCTCGTCGCCGGCGCCCCGGCCGAGCTCGACCTCACCGGCGACCTCGTCTATATCCCGCCGCTCGACGCCGCGGAGGCGAAGAGGTGGCAGGAGGCCGGTGTCCAGGAAAAGTACGCCGGCAGGATCGCGCTGATGTGGGGCCACGCCGGCGGCGAGGCCGCCAAGGCCCTCGACGCGGCCGGCGTCGCCGGGGTCGTCTCCTTCTCGTCGCGCGAGCGCTACTTCGACCCGGGCCAGGTCGTCTACGGCCGCGGTTCCTACACCGGCCACAAGAACCTCCGCTTCGGTTTCACCGTGTCCTGGCGGCAGTGGTCCGAGCTCCTCGAGGACGTCGAGGCCGGGCGCGCCGTCACGGCCCGGGCCGTCGCCCGGGTCGAGAAGCACCCCGACCGGTTCGAGAACGTCCTCTGCGCGATCCCCGGCACCGAGCCCGACGGGAAGGGCGTCATCTTCTCGGCCCACCTCTTCGAGGGCTACGTCAAGCGCGGCGCCAACGACAACATGAGCGGCTGCGTCGTCCAGCTGGAGATCCTCCGGGCCCTGTCGAGGCTCATCAGGGAGGGCGCGCTGCCCCGGCCGCGGCGGACGATCGTCTTCCTCTGGCCTCAGGAGATCTCCGGGACCTACGAACAGTTCCGGCGGACCGAGGGCTTCATCGACCGCTTCAGCGTCAACATCAACATGGACATGGTCGGCGAGGGCCTGCGCAAGAACAACGCCGTGATGACCATGAGCGAGTGCCCGAGCCACTTGCCAAGCTATCTCGACGGCCTCGCCGACTCGATCCTGAACTACGTCTGGCGGACCAACGACATCGTCTACCTCGACGACTCGCCGCGCGGCCGGCCCGGCGGCCAGTACCTGCCCCGGCCGCTCTGGGAGAAGAACGGCTCGCTCGACGCCTTTCGCTACTTCACCCACGCGGCGACGGGCGGAAGCGACCACGTCTGTTTCAACAACGCCTCCGTCCGCATCCCCGGGATCGAGCTCTTCACCTGGCCCGACCAGTGGTACCACGCCGACACCGACACGCCCGACAAGTCCGATCCGACCCAGATGAAGCGCATCGCCTTCATCGGCGCGGCCACGGCCTGGGCGGCGGCCAACTGCGGCGACGAGGTCCTCGAGGGGCTCCTCGATCCGTCTCGGCGTTCGGCTACGCCCGCGTCGGCGAGCGCGAGCTCGCCCGCGCCATGGAGATGGTGACGAGCGCTGGGGCCAAGGACCTTGGGAAGGCCGTGGACCTGGCCCTCGGCCTGGCGGCCCTCGCGACGGCCCGCGAGAGGGGCGCGGTCGAGAGCGTCCGCGAGGTCTACTCCGGCTCGGAGAAGGCGAGAGCGCTCGTCGCCGCACACGCCCGCCAATGGGAGCTCTACGGCGCCTCGCTCGAGCGGCAGGTCCGTGAGTTCGCGGCCCTCCGCGCCGCCGCCCTCGAGACGAAGGCCCCGGCGGTCCGGAGCGTCCCGGCGGAGGAGAAGAGAGCGGGGGCGGCCGTCCCCGCCCTGGCCGACGGCGTTAAGGGCAGGGAGTTCTCGCTCGAGCAGAGCGAGCGGTACAAGAAGTACGCCGAGGCCCATCCCGACGCGGTCAAGGGGCTGAGGCTGAACATGCCGCAGCGGCGCGCCGTCCTCAACTACATCGACGGACGGCGGACGCTCGCCGTGATCCGGCGGTTCGCCGAGGCCGAGACCGGGGCCGAGATCGCCTTCCAGGACCTGACGAGGTTCGTCGCGTTCCTCAAGGCCGTCGGCTGGCTAAGATAGCTCCTGATAGGGGACATGTCCCTCGTACGTGTCGCCGCTCTTGAGCTCTTGAGATTGAGTTGGAGCGGTTTTTCTGGTATTTTGATTATCCATGCGCACCCTGCTAGGCTACGGTTCCGGGGCCGCCTAGGCGTCCTCCGAGGCGTCTTTCGCTAATGGACTCCGACAGCCCCTACCCCGCCCAGTTCGAGGCCCCCGTCATCCTCGACCGGGGGCGCCATCGCATCTCGCGCCGCGACATCGATCCCGACTGCCTCAAGGTCCTCTACCGCCTGAACGGCCACAGCTTCACGGCCTACCTCGTCGGCGGGGCCGTCCGCGACCTCCTGCTCGGGCGCAGGCCGGCCGACTTCGACGTCGGCACCAACGCCCACCCCAACCAGATCAAGAAGCTCTTCCGCAACGCCTTCCTCATCGGCCGCCGCTTCCGCCTGGCCCACATCCGCTTCCAGGACGGCAAGATCGTCGAGGTCTCGACCTTCCGCCGCAAGCCCGACGAGGAGGAGCTGGCCGCCGAGCGCGAGGAGGCGGCGGCCGAGACGGGCGAGGTTGTCGAGACCGACGACGGAGCTTCCGCCGCCGGACCGACCGTCGACGCGCCCGAAGCGCCCGCCGCTCCCGCCTCGATCCGCCGCAAGGGCCGGCCGCCGCTCAAGCCCATCGCCTACGGCACGCCGCGCGAGGACGCCTTCCGCCGCGACCTGACCATCAACGCCCTGTTCTACGACATCGCGACCTTCTCGGTCATCGACTACGTCGGCGGGCTCGACGACCTCGAGGCCCGGCGCGTCCGCATCATCGGCGACCCCGACACGAGCTACACCGAGGACCCCGTGCGCATCTGGCGCGTCCTGCGCCACGCCTCGCGCCTCGGCTTCGCCATCGAGGAGCGGACGGCCGAGGCCATCCCCCGCCACCGCGACCGGCTCGCCGCCACGGCCGGTTCGCGCCTCTACGAGGAGCTCAACAAGGACCTCAAGTCGGGGGCCAGCCGGGCCTTCTTCCAGAGCGCCCGCCTCCACGGCATCCTGTCCCGCGTCCTCGGCGACGTCGGCGAGCTCTACGAGCGCTCGGACGAACGCGCCGAGAAGCTCGCCGTCCTCCTCGGCGTCATCGACGCCTCGATCAACTCCGGCGGCTCGCCTCCCCCCGCGGTGATGTACGGTCTGCTCCTCTGGCCCTGGGTCGAGCCTCTCCTCGCCGATATCCCCGGCGACAAGCCCAAGGTCCTCTACGACGCCTTCCGCGCCTCGCGGGCCGCGGCCACGGTCCCCAAGACGCTCCTCCTCGAGGCGGTCCACACCCTGGTCATCGTCGACCACATGCTCTCAGCCCTCGTCGACGGCAAGATGCGCTGGGCCCTCAAGGAGCGGCCCCACTACGCCGAGGCCTCACGGATCACGTCCGTCCTCGTCGACGGCACGTTCGGCAGCTGCGACGACCCGTTCTCGGAGATCTACCGGCGCCGTTTCGGACAGCGCCCGCGCTCCAAGCCGCACCGGTATCGCCGCCGCAAGAAGAAACCGGGGCCCGAGCCGCCTCCGTCGACCTGAATTCCTAGTCGGCCTTGAGCCTGATCGTCTTGACGGCGGTCCCGCCCATCTTCGACCGGACCGTGAACTCGATCGTCCCCGCCGCGCCCTTCATCCGGGCCAGGACGCAGAACCGTTTGGTCTCATGGCCCTTGAGCCGGAACTCCGCGCCCCTCGCCGTGACGACCTCGCTCGCGGCGGCCCGGTCCCAGGCGTCGACCGCCGTCGGCGCCGCCGGCACTTCGACGATCTCGACACTGCCGCCGCCCTTGGCCGTGATCCTGTCCATCGACCGCCCGCTTCAGCGCGACGGCCCGGTCGGACGACGTCGGGTAGGCCTTGTCGTTCTTGACCTCGACCTCGACCCAGTACAGGTCGTCCGTCGCCGGCGTGACCTCGACCGCCCCGAACTCGACCAGGGGGAACTGGCTGGCCGCGTACATGACGAAATTGGCGTTCCGCAGCGCCTCGGTCTCGATGTAGCGGGCCGGCGGCGTCCGCCCGACGTGCTTGCGCGACGTCCCGCCGATCCAGACCTCGCCGAGGTCGGGGTGCGCGGCCTTGTGCGGCAGGACCCAGCCCTCGCCCATGAGCTCGAGGTCGATCCACTTCATGAACTCCTCGTCGGAGACCCGGCCGTCGTTGTCGATGTCGGCCTCGAAGGCCGGCGAGCCCCAGAGCTCGATGAGGTAGCTGTAGGCCCCGAGCATGTAGTACGTGGCCGCGTGGGCCTGGCCGCTCAAGCCGCCGATCGTCGGCGTGTAGTCCTTGAGGATCCGGGCGCCCGCGCTGACGATCTCGTTCTGGACGTCCATGTCGTGCTGGTACTCCGGCGCGACCTGGCGCGGGGCGACGTAGGCGTACTTGTCCGTCTTCTTCATCTCCTCGAGCCGCTGCTCGGCCATCTGCCGCATCCTCTGGGCCTGCGGCGATGCCTCCGCGGCGGCCGCCGCGCGCGCCGCCGGCGGCGCCTGGAACATGATCAGCCGCCCGGTGTTGTGATAGTGGAACGAGGCGTAGATGTTCGGCAGCCGGAGCTGTTTCTCGAAGACGTTCCGCGTCTCGGCCTCGCTCATCGGATAGGGGTAGCCCGAGTCGACGCCCCAGCCGTAGGGGAAGTTGCGGTTGGGATCGGGCCCGCCGATGTCGTCCTCGTTGATCTGGCCGTCGCCGTCGTTGTCGAAGCCCTCGGCGCCGATCCGCCGGAACCGCCGGACCTCTTCGCGCGGGTCCTCCACGCGGACGAACCGTCGCTTGTCGGGCGAGAGCTTGTACTCGCCGGCGGGGTCCTCGACGTACATGACCGAGAGCTCCCCGTCCCCGTCGACGTCCTCGGTCTGGTCCTCGTCGAACAGGCCGTCGCCGTCGTCGTCGGCCGGCCGGAAAGGCTCGCGCGGGTTGTTCTCGGTGTTGGGGAAACGGACGTAAGAGTCGTTGGCGTCGACGTTGAGCCCGGGCAGGATGTAGAAGGTCGTGCGGTCGACGAGCTCGTGGACGAACGGGTCGTAGTCGTAGCGCGTCAGGAGGTACCAGGCCAGGTAGAGCGAACAGGTGATGCCGTTGACCTCATTGCCGTGGATGGCCCCGTCGACCCACATGGCCCGCTTGGTCTCGGGCCCGCCGGTCGACTTGGCCGTGATCGTCAGGAGGAGCTGGTCGCGGCCCATCCGGCTCTTGCCGATCGATTCGATCGAGGCGAGCTCCGGGTATTTCTTCTGCAGGTCGCGCATGATCTTGGTCCACTCGTCGTAGACGTAGTAGCGCTTCCAGCTGACGGGGTAGTCGAGCTCGCCGTGGTAGCCGCCGGGGTTGAGCTGCAGCTTCGACTGGGCCGGGCGCGGGGCGCCGGGCGACCCGGCGGCGAGCGAGCCGGCCAGCAGGACCGCCAGGAGAACGGCCATTCTCGTCCTCATGTTCGTGTTCGTCTTCGTGTTCATGGCGCGCTCCCTACTGGACCTTGACGTCGACGGCCTTCGTCCCGCCCTTCTGGGACGAGACGACGATCTTGAGCGGCGAGTCGCCTTCGACGGCGACGAGCCAGCGGACCTCCCGCCGGGCCCCGCCCTGTCGCACCTCGGTCGGGCCCGGGGGCCCGCCGCGCCTCTGGAGCTGGGGCGGCGGCTGCGGCGACAGGTACTCGTCGGGCGGGCCGGCCGGCCCTTCGCCCCTCATACCGGCGCGGCCTCCGCCGCCCGGGCCCGCCGCGCTCGGCACCCTCATCGCCCCGGCCAGTACGCCCAGGCGCTGGTAGGGCGTCCCCTGCAGGAACGCGACCTTGTCCCGGGCCGCGACGAGCCAGACGACGTCCTCGCGGTTGCCGCGGAGCGACGAGCCGCGGGCCGTGTGGGTGGCCAGCGGGCCCTTGTTCTCGACGACGGCCGTGACCTCGACGATCCGGTACTTGCCCTTGGAGCCGCCTTTTTTGATCCGGACCTCGCCGCCCTCGGCGGCGACCGCGGCCGTGGCCTCGCGGGCGCTCGCGGTCGTATAGAGGAGCCGGGCCTTGGCCTCGACGACGCCGACGTCGGGCATGAGCCCCGCCCGGAACATCTCGAAGCGGTAGTGCCTGTCGCAGACGCCGACGAGCGGCTCTCCCGGCCAGGCGTTCGATACGTATTTGGGGTTCCAGCCGCCGATCTCGCCCTGGCCGAGCTCGGGGTGTTTGTAGGGCTTCCAGTCGACGAAGAGCTTCCCGCCGTACTTCTCGTCCTGGTGCTTGAGCAGGGCCCGATCGAGGGCCAGGCGGGCGGCCGCCGCCCCTTCGGCCCCCGCGCCCGCCGCTCCGCCGCCGCCGCTCGCGACAGCCGGCAAACCGGGGATGTCCTTGGCGGGATTCCAGAGCTCCGTCGTGATCGACCAGACGCCGAGCTGGAGGAAGTCCCAGTCGGTGGTCATGCCGAAGCCGTAGCGCCGGTCGTTCGCCTCGTCGTAGCTGACCTTCCAGCCGAACGGGAGCTCGTAGCCGCGCTCGATGGCGTACTTGTTCTTCGAGGTCTTGCGCAGCTCCTCGCGGAGCTCGGGGATGCGGGTCGGGTTCTTCCAGGCCTCGGGCACCTCCTCGCCGATGATCTCCAAGTACTTCTTGCCCATGACGAAGTCGAGGACGGCGACGTCGCGGGGGTCGAGCCGGGTGTGCGGCGCCGTGCCGAGGGGCCGGTACGTGAACCCGCCCATGGTGTGGTAGAACTGGGCCATGGCGATGTTGGGGTGGGTGACGAAGAACTCGGCCAGGGCCCGCGACTCGGGGGCCGAGGTCGGGTAGTCGCCCGAGCCTCCCGCGAAGCCCTGGTCGTTCCACCAGCCCTCGGGGAAGTTGCGGTTGAGGTCGATGCCCGCCTCGGAGTCCTCGCCGCGGCGCTTGTCGCCGTCGTTGTCCTTGTCCTCGAGGACGATGGAATAGCGCGGCTTGTCGGTCTTCTCGGTCGGCCGGACGCGGACCATGAGCCTCGGGTCCTCGTCGTCGACGACGTAGGGCCCCCGCGGGTCCTTGTAGCGGAACTGGGTGATGACGCCGTCCCCGTCGAGGTCGTCGGGCCCGTCCTCGTTGACCTTGCCGTCGCCGTCGTCGTCGAGGAGCATGCTGTTCTGCCGCTGCGAGAGGCCCTTGTCGACGCTGTTGTGGACGCCGTCGGGATTGACCATGGGGCAGATGTAGAAGGTCTTGCCGTCGACGAGGGCCGTCGTCTCCTTGTCGGCGCCGTAGCCCGTGACCAGCTTGTCGATCGTGTAGAGGCAGACCTCGGTCCCGGTGTACTCGTTTCCGTGGGTCGCGCCGCAGATCCAGTGGCCGGGCTTGCCCATGTAGGGCTTCATCGGCGCGACGTTCCCGACGCCCTCGGCCCGCGGGTTGCGGAGCGGGACGTGGGCGTCGACGGTCGTCCCCGTCCTCATGTTCGAGACGACGAGGACGTAGATCGGCCGGCCCATGTTGCTCTTGCCGATCTCGAGGAGCGCGGTGATCTCGGGGTAGGCCGCGGCGACGTCCTTGAGGTACTTCGCGGTCGCCGCGTAGCCGTGATAGGCGTCGAACGAGATCGGCACCTTCCCGGCGGCGGCCGCGGGGAGCGCCGTCAGGGAGACGGCCAGGGCCAGGAGCCCGAGATGCCTGAAGGTCTTTTTAAGGCCGGGGGATGTCATGCTCTACCTCCTCGTCGCTCGGATCGAAGGCCAAAGAGGTCACTATAACGCTTTTGCCCTCGGGCGTGAAGGACAAGCTCGCCGCCTCGAGAGTCCTTAAAGGAAAGGACGGGGAATACGCGCAATAAAATAAATAGAAACCTCCTCCTTTTATCAATATAATTCGCCCGGTTCGGGTCGCCCGCGGCCCGCCTCTCGAAAGGAGACCGGAATGATCGACCGAAGCACATTGACCCTCGACGGCTTCAAGGCCCGCCGCGTCCTGAGCTTCCTCGCCGGGGCGGGCATGATCGCGGCCTCGGTGATGACCATCGACCACTTCTTCAAGGCCAACTACCCCAAGACGATCTTCGCCGGCTCCTTCTGCGACATCAGCGCCTTCTTCAACTGCGACAGCTCGGCCTTCTCGGAGATCTCCCAGATCATGGGCGTGCCGCTCGGCTTCTTCGGCATGTTCATGGGCCTGCTCGTCGTCCTGGGCACGGTCTTCCCGAGCGAGGCCTTCGAACGGACCAACAAGTCGCTCTCGCTCCTCAACGTCCTCGGCGTCGTCGCCCTGTTCTCGTACGCCGTCTTCTTCCTCGGCAGCCTCTGCCTCCTCTGCTCGGGCTTCTACCTCTTCTCCATCCTCAACTTCGTCCTCTTCGCCAAGTACGGCATCGACCGCGAGACGAAGAACCTGGTCAAGCGCTGGGTCCGGCCGTCGATCAAGCTGCTCCTCGTCTTCGCCCTGGCCGCGGCGGCCGGCGCCTACGGCATGATCGAGTACCACGACGCCCGCAAGGAGGCCCAGACGGGCACGGCCGTCAACATCGTCAAGCAGTTCTACGAGCTGCCCAAGGTCGCCTGGCCGAGCGTCATCTCTCCCTACTGGACGGCCCGGGCGACGGAGAGCTTCGAGGACGCGCCCATCCAGGTCATCGAGTACGGCGACCTCCTCTGCTCCGACTGCCTCTACCTCAACACGCAGCTCGAGCGGCTCAAGGAGGAGTTCAAGGGCAAGATCAACGTCGTCTTCCAGTTCTTCCCGCTCGAGGGGCTGTGCAACGACGTCGTGCCGAAGAAGGCCAAGCTCCACCCCGGCGCCTGCGAGCTGGCCTACATCGCCACCTACGACCCGGCGAAGTTCAAGGCCATCCACGACGAGGTCTGGGCCAATTTCCGGGCGGCCCGCGACCCCGAGTGGCGGCGCGAGCTGGCCAGGAAGTACGGCGTCGAGGCGGCCCTGGACGATCCCGCGATCCGGGAGGCGATCCGGGCCCAGGTCGAGACGGGCAAGGAATACGAGAAGACCTCCGACGAGCACCCGTACGGCATCCGCTCGACGCCGACCATGATCATCAACAACCGGATGATCATCGGGACGCTGCCCTACGAGCACATGAAGGCCATCTTCCAGGCCCTGGTCGAGGAGCACGAGGGCGGCCCCAAGAACTTCATGGAGAACTGGGTCCCGCCGGTCAAGAAGAAAAAAAGGGGGACATGATACTCATTTCCCTATTTTTCGCACGACACTCGAAGACGGGCGGTTTCCTGATGAGAGCTTACGCTGCCTGTGGGGGGAGAAGAAATAGGGAAATGAGTATCATGTCCCCCATCTAAAGCCAGAGGGAGGCCGCCTCGGGGACGGCGGCGCGGTCGACGAGCGCGATGGCGCCCGTGACGCAGACGCTTCGGCAGATGCCGCAGCCGTAGCACTTCGCCGCATCGACCCGGGCCTTGGCCTTGCGCTTCCAGGGGAGGTAGGCGTCGAAGGGGCAGATCTTGACGCACTCGCCGCAGCCGACGCACTTCTCCTCGTCGATCCGGGCCAGGTATTCCCCCCGGAACATGACCGGCGTCCGGTGGGTCAGCGTCGCCTTCATCGCCAGGCAACCCGGCAGCCCACAATTGCAGATGCCGCCGATGAAGGGCGTGATGAACGACCAGACGGTGTGGCAGAATCCTTCCTCTTCGCTCTCCCGCATGAAGGCCAGGGCCTCCTCCTTGGGAAGGTGTTCCAACCCGCCCGTCCGCGGCCCGATGAGGTAGCCGGCGTCGATGCTCTGGAGGAGGCTCGCCATCTCGCCGCCCTGGGGGGCCAGGCTGACGCCGTAGCAGTAGCGGTGCTCGGGACCGAAGGCCACATGACGGCAGATGCAGGCCAGCCGCACGACCGACGTCGTGAAACCCATGATCCTTTCGATGTCCTCGATCGGCACGACCTGGCCGAAATGGTTGACCTGCTGCTTGGCCGTGATCTTGCGCCGGACGCCGCGGGTGAAGAACGGAGGGATCTTGCCGAGCTTTTGGAGCGCCTTCTCGCCCTTGACGAGGTGTTCGGGCGTCTCGAAGAAGCGCTCGACGAATTTCCTCCGTCTGAGGTCGCTGAGGAGGTCCTCGGAGTAGTTCCGGGCGTCGAGGTACCACTTCTTCCCCTCGCCGTGCTGATGGCAGAAGTCGCACATGTCGCGCCCATCCTGACATAGGGCGATGGGAGTGTCAATCCTCTGGACACCCCTGCCCGGGGCGAGAACCGGAAATAACATATCCGGGCCCTGACTTGACCCGAAAATGCCCTGAAAAGCGGGTTTTTTTCCTTCGCAGGGCAGGCCTCGCACGGGACGTTCTCGAGGTCCCGCCTTAAGGCTCCCGCCCGGACCGGTTCCGGACCTCGCTTACGTCGGTTCTTGCCCCGAAAAATGGGGAAAACGGTTGGAAATGCGGGACCGAAACCAGCCAATCACGAAGTTTGGAAAAAGCGCTTGACAAGCAGTGTGTTATACAGTATAGTATCATGCACAATACAGTGAGAGACACATCATGAGCGACAAAGAGAAAGACAAGACAAAGAGCCCGAGATCGGCAGCCTCGAAACGGAGATGAACCGGGGGTTCCTCCACATCCTCGTCCTGGCCCTGCTCGAGAAGGACATGTACGGCTACGCGATGGTCAAGCACATCGAGTCGCTCGGCTACAGGGTCGAGGAGAACACGCTCTATCCCCTTCTCCGCCGGCTCGAGAAGAACGGCTGGATCGCCTCGAAGTGGGCCCTCGGCGAGGACAGGCCCCGCAAGTTCTACGCCGATCACCGCCGCGGGCCGCGGCTCTTCGCGCCTCGCTTCTCGAGATCTGGAAGACCCAGGACCGCGTCCTCGACGAGATCAGAAAGGAGAATGTCGATGCCCGAAAAGACGTCCAATAAGCTCGAGACCTATCTCGAAGAGATCAGCCACTTCCTCTCCGGCCGCGCCGAGCGCGAGGAGATCCTGTCGGAGATCCGCAGCCACATCCTCGAAAAAGCGGCCGCGGAGCACGGCGGGACGGGCGACGACGCCGTCGACCGGGCCATCGCCGCCTACGGCGCGGCTCGCAAGGTCGCCGAGCGCTACGCCGAGGACCGGCCCATCATCGCCCCGGCCTACAAGCGCTTCCTCTTCCGCTACACGTCGCTCCTCTTCGCCGTCCACGCGGCCTTCACCGTCTTCGCCGTCGTCACCGAGAAGACGTTCGTCATCTTCCCCTTCCTGTACATGCCCCGGCTCGAGCATCATAGACGCCGTGATGTACCTGCCGACGGCCTTCCTGGCCGACCTCGGCCTGGTCGCGGTGGTCCTCTACTTCGTGACACAGAGCGGCAAGGACGTCCGGCTCCCCTGGCCGAAGATCGGCCTCGACCTCGACGAGGTCAGGCCGCCGAAGAAGGTCTTCTGGGGCCGCGTCGGCACGGCCGTCGGGGCGGTCGTCATGCTCGCCGTCACCGACTTCGCCCTCTACATCTTTGCCCGCTACCACACGGTCTTCCTCTACTTCACGGACGGCTCCGATCCGAGGCCCCTGCTCGCGCCCGGGCCGGGCCGCTATCTGTCCCTCATCGTCATCGCCCAGCTGGCCGTCTCGACGATGACCCTCCTCGTCAAGCTCCTCACCCGCTCGCCCTGGGTCAAAATCGTCTCGAACGTCATCTCGCTGGGCCTCATCGGGCTCGTCCTGCGCGTGTCCTTCGACGGCCTCTTCGCCGTCACCATGTCCGAGAAGCTCCTGCGCGTGCTCAAGGCCAACATCAAGATCACGCTCCTCATCATCGCCCTCGTCGTCACCTACGAGCTCGTCCGCGACGTCGTCCGGGTAAGCCGCCACAAGCTCTCGCATGTTTAACATATTTAATGATATAGGCGTTCTCGCGGAAACTGAGTTGTGGTATAATTTCATTGAGATATCCCATGCTCACCGAGAAGAACGCTAAGAAGCTCCGGGCCTTCGAAGCCACGCGCGCCAGGGCCGAGAAGGTCGACGTCGAACGGAATTACCGGATCCTCGACGCCCTTTATGAAGAGGCCGTGATGCTCGGAGCGCTGCCGCCGAAGGACCCGCTAGAAGGCATCGAGGTCAAGATCCGGATCGCCCGGGCGGTGAACCGTGTTCAAAGATCTGATTAAGCGGATCGCCGCGGAGCTCGCGCGGCGCGACATCCCCTACATGATCATCGGCGGGCAAGCCGTCCTTTTTTATGGAGAACCCCGGCTCACGAAGGACATCGACATCACCCTCGGCCTTGGCGTCGAGAAGCTTCCCCTCATCAAGGATGCGGTCAGGGCCTTAGGCTTGCGCGTCGACGTGGAGGACGTCGAGAACTTCGTCCAAGAGACCATGGTTCTGCCGACGTCGGACGAGAAGGGTCTCCGGGTCGATTTCCTGTTCTCGATCACGCCGTTCGAAAGGGCCGCTATCGAGCGGGCCCGCGAGGTGAAGTTCGATGAGGTGCCGGTCAGGTTCGCCTCGCTCGAGGACCTGATCATCCACAAGATGGTCGCCGGAAGGCCTCGCGATATCGAGGATGTCCGGTCTATCCTCTCGAAGAATCCGGATCACGATCGGTCTTATATCCAAAGCTGGTTGTCCGATTTCGATGAGGCGACCGGCGACGATTGCCGCCGCAAGTTCGATGAGATCATTTCGTAGCTGATCTTTTCCCCCGATCGGCCGGTTATCCGCGCGCGACCGATCAACGGCCGCGCCGAGCTCGGAGCGCTCTTCACCTAGGGCGTCAGCCGCTCGTGGGCCGCGAGGAGCCTGGACTGGATGGCGACGCCGAAGGGGCAAGCCGCCTCGCAGGGGCCGGCGCAGCCCGCGCACCCGCCCGCGGCCCGCGCCGCATCCAGGGCGGCGTAGAGGCCCATGGCCTCCTTCTCCCGCCCTCTCGCCGCGAAGTAGTACTCGTAGCGCATGATGGTGTTGATGGGCACCCCCCGCGGGCACGACGGCTCGCACAGCCCGCAGGCGTGGCGGCAATAGGCGGCGCCGAAAGCGTCCCTCGCGTCCTCGAGCACGGCCTCGTCGCCGAGCTCCAGCTTCTGGCCCGACAGCCGCACGAAGGTCTCGACCGCCTCGAAGCTGTTGATGCTCGGGCAGACCGTGTGGACGCCGGGATGGGTGAGGCAGAACTTGACGGCCGCGTCGCGCGCCTTCTCCGGCCCCTCGATGCCGTGCTTCTTCAGGAAGGCCTCGGTGAGCGCCGCCCGCTCGGCCGCCCTCGCCTTCGCCTTGATCACGGCCTCGGGGACCTCGCGCCCGGCCTTTTTATAGCGGTCCTCGCTCATGGCCAGGACCTCGCGCTCGTTGGCGACGACGAGCCCCGGGTCCGTTTTCATCAGCGTGACCCCGACGTCCTTGGCCGCGCAGGCCTTGAGGACCCTCTCCCCCGCTTCCCGCTGGAGGAAGTTGTAGACGAAGAGCATGACGTCGAAGCGCCCGTCCTCGGCCGCGGCCAGGCACGACCTTCTCCATGGGGTCGTTGAGAGCGGCCCGAAGAGGCTGAGGTCGGCGCCGTGGTTCGACAGCCCGGAGAAGCGGACCTTGCCCTCGGCCTTGAGCTCGCCGATGAGCTCGTGGTAGGGCTCGTACTTGACCTGCTCCAGCGTGCACATGTGGATCATCAGGCAGTCGGCGTGGTCGGTCCCCATGCGCTCGAGGCACTTCATGTACCGGTCCCGGAGCCCCTCCTTCGTGACCTGCTTGTTGAAGCTGATGTTGAGCTTGGTCGTGATGAACAGGGACTTGCGGTCGTGGGTCTCGAGGACCTGGCCGATCGTCCGCTCCGAGCCGCCGCGCTCGTAGTGCTCGGCCGTGTCGACGTAATTGACGCCGGCGTCGATGGCCGCCCGGAGGACGTTGTCGTTGCTGAGGGGCCCGCCGCCGACGCTGATGTCGGACACCTTGAAATCCGTCCGGCCGAGCCGCCGGTACTCCTTGATCTTGAGGGCGGGCTTGGCCGGCGCCGCGGCTTGCGAGGCCGCTTCGGCCACCTGCCTCGCGGTCCCATCCTTCGCCCTCAGCCCGGCCGCAGCGGCCGCCGCCAGCGACGCGCCGATAAAACCTCGTCTCGAGATGTTCTTCGCCGCCTTATCTTTCATCGCGCTCATCCGGGCTCCTTTCTCGCCGTAGATCGCATGTGCGAATCATAGGCCAATCGAATGGGGGACACAATACTATTTTCCGAATTCGGGGACATGACCCTTTTCTCTAGAAAAGTGATCGTGCCCTCGACTTCCGAGGCCAGGGAAATTCGGAAAATAGTATTGTGTCCCCGTTTTTCAATGAGAATCCTCCGGGCCTTCGTTCGTCCATAAGGGCGAAAGGAGGCCTTGACAAAGATGCATGAAAATGACATATCTATGCATATGAGAACGACGATCAACATCGACGACGACCTGCTGGCCAGAGCCTCGGAGCTCACGGGCGTCAAGGAGAAGACCGCCCTGGTCAGGATGAGCCTGGAATACCTGATCGCCCGGGAGAGCGCGAAAAGGCTGGCCAAGCTGGGCGGGACCGAAAAGGACCTCAAGCCCATCCCCCGGCGGAAAAGCAACTGGTAAGAGATGGTCCTCGTCGACACCTCGGTCTGGATAGACCATCTCCGAAAAGGCAATCCCCGGCTAGAGGCCTTGCTGGATGAAGGCGAGGTTCTGTGCCATCCCTTCATCATCGGCGAGCTGGCCTGCGGGCATATCGTCAACAGGCGCCAGATCATGGCCTTCCTATGTTCGCTGCCCAGGGTCGTGGCGGCCGATCATGACGAAGTGATGCACCTGATCGACGGCCATCAGCTCATGGGCACGGGTATCGGGTACCTGGACGCTCACCTTCTAGCGTCCGCTCGCGTGTCATCGGCTCTCATCTGGACGTTCGACGTGTCCCTTGACAAGACCTCAGCCAAACTCAAGGTGGCCTACACCTCAGTTGGGACCCGATAAAGACCGGGGACACCTACCAAGGATATGTCCCCATCAAATGGAGATCGCGCCGTTTTGACAAGTGCCGGGGCGGCTGGTACCTTGGATATCCGAGGTCCAAGCCATGCCGCAGCCAGATAACGCGCCGATCGCCCGCCGATCCCACGCCAGCCGGTCCTGCGCCAACCGACCCTGTTCCCTCCCCATCCTGGCCGCCGCGGCCCTCATCCTCATCGCCCTGGCCGCGGCTGGCTCCCCCGCCGGGCTCCCTGCCGCCCGATCCGTCCTCTCTTCTTCCGACGCGGCCGCTCCCCCTGCCGCTATCCCTGCCCTCCCCTCCCCTGGCGGGCCCGCCGGTCCGGCGCCCACCCAGAAGGCCCGGAAGGCCGCCCCGGAGCCGTCCACATCCCCCGAGGCCTTGGCCCTGGTCGAGAAGATGGCCGAGCGCCAAGCCTCCTACCCCAAGCTCGAGTCCTGGCAGGCCCGGGCCCATTCGACGACCGTCCCGGATGACCGCCGAATGGACGCCGAAGTCGACTACGACCTCGGAGAAGATCGTCAGGATGGACGGCCCTTACTGGTCCGAGGAGATCCTGAGCGCGACCGAGACCGAGGACGGCCGGACGCGCGACGTCACGGCGAAGATGCGGGAGGAGGCCCGAGAGCGCGCGGCCAAGCAGCGCCGCTCGACACCCGAAGAGCGCGAGGCCGACCAGCGCAGCCGGGGCCGCCGCGGCCTGGACATGGCCCGCGACGAGATCTTCCCCTTCGGACCCGACAAGCGCGGCGGCTACGACTTCACGCTCGAGGGCCCGTCCGAGCTCGACGGCGCGCCCGTCGTCCTCCTCCGGTCCCGCTCCCGCGTCCGCTCCCAGGAGAAGCTCGAGGGACTCTACTTCGTCGACCCCGAGACCTACGACGTCCGGCGCGTCGAGATGACCCTGGCCAAGAGGCCCTCGGTCCTCAAGCGCATGGAGATGGAGATCGATTTCCAGGTCCTGCCCGAGGGCTACCACATGATGGCCAAGGCCGTCATGCGCATCCACGTCGGCGTCGTCATCAAGAACATCCGCGTCGAGGCCGTCGAGACCTACACCGACTTCCGATGGGGGACATGATACTCATTTCCCATTTTCTGGAAATAGGGAAATGAGTATCATGTCCCCCATCTTTTTTGACAAGGGCAGGGGCGTATGGAAAAATAACGTGGCGGTCAAGGATCGCTGAGCAATGAGGCGGAAAACACCCCATATCCACGCCCTTCGCGCGCCCTCTCCCTTCCTCTCCCTCGCGCGCTCCCTCGCTCTCCCACTCTCTTTCGGCCTGACCGTCCTTCTCTCCCTGTCCATCCTCCCTACCGCGGCCCTCGCCCAGGCCCAGGATTCCCCCTCCGCCCTCCCGACGCCGTCCGTTCCGGCCTCCTCCCTCTCCCTCGGCGGGCAGCTCTCGCTCCAGTCCTCGGCCCGGTTCGACGCCCGCTTCGAGCCCTTCTTCTCCCTCCGCCTCATCCCCGAGCTCAAGTTCACGCTCGCGCCCACCCCCTCCGACGTTTCCCGTCCTGGCCGCGGCGTCACCGTCGACGCCGAGCTCTCGGCCAACGCCTACGGCTCGGCCCTCATGCTGCCCGACGGCCCCGCCTCGACATCCGGTGACGTCAAGCCCTACCGGGCCTGGCTCCGCCTTTCGACCTCGCGCTTCGAGGCCCGGGCCGGCCTTCAGAAGGTCACCTTCGGCTCGGCCACGATCTTCCGGCCCATGATGTGGTTCGACTCGCTCGATCCCCGCGACCCGCTCCAGCTCACCGAGGGCGTCTACGCCCTGCTCCTCCGCTACTACACCCAGGGCAACGCCAACTTCTGGGCCTGGACGATATACGGCAATGACGATCGCCGCGGCTTCGACCTGGCCCCTCCCGACAACAAAACGCCCGAGTTCGGCGGCCGCGTCCAGGTCCCCCTTTTCAAGGGCGAGATCGCCGCGACCTACCACCATCGCCAAGCGGCCATCGACGGCCTCGTCCCCGTCATGGAGCCGATGCCCCCCGAAGGCCCCCTCCCCATCGACCCCGTCCCCGAGGACCGCTTCGGCCTCGACGGCAAGTGGGACATCGGCGTCGGCCTCTGGCTCGAGGGTGCCCTCGTCCATCAGCGCACGCCGCTCCTGCCCTTCCCCTACCAGCTCTCCCTCACCGCCGGCCTCGACTACACGTTCGCCATCGGCCGCGGCCTCCACGTCCTCGGCGAGCACTTCCGGCTCGAGTCGAGCGCCGGGGCCTTCGCCGCCGGCCAGTCGCAGAGCCTCTCCGCGCTCCTCCTCCGCTACCCCTTCGGCCTCTCCGACGAGCTGACGGCGATCGTCTACTACGATTGGAAAAGCCGCGACCTCTACCGGATCCTGAGCTGGCGTCGGACCTCCGACGCCCTGACCTTCACCGCCATGGCCTTCTGGAACCCCGCCGAGCTCTTCATCTTCCCCGGCCGGCCGGGATCGTCCTCCTTCGCGGGCACGGGCCTCCAGCTCGTCCTCGCCTACTATTTCTAGAATGGGAAACGCAGTCATGACAGAAACCACGACCGCCGCCGCGACCGCCGCCGCGACCGACGGCGCGCTCATCCGGACGAAGGACCTCAAGAAGATCTACCCCATGGGCCTGCACAAGATCGAGGCCCTGGCCGGCGTAACGCTCTCCTTCACCAAGGGCGAGTTCGCGGGCCTCGTCGGGCCGAGCGGCTCCGGCAAGACGACGCTCCTCAACATCATCGGCTCGCTCGACGCCCCCTCC
Source organism: Candidatus Aminicenantota bacterium (assembly GCA_963719985.1). Classification (GTDB taxonomy): domain Bacteria; phylum Acidobacteriota; class Aminicenantia; order Aminicenantales; family Saccharicenantaceae; genus RBG-16-66-30. The sequence continues at coordinate 26,111 of CAVRDU010000004.1, read as the reverse complement.
GAAGGGAGCGCCGTCGTCATGGGCCAGCGCATCGAAACGCTGTCCCACAAGGAAGCGGCGCGCCTACGCAACCGCCACATCGGCTTCATCTTCCAGACCTTCAACCTTCTTCCCGTCTACACCGTCTACGAGAACGTCGAGTTCGCCCTGCTCCTGCTCGGCGACCCGCCGGCCGAGCGCCGCCGCAAGGTCATGGCCGCCCTCGACTGGGTCCACCTGGCCGACCGGGCCAAGTCCAAGCCGGCCCAGCTCTCCGGCGGCCAGTCGCAGCGCGTGGCCATCGCCCGGGCCGTGGTCAAGGAGCCCGACATCGTCCTCGCCGACGAACCCACGGCCAACCTCGACGCCGAGAACTCCCACAACATCCTCCAGACCATGGAGCGCCTCAACCGCGACCTCGGCACGACCTTCATCTTCGCCACCCACGACCCCAAGGTCATGCAGTACCTGCGCCGCAAGATCACCCTCGTCGACGGCCGCGTCGCCTCGGACGAAGCGCAGGACGGGGGACGCCCATGACCCTCCTCAAGCTGGCCATCAAGAACCTCCTCGGCGCCGGCCTCCGCACCTGGCTCAACGTCTTCGTCCTGTCGCTCTCCTTCGTCCTCATCATCTTCAGCCAGGGCCTGCTCGAGGGCATGAACCAGCAGGCCGAGGAGGCCATGATCGCCGTCGAGGTCGGCGGCGGCCAGTTCCGGCATCCCGTCTACGACCGCTACGACCCGCTCACCCTCACCGACGCCCATGGCCCAGTGCCCGCGCCGCTCGCCGCCCTGGCCGCGTCCGGCCGGGCCGCGCCCGTGCTCGTCGTCCAGGGCACGATCTATCCCGAGGGCCGCCTGTTCACCATCCAGATCAAGGGCATCGATCCCGGACAGACCGTGCTCGACATCCCGACCTCGTTCCTAGCCCGGACACCCCGGGCGACGAGGTCCCCGTCCTCATCGGCGAGCGCATGGCCAAGCTCACGGGGCTCGCGGCGGGCGACACGTTCACCGTGCGCTGGCGCGACGCCCGGGGCACCTTCGACGCCCGCGACGCCGTGGTCGTCCAGATCATGAAGACGTCGGTTCAGACCGTCGACAGCGGCCAGATCTGGGTCCCGCTCGAGCGCCTGCGGGAGATGACCGCCATGCCGGGCGAGGCGACCTTCGTCGTCCTGGCCCAGGGGGCCGTCCCGCCGCCTGAGGCCGCAGGCCTGGACGGATGGTCGTTCCGCGGCCCCGACTATTTCCTGTCCGACCTCCGGGCCATGGTCGAGTCGAAGTCGGCCGGAAGCTCCATCCTCTACGCCATCTTCCTGGCCCTGGCCATGCTGGCCATCTTCGACACCCAGGTCCTGTCGATCTTCCACCGCCGCCGCGAGATGGGAACGCTCATGGCCCTGGGCTTCACCCGGACCAAGCTCATCGGCCTGTTCACGCTCGAAGGCGCCTTCAACGGCGTCCTGGCCGCGCTCGTCGGCGCCCTCTACGGCATCCCGCTCCTCAGCTGGATGGCCCGGACCGGCTGGGCCCTGCCCGGCGACACCGACAGCTACGGCTTCGCCATCGGCGAAAAGCTCTTCCCCTCGTACAGCCTGGCCCTGGTCGCCGGCACGACGCTCCTCGTCCTCGTGACGACGACCGTGGTCTCGTTCCTGCCGACGCGCCGGATCGCCAAGCTCAAGCCGACCGACGCGCTGAGGGGGCGGATGACATGATCCGCTTCCTCCTCAAGGGGCTCCTGCGCGACCGGTCGCGGAGCCTCCTGCCGTTCCTCACGGTCATTCTCGGCTCGATGCTGACCGTCGTCGGTTTCAGCTGGATCAACGGGGCCATCTCGACCATCATCGAGGCCAGCGCGAACTTCTCGGCCGGGCACGTCAAGGTCATGACCCGGGCCTACGCCGCCGAGGCCGACCAGGCCCCGAACGACCTGGCGATGATGGGGGTCGGCGGCCTCGTCGACGAGCTCGAACGCGACCACCCTGAGCTCGTCTGGACGCCGCGGATCAAGTTCGGCGGGCTCGTCGACATCCCCGACGAGAACGGCGAGACGCGGGCCCAGGGCCCGGCGGCCGGCCTGGGCGTCGACCTGCTCACGCCGGGCAGCCCCGAGCGCGCGCTGCTCAACCTCGACAAGGCGGTCGTGCGCGGGCGCCTGCCCGAGCGGCCCGGCGAGGTCCTCCTCAGCGACGGGTTCGCCGCGCGCCTCGGGGTCGGGCCGGGCTCGACGGCGACCCTCATCGGGGCGACGATGTACGGCGGCATGGTCGTCCACAACTTCACCGTCTCCGGCACGGTCCGCTTCGGCATCACGGCCATGGACCGGGGCGCGGTCGTGGCCGACATCGCCGACGTCCAGGCGGCCCTCGACATGGAGGACGCGGCCGGCGAGGTGCTCGGCTTCGAGCGCGACTCGCTCTACCGCAAGAAGGAGGCCGCGGCCCTGGCCGCCGCCTTCAACGCGGCCCACGCCGGGGACGATGACGAGTTCGCGCCGGCGATGGTCGCGCTTCACGATCAGGGCGGCCTGGGCCAGACCCTCGAATTCGCCTCGTCGATCTACCTGCTCATGCTCATCCTGTTCATCCTGGTCATGTCGATCGTGCTCTGGAACGCGGGCCTCATGGGCAGCCTGCGGCGCTACGGCGAGTTCGGCATCCGCCTGGCCCTCGGCGAGGACCACGGCCGGCTCTACCGGTCGCTCATCGGCGAGGGGCGCGATCGTCGGCCTGCTGGGCTCCGTGGCCGGCACGGCCCTCGGCCTAGCGGCGGCCTACTACCTCCAGAGGAAGGGCCTCGACATCGGCGGGATGATGAAGAACGCCTCGATGCTCATCACCGACGTCCTCCGGGCCCGGGTGACGCCGGCGAGCTACGTCATCGGGTTCATCCCGGGGCTAGCGGCGACCTTCCTCGGCAAGGCCGTCTCGGGCATCGGCGTCTACAAGAGGCAGACCTCGGTCCTGGCCAAGGAGTTCGAGTCATGACCAAGCGCATCGTGTTGATATTAATGGGATTGGCCGTCATCGCGGGGACCGTTGCCGCGGGCGCGGTCCAGGCCCCCGACGGCGAGGCCATCCTGCGCCGGGCCGACGAGAACATGGGCTCCGACAACAAGGTGACGACGAGCACGATGACCATCCACGGCCGCCGCGGCTCGCGCAGCGTCAAGTCCAAGTCCTGGATCAGGGGCCGGACGGAATCGTTCACCGAGTACCTCGACCCGCCGCGGGAGCGGGGCACCAAGATGCTCAAGCTCGAGGACCAGCTCTGGACCTATACGCCGGCCACGGACCGGACCATCCTCATCTCCGGCCACATGCTCCGCCAGTCGGTCATGGGCTCGGACCTCTCCTACGAGGACATGATGGAGGACCCGCGCCTGGCCAAGCTCTACGCGGCGACCGTCGCCGGCGAGGAGGCCACCGAGGGGCGGCCGTGCTGGGTGCTCGACCTCGTCTCGCGCGGCGAGGACATCGCCTATCACAAGCGCAAGATCTGGGTCGACAAGGAGCGCTACGTCGTGCTGCGCGAGGAGCGCTTCGCCAAGAGCGGCAAGCTCCTCAAGACGACCGAGGTCAAGTCGGTCGACAGGCAGGGCGGGCGCTGGGTCCCGACGCGCATCGTCTTCAAGGACGCGCTCAAGGAAGGCCAGGGCACAGAGTTCGTCCTGGAGTCGATCGAGTTCGACGCCGCGATCCCCGATCACGTCTTCACCAAGGCCTCCCTCCGATAAATGGGGGACATGATACTCATTTCCCTATTTCTGGGCCTTCTCCCTCATGTCTTTCCCTCTGGGGGGAAATGGGGACATATGCTCGTACGTGTCCCCTCTCTTTCCCGTGTGTTCATGTCGTAGGTTTAGTATCCCCCAATTCGATGGAGGATCGATGAATGACGCGACCGGCGGCAAGAAGCTCTCCCCGCGCTTTTACGGGCTGACGACGCTCGTCCTTCTGCTCGCCTCGCTTCTCGTGGGGCTCACGGCCATCGCCCTCAAGTCGGCCCTCGTGGCCGCTCTCTACGCCTTGATGATCGCCGTCGGGCTGCCCCTGATCGTCCACCTCTTCTGCGGCAAGTGCGTCTGCCGCGGCGAGGCCTGCCTGATGGTCTGGCCGGGGCGGCTGAGCCTGCGGCTGCCGTCGCGGAAGTCCGAGAACTACACGCGGTGGGACTTCGCCGGCATCCTGGGGACGCTCTTCGTCCTCGGGGCCTTTCCTGTCTATTGGCTCTTTCAGACGATACCGCTGCTCGTCGTTTTCTGCCTCCTGCTTCTCGGCGCCCACGCGGCGATCATTCTATCGGTCTGCCCGGACTGCGGGAACCACCGCTGTCCCGTCCACAAGCGTTTCCACCGAAAAGCGAACGCATAGATCGGCGATACCGCCTGAAAAGGGGAACATGATATCTATTTCCCCATTTTGACCTTCCAAGAAATAGGGAAATGAGTATCATGTCCCCCATCCTTCCCACCACGAGGTGACGGCGTCGGCGCTGCCGTACCAGCGGCGGCCCCTCCTGAAGCCGTAGTGATGGACCCCGTCGAGGACGAGGTGCCGCGCCCCCTCGAGGAGCGCCGACTCGACCGGCACCGTGCCGTCGCCCCACACCGCGCCGTCGCCGCCGATCATCCGGTAGCTCCGGTAGGCTGACCGCTCGCGCCGCGAGCCCCGGCGGTCGCCCCGGACGGCCTTCCCGGCGACCGCGAGATACGCGACCTCGGGAGCGAAGAAGGCCCCCGGGTAGAGCTTCTTGACGCGCATCCGCATCGGAGAGGCCCGTACGGCCTGGTGGGGGCTGCCAAGCGTGATGAGCCCGTGGACGCGCCTCTTCCCGTCATAGACGCGCCCGCGGAAGGGCTCCGAAGCCAGGAATAGCCGGGCCATGACCCCGCCGGCGCTGTGCCCGACGAGGACGACCTTCTCCGCCCCTGTCGCCTCGAGGGCCCGGTCGACCGTCCGGTCGATCTTGTCCAGGATCCGGGCCCAGCCCGCGGCGAGAACGCTCGCCCCCCAGTCCGTGAGCGTCACCGGGACGACGCGCGCGTCGGCGACGCCGAGCGAGACGAGCGCCGCCCGCGCCTCCTCGAAGCGCGCCGGCGTCAGCAGGAAGCCCGGGACGATGACGACGGGCTCAGGCGGCATCCTCCGGCCCCTTCCCCCCGGGCGCGGGAGGCGCGACGGGCTTGGCCTTGATCAGCCCCAGCTTGCGCCCCATCTTCAGCATCCCCCGGCCCATGCCCGAGAGCTCGATGACCGCGGCCGGGTCGTCCCACTTCTCCTCGCGCTTGATCCGCTCGTAGTTCCTGATCTCCGGCAGCATGGCGATGATGAAGAAGATGTTGACGACGACCGTGTAGAGGACATAGGACAGGTTGTGCGTCCTGAAGTAGACCCACGGGATGAGCAGCAGCACGCCGGACATGTAGGCCAGGAGCACGTCCCTCAGCACGACCAGGCTGAGGAGCATGCCGCCCATGGAGCAGACGAGGACCCCGACCCAGTCGATGACCAGGAAGCCCCCGTAGATGGCCGAGATCCCCCGGCCGCCCCTGAACCGGTGATAGACCGGCCAGATGTGCCCGGCGACGCCGGCCGCCGCAGCGACTAGGAAGTAGGGCTCCGCCGGCCAGATCGTCCGGAGCGCGACCGCCGGGATGACGATCTTGAGCATGTCCAGGACATAGGTCAGGAAGCCCCACTTGGACCCGACGTGGTAGGAGACCCACGAGGCGCTGACCGTGCCCAGGGTGAGCTTCTTGTCGCTGCCCTCGATCCCGACCTCGAACTTGTCGGTGATCTTCGTCGAGGGCGAGACGATCCGGGTGACGATCCGGGCCATCGAAACGGCGCCGACGAGATAGCCGCCGACGGCGGCGGCGATAGCGATGAGAGGGTCCATGCGCGCCTCCTTATGTTTTCTTGCCGCGGTGCAGGATCACGCGGCCGGCCGTCCCGTCGACCGTGATGTCCTCGCCCTCGCGGATGAGGCCGGTCGCGCCGCGGACGCTGACCACCGCGGGGATGCCGAACTCGCGGGCGATGATCGACGTGTGGGACAGCTGCCCGCCCGTCTCGGCGACGATGGCGCCCGCCTCGGCCAGCACGGGCGTCCAGCCGATGTCCGTGAACGGGACGACGAGGACGTCCTCCCGGGTGAGACGATGACCTTCGAGGGCCGGGTCGTGGACGATCCTGGCCCGGCCGCGCAGGACGCCGGCGCTGCCGCCGACCCCGTGGAGCACGTCCAGGCCGGGCTCCGGAGGCGGCGGTTCGCGGGGCGGCGCGTTCCAGCCGTCGGCCGAGATCGTCTCGGGAGGGTCGATCGCGGCGTCCGCGGCCATCTCGGCCTTGCGCGAGGCGACCTTGGCCGCGGGCGTGTCCGTCCGATCCTTCGCGGCGGATCGGGTCGCGATGGCGTCGCGGAGCTCGTCCGAGTAAAGGAAGAAGACATCTTCGGGGCTCTCGAGGACGCCCCGGCCGACGAGCTCCCGGCCGAGTGCTAGCGCGCAGCGCCTCATGAGATAGGAGTCCTCGGACATGAGCAGGCTGATCCGTTCCCGCCAGCCGATGAAGCGGACGGTCGAGCGGTGCAGACGGTCGAACCTCCGGCGCCGCAGGGGACCGAGCCCCGCGCGAACGAGGGCCAGGACCTCCTCGCGGTGGGCTTCCGCCTCGTCCGGAGATGGCCCGGCGTCGGGGCGCAGGGCCAAGCGGGCCACCGTCCTCCAGATGGAGCGCGGCTCCTCGATCCAGGGCACCTCGGAGAAATCGCTGCCGTTGGCGCTCAGGAAGCCGTAGCGGGCCATGAAGGCCTCGAACTCCCCGACGACGCGGCGTCCCGGCTCCGAGGCGGCGAGCTCGGCGTCGGCGACGGGCAATGCGCCGGGCCCCCCTTCGGCCGCGAGCCTTTCGAGGAGGGGCCGGTCGATCGTCCTGGCCGTCGCGGCGAGCGCGCGCATGGCCTCGAAGGGGGCCAGCCCGCCGCTTCTCCCGTAGCCCTTGAGGACGTCGCCGAGCGTGGCGTCGGGGACTGCCCGCCGGACCATCCGCTTCAGGAAGCGGCTGCGGACGGCCATGTTCATGGCCACGGCGACGATCGTCCACTGCGCGTCGGCATGAAGGGCGTTCAAGCGGTCGAGGTCCGCGAGAAGGCCTTCGGGGCTTTCACCGGGCCAGCCCTTTTTCCGGAAGGCCTCGATCCTCCGGTCCTGCGCCGCGATGAAGGGCTCGACCTGGCGGGCCATGCGGAAGACGCGCCGGGCCAGCCGCAAGAGGCGGAAGAAGGCCGGGGCCATGCGGGGCCGCAGCGGGACCTTCTTTCGCTCCGCTTTCTCGTCGCGGTGCATCATGTCGAGGAAGTTGACCGGGAAGCCGAGCCGGGCGAACGACTCGCCGACCAGGGTCATGTCGGTGTAGACCCGCGAATAATAGCGGACGATGAGCCGGGTGTAGTCGAGGTCGGGGGCCTTCAGCAGGGCCTTGAAGGTCGGGGCCAGGACGTTCTTGACCATGGAGCGGTATTTCGTCGACCAGACGAGCGGCCGGACGAGGCCGGGCGCCATGTCGGAGACGAGCTTACGCGAGTAGAGCCGGAGCCCGGCGAGCGAGGCGATGGGGCGGGCCTGGAGGACCCGGAAGCCGTCGGCGTCGCGGGACCATTCGACGTCCTGGGGCAAGCCGGCCCGGGCCGCGATGTCGCGGATGGTCCCGGCCAGCGCCCGGACGTCGGCTCCGGTGAGGAGCGGGGCCGCGGGGGCGGCGGGTGTCGAGGCGGTCAGCGCGCCGCGCGAGTCGATCCGGTAGCGGTCCGGGTTGACGCTTCCCCTGACAAGGCCCTCGCCGAGACCGGCCACGGCCTCGATGACGACATCGTTCTGGCCGGTGACGGGATCGGCGCTGAAGGCGACGCCGGAGACGACGGCCCGGACCATCGGCTGGACGACGACGGCGAGAGAAAGTGAAGGGAGGGAGGCGATCTGCCCCATGTACGACCAAAGACGATCTCCGAAGGCCGAGGCGAGGACGCGGCGCACGGCCTCGAGGAGGGCGTCGTCGCCTTCGACGCCGAGGACTGTGTCGAGCTGGCCGGCGAAAGAGGCCGCCCCGGAGTCCTCGCCGACTAGCGAGGAGCGGACGGCGACGGGGCCGGGGCCGAGACGGCTTCGGGCGCGCACGATGGCGCGGCGGAGGCGGTCGGGGAACGGCCATTCGAGGCAGAGGCGGCGGGCCCGATCAAGGTCTATGGGTGAGCCCTTCCCCTCGCCGATCATGGCCCCGGTCGCGTCCAACAGTGGACGGGATTGCGCAGGCTTTGTTGCCAGAGCCAGCGGCTCTCGGAAGGCGGCTGTCGTGATGACGAAGCCGGGTGGGACCGGGAATCCGGCCCTCAAGAGGCGGGCCAGGCCGGCGCCTTTGCCGCCCGCGATGGACGGATCGCACGCCCTCCGGCTCGAGAGAGAGAGAACGAGCGCCGCCATCCGAAATCCTTCCATGTCCCGCCGCTAAATAGAGTCTTATCAATAGCAAAAGCCCGCCATAAAGTCAACAAATAGAACAGGGGACACAATACTATTTTCCGAATTAATTAAATCGGAAAATAGTATTGTGTCCCCGATTTAGGGCAGGAAGTTGACGGCGTCGGTGGCGATCGAGGCGTCGAGGTAGTAAGCCGTGGCCCGGGCCACCGTCCAGACGACGAAGCCCGTGACGACGAGGGCCAGGGCTACGATCGCGATGGCTTTAACGTTCGAGACCTTCTTGGCCAGCCCTTGCGGCGCCAGCACGTCCCAGAGGGACTTGCCGATGAAGCCGATCATGAGGGTCAGGCCGACGAAAAGCCGGTAGCTCGCGACCTTGCCGGCCACGGCGTCCCGATCGTCGATGCGGAAATAGGGCGAGACGAGCCACACGGCGAACAGGAGGACGAGCGCCGTCAGGGCGATGGACAGGGCCTTCTTCGGGTCGATTTCGAGCTTCATCTCTTGTTCCCTTACAACCTATTAGACGGGCTCACGCCGCGAATCTTCCTCGAAATAGGGGGACATGATACTTATTTCCCTATTTCCAGAAAATGGGAAATAGGTATCATGTCCCCCATTTAGAGCGAGCCGGCGGCGGCCGAGTGGAGGGTCATTTGCGTCTCGGTCTTCGTCGGGTGCTCCACGGCGATGCCGCGCCCGGTCTGGGCGAATCCGCCGCTCGCGTTGATGGTGTCGCGCGCGGCCGTGAGCCAGGCGTCTGATCCCCGCGAAAGTCGGGTGGTGGCGGTCGTTGCTGTCGATGGGATAGAGGACGTGCTTGGCCGTCCAGAAGTCGAGGGCGACCGGGTCCTGGCTGGCGACGATCGTATCGATCCGGCGGGTGGTCGAAGCCGGGTAGCCGCTGAGCGCGCTCTGCGAGACCCAGACGGCGTCCATGATGTTGAGGACCGGCGTGTGGACCGAGGCCATCATCTTGCCGCAGGTCTCGCCGAGCCCGGTGTAGTGCCGGAAGCCCGACTGGCCGTCCGACATCGAGACGAGGCCGTACACGTGCTTGAGCGACCCGGTGATCTCGGACCCGCCGGTATCGTGGTGCTTGAGGACGGGGACGTTGATGAGCTTGAGGTTCGACCCGTAGGACGCGCCGTTCCAGACGCCCTCCCGGAGCTCGACCCTTCGCCCGCCCGCCGTCGTAAAGCAGGGATAAGAGACGTTCTCGAAGCGCCGGTAGCCGTTGGCGGCGTGGTCGCTATCGCCGATGAAGTTGCCCCGAACGGGGTCCAGCAGGAACGCCGACACCCGCGGATCGTTGAAGAGCGTCCCGACGAGCCACAGGAACGAGTGGCTCTCGTCCTGGGCGTTGGCGCGGACGCTGGTGTCGCCGCCGTAGGAGCTCGAGGTGTCGCAGGCGAGGCTGCCCCTCCCCTGCCCGTTCTCGACGATGACGACCTCGCCCGCGAACCCCTGCGGGTGGTCGAGGACGCGCTGGACGAGCCCGCGGACGAGGTCGCTGTTGGTGCAGCCGCGGTACTTCCACTGGGCGTTGACCTTGATCAGGACGACATCGTCGGCGGCGACGAGCCCGTTCGTCCCGTTCTGGGTGCCGGGGATCGCGGTCCGGTAGAACTTGAGCCCGTTACGGCCCATGAGCTCGAACAGCGTGTCCACGCCGGTGTGGCGATTCCCTGAAGTGAAGGGGTTGGCCGGGATCTGGTCGACCTTGAAGAGCGCGCTCGCGCCCTCGACCGGAGGGGGCGGCTCGGGCCCGTCGGGCGTCGCCACGCTCTCGCAACCCGCGAAAGGCAGGGCCGCCGCTCCCGCCACCGTCAGCTTGACGAAATCCCGTCGCTTCATGATCGCACATGTCCCTTCAGAGGTTTAGTCGGGCGAGAACCATTATAGCAGACACGATTTTCCCCCTTCATAATCAATAGGTTAAGGAAGATGGGGAGAAATCAAGAAAGGGGGACATGATACCTATTTCCCATTTTCCGGAAATAGGGAAATAGGTATCATGTCCCCCTTTTAAAGAATACGCACTCAAAGGCCGGCGTATTTCTCGAGCTTCTCGGTGTGCTTGCGCTCCTCGCGCCGCAGGATCTCGTCGAACCGCGGATCTCCCCTGAGCGAATCGTAGAAGTAGTCCCGCGTGTTGTTGAGGTAGTCGAAGAAGTACAGGTAGTCGTAGGTCCCCTCGAAGCCCGTGGCTATCGCTCGCTCGATCTCCCCGATGGCCTCGTCCTTCATGCCCAGCGCCGCGTAGACGCGCGACCGGAAATACGTGCCCCGGACCGGCCGCGCCCTGAACCGCTCGGGGGCGATGGCCGCCAGCGCCTCCTCCCTCCTCCCCTTGGCCGCCGCGGCGAGGGCTTTCACGAGCCCGATGTAGGGCGCGCCCGGCGCGAGCGTCTCGGCCGTGGCCAGCTCGGCCGCGGCCGTGTCATACCGTTTCATCAGGATGAGCACGCGGGCCCGGTGGCAGAACGACCGGTATTCGAGAGGCTCGAGCTCGATCATCTTGTCGAAATCCCCGAGCGCCGACTCGAAGAGGCCCAGCTGCTCGTAGGTCCAGGCCCGGAGCATGTAGACGTCGGCCGTCGATCCCCCGGCCTGGATGACCTTCGTGAAGTACTCCGCGGCCCGGCTCAGCCTCCCGATACTCCGGAGGAACGCGCCCGTGTCTTGCAGGACGTGAAGGCTGGCCGGATCGAGTTCGAGCGCCCTCTTGAAGAAGGCGTAGGCCCGGTCGTTGTCGCCCTCGAAGAAATGCGTCCAGGCGGCGCCGATGTTGGTCTCGGCCCGGTCGGGGGCCATCGCGTAGGCCTTCCGGTAGCTCTCCTTCATCAGGCGCAGGGCCTCAGGGTCCAGGTCCTCGTAGACGAACTTGTGCTGGTAGGCGTCGCCCAGCCCGAGATAGGCCAGGGCGCAGCCGGGGTCGGCCTCGCGGGCCTGCTCGAATAGCCCGATCATCTTCTCGAGGTCGGACGGCGACATCGTCAGCGTGTATTTCCGCTCGACGGCCCGGGCGAGCTCGTAGAAGCGCGTCGCCTGCACGGTGCAGGCCTGGAGCGCGCCGGGCCCGGTCGAGGTAGGGACGCCGAAGGCGCGGCGGACGCCGTCGGCGACACGTTTCACGATGACCGGGACCTCGGCCTCCGTCCCCGGGACATGGTCCGTTTTGAGCGCCGCGGAGGCCGTGGTGCCGGCGGCGCCTAGGGAGGCGACGTCGCGGAGCTCGTAGTCGATCCGCATCTTCGATCCGGAATTGTTCAGGTAGCTCACGAGCAGCCACCCCGCGCCTGTCCCGGAGGCGACGGCCGCGAGGTCGTCGGGCGTGAGCGGCGCCCCCGGCTCGAGCTTGAGCTTGCGCACGGCGTCGACGACGACGTCGAAGCTGAAGACCTTCAGGTGCTCGGCGCTCCGCTGCAGGTCGCGGACGAGATGGTCGGGGACGGACTCGCGGAGGTAGTTGAGGCCTTCCTCGCCGGTGGCGTTGACGAAGGGCAGGACCGCGAGGGCGGGACGGCTCCCGCTCGGGACGAAACGCGGGCGGCCATTGCTGATCGAGCGCCAGCCGACGGCGCCGATGACCAGGACCGCGAGGAGGGCGACGAGCCCGGCGGCGACGGGCCAGCGCAGGAGGAAAGCCAGAGGGTGGGCGCGGACCTCGCGCTCGTGGAGCTTTCTCTCGAGCCAGCGGTCGATCTCGTCCTTGTAGGCGCGGACGCGGGCCCTGGGCGAGCCGTTGAGGCGGTGGACGGGAAGGCCGAGGTGCGTCTCCCAGCGGCGGCAGGTGCGGACGTCGCGGCCGAGGTAGACGGAGATTTCCTTCCAGGAATCCAGGACCTCGCGCGCGTTCATCACTGACCCCGTTAGGGTGCTTAGTTAAATTATTCATAGGAAAAGGGATTTGTCAAGGGGAGCGGGGGCGGATACAATCCCCCCATGCCCCGCCCCAAAGGCTTCTGGTATCCGCCCGGTCTCGTCTATGATCTCGCGTTCCGTCGCATGTTCCGGGGCTTTCGGAGGCGCGTCTCGCGGACCGTCGAGAAGGAGGGGCTCTACCCCTGGCTCGACGTTTGCTCCGGGACGGGCGATCAGCTGCGGGAGCATGCGAGGGTGGAAGCGAGCGCGCATGAGACGCATCCGGCCAAGCTCGCTCTTGGCCTCGACATGCACTTCGGTTTCGTCCGGTACGCGGCGGCGAGGGCCCCCGGCGTTCCCTTCGTCTGCGGCGACGCAGCGCGGCTCCCGTTCAAGAACGGCTCGTTGCGCGCGGTCAGCATATCGTTCGGCCTCCACGACAAGAGCGCGGAGCTGCGGCTTGCGATCATCCGAGAAGCGCGCCGGGCGCTCGGCCCGGACGGGAAGCTCATCGCCGTCGATTTCGAGACTCCCTGGAACGCCCGGTCAAGGGCCGGGGCGCTCTTCGCCCAGGCGATCGAGCGACTGGCCCCGCGCGAACACTATCGGAACGGCCGTGAGTTCCTCGCCAACGGCGGCCTGCGAGCGTTCCTCCGCGACAGCGGATTCGTCGAGGTCGACCGCCGCGACGTCGAAGCGGGCTCGCTCGCGATCGTCGTCGCCCGCCCCGCGCCCTGAAAGCGCTTGAGTTCGCCGGCCGTCGAGGCTATAAGATGGGGTCAAATCTACCTTTTACCCGGTTTTGGAGTAAAAGGTAGATCTGACCCCCTCCTGGAGGTGCGCGATGGCCTTGATCAGGTGCCCGGAATGCCAGCGCGAAGTGAGCGATAGGGCCCCGGCCTGCCCGGGATGCGGCTATCCCCTTCCCGGAGCGGGGATGCCCCAGCCTCAGCCGCCGGGACCACCCGGGGCGCCGTTTCCCGGCATGCGCGGCGCGGGGCTGCCCTATTCCTACGAGTACAAGTCCTCGAGGACGATCTTCGGCCTGCCGCTCGTCCACATCGTCTACGGACCGGCCTGGGCGGGCGGCCTCAAGCCGGCTCGGGGATTCATCGCCATCGGGAACATCGCCATAGGCGTCATCGCCATCGGCGGCTTCGCGCTGGGGCTCGTCACTCTGGCCGGGATCGGCCTGGGCTTCGTCTGCATCGCCGGTATCGCCCTCGGCATCGGCGCCGGCGTCGGCGGCATCGCCACGGGCTATTACGCGATAGGCGGGGTGGCCATCGGCGTCTACGCCATCGGGGGTCTCGCGATCGGCACCCACACGCCCTTCAACGATCCGGAGCTCATGGACAGGATCCGTCGGCTCTTCGGGTTCTAGCCAACTACCATGGCCAAGATAACGATGCTCGGGACGGGGCTCATCGGGACGTTCTATACGCAAACGCTCCACGGCCTGAGGAGCCGCGACCGCGTGGTCAACGTCTATTCGCGGTCGGCGGAGAGGGCTCGGGCGTTCGCGAAAGAGCGCGGCATCCCGCGGTGGAGCGCGGATCTGCGCGAGGCCGTGCGCGACCCGGAGTCCGAGATCGTGGTCGTGGGGATCCCCAACAACGCTCACCTCGAGGCCGTGCGCCTCGCCGCCGAAGCGGGCAAGGCCGTCCTGTGCACGAAGCCGCTCGGCCGGACCGCCGCCGAGGCGCTCGAGATGCTCCGCGCCGTCGAGAAGGCCGGCGTCTTCGCCGGCTACCTCGAGGACCTCGTCTACACGCCGAAAACCCTCAAGGCCCTCGCCTCGACGCGCAAAGGCGCCATGGGCCGCATCCTCTGGACGCGCTCCCGCGAGACCCATCCCGGCCCGCACAGCGCCTGGTTCTGGGACCCGGAGCAGTCGGGCGGCGGGGCGGTCGTCGACATGGGCTGCCACTGCATCGAGATCGGCCGGTCGTTCATCGGCAAGGACAAGCGGCCGCTCCGGGCCTTCTGCTGGGGGGCGACCCAGGTCCACCCGATCGAGGCCGAGGACCACGCCATCGGGCTCGTCGAATACGAGGGCGGGGCGGTCAGCCAGTTCGAGGTCAGCTGGACGTTCCGGGGCGGCATGGACCTGCGCGACGAGGTCAGCGGCACCGAGGGGACGATCCGCCTCGACCACTTCCTGCGCACGGGCTTCGAGATGTTCACCGCCGCGGGCGAAGGCGGCTATGTCGCGGAAAAGGCCGAAGGGCAGACAGGCTGGCTCTTCCCCGTCGGCGACGAGGCCCACGCGCTCGGCTACGTCCACATGTTCCAGGACATGCTCGACGCCTGGGAGGCCGGGCGCGAGCCGATGGAGACGTTCCGGGACGGATACGTCGTCAACGCCATCATCGACGCCTGCTACAGGTCGATGAGGTCGGGCCGGTGGGAGCCGTGTCGAAGCTCGACGATTGGGAAGGCCCGGCGGAGAGCGGAAGGCCCCAGAGACGGGCCAGAACACTGCGGGGAAAGCAGATCAGGGCTCCAGTGAGGCCCCGGGGGCCAAAAGTCCGGAGAAGCGGAGGAAAGGCCGGGGGAAAGGCGGGGACGGATTCGTCGCCATCAAGACCGAACGGCTCCCCGACGGCCGGACCAAGCGAATCCTGAAGGACAAGGCCACCGGCCGCATCGTCGAAAAGGTCTGATTGAAGGGGTCAGGTCTACTTTTTACACTCAACGATGATCGGCCATGCTGCCAGTCTACGTGAAGTGAAAAAAGTAGACCTGACCCCTTCCGGAGATTTCCGATCAAGGAGCCGGCATGAAAGTACAGACATTGGACTTCCGGCGATGGATTTTGGCGATCGCCGTCCTTGCCGCTTTAGTCTGGACCGGCAGCGCATCGGCTGGCCCCGCGGCGTCCCCCGCCGCCCAAGATCCATACGGCCGCCCCGGCGCCTCCCTCGAGGCCGCGAAGTCCCCCGCTCTCGCCGCCCGCCGCGCCAAGCTGATGGAGCTCCGCAAGGACGGCGTCATCATCGTCCCGTCGCAGAACAAGGGCCGCGACGGGGCGATGCGCGATAACCTCAACTTTCTCTACCTCACCGGGCTCCAGGAACCCGAGGCCGTCCTCGTCCTGGACCCGGGCGGCGATCCGCGCGAGACCCTGTTCAGACGGCCATCCGGAGGCCCCGGCGCCCGGGGCTCGACGGGCGGCGGGATGGGAGGACCGGAAGCGATGTCCAGGCCGGGCGCGGTCGCCGGGCGGGCCTCCGGTCAGGAGGCGGCCGTCCCGGACAAGGGCATCGTCGAAAAGCCGAACACGCAGCTTTCGTCCGTCCTTTTCGGCATATCCAGGGCCGGGCGAGGCAAGCGCGTCTTCCTCCCCTTCTCCGACTTCGATTTCCTCGCCCGGACGTTCGGCGCCACGAATCCCTTGGCCCAGGCCGAGGCCATCCTGAACATCGACCCGACCCTGGCGGAGATGCGCCTGACCAAGGACGCCGACGAGATCGCCGCGCTGCGCGAGGCCATCGACCTCACGGCCGAGGCCCTCAACGAGGCCTACCGCGCCGCCGAGCCGGGAATGCGCGAGATCGACCTGGCCGCGATCCTCCGGTACGCCTTCAACAAGCGCGAGACGAGGGACTCGTTCCTGCAGGCCGCCTCCGGGCCGAACTCGACGAGCGTCCACTTCGGAGCGACGACGCGCGCTCTCGCGTCCGGAGACCTCGTCGTCTTCGACGTCGGGGCCTGGGTCCGCGGCTACACGTCGGACATCAGCCGGACCATCCCGGCGAGCGGGCGCTTCACGAAGGAGCAGCGGGCGCTCTACTCGCTCGTCCTCGAGGCCGAGAAGGAGGGCTGCCGGCGGCTCGTCCCCGGCGTCACTTTCAAGGCCGTCCAGACCGAGGTCGAGGACATCCTCATGGCCGGGCTAGAGAAGCTCGGCCTCGTGACCGACGTCAAGAGCCCCTGGCAGAGGCGGCTCTACATCCAGCACGGGTTCGGCCACGGCATCGGGCTCGAGGTCCACGACGTCTGGAGCTGGCACAACCCGCGCCTCGACCAGGTCGTGATGGCCCCGGGCATGGTCATGACCATGGAGCCGGGGCTCTATTTCCCCGAGGTGCGCTTCGAGGCCTTCCTGGGAGGACTCAAGGGCAAGGTCCCGGAGGCCGAGATCGCGGCCTTCCGCGATAAGGTCGGCCCGGTCTACAAGAAGTACGCGGGCATGGGAGTCCGCATCGAGGACGACGTCCTGATCACCGAGGGCGGGAACGAGATGCTGTCGGGGCGCGTGCCCAAGGAGATCGCGGACATCGAGAAGCTGATGCGGGAGAAGAGCTTTTTCAATAGGTGAACGGGACGAGCGAGAGGAACTGGGATAAGGGGACATACACCTCAGGTGCGTGTCCCCTTGTCCCCCCTTCCTTATTTCTAGCGCGCGGGCGCGATGCTGATCATGGCCCGGAGCGTCCGGAATCCCTCGAGATAATCGTCCGCGGTGAAGGCTAGCGTTCGGGCGCCTGTCCGCTTGACGCCCGGGATCATCTCGCCCATATCGGCCTGGGCCGAGACGTGGTAATCGAGCTCGAACCGATAGGGCGCCGCGGGCTTGTAGGGCTTGGCCGCGCCCATCTTCTCGAGCGCTTCTTTGACCCCCGCCTGGATCAAGTTTTGGGTTTTGCTCAAGGGCACGAGCTTGGCCGCCTGCCGGCCGATGGCTTCCTTGACCGCGACCGTGACGACATCCTTGCCGAGGACCTCCGTCGCCTGCCGGCAGACAGCCGTGTCCCCGCTGACGAGGACCACGGGCACTCCGTAATAACCCGCGATGGCGGCGTTGAGGCCGAGCTCCGGCATCTCGACGCCGTTGACCCGGATGGCGCGGACGACCGAGCCCGAGATGGTGTGGTCGAGGATGGCGTCCTCGGTCCCGGCCCTGGCGTGGTAGCCGATGAAGACGCAGGCCTGGAACGACGCGTCGATCCCCTGCATCATCGACAGCGGCTTGGGGGAGCCGCTGATGAGGGTCGCCTGAGGGTGGATAGCGGCCGGATCGATGTTGCGCATCGAGCCATGGGAGTCGTTGACGACGATCTCGGTCGCGCCCGCGGCGAGGGCTCCGTGAACGGCCGCGTTGACGTCGGCGACCATCCAGGCGCGTCCGCTGGCATATTCCGCCGTGCCCGGCGAGACCTGGTCGCCGTGGACGATCCCCGATATGCCCTCCATGTCGACCGAGATGAAGACCTTGAGCGGGGGCTTGGCGGCGGGCCTCTGCTGGGTCGAAGCAAAGACGGCAGCCGCGCCGACGATCGAAGCGACCGCGATGATCGCGATGACGGACCTTTTCATCAGTTCTCCTCCGTGAGCGGGATATCGGGAATATAGGCCTCTGCAGCGGGCCTGTCAATCGATACACACAGGCAGACGCTCCCGCGGCCGGGATCCGTGAGGCGAATTGGCGAGGAGGGTTAAAAAGGGCTCTCAGCGAGCGTGGGCCTCTTGAAACTATGAAACCCTGCCGGTGTAGGCCGCCTTGCGCCCCGGGCAGTTCTCGCGTTCGCAAAGCTGACAAGCCACGAATCCCTCCTCCGACGGGAAGAGGATCCCCGAGATCGACTTCCGCGGCACCATGAGCATGCTGTCGGTCAGGCGCACGCCGATGAGCTTTTCCGTGTCGCCGAAGATCGAAAAGAGCTTGGCCTGCTCGGTGATCGGCCAATCCTCGAGCGAGCCGGGGCTCATGTTGGATAGGGGGCCAAGGCCGTAGCGCGTCTCGAGGTGGGCGGCAAGCCAATCGGCGGCCTGCTCGAGCGCGATATTGGCGATCTCCTCGAGGTAGTACTGCTTGAGGAGGTCGCCCTGGGCGACTGTGGCCACGTTTTCGAGCTCCGGGCCGATCGTGATGATGTAGGGGAAGACCTTGTTGGCGCCTCGAGGTTCTTTCGGAGGATCGGGCTAACGAAAGCGACGTCCGCCGACGTCCAAAGCGCTCTCCCCTTTATTCCCCACATAGGCTATCTCATATGCAGCACGAGGCTTGGTCAGTTCCTGCGCGAGCCGACGAGCCCATCCAAGCTGTCGAATCCCGCCCTCGCAGCGTCATGTCTCAGCCGCGCGGAGATCTCCCCACGATCGAAAGCTACCGGGATCGGCTCGACTATCTCCATAATCTTTATACATAATTACCCTGGTAGGGGCAGATAATCAAGCATCCTATTGACTGTTTTTTAGGGCGGTGTTATTTCTTTGACAGCCTCACAGGTGAAGAGCCGAGGAAATAGAAGCATGAAGCGCAGCATGGAATTCACCCGAGATGTCCTTGAGATCGATTGCGCGGTCCGAGGTCCGAAAGGATCATCGCATTCATCAAGGACCAGCTGCAGGTCATGCACCGGAAAGGGATCGTCATCGGTCTCAGCGGCGGCGTGGACTCCGCTTTAGCCGTCTGTATCCGTCAAGGCCATCGGGAAGGATAAGGTCCTCGCCTTGCTCCTCCCGGACAAGGAATCGAGCCCGCAGAGCGCCGAGTTCGCCACGAACAGGCGGAACAAGCTGGGCATCGGGCCATCACCGTCGATATCACGCCTGTCCTCGAGGCCTTCGGGACATATGAGAAACGGGACGCCGTGGCCAAGGCCAGTCTACCCCGAATTCGGCGACAGACGCACAGACTGAAAATCACCTTGCCTTCCGATATCTTGACAAGGACAGCTTCAATTTCTTCACTCTGACCGTCGTCGACCCTCGGAGGAGCCCCGAAGAGCACGCGCCTCAACAACGACAGGCTCAGGGGCATCATCGCCGCCACCTGCACCAAGCACGGACCCGGATGATGACCCAGTACTACTATCGCCGAGAAGCTCAATTACCTCGTCTGCGGGACCACCAATAAGAGCGAGGCCGTGCAGGGCTATTCGTCAAGTACGGGGACGGCGGGGTGGACATCGAGCCGATCGCTCACCTCTATAAGAACCAGGTCTTCCAGCTGGCCGAAGCCATGGGAGTGACTCAAGAGATCCGCACGCGCCCCCGCGCCGGACACCTACTCAGCGCCCCAGTGACGGACGAGGAATGGTTCTTCCGGATGCCGTTCAAGGGCTCGATCTCCTGCTCTACGCCTGGGAGAACAAGATCGAGATTCCCGAGGTTTGCGGGTCATGGAGTTGACCGAGGACCAGGTCAAGAGGGTTTTCCGGGATTTCGCCAGCAAGTCCAATGCGACCCAGCACTTGAATCAATTGCCGCCGACTGTTCAGTGACCGGGGTTCCACGCAAGGCGATGCCTGCCCAGAATCCAAGTGATCAAGAAAAAATAGGGTTCAGGCGCTTACTGCTTCTTGGAGCGTTTCTTCTTGGCGTAGACGCCGAGGGAAACCAGGCCAGCTCCGAGGAGCACAGCATAGCGGCAGGTTCGGCGACGGAAACGGTACCGTTTCCCGTGCCGCCGTTCTTGCCGTCCTTCTTAAGCCAGCCGGGCCACGTGTCCGCGGCGATAGCCACGGTTGACGGCGCGAAGAACAACAGGATTAATGAGAGGGCCATCAATTTGACTTTTTTCATTTTACCCATCCTTCTCCAAAAATCGGGGAAAACTTGGCTAACCAAATATCGCACAGGCCCACCCTTGTTGTCAATAGAGGATGGCTCAACCGGGAAAAAATCACCCCCCACTCTCTATCTGATTAATTTTCTTGTCATTAGATGGGCCATGAGCTGCTTTTGGCCAAGGATTCCGGCTCTCTCCCTGTCTGAGAAGCCAGAGGATCGAGCCCAGGACGAATAGCCCCAAGCCGAAAAAGATGAAGCCCCCGGATCTGTGCAGGAACCCGCCCAGGATTATCCTCATGTCCACAAAGTAGGACAGCAGATAGAGAATCGTGATGCGCATTGCGTTCTTAAACAGGGCTACGGGGAGCACGGCCAGTGCCAGCAGGGCCTTGTTCCGGAATCTTGCCAAGAAGAGGTGTCCGGCCAGGAGGGCGGTGACGAGGAGCGCCAGGCTCGAGCGAATGCCGCTGCACTGGGGAGCGACTTCGATAACTAAGCCGGGGAGATAAAATAGGGGCCCATCCTGGACGAACGGCACCCGGAACACCATGAACAGCAGGCGGGTCATGTAGGCCGAACCGACGACGAGCACGGCGATGATCTTTTCCATCACCAGTGGCCGGGATGGGCACGGCGAAAAGAAGGAAGACGCGAGCGGGAAGAAGGCCCGCCGGCTGCCGTTCTTTCCGTAGAGCACGAGATAGGCTCCGTAAAAGAAGAGAAGCCCCCCCAGGGTCGTCAGCGAAGCCCGGCCGTCGGCCTCCCCGCCTGCAAACCAGCCCGCGACGCAGAGCCCGGCGCCCGCGGCCACGGCGGCGATCCCCCATGGATGGGCCGATGTCGTCCCCTTGAACATCTCCCGCCTGCGCCGGAAGATCGAGATAAGCGCTGACGACCGGGATCAGGATGATGTGACTGTAGTACTCCGAAAATTCTCGTATCCGCAGCAAGTCGACGAACGGCGGCACAGCCAACACCAGCGACACGGCTGTCAGAAGTGCGAAGAGCCAGGTCCTTCTTCCCATCATCGACTCCGCTATATCCTGATGAAGATATCTCCCGCTATAGAGCCAATAGCACAGCCCCCACATCAGACCCCAATACCGTGAGGCTCGTCAGCGTCATGGCAGACCCCTCCCCCCCCAGCCGGAGAAGGCCATGGTGAACGGCGCGACGACCGCTCAGAGCCAATCCGCCCCCGCCCGAGAGCGCGAAAAGGTATATAAAGACCGGGTTCATCCCGACGATGACGAAGAATATACCGACCGCTTCCGGAATCTCATTACGTCGATCAGCCAATAGCCCAAAGCAGCGACAAGAAGGCCAGGCCGACGGTTCAGGATGACGAACGAGCTCGTGTGCAACTTCCGGACGACCGGGGTCACCTGGTCGAGGGTCAGGCCCAAGGCCACGCCCGCAAGGCCCGTCCCGACCAAGCCCACGAGCATCTTTCTACTGCGGCCGTCCGCTCTTGAGCATCCTCGCGGCGAGAATGCCCAGGATGACGAAGTCGACGCCGGAACGATGTTGAAGGTGACCAGGCCCTCCGCCGAGGCGGTGCCGAATAGGACGGTATCCAGCCAAGCGCCGAAGTTGTGGCCGGGCGTGAAGGGCCGGTCGAAGCCGGCGACAGGCCAGCGGCGATAAAAGAGCTCCGTGAGGACGACGAGTCCCATCGCGACGCCTATTTGCGTCCGGACCGGCACGCTTCAGCAGGAGAAAGGCGACGAGGCTCGCGACGGCCAGCTGGGGCAGGATGTCGGTCAGGAACTCGCCCTTGAAGCCGCGTCCGCTCGAGCCGGCGAAGTAAAGGGCCCAGCCGATTCCGAACAGCAGGAAGGACCGGCGCAGGGCTCGAACGAGCGATTCTCTCCACACTCTCTCCTCTCTCCCAGCGCTTCTCATAAGAAAAGGACATGGCCACGCCGCTGATGAACATGAAGAAGGGCTGGCCGAGATCCGCCAGTCTCAAGCCGTGCCAGGGATGGTGCATGGAATTGGAGGCCGACGGCATGGAGAACGGTACCTCCCGTGGCCCGGCGAGGCCAGCAAGTCGTACAGGCCGGTGGCCCTGCCGATCAGGAGGAACATCACGACGCCTCGAAAAAGGTCGACGGACAGGACCCGGTCTTCCCGGCTCATGACGCTCGTCGACTCGTTGCTCATATTGCTCATGCTATACGGTAAGAGAGAACGCATCAACCACATCTGGAAGCTACGGAAGGCTTGCCCCGCTCAGCTCGACGCTCAATGCCCAGAGCTTTTCCTGGATCGGCCTTATCATTGGAGATCACGGATGACTTCTTTTCCTTCTTTGTCCATGAAATATTTCCCGGTGATCCCCTTGACATCGTCCGACGACGCGAGATAGACGACCGTTTCGGCTCCCTGCGCTGGGGTCAGCAACTGTCTCTTGCTCCAATAATAAATTCTATGGCTAAGCCAATGCCTCAATCCATTGTTACGGGCGAAATTGGTGGCCACACCGCCGGGGTCGATAGCGTTCACGGCTATCCCCCGCCCCTTCAGCTTCTCCGGTAGGGCATAAGTGAATAGAACGTTGGCCAGTTTCGAGTTTGCATATTGCTTTCTACCGTCATAGTCCCTCGCGGACAGT
This sequence comes from Candidatus Aminicenantota bacterium, assembly GCA_963719985.1. Taxonomy (GTDB): domain Bacteria; phylum Acidobacteriota; class Aminicenantia; order Aminicenantales; family Saccharicenantaceae; genus RBG-16-66-30. Next base: position 3,640 of record CAVRDU010000004.1, on the reverse strand, counting down.
AAATTTTCGATGACGCCGGTACCCGAATAGTGCGCCCCCGACGAGACGTTGACGATCCTCGCCTGCTCGGAGCCTTTCATTATATCGATCAAAGAAAGAGTGAGCAACGTAATGACCCAGGTGATTTGTCGCCAGGGTCATTTCCACGCCCTCTTTGGTCAGTTGGTGCCGGAGAAATCTCGCGCCGGCGTTATTGACGAGGACATCTATCCGGCATGATCTTCCTTTATCCTGGCCGCCAAGCCGCGCACATCCCTAAGCACAGACAGATCGCACACATAAGCGAGAATCGTTTTATTTCGCGATATCCGCCCGATCACTTCACGGACCCGGGCCGTTTTTTCTTCGTTTCTTCCGATAAGGATCAGCCCGTAATCCATCTCGCCATAGCGAGGGCCGCGGCCTCTGCCGATCCCGGCCGTGGCGCCGGTTACTAGACAGATCGGCCGGTTCATGGGATTTCGAGAACCTCGGTGACCAACACGGGGAGCCAGGCGGCAGGTATTGCGTCGCCGCTCTTTTCCTGTCGATATCCAGGTAAATGGCCTGGACCCGGCTCGGGGGAAGGCCCGCGGCACGGCCGACGTCCTCGGGACTGTACCCATGGTTCTTCCCGTACAGGCAGAGATCCATGACTTCGTAGGGGACCGAGAAGAAAAACTCGTCCTGGCTCTGGGGCAGCGAATAGGTGTCGGTCGTCGGCGGCCGGCTGATGATGGCGTCCGGCAAGCCGAGATAACCGGGCCAGCTCGTAGACCTGCGTCTTGTACAGGTGGGCGATGGGCTTGATATCCGCCGCCCCGTCGCCCTGCTTGACGAAAAAGCCCTGGTCGTATTCGAGCCGGTTGGGCGTCCCGGCCACGGCGTAATTATTGAGGTCCGCGTAGTAGTATTCGAGCATCTTGCGAATGCGCTGCTTGAAGTTCGTCGAAGCGACGATGGCCAGGTAGGAACCGAGCTCGAGCCGCTTCCTGATCTTCCCGGCCATCGGGCGACGCAGCCACGACCGAAAACAGCGTGTAGGCCCTGTCCTCGGCGATGTCCGACACGACGATCTTCGACTTCCAGTCCCGGCCGTATCCGGGGACGGCCGTCCGGACGGCCTCGTCGTACTTTTCATAATAGTCGACGGCCTCGAGGACGGGCGTGATACGATAAAGACCTTCCGGGTCCCCAAGTAATCGGCGAGGAATCGCCCAGGCCAAGCGTGTCGCCCGCCGAATGACGCTCGGGCATCTGCAGGCCGATGACCTTGTCCTTGCCCACAGCCCGGACGCACAGGGCCGCAGTGACGCTGCTGTCGATGCCGCCGGAGATGCCGACGACGAGCCCCCTCTCGCGGGGTTCTTCGCCAGCGCGTTCCTGATCGCGTCGGAGATCGTATCGTAGCTCCCTCGCGCAATCGATCTTGAGGAGGTCGGCCGAAATGGAGCTTTTATCGGTCATGCTGCCCTCGCGTGATGGAACGCCAGGCTATCTCTTGCTCGAGGAACGCGGAGATGCTCGTGATAGAGTCCAGGTTTTCCGGCACAAGTTCGTCGTCGTTCACTTTAATGCCGTAACGCTCTTCGAGATGATTGATGAGCTCGAGGATGCCCGTGGAGTCGATGATCCCCGCCTCGAGCAGGGAGCCGTCGGAAGCCAACTTCTGTCCTCTCCGAAGAAGAACCTTTCGGCGATGAAGTTACGGATTTCGGTCTCATATTCAGGCATGACGCTCGTCCATCGGCAATTCTGTACTTCGTGCCGCCTTATTATAGCCGAAGATTACGGATTTCCACAGCAGCCGGGGCTCTGGGCTTACCCGATGGCCCACTTCCGGCGCACTCGCCCGCAATAAGCCATGGGCGAGTGGCAAGCCGAAGGTTCGTCCCTTGACACGGTCCGTGTCTTATTTCCCGGCCGCCTGTTTCGCCTCGAGCAGCCGGACGCTTCTCGCCCGGTCAGGTTTCCCGCTGCTCGTTTTAGGGATGGCCTCGACGAGCAGCAAGGACCCCGGCACCTTGAACTTGGGCAGTTTGGCGCCGCAATACTTGAGGATGCCCTCGACCGTGTCCGCGGTTTTTCGTATCGGCACAACCAGCGCCGCTAACCGATGCCCCTGCAAGGGATCCGGAATTCCGAAGACGAGGCATTCGGCGGCCAGCCCGGACTCGACGATCGTGTCCTCGATTTCTCTGGGATTCAAGCGATGCCCGCCGACCTTGAGCTGGTCGTCCTTCCGGCCGGTCACGAAAAAATACCCGTCCTCGTCACGATATCCCAGATCGCCCGTGTGATAACCATGTTTGTCAAGGACCCTTTTCGTCCCCACTTCGTCCTTGTAGTACCCGAGCATGATATTCTCTCCCCCGGCGACGAGCTCCCCGGTCTCGCCAGGCCCCAGGATCTTCCCTTCGGGGGACATGACACTCATAGCTACTCCCGGATGGGAATGCCGATTGAATCGATCTTGTTTTCCAGGCGTTCCGGCGGGACATAGGTCAGGCGGGCCGAGGCCTCCGTGGCCCCGTACATGACGATAAGCCGGGTATGTTCCGGCATGGCCTTCATGAGTTCGAGCTTGACATGTTTGGCCATGTGCCCACCGGCCTGCGAACAATACCTGAGGGCGGACAGCTTATCCCGATAGGCAGCGAGGGGCGATTTGAAGAGAAGGTGGGCGTAGGTCGAGGGGACTCCGGAAAAGCCGGTAACATTTTCCTCGGCCATCTGTTTCAAGACCGACGCCGTATAGGCGAATTGATTATTGATGACAACCGTCCCGCCGACGGCGAAATGGGTGTTGAGGAGGGACTTGCCCATGACGTAAAAGAAGGGCAGGACGACCATTTGGACATCGCTGGCAGAGAGCCCCAGGTATTCGATGATGGACCGCGTGTTGGCCACGATGTTGGCGTGCGACAGCATGACGCCCTTCGGTTTCCCCGCCGAACCGGACGTGTAGATGATGGCCGCGCCTGACTTCGGATCGATGGCCAGCCCGGGATCTTCTTCGGATAGGCCGGGGAGCTCGTCAATATGCGGGAAGACGTCCCCCCCCGTGCTCTGCCCAGGCAGGCGCGGATAGATGACCATGATGCGGGACGACACCAGAGAGCGCCGGGCCGGCCGGCCGGGCCGTTTTTTCAAGCTTCGACGAGACGATCAAGACCTTCGGTTCCAGCTCCCTCAATATTTCCGCCAGGCCGTCAGGCTTGATGTCCGTGTTGAGAGAAGCGACGATGCCCCCCGCCTTGAGGATGCCGTAATAGCAATAAACATAGTCGATGCTGTTTTCGCACAGAAGGATGACCCGATCCCCGGGCTTGATACCCGTCTTGATGAGGCCGTGGGCCAGCTGATTTGCCCATCTGTTGATGTCGGAATACCCCGCGCGGCGCCGCTCCTGGAGGACGGTGGTTTTGTCGACGCCAGTACGGAGCTTTTCTCGAGAAAATGGTGGACCAGGAAAGGAGGGGTTTTCATCCGAAAGGGTTCTCTGGGCACTTATGATAAAACCAACGCATTCCTTTGGCAAGCCCTATCCTATTCACCATACCCACGGAATGTGTTACCATTCGGCCGATCTCTCATGAGAACGGATCTCCTAAGCCAGCTCCTCTGCCCCAATTGCGGGGGGCCTCTCACGGCGAATACG
>CAVRDU010000003.1:0-397967 GCA_963719985.1 Candidatus Aminicenantota bacterium | reverse complement strand
GATGGAGATGTCGAAGGTCCCGCCGCCGAAGTCGTAGACGGCGATCGTCTCGTCCTTCTTCTTGTCCATGCCGTAGGCCAGGGCGGCGGCCGTGGGCTCGTTGATGATGCGCTCGACCTTGAGGCCGGCGATCTGCCCGGCGTCCTTCGTGGCCTTTCGCTGGCTGTCGTTGAAGTAAGCCGGGACCGTGATGACGGCCCGATCGACCTTTTCCCCGAGGTAGTCCTCGGCGGCCTTTTTCAGCTTCTGCAGGATGAAGGCCGATATCTCCGGCGGGGCGTACTTCTTGCCGTGGGCCTCGACGCGGACGTCGCTGTTCTCGGCCTCGGTCACCTTGAAGGGGACCTGTTTGATCTCCTTGCCGACCTCGCCGTAGCGGCGGCCCATGAACCTCTTGATCGAATAGATCGTGTTCTCGGGATTTGTCACACGCTGCCTCTTGGCGACCTGGCCGACCAGGATCTCGCCCTTGCCCGAGAACGCGACGACGGAAGGCGTCGTCCGTCCACCCTCTTCGTTGGGGATGACGGTCGACTTTTCACCCTCCTGAATGGCGACCACGGAATTCGTCGTCCCGAGGTCGATGCCAATTATCTTTCCCATAGGAGTCCTCCTGTTCAACTCAATTTAGTAGAACGCTATTATAAAATCTTAGCGGACTGTTGTCAAGTTAAAAACAACGTGTCTTTATTTTGTTTATTTTCAATTATATCTAACGGACGATGCCTTTGATCCCATCGAAGAAATGCCAGTATATCGCCTGGGCGTCCTGATCCAGCTCGAAGGCCAGCTCGAGCTCGGAGACCTTCTTCCCGTCCCTCGAGCCGAAGAGGTTCCGCAGAGGGAGGCCGATGTACCACCGACAGGCATCGGCCAGAGATCCGGCGAGCCCGCGCGCCGCTCCGTCCTTGCCCAAGACCTGGATATGGAGCCCGTTGTCGAAATCCAGGCCGAATCTCCTGGGCATGTCCTTGAGCTCGAGCGCTTCCAGATCGAACTCCGCTGGCGTCCCTGCGGCCGTCGCGCCCGTCGCCGCCGGGGCGGCGGCCGGCGCCGTGGCCGGCTCGGGCTCCCCGGTCTCGCCGGGCTTGACGACGATCCTTTCGGGCGCCTTGAGCGCCGACTTCCGTACGAGCTCGACCGTTCCGGCGAAATCCGGGCTTCCCAGAACCGCATCCCCTGGAGCGGCCAGGACCGGAGGACCATCCCCCGGACCCTCAGCTCGAGCTTGCGGCCGATGACGTCGAGGACGAAATAGAAGCTCGATTCCTTGGCCAGGCTGTATTCGGAGGCGAGCGCCGCCTGCTTGTGGGCCAGGGCCGTCCGGTCCGCCGGGGCCCCGAACGCCGCCGCGCCGAGCGCGACGGCCGCGACCGCCGCCAGACCCGCCGCTCGTCTCATGTTCGCTTCTCTCAATAGATGTAGATCTTGGCCCCGATCGGGACGGCCTTGAAAACGGCTTTGAGGTCCTCGTCCCCGACCCGGACGCAGCCGTGCGTGACGTTCCGGCCCAGAAGACGGCTGTAGAGGGTGCCATGGATGAAGTAGCCCTGGCCGAATCCCAGGGCGTAATCGCCGAGGGTCCCCGCCTCGATCCGGTCCTCGAGGACCTTGGGGATGGTCTCCCCTTCCTCGATGAAAGCCCAGTCGGGCTTGACCCAGTAGGGATTGGCGATCTTCGACTTGACGACGAACTCCCCGCGCGGCGTGTCGAAGACCCAGGACCGCTTCTTCCCGCCGGGCTCCTCGAGCACGACGCCGCTGCCGCAGGAGACGACGGCCTCGCGGACGATCTTGGCGCCGTCCTTGAGGTAGAGCCGGTTGGCGGCGGTATCGATGACGATGTACGTCCCCTTCGGCAGGAGCCCCGCCATGCGCCTCTCGAGCTGCTGGACGTTGCGCTCGACCTTGGGGACGTCCTTCTCGGGGACGGCCTGGACGCTTTCTTCGGGCGGCCAGGCCGAGGCCTCCTTCAGGCCGATAAGGTAGGCCGCGCCGACCACGGCGAGGAACCCCAGCCAGAGGATGGCGGCGGCGGCGATGAGCAGGCGCTTGGTCACGTCGTCACTGCTCCCGGATGGCCTTGATGACGAAGTTCTCGGGCTCCATCGTGCCGATGATCGTGACCGGGGTCCCGACCCGTACGAGGGCGAAGAGCTCGTCCATCTTGTCGTTGTCGAGCGAGACGCACCCGCGGGTCAGGGTGTCCCGGCCGCCGCCGTGGATCTCGACGTCCCCGCCGATCGAAGCGTTCCGGGGGATGTTCCCCCGGGCTTTCTCCCGGGCGAACCAGCGCCGGTCCTCCTCGTTCGGGTAGTCGATGAGCAAGGCCCTGTGGTAGAGGCTCGAGGGGTGCTTCCGAATGATGGAATAGCGTCCCTCGGGGGTGGCGTTGTCCCCGGAGACGCGCTTGTCGGACAGGCCGTTGAAGCCCAGCCCGACCTCGTAGGTCCGGACGAGCTTGCCGCTCCTGTAGACCGCCAGCCGCCGCTCGAGCTTGCTGACGATGAGGGCGGTCTCGCCGCGCTTTCTCGACTCGGCGATGGTCTCGTCGGCGGCCTGTTTCCACGCCTTGACCTGGGCCGGGTCGAGGTACCGCGAGATGAAGGCGACGACGACCCGCTCGGCCTCCCCGGCCAGGTTCGTGGCCGCCTCCAGCCGCGCGGCCGCCTCCTCGAACCGGCTCTGCCCGATGAGCCCTTCGGCCTCGGCCAGGACGAGAGAGGCCCTGGTCAGGCGCTGGCGGGCTTCGCCCCTTTCGACGAGGGACAGCGTCAGGCTGTCGAGCGTCCTCAAGCGCCTGCGGATGGCGTCGGCGGTCCCGGTCAGGACGGCCGACCGCCGGGCGACGGTCGTCTCGATCTTCGATCGGAGGGAGTGGCCGTCGACGAGGACGGCGGCGAAGTCGGCCCGGACCCGGCCATAATCCCGGAGCCAGCCAAACTTGAGGTTCTCCCGCCCGAGGGTCCGTCGGGCAGACCTCAAGCTCTCGAGGTAGGCCGCGTGCTCCGGGCCGGCGAAATCGGAAGCGCCGGACCTCCGGAGGTCCTGTTCCTGTACGTCGGCTTCAAGGACCTCCGGAGGGACCGGCGTGGTTCGACAACCACAAAGCCAAACAGCCAGCAGGACGACGGCTGCTCTGCTTGACGTCAAGGCAGAGCGTCTTACCTGCCCTTGATCTTGGCGATGGCGGCGTTGACCTGCTCGGAGATCCCCGCGGCCTTCTCCTTGATGGCGGCGGCCTTGTCCTTGGCTCCGAAGTAATCCTCAGCGGCCAGGGCGGCGTCGACGTCGGCCATCGCGGTCTCGAGACCGGCGAGGTCGGCCTTCATGGCCTCGATGTCGGCCTTGGTGCCCTTGCCCTTGGGGGCCTTCTCGAGGAGGGCCTTGGCGTCCTCGATGCCGGTCTTGGCTTCGGCGACGGCCATCTCGGCGGCGGCCTTGGCCTCGGCGATCCGTCCGGGAATGAGGGCCTTGGCGGCGTCGGCGTCGGCGGCGATCTTGGTCAGCATCTCCTTGGCCGGCCCGTACTTCTTGAAGAATTTCTTGGACTGGGCGTTGACGGCGTCAAGGGCGGCCTGCAGGTCGCCGTTGAGCTTGGCCAGCTCGTCCTTCGCGTAGATCCCGCCCTTGGCGTCGACGACGCCCTGGATGGCGGCCTTGGCGGCGTCCATCAGCTGGGTGGGTTGCTTGGCGCAGCTCGTGAACGCGAACACGACGATGAGCGCCAGGGTTAGGCCTTTCACGACGTTCTTCATGATCTTACCTCCTTAAGGTATCATTTATAGGATACGTGAGATAGGCGACGGCTCCGGGGGGATATCTGTTTGATTGTGCTCCGGTTAGGCGATAAAGTAAAACCTTCGTAGGATTTCTTATATCACAGGGCGGGGGGGCATGTCAATTGCAGAGAAAAAGGAGGAAGAGGAGCGCGCCGGCACGCCTCTTCCTCCCCTGTCGTTCAGCTTACGGGCGGGACCGGGATCACTTGTCCGGGTCGATGATGACGCCCTCTTTCATCTTCTTCTGGACGTCCTCGCGCGAAGCGCGGATGATGTCCTCGGCCATCTTGAAGCGCACGTCGGCCGGGAAATTGAAGCGGGCGACGCCCTCCTCGATGGCCTTGGTGCCGACGGCCACGGCCTCGCGGGGAAAGACCTCCCATTCGTCCATGTTCGGGATGATGTAGTCCTCGTGGAGGCCCTTGTCCTCGGCCACCTTGGCCAGCTCGCGGGCGGCGGCGATGCACATGCCGTCGGTGATCGTCTTGGCCCGGACGTCCAGGGCGCCCCGGAAGATGCCGGGGAAGCCGAGGGAGTTGTTGACCTGGTTGGGGAAGTCGGACCGGCCCGTGGCCACGACCCGGGCGCCGGCCTCCTTGGCCTCCCAGGGCCAGATCTCGGGGATGGGATTGGCCTCGGCGAAGACGATGGCGTCCTTCCGCATGGCCTTGACCCACTCGGGCTTGATGGTGCCGGGCCCCGGCGTGGAGGCGCTGATGAGGACATCGGCACCGGCGATGGCGTCCGGGATCGAGCCCAGCCGGGCCTTGGGATTGGTCCGGAGGCACATGTCCCACTTCTCCTTGAAGTTCTTCTGGAGGTTGTCCTTGTCGGCGCGGTCGCGGGACAGGATGCCCTTCGAATCGACGAGGAGCATGTTGTCGCCGTTGGCCCCGGCCAGCATGATCTGGTGGGCGATGTTGATGCCCGAGGCGCCGGCCCCGACCATCGTGATCTTGACCTCTGCGATGTCCTTCTTGACGATCTTGAGGGCGTTGATCAGGCCGGCCACGGTGACGCAGGCCGTGCCCTGCTGGTCGTCGTGCCAGACCGGGATCTCGCAGGCCGCGCGCAACTCGTCGAGGATTCGGAAGCACTTGGGCTGACTGATGTCCTCGAGGTTGAAGCCGCCGAAGGACGGCTGCAGGGCCTTGCCGATCTCGATGATCTTGTCGGGGTCCTTCTCGTCGAGGCAGATGGGGAAGGCGTCGACGCCGCCCAGGTACTTGTAGAGGATGCCCTTGCCCTCCATGACCGGCAGGCCGGCCTCGGGGCCGATGTCGCCGAGCCCGAGGACGCGGGTGCCGTCGCTGATGACGGCCACGGAGTTCCACTTGTTGGTGTACTCGTAGGCCTTCTCTTTGTCGGCGGCGATCTCCTTGCAGACCGCGGCGACGCCGGGCGTGTACCAGATCGCGAAGTCGTTGAAATCGCGGATCCGGCACTTCAGGGCCGTGCCCATCTTGCCCTTGTAGAACTTGTGGAGCCTCGGGGCGTCCAGGGAAGGCTGCTGGGCCTTGGCCAACAGCTCTTCGACGGTGACCTTCTTCATATGATAACCTCCTGATATTTACGAAGAGCCATCATAAAGACAGGCCCGTGAAAAGTCAATCTTTTTTCGGACCGCGAGCCTCGTCGCGAGGGACGAACACGACCCCCCGGCCGGAGCGGCGGAGCGATCCGAAGGGATGACGGAGATCGTGGCCGAAGGCCACGAGCCAGTCCTCGTCGACGGCCCGCTCCAGGATCGCCTTCTTGGCTGTTGAAGGTGTCGACGGGATAGAGGTCGTAGCTCATGATGGCGGGCAGATCGACGTGGGCCGCGGTCGGGACGGCGTCGGCGAGGTAGACGAGCGTCTGGCCGCCGGAGGTTGACCCTGACGCCCATATGGGCGGCCGTGTGACCCGCGATCACGACGGCCTCGACGCCCGGGGCGATGGTGGCGTCGCCGTCGAGGAGCCGCAGCCTCTCCCCTTCCGCCAGCGCCCGGAGCCGCGCCGGAGCATAGCTCGGCCTGTCCCGCTCGACCGGGCGGAGGGCCTGCTCCCACTCGACGCGCTGGGCGACGTAGCGGGCCCTGGGGAAGGCCGGCGCCCACCCGCCCTCGGCCGTCCGCGCGGTGTTTCCGCCGCAGTGGTCGAAGTGGAGGTGGCTATTGACGACGAAATCGACGTCCTCCGGAGCGACGCCGAGCTCCTCGAGCAGTCCGACGAGCCCGGGCGCGCGCTCGAACGAGTAGAGCTCGGCATGGCGGCGCCCGACGTCCGGCCCGACCCCCGTGTCGAGGAGGAACGTCGCCTCCGGCGTCCGGACGAGGTAGCCATTGAGGGCCAGGATGATCCGGTTCTCGGCGTCGGGCGCGGCCCGCTGGGCCCAGAGCGTCCGGGGGACGACGCCGAACATGGCCCCGCCGTCGACGCGGAACGTGCCGTCGAGGAGGCGGACGACCTCGACGTCGCCGATGGTGACGCGATCGGACGCGGGGATCACGGCCTGTCCAGGGGGAGCTCGAGCGCGGCCCGGGCCGTCGACGCCAGCCGGATCTCTCCCGTGTCCATGCGGATGGCGTCGACGGGGCAGGCCTCGACGCAGAAGCCGCAGAAACAGCATCTGTTGAGGTCGACGACGAACCGGGCCGGCGTCTTCTGGACCTCCGGATCGTCCGGGTCCTCGGCGGCCTCGACGGAGATGCATTCGGAGGGGCAGACGGTGACGCAGAGCATGCAGGCGACGCAGCTCGGCCGGCCGTCCTCGCGGGGCCGGATCCGGTGGAGGCTGCGGTGCCGCGGCCCGAGCGGCTTGCGCTCTTCGGGATACTGGACGGTGACGGCTCCCCGCCTCTTCGTCCGGACGCCGAAGAGGCGGAGCGTGTGGAAGGTCATGTTGACGAAGAAGTGGCGGGCGGTGATCGAGGCCCCTCTCAGGACCTCGATCACGACCGTTGCGAGCTTGCCCATGTTCGCCTATCGCGCCGCCAGGACGAGCCCGGTGGCGAGGACGTTGACGGTCCCGAGGGGGACGAGGACCTTCCAGCCGAAGTCCATGACCTGGTCGTAGCGGAAGCGGGGGTAGGTCCAGCGGACCAGGATCTGCAGCCAGCAGAAGAACAGGACCTTGACGTTGAAGGCGAGCACCCGGAGGACGGTCGCGGCCCAGGGCGCGACGGCGAGCTTCCCGCCCCACGGGAAGGCGAACCCGCCGGCGCCGAGCCACGGGACCTGCCAGCCGCCGAAGAAGAGCGTCGTGGACAGGGCGGCGAGGACGATGACCTCGAGGAAATCGGTGAACATGAACAGGCCGAACTTGAGGCCGCCGTACTCGGTGTAGAAGCCGATGATCTCGGACTCGCCCTCGGGCATGTCGAAGGGCACCCGTTTCGTCCCGGCCAGGCCGGCGATGAAGAAAACGACGAATCCGAGGGGCTGAAGGAAGACGCCCCAACGGGGCAGGAACCCGAAGAGCGACCCGCCCTGGTGTTCGACGAGGCCGGAGAGCCGGAGCGTCGGGAAGACCATGACCAACCCCACCAGGCTGAGCCCCAGGGCGACCTCGTAGGAGATGAGCTGGGCCGCGCCCCGGAGGCTGCCGATCAGCGCGAAGCGGTTCGCCGAGGCCCAGCCGCCGACGAGGATGCCGTAGACACCGAGGCTGAGCATGGCCAGGACGAAGAGCAGGGCGGCGTTGAGGTCGACGACCTGGAGAGGGATGGACCGGCCGAAGAGGCGGACGGTGTCGCCGAAGGGGACGGCGACCATGGTCACGGCGACGAAGAAGAAGGACAGCGCCGGGGCCAGCCAGTGGAGGGCGCGCGCGGCGAAGGTCGGCGCGAAATCCTCCTTGAAGAGCATCTTGATGGCGTCCGCGAAGGGCTGGAAGAGCCCGAAAAGCCGGAGGCCGAAGATGGAGGCCCGGTTGGCCCCGATGCGGTCCTGCATGACGGCGCTCTGCTTCCGCTCGACCCAGGTCAGGAAGAGGGCCAGCAGAAGCGTCCAGGTCAGGGTCAGGACGACCTTGGCCAGGACGATGAGGACGTCAACGGGCATCGGGCCCTCCGGCGCTCATCCCAAGGCGCTTGGCCAAACCGGCGAGCGCCTCGCCTTCGGAAACGATCCCGGGCCCAGGCTCGAGGGCCCGGGCGAAGGTCTGCCGGACCCCGTCGACGTTGATATAGGTTCCCGATTTCTCGGCGGGGACCGCGACCGGGACGACGACGTCCGCAAGGCGGTCGAGCGGGCTCCGGTGCGAGGCGAAGAGGAATTTCGCCGGGATCGCCACGAACGCGGCGGCGAGAGCGTCGCCGGGAAAATGCTCGGAAAGATGGCGGCCGAAGGCGACGAGCGTTTCGACGCCCGCCAGCGCGCGGAGGGCCGGCGGACGGGGCGTGAATCCGGCCTCGAGGACGCCTCGGGCGTTGGGAACACGGTCCTCCGTGAGGAGCGATCCGTCGGCCGTTCCGGGCTTCGGATCCGCGAAAAAGATCCTTTCGAGGCCCAGGCCTTCGACGAAGATCCGCCGGGCCAGGATCAGTTCCTCCAAGGTCAGGGAGGCGTTCAGGACGACCGCGATCTTGGCCGCGCGGTCCGGCCCGGGGACGGACCGGATCGCCGCGGCGAGCCCGGCGACGGCCTTCTGCCAGGAGGCCGGCTCCTCGGGGGCGGAGCCGTCCATCCCCTTGAGGAGCCGGTTCTCGTCGATCTCGCGGCGTCCGGCCCGGCCGAAGTCGCAGATCCAGTGTCCGTTGACCGCGGGGTTCTCCCCGGCCCGGACGCGGAAGACCCGCCGCTCGCCGCTCCGAAGGGGATACCCCGACACGGATTCGACGAAGACGGCGCAGCCGCGGCCGCAGCGGGGACAGACCGTCGGGCGCGCCTCGAGGAACCAGGCCCGCGTCTTGAACCGGAAATCGGTGTCGGTGATGGCCCCGACGGGACAGATGTCGACAAGGTTCCCGGCGTAGTTGTTGCCGATAAGGACGCCCTCGAAGACGCCGATCTCGGCCCGGGCGCCCCTCTCGAAAACGCCCAGCTCGCCGGTCCCCGTGACCTGGCGCAGGAACCGGACGCAGCGCGTGCAGAGGATGCAGCGCTCGCGGTCGAGGACGAGGCCCTTGCCGATCCGGACGAGCTTGTCCTTCTTTTGCTTGGCCTCGACGAACCGTCCGGGATAGAGGCCATGGGCCTCGTAATAGTCCTGGAGCCGGCACTCCCCCGCCTTGTCGCAGATCGGGCAGTCGAGCGGATGGTCGGCCAAGAGGAACTCGAGGACGTCCTTGCGGGCCGCCCGGACGCGCGGCGTCGCCGTCCGCACGGTCATCCCCTCGCGGACGGCCGTCGAGCAGGAGAGCTCGAGCTTGGGCAGGCCCTCGATCTCGACCAGGCACATGCGGCAGCTGCCCTCGGCCTCGAAGGCCGGGTGGTAGCAGAAATGCGGGATGGAGACGCCCGCGAGCCCGGCGGCCTCGAGGACGCTCGTCCCCTCGGGGACCCGGACGGCCAGGCCGTCGATGGTCAGGCCGACCGTCTTCGGGCCGTTCATCGCCCTACCGCCTGCTCGAGCTCGTCCCGGAACTTCGTCACCAGGGCGTGGATGGGCAGGGCAGCCGCGTCGCCCATCGGGCAGAGCGTCCGGCCCTTGATGCCGTCGGCCAGGCTGAGGATGAGATCGAGGTCCTCCCCGCGCCCCTTCCCCGCGGCGATCCGGGTCACGGTCCTGTGGATCCAGGACGTGCCGACGCGGCAGGGCGTGCACTGCCCGCAGGACTCGTGGGCGTAGAAGCGGGCCATGACCTTGAGCACCTCGAGGATGGGCGTCCTGTCCCCGACGACGACGACCCCCGCCGATCCGGCCATCGAGCAGGCCAGGGCCATGGAGTCGAAGTCCATGGGCGTTTCGAGCTCGTCCGCCCGGAACAGAGGCGCGGACAGGCCGCCGGGGATGACCGCTTTGATGGCGACGCCCTCGGGCGCGCCGCCGGCGTAGTCCTCGATGATCCGCCGCAGGGGCATCCCCGTCGGCAGCTCGTAGAGCCCCGGCTTGCGGACGGCGCCGCTGACGCTGAACAGCCGCGTGCCGCAGTCCTTGGGCTGGCCCTGAGCGGTGAACCAGTCCGCGCCCCGGCCTATGATCGACGGCACGATGGCCAGCGTCTCGACGTTGTTGATGACCGTGGGCGCTCGAAAGAGCCCGACGACGGCCGGGAACGGCGGCTTGAGGCGGGGCTCGCCCCGGCGGCCCTCGATCGATTCGAGCAGCGCCGTCTCCTCGCCGCAGATATAGGCCCCGGCCCCGAATTGGACGATGACGTCGAGGTCGAATCCGGAACCGAAGACGCCGCGGCCGAGAAGGCCCGCGCCCTCCGCCTCGGCGATGGCCTCGCCGAGCCGGCCGGCGATGCGCTCGTACTCGCCCCGGACGTAGACGACGGCCGTGCGGATGCCGACGGCGAAAGAGGCGATGAGCATGCCCTCGAGGAGCCGGTGGGGGTCGCGGACGAGGATGGCCCGGTCCTTGAAGGTCCCGGGCTCGCCCTCGTCGGCGTTGGCGCAAAGGTACCTGGGCCCGGCCCCCCCCTGGGGAACGAACGACCACTTGAGCCCGGCCGGGAAGCCCGCGCCTCCCCTGCCCCGGAGCCCGGCCTTGCGGACCTCGGCGACGATGTCGGCCGGGGTCATGGACGTGACGGCCTTGCGGGCCGCCGCGTAGCCGCCGCGGCGAAGATAGGCGTCGAGGCGCCAGGAGCTCTCATCGGCGGGGAGAAGGCGGACGGCGTCTTCGCTCATCGTCCTTTGATCTCCCGGACGAGCCCGATCGCCGACTCCTGCGTCACCGGGCCGTGGTCGGCGCCGTCGATCTGCAGGCACGGCGCGTTGTCGCAGTTGCCCAGGCACTCGACCTCGACGAGGGTGAAGGCGCCGTCAGCGGTCGTGTCGCCGTCGCCGGGCTTGAGCCCCAGCTCCTGCCGCAGGGCGGCGACGAGGCCCTCGGCGCCGGCCAGGGTACAGCTGAGGTTCCGGCAGACCTGTATGACGGTCTTCCCCGCGGGCCGGCGGCGGAACATGGTGTAGAACGTCAGGACCTCCCGGACGCGGACCGGCCGCAGGCCGAGCTCGTCGGCGATCCAGATCTCGGCCTCGGGAGGGACGAATCCGAGCTCCCCCTGGATGAGATGGAGGACCGGGAGGAGCGCCGCGGACCTCTCGGGAAAGGCGGAGATGGCCCTCTCGATCTTTTCCCGGACCGCGGCGGACGGAACGTAGCTCATCGGTCGAGCTCCCCCCCGATCATGTTCATCGATCCGAAAGTCGGGATGACGTCGGCGACGAGCCGGCCCTTGATGAGCTCCTCGAGCGCGGCGACGACGTGGAAGCAGGGCGCCCGGAGGTGGAGGCGATAGGGCCGGTCCGTCCCGTCCGAGACGATGTAGAAGCCGACCTCGCCGTTGCCGCCTTCGACCGAGAAGTAGACGTCGCCCTTGGGCGGCCGGATGCCCCGGCCGCTCATGAAGAAGAGGAAGTGGTCGAGGAGGCCTTCCATCGTCGTGTACGTCGCCTCCTTGGGCGGAACGCCGACGGGCCTGTCCCGGGTCATGAGGCCGGCCAGGCGCTCCCTCTCCGATCCTTCGAGATTCGGCGACAGGCGGACGGCCTCGTCCGGGCGGGCGAGCCGCGACCGCCTGACCGCCTCGGCCGGCTCGATCGCCCGGCCCGCGGGCAGCGGAGGCGCGTCCGGGAGGAGCGCCCCGACCTGCTCGAGGAGGCGGAGGCTCTGCTCCATCTCCCTCATCCGGACGATGTAGCGGTCGTAGTTGTCGCCGCGCTCGCCGACGGGCACATCGAAGTCGAGCCGGTCGTAGACGAGGTAGGGACTGGCCTTGCGGACGTCGTAGGGGACGCCCGTCGACCTCAGGCAGGGGCCGGTCCAGCCGTAGGAAAGCGCGTTCTCCTTCGACATGACCGCGACGTCCCGGGTCCGGCCGAGAAAGATGCTGCTCTTGTCGAGAAGGCCGGAGACGTCCTTGAGGACCTTGCGGGTCTCCGCGACGGCGGCCGAGACGGAGGCGCGCCAGTCGGCGTGGAGATCGGCCCGGACGCCGCCGATCCGGATATAGGAGGTCGTCATCCTGGCCCCGGCCGTGAGCTCGATCGCGTCCCAGAGGAACTCGCGGGCCTTCATCATATAGAGGAAGACGGTGAAGGCGCCGCACTCCATGGCCATGGCGGCGAGGCAGGTCAGGTGGTCCGAGACGCGCGACAGCTCGCTCATGAGGACCCGGATGAGCTGGGCCCTCTCCGGCACGGAGACGCCCAGCATCTTCTCCATGGTCATGGCGTAGGCGAGGTTGTTGATGAGCGGCGAGACGTAGTTGAGGCGGTCGGTGTAGGGCAGGAGGTTGAACCAGGTCTTGTTCTCGCACGTCTTCTCGAAGCCGCGGTGGAGGTAACCGACCTCGACCTCGGCGTTGAGGATCCGCTCGGCGTCGAGCTCGAGCATGATCCGGATCGTCCCGTGCATGGCCGGGTGGGACGGGCCCATGTTGAGCAGCATGCTCTCCGGCCGGGCCTGGCGCAGGATCCGCGGCTGCACCCTAACCCTCGTCCTTCATCGGGATGCGCGGCTGGGCCAGGCGCCAGGGGTAGGACTTGCGGAGCGGGTGGCCCTCGAAGCCCTCGTAGGTCAGCAGCCTGCGGAGGTAGGGATGGCCGTCGAAGCGCACCCCGAACATGTCGAAGACCTCGCGCTCGAGCCAGTCGGCGTTCTTCCACAGGCCGGCGAGGGACGCGATCGCGGGATCGGCGGCGCCGACGGATGCCTTGATCCTCAGGCGGACGTTGCGGGAGAGCGAGCGGAGGTGATAGACGAGCTCGAGCCTCCCCTCCCCCGCCGCGTAGTCGACGCAGGTCAGGTCGAGCAGGACGGCGAAGTCGAAGGGCGCGTCGCGAAGGGTGGCCAGGGCGGACCGGAGCGACCCGGCCTCGATCGTGAGGACCGGGTCGCCGAAGGATTCCGATACGGACTCGACCGCCGCGCCGAGCGCCTCCCGGATGGCCTCGATCAGGCTTTCCTGGCCCATCGCCAATCCTGTTTCTGGTTTTGGATCTTGTCCTGCAGCTTCATCAGGCCGTCGAGGACGGTCTCCGGGCGCGGCGGGCAGCCGGGGATGTAGACGTCGACGGGGACGACCCGGTCGATGCCCTGGACGACGGCGTAGTTCTCGTAGATGCCGCCGCTCACGGCGCAGGCGCCGAAGGCGATGACCCACTTGGGCTCGAGCATCTGGTCGTAGACCGTCCGGAGGACGGGCGCGAGCTTGTGGGTGACCGTGCCGACGACGAGGAGGAGGTCGGCCTGGCGCGGCGAGAACCGGGTCAGCCCGGCGCCGAAACGGTCGATGTCGAAATGGGCGCAGGCGGCCGACATGTACTCCATGCCGCAGCAGGCCGTGACGAAGGGGTAGTGGAAAAGGGAGAACTTCCGGCCCCAGCCGAGGGCCGTCTCGAGGCGCGTCGTGAGGAAGTCGAGGCCGCTCATGACCAGCGGAAGACCCCCTTCTTCCAGGCATAGGCGAAGCCCAAAGCCAGGACGAGGACGAACGCGCCGAGGGCGACGAACCCGCCGAAGCCCCGCTCCCGGAAGGCCAGGGCGATCGGATAGAAGAACACCAGCTCGACGTCGAAGACGAGGAAGAGCAGGGCGACGAGGAAGAACGGGACGTTGACCGGGCCGATGCCCGGCTGGAGGGGCGGGCTGCCGCACTCGAAGGGCTTCTCGCGGGCGGGATTGGGCCGGCGCGGCCCCAGGACGAAGTTGACGAGGACCATGACGGCCGAGAGGATGCCGAAGACGAGGAAGGCGAGCGCGAGTTCCAGCATGATGCTCCGCAGGCGCAACGATTCTATTAAATCGCCGGGGAATTTTCAACGGCGGAAGAACCGGGGAGACCGGTGAGGCGTATCCTGGGCACGGGTCCCCGTCAGGCCTGTCCCTCTCAGGAATTCAGGATATGGAGCGCCTCGTTGTTGGCCTTGAGGGCGGCCTCGCCGATCGTCTCGGAGAGCGACGGGTGGACGTAGATGAGGCTCTCGAGCTCCTTGAGCGTCAGCCCCTTGGCCACGGCCATGGTCAGGACCGGGAGCATCTCGGAGGCGCCGGGCGCGACGACGTGGGCCCCGACGACCTTGTCGGCCTGGTCGGCCAGGACCTTGACCAGCCCGTCGGTCGCCTCCATGGTCATGGCCCGGCCGCTCGCCTGGAGAGGGAAGACGCCCGACTTGACCTTGATGCCGCTCGCCGCCGCCTCTTCCTGGCACAGGCCGACCGTGGCGAACTCCGGCTCGGTGAAGACGGCCGAGGGCAGGGCCCTGTAATCGACGGCCCGGCTCCGGCCGCAGGCGTTCTCGACCGCGACCAGCGCGTCATGATAGGCCTTGTGGGCCAGGAGCTTGCCGCCGACGACGTCGCCGATCGCGTAGATCCCCGGCACGCTCGTCCCGAGGGCCGCGTCGACTTTGATGAAGCCCCGGTCCAGCGCCAGGAAAGGCTCGCCGGCGAAAAGGTCGGCCGTGTTCGGCTTGCGCCCGGCCGAAAGCAGCACCTTCTCGGCCCGGTGTTCGAAGGGAGCCTTGGTCTTGAGGCAGGAGCCCTTGAGCGTCACGGACCCTTCCTCCACGACGGCCGCGTCGATCCTCTGCTCGGTCAGGATCTTCAAGCCCTGTCTCTTCAGGACTCGCTCGAGCCGCGTCACGGCCTCCCTGTCGGAGCCTGGCAGGATCTGGGGCAGGATCTCGAGGACGGTGACATCGGTCCCCAGACGCCGGTAGATCGAGCCCATCTCGAGACCGATCGCTCCGGCCCCGACGACCAGAAGGCTTTTCGGGACTTCGGGAAGCTCCAGGGCCCCGCTGCTCGTGATCACGGTCCGGCCGTCGGGCTTCAGGAAGGGCAGGCTGGCCGTCTCGCTCCCCGTCGCCACGATGATCTTGTCCGCCGCGAAGATCCTCTCCCCGTCGGCCGTCCGGGCGACGACCGTCTTGTCGGGCATCAGCCGCGCCGTCCCCTTGACGATCTCGACCTTGCCCTTATCGAGCAGGAAGACGAGCCCCTTGACGAGCTGGTCGACGACGGCCTGCCGCCCCCGCTGGACCTTGGCCCAGTTCAGGCGGAGCTCGGCCACCGGGCCTTCGAGAGTCTTGACCTGTCCGATCTCCTTGAGGACCTTGGTCTGATGGAGCAGGAATTTCGTCGGGATGCAGCCGTAATTGATGCAGGTCCCGCCGACCCGGTCCCGTTCGACGAGCGTGATCCTCTTCCCGAGCTGAGCGCCGCGCAGGGCGGCCAGATAGCCGCCCGGTCCTCCGCCGACGATGACGATGTCTCTGGTCTCTGCCATGGATATTCCTTTAATACGTGATGGGCTGCGCGGGCGCCTCTCCGGGGCCGGTCCGCCTCCTCAGGAACGTCTTGGCGAAAAGGACGATGACGCCCGCGGAGAGCCCGAACAGGAGCAGGTCGGCGGCGATGAGGATGTAGTTCCCTTTCCGGACGTAGCCCGCGAGCAGGATGCCCAGCGAGACGAGGGTCGTCACGACCATGAACACGGCCGGGACGAGCGTGAACCAGTTGCGCCGCCGGCGCAGGAGCAGCCAGGCCGAGATCGTGAGCAGGGCCATCGCAGCCAGCAGCTGGTTGGCCGTCCCGAATATGGGCCACAGGGCGTTGAAGGCGTTACTGTAGGCCAGGATGCCCATCAGGACCACGGACAATCCCGAGTTGAACCAATAGTGCCGGAAAAGCCGAGGCACTTTCTTCAGGACGATCGACCACAGTTCCTCGAAGAGGTAGCGGTTGAGCCGGACCGCCGCGTCGAGCGTCGTGACGACGAACCCTTCGACGAGCAGGATGCCGAAGACCGTGCCCAGGGCCACGGGAATGCCCAGCCCCTGGTGGAACAGCCGGCCGGCGGCCAGCGAGAAAGCCAGGATGGGATTCGAACGGACGGCCGGGTCGGACGGCCAGACGATGGCCTTGTAGTCGGAGAAGGCCATGACCGCGCCGAGGGCCAGCAGGACGCAGACGGCCAGGAGCGACTCGAGGAGCATGGCGTTGTAGCCGACGCGGCGGGCGTCGGGCTCGCAGGCGAGCTGCTTGCAGGTCGTGCCGCCGCCGACGAGCGCGTGGAAGCCCGAGATGGCCCCGCAGGCGATGGTGATGAACATCATCGGCCAGATGAGGCCCAGGTTGGCCGCCCCCTCGGCCAGGTTGAACCGGGGCATGGTCACCGTCAGGCCCTGGAAGCCGCAGCTGAAGAGGGAGACGACCATCAGGACGATGCCGCCGTAAAGGATCTGGACGTTGATGAAGTCGCGGGGCTGGAGGATGAGCCAGACGGGCACGCCGGCGGCGAAGAGGACGTAGATCGCGATGATGACCATCCAGGCCGCCGGCGCCAGGGTCACCGGATAGGCGATGCCGAGAAAGACCGAGGCGACGCAGATCGCGGCGGCCAGGACGTAGGCCTGCGCCGTCTTGAGGCCCTTCTTGTAGAGCAGGAGCCCGAGGAGCGGCGAGCACAGGGTGATGAAGATGACCGAGGTCGAGGCGATGCCGCCGATGCGGCCCATGACGACGCCGTCGCGGACGACCGTCTTGAGGAAAGTCTCCCCCTCCCGGACCCCGATCTTGGCCAGCGGCCAGAGCGAGGTCAGCGAGATCGCCGTGGCGCTGAGGAAGGACGACGTCACGAGCACGATCATGACGATGGTGAAGGCGATGAAGAGGTTGAAGCCGGCGTTGCCGACGGTGCGGCGGGCGACCTCGGCCATGGACCGCCCCCCCTCGCGCATGGTGACGAACAGGGCGGAGAAGTCGTGGACGGCGCCGATGAAAACGCCGCCGAGGACGACCCAGAGCCAGGCCGGGACGAAGCCGTAGAGGATGGCCATGGTCGGGCCCAGGATAGGCCCGGCCCCGGCGATGGCCGAGAAGTGGTGGGCGAATACGACGTAGCGCTTGGTCGGGACGAAGTCGCGCCCGTCCGAGCAGGTGACGGCGGGAGTGGCCTGGCCGGCGTCCTCCCCGAGGCTCCGGGCGATGTAGCGGGCATAGAAGCGGCCGGCGAGGAGGAATACGACGGCGGCGGCGAGGAGGGCGACGAGGACGTTCATCATGGACCTCGGGGCCAGGGCCCTGAATGAGTTTATTTAACACAGCCTTTTGTAGGTGTCAAAGGCGGGGAGTTGGCGACGATGAGGTTGACAGGCGACAGCCAAACCGGTTAAAAAGGCCGAGAAGCAGAAAAGGAGGCCGGCCATGCTGACCACCCCCGAGAAGCTCGTCTTCATCGCACTGATCCTGATCACGGCGGCGGCTTTCCTCGCGCCGATCGTCCGCCGCGTCCGGATCGTCCTGGCCGGGGCGCCCGAGGACCGGTTCGGAGACCTCTGGAAGAGGTTCCGGCACGCCGTGGCCAAGGTCCTCTTCCAGCGCTGCACGCTGAGGAGCGAGCGCCTGTTCACCGGGCTCATGCACGTCGGCATCTTCTACGGGGCCCTCTCGTTCGACACGATGACCGTCAGTCACACGCTCGAGGGCTTCTTCGACGGCTTCTACATCTTCGGCCGGACCGGTTTCGGGCTTGTCTTCTCCTTCGTCATCGACGCCGCCGCGGTCGCGGTCATGGCCGGGGTCGTCTTCCTGGCCTTCCGCCGGTTCGTCCTCCGCCCCAAGGGCTACGCCACGACCCCGGGCGATTCGGCCGCGATCTATCTCCTGATCACCCTGGCCACGGCGACCTTCCTCTACTTCGAGGCCTTCGCTATCGCCCGCCACCCGGACACGGCCCGTTGGTCGTTCATCGGGCCGTGGCTCGCGAACATGGTCTCCGCCTCGGGCCTGAGCGCGGCGGACGTCGCCTCGCATTACAAGATCTCCTGGTGGGCCCATGTCGTCGTCGTCTACGGCTTCATCGCCTACGTCCCCCACTCGAAGTACCTGCACATGTTCGCCGGGCCCTTCAACGTCTTCTTCCGGCGGGCGGACGCGAGCGGCGAGCTCCCGGTCCTCGACCTCGAGAAGTCCGAGGTCTTCGGCGTCGAGAAGATCGCCGACCTCACCTGGAAGGACAACCTCGACGCTTTCGCCTGCATGGAGTGCGGCCGCTGCCAGGACGCCTGCCCAGCCTTCGCCAGCGAGAAGCCCCTCTCGCCGAAGATGATCCTGTACAACCAGGAGAAGGCCCTGCTCGCCGGCGACAAGGCCCTCGTCGGGAAGAAGCGCGCCGACCTCCCCGAGCTCGTGCCGGCGACCTTCACCGAGGGCGAGATCTGGACCTGCACGACCTGCGGCGCCTGTCAGAAGGTCTGCCCGGTCGAGATCGAGCATATCCGGAAGATCGTCGGGGCCCGCCGCAGCCAGGTCCTGATGCAGAGCAAGTTCCCCCAGGAGCTCAACGCCTTCTTCCGCAACATGGAGACCAACTCCAATCCCTGGGGCCTCGGCTTCTCCAAACGGGCGGAGTGGGGGGAGCCGCTCGAGGTCCGTCACATCAAGGACGTCCCGGACGCCGAGGTCCTTTTCTGGGTCGGCTGCATGGGCGCCTACGACGACGCGGGGAAGGCGATCGCCGGGGCGATGGTCAAGGTCCTCCGGGCCGCGGGGATCGCGTTCGGGACGCTCGGGACCGAAGAGAAGTGTTGCGGCGACTCGGCCCGGCGGCTCGGCAACGAGTACCTCTTCCAGAGCCTGGCCCAGGAGAACATCGCCCTCTTCAAGAGGTACGGGGTGAAGAAGATCGTCGCCATCTGCCCCCACGGCTACAACACCCTCAAGCACGAATACCCGAAGCTCCTGGGCCTCGTCCCCGGCCTGACCGACGGGGACAAAGCCGCTCTCCGCGCGATCGAGGTCGTCTCCCACGTCGAGCTCGTCCGCGACCTCGTCGGCGCCGACCGGCTACCGCTGAAAGCCGGGGCCGCGACGGCCTACACGTTCCACGACCCCTGCTACCTCGGCCGGCACAACGGCCTGGTCGACGAGCCCAGGGCCGTCCTGTGCTCGGCCCTGGGCGCGAAGCCGAGGGAGCTCGGACGGCACGGCGACGACAGCTTCTGCTGCGGCGCGGGCGGCGGGCTGATGTGGACGGAGGAGTCGCTGGGGACGCGGATCAATCACCTGCGCACGGACGAGGTCATCGCCGCGGGCGCGCCGCTCGCCGCGGCCGCCTGTCCTTTCTGCCTGACCATGCTCCGGGACGGTCTGAAAGACAAGGGGCGGGAGGACGTCGTGGTCAAGGACATCGTCCAGCTCGTCGCCGAGCGCCTTTACTAGGTCAGGATCTCGCGGAGTGCCTTGATCGCCCGGTCGACATCTTCGTCGCCGACGTCCTTGTGGGTGACCATGCGGATGCCGCCGAAGATGGCCAGGGCCAGGATGCCCCTCTCCTTCATCTTCTCGATCATGCCCGGCACGGAGAGCGTCGGATGGTCGAAGCCGAAGATGACGATGTCGGTCTCGACCGTCTCCGGGTCGATCTTGACCCCGGGAAGGCCGCTTAGCCCGCGGGCCAGCGTCTTGGCCCGGACGTGGTCGTCCTCGAGCCTGTCGACCATCTCGGTCAGGGCGATGATGCCCGGCGCGGCCAGGACGCCGACCTGGCGCATGCCGCCCCCCAGGACCTTCCTCAGCCGCCGGGCGAACTCGATCTTCTCCCCCTCGGCGACGAGCACGGAGCCGATGGGCGCCGACAGCCCTTTCGACAGGCAGAACTGCAGGGAATCGACTTCTTTCGCGTACTCCTTCACCGGGACGCCCGAGGCGACGCTGGCGTTGAAGATCCGGGCCCCGTCGAGGTGGACCCTGAGCCCATGGTCGTCGGCGATCCGCCTCATGGCCTTGAAGTTCTCCAGGGGGATGACCGACCCGCCCCAGTTGTTGTGCGTGTTCTCGAGCGAGATCATCGACGTCCGGGGCGTGTGGACGTTCGGCTTCCGGATGGCGGCGACGACCTCCTCGGGGTCCATCGCCCCCCGGTGAGAACGCAACGGTCGCGGCGTCACGCCCGAGATGAAGGTCATGTGGGTCGATTCCATGTTGTAGATGTGCGAGCGCTCCTCGACGATGACCTCCTCGAGCGGTCCCGTCCCCATCTTGACGGCGATCGCATTGGCCATGGTCCCGGACGGGCAGAACAGGGCCGCCTGCTTGCCCATCGTCTCCGCGGCCAGCCGCTCGAGCTTGTGGACGGTCGGGTCGTCGCCGAGGACGTCGTCCCCGACCTCGGCCTCGGCCATGGCCGTCCTCATCTTCTCCGTCGGCCGCGTGACCGTGTCGCTCCGGAAATCGGAATAGGTCATCGTCATGGTCTCTCCTCCCGAATGGTTATTATATTTGAAAGCGGCGCCAGAGACGAAGGATTTGTCACTTCGCGATCCCCGAGGCCCCTCCGCGACCGCTCCGGGGGAACGACAGCAACGCGGAGGACGTTTACTAAGTTCGGGAGATATGATAATAATAGAGATCGATTTCCCGTTTGTGAACACCGGACATGGCGAAGAGATTCTTATTCAGCGCGGCCGTTTCCTTGCTCATGTTCCTCAACCTCTTCTTCCTCAGCGCCATCATCTTCTCTCAAGTGCTGCTCAAGAGCGAGGCCGTCACCGTCCCCGATCTCGTCGGCAAGACCGTCCTTCAGGCCCGGGCGGACCTGGCCAAGAAAGACCTCTCCCTGGACCTCAAGGGCACTGAAGCCAGCGCTCTCGTCGAGAAGGGCCTCGTCTCCCGCCAGGAGCCGGCGGCCGGCTCGCGCCTTCGCGTCACCGGGGTCGTCCAAGTTTTGACGAGTTCAGGAAGCGGGGTCGTCAGCGTGCCCGACCTCGCCGGCAAGACCCTGGACGAGTCCCTGACCCTCCTCCAGGCCTCCGGCCTGACCAAGGGCAAGCTGACCCAGGTCCACACGGCCCGCCTGCCCGCCGGACGGGTCCTGGACCAGAAGCCCCTGCCGGACGCCGTCGTCGAGCGCGGCTTCCCCGTCGGCCTCCTCCTCAGCCAGGGCGACCTCGACGACGGCTACATCATGCCCGATCTCATCGGCCTCCGGGCCGAGGGCGTCATCCGCCGCCTCAACGCCTGGGGCTTCAAGGTCGCCGACATCCGCTACGTCTATTATCCCGGGGCCCCGGCCGGCCTGATCGTCAAGCAGAACCCGCCGAACGGCTTCCGCGTCCAGAAGCGCAATCGCCTCTCGATCGAGGTGAGCCGCTGATGGCCCTCATCGCCCCGTCCATCCTGTCCGCGGACTTCGCCCGGCTGGGCGAGGCCGTCCGTCTGGCCGAGTCGGCCGGCGCGGACCTCATCCACGTCGACATCATGGACGGCCACTTCGTGCCCAACCTGACCCTCGGTCCCCGGCTCGTCGCGGCCATCCGCCGCGAAACGCGATTGCCGGTCGACGTCCACCTCATGGTCGAGGATCCCCGCGCCTTCGTGCCGCTGTTCCACGAGGCCGGGGCCGACTGGATATCCATCCACGTCGAGGCGACGGCCCACCTCCACAAGGACCTGACCATGATCCGGGGCCTCGGCCGGAAGGCCGGCGTCGCCCTCAATCCGGCGACGCCCATCGAGACTCTGAGGGAAGTCCTCGGCGAGCTCGATTTCATCCTCATCATGTCCGTCAATCCGGGCTGGGGCGGCCAGTCCTTCATCCCCTCCTGCCTGGACAAGATCCGCAGGCTCCGGGACTGGATCCGCGCGGAAAGGCTCGAGATCCCCATCGAGGTCGATGGCGGGATCAAGCTCGACAACGTCGAGGCCATCCTCCGGGCCGGCTGCGAGATCGTCGTCGCCGGATCGGCCGTCTACGACGCCCCCGATCCGGCCGCTGCCGTCCGGGCCCTGAAAGCGATCGCCGGGAGAACGCCATGAACAAGCCCTCCGCTTCGCGCGCGGCCGCCGCCGCCCTTCTCACCCTCCTGGCCCTCACTGCCCTCGGGCCGGGATGCAAGAAGCAGTCCGTCGAGATCACGCCCGACCTGGCCGCCTCCGACGAGGCCCTCTACAAGCTCGGCGAGTTCGAGATCAAGAAGGACGTGGAGAAGGGCATCCTCTACCTCCGGCAGGTCATCGATTCCTTCCCCAAGAGCTTCTACGCCCAGCGGGCCAAGCTCCTCATCGCCGACGCTTATTTCCGCAAGGGCGACGAGAGCAACATGATCCTGGCCGCGGCCGAGTACCGGGAGTTCATCCGGACCTACCCGTATTCCCCGTCGGCGGCCTACAGCCAGTACCAGATCGCCATGACCTTCCATCGCAAGATGCTGAAGCCCGGCCGCGACCCTTCCAAGACGATCCAGGCCCTGGCGGAGTTCCGGAAGGTCATCGCCGACTACCCCGCCAGCGACCAGGCCAAGCTGGCCCAGGAGAAGATCAAGGACTGCGAGGAGCGGCTGGCCGCCCACGGAGCCGAGATCGCCATCGGCTATCACAACCGCCGGGCCTACCGGGCCTCCATCAGCCGCCTGACGGAGATCATGTCGACTTATCCCGAGTACTCCCGGCTGGACAAGATCTACTTCTTTCTCGGGGACTGTCATTTAATGATGAGACAATACGACCAGGCCGTCCCCTACCTCACCAAGGTGGTCACGGACTATTCCGGGGGCAAGCTGGCCAAGACCGCGGCCAAGAAGCTGGCTGAGATCGAGACGCTGAAGGCCGCCGACGCGAAGAGGCGGGCCGAGATCGACAAACAGAAAGCCGCAGCGCCGGTGATAAAGTCGGGCTGATCCGCGGCGGTTCTGGGAGGGTCCTTTATGGGAGACCGGAGGGGGCTGAAGACGGCCATCGGCGTCCTGGGCGTCGTCCTGGCTCTGGCCGCGGGCCGGGCCCGGGCCGACGAGCCGAACGTCAGGTCCATCGCGGCCGGCCTCGGATTCGAGAGCTTCTCGCGGACGGTCGTCTGGTCCGGCGACGCGGCCCCTTCCAGGATCCTGGCCAACGCGATCACGGCCAGGGCCGAGATCGGCATCGGAGAGCGCCTGGTCTTCGGTCTCATCGCCGGCCTCTCGTCCACGGACTGCAGCGATCTGACGTTCGTCACCCTGCCCATCAGCCTCCGGTTCGCGGGCTCGCCGATCCCGGGTTTCATTCTTGGTGCCGAGGCCGAGGCCGCGTTGAAAAAGATCGGCGACATTGAGATCGGGGCCGTCGGGCGCTTCGTCTATAACTTCGGAATGTCCAAGTCCTGGCCGCTCGAGGGATTCGCCGTCGAAGGGCAGGCGACCGCCCAGCCGAGCTGGCTGGAGCTGGCCGCGGGACCCCGGATCGCCTATCTGGGCTTCGGCCACGTCGTTCCCTACATCGAGGTGACGGCCCGGGCGCTCTGGGCCGGTTTCCGGATGACGGAGGTGCTGGGCGAGATCGAGGGACGGGAGACGAAGAAAATCACCGGGGACCTCGCCGTGGCCGTCGCGCTCGGCGCGGACGCCCGGGTCACCGACCGCATCGCCATCAAGGGCAAGGCGGGCATCATGCCCCGCGCCGGAGGGATCGACGCCGTCCTCTCCCTCGGCGTCCTCTACGGCTTCTAGAGCAAGGAGAGGAACATGACACGAGCGATGGGAAGGGGCCTCAGGGTCCTCGCGGCCCTCTCGGTCGTCTTTATCGTCGGCCTGGATACGGGCGACGGGCGCGTCCTGAGGCCGGTCAAGCGCGTCACGCTCGCCGCCCAACGCACATTCCGCGCCCCCCGGGTCGCGAGCCCGGCCGTCCGCCGCGGGATCAGGCGCTACTCCTCCGACCGGATCCTCGTCCGATTCCGGCCCGAGGTCGACGAAGTCTACGCCGAGCAGCTCCTGCTCTCGTACGGCTTTCCCTCGGTCCGGCCCATCCGGGCGATCGGCGTCTTCAGCGTCCGCACGGCGGCCGGCATATCCGTGGCGGAGACCCTGGCCATGCTCCGCCGCAACGGCGACATCGAGGCGGCCCGGCCCGACTATCGGGTCCGGCTCGCCGACGTCCCCAACGATCCCTATTTCCAGGTTTATCAGCACAACCTCCGCAACAGGGGCGGGACCCTCGACCTCGGCGGCCTGCAGTTCGCCCTGACCTCAGGCGCCGACGTCAAGGCCGTGCCGGCCTGGGACGCGGCCAAGGGCGATCCCGAGACCATCATCGCCGTCCTCGACACCGGCGTGGACATGGGCCATCCCGACCTGGCCTCCAAGATCGTCCCCGGCGGGTACGACTTCGCCAACGACGACCTCGACCCGTCGGACGATCACTGGCACGGGACCCACGTCGCCGGGATCGCCGGGGCCGCGACGGGAAACGGGGCCGGTATCGCCGGGGTGGCCTGGAACTGCAGCGTCCTGCCGGTCAAGGTCGTGGACGAGCGCGGCGACGGCTACTACAGCTGGATCATCGACGGCATCATCTGGGCGACGGACCAGGGCGCCGACGTCATCAATCTCAGCGTCGGCGGGGACGTCCCCGATACGTTCCTCGAGGATGCCTGCCGGTACGCATACGAGCATGGGGTCGTCATCGTCGCCGCGGCCGGAAACGACGGGGGGGCCGTCCTCTACCCGGCCGCCTACGACGACTACGTCCTGGCCGTGGCCTCGAGCGACTTCAACGACGCCATCTCCTCCTATTCGAACCGGGGCCCCGAGGTCGACGTCGCCGCGCCGGGGGAATGGATACTCGGCCCCGGGCCGCTCTGGTACTTCGGGCCGTACGATCTCCCCTACCTCTTCGCCTCGGGCACGTCCGCGGCCGCGCCGCACGTCGCCGGCCTGGCCGCCCTCCTCCGGAGCTCCAAGCCCGGCCTGACCGTCGACCAGATCATGGCCATCATCCGGTACACGGCCGACGACATCAACCGGACGACGGCCCCCGGAAGGGATGACAGCGCCGGCTACGGCCGGATCAACATGGAGAGGGCCCTCGTCCCCTACATCCTCGACTAGGCCCGGGTTGACATGATCAAGCTCCTGAGGGTCAGGAACCTGGCCACGATCGAAGCGCTCGAGGTCCGCCTCGACCAGGGCTTTTCCATACTGACCGGCGAGACTGGGGCCGGCAAATCCATCATCATCGACGCCGTCCGTCTCCTCCTCGGCGACAAGGCCTCCGCGGACCTCGTCCGGACCGGGGCGAAGGAGGCCTTTGTCGAGGCCGTCTTCGACGTCTCAGGCCCGGGCCTCGACCTCGCCGGCTTGCCCGGGCCTGAGGACGGGGAGCTCCTCGTCCAGCGCTCGATCACGGACCAAGGGACGGGCAAGGCCTTCATCAACGGCGCCCTCGTCCCCGTCCGCCGCCTCCGCGAGATCGGCGGCCGGCTCATCGACATCTACGGCCAGAACGACCACGTCTTCCTCCTCCACCTCGAGAACCACCGGGCCTATCTCGACGAGGCCCTCGACGACCCCGGCCTCGTCCGGGACACGGCCCGGACGGCCCAGGAGCTCCGCCGCCTCCTTCAGGAAAGGCGCGAACTCGAGGCGAAGGAGCGGGAGCGGGAGGACCGCCTCGACTTCATCGCCTACCAGCTCAAGGAGATCGAATCGGCCGGCCTCAAGCCCGGGGAGGACGAGGGCCTCCTCCGGGAGCGCGAGATCATCAAGAACACCGAGAAGATCGCCGGACTCGTCGACCGGGCCCTCGACCTGGCCTATCTCGGCGAGGACTCCATCGTGGCCCGCTTGGACCGGCTGCGCGTCCTGCTCGCCGACCTCGCCTCCTACGACGCGAGCTTCGGCGAGTTCGGCTCCGGGCTCCAGGACGCGTCCATCCTGCTCCAGGACGCCGCCGATTCGCTCGTCCGCTTCAGGGACCGGCGGGCCGCCGCGCCCGAGGACCCCGAGGCCGTCGAAGAGCGGCTCAGCGTCATCGAGAAGCTCAAGCGCAAGCACGGCGGGACGATCGAGACGGTCATCGCCCGCGGCGAGGCTCTCCGCCGCGAGAAGGGCGGCCTGGAATCCGGGCGCGACCGCCTCCGGGAGCTCGAGGCCCTCATCGGGACGCGCTTCGCCGGGTACGCGGCCCTGGCCGCCCGTCTCGGAGCCTCCCGGAGGAAGGCCGCGGACAGGCTGGCCCGGACGATCGAGAAAGAGATCGCCGTCCTCGGCATGACCAAGGCCCGCTTCGAGGTCCGGCTTTCCGGCGTGCCTCCGCAGCTCGACGACCCGGCCACGATCCGGGACCAGGGCTCGGAGGACGCCGAATTCCTCCTCTCCCCCAATCCCGGCGAAGAGCTCCGCCCCCTCCGGAGGATCGCCTCGGGCGGCGAGCTGTCGCGGATGATGCTGGCGCTCAAGTCGGCCGGCGAGGACAAGGATCGCCATAAGACGTTGATCTTCGACGAGATCGACGCCGGCATCGGCGGCAAGACGGCGGAATTCATCGCCCGCAAGCTCGGCTGGCTCGCGGACCGGCATCAGGTCATCTGCATCACCCACCTCCCCCAGATCGCCTCGGCCGCCGCGCACCACTTCCGCGTCGACAAGCGGGTCGAGAACAAGCGGACCTTCACCGACGCGCGCCGCCTCGGCCGCGAGGACCGCGTCGAGGAGATCGCCCGACTCATCTCCGGCAGCCGTCTGTCCGAAGCGTCCCGCCAGATCGCCCGGGAAATGCTCGATAGCGGCGCCGTCAAAGGACCGAACCCATGACCCGAGCCGAAAGCGCCGTTTCCTATTTCCGCCAAGGCTTCAGCTGCTCCCAGGCCGTCGCCGCGGCCTTCGCGCCCGACCTGGGCCTAGACCGGGACGCCGCCCTGCGCCTCTCCCAGCCGTTCGGCGGCGGCATCGCCCGCCGGGCCGACTGGTGCGGAGCGATCACCGGGGCCCTGCTCGCCATCGGCCTCAAGCACGGCCGGATCCGGGCCGAGGACGAAGCCGCCCGGGACAAGACCTACGCCCTCGCCAACGAGTTCATCGCCCGCTTCACGGCCCGACACGGCCAGATCAAGTGCCGCGACCTGCTCGGATGCGACATCGGCACGCCCGAGGGGCTGAAGACCGCCCGGACGCTGAAGCTCCACGAGACGAAGTGCGAGGAGTACGTACGGGACGCCGCCGCGCTCCTCGAAGAGCTTCTATGAGACCCTCCCTCTGCGGCCGGAAGGTCTTCGTCCGGACCTTCGGCTGCCAGATGAACGAGAACGACTCCGAGCACATCGCCGGGGTCCTGTACGGGGCCGGGGCCGTCCGGGCTCGGGGGCCCGAGGACGCCGATATCGTCATCGTCAACACCTGCGCCGTCCGCCAGAAATCCGAGGAGAAGCTCTACTCGTATCTCGGCCGGCTCTCCCGGCTCAAGAAGAAGCGGCCGTTCATCCTGGGCGTCGCCGGCTGCGTGGCCCAGGTCCGTCAGGCCGACCTCGTCGCCAAGCTCCCCTTCGTCGACCTCGTCGTCGGCCCGGACGGCTATCCCGACCTTCCCGGCCTCGTCGTCCGCGCCGCCGAGGAGCCGGCGGTCCGGACCGAGCTCGGCCCGGAGTGGCGCGAGATCGGGGCCGAGAGGACGGCCCGGGAGAGCGCCTGGAGCGCCTTCGTCCCGGTCATGGAGGGCTGCGACAACTTCTGCGCCTATTGCATCGTCCCTTTCAGCCGCGGCCGGGAAAAGTTCCGGCCCCTCGAGAACGTTATGGCCGAGGTCCGCGAGGCCGCGGCGGCCGGGGCGCGGGAGATCCAACTCCTGGGCCAGAACGTCAATTCCTACCGGGACCCGGGATCGGGCCTCGACTTCGCCGGTCTGCTCGAGGCGGTCGCGGCCGTGCCCGGCCCCGAATGGGTCCGGTTCATCACTTCCCATCCGAAGGATCTCGGCGACGACATCATCAGGGTGATGGCGGCGAGCCCGAAGGTCTGCCGGGCCCTCCACCTGCCCCTGCAATCCGGCTCGACCGCCGTCCTCGGGAGGATGAACCGGGGCTATGACCGCGAGGCCTACCTCGACCTCGTCTCCCGCCTCAAGGAGGGCCTGCCCGGGATCGCCCTCACGACGGACATCATCGTCGGCTTCCCGGGCGAGTCCGAGGACGACTTCGCGGCGACGTGCGGCGTCCTCCGCGAGGTCCGCTTCGCCGGCCTGTTCTCCTTCCGCTACTCGCCCCGCCCCCTGACCGCCGCGGCGGCCGGCCCCGACGACGTCCCTCTCGAGGTCAAGCGCCGCCGCCTCGTCGAGCTCCAGGCCCTTCAGAGGTCGATCCAGATCGAGTCGAACCGGTCGTATGTCGGCCGGGACATGCGCGTCCTCGCCACCGGCCCGAGCCCCAAGGGCGCCGGCCGGTTCTCCGGACGGACGGAAGGGAACCTCGTCGTCAACTTCGACGCCCCGGCCGACCCCACCGGCCGCTTCGTGACCGTGCGCATCACCGGCTCCGGCCCCTATAGCCTCCACGGCGCCGCCGTCTGAAACCTCTCCCTCAGCCGATCAGGACCATGGGAAGCCGTCTGGGAATTCACGCAGGGGCGTTCCTGGAGGAGGCCGCGCCAAGGCCGACGGACGGAAGGAATATCCCGAATGTATCGGTGCGGATGCCATGATGATGTTCGCAGACTGCGTTGCCTTTTAGCCTGGATTCCGATATAATCAGGCGTCTTGAGCCCCCTGACCCGGGAATTGAGAACCACGGATGAAAGTCAACGTCTGGAATACGATCCTGCAGCTCAGCAAAGAGCGCAGCGTCGAGCCTCGCATCATCATCCAGGCGATCGAGGAATCCCTTAAGGTCGCCTCGGCCAAGTTCTTCTCACTGGGCGAAAAGGTCCAGGTCCTGTTCAAGCCCGAGAAGGGCGAGCTCCGGGTCTTCGTCTCCAAGCGGGCGACGGAGAGCCCCAAGGCCGCAGCCGAGGAGATCTCGCTCACCGAGGCCCGGGCGATCCGCCCCGACGTCCAGGAAGGCGAAGCGGTCGAGATCGACCTTCCCTCCGACACTCTGGGCCGCATCGCCGCCCAGGCCGCCAAGCAGGTCATCTTCCAGAAGGTCCGCGACGCGGAACAGGAGAAGATCTACGGCGAGTTCGCCCCCCGCATCGGCGAGATCGTCACGGGCGTCGTCCGGAGAGTCGAGGACAGCGCCATCATCCTCGAGGTCAACCGGATCGAAGTCGCCTTCCCCATCCGCGAGAAGCTCCCTAACGAGGAGCACCGGCGAGGCGATCTGGTCAAGGCCGTCATCACCCAGGTCTTCAAGGGGACCCATGGTCCCCAGATCGTCGTGTCGCGGAACTCGCCCCGCTTCCTGGCCCGGCTCCTCGAGACCGAGATCCCGGAGATCGCCAACGGCACGATCGAGATCAAGGACATCGTCCGGCAGGCCGGCGAGCGGGCCAAGGTCGCCGTGGCCAGCCGCGAGCGCGACATCGATCCCGTGGGCGCCTGCATCGGCGTCAAAGGGAACAGGGTCCTCGCCATCTCCAAGGAGCTCCAAGGCGAGAAAGTCGACATCATCGCCTGGTCGCCCGAGCTCGTCGATTACGCCAAGGCCGCGCTCAGCCCGGCCAAGGTCGATCGGCTCCAGGTCGTCAGCCACAACGAGAAGGCCGTGCTGGCCATCGTCCCCGCGGACCAGCTCTCGCTGGCCATCGGCAAGAAGGGCATCAACGTCAAACTGGCCTCACGCCTCATCGGCTGGAAAATCTCCATCAAACAAGAAGACGCGCATGACTGAAACAACCAAGAAACCCGTCCTGAAAAAAATCCTCAAGGCCGATCCCCTCAAGCCGGAAGCCTCGAAGCCGGCGGCCCCCAAGCGCTCCTCCATCGAAATGAGGCCGCTGGTTCCTTCGAAATCGTCGCTGAGACAGGCCGCTGCCAAGGCCGGCGCGCCGGCCAAGCCGGAGCCGCCCAAGACTGCCAAGCCGGATGAAGCCCCGAGGCCCGTGGTCCCGCCGAAGGCTTCGATAGCCCAGGCCCCGGGGGCCGCTAAATCCCCGGCGGGAAAGCCGGCGGCCGCCAAGCCCGCTCCGGCCAGGCCGGCGGCCCCGGCGGCTGCGCCGAAGATGTCGCCGACCCCGGGCGTCATGCCCGCCGCCAAGCCGGGGGTGCCTGCGGCCGCTCCCCAAAGGCCCGCCGCGAAGCCTCAGCCCGGCGTCACGAGACCGGGCCAGCCCCGGGCCGTCAGTCCGAGGCCGGCCGCCCCCGCGGCGCCCGCCAGGCCCTCGGCCCCGGCCCGGCCGGCCGCCCCGCAGCGTCCGGCGGCCCCTCCGGTCCAACCCAGAACCGTTCCACCGCCGGCGCCCCCCAAGCCGGCACAGCCTCCGGCCCCGCCCAAGCCCCGGGTCGGGATCCAGCTCCGCGAGGGCTGGCTCCTCAAGGACGCGGCCGAGGCCATGAAGCTCCGCCCCAAGGACCTCCTGGAGAAGCTGGCGGAACGGGGCTTCGCCGCCGATCTCAACGATTTCGTCGACGCCGAGACCGCGGCGGCCGTGACCCGGGCGACGCACTTCGACGCCGAGTTCATCACCCTCGACCAGGCCATGCGCGCCGCGGCCGAGGCCGAGGCGGCCGATCTGACCTCGCGACCGCCGGTCGTCACGATCATGGGCCATGTCGACCACGGCAAGACGACCCTGCTCGACGCCATCCGCTCGTCGAACCTCGTCGACAAGGAGTCGGGCGGCATCACCCAGCACATCGGCGCCTACCGCGTCACCGCCAAGAACCGCTCCATCACCTTCATCGACACGCCCGGTCACGAGGCCTTCACCCAGCTCCGCGCGCGCGGAGCCAAGACCACGGACATCGTCGTCCTGGTCGTCGCCGCCGACGACGGCATCATGCCCCAGACCAAGGAGGCCATCGACCACGCCCGGGCGGCCAACGCGCCCATCATCGTGGCCATCAACAAGATCGACAAGCCCGAAGCCAACGTCGAACGGGTCAAGCAGCAGCTGGCCAAGGAGAACCTCCTCGTCGAGGACTGGGGCGGCAAGACGATCAGCGTCGACGTCTCGGCCCGCGAGAACAAGAACGTCGGCGACCTGCTCGAGATGATCCTCCTGCTCAGCGACATCCTCGAGATCAAGGCCAATCCCGGGGTCCCGGCCCAGGGCGTCGTCCTCGAGGCCCGGCTCGACAGCCAGAAGGGGCCGATCGCCACCGTCATCGTCCAGCAGGGCACGCTCAAGGCGGGCCAGGCGTTCGTCTCCGGGCTCGCCACGGGCAAGGTCCGGGCCATGTTCGACGAGACCGGCAAGGTCATCAAGAGCGCCGGGCCGTCCATGCCGGTCGAGATCATGGGCTTCGCCGAGGTCCCCGTGGCCGGCGATCCCTTCCAGGTCATGGGAGATCCCGAGAGCGCCCGCAACGTCGTCGAGTTCCGCAAGTCGCAGGCCAAGGGCAAGGACTCTCCCCGGCCGGCCGGCGTCACGCTCGACGAGCTGTTCAAGAAGATCGAGGGCGGCCAGGCCAAGGAGCTGACCCTGGTCATCAAGGCCGACGTCCAGGGCTCGGTCGAGGTCCTGGCGGACGTCGTCCCGCAGCTCGGCACCGAGAAGGTCAAGATCAAGATCGTCGCCGCGGCGACGGGGAACATCACCGAGGCCGACGTCCTCCTGGCCTCGGCCTCGAAGGCGATCGTCATCGGCTACAACGTCAAGCCGAATCCGAAGATCCTCGAGCTGGCCAAGAGGGAGGACGTCGAGATCCGGACCTACCGGATCATCTACCAGCTCACCGACGACATCAAGAAGGCCGTCATCGGCCTGCTCGAGCCGGTCATCAGGGAGGCGTTCCAGGGCCGGGCCGAGGTCCGCAAGGTGTTCCAGATCCCCAAGGTCGGGGCGATCGCCGGCTGCTACGTCCAGGACGGACGGATCGTCCGCAACGCCGAGGCCCGCGTCCTCCGCAACCGCGAGGTCATCCACCAGGGCCGCGTCTCCTCGCTCAAGCACCTCAAGGAGAACGTCACCGAGGCCAAGAAGGACTACGAGTGCGGCATCGGCGTCGGCGGCTTCAACGATTTTCAGCCGGGCGACACGATCGAGACGTTCATCCGCGAAAAAGTCCTGGCCGTCTAACGGCGCGGGAGGTTTCCCATGGTCGTCGGCGTCCTGACGCTGGAGCTGTTCTTCCCCCATGCCCGCTCCCTCAAGGACAAGCGGCGGGTGCTCCACGGCTTCAAGGACCGTCTCCGCCGCTACAACGTCGCCCTAGCCGAGATCGACTTCCAGGACAAATGGCAGAGGTCGCGGCTGGGCATCGTCACCGTCAACAGCCATCAGACCCTCGTCGAGGAGGTCCTCGGCCGCGTCCTCGCCGACGCGGGGGGCCTTCTCGAAGCGGAGGTCTCCGGCCAGGAGATCCGCTTTGTCTGAGAAGGGCGTCCGGCCGCGTCGCGTGGCCGAGCTCGTCCAGGCCGAGCTCAGCCGGCTGCTCATAGTCGAGTTCCAGGACGCCGGGACGGGGCTCCTGACCGTCACCCGCGTGGAGATGACCCCGGACCTACGCACGGCCCGCGTCTCGCTCAGCGTCTTCGGCGCGGCGGACGCCGGGGCCGCCCTGCTCGAGCGCGTCGAGAGGAGCAAGGGCTACATCCGGCGAACTCTTGCGTCCCGGGTGAAGTTGAAGTATAATCCCGAACTATTTTTCGCCCTGGACCCGGGAGCCGAACACCAGGAGAGGATCGACAGGCTGATCGAGGAGACCAAGAAGCATGGCCGCTGACCCGAGAGAGCTCATCGCCGCCCGGATCAAGGCGTCGGAGCGGATCGCCTTCACCTCGCACCTGCGCCCCGACGGCGACTCCCTCTGCACGGCCCTGGCCCTGGCCCGGATGGGACGGGCCCTCGGCAAAGAAACGGCCGTCGTCAACCGCGATCCGACCCCCCTGCCCTTCTCCGGCTTCCCCGAGCTCGCCGAGGTCCGGATCGGCCAGATCCGAGCCGCCGATTTCGACACGGTCGTCCTGCTCGAGTGCGCCGACGTCTCCCGGTCCGGACAGGAGGGCCTCGAAGGGGCCTACAAGATCAACATCGACCACCACTATTCGAACACCCCCTACGCCGACATCAATTGGATCGATCCCGAGGCGCCGGCCGTCGGCGAGATGGTCTTCGACCTCAGCCGCTTCCTCGGAGTCGCGCCGACCCCCGAGGTCGCCGAGTGCCTCTACTGCGCCATCGCCTCCGACACCGGGTCGTTCCAATTCTCCAACACGACGGCGCGGGCCCTGGCCGCAGCGACCGAGCTGGCCCGCCTGGGGGCCTGCCCCAACCGGGTCGCCGAGAAGCTCTACTACAACAGCCGGCCGGAGAAGATCCAGCTCCTCGGCCGCGTCCTGTCGACCCTGACCATGAACGCCAAGGGGACGATCGCCGTCATCAGCATGTTCCAGAAGGACACCGAATCGCTCGGACTCAAAGAGGTCGATACCGAGGACATGACAACCCTGGCCCGGTCCATCCATGGCGTCGAGATGGTCATGTTCTTCAAGCAGATGGGTCCCGAGACCTTCCGAGTCAGCTTGCGGTCGAAGGGCAGCGCCAACGCGGCCCGCGTGGCCGAACACTTCGGCGGCGGCGGGCACATCCACGCCTCGGGCTTCACCGTCCACGGCCCCCACGAGAGGCTCGTCCGCGAGGTCCCGGCGACCGTCGAGACCCTGCTCGGGGACTCACCGCCCGATCCCGCCTCCGGTCCGGCCCGCTGAACGGCGGAGCGACCCGGATGTCCCTCGAAGGCCTACTCGTCGTCGACAAGCCCGCCGGGCCGACCTCTCACGACGTCGTCCAACGCGTGCGCAAGGCGCTGGGGACGAGGCGGGTCGGCCACGGCGGCACCCTCGATCCCGACGCGACAGGTGTCCTCCTCGTGGCCGCAGGCAGGGCGACCCGGTTCTTCCCGTTCCTGGCCAAGGAGTCGAAGTCCTACGACGGACGCATCCGCCTCGGCTTCGCCACCGACACCTATGACGCCTCGGGGCAGCCGGCCTCGGAGGAACGCTCCGATCTGCCCGACGCCTGGCGCGTCGAGGCGGCCATGAAGACGTTCGAAGGCCCCATCATGCAGACGCCGCCGCGCTTCTCAGCCAAGAAGCTCGGCGGACGGCCCGTCTACAAGCTGGCCAGGGCCGAGGTCGAATTCACGCTCGCCCCGGCGGCCGTCACAGTCGCCCGCTTCGCTCTCAGGGCCTATCGGCCGCCTTTCGTCGAATTCGAGGCGGACTGCTCGGCCGGCACATACATCCGGTCGCTCGCCCACGACCTCGGCCTCCTTCTGGGCTGCGGCGCCCATCTCGCGACTCTCAGAAGGACCGCCGTCGGCCCCTACGCCCTGGACGACGCGGTGGCTCTGGCCGACTTCGAGGAGGACGCGGCCCATGGCCGGGCGGAGGGGCATATCGCCCCCGTCGAGAGCCTCCTCCCCGGGGCGCCGGCCGTCGTCGTCCTGCCCGAGGCGGAGGCCCGGGTCAGGAACGGGGCGCCTCTCGAGCCGGCCCACTTCCGGCCGGCGCAGGGCTTGTCGGCGCTCCCGGCGGAGGCGGCGCTCGTCCGCCTGTTCTCCCCCTCAGGCCGGCTTCTGGCCCTGGCCCGGCCGCGGCCCGGCGGATCCGGGCTGCACCCCTTCCTCGTCCTCTCCTGATCTCCGCCGGCCGATCGGATCTCCCTGACGAGGGCGAGATCGTCCTTGAAATCGGGGCGGGAAACATGGTATGGTAGCGGGGTTATGCGGCTGAACAAGAACCAGATCGAGCACCTCGCCTCGGTGATCCTGCGCAGCCTCGTCAAGGAAGGCAAGATCATCATCGAGGACAGGTCGCATCTGCTCGAAGAGGTGACGGTCCTGCTCATCGACGAGTTCCAGAAAGAGGACCGGCTCGACCAGGAGGTCCGCGAGCTTCTCAGCAAGCACATGGAGAAGATCCGCAAGGACAACATCGAGTACCAGCAGATGTTCAAGCTGATCAAGACCCGGCTGGCCCGGGAGAAAGGGATCGTCCTGTGAGCGGCCGGCTGTCCCGGGAGAAGATCAACTTCCTGTCCCGCCAGGTCCTCAACACGCTCGAAGAGGACGACGAGGTCGATTTCCTCGACGACCCCAACGAAGTCCGCCTGATCATCGTCAGGTCCATCGAAGAGGAGATGAAGCTCTACGAGTCCCTCGACCGGAAGGCCATCGACAAGATCCAGTCCCAGAAGAAGGCCATCGAGGAGGGCTCGCGGGAGTGGGAGATCCTCTACCGCAAGTACTACAACGACGAGCTGGCCAAGCTCGGCAAGCTCTCCGACTGATCCCTTCAGGCCTGACTTCAGGAAATCCTTCCGGCTACCGCCGATAGAGTCTCCCCTCGCTCCCCGACCCCGGAAACCTGTTCCGACGGTTTCCCCCGCTTCGCGGGTCCCCCTTCCGCGACGGGGATCAGCGGGGAGAACTCTATCGGCGCCGAGGATTTCCCGAAGTCAGGCTTGATCATCGAACGAAACAGGGCTTAAGGGATCCGTCGGATAGCCGAATGAAAACAAGATAAGAGCGGGGATGCGGCCCCTCACAAAAAAGGGCCGGGGAGCGGTCGCGCCCCCCGGCCCGGATGAGCCGTACGCGCTTCGCGCGGCCTAGAACAGGAACCGGAAGCCGGCGCCTGCCTTGTAGTTCTGGTCGAACTCGCGGCCGAGCGGCATGCGGAACTCGAAGAACAGATCGCCCTTGCTCGTCCACTTGTCGAGGACCCGGAAGCCCAGCTGGACGGGGATGTCCACGCCGAACTTGTGGTCGTGCGTGACGATCAGGGGATCGTTCGCCTGGGTCGCCGAGCTGCAGCCGAGGCCCGTGCCGATGAAGAAGCTCTCGAAGTGGCCGTTGATCAGCGCTTCGGCCAGGAAGACCAGCTTCCAGGGGCTTCCGGCGATGGGGATGCCGCCGCCGGCGGTCAGGGTGAAGCTCCATTTGTCCGGGGTGATCCAGGTGAACATCCCGGCCCGCAGGAAGCCGTAGAGTGCCGTGCTGCCGCCGTAGACGCCGAGCCCGCCGCCAACGGTCCAGAAGAGCGTCTTCTGGGTGACCTCGAAGGTCAGGCTGCAGGGATCGGCCGCCGACGACTGGGCGCCGTCGTTGTCGAAGACGGTCGTGTTGATCGTGTAGGTCCCGGCCTTGGTGAAGACCTTCTCCCAGATCCAGGGCTTCCGCGTCGTCACGCAGGTGTCGATGACGTTGCCCTCGGCGTCGAGCAGCTCGAAGACGACCTTGGCCAGCTGGCCGTCGGGGTCGCTCGAGCCCGAGGCGTCGAAGGTGATCGGCCGGCCGACGTAGTCCTCGCAGGGCATGCAGGAGGTCCACAGCTTGCAGATCGGCGGGAAGTTGATGGACACCTTGGCCTCGCAGGGATTCGTCGTGGCCAGGCCCTCCATGTTGACGGCCAGGCCCTTGAACGCGTACTCGCCCGGCTTGTCGAACTTGGTCTGCCACTTGGGCGACTGGGGCGTCAGCTCCTGGGCGACCACCTTCTGGCCCTGGGCGTCGGTGACCTCGACTCTCATCGACCGGGCGTACTGGGTCCCGCTCATGTCGACGGTGATCGGATCGTTGACGTTGGCCCGGGTCGGCGTGACGACCAGGCTGCAGACGGCCGGCGGGACGAGGTCGACGACCCGGGTGCCTAAGGCGATGTTGCCGCAGCCCTTGGGGATGATGAACTCATACTGTTTCCAGTCTTTTTTGACCGGGACGATGAACACGGGCAAGGGCTCCTTGCCGGCCCACTCGATGTTCCGGGCGACCTTGACCTGGTCGCGCGACTTGAAGAGCATCCATGGGAAGGTCTCTCCGACGGG
The DNA here is from genome assembly GCA_963719985.1 of Candidatus Aminicenantota bacterium. Taxonomy (GTDB): domain Bacteria; phylum Acidobacteriota; class Aminicenantia; order Aminicenantales; family Saccharicenantaceae; genus RBG-16-66-30. Next base: position 361,416 of record CAVRDU010000003.1, on the reverse strand, counting down.
CAGGGTCGTATCCTTCCACTCGGCCGTCTTCATCTGCTCCATGAAGGGCTCGTAGAGCTCGGCGTTCCCGGCGAGCTCGAAGCCGGCCCTGATATCGGCGGCGTGGGCGTCGAAGAGGCCCTTCAGGGTCGCCGGGGTCGGCTCCTGTCCCTTGACGGTGGCGAAGGTATAAAGCCCTATCCTCCGGAGCTTGGTGGTCTGGGCGAAGGACATCGTCGTGAGGGCCACGAGCCCCAACACAACGAAGATCACAGCGAATTTGCGAGCTCTCATATGAATCCTCCTCTGGTGAGAGATGGAAATACACCTATTTCATCAGGATTTATATTCAAAACGCCCCGATTTGTCAAGCCAAATCAACGAGTTCCCGGCGCCCCGGGGCCCGAGGCGAGGAAAGCCCGGACGATCCCCCGGATGAGCCCGGAATCCCGCGGCTCCCGACCCAGGGCCTCGAGCATGGCCTCACGGCCCTTGAAACCTCTTTCGACGAGGTCCTCCAGGAAGGCCCTCCCCGCGGGGACGTCGATCTCGGGATGGCTCTGCAGGCCCCAGACCGGCCGTCCGGCCAAGCGGTAGGCGTGGACGGCGCAGGCCTCTGTCGAGGCCAGGACCTCGAAGGCCGCCGGCAGGTCCCTGACCTCGTCGAAGTGGACCGAGAATACGTAGGGGGCCGCGCCGGCCGGGCCGAGGAGCTCGCTCGCCCGGTCCACGCGGAGCGGGATCCAGCCGATCTCGGGGCGGGGGGATCGTCCGACGCAGGCCTCACCGGCCAGGGCGAAGGCGATGAGCTGGTGGCCCCAACAGCTTCCCAGGACGGCGGCCCCGACGGCCACCGCTTGGCGGACGAACGCGGCCTCCGTCTCGACCCAAGGCTCGCGCTCGATGATGGAGGCCTCGGAGCCGGTCAAGATGATATGGCTGAAGCCGGCCGGATCGGGGAACTCCCCCCGCCGGGCGACGAACGCCCGCCAGGGAGCGTCGAGATGGCCGGACCAATGCTCGACGGGCCGGTAGAGCTCGGGCTCGATGGAATTGTCGACGATGGCGACTGTCGGGCGTCCGGCTCTGGTCATGCCGGCCCATTATATGCTATAATGCCCCTTCATCGCGAGGAGAACGAAGGTGACATCCGTAAGCGAAGACATCGAACTGACCGTCACGACCCCCGACGAGCCCGGCATCTACGGGCGCGTCCTGGGCACCCTGGCCAACGCGGGGGTCAACCTCAAGGCCCTCTACGTCTACTCCGAGGACGGGCGGGGCCATTTCCACCTCGTCACCTCGAACGCCAAGAAGGCCGAGACAGCCCTGAAGACCTTGGGCTACAAGGTCAAATCGAATAAGATCGTCACGGTCATGGCCGCCGACCGGATCGGGGCGGGGGCCGAGATCGGGGTCCTTCTCGGGAACGCCGTCGTCGACATCCGATACTCCTACGGGTCGTCGTCCGGCGAGGGCAAGACCCTGCTCGTCTTTCACACCAGCAACAACCGCAAGGCCCTCGACACGCTGAAATAGGGCCGGCGTGATTCCCGTTGACACGGCGCCGGAGATGGCATAATATAGCCGACTGAGTGTTGTATCAAGGAGGCCACGATGTCAAAAGCCGAGCCTAACGTCGTTCCGCTCTGCGACGTCCTTCTCGTCCTGCTCATCATCTTCATGGTCATCACGCCCCTCGTTCAGAAAGGCATAGACGTCAAGCTGCCCGAGACCTCCGATTCCTCGAGCGGAGGACAGCCGACCGGCCTCATCGTTCTGACCCTGAAGGCCGCCGACATCGTCGATATCAACGGCACGCCGACCGAGATCCGCAGCCTCCTCGAAGAGCTCCGCCGCGTCTACAGCACCCGCCAGGACAAGACCATCTTCATCCGCGCCCTGGCCAATCTTCCCTTCGCCAACGTCATGGAGATCATCGACATCGCCCGCGGCGCGGGCGTCGAGACCCTGGCCCTTATCCCCGAGTACATCGAGTAGCGGACCGTCGCCCTAGCGGCCCCTGATCGGGCCTACCACATCGCGCGAGATGACCAGCCGCTGGATCTCGTTCGTCCCCTCGTAGATCTGGAGGAGCTTGGCGTCCCGGACGAGCTTCTCGACCGGATAATCCTTCATGTACCCGTAGCCGCCTAATATCTGCAGCGCCTCCAGGGCGTTCCTCATGCCCACGTCCGAGCCCAGGCACTTGGCCATGGCCGATTCCTTGCCGTTGGGCTTGCCCTTGTCCATGAGCCAGGCCGCCCTCCAGACGACCAGCCGGGCCGCCTCGACGTCCATGGCCATCTGGGCCAGCTTGAAGGCCGTGGCCTGGAACGTGGCGATGGGCTTGCCGAACTGGACCCGGGTCTTGGAGTATTCGACGGCGTGCTCCAGGGCCGCCCGGCCGATCCCGACGCCGGCCGCCCCGACGGCCGCCCGGGTCTTGTCGAAGGTCCGCATGGCCACGACGAATCCGTGCCCCTCCCGCCCGAGGAGGTTGGCAGCGGGCACGCGGACGTCCTCGAAGAAGAGCTCGGTCGTGTTCGAGGCCCGGTGGCCGAACTTGTCCTCGACCTTGCCGACCGAGAGGCCCGGCGCATCCCTGGGCACGGCGAAAACGCTCAGTCCCCGCGGGCCCTTCTCCGGGGCAGAGTTGGCGAAGACGACGTAGAGGCTGGCGACGCCTCCGTTGGTGATAAAGCACTTCGAGCCGTTGATGATATAGTCGCCGCCATCCTTGCGGGCAGTCGTCTTAATGGCCGACGTGTCGGAACCCGCCTCGCGCTCGGTCAGGCAATAGGAAGCGAAGGCCATCTCCTTGAGGAAGGGGGTGAAGAGCCGCTTCTTCTGCTCGTCCGTTCCGAAGAGCAGGATCGGCGTGAAGGCCAGCGAATTGGCCATCATGGTCGTGTACATCCCGGCGCATCCCCAGGCGAGCTCCTCGCTGACGATGGCCGTGTCGAGGTCGCCGAGCCCGACGCCGCCGTATTCTGCCGGCACCGTGCAGGTCAAGAAACCGACCTCGAAGGCCTTGCGCATGACGTCCTCCGGGAACGTGTGGCCCTGATCGTACGCCGCCGCCTTGGGGCGCATCTCGGTCGCGGCGAAATCGCGGGCCATCTCCTGGAGCGCGAGCTGGTCTTCGGTCAGCTGGAACTCGATCATGGCGCGTTCTCCCCTCGGAAAAAAATCACGACGAAGTTTATAGGATCAGGCGTATCCTGTCAATTCCGCAGGACGACCGCGTCGCGGCGGATGAGGAAGACGGCCGCCTCGACGCCGAGGACGGCCCCGACGACGTCCTGGGCCCTGGCCCCCCGGACCGGGGCGGGAGGGAGGGTCAGGACGAGACGGCGGCCGCGCAGCGCGAGCTCCGGGGCGGCTTTCCCCGCCTCCGCGCCGTCCAAGCGCCCGATAACCCCCCTGAGCTCGGCGGCGGTCCAGGCCCGGCCGAGGGCGTCGCTTTTCCAATCGAGCGAATAAACGAGCCGGACGATGGCCGAGGCGAGGGACGGCGATCCGGGAGGGACCTGCTCGAGTCCGGAGAACCGGAGGCCCGCCGGAAGCATCCGGTTGACCCGGCGCAGGAATTCGGCCTCCTCGATCCGGCGGCCGGAGCGGAACTCGAGGACCTCGCGGCGGGCTTCCATGCCCAGCGGCAGGGCCGGCCCGTATGTGAAGTCCATCTTCGGGTGGAAGCCCTGGGTCTTGCGGACCTCGATCCCCGCCCGGCGGAAGGCCCTCTGGATCACGTGGATGAGGTCGATGTGGGAAAGGTAACGGGCTTTCCCGCGCTTGGAGTAAGTCCCCCGGTAGCGGAGGACCCCCTCCTCGGGCTCGCCGGCCGGGGCCTCCGGCGGCGGGACCGGGCCGACCGCCGAGGGCCGCCGCCGCTTCTTCCATGACGGCATCTCGCAGCCCCGGCATTCGGCGCACGAGCGCTCGAGGCAGCTCGGCGTCCGCTCGGCGCGCAGGGCCGCGTCGAGCTCCCGGGCGAGCAGACTCTTCTTGAGCCCCGTCTCGACCACATCCCAAGGCAGGGCGGCGTCGCGGGGCAGCGGCCCGAGATAGGCGCGGGGGTCGATCGCGGCGGCGGCGAAGGCGTCTTTCCAGGCCGCGGCGTCGAGCTTGTCGTCCCAGCCGTCGAACCGGGCTCCCCTTCTCCAGGCGTCGAGGAGGACCTGGCCGAGCCGCCGGTCGCCCCGCGAGAACACGGCTTCGAGGACGGACGTGGCCACCGCGTGGGTCTTGACCTCGACGCTCCTGAAGCGCCGGAGCTCGGACCGGACGAAGGCCTGCTTCGCGGCCAGCGCCGCCTCGTCGTCCATGCCCAGCCATTGGAAGGGCGTGTGGGGCTTGGGGATGAACGAGGCCAGGCTGACGTGGACGCGCGGGGACGAGCCGAGGATAGAGCGGCCGAGATCGAGCGTCGAGCGGACGATGTCGACGATCCCGGCCAGGTCCTCCGCCGTCTCCGTCGGCAGGCCGACCATGAAATAGAGCTTGACGAGCTTCCAGCCGCCTTCGAAGGCGAAGATCAGGGCGTCCCGGATCTCGCCGTCGCCGATCTTCTTGTCGATGACGGCCCGGAGCCTCTCGGTCCCGGCTTCGGGGACGAGAGTGAAGCCTGTCTTGCGGACCTTGAGGATGTTCGCGACGAGGCCGCGCGACAGCTTCCCCGGCCGCAGCGACGAGAGCGAAAGCGAGATCTTCTCCCGGGCCAGGTCCTCCATGAGCGAGCCGACGATCGACTCGAGCTCGGGATGGTCGCCGATCGAGAGGGCCGAGAGCGAGATGTCCTCATAGCCCGTCTGGCGCAAGCTCCGGAGGGCCGTCCGGCGGACGAAGCCGGGGTCCTTCGGGCGGTGGGGGAAATAGAGGCTCGAGGCCTGGCAGAAGCGGCAGCTCTGGGGACAGCCGCGGGCGGCTTCGATGGCCACCCGGTCGAAGACGACACGCAGGCTAGGGACGACGATCTTCTCCGGGAAGAAGGACCGGGCGAAGTCCTTGAGCAGCCGCTTGCGGACCGAGGCCGGCGCGCCGGGCCCGGCCCGCGGCACGACGAGCGGCGAGCCCGGAACGGCCCCGGCGCGGTAGAGCGAGGGCACGTAGACGCCGCCGATCCCGGCCAGCTCGCGGAGGGCGTCCCGGCGAGCGACACCGCGCTCGCGGAGGGCGGCGACGGCCTCGACGATCTCGGGGAAGCCCTCCTCTCCGTCGCCGAGGAACACGAGATCGAAGATGTCGGCGACCGGCTCGGGATTGAAGGCCGCCGGCCCTCCGGCGATGATCCACGGATCGCCCTCTCCCCGCTCGGCCGAGGTCAGCGCGATGCCGCCGAGGTCGAGGATGGTCAGGACGTTCGTGAAGTTGAGCTCGTAGAGCAGCGAGAAGCCGACGATGTCGAACTCGCGGAGGGGGATCGCGTTCTCGAGCGAGACGAGCGGCAGGCCGGCCGCCCGCAGCTCCCGCTCGAAATCCGGCCAGGGCGCAAAGACCCGTTCGGCCAGGACCTTCCGGTCCTTGTTGAGAAGGGCGTAGAGGATCTTCTGGCCGAGGTAGGACATGCCGATCTCGTAGACGTCGGGAAAAGCCAGGGCGACCTTGGTCCGGACCCGGGCCGGGTCCTTGCGGACCTCGTTCCACTCCCCACCGACATAGCGCCCCGGCTTCTCGACACGGGTGAGGACGCGGGCGAGGGGCCCTCTCTCAGACATTGGCGAAGCGCCTCATCCTCACATTGAGCACGAGGCCGCAGGCGATGTAGCTCGTGAGCAGGGACGACCCGCCATAGCTGAGGAAGGGCAGGGTGATGCCCACGACCGGGAAGAGCCCGATGATCATCAGGACGTTGACCAGGAACTGAAAGGCGACGAGCAGGGAGGCCGTGAAGACGAGGTAGACGCCGGCCCTGTCGCGGGCCTTGGACACAGATAGGAACATCCGGGCCAGGAGGGCGAGATAGAGGAGGATGACCGTAAAGACGCCGAGGAAGCCGGTCTCCTCGCCGATGACGGAGAAGATGAAGTCGGTGTGCCGGGCCGGCAGGAAGCGCAGCTGGCTCTGGCTGCCCTTCTTGAACCCCGTCCCGGTGATGCCGCCCGAGCCGATGGCGATCTTGGACTGGATGACCTGGTACCCCGATCCCCGGGGGTCGCCCTGGGGGTTGATGAGCGCCGTCACCCGCCGCTTCTGGTAGTCCTTGAGGGCCAGGTTCCAGCCGCCGGCCCCGATGGCCAGGGCGGCGACGACGAACAGGACGATCGTCCGCTTCCGCAGTCCCGCCAGGATGAGCGCGCCCCCGACGATGGCGAGGAACATCATGGCCGTGCCCAGGTCGGGCTGGAGGACGATGAGAAGGAGAGGCACGCCGGCGACGGCCAGGGCGCCGACGGTCCGGGAAGTGGTCAGGAAGTCGCTCTTGGACCCGCCGAGCTGCCTGGCGAAGACGAGGATCATGACGATCTTGGCCAGCTCCGACGGCTGGAGCTGCATCAGGCCCAGGGTGATCCAGCTGCGCGTCCCGGCCACGAGGCGGGCGAAGACGAGCGTCGACGCGAGGACGGCCACGATGAGCCCGTAGAAGTAGGGCGAAAGGGAGACGAAGAACTTGTAGTCGACGGCCAGGACGAAGGCGAGCGCCCCGAGGGAGATGGCGATCCAGACGAGCTGGCGGACGTGGAAATGGCCGGGCAGGAAATTAGCCGAGCTGTAGATAAAGAAGACCCCCACGAGCGACAGGACGAGGACGAGGCCGAGCAGGACCCAGTCGATCTCCCGGACGAGCCGCCGGTCGATCATCATCGGGCCGCCTCGAGCTCCTTGAATCTGGCCATGATCCGTCCGGCCACCGGGGCGGCCGTCGCCCCGCCCCCCCCGCCGTACTCGACAAGGACCGTGACGACGATGCGAGGCCGGTCGCGGGGCGCGAATCCCGAGAACCAGGAATGGGTCTTGACCTCCTGCCCTGCCTGGGCCAGGCGCTCGGCGTTCTCCCGGCTCATGACCTGGGTCGAGCCCGTCTTGCCGCAGACGTCGAAGCCCTCGACCCGGGCGCCTTTTCCCGTGCCGCCGTCGTTGGCCGACTTCCACATTCCGGCGATGATCCTCTCGAAGGTCGCTTCCTTGAAGGTTTCCGGGGCCTTGCCGCCGGGAGGGCCCGCGACCTCGGCCCGGCCGCCGGCCGGGGTCCCCTTGAAAAGAAGGTGCGGGGCGGGACCGGGCCGGCCCTTCCTCGCGATCCGGGCCGTCATTGCCGCGACCTGGATCGGCGTCACCTGAAGCTGCCCCTGGCCGATGGCGATCGAGATCGTCTCGCCCGGATACCAGGGGGTCTTCGTCGTCCTCAGCTTCCAGGCCGCGCTCGGGACGAGCCCGTCCTTCTCGCCGGCGAGGTCGATGCCGGTTCTGCGGCCGAGGCCCATCCACCCGGCGGCCAGCTCGATCATGTCGACGCTCATCCGCCGGCCGAGCTGGTAGAAATATATGTTGCAGGAGTTCTTGATGGCGTCGACGAGGTCCATGGCGCCGTGGCCCGGCTCGAACCAGCAGTGCCGGACGGCGCCGTAGATCTCGGTCGCGCCGGAGCAGTACACGGTCGTCGCGGGAGTGACAAACCCGAAGTCGAGGCCGCCGAGGCCCATGACCAGCTTGAAGATCGAGCCCGGGGCGTAAAGGCCGCGGATGGCCCTGTTCTCGAGGGGCGAGAGCGGGTCGGTCGTCAGATAGCTCCACTCGGCCGGCGTGAACCGGGTGATGAACCGGTTCGGATCGTAGGTCGGGGAGCTGGCCAGGGCCAGGACCTCGCCTGTGTCGGGGGCGAGGGCGACGACGACTCCTTCGCGGCCGACCAGGGCCTCCTCGGCGAGGACCTGCAGCTCGTGGTCGATCGTCAGGACGACCTCCCTTCCCTGCTCCGGGAACTGGCGGGCCTTCTCCTCGCGCATCCGGCCCAGGCTGTCGACGAGCTCGACAACGAAACCGTCCCGGCCGCGCAGGATGTCGTCGTACTCGCGCTCGACGCCGGTCCGTCCGACCAGCTCCCCCGCCCGCCTCGTCCCGCGCGTCCCGGATTGGAGCTCCTCGGGGGTCAGCTCCTGGAGGTAGCCGAGGGCATGGGCGGCCAGAGAGCCATTGGGATAGTACCTCTGGGGCTCCGACTCGATCACGAGCTCGGGGAACTCGAGACGGCGGCTCTCGATCGGGACGACGGCCTTGGCGTCGAGACCGTCGGCGACGACGATGGGCTCGAAGAGGGGCAGGTCCGCGTGGAGGGCGACCCGCTCGCGGAGCGTGGGCTCGTCGATCCCCAGCAGGCGGCTGACCGCGGCGAACGACGCGTCCATGTCCTCGACGTTCTCCCGGACGAGGGAGACCTTGAAGGAGGCCCGGTTGTCGGCCAGGATCACGCGGTTGCGGTCGAGGATGAGCCCGCGCGGCGCGGCCAGCATCCGGACGCGGGTCCTGTTGGCCTCGGCGAGCCGGGCGTATTTCGTGTGTTCCATGACCTGGACCTTCCAGTAATAGCCCAGGACGAGAAGGACGAAGGCGACGACGATCCAGAAGACCGTCCGGGCCCGGCGGACGACGAGCGTCAGGTCCTCGTAGATCCTCTCTTCGGCCATCACGCGCCTCGGGAGCTCCGGGCCCGGACGCGCCGCTCGATGGCGAAGAGGAGCGTGCCCAGAGCCGCCGTGACCAGGGGCTGGAGGAGGATGAGGCCGCCGTGCCAGTTCACGGACGCCAGCCGGACGATCGCGGTGACAAGGACCCAGAGCGCCATCTCGAGGACCGACATGACCAACATGAACAGGCCGCTTCGGACGAGCGACCCGACGTCGATCCGGCGGGAGATGAAGCCGGCCCAGAAGCCGAGCAGGGTCTTGGTCAGGCCGGCGACGCCGAAGACCCCGAGCGAGAACGAGTCCTGGGCCAGACCGCAGAAAGTCCCGAGCAGGGCCCCGAACACCTCGCCGCGGCGGACCGAGAAATAGAGGACGACGACGGAGAAAGCGTTGAAGACGATGAGCAGCTCGGCCCGGCCGGCCCCGGCCACGGAATATACGACGACGGCCGCGAGCGTCCCCAGCAAGGCCCGCAGGGCGTCCTTGGCGAAGGTCTCCCTCACCGCGCGCCTCCGTGCGCCCCGGTCAGGACGGCGACGACGTCGAGCGTGTTGAAGCGGAAATACGGTTCGACGTAGATGCGCCGGAAGATCGGCGAGGAGTCGTCGCGCTCCAGGCTCAGGATGCGTCCGACGCGGATCCCGGGCGGGTAGATCCTATCGAAGCCCGTCGTCCGGAGCTCCTCCCCCTTGCTCCCTCCGCCGGCGGTGGCCAGGACGTAGCGCAGCTCGCACACCGGCCCGGAGCGGCCCGCCAGGGACCCCGTCAGCTTGTCTACGACGGACTCCACCCCGACGGAGCTGTCCTTGTCGGTGATGAGCTGGACCATCGTCTCCTTGAGGCTGACCGGGGCGATCGTCCTTCCGACGAGCGCGCCGTTCATGTCGCAGACGGCCATGTCCCGGCCGACGCCGTCGAGGCTGCCCTTGTCGATGACGATGGACTGGTGGGGATCGGCGCTGTCGACGCCGATGACGCGGGCCGTGACGATGGTCCCGCGGAACTCGGCCAGCAGGGCCCGCATCTCCTCGTCCGCGCGGTAGAGCCGGAGCCGGTCCTCGAGGAAGCGGACGTCCTGGCGGAGGAAGAAGGCCTCCCGCTTGAGGCGCCGGTTCTCGCGGCGGACGCCGCGCAGGTCGAAGTAGCCGCGCCAGAGCGAACCCACGCCGCGGACCGCCCCCGTCGCCACCCGTTGGACGGGCGAGAACACGAAGAAGACCGCCTGTTCGAAGAGCGATTTCTGGGCCCCCTGGGGGATCTGGATGGAGATGAGGACGACGTGGAAGGCCACCAGGCAGGCCAGGACAAGGGCGCTTCGTCTCTTTTCCCAGAGGGCCATGGAACCTCTCGCGCCGCCGCGGTCCGCCCCTCAGATGAGGGATATCTTCTTGAGCAGGTCGAGGTCGTCGAGCATCTTCCCGGCCCCCAGGACGACGGTCGTCAGGGGGTCGTCGGTGATGAAGACGGGCAGCTGGGTCTCCTCGCGGATGCGCTTGTCGAAGTTCTTAAGGAGGGCGCCGCCGCCGGTCAGGATGATGCCCCGGTCGATGATGTCCGCCGAGAGCTCGGGCGGGGTCCGCTCGAGGGCGATGCGGATGGCGTTGATGATGGCCGCCACTGTCTCCTCGATGGCCTCGCGGATCTCCTGGTCGTCGACGACGATCGTCCGCGGGATGCCCTCGCGGAGGTCCCGGCCCTTGATCTCCATGGTGATCGGCTCGTCGAGGGGGTAGGCCGAGCCGATCTGCATCTTGACGATCTCGGCCGTGCGCTCGCCGATGAGAAGGTTGTACTTCTTCTTGAGGTAGTGGATGACGGCGTCGTCCATCTCGTTGCCGGCGACGCGGATGCTGTGGTTGAAGACGATGCCGTCGAGCGAGATGACGGCGATGTCCGTCGTGCCGCCGCCGATGTCGACGATCATGTTGCCCGTCGGCTCGGAGATGGGCAGGTCGGCGCCGATCGCGGCCGACATGGGCTGCTCGATGAGATAGACCTCCGAGGCCTTGGCCCGCATGGCCACGTCCTTGACGGCCCGGCGCTCGACCTGGGTGATGCCGGTCGGGATGCCGATGACGATCCGGGGCCGGAGAAGGAAGCCGCGGTTGTTCATGGCCTTCTTGATGAAGTAGTCGAGCATCTTCTCGGCGATCTCGAAGTCGGCGATGACGCCGTCGCGCATGGGCTTGATGGAGATGACGCTGGTCGGGGTCTTGCCGAGCATCTCTTTCGCCCGCGAGCCGACGGCCTCGACCTTGCCCGTCGCCTTGTTGACGACGACGATCGAGGGCTCTTGGACGATGATGCCCTTGCCCTTGAGGAAGACGAGGGTGTTGGCCGTCCCCAGGTCGATGGCCAGGTCGCAGAAAAGCCTGTCTTTCAACCAGCTGATAACGCTCATGTTGCCTCTTTCTTCGTCCGGGCCCTTTTGTAACACAATTCCCGCCCCGACGCAAATGGGACCGGACCCGGGGCCGCCTCGTCTTGACAGACCTCCGGACTTCTCATATACATTAGTCGCCTCAGCGCGGATTCCTGCGGAAAGGAGCGACCTTGAGCCATCAGCCGTATGTCCCCGAAAAGACGGAGATGAAGGAGTTCACCCTCCGGGCCATCCTCATCGGCCTCGTCCTGACGGTCATTCTCGGCGCGGCCAACGCCTACCTCGGCCTCCGGGCCGGCATGACCATCGCCGCGACCTATCCGGCGGCCGTCATCGGCATGGCCGTCCTGAAGATCATGAAGGGCTCGATCCTCGAGGAGAACATCGCCCGGACCATCGGTTCGATCGGCGAGTCGATCGCCGCCGGGGCCATCTTCACCATCCCGGCCTTCGTCATCGCCGGCGCCTGGTCGAACTTCAACACCTTCGACGCCTACATCAAGTCGACGGCCCTGATGTTCGTCGGCGGCCTCCTCGGGATCCTGTTCGTCACCTTCCTGCGCCGGGTCATGGTCACCGACCCCGACCTCGTCTTCCCCGAGTCCGTCGCCGCCGCCGAGATCCACAAGGCCGGCCAGAAGGGCAGCCAGGGCTCGAAGTTCCTGTTCCAGGCCATGGGCCTCGGCGCGCTCCTCTATTCGCTCGGCGTCGTCCAGGTTTTCGCGGCCAGCAAGGACTTCCTCCTCCGGGTCGGCAAGATCGGGACGAGCTTCGTCCGCCTGGGCGCGGCCAAGGACGCCCCGACGATCGGCGCCGGCGGCACCGTGGCCGTCTCCGGTCCGGGCATCTACCCCGCCTACATCGGCGTCGGCTACATCATCGGCCCGCGCCTGGCCGCCCTCAACTTCGCGGGCGGCGTCCTGGCCTGGGGCCTGTTCGCGCCGCTGCTGATGTTCTTCCTCGGCCCCGAGCTCATCCCGACGTTCTACGGTCCCGGCGTCGCCGCGGCCGACGTCGGCTGGCTCGACATGGTCACCAACGTCTGGAAGTTCATCATCCGGCCGATCGCCGTCGGCGGCATGCTCGTCGGCGCCGGCTACACGCTCTACCGGATGCGCAAGAACCTCGGCGCCGGGCTGAAGCGCTCGCTCGGCGACGTCAAGAAGGCCGCCGGCCAGGCCGAAACGACGTCCCGGCTCGAGAAGGACCTCAACATCAAGGTCGTCCTGATCGGCCTCCTCGCGACGTTCGTCATGATGGTCTTCGTCTACAAGGTCTTCGCCGGGACCTGGCCGCCGGCCATCCTCGCGGCGGCGGTCATGGCCGTCGCGGGCTTCTTCTTCGCCGCCGTATCCGGCAACCTCGTCGGGACCATCGGGTCGTCGAACAATCCGATCTCGGGCCTGACCCTCTCGACCCTGATCATCGCCGCCCTCCTGATGGTCCTGGTCGGCGCGACGGGCATGAGCGGCGTCGCCGCCGTTCTCGGCGTCGCCGCGGTCGTCTGCGTCTCCTCGGCCGTCGCCGGCGAGATGCTCCAGGACCTCAAGGTCGGCCACATCCTCGGCGGCACGCCCTACAAGATGCAGATCGGCAACATCTTCGGCATCCTCATCGCTTCTCTCGTGATGTACTTCCCGCTGATGGTCCTCCACGGCGCCTTCACCTTCGGCAGCAAGGAGCTGGCCGCCCCCCAGGCGGGCCTCATGGCCGCCCTTTCCCAGGGCATCGTCGGCGGCGAAATGGCCTGGCCGCTCGTCATCGTCGGCATGCTCATGGGCTTCGCCTTCATCCTCGTCCAGGTCAAGTCGCCCATGCTCGTCGCCGTCGGCATGTACCTGCCGCTCGAGACGACCTTCGCCATTTTCGTCGGCGGCATGATGAAGGGCCTGGTCGACAAGGCCATGGCCAAGAGGAAGTTCAACGCCGCCCAGACCGCCCGGGCGACCAACGTCGGCATCCTGCTCGCGGCCGGCCTGATCGCCGGCGAGGGACTGATGGGGCTGCTCAAAGCGGCCTGGAAGTTCTTCTTTTTCCAGGATATCATCTCGTTCGACATCCCGGCGCTCTTCAAGAGCGGGAAGTACTTCGGCGTCGTCGACCTCTACGTCGGCGGCCTGGCCGTGCTCGTCCTCATCGGCCTCTATCTCATCCGCGTCCCGCTCAAGAACGCCGGCGCCGCGGACGAGCCGCCGCCCCCGTCCGCCGTCATTTAGGAGGTCGCGGAGAGGGCCCTCGGGCCCCATAACCGCGGCTTTCTTATGGGCGCCTTTGCAGGGGCGGCGGGTTTTCGGCTAAAATAGACGCGGAGATCCAATGGCCATACGGGACATCCTCATCATCGGCGACCCGGTCCTCAACCGCAAGTCCGACCCCGTGGAGCGCGTCGACGAGGAGATCGTCCGCCTGGCCCGGGACATGGTCGAGACCGTCCACGCCGCGCCGGGCATCGGCCTGGCCGCGCCCCAGGTCGGGGTCTGCAAGCGGGTCATCGTCGTCGACCTCTCGGTCGGCGAGGACAAGGACGCTCTCCACGTTCTCGTCAATCCGGAGATCGTGGCCACGGAAGGCGAAGTCGTCTGCGAGGAAGGCTGCCTCTCGGTCCCGGACATCAGGGAGAAGGTCGCCCGGCCCTACCGGGTCTCGGTCCGCGGCCTCGACCTCGAAGGGCGCACGGTCGAGATCGAGGCAGAGGACCTCCTCGCCCGGGTGCTCTGCCACGAGATCGACCACCTCGACGGCATTCTCTTCGTGGAGAAGCTCTCGGCCCTGAAGCGAACGCTCATTAAGAAAAAGCTCAAGAAGACTGCGGCGGCCGCCGCTCGAGCATGAGGACCGTCTTCTTCGGGAGCCCGGCGGCGGCCCTCCCCTCCCTGGAGGCCCTTCTCGCGGCGGGCCACTCGGTCGAGCTCGTCGTCACCCAACCCGACAAGCCGGCCGGCCGCGGCCGCAAGCTCGCCCCCTCGGCCGTCAAGGCTTTCGCCGCGGAACGGGCGATCCCCGTCATCGCGCCCGTCAGGATCAGGACGGACGAGGCCGCCCGCGAGAGGATCCTCGCCGCCGGGCCCGACGTCAACATCGTCGTCGCCTACGGACAGATCATCCCCAACGCCGTGCATTCCCCCCCCCGCTATCACTCCCTCAACGTCCACTTCTCACTGCTGCCGAAATACCGCGGCGCGGCCCCGGTCCAACGGGCCGTCCTCAACGGGGATTCCGAGACGGGAGTGACCATCATCGAGCTCAACGACCGGATGGACGAGGGGGACATCCTGGCCCGGGAGCGGGTCGCCGTCATGCCCCGGGAAACCGCCGCGGCCCTCGAGCGCCGCCTGGCCGCCCTCGGCAGCGGGCTGCTCGTCGCGACCCTGGCCCGGATCGAGTCCGTCGGTCGTGTCGAACAGGACGAGGCGGAGGCTTCGCTCGCGCCCAAGATACACAAGGAGGACGGCCTCGTCGACTGGACCGATCCGGCCGGGGTCGTCGACAGGAAAGTCCTCGCCCTGGCCGACAGGCCGGGCGTCTTCAGCTTCTACAGGGGGAAAAGGCTCCAGGTCCTCCGAGGCCGGCCGGCCGAGGCCCCTCCGGCCCCACCGACTGCCGGACCCGGCACCGTCCTGGCGGCCGGCCCGTCGGGCCTCACCGTCGCCTGCGGTAACGACACGGCCTTCCTCATCGAAGAGCTCCGCCCGGAAGGGCGCGGGACCATGTCCGCCCACGCCTTCTCTCTCGGGGCGAAGATCGCCGTGGGGGTCTCTCTCGGGAAGTGACGAGGGGGCCGCTACTCTTCGAGGATGTAGCTGTAAGGATTGAGGCGCTTGCCGTCCCGCCAGACCTCGTAGTGGACGTGGGGTCCGGCGGCCTTGCCGGTCTGGCCGATGTAGCCGATGATGTCCCGCCTCTTGACCTTCTGCCCGGCCTTGACGGCGAACTGGCTCATGTGGCCGTAGACGGTCGTGAAGCCGTTGCCGTGGCTGATCGTGACATTCTTGCCCAGGTACTTGTCCGTCTGGACCTTGATGACGATCCCGTCGGCCGTGGCCATGATGGGGTTGCCGATATTGGTCGAGATGTCCATGCCGTAGTGCATGGTCCAGACCCCGGTGAAGGGATCGTTCCTATGGCCGAAAGGGGAGCTGATCCAGCCGGCGGCGGGCATGATGGACGGCGTCGAGGCCAGGCGCATGGTGTCGCTCTCGAAGAAGTTGAGGAGGCTGGTCAGGTTCGATTCGATGCTCTCGGCCTTGAGATTGAGGCTCTGGACGTAGCCCGGGCCGACGACCTGGGGCCCGCTCCCGACGGGGGCCTGGGCCGGATCGATCTCCGGCTCGGGCTCGTCCTTGACCGGCTCGCCGCCGCCGATCCCGGCCGGGGCGGTCAGGACCTCGGGCGACTTCAAGCCGGCCATGACATTGAGCTTCTTGGTATAGGTCTCGAAGTGGGAGATGGTCGACCGGAGCTCCCCGATGGACCTCTCGTAGTCGGCGATCATGGCCCGCTGCTCGGCCGTCTCCGCCTTGAGGGCGCCGTATCGGGCCCGGATGACGTTCATCCGGACGTAGTCCACTAGAACGGCGGCCAAGGCCAGTCCCAAGACGACGCTCCCGACGGCCAGGGCCTTGAGGCCGCGCCGGGAGAAACACAGCGTCCGGGTGCTGGTCTTGGTGTGCGGGACGATGATGACCGATAGGTGGTTTTTAGCCATTTTTCCACCCCTTTCATACCACATCCGCCGAAATTATGTCAAGACTCTTCTGGGGGAAAAATGGGTCACCCCTTTTGGCTAGCCGGGAAGCGCTATCCGCCGCAGAGGACCGAGCCCCCGTTGACGTCGAGGATCTCCCCGGTCACGTGGCGGGCCAGGTCGGAGGCCAGGAACAGGATCGGCCCCGCGATGTCCTCGGCCGGCGGTATCCGCCTCAAGGGGATGGTCTGGCGGACCTTCTCCTTGAACTCCGGGTCGCTGAAGCTCGGGGCGCTCATGTCCGTGTCGACCCAGCCCGGGGCCACGGCGTTGACCCGGATGCCGAACGGGGCCAGCTCGACGGCCAACGATTTGGTCAGGGAGTGCAGGGCGCCCTTGCTCGCGGCGTAATGGGAGTGGAAGGCCTCTCCCCTGACCCCGGCCGTCGACGTGACGTTGATGATCGAGCCCCGGCCCCGTTCCCTCATGGCCGGCACGACGGCGTTGATACCGAAGAAGACGCCGTCGACGTTGACGGCGATCGTCTCGTGGTAGACGGTCTCATCCATCTTGCCCATCTCGAGATAGGTCCAGATCCCGGCGTTGTTGACCAGGGTGTCGAGCTCCCCCCAGCGGGCCAGGATGTCGCCGACCATGAGGTCGATCGCGCCGCGCGAGGACATCTCCGCCTGATAGGCGAGCGCCCGGCGGCCTCTCTTCTCCACCTCCCGGACGACCTCTCGGGCCGCCTTTTCGTTGTTGGCGTAACTGATGGCGACGTCGGCCCCGGCCTCGGCGAAGAGCAGGGCCGTCGCCCGTCCGATCCCTCGCGACCCTCCCGTCACCAGGGCCTTCCGGCCGTCGAGGCGGATCATCGGACATACCCCAGGCTGAAGTCGCCCATCTTGTGGAACTCGAGGTAGCGGTAGATCTCGCCGGCCTTGGGCAGGATCCTTTCCTTCATGACCGCCATGTACTCTTCGACCGTGGGCAGCTTCCCCTTGAGGGCGGTCAGGGCGGCCAGCTCCGACGAGCCGAGGTAGACGCGGGTGTTGTCGCCCAGACGGTGATCGAAGTTGCGGGTCGAGGTGGCGAAGACCGTCGTCCCCGCCCCGACCCGGGCCTGGTTGCCCATGCAGAGGGAGCAGCCCGGCATCTCGGTCCGTCCGCCCTGGGCGGCGAAGATGGCATAGTAGCCTTCCCGCATGAGCTGGGCCGCGTCCATCTTGGTGGGCGGAGTGATCCAGACCCGGGCCGGAGGCACCCCGGCCTTGTCCAGGATGCGGCCGGCGGCCCGGAACTGCCCGATGTTGGTCATGCACGAGCCGATGAAGACCTCCTGGACGGGGTCGCCGGCGACCGCCGAGAGCGGCTTGACGTCGTCGGGATCGTTCGGGCAGGCGACCAGGGGCTCCCGGACCTCCCCGAGGTCGATCTCCAGGACGGCCTTGTATTCGGCATGGGAGTCCCGCTTGAGGAGGACGGGATTCTCGAGCCACGCGCGGCAGGCCTCGATCCTCCGGCGCAGGGTCTCGGCGCTCTCGTAGCCTTCCTCGATCATCCTCTCCATGAGGGCGATGTTGCTCTTGAGATATTCGGCCACGCGCTCCTCGCCGAGCGAGATGACGGCAGCGGCGGCCGAACGCTCGGCGGAGGCGTCGGTCAGCTCGTAGGCCTGGTCCACGGTCAGGCCCTCGAGCCCCTCCATTTCGAGGACGCAGCCGTTGAAGATGTTTTTCTTTCCCTTCTTCTCGACCGTCATCAGGCCCTTCCCGACGGCGAAATACGGGATGGCGTTGACAGCGTCGCGCAGAGTGATGCCGGGGTTCAGCTTCCCCTTGAAACGGACGAGGACGGACTCTGGCATGTCCAGGGGCATGAAGCCCAGGGCGCCGGCGAAGGCGACCAGGCCCGACCCCGCCGGGAACGAGACGCCGATGGGGAATCGCGTGTGCGAGTCCCCGCCCGTGCCGACGGTGTCGGGCAGGATGAGGCGGTTCAGCCAGGAGTGGATGACGCCGTCCCCGGGCTTGAGGGAGACTCCCTTGCGGGCGACCATGAAGGGCGGGAGCGTCCGGTGCATCTTGGCGTCGGCCGGCTTGGGATAGGCGGCCGTGTGGCAGAACGACTGCATGAAGAGATCGGCCTGGAACTCTAGGCAGGCCAGCTCTTTGAGCTCGTCGGCGGTCATCGGCCCGGTCGTGTCCTGGGAGCCCACGGTCGTCATGCGGGGCTCGCAGGCGGTGCCGGGAAGGACGCCCGCGACGCCGCAGGCCCGTCCGACGATCTTCTGGGCCAGCGTGTAGCCCTGCCCGGGCTTGGGACAGGGATTCTCGACGGTCCTGAAGAAACCGGCCTCGCCGAGGCCGAGCGCCTTGCGGGCCTTGGCCGTCAGCTGCCGGCCGATGATGAGGTTGAGACGGCCGCCGGCCCGGAACTCGTCCTGGAGCGTCGCCGGCTTGACTTCGAGCTTGGAGAGCTCGGCGCCGGAGGCGGCGCGGACGATCCCGGACTTGAAGTCGAGGGTGATGACGTCGCCCGTCTTCATCCCGGTCACGTCGGCCATGAGCGGTAACCCCCCGGAGTCTTCGGCCGTGTTGAAGAAGATGGGGGCGATGAGGCCGCCGATGACGACGCCGGCCCGGCGCTTGTTGGGCACGAAGGGGATGTCCTCGCCGATGTGCCACATGAGCGAGTTGCAGGCCGACTTGCGGCTCGAGCCCGTGCCGACGACGTCGGCGACGAAGGCCACCCGGTGGCCCTCCTCGCGGAACTTCCTCATGGTCTCGTTGCCGTCCGGAAAGCGCTTCTCGCCCATGGACTGGGCGTGGAGCGGGATGTCGGGGCGCGTCGGCGCGTGGCCGGCCGGGGAGAAATCGTCGGTGTTGATCTCGCCGTCGACCTTGTAGACCTTGAGGGCGAGCGTCTCGGGAAAGGCCTCCCGGGCGAGGAACCACTCCCCCGCCGCCCAGGACTCGAGGACGGACTTGGCGAAGGAGTTCGCCTGGGACATCTTGACGACCGTCTCGAAGCGGCCGTAGACGAGGATGGTCTTCTTCAGGGACTCGGCCGCGGCGGCGGCGACCGCCTTGTCGGAGAGGGCCTCGACCAGAGGCTCGACGTTGAACCCGCCGAGCATCGTCCCCAGTATCCGGACCGCGTCCTGGCGCGAGATCGCGGGGGCTTTGGTCCGGCCCTTGGCCACTGCGGCCAGCCATTCGGCCTTGACCTGGGCCGCCGGGTCTACGCCCGGGGCGACGCAGTTCTCGAGGAGGTCGCGGAGGGCCTCCCCGTCCCCTCCGCCGGCCGTCTCGAGGCCCCGGCAGACCTCCCCGACCTCGGCCGGCGTCAGCGGCAGCGGCGGCAGCCCGGCCTGGGCCCGTTCCTGTTCCATCTCTCGATAGGCTTCGAGCATCGTTCTCTCCTCGGTCCGATTTCGCGCCGTCATAATGTATCGGTTTTGCCCGCGCGTTGTCAAAGCTCCAAGCGCGAAGGGCTCTTGCAATCCGGTGCGAATCGGGTTAGAATTTCCCCGTTGGTTTTTCGCTCAATTCCCGATAAGGAGACAATCATGCGCAAGAAGATCGCACTCGTCGGCGGCGGGCAGATCGGCCAGATCCTGGCCATGCTCGCGGCCCAGAAGGAACTCGGGGACATCGTCGTCCTGGACATCCCCGAGTTCGAGAATCCCGCCAAGGGCAAGGCCCTCGACCTCATGGAAATGGCCCCCCACGGCAACTACGACGCCGCCATCTCCGGCACGTCCGACTACAAGGACATCGCGGGCGCCGACGTCGTCATCGTCACGGCCGGCCGGCCCCGCCAGGCCGGCATGACCCGCGAGGACCTTCTCGCCGTCAACCTGGACATCATCAAGCAGGTCGCGGCGGGCGTGAAGCAGTACGCCCCCAAGGCGTTCTGCATCATCGTCACCAACCCGCTCGACGCCATGGTCTACGCCTTCTCCAAGCTCACGGGCTTCCCCCGCCACCAGGTCATCGGCATGGCCGGGACCCTGGACACGGCCCGCTGGCGGGCCTTCATCGGCATGGAGCTCAACGTGTCGGTCGCCGATATCGCCGGGACGGTCCTCGGCGGCCACGGACCCGACATGGTGCCCCTGCCCCGGCTGACCACGGTCGGCGGCGTTCCTCTCACCGAGATCGCGACCAAGGAGCAGATCGATAAGCTCGTCACCCGGACGCGCGAAGCGGGGACCGAGATCGTCAAGCTCTTCGGCAAGGGCTCGGCCTTCTTCAGCCCGGCCTGGAGTGCCATCATCATCGCCGAGTCGTACCTCAAGGACAAGCGCCGCGTCCTGCCCTGCGCCGCCCTGTGCGAGGGCGAGTACGGCGTCAAGGGCCTGTTCATCGGCGCGCCCTGCCTCGTCTCGGCCAAGGGCATGGAGAAGATCCTCGAGATCAAGCTCAACGACGAGGAGAAGGCCATGCTCGAAAAGACCGTCGGGGTCGTCCAGAAGACCGTCGCGGAGACCAAGCTCTAAGACCGGTCCTTCCTCCGTTCCTCAGGCCGGGGGCCCCGGGGCCCCCGGCTTTTTTTTCGTCAAGCCGGTCCCCCGGTGCCATTTGACGGATCGCCGGCCTTTGCATATAACTAACGGGAGCGTGGATCGCCCTTGAAGGACATCGAGTTCCATCCGGCCCGGGTTCTCGCGGCGAGCTTTCTCGTCGCCATACTCGTGGGCACGGCCCTGCTCAGCCTGCCATTGAGCACGGCCGACGGCCGCACCTCCTTCATCGACGCCTTCTTCACCGCGACGTCGGCGGTCTGCGTCACCGGGCTTCTCGTCAAGGACACGCCGGTCCATTACTCCCCGGCCGGCCAGGCCGTCATCCTGGTCCTCATCCAGCTCGGGGGACTGGGGATCATGACCTTCTCCACTCTGATCCTGCTCGCCGCCCGGAGGAGGATCGCCGTCCGGGAGCGGCTCCTCATCCAGTCGTCCTTTCACCCGGGCATCCCGAGGGACCTGCCTTCGCTCGTCCGGAGCATCTTCCTCTTCACGGTGGCGATCGAAGCGGTCGGGGCGGCGGTCCTGTTCGCCATGTTCCTCCCGAGCTCGGGAGCGGCCAGGGCCCTCCCTCTGGCCGTCTTCCACTCGATCTCCGCCTTCTGCAACGCCGGCTTTTCGCTCTTCAGCGACAGTCTCGTCGGCTATCGGGGGAATGCCGGGATCGTCCTGACCGTCGCGGCCCTGATCGTGCTCGGAGGCATCGGCTTCCCCGTGCTGAGGGAGTCTCTGGCCCTGCTGGCGGCCCGGGCCCGCGGCCGGCGGATGCGGGCCTCCCTGCATTTCAAGATCGTCGTCGCGACGAGCGCCGGCCTGATCGTGGCCGCGGCCGTCGCGCTCTTCTTTCTTGAGAACCGCTTCTCCATGGCCTCCCTGGGGACGGGCGAGCGGGCCCTTTCTTCCCTGTTCCAGGGGGTCACCGCCCGGACGGCCGGCTTCAACACGGTCCCCATGGCCGCCCTGGGGCCGGCCTCGGTGCTGATCATGCTGTTCCTCATGTTCATCGGGGCCTCGCCGGCCTCGACCGGCGGCGGCGTCAAGACGAGCACCGCCGCTCTGCTGGTCCTCATCATCCGGGCCCGCGCCTCGGCCCGGGAGACGGTCTCCGCCTTCCATCGCACGCTGGCCGGCGAGCTCGTCATCCGGGCCTTCACCCTGGTCGCCCTCGGCCTGGTCGTGATCCTGTTCGCCGCGTCGGCCCTCCTGACCACGCAGCCGGAGATGGGCATCCGCGACGCGCTGTTCGAGGTCTTTTCCGCCTTCGGGACCGTGGGCCTGTCCATGGGGGCCACGCCGGGGCTGACCCCGGTCGGCAAGATCGTCATCATCCTGACGATGTTCATCGGCCGGGTCGGTCCCCTGACGCTGTTGTACGCCCTGAGCCGGCGCAAGCCCCGGGGCCATTTCGAATACGCCGAGGAGTCCGTGCTCGTCGGCTGAGCGCCGGGGCGCCGGCCCCGGAAGGAGACGCGCCATGAAGATCGCCATCATTGGCCTCGGCAGCTTCGGCATCCAGATCGCCAAGACCCTGGCCGAGGACGGGCACGAAGTGACGGCCATCGACATCGACCGAGCCCGGATCGACCAGGCCAAGGCCAGCGTGCCTTTCGCCGTCGTCATGAACGCCGCCGACAAGGAGTCGCTCAAGTCCCTGGGCGTCGAGGACATGGACATCGTCGTCGTCAGCATCGGCCCGGCCATGGAGCCGTCGATCCTGACGGTCCACTACCTCAACGAGCTCGGCGTCCGGCGGATCGTGGCCAAGGCCCTGAGCGAGGACCACGCCCAGATCCTCGAGGCCGTGGGCGCCACCGAGGTCGTCTATCCCGAGCGGGACATGGCCATCAAGCTGGCCCACCGGCTGGCCTATCCGAACGTCCTCGAATACGTCCAGGTCTCCGCCGGCGTCCACATCCAGGAGCTCTCGGCCCCCGACAGCTTCATCGGGCAGAGCCTCCGCGATCTCGACCTGATCAACCGCTTCGGCGTCCAGATCCTGGCCGTTCGCGAGATCGTGCCCGAGCGCCTGACCTACATCCCCAAGGCCGACTTCGTCGTCAAGGACAGCGACATTCTCATCATCATGGGCGAGGAGTCCAAGCTCAAGAAGATCGGCGCGGGCTGAGCCGTCCCCGGCGGGACGAGGCCCTGTTTTCGCCATTCGCGTTGACCCGCGCGGGGGACCTGGGTTAAGATGAAGGGAGAGAATGTTTCGTATCCGCCGCATCTTCGACGATGTCCTTCCCATCGACAAGGACCAGATCGATCAGTCCCTCGCGATCCTGCGGTCCCAATTCCCCCTGGTCAAGGAGGAAGAGGTCCGGAAGGTCGCCGACCGCATCAAACGGCCGCACGGCCACAACTTGAGCGCCCTGCTCTTCGTGGCCGAGGGCGCCCGGACGAAAAAGGTCCTCGGATTCGCCTACGTTCTGCGCGACCCCGACCGGGATTTTTTCTACCTGGATTACGTTGCGGCGCCGAAGGGGATGACCGGCCAGGGGGTCGGCGGGGCCCTCTATCAGAGGGTCCGCGAAGAGGCCCTCCAATCCGGGGCCGTCGGCGTCTTCTTCGAATGCCTGCCCGACGATCCGGCCCTGTCCCGCAACCCCGCCATTCTCAAGGAGAACGCCGCCCGGCTCCGGTTCTACGAGGAGTTCGGGGCGCGGCCGATCGCCGGGACCGCCTACGAGACCCCGGTCAAGCCCGGAGACGACAACCCTCCCTACCTCGTCTTCGACGGGCTGGGGCGCAACGCCCCCCTCGGGCGCGACGAGGCCCGGGAGATCGTCCGCAGCATCCTTGAGAAGAAATACCCCAAGTACTGCCCCGAGGAGTACGTGCGCAAGATCGTCGACTCCTTCCGTGACGACCCCGTCCGCCTTCGACCCCCCCGCTACAGAAAAAGCGAGACCGCCCCCGGCGTTCGGCCCGGGATTCCCGAGGACCGCAAGATCCGCCTCGTCCTCAACCGGGATCACGTCATCCACCACATCCATGAGCGCGGTTACGTCGAGGCGCCCGTCAGGGTCCCGGCCATCCTGCGGGAGATCGAGCCGACCGGCCTTTTCACGACGGTCGAGAAGCGGCATTACTCCGAAGCGCACATCAAGAGGGCCCACGATCCGAAGCTGGTGGACTACATCAAGCGCATGAGCGCGGCGCTGGCGCCGGACGAATCCGTCTACCCCTATATCTTCCCGATCCGCAACGCCGCCCGGCTCCCCGAAGACCTCGAGCTGAGGGCCGGATACTACGAGATCGACACGTTCACGCCGCTCAACGGGAACGTCTATCCGGCGGCCAGGGCGGCCGTCGACTGCGGCCTGACGGCGGCCGAGCTCCTGACGACCGGCTACCGGCTCGCCTACGCTCTGGTCAGGCCGCCCGGCCACCACGCGGAGCGGCGGGTGTTCGGCGGCTTCTGCTATTTCAACACGGCGGCCATCGCGGCCGACCATCTGTCGCGCTGGGGCCAAGTGGCGGTCCTGGACATCGACTACCATCACGGCAACGGGACACAGGAGATCTTCTTCCACCGGCGCGACGTGTTCACCGTGTCCCTGCACGGCCACCCCCAGTTCGCCTATCCCTATTTCAGTGGATTCCCCGACGAGACGGGCCGCGGCGAGGGCGTGGGCTACAATCTCAACTATCCCCTGCCGGAGGTCCTCACGCCCCAGCGCTATAAGCTGGCCCTTGGAAGGGCGCTCCGGCGGATCGTCCGGTACAAGCCGGTCTTCCTGGTCGTTTCCCTGGGCTTGGACACGGCCAAAGGCGACCCGACAGGAACATGGCCGCTCAAAGCCAAGGATTTCGGCGACCTCGGCCAAATGATCGGCTCCGTCAGGCTCCCCACGTTGATCGTCCAGGAGGGGGGATACAACACGAGAAACCTCGGCTTGAACGCAAGACATTTCTTTGAGGGGCTCTATCGCGGGTACTACGGGCCATGAGAACGCTTCTCCCATCGAACCGGTCCATCCTTCTCGCGGCCCTGGCTTTCTTCGCGACGGCCTGGCTCGGCGGTTGCCGGACAGGGCCGAAGGCGCGGGAAGCGGACACGATCGCCGACTACCTCGAAGCGGCCGAGCGCGCCTGGGGATTCCGCGGGGCCGTTCTGGTCGCCCGGCGCGGCGAGGTCGTCTTCAAAGGCGGCTTCGGGGCCGCCGACGCCGCGGGGACGATGGCCAATGCGCCGTCGACGCGGTTCTCGATCGGTTCGGTGACGAAGGCTTTCACCGCCGCCGCCGTCCTGACCCTGCGGGACGCCGGCCTCGTGGACCTGGACGATCCCTTGACGGCCTACGTTCCGGAATACTCCCCGCCGGGAAGCCGGGGCGTGACGCTCCGGCGCCTGCTCTCGCACTCTGCCGGCGTCCCGGACCCCGAACCGGATGCCCGGGCCCTGGGCGACCTGTCCCGGCCGCGGCCGCCGCTCGAGCTCATCGATCCGATCAGGGACAGGCCGCTCGACTTCACGCCGGGCGAGGGGGCCCGGTACAGCAACTCCGGATATGCCCTTCTCGGGCTCGTCATCGAGAGGGCCGGAGGGATGCCGTACGCCGAATATGTCCACGAGCGCCTCCTCGCCCCCTTGCGTATGGGCCGGACGAGCTACGGCCCGGGTGACGGAACGGACCCGGACGTCTCCGAAGGGCTGCTGGAATCGGCCGACGGCCGCGCGCTGGCCGCGCCCCGCTTTCACCCATCGCTCGGCTACTCTGCGGGCGGTCTCTACTCGACCGTCGAGGACCTGCGGCTCTTGGACCGGGGCCTGGCCGAGGGCCGCGTCCTCTCCGACGATTCGCGCCGCCTCATGTTCACGCCGGGCCGGGGCGGCTTCGGGCTCGGGTGGCTGGTCATGGAGACGTGGGAGCGCGAGGACATCGCCCACGGAGGAGGCTCGCCCGGTTTCGGCGCCTGGGTCGAGCGCTGGCCCGAAGACGATGTTTTCGTGGCCGTCCTGAGCAACATCGGGAGCGCCCCCGTCGGCGAGATAGGGCGGAGCTTGGCCGCGATCCTGTTCGGGCAGGAAGCGCAGGTCCCCCTCGCCCGGCGCGCGGTCTCGGCCTCGCCCGACTCCCTGGGCGAGCTCGCCGGCTCCTACCGGCTCGAGAACGGCGGCCTCCGGGAGGTCCTGCGTGAGGGAGACCTCCTCTCCGTCCGCAGGGACGGCGGCGCGAGATACCCCATTCTCGCCGGGGGGCCGGACCTCTATTTCTTCCCCAACGACAAGGGCGCGACCATCCGTTTCGTCAGGGACCGTGAGGGCCGCGTCATCGGGCACGTTTTTCACCAGCTCGGCCTCGACGAGCGGGCCGCGAAGATCGCAGGGACGGGCAAGGAGGGATGATGGCGGGCCAAGTGATCCCCAAGGAAGACGGCGGCCGGTCCAGGATCGCCGAGCTCAAGGACATCGACATCCTGGTCGGCATCCCGAGCTTCAACAGCGCGAAGACGATCGGCCATGTCGTGCGGGCCATCGAAGCGGGCCTGACCAAGTATTTCCCCGACCGCCGGTCCATCCTGGTGAACTCCGACGGCGGTTCGACCGACGGCACGATGGACGTCGTCCGGGAGGCCGGCGTCGACTTCGACTCCGTCCTGCTCGACCACCGGAACGGCGGCTTCCACAAGCTCGTCACCCCCTATCACGGCATCCCGGGCAAAGGCAGCGCCTTCCGGACCATCTTCGAGATCGCCCAGGACCTCGGGGTCAAGGCCTGCGCCGTCGTCGACTCCGACCTGAGGAGCATCACTCCGGAGTGGATGGAGCTCCTCATCAAGCCCGTCCTCGAGGAAGGCCAGGATTTCGTCGCGCCGTACTACATGAGGCACAAGTACGACGGGACCATCACGAACACGATCGTCTACCCCCTGACCCGCTCCCTCTACGGCCGGCGGATCCGCCAGCCGATCGGCGGGGATTTCGGGTTCTCGGGCCGGATGGCCTCCGCCTATCTGAGCAAGGACGTCTGGGAGACCGACGTGGCCCGCTTCGGCATCGACATCTGGATGACGACGACGGCCGTGGCCAACGGATTCAAGGTCTGCCAGGCCTTCCTCGGCGCGAAGATCCACGACGCCAAGGACCCCGGGTCCGATCTCAGCGCCATGCTCCACCAGGTGGTCGGCTCGGTCTTCGACCTCATGGAGGTGTATGCGGGGACGTGGCGGTCGGTCCAGGGCTCGGAGCCGGTCTCCACCTTCGGCTTCGTCTATTCCGTCGGCCTCGAGCCCATCCAGGTCAACCTGGAGAAGATGGTCGAGAAGTTCCGGATGGGAGCCCGGGAGCTCGCGCCCTTCTACAAGTCGTTCCTGCCCGGGGACGTCCTGTCCTTCCTGGACGGCCTGGCCGCGCAGACGGACCGGAAGGACTTCGTCTACCCGGACGCCGCGTGGGTCAGGACCGTCTTTCACTTCGCCCTGGCCGTCCACCGGAAGATCGCGAGCCGGGAGCATGTCATCAAGTCGCTCACGCCCCTCTATCTCGGCAAGGTGGCCTCTTTCGTCATCGAGACGTGGGACAGCTCCGCCGAACAGGTCGAGGGCCGGCTCGAGGAGCTCTGCCTGTCCTTCGAGCGGGACAAGAGCTATCTCATCGAGAGGTGGGACGGGAAGGAATGATTCCCAGTCCCCCAAGGAGGACGTCATGAAAAGTCTCATCAACAAGGCCATCATCGTCCCGCTGCAGGACGCCCTGCGGAGGCTCGAGGCCTTTCTCCCCAACCTCCTCACCGGGATCATCGTCTTCGCCGCGGGCCTCGTCGTCGCCTGGCTCGTCAAGCTGCTCGTCGTCAGGCTCTTCAGGCTTCTCAAGCTCGATTCCGTCTTCGCCCGCGCCGGCCTCACCGACGCCCTGAAGAAGATGGCCGTCAAGGACACGCCGGCAAAGCTCGTCGGGCGGATGTTCTTCTGGCTCGTCGCGATCATCTTCTCCATCCTCTCGCTGAGCGTCATGAAGGTCCCGGTGATCGACGAGCTTCTCGGGAAGTTCCTCCTCTATCTGCCCAACGTCTTCGTCGCCCTGATCATCCTGGCCATCGGCTGGTTCCTCGGCAATTTCCTCGGCCGGGCCGCCCTGATCGCCTCCGTCAACGCGGGCATCACGGTCTCCGGCCTCCTCAGCAAGGGCGTCAAGGCCGTCGTTTTGCTCTTCGCCTTCGTCATGGCCTTCGACGAGCTCGGCATAGGCCGGAACACTGTCATCGCCGGGTTCACGATCGTCTTCGGCGGGGCGGTCCTGGCGCTGGCCCTGGCCTTCGGCCTGGGGGGCAGGGGCCTGGCCAGGAAATACCTGGAGAAGCGCTTCGGCAAGGGAGAAAAGGCCGAGCCGGACGACCTCAAGCACCTCTAGCGCCTTGATTTTTCCCGGCTAAGGCCTATAATATCCCCCAATCGCAAGTTCCCCAGACCGATCCCCGAGAATCGTCCAGATCAGCCAGGAACACCCCTCTATGAACCAGGACAACGGCACGCTCGGACATAAGATCAAGCGCACCATCATCGGCGCGCCCCGCGACCTCAAGGACCCCTCGCTTTTCCACAAGATCGCCCTCATCCCGGTCCTGGCCTGGATCGGGCTCGGCGCCGACGGCCTGTCTTCGGCCTCCTACGGGCCGGAGGAGGCCTTCAAGGTCCTCGGCGAGCACACCTATCTCGCCGTGGCCCTGGCCGTGGCCACGGCCCTGACCGTCTTCATCATCTCCTACGCCTACTCGCGCATCATCGAGTATTTCCCGACGGGAGGAGGCGGCTACGTCGTCGCGACCCACACCCTGGGGGAAAAGGCCGGGGTCCTTTCGGGGAGCGCCTTGCTCGTCGATTACATGTTGACGATCACGGTCTCCATCGTCGCTTGCGGCGACGCCATATTCAGCTTCTTCCCGGCATCCTTCGAGCCGTTCAAGACCCCGTTCGAGATCGCGGCCATCCTCTTCCTCGTCGTCATCAACCTCCGCGGAGTCAAGGAATCGGTGACGCTCCTGGCTCCGATCTTCGTCGTCTTCGTCCTGACCCACGCCCTGCTCATCGGATACGGCATCCTCAAGCACGCCCCGGAGATCGGCACGGTGACCTCGGACATCCGCACCGGATTCCAGGGCGGTCTGGCGACTCTCGGGCTGGGCGGTATGGCCCTGCTCTTCCTCAGGGCCTTTTCCATGGGCGGCGGGACCTACACCGGCATCGAGGCCGTCTCGAACGGGCTGCAGATCCTGCGGGAGCCGCGCGTCCCGAACGGCAAGAAGACCATGGTCTACATGTCCGTGTCCCTGGCCCTGACGGCCGGCGGGATCCTCGTCTGTTACCTCCTCCTCGGCGTCTCGCCGGTCGCCGGCAAGACCCTCAACGCCGTGCTGGCCGGCGAGGTCTTCGGGGGCTGGAGCTTCGGCGGCCTCCTGGCCCTCGTCACCATCTTCACCGAAGGCGCCATCCTGCTCGTCGCCGCCCAGGCCGGCTTCGTCGACGGCCCGCGGGTCATGGCCAACATGGCCGTCGACTACTGGCTGCCCCACCGCTTCGCCTCGCTTTCGAGCCGGCTGACCATGCAGAACGGGGTCCTGCTCATGGCCGGCGCGGCGATCGCGCTCCTCCTCTATTCGCGCGGCCGGATCTCGACGCTCATCGTCATGTACTCCATCAACGTCTTCCTGACCTTTTCGCTGTCCCAGCTGGGCATGTCCCGCTTCTTCATTAAAAACCGGCGCGGCGACCCCCACTGGAAAAAGCACCTGCCCGTCCACCTCGTCGGGCTGGCCGTTTGCCTGGCCATCCTCGTCGTCACCGTGCTCGAGAAGTTCGGTCAGGGAGGCTGGCTGACCCTCGTCATCACCTCTGTCGTCGTCGCCCTGTGCTACGCCATCAGGGGCCACTACAACCGGGTCCGCAAGGGCGTTCGGGAGCTCGACGACATGCTCGTGGCCATCCCCCATAAAGGCGCTTACAACGCCGACCCGGCCGACCCGAAGGGCATGACGGCCATCCAGCTCGTCAGCGGCTATTCCGGTTTCGGCGTCCACACGTTCCTTTCGATCATCCGAGGCTTCCCCGGCCTCTACAAGAACTTCGTCTTCGTCTCCGTGGCCGAGATCGACGCCGGGGCGTTCAAGGAGACGGAATCCGTGGGCCGGCTGACCCAGTCGACCAAGGAATCTCTCAAGCGGTACGTCGAGACCGCCCGCCGCCTCGGCTTCCCGGCCGAGTCGCGCTTCGACACGGGCATCGATGTCGTCGAGACGGCCACGGCCCTGTGCGAGCGCGTCGCCCGGGAGTTCCCGAAGTCGACCGTCTTCGCCGGGCAGACCGTCTTCCCCCAGCCCGGCATCATCCACCGCATCCTCCACAACGAGACGGCCTTCGCCATCCAGCAGGAGCTCCGCTGGAAGGGCATCACGACGGTCATCCTGCCCATCCGCATCAACATTTAGTCCCTGCTCGACCTCCGGCGGGACTCCTCCAAGAAAAGAGGGACGGAATCGAGGCGCGGTTGACAATCGGGCGCCGTCCGGATATGAAGGGGACTCGCCGGACAGTCGACGTCCCAAGGAGGCCCGCATGCCCGCTCGTCCCTCGATAAATGCCGCCGTTCGCCCGGCCCTGTCCTGTGCCGCGGCGTCCCTTCTCGCGATAGGCATCATCGGCCAAGCTTGCCGCTTTTCCGGATCGTCCGGATCGGCCGTCGTCGAGGAGCGGACCGAGGTCGTCCGGACCTACCCGTTCGCCGACCCCGATCCCGTCCCGATCTTCGCCCGCTCGTCGATGGGAGGCCAAGGGGCGCGGCTCTACCCCTACTACTTCTTCGACGGCTTCACGAAAGAGCCCGTCGACAGGCCCTGGACGGTCGTCCGGCTGAGCAATCCGCACATCGAGGTCGCCGTCCTGCCGGGGGCCGGGGGCAAGGTCTGGGGGGCCGTCGATAAGGCGACCGGCCGCGATTTCCTCTACTGGAACAAGGTCCTCAAGTTCCGTCAGATCGCCCTGCGCGGCCCCTGGACCTCGGGCGGCATCGAGTGGAACTTCGGCGTCGTCGGCCACGCCCCGACGACGGCCACGCCGGTCGATTACCTGCTCCGGCGGAACTCCGACGGGAGCGCCAGCTGCGTCGTCGGGGCCATGGACCTGCCGTCGCGGACGCGTTGGAGCGTCACCATCACCCTTCCCAAGGACTCCGCCGCCTTCGAGACGAGCTCCCTCTGGATCAACCCGACCCCGTTCAGCCAGTCCTATTACGCCTGGTCTTGCGCCGCCGTGCGGGCCGCCGACGACCTGAAGTACATATTCCCCGGTCAGTGGTCCATCGGGCACGACTATTCCGTGCCGCTCGAGCCCTGGCCCGTCGACAGGTCCGGCCGCGACCTCTCCTGGTACCGGAACAACGCGACGCCCGGCTCGAAGAGCTACTTCACGGTCGGCGAGTTCGCCGACTTCTACGGCGGCTGGTACGAGAGGTCGGATACGGGGTTCGGACATTGGTCGCGCTACGAGGACATGCCCGGCCGGAAGGTCTGGATCTGGGACCTCTCCCGATCGGGCGAGATCTGGGTCGACCTGCTGACGGACAAGGACGGCCAGTACACCGAGCCCCAGGCCGGGCGACTCCTCAACCAGTCCGACCACGGCGATTTCCCGCCGGGATCGGCCGATCGCTGGCAGGAGCAGTGGTTCCCCTACCGGGGCATCGGCCCGATGGCCAAGGCCTCGCCTCACGCCGTCCTGAGCGCGTCCCGCGAAGGCGCGATCCTCCGACTCGGCCTCTTTCCGCTCAGACCCATCGCCGACGACCTCGTCGTCCGCGTCGCGGCCGCCGAGGTCCTTCGCGAGAGGCTCGTCCTGAGGCCCGAACAGGTCTGGAAGAAGGACATCGCGCTCGCCGGAGCCGACGCGGGGGCCGCGGTCGAGGTCCGCCTAGGCGCCAAGCTCGTCTACGAGAGCGCCCCGGGGGCCGCCGCCCTCGGACGTCCCCTGCGCTTCAGCGCGCCAGCGGGGGGTTCGGCCGAGGCGCTCTTCCTCCAGGCCCGCGGGCTCGAGCGCGAACGGCGCCTCGCCACGGCGCTCGACAAATATCTCGCAGCCGTACGGGAGGAGCCTCTGCACGTCCGGGCCCTGGCCCGGGCCGCCGAGCTCGCGACTCGCCGGGGCGAGCCGGCCCGGGCCCTCGAACTGGCCGGCCGGGCCCTCTCCGTCTCGATGTACGATCCCGAGGCGAACTATGTCTACGGCGTCGCGGCCCGCCGTCTCGGCCGCCTCGTCGACGCCAAGGAGACCCTCGGCTGGGCGGCGCGCTCGCCGCAGTTCGAGGCCGTAGCCCTGATCCAAGGGGCCGAGATCGCCATCTCCGAGAAGGACTACGACCGGGCCGCCGAATACGCGACCCGGGCGCTCATCGCGGACGATCTCAACATCTGCGCCTGCGAGGTCCTGGCTGTGAGCCATCGCCTGGCCGGGCGGCGGGCCGAGTTCGGGCGCGTCCTGGACCGGGTCCTCGAGCTCGATCCCCTCAACCACCTGGCCCGCTTCGAACGCTATCTCGCCTCCCGCATGCCCGAGACCCTGGAGGTCTGCCGTGGCCTCGTGCGAAACGAGCTCCCGCACGAGACGTTCATCGAGATGGCCGCGTTCTACGACCGCCTCGGGCTCACCGGCGACGCCGTCGCGGCCCTCGAAGCCGCCCCGCCCCACCCGGCGGTCGATTACTGGCTGGCCTACCTTCAGCGCGACGTCTCTCCCGCGGCCAGCGCCGCGGCGCTCGAGAGGGCTTCGGCCGCCTCGCCTTTCCTCGTCTTCCCCTTCCGCGAGGAGGAGATCGCCGTCCACTCCTGGGCCCTGGCCGCCCGTCCTTCGGACTGGAAGCCCAAGTACTATCTCGGCCTCATCCTCTGGGGCAAGGGACGGCTGCAAGAGGCGCGCGACCTCTTCGAGATGTGCGAGGGGTCCGATTACGCCCCGCTCCACGTCGCCCGGGCCGCGCTCTTTGAGCCAACGGATCCCGCCCGGGCCGCTGCCGACCTCGTCCGGGCGGTCGAGCTCGACCGCTCGAGCTGGCGGGCCCGCCACGCCCTGACCGCTTTCTATCTGAGGCAGGGCCGGACGGGCGAGGCCCGGGAAGCCGCCCGGATGGCCGCCGCCGACTTTCCCGCCGAGGTCCCGCTCCAGGTCGACCTGGCCGAGGCGCTTCTCGCCGCGGGCGATCCTCACGAGGCCGCCCGCGTCCTCGACGGCGTCGACGCCCTGCCCTACGAGGGCGCGAGCGACATCCACGGCCTTTACGTCCGGACCCATGTCGGGATCGGGATCGAGGCCATGCGCCGGGGCGCCTGGGCGGACGCCGTCCGGGCCCTCGAGCTGGCCAAGCTCTACCCCGAGAGGCTCGGCACGGGCGCGCCGTTCGATCCCGACTTCCGGATGCAGGACTTCCTCATCGCGCTCTGCTTCGACCGCATGGGAGAGAGAGACAAGGCCTCGGCCCTGCGCGAGGCCATCCGCGACGACACCATGGCCAATTGGGAAAAGCCCCGGCCGCACGGCTATTTCGGCGGCCTCGTCCTCGAGAAGATCGGCCGCAGGGAGGACCGGCTCAAGGCCCGGGAGCTCCTCGGCCGGCCGGCCCCGTCCGCGGAGATCCTCGACCTCCTCCACGACCTCGGCGTCCGGCGTTAGGAGGTCCTGTCCCAGATTTCCGGTTGACACCTCCGGCACGGTGTGTTATATAATTCATTAAACCGGAGTTAAGACGGTTCCCGATCGGCGGAACGGATACCCCGTTCGTCGACAGCGATCAAGATAGCGACCCGCGGACGTTCGTCGGCTCCTCGTTCGTGCCCGCCCCGACCTGACCGTACCCGCGCCGGCCGGCCCGCAGAGCCCGGGCCCCTGGACGCGGCCAGCCCATTCAAGGAGGTGCGACCCATGCGCGTCCAGCCGACCGCCTGCCCGACCGCCCCGGCCGGGACCTCCTTGCCCCGTCCGGGAGGTCCGGAGCCGGAAGGGATAGCCATGGACTGGAACCGCGAGACCCTCCATCAGGCGGTCGACGAAAAGATAGGCGGACAGAAGTTCATCGTCGTCTCGAACCGGGAGCCCTACATCCACACCTACGCCGAGGAGGGGATCCGCTGCATCACGCCGGCCAGCGGCATGACCGTGGCCCTCAATCCGGTCATCCAGGCCTGCGGCGGCACCTGGATCGCGGCCGGGCTCGGGGAGGCCGACCGCGACGTCGTCGACGCGCGCGACCACGTCGCCGTGCCGCCCGGCAAACCGAGCTACGTCCTCCGTCGGGTCTGGCTGAGCAAGGAGGAAGAGGACAAGTTCTACTTCGGGTACGCCAACGAGGGCCTCTGGCCGCTCTGCCACATCGTCCATGTCCGGCCGGTCTTCCGCGAGACCGACTGGGAGGTCTACCGGCAGGTCAACGCCCGGTTCGCCGAGGCCGTCCTCGAGGAGCTCGAGGGGCGGACCGGCTTCGTCTTCATCCAGGACTACCACTTCGCGCTCCTGTCCCGCATGATCAAGGAGAAGCGCCCCGACGTCGTCACGGCCCAGTTCTGGCACATCCCCTGGCCCAATCCCGAGGCCTTCCGGGTCTGTCCCCAGGCCGCGGAGATCCTGAAGGGGTTGCTGGGCAACGACGTCCTCGGGTTCCACATCCGCTACCACTGCCTGAACTTCATGGAATCGGTGGACCGGTTCCTCGAGACACGGATCAGCGCCGAGAGCCTGTCCGTCAACCGCCGCGGCCACAAGACCCTGGTGCGCGACTTCCCCATCAGCATCGACTTCGAGAAGGCCGACACGCGGGCCCGGTCCCCCGAGGTCGAACGGAAAAAGGCGGCCCTCCTCTCGGACCACCGGCTGCGGAACCGGCGTCTGATCGTCGGCATCGACCGCATGGAGTATACCAAGGGCATCGTCGAGCGGATCGACGCCGTCGACCGCGTCCTCGAAAAACACCCCCACCTCGTCGGCCGCTTCGTCTTCCTCCAGCACGGGCCGCTGTCCCGCATGCACATCGTCACGTACCGGGATTACCACGACGAGATCTCCCGCCGCGTCATCGACGTCAACGAAAAATGGAAGACGAAGGACTGGCAGCCCATCATCCACGAGACCGTCCACCTCCCTTATGACGACGTCCTGGCCCACTACCGGGCGGCCGACGTCGTTCTCGTCAGCTCCATCCACGACGGGATGAACCTCGTGGCCAAGGAGTTCGTCGCCGCCCGCTCCGACGAGCGGGGCGTCCTCGTCCTCAGCCGGTTCACGGGATCGGCCCGCGAGCTCGAGCGGGCCGTCCTCGTCAATCCCATGGCCACAGAGCAGATAGCCGACGCCCTGGTCCGGGCCCTGGAGATGCCGGAGGAGGAACAGGCCGAGCGTATGAGGGCGATGAGGGAGGTCGTCCGCGAGAACAATGTCTACCGCTGGGCGGGCCGCATCATCAACGAAATGAGGAGGCTGGTTTAGAAACATGGGACCCGAATTCGAATTCTTCACGCGCCTCAACCTGCCCTCTGCTCCTGGGCCGGAAGGCCCGCTCCATCCCCGAGCTCCTGGAGGGGCTCAAGGCCGCCCCCGGGGCCTCGGTCTACTACCACACCCACCGCTTTCTCCAACAGCATCATTTCCTCTCGCCCGAGCCCCCCAACGACTTCGCCTTCTGGGTCACGGGTTCGCTCGGCCTCGACGCGCTCGGCGAGCGACTGGCCTCCGTCGACACGATCAAGTTCCGGACGATCTCGGCCCTGCGCGACCGGTTCGTCGAGGTCCTCGAGGCCTACGGCCGGGGGCCAAGTCGCCGCCGGCGGAGTGTCCCGAGGGGGAGGAGTTCCATTTCCTGTCCTGCCGGACGTTCATCCTGCCTGTCCGCCGGAAGGCCCGCGACCTCGCCGAGTTCCTGGAGGTCCTCAGGACGGTCAGCATCAACTCGATCTACTTCCACATGTTCGAGGCCCGCTTGCGGCTCGAGCGCGGCGAGAACGACTTCTCGAACTGGTTCGAGGGCGTCGGCCGCGAGGACCTGGCCGCCGAGGTGGCCCGGCTCGACCCGTACACGATGACCCTCGAGGGCCTGCGGAAGATCCTCATCCAGAAGGTGGAGCGGTATGTCCAGGATTGACGAATACGCCCCTATCGTCGGCGAAAGCGTCGTCGACGAGCTCAGGCTCCTGGCCGAGCGTCTCGAAGGCCGGACCGTCCAGAACATCAATTCGACCGCCGTAGGCGGCGGCGTCGCCGAGATCCTGCTGCGCATGCTGCCCTTGCTCAAGGACCTGGGCGTCAACGCCCGCTGGGACGTCATCAAGGGCAACGAGCGCTTCTTCCTCATCACCAAGAAGATGCACAACGCCCTCCACGGCGTCCGGGAGAGGTTCTCGCCCGAGGACTGGGAGTTCTTCCTCGAAGTCAACCGGCGGAACGTCGATGTCCTGGCCGACAAGGCCGACATCGTCTTCGTCCACGACCCCCAGCCCATCGCCCTCGTCGAGAGCAAGAGGCGGAACGGCGGATCGTGGATCTGGCGCTGCCACATCGATTTCACCGCGCCGCTCCCAGCGGTCTGGTCGTTCCTACGGAAGCACATCGGGGCCTACGACGCGGCGGTGTTCTCGGCCCCGGCCTTCTCCCGGCCCCTGGCCATCCCCCAGGTCCTCATCTCGCCGTCCATCGATCCGCTGAGCGACAAGAACAGGGACCTGGACGAGGCCGAGGTCGACGCCGTCTGCGCCCGGTTCGGCCTGGACCGGAAGCGGCCGATCGTCGCCCAGATCTCCCGCTTCGACTATCTCAAGGACCCCGTGGGGGTCATCCAGGCCTACCGCCTGGTCAAGGACTACCTCGACTGCCAGCTCGTTCTCGCCGGCGGCGGGGCGACGGACGATCCCGAGGGCATGAAGGTCCTCGAGGAGGTCCGGGCGGAGGCGGAGAAGGACCCCGACATCTTCGTCCTCTTCCTGCCCCCGGCCAGCGACCTCGAGATCAACGCCCTGCAGCGCGCCTCGACCGTGGTGCTGCAGAAATCCCTCCGGGAAGGCTTCGGGCTGACCGTGTCGGAGGCCCTCTGGAAGGCCAAGCCCGTCATCGCTTCCGCCGTCGGCGGCATCCCCCTCCAGATCGCCCACAAGCACTCGGGCATCCTGACCCACTCGGTCGAGGGCACGGCCTACTGGATCAAGCAGCTTCTCAACGAGCCCGAATATGCCCGGCGGCTCGGGGCCAGCGGCCACGAACACGTCCGGACGAACTTCCTCATCACCCGGCACATCCGCGACTACCTGCTGCTTTTCCTGTCGCTGTCCAGGAAGAAGGACATCGTCTTCCTATGAAGGCCCTCCTGGAGCTCGTCCCGGCCGGCGTCCCGGTGGCCGTCCTCCTCGACTACGACGGGACGCTGGTGCCCATCCGCCCGAGGCCCGAGCTGGCCCGGCTCGACCCGAGGCGCCGGCTCGAGCTCGCGCGGCTCGGCAGGAAGGCGTTCGTCGGCATCGTCTCCGGCCGCCCCCTCGCCGAGATCCGGCGCCTTGTCGGGATCCCCGGACTGGCCTACGTCGGCAACCACGGCTTGGAGATCTGGGCGGACGGATGGACGTGGGTCCACCCCGCGGCGACACGCAGGGCCGCGGCGGTCGCCAGGGCGGTCGCGGCCATCGAGTCCGGCGCCGCCGGGCGGTCCGGGATCCTCGTCGAGGACAAGGGCCTGACCGCGAGCGTCCATTACCGATTGGCCGCCGCGACGGATCTCGCCCCGCTCCGGAAAGTCGTCGCCGACGAGATCAGGCGCAGCCGGGGCGGGCTGGTCCTCGCCCGCGGGAAAATGGTCCTCGAGATCAGGCCGAACGTCGAGTGGGACAAGGGCCGGGGGGTGCTGGAGCTGATGCGCCGGGCCGGCGTCCCGCGCCGGACCTTCACTATCTACATCGGCGACGACCGGACCGACGAGGACGCTTTCCGGTCCCTTCGGGGCCGAGGATTGACGATCCGGGTCGGGACCGGCCGCCGGACGCTCGCCCGGCACAGTCTTCGCGGCGTCGCGGAGGTCTGGGAGCTCCTCGCCGCCCTCCGCTCCCGTGTCATCCCTCTCCCCCGCTCGAGATAGAGCGGGACCCCCCTCAGCTTTGGATCGAGGCCTGGGCCCGGATGAGGTCGTGGAGCGTGATGATCCCGACGACGTCCTCACTCTCCCTGTCGACGACGACGAGGATGTTCGAGGGCGACTCGATGAACTTGTCCCCCACTTCCCGGACAGACTGGTCGGGATGGCAGGTGACGGCCCGGCGGACTTGCGGCGACCCGCCCGAGATGAGGGCCGCGAGGACGTCGCCGCGCCCGACGATGCCGACGAGGCGTCCTCCGCCGACGACGGGGAAGTAGGCGAACGGGTACCGGTCGACGACGGCCTTCAGGGCCCGGGGCGACATGTCCGAGATGACCACGGGCCGGGGGTTGGCGATCGCGGACACGGGCAAGTTCTGCCAGCTCTGCAGGTCGAGCGGCGGGCGGACCTTGTGGAGCTCGTGGCCGTCCTGGACGAGCAGGGCGTCGTAAAAGTTGAGCGGGCCGACGAACCGGGCCACGGCCTGGCTGACGATGGTCCCCAGGAGGAGCCCGGGCACGAGCGAGAACTGGTGGGTCATCTCGAAGACGATCAGCATGGAGGTCAGGGGGGCCCGGACGATCGTCCCCAGGCAGGCGCTCATGCCGACGGCCGAGAGGACGATCCGGTCGGCCGGCGTCAGCGGCAGCCACAAGCCGATGAGGCCGCCCAGGAAATAGCCGCTCATCCCGCCCAGGAACAACGAGGGAGCGAAGATCCCGCCGCAGGCCCCGAAGCTGTAGCTGAAGACGGTCGCGGCGAGCTTGGCCAGTACGAACAGCCCGGCGATGCGCCAGTCGAAATCGTTCGCCAGCGCGTTCGAGAGGTCCAGATAACCCAAGCCGAAGACGCCGAGCTTGCCCGTCGCCAGGAACATCGACACCCCGATGCCCCAGGTGATGAGCCCGCCGAAGACGGGCAGCGACCAGGACGGAACGCGACGCTGGCGAAGGAGCCGGCCCCTCAGGCCCAGCGTGGACGTCTGGAACACGCGGCCGACGGTGGCGGCCACGAAAGCGATGACGGGGACGGCCGCGTAGTGGAGCCAGCTGACGTTCTCGACCGCGGGCAGGACGAAGGCGGGCTGGCGCCCGAGGATGGCGTAGACGACGAAGGCGCCCAGGACCGAACCCAGGACGACCCGGCCGAGGAAGCGGCTGTTGAGGTCGCCGACGACCTCCTCGATGGCGAAGGTGATGGCCGCGAGCGGAGTGTTGAAGGCCGCCGCCAGTCCGGCCGACGCGCCGACGATGGCCGGCCCCCGCCGTTCCCGAAGGGGCGTGCCCATGAGGCCGGAGACGTTCGAGGACACGCCGGCCCCGATGTAGACCGACGGCCCTTCTCGTCCCAGGCTTTGGCCGCCGCCGATGCTGAGGACGCCGCCCAGGAACTTGACCAGAACGGGCCGCCATTTCATCCAGCCGAGCTCTTTCCAGAAGGCCGACTTGACCTGGGGGATGCCGCTGCCGGCGGCCTCGGGCCCGAAGACCTTGAGGAGCAGCCCGACGAGGCCGGAGGCCGTGACGATGACCAGGAAGCTGGCCAGGACGAAGAATAGCTTCGACTTCGAGGCGAAGGCGATGTAGGTCCGCTCGAAGAGGAAGTTGGTCATGAACAGGAAGGCGACCGCCGAGAGCCCGGCCGCCAGGCTCGGGACGACCGTCTGGACGACCTGCCGGACGTTGTCCGGGAGCTTGAGCAGGATGGGCGGGACCTTGGGGACGGTCAGCCCGGTCCGCGGGATCTTCATCCGGTCAGGGCCTCCAGCGCTTGTAGGGGATGACGGCCGGGGCGTCCTTCCCGGCGTAACGGAGGATCTCGAAGAGCCCGCCGGCCTCCGGCACGAGCTTGAACTTCCAGTAGCGGACGAGGCCGTATTCCGACTGCGGCTCGAGCAGGCAAGGCAGAAGGTTGGCCGCCGGCTGGACGCAGGAGACGTAGAGATCGCCCTTGCGGACCGTGACCTTCGCGGCCTTGGCCGCGACCTCGATCTGCGGCGGCGCCTCGTAGTCGACGGCGGACGGGACGATCGCCGTGACCTCGTAGACCTCGACTTCGACCATGGCGTCGCGCTCGAACATCCCGACCTCGATCCCCAGCCCGAGAAGCGTTTCGGCGACATCCCGGCGGTCGCCGCGGACGATGTAACCGGGGGGCCGGCCGACAGAGAGGGTCGCCTCGACGTCGGGGAACCAGTGCTTGACGACGAGGTCGACGGTCCTGGCGCCCGACAGGCCCTGGGTGGGGACGAAGTCGGCCGCCGTGACGGTCTCCCCCGCCTTCTTGTCGACCCGGAGCACGCGGGCGGCGGGCGCGGCGCCCCTATCGAACTGCCTCAAACGGAGCTCGGGCACGGCGGGGTCCCGGACGTACTTCATCCGCAGATGAACCGGATCGCTCTCGGCCCGACCCGCGGCCCGCTCGAGCAGGCTGGCCCGGTGGACCTTGACCAGGTCCAGGACCTCCGGGGCGTGCCTGGCCACCGATTCGAGGAAGGCCCGCAGGCCGTGGTACTGCCAGGTCGTCCGGGCCCGGAGGGTCTCGATATCGTGGCGGGACGCGCCCTCCTGGATGAACGAGAGCGTCTCGAAGACGCCCAGGCTGTTCCGGCCGTCGTTGAGGTCGGTCGTCGAGAATCGCTTCATCTCCTCGCGCGGCCCGCGGCCGCCCTCCGGACGGGCCGCCCCCGAAGAGGTGTCGACGCCGAGGTCCTCGGTGATCAGATATTCGTGGAAGGTGACGTTCTTTGTCTTCAGTGTCTTCTCGACCTCGGCCAGGACGACCCGGCGGGAGAAGTCCTGGAGGCCGCCGGCGATGTTGGCGTTCGAGACGCAGCCGACCGAGACCCGGTAGTAGTCGTCGCCCTTCTCGTGGACGTCGATCGTCACCTCGGGCATCCAGGCCCGGAAGACGCGGTGGATGGCCCGCACGCCTTCGGCCTCGAGCTTGACGTGGTCGCGGTTCATGTCGAGGCCGAGCTCGTTCACCCGGACGTCCCGGAAATTGCCGTAGGGGTTGGTCTGGGGCATGACCAGGACGTTGATCTTCGCCAGCAACGGCCTGAGATCGCCGAGGGCGATGTCCCTCAGGAGCCAGAGCGCGGCCTCCTTGGCCGACTGCTCGTTGCCGTGCTGGGCGGCTGTGAACAGCACGGTCGGCTTCGACCGGTCGAGCGCCTCCGGCCCCGCCGCGGGCTTCGCGGCGAGGACCGCGAGAAAGATGTCCCGGGCGCCGTACTCCTCGGTCGGGAGCGACCGTCCGACGACCGAGACGCGGAGCTCCGGGGTCCGGGAGGCGAGGACGCTCAAGAGCGAAGCCACGGCCTCGTTCTGGGTGTACTGCAGATAATTGGCCTCCTCCCCCGGCGTCTTGACGAGGGACTGTCCCGGCGGGGCCGCCGGCGTCAG
Source organism: Candidatus Aminicenantota bacterium (assembly GCA_963719985.1). Lineage (GTDB taxonomy): Bacteria > Acidobacteriota > Aminicenantia > Aminicenantales > Saccharicenantaceae > RBG-16-66-30. Next base: position 320,716 of record CAVRDU010000003.1, on the reverse strand, counting down.
CCCCACGGCGGCGAACATCAGGCCCACCGATATCGCCATGACGAGAAAACGGTCTCTTCGTTTCATTGTTCTTCCTCCTCAAGAGGGACGGTCCACCGCGGGGACGGCCCCTTCGTCAGTCCGGCGATTTCTTGTCCGCCGGCCCGGCCTCGTCGGGCTTCACGCATTTGAACAGGACCTCCTTGACCGCGCCGGCGCGCAAGACCTTGAACTTGGCCTCGTCACCGCACGCCAGCCCGGCCAGGGACAGGCGGATCTCGTTGATGTCCGTAAAGGCCTTGCCGTCGACCGCGAGGATGACGTCGCCCTTCTCGAACCCGGACCGGCCGGCGATACCGTCGGTCGGCTTGGGATCGACGACCAGGTTCTCCAGGCCTTCGACCTTCTTCAGGGTCAAGCCGACCGACGGGAAGGCCCTCTCCTTCTCCCCGGCCAGGCCGAAGACGTAGTCCGCGATCGACCGGGAGACGGACAGGCTCTTGGCCCCTTCCGGGACCTCGATGGTGACGACCGTTTTGAACGGCAGTTTCGACCGCTCGAAGGCCCGCCTGTTGAGGCCGAGGTTGTAGAGAAGATGCCCGGACCCGACGCAGACGACGACGCGCCGCCCCTCTGCCTCGGCGGCCCGCACGGCGTTCCACCCCATGACCTCGTCCCAGGCCGATTGCGACCGGTAGAGCCCTTCGAAGACCTGGTCGAGGCCCGGGCCCTTCATCGCCTCGGGGAGGTCGGCGCTCTCGAAGACCGTCCGGATGAGCGTCCGGTGGTCCTGGTTGGAGACGTCGGGAACGCCGGGGAAGAAAGCCTTCTCTTCTTCGCCCAGGGCGTCCCAGCCCCGCATCCGGATCCTGCTGATGACCTCGCGCGGCGCGTTGAGGGCGTAGATCGGCAGCCGGTGCTCCCGGGCGAAGTCGAAGATCTTCTCGTAGTAGCCGAAGTTGAAGTTCCAGGTGACGTACCAGCGGATCTCGCGGAGGAACTCCTCCTTGGTCAGGACGCCCGCGGTCCACTTGTTGAGCGTCTCCTGCAGGGTCACCGGAACCATCTCCATCCCGATGGCCAGGTGCCTGTCCTTGGCGTAGAGCGCCCGGATGACCCGGAGCTGGATCTCGTGCATGGCCAGGACGTCGTGCGTCTCGCCGACGTGGACGATGCGGCTCGACAGCATCTCCCGGACCATGCGGTCGAACCCGACGGCCGCGCCCGTGCGGCCGGCCAGGATGGCTCCCGGGGCGACCTCCATGACCTTGTCCTTGAGCTTGGGGTCCCCGATCTTGAGGGTCAGGGTCGGGTCGGGCCTCTCGGCGGCGGCCGGCGGCTGCGTTCGAGGCGTGTCCTCGGCCCGCGCCCGGGCCGTCCCGACGCCGGCGATGAGGATGAGGGCGGCGATGGCGGCACAGGCCGCGCCGCGCTTGAGCTGCGCCATGGGGTCCTCCGTTCGGGGAATTCCCCCGTATCATAACCGCTGCCCGGAGGGGAGTCAACGCGCCGGGAGGTGATTTTCCTCCCCGGTTACGCTACAATCCTTTCCCATGCCGGAACGAAAGGGACCCGAGGCGGACGCCGCGAACGCCCCCGAGACCCGCAAGACCATCCGGACCTTCGCCGCGGCCTCGTTCCTCAACGACATGGGCTCGGACATCATCTATCCCGTCTGGCCGCTCTTCGTCACCCAGGTTCTCAAGGCCAACATGGCCGCTCTGGGATTTCTCGACGGGCTCGGCGAGGCCGTCGTCTCTCTGTCCCAGGCGTTCGCCGGCTATTATTCGGACAGGATGCGGAAGCGCAAGGTCTTCATCTGGGCCGGCTACCTCTGCGGCGCCCTCTCGCGCCTCGGCTATGCCGCGTCGTCGGTGTGGCCGCATCTCGTCCCCTTCCGCGTCCTCGACCGGGCCGGCAAGATCCGCAGCGCACCGCGCGACGCCCTCGTCGCCGACATCTCGACCGACGGCAACCGCGGCCGGCATTTCGGCCTGCTCAGGGCCATGGATAACCTCGGGGCCACGGCCGGCATCCTCGTCTCCATCGCTCTTTTCAACGTCCTCGGCTACCGGCTGCTCTTCGCCCTGGCCGCCATCCCCTCGCTCGTCGGCGTGACGCTCATCCTGAGCCGCATCAAAGAGGCGAAGTCGCCCGATGCGCGGGCCTTCAAGGGCCTCTCCTTCAAGGATATCGACCGGAATCTGGCCCTCTACATCGCCCTCAACGCCGTTTTCGCCCTGGGCGCCTTCACCTATTCCTTCCTCCTCCTTCACGCCAAGGCCGCGGGCTTCAAGGCCGGATTCATTCCGGTCCTCTACCTGGTCTACTCGGCCTCGGCCGCCCTGCTCTCCTACCCCTTCGGGCGCCTCAGCGACCGCATCGGTCGCAAGCCCGTCCTGTTCATGGCTTTCGGCGCCTGGGCGGCCGTCTGCGCCGGGGCCGTCCTCGGGACCGGCCTCGCCGTCGCCGCCGCCCTATTCGTCCTCTACGGCGCGCATAAGGCCGCCCTCGAGCCCGTCCAGAAGACGATCGCCGCCGAGCTCGCGCCTCAGCCGTACAGGGCCTCGGTCCTGGGGGGATTTCAGATGGTCATCGGCCTCACGGCCCTCCCCGCTTCTCTTGTCGCCGGCCTCCTCTGGGACCGGGCGGGCGGACGCGTGCCCTTCGTGCTCTCGCTGGGGTTGACCGCCGTCGCGGCGGCGCTCCTGCTCCTCGTCAGGGAGACGAAGCGCCCGGATTAGTCCTCTTCTTCGGCCTTGACCCGGCCTTCCTTGACCGCCTCGGCGATGATCTTCTGCTGGATGTTCGAGGGCGCCTCCTCGTAGTGGGAGAACTCCATGAGGAAGGAGCCTCGGCCGCCGGTGATCGAGGTCAGGGTCGGCTCGAAGTCGAGCATCTCCGACATCGGGACCTGGGCCTTGAGGACGCGCATGGGCCCCTTCTGCTCCATGCCCTGGACCCGGCCGCGCCTGCCGTTGAGGTTGCCCATGATGTCGCCCATATAGGCTTCGGGCGTGTAGATCTCGACGTTCATGACCGGCTCGAGCAGGGTCGGCTTGGCCTCGCGGATGCCCTTCTTGTAGGCCTTGCTGGCCGCGATCTTGAAGGCGATGTCCGACGAGTCGACGTCGTGGTAGGACCCGTCGTAGAGGATGGCCTTGAAGTCGACCGTCGGGTAGCCGGCGAGAACGCCCTTCTTGCGGGCCTCCAGGAGGCCCTTCTCGACCGAGGGGATGAAGTTGCGCGGGATCGCGCCGCCGAAGATCTTGTCCTCGAACTCGAAATCGCTGCCGCGGGGCAGCGGCTCGAACTTGATCCAGGTGTCGCCGAACTGGCCCCGGCCGCCGGTCTGCTTCTTGTGCCGCCCCTGGACGTCGGACTTGCCCTTGATCGTCTCGAGGTAGGAGATCTTGGGCGGCTTGAGGTCGACGTCGACGTTGTAGCGCTTCTTCAGCCGCTCGGTGATGATGCGGACGTGGAGCTCGCCGTTGCCGGAGATGAGGAGCTGGGCGGTGTTCGGGTCGCGCTCGATGAGGACCGTCGGGTCCTCCTCGGTGATCCTATGGGTGGCCTGGGAGATCCTGTCCTCGTCGGCCCGGGTCTTGGGCTCGATGGCGAAGGAGATCGAGGGCAGGGGGAACTTGATGGCGGGGAAGACGACGCCCGAACCCTTGGCCGCGAGCGTGTCGCCGGTCACCGTGGACTTGAGCTTGGCCGTGGCCACGATGTCGCCGGCCTTGGCCTGGCCCGCGGCGACCTGCTCCTTGCCCTGGAGGAAGAACAGCCCGCCGAGCTTCTCGTCGGCGTCCCGCCCGGTGTTGGCGACCGTGCCGTCGGGGTTAGTCCGGCCCGCGAAAACGCGCATCAGGGAGATGCGGCCCGTGTACGGGTCGGAGATCGTCTTGAAGACGAACGCGGCGAACGGGGCGTCGGGGGACGGAGCGACGCTTGTCTCCTCGCCCTTGACCGCGGCCTTGACCGCGCCGGACTCGAGCGGCGATGGGAGGTACGAGAGGATGCCGTCGAGGAGCGTCTGGGCGCCGATGTTGGCCAGGCCTGAGGCCGCGAAGATCGGGAAGATCTGGTTATGGCGGATGCTCTTCTTGAGGCCGGCCCGGAACTCCTCGGGGGCCAGCTCGCCCTTGTCGAAATACTTCTCCATGAGCTTCTCGTCGGATTCGGCGACCATCTCCACGAGCTCTTTGTAGCGCTTTTCGACCTCGTCGGCCAGAGCGGCGGGGACCGGCGCCTCGGACATCCTGCCGCTCTCGTCCTTCTCGAACAGGTAGGCCTTCCGCTCGACGATGTCGACGACGCCGGCGAAGTCCTTCTCCTCGCCGATCGGCAGCTCCACGGGGACGGCTTGGCGGCCGAAGAACTCCTGGACAGACCCGATGGCCCGGCCGAAGCTGGCGTTCTCACGGTCCATCTTGCTGATGACGATGATCCGGGGCATCTTGAACTGCTCGATCATCTCCCAGACCTTCTCGGTCCCCACTTCGACGCCGGCCACGGGGTCGACGAGGATGACTGCGCCGTCGACGGCCCGGAGGGCGGCCCGCGTGTCCCAAAGGAAATTGCTGTAACCCGGCGTGTCGATGACGTTGATCTTGTGGTCCTGCCACTCGCAGAAACAGGGGGTGGCGTTGATGGAGATCTTGCGCTCGATCTCGTCGGGGTCGTAGTCGGTGACGGTGTTTCCCTTGTCGACCTTGGTCAGCCGGCTGGTCGCCCCCGTGTCGAACAGGAAGGCGGCGGCGAGAGAGGTCTTGCCGGACGACCCGTGCCCGACCAGGGCGATATTCCTGATGTTCTCCGTGGAATAGTCTTTCATCCTCGAGCCTCCTGGGAATCTCGGAAGAAACGAAGGGCTATTTTACCCAAAACGGGCGTTTTCCTCAAGCGGAAGCTGGGCCAGGACCCGGGACTGGTCCCCTGCTTCAGCTCAGCCGCGTTTGCGGGCCACCATGCGGACGTGGGCGGTCGGCGGCCCGCCCCAGTCGCCGTAGTCGTCGAGCTCCCGGTAGACCAGGATGTCGAAATCCTTGAACATCTCCCGCAGGGCCCCGGGCGCCGGCGCGTGGACGCCCGGCGGGAACGGTCCTTCTCGCGCTGGGTGACGTGCTCGAAGACGACGCGGCCGCCCGGCTTGATCGAGGCCTTGAGCCGGGCCAGGAAAGCGGGGTCCTCGATGGGGGCCCAGGACAGGATCATGGCCACGAGGTCCCAGCGCTCGTTCCCAAAGTCATAGTCTTCATAGGACGCCTTGACCGTCTCGACCTTCAGCCCGGCTTTCTCGGCGTCGGCCTTCATGACGGCCAGGCCCTGCGCCGAAAGATCGATCCCCGGTGACGTCCCAGCCGAGCTTGGCCAGATAGACGCCGTTCCGGCCCATCCCCGCGCCGACGTCCAGGGCCTTCCCGCCCGGCTCGATCGTCTTCATCGCCTCGACCAGGAAGACGTTCGGGGCCGTCTTGAACCCGTCCTTCTCCAGCTCCCCGGTCAGCGGTTTGCCGTAAAGGGGATCGTAGATCATCTCGATGCCCTCGGGTTGCTCGGTGTATTGCCCGCGCAGGACCTGCAGCCGGCGCCTGATCTCGCCGACGGCGAGCCCTTGCTTGTCCAAGCTCTCGGCGTATCCCCGGAGCGACAGGCCGGCCGGGGAGGTCTTCCCCCATTCCAGGAACTCGAGCCAGAGGGCCCGGACCTTCTGGCGGTCCTTCGAAGCGGGGCTCTCCGGCACGGCCGGACGGAGGATGAAGATGTTGTCCTCCTTGAGCCGGCCCTCGACGATCCCGGCCAGCTCGAAGCCGGCTTCCTTCGCCTCCCGCCCGACAAGCTCCCGGGTCAGGAGCCTGGCCGACTCTTCACCGTGCGCGGTCGGCGTCGGCTCGACCATGACCACCGATCCCCAGGGCTTCAGGCTCGGCAGGAGGCTCTTGAGCAGGGGCACCGGCCGCTCGACGTGATGGAAGACCCAGGCCATGAAGACGAGGTCCAGGCTGTTCACCGGAAAACGCGCGTCGTCGACGAGGCCCCGGACGATCTCCACGTTGGAGAGGCCCAGGCGCTCGCAGCGCTTTTGCAAGTAGTCGAGGGCCTCCGCGTTGATGTCGTTGGCGAAGATCTTCCCCTTCGCGCCCACCCGGTCGGCGAGATGGACCGTCACCCGGCCCCGTCCCGCGCCGACCTCTCCTATGACGAGCCCGGGGCGGACGCCGATGATGTCCATGACCTCTCTTCGGGGGCTGGATGGCGTTGGCGGACCTCTCGTGGGGCTCGGTGAGCCGGTCGGCGTCCTGCGAAGCCGCCGCCGGCCCCTGCGCCGACAGGAATAGGGATAGGGCCGTCAAGAGGATGGCACGACGCATGAACGCGCTCCTTTCGGGAGATCACCCGGATGGGGCCTACCTTATAATACTCCCCGAAGCCCGGTTTCGTTCTCAGGAAAGGACTGCCGCAGCCCCCTTCTTAAAGGGCGAGCTCGCGGGCGATGACCGCCTCGAGGTCGGGCGGCAGGGGCGAAGCGAAGGTCAGGCGCTCCTCGTCCTCCGGGTGGAGGAACGAGAAGCGTGTGGGCGTGGAGGAAGATGCGGGGGAACTCGCGCGGCTCCTTCTTCCGGCCGTAGACGGGATCGCCGCAGACGGGGTGTCCTGCCGCGGCCAGGTGGACCCGGATCTGATGCGTCCGCCCCGTCACCGGCTTGACCTCGAGGAGGGTCGTATCCTGGAACGTCCGCTGGACCTGGAAGAAGGTCTCGGCCCGCTTGGGGCTCCGGGCCCTTATGGACATCCTCGACCCCTCCTTGGGATGACGGCCGAGGGGCCAGCTGATCTTGCCTTCCGCCGCCGTCACGAGGCCCCAGGCCAGGGCCAGGTAGGTCTTCCAGGTGATGCGGTTCTTGAACTGGTGGTGCAGGAACGACCAGGCCCGCGGCGACCGGGCCACGACCATGACGCCCGAGGTGTCCTGGTCGAGCCGGTGGACGATGCCCGGCCTCCCCTCGACGCCGACGGCGGCGATCTCCGGGAAATGATGGATGAGGGCGTTCACCAGCGTCCCCGAGGGATGCCCCGGCCCCGGATGGACGACCAGGTTCGGCGGCTTGTCGATGACGATGACGTCGGCGTCCACGCGGATGATCTTGAGCGGGATGTCCTGCGGGACGAGGGCGCCCTCCGGCTCGGGGATCTCGTAATCGATGTGGACGCGGTCGCCGGGCTTGAGCTTGTAGCCCGCCTTCCGCGAATATGATCCGACCCGGACCCCCCCGGCGTCGATGACTTTGCGGACCTGGGCCCGCGACAGGCCCTCGATCCGGTCGGCGAGGAAGACGTCGAGCCGCGCGCCGCTCCCGGCCTCGGACCCGACGACGAGATCAGCTTTGGGCACCTTGGCGCCTCTTAAGGACGACGAAGAGTACGGTCCCGGCGACGAGACCCAGGATGCAGAAGAGCTGGGGATAGGACAAGCTGGAGAGGGCCGACGCGCCACGGATGAAATAGATGTTGTCGGCGTGGTCGCCGCGGAAGTATTCGGTGAAGAACCGGATGACCGAATAGTTCAGGATGTAGAATGAGAAGACCTGGCCGTCGAACCGCTTCTTTCGCAGGATGAGGAAGAGGACGCCGAAATTGAGGAAGTTGAGGGCGGCCTCGTAGAGCTGGACGGGGTGCATGGGCTCGTTGAGGTGGACCCCCGTGAGCTGGGCCGCGTACTGGCTCCTGAAGACCGCGGCCCAGGGCAGGGAGCACTCGTTGCCGTAGCAGCAGCCGGCGCTGAAGCAGCCGATCCGCCCGAAGCCGTGGCCCAGGGCCAGGGCCGGCCCGATGAGGTCGGCCGTCTTCCAGATCGGGATCCTCTTGCGGTGGAAATACCACAGGGCGAAGACCGTTCCGAAGGCCAGGCCGCCCTGGAAGACGCCGCCCGACCGGGCCAGGGAGAAGAGCTCCTTGGGGTAGCTGACGTAATAGCCGGCGTTCGAGAGGAAGAGGACCAACTTGGCCCCGACGAGCGAGACGATGATGGTGTAGAAGGCGGCGTCCATGATCCGGACGGCGTCGAGCCCGCTCCTCTTGGCCTGGACGTAGATGAACCAGAGGCCGCAGGCGACTCCGACGGCCATGAGGAAGCCGTAGGTGTGGATGGTCAGCGGGCCGAGCTTCACGAGGATGGGGTGCATGAGGGTTTCCTCCTGAACAAGGTGACCAGCATCAGGCACGCGCCGATCGTGATGCAGGAATCCGCGGCGTTGAAGAAGGGGTAGTGGGCCGTGCCGATGTAGAAGTCGAGGAAATCGATGACGTGGCCGCGAACGAGGCGGTCGAACTGGTTCCCCAGGGCCCCGGCCATGATCAGCGTCAGCGAGACCTTCATCAGCCTGTCCGAGGCCGGTGTCTTGAAGAAGTACCAGACGACCATGGCCAGGGCGGCGAGCGAGGCCGCCGTGAGAAGGGCGAAGACGGCGCCGCTGCCCGTCTGCGAGAACGTCCCGAAGATGGCCCCGCGGTTGTGGATACGGGTGATGTTGAAGAAGCCGGGGACGACCGGGACGGACTCATAGAGGTCGACCGTGCGGGCGACGACGCACTTCGTCGCCTGGTCGAGGACGACGAGGCCGAGCGCGAACAGCAGGAAAGGGCCGTTCTTCCTCGCGGTCATGGGCGGCTCGCCTCGACGGCCCCGGCGCACCGGGCGCAGAAGGCCGGGTGGCCGGGATCCGTCCCGACGTCCGTCGCATAGTTCCAGCAGCGCTCGCACTTCGCGCCATCGGCCTTGGCCACCTCGATCCCGAGCGAAGCCTCCGCCGACGGCTCGACCGCGACCCGCGAGACGATGAAGAGCGCGGCCAAGTCCTTCGTTCGGCCCTTGAGGAAAGCGGCCTCGGCGGCCGGCGCCCGGAGCGTCACCCGGGCCTCGAGGGAGTTGCCGATGAGCTTCGACTCGCGGGCCTTCTCGAGCTCCTTGAGGACCCTCTCGCGGACCTCCAATAGCTTCTCCATATCCCCGACGAACGAGGCGGGCTTCGAACCGAGCCAATCGCGGCCCTCCGGGAACTCGCCGAGGTGGACCGACGGGTCCTTGCCGGCGAAGGCGGGGACGAACGCCCAGGCCTCCTCCGCCGTGAACGATAGGATGGGGGCCATGAGGAGCAGCGAGTCGCGCAGGACCGTGAATATGGCCGTCTGGGCCGACCGTCTCTCGAGCGAGCGCTTTCCCGAGCAGTAGGCCCGGTCCTTGACGACGTCGAGGTAGAAGGCGCTGAGTTCGACGGTGAAGAAGTCGAGGACGTCGTGCAGGATGGGGTGGAACTCGTATTCGCGGTAGGCCTCGACGACGCGGCCGCGGACCTCCTCGAAGCGGTGGAGGATCCAGCGGTCGAGGTCGAGGAGGTCGGCCTCGGCCACGGCGTCGCGGCCGGGATCGAAGTCGGAGACGTTGCCGAGGAGGAAGCGCCAGGTGTTGCGGATCTTGCGGTAGGCCTCGACCAGCCTCTGCTCGATCTCCGTCCCGAAGCGGGCGTCCTCCTTGTAGTTGAGCATGGCCGCCCAGAGCCGGACGACCTCGGCGCCGCTGCGCTTGATGACTTCGCCGGGCTCGATGACGTTGCCCATGGACTTCGACATGGCCCTCCCCTGCTCGTCGAGGATGAAGCCGTGGGTGATGCAGGTCCGGAAGGGGCGTCCGCCCTTGGCCCCGACGCCGATGAGGAGCGAGCTGTTGAACCAGCCGCGGTGCTGGTCGTGGCCCTCGAGGTAGACGTCCGAGGGCCAGGCGTAGGTCGGCCTCGCGCTCGAGGACGTTGTGGGAGGCGCCGGACTCGAACCAGACGTCGAGGATGTTGTATTCCTTGTCGAAGTCCTTGCCGCCGCAGGCGAGGCAGGCGGCGCCGGGCGGGACGAGCGCGGCGGCGTCGCGGAGGTACCAGGCGTTCGATCCCTCGGCGGCGAAGATCGCGGCGACGTGGCGGCAGACGCCGGCGCCGGCGTAGGGCGCGCCGCAGGCCTTGCACTTGAAAGCCGGCAGGGGGACGCCCCAGGAGCGCTGCCGCGAGATGCACCAGTCGGGCCGCCCGGCCACCATGCCGTCGATCCGGTCCTCGGCCCCAGGCCGGGGATCCAGCGGACGCCGGCGATGGCCTCGCGGGCGCTTGGCGCGGAGGCCGTTCTTGTCCATGGAGATGAACCACTGCTCGGTGGCCCGGAAGATGATCGGCTTCTTGCAGCGCCAGCAGTGCGGGTAGGAGTGGGAGATCTCGGTCTCCCGGAGCAGGGAGCCGTCGGACTTGCAGGTCGGCGGTGATGCGCGGATTGGCCTCGAAGACCTGGAGGCCGGCGTAGCGCGGCACCTCGGGCGTGAAGCGGCCGTCGTCGTCGACCGGCGTGTAGATGTCGATGCCGTAGGCGACGCCGGTCAGGTAGTCGTCGTGGCCGTGGCCCGGAGCGGTGTGGACGGCGCCCGTCCCGTCCTCGAGGGTGACGTAGTCGCCGAGGACGAAGAGCGAGTCGCGCTCGGCGAACGGGTGTCGGGCCTTGAGGCCCTCGAGCTCGCGGCCGCTGAAGGCCGCCAGGGGCTTCGGCTCCGGCCAGCCGAGCTCCTCGGCGACGACGGGCAGGAGCCGCTTGGCCAGGATGTAGACCTCTTCGCCGACGGAGGCGGCGACGTACTCGGACTCGGGATGGAAGGCGATGGCCAGGTTGGCCGGCAGCGTCCAGGGGGTCGTCGTCCAGATGAGGACGTGGGCGCGGCGCCCGGCCAGGGCCGGGAACTTGGCCCCGAGGTCGGAGACGAGCGGGAAGCGGACGTAGATCGAGGGCGAGGTCTTGTCGTGGTACTCGATCTCGGCCTCGGCCAGGGCGGTCCGGCAGCTGAGGCACCAGTGGACGGGGCGCTTCCCCTTGTAGACCTCGCCGCGCTCGAAGAAGGCGCCGAGGTACTCGAGGACCTTGGCCTCGTAGGCCGGGTGCATGGTCAGGTAGGGCGTCGCCCAGTCGCCGAGGACGCCCAGGCGTTTGAACTCGTCGCGCTGGATGTCGATGAACTTCTCGGCGTATTGGCGGCACTCCTCCCGGACGCCCGTCAGGGGCAGGGTCCTCTTCTGTTCGCCGAGGTGCCGGTCGACCTGGATCTCGATGGGCAGGCCGTGGCAGTCCCAGCCGGGGACGTAGGGGGCGTAGTGACCGAGCATGGAGCGCGACTTGACGATGAAGTCCTTGAGGACCTTGTTGAGGGCCGTGCCCATGTGGATGTGGCCGTTGGCGTAGGGCGGGCCGTCGTGGAGGATGAAGGGCGGGCGCTCGTCGCCGGCGCGCTTCTCGAGGATCCGCTCGTAGAGTCGGTCGGCCTCCCACTTCTTGATGGTCTCGGGCTCCTTCTGGGCCAGGTGGGCCTTCATGGCGAAGTCGGTGCGGGGCAGGTTGAGCGTCGCCTTCACGTCGGACTTTTCGGCCATCGGGGTCTCCAGTCACCGGAATACAATGCGCTATTATAGGATAACTCGGCCAAACCCGCCAGTCCTGAGGCCGCCAGGGCCTCGGGGATCATCGGCGATCTCACAGCGGCCCGCCTTGATTCAGCGGGCTACTTTTTTATGAAGTGGGCGCCGCGGGAGACGGGGTTGGCCAGGGCGGCCCGGGTGATCATGAGGGCGACCAGGATGCCGTGGCGGAGGCCGATCAGGGTCGGCTCCAGGCGGGCCGCCTGGTAGAACTTCTCGATCCGGTGGCTGAGGTACTCGAGGTCCGACTTGGCCCGGTTGAGGCGCTTGGCCGTCCGGATGATGCCGGCGTAGTTCCACATCGTCGAGCGGATCGTCAGCCAGTCCTGGTTGATCAGGGCCGGGTCGACGGCCTCCTCCCGCTTGGGGCGGTACCAGCGGTGGATGTCGGAGGCCCTGCAGGACCACGTCCGGCCCGAGCGCGCGGCGATGTCGCGGGCCGCCCGCGTCCCCCAGACGAGGCCCTCGAGGAGCGAGGTCGAGGCCAGGCGGTTGGCGCCGTGGACGCCCGTGCAGGCGACCTCGCCGACGGCGTAGAGCCCGGCGAGAGAGGTCCGGCCCTGTCCGTCGACGAGCACGCCGCCGCAGCTGTAGTGGGCGGCCGGGACGACCGGGATGGGCGACCGGGTGATGTCGATGCCCTCCTCGAGGCAGGTCCTGTGGATCGTGGGGAACCGTCTGCGGATGTGCGCTCTCCCGGCGTAGGAGGCGAGGTCGAGGAGGACGTGGCTCGAGTTGGTGACGATCATCTCCTCGTAGATGGCGCGGGCGACCTCGTCGCGCGGGGCCAGGTCGCGGCGGGGCGAGTATCTCTCCATGAACGTCTTCCCGTCACGTGTCTTGAGGCGCGCCCCTTCGCCTCTGACCGCCTCGGAAATGAGGAAACCCTCGCCGTTCTCGCGCCGGAAGACCGTCGGGTGGAACTGGACGTACTCCATGTTTCCGATGCGCGCCCCGGCGCGCAGGGCCATGGCGTATCCGGAGCCGTCGGACCCGGACGGATTGGAGGTGTGGAGGAAGACGGCGCCGCAGCCGCCCGTGGCCAGCACGGTGAAGGGCGCGAAGACGCGGACGACCTGGCCGGTCGCGTTGTCGAGGACGTATGCGCCGACGGTCCGGGGCTCGCGGTAATAGGCGATGGGGTTCTTGGAGTGGTGGGGAACGGTCAGGAGGTCGACGGCCGTCCGGCCGGCCAGGAGCGTCACCCGCGAGTGCCGCCCGAGGGCCCTGAGGAAGCGCGCCTCGATCGTCCGGCCGGTGGCGTCCTCGACATGGAGGACGCGGCGGCGGGAGTGCCCCGCTTCCAGGGCGAAGTCGAGGGCGTCGGGCGAGCTCCGGGAGAAGGGGATCTTGAGCTCCCGGATGAGCCTCTCGTCGACGAGCTTGGGACCTTCGCCGACGAGGATGTCGACGGCCGCCGGGTCGCCGACACAGTCGCCGGCCTCGAGGATGTCCTTCTTGAGCAGCTCGGGCCTGTCGTCGGGGGCGAAGGAGACGATCCCCCCCTGGGCGTAGAAGGTGTTCGATTCCTCGGGCTTGGCCGCCTTGGTGATGACGACGGTCCGCAGGCCGGCCTTGGCCGCCTCGAGGGCCGCCGAGGCGCCGGCGATGCCGCACCCGATGACCAGGACGTCGGCCCGGATGTCGCTGTCGCTCATGGCAGTCAGCTCTCGAAATCCAGGCTGATGTCGACGGCCCTGGCCGAGTGGGTCAGGGCCCCGACGGAGATGAAGTCGACGCCCGTCTCGGCGACGGCGCGGACGCGGTCGAGGGTGATGTTGCCGGAGGCCTCGAGGGGGACGCGGCCGGCGGCCAGGACGACGGCCTGGCGCATCGTCTCGAGGGACATGTTGTCGAGCATGATCATGTCGGCCCCGGCGGCCAGGGCCTCGCGGACCTGCAGCAGGCTGGCCGCCTCGACCTCGACGCGGACGCCGGGCCGGAGGCCGGCTCGGGCCCGGCGGACGGCCTCGGCGACGCTCCCGACGCGGCGGAGGTGGTTGTCCTTGATGAGGACCATGTCGGAGAGGCTGAACCGGTGGTTCGTCCCGCCGGCCGTGCGGACGGCGTATTTTTCGAGAAGGCGGAGCCCCGGGGTCGTCTTGCGGGTGTCGAGGATCCGGGCCTTGGTCCCGGCGACGGCCTCGACGAAGCGGCGGGTGGTCGTGGCGACGCCGCAGAGGCGCTGGAGGAAGTTGAGGGCGGTCCGCTCCCCTTTGAGGAGGGCAACGGTCGGGCCTTTGACGCGGGCCAGCTTGTCGGACTTGCCGAAGGCCGCGCCCTCGCGGAACCTCTCGATGAAGATGATCGACGGCTCGATCCGCTCGAAGACGCGGGCGGCGACGGGCAGCCCGGCCAGGACGCCCTCCTCCTTGGCCAGGAAGTGGGCCTCGGAGCGGGAGCCGGCCGGGATGACCTTCTCCGTGGTGATGTCGCCCCCGGGCATGTCCTCGCGGAGAGCGGCGTCGATCGCGGCGTCCACCGCGGCGGCGGTGAGGCGATCGATCTCAGCTGTTTCCATGGTCCCTCGTTCGGTCCCTTCTTATTAGGGAGGATTATAGGCTTTCCCCTGTTGGCCGTCAATTCTTGGGGGACATGTCCCTAAAGGGCCTGTCTCCGTTTTGTGCGTCTGACAGGGGGAAAACGGGGTTTGCCTCGACGCCGCGATTGTGCCATCATAGCCGGGCCGTGAAGATAAAGGAACCGGGCGAGCCGCTCCCCTACGTCGACCATTTCGGCCTCTCCCCCGCCGATCTGCGCTCGGTCCTGGGATTCGCCCTCTCGAGCGGCGGCGACTTCGCCGAGATCTTCCTCGAATACCGGACCACCGACTTCATCAACATGGAGGAGGACATCGTCAAGGAGACGGCCGAGGCCGTCAGCCAGGGGATGGGCATCCGGGTCATCAAGGGCGACCGGACCGGATTCGGCTATACCAACGACCTCTCTCTCGACAAGGTCAGGAAGACGGCCCTGACGGCGGCCGCCATCGCCCGCGGCCGGGGCGTCGCGCCGGCGGACCCGGTTCCGCCGCTGCGGGGCCGGGCGCTCCGCCGGAGCTTCTACCGGGCCGCCTCGCCCGCGAGCGGGGCCGGCCTCCGGCGCAAGATCGGCCTCGTCCGCGAGGCCTACGCCGCGGCCCAGACCTACGATCCGCGCATCGTCAAGGTCAAGGTCCACTACTCAGACTCGCTCAAGCACATGTGCGTGGCGAACTCCGAGGGGCTTCTCGTCCATGACACGCGGCCTATGGTCAAGCTCGCCTGCGCCGCCATCTCCGAGAAGGACGGCAAGCGGGAGTCGGGCTACTGGGGCGGCGGAGGGCGGGTCGGCCTCGAATACTTCCGCGACGGGATGACGCCGCGGCGGATCGGCGAGGAGGCGGCCCGCGAGGCGATCGTCCTGCTCGACGCGGCCGACGCCCCGGCCGGAGAGATGCCTATCGTGCTTTCGCCGGGCCATAGCGGCGTCCTCATCCACGAGGCCGTGGGCCACCTCCTCGAGGCCGATTTCAACCGCAAGAGGACCTCGGTCTTCTGGAACAAGATGGGCCGGACGGTCGGCTCGCCGCTCGTCACGATCTACGACGACCCGACCATCCCGGCCTTCCGGGGGTCGTACAACGTCGACGACGAGGGCACGGCGCCGCGGAAGACCCTGCTCATCGAGAAGGGCGTCGTCCGCGGCCTCCTCCAGGACAGGCTGTCCGCGCGGCTGATGAAGGGGACGCCGACCGGGCACGGCCGGCGCCAGGACTTCAGCCACTGGCCCATCCCGCGCATGGCCAACTCCTACATCGACGCCGGCGAAGACCCGCCCGAGGACATCCTGCGGTCTGTCGGAAGGGGCCTCTACGTCGCGAGCCTCTCGGGCGGCCAGGTCGAGGACTCGGGCAAGTTCACTTTTTCGGTCAGCCTGGGCTACCTCATCGAAGCGGGGAAGCTCACGGCCCCGGTCAAGCAGGCCACGCTCATCGGAACGAACATCGACATCCTCAAGAGGATCGACCGGGTCGGGACCGACCTCGCGTTCGGGCTCCAGACGGGGACCTGCAGCAAGGAGGGCCAGGACGTTCCGGTGACGGACGGCTGCCCGACGCTCAGGATCGCAAAGATGACGGTCGGAGGCACGTCGTGAGCCGGGCGCGAACCGCCCCGGCGAAGAGAACGGGGGGAGCGCCTCCCCCTCTCCGCGACCTCGGCGAGTCGCTCGTCGCCTATGCGCTGAAGTGGGGCGCCGACGAGGCCGAGGTCTCCGTCGTCGACGGCTACGAGTTCAACGTCGACGTCCGCAAGGGCAAGATCGAGACGCTCATCGAGTCCGGTTCGCGGTCGGCCGGGATCAAGGTGATCAAGGACGAGCGGACGGCCTACGCCAGCTCGTCGGACCTCGACCCGGGGACGCTCCGACGGCTCGTCCGCAGCGCGGTGCGGCGGGCGGAGCTCGGGAGCCCGGACGAGTTCGCCGGCCTCCCGCCGCTCGCGGACGGGCGTGTCGACGCCGCGGCGCTGCGGCTCTACGATCCGGAGATCGCCCGGCTCGACTCGAGGACGAAGATCGCCCTGGCCTTCGAGACGGAGCGGGCCGCGCTCGGGGACAAGCGCATCACCAACTCGTACGGGGCGACGTTCGCGACGCACGAGATCCGCTCGGTCCTGGCGCTCTCGAACGGCTTCGTCGGCGAGTACGAGCAGACCTACTGCGGGCTGGGCGTAGGGCTCCAGGCCGGAGATACCGACAACCGGGTCGAGGACTCCTGGTCCTCGTCGAAGCGCCACTTCAAGGACCTCGAGCGCCCGGAGGAGATCGCCCGGAAGGCGGTCGAGCGGACCGTGCGGCAGCTCGGGCCCCGGAAGATCAGGACCCAGAACGTCCCCGTCATCTTCGAGCCGACGCAGACGGCCTGGCTCATGGGCTTTCTATTCGGCTGCGTCAGCGGAACGGCGGTCTACCGGAAGGCGACCTTCCTCGCGGGCCGGCTCGGACAGAAGGTCGGGAACGAGCGGGTCACGGTCGTCGACGACGGGCTCCTGCCCGGCGAGCTCGGGTCGCATCCGTTCGACTCGGACGGCCTGCCGGCGCGGCGGACCGTGGTCGTGGAGCGGGGCGTCCTCAGGAGCTATCTCTGCAATCACTACGCGGCGAGGAAGCTCGGGCTCGCGTCGACGGGAAGCGCCGACGGCGCCGGGGTGGGCCCGTCGAACTTCTTCCTCGAGGCGGGCGGCGTTTCTCCGCAGGACATCGTCGCCGGGACGAAGAAGGGCCTGCTCCTCATCCGGACGCTCGGCCACGGCTTGAATTCGGTGACGGGGGACATCTCGCGGGGCGCGTTCGGCCTGTGGATCGAGGATGGGGAGATCGCCTACCCGGTCTCCGAGGTGACCATCTCGGGCAACCTGGGGCGGGTCCTCGAGGGCATCGAGGCCGTCGGCGACGACCTCGAGTTCCACAGCCCGGTCACCGGCCCGACGATCAAGGTCGCCGAGATGACCGTCGCCGGCCAATAAAATCGGGGACACAATACCTATTTCCCATTTTCCTGACGGCTCCGCCGGGCCTGTCGCAGAACCGGGACCTTGGGGAAATGGGCGAAGTAGTCTTGTGGCCCCCATCTCGTTCGGGTAGAATACGCCGAGTTCATGCGGAGGTAGACATGACCAGCATCAAACGGATCGCAACGACGGCCGCGATCGCGGCCATGGCCGTTCTCGCCCATCCCCTCGCCCTCGCCGCCCAGCAGGGTCAGGGCAAGGGCCGTCAGGCCCAAGCGGGCCTCCTCGCGTTCCTCACCCGCCCGAAGCTCGTCACCATGCTCGTCATCGGCTTGATCGCCATGGTCCTGCTGCTGACGCGGAAGATGAGGAACACGGTCAAAGTGCCGATCCTGCTCCTCTCGACGTTCCTCTATGGCGTCGCCGCCAACCTGCCGATCAAGCTCTTCGCCGGGTTTTCGATGCACCCCTCCCCCGTCTGCGCGGCGACCAAGTCGGTGCTCTACGGCTTCCGGCCGCCCATGATCGCCATGCTCATGGTCATCCTCGCCCTGACGCTCGTCGGGCCCAAGCTCTTCTGCGGCTGGGTCTGCCCGGTCGGGGCCATCCAGGAGCTCATCGCAATGCTCGCCGACAAGCTCCGCATCCGCCGCCGCAAGTGGAACTTCCGCGTCACCCAGGGCGTCCGGGTCGGGATCCTCGTCCTCTTCGTCTGCCTCAGCGTGACGGCCGTCCTGCACACGACCGCGCAGAACGGACAGACCGTCGCCCTGTCCCTCTACGACTACCTCAACGCCTTCCACGGCTTCGAGATCGCGCTCCAGCCGACGGCCCTCGACAACATCGTCCATTTCCTGCCCTTCGTCCTGACCCTGGGCTTCGCCTTCCTTTTCTACCGGCCGTTCTGCTACCTCGTCTGCCCCATCGGCCTGCTGACCAACCTCGTCGAGAATGTCGCCCTCTTCCGGGTCGTCCTTCGTCGCCCCCCCTGCAACGACTGCGGCGTGTGCGCGGCGAAATCGCCGTGCCCGACGGTGCCGGAGATCCTGAAGGACGCGGCCTACCGGCCCGATTGCTTCTCGTGCACCGTCTGTACCGGCTCCTGCCCCTCGAAGTCGCTCGCGTTCGGCGCCGGTTTCACCCGCAAGGGCAAGGCCGAATAAAAAGGGGACACAATACTATTTTCCGATTTCTTTTCCACAAAACACGACTTCGGAAATTCGGAAAATAGTATTGTGTCCCCGATTTAGAACTTCAGATAGATGCCGGCGACGAGGCGCAGGCCGGAGATGTCGAGGACGAAGTCGCGCTCCCGCTGGCCGGCCACCCAGCCCTCCCAGTAATTCGTCGGTACGAGGATGACGGCGCTGTCGTAGGGCAGCTCGATCTCCTCCCGCTTGACCGCCCACGTCCCCTCCCAGGTCGTCTCGCCGGGAACTCCCAGGACGGTCTCGCGTCCGCGCCCCTCGAGCGATCTGATCCGGCAGTACGTCGCCGCCGTCTCGACGAAGAAGCCCCATCTTCGGCCCAGGGTCCGGTTGAGCCGGACCGATAGCTTGGCCGAGGGCGCGCTTCCCTTCCCGTCGCCGGCGAGGCTCACCCCGTCTACGGACGAGTTGAGGACCTCGCCGCCCGAGACTAGATCCAGCGCCGCCGTCCACGACGACAGGAAGTCGAACTCGGCCCAGGCCCAGCCGGCCGCCGCCCCGATCTCGACCTCGGTCGATCGGCCGGCCGCGATCCGGCACTGGACGCCGCCCATGACGGACAGCGCCTTTATCCCCAGACGGAAGGGATCGTAAGCTTTCGACTCGGTCAGGGTGTATCCTTCGTCATACAAGAACGTCCCAGCGATCCGCGCTTCCGCGGCCTGACGGAAAGCCTCGACCTCGACCGAAACATCGAATCTCTTGTTCAGCCGGCCTCTGAGCCTCAAGCCCGCCGGCAGGGCCCGGGTCATCCTCGGGAAGTCGTTCGTGAAGTACCCGCTCGACCACCCGATGAGCCGCTCCTGGAAGAAGATGTAGTTGTACTGCTCCTCCGCTTTGCCGAACAGGTTGAAGTCCCGCGGGTTCATGAGCATCCATCCGCCGTAGGCCTCGACCCGGAAGCGGTCGCCCGCCGCGAGCCCGGCCGCGCCCGCGAAGAGCGCGACCAGGAGCCCGGCCGCGACGACGCTCATCCTCGGCATCCCCATCCTCCGTCCCCCCCGCTCCGTCCGCTTCGCTTCTCTCATCTCGACCTCCTCAGCGCCCTTTCGCCGGGACGCCCGTCGATGACAGCCACTCGACGACGTCGTCGAGCATCTCCATCGGCTCCGTCATGGTGACCGCGTGGCCGCTCTCAAGGTAGCTCGGGAACCGGATGGTCCGGCTCGTGACCGCCGAGCCTGGTACGACCGACGGCAGGTAGTTCAGGACGATCCGCCCCGGCCGCGCCGCCCCCGGAGGTCCTTCCGTGTCGAGCACGACGCTCGACAGCATGTCCGTATGGAGGGCAAGCGCGCCCGGCATGGCCGCGGTGTAGACGACCGAGTCCCAGGCGGCGTTCGTCGAGAACGTCTCGACCCAGGCCGCGTTCTCCAGGAACATCACCCCGAAGAGCGGAGAAGACCGGAAATCGAGCGGGTAGCTGCGGAGCGTGGCCTTGTTCCAGGCGAACGCGCTAATGATATCGTAGTTCAGGTCTGTGTAGTAACGATCCCACGGCCGGAGGGCGCCGAACACGGCCGCCATCTCGCTTTCCCCCGCCGACGCGAGCCAGGCGGCCAGCTTGTCGGGCCCCGGCGCGGGTCCGATCATGGCCGAGAGATCATACTCGACCCGCCGCCGCGCGCCCGCGTCCGCCCGCCTCGATACGGCCCTCCCCCATCCCGAGGCCAGCTTGCCTTTGGCGATCCGGCCCTCCGCCCCGAATGGGGCCCGGGGACCGGCCGCCGCCAGCGCCCGTCTGCCCGTTCCGACGTCGCCGCCCGCCCTTGTCCTATAAGCATCGGCCCGGGCCGAGGCGTGCATCCCCGCGATGCCGGCGACGTCGACGCCGGTCATAAGGCTCAGCGTGTCCGGCCCCGTCAGGAAATCCACGGCGGCGGCCCTGTGCCCGTCGAAATAGTTGGCCGGCTTGGCCATATGGTAGGCGTCCCGCCCGACAGCGTCGATCCAGGCATAGATGTAGTTCTGGACCTGGTTCGGCGTGGGATTCGGGACGGCTCCCGGGCTCTCGGCGTAGGGCACGTAGGGGATGCCCGTCTCGGCCGCGATCCGATAAAGGGGAGATCCCGGCGCCTCGAGCATCTCGACCTTGACGCGCGTCTGGAAAGGCGTCGTCACGACCGTCTGGATGAGCGCCTGGTGGCCGAACTGGCCTGCGATCGCCGCCGGCGGCACGGCCGCGCCGGCGTGTTCGGGGAACACGGCGTCGTAATGGCTCCGGATCGCCGCCGCCAGCCCGGGATCTTGATAGATCGAGCCGCCGTCGGCATACCGGCCGTAGTAGAGGAGCAGGTGGAGCATGACCGTCGTCCGGATGCCTCCATAGCTCTCTGGGACGATCACGACCCTGTTCCCCCGGATGGACGGATGGTCGGCCAGGAACCGCAGCAGGACCCGGACGAAGTCGGCGCCATCGACGAACGGGTTGTAGTTCTGGACGTCGAATTCCCGGCCCCGCCGGACCTCGTCGCCCGGGTCGTCCATCAGGCTGTAAGAGAAGCCGGCCGTCCGCGCATCGACATGGAGGATGTTCCCCGCCCTAGTCCAGCTGGCCGGATTGGTCACGATCGCGGCCTCACCCGTATCTTCGTCCCTGAAGACGGCCAGCCGGGCCGTGTTCGCCGAGAACAGCCCGCACGACGTCGCGCCGCCGGGCCCGCCGTTGAAGAAGACGAAGAGCGGCTTCTCCTCGGCCGCCTCGTCGGCCGGCTGGAAGGTGTACCAGATCCGGGCCGGGGCCGTCCGCAGCGCGATCCTGTTGAAGTAGCTCCCGACCTGGAAGGAGGAGACGCTTCCCTCGATCGGGATGAATCCGGCTTCCGCCCGGAGCTGGGCCCCGAGCGGGGCCGCGCCTCCGGCCAGGACGGCGATCGTGACGGCGACAGCCGTCAGCATGACGTTCTTTTTCATGTCCTTCCTCCTCGACGCGGCC
Organism: Candidatus Aminicenantota bacterium; assembly: GCA_963719985.1. GTDB lineage: Bacteria > Acidobacteriota > Aminicenantia > Aminicenantales > Saccharicenantaceae > RBG-16-66-30. The sequence continues at coordinate 299,601 of CAVRDU010000003.1, read as the reverse complement.
ATGGCCTAGAACTCGAACTCGAAGCCGATGTAGGGGATCGTCTCCCACATGTATCCGGAGAGATACTGATTGCCGATGTGATCCCAGAACCGATAGAGCTCGTTCTGGTGGTTGAACAGGTTCAGGGCCCCCAGGAAGACGATGATGTTCGATCCCCGGAACGAGAACCGCTTGTCCACCCGGAACGAGAAGTTCTGGTAGTTGTCGAGATGGCCGGCCATGATGTTCTCCAGCCGGACGTAGGGGAAGCCGTACATGATGGACATCTCCTCGTCGACCGGCGTGAAGGCCTTGTTGCCGGCCAGCGTCCAGCGGACGTTGACTTCCCACGTCCGGCTGGGCTTGTACCCGCCCGAGACGCAGAAGATGAAGCGGTTGTCGAACAGCCGGTTTCGCCAGAAGCCCATGAGGTCGCGGTAGCGGGACCGGTAGTAGGTCAGGCCGAGGAGCCCGTAGAGCTTTTTCGAGATCTTCTTCTGGAGCGTCAGCTCCACGCCCCGGGCATAGGCCCGGCCCTCGCCGACGAGCGCGCCGTAATCCCAGAAGCGGTCCTCGTCGCCGTTGACGTCGTCGATGACGAACCAATACGGATAGTCCGGCGACATGGGGTGGTCGGCGTACCGCTTGTCGTAGGCCTCGAGGGTCAATTGGACGTCCTTGGCCAGGAGATACTTGAGGCCGACGACGAGGTGCCGGGCCCGGGGATCGGGCTGGGCCGCGTTCCCCGGGTCCTGCTTGATGAGGAACAGGGGCATCTGCTGATAGAAGACGCCGTAGGCCCCGTTCATCGTCAGCCGCTTGGTCAGGACCCACGAGAAGGACAGCCGGGGCGATAGATGGAACCGCTCCGAGAGGGGGACGTAGTCCACGCGCGCCCCGGCCGAGAGAGAGAAGTTCGGAAAAAGTTGGACGAGATAGGTCAGGAAGGCCCCGGCCGAAGTGCCGCTGAGGCGGCTCTCCGCGTTGTCGAAGTCGTCCCAGTTGCGGAAGCGAAGGTTCTGGGCCTCGGCCCCGAACTCGAGCCGGTGGCCGGCCGCGAGCCGGATGTGGTTGACGTTGCGGAAGGTCAGCCACCTGTTCGAATAGTCGTACTGCTCGTGGACGCCCTCGCCCTCCCAGTATTCGTTCTCCGTGCCGTCGAGGAACGACCAGGACAGCGCCGTGTCGGAGTAGCCCGCGTCCCCCCAGAGGTGCCGCCAATTGAGCCCGGCCGTCGCGTAGGAGAACCGCTCCCGGGTGTCGTTGTCGTAGTCGGTCCGGCTCCTCCCGCCGATGGCCAGGAAGGTGATCTTGTCCCGGCCGCCGAGGTCGTAGGTCGCCTTGCCGTTGATGTCCCAATAGTCGGCGGGATTGTCCATATCCAGGGCCTTGGCGACCAGGTCGAGGTAGCTCCGGTTGGCCGAAATCATCCAGGCGCCCTTCTTCCCCGGCAGCGGACCCTCGAGCTGGGCCCCGTAGCCGATGGCGCTCAGGTTGAGCTGGCCGTTCACCCGGTCCCGGTTGCCCTCGCGGTAGGCGATATCGAACACGGAGGAGAGCCTGTTCCCATAAGCGGCGCCGAACCCGCCCGTGAAGACCTCGACGTTCTCGATGAAGTCCATGTTCAGCATGCCGATGTTGCCGCCCGAGGCGCCCTGCTGGGGGAAATGGTTGATGTTGGGCATGAAGATGTTGTCGATGTAGAAGCCGTTCTCGGCGGGACTGCCGCCGCGGACGATGAGGTCGTTGGCCTCGTCGTCGGCCCTGACGACGCCGGGAACGACGTAGAGGGCCCGGCTGATATCGCCGGCCGAGCCGGCGTCACGCCGCAGCTCCTCGGGATTGAACTCGGTCCGGCTGACCGGGGCCGTCGGGGCCGCGGGGAAATAGTCGGCGACGACCCGGACCTCTTCGTTGACCACGCGGACCTTGAGGAGCTCGATGTTGAGGAAGGTCGTCCGCCCGGACCGGACGATGACGTCGGTCCTGGCGTCGGCGTAGTACGTCTCGAGCTCGAACGAGAGCGTGTAATAGCCCAGGGGGACGCCCGGAAGGGCATAGGCCCCGTCGGCGTCGCTGACCGACGTGTGCTCCGTCCCGGCGACGGAAACGGTCACGCCGGCGATCGGGGCTTTGGTCTCCATATCGGCGATCCGGCCCTTGATCAGGCCGGTCCTGGGGCCGGGCTGGCCCTCTTCCCTGGTCTGGGCGCCGAGGAAGGGCCCCGTTCCCAAGGTCAGGACCGCCATCGCGGCGATCGCCAGGGCCGATCCGGCCGCAAGCCACCTGTCGCGTTTCGTCATGAGGGGAGGCTCCTTACCTTTTTCAGAATCGGAAGAAGACGCCGACGCGGACCTGGAAACCGGACAGGTCGAGCTCGAAATCCCTGGCCCGCCACCATTCGCCGCCGAAGAGGTCCCAGGCGTTCGAGGGCCAGAGGAACCGGCCCGTCCCCCAGGGTTCGATCGCGACCATCTGCTTCATCGCCCAATCGCCTTCCCAGGTATCGCGGTGTCCCGTGAGCGAGCGCGTCCCCGATCCGGCGACGCCGCGGACGGATTGGATCGCGTACCCCCCTTCGACGAAGACGCCGGAGCGCCGCGTCAGCAGGTAGTCCGCTTTGAGGCCGAGCTGGAAGGCCGGGGCGGTCCCCTTCCCTTTCTCCTCGAGCGTCCCGTCCTCGAAGAGGTCCTCGGGTCCTTCGGCTCCGAGCACCGGCAGGTCCGACGTGTAGTGGAAGGAGTAGCGGCACTCCGCGAATAGCGGGCCTCCGGCGAGAGTCGCCTCCAGCCGCAGGGACGTCGTGAGGTTCCCGCCGACGTGGACCCCGACCGCGGGCAGGTAGCCTTTGACCGACAGCGTGTAATCCTCGCGGCTGTCGGTATAGCTCAGCGTGCCTCCGCCGAGCTCCGTCACCACGTAGTGGTCCGCGAACGACGAGCGCCGCGATCCGGAGAGAACGGAGAATCCGAGCGACACGTCCAGCCATCGGGCCAGGCTCCTCCGGACCCGGATCGAGAACGGGGCCGACCTTTGAAGCGGCCGGAAGCTCCCGCCCTCGTTCGTCCGCGTGAACGAGGCGATCTCGCCCTGGCTGACGCGGTAGGCCATGAAATCGTTCCCGTAGAACTCGCTGTTCATTCTGTCGTAAGTGCCGCGCAGGTTCAGGTCGGCCGGATCGACGGCGGCCAAGCCGCCCGAGAGCTCGAGCCGCCAGCCGAACCGTCCCGACGCCCGGCCCCACCCCGCCGAGGCCGGGGGCGCCGTCCCGCGGACCGTAGCCGGGATGCGGGCCGCGCGGACGAAGTCGGCCCGTCCGACGAGGCGGCTCCCGCCCTCGTCGAGCCTGGCCTTGGCCTCCAGTGCCCCCGACTCCCCGACGGCAAAGATCCTATAGCCCCCGGGGTCGAGCCCGATCGCCACCTCCCGGCCCGCGGCCTTGTTCAGCTCGACGAGGAGGACCCCGGCGGCGTCGTGGACGAAGACCCGGCCGGCGAAGCCCGCGTCGAGGACGAGGACGGCCGAGCTCTTGCGGATCTCCGTGATGACGACGTCGCCCGTACCGGACATCTGGACGTGGCGGCTCGGATGCTGGGCGCCGGCCATCGTCCTTTCCGTTTGGACGAGGGTGCCGTCGAAGGCGAACTGATAGGCCTCGTTCAGGGTGATGCGGCCGTCGAGGTTCATGTCCGCCGCGCCTCTCATCCCGGAGACGAGGTTGTGGGTGAAGTAGGACCGCCCCAGGCGGCCCGACTCCTGGGCGGCCTCGCTGGCCGAGCTCGAGGCCACGAAGGCGAAGCCCTTCATGTCGTACGCCGTGTCCATCAGGAACGGGGGCCGCTTGATGACGCCCTTGGGCAGGGTCAGGGCGCCCGAGGCACAGGAGTCGAGGATGGCGATGCGGACGTCGGCGGCGAGCGCGGTGATGAGGTCCTTGAGCTCGGCGTAGGGGACCCTCTCCTCACCGAGAAAGAGCGACTCCTCGTCGGAGTGCCCGGAATAGTAAAAGACGGCCTCGACGCGCCGGGAGGTCCGCCGGGCCTTGTCAACGTCCACGGCGAGCGACCGGATGGCCTCGAGAAGGGCGGCCCTGTCGGGGTCCTCCAGATAGCGAGCGTCCCCGGGCAGGACGCCGCCCATGTCCTCGAGGACCTTGCCGACCGCCCGGGCGTCGTCGATCGCGTAGCGGAGCACGGCCCGGTCCGGACCGCCCTTGTTGGCCCCGATGAAGAGGGCTAGCCGGCGGGTGTAGAGCTCGTCGGACGGGGCGGGAGCGGAAGGGGCGGCCTTGAGGGCCTGGGCCTGGGAAGGCCAAGACGCTCCCGCGGACAGGAACAGGAGGAGGACGAACAGGGCGAACAGGATAACGATCCGCGTCGTCTTCATAGCGCTTCTTCTCCCTTCAGGATCAGCACGGAGGTCTGCTTGAATCCGGCCGGCAGGTCGAGGTCGGCGCGCTCGGCCGCGGCCGGGTCCCTGGCCAGATCGAAGGCCCTGGCTTGAACGGCCCCGACGTCGATCGGCACGGCCGAAGTGACGAAGAAGAACCGCTCGAACCCGGGGGCGTCGTCGAGCTCGAGCGCGGTGGGCAGCAGGATCCGCTTATGGAGCGAAAGGAGCGTCGAACCGCCCTCCTCGGCCGGGAAATGGCGGGTCACCCCTCCCCCGCCGTCGATCGAGAGGATCATGCCGTAGGGCTCCGATGCCGCGACGTAGGCGAGCTGGAGGAGGGCTCCCGTCCCGGCCTCAGACCCGTCGGCGATAAGAACGGTCAGCTCACCGCTCTTCCTGTAGACCAGGAGCTGGGTCCGTGTCAGGTCCACGGCCGCTTCGCCTTTGACCAGGTCCCGGCCTCCGGCGCCTGGGCCGCCCGGGAGATCCACGATCCTGGGCGTGATCAGGACGGCGGCCAGGACCAGGGCCGCTCCCGCGAAAGCCCACACGGGCCAGCGTTTCCGGGGACCGTCCAAAGCCTTGGCCCCTGTCCGCCGGGCGAGGAGGGCGGCTTTGACGGCCGCTGCCGGATATCGGGCCAGGATCTCGCGGTTGGAGGCCGCGAGCCCCTCGATGGCGGAACGGACGCTCGGGTCGGCGGCGGCGGCCCGCTCGACCTCCTCGGTCACTTCGGGGGGAAGCTCCCCGAGAACATACCTCTCCAGGATGTGATCGCTGAGGACATGTTCGCTCATGCCGCCCCTCCCATGCTCCGGATTCTCCGGCGCAGCCGCTCGAGGCGCTTGTGCACGCCGGACGTCGAGAGCTCGAACGCGGCTCCGATCTCCTTCAGGGTCATCCCGTCGACGAAGTGCATGACCGCGATCTGGCGGACGTCGTCCGACTCGTTCTCGAACAGGTGGTCGAGCACGCTCGCGGCCGACACGGCCGCCTCGTTCGGGGGGACGAGGACGATGTCGGCGAGCCGGGACAGGTGTTGGCCGAGCCCGTGGCGGCGGTCCTCGCGCAGCCTGTTCAGGCAGACGTTGGTCGCGATCCTGAAGAGCAGGGCCGAGGGATAATCGCCCGTCAGGCGCCCACGGTGGGAGATGACCTTGAGGAAAACCTCTTGAGCCGCGTCGAAGGCGGCCTGCTCGTCGGCGAGGAGCTTGCGGCACCTCCGCAGGACCATGGGGCCGTAGCGGACGTAGAAGACCTCGAGGTCGAAGTCCTCGAGTGTCGCGCCGATCGTTGCCATTCGCCTTCCGAACGCTCTCATTTCTCGAAACACCCGGGCGGCGGGATTTTCCACCCCGTATTCTGCCCGGCCACAGAAGGACGGCGAAAACCTCCGCCGTCCGGGGAGCAGGAAGCGTGCCAGCCGCGGCTCGTTCAGCGCAAATGACTGAAATAGAATAAAATAATCAAAATCCCCAGGTGATCCTCGATAACTGAATTCGTCCTTCAGGGAAAGAGGCTTAATAAGTGGAAGAATGGACAGGAGGGTGGGCCGTCCGGAAACGGGCCAGAATCGTCCGGAAACGGCCACATGGATCGGGGGCACGACCCCGTGCTCCCGGCCCCCACCCCCCTTATCCCGGGACTTCGGGACCCGGAAGCCGTGCCCCCTGGTCTATTACAGGCGGAAATTGCGGCGGACGCGGCTTCCGGCCATGTTCCCCCGGTCCCCGCCGGCGCCGCTCCCGCCGTCATCGTCGATCCCGAAGAAGGCCATGTGGACGACCTTCTCGTTGAAGGCCAGCGCCGATCCGACGAGCCCGGGCGCGGCGTAGCGGTAGGACCAGCCCAGGCCGACCGACTCGTACTTCTTCTCGTCGCAGGCCGCGGTCTTCTTCAGGAACTCCCGGGCCTCGGCCGCGCCCGGCTTGGCCAACGCTTTGTCCGCGTCTCCCTTGCTAAGGCCCTTCTTTCGCCGCTCGGCAAGAAGCATCGCCTCCATGGCGTAGCTCTTGACGAGCTTGGGGAAGAGCGTCGCGAACGCCGAGTCCCTAGAGACGAAGTCCAGGCCCGCGGGCCGGCCGTCGACGAAAACGAGGACGCCCTTTTGCCCGGCGGCCAGCCGGAAGCCCTTCAAATACCCGTCGAGGTCGGCCCCCTTGGCCGCGTACACGTCCCGCATGGCCCCCGTCGCCGTCGGGACCTCCATCTCGCAGGCCAGCTCGGAAACCTTGTCCCATATCTCCCCCTGGTCGGACCGGAATTCTTTCCACGACCTCAGGCTATCGCTCACTCTCTGGACGTTGAGCATGCGCATCTCCCGGTGCATGAGGTTGCCGGATTCGGCGAACTGCCGCGACTCGTAGCTCCACCTCCCGTGCTCGACGCAGCTCACCGGGACCTTGGTCTGGGACTTCGGCCCGACCAGGATCGTCGTGTTGAGGATGCGGTTCTGCTTGGCGCCCCGGAGCTCCTCGCCGTCGAGCAGCAGGACCGCGACCTCGCCCTTGTTGACGACCATGAGCTCGGGCACGGAGCCGCCCTCGCTGACCTCGGTCACGGTGAAGGCGCCCTTCGCCAGGGCCTCTCCTAACGTGATGTACTCCGGGCCCCCGTTCGTGGGCCTCAGGAGCTCGAAGACGGCCATGTTCTCGAAGGTCTGGCCCGCGCCGAGCTCCATCTCCAATAGGTAAGCTTCGACAGACTTGTCCATTCGTGTTTTCCTTTCTTTTTGGCTAATTGTCCGATCGCCCTACCGGCCGCGCAAGCGGGACGGCCCCCGATCCGCCGGCGACGTTAGGTGGAACCGGGTTCGAAGCGTCCCATCGTCGACCTCCCTTTTCCTTCGTTCCTTATCGAAATCGACCTCAGAAGATCTCTCCGATGTCCTTCTCGAGCTCCGCGGCTCCCACTCCCCCCAGAGCCGCGGCCCCGGCCACGTCCATGATCCCCGCGGAGACGGCGTAGCGGAGCAGCCGCCGGAAACGCGACGCCCGCTCGTGTCCCCTGTACGCCACGGGCTCCTCGACAGCCCAGCCCCTGGCGTTGATCGTCTCGCGGAACGACCGGAACTGCCGGTCGCTCACGAGCCCCAGCGCCCGGGCCCGGTACATGATCGCCTGGAGCGAGGCGCCGTAGGTCTCCTTGATCTCGCCGAGCTCCCCCAGCGTCACCTTTCGCCGCGACCCGGGGAAGAACCTCTCGAGCGCGCTTCTCGGCAGGAGGAAGGCCGCGCCGAACGCGTGGCAATGGCCCTCGGGGCTCTCGTTCCCGGAAAAGCCGCAGAGCAGGTGGCCGAGCTCGTGGGCCGCCGTGAAGCGCACCCGGTCGGCCGGGAGATCCATGCTCACGGCGACGAAGGGAGAGGCGCCGAACCTCCCCGACAGCCCCTCGAACCCCTCGATCCCTCGCGCCTCGTAGACCTTGATGCCCCGGTCCTCGAGAAGACCGAGCAGGTTGACGATGGGGCCCGAGCCAAGCTCCCAGCGGCCACGGACCGCCTCGGCCGCGGCCTCGACCTCCTCGTCCGTACGGACAGGCAGGCTCGCGACGGGGTTGTCGAACTCGGCGGCCGTCCCGAGGACCGACTCGAGCTCCAGGTATCTCTGGAGGTGGTCGGCGATGCGGTATTTGAGCGCCGACTCTGTCTTCGCCGCGAGCCTCTCCCCGGCCCTGAACCTGATCTCGTTCACCGCGGCGTCGGAATGCCACGCGGCGAGGTAGCGGGCGCGCCGGGCGGCGATCGAGCCCGGGTCCCCCGGCAGGTCGCGCGGGCCCGGGACATCTGTCGAGCGCAGGTCCGGCCCCGCGACAATCGCACAACAGAGCAGGCCGTCCGTCTCGTCGCTCCGGGCCCCAGCGGCAGCCCGCGGCGCCCTGTCGCTGTCCTTTCCTCGATCTGTCAGGAGCCGCCTCAGGAGACCCTGCCGGCGGAAGGCCAGGCGCGGCATCTCATGGCTCTCCCTGAGGAGCATCGGCCTCTCGAAAGCGAGCTGTTTATCGATCGAGGCTTCTTCCGGTTTGATCGGCGAAGCCCCCCAGGTAGCGATCTGGAGGACCTCGACCAGCCGCTCCAGGACCTCGGGCGACGGCATCATCCGGCCCGTCTCGTACTTGCTGATGGCCTGTTTCGTGACCAGCCCACCGAGCTTGGCGGCCAGGTCCTCCATGCTCATCGCGGCCATCTTCCTGGCGGCCCGCAAGCGGACGCCGAAGGGAATTTCGAGGACCTTTCGGCCGGGATCGGTTGTCATCTTTTCTCCCTTGCGGTTGACATATTAATATACTCTTGTGTCGTTTGTCAACTGTTTCTTTAATAAATCCTGGCCGCTCTCGATTGTCCCCCAGTTTATTTATTCTGAATATCTTATGGACACTGGCCGATCTCGGTTCCGGTTCAATCCGGAATTCGGCGGTTCTTCGCCGATTTGCGAGCCGGTCATTGTATCCTCGGCCCTTCTATGGTAAGTGTTGGCCGAGGGGGAGCATGGACACTCCGAAAACGACATTTATCAATTCCAGGTCTGCGGGCGACGTCCTCGTTTTAGACATCGATGGGGAGTTCACGAGGGTGACCCAGGTCCGTCCGACGCTGAGCGAGCTCGTCAAGTCGAACCTGATCGCGGGCAAGGACCGGGTCCTGCTCAACTTCGGCAAGACCGGGTTCGTCGACAGCTACGGGGTCGGAGAAGTGTTGACCGGCTTCATCTCGATCCAGAACAGCGGCGGGAAGCTGAAGCTTTGCCGGGTCCCCGGCAAACTCCTCCTGATCTTCAAGATCACGGGGCTGGACAAGGTCCTGGCGATCTACCCGACCGAGGAGGCCGCTTTGGAGGCCTTCGCCGAACCCCCGGAGCGCGGCCCCGAAGGGCCCGCGGTCTGATCCGCGCGAAGCTCGCGCCGCCTTGACCTTATGTCGAAGCTGGGAGTATCATTCCCAGCCCGATGTCACTCTTCCATCCCTTTAAGGAGTCCGTCCATGACCCGCTTCAAGGCCGCCCTCGTTTTCTCCGCCATCGCCGCCCTCGTCGCCCCCGCCGCGGTCCCGTCCGCGCAGACTTCGGCCCCGGCGGCCCAATCCGCCCCGAACGCCCCGACATGGCTGCGCTACCCGGCCATCTCGCCTGACGGCCAGACGATCGCTTTCGTTTACAAAGGCGACATCTACCGCGTTCCCGCCGGCGGCGGCGCCGCCGTCCCCCTCACGACCCACGAGGCCCACGACACGAACCCCGTCTGGAGCCGCGACGGCCGTTCCCTCGCCTTCGCCAGCGACCGTTTCGGCAATTTCGATATTTATGTCATGCCCGCGTCCGGCGGCCCGGCCCGTCGCCTGACCGTCCATTCGGCCTCGGAGCTCCCCTACTCGTTCACGCCCGACGACAAGTCGGTCCTCTTCGGCGCCGCCCGCCAGGATCCGGCGGCCAATCGCCTCTTCCCCACCGGCTCCCAGCCCGAGCTCTATAGCGTCTCTGTCGCCGGAGGCCGCGCCGTCCAGGTCCTGGCCACCCCGGCCGAGGACGCCCGCTACAGCCGCGACGGCCGTTTCCTCATCTACCACGACAAGAAGGGCGGTGAGAACGAGTGGAGAAAGCGCCACCGCTCGGCCATCACCCGCGACATCTGGGTCTACGACACCGAGAGCGGGCGGCATCACATGATCACCAGCTTCCCGGGCGAAGACCGCTCGCCCGTCTTCACCCTCGACGAGAAGGGCTTCTATTACCTCAGCGAAGAGGCGGGCTCGTTCAACGTCCACCGGCTGGAGACCGGAGGCGGCGCCTCCACCCAGGTCACCAAGTTCAAAACCCACCCCGTCCGCTTCCTCTCGCTCGCCGACGACGGCACTCTCTGCTTCGGCTACGACGGCGCGATCTACACCCGGCGCGACGCGCCCGGCGCCGAGCCGCGCCTCGTGCCGGTCACGCTCGCCGCGGACCTCCGCTCCAACAACGAGGTCGTCGTGCCCGTCAGCGGCGGGGCCCGCGAGTTCGCCGTCTCGCCGAACGGCAAGGAGATCGCGGTCGTCGTCCGCGGCGGCGTCTTCGCCGCGAACGTCGACGGCGGCGTGACCAAACGCGTCACCTCGTCCTTCGGCCAGGAATCGAGCGTCTCCTTCGCCCCCGACGGCAACGCCCTCCTCTACGCCTCGGAGCGCGCCGGCCGCTGGGGGGTCTACGAGACCCGCCGGACCCGGTCCGAGGAGCCCTATTTCTACGCCTCGACGGTCCTCAAGGAGACGCCGCTCGTCGCGAACGACCATCAGAACACCCAGCCGGCCTATTCCCCCGACGGGAAGGAGCTCGCCTTCATCGAGGACCGAACGACTCTCAAGGTCCTCAACCTGGCCACCAAGGAGACGCGCACGCTGCTCACCGCCAAGGAGCTCGCTCCGTCGGCCAACGGCAACCAGTACTACCAGTGGAGCCCCGACGGACGCTGGATCCTCTTCGACTACGCCGTCCCCGGCTTCGCCCCCGGCGAGGTCGGCCTCGTCAAGGCCGACGGCTCCGCGAAGACCGCCAACCTGACCGAGAGCGGCTTCGACGACGGCCGGGCCAAGTGGATCCTCGGAGGCCAGGCCATGATCTGGGCCAGCAACCGCGACGGCCTGAAGGCCGCCGCCCAGAGCGGCGGCTCGCAGAACGACGTCTACGCCCTCTTCTTCACCCGCGACGCCTGGGACAGCTTCCGCCTGACCAAGGAGGAGGCCGCCCTGCTCAAAGAGATCGAGGAGAAGAAGAAGCCCGAGGCGCCCAAGGACAAGAAGGAGCCGGCCGAGAAGGAGAAGAAGGAAGAGGTCAAGCCGCTCGAGATCGACTGGGGCGGCCTCTCCCTGCGCAAGGCCCGCCTGACCATCCACTCGTCGTCCCTCGGCGACGCCCTGGTCAACAAGGACGGCGACACCCTCTACTATCTGGCGCGGTTCGAAAGGGGCATGAACCTCTGGACGACCAACCTCAAGACGCGCGAGACCAAGATGCTCGTCACCCTCAACGCCAACAGCGGGCGCATGGTCTGGGACAAGGAGCAGAAGTCGATCTTCCTCCTCGCCGACGGCGCCCTGTCCAAGATCGACCCCTCGGGCGGCAAGCGCGAGACGATCGGCGTCAAGGGCGAGATGACCGTCGATCTCGCCGCCGAGCGGGCCGCCCAGTTCGAGCACGTCTGGCGCCGGACGCTCGAGACCTTCTACACGGCGGGATACCACGGCGCCGACTGGAAGGCCCTCAAGCCGGTCTACCAGAAGCACCTGCCGGGGATCGGCGACGGCTACGACTTCGCCGAGCTCCTCTCGGAGATGCTCGGCGAGCTCAACGTCAGCCACAGCGGGGCGCGCTACGGGCGGTCCATGGAGAACGCCGACGAGACGGCTTCGCTCGGCGCCTTCTACGATCCGGCCCACGCGGGCCCGGGCGTGAAGATCGTCGAGGTCGTCGCCGGCGGGCCCCTCGACAAGGCCGGCCTCGACGTCGTTCCGGGCACCGTCATCGAGGCCGTCGACGGCGTCGCGATCGCCGCCGACAAGGACATCGAGCACTGCCTCAACCGCAAGGCCGGGACGAACGTCCTGCTGGCCCTCGTCGCCCCTCCGGCCGCGTCCGGGGCGGCGGGCAAGGGCGCCGCGGCCGCGCCGGCCAGGCGCGAGATCGCGGTCAAACCCGTTTCGTCGCGCGAGGAGAACGGCCTCCTCTACCGGCGCTGGGTCCTCCGCAACCAGGCCGAGGTCGAGAAGCTCGGCGGCGGCAAGCTCGGCTACATCCACATCCCGGGCATGAGCGACAGCGCCTATCGCTCCGCCTACGAGGAGGCCATGGGCAAGTTCGCCGGGAAGGCGGGACTCGTCGTCGACACGCGGTTCAACGGGGGAGGCGACCTCGTCGCCGACCTGGACATGTTCCTCAGCGGCAAGCGCTTCTTCGACTACACGACCGACACGCGCAGCAACGGCTTCGAGCCCAACTTCCGCTGGACCAAGCCCAGCATCTCGATCGTCGGCGAGGCCCAGTACAGCGACGGCCACTGCTTCGCCTTCGCCTACCAGTACATGAAGATCGGAAAGCTCGTGGGCATGCCCGTGCCGGGCACGTGCTCCTTCGCCGGCTGGGAGATGCTCGGCGACAGCGGCGTGCGGTGGGGCGTCGTTCCCCTCGGCGTCAAGGTGGAGGGCGTCGGCTACCTCGACAACCACCAGACCGAGCCCGACGTCAAGGTCATGAATACGAAGGAGGCCGTGGTCAACGGGAAAGACGAGCAGCTCGAAGCCGCCGTCCGCGAGCTCCTGAAAGAGATCAAATAACCCGGCGACGGGCGTCCTTATATGTATCCGGCCGTCGATTCGGAGAAAACGCCGTAGTGAAGAAGAAGCGCGCCGCACCACCCCCCTCCCCCGCTCCGGAGATCGAGATCAACCCGGGCTTCCGCCGGGCCCTCGATATCATGGAGGGAACATCGCGTCCCGTCTTCGTCACGGGCAAGGCCGGGACGGGGAAATCCACGCTCCTCGAGCTCTGGAGAGGCCAAACGCTCAAGCGCGTCGCCGTCCTGGCCCCCACCGGCGTCGCCGCCCTCAACGTTCGCGGGCAGACCATCCACTCGTTCTTCGGCTTCAAGCCCGACGTTACGCCCGAGGCCGTCCGCAAGCTGTCCAAGCCCCGGGGCGCGGCCGCCGACAGGGCCGCCCTCTACCGCAACCTCGACGCCATCGTCATCGACGAGGTGTCCATGGTCCGGGCCGACCTCATGGACGCGGTCGAGAAGTTCCTGCGCCTCAACGGCCCCCGGCCCAAGGAGCTCTTCGGCGGCCTGCAGATGATCCTCATCGGCGACCTCTATCAGCTGCCGCCCGTCGTCACGGGGCAGGAGAAGGGCCTGTTCGCCCCCGATCCGGTCTCGCTCCGCCGCGGATTCGCCGGCCGGGGCGCGGGACAGGACGCCGGGCCCGGCCCCTCGGCCCTCTCCGCCTTCCGTTACGAATCCCCCTATTTCTTCTCCGCCCGCGTCTTCGCCGAGCCCGGCTTCGACATGGAGTTCGTCGAGCTCGAGAAGGTCTACCGCCAGAGCGACGCCGCGTTCATCGGGCTCCTCAACGCCATCCGCAACCGCTCGGTCGACGAGACCCAGATCGCCCACCTCAACAGCCGGCTCGACCCCGCGTTCGCCCCGCCCGACGGCGAGTTCTTCATCACGCTGACCAGCACGAACGACCTGGCCGCGGCCCGCAACCGCGAGAAGCTCTCGGCCCTCAGCGGCCGGGCCCGCCGCTACGAGGGCTTCATCGAGGGCGAGTTCGACCGCCGGTCCCTCCCGACCGACGAGGCCCTCGAGCTCAAGCCGGGGGCCCAGGTCATGCTGCTCGTGAACGACCGCAAGGGCCGCTTCGTCAACGGCACGATCGGCCGGGTCTCCGCGATCGCCAAGGTCCCCGGCGCCGACGACGTCGTCACGGTCGAGCTCCCGGACGGCGACGAGGTCGACCTCTCCCCCAACACCTGGGAGCTCTACCGCTTCCGTTACGACGCCGAGGCCGACCGCGTCGAGTCGGAGCCGGTCGGCTCCTTTACCCAATACCCCCTTCGCCTGGCCTGGGCCGTGACCATCCACAAGAGCCAGGGCAAGACCTTCGACCGCGTCGTCGTCGACATCGGCCGGGGCGCCTTCGCCCACGGCCAGGTCTACGTCGCCCTGAGCCGGTGCACCAGCTTCGAAGGCCTCGTCCTCAAGACGCCCATCCGCAGGAGCCACATCTGGATGGACTGGCGCATCGTCCGCTTCCTGACGCGCTTCCAGTACCGGAAGGCCGAAGAAACGCTGCCCCTGGCCGGCAAGCGCGCTCTCCTCCTCGAGGCCATCCGCGACGGCCGCGAGCTCCAGATCGTCTACCTCAAGCCCGACGACACCAAATCGCGCCGCCTCATACGTCCCGAAGCGGTCGAGACGATGGAGTACTGCGGCAAGAGCTTCGAGGGCCTGCGCGCCTACTGCCACAACCGCGGCGAATGCCGGACCTTCCGCCTCGACAGGATCCTCGAGATCGCCTAAAGGCCGGTCAGGCGGATGTTCTTGGATTCGAGGGTCGTCCCCATGGCCCGATCGAGACGGGCCAAGCTGAGGCTGTGGTCGACTAGGGCCCTCGTCTCGTTCGTCCGGGCCAGGGCCAGGTCGCGCTGCTGCTGGAGCACGGTATAGTTCGTCGAGAGACCGGCCTCGAGCTTCTTCTCCTCCGCCGCCAGCTTCTCCTCGGCCAGCTCCCGGGCCAGCCGGTAGGCCTGGATCCGCCGATGGTCCGTCTCGACGGCCCGGAGGGCGATCTCGACCTCGAGCAGGGCCTGGACCTCGAGGTCTTTGTGCCTCAGGGCCGCCTGGTCGGACTCTATCCGGGCCTGGGCGACGCGGGCCCTCGACAACACCGACTCCAACGGGAGGTCCAGGGTCAGGCCGACGAACCAGTTCTTGTACCTGAGCCGGAAGGCGTCCTGGAAGGCCAGGGCCGGCCCGCCGGGAATGGTGTCGACGATGACGCCCGTGAGAGGGTCGTCGTCGAGGTAACGGAGCTGGGTCCCCGAGACGCCGGGGCTCCAGAAGCTCGCCCTCAAGCTGAGGTTCGGGAGAGACTGGTTCCGGGCGTAAGTGAGGTTGAGGGCCCTCGTCCTCAGCCCCACCTGGGACGAGGCCAGGTCGGGCCTGCGGGCCAGGGCCGTGGCCCGGGCCTCCTCGAGGCCGATCGGAAGGGCTTCCGTCCGGGGCGTCTCGGAGGGGACCAGGAGCGGCGCGGGGACGCCCGGCTCCGCCCGCAGGTTGAGCAGCGTCCGGAGAGTGTCCTGGCCGTTCTTGACCTGGGCCTGGGCCTGGAGGATGTCGGCTTCCCGGCTGGCCACTTCGGCCCGGGCGCTGAGGATGTCGATCGGCGGGATGACGCCGACCTCGAGCTCTTTCTCGTTCTTGGCCAGCAGGTCCCGGGCGAGCCGCAGCGATTCCTGCTGGACCTTGAGGTATTCGCGGCTGTAGACGAGGTTCCAGTAGGCCTCTTCGACGTCGAAGACCGTGTCGACCAGGGCCTGCCGTAGATCGTTCTCCGAGACCTCCCGGTTGTTGCCGGCGATGATGATCTCCCGGCGGGCCATCTTGAAGCCGAAGTCCCTGAGCAGCGGCTGGGCGAAGTCGAAGCTCAGCGTGCTCCCGTATCGGGGATTGATCGTCTGGAAGCTGCGGTTGGTCTCGTTCCTGTAGGAGTAGAGGGCGGCCGAGAGCGTGGCCCCGGTGGGCAGCCGCTGCTCCAGCGTCCCCTGGTAATCGGCGAAGTCGCTCGTGACCTGGTCGGTGGCGTCGAGCCAGGAGAACGAGGCCTGGTTGGAGGTCTGCGTGCCGAAGGTGAAGGCCAGCTTGGGGAGGAAGACCTCGCGCGCCCGGTCGGCGGCCGAGGCGGCGGCCTCGGGTCCGAGGATCTCGGCCGACAGGTTGAGGTTGTTCTTCAAGGCGGTCTCGATGCAGTCCTGGAGGGTCACGGTCCGCTCGCCGACCTGCGTTTGGGCGGCGGCCAGGACGGCACAGAGGGCCATCGCGGCGGCGATTCTTCTCATCGTCGTTCTCCTCTTGCCCCTCCCCACTCCGCGCGGAGGCTAGGTCTGGATCCACCCGTCGAGCAGGTGGATCGTCCGCCGCCCGTAGGCGGCGTTCTGCTCGGAGTGGGTGACCTGCACGATCGTCGTCCCCCCGGCGTTGAGCTCGGCGAACATCTCCATGATCTCCTTACCCTCTTTGGAGTTGAGGTTGCCGGTCGGTTCGTCGGCCAGGATGAGCCGGGGCTTGGTGATGAGGGCCCGGGCGACGGCCGTCCGCTGCTGCTGGCCGCCCGAGAGCTGATGGGGGAAGAGGTCCTTCTTGGCGACCATGTGGAAGCGGTCGAGGGCCTCGGCGACGAGGGACTTCCGCTCCGAGCTCTTGATCTTCTTGTAGAGGAGCGGCGTTTCCAGGTTCTCGTAGACCGTCAGGTCGTCGATGAGGTGATAGCTCTGGAAGACGAAGCCGATCTGGTGCTTGTGGAGCTCCGTCAGCATCTTCTCGTTGAAGGTGTGGACGGGCTGGTCGTCGAAGTAATACTCCCCTTCCGAGGGCGCGTCGAGCATCCCGAGGATGTGGAGAAGGGTCGACTTGCCGGCGCCCGACGGGCCCATGACCGTGAGGAACTCCCCCTCGGCGATGTCGAGGTGGATGTTCCGCAGAACGAAGGTCTTGACGTATCCCGTCGAATAGAACTTGGTGACGCCGCGCAGTTTGATCACAGCTTGAACTTCTTCTGGATGTTCTCGGAGACGACCTGCCCGTCGAAGAGGTAGATGATCCGCTGGCTGTACTCGGCGTAGGCCTGGGAGTGGGTGACCATGACGATCGTCGTCCCCGCCGCGTGGAGCTCTCCCAGGAGGTTCATGACCTCCTCGCCGTGCGTCGAGTCGAGGTTTCCCGTCGGCTCGTCGGCCAGGATGAGCTTGGGTCGGGCCACGACCGCCCGGGCGACGGCCACGCGCTGCTGCTGGCCGCCCGAGAGCTGCTGGGGGAAGTGGTTCTTGCGGGGCATGAGGGCCATGTTCTCGAGGACCTCGTTGACCCGCTTCTTGCGCTCCGCGGCCGAAAAGCCCAGGTAGAGGAGGGGCAGCTCGACGTTCTCGAAGACCGTCAGCTCGTCGATGAGGTTGAAGCTCTGGAAGATGAAGCCGATGTTCGACTTCCTGAGCCCCGCCCGCTTCCGCTCCGTGGAGTCGGCCACGTCCTTGCCAAGGAACTTGTACTCGCCGCTCGACGGGTTGTCGATGAGCCCGAGGATGTTGAGGAGCGTCGACTTGCCGCAGCCCGACGGCCCCATGATGGCCACGTACTCCCCCTGGTCGATGGCCAGGTCGATGTTGTTGAGGGCCGTCGTCTCGACCTCCTCCGTCGTGTAGATCTTCTTCAGGTCCTTGGTCTGGATGAGCATACGGGTCTCCTTTCCGGTCGTCATGCCTTTATTTCAGGACCAGGCGGTCCATGTCGCCGAAGCTTACGTAGGACGAGGTGATGACCTTGTCGCCGGGCTCGAGCCCCTCGAGGACCTCGTAGACCTCGGGGTTGTACCGGCCGAGGCGGACGGTG
Source organism: Candidatus Aminicenantota bacterium (assembly GCA_963719985.1). Taxonomy (GTDB): domain Bacteria; phylum Acidobacteriota; class Aminicenantia; order Aminicenantales; family Saccharicenantaceae; genus RBG-16-66-30. Next base: position 282,105 of record CAVRDU010000003.1, on the reverse strand, counting down.
TGCTTCAAGGCCGTCTTGCCCGAGGCGTCGAGCTTGTAGACCCAGTTGCCGCCCGTCGCCTCCCAGAAGCCGCCCCGGGCGAGGAGCACGGCCTCGGCCACGTCGCCGAGCTGGAGCCGGATATGGAGGGTCTGCCCCCGGCGGAGGTCCGGCGGCGTCTCGCCGACGAAATCGAAGTCGACCTCGAAGCGGTTCTCGCGCACCGCCGGGAAGACCCGGCGGACCTTGAGGTCGTAGTCCTTTCCGGCCAGAGTGAATTCGCCCTTCAGACCGGCCTCGACCCGGGTGATGTAGTGCTCGTCGATGAGCGCCCGGACGCTGTAGGCGTCCAGGACGTCGATCTGCCCGATGTTGGCGCCCGGGGTCTTGAAGACGCCGATCTCGGCGTCGAGCAGGGTCAACTGCCCGGCGATCGGGGCCCGGATGATCAGGTCGTCAAGCTTCTGTTTGGAGGTCTTGAGGTTGGCCTCCATGCGGAGGAGCTGGTCCTCGAGGGAGTTGATCTGCTCTTCCCGGTATTCCATCTCCTTCTTCTGGCTCTCGGCCACGATATCGCGGTTGCGGATCTGGTATTCGTAGTCCAGCCGGATCCGCTCGAACTCGAGGTCGGAGACGAGCCGGTTCTCGTGGAGCTTCCGGTAGCGCTCGTAGGTCGTCTTCTGCTTGGCCAGCTCGTTCTCCACCCGGTTCATCTCCTGCCGGAGCCCTTGGCGGTACTGCTCCATATTCAGCCGCGTCTGACGTAGCGCGTTGCTCTGCTGGACGAAATCGGTGTCGCGCCACATGATGTCCAGAAGGAGGTTGGTGTTGACGAGCTGGACGATCGGGTCGCCGGCCTTGACCATGGTCCCGGCCTCGAGGAAACGCTTCTCGACCCGGCCGCCTTCGGTCGTCTCAAGGGAATAACGCATGATGGGCATGACCGTTCCCTGCTGGGGGATGAACTCCAGGAAGGGGCCGCGGGCCACCGTGGAGACGGTGATGCGCTCGGTGTCGACGTTCAGGGTCGATTCGTTGAACTGGAAAAGGAGGAGGTAGAGCACGACGAGGACGAAGACCGCCGCGGAGGCGACGGCGGCGATCTTGCGCGGCGGCCATTTCTTCTTCTCGATCTGCCGGTCCATGCCCATTCTCGATCTCCTGGAGCGAACTCTCTTTTTTCGCCTTTCACTTATGCACGAACCGTGCCAACGGGACCTGGCCCGTTCCTCTCCGATGCCGGGGAGGTCTCGCCTGCCCGAGCTGTCCGGCCTCATGACAAATGGTGTTCGTTTCCGGACACTTGATGTATAATGCCGCCTGTAAATCAGGCGTACCGTCGGGGCATGGAACTTGCATGGCCCGGATGATAGGGATAATGATAGCATTGGTCCCGAAAGGAGCCGGACATGGACCGCAAGTATGGCAAGATCCTGGTCGTCGACGATAACGAAGATATCCTCAGCGCGGCCCGCCTGCTGATCAAGCAGCACGCCGCCCTCGTCCACACCGAAAAGGACCCCGACCGGATCCCCGTCCTGATGAAAGAGGAGTCCTACGACGTCATCCTGCTCGACATGAACTTCGCCAAAGGGGTGACGGGCGGCGAAGAGGGCTTCGCCTGGCTCCGCCGGATCTTGGCCGCCGATCCCCTGGCCGTGGTCATCCTCATCACCGCCTACGGGGACGTCGGGATGGCGGTCCGGGCCATCAAGGAGGGGGCCACGGATTTCATCCTCAAGCCCTGGCAGAACGAGAAGCTCCTGGCCACCCTGGCCGCCGCCCTCAGCCTGCGGGCCTCGCGCGTCGAGGCCAGCTCGCTCCGCCAGCGCCAGAGCCACCTCAGCGCCGACCTCGACCGCCCCTTCCGCGACTTCCTGGGGGCGAGCGCCGCGATGACCGAGGTCTTCGCCACGATCGACAAGGTCGCCCGGACCGACGCCAGCATCCTCATCCTCGGCGAGAACGGGACGGGAAAGGAGCTGGTCGCCCGCGAGATCCATCGCCGGTCCCACCGGCACCGGGAGATCTTCGTCGGCGTGGACATGAGCGCCATCCCGGAGACCCTCTTCGAGAGCGAGCTGTTCGGCCACGTCAAGGGCGCCTTCACCGACGCCCGGGAGGACCGGGCCGGCCGCTTCGAGACGGCCTCCGGCGGGACGCTCTTCCTCGACGAGATCGGGAACCTGACGCTGCCGCTCCAGGCCAAGATCCTGACGACGCTGGAGAACCGGCAGCTCTTCCGGGTCGGCTCGAACAAGCCCGTGGCCATCGACGTCCGGCTCATCTGCGCGACCAACCGGCCCGTCCATCAGATGGTCGCCGAGAACAATTTCCGCCAGGACCTCCTCTACCGGATCAACACCATCGAGGTCCGGATGCCCTCCCTCCGCGAGCGGCGGGGGGACATCCCCCTCCTCGTCGATCATTTCCTGGCCGCCTACTGCCGGAAGTACGGCCGGCCGCTCAAGACGGCCGGCCCGGGCGCCCTGCTCAAGCTCGAGGGCTACGCCTGGCCGGGCAACGTCCGCGAGCTCCAGCACGCCGTCGAACGGGCGGTCATCATGTCCGACGCGGCCGTCCTGGAGCCGGCCGATTTCCTCTTCAGCGCCATGGAGAGCGCCGCCGCGGAGGCCCCCCCGTCCGCCGCGACGAGCCTCGAGGACCTGGAGCGCCGGCACGTCGAGCGCACCCTGGACAAGCACGGCGGGAACGTCAGCAAGGCCGCGCGGGAGCTGGGCATCTCGCGGGCCGCCCTCTATCGCCGGCTGGAGAAGCATGGTCTATAGGAAGTTCCGGGCCGACGTCTCCCTGCGCGTGGCCCTGCTCGTCGTGATGATCGGGCTGTTCTTCTTCGTCCTCCTTCGGACGAAGCTCCCCGCGGCCGCCGTCCTTCTCGGGCTTTTGATCGTGGCCCAAGTCGCGGGCCTCTTCCGGGCGGTCGACCGGACCAACAGGGACCTGGCCCGGTTCTTCGACTCCGTGCGCTTCGACGACTTCTCCCAGACCTTCCGGGGGAAGGGCCCCGGCGGCTCCTTCAAAGAGCTCCACGCCGCGCTGGCCCGGGTCATCGAGGCCTTCCGCACGGCGCGGGCCGACAAGGAGGAGCAGGCGCTCTATCTCCAGACCGTCGTCCAGCACGTCGGCATCGGCCTGCTCGTGTTCCAGCTTGACGGCGAGGTCGAGCTCGTCAACAACGCCGCCCGGCGGCTCCTCAAGGTGCCGGTCCTCAAGAACGTCCGGGCCCTCGAGGAGGCGTATCCGGGGCTCGCCGCGACGCTCCTCGGCATGAAGCCGCGGGACCGCGGACTGGTCAAGGTCGAGGCCGGCGACGAGCAGCTCCAGCTCCTGCTCCACGCCGCGGAGTTCAAGCAGCGGGGCCGGGACTTCACGCTGGTCTCGATCCAGGACATCCGCGGCGAGCTCGAGGAGAGGGAGATCGAGGCCTGGCAGAAGCTCATCCGCGTCCTGACCCACGAGATCATGAACTCCATGACCCCCATCTCCTCGCTGGCGACGACGGTCGCGGGCCTGATCGAAAAGGGCTGCTCCGCGGCCGAGCCGGAGAACCTCGACGACATCCGCGGCGCCCTGCGAACGATCCAGAGGCGGAGCGAGGGCCTCCTCCACTTCGTCGACGGCTATCGCAACCTGGCCCGCGTGCCCAAACCCGACCTTAAGTTCTTCCCGGCCGCGGACCTCTCCGCCCAGGTCGCCCAGTTCCTCCAGGCCCGGCTCGACGAGTGCGGCGTCCGACTCGAGACCGTCTCGAACCCCGCCCGCCTCGAGGTCCTGGCCGATCCCGCGCTCCTCGAACAGGTCCTCATCAATCTCGTCCTCAACGCCTGCGAAGCCGTCCGCGGCCAGGCCCAGCCTCGCGTCGAGATCGCCGCCAGCCTGGACGAGCGCGGCCGGCCGGTCATCCAGGTCCGTGACAACGGCCGAGGCATCGCTCCGGAGAACCTGGACAAGATCTTCGTGCCGTTCTTCTCGACCAAGGAGGGCGGGTCGGGGATCGGCCTCAGCCTGTCGCGGCAGATCATGCGGCTCCACGGCGGCTCGATCAGCGTCACCTCCAGGCCCGGCCGGGAGACCGTTTTCACCCTCCGCTTCAAACACTGAGCGGATCCCGTTAGGCTCTGTCTCCCGCCTGCGGAGAGGTCCGGCGCGCTCTTCTCGTCGCTCGGGTGTCCGGATGCGGACAGGCCATGTCTCGAGGGCGAACGAGACCAGCCCGGACGATCATTGTATTCTCGGCCCCCCCCCTCGGGGAGCGGGCCGGCTCCGAATCGCTTCTAGAAGAGATCCCGATTGGCATGAATGCTGCAAGTTTCCGGACTGGAGGCCGCAATGATGATCAAGAACCACCTGAAGATCGCTGTTCGGCAGATCCGCCGCCAGAAGGGCTATTCCTTCATCAACATCGCGGGTCTGGCCATCGGCCTCGCCGGCTTCCTTCTCATCGGTCTCTGGGTCGCCGACGAATTGAGCTTCGACCGTTTCCACGCGAAAAAGGACCGGATCTTCAGGGTCCTCAACAAGGTCGACAGCGGCCAGCTCATCCCGAGCCCGACCTACGCCCTCGCGCCGGCCCTGAAGGAGGAATACCCCGAGGTCGAGGAAGCCTCCCGGGTCTGGCCCTGGGCCGGATCGCTCGTCCGATACGGGGACAAGGCCTTCGAGGAGGACCGGATCTGCCTGACCGATCCGGGCTTCTTCCGGATGTTCACCTTCCCCTTCCTCAAAGGGGACCCGCGAACGGCCCTGGCCGACAAGAGCTCGATCGTCCTCACGGAGAGCGCCGCCCGAAAGTATTTCGGCGAGGCCGAACCGCTGGGCCAGGTCCTCGTCCTCGATCAATACAGGGCCAATTTCACGGTCACCGGCGTCATCGCGGACGTCCCCCTCAATTCACACATCCAGTTCGACCTCGTGGCCCGCGTCGAGCTTCTGGGCGAGGACCGTCTCGCCCGATGGGAGGAATGGACCGGCCCCGTCTACGTCCTCCTCAAGCCGGGCGCCGCGGCCGGGGCCTTCACGGACAAGATCGCGGACATCTACAAGAGGCGCGTGAGCCCGACGGTCACCTACGTGCCGGTCCTGCAGCCCCTGACCGACGTCCGCCTCAACGAGACGGGCCGCGCGGCCGGGCGCCAGCGGGTCGTTTTCTTCTCGCTGGTCGCGGTCTTCATCCTGGTCATGGCCTGCGTGAACTTCATGAACCTGTCCACGGCCCGATCGGCCCAGAGGGCCAAGGAGGTCGGCATCCGCAAGGTCGTCGGGGCCCGGCGCCCCCAGCTCGTGGGGCAGTTCCTCGGAGAGGCCTTCCTGACCAGCGCCCTGGCCATGGCCCTGGCCTTGGTCCTGGCCGAGACGGCCCTTCCCCAGTTCAACCGTTTCGCCGGGAAGACCCTGACGCTCCTCTCGGGAGCCGGGCTTCCCTTCTTCCTGACGATCGTCCTCGTGGTCGTGGCGACGGGGACGCTGGCGGGCGGCTATCCGGCTTTTTTCCTGTCCTCGTTCTCCTCGGTCGACGCCCTCGTCAGGAAGCGGCCCGGTCCGGGGGGCCGCGGCTCTTCGGTCCGCAAGGCTCTGATCGTCTTCCAGTTCGCCATCTCCGTCGGCCTGATCACGTGTACGCTGGCCGCCGCCCGGCAGCTCAGGCACATCCAAACCATGGACATCGGGCTGGACCGGGAGAACATCGTCATCGTGCTCAACAATCCCGGACTGAGGCCGCGCTTCGACGCCTTTCGCGAGGACCTGTTGAGGGCGCCGTCCATCCGCGCCGCGACGTCGGCGGCCCAAGGGCCGACCTGGGTCGGCGAGAACATCCCCATCGATTGGGAGGGCAATCCTACCGGACAGCAGCTCTCCTCCGACTACACCGTCGTCGACTACGGCTTCTTCGAGACATTCGGGATGACGATCGTCAGCGGCCGGGCCTTCGCCAAAGACTTCCCGTCCGACGAAACCGAGGCCTGCGTCATCAACGAGACGGCCGCGAAGAGGATGGGCTTGGCCGATCCCCTGGGCCTGACCATCACGATGGCCCACCCGGCCTGGCCGGATTCGTTCCGAAAGGCCCGGGTCATCGGTGTCGTCAAGGATTTCAACTCCCGCTCCGTGCACGCGGCGATCCGGCCGTTCGTCTTCCGGATGTACAAGCCCTGGCACCAGTACGCCTTCATCAAGGTCGACGGTTCGAGGGTCCCCGAAGCGCTGAAGGAGATCGAGGCCGCTTTCCGCCGTTACTCGCCGGGATATCCCTATCGGTACCTGTTCTACGACGAGGCCTTCAACCGTCAATACGCCTCGGACCGGCAGACGGGAGCTCTCTTCGCCGGGTTCGGCCTGGTCTCGGTCCTGCTCTCCTGCCTTGGGTTGTTCGGGCTGGCGTCCCACACGGCCGAGCGAAAGACCAAGGAGATCGGCGTGCGCAAGGTCCTGGGCGCTTCGGTCCTCGGGATCGTCTCCATGGCGGCGCGGGAATTCCTCAAATGGGTCGCCTTGGCCCATCTCGTCGGCTTTCCGGCGGCCTATTTCGTCATGACCAGATGGCTCAGCCAATTCGCCTACCGGACGAGCCTCGGCCCGGTCGTCTTCGCCCAGGCCGCCGGGCTGACCCTGGTCATCGCGCTCCTGGCGGTCGGTTATCAGGCGCTCCGGGCCGGCCTGGCCGACCCGGTCGAGTCGTTGCGCTACGAGTGAGCTGGATCCGGAACCTCGCCCGTTTGCCCGCGTCCATTCAAGTTGCTAGAATGGCGGGGAAGTTCCCCGATGCTCAAAAACCACTTCAAGGTCGGCTTCCGCAACGTCGTTAAGCACAAGGGCCTTTCGGCCATCAACATCGCCGGACTGGCCGTCGGGATCGCCTGCAGCATTCTCATCTGGCTCTTCGTCAGTTACGAGAGGAGCTACGACCGGTTCCATGAGAGGGCGGACAGGATCTACCGATTGGCCCTGAGGGCGACCCTGGGCGATACGAAGATCGACCAGACCCAGACGTCCCCGGAAGTCTTCAGGCGGCTGGCCGCGGAGCTCCCTGAGATCGAAACGGGCGTCCAGTTCCATCTCCCGGGCCGGACCCCGGTCGTCGTCGGGGACCGGACCTATTACGAAACGAGATTGTACGCCGTCAACGCGCCGTTCTTCGAGGTGTTCTCTTTCCCCCTGGTCCAGGGCGACCCCCGAACGGCCCTGGCCGGTCCCCATTCCGTGGTCCTTTCCAGGGCGACGGCGGAGAAGTACTTCGGGACGACGGACGTCCTCGGGAGAAGGGTCCGGGCCGACCTTCCCGACCGCGCCGCCTTCGAGGTGACGGGTGTCGCCGAGAACGTCCCCGACAACTCCCATTTCCGGTTCGACGTCCTTGTGTCGTCCTCGACCTTCCCGGAGCTCGTCAACAGCAAGGCCTGGGACCGGACCGATTTCATCACCTATCTGCTTCTCCGGCCGGGCGCGACGAGGGAAGGATTCGAGACCAAGCTCAAGGAGTTCACGAGGCGGACCCTGGGCGGAAGAGGGTTCGACGAATGGGTGGCCCGGGGAAATTACTGGGAATACTACCTGCAACCGATCACCGAAATCCACCTGAAGTCGGACCTCAAGGGGGAATTCGAGACCAACGGCAATCAGACCTACGTCGTCGCTTTTTCCGTGATCAGCGGCATCATCCTCCTCGTCGCCTGCATCAACTTCATGAACCTTTCCACGGCCAAATCCTCTCTGAGGGCCAAAGAGGTGGGCGTGAGGAAGGTCCTGGGGTCGAGGCGGAAGGAGCTCCTGCAACAGTTCTTGAGCGAGTCCGTGCTCATGAGCTTCCTGGCCCTCGCGCTGGCCCTCGGGATCATCCAGGTCCTCCTGCCCGCGTATAAGGCCTTGGTCGGCCGGCCCCTCGTCCTCCCCATCCTGGGCAATGCGACCTTCATCCTGGCCCTCCTCGGCCTGGGGCTCGTCGTCGGGCTCGTCTCGGGCTCCTATCCCGCCGTCTTTCTATCCTCTTTCCCGCCATCGTCCGCCTTCCGGAAGGGCGCCGGCGGCCGGAGGGGCTCGCTGCTGAGGAATATCCTCTTCATCTTTCAGTTCGCCGTCTCCGTGTTCCTGATCGCGGGAACACTGGTCGTGTTCGAGCAGCTGAAGTTCATGCAGAACAAAAAGCTGGGATTCGAGAAGGAGCAGGTCCTGGTGGTCCGCAATCCGGGTGCCCTGGGGGCCGGGGCGTCCCCCTTCATGGACGCTCTCCGCCGGGACAGCCGTTTCGTCAGCGTATCCGGGTCGAGCACCGTTCCCGGCCGCTCCTTCGGCAACCGGATCTTCACGTCCAAGGACGTCGCCAACAAGTTCAATTTGAACACGGTCGTCTGCGATCAGGATCACCTCGAGACCCTGAAGCTCCAAATGGCCGAAGGCCGGTTCTTCTCCCGGGACTTCAGCACGGACTCCGGGGCCGTCATCCTCAACGAGAAGGCCGCCGGAGCGTTGGGCTGGGAGGACCCCGTCGGCAAGGTCATCTGGTCGCCGGGCGCGGGAGAGCTTACGGTGATCGGCGTCGTCAAAGACTACCATTACGAGTCCCTTCACCGGGAAATCAGGCCCCTGGCCCTCCTCCTGGCCTCCGATGGCGGGCCAGAGGGCGACGACTACATCTCCGTCCGGTTGACCACCGAACGCGTTTTCGACACGGTCGGCGTCATCGGCCGGACGTGGCGGAACTTCGCTCCGGGCCATCCCTTCGAATATTCCTTCCTCGACCGGGACTTCGACGACCTCTACGTCAACGAGAGACGGACCCGATCGCTCTTCTCCGTCTTCGCTTCCCTGGCCGTCCTCATCTCCTGTTTAGGCCTGTTCGGGCTGGCCGCCTTCGTCGCCGACGTCAAGACGAAGGAGATCGGCATCCGCAAGATCCTCGGCGCCTCGGTTCCCGGGATCGTCGCCCATCTCAGCAAGGGATTCACGCGGGGGGTCGTTCTCGCCAACCTCGTCGCCTGGCCGCTCGCCTACTATGCCATGGAACAGTGGCTCCGGAAATTCGCCTACCGGACGGGCATCGCCCTCTGGATCTTCCTTCTGACAGGGGGATTGTCCCTCGGGATCGCCTTTCTCACGGCGAGCTTCCACACCGTCAGGGCCGCCTCGGCCAATCCGGTCGAGTCGCTGCGTTACGAGTGATCGGCCCCGCCGGCTATCGTCTCGGGGGATCTACGCTATGATCAAATGTCGTCCGGAGTTCTGCGCTCGGCCTGGCCGCTTATTCACGGCGAAGGGCATCGGCGGGATTCATCAGGGCCGATTGCACCGCCTGGAAGCCCACGGAGAACAAGGCGATGGAGAAAGCGGTGATCGTCGCCATGATGAACACCCCGAACCCAAGCCGCGTCCGGTAAGCGAATTCCCGCAGCCATCCTTGCATGACGAAATAGGACAGGGGCCAGGCCAGGGCGGCCGCCCAGGCCACGCACTTCATGAATTCTTTGGTCAATAGAAGGATGATCCCGGATACGCCGGCGCCCAGGACCTTGCGCACGCCGATCTCCTTGGTCTTTCGCTCGGCCGTAAAGGCGGCCAGCCCGAAGAGGCCGAGGCACGAAATGACAACGGCCAGGAGGGCGAAGGCGTCGAGGAGCGATCCGGATCGGCTCAGGGAGCGGTAGCCATCGTCGTACTCGTCGCTCATGAAGCTGAAATCGAAAGGATAGCCGGGGATGAGCTTCTGCCAGGTCTGCCGGATGACATCCATGGCGGAGCTTGAGGCTCCCGGAGATATCCGGACATACGCGTAATCGGCGGTCTCCGGATGGTACCGCAGAACGAGAGGCTCGATCAGGTTGCTCAGCGAGTGGATATGGAAATCCCTGGCGACTCCTATGATCCTGTAGGACCGGTCCCCCTGTCTCAGTTCCACGCCTTCGGCCTTTTTCAAACCCATCAGCCTGAGCATGGCCTCGTTGACGATGCAGCTGGACTCCACGTCCGCCGGGAACTCTCGCGAAAAGTCCCGGCCCTCGACGAGTCCGATCTCGAAGGTTTTGAGGAAGTCGGCGTTGACCATGTTGAAGGAGACGGTTGAGGGCTGCGTATCGTCGCTTCCCGCCCAGCGAAAACCTCCCTGGCGCCACCCCAGAAAGGGCAACCCGGCCTGTGTCGCCGTGACGGCGAGTATCCGCTCATCTTCCAAGAGCTCTTTCTTGAGAACCTGGAATCGCTGCCGGCTGCCCGCCCGCAGAGGGATCCTGACGAGATCGTCCTTGGCGTAGCCGACATCCGTTGTGCGGATGAATCCGAATTGACTGTGGACGACGAACGCTCCGATCATCAGGGAGATCGTGAGCATGAACTGGATGACGACGAGCGACTTTCTCAGATTCGGGCTCCACCGGCCGGCCGTCCGCTCCCCTTTGATCACCCGGACCGCTTGGAATCGGGAAAGAACGAACGCCGGGTACAATCCGGCCGCCGCGCCCGAAATAAGCGCGAATAATAGGGCCGGCGGGATCCACGGCCAGAGGCTTGTCGATGTGGCCATCCCCGTCAGGGGGCCGATCAAGGGGAGGATCGCCGTGGCCAGGAGAAGGGCTCCGGCGATGGCGATCAAGGACAGAAGGACCGATTCTCCCAGGAACCGGGATACGAGCTGAATCCGGGTCGCCCCCGAGACCTTTCGCACCCCGATCTCCTTGGCCCGCCCGGCCGACCGGGCGGTGGACAGATTGATGAAGTTCAGCCCGGCGATCACCAGGATGAAGAACGCGATCGCGCTGAAAATGTAGATAAAAGCGATGTTGGAATAAAAATGGAAATGCCTGTTTCGAAAAGAGAGCAGGGATAATCGGACGTCTCGCCCCCCGCCATGGGCAGGCACGACGCCGGCGATTTTCGAGACGACTTCAGCGGAGCGGGAGCCGGGACGGAGCTTGACGAAGGTCGCGGGAAAGAAATTTCCCCAATCCAGGTACCAATCGCCGGAGGCGCCGATCTGGAAGGCCATGGGCACGACCATGTCGAACTGCAGGGAAGAGTTCTCGGGGATGTTCTCGAAAACCCCAGAAACCGTGAATTCGTGTTCGTGATTAAGGGTCAGTGTCTGTCCCATCGGGTCTTCGCCGGCGAAGTATTTCTCCGCGGAAGCCCTGGAGATGACGATGGAACGAGGGTCCTGGAGCGCCGTTCGGGGATCCCCCTCGATGAAGGGAAAGGTGAAGAAGTTGAAAAGGGAGGGATCCGCGACCCGGATCCCGTTCTCGTGGAAGGCCCTCTCGCCGCGGGTCAGGACGGCCCCTCCGAAGAGCCGGTCGAGGCGGACGGCATCCTCGATCTCGGGGAATCCATCCTTGAGCGCCGGCCCGAGCCTTGTGGGCGTCGTGCTGGCTTCTAAGCCCGCCTGGGCGAGGACGTGGTAAATGCGATCGACGTCACGATGAAACGCATCAACGCTCAGTTCGCCATGGACCCATAAGGCGATCATAAGACAGCAGGCAAAACCCACCATCAGGCCGGAAACGTTGATGAAGGAATACGCTTTGTGCCTTTTCAAGCCCCTCAAGGCGACCAAGAAATAGTTCTTAAGCAAGGTCTCCCTCCCTTAGGGAATGATCCACGGCGTCGAGCCGGTAAGTCCGAGCGTATCCGCGCCGCATCGCCGCCCGCTGCCGGATGAGCTTGTCATTCCCACCGGAGGGTCTCGGCCGGGCTCGTCAGTGCCGAGCGGACGGCCTGGCCGATCACGGTGAGCTGGGCGACGAGAAGGGTGGCCGCGGCCGCCCCGGCGAAGATCCCCCAGCCAAGGGGGATCCTGTAAGCGAATTCCCGGAGCCAGCTTTTCATCAAGATGTAGGAGACGGGGGCGGCGACGAGGTTGGCGACGATGGCCAGAAGGTTGATCAGGGAATATCCTCGCTGCCTGTCGATATTCCTCAGGGCGATCAGAACGTAGTTCTTGAACATGGTGCTGTCGAAAGTGCCAGAATTATGCCAAGGCCGCGACCGGAGCCCTGAGATGGGAGGCGGCGGGGCGCTGCCGTCCGGATGTCCAATAACGGGCGAGCGTTGTCCGGTTCCGGACGCATATATTTTGCCCGGCCCGGCAACATCCGGCGGGAACGCTGCGTATTCATAGTCAGAGGGAATTGCCTCTTAGCCCAATCTCTGTCCGGAGAAGCGCCATGTTCAAGAATTACGTCGTCACGGCTTGGCGGAACATCGTCAAGTCCAAAGGTTTTTCCTCGCTCAACATCGCCGGGCTGGCCGTCGGCCTGGCCGTCTGCCTCCTGATCTTGCTCTACGTCCGGGCCGAGACGAGCTACGACGCGTATCACACGCATGTCGACAGGATCTACCGGATCCAGAACGCCTGGCTCAGCGCCGACGGCTCGATCCAGAGCGAGTTCCCCACCCTCGCCCCGTCCTACGCCCTCCTCCTGCGCAACGATTTCCCGGAGATCGAGCGCTTGGCCCGGGCCTGGAACCCGAGCGGCACCGTGGTCAGGGCCGGCGACAAGACCTTCACCGAGGAGCGCTTCTTCTTCGCCGAGCCCGAGATCTTCGACATCCTGACGCTCCCGGTCGTCCAGGGTGACCCGGCCGCGGCGCTCGACGAGGTCGGGAGCGTCATTCTTTCCCGGACCACGGCCCGGAGGTATTTCGGCGACGCCGATCCCATGGGCCGCAGCCTTGTCCTCCCGTCCCAGAACAACCTGGAGTTCCTGGTGAAGGGCGTCATGGAAGACGTCCCTCCCAACTCCCACATCCACTTCGACTTCCTGGCCTCCTACATCACCTTGAAGGGCCGTTTCGGCAGCGGGGACACGGACTATTTCCTCGGCGCGCGGAACTTCTCCGACAACGTGACGTCCGTCTACGTCCGCCTGGCGGAACCAGGCGGCGGCCCGAGCCTTCAGGCCAAGATGGCGGCCTTTCTCGACAAGCATTTCCCGCCCCGGACCGACGACCAGGGGCGCCTGGTCAAGACGAGCGAGTCGCGGACCCTCCATGTCCAGAAAGTCAAGGACATCCATCTCTACGCCCACACCCGGGCCGATTTCGAGCCGGCCGGCGACAGCCGGACCGTCCGCCTGTTCACGGCCGTCGCCCTGTTCATCCTGGCCATCGCCTGCGTCAATTTCATCAACCTGTCCACCGCCCGCGGCGTCAAGCGGGCCAAGGAGGTCGGTCTGCGCAAGGTCATCGGCGCCGCGCGCCGGACGCTCGCCGCGCAGTTCCTCGGTGAATCGTTCCTCATCACCTTCCTCGCCCTCCTCCTGGCGATCGGCCTAGTGACGCTCGCCCTGCCGGCCTACGGCCGTTTCGTCGGTCATCTATTCGGCACCGGATCTCTCTTCTCCCCCGCCGGCCTGGGCCTGCTCCTGACCAGCTTCCTGCTCACGGGGCTGGCCGCGGGGGTCTACCCGGCCCTCTACCTGGCCTCCTTCCGTCCCTCGACCATCCTCCGCGGCGAGCTGACGAGGGGAAAGGGCGGGACCGCCCTCCGCAAATCGCTCGTCGTCTTCCAATTCGCCATTTCGATCGCCCTCATCTTCTCGGTGACGGTGATCACCCGCCAGACCCGCTTCCTGCGGACGGCAGACGTCGGATTCGCCAGGGACAACATCATCTGCGTGCCGGTCGAACAGGCCGTCTCCCGGCGCTGGACGGACATGAAGGCCGCTCTCCTCCGCGAGCCGGCCGTCCTCGCCGCGACCCTGTCCAAGCGCGCGCCCGCGGGCCGCCTGCTCGACGCGCCCGGATTCTGGGCCGAAGTCGACGGCGCCCGGGTCCAGAACACCGTCGGCATGCCCCACAACCGGGTCGAGCACGATTTCTTCAAGACCTACGGCATGACCATCGTCGCCGGTCGCGACTTCTCCGACGAGATCGCGGCCGACGCGACGGAATCGTTCATCCTCAACGAGACGGCCGTCCGGCGGCTCGGCTTCAAGAACGCCGAGGCCGCGGTCGGCGCGTCCTTCGGCACCTTCGCCCCGAACAAGACGGGCCGGGTCGTCGGCGTCGTCCGCGATTTCAACTACGAGTCGATGCACCGGCCCATCGTCCCCATCGTGACCTACGTGGCCCCCAACCAGGCCAACACCCTGTCGCTGCGGATCGCCCCCGGAACGCTCGACCAGGTCGTCCGCCACGTCCAGTCCGTCTTCGACAGCATCCATCCGGCCGGGCCGGTCAAGTACGACTTCCTGAGCGAGCGCCTGGCCGCCCTCTACAGGAGCGAAGAGCGGGCGATGCGGATGTTCTTCTTCTTCAGCCTGCTCGCTGTCGGCGTCGGCTGCCTGGGCCTTTTCGGGCTGGCCTCGTTCTCGGCCGAGCGCCGGACCAAGGAGATAGGCGTCCGCAAGGTCCTCGGCGCTTCGGCGCCGGCCATCGCCGGCCTTCTCTCGCGCGAATTCACCAAGTGGGTCCTTGTCGCCAACCTCATCGCCTGGCCGGCGGCCTACTTCGCCGCGAAGCAGTGGCTCCAGGGCTTCGCTTACAGGGTCTCCATCGGGGTCGTCCCCTTCGCCCTCTCCGCCGCGCTGGCCCTGGCCGTCGCCTTGATCACGGTGAGCTACCAGGCCGTGCGCTCGGCCCTCTCCGACCCGGTCAAATCGCTTCGTTACGAGTAGGAAACGGATCCCGTCTAAAAAATGGGGGACATGATACTCATTTCCCTATTTTTTCAGCAACCAATGATCTGGAAATAGGGAAATGAGTATCATGTCCCCCTATTCATAGCGGAGGGCGTCGGCGGGGTTGGCCCGGGCCGCCCGTAGGACCTGGAATCCGACGGTCAGCACGGCGACGGCCAGCGCCGCCAACCCGCTCACGAGGAAGATGCCGGCGTCGAGCGAGGTCCGGAGCGCGAACCCCCGGAGCCAGCGGCCCATCAGCCAATATCCGACCGGCCAGGCGATGAGGTTGGCGACGGCCACCCACTTGACGAACGGACCGGTGTGCAGCCAGACGACCGAAGAGAGGCGGGCCCCAAGGATCTTGCGGATGCCGACCTCCTTCGTCCTCTGCTCGGTAACGAAGGCGGCCAGTCCGAAGAGCCCCAGGCACGAGACGAATATGGCCAGGACAGAGAACACGGAGACGATCTTCCCGGCCCGGTTGTCGTTCTGGTAGAGATTGTCGATCCGGTCGTCGAGGAAGCTGAACTCGAACGGGAGCCCGGCCGAGAGGGACACCCAGCTCCGCTCGATAGAGGAAAGGACCTCTGTCGTCCGGGTCGACCGGACCTTGGCCAGCAAGTAGGGCTTTCGGGTCGAGGCGATGGCCTCGGGCAGGATGTAGCCCATCGGCCTGACGTCCCGGTGGAGCGATTCGAAGTGGAAGTCGTCGATGACGCCGATGACGGTCAGGTCCTTTTTCGCCCACCAGATCCGGACCTTCTTTCCGAGCGGCTCGGGGATCCCGAAGTACTCCCTGGCCTTGCCGTTGATGACCACGGCGTCGACGTCGGACGGGTGCTCCCGGGACATGAACCGCCCCTCGGCCATCCGGATGTTCAGGACCTCGGCGAAGTCCTGGTCGCAGGTCATGAAGTTCATGTTCAACGGCCGCTCGGACTGGACGCCCTCGACGCCGATCCCCCAGTTCGACGTTCCCTGGCCGGGGAGGGCCCGGACGGCCGTCACGCCGACGATATCGGAATGCCGCTTCAGGCGCTCGCGGAACGCGTCCAGGTCCGGGCCGAGGTTGTCGGCGTTATGGACGGCCACGACGTTGTCCTTGTCGAAGCCGAGACGCTGGTTCTTGATGAAATCGAGCTGACGGCCGATGACGAGGGAGCCGATGATGAGGAGGACGGACATGGCGAACTGGAAGACGACGAGGCCGTTGCGGAGGGCCAGGGCGCCCCGGTTCCGCCCGCCGAACCTCGAGCCCTTGAGGACCTCGGTCTGCTTGTAGGACGAGAGGAAGAAGGCGGGGTAGAGCCCGGCCAGGACGCCCACGGCGAGCGCCAGGGCCAAGAGGCCGGGAAGGACCCAGGGGCTGGCGAAGTAAGGCAGGGCTAGGGCCCGCCCGGTCATCTGGCGATAGGCGGGAATCGCCGCCTGGATGAGCCCGATCGAGAGTACCAGGGCGACGAGGCTCATCAGCACGGATTCGCCCAGGAATTGGCCGACGAGCTGGCTTCTCAGCGAGCCGACGACCTTGCGGATCCCGACCTCGCGGGCCCGCCGGGCCGAACGGGCCGTGGCCAGGTTGACGAAGTTGATCCCGGCGATGACGAGGATGAGGACCGCGACCAGGGTGAAGAGCCGGACGTAGGCGATGCTGCCGTTGGGCTGGTTCCCCGTGACGAGGTCCGAGTGGAGATGGATCCGCGTGACCGGCTCTAGGGTCCAGATCCAGGGGATGTGCGGGCGCCCGCCCTCGTATTCGACCCTATCGATCTCGACGAGCTTCTCCTCCATTTGCGCCCGGGTCACGCCCCGGCTCAGAAGGAGATAGGTGGCGTGGTTGTTCGAGGTCCAGCCCGTGCTCGGGGTCGGGTAGAGCGTGGACAGCGAAACGAGCATCTCGAACCGGAAATGGGAATTCCGGGGGACGTCGCGCATGACGCCGGTCACCCGGTGGGGCACCTTCTGGCCGACGACCTGGACCTCGATCGATCGGCCGATGGGGTCCTCCGCGCCGAAGCACTTGGCCGCGAGCGATTCGGAGAGGACGACCGCGTTGGGATCGCGGAGGGCCGACCGGGGATCGCCCTTCACCAGGGGGAAGGAGAAGACATCGAAGAACGAGGCGTCGGCTGCGAACGCGTCGGTCTCCTTGAGGGCGAGCTCGTCGCCCTTCCTGAGGACGACGTCTCCCAGGGGCCCGGTGATCTGGGTCAGGGCCTCGACCTGGGGATATTTCTCCCGGATGGTCTTGGCCAGGATCCAGGGGGTCCCGAGCTGGTGGATCCTCGAGTCGCCCTTGTTCGACCAATCTGCCGTGATCCTGTGGATCCGGTCGGCGTTCTCGTGGAAGCGGTCGTAACCGAGTTCGTCGACGACATAGAGGGCGATGAGGACGCTGGCCGCGATGCCGACGGCGAGGCCCATGACGTTGATGAAGGCGTAGCCCTTGTGCCGGGCCAGGTTCCTCAGGGCGATCTTCAGGTAGTTCTTGATCATGCGGCCTCCCTCAAAAAGAGAGACGGACCTCGCCCCTCAATGGTTGCTTCAGATGGGGGACATGATACTCATTCCCCTATTTCCGAATCGTTGGCGGCCACACTTAAATTGGGAAATGAGTATCATGTCCCCTATCTTCTATTCATATCGCAGGGAGTCGGCGGGGTTCCGCCGGGCCGTTTTCCAGGCCTGCCCGCTGACCGTGATCAGGGCGATGACCAGGGCCCCGGCGCCCGCCAGGACGAACAGGGCTGGAGCGATGCCCGTCCGGTAGGGGAATTTCTGGAGCCAGGACCGGACCGCGAAGTAGGCGGCCGGCCAGGCGACGATGTTGGCGAGCAGGACCCAGCGGGCGAATTCCTTCGAGAGCAGGATGACGACCTGCCCCGATGAGGCTCCCAGCACCTTGCGGACCCCGATCTCCTTGCGCCGCTGCTCGGCCAGGAAGGAGGCCAGGCCGAAGAGCCCCAGGCAGGCCACGATCACGGCCAGGCCGGAGAACCACCTCAGAATGGCCCCCATCCTCTCGTACTGCCGGTAGCTCTCGTCGTAGTCATCGTCGAAAAACCTGTAGTCGAAGGGATATTGGGGATTGACGGACCGCCACGCGGATTCGACCTGGGACATGGCGGCGGGGACGTCCCCGCCGCCGAGCCGCACGATGGCGAAGCGGACCGCGGAGGGGCTGGCGATGACGGCCATGGGCTCGAGCGGGTTCTGGACAGGGGTGTAGTGATAATTCTTCATCACTCCGACGATCGGCCCCTGGATGCCCTGGAAGGTGAAGGGCTTGCCGACGGCGTCCTGGACGCTGAGCCCCATCAGCTTGGCCACCTCCTCGTTGACGAGGAAGGCCCCGCCCTGGTCGGTCCCGTACTCGCGGCGGAAGGACCGTCCCGCGGCCATGGCGATCCCCAGGGTCTCGGGGTAATCGAGATCGGCGACGGTGATCCCGATGAGAACCCTGTTCTCCGGATCCTTCCCTTCCCACTCCGCCCCCCAGGAATTGGCGGAGATATAGGTGGGGATCTGGCTCGTACCGGTCACGCCCGGGACGAGCGGGCTCCGGAGAAGCTCGTCTTTCAGGGCGGGATAGGACGCCTGCGTTTCGCCCCTCAGCGGAAGGTAGATCAGCTTTTCCTGGTCGAAGCCGAGGGCCTTCGTCCGCATGAAGTCGATCTGCCGGTAGACGACGGCCATCATGACGATGAGGATGATGGACAGCCCGAACTGGACGGTGACGAGCAGCCGGCGGAGCAGCGGGCTCCGGCCCCGCGCGGCGGCCCCGGCCCGGAACACGGACGCCGGCCGCAGGGACGAAAGCAGCAGCGACGGGTAGCTGCCTGCGACGACGGCCGTCAGGACTGTCGCGGCAAGAAGCCCCAGAAGGAAAGGCGGAGAGAAGAGAGCGGCGAAGGGGATCTCCTTGCCCGCGAGCGTGTTAAAGGCCGGCCGGAGGACGGCCACGGTCAGAAGGGCCACGCCGAGGGCAAGGCCGGTGACGAGCCCCGATTCGCCATAGAACTGGGTGACGATGTTCCCCCGCAGGGCCCCGGACACCTTGCGCAGCCCGACCTCCTTGGCCCGCCCGGCCGCCCGGGCCGTGGCCAGGTTCATGAAGTTGATGCAGGCGATGAGGAGCACGAGCAGGGCGATCACGGAGAAGCTCTTGACGCTCTGGAGCGTCCCGATGGCCTGGCCGAATCCGAAAACCGCCTTGAGGCGGATGTCGGTCAGGGGCATGAGCATGTACTGGGGGAGCCTGCGGCTCTTGGCCCTGGCCAGGGCCTCGGGATTGTCCTTGACGGCGTCATAAAAAAGATCCGTCATGAAGCCTGTGATCTTCTCGCCGACGGAGGCGGCCGCGCCGGGGTCGCCGAGCTCGATCCAGGTGATGATGGCGTTGGTCCCCCAAGCGTCGATCTTGGTCCCCAGGGACCGCAGGAACTCGAACGGGACCAGCATGTCGAAGGTGACGGTCGAGTTGGCGGGAGCGCTCTTGGCTATCCCGGTCACGGCCAGGGAGTGGGCGTTGTTGACGACCAAGGTCTTGCCGACGGGGTCCTCGGACCCGAAGTACTTGGTTGCCATTTCCTCCGTCAGGACGATGGAGCGCGGGCTGGAGAGTGCGCTGGCCCGGTCCCCCCGGACGAGAGGGAACGTGAAGGACTCGAGAAAGCCAGGATCGACCGCCCTGACCTGGTCTTCGAAGAAGGCCTTTTCGCCGTTACGAACGAGCAGTCCGGCCGTCCGGGCGTAACGGACCGACCGCTTGATTTCCGGGATGGCATTCTGGATGGCCGGGCCCATGGGGTATTGGGTGACGTAGACGTGGAAGGTCCCCTGTCCCCCGATCTGGTCCTGCTCGACGCGGAACAGGTTGAGAGCGTTGGCGTGGAAACGGTCGTAGCCGGTCTCGTCCTGGACCCAGAGCCAGATGAACAGGGCGCCGGCCAGGCCGACGGCCAGGCTGGCGATGTTGATGAAGGCGTAGCCCTTCTGCCGCTTCATCTTGCGCCAGGCGGTCTTGAGATAGCTCGCGCCGAGGGAGGGGGCGAGACGGGTCGGGGAGGACGGGGGCTGCTCAGAGATCATCGCATACCTCGCTAGAGAAGTCGCTATTTGAACATATGTACGTCTATAAGGGAGAAAATGTTCGCTCTGACGTGTTAATTAATCAGAACAAGAAAAATGCCCGTAGTAAACGATAGGGTCGAGGGCGTAATAAAGTTTTACACGGGGCCCGACCGTTCCCCCTGGGAACGATCTGGCCCGAAAATTGCTGCACACAGGGGAAAGAGGGTGAAGTCATGAACGGAAACGAACGCAACAGCGAGCCCACGACCCCCACGGCCCAGTTCGAGTTCAAGGTCATCAGCCTCCTCGCCGAGCAGGTCAACCGCGAACGACGGCACTCGCTGAAAAAGCTGCTCGGCCTCGTGGAAAAGAACATCATCGTGGACGTCCTCCATAGGGTCGACGGGAACCAGCGGGCCGCCGGGCGCATCCTGGGGATCAAGTGCACGACCTTGAGCGCCAAGCTCAAGAGGTACGGGATCCAGGTCATCAAGCGCTTCGGCGTCCATTCCTGAGCCGCGGGCTTTTGTCGGCCGCTCGTCTGGCGGTCTAGCTTCCAGAAATCGGGCCGAAACCGGACAGCGCGCGTTCGCCAGCGGACAATTCCCGACTGTCTCGCCCGAAGGCGCCGTCTTCGAGTTCACGGCTCCGCGCTGGCACGAAACTTGCTCCCTAACGGCGTTAGGTACCTAATGGGAAGAGGTAGAGAATGATCTCCAAAGCGCTGACGGGAGCCTCGACCAAGCCGATCGTCCTGGCCATCCTGAGGAAGGGCGAGAGCTACGGCTACGAGATCATCCAACAGGTCCGCGACATCACGGGCGGCGAGCTGGATTGGTCGGAGCCCATGCTCTATCCCTTCTTGAAACGGCTCGAGCGGGACGGCCTGATCCGGTCCCAGTGGCGGCTCTCGGACAGAGGGCCGCTCCGCAAGTACTACCAGCTGACGAAGGCCGGGCTCGCGGAGCTGGAGAACGAGAAGAGCCAGTGGCTCAAGGTCCACTCGGCGCTGACCCTGCTCTGGGAGCAATAAAAATGAGGGACACAATACTCAATTCCCATTTTTTTCGGTTGCCCGTCATCCGGATATAGGGAAATGAGTATCATGTCCCCCATCTTTTCGTCCCCCATCTTTTCTTGAGGAGCTGATATGTACGACCTCGAAAGAGCGATCACGGAGTGGAAGCGGGCGATGCGGCGCAGCCCCTCGATCGACGAGGGCGACCTGGCCGAGCTCGAACGCTACCTCAGGGACAAGGTCGAGGAGCTCGCCGCCGCCGGAGTGAGTCCCGAGGAAGCCTTCCTCAAGGCCGAGGAGGCATTCCGGCAAGCCGGGTCGCTCGACGCCGCCTACGGCCATGTCCGCTCCGCCCGGCCGGGACGGCGCTTCCCTTGGACGAAAGCCCGCTTCGCGCCCGGCCTCCTGTTGAGCGACGTCCGGATCGCCCTGCGGCGTCTCCGGCTCCAGAAGGCCTACGCGGTCATCAACGTCGGGGGGATGGCGCTCGGCCTGGCCTGCACCCTGATGATCTTCCTCTGGGTCCGGGACGAGCTCCGCTTCGACCGGTTCCATACCAAGGCGGACCGCATCTATCGGGTCGTCCTGTCGACCGGCGACGACGGCCAGCCCACCAACGCCAACGGCTCCTATGGCCTGGGCCCGGCCCTGAAAAAGGATTTCCCCGAGGTCGAAGAAACGGTCCGGGTCCGGAAGATGGAGCAGAACCCGAAGCGATACGTCGGCTACGGGGACAAGAAGTTCTACGAACCCCGCTTCTTCTACGCCGAGCCGTCCCTCTTCACGGTCTTCGACTTCCCGCTGGTGCGCGGCGACGCGGCCACGGCCCTCCGCGATCCGGGCTCGGTCGTCCTGACCGAGGCCATGGCGGCCAAGTATTTCGGCGACGAGGACCCGATCGGAAAGGTCATCGAGGCCGACACCTACAACGACGGCAAGCCCGTGCCCTTCCGGGTCACGGGGGTGGCCAAGAACGTCCCCCGGCAGTCCCATTTCCACTTCGACTTCCTGGCCGCCTACAGCGGCCTGAGGGAGGACACGACGCGCCTCTCGGGTATGTACCAGCACTACACCTACGTCCTGCTCAAGGACGGGGCCGACCCCGCGGCCATGGCGCCGCGCTTCCTCGATTTCCTGAAGCGGAACTGGCAGGTGGATCCCTGGTATACGATCAGCTTCCAGCCGCTACGCTCGATCCACCTGCGCTCGGGGCTGCGTTCGGAGCTCGAGCCGGCCGGGGACATCGCGGACGTCTATATCTTCTCCGCGGTCGCCCTGGCCGTGCTCCTGATCGCCTGCATCAACTTCATGAACCTGGCCACGGCCCGGTCGGCCAAGCGGGCCAAGGAGGTCGGCATCCGCAAGACCGTCGGCGCGCCGAGGTCCCAGCTCGTCCGCCAGTTCCTCGGGGAATCGCTGTCGACAAGCGCCGTCTCGACGGCGGGGGCGTTCCTCGTCGTCGCCTCGGCCCTGCCCTGGTTCGACCGGCTCACGGGCAAGGGGTTGACCGCCGCCTCGCTCACGGAGCCGCCGGTCCTCCTGGCCGCCGCGGCCGTCGCGCTCGCCGTGGGCCTCGTCTCCGGCCTCTATCCGGCCCTGTTCCTGTCGGCCTTCCGGCCCGTCCAGACACTCAGGGCCCAATCCGGGCCGAGGGCGTCAGGGGCGTTGCTGCGCCGGGCTCTCGTCGTCTTCCAGTTCGCGCTGTCCATCGGGATCATCTGCGCGACGATGGTCATCCGCGACCAAATGACCTACATCCGATCGCGGGACCTCGGGTTCGACAGGGACCAGGTCCTGACCGCGCCCTTGAACGGCGAGGTGCGCGCGAACTACGAGGCCTTCAGGAGCGAGCTTCTCCGCGATCCGGGCGTCGAGAACGCGGCCACGTCCGCCTTTGTCCCGACGGGCGGGAGCTCCCACTACAACCTCAATTTCGAGGGTGGGGCGCAGGGCATCACCCAAGTCGTCTTCATGGTCGACAAGGAGTTCGTCTCGACCTACGGACTCACGCTTCTAGCGGGCCGGACGACCGAGCGCCTGTTGACAGAGGAGGGCCCGAACGAGCTCCTCGTCAGCGAGTCGAGTGTTAGAGAAGCGGGCTATGCCTCGCCCGAGGAGGCGCTCGGCAAGACCGTCGACATCGAGGGGACGCCGGGGACCGTCGTCGGCGTCGTCGAGGACATCTTCCTCTATTCCCTCCATCGGCCTCCCTACGCCATCGTCTACGTGATGAGACCGGTCGAACGGCTCAATTACCTGTCGGTCCGCATCGGGACACGTAACGTGCCGGCGACGCTGGCCCACATCCGGAAGGTGTGGCGGACCATGGTCCCCTCGTATCCCTTGGACTACGCCTTCCTCGACGAGAGCTTCGAGCGGCTGCACGACGCCGAGCGGCGGATGAGCGAGATGTTCTCGGTCTTCGCCTTCCTGGCCATCGCCGTCGCCTGCCTGGGGCTCTTCGGCCTGGCCGCCTACACGGCCGAACGGAAGACGAAAGAGATCGGCGTGCGCAAGGTCCTGGGGGCGTCGGCATGGAGCGTCTACGCGTCGCTCGCGCGGGAGTTCCTGAGGTGGGTCGTCCTGGCTAACCTAGTCGCCTGGCCCCTGGCCTACTACGCCATGTCCAGGTGGCTGCGGAACTTCGCCTTGCGCGTCGAGATCGGCTGGGCGGTCTTCCCGGCCGCCGCGGCGGCGGCCCTGCTCATCGCCGCCCTGACCGTCGGCTCCCAGACCCTGCGCGCGGCCCGGGCCAACCCTGTCGACTCCCTCCGCTATGAATAGGGGGACATGATACTTATTTCCCTATTATTTCGGCTGCCCGCGCTCCGGAAATAGGGAAATAAGTATCATGTCCCCCATCTTTTTCCCTATTTTCTAAAAAACTGAAACTTTATCGCCCGCTCGCTCGTCTACCCCATTGGAGAGACCACAGGAGGACGAGACCATGGAGATGCTGACCAGGCTCGAGGAGCTCATCCTCCTGTCCGTGTGGAGGCTCAAGGAGAACGCTTACGGAACGACCATCTTCCGCCACATCCGATCGGTCACCGAACAGAAGCTCTCTTTGGGAGGGGTCTATTTCCCGCTCGAGCGGCTGACCCGTCAGGGATTCCTGAGGTCCTACTACGGTCCGGCCACCGAAGAGCGGAAGGGCCTGAGCAAGAGATATTACGATCTCACGGAAAAAGGGATCGAGGCCCTCCACGACGCCAAGCGGGTCCACGACATCATGTGGTCCGGATTCGCCGGCCGGGCCTTTTCGGCGAAGGGCGTCCGATGAGCCGGGATCCCGACCGGCCGACGCGCCTGGGCCGGAAGCTCCTGGGGGCCGTCCTCGGCCGGGGCGAGCATTTCGCCGTGGTCGGGGACTTCGAAGAACTCTACGCCGAGGTCGTCCGGGAAAAGGGCCCCCTTCAGGCCCGGGCCTGGTTCTGGGGCCAGATCGTCCGGTCGCTTCCCGCCTACCTCGTCCATCTCGTCTATTGGAGCGGCGTCATGATCAGGAACTATTTCATCACGACGGTCAGGAACATCCGGAAGCAGAGGGCCTTCACGTTCATCAACGTCTTCGGCCTGGCCATCGGCATGGCCGCGTGCCTGCTGGCCCTGCTCTACATCCGGACCGAGCTCAGCTACGACAGGTACAACGCCAAGGCCGACCGGATCCACCGCCTGACCGCCCGGCTCTTCCGCCAGGGCCAGGAGCTCAACATCAGCGGGGCCGGCGCGCCCGTGGGCCCCTATCTCAAGGAGCATTTCCCCGAGGTCGAGGACGCGGTCCGCTTCCGGCAGGAAGGGAGCATCCGGGTCAAGGCCGGCGAGCGGAGCTTCCGCGAGACGAACGTCGTCCACAGCGAGCCGTCATTCTTCCATGTCTTCACGGTCCCCCTCCTCCGGGGGGACGCCGATAAGGCGCTGGCGTCGCCCCGGACGCTCGTTCTCAGCCGGACGACGGCCGCCAAGTACTTCGGCCGGGACGATCCACTGGGTAGGGCCGTCCTCATCGACGGGGAGCAGGAGTGGATCGTGACGGGCGTGTTCGAGGACATCCCCCGGGCCTCTCATTTCCATTTCGACGTCATCCTCTCGTTCGCCTCGCTGGACCTCGAAGGAGACCCGATAGCCAACTCCTGGATGTCGTTCAACTATCAGACCTACCTCCTGTTCCGCGAAGGGGCCTCTCCCCGCCCCCTCGCGGCCAACCTGGACGCCCTGGTCATGTCCCGCATGGCCCCGGAGGTCAAGCAGACGATGGGCATCTCGATCGACGAGTTCCTGAAGCGGTCGGGAATGCGGATCGAGAACCGCCTGCAGCCGCTCGTCGACATCCATCTCCGGGCGGGCAACGGGATCTCCGAGTTCGAGCCCAACAGCGACATCAAGTACATCCGCCTCTTCGCGGCCGTGTCCCTCTTCGTTCTCCTCCTGGCCGTGGTCAATTTCGTCAACCTGGCCACGGCCCGGTCGTCCGGGCGGGCCCGGGAGGTCGGCGTCCGCAAGGTCCTGGGCTCGGCCCGCAGGGACCTCGTCGGACAGTTCCTCCTCGAGTCCCTCGTCTTCAGCCTGCTCGCTTTGCTGTTCGCGGTCCTGTTCGTCCGGCTGGCCCTGCCCCTCTTCAACCGGCTCGCGGGAACGCGAATGGACGTCGCCATGCTGGCGACTCCCGGGGTGGCGGCGGCGGTCCTCGGCCTGGTGCTGGCGATCGCGCTCCTGGCCGGGGCCTATCCCGCGTTCTATATCTCGGCCTTCCGGCCGGCCCCGGTCCTCAAGGGGGAATTGGGGAAAGGCGGCCGGGGCGGGCTCCTGCGGCGCGCGCTCGTCGTTTTCCAGTTCACGGTCTCGGTCGTCCTGATCATCGGGACGTTCGTCGTCTATCGGCAGCTCCGATATATCCAGAGCGAGAACGTCGGCTTCAACAGGGATCAGGTCCTCGTCCTCGAGAACACCCATCTCCTCGGGTCCCGGGCGACGGCCCTCAAGGACGAGATGCGGGCCTACCCGCGGGTCGTCAAGGCCTCGCTCTCGGGGTTCCTCCCCGTGCCGTCGAGCCGGGCCCGGATGGTCATCGCCGCGGAGGGCGACCCGGACGGCAAGAACGCTCCGCCGATCGGGGTCTGGTCCGTCGACCACGACTACATCGAGACATTGGAGATGAAGCTCGTCTCGGGGCGGGACTTCTCGAAGGAGCGGGGGACGGACGCGGAGGCCGTCATTCTCAACGAGGCCGCGGTCCGGCATTTCCAATTCGACGAGCCGCTCGGGAACCGGGTGGTCCTCCACGATCTCGGGCCCGACAACCAGGGCATGGTCCAGCAGCCGTTCACCGTGATCGGCGTCGTCCGCGACTTCAACTACGAGTCGCTCCGGAACGCCGTCGAGCCGATGATGATGCGCCTGGGGACGAGCCGGGGCCGGCTCATCCTGCGCGTCGAGGGCGAGGATGTCGCGGGGACGATCGAAACGCTCGGGCGCAAATGGGCCGAATTCGCCCCCGGTGAGCCCTTCGAGTATTACTTCCTCGACGAGCGGTTCGACCGGATGTACGAGTCCGAGCTCCGGATCGGACGGATCTTCGGGTCGTTCGCCGGGCTGGCCGTCTTCGTCGGCTGCCTGGGCCTGTTCGGGCTAGCGGCGTATTCGGCCGCCAAGCGGACGAGGGAGATCGGCATCCACAAGGTCTTCGGGGCGACGGTCCCCGACGTCCTCAAGCTTCTCGTCCGCGAGTACGTCGTGCTCGTCGGAGTGGCCAACCTCATCGCCTGGCCGGTCGCCTATCTGATGATGTCGGCCTGGCTGCGCGATTTCGCCTACAGGACGGGCATCGGCTGGGCCGGATTCGCCGCGACCGGACTGGCGACGCTGGCGGCCGCCCTGTTGACCGTCGGGGCCCAGTCGGTCAAGGCTGCTTCTGCCAATCCCGCCGAAACGCTGAGGTTCGAATAAATAGGGAAATAGATATCATGTCCCCCTATTCGTAGCGGAGCGAGTCGACCGGGTTGGCCGAAGCGGCCTTGACCGACTGATAGCTCACCGTGAGCTGGGCGACGGCCAAGGCCAGGGCCGTGGCCAGCAGCGAAGAGCCCCCAGGGCATGGGCATCCGGACGGCGAAATTCTCCAGCCACTTGCGGCCGACGTAGTATGCCGCCGGCCAGGCGATGACGTTGGCCAGTGAGGACCCACTTCGCGAACTCCCGGTTGAGCAGGCGTGACGATCCCCGGTACCGAGGCGCCCAGCGTCTTCCGGATGCCGATCTCCTTGGTCCGCTGTTCCGCGGTGAACGAGGCCAGCCCGAACAGGCCCAGGCAGGCGATGAACAGGGCGACGCCCGTGAAGGTCCGGAAGAGCGCGCCTATGCGGACCTCGGACGCGTACTGCCGGTCGAAGGCCTCGTCGACGAAGAAGTACTCGAAGATCTCGCCCGGGAAGAGCCGGTCGTAGACGCCCTTGACGTGGGCGATCGTCGCGGGGAGGTCCTTGGTGTTGACCTTCATGGCGATGTAGCGGAAGAGATCCGGGACGACCCGAACGACCATGGGCTCGATGGGCCGCTGGAGCCCCCACCAGTGGAAGTCCTTGACGATGCCGACGACGGGGACCGGCCGGTCGGTCATCGTCTTGCCGACGGCCTCTTCCGGATCCGCCCAGCCGAAGGCGCGGGCCCCCTGTTCGTTGAGGACGAGCGCCGTATGTGTGTCCGTCGCGATGTCCTTCTGGAACGGCCGGCCGGCCACGACCGGGATCTCGAAGACCTTGAAGAAATCGTGGTCGGCCCGCAGGCTCCGCAGGGCCAGGCCCTTCTCGGCCTGGAACCCGGTCGGGTAGTAATAGGTCCTGTTGATCCCCTTGCCGGGGACGCCGGAGCAGGCGGCCGCCGCCAGGATGTCGGGGTGGCGGAGGAGCTCGTTCTTCACCGCCTCGGAGTTCTCCGTCATCATCCCCCAGGTACGGAAGTTGATGACCAGCCTCTGCTCCTTGGCGAATCCGAGGGGCTGGCGTCGCATATAGCCGACCTGGCCGGCGACGATCAGCGTGGCGATGATCAGGGTGATGGAGATGGCGAACTGCGCCACGACCAGGATCCGGCGCAGCCGTACGCCCTTCGGGCCTGTCCGGAGACGGCCCTTGAGGACCACGACGGGCTCGAGGGAGGCCAGGAACAGTGCGGGAAAGATCCCGGATACGGTCCCTACGAGGAAGGTCAGCCCGACGAGGGCGGCGACGATCCCCGGCTCGAGAAGGGCGGCCTCTTCGATGGCGACGCCGGCGAGGACCTTGAAGGCCGGCAGAGCGACGAGGACGAACAGGACGGCCAGGCCGAGCGAGAGGAACGCCGTGACAAGGGCTTCGCCGAGGAACTGGAGAACGAGCTGGCGTCGCGTCGCTCCGGCCGCTTTGCGGACGCCCACCTCCCCCGCCCTGCGGATGGACCTGGCCGTCGACAGGTTGACGAAGTTCATGCCGGCCAGAACGAGGATCAGGAGGGCGATGGCGGAGAAGATGTAGAGATAGACGAGCCGCGGAGACGGCGCGAGGCCGCCGACCGTCGACTCGTAAAGGTAGAGCTTCTTGAGCGGCTGAAGGACCATTTGGTTGACCGCCCCCAGCTTCCGCAGCTCCTCGGCCGCGAACTCGAGGGGCAGGTCGCGGATGAGCGCCTCGAAGGCGGCGGGGTCGACCCCCGGCTTGAGCTTGACGAGCGTCACGGTCCCGGCGATCCCGGGTCGCCAGCCCTGGAGGAACTCCTCGCGTTCGATCTCCGATCTGGCCGACATGACGACGTCGTGCGTGGAACTGCGTGTTGGCGGGCGGGTCGGCGATGATCCCCGTCACCTCGCAGTCCCTGTCGTTGATGCGGATGGTCTTGCCGAGGGGGTCTTCGCTGCCGAAGTACTTCCGGGCCGTCCGCGCCGAGAGAAGGACGGTGTCCTTCCGTTCCAGGGCGTCGCCGGGGTCGCCCCGGAGGAGCGGGATGTCGAGGACCCGGAGCAGGTCCGGATTGGCGGAGTAGATGTTCTCTTCCTTGAAGGCTTTGTCGCGATAGACGACGGGCTGAGGCTCGAATCCGCCGGAGAATATCTGGGCGGCGGCCTCGACCTGGGGAAACCGCCCCTTGAGGGTCGGCGCGAGGGGCGTGTAGTTGCCGCCGATGACCTCCTCGCCCTGGGCGGACTTGCGATAGAGGTTGACCCTATAGATCCGGTCGGCGTCCTTGCGGAACGTATCGACGCTCGTCTCGAAGCGGACGTAGAGAAGGACGAGCCCGCAGGCGGCCAAGCCGACGGTCAGGGCCAGTACGTTGAAGAAGCGAATGGCCCTTGTGCTTGACCGTCCGCCTGATGGCCAGCCGGAGATAGGCCGGGAAAAGCCCGACGAGGAAGCGGCGGGGGGTAGATGGGAACGACCCGCGGCCGGGGCGGGGCCGGCTCTTGCCGAACTCGGCGCCCAGGGCGTCGGGTGCGGCCGACCTGTCCAGGGCGGCCCGGAAGGCGGACTCCGGGTCTGCCCCGGCGGCGGTCCGCCGGTCCATCTCGTCCCGGAGATGGGATTCGAGCTCGGCGATGTCGCTCTCGGTGATCGTGGCGTTCTTCTGGAGGGATCTCCGCCATTCGCGGATCGCTTTTTCCGGATCGAACATCTTCATCTCCTTGTCGATCGCGTTTGGATCGTCTCAGTCTTCGGCCGGAACGGCCTCCCAGAGCCGGGCCAGGGCCTTATGGACGTCCAACCAGTGGCCCCGCTCGATCTCGAGCTCCTTCCTGCCCTTCTCGGTGAGGCGATAGTACTTGCGGAGTCGGCCGCCGTCGGAGACCTTCCAGCGGGACACGACGAGCCCGTCGTTCTCGAGCCGGTGGAGGACAGGATAGAGCATGTTGTCGGACCACTCGAGGGTCCCCCCGGAGATCCCTTTCACGCGCTGGATGATCTGGTAGCCGTAGTCCTCCCCGCGGACGAGGATGGACAGGATCATCGGCTTGGTCGAAGCGGCGACGAGAGCCTTAGAGATCATGGCGGCTCCTTTCATGCCTCATGTCTCGAGATACCTCACGGTATGCGGTATGCAAGGGACGTGCCAGGACAGGACGGGCAAAAGGGGGGCCAGGGCTAAGGCGCGACGGTCAAGTTGGGGGCGCTAACACGGCCCCTCCCGGTGTCCGTTTCCGGGACGCGCTGTCCGCATCCGGACGGATAAGATGGGGGACATGATACTCATTTCCCTATTTATTCGGCCGCGCGCGATCCGGAAATAGGGAAATGAGTATCATGTCCCCCTTATTCGTAGCGGAGGGAGTCGACAGGGTTGGCCGAGGCGGCCCGGAGGGTCTGAGTAGCGACGGTCAGGACGGCCACCAAGAGCGCCCCGAGCGCCGCCAGAACGAAGACGCCCGGCCCCAAGCTGATCTTGTAGACGAAGCCCCGAAGCCAGCGGGACATGGCGAAATAGGCCACCGGCCAGGCGATGACGTTGGCCAGGACGACGAGGAGCACGAACTCCCGGCTGAGCCTCGCGGCCAGGCGAGGCGCCGAAGCCCCCATGACCTTGCGGATGCCGATCTCCTTCGTCCGCCGCTCGACGGCGAACGCGGCCAGACCCAGGAGCCCCAGGCATGCTATTAGGACCGCCAGGCCCGCGAAGGCCCCGAAGATCTGACCGGCCCGCCTTTCCTTCCGGTAGAGCGCGTCGTACTCGTCGTCGAAGAACGAGAAATCCCAAGGCTGGCTGGTCGTCGTCACCTCGAAGGTCCGCTTCAGGCGGCCGAGGATGTCCCTGATGTCCCCTGGCTTGGTCTTGACGGCCAGCAAATGGCCGTCGCTGGGAAACAGGGCTAGGTTCTCGATCGGGGTGTGAAAAGTCTGGAAATGAAAGTCCTTGACCACGCCGACGATGCGGGCCTTTTCCCGTAAACTGAGCTCCTTCCCGATCGGGTCCTTCCAGCCGGCCGTCCTGGCGAAGGTCTCGTTAATGAGCGCGACGTTCTCCTCACCGGGGGCCAGGTTCCGTCCCGCGGCCAGTTCGATCTTGAAGACGTCCAGGAATCGCTCGTCGATGTAGTCGAAATGGAATTCCGCTCTGACCGTCTCGCCCAGGTCGGAGACTAGCTTTTGGTTGATCATCCGGCTTCGGATGTTGGTCGGCAGTCCCGAGGTCCGGGATACGGCCTCGACCTCGGGCAGCCGCGAAAACTCGGCCTTCAGGGCGTCGGCCTTGGCCGCCGTCCCCGGCTCGCGGATGGGGATGACGACGACGTGCTCCCGGTCGTAGCCCAGCTTCTGGTCCTGGACGAACCGCATCTGTCCCGTGACGACCAGCGCGCAGACGAGGAGGGCGACCGAAGCCGTGAACTGGGCGACGACCAGTGCGTCGCGCAGGCGCGAGCCCTTCCGGCCCGAAGCGGCGTGGTCCTTGAGGACCCTGGACGCCTGGAACGAGGAGAGCATGAGGGCCGGGTAGGCGCCGGCCAGCAGCCCCACGGCGAGCGTCACGCCGGCGACGAGGAGGACGAAGGACGGCTCGATAAGGTCCCGGAAGCCCAGACCGGTCCCCGCCACCGCGTTGAAGCGGCCCAAGGCCAGGCGGGCCAGGGCCAGGGCCGCGACCAGTGCCAGGAAGGCGAACAGGACGGACTCGCCGAGGAACTGGCGGACGAGCTGGGCGCGATCGGCCCCGGTCACCTTGCGGACGCCGATCTCGCGGGCCCGGGTCGACGCCCGCGCCGTGACCAGGTTCATGTAGTTGACGGCCGCGATGAGCAGGATGAGTACGGCGATGGCCAGGAACAGGGACACCGTCCGGATCTCGTTGTTCGTGGCCAGCTCGCCCTCGATGTTCGAACGGAGATGGATGTCCCTGAGAGGCTGGAGGAAGAAGCGGAGTCCGCCTTCGGTGTTTGCGGGGCGATGCTCGTCCACCCATCTCGCGAACTTGTCCTCGAGCGGGCCCCTCATGGCGGAGCCGGCGAGCTCCGCGTAGATGGTGAAATTCCAAACGTTCCAGTTCTTGAACATGTAATCGTTCGACTTGTCGGCCTCGAGTGTCGCGACAGAGAGGAGGTAGTCGAACTCGAGATGGGAATTCGCGGGGACGTCCCGGACGACGGCGGTCACGGTGAGGTCCCCTTTGCCGCGCCTGACGCCGTAGGCGAGGGTTTTGCCGAGGGGATCCTCGTCCCCATAGAGCTTGCGAGCCACCTCCTCGGTGATGACGATGGAGCCGGGCGCGACGAGGGCCCGGGACCGGTCGCCGCGGACGACTGGGAAGGAGAAGATCTCCAGGAAATCCTGGTCCGCGAAGAGCCCTTGTTGGGCGAAAGAACGGTCCTCGAAGCTCAGGATGGCCGGATCGCTGAACTGACGCATCACCCGCGCGGCGTGCCGGACCTCCGGGAATTCGGCCTTCAGGAGCGCCGCCGCGGGGTCGGGGCAGTTGGTGGACAACTCCCCGGGTTTCTCGCCGGGCTTCACCTGGGCGCTCGTCAGCCTGAAGATCCTGTCGCCCTTCTCGAAGAACCGGTCGTAGCTCGTCTCGAAGCGGACGTAGGCCAGGATGAGGACGAAGGAGGCCAAGCCGACGGCCAGGCCGAGGAGCGAGATCAACGAATAGCCGGCGTTCTTGACGATCGTCCGATAGGTGATGACGGCGTAGTTGCGCAGCATGCTCAGGCTCCAGTAGATCTTGTTGCCGACGAATCCCGGCAAGGAGCGAAGGACATGCCCCCAGTACCAGCGCCGGGCCCGGCCCCTCCCCTTTTCGGCGGCGACGGCGTCGAAGGCCTCGGCGAAATCGCCGATGTGGGTGTAATCGCCGTTGTCGGCGTAGAGGCGCCGGAGAAGCCACTCCGCGGCGCGCGGCGGCCGGGCGGGGCGATCGGAGGGAGTCGCGCTCACGGCTACTCCGTCTCGGACTCGAGCCCGAGGGCCTCGGTCCAGAGGGCCTCCTGGATCGATCTCAGGTCCTGGAGGGCGCGCCGGCCGAGCGCCGTCAGGCGGTAGACGCGTTTGCTCCGTCCGCCGCGCTCCTTGGTCGGCTCGGTCAGCCGGGAGTCGAGGAGCCGTTTCCGCTCGAGGCGGTCGAGGGGATCGAAGATCGAGCCCAGCGACCACGACTTGCCCGTGACCTCCTCGAGCTTGCGCTGGATCGGCAGGCAAGAGGCCTCGCCCTGCAGGTTCCAGACCGTGAGAAGGACGAGCTCTTCGGAGCGGGATAGAAGCCTCATGACAAACCTCCGGAACGCGCTACCTGTTCCGAATTGTGGAACTAATAGCGGCCGGCTGTCAAGGATTATTTTCAGTTTTCGGAATTAATGCGGGAAGGGGACACATACTTGTATGTATCTCCCTTCTTGGATGAGCGCGATTTAGGGCCTGACGGGGTATTTCATCTGGTCGGGCAGGCGCTTCGGGGTTAGCCCGCGAGGAGGTTCAAGGCCAGGAGCACAGCCGCGGTCGCCGCTATGAAGACGATGAAGCGTCTCACTTCGACTCTCTGGGGCGACATCCTCACTCCTCCGACCGGACGCGAGAAACCCCATTATCCACAAGTCGCCCACAAGATGCAAGTAAAATCGGGGACACAATACCATGTCCCCTATTTTCCCCCTGTCTTGATCGGATCTTGAGATACTTGCGGCTGGGCCGCGTCTTTCCTCTGTGTAGTGAGTCCGGCGTCCGGCAAGTTCGTGCTCCGGGCCGGACCCGATCTCCATCAGGCCCTTTCGGTCCGGGCCATGCTCGAGGGCGAAAGCCTCAACACGTTCGTCGTGCGGACGCTCAAAAAGAGCATCGGCTAGCGCCTTATCCGAACCGAGCCCACGCTCGTGAACGGAGAATGATCTTATTGCTGAACAGGTATTATGTACCCGAATTAGCCTTTCCGGTTGTATGTTTCAAGGATCCGAGAGCGATCCTCGCGTTCTTTCTCGCCCTTGAATACACCTCGACGAGCTCAATCGCGTCCTCGGCCTCGAAGTACGCGTAGATGAGGCGCAGTCCCGACTCCGCCCCACGCCCTTTGAGGGCCCGGCAAGCGAGCTTCTCGACCTTATAGATCCTGGGATCGTCGACTTGTTATATTATATAACGCGTTTTCTTCTCCTCGTCCGCCGACGAAACCCCGCCCGCCGAGCATCCGTCGGCACCTTGCGCCCGGGATGGAAAATCCATATGATCGGCGGCGGGATGTCCGCAAAGCCCGGCCGCAACGAACCCTGCCCCTGCGGGAGCGGGAAGAAGTTCAAGAAGTGCTGCGGCCGCGACTCGGGCGACTTCCCCGAGTTCCGCATCCCCGACGATCAGAGGACCGGGACGCCTCTCGACGACTACATGGAGCTGTTCCCTCTCCTGACCCTCCATGAGCAGAAGATCATCCAGTTCGAACCCGACGGAGGCGAGCTCAAGAAAGCCAGGCAGAACTACGAGAAGCGCTACCGTCCCGGCGAGGACGACGGCCTCATGGACAGCCACTACATCAGCTGGCTCTATTTCGACCTCCGCTTCGGCGGGAGCCGGAAGACCATCGTCGAGCGCGTCCTGGACGACCCGATGACCCACAAGCTCTTCGAACCGGGCCCCACCTGTCTCCGGCAAATGGCCGCGAGCTACGCCACTTTCTACGAGGTCGTCGACGGGGGCCCCGAAGTCGTGCGTCTCGAAGAGCTCGGGACGGGCCGCCCCTGGAGCGTATTCCATTTCCGCGAGCTGTTCGGCGCCCCGCCGGGAAAGGGCGAGATCTGGTACACGCGGCTTATCGGCTCGCCGGAAAGATCCCTGTGCTACACGACACCCTATGTTTACGACCCGGAAGCGCGGGCCCAGTTCCAGCGCGGCGTGACCGGTCACCTCGAGGATTTCCTCAAGACTCCGGCCTCGATCGGCGTCCCCGCCGAGCGCGTGTTCGCCGAGTCCCAGAAGCAGTCCACCCTATTCTGGGCCGAGTACATCCGCGTCAGCAAAAGCGCCCCGGCCGAACAGCTCTCCTCCGTCCCGAGCGAATGGCCGGCCCGGCCACCCTATCACATCGTCAACACGGACCGCCAGGAGCTCGTTATCACCGAGATGCATTTCCGGGTCAAAGACGAGGCGGCCGTGCGCGATCGGCTGGCCAAGCTCAAGACTTTCGTCCATAACGAGACGGACGATTCCTGGTCTTGGCTCAAGTCCCCGAGCCGCAAGTTCCCCGACGAGCCCCGTACCTCGCTCGGCCGTTTCCGGTTCAAAGACGGCGCTCTCGTCGCCGAAACGAATTCGCGGGAGCGGGCCGCAGGGCTCGAATGGAAGCTCGTCGGTTTTTTCCGAGGCCTGCTGAAGCTCGAAAAGACCCTTTATCGCGAGCTGGAGGACCTGCCGCGGCCTTCGCCGGAGGAGATCGAGAAGCGGCGCAAAGAGGACGAAGAGCTCAACGCCCGTCCGGAGGTCCAGGAGGCCATGCGTCAGTACCTGGAACATCATTATCTCGACCGCTGGCCGCGGGAGAAGATCCCGGCGCTCGGGAACGTCACGCCCCTCCAGGCCGCCAAGACAGAAGCCGGCCGGAAGAGGCTCGCCGACCTCATCGATCATTGCGAGAGGACGCAGGGCCGAGGGCGATCGGGCCAGCCGTCGTTCGATTTCGACAGGTTGCGCCTCAAGATGGGTCTCCCCGCCAAGCGCCACTGACAAATATGTCGGGTCGGTGACATGCGCCTCTGACGCGCGTCCCCCGGCCGCCGGCGCGCCCGAACCTAGCGGCGATAGACCTCGCTCCGGTGGCCTATCTTGACGACGATGACCTCGCGTCCAGCATCGTTGACCGAATAGACGATCCGGTAGTCCCCTTGACGGACCCGATACCGGTCCTGGGCCGAGAGCTTCTCGCAGCCGTGTGGCCTCGGCTCGGCGGAAAGCCCCCGGATCCGTTCGACAACGCGCCGGAGGTCCTTCTTGGTGAGGCGCTCGAGCTCGCCAGCGGCCGACTCCCTGAGCAGGACCTTATAGCTTTCCATCCCGCTTGAGGCTCTTCACCACGTCCTCGAAGCGGACGAGGGGCTCTCCTGCCCTATTCTCGAAAGCCTCCAGGTCGGAGGCGTCCTCGAGAAGGACCTGCCTGACGGCCGAATTGACCAGATCGGAGACGGAATATTCCGTCTCCGCGGCTTTGATCTTGAGGGCCCGGTGGAACTCCGGCTTGAGATAAACGGTCACCCTTTTGTTCGCGCTGTCCATGTCGGCCTCCGGGCCCATCTTAATGTTTTAACGTTTTGACGTCAACCTTCAGTAATGATATCGCGCCTGGAGGAAATCGACGCGGCAGTCCCTGACGAGATAGACAATGCGGTGCTCCAGGCTGAGCCGCCTCGACCAGAGGCCCGGCCCGAGATACTTCAGCGGCTCGGGCTTCCCGATCCCCTTGAACGGGTCCTTCATCACGTCCAGGACGATGTCGAGGGCCCGGACGGCCATCTTCCTATCTGTCTTGATCCAGAACCTGAGGTCCTCAAGGAAGCCGGGATCGAAGACGGCCTCACGATCTCTCGCCGCCACCGGCCACCTCATCGCGGAGCTTCTCGATCTCGCCCGCCGTCATGCGGG
Organism: Candidatus Aminicenantota bacterium; assembly: GCA_963719985.1. Lineage (GTDB taxonomy): Bacteria > Acidobacteriota > Aminicenantia > Aminicenantales > Saccharicenantaceae > RBG-16-66-30. Next base: position 245,845 of record CAVRDU010000003.1, on the reverse strand, counting down.
TCCCGCCCCCGCCTTCGAGCGCCCTCTCGAGCGCGGCGAAGAGCCGCCGGGCGTTCCGCGGCGAACGGAGCAGATAGGCCGTTTCGACGAGGCTGGACGCGTCCGACTGGGACATCATCACGACGCTCTCGCCGCGGCGCCGCTTGATGATCACCGTCTCTTTATTGACGGTCACCTCGTCGAGAAGCTTGGCCAGGTTCTGCCGGGCCCGCGAATAGGTCGTCTCGATGGCCATGGATCTTCTCCTGTGTTGTACAATATTATTGTACGCACTCATGGCCGTCCCGTCAACCTAATAGACGCGCGGGACCGGGCCGGATTCTCAGCTGACGAAAGCCACAACACGTTCGTCGTGGGCGCCTTCTTAGTAAGCGCCAGGGGTAATTGCTCTAACCTCGATCTAATTAGCCTTCATCAAGGACCGGCTATGAATAGCCGATGCGCTGAAGCATTTCTTCTTCACTACGTGCGAGCCGGCCGAACCTGACGGTATCGAGGATCCAGGCGCCAGCCGATTCCTTGATCTGGGGCAACTTTCCCGGGTCGAACGCTTCCGGCTCTTGTTCGGCGAAAGCTCTCTGTTCCTCATGAACAGTCGAAATGCCACGAAGAGACCGATAATGAGCGCCGATAGAATGGCGATCTTCATGCCCCCCTCCCCGGCTAGGCTAACATAACGCATTCAGGAATACAACGGACCGATAGACGCTCAAAATAAAATCGGAATTGAGTATTGTGTCCCCGAATTAGGAGTCGCCGGTTTCCTTGAGGGTGACGGTGTAGCGCTTCTCGGTCTTGACGTAAGCCCGGAGCGGCGCCAGGACATCGGGGCCCCACTTCCCCGCCAGCACCGCGTCCTCGGGCTTATCTTTTCACTTGTCCCGGGGCAGCTATTCGACCTTGACCAGATGCTTCTTGGCCGGGCAGAGATCCCAATACGCGCACCAATCGCAGAGCGCGCTCTCGTGGAGCGGGAAATCGCCCGCCGCCACGGCCGCCTCGACCCGGTCGATGAGCGCCGCGGTCTCGGCTTTCAGCTTCTCCAGCGCCTCGGCGGTCCGCGTCGACCGCATCTCGACGTCAAAAGCGACCTCGTGCCAGACGAGCCGCACTCCCCTCTCCCGGGCCTCGGGCCAGAGCGCCTGGACCCCGATCTGGTAGAGGGCGAGCTGGCGGTCCGCGTCGATCTCCCGCTGGTCCGGGAGCTTCGAGCCCGTCTTGTAGTCGTGGACCTCGAAGACGCCGTCCGGGGCCTGCATCAGCCGGTCGACGATCCCCTTGAACCTGTAGCGTCCCGCGTCGTCGAGCGGGAAGCGGATGTAGCGCTCGAGGCCGACGACCCGACCCTCCTCGAACGGATGGTGCCGCCTGAAGTAGTCCTCGATGAAGCGCCGGCCCATCTTCCGATAGTCGTCGGCCGTCCGGTCCTTCCTGACGATCTTGATCTCGTCGTGCCACCGCTTGGCCCAGTCCTTCTCGTAGTAGTCGAGAAGCTCCTCGACCGTCGGCACCCGGAAGGCCCGCTCCCTGTAGAGCCACTCCATGGCGTCGTGGAAGCGCTGCCCCAGGAAGGCCTCGACCGTCTCTTCCCTGCGCTTGATCCCGTCGACGTAGATGAACTTGTACTGCAGCGGGCACTGCCTGTACTTGTCGAGCTGCGAGTGCGAATATTCAGCCATGCTGACCTCTCCTAAAATGGGGACACAATACTCTGTCCCCAATTTCCTGCGGATATAATATTCTGAAAAAAGGGTAATTGGTATTGTGTCCCCGATCTCGGCCCGCAGGCACGTCTAATTCCCGTGCCGTGACTCCGCCGCGGCCTTGAGGTCGGCGATGCCCTGAGCGAGCGCCTTGGCCAGAGTTTTCCTCATGACTCCCGGCAGGAGCTTCGCCAGCCAGCCGGCGAAGGATTCTTCCGTACGTACCAGCGTGTCCCGGTCGTCAGCGACGAAGTGCCAGACATGGACGGCCCGAATCCCGAACATCTTCCCCGTCCAGGCGATCCTCGCCGGAGGCGCGACTTCCTCCAACCGCGAGACGATCTTGAAGCCTCCGGACGCCCACTCGAACGAGGCGCCGGCCTCGACCGGGCCGTTCAACCGGATCCGCGAAACGCCCTTGTTCCACTTCGTCCAATTTTCGAGGTCGCTCAGAACCCCCAGACAAGTCTCGATCGGCGCCTCGATACGGGCCTCGGCGGACCCGAACACGGGGGCCTTTCGATCGACTTCGACTCGGGCCATGGCTCCCTCCTTGCCTATATACTAACCCGAAACCTCGTGAACATGAGAATCCTCGTTATTGCGGCGCGTCTTAATAGAGGACTTGACATCGCAATATTCCGGAGGTATTGTAAGAATGTAAGGAAGTAGGAGCATCCATGGAAATCATCGAAACCGCGACCATCACCTCTAAAGGACAACTCACTGTCCCTGCCCCCATACGCGAGATCTTCGACCTGAAAAAAGGATCGACCGTAGTCTTCAAAGTCACAGACAAAGGGGTCCTGTTCATGCCTTGCGAAATCACGGCCAAGGACTCCTACACTCAGGAAGAATGGGGGAAGATCGATCGCTTGGTCGCCGAGCGCGGCAAGACCTACAATTCGGCGCGGTCGGCACGCAGGCATCTCAAGTCTCTGTGAGATACGAATTCAAGCCGTCCTTCGACAGAGCCCTGAAGTCCTTGAGAGCCGAACAGAAGGACCAGATCCGGGCGACCTGCATGGCTTTCTTGGATCTCCTGGAATCCCGAACCTCTTTGCCCTCGGGAGTTGGGCTCAAGCGCCTACACGGCGACTTCTAAGAAATCCGGCATGGGCTTGGCCATCGTGTGCTCTTTCGGTGGACGAATGACCTCATCGAATTCGTTTTGGCCGGCGACCACGATTCGATCAAGGATTTCCTGAAGAATAACTGAGCAAGAAGGCAGCTCTCTGGGGGCCTTTATGCTCAGCATCAAGCCAAGTGAGTTCAGTTACTTTTTATATCAATCTAAGAATTGGGAAATGAGTATCACGTCCCCCATTTTTATTTCGGCAATTGGTATTGTGTCCCCGTTTTTTGTATAAACGGGGGGATGAAGGTTGCCAACATCATCTCTTACGTCCTGCTCGCGGGGGTCGCCGCGGCCTCGTTCTGGGAGACGACCCGGCTGCTCCGCCGCTATCCCGGCCGGGCCCTGCGGCCTCTACCGGATCGCCCTGGCCGGCTTTCTCGGCAGCGCCACGCTCGGCATCATCGGCAACTACATCCTCCAGGAGATGCTTTTCCTCGAGGGCTCCCCCAGACCGGCCCACGTCTCCGCGGCCTGGGTCTTCACCCTGCTGTCCCTGCCCTTGAGCATCCTGGCCCTCGACGCCTTCGCTGCTTCCTTCCGCGCCTGGGCGGCGAAGCGTTACGCCCCGGCCTGGCGGATCGCTTATTTCGCCCTGCAGACCGCGTTCGTCGTCGCCTTCATCGCCGTCGGCCCCAGCTTTTACCGGGACACTTTTCGTCAACATCATGGAAGCGGCCAACCGCCTCTACCCGGCCTTCCTGGCGGCGGCCTTCGCCCTCGTCTGGAACCGAAAGCCCGCCTCGCCCGCACCCAAGGGGCTCGGCGCTTTCGCTTCCGTCTACGCGGGCCTGTTCCTCGCCGGCTTCGTCCTTCTCCGGGTCCTCCAGCCGGGACCGGGCCAGCGGGCCTTCCGATCGGCTTTCGCCTTCCTCATGCATCCCGTGCCGATCGTCCTCCTCGCCCGGGCCCTCAAGCGGTCCGGATCGACTCTGCCGCCCGAGGCGACGGACGGCGAACCGGCTGACTCGATCCTCGCCAACCTCGGCGTCTCCAAGCGCGAGGCGGAGATCGTCCGCCTCTTGGCGGCCGGCAGGTCCTACCGCGAGATCGGATCGGAGCTTTTCATTTCCCTCAAGACCGTCAAGACCCACGTCTACAACATCTATCGAAAGACGGGCGTCAAGAGCCGCTGGCAGCTCCTGTCCCTCCTTCGAAGCGACCGGAAGGAGGAAAGCCCCGGCGCCTGATCCCCTCGCGCCCGCGCACGAACCGTCATCCCCGCGCCTCAGACGCGGACGACGATCTCCTCGATCTTCGCTGGGTCGCCCTGGCCCAGCTTCTTCCCCGCGGCCGTGTCGATGTGACGCGTCATCGGCGCTACGTCGCCTAGCCCCGCGGCCTCGCGCTTCCGGTCGATCACGCCCCCCGCCACGCGGTCCAGGGCGACCGGGTCGGTCGCGAAATAGAGGGCGCTTTCCCGCCAGATGACCGAGGACCGATCCGGGACCGGGCCGCCGGCGAAGCACCCCTCCGTCGCGTCGAGGATGATCAAGGGGACGGGATTGACCTTCAGGAAGTGCTCGCAGGCCTCGGCGATGAACGGATCGCAATTGTTGTCGTGGCACTGGGGGATCGTGTGGAAGCAGCCGAAGGCGATGTTCTTCAGCGCCCCGGTAACTCCCGAAAGCGAATGGTCCTTGATCACCGGGAGATTGATGGTGGCCTCGGTCCGGGTCAAGGGGATGAGGTCGACGGGCAGGAGCCCGCAGGCGGATGTCCCGACGTAGGAGCGGTCGTCCTTGTAGCTGAACGAATAGCTCCCGCCGCCCTCGACGCTCTCGCCGAAGCGGCCCCGGCCCAGCTTGAAGGCGGTCTTGCCGAAGTGGTGTTCCGGCCGGTCCCAGACCACGATGTCCTTCCCTTCGATCCCGGCCCGGACGAGGCCCGGCGGTCACCTGCTCTGCGATCTCCGGAGCGGTGTAGATCCTCGGCCTGCCGAGGAGGTTGATCTTGAGCCCGATCCGGCGGCTGGGGCCGAGGAGGCTTTGCCAGGCCTCTCCGCTCGATGCCTTCCCCGTCAGGGCGACGAGGCCTCGGGCGATCATCTCGGAGATCGCCTCGGGATCGCGGCGGTCGTTCGTCCAGAGGCGGTCGCATTCCACACGGATGACCCGGGCCTTCCCGTCTTCCTCCGGCGCGGCCAAGCCTGGGGGGACGACCGAGGCCGCGAGTCCCGCGGCCAGGCCCTTGAGGACGTCCCGGCGGGACACGCCGTTGCCGTTGCGAGCGATCGTTTCGGTCATGGTTCGTGCACCTCCAGGCCTTTATACGCCTTCCAGGGCCGGAAGAGAATACGGAATTTTCCTTAAATGACCGGATTCATACAAAAGGCGGAAATAAAATCGGACCACCGGCCTTTGGATCCGTAGAACGAGCGAACGCCAGATTATGTAGTTGAATATAAAGTGATAATAAGGCCACGATGAAGTGGGACTTGGCCTCATTGGAGCCATCATTCATATGACTTCTTAGCTTTTCGTCCGCGTCCCCCGATCCGGGCCGTTCGTCGATATACATCGAGTCAACGGCGACGACGTGCCGGGCAACACTAAGCCGTGGCGACGGGGGAAAGATCGACTCGCATGCCCAGGAGTTTCCGATACGCGTCCGACAGGCTCGCTTCGACGGCCGGGGCCCCGTCGACGAGCCCCAGGGCCGAGATGCTTGGGCCCGGATCGAGCACCTCGTCTCTGATCGTGTCGAAGCCGAACCCGATCGCTTCCAGGCGGAGCCCCGTCGGAGGATGGGAATCGGTCGGATGGGACATGCTCCTCTTCTCCACCTCGGCCAACGCCTCCGGGGAAGCGCCGGCGACGGCCCGCGCGGCGATGTAGGAGCTGACCTCGGGCCAGGCTTCTCCGCCGCGGGCCGCCTGGACGAGCTCCTCGTCGAGCTTGAGCCAATACGGCGCGCTGACGACGAGGCGGGCCAGCGCGACCGCGAAGGTCCGCGCGTCGGTGGCCGAGACGGCGACCGCGTCGGCCGCCAGCTCCCGCTCCCGGCTCAGCTTGGCCTCGGCCTTGGCGAAGGAATCGAGGAAGCTGCCCAGCATGATCATCGTCGGGATGACCGCGAACGCCATCGTCCCCTGCGTGCTCCCCAGCTCGGCCAGCGAGGTCACCAGGCCGCGATAGACGGGATAGAACTTCTGGCTGTACGCGGTGTCCTGGCCCTTGAAGTGGCCGAGCTCGTGCCCGACGATGGCCCGGAATTGGGGTTCCGTGAGGAGCCGGCAGAGGGGGGCGGAGAAGAACAGCGTCCTCCCCGTAAGCTTTCCGTCCAGGCACCGGACGTCGCTCTCGGTCACGAAAAAAGTGGGATCTAGGCCCATGACGATGTTCTCCGGCGCGAGGGAGCCCGTCCGCTCCGCCAACGCCCGCACTTCCCTCCATATCCGCGGATGCTCGGCCTCGGGGAGGGCCTTGCCAAAGACCTCGGACTCCGCCCGCGTTCTCGAGGCCAGCGCGGACCTGACGATGGCGAAGGCGCCGAAGACCGCCCCGAGCCCGATCAAGAGGATGATCTTCGGATGGATCACCCCGAGGAGATAGGATTCCCCGTAATAGATCGAGGCCATGAGGAGGGCGGCGTTGACGACAGTCGTCAGGGCCAGGAGCACGGCCGAGACGTAAAAGCCCGGCTTGAAGACGCGGAGAAGCAGGCTCCTGTCACGGACGGCCAGCCTCCCGGCCCCCCAGAGAGAGGCGTGGTAAAGGAGGACGATGCCGATCATGGCAAACGCCCCCACCCTCATCAGGTCGAAATGGCCGATCTGCGCACGGACCGGGTCGAGCTCCAGCTGGCTGTCTCCCGTGAGGGCCAGCAAGCGCCTGACGTTGACTGTCTCCCGGATCTCGGCCGCGGTCATGTCCGTCCTCTCGGCGGCGACAGACTCGCGCAGTTCCGCGTCCAGCTTGCGCTCGCACAGGAACGAGACCGCAAGGGCTAGGATCGGCGCCGCCAAAAGGAAGAGCCCCAGCGAAAGCTTCGTTTTCATGTCCCCTCCCCGTTCGGCGTGATTATGGGGCTGGGCGGGAAGGAAGTCAAGGCGACCGGGCGGAGGGGGCGGCGCCAGAGGATCCCAGCATTCATGAAGCGATGCCCCCTTGACCTTAGATCAATAGATCGGGGGGAAACGTGGCGTGCCTGAGAGGATTCGAACCTCCGACCTTTGGATCCGGAGTCCAACGCTCTTGGCCCTTGTAATCACCTGGCCTCTCTGTTTAGACTTGTTTCCTAAGGTTACAACCTGAAGGAGGCCCCATGAAACTCAACCGCGTCGCTATCGGCTGGGCGTTGTTCGGGCTCCTATTGGTGGTTCTAACCATCGTGGTCGTCATCCCCGCTTTCTTTGCCGGGCCTGCGGAGGCGCTGAAGGCAAGAGAGGCCGGCATCAGGGCGTCCTCTACTCCAGACTCCCCCTCTCCCCTCGGCCCCACGCCCTTCCTCTCCTCGACCTTCCCCGCGGACGATCCCTCGCGCGACTCGATCCCGCCTTCGATCCTCCCGGTCGTCATCCTAAAAGGATCCGACTACGAGATGGGCTTCCAATACGGGGAGCAGGCCTCGGCCTACATCGACCGCACCCGAGAGGACAAATGGGCCGCGGCCCTGCGGCGCTTCAGCCGGGACGAGGTGCTGCGGGCCCTCAGGGCCAACCAGACCTTCGTCAGGAGTTACACGCCCGAGTGGCTCGACTTCATGCAGGGCATGGCCGACGGCGCCACCAAGGCCGGCTATCCCATGACCTACACTGACGTCCTGCTCATGAACTGTACCCTCCCCGATCCTAAGACCTCGGTCTATCCCGCGGGGGCGGAGGACGACGAGCTCACGTCCAAGCGCTGCTCGGTGGCCTCGGCCTGGGCGAGCGCCACGCGCGACGGGAAGCTCATCGGGCTCGACACCCTCGACACGCCCGACGTCGCCCACGCCGTGGTCATTGTGGCCTTCCCTGACAAGGGCAACGCCTACATGTGCGGGGCCGACGCCGGCGAGATCGGCGACCACTTCCTGATGAATAACCGGGGCCTCTTCCTGGGGAACTCCGGCGGGGGCTCGTCGCCGCGGCCTGAGGACGAGGGCTACGGCATCGCCTGGGCCTGCTCGCTCCCCTACCTCGTGCGCTTCGCCGGGGGCGCGTTCGAGGCGCGGGACATGATCACCAAGTGGCAGATCAACGTGCCCGAGAACTTCCACTTCATCGACGTCCGGGGGGAGGCCTGCGTCGTCGAGAAGACCGCGGCCGTCCAGGCCGTGCGCCGGCCCGGGGACTTCGGCGAGCGGGACTTCCTGTTCTCGACCAACAACTACCTCCACCCCGACATGAAGGTGACCAAGGAGGGCGGGTTCGTCGGCGGGCACGGCGGCTACGGTGCCTACGCGGCGCCCCGCAACAAGATGATCTGGGACCTCTTCCACAACTACCACGGCGAGATCGACGTCGAGTTCGCCAAGATGGTCCTCCGGTTCCCGGGCCCGCCGCCGCCCTGGCCCCCGGCCGGGGGCTGGGAGGCCATGTTCTGCCGGCCGACGAACCTCTGGACCGCGGTCGTGGAGCCCGACGACGGGGACGAGGGCGTCGCCCACATCTCGACGGGGCCTCCGGGCCGGGTGCTCCACGCCTCGATCGCCGGGGACGGCTCGGTGATGCGGCCGACCTACCGGTACGCGGCCGGGACGCACACTTTCTACCGGCTGCGGTTGGCCAAGGGGCCGATGGAGGTCGCGGAGGCGGCCAAGCGAGCCGCCGAGGAGGAGATCGCCACAGCCTACGGCAAGCTTATGGCCCTCAACTACCGGGACTCGGGCTACGGCGACCTTAAGGAGCTCTACGGCAAGGCCGTGGCCGAGATGTTCGAGGGCCGGAACGCCTTCAACCGGGCCGTCGTCGAGATGGAGGCTGCGGGAGGCAGCGCCGGGGAGGCGAAGAACCGGGCCCTGGCGCTCTACGGCCGGGCCGCGTCGCTCTACGCCCGGGCCCAGGCCCACGCCCGCGAGGTCTACGAGGCCCTGGTCCCCGCTCCGACGAGCCCCGTGGACCTGGGGCTCAGGCCCTTCGGCGGCCCCTGGGCCACCTGGGAAACGGCTGTCGGCCGCGCCCGCTAAATGGGGGACATGATACTCATTTCCCTATTTCGCGCGCTCGAGCCGACGCCCTAGTCCATCGCCCGTCAAACCGCACAGAAGAGGCGCGGATCAATCCTTGTCTTGTCCGCCCCACAGGCCGCCTTCGGCCGAGACATACTTGTTCTCTTTTTTCTCCGACCCGATGTCCGTCGGTTGTCCGTGACCCGGATACACGATCGTCGCGTCCGGGAACATCCCGTACAATCTTCTTACGGATCCGATCTGATCTTTCCTCGAAGCTTTGTAGAAATTCGTGTTCCCCACCGATCTGTGCAACAGGACGTCTCCGCTGAACAGGAGATTGTCGCAGGCATAGCACATGCCCCCGGCTGAATGACCGGGAGAGAAGACCGTCCTGATCACTCGTCTTCCCAGCTTATATTCCTCATCGTCTTTGACGAAAAAGTCCGGCTTGACCGCCGAAAGGTCGATGCTGACCATTTTGGCCATCGCGCTGTCCCGCATGACCTCTTCGAACCTCTCGGGATCGCTTTCCCTGGCGAAGGCCGTATAATCCTGCATCGCCGCGAATTCCTCTTCGCTGATGCCGACTTTGGCGTCTGGGAATTTTTCCACGAGTTCGAATATCCCTTCGATATGGTCCCAGTGGGCATGGGTCAGGAATATGTACCTGACCTTCAGCCCGTTGTCTTTGATGAAGGCCGTCAGATCGTCCAGAGGACCTGCCGCGTCAATGATGGCCGCCTCCTTCGACTTCTGGCCGTACAGCAGATAGCAATTGGTCTTGATGGGTCCCTCGACCTCGGAAACGACTCCGAGATCTTCCCCGGATGAGCACGTCCATTGAAAAAGGAGTGCCAGCGCCAGAACCGGAAGGGCCTTTATGTTGATCATCATGAAGGCATTATAAGGACGACCGGCATCCTATGGCAATGGAAGATATTAGGATCTCATGGCTTATCGCCTTCGGAAGGGCAACCTTCTTTTTCTCTTCTGAGTCCTTACTCTCGAGCGCATTACTTCGCCCGGGAGTCTGCCCATGATCGCTTCCGATCTCAAGGTCGCCTGGCGGTCCTTCGTCAAGCACAAAGCCCATACCCTCATCTCAACGGCCGGGCTGGCCGTCGGGGCCGCGGCCTGCCTCCTCATCTCCGTCTACGTCCATCACGAGCTCACCTACGACGACTACCACCGGGACGGGCGGCGCGTTTACCGTCTCCTGGTCAAGTCGAGCTTCAGCAAGGGCCAGCCGTCGGCCTCGACGCCAGAGCTTGCCGCGCCCACGCTCCTCGCCGACCTCCCTGAGGTCGAGGCGGCCGCCCGGATCCAGCGCACCTTTCGAGCGCCCGTCGTCGGCCGCGAGAATGCCCTCTCCCCCGAGGACAAGATCCTCTACGCCGACCCGTCCATCTTCGAGATCCTGACCGTCCCTTTCGTCCGCGGCAGCCGCGAGAGTGCGCTGTCGCGTCCTTCGACGATGGTCCTCACCGCGTCCCTGGCCGCGAAGTACTTCGGCACGAGTGATCCCCTCGGGCAGACCTTGCTCGTCGACGGGAAGCCCGTCGAGGTCGTGGGTGTCGTCGAGGACGCCCCTGCCAACTCCCATCTCCAATACCGGGCTTTCCTGTCGTACAGTACGCTCGCCGCCTCGGCCCAATCCCCCGACTGGACCCGTTACGATCCCCACACTTATTTAAAGCTCCGGGCGCGAACGGATGTCGCGGCCTTCGCCGCCAAGGTCGCCCGCCTCTCCGAGCCCTACATGGGCCCGGAGCTCTTCGCCCGGGCGCCCCAGGAATACCTGATCCAGCCGATCCGGGACATCCACCTGGACAGTAGTGTGGTCGGCAACCTCGAGCCATCCGGCAGCGCCCAGACCCTCGTCCTCCTCTCGGCACTGGCCCTGATCATCCTGGCGCTGGCCGTCCTGAACCACGTCAACCTGGCCACGGCCCGGGCGGCCGGCCGGGCCAAGGAGGTCGGGATCCGCAAGGCCGTCGGGGCCGAAAAGCCCCGGCTCGTCCGCCAGTTCATGGCCGAGTCGTTCCTCGTGACCCTGGCCGCGTTCGGGGCCGGGCTGACCCTGGCCGGGGCGGGCTTGGGCCCGTTCAACCGTTTCGCCGGCACGGCCTTCACCCTCGGCGATCTCGCGCGGCCCGGGCTCGTGCCTATCGAGCTGGCGCTCTTACTCGCCACGACGGTCGCAGCCGGGCTCTACCCGGCCCTGTTCCTGGCCTCGTTCAGTCCGGTCGAGGTCATGCGCAAGGAGGCCTCGGTGCGCCTCAGGGGCGGGTCCCTGCGCCGGGCCTTCGTCGTCGGCCAGTTCGCCGTCGCGGTCGCGCTCATCGCCGTGACCCTGGGCATGGCGCGGCAGGTGCGGTACATGAAGCGCGCGCCCCTCGGCTTCGACAAGGAGCAGAAGATGGTCGTCGTCTTCCCCGGCGGTCGCGGCAGCCTGCCGAGCGCGGTCAAGGCCGGGCGCCAGGCCTCGCTCAAGGCCGCCCTCGAGCGCCATCCCGGGGTCCTTTCAGCCACGCTGTCCTCGAGCGTCCCCGGCCGGGGGTTCTTCTACAACGGGACGCGGCTTGCCGGCCAGGACCGCAAGGACTCCAAGCCCGTCCACTACCTCATGGCCGACGCCGCCTTTCTCGAGGAGTACAAGATCGAGCTCGCCGCGGGGCGCCCCATCCTCGAGGGCGGAGAAGGGCGCGAGGTCCTTCTCAACGAGACCGCCATGAGGCTTTTCGACTGGCCCGCGCCCGAGGCGGCCCTCGGCCAAAAGCTCGCGGCGGGCGGCGACGACGAGTTCGAGATCGTCGGCGTCGTGCGCGATTTCCACATGGAGGGCCTGCAGGCCCGGATCAAGCCGCTCATCATCGGGCGCAAAGCCGACGGCTATCACATGGTCAGCCTAACCTTCGACGCCGGCCGCACGGGCGAAGTCCTCGGCCACGTGCGCGAGACCTGGGCCTCCATGGTCCCCGACCGGCCGCTCAACTTTTTCTTCCTCGACGAGAACTTCGCCCGCCAGTACCGGAGGGAGGAGCGGACGACGGCCCTTTTCTCGACCTTCGCCGGGCTGGGCATCTTCGTCGCCTGCCTGGGCCTCGTCGGCCTGGCCTCGTTCCTGGCCGAAAAGCGGACGAAAGAGATCGGCGTCCGCAAGGTCCTGGGGGCCACGGTTCCGGGCATCCTGGGCCTTCTGGCCAGGGAGTTCGCCGTGGGGATCGTCGTGGCCAACGTGTTCGCCTGGCCGGTGGCCTGGCTGGTCGTCAGGCGCTGGCTGGGCGGCTTCGCCTACCGGGCCGCGCCTTCCGTATGGACGCTCCTCGCGGCCAGCGCATTGGCCCTGGCGATGGCCATGTTGTCGGTCACTTGGAGGTCGGTGCGGGCCGCCCGGGCCAACCCGGTCGAGTCGCTGCGGTACGAATAGCGCCTAGACGCTTTCCTACTGCTCCTTATCCGGGGTTCCGGAAAGTGGGCCGGCCTCGTTCCATATCTCGCAGACCCATTTCCAAGCGCCATCGCGCTGACGCTCGAGGACGGTCAGCCATCTCAAACGGTATCGCGCCGGCTCTCCGCCGCTCTTCGGGGTCGTCGTGCCCATGTCCATTCCCCACACGAACGCGATGTCCCCGGAGACGCGCACGCTCTCGACGATGCTGCTGTCGATATGCTCGTCGTTGAGCTCTCTCGTCTTCCGGTACCCGAGCAGGATGGCGTCCTTTCCCTTGCGGACCGGCTCGTTCGGCGGCATCTGTACCGCATGATCCGCGTAGAACGTGGACACGATCCGATCGAGCTCGCCGGCGTTGTAGAGCTGAACGAACTCCTCGAACGAGGCCTTGATCGCGGCCACGTCGGATTCGACGCCCGCTTCAGGTTCCTTGGCCGCCTCCGGGGCCTCCTTCCGGCAGGCGGGGGCGAGACAAAGCAGGAGGATCAATGGAATGAGCCAGGTCCGTTTTCTCATCTAAGGCCTCCCTCATGAAGTCCGTTACTTGATATAGCCCAAAGTCCGTAGGTTTTCAACCCGCGCTAAATCGGGGACCTAATCCCATATGCTCCTGCCTAAGCTTGAACTCCTTGACCGTGTTCTCCCGTTCGCGGTCAATGTTCCCATGCTGAGATCAAGGCGTGCCGGCCAGCGTCGAACTTCACCCATTTCTCGTCGGTCAGCGGCCTGGTCATAATCGCCCTGGCTCCGCAAAACGGAGTCGATCAGAGCTTTAGTTTTTCTCTTAATTCTCTATCGATCTCGGCGGCCGCCCTTTGGCCGATGTCTTTGCCTTTTGCTGACCTTTCCCCGGTCTTCCCCCGCGGTCGGGTGAGGACCTTCATGATATGCTCCGAGGGCTGGACGGACGCGCCATGAGCACGGCAATTGTTCCCGACCTTGTTGTCGTCCGAAACGACCATGACCTCGAAGCCTCGGCCTCTGTAGTCCCTCGTCAGTTTGATGATCTCGTCATCGCCGCCATGAGCGGCACGGGAGAAAACGCACCGGATCCCTGCGAGTCGCTGATCGCGGCCGCCCGCGAACTCATCGCCACCGTCGAAGACGATGACGCACTCAAAGGCCTTGTGGACTTGATGCCAGGTCGAAACCTGGAGGGCCAGCCGGAGCCTCGCGTTCTCCAGCCCCGCCTCGAGGCTGGGCCTCAGCGCGTGCACCCGGTTGATGACGTTGTAGCCGTCGACGAGGAGTACTTTGGCCATTCCCATCGGTCGGGATGATAGCGCTAAACAAAAACCGCTGTCAAACATATCGGCCCCGAACGCATCGGCGGCCTTGAACTGCCCCGATGAGTTTTGATATTAAAGGACGGAAAGGCGGTGACGTGATGGATCCTGCGATGTCTTTCCCGGAACACCTCAGGCGATTCATCGAAATCACGCCCTGGACCTTCGCCAAAACCTACGCCAAAACCTGGCCGCACGAGTACATCGTCCGGGAAAAGGTCGAAGCGGGATTGTTCGACGCGTTGGCCGGGCATATCGACGAACACGGCTACGCGGCCCGCTTCTATCAGGCCAACCAGGTCTATTTCGACCACGCCGGCCGCACCTACTGGCACATGGACAATATCGTCAACCGATGCCTTGAGGCGGACACCTATCACCGGCGCGAGAAGGAAGGGCGTCTGCCGGGGACCGACAACATCCTCAAACGTCCTGAATTCCCCTGGCCGAAAAAGCCCTGGCTCCTGAGCGGCAGGTTCGTCGACGCCCTGGAGGCCGCGGCGGCCATGTTCGCCGGCCGGAAACGGAAAGGGTCGGGGATCCCTTACATTTCGCATCTGCTCGCCGCCTGTTCGATCGCCCTCGACAACGGCGCCGACGAGGACCAGGCCATCGCCGCCCTGTTCCACGACGCTATCGAGGATATCGAGGAAACAGAGAAGGCAAGGACCATCGTCGGATTATTCGGGCGCGAAGTCCTCCGGATCGTGGAGGCCTGCAGCGATTCCGACACCCACCCGAAGCCCGATTGGCAGAAGCGAAAGGAGGGCTATCTAGCCCGGATTTCCGAAGAGGACCACGCCGTACTCCTCGTCTCGATCTCGGACAAGCTCCACAACGCTCGATCGATCTCATCCGACCTCCGCAAACCCGGGCCTGACGTCTGGGATCGCTTCAGCGCTCCGCGCGAAAAACAGCTCTGGTATTACCGCGAGCTCGTCAAGATCTACAGGCGGCGAATGCCGGAACAACAAACCCTCGTCGACGAGCTCGAGAAGGCCGTGAATGATATGGAGAGGCTCCGAGATCCTAAGCCTCCGGGCCCGCCGTCTCAGGGATAGCCTTGGGCTGCGTTGGGGTCCCGGCTGGTCCCCTACCTGACGGCCTCGATCTTCGAATCCCCCAGAGTGAGGGTCGACCCGCCCTCTGGGCCGGCCGCTTTCCCCAGGCGCACGATCTTGGGCGGCCGCAAGCCGCCGTCCCAGGTGAAAAGCTCCCGCTCGCCCGAGGGGTAAAGGCGGAGCCGGAGGGCGAGCCCGCGCATCGACATCCCCAGGAGCCGCCCTTCTTTCTCGATGTCCCAGACGTAGGTCCGTTCGGCGGCCCCGCGCTCGCAGAGGAAGTGGACGACCGTCTCGTCCCGCCCCAGGGTCCGGGCCGTGCCGAGGACCTCGTGGCGGAGGAACCGGCCCCGCGCGCCTTCGATCTCCCCCATGATCTCGGCCCAGCGCGCCTTGAGTCGCTCTTGGGGGACACGGCCTCCGTAGGCCTCGAACCAGGGGCCAAAATCGCCTTTGCGGTTGGCCGCGATGATCCGGTCCATCATCAGGTCGAGCTTGTCGAGCCGCCCCGGCTCGGCGTCGCGGACCGAGTGGAGCGCGGCGAACGCCTGACGGCCCTCGGCCTCGATGAAGAGGGCTTCCCCGTCCATCGTCAGGCGGAAGGCCCCCGCGCCACCCGGAAGCTTGTAGGTCCCGGCCAAGGCCGCGAGCGCCGGCGGGTCCATAGGGACGACCTCCGGGATCGCGGGATAGTCCCGGCCCGCCAGGAAGCGCGCGCCGATCTGCTCGAGGAGCGAGTTGGCGACGCGCGTCTCCGAGATGACGTTCGTCATGAGGAAGACGGCAAGGCCGGCCTCGGGGACGATGGCCATGTCGGCGAAGAAGATCCCGTTGCCGCCGTTGTGGGTGACGACCTTCGCTCCGCCGGCACCCGTCGCGATCGACCAGCCGTAGCCATAGAAGGTGTCGCCGCCCTCGCTGACGTGGGGCGTCCAGTACTTCTCGAGGGATTCGGCCGAAAGGACGCGGCCGCCGAGGAGGGCCCGGGCCCACCGGAGCATGTCGTAGGCGGTCGAATGGATGCCCCCGTTGGCCCGGAGGGCCCAGTACGGGCCGTCGGGGGCCATGGGACGCCCGAGGACCGTGCCCCAGAGCTTGCCGTCGAGATAGCCCTGGGCTAGGCGCCCTTCTCCCCAAACCGGCAGGATGTAGCCGGTCTCGAACATTCCGGACGGGAGGAGGAGGCGCTTCCTGAGGAAGGCCTCGTAGCTTTCCCCGGAGAGCTTCTCGACGATGACGCCGAGTAGGCTGAAGTTGGCGTTGGCGTACTCGTAGCCTTCGCCCGGCTTGAAGAGCAGGGGCTGGGTCAGGACCGCGCGGACGAACGTGTCCGTCTCTACGGGCATGAAGTCTCCATACTCCTCCGGGTCACCGAGGCCCGACGAGTGTGTCAGGAGGTGGTGGAGGGTGATCGCGGACTTGTCGGCGGGGACGTCCGGGAAGTAACGTCCGATAGGGTCGCCGACCGAAAGCCGCCCGTCCTCCTCGAGCTTGAGGATGGCCGCGCCGGTGAATTGCTTGGTTATCGAGCCGATGGTCGAGACCGTGCCCGGCGTCCAGCGCAGGCCGCGCTCGCGGTCGGCCAGGCCGAAGCCCTCGGCGAAGACGGGATCGTCGCCGCGGGCGACGAGGACGACGCCGGCGAACCCTAGCCGCTCGAGGCGCGAGAGATAGGTCCGCGTGTCGGCGACGGCCGCGGCGGCGATGTCGGGGGCGGCGGCGCGGGCTGCCGAGTCGGCGGCGGCCGCGGCCTTCTGCGGCTGGGGAAGACGGTGCGGGTGGGGCAAGGCCGGCCAGGCGGCGAGAAAGATGAAAAGCAAACCCAAGGGGGCGCCGGGAAAAATGGCCGGGCGTCGTTTCCGCATGGAGACCTCCTCCGGTATACGGCTATTAGTACCACGATCCGCCGGTTTTCGTTCCCACAAATCGGGGACATGATACCTATTTCCCTATTTTCGGTACGGCCTGTACGGCTTGCGTTCTACGCCTGGGCTCGGTACGACTGGGCTCAGTGCCCGCCGAAGACGACGAAGCCGCGCTTGCGGAGCTCCTCGGCCAGCTCGACCTCCACGACCTTGGCGGCCCCGTAGGACATCGGATTGAGGTGCTCGTAGAGCTTCGGGACGAGCCGCTCGCCGTACTTCTTGACCACCGAGGCCGCCTTGATCCCCGCCTTGTGGTTGGCGAAGCGCTTCTCAGGGGTGAGGCCGGTCATGCCGACGTAGTACCCCGCCTTGCCGTCCCCGTTGGGGTTCCGCAGGTAGACGACGTAGACGTTGTGATGCTTCTTGCCGAACGTCATGGGCGTTCCTCCCACCGTGCCTCGGGCTCGCCATCAAGCCTTTTGCGTGTGGTTCTCCTCGTCGAGCGCGGCCAGCTCGTACCTCTCGCAGAAGTCCGCGGCGACGGCCCACAGTTCAGACGTCAGGATCTCCCGGACCTTCCGCCGGATCGCGGATGGGACCGGGCCGTAGAAGGCTTCGGCGATGCCGCCCGTGATGCAGGCCAGGGTGTCGCTGTCGCCGCCGAGGGAGACGGCGTTGCGGATGGCGTCCTCGTAGGATTCGGAGTCGAGAAAGGCGACGATGGCCTCGGGGACCGTCCGCTGGCAGGTCTCGTCGAAAGCGTAGCCGGGGCGGATGTCGTCGCAGGTTCGGTCGAGGTCATAGCCGAACCGGGAGGAAATCTCCGACCGGATGAGGTCCATGTCCCATTCCGTCCGGGCCAGGAAGACGGCCAGGGCCGTCGCCTGGGCTCCCTTGACGCCCTCCGGGTGGTTGTGGGTGAACTCGGCGGCGCGGGCGGCCTCGCGGAGGACATCTTCTTCCGTGTCGAAGGCGAATCCGACGGGGCTCACGCGCATGGCCGAGCCGTTGCCGAAGCTGTCGTATGGCTTGGGATCGGCGGACCGGAGCCAGCCCTGGAAGAAGCCCCCGTAACCCGCGTCCGGGTAGCGGCGCCCCCATTCGAGGACGGCCTTCCTGTAATCGCCGTCCGTAAGGATGGCCTGGGCGATGGCCACGGTCAGGACGGAATCGTCCGTGAACGCGCAATCCGGGACGAAGAGGGGAAAGTCCTTCGTTTTCGTCCGCCCGAACTCGTGCACCGACCCGATGATGTCCCCGCGATGGATCCGATCATGGGATCCTCCTCTTTGAGGCCGTTTTTCATGGGATTCCCCCGCGAGTTCATTGTCATCAAAACGACTTTACTCCTCTCGGGACTGGATGTTCAAGCGGGAAACTCCGGATTGACATAACGGCTTATGGCGCACTATTATCCCGCCAAGGGCAAGAGTAGAGTGATCGGAAAGACCCTCGGCCGGTATCGCGTCCTCGAGAAGATCGGCAAGGGTGGCATGGGCGAGGTCTTCCTGGCCGAGGACACGTCGCTCCGCCGCAGGGTCGCCCTGAAGTTCCTTCCCCCCGAGATGCAGCGGGACGCCGAGGCCCTCAAGCGCTTCGTCCGTGAGGCCCGGTCCGCGGCGGCCCTCGATCACCCGTACATCTGCCACATCAACGAAGTGGCCGAGGCCGAAGGGCGCGACTTCATCGTCATGGAGTACATCGACGGCGAGTCGCTGAGGGCCAGGATCGGGCAGGGCCCGCTCGCCCTCGAAGAGACGCTTCGGATCGCGATCGAGATGGCCGAGGCGCTCGAGGCGGCCCACGGCAAGGGCATCGTCCACCGGGACATCAAGCCCGAGAACATCATGCTGACCAGGACAGGCCACGCCAAGGTCATGGACTTCGGGCTGGCGAAACAGGTGGGCGCCCCGGCCGAAGCGGAGATCGGCGGCCCGACGATGACGCTCGTGACGTCCGAAGGGACGACGGTCGGGACGCTGGCTTACATGTCGCCGGAGCAGCTGCGTGGCCAGCCGGCCGACGCGCGGAGCGACATCTGGTCGCTCGGCGTCACGCTCTATGAGATGGCCTCGGCCGCCCGGCCGTTCCAGGGCCAGAGCGGGTTCGAGGTGAGCTCGGCCATCCTGAACCGCCCTCCCCTGCCGCTGCCCGCGAGCGTGCCCGCGGAGCTCGGCGCCGTGATCTCGCGGTGTCTGGAGAAGGAGCCGGAGAAGCGCTACGGGCGGGCCGCGGACGTTCGGGGCGCTCTCGAAGAGGTCCGGGCCGGGACGGCGCCGACGTGGACGGCTTGGCGATACAGGCTGGCTCGCCGACGCTGGTTCGTGCCGGTGGCGGCAGTGATCATCGTTGCGGCGCTGACATTCGGGCTCAACGTGGGCGGCCTGCGAACGAAAATATGGGGAGGAGCCAGCGCCGCGGGCAGTCCTATCAGACTGGCCGTCCTCCCCTTCGAGAATCTGACCGGCGATCCCGAGCAGGAATTCCTGAGCGACGGATTGACCCAGGACATGATCTCCGAGCTCGGCCGCCTCCAGCCGGCCAGGATGAGCGTCATCGGGCACGTCTCGGTGATGCGCTACAAGAAGAGCGGGACCCCGCTCGAACAGATCGGCCGCGAGCTCGGGGTGGGCTACGTCCTGAGCGGCAGCTGGCGGAAGGAAGGCGCCCGGGTCCGTATTTCGGCGGAGCTCATCCAGGTGCGGAACCTGACCCAGCTCTGGAACGAAATGTACGAACGGGAGATGTCGGGGATGCTCGACCTGCAGAGCGAAGTCGCCAGGAAGGTGGCCGGGGCCTTGGCGCTCAAGCTGCTGCCGGGTGACGAAGCGCGGCTCGCGAGGGCGCGTACGGTCGATCCCGAAGCCTACGAGGCCTATCTCAAATCCGTCCATTACCGCGAAGCGCTGTCCAAGGAGAGTTACGACGCGGCGGAGCGGTATCTCAAACTGGCCCTGGAGAGGGACCCGAATTATGCGGCGGCCTGGGCGGGCTTATCCAGGGTTTGGGGAGGTCGTCAACAGATGGGCTGGGCGC
Organism: Candidatus Aminicenantota bacterium; assembly: GCA_963719985.1. Classification (GTDB taxonomy): domain Bacteria; phylum Acidobacteriota; class Aminicenantia; order Aminicenantales; family Saccharicenantaceae; genus RBG-16-66-30. The sequence continues at coordinate 226,209 of CAVRDU010000003.1, read as the reverse complement.
CGTTTAACGAGGCTTCACGCAAGACGAAGGAAGCGGCCGCCAAGGCCCTCGAGCTGGACTCTACGGAGGTCGAAGCGCATCGCGCCCTGGCCGGCCTCCTGACCTGGCTGGAATGGGACTGGAGCGCGGCCGGCCGGGAGTGGGAGCGTGTGCTGGAGCTCGATCCCGGTTACGCGGATTCCATGGCGTCATACTCGCATTATCTGATGCACATGGGCCGCAAGGACGAAGCCATGGCGATGATCGAGAAGGCCCTGGAGTCCGATCCGTTCAACGTCAAGATCCAGTGTTTCTACGCCATGGACTTGAACTTCGCCGGACGGTATAACGAGGCCATCGCCGCGGCCCGTAAGGCTCTCGGTATGCAGAGCAACTTGCAGCTCGCCGCGACAGCCTTGATGACGGCATACTTCGCGAAAGGCATGTATGCCGAAGCTCTCGCCTTGGAAAAAGAAAGATGCGCCGGCGATGCCGATCTCCTGGAAGCCTTGGAGAAGGGTTACGCCGAAGGGGGTTATCCCGGCGCCTGGAAGCGGCTCGCGGACACGCACGCGGCGCGCTTCGGGGAGCCTGGCGCCCTGCAGACCTATCACCTGGCGAACCTGTACCTTTATGCGGGGGAGCAGGAGCGCGTCTTCGAGTGGCTCGGGAAGGCATACGAGGAGCGCAACCGCAACATGCCCTATCTGACGCTTCACTTCGCCTCCCTGAGCTCCGACCCGCGCTTCCAGGACCTCGTGCGCCGCGTCGGCCTGCCCCAATAAATCGGTCTGGACGGCTTCTCTCACCCGAACCATCGCCGCGACACAAGCGACCATTCCGCATCGTCTTTAATCCTGAATGAACGATGCGACGAGCGGAAGGGATGAATGTCACTGGAAATTAGTTGCTTTTGCGTTAAAAAACGGGTAATATCGGGATGAGCCGCTCCAAAAAGCTCGAGCTGAGGTTTCTGGCGAAGCCGCGAGACTTCACATTCGCTGAGCTCGCAACGCTGTTGAGGGGATGCGGATATCGAGAAATGAAGGCAGGCAAAACCGCAGGATCCCGTGTCGCATTCTATAACGAGGAAAGCCGGCATTTCATTCGTCTTCACAGGCCTCACTCGAGCGACGCGCTCAAGCGCTATCAGCTCGATGAAGTCGAAAGCGAGCTTAAGCGAAAAGGGCGGCTAAGATGAAGAACGTGATGCGACACAAGGGCTTTCTCGGCTCGATCTATTTCAGCCCCGAAGACGACTGCTTTCATGGGCGTATCGAGGGCATTGATGACCTTGTCTCATTCGAAGGCCGCTCCGTGGAAGAGCTGAAGAAGAACTTCAAGGGGGCGGTCGAGGACTACGTGGTGCTCTGCCGAACGGCCGGCAAAGATCAGTCCCGGTCCTATCAGGGTTCTTTCAATGTCAGGGTATCCCCTGACCTCCACAGACGGGCCGTGCGGAAGTCGGTGAGCGAAGGCATCTCGCTGAACCGGCTCGTTCGCAGGGCTCTCGAGAAGGAAGTCGGCTCTTAGCCCGCCGCGCGGCCGCGGCCTCCCCCGTCGATTCACGAAATTCCCCCCTCTCAATCACCCCTCGCGGTGATTGAGGCTAGTCCGGCCGCCTTTAGCATAGGTGCGGAAGAAAGCGGGAGCAAATGAAGGAAGGTTGAGCATGCAACAGACGCAATACGAGCAAAAGCATGGGAACGGGCATCTCCGCGGTCACAAGCAGGGCGGGCGCGGCCAAGCGAGGAAGAACGTCGAGGCCTGCACCTATTGCGGCGAGAAGGACGAGGTCATCCCCATCCTCTACGGTTTCCCCACGCACGCGGGGTTCATGAAGGCCGAGCGGGGCGAAGTGTACCTCGGCGGCTGCGAGGTTTCCCCGTACGGCTACTACTGCAAGCGCTGCGACCGGGAATTCTGATCCCCCTCTTTTTTGGCTTCCAGGGCCCCATCGTGTTGACAAATCCCGCCGTAGGACGATAATGCTTATTCATCTCCGCGGAGATGACGGAGCCCACGCGTGGAGGCCATCCCATGAAAGACCGGTACTTCTTCACGAGCGAGAGCGTCACCGAGGGTCACCCCGACAAGATATGCGACCAGGTCAGCGACGCCATCCTCGACGAGCTCCTGTCCCAGGACCCGGAGTCGCGGACGGCCATCGAGGCCCTGACCACGACCGGCACGGTCCACGTCGCCGGCGAGATCACGACCGACGGCTTCGCCGACATCCAGCCGATCGTCCGGCGGACGCTCAAGCAGATCGGATACACCGACCCGCGCTACGGCATCGACTGCGAGGACGCCGGCGTGTGGGTGGCCATCCACGCCCAGAGCAGAGACATCGCCCGGGGCGTCCGGAGGGCCAAGAAAAGCGCCCAGGGCGCCGGCGACCAGGGCATGATGTTCGGTTTCGCCTGCGACGAGACGCCCGAGCTGATGCCTCTGCCGATCATGCTCGCCCACCGGCTGGCGGCCAAGCTGGCCGAGGTCCGGAAGCGCATGGCCGACCGCAGCTGGGGCCCGGACGGCAAGAGCCAGGTGACGGTGGAGTACCGCGACGGGAAACCGCTGCGCCTCGAGGCCGTGGTCATCGCCCAGCAGCACTTCGCCGAGGTCAAGGAGCGGGACATGAGGCGGGTGGTCCTGGAGAAGGTCATCAAGCCCGTCTGCGGCAAGTACCTGGACCGGAAGACCAAGATCTTCATCAACGCGACGGGCCGGTTCGTCATCGGCGGCCCCGAGGGCGACACGGGGGTCACGGGCCGCAAGATCATCGTCGACACCTACGGCGGCATGGGCCGGCACGGCGGCGGCTGCTTCTCGGGCAAGGACCCGAGCAAGGTCGACCGCAGCGCCGCCTACGCCTGCCGCTACATCGCCAAGAACATCGTCGCGGCCGGGCTGGCCGGCCGGTGCGAGGTGCAGCTGTCGTACGCGATCGGCGTCGCCGACCCGATGGCCGTCTACGTCGACACCTTCGGGACGGGCAAGATATCGGACGCGGAGATCGCGGGCCTTATCAAGGAGCACTTCCCGCTCCGGCCGAGCGACATCATCGAGCATCTGCGCCTCAAGCGGCCGATCTACAAGAAGACCGCGGCGTACGGCCACTTCGGCCGCAACGACCCGGACTTCACCTGGGAGAAGACGGACAAGGCCGCGGCGCTGAAGCGGGCCGCCGCGGGCTTGAAGAAAACGGCGAGAGGGACCTCCCTCACGTGCCCTGTCCCCTTTTAGCGGAAAATCGGGGACACAATACTCATTTCCGAATTTCCCGGCCAAGACGGCGGGCGGGCCGCGGCGCGTGGTGTCTCCTTCTTAGCGCTGGCCTGACTGCGCCGTTATGCTACAATACCCCTAGAGTAAGGTCCCGGATCGGGACCGCGGTAACTGAAATCGCCCGGAGGGTCGAATGGACGAGTCCCACAAGATCTACATCACGAGCGCAGACAGGGAGCGGCTGAAGACCATTCTGATGTCCCCGTCTATCCAAACGGGACCCAACCGGGAGCACCTGGCCGGGCTCCAGAGCGAGCTCGACCGGGCCATCATCGTCGACGCCAAGGACATCCCGCCCGACGTCGTGATCATGAACTCGCGGTTCAAGGTGCGCGACATGGATACGGGCGAGGTCTTCGAGTACACGCTGGTCTTCCCCCACGAAGCGGACATCACCCAAAACAAGCTTTCGGTGCTCGCGCCGATCGGGATGGGGCTGCTCGGCTACAAGGCCGGCGACGTCTTCGAGTGGACGGTCCCGAGCGGCAAGCGGGTCCTCAAGGTCGAGGAGGTCCTCTTCCAGCCCGAGGTCTCCGGCGACTCCAGCAGCTGAAATTAGAGGGGGTCAAACCTACCTTTTGCTGTAAAAGGTAGGTTTGACCCCATCTGGATTGGGACTACTTAGCGACGGTCAGCCCCCGGTTCTTGAGCAACCCGTCGATCTTGGGCTCGGCGCCGCGGAACCTCACGTACTGGACCATGGGGTCCTCTGTGCCGTAGGGCTCGAGGAAATTCTTGCGGAACGACTCGGCCGTGGCCCGGTCGAAGATCCCCTTCTCCTTGAAGGCCTCGTAGGCGTCGCAGTCGAGGACCTCGGACCAGATATAGGCGTAGTAACCGGCCGCGTAGCCGCCGCTGAAGATGTGGTTGAAGTAGGTCGAGCGGTAGCGCGGCACGATCTCCGGGATGAGCCCGATCCTGGCCATCACGTCGTTCTCGAACTGGCGGGTTTCGAGCGAGGCCGGGTCGGGGAATGTGTGCCAGGCCATGTCGAGGATGCAGGCGGCCAGGTACTCGCCCGTGATGAAGCCCTGGTTGAAGAGGCTGCTGCGCTCGAGCTTCTCGACGAGCTCTCCCGGGATGACCTCGCCCGTCTGATAATGCTTGGCGTAAAGGGCCAGCAGATCAGGCTCGAAGGCCCAGTGCTCCATGATCTGCGACGGCAGCTCGACCGAGTCGCGGGCGACGGTGCGGCCGCGGTAGCGGCTCTGAGAGAACAGGGTCGCCAGCGAGTGGCCGAACTCGTGGAAGAAGGTCTCGACCTCGTCGGTCGAGAGGAGCGCCGGCGCGTCGGCCGTCGGGGCCGTGAAGTTGCAGGTGATCGTCGAGATGGGCGGCACGCGCACGCCGTTCTCATAAGAGACGCGCCTGAAGCCGCCCGACCAGGCGCCGCTGCGCTTGCTCGGCCGCGGGTGGAAGTCCATATAGAGGATGCCCGTGTGCGCCCCGTCGGCCTCCTGGACCTCGTAGACCTGGACGTCGGGATGATAGCGCGGCAGGTCGGGCTTCTCCACGAACTTCAGCCCGTAGAGCTTCTCGCAGAGGGCGAATATCCCGTCGCGGACGTTGTCGACTTTGAAGTAGGGCCGCAGGGCCGAGTCGTCAAGGGCGTATTTCTCCTGGCGGAGCTTCTCGGTGTAGTACCACCAGTCCCAGGAGCCGAGCTTGCCCTTGCCGGCCCGCGGGTCGCGGTCCATGAGCTCCTGGAGCGCGGCCGCTTCCTCCTTGGCCTTGACCAGTGTCGGCTCCCAGAGCTGCCCCAGGAAATCCTGGACCCGCTCGGGCGTCTTGGCCATGTTCTGCTCGAGAACGAAGGCGGCGTGGTTGGCGTAGCCGAGGAGCTTGGCCCGCTCCTCGCGCAGGGCGGCGATCCTGCGGGCGTGCTCCTTGTTGTCACGCTCGTCCCCGTTGTCGCCCTTCATGAAGTAGGCCCGGTGGAGCTTCTCGCGCAGGGGCCGGCGCTCCGAGTAGGTCAGGAATGGCGTCATGCTCGGGACGTGGATGGTGAAGAGCCACTTGCCCGCGCCCAGCCCGGCCCGCTCGGCGGCCATGGCGGCCATGGCTACGACCGAGGGCGGGAGCCCGGCCAGGTCGGCCTTCTTGTCGATGACCATTTGGAAGGCGTTCGTCTCGCCGAGGACGTTCTCGCCGAACTTGACGGAGAGGAGCGAGAGCTCCTGGTTGAGCTCGCGGAAACGGGCCTTCTGCGCCTCGTCGAGGAGGGCGCCGCCGCGGACGAAGTCCTTGTAGGTGTTCTCGAGGAGGAAGAGCGACTCGCGGTCGAGCCCGAGCTTGTCGCGCCGGTCGTAGACGGCCTTGACCCGGGCGAAGAGCCCGGGATCGAGCCCGATGTTGTCGCCGTGGGCGGCGAGCATGGGCGCCGTCTTCTGGGCCAGGGCCTGGAGCTCCTTGTTGGTGTGGGCGCTCTGAAGGGAGCCGAATACGGCGTTGACTTCGGAGAGGAAGATCCCGGCGTGGTCGAGCGCGGCGATCGTGTTGGCGAAGGTCGGCTTCTTGGGATTGGCGACGATGGCGTCGACCTCGGCCTGCTCGCGGCGGATGCCTTCCTCGATGGCCGGCAGGAAGTGCTCGTTCTTGATGCGGTCGAACGGCGGGACGTTGTACGGCGTGCCGTAAGGGTGGAAGAAGGGGTTGTCGGAATTGGCGGCCGTGGCGGCGTCTGCGGCAGCCCGGGCGGCCTCGGAGATCTCGGGGAACGCCGCGTCGTCGCCGCTCTTGCAGCCGACAGCGGCGACCGCGACAACGAACCCGACGAGGAGAAGGATCATGGCTTTGCCTTTCGTTTTCATGGCCTCTCGCACCTCCTGGGGGGAATTCGGTGAAAAGCCTATTATACACAAGCCCCCGCCTGTTTTTACAAGTCTTGGGTTTCACCGGGGCCATCTCATTGATAAATATCGCCTTGCCGACGCCCGCCCCGGCGAGGGGTGAGACCGGCGTCACCCCCCAATATCACCTCGTCGGAGGATTGTCCGGCGGCCCGACTAGCCAGATACTGATTCTGTAATGGGAAGAACGGGTATTCTCCTCGGCGTGCCGGTGCTGCTCTGGGCCCTTGCCGCGCCCGCGTTCCCCCAAAAGAGCGTGTCCTTCACGCTTGCGTCGATCCGCTCCTCAACGCCGCGTCTGCCTTCTTCGACGATAGTCCCATCGGCCCCCGCCCTGCGGGACCCGACTTCCCTGGCCGTGCCGGAGATGGGCCCGGAGCTGACCATTCCGCCCCTGGAGCTGGAGACGCCGACGCCCCTGGTCTCGTTGTCCGTTTTCCTGGGCCGGGGGAGCGACGACATCTTCGCCGTGCTTCACAAAGACTATGCCTGGAGGATGACGTTCAAGTCGATGACGCTCGGCCTGGGCATCTATCGGGAGATCCCCATCAGCCGGACGATCGGGCTCCAGCCCTATCTGGGAGTTGTCCGCTCGAGCGCGACGCTCCGGCCGTCCGACCTCTACGGCGCCCGCGGCTCATTCGAGTACCGCCTGACGGTGCTTTGCGTCGGCCTCCCCCTCGTCCTCCGCTTCAACTAGGCGCGGGGATCCGCCGCGCGCCTCTCCGCCTTCCGGCGCCTCGTGCCGAGCGTGAAGCCTCTGAGGCTACGACCGGCCGAGGTCGAATCGGTCGAGGTTCATCACCTTGGCCCAGGCCGCCACAAAGTCCTGGACGAACTGAGTCCGCGCGTCCTCGCTTCCATAGACCTCGGCCAGGGCCCGGAGCTGGGAGTTCGAGCCGAAAACGAGATCGACACGCGTGCCGGTCCACTTGACTTCGCCCGTCTTGCGATCACGCCCTTCGAAGACGTCCTTGGCGTCCGAGACGGCCTTCCATTCCGTGCCCGTGTCGAGCAGGTTCACGAAGAAGTCGTTGGTGAGCGTCTCCGGCCGCTTGGTGAAGACGCCGTGCCGGGACTGTCCGAAGTTGGCGTTCAAGACGCGCATCCCGCCGACGAGGACCGTCATCTCGGGCCCGGTCAGCGTCAGCAGCTGAGCCCGATCGACCAGCAGCTCCTCGGCCGAGACGGCGTAAGGGGCCTTCTGGTAGTTGCGGAAACCGTCCGCCTTCGGCTCGAGCACGGCGAAGGAGGCCGCGTCGGTCTGCTCCGGCGACGCATCCGCGCGTCCGGGCGTGAAGGGAACGGTCACGTCGTGGCCGGCCTTCTTCGCGGCCTGTTCGACGCCCGCGCATCCACCCAGGACGATCAAGTCGGCCAGCGAGACCTTCTTCCCGCTTGAGGCCTTGCCGTTGAACGCCTTCTGGATCCCCTCAAGGGTCTGCAGCACGGCCTGCAATTGGCCGGGCTGGTTGACTTCCCAGTCCTTCTGCGGGGCCAGACGGATGCGCGCCCCGTTCGCGCCGCCTCGCTTATCGGACCCGCGGAACGTGGAGGCCGACGCCCAGGCGGTCGAGACCAGCTGGGAGATCGACAGGCCCGACGCGAGGATCTTGCCCTTGAGCTCCGCGATGTCCTTTTCGTCGATCAGCGCGTGATCGACAGCGGGCACCGGGTCCTGCCAGATCAGGGCCTCCGCCGGGACCTCCGGACCGAGATAGCGTGAACGCGGCCCCATGTCGCGGTGGGTCAGCTTGAACCACGCCCGGGCGAAGGCATCCGCGAATTCCGCGGGGTTCCGCAGGTAGCGCCGGGCGATCGGCTCGTAGATCGGGTCGAAGCGCAGCGAGAGGTCCGCCGTGGTCATGATCGGCCGGTGTTTCTTCGACGGGTCGTGGGCGTCGACCACCATGTCCTCTTCGGCCACGTCCTTGGCCATCCACTGATTCGCGCCGGCCGGGCTCTTGATCAGCTCCCACTCGTACTTGAACAGGACCTTCAAATAGCCCATGTCCCATCGGGTGGGGTTCGGCTTCCAGGCGCCCTCGATGCCGCTGGTGATCGTGTCGCCGCCTTTTCCGCTGCCAAACCCGCTCTTCCAGCCGAGACCCTGGTCTTCGATGCCGGCGCCTTCAGGCTCAGGGCCCACATGCGACGCGGGGCCGGCGCCGTGACATTTGCCGAACGTGTGCCCGCCCGCGACGAGAGCGACGGTCTCCTCGTCGTTCATCGCCATGCGCGCGAACGTCTCGCGGACGTCGCGGCCCGAGGCGACCGGGTCCGGGGCGCCGTTCGGCCCTTCCGGGTTCACGTAGATCAGGCCCATCTGCACGGCGGCGAGGGGGTTCTCGAGCTTCCGATCGCCGCTGTAGCGGTGGTCGCCGAGCCACTTGTCCTCGCTGCCCCAATAGATGTCCTCTTCCGGCTCCCACACGTCCACGCGCCCGCCGCCGAAGCCGAAGGTCTTGAACCCCATCGACTCGAGGGCGCAGTTGCCGGCGAGGATCATCAGGTCGGCCCAGGATATCTTCCGGCCGTATTTCCGCTTGATCGGCCAAAGCAGCCGGCGCGCCTTGTCGAGGTTCGCGTTGTCGGGCCAGCTGTTGAGCGGCGCCAGTCGCTGGGAGCCGGAACCCGCGCCCCCGCGGCCGTCCCCCATCCGGTAGGTGCCCGCGCTGTGCCAGGCCATGCGGATGAAGAGCCCCCCGTAGTGGCCGTAGTCGGCCGGCCACCAGTCCTGCGAGTCGGTCATCAGCGCGTAGAGGTCCTTCTTCACGGCCGCGAGGTCGAGCTTCTCGAATTCCTCCGCGTAGTTGAAATCCCCGCCCATCGGATCGGACTTGGCGGAATGCTGATGCAGCATGCGAAGGTTCAGCTGCTTCGGCCACCAGTCCCGGTTCGACATGCCGCCGCCGGCCGTGGAACCCATGGCTTGGGTCCTTCCGTTCTTTTTCATGAATGGTCCTCCTTTTGTCGCGTTTATCGTTAAAGGAAATTCAGTCTTGTCCGCACTTGCCGCAAAGACCTTCGAGCACCACCTTCTTGCTTGTCACCGTGAACCGCTCGCTGATCACCGCGGGGACGGCGATGTCGTCGTAAGCCTGGTTGTGGAAGTCTATGATGCGGCCGCACCGGGTGCACCTGAAATGATGATGGATGCCCATATCGGGGTCGTATCGCTTCGCTTGCCCGTACCCCTCAACGACCTTGGTCAGGCCGATCCTCGAGAACGTCGCCAGGGTCCTGTTGACCGTATCGAAAGAGATGTTCGGCATCTTCCGGACGGTCCTCTTGTAAATGTCATCGGCGGCGGGGTGGTCCTTGGCCTTCAGAAGCTCCTGGAAGATGGCCGTACGCTGGGCGGTTATTTTCAGTCCGCTATCCTTGGACTTCCGCCGGAACATATCCAGGGCCGAATCGTTCATGAAACCATTGCCAGTAGAAACAACTATATAGTATTGATTCCTATTTGTCAAGCGGCCTCCCTAGTTTGACCCTCTCGTTGCCCTGTGGTATTCAATTCCATTGGAAACCAATCGACGGGTCTTTTCGTCTTAGATGGCAAGGAGGTTCCGCATGTCTAAAAAGCACCCCCTATCCCGGCGCTCGTTCCTCGGCAAGAGCGCCGCCGGCCTCACGTCGGTGGCCTGTTCCTCGGCCCTGCTCGAGATGCTCCTCGCCTCGACGGGCTGTAAGTCCGGCCCCCCGGGCGCCGCCGCGGCGGGCGTCATTCTCGACGACGGCGTCCTGGCCAAGGCGGTGTCCCTGCTCATGACTAAGGGCGCCGATTTCGGCGACGTCTACGCCGAGCGCGCCGCCTTCGACTCGGTCAGGAGCGACGACCGCAAGATCAACACGACGACGACCGTCGAGAAAGGCGTCGGCGTCCGGGCCGTCAAGGAAGGGCGGACCTTCTACGCCTACACCGACAGCTTCGAGCCCGAGCGGGTCTACGAGACGGCCCGCTACGTCGCCGACGCCGCCGCGGCCCCGGCCGCCTCGTCCGCCCCGCCTGTCGTCACCCTGGCCCCGCTCACTTCCGGCCTCTCCTTCCCCATCACGCCGCTCCCCTCCGAGATCGGCGTCGACCGGAAGATCGAGCTCTTCCGGGCCCTGACCGACCGGGCCTGGTCGGCCGACCCCCGCGTCGTCCAAGCGCTCCAGCTGCTGCGCGAGATCCTCCGCCAGGTCGAGATCGCCACGTCGGACGGCAAGATCGTCCGCCAGACGCTCGGCCTGACCGAGTTCATGGCCCAGACCTTCGTCAAGGGCGCCGACGGCCAGCTCCAGGCGGCCTTCGACGGGCTCGCGGCCTACGCCGGGCGGGATTTCTTCACGGGCGAGCGCGCCTTCGAGAAGGTCGTCGACGCGGCCGCGGCCAAGGCCGTCAAGCTCCTCGAGGCCGTCGACTCCCCCCGGGGGATCTTCCCGGTCGTCTTCGGCCCGGGCATGAACGGCGTCCTTTTCCACGAGTCCTGCGGCCACGGCATGGAGGCCGACCTCGTCTTCAAGGGTTCGAACTACAAGGGCCAGATCGGCGAGCAGACCGCGGCCAAGGGCGTCACGCTCATCGACGACGGGACGGTCCCCTCCTTCCCCGGTTCCTACGCCTTCGACGACGAGGGAACGCCCGCGCAACGGACGGTCCTCATCGAGGACGGCATCCAGCGGAGCTACCTCTGCGACAAGATCTGGGGCGCCAAGCTCGGGATGAAGTCGACCGGCAGCGGACGCCGCCAGTCCTTCCGCTTCCCGCCCATCCCGCGCATGAGGAACACGTTCATCGACAAGGGGCCCGCGCCGGCGGCCGACATCGTCGCCGCCACCAAGCGCGGCATCTATATCACCGACGTCGGCGGGGGCGGCCAGGTCGACGTCATCACCGGCAACTTCATGATGGGCGTCGGCGAGGCCTACCTCATCGAGGGAGGCAAGATCACCCGGCCGATCAAGGGCGCAACGATCTCGGGCATGGGCATCGAGGCCATGAAGTCGATCGACCTGGTCGGCGACGACCTCGAGCTCTACCCGAGCGCGGGCCGCTGCGGCAAGATGCAGACGGCGCCGGTCGGCGAGGGCATGCCCACGATCCGGGTGCGCAACATCCTGGTCGGAGGGCGGGGCGAGGCCTGGACCGACATCGAGGGCGACAAGGGAGGCTCCAAGTGAACTACAAGAAAAACTACATGGACGCGGCCGAATTCGCCGTCGAGCGGGCCAAGAGGGCGGGGGCCTCGGCCGAGGCCTTCGTCAACGACACGGAATCCATCCAGGTCAACGTCAGCGCCCGCGCCGTCGAGCAGATGAACGCGGTCAAGGAGGCCGGGATCGGCGTGCGGGTGCTTCGCGACGGGAAGATGGCCTTCGGATCGACCAACGACCTGTCGAGGAAGGCGGTGGGCGATCTCGTCGACGGCCTGGTCAAGAAGGTCGTCTATCACACCGCCGACGAGTTCAATGTCATCCCGGCCGAGGCCGACGGCGGGCGCGCGTCCGGCGCGGCCGGCGACGAGGACCTGGGCTCGTACGACGAGCGCGTCGCCGAGGTCCCAGTCCAGGAGAAGATCCAGGCCGCCCTGCGGATGGAGGCGGCCGGACTCGACTACAGCCCGAAGATCGCCGGCGCCATGATGGCCATCTACCAGGACGGATCGTCCTATTCGTACGTCGCCAATTCGAACGGGATCAGCGGCTGGTTCAGGCAGTCGGGCGTCGGCGCCGGCGTTGAATATACGGCGGCCGAGGGGGACGCGCGCGAGTCCGGCTCGTACCAGAACGGCTACGTCAAGTGGGCCGATTTCAACGCGGAGGAGATCGGGCGGAAAGCGGCAGAGAGCGCCGTGGCGATGCTCGGGGCCAAGCCGGTCCCCTCGATGGAGATGCCGCTGGTCATCGCCCCGGACATCGGCGTCCAGCTGTGGTCGTTCATCGCCGGGATGCTTTCGGCCGACGAGGTCCAGAAAGGGCGGTCGCTGTTCGCGGAGAAGATCGGAACGGAGGTCGCGGCGAAGGGCTTCACGCTCGTCGACGACGGCCGGCTCAAAGGCGGGACCTCGACGGCGCCCGTCGACGGCGAGGGCGTAGCGACGCAGACGACGCCGCTCATCGCGGACGGCGTGCTCAGGACCTACCTCTACGACTGTTACTGCGCCAAGAAGGGGAAGACCAGATCGACGGGGAACCGCTCGCGCGGAAGCTACAGCTCCGCGGGCGGGGTCGGGACGACGAACCTCTACCTGAAGCCGGGCGGGGACTCGCCGGAGGCGATCATGGCCGGGATCGACCGCGGTTTCTACCTGACCGTCGTCCTGGGCCTGTTCGCGGCCATCGACACGGCCTCGGGGGATTTCTCCATCCCGTCGGCCGGGTTCATGATCGAGAAAGGCAAGAAGTCGTTCCCGGTGCGAGGCGTCACCGTCGGCGGCAACCTGTTCGAGCTGCTGAAGGCGGTGGACAAGGTCGGCGGCGACCTGACCTGGTTCCAGAGCGTCGGCTCCCCCACCGTCTCCGTCAGCCACGTCAAGATCGGAGGTTCAGCAGGTAGCTCCAGTTAAGCAAGGCGTTCCAGAGGAAGCGGTGGTCGGAGCGGTTGAGGTCGCGGTGGACCGGATTGAAGTTGAAGGCGATGACCCGGCCCTTCCCCGCCGCGATATCCAGGATGGCCGGGCGGCCCTCGAGCTCGTCATCGCCCTTGAGGGCCCCGCTGACGAGCATCTTCGGCTCGTCCTTCTTGGCTTTCTCCTTGGCCTCCCGCTCCTCCTTCGTCAGCGCCGCCAGCGCGTCCGGCCCCTCGTCCTCCCGGTCCTCTTTCCGCAGCTTCGTCCCCCACTGCAGGACGACGCTCCCTCGCGCGGACCGGGCGATGTCGTAGACCGGCAGCATCGACCGGAAGACCGAGGCCACCTCCGGTGAGCCGTAGGCCAGCGGGTGGTCGGGCCGCGCGAACTTGACCTTGAGCTCCGAGCCCGGCGTGAAGAACGCGCCGCTCTTGCGGCGGACGTCGCGGACGAGGCCGCCCTCGAGCGGGAGCGCCGATCCGTTGCCGAGCGTCACGAGCAGGCCGCCCGCGCCGAGGAACTCCTCGAGCTTGGCCATCCCCAGCCAGCCGATGCCGCCGGTGATGTCCGCAGAGGCGTCGGGGACGCCGAGGTTCGGCGTCTCTTTCGTCTTCAGGTAGGCCATCGGGCCCCATTTCTCATCGATCCCGTGGATCTGGCTCTGCAGGCTCAGCCAGTTGTCGCCGAAGACGATGACGTCGTATTTCTCGCGCAGGCGCCCGGACCGGACGTCCTCGTCGCGGATATAGGTGTAGGGCACCTTCTGGCGGTCGAGGACGAGGCGGATCCAACCGACCGCCTGGGTGTCGGCCCAGGTGTGCCAGACGGCCAGGCGCGGAAGCTTCGATTCGTGGCGGGCGACGTCGGGGGCCGCCGCGGCGCTTTCGAAGTCGAGGCCCAGCTCGGCCGCGGCCCGCGCCAAGGCGCTCGGCGAGCCCCTTCTGGCCGCGCGATGACCCACGAGCCCGCCGGATAGTCCTTGTCGCCGGACTTGAACGCCTTCTCGGCGATCTCGACGCGGAAGGAGGCGAGGCGCGCCCGGAGCGCCAGCAGCGCCTCCTGTCCCGTGTCGCGCAGCAGGTAAACGGGTCCCGTCCCGCTCACCCGGCCCGCGACCGAAGTCGCGAAGCCCGGCGCGAGAGGGGTCAGGGACACGGCCGCCGCGTCCATGATCTTGGCGTCGTCGACGCGCTTGGCCTCCAGGCCGAAGTGCATGGGCAGCGCCCACGAGACGTCGTCGTACGGCTCGGTGACGGCGTCGGTCGGATAGCTCTGAGGCGTGAGCAGGTCGACGGCGTAGTTGCGGTAGGGCTGGTCGAGCCGGACGACGTACGTCCCGGCCGCGAACTCCCCTTCGGCGACCTTGAACGCCGCGGACGCCCGCCCCACCTCGATGCCCTGGGCGAGGAGGATCTCGATCATCTCGGCGACGCGCCGCCGGTCGCCTTGGTCGTCCGGGATGGCGAAGGCATACGGCTTGCCCTTGACGCCCTTCTGCCATGAGTTGTAGCCCTTGCGGTAGAAGTCGCGGAGCATCTCCTTGGAGTTCTTTGCCGCGTAGTCGAGCGCGGCCAGGCAGCCGCTCTGCTGGTAGTTCACGTTGTTGCGCAGCGACCAGAGGAACTTGCGGGGCGGCGGCAGCGGCCGGTACCACTCCTGGCTGGTCACGGGGCGCCCGGCGTAGCGCTCCTCGTCCGGCCGGATGACGCGCTCGACCGTCTCAGGCGTGCCGTTGCCGTATGTCTCGTAGCCCCGGCCGATGCTGTTGTGGTTGACGCCGATCGAGTCGAGAAAGACGTGCCCCCAGCCGTCGCTGAAGCCCCACGTCCAGACGCCCGGCATCCCGGCAGAGGTCAGGGCCCCGACCTCCGCGAGCGACATGGCGAACCACTCGCTGAGCAGGATGGGATCGAGGTTCTTGTTGAAGGGCCCCGTGCCGTTCCAGGTCTGGAGGAGCGGGATGGACTCGTGGAGGTCGTGGACGACCGTCGGATGGTAGTCGAAGAACATCCGCGCGACGGCCTTCGACGACTGAAGGGCCATCTGGTGCGAGTCTCGGTTGTTGTCGTGGAAAACGTAATGGCCCCAGTAGGGCGGCGAGTCGGGCGGCAGGCTGTCGAAGTCGGTCTTGCCCTTGAGGTAGCGATAGAACCAGTCGACCTGCTTGTCGCGTCCGTCGGGCTCGGAGACGGGATTGATGAGGACGAGGACGTTCTCGCGGATGCGCTTGATCATCGGCTGCTCGGAGACGGCCAGCCGGTAGGCGAGCTCCATGACCATCTCGGCCGAGCCCAGCTCGGTCGAGTGGAGCGCGGCGTTGAAGTAGTAGACGGGCCGGGACGCGGCGATGAGGGCCTCGGCCGCCGCGGGCGTCGTCGTGCGCGGCTCGGCGAGGGCCGCCGTCGCGGCCTTGAGCTTGTCGAGGTCGCGGAGGCCGGCCTCGTCGGCGATCGCCGCGAGGATGATCTCCCGGCCCTCTTCGCTGCGGCCGATCGTCTCGACGCGGACGCGCGGCGAGGCCTCGGCGAGCTTGCGGAAGTAGCCGTAGATCAGGGCGGTCGAGGAGAGCTCGCCGGCGGCCCCGACGATGTGCCCGAGGTATTTCGTCGGCGAAACTACGGTCGCCGAGTCCGGGACGTAGGCCACCCAGGGGTTGCCGAAGCGCGGCTCCGTCGTGAACTTGGCGATGGCCTCGGCCGAGCCCGGCTCGGGCTTGTCCGGAGCGTAGGGATCGGCGGCGGCGGAGGCCGGCGTCGCGGCAGGCGGAGCCGCCTGCGCCGGGGCCTGCGCGGGTGCTGTGAGCGGACGCGGGGACGCGGCCGGGATGACCGCGGCGAAGATGACTACGGCCGAAACGGCCGCGGCGAACGCGAGGACGGTGATTCGGCGGGCGGACCAGCGGGCATGTCTCATGGGTGCTCTCCTCTCCTGGCGAGGAAGGATACTCCAACCCCCTGAGAGGGTCAACCGGAGGGGCGCACAGATGAGTTGTGCGCCGCCGAGCGGTCCGATTATAATGACGGCACATCGCAAAGGAGCCGCCCATGAAACCAGCCCCCAGCGTCCTGACGACCCTCATCGCCGTGTCCGCCCTCGTTCTCGCCGCGGCCGCGGCGCCCGCCGCGTCCGACGCTCAAGAGCGAGTCGGGGCGAAGGCCACTCTCGCGGCCGCGCCCGCCGAGCCGCGCCTCGTCCTGACCCCTCCTCCTCCGCCCGAGCCCCGCATCAACGGCGCCCGCGTCTTCGGCGTCCGGCCCGGCTCGCCCTTCCTCTTCACCATCCCGGCGACGGGCGACCGCCCCATGGTCTTCGGCGTCGAGGGCCTGCCCGAGGGCCTCATGCTCGACACGGCCACCGGCCAGATCACCGGCTCGCTCTCCGCCCCCGGCACCCACCTCGTCACCTTCACCGCCGCCAACAGCCTGGGCACCGCCTCGCGGCCGTTCAAGATCGTCTGCGGCGAGACGCTCGCCCTCACGCCGCAGATGGGCTGGAACAGCTGGTACGTCTGGGAGAACCGCGTCACCGACGCCATCATGCGCGCCGCGGCCGACGCCATGGTCTCGAGCGGCATGGTCGACCACGGCTACCAGTACGTCAACATCGACGACTGCTGGTCGATCCGGCCCGACGCGAAAGACCCGTCCCTCCTCGGGGAGCCCCGCGACGCGCGCGGCATGATCAACTCGAACGGCCGCTTCCCCGACATGAAGGCCCTGACCGACTACATCCACGCCAAGGGCCTCAAGGCCGGCATCTACACCTCGCCCGGCCCGTTACACCTGCGCCGGCCACGTCGGCGCCTGGCAGCACGAGGAGCTGGACGTCCGGCCGTTCGCCGAGTGGGGCTTCGACTTCCTCAAGTACGACTGGTGCTCCTACAGCGGCATCGCCAAGGACAGCGAGCGTCGAGGAGCTCCAGAAGCCCTATCGCCTGATGAGCGGCATCCTGGCCGCCCAGCCGCGCGACATCGTCCTCAACCTCTGCCAGTACGGCATGGGCAACGTCTGGGAATGGGGCGCCGAGGTCGGCGGCAACAGCTGGCGCACCGCCGGCGACCTCGGCGGCTCGTTCGAGGGCATCCCGGCCGCCCTCTTCCGCGACGGCTTCGACGTCTATTCGGCCAACGAGCTCCACCGCTACGGCGGTCCCGGCCACTGGAACGACCCCGACTACCTCCTGATCGGCTACCTCAGCGACTGGAAGGGCGGCACCGCGCCGACCCCGCTCACCCCGAACGAGCAGTACACCCACGTCTCGCTCTGGGCGCTCGTGGCGGCGCCGCTCATCTTCAGCGGCGACATCACCCGGCTCGACGAGTTCACCCTGAGCCTGCTCACCAACGACGAGGTCATCGACGTCGACCAGGACCCGCTCGGCAGGCCCGGCCGGCGCGTCTCCAAGGCCGGAGACGTCGAGATCTGGGCGCGCGACCTCGAGGACGGCTCCAAGGCCGTCGGCCTCTTCAACCGCGGCGAGGGCCTGGCCGCGATCACGGCGTCGTGGGCGGACATCGGCGTCGCCGGCCCGCAGCGCGTCCGCGACCTCTGGCGCCAGAAGGACCTCGGCATCTTCGAGGGCGCGTTCGAGGCCTATGTCGCCCGCCACGGCGTGGTGTTGTTCCGCCTCCGGCCGGAGGAATTATAGTCCGGCGCCGATCGGATAGGCGTCGCTGACCTTGACCGGCAGCCGGCCCGCCGGCTTGATCTCGCCCTTGAGCGCCTTGACGAACGAGTCGAAATAGACGGCCTGGTTCCCGAACCAGCCCCGCTCGCCGTAACCGACGAGGAACGCCGCGACCTCGGGGAGCTTGCGGATGAGCTGGGGATTCCCGTACGACATGGCCACGACCGCCCCGGGCTTGGCGGCGACGATCCTGTCGATGAAGGCGAGATCGCCTTCCCTCAACGGCGCCGCGTCGCCCATCCGGTTCCGGGGCACGAACAGCGACACGACGACGACCTCGGCCTCCCGCGCCGCGTTCCAGACCGTTTCGCGATAGGCCGGATCCATGTCCGGACGCAGCGTGAAGCTCCGCGTCCCGGGGAAGGCCGCCGCGAGCCTGGCCGCGAGGAGCGCCGGCGACGGGTCCTCGACGGCCTTCTGGACGTTGACGTTGACGATCTTCGGCCAAACAACGGCCGTTCCCTTCTCCCCCGCCTTCGCCCTGAGCGGCACGACCCCGTCGTTCTTCAGCATGGTCAGCGACCGGTCGGCGACCTCCTGGACGATGGCCTGGTGAGCCGCCGTCCCGACGAGCTCCCCGACCCGGGCCTCGTCGACGAGCCGCGTCTCGTGGAGCCCGAGCCGGGCCTTCAGCGTCAGGACCTTGCGGGCCGCCTCGTCGATCCGATTCTCTGGGACGCGCCCCGACCGCACGGCCTCGGCCAGGGCGGCGATCGTCGCCACCGGGTCCCTGGGCTTGAGGATGACGTCATGGCCGGCCTCGAACGCCTTGACCGCGACCTCCTCGGCCCCGAAACGGGCCACGACCTGGTCGTACCAGAGATCGTCCGAGGTGACGACGCCCTTGAACCCCAGCTTCCCCTTGAGCCATCCCGTGACGAGCCTCCCCTCGACGCTGGCCGGGAGGTCCGATCCCTCCGCGACCGACGGCACGGCGATGTGCTCGGTCATGACGAAGTCGACGCCCGCGTCGATCGCGTGCTGGAAGGCCCGGAACTCCTGCGACTCGACCTCGCGGGCCGGCTTCCCGATCCAGGCCCAGCCCGGGTGCCCGGGGAAGTCCTCGACGTCCCCCCGCCCCGGGAAGTGCTTGGCCGAGGCCAGCATCCCGTTCTCGTGATAGCCGCGGACATAGGCCCTGACCATGCGCCCGAGCAGGTCGAGGTCGCCGCCGAACGAGCGGACGCTCTCGGCCGGGTTGTCGGGCCGCCAGGCGATGTCGACGACCGGAGTATAGGTCAGGTGGATGCCCATGGCTCGCCCCTCGACGGCCCCGGCCGCCGCGGCCCGGTACATCAGGTCCTCGTCTCCGGCCGCGGCGAAGGCCATGTTGGCCGGGTACTCGCTCGCCCCGGCCACCTGCTGTCCCGGCCCGCCCTCGAAGTCGGCGCTGATGAGGAGCGGCAAGGCCGCCGCCTTCTGCAGCCGGTTCGTGAGATGGGCGACGTCGCGCGGCGTCCCGCCGTAGAGGACGAACATGCCCAGTCCGTGGTCTCTCGCGAGCGCGGTCCAGCGGGCCAGGCGCGGATCGTCTTCCGCGATGTACCCCCCGGTCGCGTCGGAGGTCACGATCTGGCCGATCTTCCGCTCGAGCGTCAGGCCGGCCAGGGTCTCGTCGACCCAGGCCTGCGCTTCGGCCGAGAGCGCCGGGACGCCCGCCGGCGTCCGGCTCGGCCCGAGGAGCGCCTGGCCGATCGTCACGATCAAGATCCCCGCGCCGATCACGATCACGATGCTGAAAAACATCCGCCTCATCGAGAACCGCACGTCCTGTCCGCTCATAAGCCACTCCTCTCAAAATCTGCGCTGTCTTCCTCTGGCCGTTCATCGCGAGGCGGCAACGGGTGTCGCTCCAAGGCCCCCGTGCTGGAAGGGGGACCCGCCGGAGGCGGGGGAAACCGTATAAGAAGGTTTCCGGGGTGCGGGGGCAAGGAGCGATATCCGTTGCAGAGCCGAGAAGATGAACGGCAGCTCATCGCTTTTCGAAGATGATCTCGAGCAGGTCCAGGCCCTGCCCTTTCGCCCGCGGATCGGCCCCGACCATATAGAGGTAAACGATGTTCGCGCCCTTCCTCATCTCGAAGGTCCCGAGCGGAAGCGGCCCGCTGATCGCCCGCTCGGCCGCGTAGAGGTTCACGGCCTCGCCCGCCGGCCGGTCCCGCTCGTAGACCTGCAGGATGCCCTGCTCCGGTCCGGCGACGGCCTTGACCGACAGCGTGTAGCGCCCGGCCTCGGGCAGCTCGCAGATGAACGAGACGTGGTGCGGGCCGAAGATATCGGGCCCGCTACGACCTCATCGTGAAGTGCCGGAACCGGTCCTTCCCGAAGGTCGAGACCTCCTTCGTCCAGGCCGCGTTCCGGATCGACATCGTGTGGATGGGCACGTTCCAGCCGGGGACGAAGACGATCCGGTCGAGCCCCCGGACCCGCCGCTCCGCCGCGGCCGGCACCGGCTCGAGGCCCGTCGGCGGCGCCTCGGAATAGAAGAAGACGACGCTCGCGTAGTCGGTCGGCACGGCGTTCCCTTCCGGCCCATGTTCGATGGTGTAGTCGATCGACTTCGCGTAGGCGTAGGAATCCGTCAGCAGGAGCCGGTACCCGCCGGTCCGGGCCAGCGGCTTCTTGTAGTCGAGGCAGCCGCTGAGCGGGAGCGACGTCCGCGTCTCCCACCGCCCGGGGACGTCGTACCAGCCGCCGTTGAACGAATCCTCGGACCCCGTTCCCAGGACGGCCGGCTCGCCGTCGATCGTGACCCGGTCGTCACCCTCGAAGAAACCCGTATGCCCCGACTCGAGCCCCTGCGCCTGGAGGATGACGCCGACGACGTGGCCTCGGCCGGTCGTCCGCAGGAAGGTGTAGGGTCGCCCCTCGACGCAGGGGTTCTCGCGCCGCCACAGGGCGTAGAAGCGGCCCTCGTCCGCGGCCTTGCCGAAGTCGGCCGTGACGACCTCCGCCTCGACCTCGATCGGCGCCCCTCCCGCCGCCCGCTCCGAGACCAGTTCGACGCGCGCGGAGCGCCCGAAGGGCATAGGGAAGTAACAGTAGTCGACGCCGTCGTCGGTCGTCCCGAGCATGAGCGAGCGGACCGCGGGCTCCCCGAAGCTGGCCCCGAAGAAATCGCCGGCCGGGCAATCGACGGCCGGCTCGGCGGCGCCGTCCCAGTACGCCCGGATGAGGACGTCGCGGTCGCGGCCGGTCAGGGCCGATGCCGGGCCGATCCTCATCCCGACGATCCGCCCCGGCTTCGAGCTCTCGTAGAGGACCAGCTTGCCGCCCGGCGCCAGGCGTCCCTCGACGCGCCTCGACGCGAGAGGCGTTCCGGGGGAGGCGACTTCCGGGCTGATGTCGGTCCCCGCCCGCCGCATCAGATCGGCCGCCCGCCCGACCTTGGCCATGAATTCCGCGGAGGGCGGGTCCTCATAGGTCGGAACGCCCGTCCCCGGCGGGAACACGGCGTAATTGATGTCGTAGAACTGGAACGATTCCGCCCTGAGGACGATCTTGCACGACTTCCCGTAGGTCAGCGGGACGTAGGACGTGTAGCCGCCGACGCCCGAGCCGACGACCGGTTCGACGAACGGCGGCCGCGTGCCGTCGAAGAGCTCGATGACCTTCAGCCGGAGCCGCGGCGCGGCCTCGCCGTCGAAATAGAACTCGACGATGTCCTCGGTCGGCGTGGGCGTGTGGATCCTGTAGATGGCCCCCGGGCCCTCGAGGTCGGCCAGGACGAGGCCCCCCGGCTCCTTGCGGACGAACGAGTACTTGCCGCTGAATCCGTCGTCGTTGCCGCCGCTCCGGTCGTAGCTCGAGACGAGCCCGACCCTGATCGAGCGCTTGAAGCGCGGCAGGAGGTCGAGCCGGGCGAGCTCATCGACGCCGATCGTCGGGGCTACGAGGCCGGGGCCATGAGCCGTAGTCCCAGGATCCCAGCAAGAAACGGCTAATACGACGACGAGAAGGGGCGAGGCAGCGATCCGGGCAAGCAGGCTCAATCTATCCCTCCGATCCGAAATCCAGATCCTAGTCCCCATCTTCGTCTTTATTCGGTTCCGGCGTCAAGAAGATACCCGCCATGCAATCCCATCCTGATGGTTAACGGGATCCTTCCGGATCTGAAGGCCCGAGTCAAGATGGCGCGGGTTTGACCCCCTCTCGCCGCCTGCGATAGAATCGCGGGGAATGACCGGCTCGTCGGAGTCACGGAGGGATCCCATGAAGATCGGTAGCAAAGCGCTCATCTGGCCGCTCACCATCGGCCTCGCGCTCGTCCCGGCATGCACGAAGGCGGCCGACCGCGGCGCGGGGGACCTCGCGGTCGCGTCGCCGGACGGGACGCTCGTCCTCTCGCTCTCGCTCGCGTCCAAGCCCCAGCCCTACCTCCCCGGCGAGCGGCTCTACTATCGCGTCGCGTACAAGGGCGCGCCGGTCCTCGTCGACTCGCCGCTCGGGCTCGATTTCCTCGACGCCCCCGCCCTCGACCGCGACTTCAAGGTCGCCGGCGTCGCGAGGCGGTCGGAGGACTCGCGATGGGAGAACGCCTTCGGGGCCCAGCGGACCGTCCCCGACAGGTATAACGAGCTCGTCGTCTCCCTCGAGGAGACCCTCGAGCCCTACCGGAGGCTCGACGTCGTTCTCCGGGCCTACGACGAGGGCGTCGCCTTCCGCTATGTCCTGCCGAAGCAGGACACGATCGACGAGTTCACGCTCGCCGCGGAGGAGACGGGCTTCTGCTTCGCCGCCGACGCCTGGGCCTTCGCCCTGAATATGGGGCGCTGGGACACTCACAACGAGGGCCCCTACGAACGGGTCCTCGTAAGGGAGATCAAGCCGGCCTCCCTCGTCAACCTTCCGCTCCTCGTCGAGATGCCGGGCCCCGGGCTCTACGCGGCCATCCTCGAGGCCGACCTGACCGACTACGCCGGGATGTACGTCGCGGGCGTGCCCGAGATGCCCGACGCGCTGACGACGCGGCTCTCCGTCCCGCCGCGCCGCGCTTTCGATCGGCCGGTCGTCGGAAGAACGCCGAAGGAAACGCCCTGGCGCGTGATCATGGCCGGGCCGGACCCGGGGCGGTTCATCGAGAGGAACTACCTCGTCCTGAACCTGAGCGCGCCTTGCGCTCTCGCCGACACCTCTTGGATCAGGCCGGGCAAGGCCGCCTGGGACTGGTGGTCGGGAAGCTACGCCAAGGGCGTGCCGTTCGAGCCGGGCATGAACACGGCGACGATGAAGCATTACATCGACTTCGCCGCGCGGCACGGGTTCGAGTACATGCTCGTCGACGCCGGCTGGGCGCCGATGTCGGAGGACGGGCGGACCGAGGACATCCTGCGCTGCCGGCCCGAGGTCGACGTCCCCGGCATCATCGCCTACGGGAAGAGGAAAGGCGTCGCGACCCTGCTCTGGGTCGAATGGCGGGCCCTCGACCGGAGCATGGACGAGGCCATGGCCCTCTACGAGAAGTGGGGCGCGGCCGGGATCAAGGTCGACTACATGAACCGCGACGACCAGGAGATGGTCAACTACTACGAGAAGGTCGTGCGCAAGGCCGCCGAACACCGCCTGACCGTGGACTTCCACGGCGCCTACAAGCCGACGGGGCTGCGCCGGACCTACCCGAACCTGCTGACGCGCGAGGGCGTCATGGGCCTCGAGTACAGCAAGTGGAGCGAGCGCGTGACGCCCGAGTACGACGTGACCATTCCCTTCACCCGGATGCTGGCCGGGCCGATGGACTACACGCCGGGCGCCATGCGCAACGCGGCCAGGGGCGAGTTCCAGCCGCGCGACGTCGCCCCGATGTCGCAGGGGACGCGGGCCCACCAGCTGGCCATGTACGTCGTCTACGAGAGCCCGCTCGTCATGGTCGCCGACTACCCGGAGGCGTACGAGGGACAGCCCGGGCTCGAGTTCATCGAAAAGGTGCCGACCGTATGGGACGAGACCCGGGTCCTCGGGGGGGAGCCGGGGAAGCACATCGTCGTGGCCCGGCGCTCAGGCGAGGTCTGGTATGTCGGGGCGATGACCAGTTGGGAGGAGCGGCAGATCGCCCTCGAGGTGGGGTTCCTCGGGGTCGGTGAGTACGAGGCCCATGTCTTCGCCGACGGCCCGGAGGCGAACACGGACGGGACGAGCCTCGCCGCCGAGAAGATGCGCGTCATGGCCGGCGACAGGCTCGACCTGCGCCTGGCCCCCGGCGGCGGCGCCGCCGTCATCCTCACGCCCGTCCGCTAAAGAATCAAGAGAGGGTCAAGCTCATAGGCGGTCTCGTCGAGCGCCATGGCTTCCTGCCCTCGTGCGGCGGCCCGGAGGCCCTCTGCGTCGCCGATCAGCGCATGCCCTTGACCTTCTTGTAGCCGGCCGGGAGGTCGTAGTGCCCCGCCGGGGCGGACTTATCGCCGGCTTCGAGGAGCTCGGTCGTCGACTTGACCTCGGCGCCCCCCATCACGTTCATGGTGGCCGTCTGCAGGACGACGACGCCCTTGATCTTCTTCATCTCGGCCAGGATCTTGTCGAAACCCGGCATGCCGGCCATCATGGCGTTGGACATGGTGAAGGCCTTGGTATAGTCGATCTTCAGGTCCTCGGTGGCCCAGGTCTCCGCCTTCATCTTGCCCATCATGCCCATGTCCATGTCGATGAGGTACTTGCGGCAGTTCCAGTTCCCGATGTTCTTCGTCTCGCCGGTCTCGGTGACGGTGGCCTTCATGCCGCCCATCATGCCCTTCATCATGGCCATGGCTTGGGCCCGGCCCTCCTCCTCGCCCTCCTCGCCGCCGGCCTCGCCCAGCATCTCGCTGAGGTTCAGGGGCATCTCCTGGTACTGCTTCTTGGCGTGGTCGATCATGTACATCGCCTTCTTGTCCGGGAGAAGGAGGACGGACGAGTTGGACGACTCGGTATCCGTCCGGAACATGTTCTCGCCCATCCAGAAGACCATGACCTCGTCCTTCTCGGGCTGGCTCTGGCCCATGACGCTGAACGCGCCGGTGTGCATTTTCTGCTTCATGTAGAAGTCGGCCCGGGCCGGCGCGACGACGAAGGCCAAGCCGCAGAGCAAAGCCAAGCCCACGACGAACGCGATTCGAACTTTTTTCATGAGTCCTCCTTGATCGAATGAACGATCCGCATCGAAAGCTGTCTGCTCCATTTATAATGCTCCCCCCGGCCCAAAGTCAAGCTCGCGGATCGCGCCTTCTGGAACTTAGGCGCAGGCCGAAATACCCCGCCATCGAAGAACCTCGTCCCGTCAGAACTTGTTCACGTGAAGAACGGAGGCGAGGGAGCGCTTGGGCACGTGGAGGCGCCCGCCTTCATCCTTCCAGTATCGGCACGAATCGGCCATGACTTCGGCCGCGGGCGCCTCGGCCGGATAGCCCAGGGCCAGGACCGAGTCGATCCTGTAGGTCTCGGGCACACCGAGCGCCGCCCTCAGCCGGTCGCGGTCGATCGACAAGAGCCAGCAGGCCCCGACGCCCTCGGCGAGGGCCGCCAGGATCATGTTCTCCATGGCCGCGCCAACGTCGTACTCGAACATCTTCTCCCGGAGCTTCGAGTTGACCATGGTGACGATGTAGGCCGCCGGCTCTTCCCCCGGCCGCGGGTCCCCCGCGGGGGCGATGTAGGCCGCCCATTTCAGTGCGGGGAAGACCTCGGCCTTCGCGCTGGCGTCGTCGACGAGGACGAACTCGAGCGGCTGGACGTTGGCCGCCGACGGGGCCAACCGTGCGACGTCGACGAGCCGCTCCAGAAGCTCTCTCGGTACGGCGTCGGGCTTGAAGCGCCTGATGGTCCGTCGCTCCACCGCGAGGTCATAGACGTTCTTGTCGTCCTGGCACATTTCCGCTCTCCTTTCTTCCGGAGGGGGTCAACTCTTGGTTTGCTCCCTCCGGGGCTTTGATCATGAACAGGGCCGTCGAGACGAGCAAGCAGAGGCCGGCGATGCGGTACATCCACCGGTAGCCCGCCAGATCGGAGACCCAGCCGAAGACCGGCGAGCCGAGCCCCATCCCGACGTCGAAGAACGAGAGGTAAAGGCTGATCGCCAGGCCCTTGTTCCCGCGCCCCAGGAAATCGATGATGTACGTGCTCAGGGCCGGAAAGATCAGTCCCTGGCCAAGGCCGCCGACGAAGCCCGTGACCAAGAGCAGGGGCAAGCCGCGGACTTCGGCGATGAGGAAGAGGTTCGCGACGATGATGAGCGCCGCCGGCAGGATGACCCTCTTCCGCCCGTGCCGGTCGGAGAGGTCGCTCAGGCCGAACCGGGTCAAGATGGCGGCCAGCGAGAAGACGAGGAAGAAGGGCGCGACCCGCCCGATCCCGACCGAGTTCCCGAAGACGGCGATGAAGTAGATCATCGCCCCGCGGATGGCGCCGTGGAAGACGGGCATCGACGCGATGACTATCGCGACCACCCAGGGCACGGACCTCAGGGCGCGCGCCCCGGCCCCGCCCCCGCCCGGGATGGTTTCCGCGCCTCCCCCGCCGCCGTTCTCCTCCGGCCGGGCGATCTCGCGAGTGAGCAGGAGACAGCCCAGCGAGGCGAGGAGGAAGAGCACGCTGATGTTGTAGAGCCAGCCCGGGCCGAGCCGCCGCAGGATCTCCTCGGCGACGAGCGGCCCGAGCGCGTTGGCGACGAGGCCGCCGACGCCGATGACCCCCATGGACCGTGCCAGCCGCTCGACCGGGGCCAGGTCCGAGCACATGGCGATCGTGGCCGTCATGCTGATGCCCCAGCCGAGCCCGGTCAACGCCCGCAGCAGGAACGGCAGCCAGCCGGCGTCGGAGACGAAGTGGAAGAACGGCACGACGAGGATGAGGACGAGCAGACCGAAGAGCGCGAGCGACCGGCCGCCCCTGACGTCGATCATCCTCCCGAACAGGGGCCGGACCCCGATGGCCACGACGCTGTGGACGCCCATGATCATCCCGATCCGGCTCTGGAGCGGGCCGTACTCCGCCAGCACGACGGGGAACAGGAAAAAGAGCGAGATGGACATGAACAGGAGGAAGAAGCCGGCCAGGGCCAGCATGAAATCCCGGCTCCAGAGGCTCGCGCGGTCCGCCGGGTTCGGGGTCATGGTCGGAAGTCCGTTAGTATAGCAGAAAATCCGGCTGTTCTTACGGAACGCCCAGCGATGCCACGAGCCGCCGGGCCCGCTCTTCAAGAGCCGCCCAATCGCGGGCCTCGACGGCCCTCGCGTCGACGAGGGCCGTCCCGATGCCGACCGCCGCGGCCCCCGCCGCCAGGAACTCGGCCGCGTTCTCGATCGTGACGCCGCCGGTCGGCATGAGCCGGACCTGGGGCAGCGGCCCGCGCAGGTCGCGGAAGAACTGCGGCCCGAGCGATGTCGCCGGGAAGACCTTGACGATGTCGGCCCCGGCGCGCCAAGCTTCGACGATCTCGGTCGGCGTGAACGCCCCCGGCGCTACGAGGACCCCGGCGTCGCGGCAGGCCTCGACCGTGCTACGGTCCGTGATCGGGGAGACCACGAAGTCGGCCCCCGCGGCGATGACGTCGGTGGCCGTGCCGGGGTCGAGGACGGTCCCCGCCCCGACGAGCGTCCCGGGCGCCTTCGACAGGGCCATCGACCTAATGATCTCGACGGCCCCCGGCACGCTCATCGTGACCTCGAGGACACCGACGCCGCCTCTGAGCAGAGCCGCCGCGACCTCGGCGAGCCGGGCCGCGTCCTTCATCCGCAGGACGGCCACGACCTTGGCCTCGAGGATGGCCGCGAGGACCTGTTCTTTCTCCATGTCGATCTCCTCGCGCGCTCTCTCCGCCGCTTCGGCCTCCGGGGCCGCTATCGCCGGACCCGGCCCGACCGGTCGCCCCGGACGAGGGCCAAGACTTCGCTCTCCGTCGCAAGGTTCCAGTCTCCCGGGATCGAGTGCTTGAGCGCGGCGGCGGCCACGGCGAACTCGAGCGCCTCGGCCTCGGTCTTGAACCTTCCCAGACCGTGGATGAGCCCGGCGGCGAAGGCGTCGCCCGTCCCGATCCGGTCGACGACGTCGCGGATCTCGTGGACCGGGCCCGCGACGAAGCCCGCCCCGCTCCTCAGGACGGCCGACCAGCGGTTCCAGTCGGCGCTCAGGCTCTCCCGCAGGGTGATGGCGACCCTGGCGAGATTGGGGAAGGCCGACATGACCATCGCCGTCAGC
The DNA here is from genome assembly GCA_963719985.1 of Candidatus Aminicenantota bacterium. GTDB lineage: Bacteria > Acidobacteriota > Aminicenantia > Aminicenantales > Saccharicenantaceae > RBG-16-66-30. Next base: position 198,685 of record CAVRDU010000003.1, on the reverse strand, counting down.
TTTTCGTAGGCCCGGACGTCGAGCCGGCCCGCGCCGGCGGCCGGCGGGGACCCCAGCCCGAGCGACTTCTGGCAGTCCTCCTCGTTGCCGACGAGGACGTCCGCGAGCCCCGCCATCTCTCGCATGACCTCGGGCGCCGGCCGCCCGTAGCGCCAGAGCTTGGAACGGTAATTGAGGTCGAGGGACACGGTCATCCCCTTCGTCCGGGCGGCCTTGACCGCCTCGATCGTGATCGCGGCGGCCGAGGCACCGAGGGCCGGCGTGATGCCGGTCACGTGGAGCCAGTCCATCCCCTCGAACGCGACCGGCCAGTCGATGCTCCCCGGGGCCGCTTCGGCGATCCCCGACCCGTCCCGATCGTAGACGACCTGGGACGGCCGCTCGTTCGCGCCCGGCTCGGCGAAGTAGATCCCCAGCCGCCGGCCCGCCCGGACGACCGCCCCGACGTCGACGCCGAAGCGCCTGAGCTCGCGCAGGGCCGCCTCGCCCACCGGGTTCTCCGGCACGACCGAGATCCAGCGCGAGCGGTGCCCCCAGATCGCCAGCGACACGGCCACGTTGGCCTCTCCCCCGCCGAATATCGCCCGGAGCTCCGGCGACTGGAAGAGCCGCTCTTTTCCCGGCGGCGACAGCCGCAGCATGATCTCGCCGAACGTCGCGATGTTTCCCATCCCGCGTTTCCTCGGACCAAACATAACACAGAAGGCCGCCCGGCGGAAAGAAGACGGCAAGGGCTTCACGTCCCACCTCTTCACCAAGTTCGTCGCATTTCCCGAGAATTGGAGTAAAATAGGTCGCGCATCCCGGCCCGAAAGGAGAGCCCGCCCATGCGTCAGACGAACCTCCCGCCGCTACGGCCGGCCGGCCGCGCCGCGCTCGCCGCCGCCTTCGGCCTGGCCGTCCTGGCCTCGGTCGTCCTCATCGCCGCCCCTCCCACGGCCCTGGCCGGGTCGCCGGCCCAGGCCGTCGGACAGGCCCCCGGCCCCGAGGCCCTCGGCTTCAAGAAGAGCTTCGTCGTGGAGATCCGCAATCCCTCTTCCCTCGCCCTGGAAGACCACGTCGTCACGATCGACGTCCCCGCCGTCCGGGAGGCGGTCGCCTGGGACTTCAACACCTACATGTACGCCATCTTCGAGGAGAAGGCCGGCGCCTATGCCCTCGTCGTCTCGCAGGCCGACGACTTCGACAAGGACCGCTACCACGACGAGATCGTCTTCGTCCGCACCCTGCCGCCGTCGTCGACGACGCGCCTCCTCTGCTATTACACTCCCGAGCGGAGCATACCCAAGCTCATGACGACCGAGAAGGCCTTCGCCCGCGGCCCTTGGGAGGCGAACGGTCCCGAGGCGGGCTGGGAGTCGAACCTCATCGCCTTCAAGCTCGTCCACGGCCGGGGCGAGTTCTACGGCAAGCTCCAGGCGGGCATCATCCTCAAGAAGCTCCCCGCCCCCGAGACCAGCCCCCAGGACTGGGGCATGGACGTTCTCGACGCCGGGGAATCGGCCGGGCTCGGCGGGCTCATCCTCTGGGACGGCGCCGCGCGGATCCCCCTCTACGGCCCGGCCGCGCCGCGGGCCGACCTGAGCGTCATCGCCACGGGCCCGGTCCGGACGCTCATCAAGGCGGACTTTCCGGCCGTCCGTACGGCCGCCGGCGAGGTCGCCCTGTCCGTCTCCTACTCGGCCTTCGCGGACAACGCCTTCTCCCGCCAGGACGTCGTCGTCTCCTCGAAGGCCTCGGGCCGCTTCGTCGCCGGCCCCGGCGTCCAGAAGCTTCCCGGCGAGACCTTCGCCGTCGACACCGGGAAGGGCTTCCTGGCCGGCTGGGGCCAGGGCGCGGACAAGGCCGGCGAGATCGGCCTGGCCGCGGTCTTCCCTCCCGGCGCCTTCGCCGGGACGGACGAAACGGACCTCGACCGGGGCGTCAAGCTCAGTGTCCGCGCCGGCGCCAAGCTCACCTACTGGGTGACAGGCGCCTGGGAACGGGGCATCACGAGTCCGCGCGTCCCCTTTGCCAAGAACTGGCCCCGCAAGGTCGAAGCGCTGGCCGCGCGCCTCCTCGTCCCGGTGAGCGTGGAGTTCAGGGCCCGATGACGATGACGGCCCGGCCTCCCGCTCCCGAGCCCCCGTGCGATCCCGGCTTCGAGCCCGTCGTCCTCGCCTGGCGGGGCTACCTCGACCGGGTCCGGGCCTCGGGCGGGACGCCCCTCCGGCTCGCCGTCGAGCGCGAGGACGGGCTGGTCTCTGTCTTCGACACGGTCACACCCGAAGAGGACGGCGATCCCGGGTCCACGTACCGGATCGTCGAGCGGGCCGTCAAGTTCCTGCTCTGGTCGCGCGGCGGCTGGCGCGTCCACGTCCAGGGACCGGCCGGCCTCGGCCGCCGCCTCAAGGCCGACTACTCCGCGAACGGCCCGCGCGCCTTCGACGTCGAGACGATGTCCCGCATCTACGAGCGGCCCTTCGAGGTCGTCCTCCACAGCCCGGCGACCTTCCCCGAGGCCCGCGAGACCGTCCACTTCCCGGGCGGTTACCTCGACGGCTGCCGCGTCGGCTTCGACCTCGGCGCGAGCGACTTCAAGATCGCCGCCGTCGTCGACGGCCGGCCCGTCTACAGCGAGGAGATCCCCTGGGCCCCGGGCGACCAGGCCGACCCGGATTACCATTACGCCCACATCCAGGCCGGCCTGAAGAAGGCCGCCGCCCATCTCCCCCGAGTCGACGCCATCGGCGGCTCCTCGGCCGGGGTCATCATCCGGAACCAGGTCCGCATCGCCTCGCTCTTCCGGTCCGTCCCCGAGGCGGTCTTCGAGGCCAAGGTCAAGGGCCTCTTCGACCGCTTGGCCGCCGAGTGGGCCGTGCCCTTCGAGGTCATCAACGACGGCAAGGTCACCGCGCTGGCCGGCCGGCTGTCCCTCGGAGAGACGGGCGTCCTCGGCGTGGCCATGGGCTCGAGCCAGGCGGCCGGCTTCCTCGACCTGGACGGCCACATCCCCGGCTGGCTCGACGAGCTGGCCTTCGTCCCGGTCGACCTCGCCCCAGGGGCGGCCGTCGACGAGTGGTCCGGCGACCGCGGCGTCGGCGCCAATTACTTCTCTCAACAGGCCGTCGCCCGGCTGGCCGCGGCCGCGGGCCTGTCCTTCCCCGGATCGATGAGGCTCCCGGAACGGCTCACGGAGGTCCAGGCCCTCGTCGACCGGGGGAACATCCCGGCGGCCCGGGTCTTCGAATCGATCGGCGTCTTTCTCGGCTACACCATCCCCTGGTACGAGGTCTTCTACCGGTTCAAGAACCTCCTCGTCCTGGGCCGGGTGATGTCCGGGAAAGGCGGGAAGATCATCGTCGACAAGGCCCGCGAGGTCCTGGCCTCCGAGTTCCCCGGGACGGCCGAAAGGGTCCGCCTCCACCTCCTCGACGAGGCGAGCCGGCGCGTGGGACAGGCGGTCGCCGCGGCCAGCCTGCCCGAGACGACAGGAGCACGTTCATGAAGTTCACCAAGCCCGACGCGTCCGTGTTCGTCCCCGACGGCCTGCCCGTCGAGGACGCCTTCCGCCGCGTCACCCACCTCGGCGTCGGCGCCCACCAGGACGACCTCGAGATCATGGCCTTCCACGGCATCCTGAAGTGCTTCAACAGCCGCGACCTCTGGTTCGGGGCCGTGACCTGCACCAACGGCGGCGGCTCCCCCCGGGCCGGCGAGTACGCCTCCTTCACCGACGAGGAGATGGCGGCGCTCAGGCGCCGCGAGCAGGAGAAGGCCGCCGTCCTCGGGAACTACGGCGCGCTCGTCCAGCTCGACTTCGCCAGCGCCGAGGTCAAGGACGTCGGGACCGGCCGGCTGCGGGCCGACCTGGTCAAGCTCCTCCGGGCCACCCGGCCCGAGGTCCTCTACACCCACAACCCGGCCGACAAGCACGACACCCACCTGGCCGTCGTCTTCACGGCGATCGCGGCCCTGCGCGAGCTCGAGGCCGGGGAGCGGCCCGCGGCGGTCTACGGCTGCGAGGTCTGGCGCGGCCTCGACTGGATGGACGACGCCGACAAGGTCCCCCTCGACGTCGGCCGCCGCGAGAACCTGTCCCTGGGCCTCATCGGCGTCTACGACTCCCAGGTCGAGGGCGGCAAGCGCTACGACCTGGCCACCCTCGGCCGGCGCCGGGCCAACGCCAGCTACTTCCAGTCGCACCAGACCGACGAGGTCGAGCAGCTCTGGTTCGCCATGGACCTGACGCCGCTCGTCCTCGACGACACGATCGACGTCGGCCGCTTCGTTCTGGGCCACATCGACAAGTTCCGCAAGAGCGTCGAGGAAAAGATCAAAAGATACTGGGTCAAGCCGCGCTGACGGCGGCGGCCGCGCCCCGAGGAGGTCCCGATGGAGATCATCATCCAGGCCGACAGCCAACAGGCGAGTAAGATCGCCGCCCGCATCGTCGCCCGGACGGTCCGCGAGAAGCCCCACGCGGTGCTCGGACTGGCCACCGGCAAGACGCCGCTCCAGCTCTACCGCAACCTCGTCGGCCTGCACAGGGAATCGGGGCTGGATTTCGGCGGCGTGACCTGCTTCAACCTCGACGAGTACATCGGCGTCGCGCCGGCCCACCCGGCGTCGTTCCACAGCTACATGTGGGCCCACCTGTTCAGCCAGCTCAACGTGTCCCGCGAGAGGATCAACATCCCCGACGGGCAGACGGCCGACGTCCCCGCGGCCTGCCGGAAGTACGAGCAGGCCGTCCGCTCGGCCGGCGGCATCGACGTCCAAGTCCTTGGCATCGGGACGAACGGCCACATCGGCTTCAACGAGCCTTCCTCGTCGCTGACTTCGCGGACGAGGATCAAGACCCTGACCGACGAGTCCCGCCGCGAGGTCGCCGCCGGCTTCGGGGGGGCGGCCGGGGTCCCCACCCACGTCATCACCATGGGCCTGGGGACCATCCTCGACGCCCGGATGTGCCTGCTCCTGGCCTTCGGCAAGAAGAAGGCCCCGGCCGTCGCCCGGATGGTCGAGGGGCCGGTCACCGCCATGGTCCCCGGCTCCGTGCTCCAGATGCACCCGCGGGCCGTCATCGTCCTCGACGAGGACGCGGCTTCGGACTTGACCATGGCCCCCTATTACAAGTGGGTCTCCGATCACAAGCCCGATTGGCAGAAGTACTGAATTTATTGTAGACTGAGGGAAAAACAGGAGGGACCCATGATCCACCCCATCAAGAACATCCTCTGGGCCACGGACTTCTCCGCGGAGTCGAAGGAGGCCCTGGCCTACGCCCACGCCTTCGCGGAGAAATTCAAGGCCAAGCTGACGGCCCTCCATGTCGTCCCGGACTTCGCCCCGGCCCTCTACGAAATGTGGCCGGACGCCCAGGCCGAACTGGCCGGGAAGATCGAGAACACGAAGATCAGCGCCAGGGCCCAGCTCGACCACATGTGCGCGACGCACGGCGTCTGCCCGGCCAAGGTCGTCGTCGCCCAGGGCTCGGCGGCCAAGGTCATCCTCAAGACGGCCGTCAAGGAGAAGGCGGACCTCATCGTCGTCGGGCGCAAGGGCGTCTCCGGGCAGGAGCGGAACCTCATCGGCGGCGTCACCCACCAGGTCCTGAGGGGCGCCCGGGTCCCGGTCCTCGTGACCAAGGGCACCGACGCCAAGGTCGAGCCGATCGAGAAGATCCTCGTCCCGACCGACTTCTCTTCCGACGAGGACCTCGAGCGGGGCCACGCCTGGAAGCTGGCCAAGGCCTTCGGGGCCGGACTGACCTTCCTCTACGTCCTCGAGCTCTTCGGCCACGACTTCCGCCAGACCGACGAGATGTTCGCCTCGGCCCTCCAGAAGCTCCGGGCCCGCAAGAAGCTGGAGCCCAAGGCCGTCACGATCGCCGAGGAGGTCACCAAGGCCGTCCACGGCTACGACGGCATCATCGACGTCGCCGACTCGAAGGGCTTCGACCTCATCGTCATGTCGACGACCGTGCGCAAGCTGGCCCGGTTCCTGCTCGGCAGCACGACCGAGAAGGTCATCGCCCACAGCCGCGTGCCCGTCTTCGCCATCCCCCGGGAGAAGTAGGGCCTCGCCCGTGAGGGCATGAAGAAAGAATACCGGCCCATGGCCCTGGGCTTCTGGGGCGTCGGCCTGCCGCTCTTCCTGTTCGGGCTCCTCTACTGCCGGACCCTGGCCCAGCGCGTCGCGGTGCTCCTGCTCGCGGCCGTCTTCTTCGTCGTCGGAGCGCTCATCCACAGGGCCAGGCAATGAGGCTCGCGGCGGTAGACTGGGTCTTCATCGTCTGGTACTTCGTCCTGTCCATCGCCATCGGCCTCTATTACTCGAAGCGGGCCGGGAGGAGCATCTCCGAGTATTTCCTGAGCGGCCGGAGCCTGCCCTGGTGGCTCCTCGGGACGTCGATGGTGGCGACGACCTTCTCCTCGGACACGCCGCTCGCGGTCACCGGGATCGTCATCAAGGACGGCGTCTCGGGAAACTGGCTCTGGTGGAACTTCATGCTCGGCGGGGCCCTGACGGTCCTGTTCTTCGCCCATCTGTGGCGGCGGGCCGAGGTCGTCACCGAGGTCGAGTTCATCGACCTCCGCTACTCGGGCCGGGCGGCGCGGTTCCTGCGCGGCTTCAAGGCCCTCTACCTCGGCGTCCCGGTCTCCTGCATCACCTTCGGCTGGGTGACCCTGGCCATGGTCAAGATCATCCAGACGGTCTTCGGGACGAGCGGCCTCACGGCCCTGGCCGTCTGCCTCGGCCTGACGGTCTTCTACACGACGCTGAGCGGCCTGTGGGGGGTCGTGGCGACCGACATGCTCCTCTTCGGGGTGGCCATGGCCGGGTCGATCGTCCTGTCGGTCGTCTCGGTCGAAAAGGCGGGGGGGATCGGCGCCCTCGTCGAGGCCGTGAAGGCGGCCGGGGCGGGGGCGGGCAAGGACTACCTCTCGGTCTTCCCGCCGCTCGGCCAGGCCCTGCCGCTGGCCTTCTTCGTCGCCCTGTTCGTCCAGTGGTGGGCCGTCTACTATCCGGGGGCCGAGCCGGGCGGCGGCGGCTGGATCGCCCAGAGGATGCTGGCCGGGAAGGACGCGAGGCACGCCGTCCAGGGGACGCTCTGGTTCACGATCGCCCACTACGTCGTCCGGCCGTGGCCGTGGATCCTGACGGCCCTGGCGGCGCTCGTCGTCCTGCCCGGGATCGCGGGCGGCGGCGCGGGCGAGATGGAGGCGGCCTATCCGCGGATGATCGCCTTCCTGCCCAAGGGCGTCGCGGGCATCGTCGTCGCGGCGCTCTTCGCCGCCTTCATGTCGACGATCGAGTCCATCGTCAACCTGTCGGGCTCGTTCCTGCTCAACGACTTCTACCGGCCGTTCGTGAGGAAGGGCGCGAGCGAGAGGCACTACGTCGCGGCGTCGCGGGTCCTCGTCCTCGTCGTCTCGCTGCTCGGCGCCGGGTTCTCCTTCGTGCTGGGGAGCGTCAGGATGGGCTGGCAGCTGGTCATGGAGCTCTCGGCCGGGATCGGCCTGGTCCTGCTGCTGCGCTGGTACTGGTGGCGGGTCAACGCCTGGTCGGAGATCGCGGCCTTGAGCGCGTCGGCGGCGACGGCGATCGGCCTCAAGATATTCCCGGAGAACCCGCTCACGCGGGCGCTGGGAACGGCGCTCGAGGGGGCGGGCTTCCGGGTCGAGGCCTGGGGTGTCGGCATCCTGCTCATCGTGGCCGTGACGACGGCGGTCTGGATCGCGGTGACGTTCCTGACGAAGCCCGACGACCCGCGGAAGCTCCTGGCCTTCTACAGGAAGGTCCGGCCCGGCGGATTCTGGGGGCCGGTCGCCCGGATGAACGGCGGGGCCTACAAGCTCCAGGCGGCGCCGTTCGTCGGCTGGGGGCTCGCGGTGGCCATGATCCTCTTCCTGCTCCTCGGCGTCGGCAAGGTCATTTTCATGGAATGGGCGACGGGGGCGGCCTATCTCGCGGCCGGGGGCCTCGCGGCCTGCCTGCTCGCGAAGGTCGTCGCGAAGATCGATTGGGAGGGGCGAAGATGAACAGAAAGATGGGGACGTTTCTATTCTATTTCTTCATCTTGGCCGTCTTGAGCGCCGCGACGGCGGGCTGCGGAGGCGGGCCGAGGGAGGAAGGCGGGGCCGCGCTCCCCGCGGCCGGGCCCGAGTTCGGCTACCCGGTCGAGGGCGAGCCCTGGTATTTCGTCAAGTGCGGGTTCGTCGTGCCGAACGTCCCGGCCGACCTTGGAGCGGAGTTTTGGAGCGTCGAGAGGGTCGAGGTCGACGGCGTCCGGTCCAGGGACTTCCTTGTCTTCCAGGGCGGCCGCGAGATCGACAGGAACGCGCTCAAGGCCGTCGGTGGGGCGATCGCGCTCGACGTCAAGGTCCGGGCGAACTGGCGGCCTCAGAGGGACACGCCGGTCCGGATAGAGCTCGTCGAAGCGAAGTCCGGCAAGAAGATCGCCGCCTTGAGATCGGGCACCGCCCCGAGCGGCGGGGGCTACTGGGACACGGCCTGGAGAAGCTACCTTTCGCTCGTCCTGACGGAGGAGCACGGTTTCGCCAGGGCGGGATATCCGGTCCACGCCACGGTCGGGGTCCTCTCGAGCTACCTCGGTTCTCCGGACGAGGTCCGGGTGGTGCAGGCCGAGAGGGCGGGCGCGGACGTCGCGTACCGGGAGGTCCCGAGCCAGGTCTACGACGTCGTCGCCTGGAACGACCCGGCCGCGCTGGCCGCCGAGGAGAAGGACGCGGTCACGGGCGCGAAGATCGTCCGCTACCATCCGACGACGACCTTCAGCGTCGCCTTCCTGGCCGACGTCGCGGCCGGCGCGAAGGCGACCTATCTCGTCTTCTACGACAATCCGGGGGCGCCGCGGCCGCCTACGCGACCGACCTGGCCGTGACGAAGGGCGAGGACTTCGGCCGGACGATCGAGAACGGCTTCTACAGGATCGTCCTCCAGGAGAAGAGCGGCGTCGTCCACGAGATCGTCGAGAAGACGACCGGCATCCAGCTCGAGCACAAGCTCGAGACGAACGGGGCCATCCACTGGAACCCGGACGTCTACGCCCCGCCCCACGCCTGGTATCACAGCTCCGACTGGTCGGGCCCGGAGGCGCGGGAGGTGGCCGGGCCGGTCTTCTACTCGCTCAACCTCAAGGGCCGGCTGCCCCAGCCGGAGGCGGTCGGCGTCGGCATCCGCTATCACTTCTACGCGGGCTCGCCTGTCGTCATGGTCGAGTCGGTGACGGAGATCGGGAAGGACGTCTTCGTCAAGGCCCTGAGGAACGCGGAGGTCGTCTTCAACGCCGAGGTCTTCACCAAGGCGGCCTTCAAGCGGGAGGGCCGGACGGAGGTCCTCGATTTCGCCGCTTCGAGGATGCACCCGGCCCACGCCGCGGTGCTCCGGCCGGACACGCCGTGGGTCTGCTTCTACGACGAGGGCAGTGGCGTGGGCTTCGCGACGATGTTCCTCGACCTGGCGACGCCGAACCTCAACGGCGGGCTGGCCTCGCTCCAGCAGCCCTACATCTACATCCAGCACGGGCTTTGGTTCTACGTCTCGCGGGGTTTCGTCTACTCTTTCGGGTCGAACAACCAGACCCGGATGCTGCCGGTCGCGGCCGGGAGCGTCTACTACGACCGGAACGCCTGGATCGCCTTCCCCTTGCCGAAGGGCCAGGAGCTCGGGGACTGGCTCGACGGGCGGTACAACGCGCTGAAGTGGCCCCTGGCCGTCCACGAGGACATCGAGACCTACGCCGAGAGCCCCGAGGGTTGGCTCGTGCCGATCCTGACGGAGCCGTTCGAGGAGGGCGTCAAGGACGCCGTGGGCGGAAAGGAGAGGCGGAAACGAAGTCCGGGATGACCCCCTCTTATTGACAAAGCGGGGAGAAACGCATTTAATTGCTGACGATGCTAAAGATAGCCCTCACTCTGGCCGTCGCCTTCGCCTGGGCCTATCCCCCCCCCCTCGCCGCGCAGGACGACGCCCACGTCGTCGAGGTCCGCAGCCTCCTCTCCCGCGACGCCGTCCGCCCGGGAGAGACGTTCAAGGCCGCCGTCATCCTCAAGGTCCGGGCGGGCTACCATATCAACGACGACGTCCCCCTCGACGAGTTCATGATCCCGACCACGCTCGTCATCGCCGACGATCCCGAATTCGAGGTCGTCGAGGTCCTCTTCCCCAAGGGCCGGCGGGCCCGCTTCGATTACTCGGAGGCCGAGCTCGTCGTCTACGAGGGCGAAGCCGTCCTCGGCGTCCTGCTCAGGGCCAAGGAGGGCGCGGCCCCCGGCGCCAAGACCCTCCAGGCTTCGCTCGGCTACCAGGCCTGCGACAACGTCTCTTGCCTTCCGCCGAAGGAGCTGTCGTTCGCCATCGCCGTCCCCGTGGCCGCCTCCGGCGGCGCGGGCATCCACCCCGAGGTCTTCGACAACCTTCGCTTCCGTTCGCTCCGGAAGTGAGAGGGCGGCCTTGAACAAAGAGCTCCTCCGCAAGATCCCCTCGCTCGACGCCATTCTCCGCGAAGAAGCGGCCTGCCGGCTCATCGAGGCGCATGGGCGGGAGACGGTCGCCGCCGAGTGCCGGGCCGTGCTCGACGAGGCCCGGGCGGCCATCGTCTCCTCCGAAAGCGCCGGCGCCCCGCCGCCGCCCGAGCTCGCCGCCGCGGCCGTGGCCGCCAGCCTCGGCGAGCGTCTCACGAAGCGCGCCGCGCCTTCGCTCGGCCCCGCCGTCAACGCCACCGGCATCGTCATGCACTCCGGGCTCGGCCGGGCCGTCCTCTCCGAGGCCGCCCGCGCCTCCCTGGCCGCCGTCGCCGCCGGCTACTCGACCCTGGCCCTCGATCCCGAGAGCGGCAAGCGCGTCTCCCGCGACCGCCACGTCGAGGGCCTTCTCCGCGAGCTGACCGGCGCCGAGGCCGCCACCGTGGCCAACAACAACGCCGCCGCGACCGTCCTCATCCTCAACACGCTCGCCCGCGGCAAGGAGGTCGTCGTCTCCCGCGGCCAGCTCGTCGAGATCGGCGGCTCGTTCCGCATGCCCGACGTCATGACCACGAGCGGCGCCGTCCTCCGCGAGGTCGGGACGACCAACAAGACCCACTACGGCGACTATGCCGCCGCGGTCGGCGACTCGACCGGGGCCATCCTTCGCGTCCATCACAGCAATTACCGCATCGTCGGCTTCGCCGAGGAGCCGCCGATCGAGGAGCTCGTCGCCCTCGGCCGCTCCCGCGGCGTCCCCGTCGTCGACGACCTCGGCAGCGGCGCCCTCGTCGACCTCAAGCCCTACGGCCTGGCTCCCGAGCCCATGGTCCAGGCCAGCGTCCGGGCCGGCGCCGACGTCGTCTGCTTCAGCGGAGACAAGCTCATCGGCGGCCCGCAGTGCGGCATCATCGTCGGCAAGGCCGCCTGGATCCAGAGGATCAAGAAGAACCCCCTGGCCCGGGCCTTCCGCTGCGGCAAGCTCTCGATCGCCGCGCTCGAGGCGACCCTCCGCCTCTTCCTCGCCCCCGACAAGCTCCCCGAGCGCCACCCCATCTACCGGATGCTCGCCCTGACCCCCGACGAGCTCGGCCGCCGGGCCAAGAAGCTCGCCGCCGCCCTCCGCAAGTCGCTCCCCGCCGGCATCGCCGTCTCCGTCGAGGACGGCGAGTCCCAGGTCGGCAGCGGGGCCGTCCCGATCGAGACCCTGCCGACGAAGGTCCTCTCCGTCCGCGCGTCCGCCCTCTCGGCCGACGAGCTCGCCCGCCGCCTGCGCTCCTTCTCTCCGCCCGTCTACGCCAGGATCCGCAAGGACGCCGTGCTCTTCGACCTGCGGACGATCCAGCCCGCCGAGGACGCGACCGTCGAGCGCGCTCTCCGCGGCCTGCTGCGATGAAACAACGGGGACAGAGATGATCGATTACGCCAAGCGCAAGCGCATCATGGGGCGGTCGATCGCCCTCGGCCACTGCATCTGCAACCCCAAGGAGCCCTGCCCCTGCGACCTCTTCAAGCGGAAGAACGTCTGCCTCTGCTCCGGTGAGCGCGAGGACGAGGCGGCCGAGGACGTCGCCCTGACCACCCTCGCCGAGAACGCCGGCTGCGCCTCCAAGATCGGCCAGGAGGACCTCAAGCGGGCCCTCTCGGGCCTCCCCCGCACCTTCGACCCCCGCGTCCTCGTCTCTTCGGACACCTGCGACGACGCCGGCGTCTACCAGCTGACCCCGCGAACGGCCCTCGTCCAGTCGGTCGACGTCTTCACGCCCGTCGTCGACGACGCCTACGCCTTCGGCGAGATCGCCGCGGCCAACTCCGTCAGCGACATCTACGCCATGGGCGGCCGCCCCCTGACCGCGCTCTCCATCGTCGCCTTCCCCATCGAGCGCCTCAGCCCGCGGATCATGAACCGGCTGCTCCAGGGCGGCATCGACAAGCTCCGCGAGGCCGGCGTGGCCCTCCTCGGCGGCCACAGCATCAAGGACCGCGAGGTCAAGTTCGGCTTCGCCGTGACCGGCGTCGTCGATCCCCGCAAGATGACCGTCAACAGCCGGGCCCGCCCCGGCGACGTCCTCGTACTGACCAAGCCCCTCGGCACCGGCACGCTGAGCTTCGCCCGCCAGATCGGCCGCGCCCCGGCCGACGGCCTGGCCGAGGCCGAGCGGTCCATGCGCGAGCTCAATCGCGCCGCGGCCGAGGTCATGACCTCCTTCGGCGTCACGACCGCCACCGACGTCACCGGCTTCGGCCTGGCCGGGCACCTCGGCGAGATCGCCGCCCAGAGCGGCGTCGAGGTCGAGGTCCACGGCGCCTCGCTCCCCGTCTTCGCCGGGGTCATGGACCTCATCCGCCAAGGCGTCGTCTCCGGCGCCGTCGAGCGCAACCGCGAATACGCCTCGCGCTACGTCAAGCGGGCCGCGGGCGCCGGCGAGGAGCTCGAGACGCTCCTCTACGACCCCCAGACCTCGGGCGGCCTGCTCATCGCCGTCCGCGCCTCCAAGGCCCCGGCCCTGCTCGCCGCTCTCCACAAGCGGGGCGTCACTTCGGCCGCCGCGATCGGCCGGGTCACCCGGAAGGCCCCGCCCCGGATCGTCCTCCGCCGCCGCGCCCCGCGCGCCTGAACATGCCCGACAAAGGCCACGTCATCATCGGCACGGCCGGCCACATCGACCACGGCAAGAGCGCCCTCGTCCGGGCCCTGACCGGGACCGACCCCGACGTGCTTCCCGAGGAGAAGGCCCGGGGCATGACGATCGACCTCGGGTTCGTCTTCCTCGACGACCCCTCCTACGACAAGCAGATCGTCTTCATCGACGTCCCCGGACACGAGAGGTTCGTCAAGACCATGGCCGCCGGCGCCTCGAACATCGACGCCGCCCTGCTCGTCGTCGCCTCCGACGAGGGCATCGCCGTCCAGACCCGCGAGCATTTCGACATCCTCAGGCTCCTCGGCGTCCGCCACGGCGCTGTCGCCCTGACCAAGTCCGACCTCGTCGACGAGGCCGGCCTCGCCGGCGTCACCTCGTCCGTCCGCCACTTCGTCGGCGGCTCGTTCCTGGCCGACGCCCCGATCGTCCCCGTCTCGGCGCTCACCGGGGCCGGCGTCGACGCGCTCAAGGGCGTCCTCCGCGAGATCGGCCGCCGCGTCCCGCCCCGCTCCGACAGCGGCATCTTCCGCATGCCCATCGACCGGGTCTTCGCCATGCGCGGCTTCGGCACGGTCGTCGCGGGCACCGTCCTCGGCGGGGCCGTCCGCGCCGGCGACCGCGTCGCCGTCTACCCCGAAGGGCTCGTCACGCGCGTCCGCGGCGTCCAGGTCCACGGCTCCAAGGCCGAGGCCTCGGGCATCGGCCGCCGCACGGCCCTCAACCTCCAGGACCTCGACAAGGAGGACCTCCGCCGCGGCCAGGTCGCGGCCGCCGAGGGGTCGCTCGTCCCGACCTCCCGCCTGGACGCCCGCCTCGACGTCCTCGCGAGCGCCGGGCGCGAGATCAAGAACCGCGAACGGGTCCGCCTCCACATCGGCACGGACGAGGTCATGGCCCGCCTGGCCGTCATCGGCGGCCAGACGATCCCGCCCGGCGCCTCGTCACCGGTCCAGCTCATCCTCGAGCGGCCGACCGTGGCCCTGCCCGGCGACCGCTTCGTCATCCGCCTCTTCTCCCCCGTCGTGACCGTCGGCGGCGGCCAGGTCCTCGACGCCAATCCTTCCAAGCACAAGCGCTTCAGCGGCGAGGTCCTCGAGGGACTGGAGAAGCTCGCCGGCCCGGCCCGCGACGCCGTCGAGCAGATGTTCGCCCAGGCGGGAGGCGCGCCCCAGGGCGTCCGCGAGATCGCCCTCAAGGCCGGCCGGAGCGAAGTCGAGGTCGCCGACGCCGTAGCCGGGCTACTCGCCGCCGGCCGTCTCGTCGCCGTCGTCACGGAGCAGCCCGAGCGATACCTCCACGCGGATGTCCGCGACCGGCTCGCCGATGGCCTCGTCGCCTCGGCCCGGGCCTACTTCGAGTCCAATCCGTTCCGCCCGCTCATGCCCTACTCGGACCTGCGGGCCGAGTTCCTCGTCTCGAGCGACGCCCCGACGCTCAAGTTCCTCCTCGACGGTCTCGTCGCCGGGAAAGTCCTCACCCGCGCAGAGGCCGGGGTCGGGCTCGTCGGCCGGGAAGCGAAAGAGGACCCCGTCGCCGCCGGTCTCCGCGGCCGGGTCGAGTCCGTCTTCCGCGACGCCCGCTTCGCCGCGCCCCTCGAGGAGGAGGCCCGGACGAAGCTCGGCCTGAATCCCTCCGCCTTCAACCCGGTCGTCAACGGGCTCGTCAAGGCCGGCACGCTCATCCGACTCGCCCCCAAGGTCACCTACCACCGCGACACGGTCGAGGCGGCCCGCGTCGCCGTCGCCGGGCTCCTCGAGCGCCGCGGCAGCGTCACCATCGCCGAGCTCCGCGACCGCCTCGTCCTGTCCCGGAAATACGCCCAAGCCATCCTCGAGTACTTCGACCGGACCGGATTCACCCGCCGCGTCGAGGACCGCCACGTCCCGGCCGCGCGCCCCTAGCCGATATAAGATGGACCGATGCGGTTCATGACGGCGTGAGCCTGTTTCTTGACTGAGGCGAAGTTCCCGGAGATGCTGAAGCGCCGGGGCATGACCTTGGAAAGCTACCAGGCCCGCTGTCAGCGCTTCAAGTTCCTGGGCGAACTCCTCAAGGACAACTCCGCGGTCCTCGGCTTCTCGCCCCGCGTCGGCCGCACTATTCTTCTTTATTCTTAATGAGGGGCGCGAGGCTGATGACATCGCCCGTCGGGAAAGTCAGGAAGAAGTCCGACGCGCCCTCCTGAACGACAAAGGCCCAAGTGACGTTCGCTTTCTCCGGCTGAAAGACCGGGGACACGCTCGTCAAGGTCAGGGCCGACAGCGCCTTCATCATTCCCCCCGACACGAGGACCGCAGCCTTCGATCTCTTGCCCGATCCGCCGCTCCGGGTGATCTCGAGGCTCTTGAATTCGTCCCGATTGCCCGACAGGAGCTCGAATTCGACAAACATCAGCCGCTCATTCGGACTCATGTCTTCCGGGACGAAACCCATCGCCGTCGCATCGAAGCCGACTCGGACGATCCGGAAGCGGAAGCCGCCGATGCTCATGGGCGAATCCCCGGCCTGGAGAGCCTTTTGGTCCCCATCCCTCAGTGCCGCGGCCGCGGAGATCTGCTTCTCGGGCCAAGACGATCCCGCCTGAAGCCCTGGAAGCTCCGTGACCATGCCGCCGCGTCCCAGCAGCACGATCATCATTCCCAACTCGACAAAACGCATGGCTGTGTCGAATATGCGACAAAACCGCGCGTGGGGTGTCAAGGAAAGGTTAAAAACTGTAAAGGAATGTCAGCGATCCCCGTTATTCGAGAGCGCCCGGGCTTCGAACGGAAGCCCTCTCCTGAATGTCCCGGTGATCACGACCTCGCGGCCGGCGGACGACTGTTCAAGGATCCTCTGCACGGCCGCCCGGCTGAAACTCACCACGAGTTGCGAGGTCGCGTTCTTATCGGCATCCCCGATCGAACCCATCGGGCCTACGGGCGCGAGGGAGCCGTTCAACAGGAGTGTGGTCATATCGACGTCCTCCGCCGGCAGACCTGCGGGGAATCCTATACGGGTCGTCAGCCACTCCCCGGACGCGGGCGCGCCGGGCCCGGCGGGATCGATCGATAATTCCGCCCAGATCCGGCCGCGAGGCTTCACGAGAGGATAGCGGTCCCGGGCCCCGCCGGCCAGCTCATAGGCCGAGTCGCCTATTCCATCGCCATCCATGTCACCGCCGGAATAATCGGACCAGAAATTGCCCCCGGTGGACTCCCCCATATCCCAGAGCTGGTATCGCGACTCCCCGGTCGGCATCAACTGGACTTGATCGTGGTTGCCAACGAGATCGTTATGGTAAAAGCGGTTTTCCCCGAAACCACCCCATTGAAGGTTGATGGCGATGCCCGCCGTGTTCTGGATCAGGATATTCTCCTTGATCGTATTGCGGCCGGCGATGTAGTAGACGGTGATCCCGGCGCCGTTGTTGGCGTGAATGAGATTGTCGCTGACGGAGCTGTTATAGCAGGAGTCGATGATGAGGCCGCTCAATCGATTATGATGGATCCGATTCCCCTCCACGAGGATATGCCAGCTCCAGGCGGGCCGAAGTCCCGTGCCGTTCCTGCGGATTTCGCAGTTCCGAATGACGCTTCGCAAGAACTGATGGACGTTCATGCCATACTGGCCGTTATCGGAGATGACGCAGCCTTCGATCCGGTGATAGCCGCCCGTCTTGGTCGAACGGATCCCGTCTCGTGAGTTATGCGTCACCGCGACGTCCGTGAGGGACACCCGTCGAACGGTCGGGCCCGAGGGGATCTCGACCCCGTCCGTGCCGCCGCTTACCGTGATCCCGGACACGCTGACATCGCCGGCCGTGATCTGAACGACGCTTCCGAAACCTCCGCCGACGATCTTCGTCGACTGCCGTTCTTCGCCCTCTAAACGGAGGGGCTTGTCGATGAGGACGGTCTCTTGATATGTGCCTTTTCTGACAAGGACCGTGTCCCCCGCGCTCGCGGCGTCGATGGCCTCCTGGATCGAAGCGAAAGCGTCGGGAACCGTCAGAACCCGGCTCTTTTCCGGAAGAACATGTGGCCATATCCAGAGCTCGTGCCTTTCCCCGCCGGGCCGTGCCGCCGCGTCTTTTCTCGACTCGACTCTGAAGTAGAGGGTTCCGTCCCGGGCCAAGCCAAGCGGTTCGATGGGGCCGATCTCTCCGGCTATCCACCTGGCGGGATGTAGCGGGAGGCCGTTCTTGACGGCCAGGAGCCAGAGGCCGGCCGTTTCGGACCCGCCGCCGGCGTAGACGACTCCCCGGCCGTCCGGTGTCCAGGCCAGGAGCCGATCGTCGCCGGCCTGCCGGACCAGGGGGACCGTCTTCTTTTCTTCGATGCCGTAAAGGAAAATATCGTTTTCCGGGGTCATGGGATCGTCGGAGAGACTATAGGCGAGGTACCGGCCGTCCGGCGACAGCAGGACGCGCCCCGGCCAGCGGGCGCCCAGATCCAGAACGGGACCGATCGAGCCATCGGAGGCGGAAATGAAGGCCACCCGGGTCGCGGCATCGGCCCCGCGTCAAGACCGCCAGGATACGGTCGCTCGAGGTCTCCCAGCCTACGGGATGGATGCCGACGATGTCTGGATCGGATAAGAGCGTCGTCACCCCGGTCCCATCGAAGCGAATGGTCTTCAGCTCGATCTCTCCGCTGTCATGACGCCAGCTGTAGACGAGCCTCGTCCCGTCAGGCGATATCGTCGAATGCTCGGCAAATCCGGACGCGGCGCCGGCCAAGCAGGTCCGGTCCGGCCGGAGCGCCTCCCGCTTCGCCCGGTCATAGATCACGAGCCCGTCCGTCTCCATCTCCATGAGGGCCACGTAGCGCCCGTCTCCGGAAAGGCCGCTGATCCTCTGGCCTTCCCCGAAGCGCCGGACGAGCCGGACGGCCGTTTCTCCGGTGCCGCCCCCCGACGTGGCCGTATCGACCTTCAGTCCGCCCAATTCCGCTTCGGCGATCCCGCAAACGACCTTCTGTTCGGGATAGCCCCTGATGACCTCGAGGAAGGCCCGCCTCGCCTGATCGGATCCGGCCCTCTTATAACAGAGACCGATATGGAGCTGTGATCGGGCGGCATAATACCGGTCATCCCCGTGTCTTCGGATGATCTCCTGGAAGATGGGGATCGCGTCCAGGGGTTCGATCCGCGTCTCCAACAGGAACACGGCGCGCTCGAAGAGCATCCGGTAATAGACGTCGGCGAAGATGTTCGGGACGAGACAGATGACCGCAAGGACGAGGGTCGGAAGGGGCCCCCCGATCCGCCGCCCCAGGCCCGCCCGTGAAGCGCTCACGCTCCTCCCATGAAACGATAGCCCTCTCCGTAGACGGTGAAGATGTAGCCGGCCCCTGTCGGATCCTCTCCGAGCTTCTTCCGGAGCTTGAGGATGTGGTTGTCGACCGTCCGGGTGGAAGGGAATTTTTCATAGCCCCAGATCCGATCGAGCAAGGCGTCCCGGCTGACGACCTCGCCGCGGTGGGCCACGAGATATCTCAGGATCTCCACTTCGAGAGAAGTCAGGTCGAATTCCAGGCCGTCCCTCCTGACTTTGAAGTGGGGGAAGTCTATCTCGACGTTTTCGAACCGGAAGACCGCGGGAGCGCTTCTCCCGTCGCGCCTGTCCCTGCGCAGATGGGCCCTGATCCTGGCCAGGAGTTCGCGGACGCCGAACGGCTTGCTGACGTAGTCATCGGCCCCGATCTCCAATCCGACGACCTTGTCCACCTCTTCATGTTTGGCCGTCAGCATGACAATGGGAACGCCGACGTTCCGGTGGCGCAGTTCGCGGCAGACGTCCAATCCGTCCTTCTTGGGAAGCATGATGTCGAGGAGGATCAGGTCCGGAGCATCCCGGACGGCCTTGGCCACGCCGTCTTCGCCGTCGAGCGCCCAGCCGACCTCGTACCCTTCCGCCTCCAGGTTGAGCTTCAGGCCTTTGACGAGCTCTTCCTCGTCCTCGATGATCAGTATCTTTTCCTTCACGGGCTTCCCTCCCCGGGTTTCTCTAAAGGCAGGTAAACCGAGAACACGCTGCCTCGCCCCGGCTCGCTCTCGACCGCGATCGTCCCGCCGTGGGCCTCCACGATGTGTTTGACGATCGTCAGCCCCAGACCGCTCCCTCCCGCGCCGGGGCCTGCCGCGTTCCGGGACCGGTAGAACCGCTCGAAGATCCTGCCTGCGTCCTGGCGTGATATGCCGATCCCCTTGTCCGCCACGCTCACGACGGCCTTGTCGCCGTCACGAAAAACCCTGATGGAGACGTCCTTCGTCTCCGGCGAGAATTTCATCGCGTTGCTCAGGAGATTGACGACGACGCTCGCCAGGGCCTCCCGGTCGAAATGGACGGGAGGGACCCCTCCATCGATGTCCTCCCGGACGGTGAACCCTTTTTTGTCCAAATGATATCGGTAGGATTCCAGAGTGGACTTGACGGCCTCGGCGATCGAGCCGCTCCGGAGATCGAATTCCCAAGCGTCCCTTTCGATCCGCGACGCGTCGAGGACGTTGCCGATCATGTTGGAGAGGCGCTCGCTTTCCCCGGTGATGATCTCATAGGCCTCGCGCCGTCCTTCCTCGGAAAGATGCCGCTGGTTCTTGAGGGTCTCTCCGTAGAGCCTGATGAGGGTCAGAGGAGTCTTGAGCTCGTGGGAGATGTTATCGATGAAGCGGGATTTCATGGCAGCCGACTCCGCTTGGCGGGAGACGTCCCGGACCAGCAGATAGGCCCCGAGCGACATCAGCCCGACGAGACAGGCCAGGAGGGTGCCGATGAGGACGTTCTCCCCCCGGGCGGCCCGTCTCAGGTCCTCGATATCGGTCCGGGCGACTACGTAACGCCAGGGAAACGGGAACCCGCCGGCGGCCACCGTCATCGTGTTCTCGGAGACCACGCGGTCGGGCGTGGCGGGGGCCAAGTCGTCCGGCTCGATGAGGCGGACCCGGATACCCGAATCCTCTTCGACCTTGGCCGCGATCTCGGGGAAGAGACGGCTCTTGACGTAATCGAAGTTCCAGGAGAATCCCGCGTAAAGGAACCGGTCGTTCGGGATGTCGGCCAGGCGCGAGTATGAGATCAGAAAGCGGGACGCGCCGATGGTCAAGGGAAAGCGCCCCTTGGGGGGCTCGTTGGCGTATTGCGAATAAGCGATCTTCTCTTTGATGACCGGAACGGCATTCTCTTCGACCATCGCGGCGAATTTCAGCTCCTCGAGGTAGGGCGAGGACCTGGCCCGGACGGCTTCATAGGATTTCTGGAGGTCGGGGTGTTCCCCGTCCGCAAATCCGTCCTTAAGGGCCCGGGCGATCTCCTCGACATAGAAATCGTGGATGGATCTGTTCAGCTGCCAGGCGCCTTCCTCCAGCATCTCGAAGGCCCTGACCAGGTTCGCCAACGGGGCCTCCGGGCTGCCTTGGCGACGGGCTATCTCATGAAGTTGAAGGGCCGCCAGCGGTCCGAACGGATGGCCGGACCGGTTCTTGAGCCGTCCGAATTCTTCAAACAGCTCCGTATAGACAGAGGCCGCCTCGTCGTCCCTTTTCAAAAAGAAAAGGCAGCGTCCGTAGCCCTCCCAGGCAATGGCCCGCAAGCGGGCGATCTCGGTCAGGGGGAGGCAACGACGATAGAGTTCCGCGGCGCGGTCATAGTCCCGACGGACGGATTCCCAGTATTCGGCCCTTTCAAAGAGGGTAACGAACGGGGAGCCGGGCAGGGCCTGTTCCCACCGCGCATAGGGCGGGTCGTCGCCGGCGGCGTGGGGAATGACCACCCGGAACTCGGGATCGAGAAGGAAGACCCTTTCGCCCGATTCCATCGGCCCCGGGGAAAGTGTTAGGGACGGCTCGCTTCCCCCCAGGAGATTGAGAAAACGGTCGGCAGCGAGGATGCCGTTCTCGTGTTCCTGGAGGGAGGCCTCGATGGAACGAACCGCCCTTTCTCCCGAGATCCAGATCTGCGATTCCATGATGCGGCGCAACGCTTCTCTTCGCTTGGCGACGGCGCTCCAACTCAGGTAGCCGACGACAAGCGAGGGGCCGAGGATCCCCACGACGAAGATGATCCGGATCTTGCGCCGGGCCGTTTTCTCGCCCGCGATCGTATTCATAAGGACCTCGCCCCTTAGGGCCTTTCCGGCTGTGGCGGGGAGTTCGACACGGGGGTGACCGTGCTCAGCCACTCGTCCCCTCGTGCGTCACATTATACCGGATTCGCTCGCGGGATTGTCAATCCAGTGTAACGAATTGTCTCCAATTGTCGCCGGCGGCGCCGGCGGTCGAGCTCGATTTCTTTGACATTCTTTTACTTTTCCTTGACACCTCGCGCGGTCGGCTCCGCCTATTCTGTGAACGAGACGGATCTTCCCTCGGGCTTCAAGGAGGCTAAGATGAAAAAGGTCGTTGGCTTGACGGTTGTCCTCGTTTGCGGGGCCATGCTCGTATCCCCGCCGCTGCGGGCCCAGTACAGGGCCGAAGACATCATCGTCCCGCCGGGGTACGAAGTTACGAAGATCGCCGAGACCAACAGGGTCGTCGATCCTTACCGGCTGACGTTCGACGCGAACGGGAACCTGATCGCCGGGAGCTACAATTATATGATCTACTCGATCGATCCCCTCGGCGGCGTCGAGGTCATCGGTAAGACGAGGAAATACGATATCATTCCCCTGGAAGTCGAACCCATTCCCAATTCGAGCAGTTATATCATCCGCGCACAAAGAGTCGATTCGACCGGAAATCCTTGTGTGGTCAAGTTCACACCGCCCGATACCTATGAAACTCTCTTCGAATCCCCATTCATCAACGCCATCGGCTTCGATAAGCTGGGGAACTTCTACGCTGCCGTCCGGGGCGAGCCCGTTCCCGGCTCCGATCCCCCCAGGTACTTCAACCTGGTCAACCGCTATGACCAGAACTTCCAATTCGTGGAAACGACCTGGGTGTTCGAATGGTTCATCGCCGATTTTTGTTTTAACGGCCAGAACAACCTGTTCATGCTGGTGCCGGGCTCACGCGGCAGCTTCGATGGGGGGACCATCATCAAGCTCCACGCGGGCGGCGATGGGATCCCGGGACCGTCGGATCAAGTCGATTTCTTGGCTTCCTGGGGACTGACCCAGGCCCGCAATATAGTCGTCAGTGACTATGGGGAGATCGTCATCGACGAATACCTCCGTACGGACACGGATGGCTATTCCACTCACGATGTCTTTATGCTGACCATGATCTACGAGACAGGAGGCATCTGGAGGAACATCGGTCCCACCTTCCTCAATCCGCGCGGCATGGCCCTCAAGAAGGACGAGGCTCTCTTCGTCAGCGAAATGGATCGCGGCGTCGTATCGAAGGTCATCGATACGGGGACGATCCAGAAAGTCGATCTCACCCTTGACACGGGGGTCGCCAGTGCCGGGGCCGTCGCTTTCGACGCCGACGACAGGCTCTACACGCACAGCTTCCGGCAGCTCAAGCTGTTCAGGCTGGATCCCGGCGGGAGCTACGCCCAAGTCGGGCCGGGGACAGGCTATTCCCAACAGATCGCCTCGGACGGAACGAGCTTCTATTTGGGAAGTTCGCCGACGGTCCCCGGTATCGAACGGCAGATCCTGAAGATCGATCCGGCTTCCGGGACGACCGAGGTCGTCGCCTACGGGAACGACAACGTCAAAGGCTATCGGTCCCTGGCCTTCGATACCTTTGGGCGGCTGATATTGAATACCGAGATCGATGTCGGGCAGAACCTCTACGGCGCGGACATCATCGATCTAACGGGGGGATCGCCGATCCCCTATGTCACCGGTCTTCACAACAAAGGCCGGAACATTCAATTCGACAACGCCCAGAACTTCTATTTCGTCGAAGGGATCGGAACAGGGATCAAAAAGGTCCATCTGTTGCCCGAATACCCGGCACCCCTCGACGTCAGCTCCGAACCGCTGTTCTATGATCTGAACCCCGGCGGCGCTCCTTTCCCGCCGACGGTCTACTTCTTCTGCGTCAATCCTCTGCTGCAGGAGGTATTCATCCCTCAAATGGACAGCGGAACCATCCTTTTTGGCGACGCCGAAGGGAACGTCGAACCGTTCGCCCAGGGATTCTTGTTCCCGACGCAAGTCACGTTCGACAAGTACGGCGCGCTCTATATCTCGGATGCGGGGAACGGGATATTCAAGATCTTGTACAAGGGTTGGACGATCCCGGCGATCGTCGAATTGAAGGATAAATTGCTCAACGAAGTCCGCCAGAGTCAGATCGCGGACGGTATCAAGAACAGTTTGGTCAAGAAGCTGACGAACGTCGATAGATTCCTCGACGGCGGGAATATTGTTTCAGCGATCAATCTGCTCAACGCCTTTAAGAACGAAGTGTTCGCTCTGACAGGCAAAAAGATCCCTGAGGCGCTGGCCGAGAGCTGGATAAAAAAGGTCGGCGACCTCATTAACGCTTTGGAGGAGATCGGCTAGGGATCCTCGGAGCTTCTGCGGGCGTGGGGGCACGGCATGAATAAGCTATTTTGGATCATGCTCGTGGGATTCCTATTGCCGTTCACCTTCGGGAAGTGCTCCGCGACTTCCGAAGACCAGCCGCCGGCCGGCAAGATATCCGTGGCATCTATGACATCTGATTTCAAGATCTCACCCAACACGAACTTGCCTCAGGGGAGCGAATTCTTTAACGTCAGCGTGGCGTCCGATCCCGACAACGGGTTCCTGATCACATGGATCAACACGTACCTCGTCGAGAACACGCTCTACTGGAACAATTACGCTTGCCGCATCTCACAAACAGGAGAGGCCCTGGACGCCGCGGCGATCTATCTAGGCGACTCTTACTGGCCCTATTATTGTCCGAACGCCGTATTCGCAGGGGGGAACTGGATCGTGACCTGCAATCAAGGAGGCTTGTTGGAATATGTGGGCGTCCAGAGACTGACTTCCTCGGGCGTCGTTTTGGACGATCCCCCGGTGAACATCTGCGATTCGATCGGGATGGCCTCGGTCTTGTACCCGGCCCTCGCGACGAACGGGCACGAGATCCTCTGTGTCATGGGCGCGGCCGGTTCCGGGCTCTATGGAGTTCTCTTTGACCCCGACCTAAGGATCATAAAAAATCGTTTTCCTGTCTATGCCGATAAGGACGGTATACTGAAACTGTCTTCGGACGGCACGGATTTTTTCCTTACGTTCATCGACGGAACCGATGTCAAGCTGATCGTCATATCCTCTGACGGGCAGATCCGCTCCGTTCAGACCGTAAATCCCGGAGCCCTTGAAAGAAGGTTCTTTTCATCCATCGATGTGCTCGATCACAGGGCCTATGTGACCTACTTTGAGGATCCGACCTATGAATCCATGGCCTTCTGGTCAAGGCGATATTCGATGGCGGGTGAACCGACCGATCCGGAAGCCATACGATTGGGCGAGCTCGTTGATTTCGGAAACCTTCTTGAGAGGTATTACTGGTGGATGGATGCCTATCTTGATATCGGCTCGATGAACGGGCGTTTGTACTTCTTCCTACCTAAGTCTCCGGGGCCTGGCTTGTTATTGCATAGCTTCAAATCTGATCTGTCCGCGGCATACCCGCCTTTGTCTCTGGATAGTCAATGCCGGCTGCAGGTCGAGTTCGGCCAAAACGGATATGATAATTCCTACTCCTTCATAAGGTCGGCCTTCCTCGGCAACAATGTAATGACGGCATGGATAGACAGCCGGGATGGAATGGCCCGGATTTATGCGAATTTATTCAGGATCACGGAAGATCGGTAAGCACGGGAAGTAGCGCCGATGGTTCTCCGGCCATCCGCATCGGAGACCAGGACGGCAAATAAATCGGCAGATTTCTAGATGCAAAATAATATGTTAGAATTGCATGGATTATTTTTATCGTTCAAGACAACGCCCTCGGGAGGGTGAGGCATCCGGTGATGCCTCCGGACTTCAAATCCGGTATGGGGCTATAGACGTCCCGGGTGGGTTCGACTCCCACACCTTCCCGCCACTCCCCTATTCATTGCATCGTTATGACGACTTTACCGCGGACTTGCCCACCTTCAAAATACCGGAAAGCCTCGGCCGTCTCGCTCAGGGGGAAGCGCTTGTCGATGACCGACTTGAGCTTTCCCGCGGCCATCATCTCGGCGATGAGGAGGAGGTCTTCGGGGAGCACCCGGGCAATGACGGCTCTCCTTCTCCTGGCCCCCAACTTGGATAAGAGCATGACCTGGAATATCCGGCGGATGGAACCTCCGGCGATGACATAGAAGCCGCCGGGCTTCAGGATGCGCCTGTAGTCCGATATCGGCCGGAAGGCCGCGATGTCGAAGACAAGGTCAAAGCGCCGTCCGGCCCTGGTGACGTCCTCCCGGGTGTAGTCGATCACCCGGTCCGCGCCGATCGCGCGCACCAGGTCCATCTTAGTAGTTCGGCAAACGCCGGTGACCTCCGTTCCGAACGCCTTAGCGATCTGCACGGCGAATGTGCCGACCCCGCCTGAGGCCCCATTGATCAAGACCTGCTGCCCCGGCCTGATCCGGCCGTCGTCACGAAGGCCCTGCAAGGCCGTGAGGGCCGCCATGGGCGCGGCCGCCGCTTCTTCATAGGCCAGGCCGGCCGGCTTGGCCACGAGCCTTTTCTCATCGACGCAGACGTACTCGGCGAATCCCCCGTAGCTGCCCTCGCCGAAAACGGCGTCCCCAGGCTTGAACGCGGCGACATGGCGGCCGACCGCCTCGACCTCCCCCGCGAAATCAGCCCCGAGTATCCGATGTTTCGGCTTGATCAGGCCGGCGCCCATGAGCCTGATCAGGAACGGATCGGCTCTCACGTGACGCAGGTCGTAGAAGTTGATTGAGGCGGCCCGGACTTTGATTAAAAGCTGGTGGTCCTTGGGAACGGGCCTGTCCACCTCTTCCAGGCGGAGAACATCCGGCGGGCCATAATGCGAATACACGACGGCTTTCATTCGAGTCATCCCTCCCGCTCGGGGGATCCCGGAAAGGCGGGCGTAAGATAGTGCGGCCGCGCCATTTACCCTCAGGCCGGCTTCTTGACGCGGAGGTCGGGCGCGACCTCGCGCTTGCCCAGGAACTCGTAGCTGATCGCCCCGAACTTACAGGACGAGACGCACTTCAGGCAGCGGACGCAGTTCGGCGAGTTGGGCGACTCGTAGATCTTGATCTCGACGGGGCAGTCCTTGTAGCACTTGTCGCAGAGCGTGCACTTCTCGTCGTCGACGGCCATGCGGAAGAGGCTGGCCTTGTTGAACAGGCCGAAGATCGCCCCGAGGGGGCACATCGTGCGGCAGAAAGGCCGGCGGCTGAGGACGAACCAGCCCAGGAAGAGGGCGAGGAGCCCGAGCTTCCAGTAGTACATGAAGCCGATGAGGGGCCTCAGGTCGGCCTTGATCAGCATGAGCGGGATGCCGGCCTCGAAGGTCCCGGCCGGGCACATCCACTTGCAGAACCAGGTCTGGCCGTAGCCGAAATCGTCGACGACGAGGAGCGGCAGGGCGACGACCATGGTCGCCAGGACGACGTAACGGAAATAGGACATCAGGCGGGGCAGCTTGATCTTGGGCGACGGGATCTTGTGGAGGAGCTCCTGGAAGTAGCCGAACGGGCAGACCCAGCCGCAGGGCATGCGCCCGACGACGCTGCCGACGGCGCCGAGGAGGCCGACGACGTAGAGCCCGAACTTCTTCTCGGCGACCGACAGGTTGAAGCGCAGGGCCCCGAGCGAGCTCTGGATGACGCCGATCGGACAGGCGCCGAGCGCCGAGGGGCACGAGTAGCAGTTGAGGGCCGGGACGCAGACGCCCTTGATCCCGCCCTGGAAGATCTCGCCCTTGAACCAGGACGGCAGCCAGGCGTTGAGGCCCAGGGCGAAGGCGGCCTGGTACCAAGGCCTCTTGTCCCGGGGCTTGCGGGCGGCCTGGCTGAGGTCCTTCGCGCCCATCGCCTTCCTAGCCGATCCCGATGCAATCCAGACAGACGGTGATCGCCTTCTCGAGGGCCGACCTGTACTCGCCGAAGAGAAGGCCGACGGTCATGACGGCGAGGGAGGCGGCCGAGAAGGACCCAGGGGAGCTTCCGCTTCACTTGCGCGTTCCCCCGACGAGGGCGGCGACGTCGCGGTCGAGCTCGGGCACGTGCTCTTCCTTGAATCCGATGTGGGCGTGGGTGATCGTTCCGGACGAGTCGATGAGGTATACGACCGGGATCTCCTGGACCTCGTATCTCTTCTTCATGTCCTTGGCCGTGGCGGTCGCGGCAGCGTCGGCGGCGGCCGACGGCGGGTCGGCCAGGATCGGGTAGGTGATCTTGAGCTTCTGGTAGAAAGGCTTGACGACCTTCCCGCCCGCGTCGTCGATGGCGATGCCGAGCAGGACGAGCCCTCCTTCGGTCTGCCCATCGGCGGGACCGTAGGTTTCGTGGAGCTTCTGCATGTGCGGCATGGCCTTGCGGCAGGGGACGCACCAGGTCGCCCAGAAGTCGACAAGGACGGCGGCCGGGTGGGTCTTGACTGTCTTCGTTTCGCCGCCACCGGTTCCGCGACGATGAGGGTCAGCCGGCCCTCTTCCATGGTGACGGTATAGTCCTTGCCGTCGACGTTCTTGAGCGAAAAGGGGACGAACTTGGCCCCCGGCGACAGAATGGCGAAAACGGGCCCGCCCAGGAGAAGGGCCAGGGCGGACGCGGCGATGATCTTGGGAACAGGCCTCATGCGTTCCAGTTTATCAGAACCGGAACGCGACTCCAAGTCCGCCGCTGAGGCCGTCGAGCTTGGCCTCGAGGGGATCGGGATCGTCCGTCTTCAATGTGCAGCCGCGGTAGCCGGCGTGGACGTCGAGCCAGACGGACCCGCCCAAACGGGCCATCAGGCCGGCCTGGGCGAGATAGCCGAGGGCGCTGTCGCTCACGCTCCCGAGGACGTTCTCCTCGCTGAAGAGAAAGTATGCGGCGGCCAGCCCGGCGTAGGGGCGGAGACCCGTCTTCCCGAACTCGCAGCGCAAACCGATGTGAATGGGAACGATGCTGACCTTCGTCTCCTCTTCCGTGAGGGTCAGTTGGCCGGTCTTGCTGAAGAGCTCCGCCCCCGCCCAGACTTGGAATGCGCCTCCGATCGGGACGGCCACCTCGGCGCCGAAAGCCGGGCCGCCTGAGTAGACCTCCTTGAAGAGGCTGTCGGTCGGCATGAAATAGCCGCCCTTGAGCGTCGCCGTGACACCCGCGCCCCACGCCGTTCCGGCGCCGAGGGCGAGGATCAACATGACCACCGCCGCTTTCGTTGTGCTTTTCATCGCGCCCATTCTATGGCCGTCGCCGAGCGTCTGTCAATCGGCATCCGATCCGAAAGCGAAGACGATCCCCGATGCTCCTCCGCGGCCAGCCGGCGGCTTCGGGTTGACAGTTCGCGGCGGGGGGCCATAGAATGGGCCGTAACGCGCCTTGGAGCAAGAGATGAAGCGAGGGGAAGTAGTCATGAGCAAGTCCGGGAAGCGAAGCTCCCGCTACGCCATCGGCATCGACTCCGGGACCCAGGGCACCAAGGCCCTCGTCGTCGATATCGACACGGGCCGTGTCGTCGGCCGGGGCCGGGCCCCCCACGCGATGATCGCCGGCCTCCCGCCGGGGGCGAGCGAACAGGACCCGGCGACCTGGGTCCGGGCCATGGACGCCGCGGTCGCGACGGCGCTCAAGGAAGCCCGGATCGATCCGGCGAAGGTCGTCTCGCTCGGCGTCTCCGGACAGCAGCACGGCTTCGTCCCGCTCGACGCCAAGGGGCTCCCCGTCCGGCCGGCCAAGCTCTGGAACGACACCTCGACGGTCCGCGAGACGGAGGAGATCGTCGCCGCGCTCGGCGGCCGAAGGGCATTCATCGACCGGTTGGGCATCGCCCTGGCCGTCGGCTTCACGGCCTCGAAGGTCCTCTGGCTTAAGCGGCACGAGCCGAAGAGCTTCAAAAAGCTCGCGACCGTCCTCCTGCCCCACAACTACCTGAACTTCCGTCTGACGGGACGCCGCCACATGGAGTACGGCGACGCCTCGGGGACCGGGCTCATGGACGTACGGAAGCTCCGCTGGGACGAGGCGGCCGTCCGGGCCGTCGACGAGGAGCTCGCGTCGAAGCTCCCGCCGCTCGCGCATCCCCGCGAGCCCGCGGGCCCGGCCAAAGCGGACTGGGCATCGCGCTTCGGAATGGGGCGAGTCCTCGTCGCGAGCGGCGGCGGCGACAACATGATGGCCGCGATCGGCAGCGGCAACGTCTCGCCCGGAGTCTGCACGCTCAGCCTGGGGACGTCAGGGACGGTCTATTCACACTCCGCCCGCCCCTTCGTCGACCCCGAGGGCGAGATCGCCGCCTTCTGCGACAGCACCGGCGGCTGGCTGCCGCTCCTCTGCACCATGAACGTGACCAACACGACAGAGATCGTGAAGTCGCTTTTCGGGCTCGACAATCCCGGACTCGAGAGGCTGGCGCGGCGGGCCGGGGCGGGCGCGGACGGGCTCCTCTTCCTGCCGTTCGTCGACGGCGAGCGGGTGCCGGTCCTGCCTTCGGCGCGGGCCGTTTTCTTCGGCCTCGACCGGAAGACCTTCGACGCCGCGCACATCGTCCGGGCGGTCATGGAGGGGACGGTCCTCAATCTGGGCTACGGCTTCGCCCGGATGAAAGAGCTGGGGCTGGAGCCGTCGGAGGTCCGGGCGACCGGCGGCGGGGCTCAGAGCCGGCTCTGGCTCCAGATCGTCGCCGACGTCTTCGGCACGCCCGTCGTGACGCTGCGGGAGGCCGAGGCCGCGGCCTACGGAGCAGCCCTCCAGTCCGTCTGGAACTGGCGCCTGGCCGAAGGCGAAACGGTCGATATTGCCGACATCGCGGAGAGATGGGTCGCCAAGGGCCGGCTGGCCGCGGAGCCCGCGGCCAAGAGCGTCGCGCTCTACGCGGACCTCCGGGCCCGCTTCGACTCGCTCTGGAAGCGCCTCGCCCCCGAGTTCGAGAGCCGCCCGTCGGGCCTTCCCGACTAAAGCCGGCCCAATTCGCGGGCGGCGTCGTACATCGCCAAGACGTTCTCCACGGGCGTCAGGGCCTGGATGTTGTGGCAGGGCGCCAGGATGTAGCCCCCGCCTTCCCCGAGGATCCGCAGGTTGTCCTCGACCTCGCGGCGGACCTCTTCGACCGTCCCGAAGGGCAGAGTGTACTGGTTGTCCATGCCGCCGTGGAGGACGACGTGGGGGCCGAACTCCCGCTTGAGCCGCTCACGCTCCATGCCCGGGCAGCGCCACTGGAGGGGGTTGAGGAGGTCGATGCCGAGCCCGATCATGTCGGGGACGATGCGCCAGCAGCTGCCGTCGTTGTGGTGGAAGGCGTAGGCGCCGGCCTGGTGGGCGAGGTCGATCATCCGCTTCATCCCGGGGAGGAGGAACTCGCGGATGTGGCGGACAGAGATCATCAGGTCGGTCTGCCCGCCCATGTCCTCAGCGACGTAGGAGATGTCGACCCGGCCGGGGACGGCCTCGTAGATCCGGACGGCGCACGCGTAGGCCAGGTCGAAGAGCTTGCCCAGGCAGTAGTGGACGATCTCGGGGTTCTCGACGAGATCGACGAAGGCCTGCTCCATGCCGCGGAGCTCCTTGTAGATGAGGAACGGCTCGGAGCCGCCGCCGCGGATGGGGTGCCCGGCCGCGCGGTCGGCCTGGGCGGGGATGCCGGAGAAATCCCACCAGTCGGCGGCCGGCCAGGTGTAGTCCCGCTCGATCTCGGCGACGCTCCGGAAGCCGGCCAAGGGGAAGTGGACGCATTCGCGGTATTTTCCGGTGCCGTAATCGACGCTGCGGAAGCGTCGCCCGAACTCGTCCTGCATGCGTGGCCGGCGCGGGCCGACGTAGGGTGGCACGAGCCGGACCTCGTAGTCGACGCCGAGCCGGTCGAGCATCTGGCGGCGAGTCCGGCAGCCGAGGCGGCCCATGATCTTGCGGTCGAATTCGGGCGTCGCCCAGTAATCGGTCGGGACGCGGTCGGGCCTCCGGCGGGCGAAGACGGCCAGCCAGCGCTCCCGGGAGGTCATGGCGTCCGATGCCATCTCAGTGTTTGTGCAGGTCCTTGTGCATGATCTTGCGGATCTCGAGGAGCCGCTGGTGGGCCGGCAGGTCGGCCAGCTTCCTGTTCATGAACTCGTCGTTCTCGGCCTGGAGCGTCGCGACGACGTAATCGATGACGCTCGCCGGGAAGACGCCGTCACGCTCGTAGTGGGCCCTCTTCTGGAGGAGCACACGGCTCGATTCGACGCAACTCGCCGGCAGGACCGGCAGGCGCTTGAGCAGCTCCTTGTCGGCGAAGATGTTGCCCTTGACGTAGAGGCTGTCGGCGAGCTCGAGCGGGCCGTACTCCTTGAACAGGGCCAGGTCGCCGCGGAAGGCCCAGTTGGCGGCCATGGCGATGCCGGCCAGGGTCAGGTGGATATTGGCGCTGCCGTCGGGGCTTCGGATCTCGACCGTCTGCCGGCCGCCGCTCTCGTCGACGTACTCCGCGGCGTCCCGCGGATTGACCTTCCGGGCCAGGCCGGAGACGCCCGTCCAGCCGAGTGGGACGCGGATGATGGCGCTGCGGTTGAGGTCGCTCCAGCAGATGCGGGTCGGCGCCTCCTGGTGCGGGACGAGGCGGAGGTAGGCCGAGGAGACCGTGTTGCCGAAGGCGGTCAGCGAGTCGGCGTACTCGCAGAGGCCGCCGATGAGCTTGCGCGACTCGACCGAGAGCTTGCCGTCCCCGGCCCGCATGACATTGCGGCCACCCTTGGTCAGCTCGAGATGGAAGTGCATGCCGCTGCCGGCGACGCCCTCCTCGAGCTTGGGAGTGAACGTGGCGACGGCGCCGTGGGCGAAGGCCGTGTTGCGGATGATCCAGCGCCCGAGGACGAGGGCGTCGGCCATCTCCTCGACGGGCCGGGGGAGGTATTCGATCTCCGCCTGTTCGGCCAGGCGGCCGGCGATCTCGGGGATGTCGCTGCGGACGGACTCGATGAAGCCGTTCTCGCTGTGGGCGTATTTGACCGCCCCGGTCACCCGGGCGATGTGGCGGAGCATCTCGTGCAGGATCGGCCCGCTCTTGGTGAACGGGGCCGAGCCGTGATAGCCGCGGTGGGACTCGACCGGATAGGTCCGTTCGGCCGGGGCGGTGAGCAGGAAGAACTCGAGCTCGCCGAGGGCGTTGAGCTCGAGGCCGGCGGCCTTGCGGAAGAGGGCGGCGGCCCTGGCCAGGATGGAGTCCGGAGTGAAGGGAGCGGGGTTCCCGTCCGGAGCGAAGTACCGGCAGACGAAGTCGAGGCTGCCCTCGTCGAAGGGATTGAAAAAGGCCGTCGAGTAGCGGGGCACGACGTAGAGGTCCGAGAGGCCCATGTCGACCATGCCCTTGAAGAGCGACGAACCGTCGACGCGCTCGCCCTCGGCCAGGACGGCCTCGAGGTGGTCGCGGTCGTTGACGGGGATGGTCAGCTCCTTGAGCTTGCCGTCGATCGCCGTGTAGTGGAAGGTGACGCGCTCGATGCCCTTGGACTCGACGACCTTGAGCATGTCGGCCCGGGTGAAATCGGAGGCCGACTTATCGAGGATGAGGGACAGGGGGTTGTCCAGGGCGTAGCGGGGAGCCTTCGTCGCCATCGCGTCACTCTCCTTTTCGGACGTATCCCCCGAGAAGGGGAAGACTTCTATTTTAGCAAAAAGAAAAGAAAAGAGGGGGTCAGATCTACTTTTTACGCAAAATCGCGTAAAAAGTTGATCCCCCCTCAGTAGAGCAGATAGGGCCGGCGGAGGGCGGCGAAGGCCCGGAGGCCCGGCTCGAGGGCTGCCAGGATCGCTGCGACATCGCTCCCCTCCTCGAGGGCCCGGCGCACGGAGGCCGTGCCCATGACCTTGTCGAAGTAGTCCGCGTGGAACGCGAATTCGGCCGGATGGGCCTCCCCGACCGTCTTGACGATATGGAGCATCGTCGCGAAGGGCCGGAACGCGTCCCGGTCCGTCACGTGGACCTGGCAGCCCCCGCAGCGCTCGCCGGCGAACTTCGAGAAG
Organism: Candidatus Aminicenantota bacterium; assembly: GCA_963719985.1. Classification (GTDB taxonomy): domain Bacteria; phylum Acidobacteriota; class Aminicenantia; order Aminicenantales; family Saccharicenantaceae; genus RBG-16-66-30. Next base: position 165,530 of record CAVRDU010000003.1, on the reverse strand, counting down.
TAGGGGGTGAACCAGGCCTCCCGGAACCGGACCCCCGGCAGGCCCAGGGCATTGAGCTTCGCGGTCAGTTCGTAGGCGTCGACCCAGGGCGCCCCGAAGAGCTCGAAGGGCTTCGTCGTCCCCCGGCCCTCGCTGAGGTTCGTCCCCTCGATGGCCACGAGCCCGGGGTAGACGGTGGCCGTGTCGAGCGTCGGCATGTTGGGCGACGGGATGACCCAGGGCAGGCCGGTCGCGTCGAACCACATCCCCCGCGTCCACCCTTCCATGGGGACGACCGTCAGCCGGACCTTCCGGGCCAGGAACTTGTCGTTGAACAGCCGGGCCAGCTCGCCGACGGTCATTCCGTGCCGCTCGGGAACGGGGTAGAGCCCGATGAACGAGCTGAACTCGGGATACTCGAGGACGGGCCCCTCCAGGACGGCGCCGTTGACCGGGTTCGGCCGGTCGAGGACGACGAAATCGACGCCCGCCTCGGCCGCGGCCTGCATGGCGTAGGCCATCGTCGCGACGTACGTGTAGACTCGCGTCCCGACGTCCTGGACGTCGAAGACCATCGCGTCGATCCCCTCGACCATGGCCGCCTCGGGCACCTTGCCCGTGGCCTCGGTATCGAACGAGCGCATGTACTCGTCGATGTTCGTCAGCATGCCGGGCGCGGGCTTCATCGACTGCCCGTAGAGGCTGAACACGGGCAGGCCGTACTTGTCGTCGAGATAGAACGGCACGTACTCTCCGGCCTGGGCGTTGCCCCGGACGCCGTGCTCGGGCCCGTAGAGCGCGACCAGCCGGATCGCCGCTTCGGACTTGAACCGCTCGATGGTCGTACGGAGGATCCCGTCGACTCCCGTCTGGTTCGTGATCAGGCCCACCCGGCGGCCCCGGAGTAGGTCGAGGCGCTTCTCGAGGAGGACCTCGATCCCCGGCCTGACCGCCGGCCCCGCCGTCGCGCCTGCGGCCGCGGTCCCGGGAGCGCCCGCGCGCTCGCCGCCGCCGCAGGCCGCCAGGGCCAGGAGTGCCGCCAGGGCGACGATCTCCGCGGCCGCGCCCTTCGTCCTCCCGTCCTTGTTGAAACCCTCGCTCTTCCGGGATCTCGCGCTCATAGTTGGCCGTCCTTTCTCCCTCGGTTCGCGCCCCCCCCGGACGCTCAGGATATCAACACCGGCCGCCGCCCGTCAACCGGACGCCCGAGGGCTTGATTCGCTCCCGGAAAAGGTCTATAAAAGTATCAGATGACCAGAATCAGCAAAGGTTTCCGCAGGCTCCCGCGGTTCGCGGCGCTCGTCTTCCTCCTGCTCCCCCTGGTATCCGCCCTCCTTCTCCCCCGCACCGACGCCGCCGAGGAGATCCCCTACACCTGGACGGGGATCGACAGGGTCGTGGCCGTCGCCGATCTCCACGGCGACTATCGCAGTTTCGTCTTCATCCTGGCCCACCCGCATATCGCCCTGATCGACCAAAGCCTTCACTGGGTCGGGGGAAAGGCCCACCTCGTCCAGCTCGGGGACATCATGGACCGGGGCCCGGACGCCCGCAAGATCTTCGATCTTCTCATGCGTCTCGAGAAGGAGGCCGAGGCCGCCGGCGGCATGGTCCACACCCTCCTCGGCAACCACGAGGAGATGAACATTACCGGCATCGCCCTGGACTACCCCGACTACGTCACTCCGCAGCAGTTCGCCTCCTTCCTGCCCGAAGAGCACCGCCGGGCCCTGGAGGCGGAATACATCAAGACGCTCCCCCCGGCGGAGCGAAAGTGGGCCGAGATCGAGGGGGTCGACACCGAGACCGACGACGGCCTGGTCACCTTCTGGAGGAAGATCATCGACAGGAAGAAGCCCGAGGACTTGCGGGCTTACGTCCTGGGCTTCAACGAGGCCGTCGGCGACTGGCTCATCCGGAAGAACACGGTCATCAAGATCGACGGAGTCGTCTTCGTCCACGGCGGCATCAACGAGGCCATCTCCCGATGGCCGCTCCGGGAGATCAACACGGTCATGCGCACGGAGCTCGAGTACTTCCAAGCCGTGATGAGGAATCCCCAGCGGGTCACCCGGGCCTTCAAACCGAAGCTCGTCTACGATCCCGACAGCCCCCTCTGGTTCCGCGGCCTGGCCGAGGACAAGAAGTCCGCCCAGGCCGAAGTCGACCGGATTCTGGCCAACATGGACGCCAAGGCCATGGTCATCGGGCACAATTACTTCGACTACCGCGGGGGTCGAAGCCAGGTCGTCACCAGGGACGTTGTCTCCCGCTTCCAGGACAAGGTCTGGATCATGGACACGGGCATCTCCGGCAGCTACGGCGGCGTCCCCTCGGCCCTGATCTACGACCGCGGTGAGTTTCAGGTCTGGGGCGAGACCGAGGAAGTGGCCGTGCAAAGCGGGATCAAGGTGCCTCCCATCCAGCCCATGACGCGCCGGGAGATCGAGATGTACCTCAGGACGGCCGAGGTCACCGGCCGCGGCCCCGGCCCCGCCGGCCGGACAGAAGCCTGGAAGCTGGCCATGGAATCGCAGGGGGTCGAGCTCCAGGCCTTGTTCAAGTACATCGACCGGCGGCGGCCCGCCCCGCTCGCCGACAGCTACCGGTACGAGCTCGCCGCTTTCGCCCTCGACAAGTACATCGACACGGGCCTGGTCCCGCCGATCGTCGAGAGGACGGTCGAAGGGATGCCCGGGGCCGCGCAGCTCTTCATCGCCGACGCCGTCTCGGAAGCGCAGCGCAAGGCCGAGAGCGTCGCGCCCGCCGACCCCGAGGCGCACGAAAATGCCCTGGCCGACCTCCTGGTCTTCCAGAACCTGGCCTACGACGACTGCCAAAACGACAGGGACACCCTGATCAGCCGCGACACCGGCCGGATCTACCGGGTCGACTTCTCGGAGGCCTTCGCGCCGGTCAAAGGCCTTCTCCCCGACTGCCCCATCCGCCGTTGCTCACGCCTCCTCTACAAGAAGCTCCTCGGCTGGAACGACAAGACCGCCGCCGAGTATCTTGGCCGCTACCTCGACCCGAACGAGACCGCCGCGCTCAACGCCCGGCGACGCCTCGTCGTCCGGGCCATCCAGATGCAGATCAAGATGGCGGGCGAGGCGAACGTCCTTTTCTAGCGTCCCCTGAAGGAGTGGTGCGATGTCCGAACCCTCCGAGGCGACATCCCCGAACGGGGGCCAGGTCCGTTACCCCCTCGGCTACAGGTTCCTGAGGCTTTTGGCCGACGTCCGGCAGGGCGAGGCGCCCAAGGCCCTCCTCCTGGCCCTGAACATCTTCCTCCTCCTCCTCGCCTATTACATCCTCAAGCCCTTGCGCGAGTCGCTCCTGCTCGTCGACAAGGACGCGCCCCAGATCAAGAGCTACCTGAGCGGGGCCCAGGCGGTCCTGTTCGTCTTCGTCATCAAGGCCTTCAGCCGTCTGGCCTCCCGTGTCCCTCGCCACGTCCTGATCACCTGGACGACGTCGTTCTTCATCTCCAACCTCGTCCTGTTCTACGCCCTCCACGCCGGCGGCATGGCCGTCAAGCCCATGGGCATCCTGTTCTTCATCTGGATCGGGATCTTCAACTACTTCGTCATCGCCCAATTCTGGGGCTTCGCCAACGACCTTTACGCCGACGACGTCGGCAAGCGGACCTTCCCCCTGGTCGCCCTGGGCGCGACACTCGGCGGCCTCGTCGCCACGCTTCCCTTCATGAAGAAGCTCCGGGACATCCTGGGGGGGAGCTGGGAGTTCAAGCTCATGCTCATCGCCGGTATGATCCTCCTCCTCTGCATCGTCCTGGCCCGGTTCATCCACCGCCGGGACGTGCGCGCGACCTGCGAGGAGCGGGAGAGAGGGCTGGCCGGGGCCGCCGATAAGGCCCGCGTCCAGGCGCAGCCGCTCAAGTCCGGCGGAGGCTTCCGGCTCGTCTTCAAGAGCCGATACCTCCTGCTCATCGCACTCATGATCGGGCTCTACAATTTCGTCAACGCGACCGGCGAGTACATCATGACCGACGTCACGGTCAAGAAGTCGATCGCGGACAACGCGACCGAGCCCGCGAAAGCGGCTCCCCTGCCGCCGGAGGGGGCGGCGGCGGCCCCGGCGAACGGCCGCGCGGAGCAGGGCCTTCCGGCGGCCTCTCCGGCCCTGGCGACGAGGACGGAGAGGAAGGCCATCCACGACGCCTTCCGGGACTACCAGTTCCTGACCAACCTGATCGCCCTCGTCATCCAGCTCTTCCTCGTCTCGCGCATCTTCAAGTGGGTCGGTGTCGGAGGTGCCCTGCTCTTCCTGCCGCTGATCGCCCTCGGGGGCTACGCCCTGATCTCCTTCGGGGCCGTCTTCGCCCTGGTCCAGGGGGTCAAGGCCCTCGAGAACGGCACGGACTACTCGCTCCAGAACACGACCAAAGCCGCCCTGTTCCTGGTCACCAAGCGGGAGGAGAAGTACAAGGCCAAGGCGGCCATCGACACCTTCTTCGTCCGGGGCGGCGACACCCTCTCGGCCCTGGCCGTGCTCGTCGGGACCCGCTTCCTCGGGCTGCCGATCGAGCGCTACGCCCTGCTCAATGTCGCCGTCGTCGCCGTCCTCCTGGTGATCTGTTTCCGGATCATCCGGGCCTACAAGAGGCGCAAGGCCGCCCTGGACGCGGCGGTCCCGGCGTCTTGAAATCCGGCCCCGGAGTGGGTATGATCGTAAGAGAGCGCCCGATCGACGGGAGGGGATCCATGAAACGCTTCGCCGCCTTCGGTATCCTGGCCTTCGTCCTGGCCCTCGCGCCGCGCCCGGCTTCGGCCCAGTTCCGGCCCGAGGAGATCGCCCAGCGCGAGGCCAAGGAGGAGTTCCTGCTCACGGCCGAGATCGTCCGGTCCGAGCCCATCGGCGAAGGCGTGACCAAGCCCTGGAAGCTCTATCTCAAGAAGGGCGCCGTCGAGGACAAGGCCGCCTGGAAGAACCCCTCCGGCGAGATGCACGGCTTCCTCGAGGGCTGGCAGTACGAGATCGCCGCCTACAGGCTCGACAAGCTCATCGGCCTCAACATGGTCCCGCCGGCCGTCGAACGGGAGTTCCAGGGGAAACGCGGCGCGCTCGTCCTCTGGGCCGAGAACAAATACAGCCTGCTCAAGGTCGTGGAGGACGGGATCCCGTTCCCCGCCGAGGCCATCGATCACACCGAGAAGATGAAGTACCTGGCCCGGGCCTGGGACTGCCTCATCGCCAACGAGGACCGGACCCAGCAGAACGTCCTCTACACCGAGGACTGGCGAATGATCCTGTTCGACCACTCCCGGGCCTTCCGCTCGACCGCGCAGTTCGCCAAGCAGCTGATGTTCGGGGTCAACGGCATCAAGCTCTCCTCGCAGGGGACGCCGTTCCTCTTCCGCCGCCTGCCGCGCTGGTTCGTCGAGAGGATCGAGGGCCTGACCTTCGAGAGCGTCAAGGCGGCCGTCGGCGACACGCTCACGCGCGGGGAGATCGAGGCCATCCTGGCCCGGCGGGAGCTCCTGCTGAAGGAGATCGGCGCCATGGTCGAGAAATGGGGCGAGGGCTCGGTCATCTACTGAGCCCGCCCGAGGACCGCGCCCAGTCCCGAGAACGAATGAAGTACGATTTCGACGGAGGCACCTATGGACAAGCGTCGCGTTTGGATCGCCCTGACCCTGGCGCTCCCTTTGGCCGCCGGGATACTCCTGGCCTGCGTCGACACCCAGCCTGAGGCCGACAAGGGGATCGCGCCCGCCCCGGCCGCCGGGCCCGCCGAGCTCCAGTTCACTCCCGACGAGCTCCAGCGCCGCGGCGAGTGGGAGGAGTTCCTCCGGACCGCCGAGGTCGTCTCAAGCCGGCAGATGAGCGGCGCCCAGGCCGTCACCTCGCCCTGGGTCCTGACGCTGAAGAAAGGCGAGGTCACCCACCGGGGGCTCTGGAAGAACGCCCAGGGCCGCATGGGCGGCTACTGGGAGGGCTGGGCCTACGAGATCGCCGCCTACCTCCTCGACAAGCAGCTCGGCCTGGGCATGGTGCCGCCGACCGTCGAGCGCCGTTTTCGCGACGAGCGGGGCTCCTGCCAATACTGGGTCGACGACTGCATCTCGCTCAAGGAGCGGCAGGAAAAGAAGATCAAGATGCCGTTGGCCAAGAACTTCGGCTGGAACCGGGCCACCTATCTCCAGCGGCTCTTCGACAACCTCATCGCCAACGAGGACCGCCACATGAACCAGATCCTGATCACGCCCGACTGGCGGATGGTCCTCATCGACCACTCCCGGTCGTTCCGGACGTCGGGCAAGTTCACGAAGGGCCTCATCAACTCGGCCAAGAGCCCCGAAGGGCCCAAGCTCATGAGCGAGCTCCCCCGGGCCGTCGTCGAGAAGGTCAAGGCCCTCGATTTCGCGGGCATCAAGGCCCTGGTCGGCGAATATCTGACGAACACGGAGATCGAGGCCGTCCTCGTCCGCCGCGACCTCATCCTGGAGGAGATCGACAGGCTCATCCGGGCCAACGGGGAGGCCAAGGTCCTGTACTGATCAGATGGTTTTGCGGACCGTCAGAACGTTCTCGCCCCGGGCCCGCCGGTAGGAGAGGCCGTCCATCAGGGTGCGATAGAGATACACCCCGAGCCCTCCGGGCCGGCCGCGCCTCAGCTTGAGCAGCAGGTCGGGGTTCTTCCTCTTGACCGGATTGAAGGGGATGCCCCTGTCCCGGACCTCGATGACGACAGACCCGTTCTCCCGCCAGACGCGGACGGCCATCTCGCCGCGGGTCCCGTCGGGATAGGCGTACATGGCGACGTTGACGAGGATCTCGTGGAGCGCCAGCTCGATCTTGAGCCGCTCCTCCTCGTCGAGCCCGAGCCCCGCGACGTAGTCCTTGAGGAACCCCCGGACCCGGTCGACCTCCTTGAGGACGGCGGGGACGGCGATCTTCCGGATATCCGTTCGGACCATCTCGCCTCCCCCGCTCCGGTCCCTCACCCGTCCCGCTTGACGACGACAAGGGTCATGTCGTCCCCGGCCTCGACGCAGGCGCTGAACGCGAGAACGTCCTCGAAGACGCTGTTCATGATCTCGCGGGCGGGGCGCTCCCGGAGCTCCCGGAGGCGGTTCGCCAGCCGCTCGTCGCCGTACTCCTCGCTTTCCCCGGACTTCCGGCTCTCGATGATGCCGTCCGTGTACAGTCCGAGGACGTCCCCGGCGGCGATGACGGCCTTCTGCTCCTCGTAGGTCTGGGCCGGGAACATCCCCAGGCAGAGCCCCGTCGGCCCCAGGGCCCGGACACCTCCTTCGGCGTCGACGAGCAGGGGCGGGTTGTGGCCGGCGTTGACGTAGGCGAGCTCGTGGGAGCGGCGGTCGAGGACGGCCAGGAAGAAGGAGATGAAGCAGTGGCTGTCCGAGCTCGCGTAGACGAAGTCATTGAGCTTCGCCGTCATGTCGCTCAGGTCGAAGGCCTCCAGGAACCTCTCGTGCAGGGCCCCCCGGAGAGAGGCCATGAGCAGGGAGGCGCTGACGCCCACGCCCGAGACGTCGGCGATGACGAGGGCCAGACGGTCCGGGTCGATGGGCAGGTAGTCGTAGTAGTCCCCCCCGACGTGGCGGCAGGCCCGGGCCCCGCCGCTGATGTCGTAGGGCGCGAAGCCGGGATCCTCGCGGGGCAGGAAGTTCTTCTGGATCTGGACGGCCAGCGACATCTCCCGCTCGAACTGCATGACCTTGATCGACTCCTCGTAGAGGCGGGCGTTCTCGATCTTGACCGCGGCCAGGTTGGCCAGGAGCGTCAGGAGACGCAGATCGTCCTCGACGAACTGCTCGAGCAGCGAGGCCCGGTCGCAGTAGATCAGGCCGATGATGTCCTGGTTGTTCCAGAGCGGCACGCACATGGCCGAGTGGATCTTGGCCTGGACGACGCTCAGCTGCTCCCGCAGCCCCTCGTCGGCCTGGATGTCCGAGATGAGGATGGCCGAGTTCCGCTCCAGCGCCGTGTTGACGATGGTCTGGCTGACGAAGATGCTCTGGGTGCGCAGGGCCCCGTTCTGCACCCGGACGACCTTGGGCTCGAGGACCTGGGTGAGCTCGTTCTTGAGCATCAGCACGCCCCGGTCCATGGGCAGGTGCTGGATGAGGACGTCCATGATGTGCTCGAGAAGCCGGTCGAGCGGCATGTGGTAGATGAGGGCCTGGCTGACCTCGCCGATGACGGCGCCCATCTTCTGGTCCTGCTGGAAGCGGTTCAGGTCGAGCCCGCCGCCCGGCGTCTTCATGGGCACGGCCGTGGCCGACGGCTTCTTGAGGATGTCCTTGACCTGGATGATGGTGTTGGAGCTGTGGGTGAAGGTCGTCCCCTCGACGGTCTCGACCGACGGCTGGACGTCCCGGTCGAAGTAGAAGCGGGTCGAGCCGACGAGGATCTCGTCGCCCCTGGCCAGGTCGATCTCGCCGTTGACGCGGCGGCCGTTGACGAAAGTCCCGTTCTTGCTGCCCTGGTCGATGAGGACGTAGCCCTTTTCGGTGGGGGCGATCACGGCGTGGAGGCCGGAGCTGTACTGGTCGGACAGGACGATGTCGTTGCTCGAGGCGCGGCCGATCGTCACCCGTCCCGGGCCCAGCGGATAGGCCGAAGGCTCCCCCGATTTCGGATAGATGAACAGTTGGGCCATGGATCTCGCCTCCATCTCCATTCTAGATGACGGGGGGGGTCATTTCAACCTCATCGCCTTCCTCAGGCGCCGGGCCTTTTCCTCGAGGGAGAAGTCCTCGACGAGCGGCAGGAGGAGGCCTTTGAGCTCCCGGTCGAGGAGGACCTCGAGGCTTTCAAGGGAGTAATCGGCCGATCGGGCCGATCCCAGGTGGATGTTCTGGTAGGCGTTGATGACGTCCTCGCGGGGGTAGAGCAGGGTCATCAGGTCGAAGACGCGTTTGATCCGGATGTTCAGAGCGGCCTTGGTCTCGTCTTCAGGTCCGGGAGGGTCGAGGACGACGTCGCAGGCCTTCCGGACGAGGAAGAGGACCTCGGGCCGGACGGCCTTCTCACGGAAGCGGACGGCGGGCCGGTCGGCCTTGACCTTGTAGAGGGCCTCGACGAGGGCCTGCTCCATGTCGTCGCGACGCCGGGAGAGCTCGGCCAGGAGGATGTCGGCCGCGCGCTGGGTGCCGACCAGGGCCAGGACTTCGGGAACGGACCGGCGGACCTCCGCGGGCCCTTCTTCCGCCCGGAGGGCCGGGGCGACGCTTTCCTCGACGCCGGGGCCGTATCTCGCCAGGGTCCTCTGGGCCTCCGCGCAGACCATCGGATTGGCCAGCAGGCCGAGGATGAGGGGGACGTGCTCGGGAGAGCGGTGGACGGCGGCGCTCTCGAGGGCGTAGAGCACGACCTCGGGAGAGGGGTCCTGGAGGAGGCGGCCGAGGGCCCGCAGGGTGGCCTCGTTCGGCGCCATGCGGCTGAGGCTGCTGGCCGCTTCGATGCGGTCCACCTCGGACTCGGAGCCGACGATCTCGCCGAGCCGCTTCCCCATGATCTCCTGGTAGGCCGGCAGGAGGAAGACGAGGTCGATCTCCTTCTGGATCTCGGGATCGGCGATGGCCTCTTCGAGCCCGGGGAAGAAGCCTCCGCCGCCGACGTCGAAAAGGGCGTCCATGGCCCGGGCCTTCATCTCGTCGCGCTTGATGCCGAGGAGGGCCTTCAGCTCGGGAGTGAGGTTGCGGCGGCGGACGAGGTTGAAGAGGTTCATGAGGTAGAGTGTCGAGCTGCGCTCGGCGCTCTGGATTGTGGTGAAGATCTCCAGGGTCAGGCCGACATCGACGTGCTCGGCGATGGCCTCCGCGCCCTCCTTGTGGAGCTTGCGGATGTCCTTCTTCAGGACGCCGGGGTATTCGCGGTAGACGAGCCGGGTCATGACGAGCCAAAGGACGAGGAAGACGAGCGCCAGGACGCCCGTCTCCCGGACGATGACCAGGGCGCCGGAGAGGGTCCCGTCGGACCGGTACGCGAGCTGCCGGACCCTGTACAGGGTCCAGAACAGCGCGGCGCCGAGGCCCGTGGCGAACTTGTTGACGAACATGTCGATGAAGATCTTGCCCTTGTACTTGACGTCCGCCGGGACGGGGACGTAGAGGAGCTCGCGGACGGACTGGCTGAGGGTGTTGTCGAAGAGCTTGTCGCCGCCCCGGGCGAACATGGCCCACGCGAGCAGGGCCCCGGCGGGGATGGCGAAGACGGACAGGGACCCCAGGAACAGGGCGACCGGGGCGATGACGATGGCCCAGCGGATGCCGTAGGTCTTGAGGACATGGCCGGTCGCGGCCAGGTGGACGATGGTGGAGACGATCAGGATGACCAGGAAGAGGCCGGCGATGAAGGAGGTCTGCTCCGCGTTGGTCTCGAAGGCGCTCCTGACGACCGTCTTGAACTGGTAGTTGATGAGGGCACCGACGACCATGGCCGAGGCCAGCATCCCCGCGAGCAGAAGGAGATAACGGCTTCCCCGGACGGCGCGGAGGCTTTCGAAGATGCCGACGCGGGAGGTGCCGGCGACGTGGCCCTCCCCGACCGTGGCGTCGATGCGTCTCTGCCCGGCGTAGACGACGTTGACCGTCACCAGGGCCAGGGCGAGGAAGGCGGGGGCGGCGAGCAGCAGGTCCTCGGGGTGGAGGACCCGGGCGAACGTGACGAGCGCGGCCCCGGCCGACCCGAAGATGCCGCCGAAGAGGCCCCCCGTCACGAACAGGCCGACGAGCCTCTTGGCCTGGTGGGGATCGAAGACGTCGTTGACGGCGATCCAGAACTGGGTGACCGACATGGCGATGAACACGTCGGCCCAGAAAGCGAAGGCGATGACGATGAATTGCCAGGCGTTGCGGATGAGGACCTGGACCGAGAGGAAGAAGAACGTCCCCGAGGGGTCGACGACGGGGGTCTGGACCCGCCAGACCTGGTGGACGTCGAAGACGTACCAGAAGACCAGCATGCTGGCGATGAAGAAGAGGAGAGAGGCCGTGAGGTAGGTCCGGCGCGGCATGCGGACGAGGAGCCGGGCGTTCAGGGCGACGACGAAGCCGATGAGCAGGGCCGTGACCAGGTCGGCGTACGGCCACCAGGCGGGGCTCAGGAAGGAGATGAGCGTGCTCTCCTTGACCGGCTTGAGGAGGTAGAAGGTGAAGGTGATGAGGAAGAAATAGCCGGAGAAGCTCAGGGCCACCCGGGCCTCGCGGCCGCGGACGTCCGCGAAGCGGTTCAGGAATCTTTCGAGCCGGCCATCGGCCACGCGGCCCCCCTGTCACGACCGCCCGGGGCGAAGCTCAACCGAAGCTGTCCAGGGCGCGTGCGCAGTCCTCGTGGATCTCGAGGACCTTGTGCAGCATGGTGATCTGGAAGATGAGGAGGAGCTTCTTGGATATGCCGCAGAGCTTGAACTTGCCGCCCAGGTTCTGCGTCGAGGTGTAGCTCGCCAGGATCTGCCCGACGCCGAAGCTGTCGATGAAGCTCACGCCCTCGAGGTTGATCAGGACTTTGCGCCGGCCCCGGTCGAGCTGGGACTCGACCAGGCTGTGCAGGGTCGTCTGGGGGACGTCGGAGCGGCGGATCTCGCCTTCGACGTCGAAAACGACGATCTTGTCCTCTTCCCGTGTCTTGATCACCATGAGCGGCTGTCCCATATGCTCCCGTCCGCCTATGTGAATACCAGAAGCCCGCCCCAAAGTCAATTACGGAAGATGGGGTCAGGTCTACTTTTTACGCGTTTTTGCGTATAAAGTAGACCTGACCCCATCTTTCCTAAAGGAGCCACCCATGCCTCTCGTAGCCATCCACCTCCTCGAAGGGCGGACGGACGATCAGAAGAAGGCCCTCCTCACGGCGGTCACCGAAGCCGTCCATGTGTCGATCGGCGCCCCCTACGAGGTGATCCGGGTCTGGATCCAGGAGTTCTCGCCCAAGGAATTCATGGCGGCCGGTGTCCTGGCGGCCGACAAGAACAAGCCGAAGTAAGGAGAGCGCCGGCTTCGGTCAGGCCGCCCGTTTCGCCAGCGCCTTGCGGACGAAGTAGACGGGGATCCCCACGAGCACGATGAGCAGCCCGGGGAAAGTGTACCTCGTCTTGAAGATCAGCAGGACGATGGCGATGGCCGCGGCGACCAGGATGTAGAGGCCCGGCACGACGGGATAGCCCCAGGCCTTGTAGGGGCGCTCCCAATCCGGCCGTTTCCTTCTCAGGATGAAGATCCCCGAGACGACGAGGACGAAGAAGATGAGGACGGCGAAGATGACGTAGTCCAGCAGGTCGCTATAGGTCCCCGACAGGCACAGCAGCGAGGCCCAAACGGCCTGGACGACGAGGGCCGTCCCGGGGACCGACTTCCGGTTGAGCTTGCCCGTGGCCTTGAAGAACAGCCCGTCCTGGGCCATGGCGTAGTAGACGCGCGCCCCGGCCAGGATCTGCCCGTTGCTGCAGCCGAAGGTCGAGATCATGATCATCACGGCCATGATGATCGCCGCGGGGGCCCCGAAGATCATTTCGGCGGCCGCCGTGCCGACCCGGTCGAACTGGGCGAACTGGATGCCGCGCCCGAGGACGTCGGCCGCTTCGGGAACTCCCTGGACGGGAAGGGTGACGACATAGGCGAGATTGGCCAGGAAATAGAGGAGGATGACGATCCCGGCGCCGAGGACGAGGCTCAGGGGGATGTTCCGCCGGGGGTTCTTGACCTCGCCCGCGATGTAAGTGACCTGGTACCAAGAGTCCGAAGCGAAGAGGGAGCCGACCATGGCCGCCCCCATCGCGGCCAGGATCATCAGCCCGGAGAGGGGCTCGACCGAGACGATCTGTCCGCCGGCCATGTGCGTCCAGCTCGCTTTCCAAAAGTTGCCCAGGTTGGCCTTGATGGCCACGGCGTTAGCGCCGACGATGAAGCCGAGCAGGATGAGGCCGGCGAGCGCGACCGTCTTGGTCACCGTGAAGACGCCCTGGATCATCTTCCCCGTGCGCAGGCCGCGCATGTTGAGGAAGGTCAGGACGATGATGCAGGCGATGGCCAGGAGCTGGGCGGCCGTGATCTTCAAGCCCAGGACGGTCAGCAGGACGTGCTTCTCGCTGAACCAGGGGATGAGGAGTCCGGTGAACTTGGCGAAGGCGACGCAGATCGCCGCGATGGTCCCCGTCTGGATGACGAGGAAGGTCGTCCAGCCGTAGAGGAAGCCCACGAGCGGATTGTAGGCCTCCCGGAGGTAGACGTAGAGGCCGCCGGCGTGGGGCATCATGCCGGCCAGCTCGCCGTAGCTCAGGGCCCCGATCACGGTGACGATGCCGGTGACGAGCCAGACGAGGAGCAGGATGCCGGGCGAGCCGACCGTCCGGGCGATGTCGGCGCTGACGATGAAGATGCCCGAGCCGATCATGGCCCCCATGACGATCATCATGGCGTCGAAGAGCGACATCTCCCGCTTGAATCCGGTCGGCTCGGGGGCGGGCCCGGGGACGGAGGCGGCGGCGAGAACGGCGGGCCGGTCGTTCATGGCGTCCTCTTCCTCAGCTTGCTCTTGCGGATGCCGTAGGTGAAGTAGATGACGAGCCCGAGCGCCATCCAGGCCAGGAGCCGGATCCAGGTGTCCTTGGGCAGGTTGAACATGAGATAGAGGCAGCAGGCGATGCCCAGGAGCGGGACGAGCGGGACGAGGGGGGTCCGGAAGGGCCGGGGGATGTCGGGGCGGGTGTAGCGGAGGACGAGGACGCCGCCGCAGACGATGGCGAAGGCGAACAGGGTCCCGATGCTGACGAGCTCGCCGACGATGCCCATGGGCAGGAGCGAGGCGGCGACGCCGACGATGATCCCGGTGCCGATGGTCGTCACGTGGGGCGTGCCGTACTTGCGGTGGACCTTGGCGGCGGCCGGGGGCAGCAGGCCGTCCTTGGCCATGGTGAAGAAGATCCGCGGCTGGCCGATGAGCTGGACCATCATCACCGACATCAGGCCGACGATGGCCGCGATCTTGACGAGCGGCGAGAGCCAGAACAGCCGCATGGCGTCGATGGCCACGGCGACGGGCGCCGGGACGTTGAGCTCGGTGTAGGGCACGACGCCTGTGAGGACGAAAGAGAAGACGATGTAGAGGGCCGTGCAGGCGAAGAGGGAGCCGAGGATGCCGATGGGCATGTCCCGCTTGGGGTTGCGGGCCTCCTGGGCGGCCGTCGAGACGGCGTCGAAGCCGAGGTAGGCGAAGAACATGATGCCGGCGCCGCGGATGATGCCGCTCACGCCGAAGAAGCCGGGCTGGCCCGTGTTCGGCGGAATGAACGGCTTCCAGAGCTCCGGCTTGAGGAAGAACAGGCCGGCCCCGATGAAGATGAGGATGATGCCGATCTTGAGGAAGACGATGACGGAGTTGACCGTCGCCGACTCCTTGATGCCGCGGACGAGGACGTAGGTGATCAGGGCGATGACCAGGGCGGCCGGCAGGTTGACGACGGCGCCGGTCCGCGACCAGGCGCCCGACTGGGGATCGAAGGAGAAGGGCGCCTGGGCCAGGGCGGCGGGGAAATCGACGCCGATCCCCTTGAGGAAGTTGACGACGTAGCCCGACCAGCCGATGGCCACCGTGGTCGCCCCGAGGGAGTATTCCAGGATGAGGTCCCAGCCGATGATCCAGGCGAAGAACTCGCCCAGGGTCGCGTAGGCGTAGGTGTAGGCGCTGCCGGCGATGGGGATGAGCGAGGCGAACTCGGCGTAGCAGAGCCCGGCGAAGGCGCAGGTCAGGCCGGCCAGCATGAACGAGAGCGTCACGGCCGGGCCCGCGTACTGGGCCGCGGCGTGGCCGGTGATGACGAAGATGCCCGCCCCGACGATGGCCCCGACGCCGAGGAAGATGAGGTGCCAGGGTCCGAGGACCCGCTTGAGGCCGGATTCTTCGGACGCGGCCTCCTGCGACAGCATCTCGAGGCTCTTGGTGGCGAACAGCGCGCTCTTCATGGTGCCGACTTATAACACAGCGTCTCTCGGGAAGTCAAAACCGCGAATTTCTGCCGGGCCGCCGCGAGGTCTCGGGCCTCATCTCCGTTCGCTGCGGTGATCCTTAACGCCGTCACGGTCCGGAGCCCGCTCGTAGGTCTCCGTCCCGATGCCGGCTAGATCACCGCTTCATGCTCACTCCGATGATAGCCCGCGCCCTCTTTATCGGCGGCCTCGAACCTCTCCCGCGCGGTTTGTCCGTCATTGTGAGGAGGAGCTACCGGCTTTCCTTCCGTGGCCGAGCCAGCTGTAGAGCACCGGGAGCACGAGCAGCGTCAGGAGCGTCGAGGAGATCAGGCCGCCGACGACGACCACGGCCAGCGGCCGTTGGATCTCCGAGCCGGGCCCCTGGGCGAAGAGCAGCGGCACGAGGCTGAGCACGGTGATGGTCGCCGTCATGAGCACCGGCCGCAGCCGGTTGAGGCAGCCCTCGACCACGGCCTCGTGGAGCGGCCTCCCCTCCTCCTGGAGCTGGGCGATGTAGGACAGGAGGACGATGCCGTTGAGGACGGCGATGCCGAACAGGGCGATGAACCCGACCGAAGCCGGGACCGAGAGGTAGAGCCCGGCCAACCCCAGGGCCGCCACTCCCCCGACGAGCGAGAACGGCAGGTTCAGGATGACCAGGAACGACAGGCCGCAGCGACCCGAAAGTCAGATAGAGCAGGAACAGGATCAGCCCGATCGTGGCCGGGAGGATGACCGCCAGCCGGCCCATGGCCCGCTGCTGGTTCTCGAACTGGCCGCCGCAACTCGAGGAAGTAGCCGGGCGGCAGGTCGACGTCCCGGCCGATCGCCCGCCGGGCCTCGGCGACGAATCCGCCCAGGTCCCGGCCGGCGATGTTGCACTCGACGCCGATCCGCCGCAGGCCGGCCTCGCGGCTGATCTGACTGGGCCCTTCGACCAGGGCGATCTCGGCGACCCGGCTCAAGGGGACCCGCGCCCCGCCCGGCGTCCGGACGAGGATCGCCCCGATGGCCTCGGCGGAATCCCGCCGCTCTTCCGGGTAGCGGACGCTGGAGGTCGAAGTACCGGTCCCCCTCGTAGATCAGGGTGGCCGTCTTGCCGCCGACGGCCGTCTCGACGACGGACTGGACGTCCTCGACGTTGAGGCCGAGCCGGGCGATCGCCGCCCGGTCGGGCCGGATCGTGATATAGGGCTGGCCGGCTGACGCTCTCGACGTTGAGGTCCGTCGCCCCTCGGACCCGGCCGAGGGCTCGCGGCGATCTCCCCGGCCTTGGTCTTGAGGAGCTCCAGGTCCTCGCCGAAGAGCTTGACGATGAGCTGGGCCCGCGTGCCGGCGACGAGCTCGTCGATCCGGCAGGCGATGGGCTGGCTGAAGGAGAAGGCCATGCCCGGGAAGTCCTCCATCGCCTCGCGCATCCGCTCGGTCAGCTCCTCGCGCGTCCGCGCCGACGTCCACTCGCGCCGCGGCCTGAGGACGCCGACGAAGCCCGTCTTCTCGACGCCCCGGGCCTCCAGAGCGACGCCCGTCTGGCCGGTCTTGCCGACGATGGTGACGAGTCTCCGGGAACTCCATCAGCCGGGCCTCGACCTTGCGGCTCATCTCCAGGGACTCGGCCAGCGAGATGCCCGGCATGAACTGGATGTCGATATCGAAGGCCCCCTCGTCCATGACGGGCATGAACTCGGTGCCCAGCCGGGGGACGAGAGCGACCGCCCCGGCCGTCAGGAGGATGGCGGCCGCGACGACCGGAAGCGCCCTGCGCCGGAGCCCCCACCGCAGGACCGGCAGGTAGACCCGCCGGGCCCCCTCGACGAGGAAGCTCTTCTTGGCCGGCCCGGACCTCAGGACGAAGTGGCAGAAGGCCGGGATGGCCGACGAGCGAAAGCAGCAGCGAGGCCAGCAGGGCGATGACGTGGGTGAAGGCCAGCGGCAGGAACATCTTGCCCTCGATCCCCTGCAGGGCGATGATGGGGATGAAGGTCAGGGCGATGATGAGCTCGCCGAAGATCGACGGCTTGCGGACCTCGAGGACGGCCCGAGGACGGTCGCGGAACTTGCCCTCCCCCGCGCCCCGTTCCGAGAGCCGGCGCTGGACGTTCTCGACCTGGATGATGGTCGCGTCGATGATCATCCCGATGGAGATGGCCAGCCCGCCGAGCGACATGAGGTTGGCCGAGAGGCCGACCAGCCGCATCATGACGAACGTGAACAGCGTCGCGAGCGGCAGGGCCAGCAGGACGATGAACGCGCCGCGGAAGCTGCGCAGGAACAGATAGAGGACGAAGACGACGAGGACCGCACCCGATGAGCAGGGCCTCGGTCACGGTGTGCACGGCCCGGTCGATGATGTCCGAGCGCTTGTAGAACGGCTCGATCCGCAGGCCGTGGGGCAGGACGCCCGAGGCGTTGATCTCGCCGACCCGGCGCTCGACGGCGCGGACGACATCGCGGCCGTTGGCGCCGCGGAGCATCATGACCACCCCGCCGACGACCTCCCCCTTCCCATCCTTGATGGCGCCGCCCTGCCGGACGGCCTGGCCGGTCCGGATCGCGGCCACGTCGCGGAGGAGCACGGGCGTCCCCTGCCGCGCCTTGAGGACCACGGCGCCGATGTCCTCGACCGACTGCAGGAGCCCGATGCCCCGGACGAGGTACTGGCGCTCGTCGCGCTCGAGGACGTTGCCGCCGACGTTGAGGTTGTTGCGGCGGAGGGCCTCGCCGATCTCGTCGAGCGTGAGGTCGTAGGCCAGGAGCCGGTCGGGGTCGACGATGACCTGGTACTGCCTGATGTAGCCCCCGAACGAGTTGATCTCGCTGACGCCCGGCACGGCCTTGAGCAGCGGTGCCAGCACCCAGTCCTGGATCGTCCGGAGCTCGGTCAGGAACTCGGTCGCGTCAGCGGGCGCACCCACGGCCCCGGGTTCGCCGTCGAGGGTGTACTGGTAGATCTCGCCCATGGCCGTGGAAACGGGGCCCATGGCGATCTCGACGCCCTCGGGGACCCGATCTCGGGCCTCGATCAGGCGCTCCAGGACGATCTGCCGGGCGAAGTAGATGTCGACGCCGTCCTCGAAGACGACGGTGACGACCGAAAGCGCGGATTTCGAGACCGAGCGGACCTGGCCGAGCCGGGCGAGGCCGCGCATGGCCGTCTCGATGGGATAGGTGACGAACCGCTCGACCTCGAGGGGCGACAGTCCCGGCGCGGTCGACACGACCTCGACCTGGATGTTGGTGACGTCGGGGAAGGCGTCGATGGGGATGCGCAGGACCGACCAGACGCCCAGGACGACGAGCGTGACGACGCCGACGAGGACGAGGGCCCGGCGCCTCAGGGCCGCTTCGATGAGCCGCTCAACGATGCCCATGTTCGTCCACCAGGCTGCCCTTGCGCAGCTCCGATTCGAGCAGGATGCCGCCCGAGACGACGACCTGTTCGCCCTCGGCGAGGCCCTCGACGATCTCGACGAACCCGCCGGCCCGCACGCCGATGACGACCGCCCGCCGGGTGAACGTCCGCTCACCGGTCCGGACGAAGACGACGGTCCGGCCCTCGTCGTCGAGGAGCGCCGAACCGGGCACGGCCAGGGCCCGGCGCTCTCCTGCGGCGGCGAGGTCCGCCTCGACGTACATCCCCGCTCTCAGGCGCCCTCCGGGATTGGGCACCTCGACCCGGCCCCCGATCGTCCTCGTCTCCGGGTCGACGAGGTCGCCGACGAGCGCGAGCCGGCCGCGGAACTTCTCGCCGGGATAGGCGCGGGTCTCGAGGGCGACCTCGGCTCCCGGCCTGACGACGGCCAGGTCCGTCTCCTGGATGTGCAGCGCGGCCCAAAGCACCGTGAGGTCGGCCAGCCGGAACAGGCTGGCGCCGAGATCGACATGGTCGCCGGCGACTGCGCCCGCCTCGAGCACCGTTCCCGAGAGCGGGGCGCGGACGGCCAGCACCGGCCGCGGCGCGCGGGAGGCCTCGAGTCCCTCGAGGTCCGACGGGGTCGCGCCGACGACGAAAAGCCGTTCCTTGGCGCTCTCCAGGAAGGCCCGGGCCGGCCCCTCCTCGGCGGAGTTCCCCGCGAGCCGCCTGGCCCGTTCGGCCGCCTGGAGGAACTCGGCCTGGAGGGCCAAGAAGTCCTGGCTGTAGACTTCGGCCAGGACCTGGCCCTCGCGGACACGGTCCCCCGCGACCGCGAGCACCCGCTCGACACGTCCGGCGGTCCGGGCGGTGAGATGGGCCAGGCGCCGGGAATTCAGCTCCAGCTCGCCGGGGGCCGTGATCCGGCGGGCAAGCGGCCGCGTCGCGGCCGGCTCCGTCCGGATGTCCCCGGCGGCCACGGCTGCGGGTGAGAGCGTCACGGAGGAGGCCTTGGCGGCGGCCTCGCGCTCGTGATCATGGTCTTCGGCCGCGGCGGCCGTTCCGGACGGCGGTGCCGTTCCGCCGCAGGCGGCGGCGAGAAGGAGGGCCGCCAGGGCCGCTCCGGCGATCCAGGGTGTCGTCTTGGTCATGGTCATCTCCGTCAATCCGAATCCTCGCCGGCGACCTCGAGGTCGGCCAGGGCGACGTTATAGAGGAAGAGGGCGCGCAGGTGCTCGACCTCGGCCAGGATGAGGGTGCGGTGGAGGTCGATGAGGCTGTAGGCCTCGGTCTTGCCATAGCGGTAGTATTCGAGTTGGATGCCGAGCTCGTCCTCGAGCTCGGCGAGCAGGTCCCGCTCGAAGACGAGGACCTGCTCCTCCGCGGCCTTGGCGGCGGCGTAGGCCGTCTCGATGGCCCCGCGGGCCCGCCGGTCGAGGGCCTCGACGGCGATGCGGGCGAGCTCGACCTCGGCTTCGGCCTCGAGGGCCTCGCCCTTGAGCCGGCCGCTCCGCAGGAACGGCAGGGTCAGGCCGAGCGTGACGCCCCAGGCGTTCGGCCTGACGCTCGGCAGGAGGAAGCCCGCCAGAAGATCGGGCCTCTTGTTGAGCCGGGCCAGCTCGACGGCGGCCCCGGCCAGGTCCACCCGGAGGGCGGCGATCCTCGCCGACGGCCGCGACGCGCGGGCCCCCTCGCAGAGGGCGATGACGTCAGCCGCGAGCGGCGAGAACGGGAGGCTGGTCAGGAGCTCGAGCGGGTCGCCGGACTCTCTTCCCAGGAGCAGGTTGAGCTCGGCGCCCGCCGCCCGCCGTTGCTGGCCCGCCTCGATGACCTGGTTCCTCAGGCGGGCTTTTTCAGCCCGGGCCCGGAGGACGTCGGCGTAGGCGCCGGACCCGGCGCGGTATTTCGCCTCGAGGTCGGAGAGGAAGGAGTCTAGGCGGGCCGAGGACCTTTCGAGCGCGGCGGCCTCGCTCCTCGCGTAGGCGGCCCGCCAGTACGCCCTTTTCACCCCGGCCGCGACGCCGAGCTCGATCCGGGCCAGCCTGGCCGCGGCCAAGGCCTCTCCGATCCGGCCGATCTCGTTCCGGAGGGAGCGCTTGCCCGGGTATTCGAAGACCTGCTCGAGGCCGAGGCCGACTTCGAGCTCGTCGCCCTCCTTCTTCAGGCCGGGGAGGGGAATGCCCTCGAGCCCGGCGACGATCGCGGGTTCGGGCCGCGATCGGAGCTGGAGCGTCCGGCCGCGCGCCGCGTCGACCTCGGCCCGGGCCGACAGGACGTCGGGATTGTGCGAGAGGGCGAGCGCCAGCGCCTGGTCGAGCGTGAGGCCCTTCTCCTCCGCGGAGAGGGCGGATACGATGAGGGCCGCGGCCAGGGCGGCCCCGAAGGCGAAGCGGGTGCGCGACATAGGGTCCTCCTTTTCGGGGGGTCGAAGCGTGACCGGGGAAAGGATCAGGCGGACGGGGATTTAGGCGGGTGGGCGATGTCGACGCCGAACGGCGCCGGCGGGGCGGCCTCGTTATCCGCCGCGGTCAGGGCGGCGACGTCCAGGGCCCCGGCGAACTCGCCGGACTCCGGGCCGAAGAGCGAGCTCCAGAAGCAGAGGCAGGTCGAGGCGCCGGTGTGGTGGTCGTGCACGTGACCGAACCCTCCGCCCTCGGTCGGGCAATGGACGGGACAGTGGTCCTCGGCGTAATAGAAGTGGATCATGCAGACGGCGAAGGCGGCGGCGAAAGCGAGGACCGCGACCTTCTTCATTTCTCAGAGATTATGCCATGTCCCTGTGAAGAGGTCAAATAGAGGGGCGAGGCACGAGGCTATCTTTTTATCGGCCCCCGAGTTCTGATAGAATCAGGCCATGAAGGCCCTGGTCACCGGTGCGAGCGGCTTCATCGGCCGCCGCCTGGCCGGGACGCTCGCCAGCCGCGGGCACGAGGTCGCCTGCCTCGTCCGCCGGACGAGCTCCACGGCGCCCCTCGAGGAGATGTCCGTCGAGCTCGTCGTCGGCGACCTCGCCGACAGGCCTTCTCTCGAGCGCGCCGTCGCGGGCAGGGACCTTGTCTTCCACCTCGCCGGCGCCGTCCAGGCGGTCGACGAGACAGCCTTCGGCGAGGCGAACGCCGGCGGGACCCGGAACCTCGTCGAGGCCTGTCTCGGGGCCGCCGCCCGTCCCGGCCGCTTCGTCTTCGTCTCGAGCATCGCCGCCGCCGGCCCGAACCCCACGGAGCGTCCGGCCACCGAGGACGACCCTCCGCGCCCCGCCTCGGCCTACGGACGGAGCAAGCTGGCCGCCGAGCGCGTCGTCCTCGAGGCCGGGGCCCGCCTGCCGGCGACCATCGTCCGGCCGCCGAACGTCCTCGGCCCGGGATCGAAGGAGCTGGGACGGGCGATCCGCCTTCTGCGTTGGAGGATCGTCCCGGCGATCGGCGATGGCCGGCCGCGGACGAGCATTGTCGACGTCGACGACCTTGTCGAGGCCTTGATCCTGGCCGCCGGGAGCCCCGCGAGCATAGGCCGCACCTATTACGTCACCGACGGCCGGGCCTACGCCTGGCCCGAGATCACGGCCGCCCTGGCCGAGGAGGCCGGCGTCCGTGGCCCCAAGGCGCGTGTGCCCTACCGGGTCCAGCTCCTGGCCGCGTGGCTGGCCGAGGCGGCCGCTCGCCGGACGGGACGCCCTCCTCTCCTCACCCGGGAGATCGTCAAGGCGGGCCGGGGCCGTTACTGGGTCTACGACGGGTCGAGGATCGAGCGCGAGCTCGGCTTCCGCCCGCGCTTCGGCATGCGCGAATCCGTGCGCCGGGCCGTCCAAGCCGCCCGTGGCCAAGCCGGCCCAGCGGGCCCCGGGGCCGGAGAGGGGGCCTGATGTCCCGGCGGCCGCTCGTCCTGGCCGGTCTCGAGTTCCGCCCGACCGACGCCGTCACGCTCGGCGGGCTGGCCGCCCTCACCCTCCTGGCCCTCTTGTTCGTGGGGCGCCTCGCCCGGCCGCTCCTGGTCCTCGGCACCTGCGTCTTCTTCATCGGCCTCTACGTAGGGTCCCTGGCCCTTCTCCGGCGCCTCCGCCGCAGGGAGCTCCGCTTCCTCGTCCGGACCGTCGCGGTCCAACTGACCTTCCTCCAGATCTATCAGACCAGCAACGCCCTCCAGCTCATCTTTTTCGGCTGGCAGGACGACCGCGTCCTCGCCTGGGAGCGGGCCCTATTCAACGTCCAGCCGCTCGTCGCCGTCCAGAAGCTCTACTCGCTCCCGCTGACGGAGTGGATGCTTTTCGTTTATGTCGTCTACGTCGTGCTCTACCCCGCCATCGGCGCGGTCGTCTTCTTCAAACACGGCGAGGCGGCCAACGAGGACTATCTCTTCCACCTCGGCCTGGCCAACCTCGTCTGCGCCGCGGGCTTCATCCTCTTTCCCGTGGCCAGTCCCATGTACTGGCCGAAGATCCAAACGCTGTTGACGACGCCGCTCGATTCCGGGCCGTTCGGCGCCGCGGCCGAGTGGATCCGCGTCCACGTCCACCAGCCCGGCGGCTCCATCCCCAGCCCGCATTGCGCGGTGGCCACGGTCATGTGGTTCATGGCCCGGAAATACACGAAACGGGGATTCTGGTGGCTCCTGCCGGTCATGCTCTCACTTTATTTCTCGACGGTCTATGGCCGATTCCACTATGTCTCCGACGCGGTCATCGGCATCGGCGCGGCCCTGCTGGTCATCCGGGCCGCCCCGGCGATCGAGCGGGCCTATGGAGGCCGCCGGGCGGCCATCCCGGGAGTCGGGCCGTGAGGCGCGTCCTCGTCACCGGCGCCAACGGCTTCATCGGCTCCAATCTCTGCCGCTGGTTCCGCGGCCGGGGCTGGGAGGTCGACGCCCTCGTCCGGGAATCCTCCGACCTGCGCTTCCTCGAAGGCCTCGACGTCCGGCTCGTCAAGGGGGACCTGCGCTTCGCCGACCGCATCGAGCTGCCCCCCGGAACGGCCTATATCGTCCACGCCGCCTCGCTCGTCTCCGACACGGCCGGCGACGACGCCTGCGCCCGGAACATCTACGACACAACCCGGGGCCTGGTCCGGAGGGTCCGGGAGTCGGGAGTGCCGCTGAGGCGCTTCGTCCACGTCTCGACGGCCCTGACGCTCGGATTCGGCGCCCGTGACATCGCCGAGGGGCGGCCGGGCCGGTCGGCGGCCTTCGTGCCCTACGTCCGCCACAAGGTCCGGGCGGAGTGTGAGCTCAGGGACGAGCACGCGCAGCGGGGCTTTCCCGTCGTCATCCTCCGGCCGGGCGACGTCCTCGGGCCCAACGACCGCATCACTTCGGCCCGGATCCTCGCCCACTGCGAGCGGGGGTTTCCCCTGATCATCGGGAAAGGGCGCTGGCGTTTCGCCTATTGCTACGTCGGCAACTTCTGCCAGGCGGCCGAGCTGGCCCTCGTCACGGAGGGGATCGAGGGCCGGGCCTATACGGTGACCAACGGCGTGCTGCCCACCTGGCGCGAACTCTTCCAGGCGTTCCAGCGAGGCGTGGGCAAGAGACAGCGGGTCTACCTGCCCGCCCCGGCCGTGCGGCTCGCGGCCGCGGTGGCGGGACTGGCCAGGGCCGTCCTGCCCCGAGGAGAGCCCACGCTCAACCTTTACCGGGTCAAGAGGGCCACCTCGGAGACGACCTACGACATCTCCCGGACCGTCGCCGAGCTGGGCTACCGTCCCGACGACGACTACGCCCGGCAGTTCGCCGAGATCGTCGACTGGTACCTCGAGGAGAAGGACCGTGGGCGGTTGGTTTGAACGGGCGGCCTGGCCGGGCGGCCAGGTCCCGGCTTTCGTTTACGCGGAGGTCCTGGTCGGACTGATCCTCGTCGCGACCTTGTTCCACTTCCGCGGCGCCCGGGGCCGGCCCGGCGAGATGGCGGCCGTGAGGCGCTATTTCCTGGCCTTCTTCGCCCTGCTCCTGGCCCTCCCCTGCGGCTCCATGATCCTCGCCGCGGCCCGGCCGATGGCGACGCTGGCCGCCTGCGGCTGGACCTTCGGCCGGGCGGGATGGGGCCTGATGATCACCGCCGCCGGGCTTCCGCTGGCCGTCCTGGCCGGATCCATCGGCTCCCGCGATCCGGGGCTCGGCCGGATGTACCCTCTGGCCAAGGCCGCCCTGGCCGACGCCCGGACCTTCGCCGGCTACGAGCTGGCCTACTTCTTCTTGTATTATCTGCCGTGGGAGTTCGTCTTCCGCGGCATCCTATTCCTGCCCCTCGTCCCGGCCATCGGGCTCCTGCCCGCGCTGGCCATCCAAACAACGCTCTCGACGTTGCTCCATGCCGGCCACCCCGGCTCCGAGGTCCTCGCGGCCGTTTGGGGCGGGTTGGCTTTCGGGCTCGTCGCCTATCTCACCGGGTCCTTCCTCTATACGCTCGTCCTTCACGCGGCCGCCGGGATCGCGACGGACACGTTCCTATTCCTGGGCCGCCGCCGGGAGGCCGGGTGAGGATCCTCGTCACCGGCGCAACGGGGTTCGTCGGCTCGGTCCTCCTGCCCGAGCTCATCCGGCTCTACGGCGCCGGAGCGGTCGACGCCTTCGTCCTGCCCGGGGAGGCCCCGCCCGTAAGCTGGCGGGACGCGGGCGTGCGGACCTTCGCCGGCGACATCGCCGACGAGGCCGCCGTGCGCGCGGCCGTCGAGGGCCACGGCCGCGTCGTTCACTTGGCCGGCTTCATCTCCTACTGGAAGGGCGACGAGGAACGGCTGCGGCGGGTCAACGAGGACGGCGTCCGGGCGGTCGTCGAGGCCTCGCTGGCCGCCGGCGTCGAGCGGCTCGTCCACATCTCGTCGGTCGGCGCGATCGGCTTCCATAGGGACGGCCGGCCGGCCGACGAGACGACGCCGTTCAACTGGCCCGGGGACATCCTCTACATGGCCTCCAAGCGCCGCGGCCAGGACATCGTCGAGAAAGCGGTCCGGGAGCGCGGCCTGCGGGCCGTCATCCTCAACCCGGCCTCGATCATGGGGCCGGGCGACCACAATCCGGCGACGCCGCACAACGCGCTCTTCGAGAGGATCTCGGGCCGGACCCAGATCGGCTCGTTCTCAGGCGGCCTGGCGATCGTCGACGTCCGCGATCTCGTCGGCGTCATCCTCAAGGCCCTCGAGGGACGCGGCCGCGACGGCGAGAGCTACCTCGTCGTCGGGGCCAACCTGGGTTATCGGGAGATCGTCCGGCGCATCGCCAGGGCCTGCGGCCGCCGGGCCTACCCCGTCCCCGTCCCGGCCCCCCTGCTCACCGCCGCGGGCCGCCTCCTCGAACTGCGCAGCCGGCGGAGCGGGAGGGCGCCCCTGCTCACCGCCGCCTACGGCCGGCTGAGCGGATGGACGGCCTATTACGACAACTCCAAGAGCCGCCGCGAGTTCGACCATTCCTACATCGACCCCGACAGGACGATCGCGGACGGCTGGGCCTACTACCAAGAGAGGGTCAGATCCGCCTTTCACCCGTCTTCGGTCCGTTGACAGGCCCGGGCCGTTCGGGTGACAATGACACCCGGAGAACCTGAAAGCTCCCGCGATGAAGATCATTCTCTCCGAGACGCTCAGCTACTGCGTCGGCGTCCGGAACACTCTGGAGCTCACGGAAAGGCTCCTGGCGGAGGACCCCGGCCGCGCGTACTATATGCTCGGCGAGATCGTCCACAACGAGCACGTCGTCGAGGCCCTCCGGGCCAAGGGCCTGCGCATCGTCCAGGAGCTGGCGGAGGTCCCCGCCGGCGGCGTCATCATCCTCCAGAGCCACGGCTCCCCTCTCCGGCGCTACCGGGAGCTCGAGGAGAGCGGCGTCGAATTCGTCGACGCGACTTGCCCCATGGTCCGGATCATCCACAAGAAGATCCGCGAGATCGAGGAGGAAGGCCGGACCCCCGTCGTCATCGGCCGGGCCGGCCACGAGGAGATCCAGGGCATCGTCGGGCAGGTCCGCCGGGCCGTCGTCGTCAGGGAACCGGACGAGGTCACGCCGGAGCTTTTCCGGGGCGTCCTCCGGGCGGGTGTCGTCGTCCAATCCACGTTCGTCGAGGCCGACGCGCACCGCGTCCTCGAGCGGATCCGCGAGGTCGTGACCGACGTCGTCTTCCACGACACGATCTGCCAGCCGACGAAGACCCGGCAGCGTGAGGTCGAGGGCCACACCCGTTCGGCCGACTCCGTCATCATCATCGGCTCCCGGCGGAGCGCCAACACCCTGCACCTCTACCAGATCGCCCGGGCGATCAATCCCCGCACCCACCTCGTCGACAGCCCCGGGAGCGTGGACGACATCGGAGTGCCGGACGGGGCCACGGTCTTCGTCGCCTCGGGCGCCTCGACTCCCATGGAGCTCATCGTCGAGGTCGTCCGTCGCCTGGAAGCTCGGGCCCGGACGGCTGGGACCAAGGACGGCCCCCCATGACCTTTCAGACCTATTTCGGGCGCGCCAGAGGCCGGCTCCGGGCGGACCTCGGACGGTTCCTTGACTCCAAGCGGAAGGACTTCTTCGCCTTGAAGCCTTGGGGCCGCGACGTCCTCCGCCGGCTCGGCGCCTTCACCCGGAAGGGCAAGATGATCCGCGGCGGCCTCATCTGCCTCGGCTGCGAGATGGCCGGCGGCCGGATCGTCCCGGCCGCGGTCCGGGCCGGAACGGCCATCGAGCTCATCCAATCGGGCCTGCTCATCCACGACGACGTCATGGACCGGGACAACCGCAGGCGCGGCGCCCCGTCCATCCATGTCCAGTACGCCCGACTGGCGGATGCCCCCGTCGGCCCCGAAGCGTCCCATTACGGGACGAGCCTGGCCATCTGCGCCGGCGAGATCGCCATCTTCCTCGGCTTCGAGGCCATGGCCGGGATCAAGGGGCCCGAGGAGCGGGCGTCGGTTTCGCAGAGGCTCTTCGCCGCAGAATTCGGACTGGTCGGGCTCGGCCAGATGCGCGACATCGAGGCCGGGAGCTCCCCGCGTTTCCCCTCGGCGGGCGAGATACTGGATATCTACAGGTTCAAGACCGCCCGCTATTCCTTCTCCCTGCCTCTCGCGATGGGTTGGATCCTGGGAGGCGGGCGACGCGCCGTGGTCCCTCGCCTCCGGCGCCTGGGCGAGGACCTCGGCCTGATGTTCCAGATCAAGGACGACGAGCTAGGGTTGTACGGCAGCTCCGCCGCCACCGGGAAACCGGTCGGCTCGGATGTCCGGCAGGGGAAAAAGACACTCTACGCGCTCGGCGTCCTCGATCGGGCGGCCGGCGCCGACAGGGACCGTATCGCGAGGATCTTCGGACGGCCGGACGCCTCCGAAGCGGACGTCCTCTACTTCAGGGAGCTGGGCGACCGCCTCGACGTTCGGGCTGACGTCCAAAGGGTCACAGCCGCCCTCGGGCGGCGGGCGGCGGCCGCGATCCGGACGCTCCCGGCCGGGCCCCGGTACCGCGCCCTCCTGCAAAGCCTTCTCGATCACGGCCTCAGCCGCCGCCGCTAGCCCGCCGCCCCGAGCCTGCGGGGGTGAGATATCACCTCGCGAATCACCCTTAGGGGTGATTGACCGCGTTTGCCGCCGGCGCGAAAATCGTCGCGAAACCGATCAAAGACCTCGTTGGGAGGACGCGGACGATGGACAATCGAAGAGACAAGCGGTTCATGGAACGGAACACGGTCTTCATCAAGTCGACCTCGGAGACGACCGAGGCCCTCTTCGGCCACGGCATCAACGCCCATACGCAGGACATCTCTCTGTCCGGCGCGCGGATCTGCACGCCCCACTACTTCCCCGTCGGCAGCGTCGTCCGCATCGTCATCGACCTCGAGCGGACCCACCAGTCCATCAAGGTCGACGGCGAGGTCAAGTGGACCAAGAAGTGCGAGGACGACGACGACCTCTTCGAAAGCGGCATCGAGTTCCTGCACAGCATCTCGCAAACGCTCCTGTCGCTGATCAAGCACCTCTACGCCGAAAAGAACGGGGGCATCCCGACCGCCGTCTCCAGCTGATCAGGCCCCGGCCTTCCCTGGCCCCGGGCTGTCAACGGATTTCGTTCCCCGGCGGAGGACTTTGTCCTATAATGGGCCGAATGACGGTCCTCGGCTCCTTCCTCTCGACGGGCGTCGGCCCTCTCGGAGGCCGGATCGGCGAGCTCGTCCGCGTCCACGAAGACCTTTGGCGGCGGGCGTCCGACGAACCGCCGCCGGCGAGGCGCTTCGGCCGCCGGGACAAGCGCGCCTGCGAGGCGGAGATCTCCGCCCTGGTCGGGCGGCTCTCCTCCGAGGAGGCGAGGACGGCCTTCCTCGAGGGCTCGCTCGACGCGGCCCGCCTCGAGGAGATGGCCGCGGGGCTCCGGCCGGGCTTCCGCAGGCTCCTCGATCTCATCGGCCTGCCCCTCGAGGCCGTCTATGACGCCCGCTTCGTCGACTCGACCCGCCGCTTCGTCAAGGACGCCCGGGACTTCGATCCCCGCCTCCGCCTGGAGGCGGCTTACCAGGCCCTGCGCAACGTCTGGATCATGAACTCGCTCCAGTTCGACCTCGGCCTCCCCATCGAGTCCACCGAGGCCGTGTTCGCCTACAGCATGGTCTATCCCTATCTCGACAACGTCCTCGACGACGAGAGGGCCGACCGGTCCGTCAAGCTGGCGCTCCTCGGCAAGCTGAAGGACTGGCTCGAGGGCTCGGCCGCACCGCCGGAATCCCCGGCCGAAGAGAAGCTCCGTTCCCTCGTCGCGCTCATGGAGCGGCACTTCCCCCGGGCCGCGCATCCCGGGGTCTACCGGTCCCTCCTGGCGATCTACAACGCCCAGGTCAGGAGCCTCCTCCAACAAGGACCCGGAGGGGCCGCGTCGCCGGAGGAGGTCCTGGCCATCAGCCTGGAGAAGGGCGGGACCTCGGTCCTCGCCGACGGCTACCTCGTGGCCGGCGGCCTCTCCCCCGCCGACGAGGAGTTCTGCTTCGGGTTCGGGACGTTCCTCCAGTTCGCCGACGACCTGCAGGACATCGCCGAGGACGAGCTCCGCGGACACAGGACGGTCTTCGCGACGGGCGCGGACCGCGTCCCCCTCGACGCGACGGCCGCCAGGCTCGAGAACTACCTCGGAGCGGTCCTGGAACGGGCCCGGCGGGGGGCGTCGCCGCGGCGGTCGGCGCTCTGCGACGCCATCGCGGGCGGGGTGGCGCTGATGCTCCGGGAGTCTGTGGGCAAACACCCGGGACATTTCCGGAGGTCTTTCGTCCGGGGGGCCCGGCGGGCCTTCCCGGCCCGATTCTCCTATCTCGAGAAGCTGCGACGCCGGATCAAGGACCAACTTCCGGCCGGAGGCGCCCGCCTGGCCGACCTCGACGCCGGCCTGGTCGCCCTCATGGCCGTTTCGTCGCGGGCTTTCGGCCTCGACTGAGAGGCCCCGGGAACAAGGTTACTTGGCGATCGGAGTGACCGTCTTGGGGTCCCGTGCGGCCTTCCACTTGATGGGCGAGGCCTTGGGATCGTCGGCCGGCCGGACCGCTCCGGCGATCGCGTCGCCCTGGACCGTCCCCTCGTAGAGGAACGAGGTCATCTTGCCGTCGGCCTCGGTGTCGAGCCGGAAGGCGATCCGGTCCCCGACGAGAACGACGTCGTTCACGGCGACGAGCCAGGTGCCCTCCGTCCCCGACGCGGACACGGACTGGAACTCCTGGACCGCCTGGATGGCGAAGCGCCGCTTCTTCGGGCCGTCGGCGATCTCCCACTCCCAGCGCCCGCTGACGTTGGCGGGGACGACCCAGAAGTGGACGTTGCGCTCGTCACCGTAGCTCGTCTCGACGAGCGTCGACTTGTCCGGCCTCCAATCGCCCATGTCGAAGCTGTGGGAGACGAGGCGCGTCCCCGGCTTGAGCTCGGCCAGGAGCTTGGGCCGAAGCCGCAGGTTGACCGAGGTCAGGAGGTACATGGTGACGACCGTCGCGTCCCGGAAGTCGGCCTCGAAGAGGTCCTGTTGGACGAAGCGGACCTTGCCCGCGAGGCCGGCCTTGGCCGCGTTCTCGTTGCTCTCGCCGACCCGGACGGGGTCGATGTCGATGCCCAGCGCCTTGATGCCGTGCCTCTGGGCGGCCGCGATGACGATCCGGCCGTCGCCGCAGCCGAGGTCGTAGAGGACGTCCCCGGACTTGAGACCGACGAGCCGCAGCATCTCGTCGACGACCTCCGGAGGCGTCGGGACGAAGGGGACGTCGTAGCCGCGATACTGGTCCCAGAGGAGCTCCTGGGCCGGCGACGGGAGGACCAGAGCCGGCAGGGCCAGCAGGGCGAGGGACAGCACCGAAACGGCTTTCTTCATCGCGACTCTCCTCACGGGCAAATACTCCCCGGGCCGGCGGCCCGAGGGTGACGGGAAGGAATGATAGTCCCCGCCCCGGCCGGTGTCAAACCGGCCGGCGCTCTTCCGGCTAGGGCTGGACGTGGCCGTCGAAGAGGCGGATCGTCCGCTCCGACCGGCCGGCGATATGGTCGTTGTGGGTGACCATGACGATCGTCCGTCCGGCCCGCCAGAGCTCGGTCAGGATGGCCATGATCTCCTCGCCGCTCTTCGAATCGAGGTTCCCCGTCGGCTCGTCGGCGAGGAGGATCGGCGGGTCGTTGGCCAGGGCCCGGGCCAGGGCGATGCGCTGCTGCTGCCCGCCCGAGAGCTCGGTCGGGCGGTGCTCGCGCCAATCATAGAGGCCGACGGCCTCGAGGAGCTCCGTCACGCGCTGGCGCCGCTTCTTGGCGTTCTTGCCGTCGAAGAGCATGGGCAGCTCGACGTTCTCCCAGGCCGTGGCGTAGGGCAGCAGGTTGAAGTTCTGGAAGACGAACCCGATCTTGCGGTTGCGCACGGCTGCCAGCTCGTCGAAGGAGAGGCCGGCCACCTTGTCGCCGTCGAGGCGGTACTCCCCCGCCGTCGGCGTGTCGAGGCAGCCGATGATGTTCATGAGGGTCGACTTGCCCGAGCCCGAGGGGCCCATGACGGAGACGAACTCGCCCCGGCCGATGGCCAGGGAGACGCCGCGGAGCGCCTCCAAGGACTGGCTGCCGGTCCGATAGACCTTGGTGATGCCCTCGAGCTCGATCATGGCGAACCTCTATTCATAGCGCAGGGATTCGATGGGATCGGCCCGGGACGCCCGGAGCGCCGGGAAGATCCCCGAAAGGAAGCAGAGAACGCTCAGCACGGCCGCGTAGGCGACGAAGATACTCAGCGAGAACTCCGGCCGCAGGAGGTAGGCCTCGATGCCGAACGACTCGTAGTTGATCGGGGCCAGGCGGACGAGGTGGACGATGTTGAAGGCCGCGACGAAGCCCCAGAACGTCCCTTTGGCAAAGACGAAGACCGTCTCGAGGAAGAACTGGCCGACGATCGTCCGGCGCCGGGCGCCGATGGCCAGCTTGATGCCGATCTCCTTGGTCCTCTCCTTGGCCGCGGCGTACATGAGGTTGGTGACCCCGACCGCCCCGATGAGGAGCGTCAGGGCGCCGATGATGCCGAGGAAGATCTCGATGCCCTTGAAGATGGCCATCCCCTCCTTGGCGTCCTCGATCGTGTTCCAGAAGCTCGTGGCGTAGCGGTCGTCGGGATCGAAGCGGTACTTGCGGCCGAGGAGCGTCTTGACCCGCGACTCGATGAGCCTGGAGTGGGCGGCCTCCCGGGGCTGGATGTGGATCTGGTTGATGCGCCGGCGGTTGTCGAGCTGCCGGTAGGCGTGGAACGGCAGGTAGATCTGGTCGGCGTCGGGACCCTGGTACATCGAGTCCTGGATCTTCTTCTGGAGAACGCCGACGACGGTGAAGGGCACGCGGTTGACGACGATCGTCCGGCCCACGGCGTCGGCGCCGCCGAAGAGGTCCGTGGCGACCTTCCAGCCGATGAAGGCGACCTTGCGGCCCGCGGCGACGTCGTCGGCGTTGAGGAAGCGGCCGCCGAGTTGCGGCACCTGCGTCCGCATGAGGCCGAAATCCGCCGTCGTCCCGTGAACGGTCCGGTTGATCTCCTTGCCCTCGGCCGAGACCGGGAGGTAGCCGTACGATTCCGGGGCGATGCGCAGGATCTCCGGGATCCGGTCCTTGAGAAAGGCGACGTCCTCGGGATAGAGGGAGATCGGGCGCCCCTTGGGCAGGCCCTCGAACGGGAGCGAGGTCTGGCCTCCGTAGACCATGATGAGCGTCTCGCCGAGGCCGCTGAAGGCGACACGGAACTGGGTGCTCATGCCCTGGCCGAAGGCCATGAGCAGGAGGATCGAGAGCGTCCCCCAGAAGAGGGCGAAGGTGATGAGCGAGTTGCGCTTGCGCCGCTTGCGGTATTCGTTCCAGAAGAACCGGGGCAGGGTCAGGTTCACGGCGCGCCGCCTATTTCCTCAGGGCCTCGATGGGGTCGGTCGAAGCGGCGGTCCGGGCCGGGATGATCCCGGAGACGACGCCGATCGAAAGGAGGATCATGACCGTGGAGACGATGACCATCGGATTGAGCACGGGGACGCCGACGAAGTCGGTGAACCCGCCCTCCGGGAAGGCCTTCGTCGCCTGGAGCGCCCCGGCCGACAGTCCGAAGCCGGCCAGGCCGCCGAGGAGCATGATGACGATCGACTCGCTGAAGAACTGGGCCAGGATCGTCCGGCGACGGGCCCCGACGGCCAGCTTCACCCCGATCTCGCGGGTCCGCTCCTCGACGACGACCCTCATGATCGAGGCCACGCCGACGCCGCCGACGAGGAGGGTGAACGTGCCGATGATCCCGAGGAAGATGGTGAAGGCCAGGAAGAAGGTCGTGAACTGCTTCTCGAACTCCAGGGTGTCCCAGACGCCGAGGGCGTCCGGATCGGCCGGGTCGAAGCCGACGAGCTTGGCCAGGTGAGCCTTGACGTCCCCCATGACGGCCTTGCTCCGGCCGAGGTCGAGAGGGCGGAAGATGATATTGGAGACGAACTTGTCGCCGTAGAGCGAGGCGTAGGTCGTCCAGGGGATGAAGACACAGCGCTCGTCGCGCTGGCCGTTGTAGTTGGAGGACTGGAGCTTTTTCCGCATCACGCCGACGATCGTGAACGGGACACCGTCGACGAAGACGGACTCGCCGACGGGCTCCGCGGACGCGAAGAGGTCCGAGGCGAGCACGTCGCCGATGAAGCAGACGCGCTTGCGGTTGGCCATGTCCTCGGGATCGATGAACCGGCCCTTGGCGGCGATGGTGTTGCGCATGAGCTCGAACTCGGGGTTGACGCCGCGGACGGTGTTGCGGAACTCGTTGCGGCCGTAGCGGATGAGGCGGCCGCCCACGAACTCCGGGCTGATGACCTCGATCCCCGGGACCTTATCGGGGATGGCCTCGACCGTCTCCGGGGTGATCCGGACCGGCTTGCCCTTGACGAATCCCTGCCAGGGCAATGTCGTCCGGGACGGAAAGACGAGGACGATGCCCTGGCCCATGCCGTGGAAGCGCTTGATCTGGGCCTTGGCCACGGAGTCCCCGAAGGCCAGGAGCAACACGACCGAGAAGGTCCCCCAGACGACGCCGCTCAGGGTCAAGGCGGTCCGCAGGGGCTGACGGACGAGGTCCCGGAAGAGGTTGCGGAAGAAGATGCCGATCACTTGATCTCCCGGGGCGGGCGTTCCACGATCTTGTCCCCTTCCTTGAGGCCTTCGAGGACTTCGATGTTCAGTCCGTCGGAGAGGCCCGTTTGGATCTCGACCTTCCTCGTCGTCTCGCCGTCGGAGACCTCGACGAAGCGCTTGCCGTCCTCGAACAGGACGAGGCGCTCGGGGACGAGGACGATGTCCTTGCGCTCGCGGATCTGGATGCTCGCCGTGGCCGAGAAGCCGGCCCGGAGCGTCGCGCCGGACGGATCTTCGAGCTGGATCCAGATGTCGAAGAGGGTGGCGTTGCCCTCCTTCTTGGCCTTGGGGAAGATGCGGTCGACCCGGCCCGCGATCTTTGAATCGGGCAGGGCCCCGATCTGGATCTCCGCGGCCATGCCGTCGCCGATCTTCCCGACGTCGATCTCGTCGACCGTTCCCTTGAAGAGAAGGCTGGCCATGTCGGCCAAGGAGCAGAGCTCGGTGCCGGGCTGGAAGTTTGTCAGCGGGACGACGGGATCGCCCTGGAAAACGCTCTGGGACAGGACGATGCCGGAGATGGGCGACTTGACGAGCGAGTCGATGTCCCGGTTGGACATGCGGATGCGGCCCTTCTCGAGGAGCTCGAGCCGCTCGGAGGCGGTCTTGTGCCGGAGCTCGGCCTCCCTGTACAGGCCCTCCGTGGCGTCCATCTCGGACTTGGATACGAGGTCCGCCTTGTAGAGCTCGAGCTGGCGGGTCCAGTCGCGCTTGAGCTTCTGCATGGTCACCTCGGCCAGCTCCATGCTGCGGCGGGACTCGACGTACTCGATGGGCGTCGGATTGGGCGAGATCTTGAAGAGGGGCGCCCCCGCTTTGACCGCGTCACCGACCTTGAACAGGACCTCGGCGACGATGCCGGGGATGGTCGATTTGACCTTGATCTCCTGTTCCGGCTCGATCGTGCCCACGGCCAGGGCCTTCTCACGGATGTCTCCCCGCACGGCGGCGACGAGCGTTGTCTCGGCCTTCGTCCTGCCGCAGGCGAAGAGGAAATAGAAGAAGGTCAGGAGAAGGGCCAGGGCCAGGGCCCGGACGATCCACTTTTTCATGGTGCACCTCTAGCGTGGGCTTCTGACCATACAGACGGATAGGGTGGGCGAAAGGTTCCCGGGAGGGCCGGGGCGGCCCCGGGGCCGGCGGGCGGGGCGCCTCGCCTACCTGACGGCCTGGGTCAGGACGACCTCGACCCGCCGGTTCTTGGACCGGTTGGCCTCGGTGTCGTTGGGCGCGACCGGGTTCTCCGGGCCGAAGCCCTTGTACTTCATCCGGTCGGCGGAGATCCCCTGGCCGAGCAGGAACTCGTAGACCGTCCGGGCCCGTTCCGTGGACAGCCGCATGTTGAGCTCGAGCGAGCCGGTCGAATCGGTGTAGCCCTCGATGCTCAGGTTCATTTTGGGGAAGACCGTGAGAATGCCGGCCAGCTTGGCCACCGAGACTTGGGACGGGGGCATGAGCGTCGCCTTGCCGACGTCGAAGAGGATCCCGGACAGGCTGACGACGACGCCCCGGGCCGACTCGGTCGTCTCCGCGACCGTCGACAGCGCGCCCTTGAGCATTCCGGCCAGCTCGTCGCGCTCCATCCGGATGGCCTCGCGCTCGGCGGCGACCTGGTCGCGCTCGGCGGCGATGGCGTTCTTTTCGAAGGTCAGCTTCTCGGTCAACTTGGCCAGGTCGGCCGTCTCGGCGGCCAAAGCCTGTCTTTGGACCTCGACCTCCTTGAGCTGCTGGGCGATCCTGGCGGACTCCTCTTCGGCGGTGGACGCCCGCTGCACGAGCGCGGCCCGCTCGGCCAGGCGCTTGGCCTCGGCCTCGGCGGCGGCCTTCTCCTCCCGGGCCTTGAGGGTGTCCTTGATGGCCTGGGAAGCCAGCTGAGCCGCGGCCCGGGCCTGGTCGGCCATCACGGTCTTGTTGGACTTGGCGGCCATGGCCTTGCCGTAGGCGATCTTGGCGCCGTCGACGGCCTTGGGATTGACCTCGGCGGCGTTGAGCTTCTCGGCCATCTCGATGGTCTTGGCGGCCTGACGGACGGCCGCGGGCGTGTCGTCGTTGTACTGGAACATGGCGATCGACTCGAGGGCCGGCTTGGCGTCGCCGAAGAAGTCCTTGAAGGTGAAGGGCGTGTACTGGGCGTTGGAGGCCATGTTCCGGCTCGAAGTGAAGAGGACGATGTCGGTCGGCCGGGACACCGTGGAATAGGGCTCCGCGGTGACCATCAGGGCGAAGTTCCCCCCCGACGCGAGATAGGCCTGGGTGCCCGAGGCGTTCTTCTTGTCGACGGCGACCTCGCCGAGGTTCTCGGCCGACCCGTCGAGCCTGACGGCCCAGAGGACGTAGGCCGAGATGTCACCGGCGAAGAGAACGGCCGGCTCCATCTTCTTGAAGGAGAGCTTGACCGTATATTGCCCGCCGGCGAAGGAGACGGCGGCTTGCATGGTCGCCTTGTTGGGCGCCCGTTTCGTCTTGACGAACCCGAGGTCGATGGAGCTGCCTTCCCGGAGGGCCAGGGCGTTCAGCTGGACCTCGGTGGCGACGGCGAGGGCGGGCCAGGCCAACAGGCCGGCGAGGATCAGGATGGCGATGAGACGCTTGGACATGGTTCCTCCTTCTTTAAGGGGCTCGACATTTTAGTCGCCCCTCCCGGCCAAACGTCCGATTCCCCTGGCCTTTCGGGGCCCCGCTCCCCCGTCGGACGGGCCAAGCGAAGGATAGCACCGGTCAGAGGCCAGGTCAATGCTTGCAAAGTCGGGCCCGGCGGCCTATATTCGTCTGAGAGGAAAGTCCGGGAAGACGATCACCCATACGGAGGAATGACCATGCGCGCGAAGATCCGGGATCTCTGCCTGATCGCCGTCATGACGGGTCTCGGCTTGGGCTTGACGACGGCCGGCGCCGCCCGGGCTCAGGAGCCCGAAGCCCTGCTGGGGACCTGGGACGTCAAAATGGAGGACGGCAGCCGCGAGTTCGTCTTCGAATTCGCGATGAAGGACGGGAAGCTCACCGGCAAGTACACGGGGGCCTCGGGGACCTCGGACATGGCCGATCTCGCTTTCGAGGACAACACGGTCAAGTTCAACGTCACGGTCGGCAACGGAATGGTCATCACCTTCTCGGCCATCGTGGCCGAGGGCAGGCTCACCGGGACCTTGTCGCTGGAGTTCGGCGACGCCGCGATCACGGGCGTCAAGAGGAAGTAGACAGTCGTTATGCTCTTTATCTTCTCGGTTTCGTTCCCCCTCTCCTCCATGCCAATTGGAAGGATATCTCAAGTTCGGCGGGAAACAAGGATTTGGCGCCAATGGCATGCTATTCAATAATGAACACACAATGCGGTCTGGGGAGCGTCCGGCCAACCGGCCTCCCCGAAAATCCTGCCACGCTTCCCCCTTTTTCCACCACACTATTCGTCATAGAGCCCGATAATACTTGACATCACCAAAGTCCGAAAACTAACATCTCGACCAGAGGAGATATTCATGAAGAATTGGGCCTTGGTCTTTTTTACCGCCATCATTTTGATGGGTGCAACGGGTTGCCAAACCGTCACCGCTCCACGCAATGAGTACTGGATCGGCACGTACGACGCCACCAAGGCAGAGTTCGTGAGCGTCGCCAATCCAAACCTGTGGGCCGATCTCGTCGCCCAAGGATGGACCGTTGTGCTTGAGATCAACGCGAACACTCTTACGATTAGGTTCCAGCCCACCGGCGATCCGGCCCTGAGCGCAACCGGTACGTGGTCCGCATCTGCCGATGTCCTGACCGTGAATTGGACATCGGGTTTTTCCGGGGAGAGCGAGTTCGCGTATGTATTCAACACAAACGGTTCCCGGCTAACGCTAACCGGCGGCCATGTGTCAGGCGAAATCGCCTTCGGCTATCCCGAAGAGGCCATCCTGAACCTCATCCTGGAGAAGGCGGCTTAGTTCTCCAGGAACGGGTCCATCGGGATTTCCAATCGATTGGAATTGGGCCCCGGACGGGCCCTGATCCCTGGCAGACTCCGCCGCCGTGTCACAAATACGTCACAGAAAGTGCCGAAACCCGCCTAATCCTGGCTAATGGTGCTTAAAGGGAAACGAACCCCAAGTGGGGGAAAATCAGGGGAAAACTGGTGCCGGTGGAGGGGGTCGAACCCACACGCCCCTTGCGGGGCACGGGATTTTGAGTCCCGCGCGTCTGCCAGTTCCGCCACACCGGCGCGGCGCGACAACTATAGGGGAAACGAAGGCGTTATTCAACCAGAAGGGGTCAGGTCTACTTTTTACACTTCTCTCCTGTCGGGCGTCATAGGATCCGCCAAAAAGCGAGAAGTGTAATAAGTAGACCCGACCGCCTCTTCCTTATGCTATAGTTTGGCCATGCCCACACCGGAACGCATCGCCAAGGTCGCCCGCGTCCTGTCGCACCGCCAGGCCGACCTGCGCGTCGTCCTCGAGGGCGTGACCATCGCCCACAACGCCAGCGCCGTCATGAGGACGTGCGACGCCGCCGGCGTCCTCCACCTCGACCTCATCGCCCCCAATCCCGAGCTCCTGCAGCCCAACAAGGCCATCTCGACCCGGGCCGACAAGTGGCTCGAGATCGGCGTCCACGACGGACCGGCGGCGTGCTTGGAGCCGCTGAAACGCGCTGGATTCGAGATCGTCGCCACGCACCTCCGCGAGGACTCGGTCCCGTATGCCGAGGTCGACCTCACCGGACCGGTCGCCCTTGTCTTCGGCAGCGAGTCCCAGGGCATCACGGACGAGGCCCTGGGTTTCGCCGACCGGGTCATCCGCATCCCCATGCTGGGCATGGTCCAGAGCCTCAACCTGTCGGTCTCGGTCGCGGTCATCCTTTACGAGGCCCTGAGACAGAGGGCCGTCAAAGGGCGCTCCGACGGGTCGCGGCTCGCGGCCGGGGACATCGAGCGGCTCGGGAGGAAATGGTTGGGGGTCGAGGAAGAACCGTAGAAAAAAGACGGGGACACGTACAATGACGTGTCCCCTACAAACAAGACCCGGAGCAGGTCTCTCAGATCCTACGCCAGCCCTTGACGGAGATGTTCGTCAGGCCCTGCCGGAGCGAGGAGAGGTCGTCGGAGCTCCAGCCCTTGAGCTCGTTCCGGAAAGCGTCCGTGTAGCCCTGCCAGGATTCGAGCAGCTCCCGCAGGCTCTCGGACCCGAGCGGGCCGCTCTCCTCCTCGGCGACCTCGACCTCGGCGGTCATCGCCTTCTTGTCCCTCAGGAACTCGATCTTGACCTTTTCGCCCTTGTCCTTGGCCTGGACGAGGTCGATGAGCCCGTCCACGGTCTCGACCCGCTTGCCGTCGACGCGGACGATGACGTCGCCGACCCGCATCTTGGCCTTGGCCGCGGGCCCGCCCTCGGTCAGCTTGGCGATGATGAGGCCCGTCCCCTCCTTGACACCGAAGTGCTCGGCCAGCTCCGCGTTGAGCTCGTTGCAGTAGACGCCGATGTACTTCCTCGATTCGAAGAAACCCCCGGGCAACACGGGGATGGCCGCGCGCGGGGCGGTCCCTTTCGCGGCCTTCTCGGGAAGGGCCGGCCGCGGGGCGACGAGCGGCGCCCGCTCCTCCATTCCGAACAGGTCCGGGAAGCGGACCGCCATCTCCCGCCGGGCCTCGTCCTCAAGGTATTCGCCGAGCTTGACCTTGACGTCCAGGGGCTTGCCGTCGCGCTCGATCTTCAGCGTGACGTCCTGGCCGGGTTTCCGCTTACGGATCTCGGCTGCCAGGAAGTCGCGGCTGGGTACGTCGCGGCCGTCGATCTCGAGAACGAAGTCGCCCTCGCGCAGCTTAGCCAGCCCAGCCGGGCTGTCCGGGTCGACCGAAACGATCTCGGTTCGGTCGTCATCCATCCTCTCCGCGATCTGGACGCCGAGCCAGCCGCGCTCGACCTTGCCTTTGTCCTTGATCTGCCCCGCGACGTCCGCGACGATGTCGACGGGGACGGCCAAGGCCATGCCGGACGACGGCGCCTCGGCGCGGCTGCTGAGGACCATTCCGGATCCCGCCTGTTCCCGGTCGCGGAACTGGAAGACGACGGGCCGCTCATCCATGTAGATGCCGCGAAGGAGCCCGACCATCCGCCCGTTCGCGTCGACGACCGGCCCGCCGCTCGAGCCGGGCGTCACCCAGACGTTGAGCCGGAGCTTGTCCGCGGAGGCGGAGCTGACGATGCCCTGGGTCACGGCGGCGGTCCGCTCGGGCGAGATCCCGACGACGGCGATCCAGGAGCCCGGGGCCAGGTCGGACGCCCGGCCGGCGGGAAGCGCCGGCAGTCCGGCGTCCTTGGCCTTGAGCAGCGCGATCTGGGTCTCCGTGTCGAAGCCCAGGAACTCGGCCTCGACCTTCTTGCCTTCCGAGGTCGTCAGCGTGATCTTCTCGTCGCGCGGCAGGACCAGGGCCGTGGTGACGACGTAGCCGCCCTTTTCGACGACGACACCCGTGGCCACGACCCGGAGGTTGCGGCTGTTGACCTCGACGCGGACGACCGAGGGAAAGACCCGTTTGGCGATGTCGGCGATGTCGGGCTCGCCGGCGATACCCTTGGGCCTGGGCGTCTCCTCCCCGAAAGACGGGGCCAGCACGGCCAGGCAAGCCATGATCACGAGGGCCGGTCTGATCATCCTGTTCATGGCGATCCCCTCCTCCTAATAGATGATTTCCGATCGAACGGAATCGGAAACCTGCTCCAGTATGTAAACCGTGCGGGGTTGGACCTGGACGTTCCGGAACTCCGACGTATAGTCCATGGTCTCGTAGACGGGGACGACGCGGGACCGCGGCGTGGCCCCGGGCGCGCCGAAGTACGGTGCGGCCGACAGGGCCTGCCGCTCGGCGGAGGTCAGGACGGTGTCCCTCTCGACGGAGGCGGGCCCGAACACCAGGAAGCCGGCTAGGACGAGGGCGCCCGCGCCGGCGAAGGCGTAGCGATAGAACGCCGCCCGGCGGGCCCGAGCCCGCTCCCGGCGGGCGGCCGGGAGTTTGGCCAGGACGGCCGCCTCGAAGCCCGCGGGGGCCCGGACCTTGGTCATCTTGGCGAGAACGTCATGCCCTTCCATGTTCCCTCACTTCGCTTTCGGCCGCGTACGACCCGCCGGCGCGGGCCTTTTCGAGCTTGCGCCGGAGCTGTTCCCGGCCCCGGCTGATCCGGGCCTTGACCGTCCCCACGGGCCGCTTGATGATCCGGGCGATCTCCTCCTGGGAGAAGCCCTCCATGTCCTTGAGGACGACCGGGACTCGGTAGCGGGGGTGGAGCTCGTCCAGGGCCTCGCGGAGATTGCGGACGAGGCCGGGGTCGGCCGGGTCCTCGTAGTAGGTGCCGCTCGAGTAGTTGTTGGGGATGTCCTCGAGGGAGACGGTGGCCATCTTCCTCGACCGTCGGCACTCGGTCTTGGCCAGGTTCGAGGCGATCGTGTAGATCCAGGACGAGAGCGGGGCGATCGGACGGTACCGGCCGGCCTTGAAATAGACGCGGAGAAAGGTCTCCTGGGCCAGCTCGACCGCCTTCTGGTAGTCGCCCGAGAAACCGTAGAGATAGTTCACGATCTTGTCCTTGTAGAGGCCCATGATCTGGGCGAACGCCTCCTCGTCGCCGTCCTGGACGCGCCGGATCAGCTCTTGTTCGTCCATCCTCGTTATCCTAAAACCTCGAACTCCCAGGGAAAGTTACATTTCGGGCCCCCTCTATTATAGCAACTCGGCCCCCGGCTTGCGCGGCCGGGGCCGCGATCAGGCGGCGAGGAGGTCAGCCGAACCCGGTGTAGGGAGACTGACCTCCGAGCCGCCCTGCGGCCCCCCTGTTGCCCAGGGAGGTGATTTGTAAGAAAATGGGCCGGGATATGGAACTTTCCTCCATCCGACTCCGTCAACCAGGGTGAATTGAGTGGACTTGGAAGCGACCATCAGGGACTGCCTGGGAGGCAGCCAGAGCGCCTGGAAGACCCTTGTGGACGCCTACGCCAGGAGGATTTTTAGCATGGCCTATCAGTTCTGCGGCAGCCGCGAGGAAGCGGAGGACCGGACCCAGGAGGTCTTCCTCAAGCTCCACGGCGCCCTGCCGAAATACGACTTCGGCAAGAACTTCTCGGCCTGGCTCCTGACGCTGACCAAGAACCACCTCATCGACGAGTACCGCCGGACCAAATGGGAGAAGACGAAGCGCGACGAGTTCGACGAGCGCGTCCTTTCCCAGGCGGGCGCGGGCGGCCCGGAAGAGAGCCTGGTCGTCAAGGAGACGAAGGCCCTCGTCTGGGAGGGGCTCGATCGCCTGTCGGCGGACATGCGGATGGTCATCATCCTGAGGGACCTGCAGGGCCAAAGCTACGAGGAGATCGCCGATGTCCTCGGCCTGCCCCTGGGCACGGTCAAGTCGCGCGTCAACCGGGCGCGCCTGCAGCTGGCCCGCGTCCTGAAGGACAGACGGGGAGACATCCAATGATGACCTGCGAACGGATCGAAGAGCTTCTGTCGGCCTACCTCGAGGGCGAGCTGACCGCGGCCGAGAAGGCCGAGGTCGACGCCCACCTCGCCGGCTGCCCGGAGTGCGCCGGCCTGGCCGAGCTGATAAGGGAAGGGATGGCCGCCGCGGCCGCTATGCCCGAATTCGAGCCCTCGCCGGAGCTCCTGGCCCGGCTCTACGCCGTGCCGGGGACGAAGAAGGCGAGAAAGCCGTTCTTCCGGCCCGTCTTCGACTGGCTGGGGCGGCCGGCCCTCCAGCCCGTCTACGCGGCGGCCTCCGGGCTCCTCGTCGTCCTGTCCTTCGTCCTCTTCCACCCGGAGGGACGGGGGATCCGCAAGGCGATCGACGTCCAGTTCCACCGCGGCGTCGGGACCGTCGAGAAGCTCTACGCCGACGCCGGCGGCATCAAGGGCGAGATCCGGGCCGTTTCGGCCAACGTCGTCAAGTCGTTCAACACCCTGGGCCTGCTCAGGGGAGACGAGAAAAAACAATAGTCACGCCAATGGAGGTTCGACACATGGAAGAGAAGATCGTCGTTCCGCAGAGGCCGCTGAAATCGCCGGGGCTGGCCGGCTTTTTAGGGATGTTCCCCTTCGGCGCCGGCGCTTTCTACAACGGCCAGAGGGCCAAGGCCCTGCTCTACCTGATCGTCTTCGCCGGGCTGATCAACGCCATGGACCGGCACGGCAGCGGCGCCTTCGTGCCCCTGCTGTTCGTGGGCTTCATCTTTTTCCAGTTCTTCGACAACATCCAGTCGGCCCGGGCGATCAACGAGGCCCTCCTCAAGCGCCCGGAGGCCGAAGCCCTCGCGGTGCCGGAGGACATCGTGTCCTCGGGCTCGATCTTCTGGGGCGCGCTCCTCATCGTCCTCGGCGTCGTCCTCATCCTGGCCAATTTCGAGATCATCCTCTACAGCACGCTGGCTGATCTCTGGCCGGTCGCGGTCATC
This sequence comes from Candidatus Aminicenantota bacterium, assembly GCA_963719985.1. Taxonomy (GTDB): domain Bacteria; phylum Acidobacteriota; class Aminicenantia; order Aminicenantales; family Saccharicenantaceae; genus RBG-16-66-30. The sequence goes on along the minus strand of CAVRDU010000003.1, from coordinate 122,226 downwards.
GTCATCGGGCTCAAGCTCGTGGCCGAATCCGTCGCCAAGTCCAAGAACGGCCAATAACGGAGGTTCGTCATGGCAGACAAGAAAAAAGGCAATTCGCTCGTCTGGGGCGTCATCCTCATCATCTTCGGGTTCATCTTCCTCCTCGATCAGTTCAATGTCGATGTCTGGGACGCCGTCTGGCGCTTCTGGCCGGTCATCCTGATCATCTGGGGCGCCAACAAGCTCTGGCTCGGGATCAAGGAGAGGAACGAGCGCTCCGAGACGCCGGGCCCGGACAAGGGCCATGAAATTTAGGGAGATCCTGCTCGTCGCCGTCCTGATCCTGGCCGGCTTCGTCTTCTTCCAGTTCAAGACCGGGAAGTGGGACGTCAACTGGGATTGGGACTGGGCCGACGGCTTCGGCCGCTTCAACGGGGAGGCCAGCGCCGAGGAGACGCGCGTGTTCGAGGCTCCCCTGCCGACGGCGATCGAGGTCCAGAACGGCAACGGCTGGGTCGAGGTCCGCGGCACGGACCAGGAGACGGTCCAGCTGACGTTCAAGAAGGCCGCCTGGCGCCGGACGGACGAGGAGGCCCGCGAGGTGGTCGACCGGATCAAGTATACGGCGACGACGGGAGCGGACAGGCTGACGCTCGCGACGAACAGGGACGAGTTCGCCCGGAAGAACTTCGAGACGGGGTTCGTCCTGACCGTTCCCCGGGCCATGGCCGTCCACATCGTCAACGCCCATGGCGTCGTCCGGGTCGAAGGCGTCGCGGAGGCGAAGGTCAGCAACCGCCACGGCGAGGTCTTCGTCACGGACGTCGGCGGCGCTTGCGACGTGGAGACGAGCTACGAGGACGTCGAGGTCCTGCGTGTCGCCGGCCGATGCCGCGTCGTGAACAAGAACGCGGAGGTTCGGGCCGGATCGGTCCAGGGGGACCTCCAGGTCGAGACGAGCTACGACCGGGTCCGGATCGAGGACGCCGGCGGCCGGGTCGAGGTCCGGGGCTCGAACGTCGGCGTCGACGCCAGGCGCGTCGCCGGGGCCGTCACGGTGGAGACGTCCTACGAGAAGGTCTATCTGGCCGACGTCGGGCCGGCCAAGGTGACGGCCAGGAACACGGCGGTCACGGCCATGGACGTCCGGGGCGATCTCGACGTCCGGACGAGCTACGAACCGGTCCTGGCGAGCCGCGTCCGGGGGAACCTCTTGGTCACGGCGAACAACGCGGCGGTGACGGCCGACGGGATCGGCGGCGGGACGATCGACGTGACGACCTCCTATGAAAAAGTCGATCTGGCCGGCTTCTCGGCCGAGGTCCGGGTGTCCAACAGGAGCGGAACGGTCAGCCTCGAGCCGGCCGACCTCCGGCACGGCATGGACGTCCGCAACGAGAACGGGAAGATCGGGCTGGCCTGGCCCGACGGGGAGACGGCCCGGATCGAAGCCCAGTCGAAGGGCGGGACGGTCCATTGGGGCCTCGCGGCGAGCCCGGACGTCGACCAGACGAACGGCGTGTCCCTGGTCAAGGCCTTCCAGGCCAACGCCGCGGCGCCTCTCGTCTTCCTGTCGACGACCTACGACGACATCAGGATCATACCGGCCGCCCGCAAATTTTAGATTTTTTCCGGCGCCATCCACGCGGCCGGTTCCGCCCGGAACCGGCCTTTTTTTTACGCGTGCTCTTCCCTCGGAAGCACTAATCCGTGGTTGGTGCGCTAGGAGATGTAAGCACCTTGCCCGCTTTAGGTGGAGTCTGAAGCGAGGCAGCGAGGGTTATCGCCTCGAAGATCCCCGTCCGTGGAGAGGGGACCCGCGCAGCGGGGGGAACCGGACGACTGGTTCCCGGGGGGCCGGGGAGCTAGAGGCGAAATCCGAGCATAGCCGAGCGCAGGACTCCCCTCGCGTTCAGCAATGCCCGGATCAGGCGTGTTTCGCCTTGCAGGCGTGGATGCGCTGGGCGATGACCCCGTTGACCTTGATGTTGAAGAACGAGATCAGGTTGGTCACGTCCTTCTTGTACTTGGTGACGTAGCGGACGAAATCGGAGCGCTCTTTGAAGCGGAGGAGGTTCTCGAACTCGGCGACCGTGTCGTGGAGCTCGATGACGTAGTGGTTGATCGTCCGGTACTGGGCGTTGATGTCGATAAGGTCCTTCCCCGAGAGCTTGGCGAAGTCGAGGTGCGGCGGCAGGCTCTGGAGGACGAGCAGGCACTCGTTGTGGAGCTCCGTGACCGAGTCGCCGATCTCCTGGAAGTAGGAGCCGAACTCCTGGGCCTTGCGGAGCTTGGCCCCGGCCCGCTCGGACAGGCGCTCGAACTGGGCCTTGAGAGAGACGACGGCGTCCTTGATCCCGAAGTACTTGCGGACGGGGCTGAAGAGATCGAGGAAATCCCGTCCGATGTAGATCTTGTCCTCGTAGCGCGACAAGAGCTCCTTGGGCTCGTGGGTGTAGAACTTGATCTCGAAGCGCCGGCCGCCGGAGTCGCGCTCGCGCAGGCGGGCCAGGACGAGGCCGCTGTTCTGCTCGATGAAGTAGCTGCTGATGTCGACGAGGACGGAGAACTCGGCCAGGTTCAGGACGATGGCCTCCTTGAGGTAGTCGAGGAGACGCTCGTTCCTCGTGATGAACTCCGTGATGCCCTCGTCGGGCGTCGGATTGAGGACCGAATAGCTCGGCGAGAGGAGGTAGAGGACGGGCCCCCGGCCGATCTCGAGGTGGAGGTTCTTGTAGACGCCCTGGTAGAGGTCGTCGAGCAGGAGCGGCTTGAGGGGCGGGAGGCTGGCCGGGTCCAGCTTGGAGAGTTCTTCGACTTCGTTCATGGCGTCGACCTCGCTTCGGAGCCGAGTGTAGCCCCGGGCGGTCGAAATGTCAACGGGATGCCGGGGGCGGCACGGGGCGGCGGAAGGTCCAATCGGCGGAGCCGTATTTCGAGGCCTCCAGGGCCTGGACGGCCGCCCTGTCGGGAGGGGTCAGGTCGTAACGCTCGAAGGACACGCCGAAGTGGTCGGCGAAGCCCTGGATGAGGGGTCCGACGGCGGCGTCGAAATCGACGGGCCGGGACAGGGCCTCGGCGAGGGAGGTCATCCCCGGGCCCTCGGCGGGCTCCCCGGGGCGGGCGACGGCGGCGAGGAGGGCCTCGTCCTTCTCCAGGGGGAGGGAGCCGTGCTGGAGGAAGAGCGGCCCGGTCCGCTTCTGGGCGCTGCCGACGATCTTCCGGCCGTCGACCTCGATCTCGTCGCGGGCGGCGAAGGCGAAGCAGGGCATGGTCCCCTTGGCGTAAACGGGAGGAGGGGCCTCGGCCAGGCGGGCCCGGACGCCCAGGCCGGATAGGCCCCGGATCAGGGCCAGCGAGATGAGCCGGTAGGAGCCGCGCAGGGTCTCGGTGAAGACGGCGGCGTCGGACGAAGCCAGAGCGTAGGTGACCTCGCGGTGGTGGAGGACGAGCTTGCCGCCGGTCATGCGCCGGACGATGTCGATGCCGTGGGCGGCGCAGAAAGCGGCGTCGACGACCCTGGCGGCGTCCTGGGAGTAGCCGAGCGAGGCGGTCGGCCGCGCCCACTGGTAGAAGCGCAAGAAGGTCTGGCCGGAGGACGCGGCCAGGTCGAAGAGACGCTCGTCGACGGCCATGTTCCTGGGCCCGGGGAGCGGCTCAGGCTCGACGATCAATCGCCACGTCTTCATGGGTATGAGGGGGGCAAAAAAATGGAGCGGGCAATGGGACTCGAACCCACAACACCCGGCTTGGGAAGCCGGTACTCTACCATTGAGCTATGCCCGCTCACAGACACGAAGATTCTAGCACATCCGGCGGCGCCGTCAAAACGGCGAATAAGAGGGGGTCAAACCTACCTTTTACAGCAAAAGGTAGGTTTGACCCCTTCCGGGTGCGTTGACAGGCCCGGGGGGGGCACTTATAATGCGGCCAGGAACGCCCCGTAAAGAGAGGAGCGCCGATGCCCGAAGAAACCGCCAGCCGCAGCGCCGAAAGATCCCAGGCCCCCGGGATCACCCGGGTGGGCTCGACGGCTGCCCTCAACGGCGAGATCGAGGCCCACGAGGACATCCTCGTCGAGGGCCGCGTCCAGGGCAAGATCACGCTCCCCTCGGGTACGCTGACCGTGGCCAAAGGCGGCCGGGTCGAGGCCGAGGTCCGTGTCCGCGCCCTCGTCCTCCACGGCGAGCTCAAAGGCACCGTCCGGGCCGGCGAGAAGGCCCTGATCTCGGAGACGGCCGAGATGACCGGGGACGTCATCACGCCCAAGATCACCATCGCCAACGGCGCCCGCTTCTCCGGCGGCATCCGCATGAAGGAATAAGAGGGGGTCAGATCTACTTTTTACGCACTTTTGCGTAAAAAGTAGATCTGACCCCTTCTTGACAGGCCGCGAACAGCCATGAAGTCCTTCGAGCTCAAGTCCGATTTCACCCCCAAGGGCGACCAGGTCCAGGCCATCGAAAGGCTCTCGGAGGGCCTGGCCGCGGGCGCCCCCCACCAGGTCCTCAAGGGGGTCACCGGCTCCGGCAAGACCTTCACCATGGCCAACATCATCGCCCGGGCCGACCGCCCCGTCCTGGTCATCTCCCACAACAAGACCCTGGCCGCCCAGCTCTATCAGGAGTTCCGCCGCTTCTTCCCCCGCAACGCCGTCGAGTACTTCGTCAGCTACTACGACTACTACCAGCCCGAAGCCTTCATCCCCGCCTCGAACACCTACATCGCCAAGGAGGCGACGATCAACGACGAGATCGACCGCCTCCGGCTCTGCGCCACGAACTCGCTCTTCGCCCGCCGCGACGTCATCATCGTCGCCTCGGTCTCGTGCATCTACGGCATCGGCGCCCCCGAGACCTACTACTCGATGAGCTTCCCGCTGGCCCTGGGCCAGCCCCTCGGCCGCAAGGCCCTCCTCGAGATGCTCGTCGGCGTCCAGTACGAGCGCGAGGCGGGCGATTTCAAGCGCGGCACTTTCCGCGTCCGCGGCGACATCGTCGAGATCTTCCCGAGCTACGAGGACTCGGCCTACCGCATCGAGCTCGAGGACGGCCGGATCAAGGCCCTCTCGGCCGTCGACCCGCTCCTCGGCCGCGTCCGCGAGCCGCTCGAGACCGTCATGGTCCACCCCCGCACCTTCTTTTCGACCCCCGCCGAGACGCTCCGCGCCGCCGTCGCCGGCATCGAGTCCGAGCTCGCCGAACAGGTCGCCCGCTTCCGCGGCCGCGGCCTGGCCGTCGAGGCCGAGCGCGTCGAGGAGCGCACCCTCTACGACCTCGAGATGCTGCGCGAGTTCGGTTACTGCCCGGGCATCGAGAACTACTCCCGCCACCTCACCGGCCGCGCCCCCGGCGAGCCGCCGTTCACGCTCCTCGACTACTTCCCCAAGGACTTCCTGACCATCATCGACGAGTCCCACGTCACGGTCCCCCAGGTCGGCGGCATGTACGCCGGCGACCGCTCGCGCAAGCTGACCCTCGTCGAGCACGGCTTCCGCCTGCCCTCGGCCCTCGACAACCGGCCCCTCAACTACAGCGAGTTCTCCGCCCGCGTCGGCCAGATCCTCTACGTCTCGGCGACGCCCGGCGCCTCCGAAACGTCGCTGTCGGCCGGCCGCGTCGTCGAGCAGGTCATCCGCCCGACCGGGCTGACCGACCCCGAGATCGAGGTCCGGCCCGTCCGCGGCCAGGTCGACGACCTCATGGCCGAGATCCGGGCCCGGGCCGCCCGCAACGAGCGCGTCCTGGTCACGACGCTGACCAAGAAGATGGCCGAGGACCTGGCCCGCCACTACCACGAGCTCGGCCTGCGCGTCCGCTACCTCCACTCCGAGGTCGAGACGCTCGACCGGGTCAAGGTCCTTCGCGACCTGCGCAAGGGCGCCTTCGACGCCCTCATCGGCATCAACCTGCTCCGCGAGGGCCTGGACCTGCCCGAGGTCTCGCTCGTGGCCATCCTCGACGCCGACAAGGAGGGCTTCCTGCGCTCGGCGACCGCCCTCATCCAGACCTTCGGCCGGGCCGCCCGCAACGTCGCCGGCCGGGCCATCCTCTACGCCGACACGGTCACCGACTCGATGGCGGGGGCCATCGAGGAGACCGACCGCCGCCGCCGCATCCAGCGGGAATACAATGCCGCCCACGGCATCACGCCGCAGTCGATCGTCAAGGGCATCGACGAGGTCCTGACCTCGGTCTACGAGCGCGACTACCTCGATTACACCCGCATCTCCGAGGACAAGGATGTCTACCTGTCGCCCCACAGGCGCAAGAAGCGCATGGACGAGCTCGCCAAGCTCATGAAGGAGGCCTCGGCCGCGCTCGAGTTCGAGAGGGCCGCCGCCTACCGCGACGAGCTGGCCAAGCTCAAGAAGCGCGAGCTCGAGCTGGGGCTCTAGGCGGGGCGCGTCGTGGCGGACATCGAACGGCTCAAGGCCCGGGCGGCCGAGCTTCCCGACAAGCCCGGCATCTACTTCTTCAAGAGCGCCTCGGGCGAGGTCGTCTACATCGGCAAGGCCCGCTCGCTCCGCGACCGCGTCCGCTCCTACTTCCTACCCAATCCCGACGTCAAGGTCCGCGGCATCCTCCGCGAGACGGCCGACATCGACTTCATCCTGACCGGCTCCGAGAGGGAAGCCGCCTTCCTCGAGAACAACTACGTCCAGCAGCACCAGCCCCGCTACAACCTCCGGCTCAAGGACGACAAGAGCTTCCCCTACCTCAAGCTCACGGTCGGCGAGCCGTTCCCCGGCGTCTACTTCAGCCGGCGCGTCGAGCCCGACGGCTCGCGCTTTTTCGGCCCTTTCAGCCCGGCCTCGCGGGCCCGCTCCTCGATCCACCTCGTCAACAAGCACTTTCTCGTCCGCGGCTGCGAGGAGCCCATCTTCCGCAACCGCAAGCGCCCCTGTCTCGAGTACGAGCTCAAGCTCTGTTCGGCGCCCTGCGTCGGCTACATCTCCGAGTCCGACTACCGGGAGACCGTCGACAACGCCTGCCTTTTCCTCGAGGGCCGGTTGCCCGAGCTGGCCCGCGCGCTGAAAGCCGGGATGAAGGGGGCGGCCGCCGCGGAGAAGTTCGAGGAGGCGGCCCGCTGGCGCGACCTCCTGCGCACGATCGAGGATTACCGGGACCGGCCCGGGACGATCTCGACGGCCCTCGAGGACCAGGACGTCGTCGGGCTGGCCCGCGAGTCCGGCCGCGCGGCCGCCTATGTCTTCTTCATGCGCAGGGGCAAGATCCGCGACTCCGCCGCCCGTCTCCTCGACGCCCCTCCCGCCGCCCCCGACGCCGAGGTCCTGGCCGGCTTCCTGGCCGGCTTCTACAAGGACCGGGAAACGCCGCCCCGCCTCCTCGTCCCCGCCCCGCCGGCCCGTCTCGCCGGCCTGCAGACGCTCCTCGGTTGGGCCAAGGTCCGCGTCCTCGTCCCTCGCGGCGGCAAGAACCTCAAGCTCGTCGACATGGCAGGCCGCAACGCCGAGTCCTTCCTGCGCCGTCAAACCGGCGGTCTCGGGCCCCTCGAGGAACTGAAGGCCGCCCTGGACCTGCCCGCCCTTCCCCGCGTGATCGAGGGCTTCGACATCTCCAACACCGGCGGCCAGGAATCGGTCGGATCGCTCGTCGTCTTCCGCGACGGCCGGCCGGACAAGGACCTCTACCGCAGGTTCCTCGTCCGTACGGTCGAGGGCCCCAACGACGTGGCCAGCCTCGCGGAAGTCATCGGCCGGAGGTATCGCAAGGTCCTCGACGAGAAGGCCCCCCTCCCCGACCTCGTCATGGTCGACGGCGGCAAACCCCAGCTCGGCGCGGCGGAAAAGGCCCTCGCCGTCCTCGGCCTCTCAGGCCTCCCGCTTGTCTCCCTCGCCAAGAAAGAGGAGGTCCTGTTCACAACGGCGGCGCGCGACGGCATCCGGCTCGGCCGGACCTCCCCGGCCCTCAAGCTCGCCCAGGCCGTCCGCGACGAGACCCACCGCTTCGCCATCGCCCTGCACCGCGGCCGCCGCGCGAAGCGGAGCTTCGCCTCCCTCCTCGACGGCATCCCGGGGGTCGGTCCGAAGAAGAAGACGGCCCTGCTCGCCCGCTATGGAAGCCTCGAGGCCATCCGGAAGGCGCCGCGCGCGGAGCTCGACACCCTCGTCGGCGCCGCTTCGGCCGCCAAGGTCCTCGAGCGCCTGGCCGAGTAAAGAGATCCCGGCGGCGCGGTCAGGGCCGGTCGTCCTTGTTCCCGTTGAAGAAGCTTTTGAGCGTGTCCCGCCGAGGGGACAGCAGGATGACGGCGGAAACGCTCAGCGTCAGGAACAACGCCGAGAATCCGATGAGCACGATCTCCTTGGCGATGTTCAGCTGCACGAGCGCCATGGCGGAAAAGAAGAGGATGACGATGAACTTCATGAATCGCGCCAGGAGAGAGGCCGAGGGGACGTTCTCTTTCAAGAGGGAGTGGTGCACGGCCTTGGACGACCTCGCGGCGATGAGCCAGCCGATGCCCAGGATGACGAGAGCGACGATCAGCCTCGGGATGAAGAGGACCCCCTGTTCGATCAGGCGCGACAGGATCGAGAGCTTCATCGCGTCCAGGCCCGCGTTCAGGAAGACGAGAAAGACGATGAAAAAACAGATGTTCCCGATCAGGTTGTAGAGGGCGTACCGGATGTCGGCCTTGGTGAGGCTGCTCTTCCAGCGGAAGCGCAGGAACAGCCGGTCGAAACGGAGGATGACGAGGAGCTGGATGACGATCCGCTTGACGATCCAGGCGATGAGCCAGCCCAGGAGAAGGAGGAACAGGCCGCCCAGAAGGTTCGGCAGGTAGCCGACGATGTTCTGCCCCAGGTCGTAGAATAGGCTTTTAAGGTTGCTGTCCATGTTCATCTCCGGGCTTGGCGAAAGGTCTGAGAAGCAGTTTCCAGAAGGGCTCGCGCTCTTCGTATTCCTTGACCCACAGGACGGGACAAGGGCTCTGCTCCGTGATCTCCTGGGCCAGTGACCGGCCCAGCAGGAGCTCGATGAAATCGCCCGACCGCCCCCCCATGAGGATCAGGTCGACGTCCCTGGCCTCGTCCAGGATCCCCTGGAGGACGTCCATGTCGTGGAGGATCTTCAGGTCGGCTTGGAGGGCGTTCTTGGCGATCAGCTCCCTGACCGACTTCTCGCGCGCCTCCTTCTCGGCCGGCGTGACGTCGGGCTCGAAGACCAGGACGACACGGACCCGGCACTTGAAGTACTCCCGGAAGGCCGGGGCGACCTCCGCGGCCAGCAGGGTGTGCGTGTCGCGGCCGAAGGGGATCATGATCGTCCGGATCTCGCCCGGGGGCAGGGGCCCGTGCAGGACGGCGACCTCGCACGGCGCCTTGGCGATCACGCTGTCGATGATCGAGTGGAACGCCCGCTCGAGCGCGTCCGGGTTCTTCTGCCTCCCCACGACGATGAAATTGCACTCCTCTTCGGTGACCGTATGGAGTATCCCCTGGGAGATCCGGTGGGAGACGTTGAAGATCGACTTGCTCCGGATCCCGGACTCGGCCAGGAGGGACTGGGCTTTTTCGAAGAGCCTGTTGGCCCACTCGGTCTCGGCGGCGCCGGCCATCAGGGGGGCCCCTTCGCGGACCTCGTTGACGTGGAGGAAGATGATCTCCCCGTTGTGCTTCCGGGCCACGGCCTCGGCGACCCTGACCAGGCTGTCCACGGTCTTCAGGTTGGCCAGGGGAACGAGGATCCGATAGTCCTGGCACTCCAGCCGACCCAGGCACTTGATCTTGCGGACGTGTTCGATCTCTCTCTTCGAGGCGTAGGACTTGTAGACGAACAGGCCCACGGCGATCCAGACGGCCGTCACGACCCAGGCGACCGGGCTGTAGCTGAACATGTAGACCGCCAGGAAGAGGAGGAGGAAGATCGCGACGATGGACAGGTAGGGGAAGAAGGGCGTGAAAAAGCCCCGGTCGAGGTCCGGCCTCTTCTTCCTCAGCCGGATCAGCGTGATGTTGACCTGCAGGAAGAGCAGCAGGAACATGATGTCGGCGGCGCTGGCCACGTCCTCGATCGGCAGGGAGATGGCCATGAGGACCACGATGAACAGCGAGATCACGATCGAGTAGTGGGGAGTGAAGTTCTTCTTGTGGACCTTGCCGGCGAAGCTCGGAAAATTCCTGTCCCGGCCCATCGCGAAGGCGACCCGCGACGACGAGTAGATGGTGGCGTTCAGGGCCGACATGGTCGAGATGATGCCGCCGGCGAGGAGCATGACGCCGCCGCCGACGAAGAACTTCTTGGCCACCTCGACGAGCGCCGTCTCCTTGTGAGACGCCAGGTAGTCCCACGACGTCATGCCCTCGGCCTGAACGGTCCCGAGCGCCGTGAAGGCCACGAGGAGATAGATCGGGATGACGATCAGCAGGGACAGGAAGATCGCCCGCGGGATGTTCTTCTTCGGGTTCTTGATCTCCTCCGAGCACTGGGAGATGACCTCGAACCCCTGGAAGGCGATGAAGGTCAGGCCCATGGCCTTGAAGACCCCGCCCCAGCCGTTCGGCAGGAACGGCGTGAACGCGGCCTGCCAGTCGGGCTTGCGGAAGATGATCGCCAATCCGAAGCCGACGAAGACGAGGAGGATGACGATCTTGGCGATCGTGACGAAATTCCCGACCTTGCCGGTCTCCGACGCGCCGCGGAAATTCACGTAGGCGAACGCGATCGCGGCCAGGGCCGCCAGGATCTTCTGCGGCGAGAAGAAACCCCAGTGGGGCATGACGATGTTGAATTCCCTGAGGACCAGGTCGAAATAGGCCCCGAAGCCCAGCGCGTAGAGGCTGCAGGCCACCGCGTGGGCGAACCAGCTCATCCAGCCCGAGATGAAGCCGTTCCATTTGGGAAGGCCTTCCTTGACCCAGAGGTAGCCGCCTCCGGCGTCGTGGAAACAGGACCCCAGCTCGGCGTAGGACAAGGCCGTCAGGAGCGCGACCAGGCCGTTCAGGGAGAAGGTGATGATCAGGCCGGGCCCGGCGACCCCGGCGGCGATGCCGGTCAGGACGAAGATCCCGGCGCCGATCATCGCGCCGACCCCGATGAGGGCGGCGTCCCAGAGCCCCATTTCGCGGCTGAGATGGACTTCCGTGGAGAATTTTTTCATCGATCAAGCCTCATGAGCGTCCCCGGAGCGGCGCTAGGATAGTATTTCGCGTCCGGGCTGTCAACCCCGATTTTATCGGCCCTCTCCGGACGCCGCGGCCTTGACAGAATCCGGCCCTGGGTCTATTCTAGGGCCACAGGCAGGGAGCGAAGGATAGGACATCATCCGGGCATATCCATGACAACGAAGGGCAGGCCCGTGGAGCCGTTCACTCTCCCCCCGGAGGAGCTGGCGGAACAGTTCGCGTCCCTCGTCCGGGCGGCCCTGGACCGCGCCCACGACGTCTGGCTGGCGTCCTACCGGAAGACGATCGCGCCGCTTCAGAGCAGCACCGGAAGCCTCGCCGGGCGGATGGGGAGGACCGACGGGGGCGAGCCGTCCCTCCCGGAGATCTGGTCCCAGCTGGAAGCCACGTTCGACGAATACCTCGCTTGGGCGCGTCAATTGAGCGTCGAGGACAGCGATTGGTTCGCCGGGCTCGCCTTGGAAGCATGGGGAACGGAATCCCAGAAGGCCCTGGAGGGCTTCCCCGCCGTCGTGAGCGTCGCGGTAGCGGACGCCTTCTGGGAAGCGGGCCGGGAAGACTCCCCCCTGATCCGGACCTGGAAGTGGGCCAAGCGCCGGCGACGCGGGCTCGGCCGGACGGCCCTCCGGATCCGGAACGCGGGACGGAAGATCGTCAGGAAGCCGCCGCTCCCCCCCGCTCCGACCTTCCGGGCGATCAACCTGAGGGACCTCCTCGAAAGCGAGCTGGTTGTGCCCGCGGCCCGCGTCCTTCTCTGCGAATGGCAGCGCTTCCTTCAGCAGGTCGCCATCGAGTTCTTCTCTCTCCACGGATCCACGGAGGCCATCGAGAACGAATCGCTTTTCCAAGGCGACCCGGAATCGGCCCGGGTCCGGCCCGACCCCGGGACGTCCGCGTCGATCCGGGAGAAGGTCCTTCAGCGGGTCAATGACCTGACCGGACGCTTCGAACGGATCGGGGAATTCAAAGCGGCCTCGCTCGAGCGGTTCGGTGAGGGCTGGGCGGCCGCGGTCGGCGCGTTCCGGAATAAGTGGGAGCCCGCCGGGACGTTCGCCCTCCCCAACAGGACATTCGGCCAGGCCCGGAACGCGCGGGCCAGGCGCCGGCTCGCCGCCGATCTCGAAAAAGCCCGCCAAGCCTGGGCGCGGCACTTCGGCGGGGAAAAGCAGGAATGGCAGAAGGACCTCGAGCTGTGCCGGCTCCAGCTCCAAACGGCGCGGATCCTCCACGGGACGGTCGAGTCCGTATCCGGCCGGATCGAGCGGGACATCGTGCCATCGCTCGACGACACTCTTGCGTTGATCAAGCGAGACGCGGAAAATATCAAGGCCTTCGAAGCGTCGTCCAAGGGAGAGCTCAGGAAGTTCCTCGTCGCGGAAACGAAGGCCCTTTCCAAGGAACTCAGGCAAAACCGGCTGCCTCGCGTCGTCGACGCCCTGGCCAACGCCGATCTCGAAGCCCTGTTCCGCGAGTTCGCGCCGCGGGTCAAGGAAGCCCTGGACGGCATTTCCGAGCGCCCCCTGATCTTCCGGGAGCGCGACCTGAAAAGCCTGGTGCCCGCCTCGAAGATCGACGAGGTCCCGGTCCGGGCCCTCGTCCTGAGCGAGTCGTTCCCCCCCCTGGAAAGGGGCGGCGAAAAGCTCCTCATCGAGGTCAGGCGCGTATCCGACGAGATCTTCCGGGAGGTCGCGGAGATCGATCAGATCGTCGATTACAACTCGGAATCCGCCCTTGCCCTCCTCGAGGAAAAAAAGGGGGCCGACGCCGTCGAGGAGGCCCGCCGGATGGCCGGCGAGGGACTGGACCGGGCCCACAATCAAGCCGCCGGGCTGATCGCGAAGATCAGGTCCATCGCCTCTCTCGGCTCCGAGGGCCTGGCTTCATCCGCGGAAGAGTTCCTCGACCGTCTCCAGGACCTGGAGAACAGCGAGAAGATCATCCCGATGAAGATCCGCTACGCCCGGGCCCAGGCGAAACAGAGGATCCTGGGCTACGGGGTCCGCGCCTGGGCCAAGACGAAGACCCTGTTCGCCACCGCCCTCGGGTTCGCCCGCCGGAACGTCTTCGTCCGGGTCCGGGCCGTCTATCTCCGGCTCAGGAAGCTCTCCGGCCTGACCCCCGGGGAGCTGGACCTGGAGGACAAGCTGGCCGTCTTCCTCCACCGCACACAAGCCCGTATCGCGTCCCTCCCCTACGTCTACCAGCGGCTGTTCCGCATCGAGCCGCTGACCGACAAGCGCTTCTACATCGGGCGCGACGAGGACAAGACACGGCTCAAGGATTCTCTCCTGGGCTGGCGGGCCGGCCAGTACTCCGCGACGGCCCTCGTCGGGGAGAAGGGAAGCGGCAAGACCACGGTCCTGAACTTCGCGGAGGCCGATTATTTCGCGGGCCTGCCCCTGCGCAAGATCGACCTGGTCGACACGACCGTCCAGACGACCGAAGGGCTGTTCGGGCTTCTGAAACGGCTGTTCGACCGACCGGACGCCGAAGACCTGGACGCTCTGGAAAGGGAGCTGGCCGCCGGCGAAGAGAGGACCGTGTGCGTCCTCGAGAATTCCCAGAACATGTTCCTCCGGACGGTCGGCGGATTCGAGGCCATCGAGAGGTTCCTTCTGTTCATGTCCCGGACCGACGCGTCGGTCCTGTGGATCGTCACCTGCACCCTGTACAGCTGGAATTACCTCGACCGGGTCCTGCAGGTGTCCAAGTACTTCAAGAGGGTCGTCGAGCTCGGGTCCCTTACCCGGGAGGAAACGACGGACCTCATCATGAAAAGGCACCGCATCAGCGGCTACCCGCTCCGGTTCGAGATCCCCGGACCCCAGGCTCAACCCCGGAAATTCCGGAAGATCGCCGATCCCGACGGGCAACAGGCCTTTCTCCGGGGCTGGTTCTTCGAGCAGCTGAACCGGCTCGCCTCGGGCAACGTCGCGGTGGCGCTATGGTTCTGGCTGGGCGCCATCAAGAGCGTGGGCCCGGAGGGTTTCACCGTGACACCCTTCATCGATCTGGACTACTCGTTCCTCCATCAGATGGGGAGCGAGGAGATGTTCACCCTGGCCGCCCTCCTCCAGCACGAGACCCTGACCGCGGAGGAACACGCCCTCATCTTCCATCATGGGATCGACGAAAGCCTCCTCCTGCTCAACCGGTTGTTGAACAAGAAGTACCTGACGTTAGCGGAGGGGCGATATGCCATCCACTCGCTGCTCTACCGGCCCAGCGTCGCGGCGCTGAAAGCGAAGAACATTGTCCACTAAGAGGCCGGTACCCATGAGAGCCCGGGCCATCGCCCTTGTCGGCCTCCTCCTGCTCCCTCTCGTCGCGGTCCGGTCCCAGGAAGCCCCCGGCGCTCTACCGCAGCCGGAGTCCGCGCAGGTGGTGTCGGCGCCCCAGGCCGCCGCGGCCCAGGCCCCCGCCAAAAGCGCCGTCGACTCGATCCAGAAGAACCGGCCGGCCCTCCGGATCTCGGCCGGGAAAGTCTTCTGGACGGTCGTCATCTTCCTGCTCGGCCTTCTGGCCATCCGGACCCTCACGCGCCTCATCAACGCCCTCGCGGAACGCTGGTCCCACATGCGGTTCGCCATCAAGGCGATGATCCCCGTCATCCGCATATTCGGCTGGACGTTCGTCATCTACCTGATCATCGCCGACGTCTTCGCTCCGCCCATCGAAACCCTGATCGCGGTCACGGCCTCCGCCGGGATCGCCATCGGCTTCGCCTCGCAGGACATCCTCAAGAACATCTTCGGGGGGATCATGATCCTGTTCGATCGGCCCTTCCAGGTCGGCGACAAGATCGAGGTCGGCAAGTATTACGGCGAGGTGGTCCGCATCGGCCTCCGGACCGTCCGGGTCGTGACCCCGGACGATTCCCTCGTCTCCGTCCCCAACAGCGAGATCGTCAACCAGTCCGTCTCGTGCGCCAACGCCGGAGAAAGGAACTGCCAGGTGGTCGCCGAGTTCTACCTGCCTCCGGAGATCGATCTCGTCCGGGCGAGGAAGATCGCCTACCAGGCCGCCGTCGTGTCCCGCTATATCTTCCTGAACAAGCCCATCGTGGTCCTGTTCAAGAACGAGGTCCACCAGGGCCGCTCCCTGCTCAAGATGCGCCTCAAGGCCTACGTCCTGGACCTCCGGTTCGAGTTCCCGTTCATGAGCGAGATGACGGAGACCGTTCTGGACGAATACCTCAAACGGGGCCTGGTCACGCCGGAACAGCTGTCCCTGCTTCCCGCTAAGAGCTAAGGAGGCCCATCCATGAGCGAGTTCATCGACCGCTGGCTGTTCAACCCCGTCGTGGGCCGGCTCGCCGCCGCCATGCTCGGGATCGTCCTCGTCATAGCGGTCGTCCGGCTCCTCCAGAAGGCCCTGTCCCACCGCATCAAGGACAACGACGCGAGGTACCGCGTCCGCAAGTTCGTGACCTTCGGGGGCTATGTCCTGGCGGTCCTCGTCCTGAGCGTGGTCTTCGGCGACAAGCTCGGAAACGTGACCGTGGCCCTGGGGGTGGCCGGGGCCGGCATCGCCTTCGCGCTCCAGGAGGTCATCGCGAGCATCGCAGGGTGGTTCGCCATTTCCCTGGCCGGCTTCTACAAGGTCGGCAACCGGGTTCAGCTGGGGGGGATCAAGGGCGACATCATCGACATCGGCGTCCTGAGGACGACGCTGATGGAGGTCGGCGAATGGGTCAAGAGCGACCTCTACAACGGACGCGTCGTCCGAGTAGCCAACAGCTTCGTCTTCAAGGAGCCCGTTTTCAATTACTCTGCGGATTTTCCGTTCTTATGGGACGAGATTACGGTCCCGGTCAGGCACGGCAGCGACCACCGCCTGGCCAGGGAGATCCTGCAAGGGGCCGTCGACGCCCTTGTCGGAGACTACAGCCGCCAAGCGGCGGAGGCGTGGAAATCCATGGTCGAGAAATTCATGATCGAGGACGCCCGGGTCCTGCCCCTGGTGACCCTGGTCGTCAACGACAACTGGCTCGAGTTCACGGTCCGCTATGTCGTGGACTACAAGGCCCGCCGGTCGACCCGGGACGCGCTGTTCACCCGGATCCTCGACGACATCGGGAAGACGGGGGACGCGTCGCCCTGGCCTCGGCGACTTTCGAGCTCGTCGCCGGCTCTCGCCTCGACGTAAAGCTCGTCGACGCCGGCCATTGACATGGTTCTCGGGAAAACGCTATAGTCCCCCCCGGCCCGCGGCGGGGATAACCGGCCGAGTGAAAGACCGGCGCGGCGATCCCGGCCGGCGTCGGCAAGACGGGAGGAAAGGCCAAGCCAATGATCAAACGCATTCTCGTCCCCCTCGATCCCTCTCCGTTCTCCGCGGCCGCCCTGGACTGGGCCGTGTTCATGGCCAAGAGGCACGGCGCGGAGCTCTCCGGCCTGGTGATCCTCGACTTTCCGGGCATCAAGAAATCGATCGGCCCCATCCCCCTGGGCGGCTCCTTTTACGCCGAGAGGCTTCAGGAGTCGCGCGTGGAAGAGGCCACCAAGCGGATCAACGCCCTGCTCTCCCGGTTCGTCGAGAAGTGCGAGAAGGCCGATGTCCGACATGTCGAGAACAAGAGCCAAGGCCTGCCCAGCGAATCGATCCTCAGGGAGTCGAACTATTTCGACGCCGTCGTCATGGGCATGCGCACCCATTTTCGCTTCGGGACTGAGGAGAAGCACGGCGATTCCCTGGAAGAGGTCCTCGACCATTCGATCACTCCCATCTATTGCGTCCCCCAGAAGGTCCGGCTGCCCGAGGGGCCCGGCCGGAAGATGATGGCCCTGGTCCTGTTCAACGGGAGCCTGGCCGCCGGCCACGCCCTCCAGCGGTTCGCCCAGCTGGCCCGGCCGGACAAGTCCGAGGTGGTCCTCCTGGCCTCGGACAAGAAGCGGGACGCGGCGCTCGCCTATCTCGGCAGGGCCGAATCGTATCTTCGCAGCCATTCCTTCGACCAGATCCAAAAGGAGTGCACGGACAAGGACCTCCTCAAGGTCCTGGAAACGGGCTACCTGGGCCGGGTCGACCTGATCGTCGCCGGCGCGCATTCCCAAAAGAGCTTGATCAAGTTCAAGCTCGGGAGCGTGCCCAAGCACCTCATCAAGGCGGCCAACACGCCTCTCCTGCTGGGATAACCGCTATAACCCCGCATCCAGGCCTCGTCAGAGGACGAGGCGGACGAGCCAGCTCAGGACGAGCGCGACAGCGACGCTGAGCCCGGCCGAAACGAAGGCCCACTTCTTCCCGATCTCCTTCCACAGGATGGCGAACGTGGACAGGCACGGGATGAAGAAGCTGATGAAGACGGTGAAGACGACGATCTGCTCCCGGCTGACGACCGTCAGGAGGCTCTGGTAGTCGACGCCGAGCGCCTGGAGCATCATGATGAGCGACAGCTCCTTGCGCAGGAAGCCGAAGACCAGCGTGACGCCCAGCTCGTGCGGCAGGCCCAGGCCCTTGACGACGAGCGGCGCGAGGACGTCGTTGATCCAGCGGTCGGCGCGGAAGTAGCTCAGCAGGCTCAGGACGAGGCTGCCCGCGATCAGGATGGGCCAGGCGAACTTGACGAACGAGAAGATCTGGAGCCAGGTCTTGCGCAGGATGGCCCCCAGGCGCGGGGCCTTGAGCGAGGGGATCTCCAGGATGAGGCCGGGCGACGGCTCCTTCTGGAACCGGCTGATGACCCAGCCGACGACGGCCACGATCAGGATGTTCGCGGCGTAGAAGCCCATCGCCCAGAGCGGGCCCAGGTAGAAGGCCACCAGGGCCAGGACGATCGTGGTCCGGGCCGAGCACGGGATGAAAGGGATGAGGATCGAGGTCAGGACGCGGTCCCGGTGGGACTCGAGGATGCGCGTCGAGACGATGGCCGGGACGTTGCACCCGAAGCCGAGGATGAACGGCGAGACCGATTTGCCATGGAGGCCGATGCGGTGCATGAAGGCGTCGAGGAGGAACCCGGCCCGGGCGAGATACCCGAGGTCCTCCAGGGCCGACATCAGGAAGAGCAGGGGCAGGAAGTATGGCAGGACGATGGCCACTCCCCCGCCGACGCCCTGGATGAGCCCCTCGACAAGATAGAAGACAAGGCCGTCCCCCAGGCGCGCGGCCAGGGCCGCCTTGAGCGCCTGGAAAGGCCCGAGGAGGAGCGATTCGAGAGGGCTGCCGACCTTGAAGATGATGAAGAAGAAGGCCAGGAATACCGCCGCCAGGATGGCGTAGCCCAGGACGGGATGCATGAGGACGGCGTCGACCCTCTTGTCCCAGGTCACGCGCCGGCCATGGAGGACGCGGCTGGTGTCCTCGAAGAGCTTCATGGCCTGGTGATGCCGCTCGGCCGAGAGGACCTCGTAAGCGGGGGCGCCGCGGCGCTCTTCGATCGTCCGGCGGGCCCGTTCGACCGCCTCCCTCAGCCCGGGCTCGACCTCGCCGAGGAAGTCGCCGCAGGCGTGCCCGGCCGTCTCGATGAGCTTGACGGCGGTGAACCGGGCGTTTGAGACTAGGGGGAAACCGGGCGGCAGGAGGCGCTCGACGCCGACGACCTGGTCCTCGACGTCGCCGGAGAACCGGCGCGGCCGGGGCGTCTGCCACCCGTCCAGGACCTCGAAGGCCCGGTCCAGGAGCTCCTTGACGCCGCGGCCGTGGGCGGCGATGGTGGCCACGACCGGGACCCCGAGGTCGCGCTCGAGCGCGGCCGTGTCGATCCGAAGGCCCTTGCGCTCGGCCAGGTCCATCATGTTCAGGGCGACGACCGTCGGATACCCGAGCTCGGCCAGCTCGATCGTCAGCTCCAGCCCGCGGCTCAGGGTCGAGGCGTCGACGACGTTGACGACGAGGTCGGGCCTCTCCGCGAAGAGATGGGTCAGGACGACCTGTTCGGAGGGATCGGTCGTGCAGAGCGAGTACGTGCCCGGCAGGTCGACGATGTCGAGCAGCCGGCCCTCGATATTGACCCGGCTGTGGGTGTGCTTGATGGACGTGCCCGGGAAGTTCGAGGTCTCAGCCTTGGGCCCGGCGATCGAGTTGAACAGGGTGCTTTTGCCGCTGTTGGGCTGGCCGATGAATATGACGGACGGGGCCTCAGGACGGTTCATGGACGGGCTCGACGAGGACCTTCTGGGCGACGCCGCGGCCGAGGGCGATGGTCGTGTCCGACGTGCAGTTGCGGACGAGGAGCGGCCCCCGGAAGATGGCTTTGCCGTCGAGCTCGACGATGTCGGCCTTGTGGAACCCCAAGGCCATCAGGCGGCGCCGGACGCCTTCGCCGCCGGCGAGGTCGACGATCCTGAGCGGCGTATTGTGGGGGGCGTCGACGAGGTTCATGCGGGAACTATCCTACCGAAATTATAGGGTATCCGGCCGCGGAAGTAAAGGCGAGGGCCCGCCTCAGTAAAGGACCTTGATTTCGCCCTCCTTGGCGATCCGCTTGTCGAGCCAGGCGATGATCAGATCGCGGCGGGCCAGGGTGGCCGCGATCTCCTCGTCCGTAAGGTATTCGCCGACGACGGTCCGGACGAGCTCGGGGGTCAGACCCTTGAGGGCCTCGAAGAAGGGCCGCGGCAGCTCGGCCATGATGAAGTTCGGCCCTTCCTTGTATTTCTCGTCGTAGATCAGGTCCGTCCTGGCCTTCTTCGTCGTCCCGAACGACCGGGAATGATCGATGAGGATCAGCCGCCAGTCCTCCATGATCAGGTAATTCCGGAGGTGGCGGTCGATGTTGTAGATGAGGTTGTCGAAGGCCCGGTGGAGGAACAGCGCCCGGAAGAAGGCGTTGATCTTGACCCCCGGAGGATTGAGCTTCTTCTCCCGGACCTCGGCCATGGTGATCCAGGCGTCGATCCAGATCTGGCACGACCCCCGGTCGCCCTGGAACTCCCGCTCGACGGTCGCCGGGACCATGTGGAGCCCCAGTTGGCGGCTGAGCCGGTAGGCGGCGATCTCGCCCTTCCACGTCTCCTTGAACCCGCCGACCCGCTCCCCCAGGGCTTTCTTCCAGAGGGCTTGGCGCTGAACGCCGTCCTTCTCGAGCGTCAGGACGTACGGCGTCGTCACGCCCTCGGACTTCGGCAGCTGTTCGCTCTTGACGACGGTGGACGTCCTGAGGAAATCCTCCCACTTCTCGTACTCGCCCTGCTCCTCCGCCGTAAGCTGGGCCAGCACGGGGCTTCCGAGCCCCAGGCAGACGACGGCCGCGAACACCAGTATCGTTTTCTTCATATCGATCCCTCCCCCACTCCGGATTCCACTCCGATCCCAAGTTTAGGTCCTCCGAGACGGGCTTGTCAATCGGAAAAAGGCCCTTAATATACTATTGTTTTTGTAGGGTATCTGGGCTAGAATACGATCGGACGCCGGTCGGATATCAAGGCGACGAGGGAGAATGGCCATGTTCATCTGGGTCTTCCACCGGGTCAGCGGATTGCTTCTGATCGTCCTCCTGGCGATCAAGTTCCTGACCTCGTTCTTCCTGATGACCAAGGGGACGAAGCCCGACTGGGCCCTTCTCCTCCACACCAATCCGCTGACCGACACGTTCCTGATCGTCGCCGGGGTCTACCACGCCTTCTACGGCCTGCGGACGGTCGTCATCGACCTCGGGCTGCGCAGGGAGAAGCTGCTCTTCTGGGTCTCCACGGCGCTGGGCACGCTCGCCGCCGCGGCCCTGCTCGTCATCTACTACACCAGGAACTACTGAATGCGGTCGTACGATCTGCTCATCGTCGGCGGAGGTTTGGCCGGGCTCTCCGCCGCGCTCGCCGCCGACCCCGGGCTCAAGGTCGCCGTCGTGTCCAAGGTCCACCCCCTGCGCTCTCACTCCGTCGCCGCCCAGGGCGGGATCAACGCGGCCCTGGGGAACCACCCCGAGGGGGCCGACGACACCTGGGAAAAGCACGCCTTCGACACCATCAAGGGCAGCGACTACCTGGCCGACCAGAGCGCCGCCGAGCTCCTCTGCCGCAGGGCCGAGCGGGCCGTCTACGAGCTCGACCACTGGGGCGCGCCCTTCAGCCGCTTCGCCGCCGGGACGATCGCCCAGCGGCCGTTCGGCGGGGCCGGTTTCCCCCGGACCTGCTACGCCGCCGACCGGACGGGGCAGGTGCTCCTCCACACGCTCTACGAACAGGCCGTCCGGCGCCGGGTCTCCTTCCACGACGAGTGGCTGGTGACGGACATCGTCGTCCGCGACGGCAGGCTGCTCGGGCTCGTCGCCTACGACCTGGCCGGAGGGGAGATCATCCCGATCCGGACCGGGGCGGCGATCTTCGCCACCGGCGGATACGGCCGGGTGTTCCAGCGGTCCACCAACGCCTACATCAATCTCGGCGGCGGGATCGGCATGGCCTACCGGGCCGGCGTCCCGCTCAAGGACATGGAGTTCGTCCAGTTCCACCCGACCTCGCTCTACGGCAAGAACATCCTGATCACCGAGGGCGCGCGCGGCGAGGGCGGCTATCTCGTCAACGACCTGGGCCGGCGGTTCATGGAGGACTACGCGCCCAACTCCATGGAGCTCGCCCCACGGGACATCGTCGCCCGCTCCATCCAGACCGAGATCGACAAGGGGAACGGCTTCGAGAGTCAGTACGTCCACCTCGACCTCCGGCACCTCGGCCGCGAAAAGATCGCCAAGCGCCTGCCCGGCATCCGCGAGATCTGCCTCAACTTCGCCGGCCTCGATCCCGTCGACAGTCCCATACCCATCCAGCCCGCCCAGCACTATTCCATGGGCGGGATCGACGTCGACGCGTCCTGCGCCTCGCCGGTCGAGGGGTTCTTCGCGGCCGGGGAATGCGCCTGCGTCAGCGTCCACGGCGCCAACCGGCTCGGCGGCAATTCGCTCCTCGAGACGGTCGTCTTCGGCAAGATCGCGGGCGAGTCGGCTTCGAGCTATCTCCGGGGCGGCCCGCCGGACGCCGCCGGCGACAGGGAGACGGCCGGGGCGGCCCGGGCGCTCGGCGCCCGGATGCAGGCCGTCCGGGCCAGGCAGGCGGGCGGGAACGTCTTCCAGCTCCTCAACCGGCTCAAACGGCTGATGAGCGACACGGCAGGCGTCTTCCGCGACGCCCCCACCCTCCGGCGCGGGCTCGAAGGGCTGGCCGGGCTCCGGGACGACTTCGCGCGCGTCTTCATCTACGGAACGTGCGGCCGGTACTGCCAGGAGATGGTCGTCTTCATCGAGTTCGAGCACATGCTGGAGGTCGCGGAATCCATCCTCGTCGGCGCGCTGAATAGGGAAGAGACGCGCGGCTCCCATTTCCGGACGGACCATCCCCGGAGGGACGACGCCTCGTGGCTCAAGCACACGATCGTCACCCGGACGGAGACGGGCCCCCGGATCGCCTATCGGGACGTCCAGATCGGCCGCTACGCCCCCCAGGAGAGAACCTATTGATCTTCAAGATCCTCCGCTTCGACCCGATGAAGGACACGGAGCCCCGGTTCGCGCTCTACCGGCACGAGCCCAGGCCGAAGGACACCGTCCTCGAGGTCCTGAAGGACATTCGCGACCAGCAGGACCCCTCGCTGTCCTTCCGCTACAGCTGCCGCGAGGCCGTCTGCGGCTCGTGCGGCATGGTCGTCAACGGCCGGATCGCCCTCGCCTGCCGCACGCTGGTCGACACCCTGGGGACCGGAGAGGTCGTCATCGAGCCGCTCCCCAACCTCGAGATCCGGAAGGACCTCATCGTCGACCTCGCGCCGTTCTGGGAGGCCTACCGGAAGGTCGAGCCCTTCATCCAGACCGCCGGAGAGGTCCCCGACCGGGGGCACCGGGTCGCCGAGAAGGACATGGAGAGGATCTTCCAGTACATTCCCTGCATCCTCTGCGCCTGCTGCTACAGCGCCTGCCCGGTCGCGTCGCGGGACGGCCGCTACATCGGCCCGGCCGCGCTGGCCAAGCTCCAGCGGTTCGTTCTCGATCCGCGCGACGCGCGCCCGTTCGCGGCGCTCGAGCGCGTCGACTCGCCGGACGGCGTCTGGGGGTGCGACACGGTCTTCCGCTGCAACGACGTCTGTCCCAAGGACGTCCGGCCCTCCGACGGCATCGAGGGCCTGAGACGGAGGCTCGTCGCGGGGAAAGCGAAACGTCTCTTCAGGCGGGAACCATGAGGCTCCCCTATTCCCTCTTCTCGCGCCGGGCCTTCCTCGACAGCCTCATCGGCGGGTGGCTGGCCGCCCTGGGCGCGGCCTTCGTCGGCCCGGGCCTCAAGTTCATCATCCCCGCGACGCGGGAGCCGGACAGCGTTTCCGTCCCTCTCGCGGATTACGGGGACATGGCCCCGCATACCGTCAAGGGTTTCCCCTGGGGGAACAAGCCCGGGTTCCTCAAGAGGACCGACGAAGGCGGCTTCGTCGCCTTCGTCGGCGTCTGCACCCACCTCGACTGCAACGTCAGCTTCGTCGCCGAGCAGAGGCGCTTCTACTGCGCCTGCCACGAAGGCTGGTACGACGAGGACGGTGTCAACATCGCCGGCCCGCCGCCCGCGCCGCTCCGCCGGCTGGCCGTCGCCGTCGAGGGGGACGCTTTGGTCATCACGAAACAGGGATGAGCGCATGAAAGCCCTTCGCGCCTGGATCGAGGACCGTCTGGCCTACCGGCCCGTCGTCCGCTACCTGGAGCACAAGGAGGTCCCGCTCCACAGGCACACGTTCCTCTACTACACGGGGAGCTCGATCCTCATCTTCCTCGGCATCCAGATCGTCACGGGGGTCCTCCTGGCTTTGTACTACCGGCCCACGCTCGCCGAGGCCAACGCCAGCGTCGCCCGGATCGTCGCCGAGCTGCCGCTCGGCTGGCTCGTCCGGTCCCTCCACAGCTGGTCGGCGACGTTCATGATCGCCTGCGTCTTCGTCCACCTCCTGGGCGTCGCCTTCACCAAGTCCTACCGTCGGCCGCGCGAAGCGACGTGGATCACGGGCGTGCTGCTCCTGGGCGTCTCCCTCGCCTTCGGCTTCACCGGCTACCTTCTCCCCTGGGACGAGCTCTCCCTAGCGGCGACCAAGGTCGGCACGGACCTGCCCAAGGCCCTGCCCGTCGTGGGGACCTGGCTCACCCGGATCATGCGGGCCGGGGACGACGTCACGGGCGACACGCTGTCGCGGTTCTTCATCATCCACGTCTCCGTCCTGCCCCTGGCCGTCCTGGGGCTCGTGGGGATACACCTCTTCCTCGTCCAGCGCCACGGCATGAGCGTCCCGCTCGAAGACGAGAGGGCGGGCGTCAAGGGGCCCGTCATCCCCTTCTGGCCGAACTTCGTCCTTCGCGAAGCGGGCGTCTGGCTCGTCCTCGCCGGCGTCCTCCTGACCGTCGCCGTCATGGCCGCTCCCGGGGTCGGGCCCCAGGCCGACCTGATGGCGCCGGCCCCGGAGGGGATCAAGCCCGAATGGTATTTCCTGTTCCTGTTCCAGACCCTGAAGCTCTTTCCGGCCAAGGTCCTGGGCCTCAACGGCGAGACGGCCGCGATGCTGGTCATCATGGCGGGGATGGCCCTGTTCTTCCTCCTCCCTTTCATCGACGACCGGCCGTTCGAAAAGAAAGGCAGGGTCGTCACTGTATTGGTCGGGGCCGTCCTGGCCTACGCCGTGGGCATGTCCGTCTGGAGCCTGCTATGAGCGGGAAGCGCCGGGTCGTCGTGGCCTGGTTGATTCTCGCGACGGCCCTCGCCGCAGCCGGGCCCGCGGCGGTCCCCGCCCAGGAACGCTCCCGGGCCGAGCTCGCCCCGCCCACGACCGGAGACGGCATCCCCGAGGGCTCCCCCCTCGCGGCCCGGCCGGCCAAGGAACGGATGGCGGTCTATGTCCTCCTGGCTTGGGCCTGGCTCTCGATCGCGGTGCTCGTCGTCCTTGTCAGGCTGAGGGCCCGGGAAGCCGACCGGACCTTCCGATTGGGCCTCGACCGGGCCGTCGAAGGATCATCTCATAACCCGGGGGGCTGATGGCGAAACAGGCAAAGCCGATCGACGCGCACATCGCCTGGACGCCCGATCACTGCAAGCACTGCTCGACCTGCATCACCATCTGCCCGGTCAAGAACCTGGCCTTCGACAAAGACGAGATGACATCCCTGGGGAAATGCACGCAGTGCCTCCTGTGCATGAGATACTGCCCGGACTTCGCCATCGAGGTCGAGCCGAAACAGAAATGAAAAACCTGATCATGGGCAACGAAGCCGTGGCCCGCGGGGCCCTGAAGGCCGGCATGACCTTTTTCGCCGCCTACCCCATCACGCCGGCTTCGGAGATCATGCACGAGCTGGCCGACAGGGAGCCCGGGATCGCCTTCGTCCACGCCGAGGACGAGATCGCCGCGGTCCACATGGCCATCGGGGCCAGCCTGGCCGGCCGCAAGGCGATGACCAGCACCTCGGGGCCGGGCATGTCGCTCAAGCAGGAGGGCCTCGGCCTGGCCCACATGATGGAGGTCCCGCTCGTCGTCGTCGACGTCCAGCGCGTCGGGCCGAGTACGGGCATGCCGACCCTGCCGGCCCAGGGAGACATCCTCCAGGCCGCCCATGGAAGCCACGGCGACTACGTCCCGATCGTCCTCTGCCCGTCCTCCGTCGAGGAATGCTACCGTTACACGGTCGAGGCCTTCAACGCGGCCGAGGAGTCCCGCAGCCCGGTCATCCTCCTCCTCGACGGATACGTCGCCCACCTCCAGGAGACGGTCGACCTTGACTCCCACGAGTTCGAGGTCCGGCCCCGGACCCTCGCCCCTCTCGGACAGGGGCGGCGGCATTTCACCGGGCTCCTGTCGAAGGACGGCGTGCCCCGGACCAAGGACACGGGCTATTACCGGGAATGGTACGCCCGCGTCAAAGCCAAGATGCTCGACGCGGCCGCCCGCTGCCGGTTCTACGAATATCAAAGGAACCCCCACGCCGACACGTTGATCGTCGCGTACGGCATCACCCACCGGGTGGTCGGGCCCCTCCGCGCCTCCCACTCCCTGTTCAAGCCCGTGCGGATGTTCCCCGTCCTGGAGGACGAGCTCCGGTCCGCCGCCGCCGAGCACGACAAGGTCGTCGTCGTCGAGATGAACGACGGCCAGTACCGGGGCGAGGTCCAGCGGGTCCTGCGGAGGGAGGTCCGCGGGATCGGCCTCCTCGGCGGCACGGTCAACCTGAAAGAGATCCGGGAGCGGCTCCGTGAGCTATAAAGACTACATCAAGTGGGAGAGGATCCCGACGACCTGGTGCCCGGGGTGCGCCATCGGGACCATCTTCAAGCAGACGGCCTTCGCCCTGGCCGACCTCGGCCTGCCCCGGGAGGAACTGACCGTCGTCTCGGGCATCGGCTGCAGCGGCCGGGCGGCCGGGTACTTCGACGTCGACAGCGTCCACGTCACCCACGGCCGGGCCCTGCCCGTGGCCGAAGGGATCAAGCGGGCCAATCCCGGGCTCAAGGTCGTCGTCTTCAGCGGCGACGGCGACCTCGTCGGGATCGGGGGGAACCATCTGCTCCACTCGTCCCGCCGGGACGTCGACCTGGCCGTCATCTGCGTCAACAACGGGACCTACGGGATGACCGGGGGGCAGATGGCGCCGACGACGCCGACCGGGGAGAAGACGCTGACGTCCCCTCTCGGCGCCCCCTACGCGCCGATCAACATCCAGGGCGTCATCACCAGCAACCGGCGCCATTGGTTCGCCCGGGGCTCGACGTTCCACGTCGCCCACCTCCAGCGGGTCATCCGCGGGGCCGTGGAGCACCCCGGGTTCGCCTTCGTCGAGGTCATGGGATTCTGCATCGAGAACAGCGGCCGGCGGTTGGGCTTCAGATCCGGCCACGAGATGCTCACCAAGCTGAAGACGGACTACCGGCCGAGGGACGGCACGGAAGGCCCGCTCGGAGAACGCGAGTTGGGAGTCGTCATCCATGAAGATCCGCGCGGCTAAGCCCGAGGACTGCCCGGTCGTCAGCGACCTGATGGTCCGGCTCATCGACGAGATCTACGGCCGGGAGACGGAAGAGGTCCGCCGGGCCCTCAAGGCGAACTTCACGGCGGAGGCCCTCAAGGAGTTCTGCGGCGAGGAGCACGCCGTTCTCTATGTCGCCGAGGAGGACGAGCGGGTCGCGGCTTTCCTCTACGGCTGGTACTTCCGCTACGTCTTCACGATCTACTGGATCTACAGCCTCCGGGAGTTCCGGGGCCGGGGCGTCGTCAAGGCCCTCCTCGACCACGCCGAGGCGGAGATGAGGGCCCGGGGCTGCTGGAAGTTCGAGATGTACGCCTACGCCGAGCACAACCGCTTCATCGACTTCAGCGCCAAGCTGGGCTTCGCCAAGGGCGCGCTCATCGAGAAGAGCATGTTCGGCTTCAAGGTCCAGAACCTCTTCAAGATCATCGGCGAGCCCGAGGAGGAGAAGCGGGAGACCAAGATCAAGATCGTCGGCGAGGCCGGCCAGGGCGTCAAGCTCCTGTCCTACACGCTGGGCCAGGTCCTGACCCAGCTGGGGCACGAGGTCTCCCTCAGCCTGTCCTACGACGCGGCGGTGCGGGGCGGGACGATCAGCGCCGACCTGATCTACTCCTCCAAGCCGATCGGCAACCCGGTCATCGACGAGGCCGACGTCCTGATCAAGTTCACCCGGACGCGGGACTGGTTCCCGGCCAAGGCCCTGATCATCGACGAGGGCATGTGCCAGGAGGAGTCCCTCCAGTGCAGCATCCGGACGAGCCAGGGGACCATGTACGGCTTCCAGGACGTCGCCATCCAGCTCTTCGGGAGCAAGATCTACATCAATATGATCGCCCTGGGCCGCATCCTCCGCTACATCGGCGTCAACATCCTGCTCCTGAACATCAAGGAGCTCCTGCCCGAGAGAGGCATCGAGAAGAACCTCGAGGCCATCAAGTACGGCTTCAGCTACAGGGACGATGTCTAATTTGGATCATTCATGAAAACGCCGGATTTCTCCATCAGGGCAGAAGAGCCAAGACCGGCGTTTTCACCCTTCGGGCGAACCGATCCGGCCGCATCTGCTTCGTTGCAAAGGGCTCGCAGTACTCCGAGTACAGCTTCGCCTTTGACGCCTCGCATCTGCATCCGCCTCGGCTCGTGAATGACGCAAATTAGCGCCTGAAATTGACTTCGAGGGGGCTTTCTGTTAAACAATGGTAAATGTACAAGTGGATTTTCCGCAAGCTCTTCGGCACCGATAACGACCGCACCCTCAAGAGGATCCAGCCGTTCGTCGCCGCCGTCAACGCCTTCGAGCCCCGCCTCCAACCCCTCTCGAACGACCAGCTGAAGGCCAAGACCGCCGAGTTCAAGGAGAAGCTGGCCCAGGGCGCCTCCCTCGACGACATCCTGCCCGAGGCCTTCGCCGTCGTCCGCGAGGCCTCCCGCCGGACGACCCGGATGCGCCATTTCGACGTCCAGATCGTCGGCGGCGTCGTCCTCCACCAGGGCAAGATCGCCGAGATGAAGACGGGCGAGGGCAAGACGCTCGTCGCCACCCTGCCCGCCTACCTCAACGCCCTGTCCGGAAAGGGCGTCCACATCGTCACCGTCAACGACTACCTGGCCAAGCGCGACACGGAGTGGATGGGCGCCATCTACCGTTTCCTCGGCCTCTCGGTCGGGACGATCCAGCACGGCCTCTCCGACGCCGAGCGCTACACGCGCCTACCGGGCCGACATCACCTACGGCACGAACAACGAGTTCGGCTTCGACTACCTCCGCGACAACATGAAATTCCGCCTGGCCGACCTGGTCCAGCGCGAGTTCAACTACGCCATCGTCGACGAGGTCGACAGCATCCTCATCGACGAGGCCCGGACGCCGCTCATCATCTCCGGGCCGACCAACGAGTCGACCCAGCTCTTCACCCGCGTCGACAGTCTCGTCCGCCGCTTCCAGAAGGACAAGCACTTCACCCTCGACGAGAAGAGCCGGACCGTCTCCATCCAGGACGACGGCGTCGCCGAGGCCGAGCGCGTCCTCGGCGTCGCCAACCTCTACGACCTGGCCAACATGGACCTCGTCCACGCCATCAACACCTCGCTCAAGGCCCACCACCTTTTCAAGCGCGACGTCGACTACATGGTCCAGGACGGCAAGGTCGTCATCGTCGACGAGTTCACCGGGCGGCTCATGCCCGGCCGCCGCTACAGCGACGGGCTCCACCAGGCCCTGGAAGCCAAGGAGCGGGTCAAGGTCGAGGAGGAATACCAGACCCTGGCCTCGGTCACCTTCCAGAACTACTTCCGCATGTACAAGAAGCTGGCCGGGATGACCGGCACGGCGGCCACCGAGGCGACCGAGTTCCGCCACATCTACGGCCTCGACGTCGTCGAGATCCCGACGAACAAGCCCCTCATCCGCCTGGAGAACCCGGACGTCATCTACCGGACCGGCCGAGGAGAAGTGGGACGCCGTCGTCGAGGAGATCGCCGAGCTCAGCGAGAAGGGCCGACCCGTCCTCGTCGGCACCATCTCGATCGAGAAATCGGAGCACCTCAGCACGCTCCTCCGCCGCAAGAACATCAAGCACGTCGTCCTCAACGCCAAGTACCACGAACAGGAGGCCTCGATCATCGCCCAGGCCGGCCGCATCGGGGCGGTGACCATCGCCACCAACATGGCCGGCCGCGGCGTCGACATCCTCCTCGGCGGCAATCCCGAATACATGGCCAGGGAGCAGCTCAAGAAGACGGGCGGCGACCCGGCCAAGGTCACGCCCGAGCAGCACGAATCGGCCCTCACAGAGGCCGACGCGCTGACCCAGAAAGAGCACGAGGCCGTCGTCGCCCTCGAGGGCCTCCACGTCCTCGGCACCGAGCGCCACGAGGCCCGCCGCATCGACAACCAGCTCCGGGGCCGGGCCGGCCGTCAGGGCGACCCGGGCTCGTCGCGCTTCTACCTTTCGCTCGAGGACGACCTCATGCGGATATTCGGCAGCGAGCGCATCTCGGGCCTGATGGCCCGGATCGGCATGGGCGAGGGCGTCCCCATCGAGCACAACATGATCACCCGGGCCATCGAGCGGGCCCAGAAGCAGGTCGAGGGCCAGAACTTCACCGTCCGCAAGCACCTCCTCGAGTACGACGACGTCATGAACAAGCAGCGGGAGACGATCTACGGCCAGCGCCGCAAGATCCTCAAGGGCGAGGACCAGCACGACTACTTCGTCGGGCTCATCGACAATCTCGTCGACTGGATGCTCGACACCCACGCCAACAAGGACAGGCCGCCCGAGGAGTGGGACCGCGAGGCCCTGCGGCAGGCCGTCCAGGCCCAGTTCGGCCTCGACACCGAGGCCCTGGGCATCGCCTGGGACACGGTCGTCTTCGACGAGCTCCGCGAGACGCTCGTCAAGGGGCTGCTCGCGGCCTACGAGGCCAAGGAGAAGAGCCTTGGGCCGTTCATGCGCGAGTTCGAGCGGATGATCCTCCTCCAGGTCATCGACTCCCAGTGGAAGGACCACCTCCTCGAGATGGACCATTTGAAGGAGGGCATCGGCCTGCGCGGCTACGGCCAGAAGGACCCCCTCATCGAGTACAAGAAAGAGGGCTTCGAGATGTTCCAGTCCATGCTCGACCGGATCGAGGAGGACGCCGTCCGCTACCTCTTCCTCATCCAGCCCGTCATCGACCAGCCCGCGCCGGTCCGCAGGCCGCAGCCGGTCTATTACCAGCAGCCCCAGGGGCCCTCGGGCCAGAGGTCCAAACAGGCCCGGGCCATGATCCCCGGCAAGCGGCACAAGCGCTGATCAGGGAGCCAAGGAGGCGCCATGCTCGACGACAAGATCCGGGAAGCCCTCACCTTCGACGACGTCCTCATCGTCCCGGCCAAGTCGGACGTCGTCCCCCAGGAGGCCGCGGTCGCGACCCGGCTGAGCCGCAACATCTCCCTCAACATCCCCCTCGTCAGCGCGGCCATGGACACCGTGACCATGTCGCGCATGGCCATCGCCATGGCCCAGCAGGGCGGCATCGGCATCGTCCACCGCAACCTCAGCATCGCGGAACAGGCCGAGGAGGTCGACAAGGTCAAGCGCCACGAGAGCGGCATGGTCGTCGAGCCCATCACCCTCCGGCCCCAGGACAAGATCTCCCGGGCCCTCGAGGTCATGCGGGAGCACCACATCTCGGGGCTGCCCATCACGGATGAGTCCAACAAGCTCGTCGGCATCCTGACCAACCGCGACATCCGCTTCGAGAGCCGGCTGCACCTGGCCATCGAGAAGGTCATGACCAAGAAGCTCGTCACCGTCCCCGTCGGGACGTCGCTCGAGGACGCGGAGAAGGTCTTCCACGACCACAAGATCGAGAAGCTCCTCGTCGTCGACGAGCACTACCACCTCAAGGGGCTGATCACCTACAAGGACATCCTCAAGAAGATCCAGTATCCCGCCGCGGCCAAAGACAGCCTGGGCCGCCTCCGGGTCGGGGCGGCGGTCGGCGTCGGCGCGGACTTCCTGGACCGGGCCAAGGCCCTCGTCGCCGCCAAGTGCGACGTCATCGTCGTCGACAACGCCCACGGCCACTCCCAGCGCGTCCTCGACACGGTCCGGGCCCTCAAGAAGGAGTTCCCGTCCCAGGAGCTCGTGGCCGGCAACATCGGCACGGCCCGGGCGGCCGAGGAGCTCGTCGATCTCGGCGCCGACGCCGTCAAGGTCGGCGTCGGCCCGGGCTCGATCTGCACGACCCGGGTCATCACCGGGGCCGGCGTCCCCCAGATCACGGCCATCGCGGACATCTACGCGGTCTGCCGCAAGACGGGCGTCCCGCTCATCGCCGACGGAGGCGTCAAGTACTCCGGAGACGTGACCAAGGCCGTCGCGGCCGGGGCCGACACGATCATGCTCGGGAATCTGCTGGCGGGGACCGACGAGTCCCCCGGCGAGGTGGTCATGTACCAAGGCCGGGCCTATAAGCTCTACCGCGGCATGGGCTCGATCGCCGTGATGAAGGAAGGCAAGAGCAGCGACCGTTACCAACAGGACGGGCTGACCAGCGCCAGCAAGATTGTCCCCGAGGGCATCGAGGGCCGCGTCCCCTACAAGGGCAGCACAACGGTCATCGTCCAGATGCTCGTCGGAGGCCTCAAGGCGGGCATGGGCTACGCCGGCTGCCGGACGATCGAGGAGCTCAAGACGAAGGCCCGGTTCATCAAGATCACCCAGGCCTCGCTCAAGGAGGGCCACGTCCACGACGTGGTCATCACCCAAGAGGCCCCGAACTATCATCTCGACTGAGGGGCGGAGGAGGCGCGGCGATGTCGGACATGACCATCAAGACGATCCTGGCGGCGGCGTTCCTGGCGGCCGGGACGGCCGCCTTCCTGACCATGATGACGGTCATGGGCCGGCCGGGCGTCGCCGGGGACCCGGCCAAGCTGCGGCGGCTGCACAAGGTCTTCGGCTGGCTCTACGTCGCCCTGCTCGCGCCGCTCGTCTATCTAGGGCTCGGTTTCATCCGGGAGATGGGCGACGGGATGTCGACCCGCGGCGTCTTCCACTTCGTCCTGGCCGAGGCGCTCATCGCCCTGCTCCTCCTCAAGCTTCTCGTCGTGCGTGTCTTCCGCGGGCCTGCTCAAGAGCGCGACGGCCCTGGGGATGACGCTCTTCGCGTTGACCCTTGTCGTCTTCCTCATCACGGCCGGTTTCTACGTCCTGCAGATGTTCGCCGCGGATTAGCGACGGGGGCCGTCCCCGCGGGTGACTGTCCCTCTTACATCCTCCTCTTGCGGGGCAGCTTGGCGCCCATTTCCACGAGCCAGGCGTCGAGCCTGCGGCCGAGGCGCTCAACGAGCTCCGGGCGTTCGGCGGCCCGGTCTTCGGTCTCCCCCTCGTCCTCGGCGATGTTGTAGAGCTCCTCGCGGCCGTCCTCGTAGAACCGGATGAACTTCCAATCGCCCGACCGGACGACGCTCCAGGGCCTGACCCGGTCGCCCGACCAGTAGTGGGGGAAATGCCAGAAGAGGTCGCGCTCCGGCAGGGCGCGCTCCGCGCCCTTCAGGATGCCGGAGAGGTCGAGGCCGTCGATCGTCCTGTCGGCCGGGGGCTCGAGCCCGGCCAGGCCTAGGATGGTCGGGAAGAAATCGATGCTCGAGACCATCTCGTCGATCCGGGCACCGGCCGGGAACCTGCCGGGCCAGCTCGCGATCATCGGCTCCCGGATCCCGCCCTCGTACGGATAGCCCTTCCCCAACCGCAGCGGGGCGTTGTCCGTGACCGGGACGAGGCCCCCGTTGTCGGCGAAGAAGAAGACGCACGTCCTCTCGGCGAGGCCGAGCTCGTCGAGGAGGGCCGTGACGCGGCCGACCGAGTCGTCGACGCTCTTGACCATGGCGGCGTAGACGGGGTCCTTCTGGCCGCCGTCGGCCGGTTTGCCCTCGAACCGCGCGACGTCGCCGTCCTTCGCCTGGAGGGGCGTGTGGACGGCGTAATGACAGAGATTGAGGAAGAAGGGCCGGTCCTTGTGGGCCCGGATGAAGGCGCAGGCCTCATCGGCCTCGCGGTCCGTCATGTATTCGCCTTCGCGCCGCGGGGGGAGCGACGGGATCGGGGCGCCC
Source organism: Candidatus Aminicenantota bacterium (assembly GCA_963719985.1). Classification (GTDB taxonomy): domain Bacteria; phylum Acidobacteriota; class Aminicenantia; order Aminicenantales; family Saccharicenantaceae; genus RBG-16-66-30. Next base: position 88,575 of record CAVRDU010000003.1, on the reverse strand, counting down.
TCGTTGTGATAGGGATCGAAATAATGGCCGGTGTGGCCGATGTCTGCGCCGCCGACGTTCGTGTCGAATCCCTGGGCCGTCGGCAGGAACTCGTCCGGGCCCAGATGCCACTTCCCGACGTGGCCCGTGGCGTATCCCGCCTTCTTGAGCGCTTCGGCCGTGGTGATCTCGCCGAGATCCATGAACAGGGCGTTGCGGGGCGTCAGCAGCTCGAAACCCGGCCGGTCGTCGTAGCCGTCCGGGTTCTTCCGGTCGGGTCCGATGACTCCACCGTCCCGGCGGGCCCGGATCCAGTCGGTGATGCCCAGCCGGGCCGGGTAGCGCCCCGTCAGGATCGACGCCCGCGTCGGCGAGCAGACCGCCGCGGCCGCGTAGGCTTGGGTGAAGACGACGCCGCCCGCGGCCAGCCGGTCGATGTTCGGCGTCTCGTAGAACCGGCTGCCCATGAAGCCGACGTCGCGCCAGCCGAGGTCGTCGACGAGGATGAAGATGACGTTCGGCGGCCGGCGCGCCGGCGGCCCGCAGCCGAGATGCCCGAGAATCAGTCCAGCGGCGGGTCCCGCCCCGGCCGCCCGCAGGAACTGCCGGCGGTTCACTTGACCTCGGCGACGCGGTTGCCCTCGTAGGCGACGTCGACGCGGGTCACGGTGGCCCGGTGGACCTTGGCCCGCAGGAAGGCTCTCAACATGGCATCTCTCCTCAGCCGCGCAGGCGGACGTTGTCGATGAGGCGGGTCGGGCCGATGAATACGGCCAGCGCGACGAGGACCTCGCCCCGGACCTCGGCGACCGGCTCGAGCGTCTCCGGGTCGACGGCCTCGACGTAGTCGACCCGGGCCAGCGGCTCGGCCTCGAGGACCGAGCGGACGCCGGCGACGAGCCGAGCCGCGTCCCGCTCCCCGGCCCCGAACGCCCGCTCGGCCCAGCGCAGGCCCGTCGACAGGGCCAGGGCGGCCTTTCTCTCGTCCGGGCCGAGATAGGCGTTGCGCGAGCTCAGGGCCAACCCGTCGGGCTCGCGGACGAGCGGGCAAGCGACGACTTCGACGTCGAGGTCGAGGTCGTCGGCCATCCGCCGGATGATGAGGACCTGCTGGGCATCCTTGGCTCCGAAGAAGGCCAGGTCGGGGAGAACGATCTCGAACAGCTTGAGGACCACCGTCGCGACGCCCCGGAAGTGGCCCGGGCGGGACCGGCCGCAGAGTTTGTCCTGGAGTCCTTGGACCTCGACGTAAGTCCGGTAGCCGGGCGGGTAGACCTCCGCCGCCCCGGGGTGGAACAGGCAGTCGGCCCCTCCTCGGTCGAGGTAGGCGGCGTCCTTGTCGAAGTCCCTGGGATATTTCTTGAAGTCCTCGTTGGGGCCGAACTGGGCCGGGTTGACGAAGATGCTGACGACGGTGACGTCGGCCCGCGCCTTCGATTCCCGGACCAGGCTGAGGTGCCCCTCGTGGAGGTAGCCCATGGTCGGGACGAGGCCGATCTTCTTCCCTTCCCTCTTCCACCGCCGGGCCAGGGCCTTCATCCCGGCGACGCTGGTGACGACCGTCATCGCTTCCGGCCGCCCTTCACAGCCTTCCTCTTCTTCTTGGGCGCCAGCTCGGCGGCGACCTCCGGCCGGAGGTGGTAGGAGGTCGCGTCGTCCGGGAAGCGCCCGGCCCGGACGTCGGCCGCGTAGGCCGCAATGGCCACGCCCATGACCCCGTTGAGGTCGGCGTACCGCCTGACGAACTTGGGCATGTACCCGGTCGAGAAGCCCATGACGTCGTGGAAGACGAGGACTTGGCCGTCGCAGGCCGGGCCGGCCCCGATGCCGATGGTCGGGATCCCGACGGCCCGGGTGACCAGGGCGGCGACCTCGACGGGGACCGATTCGAGGACCACGGCGAAGGCCCCGGCCTCCTCCAGGCGGACGGCGTCCTCCACGATGCGCCGGGCCTCGGCGGGGACCTTGCCCTTCACTTTATAGCGTCCCAAGCTGTGGATGGACTGGGGGGTCAGCCCGACGTGCCCCATGACCGGGATCTCGGCCTCGACCATGGCGGCGACGAGCTTCAGGCGCTTCGCGGACGCGCCCTCGATCTTGACCGCCGAGGCCCCCGCCTCCTTGATGAACCGGGAGGCGTTCCGGATGGTCTCGTCGGGGCCGAGGTGGAACGAGAAATAGGGCATGTCGCCGACGACCAGGGCCCGGCGGACCGCCCGGGTGACGGCCCGGGTGTGATGGATCATCTCGTCCATCGTCACCGGGACCGTGTTCTCGTAGCCCAGGACGACCATGCCCAGAGAATCCCCGACCAGGATGAGGTCGACCCCGCGCTCGTCCAGGACCCTGGCCGTCGGGAAATCGTAGGCCGTCAGGCAGACGATCTTCGGCCCCACGGCCTTCCTGGCCTGGAGCGAGGGAATGGTGATCTTTTCGACCGGCGTTTCGGCCATCGCAAGTCCTTTCTCCCCATCCCGCCCGGAGCGGGATTGAGGTAAAGCCGCGTTCCTCGGCGGAGCACCCGCCCCACGGTCCCGGGACGGGAGGCACCCGCCTCCGGGCCTTGTCCGCGGGCTCAGCCCTTCTTGGGGCCCTTCCCCCCGTAGCTCTGGGGGACATAATAGAGGGAGCTCTTCTTCATCTCCCGGACCTGGTCGAGGAGGTCGAGGACGTCCTCCTCCCGGGCGAAATCGATGTCGTCGGCCTTGACGACGAGAAGGGGCGCTCCCTGGAAGTTGAAGAAGAAGTAATCGAAGGCCTCGACGATGTCCTCGAGGTACTTCTCCGAGATGTTCTTCTCGACGGAATCCCCTTCCTTGGCGATGCGCCGCGCGAGGGAGCCCAGGGAGATCTGGAGGTAGATGACGAGGTCAGGCTTGGGGACGCGTTCGGAGAGGATGCCGTAGATCTTCTCGTAGACGAGCAGCTCGTCGTCGGAGAGGGTCTGATAGGCGTAGATCTTGTCCTTTTCGAAGAGGTAATCGCAGATGATCCGGTCGACGAACAGGTCTCTCTGGAGGAGCCGGATCTGCTGGTTGTAGCGGTTGGCCAGGAAGACGAGCTGGGTCAGGAAGGCCGAGCCCTCCTTCTCGTTGTAGAACTCCTTCAGGTAGGGATTGCCGACGTTGTCCAGGACGACCTTGCCGCCGAGCCTCTGGGCCAGCACGTTGGCCAGCAGGGTCTTCTTGGAGCGGAAAACACCCTCGACAGCGATGTGCTTGAACGGGACCTCTAGAGCGCTCTTCATGCCCATGGAGAAACGATAAGGTTATATCCGAACTCCGACACCAAGTCAACGGACCGGCCGCGGCCCGGGCCGGGACCCGCCGCGGGCTCCCGGTCTCAGGCCTGAGGCTTGAGCGGCGCCTGGGGGATGACGATCCAAGCGATGATGTAGAAGAAGAACATCGGCAGGACGGCGGTGATCAGGGCTATGCCCACGCAGAGCAGGCGGGCGACCGAGACGTCGATGTCGAGATATTCGGCCACGCCTCCGCAGACGCCGGCGAGCATCTTCTGGCTGGCCGATCGGTAGAGCCTCTTGGCCATGTTTGTCTCCTTTCTCAGGGGGCGGAATGCCCCGTCCCTTTCTATTATACGAGAATCCCGGCCTTTTCGGTCCGGATAATGGTGACGTTTCTATTTTCCCGCCTTGACTCGGGAGCCTCCTCCGATTAGGATTGAAAAGGTATTTTTATCCCGAGAAAGGACGTCATCATGAACGGTTGGACCGGCCATATGCTCAGGGTCAACCTGACCGCCAAGACCTTCAAGAAAGAGGCCTTTAGCGAGGAATTCGCCCGCAAGTGGATCGGCGGACGCGGCTTCGCCGTCAAGGTCCTCTTCGACGAGCTCGCCCCCGGGATCGACCCGCTGGGCCCTGACAACAAGTTCATCGTCGCCCTCGGCCCGATCGCCGGCATCCCAGCCCCCAACACCGGGAAAGCGGTCGTCGCCGGAAAGTCTCCTTCGACCGGCGGCTACGGCGACGGCAACCTGGGGACACGCGTGGCCGAGCAGCTCCGCAAGGCCGGCTACGACGCCCTCATCGTCGAGGGCAAGGCCGCCGGGCCGACCATGCTCTACATCGAGGACGACAAGGTCGAGTTCCTGCCGGCCGACGCCGTCTGGGGCAAGGGGACCTACGAGACCAACGACTGGATCTACGCCAAGTACGGCAAGGGCGTCGGCGTCCTCAACATCGGCCAGGCCGGCGAGAACCTGGTCCGTTACGCCGTCGTCCGCAGCCTCGAGGGCCGGGCCGGCGGCCGGACGGGAATGGGCGCCGTCATGGGCTCGAAGCTCCTCAAGGCCGTCGTCGTCAAGGGCACCCGGCCCATCCCCCAGGCCGACCCGGCCGGGATGAAGAAGGTCGGCATGGACGACCTCCGCGAGGTCCAGAAGATCGACAAGGAGCAGGGCTGGTCCATCCAGAGCACCAACGGCGTCCTGGCCTGGTGCAACGAGGTCGCCGCCCTGCCGGTGCGGAACTTCCGCAGGACCCATCACCCCGACGCCTGGAAGGTCGACGGCGAGCGCCTGAACGACGCCCGGATCGCCACCTACGGCTGCCCGAACTGCACCATGCGTTGCGGCATCACCATCCACGACCAGGAGGGCCGCGAGTCGGAACTCGACTACGAGAACGTCGGCCTGCTCGGACCGAACCTGGAGATCTTCGACCTGCCGGCGGTCGGCTCGCTCAACTACCTCTGCGACGACTACGGCATCGACACGATGTCCGGCGGCTGCGTCCTGAGCTTCTACGCCGACGCCATCGACCACGGGGCCGTCGCCGGCGACTACGGCTTCGGCGACGTCCCGGGGTCCAAGCGCCTCCTGGGCGAGATCGCCCGGCGTGAGGGCCAGATCGGCGATCTCCTGGCCGAAGGCACGAGGCGCGCCGCGCACAAGTTCGGCCACGGCTCCATCGACTACGCCATGCAGGTCAAGGGATTGGAGGTGGCCGCCTACAACTGCAAATTCATCCCCGGCATGGCCCTGGCCTTCGGGGTCAGCCCCATCGGCGCCCACCACAAGGAGTCCTGGGTCATCACCTTCGAGCTCAAGAGCACCTCGCGCGAGTCCTACGGCCCCGAGAAGGCCCGGAAGGTCATCGAGCTACAGCGCATCCGGGGCGGCCTCTTCGAGTACCTCGTCTCTTGCCGCTTCCCCTGGATCGAGGTCGGCTGGAGCCTCGAGAACTACCCCAAGTATTTCAAGCTGGTCAGCGGGCTCGACTGGACCCTGGACGACTTCTGGACGGTCTCGGACAGGATCTACTCCCTCATCAAGCTCTTCTGGCTCCGGGAATACCCGCAGACCGACCGCAAGCTCGACTATCCCCCGGCCGTCTGGTTCGACCCGACGAACGTCGACACCGACGGGCCCATCGCCGGCAAGCACCTCGAGTACGACAAGTACGACGGGCTCCTCCAGCACTACTACGACCTGCGCGGCTACGACAAGCGCGGCATCCCGACGAAAGCGACGCTCGACCGGCTGGGGCTCGCCGAGGAGGGCCGGGCGGCGGAGAGGTTCGGAAAGCTCGCGTGAAGATCACCGTCAAGCTGATCGGGCCGTTCGTCCAGCTCTTCGGCTTCAGCGAAAAGGCGCTGAGCGTTCCCGAGGGGACGACGGCCGACGACCTCATCGCCCTCGTCTCGATCGACAGGACCAGGCCCAAGATCGTCACCCGCAACGGCCGGGCGGTCGTCCCCGACGAGGCCCTGGCCGAGGGCGACCGGGTCGTGATCTCGCCGATCTATTCGGGCGGGTGAGGTGGGTAGAGCGCGTCCCATCCTGGTCGACGGGGCCTGGCGCCCTTCGGGAGGTTCGGGCACCTTCCGGGCGACCGACCCGATGACGGGCGATCTCCTCTCCGAAGAATACCCGGTCTCAACCTGGGCCGACATCGCCGTAGCCTTGACGGCCGGCGCCCGGGCTTCCCTCGAAATGGCCGCGCTCGGCCCCGATCCGATCGCCCGTTTTCTCGAAGAGCTCGCCGTCCGGATCGAAGGGCGCGAGGATGAGCTCGTGGCCGCCGCCCACGCCGAGACCGCCCTCCCGGCCGAACCCCGCCTGGGCTCCGTCGAGCTTCCGCGGACGCTCGACCAGCTCCGGAAGGCGGCGGCCTCCTGCCGCGACCGCACCTGGTCGCGGGCCACGATCGACACGAAGGCGGGCATCCGTTCCATGTACGGCCCGTTGGGTGGACCGGTCGTCGTCATGGGACCGAACAATTTTCCCTACGCCTACAACGCCGTGGGCGGAGGGGATTTCGCGTCCGCCCTGGCCGCGGGGAATCCCGTCATCGCCAAGGCCCACCCCGGACATCCGGCGACGACCCGTATCCTGGCCGAAGCCGCTCACGAGGCCGTCGCGGAAACCGGGCTGCCGCGGGCGGCCGTTCAGCTCCTCTACCACTTCGCCGCCGGGGACGGCCTCCGGCTCGTCTCGCATCCGCTCGTCGGCGCGACCGCCTTCACCGGCAGCCGGGAGTCGGGCCTGGCTCTCAAAAGAGCCGCAGACGAGGCCGGCCGTCCCATCTACCTGGAGATGTCGAGCGCCAATCCCGTCTTCATCCTGCCCGGCGCCCTCGGCGAGCGTCCGGCCGAGATCGCTGCGGAGCTCTTCCAGTCGTGCACGCTGGCGGCCGGACAGATGTGCACCAAGCCCGGCCTGGTGGTCGTCCCGGACGGTCCCGCGGGAAGGGCGTTCGTCGAGACCGTCCGGCTGGCGTTCGAGGCATCGGGGCCGATGGTCCTTCTCGGCCGGAAGGTCCTCGACGGGCTCCGCGAAGCCACGGCCCGTCTGGCCGGGCGAGGAGCCGAACGCCTCGCCGGCGGGCGCGAGCCCGCGGGCCAGGGCATCAGGTTCTTTCCGACCCTTTTCGGGATGTCCGGCGCCGAATTTCTCAGGGACCCTTCATCCTTTCAGGTCGAATCCTTCGGAACGCTCTCGGTCGTCGTCCTGGCCGAGGACGCGGCCACGATGGAGGAGATCGCGGCCCGCCTGGACGGCCATCTCACCGGATCGATCTACAGCCATTCGGGAGGGAGCGACGACCGGGTGTACGAGGCGATCGAGCCGGTCCTGAGGCCCAAGGTCGGCCGGCTCCTCAACGACAGGATGCCGACGGGGGTGGCGGTCTCGCCGGCCATGAACCACGGCGGGCCCTATCCGGCCACCGGGCACCCCGGCTTCACCGCCGTCGGGTTCCCGGCCGCCATCATCAGGTTCGCGGCCCTGAGGTGCTACGACCACGTCCGGCCCGACCGTCTGCCCCCCGAGCTGAGGGACGCGAATCCGACGGGCGCGATGTGGCGCCTGATCGACGGCGAATGGACCCAAAGGTCGATCTGACGAAGCGGGCCCCGGCTCTCCCCTGCCTTGGCAGGGAACGTTATCGGTAGAGGCAGAGGTAGGCCGCGTCGGCCGCGACCTTGAGCTGGAACTTCTGGCCTGCCTCGACCGTGAAGCTCGTCCCCGCCCGGTAATCGTTCCAGGCCTCGCTCCCCGGCAGCCTGACCGTCAGCGCGCCGCTGACGACGGTCATGATCTCCAGCGTGGACGTGCCGAACTCGTACTCCCCCGGGGCCATGACGCCGATCGTCGCCGGGCCGTCCTTGGTCTGAAACGCCAGAGATTTCACTTTTCCGTCGAAATACTCGTTGACCTTGAACATGTCGACCTCTCCATAAGCCAAGACATCAGCCGATGGACGATCATTATACAGGACCGGGGCCATGGACCAAGACGAGATATTTTGACAAGGGAAATCCGCTTGGTGATAAAATGGGGGCACTCCGATGTCCGAGTATAGCTATCCGCAGGGATCCGTTCTCTACCGCGACCTTCATCGGTCGTTCCCGCTGATCAGGGCCGGCCGCGGCTCCTACCTCTATGACAGCGCAGGCCGGAAATACCTCGACGCGAGCGGCGGCGCGGCGGTCGTCAGCATCGGACACGGCGTCAGGGACGTGGCCGCGGCCCTGTCCGGCCAGGCCGGAAGGACGGCCTACCTGAACGGTGTCCAGTTCACCCACCAACCGGTCGAAGAGCTGGCCGCCGCCGTGGCTTCATTCCTGCCGTTCCCGGACGGGAAGGTCTTCTTCCTGACCTCAGGGTCGGAAGCCGTCGAAGCGGCCGTCAAGCTGGCCCGGCAATATTGGGTCGAAAGCGGCAAACCGGAGAAATGCCGGGTCATTTCCCTCAGCCCGAGCTATCACGGGAACACCCTGGCGGCCCTGTCGCTCTCGGCGCGGAAACACTATCAGGAGACCTTCCGGCCGCTGCTCCTCAAGAGCGCGAGAATACCCGCGGCCTATTGCTACCGCTGCCGCTGGAAGCTGGCGCCTTCTCGCTGCGGAGTGAAATGCGCCCTCGAGGTCGAGAAGACCATTCACAAGCTGGGCCGGGAGAAGGTTTCGGCCTTCATCGGCGAGGTCATCGGCGGCTCTTCCACCGGCGCCTCCGTTCCGCCAAAAGAATACTGGACGACCGTCCGCCGGATCTGCGACCGGAACGACGTCCTCTTCATCGCCGACGAGGTGATGACCGGCGCCGGCCGGACAGGGAAATGGCTGGCCTGTCGCCATTTCGGCCTTGTTCCCGATATCGTCGTCATGGGCAAGGGGCTCACCTCCGGGTACTTCCCGTTGAGCGCCGTGGCCGCGAAAAAGAGCCTTCTCGACGCGATCAGGAAGAAGGGCAAGAACTTTCTCCATGCCCAGACGTTCGCGCATCACCCGGTCGGGTGCGCGGCGGCGATGGCCACTCTCGAGTACCTCGACGGCCACGACCTCATCGCCCGGTGCGCCCGCGCGGGAAGGGAACTGAAGCGCAGGCTGGAAGGGCTCCTTGACCATCCGCATGTGGGGGATGTCCGAGGCCGGGGCCTTCTCATCGGGATCGAATTCGTCAAGAACCAGAAGAAAAAGACGCCCTTCGCCAGGGAGCAGAAGTATGTGGAGGCCTTTGTCGCCCGGGCCCTGGCGAAAGGGCTCGTGCTCTGGCCGAACATCGGCCATGCCGACGGCACGAACGGCGACCTGGTGATGGTCGCCCCGCCCTTCGTCGTCACGGAAGACGAGATCTCGCTGATCCATGGCAAGATCGAATCCACGCTCGTCGACATGGAGAGGGGATCCTGATGAAAGATCTCACGGAAAAGATCGTCATTCTGGGCGCCGCGAGGACGCCGATCGGGAAGTTCGGCGGCGCCTTCAAGGAGACAAGCGCGGTCTCCCTGGCCGCTTCCGCCTCGGTCGAAGCGATGAAAAGGGCGGGCGTCACGCCTGGCCAAGTCGACGAAGTCATCTTCGGGATGGCCCGGCAGGCCGGGAACAAGCCTAATCCGGCGCGCCAGATCCTCTATCATTCGGGGATCCCGGTCGAGAGGCCGGCTTTCACCGTGAACAAGGCTTGCGCCTCCGGGATGAAGGCCATCGCCCTGGCCTGCCAATCGCTCCTCCTCGGGGAAAACAAGGTCGTCCTCGCCGGCGGGACGGAGAACATGTCCCGTATCCCCTATCTGCTCGACGGAGCCCGCTGGGGCTACCGCCTAGGTGACGGAACGCTCGTCGATGCCATGTACAGGGATGGGCTCTTCTGCCCGCTGGCGGGATCGATCATGGGGGAGACGGTGGATCTCCTGGCCGAAAAATTCAATATCGGACGGCTCGAACAGGACGAATACGCCTTGGCAAGTCAAATGAAAGCGAAAAGTGCCGCCGAGCAGGGAAAATTCAGGGGCGAGATCGTCCCGGTCGCCGTCAAGGACCATAGCGGCCGGGATCGCGTCATAGCGGACGACGAACACCCGCGTCCCGAGACGTCCCTCGGGAGCCTGGCCAAGCTTCCCCCGGTCTTCAGAGAAGGGGGGACGGTCACGGCCGGCAACTCCTCCGGCCTCACAGACGCAGCCGCGGCCCTGCTCCTGACGTCAGAGTCTGAAGCGCGGAGGCTCGGCGCCAAGCCCCTGGCCGAGGTGCTGGGCTTCGCCTCCGCGGGCGTGGAACCGAAGGAAATGGGCCTGGGCCCGGTGCCGGCGACGAGAAAGGCCCTGAAAGCCCTGAAGCTCGGGCTGGGCGATATCGGTCTCATCGAGATCAACGAGGCTTTCGCCGCTCAGGTCTTGGCCTGCGAGCGGGAGCTCAAATGGGACCCGGCCAAGAGGAATGTCAACGGCGGCGCCATCGCCCTGGGCCATCCCATCGGCTGCACGGGCGCCCGTATCACCGTCACCCTGCTCCACAGCCTGATCCAGGAAGACAAGGAGCTGGGTCTGGCCACCCTCTGCGTCAGCGGAGGGCAGGGAATGTCTCTCGTCCTCAAGAGGATGTGAGACTTCAGGAAAGGTCAGAGCATGGCCGCTAAACTCCCGGACATCAGAACCGCGTTGCCAGGAAAACGGGCCCGCAAGGTCATCGCCAAAGACAGGCGCTATACGTCGAGCTCCTATATCAAAGAATACCCGCTGGTCGTGGCCAGGGGAAAGGGCGCGGCGGTCGAAGACGTGGACGGCAACCGGTTCCTCGATTTCATGGCCGGCATCGCTGTCAACATCACGGGCTACAGCCATCCCCAGGTGGTCAGGGCGGTCAAGAGACAAGCCGAGAAGTTCTTCCACATCTGCTCCACCGATTTTTACTACGAGCCGTTCTCCAACCTGGCGGAACGCCTGGTCAAGATGTGGCCCGGCGAGGAGGACCGGAGCGTCTTCTTCACCAATTCCGGCGCCGAGGCCGTCGAGACGGCCATCAAGCTCGTGCGGTACCACACTAAGCGTCCCTACATCATCTCCTTTCTCGGCTCGTTCCACGGCCGGACCATGGGCGCTCTGAGCCTGACCGCCAGCAAGGCCAAGCAGCGGCTCCATTTCTCCTCCTTTCTGCCCGGAGTGCACCACGTCCCCTTTGGCTACTGCTACCGCTGTCCGTATAACCTCACCTATGATTCCTGCGGCGTCTACTGCGCCGAAGCGATCGAGAGGGTCGTCTGCCAGAACCTGATGAGTCCCCGGGAGATCGCCGCCATCTTCGTCGAGCCGATCCAGGGAGAAGGGGGTTACATCCTTCCCCCTCCCGAGTTCCACCGGAAGATCAAGGCCTTCGCCGAAAAATACGGGATCCTCTTTGTCGTCGACGAAGTCCAGTCCGGGATGGGGCGGACGGGAAAGTTCCTGGCTATCGAGCATTTCGGCGTCGAGCCCGATATCGTGGTGCTGGCCAAGGCCTTGGCATCGGGGCTGCCGCTCGGCGCGGTCGTGTCCAAGAAGAGATACATGACCTGGAAGGCCGGGACCCACGGCAGCACCTTCGGCGGTAATCCCCTGGCCTGCGAAGCCTCTCTCGTGACGCTCGACCTGCTCGAGAAGGGGCTCATGGCCAACGCCGCACGGATGGGAGACCGCCTCCTCGGCAAGCTCAAGCAACTCCAGAAGATATTCCCGATCATCGGCGATGTCCGCGGGCTGGGCCTGATGATCGGCGTCGAGCTCGTCGCGGACCGGGGGACAAAAGAGCCGGCCGTCAAAGAGGCCCGCGAGATCGTCCAGCGGGCCTTCCGCAAGGGGCTCTTGCTCCTGTCCTGCGGCGAGAGCGTCATCCGCTTCTGCCCCCCGCTGGTGGTCAGGGCCCGTGAGGTCGACACCGCGGTGTCCATTTTCGCCGAGGCGCTCGGGAGCGTCGGGAAAGAAGGCCGGTCGACATGAAGCGCAAGGTCATGACCATGGCCGACGCCGTCCGGGAGCATGTCCGGGACGGCGATACGGTCGTCATCGAGGGGTTCACCCATCTCATCTGCTTCGCGGCCGGCCACGAGATCATCCGGCAGGGAAAGCGCGACCTCGTCGCCTGCCGCCTGACGCCGGACATCATCTACGACCAGATGGTCGCCGCCGGGTGCGTCCGGAAGCTCGTCTTCAGCTGGGCCGGGAATCCCGGCGTCGGATCGCTCTACGGGCTGAGGCGGGCCGTGGAGGAGGGAATTCCCAGGAAGCTCGAGATCGAGGAATACAGCCATTTCGGGATGGTCGCCCGGCTCATGGCCGGGGCGTCCCGTCTGCCCTTCATGCATCTCAAGGCTTTCGAGGGAAGCGACCTGCCCCGGAAGAACAAGAACATCAAGTTCATCCGCTGTCCCTATACCGGGAAGCGGCTGGCGACGGTCCCGGCCCTCAATCCCGACGTGGCCATCATCCATGTCCAGCGGACCGATGAGGAGGGGAACGCCCAGATCTGGGGACTGCTGGGTGTCCAACGGGAGGCCGCGTTCGCCTCGAAGAAGGTCGTCATCGTGGCCGAGGAGCTCGTCCCGGGAGAGGTCATCCGGGCCGATCCCAACCGGACCCTCATTCCCGGCCTGATCGTCGCGGCCGTGGTCATTGAGCCCTTCGCGGCCCATCCGAGCTACGCGTTGGGCTATTATGACCGGGACAACGACTTCTATGTCGAATGGGCGAAGGTGTCCAGGGACCAGGCCGGGATGGAGGGGTATCTCGCGGAGTGGGTCCACGGATTGCCGGGGCGGAGGGAATACAAAGATAAGCTCGGCGCCGACCGCGTCCGCGGGCTCGAAGCCGACCGCCGGCCGTCGGGATCGGTCAATTACGGATTCTAGGGACAGCGGGAGAGTCGCATGGCCGACTATACGCCTTCGGAGATGATGGTCGTCCGGGCCGCCAGAGAGCTCAGGAACGGCGACGTCGTTTTCGTCGGGATCGGCCTGCCGAACGTCGCCTGCAACCTGGCCCGCCGGCGGCACGCTCCCGAGCTCGCCCTGATCTATGAATCCGGAGCGGTCGGAGCGGTCCCCGACCGGCTGCCCCTATCGATCGGGGACCCCTGCTTGGCCACGGACTCGCTCTCGGTGTGCTCGATGGTCGAGGTGTTCAATTACTACCTCCAGGGCGGGCGGATCGATGTCGGGTTTCTCGGCGGAGCCCAGGTCGACCGCTTCGGGAACATCAATTCGACGGTCATCGGGGACTACGCCCGGCCGGAGGTGCGGCTTCCCGGGAGCGGAGGGGCCTGCGAAATAGCCATCCACGCCAAGAAGCTCATCATGGTCCTCAAGCAGTCCCCGAAATCATTCCCGGCAAAGATCGATTTCATCACCAGCCCTGGGTTCATCGACGCGGCGAACTCGCGCCGGAAGTTCGAATTCCCGGGCCGGGGCCCGGCGCTCATCATCACCGATTTCGGCGTTTACGGCTTTACCGGGAACACCCATGAGATGATCCTTAAAGAGATGTATCCGGGGGTCACCGTCAAGGACGTCAAGTCGAACATCGGCTGGGACGTCAAGGTCAGCCGGCGTCTGGAAACCACGGTCCCGCCAACCGGCGAAGAGCTCCGGATCATCCGCGAGGACCTCGACCCCGGCCGGATCCACTTGCGGTAGCCCGCCGCGGTATCTCGGGGAACGGAACGGCCTAGTGACATCGGGGAGCTTCGCGCCTCCCTCTCGATGGGCGGACCGTCGGCCAAGAAGGCGTCGATCGCTCGAGGCCGGTCATCGGCCCGTAGCCGGATGGCGGCCTTTCATCTTGACCAGGAGCTCCACGACCAGGTTGGCCTGCATGGCCGCGACCAGGGCGACCCGGGGAGCCATCGGGCTGACCCCCCTCGGGGTCTGGCTCTCCTCGTCGCCGCAGATGTAGAGATTTCCCAGGCGGCGGGTGTGCATCTTCCGGTTGCCGCCGTAGCCGGCCAGGCCCGAGGCCGCGACGATCGGCCGGCCGGGGAACCGCGCCAGGGAGGCCTCGATGATCATCTCCTTGGCCTCGGCCTTGTCGAAGGCCTCGACGAGGACGTCCACCCGGCCGAAGATCTTGGCCGCGTTCCTGCGGTTGATCCGGACGTCGTGGATCTCGTAGAGCGAATAGGGATTGACGGCCAGGAGGTTCTCGCGGAGGGCCTCGACCTTCCGCTCGCCGACCTGGTCGAGGAAAAACTGCTGGCGGTTGAGGTTGGACGGCTCGACGCGGTCGCAGTCGGCGATGACCAGGCGGCCGATCCCGGCCCGGGCCAGGGCGACGGCGACGTTCGAGCCCAGCCCGCCGGCCCCGGCGATCCCGACCGAGCTCTGCCGGAGGATCGACAGGACGCGCGGGTCCCTGTGGGCGAAGTATTCCCGGGCGAAGGCGATCGTCCCGGGCTTGGCGATGGGCTTCATGTCTTCGGCCCCGGCTCGGCTGGCGGCCCTCCCCGGTCGATGACAAGGGAGACCCTCTTCGGCTCGGGATCGATGCCGCTGAGGGAAGTGACCATCCCCAGCACGGTCCTCTCGATGAACGTCCTGACGAACGGGTTCAGGTTGACCTCCCGGCCGTCCACTTCGAGCGTGATGTCCGCCATGTGGGCCTCCTCGACGGAGAGAATGAGGTCCGCGAGGCGGTCCGCCTCGTCGGGCCTGAAGACCGGGGCGGCGACGCCTTCGGGCCGGGGCAGGTCCGAGACGACGGCCAGCAGCTCCCCGGGACGGCTTGCCAAGACCATGGAAACGCCGGCCCGGAGAACCTCGATCTTCGGCGTTCCCGGCGCGTCCTTCCCGCCCTCGACGAGGATGACGTCGGCCCGGGGGAAAAGGCGGGCGCCGAGCGCCTGGGCCGCGACGGAGGCCGCCCGGCCCAGGGCCGCCCATCCCTCCGGCGAGACCATGGCCACTCCGTCGGCGCCGGCCCGGCTGAAGTCGGCCGTGTCCTTCCCTTCCGTGTCGAGCGAAAAGCCGTGGGAGCAGCGCTTGACGGCGGCGACGCAGAGCCCCCGGCCCTTGAGCTCCTCGATCAGCCGGACGATGAGCCGCGTTTTACCGGTCTCGGAGAAACCGACGACGGATACGATCCTCATCGGCTCCTACATAGCACAGGGGCCAGGTCAAGTCAAAAAGGCTAGCGCCAGGCGACCTTCATGTTCTCCGGGCCGCGGGTCTTGACCTCCGGGTGGAGGTCGAGCGTCAGAAGGGCCGGCCTGTCGCCGATGTCGCGGGCGACGAGAAAGACGAGCTCGCAGACCTTCTCCATCTTGGCGTAGTCGGCCTTGGCGGCGACGTCCCCCTCCTGGTGGTAGTCCTCGGTCGTCCCGCAGAAAAACCACACGCCCGGGATGCCGTAGCGGATGTAGGGATACTGGTCGCTCCGGAAGAAGAACCGGTCGGGGTGGGCCGGGTCCTCGTACGCGTAATCCAGGGTCAGGCCGGGACCTGGCCGGGCGTTCATGGAGCGGATGCTCGCGTCGAGCTCGGAGCTGAGCCTGTTCGAGCCGACGAGGTAGATGTGATCCGTGGCATTGCGCGAGATCATGTCCAGATTGAGGTTGGCGCTGATCCTCTCGACGGGCACGGGGCAGTGCTGGACGAAGGTATACGAGCCGATGAGCCCCCGCTCCTCGGCCGTGTTCCAGACGAAGATGACGGAGCGCTTGGGCCTGGCGAGGAGGAGCGCCTCGGCGATCTCGAACATGCCGACGACCCCGGAGACGTTGTCGTCCGCCCCGGGATAGATCCGGCCCTCGCGGGAAGGATTGTGGTCGTGGTGGGAGCTGATGGTCAGGTACTCGTCCCGCAGGACCGGGTCCGCGCCCTCGAGCAGGGCGACCACATTGAAGGTCTTCTCCGC
The DNA here is from genome assembly GCA_963719985.1 of Candidatus Aminicenantota bacterium. Taxonomy (GTDB): domain Bacteria; phylum Acidobacteriota; class Aminicenantia; order Aminicenantales; family Saccharicenantaceae; genus RBG-16-66-30. Next base: position 72,974 of record CAVRDU010000003.1, on the reverse strand, counting down.
CCGGGTCTCGACGCCGATCTCGACGTCGAGAGAGCGTCCGGCCAGCCGCTTCGCCGGAACGGGATTCCCCCGCCGCAGGCTCTCGAACATCGCGGCCAGCTCGTCCCGGCCGCAGCCCAGGATCGAGGCGGCCGCGGCGTGCCGGACCTCGACCTGGAGGAAGGGAGGTCCCGGCCGCGGCGGCACGGCGCCGGAGGCGGCGGCCCCCGTCCCGGTGACGACCTCGGGGAACCGCAGCCCCTCGGGTAGATCGAACGACAGGTCCTTCTCCGCGAGACGGGCCTCGCGCTCCTCGCCGATGACCGAGACGACGGCCGCGGCGCCGCGCTCCCGCAGCGCGAAGGAGCGGCCGGCGAGGAGCCTGCGGTTCTCGACCGGCTTGAGCGGATGGTCCGCGGGGAGCGTCGCGTCGAGGATGACGGCGACCTTGCCCTGGAGGTCGATCCCGGCCAGGTCGTCCCAGCCGAGCGCCGGGGCGCCGAGCCCGAGGCCCAGGAAGGCCACCCCGCCCGAGACACGGCCCGTTTCGAAGGCCCGTCCGGCGGTCGCGTCCCCGGGGAAGGCGAAGGTCCGTTCGCCCCCCGGCGCGGTGAGCCGGAGACTGGAAGCGCCCGGCGCGACGGTCGTGACCTCGACCGGGACCTCCTGGCAATACGAGCCGCCGGGCAGGAGCGGCTTGAGGCCGAGACGCTCGGCCGTGAGGGCGATGTATTTGGAGGCGATGTCGAGCTCGCTCGATGGCGTGCTCCTCCCCCGGAACTCCGGCGAGCCGAGGAACTCCAGATGGAACCTCATGTCCTCGCCCCGGATCCCGTCCAGGGCCCGGGACGTCGCGCCGTTCGAGCACGCGGACAGGACGACGACCAGGGCGGTCACCAGTGACGCGGCCGCCGTTCTAAGGGATCTCATGCGCGCCTCCTCCACCGCGAACATCAAGACTCTTAGGTATCCCATCGGCCTCCCGTTGTCAAACCCGGTTCGGTGACACACGACTCCATCCACATCATGCCCCCGTCAATGCGAGAGACCGAATTAAGTATATTGAGTTGTGTGTCATCGAATTCTTCAATATAATCCCACTCTTCAACGCCCGGACGAGAGGATGCGCATGAACATATGGAAGACCAAGTCCCCGTCCCAGATCGCCGCTGCGGCGGAGCACACGCAGCTCAAGAAGAACCTGACCGCCTTCGACCTGGCAGCCCTTGGAATCGGCTCGGTCGTCGGGACGGGCATCTTCGTGGCCACGGGGCAGGGCGCGCACCTGGCCGGCCCCGGCGTCCTGCTCTCGTTCATCATCGCCGCCGTCACCTGCGGATTCTGCGCCCTGACCTACTCGGAGCTGGCCTGCATGTTCCCGGTCGCGGGCAGCACCTACTCCTATTCCTACGTCGCGTTCGGCGAGGTCATCGCCTGGATCATCGGCTGGGACCTCATGCTCGAGTACCTTGTCGCGGCGAGCGCCGTGGCATCGGGCTGGTCGACGACCCTGATGGGCCTGCTCGAGAGCGCCGGGATCCATCTGCCCAAAGCCTTCCTGATCCCACCGATCACCACGGTCGGCCACAAGATCGTCCTGTCGGGGGGCATCGTCGACCTCCCGGCCATCGCCATCACGATGCTCATCACCTTGGTGCTCTACATCGGCATCCGGGAAAGCGCCAAGATCAACAATATCATCGTCGTCGTCAAGGTCGCCGTCATTCTCCTCTTCATCTTCCTCGGCGTCCGCCACGTCAGCCTGGCCAACCTCCAGCCCATGATGCCCTTCGGCTGGAAGGGGGTCATGGCCGGGGCGGCCATCATCTTCTTCGCCTACATCGGCTTCGACGCCGTATCGACGGCCGCCGAGGAGACCAAGAACCCGAAAAGGGACGTCCCCCTCGGGCTGATGCTCTGCCTCGGCGTCGTCATCGTCCTCTACGTCGCCGTCGCCTTCGTCCTCACGGGGATCGTGCCCTACAAACAGATCGACGTCGGCAACGCCCTGCCGGCGGCCCTGGGCAGCATCGGCATCCGGTGGGGCGGCGCCCTCGTCGCCACCGGGGCCATCATCGGCATGATCTCGACCCTGCTGGTCACCCTCTACGGCCAGATCCGCATCTTCATGGTCATGGCCCGGGACGGCCTGCTCCCGCCGGCCTTCGCCAAGGTCCACCCCAAGCACCGGACGCCCCACCTCTGCACCTGGATCACCGGAACAGCCACGGCCCTCATCGCCGGCCTCTTTCCCCTGCCGATGATCATCGACCTCTGCAACATCGGGACCCTGTTCGCCTTCATCTTAGTCTCCGTCGGCGTCATCGTTTTGAGGAAAACGAGGCCGGAGGTCGAGCGGAAGTTCAAGACCCCGGGCGTCCCCTTCACTCCCCTCATCACGGTGGGGTTCTGCTTCTACCTCATGGCCAGCCTGCCCAAAGTGACCTGGTTCCGGTTCGGGGTCTGGATGCTGGCCGGCCTGCTGATCTACTTCATGTACGGCTTCCGCCACAGCAAGCTGCAGAAGACGGACTGAATAGAGATTTCCGGAGAGGGGATCGTCCCCTCTTACAGTCCGAGGTCCTTGTCGATCCCCTGCATGGCCGCGATGGCGATGGACAGGAACTCGTCGAGCTCGAGCCCGAGGTTGCGCGACTCCTCGATCTCCTCGCGGCGGGCGCCTCGGGCGAAGCTCTTTTCCTTGTAGCGGCGCTTGAGGAATTCGAGGTCGATGGATTTGAGCTTCTTGTCCGGGTGCATCAGCGTCGCGGAGATGATCAAGCCGGTCAGCGGATCGACGGCAAAGATGGCCCAGTCCATGGGCGACTCGCACGGGACCTTGCCGGCGTGGGCCTGGACGGCGTGAATGACGGGCTCGGCGATGCCTTTCTCGCGGAGGACCTTGACGGTCTCGGTCGTGTGGAGCTCCGGGCTCTTGTCCGTCAGCTCGTAATCGAGGTCGTGGAGGATGCCTGCCAAGCCCCAGGGCTCGGGGTCGTGGCCGAGGCGCGCGGCCAGGGCCCTCATGCAGGCCTCTACGGACAAGCAGTGCTTGATGAGGTTCTTGTTCTTCAGGTGGCTCTTGAGCAGATCGATGGCTTCGTCGCGCGTCATCGGCGTTCTCCTTTCCGGAAGACGGGATTCTACGATTTTCGACGGCGATAAGCAACCGCCGCCTCCCGGGCCGGGGCCCTCCGGCCCTTCGCCGCCTACGTCTTCCGGTAGTCCTTCTTCCAAGGCGAGTTCCTGTTCGCCAGATGGTCCGCCAGGGCCCGGCGGAGGGTCTCGGCGGCGAGCTCGGCGCAATGGACGTCCGCGTCGGGCAGCCCCCCTAAGAGCTCCAGGATGCCCCGGGCGCTGACCGCGCCCAGGGCGTCGACGAAGGTCCGGTCCTTGGCCAGCCACGTGGCCGCGCTGCCGCAGACGGCGGTCGTTCCGCAGCCGTCGGTCTGGAAACCGCAGGCCGCGACGACGTCGCCGTCCATGCGGACGGTCATCTCCATCGTGTCGCCGCAGGTCCCCTGGACGCGGGCGTATCCGTCGGGGTTTCCGAGGAGCCCGAGATTACGGGGATTCTTCCAATGGTCGAGCACGGTGGGCCCGTAGGTCGCCAGGATGTCCCGCTCGATCAGCTCCTGGAGCCGGCGGGCCGCTTCCTCGAGGCTGTCCTTCCGCTCGTCTTCGCTCAAGTCAGCCTCTCCCTGATCCTGTCCCACATCCGCCGGACGCCCCGGGCCGCGACGCCGTTGGAGCTTTCCACCAGGAGAACGCCCCGGCCGACGGATTCCATGACGGCGGTGTCGAACGGGATCCTCCCGACCACGGGGACGTCGCGTCCGGCGCACCAGGACTCGATCCGTTCCGTGTTGGCCGGATTGATGTCGAACTTGTTGATGCCGCACACCGCGGGGATCTTGAAGTGACGGGCCAGCTCGAGGACGCGCTCCATATCGTGGACTCCCGAAGGCGTCGGTTCGGTCACGATCAAGGCCAGGTCCGTCCCCGTCAGGGAGGCGATGACAGGACAGCCGATGCCCGGCGATCCGTCCATGATCAGCAGCTCGCGGCCTTCGAGCTCCCCGATCTCGCGGGCCTTCTTCCTCACTTCGGTGACGAGCTTCCCGGAGTTCTCCTGGGCTATACCCAGGCGGGCGTGGACGAACGGGCCGAACCGGGTCGAGGAGACGAACCATTCGCCGGAGACGCAGGGCTCCAGGACGATGGCCGAGGGCTCGCAGACATGGAAGCAGAGGCCGCACCCCTCGCAGGCCAGGGGATCGACGCGCGCCTTCCCGCCCTCGTCCTCGGCGATGGCGTCGAAACGGCACACGGGCGGGCAGCGTCCGCAGGCCGTGCAGCTCCGGGCCTCGACCCGGGCCTTCTGCCCCGCGGTGAACGCGTGCCTTTCCCGGACCTCCGGATGGAGGAGCAGATGGAGGTTCGAGGCGTCGACGTCGACGTCGGCCAGCACGGCGTTCTCGGCCAGCGCGGCGAAGGAGGCCGAGAGGACCGTCTTCCCCGTCCCGCCCTTGCCGCTGACGACGACGAGCTGTTTCATGCGACCGCTCTCAAGACGGCCTCGAATAGGCCCAGGAACTCGTCCTTCCAGGCCGGGGCGATATCGAGCAGCGTCTCCCCTCGGGAATAGGCTTCGGCGATCTTCCGGTCGAAGGGCACGGTCATCAGGACGGGGAGGCCTTCGCTGGCGCAGAACTCCCGGATCCGCGCGTCCCCCTCCCCCCGTCGGCCCGGTTGATCAGGACGCCCCGCCTGAGGCCGAGCTCCTTGGCCGCGCCGGCGGCCAATTCGAGGTCGTGGAGGCCGAAGGGGGTCGGCTCGGTGACGAGGAGGCAGAGATCGCTCCCCCGCATGGACTCCACGACGGGGCAACTCGTGCCCGGCGGCGCGTCGATGATCACGGTACGGCCCGGGTCCCGTCTCTTCTTGAGGGCCCGGATCAGGGGCGGAGACATGGCCTGCCCGACGTCCAGGCGCCCGTGCAGAAAGTCGATCTCTCCGGCCGGCCCGGATTCGATGACGCCGATCCTTCGCGGGACCTCCCGGATCGCCTTCGGGGGGCAGAGGAGCGCGCATGCGCCGCAGCCGTGGCAGAGCTCGCGGAAGACGAGGACCGTCCCCGGGACCACGGCCAGGGCGTTGTAGGCGCAGACGCGGGCGCACGTCCCGCAGAAATCGCAGAGGGCTTCGTCGATCTCGGGGACGAGCGTCGTCACCTCCTCGCTCGTCTCGAGACGGGGCTTGAGGAAGAAATGGGCGTTCGGCCCCTCGACGTCACAGTCGAGGTACTGGACGAGACGGGAATCCCCGAGCGCCAACGCCAGGTTGACCGCGATGGTCGTTTTGCCCGTGCCGCCCTTGCCCGAGGCGACCGCGATGGTCAGTGCCGGAGGCATCTCAGTTGTAGGCCTCCATGATCGAGCGGTCCTCGCTCATCAGGTCGCCGGCCAGCTCCTCCATCTTCAGGTCGTCCCAAAAGGGCAGCTTGCGGTGGACCTCCAGGTACTTGAGGGGGATGGGGTGCGTCCCGACGACCACCGGAAGGCCGTAGCGCGACTCGATGAACTCCCTGAACTGGCGGATGTAGGGACAGGGCGGGTAGCCAACGACGAGGCCCGTGGCCAGGTGGATGACCTCGGCGCCGTTCTTCTTCATCTCCTCAGGGACGTATTCGATGTTGCCCCCGGGACAGCCGCCGCAGGTGGAGAACCCCACGACCTCGACGGGCTCCTCCTTCGGATAGCGGGCGAACGCTCCCGTCCGCTCCCGGACGGACCGGAAACACTTCCCGCCGCCGCAGGTCTGGTAGCGGCCGCAGATGACGATGCCGATCTTCTTCATGTCTGACCTCCGTTGGTATCCCCGTCAGGATACTCCACCGGCGAGGATCTTGTCCACGATGGCGGCGAACGCCAGGGCCGCGGGCGAATCTCCTGCGCCTTCGGCGAAAGGCCGCCCGGCGTCCGCCGCCGTGACGATCCGCGGGTCGATGGGGATCCGGCCCAGAAAAGGAACGCCCATCTCTGTCGCCGCGCGCTCTCCGCCGCCCGTCTTGAACAGGTCGATCGACTCGCCGCAGTGGGGACAGACGAGGCCGCTCATGTTCTCGACGATCCCGAGGATGTTCAGACCGAGCTTCCGGGCGAACACGACGGCCTTTCTCGAATCGAGGACGGAGACATCCTGGGGGGTCGTGACCACGACGGCCGCCGTCGCGGGAACGAGCTGGGCGACCGACAGGGGCTCGTCGCCGGTGCCCGGCGGCGAATCGATGACCAGCCAATCGAGGTCGCCCCATTCGACGTCCCCGAGGAACTGCTCGATGACCTTCATCTTCATCGGGCCGCGCCAGATGATCGGGTTGTCCGGGCCCTCTGTGAGGAAGGACATGGAGACGAGGGACAGGTTCTCGGCGACCCGGACCGGCCGCATCCCGTCGGCCGAGCCCTCGAGCTTGCGGCCCTCGGCGCCGAGCATCTTGGCCAGGTTGGGCCCGTGGATGTCGACGTCGAGAGCCCCGACGCGGAGGCCTTTTTTCGCCAGGGCCGAGGCCAGGTTCGCCGTGACGGTGCTCTTCCCGACCCCGCCCTTGCCGCTGAAGACGAGCAGACGGTTCCTGATCCGGGCGAGCCTGTGGCCGATCTTTTCGTTCTCTTCGCGGAGCGACACGGCTCAGGCTTTCTTCAAAGAGGCCAGGGCCTCGCGGACGGTGCCGCCGTCGGCGCCGATCACCCGGACGCCCGCCGCCTCGAGGACGCGGGCGGCGTTGGGGCCGACCTGGCCGGTGAGCACGGCCGCGGGCCGCTTGCCGATGACGAATTGGGCGGCCTGGATCCCCGCGCCGTGGGCGGCGCCGGAAAAGGCGTTTTCGAGCGCCTCGAGCTCCCCGTCGAAGGATCGACGAACAGGAAGTAGGGCGCCCGCCCGAAATGGGGATCGAGCTCGGAATCGAGGTCCGGGCCCTTGGCCGAGATACAGATCGGCCCGGGCCCGAGCGGCCGAGGTCCCGGGGCGGGTCCCGTTTCGTGCTCATGACGGCAGGGGCCCTCGTGATGAGGGCCGTGGTCGCAGAGGCTTCGGCCCGCCTCGAGCTTGCCTCGAAGGAAGCGGTCGATGACATCGTCCACAGGGCCCTCGACGCCGATGATCGTTTCGATGTTGTTCCCGGAGAAGAGGTCCTGGGCCCGGGGCCCCATCCCTCCGGCGATGATGGTCGTGACGCCCCTCTCGGCCAGATAGCCGGGCAGGAAGCCCGGCGCATGGCCCGGATTGGGGATCTCCTCGCGTTTGACGACCTTACCGTCCTGGATCTCGACGAGCGTGTATGACGGACAGCGCCCGAAATGGGCCGATACCGAGCCGCCCTCGGTGGAAATGGCGATCTTCATTCGTTCTCCTTGTGCTCCGGCGCGACGAGTCGTATGTCGGAAGCGCCGTAGCTTCTACTTCTTGTTCTTCTCCTTGGTGTCCTGACGGCCTTTTGTCAGATCGTCGAGCCGTTCCTTGACCCGGGCCAGCTCGGCCTCGAGGAACTTGGCCTCGTCGGCGAGGACGACCTCCTCCTCGACGGGAGGTACGGCCCCGGCCCCCGCAGGGAATCCGAACGCCTCGGCCGGCGGAAACGGTTGGCCCCAGAAGCCCGAATGGCGGAGCCTGCGCCCGCGGCCCATCCCGAGTCCGCGGCCGTAGCCGCGTCCGAGCCCTCGACCGAAACCCATCCCGGGACCGGAAGCCATGTAGCCCGGATGGGCATACCCCGAGCAGTGCCCCCAGGCCCGGCCTGTTCGAGGCCCTGCTCCCAGAGGTCCTGTACGATCACCTGCTGGCATTATATATCTCCTTTCAATGTTTATTCGATCCCGCCCTGCGGCAGGGGCCGCAAAGGCCGAGGAATTCGAAGTTGTGGTCCTGGATGACGAAATCGTGCTTTTTCATCAGCGCCTGTTCCGTTTTCTTGACCAGCTCCAGCTCCTCATCGACGAAATCGCGATAGTTCACGATCTTGCCGCAGCCCGTGCAGATGAGGTGGTGGTGGTGGTCCGTCTCGCGGCCGCTCCGGAGCTCGTAGCGGCCCTGGCCGTCGCCCGCGGTCGTTTTCCGGACCATGCCCAGGCGGTGGAGGATCTCCAGGGTGCGATAGACGGTGGTCAGCCCGAGGCCGGGAAAGGACGGGCCGAGGGCCAGATAGATCTCCTTGGCGCTCAAATGGCCGGTGGCCCGGCTGAGGAGGTCCAGGATGGACTCCCGGGGCGCCGTCCATCGGCAGACGTTGGCCCTGAAGTGGTGTTGCCACTGATGTCTACCACCCCGCATGGCCTCTCTCCTTATTATTAATGATAACCATTATCATTACCATAATAGGCCCGGCGGTCGTGTTTGTCAAGTGGTAAACACGATCGGCTCAGTTTTTCGACGGCGTTCCCCGGGAAGGCGCCCGGGACCTTAGGAAGGTAATGCGTTGCCGGCCGGACTCGGCGTCCTCCACGAAAAGGACGACGTACGGCGGGGACCAGACGGCGCCGGCTACGAGAGGACCGGAGGCGGAGTGCTGGCCGACCCGCTTTCCTGTCTTGACCTCCAAGGCAGCCACCTCCGGGGAGGCCGATGTGACGAGGACGAACGGCCCGGCGGCAGCGAGCGGGTAGACGAGGCGCGAGGGGATGTTCTCCCATGACAGGATCGACCCGCCCCGCGCGGAGAGGAAATAAATGACGCTATTTGAGGCCGGAACGGCTATCACGCCGTCGCTGACGACTGCCGGATGGAGCGGCGCGCCTTGAAGCCGTCGTTGCCATTTTACCTTGCCGGTCGCGGCTTTCAGGCAATAGAACCGTCTGTTCTTGGTCCCAAAGTAGACACGGCCCGACGAGATGGCCGGGTCGGCGATGATCGTCCCGTCGGCTGCGAATTCCCAGAGCAGGTTGTCCGCGCCGTCGAAGGCCAAAAGGCGCTCCCCCTCGACGCGGAGGACGCGCCTCTCGGGGTCCCCCGGGGCGTTCTCATCCGACGCCTCGCCCGGCCCCCCCGCGCCGCGCCGTCTCCACAGAACGCTCCGGGATGGGACGACGACGGCCGTCAGAAACCCATCGTTCGCGGCGAAATGGACGACGCCGTCCCGGGCCCACGGTTGACCGATGATCCGGCCATCGATCTCCAGCGAACCGGCTTCAGCGAGCGGGAAGCGCAAGGGAAAGGGGTCGATGAGCGGCTTCCCGGCCTTGGCCGAACACGAGGCCAGGGTCAGACCGAGAAGCGCGAAAACAGTGGGCGTTCTAAGGCTGGCCATGGTCCGGCGGTATTATATATCAAAGCGCTAAGAGCTTTGCGCCGGGGGACGTAAACTGGTATCATCCCGCCCGAGAACCGGAAATGGTCAACTACATCCTGCTGTTCAAGATCCGCCGCATCGTCAAGAAGATCCTCAAGGACAAGATCGCCGACGACGAGATCGCCACGACGCCGAAGTCGTGCATCGGCTGCCTGGCCGACGACATCAGCTGGGAGGTCTATTACCTGTTCAAGGAGAAAGAGGACAAGGACGCCCCTCCCCCGCCCGCCGAGGGCTGAGGCCTAGGGCTTCTCGGGTTTCTCCCCGCTTGCGTCCGCCAGACCCGGGTTCTTCCCTTCCCTGATCCGCGCCTTGAGGCCCTCCCACCAGTCGATCCGCTTGCGGATCTCCTTCTCGAAGCCCAGGCTCCCCGGCTCGTAGTACTTCCGGCCCCTGAGGCGCTCGGGCATGGTCTCCATGTCGGTCGTCGCCAGGGCGCTGTCGTGGGCGTACTGGTAGCTCTGACCGTAACCGATCTCCTTCATCAGGGAGGTCACGGCGTTGCGGATGCTGAGGGGCACGGGCTCGTGGGGACTGCGCTCGACCTCCTTCTGGACGGCGCCGTAGGCCGCGTAGATCCGGTTGCTCTTGGGCGCGGCGGCGAGATAGACGACGGCCTCGGCCAGGGCCAGCTCCCCTTCCGGCGAACCCAGGAAATCGTAGGCCTCTTTGGCGTGGAGGGTCAGGGCCAGGGCCTGAGGGTCGGCCAGCCCGATGTCCTCGGAGGCGAAGCGGACCAGCCGGCGGGCGACGTAGAGCGGGTCCTCGCCCGAGGCCAGCATCCGGACGAGCCAGTAGAGCGAGGCGTCGACGTCGCTGTTGCGCAGGCTCTTGTGCAGGGCCGAGATCAGGTTGAAGTGCTCCTCGCCCGACTTGTCGTAGAGAAGGGTCCGCTTCTGGAGGGCCTCCTGGACGTTCTCCATGGTGATCGTCTTCGTCCGGGCCAGCCCGGCGGCGATCTCGAGCGTGTTCAGGGCCCGGCGGGCGTCGCCGTTGGCGAAGTCGGCGAGCATGTCGAGGGCGGCCGGATCGATGTCCAGTCCGGCGGCGCCGAGCCCGCGCTCCGCGTCCTCCAGCGCGTCGCGGATGATCCGGCCGAGCGCCCCGCGGTCGAGCTCCTTGAGGACGAGGACCCGGGTCCGGGAGAGGAGCGGAGCGATGACCTCGAAGGACGGGTTCTCCGTCGTCGAGCCGAAGAGGATGATGTCCCCCTTCTCGACGTAGGGCAGGAAGGCGGCCTGCTGGGCCTTGTTGAAGCGATGGATCTCGTCGATGAACAGGACCATGGGCTTGCCGAAGAGCTTCCTCTGCTGCTCGGCCCGGGCCATGAACTCCTTGACCTCCTTGATCCCCGACAGGACGGCGCTGAAGAGCTCGCAGGGCAGGTCGAAGTGGCCGGCCAGCATGGTGCCCAGGGTCGTCTTGCCCGAGCCCGGCGGCCCCCAGAAGATGATGGAGACGAGCCGGTTCGACCCGATGAGCTCGGAGAGCAGCTTGCCCTCGCCGAGGAGGTGGTCCTGGCCGTAGACGCGGTCGAAGGTCCGCGGCCGCATCCGCTCGGCGAGCGGCGTGTGCGTCTCCTTCGTCCGGTCTTTTTTTCGGGGGTCCATGGGCGGCACCGTCCCGGGATTATAGCACATCCGCGGGCCGCCGGGGGGCGGCCAGGGGCCGGCCGCGCCTTGACCAAAGCCCCAGAAAATGCTACCGTTGGCCCTCGACGCCCGATGAAAAAAAACACCGCCCCGCCGAATCTCTCGAAGGACGAGAAAGCGAAGCCGAAGCTCGTCTACAAGCTCGACGAGGTCAGCCGGATGACGGGCGTCGACGCCGCCACCCTGTCCGCTTGGGAGGAGGAGTACCCCTTCCTCAGCGCCGGGCTGACCGGGAGCGGCGGGAAGTTCTTCCGTCAGCAGGACGTGGCCATGATCGCCCGGATCCGGGAGCTCACCGCCGCCAACACGCTGACCAAGGCCGGGATCAAGAGGCGGATCGAGGACGAGTTCGGCCTGTCCCGCGCGAATCCGGTCCATCCCGAGAAGCTCCGCAAGGCGCTCAACGACGTCCGCGACGAGCTCCAGGACATCGTCCAGGCGCTCGACGGCGGACGGAAAAAAAAGCCCTGATCCCCCCTGTTTCTGCTATAATAAGGGGCCCCGGTCCGGGACGTGGCGCAGCCTGGTAGCGCACATGCTTGGGGTGCATGGGGTCGGCGGTTCGAATCCGCCCGTCCCGACCATCTTTACCCCTGGAGATGACGTCTCGCCCCGCGGCGTCGCGTCAGGAGGTTCGTTATGGCGGCCATAAAGAAAGAGAAGAACACGGTCGATCTGAAGGCCAGGGCCATCCCGCTCGCGGACCTCGTCGGCTTCCAGGACGGGGCGATCGTCAGCCGCGAGGTCGTCAGCCAGCCCACGGGGACGGTGACCGCCTTCGCCTTCGACGAGGGCCAGCAGCTGAGCGAGCACACGGCCCCTTTCGACGCCTTGGCCCTCGACCTCGACGGCGAGGCCGAGATCACCATCGGCGGCAAGGTCAACCGGATCAAGCCCGGGCGAGATGATCATCATGCCGGCCGATATCCCCCACGCCGTGCGGGCGGCGACGCCGTTCAAGATGCTCCTGGTCATGATCAAGAAGAGCAAGTGAGCATCCCGATACGCCCCGCGCCCGACCGGCGCCCGACCATCCTCCTGACCAACGACGACGGATTCTACCACGAGAACATCCAGGTCCTTTTCCGGAAGCTCCGGGCACTCGGCACGACCTACATCGTGGCCCCGGACCGGGAGAGGAGCGCCTGCTCCCTGGCCGTCACCCTCCGCCGGCCCCTGCGGGCCCAGCGGGTCAAGCCCCGTATCTGGGCCGTCGAGGGGACACCCGTCGACTGCATCTACATCGCCCTCGGGAAGCTCCTCCCCCGCCGCCCGGACCTCATCGTCTCGGGCATGAACCCCGGCCCCAACCTCGGCCAGCAGGACATCAACTACTCCGGGACCGTCGCCGGGGCCATCCAGGGGACTTTCAACGGCATCCCCTCGATCGCCGTCTCGCTCCTCCGCGACGACAAGGGGCGCTTCGACCTGGGCCACGCCGCCGGCATCGTCCGGACGATCGCCGCCGGCGTCCTCGCCGGCGGCCTCCCCACGGGGACGGCCCTCAACGTCAACATCCCGCCGCCGCCGGTCAGGGGCGTCAAGATCACGCGCCTGGGTTGGAAGTTCTACGACCCCGAGATCATCGAGAAGACCGACCCGCGCGACTCGTCCTACTTCTGGATCGGCACGGGCACGCCGCGCCGGGTGGGCGACAAGGGGACCGACGTCATGGCCGCCCACGACGGCTACGTCTCGCTGACGCCCCTGCACACCGACATGACCGCCCCCCACGCCATCCGTTCGCCCAAGCTGCGCCGCTTGGCCAAGTCGCTCTGGCGCTAAAGTTACCTGCCGTTTCAGCCGCCTTAATTGAGAAGCCACTCGAGGGCGCTGAATGCTACGCCGGCGACCCCGCCAATAACTCGGATGGCGACTACTTCGTTCTGGCCCGACGGTGCCTCAGATATTCCACCGCGATCGGCACCGTCGAGATGGCGATGATGGCCAGGATGGCGAGGGAATAGTTGTTCTTGACCAAGGGGATGTTGCCGAAGAAGTAGCCCGCCCCGGTGAGGAGGACGACCCAGCCGATGCCGCCGACGACGTTGAAGGCCAGGAAGCGGCCATAGGACATCCGCCCGATCCCGGCCACGAACGGCGCGAACGAGCGGATGATGGGCACGAAGCGGGCGATGATGATGGTCTTGCCGCCGTGCTTCTCGTAGAAGCGCGTGGGTCCGGTCGAGGTATTCTTTCTTGAAGAAGCGGGAATCCTCTTTGCAGAAGACCTTCGGGCCGACGCGGTGCCCGATCCAGTAGTTGACCGTGTCGCCGATGATCGCCGCCGCGGAGAGGAGCAGGATGAGGAGGCGGACATCGAGGGCCCCCAGAGCCGCGAAGGTGCCGGCGGCGAAGAGCAGCGAATCCCCCGGCAGGAAAGGCATGACGACGAAACCCGTCTCGACGAAGATGACGATGAAGAGGATGGCGTAGGTCCACAGACCGTACTGCTGGATGATCCCGCTGAGGTAGCGGTCGAGGTGCAGGGCGATGTCGAGGATCTTCTTGATGAGCTCCATGGGCCCCCTACTATACCCGGGCGGGGCGCGATAATCAATTATGATAAGATGGCCTCATGACGCCGAACGCCCGGAAGCTCGAGCTCGTCGACCGGGCCCTCGACCGCCTGTCCCCTCTCGAGGCGGCGTGCACGCTCTGCCCCCGCGACTGCCGGGTCGACCGGACGATGGGCGCCGACGGCGTCTGCCGGACGGGCTGCCGGGCCTCGGTCTCCCACGCCCTCCTCCACTTCGGCGAGGAGCCGGTGATCAGCGGCCGGTCGGGATCGGGGACGATCTTCTTCACCGGCTGCAACCTCAAGTGCCTGTTCTGCCAGAACTACCAGCTGAGCTGGCTCCTCGAGGGCGAGCCGGCGACCGACGCGGAGCTCGCGGCCATGATGCTCGGCCTCCAGGCCAAGGGCGCCCATAATATCAACTTCGTCTCCCCGACCCACGTCGTCCTGCCCATCCTCCGGGCCCTTCGGCTGGCCCTGGCCGACGGGCTCGAGATCCCCCTCATCTGGAACTCCAACGGATATGATAGCCTGGAGGTCGTCCGGGCCCTCGAGGGCGTCGTCGACGTCTATCTGCCCGATCTCAAGTATCACTCCCCCGCTCTATCGAAGAGGTACTCGGGCGCGGAGGACTACTTCGACAGGGCTTCCGAGGCCGTCAGGGAGATGTCGCTCCAGCAGCCGGCCCTCGACCTCGCGGCCGGCGGGACGGCCCGCAGGGGGCTCGTCCTCCGTCACCTCATCCTGCCCGGCGCCGTCGAGGACACGCTCGCTCTCCTGAGATGGACGCGGGAGAGCCTCTCGCCCTACATCGGGCTGAGCCTGATGAGCCAATACCGCCCCTGCTTCAAGGCGCCGGAGGAGATCCAACGGGGAGTGTCGCCCGAGGAATACCGGCGGGCCGCCGACGAGGCGACGTCCCTCGGCTTCGACCAGCTGTTCCTGCAGCCGGAGCCGTTCCGGCCGGACGAGCACCTGGTCCCCGATTTCCGGAAAGACAAGCCCTTCCGCTGGAAATGAGCGGCCGCGCTAACGGGCGGCGGGCAGGTGAGTCTTCGGTTGCGGCAGCCTGGTCGCCGGGATGCCGAGGGCGGCGGCCAGCCCCAAGATCTTCTTATGGGCGGCCCGCACGCCGTCCGGCCCCAAGCGAAGCAGCTGCTTCTGGGCCGGGCTCAACGCTTCGAGCGCCGGGTCCGTCATGGCGTAGCTCAGGACCTTCTGCTCCAGCTTGATCGGCCCCTCGACGACCGGCGTCTCGAGCAGCTCCGCCATGGCCCGGACGAACGTATCGTCGAAATCGACGCCGGGGTAGCCGAGCTCGTTGTAGGCCTCCTGGAGGAGCGGGTCGAGGGCCCGGTAGAGCCGGGCGGCGGCCTTGGCGTCCAGGGACAGCGCGATCCGGACGACCGGATCGTAGCGCGCGTAGGAGGCCCGATCGACGAGCGTCCCGTCCTTGGTCCGGGCGACCCGGAAGGCGCCCTGCGGGGCGAAGAAGTCGATGTGGGGCTTCGGACTGAGCCCATTGGCGACGTTGTCGACCGAGACGACGAACTTGCGGATGAGGTCCTTCGTCAGGAGCCACTTGGCGAACTCGGGATCGACGGACAGGGCCGCGGCGAACTCCCGGACGGCGGCGTCGCTCGCGTTGAGCGGGACCGGAGGGAACGCAAGCGGCTCGACGGCCGGCTCGGTGGGGGACTCCGCGGCCCCAGCCGGCTGGACGGTCTCGACGGCTTGCGCCGGAGCCGCCTCCGGTTTCGTCCTCTTCATGAATACGAAATAGTAGAGGACCGCCACGGCCGCGATGACGGCCAGGATGGCGATCGCCAGGCCCCGGACGCGGCGCGGCTCTTCGGCCCGTTCCTCGGTCCGTTCCTCGTCGAGATGAAGGTCGTCCATGGTCTCCCTCCCGCCCCTATTGTACACCAGGGGGCTAGCCGAAGCGACCGGTGATGTAATCTTCCGTCCGGGAGTCGCCGGGGTTGGTGAAGATCCCCTGGGTCTCCCCGATCTCGACGAGCTCGCCGAGGAGGAAGTATCCTGTGACGTCCGAGACTCGGGCCGCCTGCTGCATGTTGTGGGTGACGATGAGGATCGTGAAGAGCTTCTTCAGCTCGACCATGAGGTCCTCGATGTTGGCCGTCGCGGCCAGGTCGAGGGCCGAGCAGGGCTCGTCCATGAGCAGGATCTCCGGCTCGACGGCGACCAGCCGGGCGATGCACAGGCGCTGCTGCTGCTCGCCCGAGAGCCGCAGGGCGTTCTCGTCGAGGCGGTCCTTGAGCTCGTCCCAGAGGTGGACCGCCTCGAGGCTGCGGGCGAGCTTCTCTTCCAGGGTCCGGGCGTCCCTGACGCCGTGGACGCGCAGCCCGTAGACGACATTGTCGTAGACGCTCAAAGGGAAGGGATTGGGCCGTTGGAAGACCATGCCGACCTTCTTGCGCAGGTCGAGGAGGTCGGTCTCGGGCCGGTAGATGTCCTTGCCGTCGATGAGGACCGTCCCGGTGACCCGGACATCCTCGATGAGGTCGGTCATCCGGTTGAGGGCCCGGAGGAAGGTCGTCTTTCCGCACCCCGAGGGCCCGATGAGGGCGGTGATCCGGTTCTTCTCGATGTCCAGGCTGATGCCCTTGAGGGCCTGGAACTTGCCGTAAAAAAAGTCGAGGTCGCGGACTTCGATGATGGCCATGGCGCCTATCCGAACTTGCCCCGCAGGTAGTCGTCGGTCCGCGGATCGTCCGGCGCGGTGAAGATCTTGGCCGTCGGGCCGACCTCGACGAGCTCGCCGTTGAGGAAGAAGGCCGTCCGGTCGGCGACGCGGGCCGCCTGCTTGGTATTGTTGGTGACGAGGATGATGGTGTACTCCTTCTTGAGCCGGCGCAGGGACTCCTCGATCTTCATGGTCGAGATCGGGTCGAGGCCGGAGGTCGGCTCGTCGAGGAGGATGAACTCGGGCTTGACGGCCAGGATGCGGGCCACGCAGAGGCGCTGCTGCTGGCCGCCGGAGAGCTTCAGGGCGCTCGTCCCCAGGCGGTCCTTGACCTCCTCCCACAGCCCGCCCTTTTCCAGGCTGTCGCGGACGAGGGCCGAGAGGCGCTCCCGGCCGCGGACCCCGGCCCGGCGGGCCCCGAAGGCGACGTTCTCGAAGATCGAGCGGGGCAGCGGAACGGGCGTCGCGAAGACCATGCCCAGCTTCCGGCGCAGCTCGACGACGTCGACGTCGGGCGCGTAGATGTCGCGGCCGTCGACCGCGATCGTGCCTTCGGGACGGGAGCCGCGGACGAGGTCGTTGAGGCGGTTGAGGGCGCAGAGGAACGTCGACTTGCCGCTGCGGGCCGGGCCGATGATCCCCAGGATCTCGTTGCGGTGGACGTCGAGGTCGAGGGCGTGGATCTTGCGGACGTCGCCGAAGCTCTGGCTGAAGTTCCGGACCTCGATCGCGACGTCGCTCATGAGTATCTCCTGATGAACCGGTTCATCAGGTAATAGGTCAGGACGTTGATGCCCAGGATGGCGATGATCAGGATGGCGGCCGTGCCGTAGGCGTTGGGCATGGAGATGCCCTCCCGGGCCAGTATGTAGAAGTGGACGGACATGGTCCGGGAGGACGAGAAGAGGGAGGTCGGCATCCGCAGGGCGCTGCCGGCCGTGAAGATCGTCGCCGCCGTCTCGCCGATGCTGCGGCCGATGCTGAGGACGATGCCCGTGATGATGCCCGGCAGGGCCGAGGGCAGGACGACCCGGGTGACGGTCTGCCATTTCGTGCTGCCCAGGGAGAAGCTGACCTGGCGATAGGCCGGGGGGACGCTCTTGATGGCTTCCTCCGAGGTCCGGATGATGGTCGGAAGGAGCATGAAGGCCAGGGTCAGGCCGCCGCTGAGGATGGACCAGCCGAACTTGAGCTTGGTGACGAAGAGGATGAAGCCGAAGAGGCCGAAGATGATCGAGGGAATGCCGGCCAGGCATTCGGCCCCGAAGCGGATGATCCGGGTCACGGGCCCGCCCCAGGTGTATTCGGTGAGATAGATGGCCGTCCCGATGCCGAGGGGCGCGGCGATGAGGATGGCCAGGACGCTCAGGGCGACCGTTCCGACGACGGTCGAGAAGATGCCTCCCGACTTGCCCATGTCCATGGGATTGGCGGTCAGGAATTCGAGGCTCAGGACGGGTATGCCCCGGCTCAGGATGAAGACGATGATGAAGAGGAGCACGCCGACGGTCACGAGGGTCATGGTCCACAGACCGATCCGGACGGCCTTCTCCTCGATGCGCGGGCCGAGACGCCTCACGGCTGCTTCCTTCTCTTCGCCGACGTGGCGTTGGCGACCGTGTTGAGGATCATGATGATGACGAAGAGGACGACGCCCGTGGCGAAGAGGGCCTCCCGGTGCTCGCCGGTGGCGTAGCTCATCTCCAGGGCGACGTTCGAGGTCAGGGTCCGGACCGGCGCCAGGAGGGAGCGCGGGACTTCGGCGGCGTTGCCGGCGACCATGATCGTGGCCATGGTCTCACCGACGGCCCGGCCCATCCCCAGGATGATGCTGGCGATGATGCCGGATCGCGCGGCCGGGAAGAGGACCATCTTGACCGTCTGCCAGCGGGTCGCGCCCAGGGCGATCGACCCCTCCCGGTAGGACGGCGGGACGGCCTGGAGAGAATCGACGGAGATGGAGATGATCGTCGGCAGGATCATGACGCCCAGGATGATCGACGCGGCCAGGACAGAGAGACCCGGCCCGCCGAAGTTCTCCCGGATGAAGGGCACGAGGATGATGACTCCCATGAAGCCGTAGACGACCGACGGGATGCCGGCCAGGAGCTCGATGACCGGCTTGATGAGGCGGCGGACCCTCCTCGAGGAGAACTCCGTCAGGACGACGGCGCAGGCGAGCCCGAAAGGGACGCCGATGACCAGGGCCCCCGCGGTGACGGCGAGAGAGCCGACGATCATCGGCCACAGGCCGAAGAGCTTCTCCGAGGGGTACCAATCGGCCCCGGCCAGGAAGCTCTTGAGGCCGTACTTGAACATGATCGGGGTGCCCTGGCCGACGATGAAGACGGTGATGACGAGGAGGACGGAGACGGCCGAGAAGGCGACGACGAGCAGGGCCAGGCGGACGAGGCGGTCGTTCCGCTCGAGCCTGTTCCGCGCGCGCTCCTTCACCCGTCCTCCCCTCGGGCCCCGTCCGGTCACTTGACCGGGAGGAGGCCCTCCTCCTTGATCAAGGCCTGCCCTCGCTCGGACAGCACGAATTCGACGAACTCCTTGGCCAGGCCCGTCGGCTCGCCGCGACTGACGAACAGGAACGGCCGGACGAGCTTGTAGCTCCCGTCCCGGATATGGTCCTCGCTGGCCGAGGCCCCGTCGAGATCGAGGGCCCGGACCCGCTCGTTGACCAGGCCGAGGGAGATGAAACCGATCGCGTGGGGATCGTGGGTGACGATCTCGCGGACCGTTCCGTTGGAGTCCTCGGTGATGGCGCCCCGGAAGATGCGGGTCTTGCCCATGACCAGCTCCTGGAAGGCCCCGCGCGTCCCCGAGCCCTCCTCGCGGGTGACCACGGTGATCGCCCGGTCGGGGCCGCCGAGGAATTTCCAGTTCTTCAGGTCGCCGGCGAAGATCTGCTTGATCTCGGCGACCTTGGCGCCCCGGACGGGGTTGGAGGGATGGACGATGACGGCCAGGCCGTCCCGGGCGACGACGATCTCGACGAGGTCCCGCTCGTCGCCCTTGAGCTCCCGGGAGGCCATGCCGATCTGGCAGGCCCCGCTCTTGCAGGCCTGGATGCCGGCGCTCGAGCCGCCCCCCTGGACGTTGACCCCGTAGTCGCGGTGCGCCTCCATGAAGACCTCGGCCCACTTGTCGGCGAAGGGCTGGATGCTCGTCGAGCCGGCCAGCGTCAGGTCGGTCTGGCCGCGGGAGCCGCGGCAGGCGGGAGAGAGGGCGACGCAGAGGGCGAGAAAAGCGGGGGCGAACCGTCGGGGCGTCATGTCGTTACAGGCGCAGGAGCGCCGGAGGAGGATTATATCCTAAAACTCCCCTCCGGCGCGACAGCAAAGAGGGGGTCAGGTCTACTTTTTACGCTCTTTTGCGCAAAAAGTAGACCTGACCCCCTCTTTTCAAGCCTCGCTCTGCTCGTCCAGCTTGCGCATCCTGGCGTCGAAGCCCGCCTTGAGCGCCTCGTATTCGCCCGTGAGCTTCTCCAGCTCCTCGAACAGGCCGTCGATCGTCTTTTTCGTCTTGTGCATGGCCTTGGAGACCTCGACGACCTTGGCCCCCTGACGCCCTTCCGAGGCCTTGACGAGCTCCGCGTTGAGCTCGCGGAGGCGGGCGTCGTTCGTCTCGACGCCCTTCTCGACCGCGGCGATCCGGGTCTCGAGCGGGCGGAGGGCCCGCGAGCGCTCTGCGACGACCTCCGAGCGCAGGCGGCGGAGCTCCTTGGGCGTTCCTCTCGGACGCTCCTCCCCCGCCGTCGCCGGGGGCGGCCCCGCGGCGATCGGGCCCTGCATGACCTCGTCACGCCAGCCGACCTTGTCGAGGAACCTCTGGTAGCCGCCCTCGTAGACGACGATGTCGTCGTTGTCGAAGACGACCAGCCGGTCGGCCAGGGCGTGGAGGAACATCTCGTTGTGCGTGACCATGACGACCGCGCCGTCGAAGGCGTCGATGGCCTCGAGGAGGGCGTCGTTCGACTCGATGTCGAGGTGGTTGGTCGGCTCGTCGAGGAGCAGGAGGTTGAGAGGCGTCGCGATGAGCTTGCCCAGAAGGACCCGGCTCTTCTCCCCGCCCGACAGGACCCGGACCTTCTTCAGGGCGTCGTCGCCCTCGAACATCATCCCGCCGGCGATGAACCGGGCCCGCTTGGGATCGCCCTCGGGGTCGGCCGAGGCGATCTCTTCGAGGACGGTGTTCCCTTCGGCGAGCGTCGAGATGTGGGTCTGCTCGAAGTAGCCCGGGGCGACCGACTGAGGCGAATCGACCGTGCCGGACCGGGGGGCGAGGTCGCCGGCCAGGAGCCGGAGCAGGGTCGTCTTGCCCCGGCCGTTCCGGCCGATGACGAAGACCCGGTCCTTGGCCCCGACGCTGATCGAGAAGCGCCGGATGAGCGTACGGTCGGCGCGTGTAGGCGAAGGAGACGTCGCGGACGTCCAGGGCGTACGTGTGGTATCCCGTCTTCTCGGCGAAGGCGAACTCCAGGTTCTTGACCTCCTCGAGCTTCTCCCTCTTCTCCATCTTCTCCAGGGACTTGATACGGGACTGGACCAGGCCGCCGAGCCGGGCCTTGGCCCGGAAGCGGGTGATGAACAGGTCCATCTCCTTCATCTTGCGCTCGTCGTTGATCCGGGTCTTCTCGTAGATCTCCTCCTCGGCGGCGATCTGCTCGTAGTACTTGCCCGTGTTCCCCTCGACCTTGCGGACCTTGCGCCGGTGGATGCCCAGGACGTGGGTGACGACGTTGTCCATGAAGCTGCGGTCGTGGGTGATGATCAGGAGCTCGCCGGGCCAGGCCGAGAGGAAGCGCTCCAGCCAGCGGATCGAGGTGATGTCGAGGTAGTTGCTCGGCTCGTCGAGGAGGAGCATCTGATAGTCGCCGACCAGCACCTTGGCCAGGTTGAGCCGGACCTGGTAGCCGCCCGAGAGCTCGGCCGGCCTCTTCTCCAGGTCGTCCGCCTCGAACCCGAGCCCCATGAGGACCTTCTCGACCCGCCAGATCTCGTTGTGCGCGTCGGGAGCCAGGCCTCTGGCCCCCTCGAGGAGGACGGTCGGTTCGGTGAAACGCGGCTGCTGCTCGACGTAGCCGACGCGGTACTTGCGGGGCTTGGTGATCGTCCCCGCGTCCGGCTCATCCTCCCCGGTGATCATCCGGAACAGGGTCGTCTTGCCGTGGCCGTTGCGCCCGACGACGCCCACGCGCTCGCGGCGGTTGACCTTGAAGCTGATGGCGTCGAAGAGGGCCTGCTTGCCGTAGCTCTTCGAGAGGTTGTCGACGACGATCATGGAGAAATACCCGCCTGTCCGGAAGGACTACTGTAGCAGATCGCCGAGGCCGGCTACTTTGCCGCCGTGCCGGTCACGACCTTGGTCTTGTGGGCGCCCTTGGTCAAGTGGACGCGGTAGCCGTCCTCGCCCGGTAACCAGACCTCGGAGAGGACGTAGACGGTGATGTACTCGGTGTACGAGGGCGCGAAGTCGCCGACCTCGTCGAAGATGAGCCGGGGCTCGGCGCCCGGGGCCTCTGGCTTGATCCGCTCCAGGACCGTGAGGGCGACCTCCTTGCCCGTCGACACGCGCCGGAGAACGAGGCCTCCCTCGGCCGTCTTGGCCACGGCGTAATCGCCCGCGCCGAAGTCCTTGCCTCCCACGCGGATCGGGAAAGGCACCTTGAAATCCGCCGGGGCCGCGGCCAGGGCGATCCCCGCGAGCAGGACCCCCCCCACGGCCAACGCCAACGTCTGTCGTTTCATCGTTCCCCTCCTCCCTTGACTCTCAGACCGTGACGTCGGCCGGGTAGCCCGGGACCGGCTCGGGCTCCGGAGGAATGCCTTCCTTGGCCGCCTCGGTCATGGCCTCGACGAAGGTGTCGATCTCCTCGAGGGTCGTGTAGACGTTCGGCGACACCCGCAGGGCCTGGTAGTCGAAGACGGAGTTCGGCGGCGCGCCGCCCACGAGCGGGACGACGATGATCCGATAATTCCGTCTCAGCCAGCCGGCCAGCTCCCTGACGTCGACGCCCTCGATGTTGACGGCCATGACGCCCCAGGCCTGGGCCGGCTCGCTCGTCTCGGACAGGACCTTGATCCGGGGATAGGCCTTGAGCGCGTCGACCCAGCGCAGGCTCAAGTAGCGCAGCCGGGCCGCCTTCCGCTCGGCCCCGATGGCCTGGTGAAAGGCCAGCGACTCGCCGAGGGCCGCCCGGATGGCCCAGGGATGGGTGCCGATGGACTCGAACTTGCGGATGTCGTCGTCTTGCTGTTCCGGCGCCGCCTGGAGCGGCCAGAACCGCGGGATCATCTCTTTCCGGACGTAGAGGCAGCCGTTGCCGAGCGGCGCCAGGAGCCATTTGTGCAGGCTGACGCCGTAGGCGTCGCACTCGAGGTCCCTCAGCTTGAACGGAAAATGGCCCAGGGCGTGGGCACCGTCGACGATGGTCACGATGCCCTTGGAGCGGGCCAGGCGCGACAGCCGCTGGACAGGGAAGAGCTGGGCCGTGAGGTTGGTGATGTGGGTGAAATGAAAGACCTTGGTCTTCGGCGTGATGGCCTTCTCGAACATGTTGTAGAGGAAATCCTGGGTCGCCGGCACAGGGAACTGCAGGCGGGTCACCTTGATCCCCTCGCGCCGCATGCGCTGGTCCCAGGTCGTCAGCATGCGCGGGTAGTCCTGCTCGGTCGTGATGACCTCGTCGCCGGCCTTGAGGTCGATGCCGTTCTGGACGATCTGGAGGGCCTCGCTGGCGCCGCGCGTCAGGGCCATCTCCTCGATGGCGCAGCCGAACTCGTTGGCCATGCGGCGGCGGAGCGTCTCGCTGTTGCCGGCGACCATACCCTGGTAATGGACCGGGAGCATGTTGATCATTTCCATGTAACGGAAGGTGGACTCCAGGGCCACCCGGGGCATGGGGCAGGTGAAGCCGTTGTTGAGGTTGATGAGCTCGCGGTCGAGCTTGAAGGCGAGCTGGATCTCGCGCCAGTAGAACTCGTCCCTGGCCACTTCCTCGGGGGTCATGCGGGCGACCGACTGACCGGCCTCCTCGACGCGCGGCAGGCTCTTCGGGTCGAAGGCCAGGGCCGCCGTCCCGAAGCCGCCGGCCGCTCTCATGAACTCCCTGCGGCTCCAATTCCCGTTTCTCTTCATGTCCGACCTCCTCGGGGGATCGATCGCGGATCCGACGTCGCGAAAGGATTGTAATGCAGGTCCCGACGTGAAAGCAAGGACGGGCGGCGGGCCCGGCGCGGGCGCCGCCTCATCTCCCGGCCAATCCCATCTCCTCGATGATGTGCTTCGCGCCGGAGAACTTGTCGGTCACCCAGAGGACGTAACGGACGTCGACGCTGATCGAGCGCTGCAGCTCGGGGATGACGTAGTAGTCGCCGATGACGCTTTCGTAGGTCATGTCGAAGATGATGCCGATCTGCTCGCCCTTGGCGTTGAGCGTCGGCGAGCCGGAGTTGCCGCCGGTGACATTGGTCGTGTTCAGGAAGCAGGCCGGGACGTCCGCGAGCTCGGCGTCGGCGTAGGGGCCGAAGTCCCCGGCTTTCCAGAGCTCCTTGATCCGGGCCGGGACCTTGAACGGGAACTCGCCGGCCTCCTTCTCGACGACGCCCTTGACCGTCGTCTGGGGCAGATACCAGACGGCGTCCCGGGGCGCGTAGCCCATGACCGGACCGTAGGTGAAGCGGATGGTCCCGTTGGCGTCCGGCGCGTAGGCCCCCTTCTTCATCTCCAGGATGGCCGCCTCGTAGGCCATCTTCAGGTCGGCCCCCTCACGGCCCATGCCCTTGCTCTCCTCGCGGAGGCCCTTGAGCTCTGTCTCCATCGCCGCGGCGAGCTTGAGGAAGGGATCGTCGACGGCCGCGACCTGGGCCGGCTTGAGCCCGAGGAGCTCGAGCCTCTTCGCCGGATCGCCGAGTGCCGTCTTGGCGTACATCGCGTCGACGCGGGCGGCGACCTCGTCGTCCGAGCCGGCGGCCAGCCCCCGGAGGGACGCCGGCCAGGCGGCCGGATCGGGGCGGTCGGCCCGGAGCCGCTTCAGCGTCCACTTCAGCAGCTCCCGGTCGGTGGCGAAGACGTAGCCCCGCTCGGCCAGCTGGATGCCCTGCTTCAGCCGGGGCAGGTTCCGTTCCTGATAGGCCTGTTCCCTGTCCTTGTCGGGCTTCTGGAGCTCGGGGACGGCCCGGACGATGGTGTAGGCTTGGGAGAGGATGGTCGAGCCGCCCAGGACGCCGTTGACGAGCTCCGACCTCGCCCCGAAAGCCTTCTGCCGGGCCAGGAAGGCCTCGAGGGCGGCCGGGGCCGCGCCGTATCTCTTGGCCCGGGCGGCGTCGACGCCGATCCAGTCGAGGAGCTCCTTCTCCTGGGCGGCCTTCTTGGCGACGAGGTCGTACTTGACGAAGCCCTCGAGCTTGCCCTGCCTGTTCTTCAGCCCGTTGTAGAGGCCCTTGACCAGCCCGGCGTAGCGGATCTCGATCTCCTTGTCGGCCTTGCCGGCGGCCTCGTAGAAGGCGATGAGCTCCTGGGTCTCCTTGATCCGCCGGGCCATGTTCTCCTGGTCGTTCTTGAGCTCGGCCAGGGCGTAGTTGCGGAAGGTCCGTCCGGGATAGCCCATGACGAAGGTGAAATCGCCCTCCTTGAAGCCGTCGAGCGAGACCTTCAGCCAGACCTTGGGCTTGTAGGGCACGTTCGACGGCGAGAAGTCGGCGGCCGCCCCGTCGGGGGCGACGTAGGCGCGGAGGAAGGAGAAGTCGCAGGTGTGCCGGGGCCACATCCAGTTGTCGGTCTCCCCCCCGAAATTGCCCAGGTCCTGGGGCGGGGCGTAGACGAGCCGGACGTCCCGGATCTGCTTGAACGTGTAGAGGTAGTAGGCGTTGCCGCTGTACATCGCGGCCAGAGTGCAGCGCAGGTCCTTGGCCGCCTTCTCGGCCGCGGCGATGATCTCCTTCTGGGCCTTCTCGAAGGCGTCGTAGCGCTCCCGGGGAGTCATCTTCGGCTTGAAATAGGCGTTGACCCTGGCCGTGACGTCCTCGTAGCCGAGCAGGACCCCGACCGTGTAGCCCTGGGCCGGGATCTCCTCGGCCCGGGTCCGGGCCATGAAGCCGTCGGTGATGTAATCGTTCTCCTTGCTCGAGGCCCTCTGGATGGCCCCGTAGGCCACGTGGTGGTTGGTCAGGACGAGGCCCTCGGCGCTGACGAACTCGCCCGTGCCCCCCCCGAGGTTGACCACGGCGCTCATCAGCCCGGTGCCGTCCGTCTTGTAGAGGTCGCCGGGGTCCATCCGCAGCCCCAGGGCCTTGAGGTCGAGGGCCTTCATCTGGTGGGGCATCCACATGCCGTCGTCGGCGACGGCCGTGAAGACCAGAGCGGCGGCGAAGATCGCCAGGGCGAGATATCTCGCGATGTTCTTCATGTTGCCTCCTCGGACATGTCGTCCGTTTCAGTAGAGCTCATAGAACCGGAACCTCCGGTTGAGGGCCTTGACGGCCTCCATGACCCAGAGGGGCAGGGTCGAGAAGACCATGATCATGCCCAGGTCGATCAGTTTCAGGGGCAGCGTCTTGAAGACCGGCTGGAAGAACGGCACGTAGATGATGGCCATCTGGAGCAGGAACGAGAGGACGACCGCGCCGACGAGATGGGGGTTGGTGGAGAACTTCAGCCCGAAGATCGAGCGCCGCATGCTCCGGCAGTTGAAAGCGTGGAAGAGCTGGGCGCAGGCCAGGGTGGCCAGGGCGGCGGTCCGGGCCCGGTCGATCCCCTCCTTCTCGTACAGGAGGACGAAGAGGAACGCGCCCAGGCTGCAAGCCGCGATGAGGGTCCCCTGGAGGCCGATGAGCCAGCCCCGGGCCCCCGTCACGACGGGCTCCTTGGGGTCGCGCGGCGGCCGCTCCATGATGTTCGGATCGACGGGATCGACGCCAAGGGCCAGGGCGGGCAGCCCGTCCGTCACCAGGTTGACCCAGAGGATCTGGATGGGCAGGAGCGGCACGGGGAAGCCGAGCAGGGCCGCGACGAACATGACCAGGATCTCGCCCAGGTTGCAGGAGAGCAGGAAGTGGATGAACTTGCGGATGTTGTCGTAGATGCCCCGGCCCTCCTCGACCGCGGCCACGATCGAGGCGAAATTGTCGTCGGTGATGACCATGTCCGAGACTTCCTTGGTCACGTCCGTCCCGGTGATGCCCATGGCGACGCCGATGTCGGCCTCCTTGACCGCGGGCGCGTCGTTGACGCCGTCGCCGGTCATGGCCACGATCTCGCCCTTCCGCCGCCAGGCCCGGACGGCCCGGAGCTTGTGCTCGGGGGAGACGCGGGCGTAGACGGCCACCCGCTCGATGGAGGCGTCGAGCGCGGCGTCGTCGAGGCGGTCGACGTCCTCTCCGGTCAGGGAGACCGCGTCGGGGCCGTAGAAGCCGAGCTCGCGGGCGATGGCCACGGCCGTGTTCCGGTGGTCGCCGGTGATCATGACCGTCCGGATGCCCGACGTCCGGCACTTGGCCATGGCCTCGCGGACCTCGGGGCGGGGCGGGTCGATCATGGCCACGAGCCCGGCGAAGGTCAGATCGCGCTCGATGGCCACGGCGGGATAGGCGTGGGGGTCCCGGTCGAGGTTGCGGTAGGCCACGGCCAGGACCCGGAGGGCCTGGTCGGCGAAGGCGTCGTTGGCCTTCGTGATCCGGTCCCGGTCGGCCCCGGTGAGCTGCCGCTCCGCGCCGGCCTCGAGGATGCGGCTGCAGTCGTTGAGCAGCAGGTCGGGGGCGCCCTTGGTGAACGTCATCAGGTCCTGGCCGGACCGGAGGATGACGCTCATTTTCTTGCGCTCGGAGTCGAAGGGCAGCTCCTCGACGAGATCGTAGCTTGCGTCCTCCTCGGTCTTCCAGACGCCGGCCTTGGCCGCGGCGCTGAGCATGGCGATCTCGGTCGGGTCGCCGAAGACCGAGACGTTCCCCCCTTCGAGCGAGAGCCGGGCGTTGTTGCAGAGGACACCCGCGATCAGGGTCTTGATCAGGTCGGGGTGATCGCAGGGGTCGACGCCCCTGTCCGCGGTCCGGAACTCGCCGGCCGGGATGTAGCCCGTGCCCGTCACCTCGAAGGCGTCCCGCGAGGTCCAGACGGCCCGGACGGTCATCTCGTTCTTGGTCAGGGTGCCCGTCTTGTCCGAGCAGATGACCGTGGCGCAGCCGAGCGTCTCGACCGAGGGCAGCTTGCGGATGAGGACGTGGCGGCGGACCATGCGCTGGACGCCCAGGGCCAGGGCGATGGTCACGACGGCGGGAAGGCCCTCGGGGATGGCCGCGACGGCCAGGCTGACCGACGTCAGGAACATGTCGACGAGCTCGCCCCCGCGCAGGAGCTCGAGGCCGAAGACGAGACCGACGAGGACGAAGCAGAGATAGACGAGGAACTTGCTGAACTGCTCGAGCTTCCTCTGCAGGGGCGTCGTCTCCTTGCGGATCTCCTGGATGAGCCCGGCGATGCGGCCGAGCTCGGTCTGCATGCCCGTCTCGACGACGATGGCCCGGGCCTTGCCCGAGACG
This sequence comes from Candidatus Aminicenantota bacterium, assembly GCA_963719985.1. Classification (GTDB taxonomy): domain Bacteria; phylum Acidobacteriota; class Aminicenantia; order Aminicenantales; family Saccharicenantaceae; genus RBG-16-66-30. Next base: position 45,229 of record CAVRDU010000003.1, on the reverse strand, counting down.
ACCGAGGTCCCCATGTAGAGGATGTTGGCCCGCTCGGCCAGGGGGACGTCCTTGTCCGCGAGGGCGATGTCGGTCTTGCCGACGGGCATCGACTCCCCGGTCAGGCTGGCCTCCTGGACGGCGAAGTTGCCCGTGTGCCAGGCGACCCGGCTGTCGGCCGGGACGTAGTCGCCGGCCTCGACCTCGACCAGGTCGCCCGGGACAAGCTCCCGGGCCGCGACCATCCGGGTGGCGCCGTCGCGGATGACCTTGGACGACGGCGCGGACAGCTTCTTCAGCGCGGCCAGGCTCTTCTCGGCCCGGTATTCCTGGACCAGGCCGAGGATGGCGTTGAGGATGACGATGGCCAGGATGGCCAGCGAGTCGACCCACTCCTTGAGGAAGCCGGCGACGAGGGCGGCGGCGATGAGGACCCCGATCATGAGGCTCTTGAACTGATCGAGGAAGATGGCCAGGGGGCCCCGGCCCTTCTTCTCCTGGAGCTCGTTCGGGCCGACCGTCCGCAGCTTCTCGGCCGCGGCACCCGAGGTGAGGCCCGTCCGTCCGTCGGTCGCGAGCGTCCGGGCGACCGCTCCGATGTCGAGATGCCACCACTTCGTCATGCTCGTAATCCTCCGCGGCCAGAACGCGGGACCAGAAACCTAATTATATACGGACCGGACCGGCCGGGACAACCGGACAAGGCCGCGAAGAAGCGCGGGGACGCGGCCTACTTCTTCTTCGTCGCCGTGAAGGGGAAGGCCCCGAAGTCCCCAGCCTGGACCTCTCCGGACATCTTGTCCCCCTCGACCTTGGCCTTGTAGGTGAGCGTGAACTCGCCCATGCCGCCGCTGAGGAGCACCGCCCATTCGAGTTCCTGGCCCTTGATGGTCCCCTCGCCCGAGAACTCCATGCCTTGGGGTCCGGGCATGTTGAACTTGAACTTGTCGCTCTCCTGGACGAAGGTCGCGTCGGCCGTCATGTCGCCCTGCGGCGTCTGCATGGTCATCTCCCAGACCCCGCCGATGTCGGCGGGCTTGGCCGGGACGTCCTGGGCCGCGAGGGCCGAAACCGCCAGCGCCGCGAACAGCAAATAGCGAAAACGCATGTGGATCTCCTTTCCTGGGTCCGTCAGCCTCCTTTTTTACATCAGGTCCCCCCTCCCGTCAATAGGCGCCGCCGTCCCCCCTTTGATTTCGGGGGCGAACTGTGTATAATAGGCCGCTCACGTCGGGGAGTAGCGCAGCCTGGCTAGCGCACAGCGTTCGGGACGCTGGGGTCGTGGGTTCAAATCCCACCTCCCCGATTTCATTCCTCTCGACCATGATCGTCAAATCGCTCCGGGACATCGCGGGCATCCGGGCCGGCGACGCATCGTTCCTCAAGGAGATCCTCCACCCGGACAAGGAGCCGGTCGCCGTCGGCTTCAGTCTGGCCCACGCCGCGGTCGGGCCCGGCGAAAAGACCCTCCCCCACAGGCTCTCCAGCACCGAGGTCTACTATATCCTCGAGGGCCGGGGCCGGATGCGCGTCGGCGAGGAACACGCCGAGGTCGGAACGGGGGACGCGATCGTCGTCCCGGCCGGTGAGGTCCAGTCCATCGAGAACACCGGCGCGGGCGGCCTCTCCTTCCTCTGCATCGTCGATCCGCCCTGGCGGGCCGGGGACGAAGAGGTCCTCTGAGGGACCGGCCGCCCCGGTGAGCCGATGACCCAGGAAGCCCCGTATCCCCCGCCGACCGCCGGCAGGCCCGATCTCGTCCGGCGTCTCTACGGGCTGCGCCGGCAGATGAGCTGGCGGCAGGCCGTCACGGCCCTCAGGCACCCCAACTACAGGCTCTGGTTCTGGAGCCAGATCGTCTCGCTCTTCGGGACATGGATGGAATCGACGGCCCTCGGTTTCCTCGTCTTCGACCTGACCAGGTCGCCGGCCTACCTCGGACTGGTGGGCTTCGCGACGGGGGTCCCGACCTGGCTGTTCATGCTGTACGCGGGCGCCATCGCCGACCGCGTGCCCCGCCGGACGCTCCTCCTCGTCACCCAGGCGGTCATGATGGCCCTGGCGTTCGCCGTCGCCGGCCTGACCTTCCTCCATTGGATCCAGCCCTGGCACGTCCTGGTCCTCGCCTTCCTGCTGGGCACGGCCAACGCCTTCGAGGCCCCGGCCCGCCAATCGTTCATCCTGGAGATGGTCACCGTCGAGGACATGACCAACGCCATCGCCCTGAACTCGGCCATGTTCAACACGGCCATGGCCGTCGGGCCGATGGCCGGGGGGCTCGTCTACGCCTTCTTCGGCCCGGCCTGGTGTTTCGCCATCAACGGACTCTCCTTCGTCGCCGTCATCGTCGCCCTGAAGAAGATGAAGCTCGAGCCGTTCGTGCCCAAACCGTCCCGGGCCTCGGCCCTGGCGGACATCAAGGAGGGCCTGGCCTACGTCGCCACCCATCCGCTGATCCGGACGATCATCGCCCTCATCGGCACGGTCAGCCTTTTCGGCATCTCGTTCGTCACCCTGATGCCCGCCTGGGCGGTAAACGTCCTCGGCGGGGACGCCAAGACCAACGGCTTCCTCCAATCCGCCAGAGGGCTCGGGGCGCTCGCGGCGGCCCTGATCATCGCCTCGCTCGGCCGGTTCCGGTTCCGGGGCAAGCTCCTGACCTTGGGGACCATCGCCCTGCCCGTCGGGGCCGCCCTCTTCGCCCTGTCGCGCTGGACGCCGCTCTCGCTCGTCCTCATCTTCGGGGCCGGGATGTCCATGATCCTCATCTTCAACCTGTCCAACGCGCTGGTCCAGACCCACGCTCCCAACGCCCTCCGGGGCCGGATCATGAGCGTCTATACCCTTATCTTCTTCGGTTTGATGCCTCTCGGGGCGCTCGGCGTCGGCCTAACGGCCGAGAAGCTCGGCCAGCCGGCGACCGTTATCCTCGGGGCGGGGGTGACGCTCGGGGCGGCGATAGCCCTGGCCATCTTCATGCCTCGCCTCCGCCGCCAGGAGTGAGGCCCAGGACCGCCCCGCCGGGGATCAGGCGATCTCGACGAGGCGGTACTTCGTAGTCCCCAGACCGATCCTCTCGCCGTGGGCGAGCTGGACCGACCAGTCGAGATCGTAGCCGGCCCGCAACGGGTCCGCTCCGCCGCCCCTCTCGGCGATGAGGTCGGCCGCGGCCTGGTCGACGGCCACGGGGTCGAGCGAGGCCAGGATGCCAACGTCCTCGACGATGGGCTTCTGGTTCCTGGCCATGCAGTCGCAGTCCTTCGTCACCTGGATCAGGAAGCCGACGAAGACGGCCTTCCCCTTGAAGTGGTCGACGACGCGCTTGGCGTACTCGGCCATCTTCTCCTGGAGGCGGCGGGAGTCCGAGTCCCACCTCATCTTGACGGCGCCGTACTTGCAGACGACCAGGCATTCGCCGCAGCCGACGCATTTGGCCGGCTCGATGACGGCGTGCCCTTCGGCCTGGACGATGGCCGCTTCAGGGCAGAAGGCCATGCAGACGCCGCAGTTTCGGCACGCCTTTGGGTCGATCCGGGGGTGGGTGACGGAATGCTGCTCGAGCTTGCCGGCCCGCGAGGCGCAGCCCATGCCGATGTTCTTGATGGCCGCGCCGAGCCCGGTCTGGACGTGGCCCGTCACGTGCGTCAGGCCGACCAGGACGTCGGCGTCGAGGATGGCGCTGGCGATCTTCGAGGAGGCCGTCCGGGCCTGGGCGCTCTTCGGCTCCCGCTTGTCCCGGCCGATCAGGCCGTCGGCGATGATGACCGGGAGGCCCGTAGCCTCGGGCGTGAAGCCGTGCGACCAGGCCAGCCGGAGGTGGTCGATCGAGTTGGAGCGGTTGCCGACGTAGAGGGTGTTCGAATCGGTCAGGAAGGCGTGATTCGTCCGCTGCCGGACCTCCCGGATGAGGCCCGAGAGCCAGGCCGGCTTGATGTAGCCGGTATTGCCCTCCTCGCCGAAGTGGATCTTGAGGGCGGCGAACTCCCCCTCGGCGATCCGGCCGTTGAATCCCGTCGCCAGGTAGGCTTTCTTGGCCTTCTCGGAGAGGGCCTCGGCGGGTTCCCGGCCGTCGGCGGGGACGAAATAGACTTTGCTCTTCGCGGACATCACGTGCTTCCTTCAGGCCTTGAGCACGCCGTCGACGGCCTCGCGCCCGGAGCCCGACCGGACCTTCCGGCCGAGGCCGGCGAGCGTCCGCTCCACGGCCTCGATGGCGAAGCGGACGTCCGCCGAGGTCAGGTTGCCCATGTGCCCCATGCGGAAGACCCGGCCCGCGGTGACCGCCAGGCCGCCGGCGACGACGACCCCGTTCGCGGAGAGGCCGGCCCGGAAGGCCGTGTCGTCGACGCCCTCGGGATAGCGGACGACGGACAGCGTCGGGGCCAGGGAGCGCGGATCGGTGAAAAAAGTGAATCCCAAGGCGGCGAGACCGGCCCGGATGGCCTCGGCGTGGAGATCGTGGCGTTCGAAGCGCTCGTCCAACCCCTCTTCAAGGATGACGCGGGTCGCTTCGGCGAAGGCCCGGACCTCGTTGACGCAGGGCGTCGAAAAGTACTTGGCCGGGTCCCGCATGATGGGCAGCCAGCGCAGGAGGTCGGAGTAATAGGCGGGGACGGAGGGGAGGCCGCGGCGTTTCTCCATGGCCAGCTCGGACAGGACGAGGACGGCCAGGCCGGGGGGGGCACCCAGGCATTTCTGGGCCGCGGTCAGGACGATGTCGATGCCCCACGCGTCCATCCGCTCGGCGACGCCTCCGGTGGCGCAGACGCCGTCGACGATGAAGAGGGCCCCCGTCTTGTCCAGGACCAGGCTGTACTCCTCGACCGGGGCGCAGGCGCCCGTCGAGGTGTCGACGTGGGTGCAGGCGACGACGTTGTAGTTCTTGGACTTCAGCCGCGCCTCGAGCTCGGCCGGGGTGACGGCTTGCCCCCACTCGCTCTGGAGGACGTCGTGGTCGATGCCGAAGGCCCGGCAGATCTGGGCCATGCGGTCGCCGAAGTACCCCTGCGACAGGACGAGGACGCGGTCGCCGGGCCCGGCGGTGTTGAGGATGGCCATCTCCATGGCCAGGGTCCCGGCGCCGGCGACGATGAAGGGCTCGCCGCTCTCGCAGAAAACGATCCGTTTGAGGTTCTCGCAGGCCTCCTTGAGGTCGCGGGCCATGTCCGGCCCGACGTGGGAGACGGTGGGCTTGGCCAGCGCGTCGAGGATGCGCGGGATGACGGGGCTAGGGCCGGGGATCAGGAGAAGCTTGTCTTGCGGCATCGGGGAACCTCCGGATGAAAGTCCCGTCCATTGTGACCAATCGTCCGGAGGAAATCAAGCCGCCTTTCGCGACCGGCCGCGCTGGGCCTCGGGTATCGACTCCGTTCGGCCCTTGTCCCGCGGCCTCTGACCGAACGGAACGCGTCAGCCGATTTTCTGTCCAATGATCCGGTAGGCCGTGCCCTCGAAGACGACGACTAGGTCGCGGGCGACCGAGAGGTACTTGGCCAGGCCCGGCTTCTCCGATAGCAGCTTGTAGAACTCCTCGGAGATGAACTCGATCTCCCTGACCGGGGCGCCATCCTCGTAGGCGCTGTCCGTCCAGACGCCGTCCTTCAAGTAGAACGTCTTGTCGTCCTTGTAGAGGATGCGCTCGGAGACGACCTGGGCCGCGAGGTCCTCGAGCTTGAGGGCCTGGGTCGCCTTGGCCGCCCGGACCGCTCCGACACCGCCGACGACGCCGCCGAGGACGGCCTCCCTGGCCGCGGGCGCCGCCGCGTCGAGGGCCAGGGCCTCCCTCTCGGTGACGAGGTAGGACGTGTACGGCGTGACGATGCCGTACTTCAGCCCGAGACGGCGGATCTCGTCGACGAGCTCTTCGTTCGACCCCCGGAGGCGTATCTCCTCGAGGAGGTAGCCGATCCGCCGTGTCGCCCACAGCCGGACCAGGAAGCTCGTCCGGTCGCTCCCGTCGAGGGGACGGCTCTCGAGGACGAAGCGCTTGGTTTCACGGCCGATCTTGCCCGTGAGGGTCGCGGTCACCGGCCCGCGCCCCCGGTACCGGCCGACGAGCACGAGCTGGGAGCCCCGGAACAGGTCCGGCAGGGCCCGTGGATAGACCTGGTCCGTCTCGATCCCCCGCATGTCGATGGCGAGGTCGGCGAGGACCGGCGAGGCGATCTTCTCGTAGAATCCGGACAGGGCGACCTCGAGGTCCTCGTCCTCCCCGACGTAGACCGACGTCCCCCGGTTGTCCGAAGAGATCCGGTCCAGGAGCATGGTGTTGACGTCGTGGCCGACACCGAAAACGAAGATCCGCGAACCCCGGCCGTTGGCCTGGGCGACGTTCCTCAGGATGTCCGCCGTATCCGTCGTCCCGACGGTCGGCAGGCCGTCCGTCAGGAAGAGGACATAGCCCGGACGGTCCCCGCCGGGCATGCGGGCGAGGGCCGCGAGGAGGGCCTCGTTGATGTTCGTCCCGCCCGAGTCCTCGATGGCCTCGACGAACTTCAGGGCCCGGTCGACGTTCTCGCCCGTGGCCGGGACGAGCCTGTCCGAGAAGGCCGAGGCGCCGTCGTCGAAATCGACGAGCGTGAACTCGTCGCCGCGGCCGAGGTGGTTGACGATGAAGCGGGCCGCTTCCTTGGCCTGGCGGATCTTCGTCCCGCTCATGCTCCCCGAGCTGTCGAGGACGAGGACGAGCCTCTTCGCGACGACCCTCTCCCCCGCCGGGGCGAATCGCGGCGCGGCCAGGAGCATGAAATACCCGCCTTCGGGGCCGGCCCAGTTCAAGAAGGTCAGGCCGACGTCGTCCTTGGCCAGGGAGTAGTACAAGACGAAATCCTTGTCCGGCCGAACGCCCTTCTCCTCGTATCCCGCCCGGGCCCGGCCTTCGGCGTCCTTGCGGACGGAGACCCTGTGGCTGGGCGAATAGACGTTGAGGATCGGGACCTGGCTCTCGATCCGGACGGAGACGCTCGCGTCCTCCAGGGGATCGCGGGAGAACCGCTCCGTGTTCAGGGGATAAAGATAGCGGACGAGGCCGTTCTCGGCTTTGAGGACCTCGGTGTAGGAGATCTGGACGCGCTTCTCGCCGTGGGCGGGGATGGGATAGACCCGGGCCCGGAAGAGGTCGCGGCCGATGTACTCGAGGATCCCAGGGTCGCGCAGGCGCCGGACGATATCCTCGTAGACGCGGCGGGCCTCGCGGCCGTCGAGGATCTCCCCTTCGACCCGCTCGTTCCCGACGAACATAGCGAATCCCGAGACGGAGGCGCCCTCGGGTACGGGGAAGATGTAGGTGCCCTCGATGTCGCGCTCGAAATGGTTGACGAACACTTGGTCGACCGAGGTCCGCGCGACCTGGTCGACGATGTCCACGGTGACGCGGTGGTACCTGACGCTGAGGGGCGGGATCTTCTGCCCGGGCCGGGGATTGGGGATGATGAAGCCGTCGGCCCTGAGTGCCGGCGCGGCGGCCAGGGCCGCGGTCAGGCCGGCCAGGACGGCCAGGTTCCGGATGGTCCGAGCGGGGCTGGTCATGGTCTCCTCCTCGGGAAGGCCTGCCTTCCCGTCCGACATCATCTAATACAACGGGCCCCGGCTTTTTGTTCCATCTCCGGAGGGCGATCAGGACGCGAGAAGCTCGTGGATGACGCCTCGCAGGCCCATGCGCCGTCTCACTTCGCCATGACCCGGCCGACCTCGAACAGGGGCTCGCCGGCGTTGCAGGGCGGCGTGCCGATGACGTAGAGGAGGATGCCGGTGAACGGGGCCCGGACGTCCTCCTTCCAGGCGCCGAGATAGTCGCTGATCGTGCCGACGACCTGCCCTTCCCTGACGAAGTAGCCCATCTCGACGCGGGGGGCGAAGAGGCCGTCGTGCTGGGAATAGACGACCTCGTACTTGTCGATCCAGACGGGGTCGGCGGCCGGCTCGGGCTCGCCGGCGATCATGTCCAGGTGCCTCATGACGCTCAGGGCGCCCCTGACGTTCCGCCCGATGGACTCCTCGTCCACCCGCCCCAGGTAGCCCGCCTCGGTCGTGATGGCCGGCTTGCCCTGGAGGATGGCCGTGTTGCCGAGGTACTTGGACTCTTTCAGGTCCCGGCCGCGGGTCTCGTCGATGATGATGTGGGGGATGCCGAAGGCCAGGGCCAGGTCGCGCGTCCGGGCGTCGAACTTCTTCTCGCCGCTGACCATCCAGTAGGTATAGGGGATGAGGGCCTCGTTGCCGTCGCCGCAGTGCATGTCGACGAGGACGTCGGCCCGCTTGACGACCTCCTCGTTGAGCACGGCCGCGATTCGCTGGCTCATCGTCCCCTCCATGTCGCCGGGGAAGACGCGGTTGAGGTTCTTCCAATCGTCGGGGCCGTAATAGACGGTCCTTCTCTTAAAGCTCGGAAGGTTGGCGATGTGGACCATGAGGACGGTCCCGCGCAGGGTCTTGGCGTCGATCATGCCTTTGAGGCGGTAGAGAGCGAGGATCGGGGGGTACTCGACGGCGTGGACGCCCGCGACGAGGGCCAGGACCGGGCCTTTCTTCGCCCCGTTGACGACCGTGTAGGGGATCTCCGTCCCGGCGCCGTCCTTGGCCGGCACGGCGAAGTAGCCGGAAGCGCTTTCGCCGCTCTTGATCCGGGCGCCGCCGATGACGAAGTCCTCCCCGGCCCAGGCCGCGGAAGCGAGGACGAGCGCGCTCAGTGCGATGACGACCGCCGACGTTCTTCGTGACATGGTCGACCTCCTGCCTCGGACGTTCCACCGCTATTCTAATGGAACCGCCCCGCGAATTCTATCCGGCGCGATCCGTGGGAGACGCTCCGAGGCGGGCAGGACAGCGGGGACAAAGACGTTGACCGGGAGACGCGAGGTTTGCTATAATCCGCTTCGGAACAAGATCCTCCGGGAGGTCCTACATGGGAAAGTTCATCGCCGTCGTCGGCGGCCTCGTCGCCATGGCCGGCGGCCTGGCCCTCGTCATCCTTTCGCCCGCCTTCAGGTCCGCCTTCTACAACGTCGTCCTGGGCTTCATCCCGCCCATCCTTTTCTTCGGCGGGTTCATCGGTCTCATCGCCGGGATCAGCAGCATCAAGGACGCCAAGAGGACCAAGAAGCTCGAGCAGGAGGCAGAGCCCAAGAAGGCCGAATAGCCGCTTTCCCGGCCTGGCCGCGCGGCCCCGCCCCCCCGGCGCTTCCGGCCGGCTTCGCTTGTCGGACCGGGGGGCCCGTGCTAAGATGGTGACGCCAACGTGGTCACCTTCTATCTCTTCTCGCTGACCCTGTATCTCTCGCTGCCCCTGCCCATCGCTTCCCGGATCGAGACGGCCTTCCTCCAGAACTCGTCCGCGGTCCTCCGTGAGCTCTTGGCGACCGAGGGGACGATCCCCGTCTCGCTCCCCGAGCCCCTGTCCCTGGCCGATCAGCTCTCGCCCGACCAGACCGTCCTCGTCTTCGACCGGATCTTCGCCGTCTTCAAGACGACCGAGTTCACGACCGATCCCCGGCTTTCCGCCCTGCCCGGTCTTCCCGGCGGCATCCTCAAGGCCCGCTGGTCGTTCCGGAACGAACGGACCGGGAACCAATACCCGCTCCGCGTCTACTTTTTCATCGGTCCGGCCGCGCCCGGCCCGGATCCGGGGTCCCGGGGCCCGGTCACGTCCTTCCGGATCACCGAGATCCGGGCGGAGAGGCTCTGATGACCTCGCGCCGCATCCGGTCCCGGAGGACGCTCGTCGCCGTGACGGCCGCGGCCCTCGCCGCCGCCCTGATCGTCGTAGCCCTCGGCCTGATCCTGCCGGGCCTCCTGTCCCGGGATTACGACGCCAACAGCCTCGCCTCGCTCCGGAAGCAGGCCGCGAGGACGCGGCAAGGTCTCTCCTCCGTACTGGCCTCGCTGGAGGCCCGGAGGACGCGCTTCTCCGCGAGGACCTGGCCCGCCGATCCCGCCGCCTTCACCCCGCTCTTCCGCGAGTCCGGGCTCGACGCCGAGAACGAAGGCGTGGCTCTCAGCGACGGCGACGGCTTCAACGAAGCGTGGTACGGCAACGTCCTCAGCCTCGCCGACCAGATCGGGAGCGAGGATTTCGGGCTCCTGGAGGACATGGGCGGATCGGTCCTCGTCCGGAGCAAGGCGTCCGTCTACGTCGTCGCTTTGCAGGCTCTGGACGGCGGCGGACGCTGGCTGGCCCACTTCACCCGCCTGGCCTTCCTTCCCCAGGTCCGGTCCACCTACATCGGCGAATACCACGCCCTCAAGCCGGACCTGCGGGCGGAGTTCGACATCGATTACTGGGACTTCCGCGAGGACGTCGAGGGCTTCGAGAAGTTCTTCGCCCGCCATCACGACGAGTTCACCGGCCAGCCGCGGCAGAAGAACGAGATCCAAACGCTCTTCTTCCCGCTCCGGAACGAACGGGGGCGCATCGTGGCCACGGTGACCTTGGCCTCCCCGTCGCTGACCTCCCGGCTCACGGTCGCGCGCGAGGACCTTCGCCTTGTCCTCCTGCTCGCCCTCCTCGTCGCCGGGATCGCGGCCTTGGCCTATTTCTGGTCGGCGCCCGGCTTCCGCCGCGGCGCGGACCTTCTCTCCGGGGCCGCCGGCGCTGTCCTGCTCGTCGGCATACGCTTCGCCGCGCTGCCCTTGGGCGGCCTCGAAAGGGTCCAGTCCCTCGGGCCGTTCAAACCCGTCGGCGGCCGGCTTCATCTCCTGGCTGGGCCTGACCCGGTCGCCGGCCGATATCTTTCTGACGGCCGCGATGGTCCTGGGCCTGGCCATCGGCCTGGCCGTCTGCGCCGGACGCCGGCGAGACGAGGGCCCGGCCGTCCGGCCTCCGGTTCTCCGGAGCCTCATCGCCCACGCCGCCGCGGCGGCCTTCGCCGCGGGCGCCGTCCTCGTTCTTCACGGGATCGTCCGCCGGGTCGTCTTCAATTCCAATCTCTCTCTCCTGCGCTGGGACTTCGACGTCTCGCGCCTGGCCCTGCAGCTCGGTCTGCTCGTCTTTCTCGCCGCCGTCCTGGTCGCCCTGGCCGTCGCCTTCCGGCTGGCCTTCCGCGACCCCCGGACGGGCCTGCTCTCGGGATTGACCGGCTCGCTGGCCGCGGCCGCCGCCGTCCTCGCCGGGCCCGGCCCGTCGGCCCTCCTCGCGGCCGCGGGCGCGGCCCTCGTCGCCTGGCTCTTCGCCGTGGCCGTCGTCCCCGGCTTCGCCCGGCGCCGCGAGGTCTGGCTGGCCGGGCTCCTCCTGGGGTCCCTCTGGTTGGCCCGGACGACCGACGACCTCAGCGCCACCCGGACCCGGGAGCTCCTGGAGACCACGGTCGCCCACACGATCCTGACCCAGGAGACATGGGGCCATTTCCTGATCGAGGAGTCCTTGCCCGGTCTCGAACGCAACGAGCGGCAGATCGTAGCCTTTCTCAGGGACCGCCTGGACCCCGACTTCGCCTACTCGCTCTGGGAGAGGAGCCCGGTCGCGAAATCGAGCTGGAACTCGAGCCTCGAGCTCCGCGACCCGAGCGGCAACACCCTCAGCCGCTTCTCGCTCAACGTCCCCAAGGTCCTGGGCGGGCCGCCCGAGCTCGCCCCGGCCGTGGACTGGACCATCGTCCCCTACACGCTGGCGTTCATCGACAAGCAGAAAGAGTACCTGGTCGGCTACAAGGACTACGCCGAGGGGGACGCGCCCCTCGGCCGCGTCGTCCTCTACGTCTCCCTGGACCCGGAGATGCTCCCCTTCCTCTATTCCGCCAATCCCTACTTCGAGGTCCTCCGGACCGACTCGCTCCCCTCGCTCGGCCAGATCGACTTCGGCTGCGCCATTTTCGACCTCGAGGGCCGGTCGCTCTTCAATCCGCGCAAGCTGACCTCTGGCCTCGCGGAGGCCGACCTCGGCCGCCTCGGCTCCGAGGCGGCGCCCTTCTGGTCGGAATTCAGCGAGGGCGGGACGACTTACGACGCCTATCTCTTCCGCTCCGGGGAGCGTTTCTACAGCCTGTTCACGCCGCGCAAGGGCTTCCAGACCCGGGCCGTCGATTTCCTGCGCGTCTTCTTCCTCGCCCTGGCGGCGGCGCTGGCCGCGGCCGTAGCCGCCGCGCTCGCGGCGGGACGGACCTCGGTGCGCCAGCCCCTCTGGTCGTTCAGCAACCGCGTCTACGCCGCGTTCCTGGCCGTGGCCCTCGTCCCGTTGCTCCTCTATACCGTCTTCACCCGCAACCTCTTCGACAGCCTCTTCACGGAGCGGTTCGTCGAGGATTCGGCCGTCCACGCGGGCTACGCCCGGGGCCTCCTGGAGGCCTTCCTCAACATCCGGGGCGGCGGCAGCTCGCCCTACCTCGATCCGTCCGAGGACCTGGCCCTTTGGATCAGCTCGACCCTGTCGAACGACGTCATCCTCTACGGCGGCGACGCCGTCCTGCTCGCCTCGAGCCGCCGCGAGTTTTTCGCCAGCGGCCTCCTGCCCGAGGTCCTCGACGGGGAGGCCTATCAGGCCCTGACCTTCGAGCGCAAGCCCTCCTTCATCAAGAGGACGCGGCTCGGCGGCTACTCGTTTCAGACCCTGACCGTCCCCTACGAGTCCCAGGGCGCCCGGCTGTTCATCTCGCTCCCCTTCCCCTTCGAGCGGGAGCAGCTGACCAAGGCCACGCGGGAGATCGTCGAGTTCCTGGCCCTGCTCTCCGCCCTCTTCGTCCTCCTCGTCGTCCTCTTCTCCCGCGGCATCCGGAGCATGATCATCGTCCCCGTGCGCAAGCTCCTGGCCGGGACGCGCGAGGTCGGGCTGGGCAACCTCGAGGTCACCATCGAGCACCGCTCCCGCGACGAGATGATGACCCTCATCGACGGCTTCAACACGATGATCCGGAACCTCAAGGCCCACGAGCGGGAGCTGGCCGAGATGAGCAAGAAGGTCGCCTGGACCGAGATGGCCCGCAAGGTCGCCCACGAGATCAAGAACCCCCTGACGCCCATCCAGCTGTCGGCCGAGCACGTCCTCAAGGTCTACGAGGACAAGCGTGGCGACCTGGACAAGGCCCTCAAGGAGTCCATGTCCTACATCATCAGCGAGGTCGCGAACCTGAGGCGGATAGCCCAGGAGTTCATGGAGATCGCCCGTGACACGACGGTGGCCAAGGAGCCCGTCGACCTCCGGGCCCTGCTCGAGGAGACCCTGCGGCCCTATCGCCGGCTCCTCGACGAGCGCATCCACTTCACCATCGTCGCCGAAGGGACGGATTTCCGGGGCCGCGGCGACCCGGCCAAGCTCAAGACCGCACTCCGCAACATCGTGGCCAACGCCGTCGAGGCCATCGGCCCGCGCGGCGAGCTCGAGGCGGCCATCCGCCGCCGGGACGACGTCCTGGCGATCTCCGTCCGGGACAGCGGGCCGGGCATGAGCCGGGAGAAGGTCGAGCGGGTCTTCGAGCTGTATTTCTCGACCAAGGACGGCGGAACGGGGCTCGGCCTTCCGATCGCTAAAAAGATCGTCGAGGAGCACGGAGGGACGATCCGCGTCGCCAGCGAGCCGGGCCGGGGGACGACGGTCACCATCGAGCTCCCGGCCGGCGAATGACCGTTGGCTTTTTGGGCCGGATTCTGACAGAATAGCGGGAGCGCCGCTCGCCGAAAGGACGCCGCCGATGGCCAAGACGCTCGTCACCTACTTCACCCGGACGGGTAACACCAAGCTTGTCGCCGAGGCCATTTACGACGCTCTGGCGGAAGACAAGGCGATACGGCCGGTCGCCCAGGCGGGCGACCTGGCGCCTTACTCTCTCCTCTTCGTCGGCTTCCCCGTCCAGGCGCATAGCGTCCCCTACCCGGTCGAGGTCTTCCTCAAGACGATCCCCGAAGGGAAGAAGGTCGCCCTCTTCTCGACGCACGGGTCCGTGACGGGGAGCAGCCTGTCCCGGGAGGCCCTGGAGCACGCCTCTGTCCTCGTCGCAGGGGCCAAGCTCGTCGGGACCTTCTCCTGCCGGGGGAAGGTTTCGCTGAAGGCGCTCGAGGTCCTGATGCAGTCACCCGAGCACGAGGCCTGGACCGAGATGGCCGCCTCCGCGGCGACCCATCCCGACGCCACCGATCTCGAGGAAGCGCGGTCTTTCGCCCGCTGGATCGAGACCCTCGGCGTCCAGGGCCATTACCGCGGGCTCTGAGGCCCCGGCCTCAGCGCTCCGAGGCCCTCGTCCGGACGAAACCCGAGATCCCGACGAATTCGAGCGGCGTCTCCTTCTCGATATCGTCGAACAGCAGGTTCAGGCCCAGCGTGTCGCTCGAGATGTGGCCGGCCAGGACGACGTTGAGATGGGCCTTCCGGGCGTTCTCGAGGGCCTCCTCGCTGATGTGCATGCCGACGATCGTGCTGACCCCGGCGACGGCGTATTGCTCGTAGATCGTCTTGGCTCCCTCGGTGCCGCCGGTCATCTCCAGCGAGATCTTCCCGCACCGGGCGTTCTCCGCGCCGTGGACGATCTTGGGGCCGGCCAGCCGCCGCGCGGCCGCCCGGTACTCCAGGATGCCCTTGAGCAGCTCGACCAGGTCCTTGAGCCGGGCCGGCCTCTCCCTCTCGAAGAGGGCCGTGAGGTGGGTGCTGACGCAGTTGTCGGCCGGAGTATGGACGCACATCAGGGGCAGACCGAGCAGGCGCGAGGCGCCGACGGCCCGGTCGTGGTTGACGGGCAGGACCCGACGGCCGACCTCCTCGATCCGCTTGTCCAACAGCTGCTCGGCGACGGAGACGTTGACGCCGAAGGCGGCCAGCATGTCGGACTGCAGGCGCATGACTTCGGCGAGCTGGGCCAGGGCGACGCCTTGCGGGTGGTGAGAGATGACGCCGTCGATGCCCGCGGCCCGGTCCCGGTTGAGGGTGTGGACGAGAAGGAGCTCCGGCGTGTCGACGTCGATACCGACAGCGACCCTGCGGACCTCGGCCGCCGGGTCCCCGGCCAGGATCCTCGTGTCGGCGTAGGGATTGAAGAGCCGGTCTTCCTCCCAGCCGTCCTTTTCCCCGCCCTTGAGCTTCTCCGACCGCGTCCGCTCCTCGTTGAGGACGCGACGGACCTCTTCGGCCCCCCGGGGGTCCTTGGCGATGCCGACGGCGACGGCCTTCCGATAGAGCGATTCGAGTTTCATCTCGGTGTCCTTTCGTTCCCGTTCTAAAGGGCGCTCACGGATCCGCGCCTCAGCGGGTTCCGCGGACGACACCCGCCGCTTCGAGCTCGCTCAATTCCGATTCGGGCACACCCAGTTCCCGGAGGATCTCCGCGGTATGTTGGCCGTGCCCGGGACAGGGTCGGGGCTCGTTGGTCACGCCCTCGCGGAGGGGATGGCCCAGCCGATAGACCGGCGGCCCGCCCGCGGCGGGCCCCGCGGCGAGCCGACGGGCCAGGACCTGGCGGTCGCCCAGGGCTTCGTCGAGAGACAGCACGACCTGGCCGCAGAAATCGGTGTCCGCCAGGAGGCCTCTCCACTCCTCCCCTGTCCGCTCGGCGAAGATCGCCTCGATGAGGGCGTGGTCCTCCGGCCTCTCGGAGAATTGGAGGGGCAGGAGGTCGTCCCGGCCGACTGCGCGGCAGAATCCGCGCCAGAATTTCGGTTCGAGCGCGGCCAGCGCGATGTCCCGGCCATCGCGCGTCCGGTAGACGGAATAGCACGGATGCTTGCCCGTGAGAGGCAGGCGGCCCCGCCCTCCCCTCTCGCCGGCCGAGTATTCGGCGACGGGCATGACCATCCAGGCGACGGCGCTGTCGAGCATCCCGATGTCCAGATAGCGGCCCTCGCCCGTCCTCTCGCTCTCCCGGAGATGGGCCAGGATCCCGACGGCGGCGAACATGGCCGAGCTCAGGTCGGCGACCTGCACGGGGGGAACGGTCGGCACGGAGCCCGGGCGCCCGCAGAGCCCGAGAATGCCCGATCGGGCCAGGTAAGTGAGGTCGTGTCCGGCCCGGTCCCGGTCCGGCCCGTCCTGGCCGAAGCCGGAGATAGAGCAATAGACGACGCCAGGGTTGACCGACCTGACGGCCTCATAGCCGATGCCAAGCCGCTCGACGGTGCCCGGGCGGAAGCCCTCGACCACGACGCCGGCCGTGGCCGCGAGCTTCAAAAAGATCTCCCGGCCGGCCGGGGCCTTGAGGTTGAGGGCAAGGCTCTTCTTGCCGGGATTCAGGGCCAGGAAATAGGCGCTCTCCTCCCCGACGAAGGGGCCCATGGCCCGGATGTAGTCGCCGCCCTCGCAGTCCTCGATCTTGATGACCTCGGCGCCGAGATCGGCGAGGAGGAGCGTGCAATACGGGCCGGGAAGGAGCCGGGACAGGTCGAGGACGCGGACGCCCTCGAGGGGTAGGCCGCTCATGGTCGTCCCCTATGTAACAGAAAGAGGGGTCCGGGTCAATCGCCGGGGCCCGGGGATCCCCCGGGGGGCATTTGACAACCCTCGCGCCACCGATAATAATGGATGACTTGGAAAAAGGAGCCGATCCGCCCATGCGCGTGAAGTTCGCCGGAACAGGAAAATGCCTTCCCGGAACGGACGTCCCCGGGAGCATCGTCACCAACGAAGACATCATCAAGCTCCTCTTGGCCAACGGGGCCACCAAACCGGGGAGCGATCGGCCCTGGCTGCCCGAGGAGCTGACCTCCCAGAGGATCGTCGATCTCGTCGGCATCAAGGAGCGCCGCTGGGTGGACGAGACCGTCAACACCTCCGATCTGGCCCTCTTCGCCGCCGAACGGGCCCTGGCCGAGGCCGGGATCGGTTGGCAGGACATCGGCATTATCGTCGTCGGGTCATCGACCCCCGAGGCCCTTTTCCCTTCGACCGCCTGTCTGACCCTCAACAAGGCCATCGCCAAGGGTTTGGCCTCCGGGGCTCTCGACGAGAAGTCCGCCCGGTCGGCGCTCCGCATCCCGGCCTTCGACGTCCTGGCCGCGTGCACGAGCGGCCTCTACGCCATCGACATCGTCCGCCGCCAGCTCCTGTCGCCGGACAACGAGGCCGAATACGGATTGGCCCTCGGTTCCGAGGTCCTCAGCCGGATCCTCGACTTCTCGGACACCAACGCCGACCTTTGGGGAGACGGTTCGGCCGCCGTCGTCCTGAAGAGGACGGTGGGGTCGTCCGGCATCATATGCACCGTAATGGGCAGCGACCCGCTGAGCGCCGAGACGACCCACAGCGTCGGCCACGACACCCGTTGCCACGACGCTCCGCAGAGGCCGAACATCGCCATCAAGGGCCACGAGGTCCAGAGGTTCGTCCTCCGCATCATCCCCGAGCTCATTCAAAATATCCTCGAGAAAGCCAACCGCGATCCCCGGCGGGCGCGCGACTACCGGCTCGAGGACGTCGACCTCTTCGTCTGCCACCAGGCCAACTCCCGGATCTTCGAGTTCCCGGCCAAGAAGCTGGGCATTCCGCTCGAGAAGTTCTACGTCAACGTCGACCGGCGCGGCAATTGCTCGTCGACCTCCACCCTGCTGGCCTTGCGGGAGGCGATCGAGGAAGGCCGGCTCAAAGAAGGCGACCTGGTCATGCTCCTCAGCTTCGGCGGCGGACTGACCTGGGGGGCGGTGCTCGTCGAATGGTAGCCGCCGGGAGCAGGCATGGCCGCCGGCCCGTCCCGGCGCTCAGTCGGGGTAGAACGCGATCCGGAACCCCGAGAACTCGCCCGTCGGGTCCTCCCGCTTGACCTCGAAGCTCTCCACGCGGGCCGGGCCCGGGCCCTCCTCGAGACGGGCGAGGAAAGTCGCGATGTGGCCCTCGGTCCCCTCGGCCAGGACCTCGACCCGGCCGTCCGGGAGGTTGCGCGCCCAGCCGGAGACGCCGAGCCGGGCAGCGTACTTCTCGGCGAAGAACCGGTAGGCCACGCCCTGGACCCGGCCCCCGACGAAGACCCTGATCCTGACGAGGTCGGTTGTCATCGATCCGTGAATACCCCAATCGTCCGATCAAAGTCAACCTCCGCCCGGCCGCCGTTTCGTGATAGAATCGCCGTGCGCGGACCGCGCGGGGATGGGCATGACAAAGAATCTGGTCAGTATCGCCGGTTACGATCCCTCCGGAGGCGCGGGCGTCCTCCTGGACCTCCGGGTCTTCGACCGCCTGGGACATCGGGGCTTCGGCGTGCTGACGGCCGTGACCGCCCAAAGTCCGTGGAAGGTCCACGGGGTCTTCCCGGTGACGGCCAGGGCCGTCGCCGGTCAGTTCGGCCGGCTGGCCGAGGGGGTCGAGATCGGCGGCGTCAAGGTCGGCATGCTAGCCACGGCAGCGAACATGCGGGCCGCGGCCCGGATCCTCGAGGACCGCGCGCGTCTACCGAGGGTCGTCGACCCGGTCCTGCGCTCCAGCTCCGGCGCCCCGCTTCTCGAGAGGAAGGCCTGGCCCCGCTTCCTCGCCGCGATCGAGGGCCGGGCCGAGCTCATCACGCCGAACCTCGACGAGGCCGAGGCCCTGACCGGGCGGGCCGTAAGGAGCGTCGCCGCGATGAAGTCGGCCGCGGAAGAGGTCCATAGGCGGAGCGGAGCGCCCTGCCTGCTCAAGGGCGGCCATCTCGAGGGTCCGGCCGTGGACATCCTCTTCGACGGGAAGGAGTTCGCGGCTTTCACCCATCCGCGGCTGCCGCGGAGCGTCCGGGGGACGGGTTGCTTCCTGTCCTCGGCCATCCTCTGCTACCTGGCCGAAGGACGGCCTCTCAAAGAGGCCTGCGGGCTGGCGATCGTTCGGGTCGGCCGGGGCATCCGCGCGGCGGCGGCGGCCGGCGGGGGGACCTGGGTCTTCGAATTCAGTCGAGAACGGGGCCGGGTGCCGCTGCCGGCGGCGTGAAAGCCACGGTCCTCGCGGCCCGCGCGAGGACTCCCTTCGGCAGGACCACCCCTTGCTTGGCCGCGGCCGCGGGATTGACGTAGAGCCTGACCTCGTCCATGGACTGGATGGGGATGCGGCCGGGGCTCTCGCCGGACTTGACGCGGACGGCCAGCCGGCCGGTCAGGAGCCCCATCTCGTAGAAGTCGTACCCGAGCGCCGCGCAGGCCCCGAACTCGACCGAGCGCAGGAAGCTCGCGAATAGCGGCGTCCGGTTCTCCTCGGCGGCCCGGCCGATGACGTCGAAGGAGCTGTTGAGGGTGTTGTCGGACATCGGGAAGAGCGCGTCGATCCTCTGGTTGAGCAGGCGTTGGAGTGAGGCGGGGATCTCGTGAGGGCCGGTCACGGGGAAGGCGACGAGCTCGAAGCCGAGCTCCGCCGCGGCCTCCCGGGCCAGGTCCAGATAGAACTCCGAGTTGATCTCCGAGGACGTCCAGAGGGACCCGATCCGCCGGGCCTCCGGCAGGACCTCCCGGATGAGGGCCAGCGTCTCCCGGACGGGCCCCGTGGACGCGACCCCCGTGACGTGGCCGAGAT
Organism: Candidatus Aminicenantota bacterium; assembly: GCA_963719985.1. Taxonomy (GTDB): domain Bacteria; phylum Acidobacteriota; class Aminicenantia; order Aminicenantales; family Saccharicenantaceae; genus RBG-16-66-30. The sequence goes on along the minus strand of CAVRDU010000003.1, from coordinate 25,878 downwards.
GGGTCTCCGGGGACGTCCCCGCCCCGACGAGATCGGGAACGGCGACGGCGCCGAAGACGATGGGCGTCCGCCGGGCCGTCAGGATGGCCGCCTGGAGGGCCTGGGTCGAGAGGGGGATGATCATGTCCGCCCGCCCGGCGGCGAGCTCCCGGGCGATCCGCTGGACCTCGGCGATGTCGTTGTTGGCGATGCGGATGGTGACGAGGATCTCCCGGCCGTCCCGCAGCCCCGCGTCGGAGAAGGCCTGGAGGATGCCCCGCCGGACCTCGTTCGCCGTGGGCGAATCGACCGATTGGAAGATCCCGATGACGTAGGGCCGGGGAGAGTCGTCCGGGGCGGGCGGCGGGGCCTTCTCGCGGCAGGACGGGAGCAGGAGGGCCGCCGCCAGGACAAAGGAGAGCGCCGATCTGTTCATGGCCGGTCGCCCCCATCTTAGAACAAAGCCCGCCCTCCGGGCAAGCCCGGCTCGAGCGCTCCGGTCAAGGCCGGCCGTCGATGACGGCCCGGAATCGCTCGGGCGCGATGTTGCCGCCGCTCACGACGGCGACGACCGTCCGCCCGGCCCACTTCCCTGGATCGTTGAGAAGGGCGGCGAAGGGCAGGGCCCCGGCCCCTTCGACGATCCGGCCGTGGAGCCTCTCGACGAGGCCCAGCCCGCGGGCGATCAGCCGCTCGGGGACGACGTCGATCCCGGCGACGAGGTCCCGGCAGAGAGGGAAGGTGATCGCGCCGGGCTCGATCCCCCCGGCGACGGCGTCGGCGATGGTCTCCCGCTCCTCGACGTCGACGAGCCGGCCGGCCGCGACGGACGCGGCCATGAAGGCGGACGTGTCGGGCTCGACGCCGACGACGCGGGCCGACGGCCGGACGGCCTCGAGGAAGCCGGCGATCCCGCCGACGAGGCCGCCGCCGCCGACCGGGACGAGGACGTCGTCGAACCGCGGCAGGTCGGCGTCGAGCTCGAGCCCGACCGTGCCCGCGCCGAAGACGATGTCCCAGTCGTTGTAGGGCGAGACGAAGACGCGCCCGCTCCGGGCGGCGAACTCGCGGGCCAGCATCTCGGCCTTGTCGCAGCTCGCGCCCCGGACCTCGACCGCGACTCCCATCGCCTCGATCCTCTTCCTTTTGACCTCGGCGACGGTCTCGGGCAGGAAGAGCTTGAGCTCCACGCCCTCGAGCCCGGCGGCGCGACTGATGGCCAAGCCGTGGTTCCCCGTGGAGGCCGAGACGACGCCCCGGCGCCTCTCCTCCGCGGTGAGCGTCCGTAGCTTGTTGAGCGCGCCCCGGAGCTTGAACGAGCCCGTCGTCTGGTCGCACTCCCACTTGACGTAGACCTCGGCCCCGGTCTCCCGGCTGAATCCCTCCGAGCGCTCGACGGGCGTCCGCCGGATGTCCGCCCTGATCCTCTCGTAGGCCTCCCGGACCTTCACCCGGAAATCCACGCCGGCCTCGCTCATCGCGACCCTCCTCGCCTACCATAGCATAAGCGGCATGGGCGGAGAAGGAGGCCGACGAATTGTGAAAAGTCTGCGGCGGGCGTAGAATAGCCGGCGCATGGCCAAGTACCACATCGGCACGGCGGGCTGGAGCTACGAGGACTGGAACGGCGTTGTTTATCCGGTCCCGAAGCCCCGCGGCTTCCATGCCCTGCCCTACCTCGGCGGCTTCATCAACATCGTCGAGGTCAACAGCACCTTCTACCGCCCGGCCTCGCTCGCTCTCGTCCGCTCCTGGCTCAAGAGGATCGAGGCCCATCCCGGCTTCCTGCTCTCGCTCAAGCTCCACCAGGCCTTCACCCACGCCCGGGCGGGCTACGGCCGGAAGGACGTCGACGGCTTCAAGGCCGCGCTCGACGTCCTCAGTCTCTCCGGCCGCCTGGCCGCCCTGCTCGTCCAGTTCCCCTGGTCGTACAGGAACACGCCCGAGAACGTCGAGTATCTGCTCCGCCTCTTCGGTCTCTTCGCCGGCTATCCCCTGGCCGTCGAGGTCCGCCACGCGAGCTGGGACGAGCCCGGGTTCTACGGCCTGCTCGAGGGCCATCGGGCCGCGTTCTGCAACATCGACCAGCCCCTGTTCGAGGACTCCATCGGCCCTTCGGCCGTCGCCACGAACCCCGAGTTCGCCTACGTCCGTCTCCACGGCCGCAACCGCGAGAACTGGTTCCGGGAGGACGCCGGTCGCGACGACCGCTACGACTATCTCTACGCCAAGGACGAGCTCGAGGACTGGATCGGCCGCGTCAAAGAGCTCGGCCGGAAGAGCGGCAAGGTCTATGTCATCACCAACAACCACTACCGGGGACAGGCCGTGGCCAACGCCCTCCAGATCCGGAACATGATCACCGGCGAGAAGGTCGACGTCCCCCGGCTCCTCCTGGAGAAGTACCCGGTCCTCCGGGAGATCGTCCGGGCCATCAAGGCCGGACAGCTGGACCTCTTCACCGGGAACGGAGAGAACGGCCAGAGCGGCCGGGGAGGGAACCGATGAACTGGTGGGAGACCGAATTCGTCTCCGTCCGCGGCAACCGGCTCGTCGTGGCCGGCCGGGACGCGACCGAGCTGGCCGAGCGCTATGGAACGCCTCTCTACATCTACGGCAGGGACAGGATCCTCGAGCGTTACGCCCGTCTCGAGGACCACCTGGCCCGCCATTCGGAGCTCCCGGCCCGGATCTGCTACGCCATGAAGGCCAACTCTCATCGGGGCATCCTCCGGCTGCTCTGTCGCCGGGGGGCATGGATCGACGCCGTCTCTCCTTGCGAGGTCGAGACGGCCCTCAAGGCCGGCTTCCCGGCCGAGCGCATCCTGTTCACCGGGACGAGCGTAAGCCGGGCGGACCTCAGGTCGGTCTTCGCCGTCGAGGGCCTGACCGTCAATATCGACGCCGCCGAACAGCTCGATCTCATGAGCGAGGTCAGGCGCGAATTCGCCTCGCGAGCCATCCGCGTCTCCGTGCGCTGGAACCCGGGCATCGGCCGGGGCTTCAACGCCCGCGTCATCACGGCCGGCAGGCGGTCCTCCGACGGCACGCCGATCAAGTTCGGCGTCGAGTCGAAAAAGGTCCTCGGCGTCTTCGCCCGGGCCCGGAAGCTGGGCTTCCGTCCGGTCGGCCTCCATCAGCACCTCGGCTCGGGCTGGGTCCGCGAGGATTTCCCGATGGTCCGGGCGGCCGTCGACCGCATGGTCCGCAAGGCCCGGGAGCTCGAAAAGGCCGGTTTCCCCCTCGAGTTCCTGGACTTCGGCGGCGGGTTCGGCCCGCGGTATTTGAAGAGCCGGGCCGTCTTTCCCGTCGAGGACCACATCGCCCACATCGCCGGGTCGGTGGCCCGGGCCGGGCTCCGCGTCAAGGCCCTGGCCATCGAGCCGGGGAAGTACCTGGTCGGAGACGCCGGCGTCCTGCTCCTCGGCGTCGAGTACGTCAAGGAGAGTTACGGCAACATCTTCGCCTGCGTCGACGGCGGGACCTTCAACACCGTGCCCCGGCCGGCCATCTACCTCCAGGCCCACCACGAGATCGTCAACGCCGGGCGCGTCGACGGACCGCACAAGGCCCGGGTCACGATCGCCGGGAACATCTGCGAGACGGGCGACGTCTTCGGCCGGGAAAGGCTCCTGCCGATGCCCCGGTGCGGCGACGTCCTGGCCGTCCTCTGCGCCGGCGCCTACTGCCGGAGCATGGCCTCGAACTTCAATCTCCGGGAGATCCCGCGCGAGGTCCTGATCTGAGGATCGCGGCGACCGCCGAGGCCGCGTCCGTGCTCATTTCCTGAGAAAGGCGATGATCTCGTCGCAATCGGGGAGCTGGGGGATGTCGTAGCCCTTGATGAGGACGATCCGGCCGCCCTCGTCGACGACGACGTTGGCCCGGTTGGAGAATCCGTCCTCCTCGCGGAACAGGCCCATGGCGTGGGCCACGGCGCCGTGGGGCCAGAAGTCGCAGAGGAGCCTCGTCTCCTTGATCCCCAGCTCCTTGGCCCAGGCGTGCTTGGTCGGGAACGAATCGACGCTGACGCCGGCGGCGACGGTCTTCAGGCCGTCGAACACGGCCTTGCGGCTCTCGAGGGCTTTCATCTGCTCGGCGCAGACCGGGGTCCAGGCCAGCGGGTGGAAGGACAGCAGGACCCGCTTGCCGGCGAACTCGGACAGCTTGAAATCCCTGTTGTGATGGTCCTTCAGCGTGAAGTCCGGCGCGATGTCCCCTTCCCAGACGGTCCTCGTGTTTCCCATCGTGTAACCTCCCTAGAACGCGACGTCAAGAACTTCCCTTCGCTCGGCCCATTATGGCACAGGCCGAGCGCCGAGACAAGACACGAAAGGCCGCGTTCTTGCCGCTCGCTCCGGAGAACTGTCTCCTGTATAATGCCCCCTGACAAAGGAGTCTCTCATGCGCCCGATACGCCCGACGATCGCCGCCCTCATCTTTCTCGCCGCCGCCGCCCTGCCGGGCGCGCAGGACGCGCCGGTCCAGGACGCGCCGAAGCCCCTCGAACCGCTGTTCGTGCGCTGGACCGTCTACCCGACGGCCAGCCTGTCGCGCTACGATTACAACAACGACGTCGATCTCTTCGAGGTCCGGGTCTACGTCGAAGTCCGCCGCGGCTCCCAGGATGGAGCAGCCCTCTCGGACGCCGTCGTGACCTCGCTCGGCGAGAAGCTCGATTTCCATGAGGACCACTACGAGAAGAGGATCATTCTCGAGCCGGGGGTCCGGCCCGCCGAGATCGACCTGGCCATCGCGCTCGGGGACCGGCGGACCGTCAAAAGGACGGTCCCCCTGCCCAACTGGCTCGTCCTGCAGGAGCCGCGGCCTTCGATCGTAGCATCGGGCCAGGATCTCGTCGTCAGCTGGTCCTTCGACCGCTTTGCCGGGCCCGTCGACGTCATCGGATACGACTTCCGGACCGGCAAGGAGTTCCTCCGCCGGACGAACGAGCCCGGCACCTCCCTCGTCGTTCCGGCGGCGGACCTCCCGGGATCGACGCTCGTCCGGATCTACATCCTCCAGTCCTGGCTCTCCAAAAGGTACCTCGACGGCCGGGAGTTCGCCCGCGGCTCGGAGGTCAACTTCATCCCCTGGTCCCAGGTCTTCATCCGGACCAGGGGCCCCGCCCAGGGGAGGACGCCATGAGGGTCCTGACGTCCCGCCTCCTCCTCGCCTTCATCGTCGGCGGCGTCCTCCTGGCCCCCCGCCCGGCGGCGGCGCAGAACAACGGCGGGCAGGTCGTCCCCCAGGACGAGCTCCGCAGCGTCGCCCCGAACGTCTACCTCGACTGCGAGCGCCGGACCTGCGACTTCGAATACATCAAGACCGAGATCACCTTCGTCAACTACGTTCTCGCCCGGCAGAGCGCCGACGTCCATATCATCGTCACCCGCCAGCAGACGGGAAGCGGCGGCAACGAGTACACCCTGGCCTTCATCGGGCTGAACCGGCACGCCGGCAAGGACGCGACGCTCCGATACTACTCCAAGCCCACCGACACGGAGGACCAGTTCCGCCGAGGCCTTGTCAACGTCCTCAAGCAGGGCCTCATCCCCTACGTCTCCGACACGCCGCTCGCCGAGTTTATCTCCATCAGCTACGCCCAGAGAAAGGACTACCGCCCGACGCCGGCGACCGATCCCTGGCACTACTGGGTCTTCGGCCTGGGCCTGCGCGGCAGCGGGGATTTCGAGGACCAGGCCGAGCGCTACAGCTACCAGGTCAACCTCTCCGCCAACCGGACGACCGAGCAGACCAAGTTCCGCGCCTACGGCGGCATGAACTACAACCACCGGCGCTACGACATCCCCGACGAGCCGACGATCATCAGCAACAGCAATCGCAAGAGCGCCTCGGCATCGCTGTACAAGGCCATCAGCGGCCATTGGTCCTGGGGAGGCGGGGCCAGCGTCTATTCCTCGACCTACGACAACGCCCGGCTCTACGCGTCGTTCGGCCCGGCCGTCGAGTTCGACGTCTTCCCCTACGCCGTGGCGACCCGGCGTGAGCTCCGCATCCAGTACCGCCTGAGCTTCTCCCGGCGCGACTATTACGAGCTCACGATCTACGGAAAGGAAAAGGAGACGCTCTTCAGCCAGACCCTCCAGGTCGTCTTCGAGCTCAAGGAGCCGTGGGGCTCGATCGGCGCGTCGGTCCAGGGCTCGACCTTCATCCCCGACGTGAAATACTACAACCTCCGGGCCGAGTTCGGCGCCTACGTCAACCTGTTCCGGGGTTTCTCCTTCAACGTCGGCTGCAACTACAGCCGCATCCGCGACCAGCTCTCCCTGCCCGGCCGCGAGTATTCGCCCGAGGAGATCCTGCTCGAGCTCAAGCGCCTGGCCACCGGCTACGATCTCGGCTTCGAGATCGGCTTGAACTACCGCTTCGGCTCGATCTTCAGCAACGTCGTCAACCCCCGCTTCGGGAACATGTAGCCCGGGCGCGAGCTCAGCCGAAGACGAGATAGAGGCCGGCCATCGCCAGGAAGAGCGCCAGGGCGACGAGCCGGTAATCCAGGATCCCCGGCCCCCAAGGCCCCTTCAGCGCGTCCCCGGGCCGCGCCCAGACGAGCTTCGCGCTCTCCTCGGAATGGACGTGTGGCTTGACGACCGAGACCGCGACCAGGATCGCCGAGCAGACGACGAAGAGATAGAACGTCGCCATCATCGGCGGGACCGTCCAACCCGTCGTCGCCTTGAACCAGTCGAGGAAGAACACGACCAGGCCGAGGGCCGAGCCGGCCGCGAGGGTCGCGCTGGCGGCGGCCGCCGAGGCTCTCTTCCAGAGGACGCCCCAGAGGAAGACCGCGGTGATCGGCGGGGCGATGTAGCAGATGACCGCCGTGATGCCCTGGAAGAGGCTCTGGAAATGGCCGACCTGGGGCGACCAGAGGATGGCCACGACCATCCCGGCGAATGTGACGATCCGTCCGACGAGGGTCAGCCGCCTCTCCGTCGCCCGCGGGCGCCAGCGCCGGTAGATGTCCAGCGTGAACAGCGTGGCGATGGAGTTGAGGGCGCCCGAGACCGTGCCCATCAGGGCGGCGAGGAGCGCCGCGGCGACGATCCCCTTGAGCCCGACGGGAAGGATGTTGTTGATGAGCAGGGAATAGACGTCGGCCGAGCTCTCGGGAGCGGGCAGGGCGCCCTGCCGCACGAGGCCGTAGGCGACGAGCCCGGGCAGGACGAACAGGAAGACGGGCAGGACCTTGATGAACCCGGCGAACAGCGGTCCCAGCCGGGCGTTCCGCTCGTCCCTGGCACCGAGGACGCGCTGGACGATGGTCTGGTCGGCGCACCAGTACCAGAGGCCGATGACGGGATAGCCCAGGAAGACCGCGTACCAGGGCAGGCTCGGCGTTTCCGCGGCCGTCCGCAGGACGGTCAGCTTGACGGGCTCGACCGCGGCGACGAGCCCCTCCCAGCCGCCGATCCGGGCCAGGCCGAAGCCGAGCACGCAGGCCGAGCCGAGGATGAGCACGACGGTCTGGACCGATTCCGTGACGACCACGGCCAGGAGGCCGCCGACGACCGTGTAGAGCCCGGTGAGGAGGGCGGTGACGATGATGCTCGTCTCGATGTCGATCCCGAACAGTCCGCGCAGGACGACCGCCCCGGTGTAGAGGGAGAAGCCGATGTGGATGAATACGGCCGAAACGATGGACAGGACGGCCAGCCAGTCGCGGCTGGCCCGCGAATAGCGCTTCTCCAGAAAGTCCGGCAGGGTGGCCACTTTCGCCCGGACGTAGAAAGGAGCGAAGAAGAGGGACAGGACGATGAGCAGGAAGGCGGCCATCCATTCGAAGTTCCCGTAGGCCAAGCCGTTGACGTAGCCTTCCTGGGCCAGGCTGACGAGGTGGATGGTCGAGATGTTGGTCGAGAACAGCGCCAGGCCGATGACCGGCCAGCGGAGCGTGCCGCCGGCCAGGAAATACTGGGCGCTCGAGGCCTGCTTCGTCCGCCGCCTCTTCCAGGCCCACAGCCCCAGGCCGACGATCCCGGCGAGGTAGATGACGACGACGGCCGTGTCCAGCCCGGACATCGACAGACGCGAGGCGCCGTTCATCGTCTCTCCTCAGTCCAGGTGGAAGACCTCTTCCATCCGGCTCCAGAACTCGTCCGGGCCGCGGGTCGCGACGGGCGACTGGCAGGGATCGGTCTCCGCCCACCACCGCCGGGTCTCCGGGTCGGCGGCCATCTTGGCCATGTCGGCGGCGAAGTCGTCGCCCGTGTACTCGAAATAGGAGAACAGCAGATACTGGCCCTTCTCGACCTCGCGGAGATAGATGGAATAGTCCCGGATGTTGCATTCCTTGATCTTGGCCAGGACGCCCGGCCAGGCCGCGGCGTGGAGCTCCTTGTAGTATTCGATCTTCTCGGGCTTGACGCCGATGACCATGCCGTAGCGCTCGACCCGAGGCCCGGGACCGCCGGGCGTCTCGCGGAGGAAGACGATCACGACTGCGGCGGCGAGGAAGACCGCGACGCCGACGGCAAGGGCGATCCGGCCCCTCACTTCGCCGCTCCCGTCCCAGCGCCGGCCGCCGGCGCGACCCCGGTGATCTTGACGGCGACTGGCCAGTCCGGTCCCCAGACGAGCCGCTGTTTGTCGGAGCTTACGGCCTTGTCCCCCGGAAGAGGAGGCGCCTTGACCAGGCGGATGGTCTGCTTCCGGGCGACAGAGAACTTCAGGCCGTCCGTCGTCTTCTCCCAGGGGATGTCCCCTTCCTGGCCAAGGAGCGCGACCTTGGTCCCCGGAGAGGCGGCGACGGAGGACAAGACGATCGTTCGGGCGTTCCCCTCGAGCCCGGCGATGGCGTAGACGGTCCCCTCGGCGCGCTTATGGGTGAGCCAGACGTCGCCTTCGTTGGTGACGACCCAGGGACGCACGCCCCGGACAGATTCGCCGTAGAGCATCATCCACAGCCCCAGGTCGCGGAGGAGGTCCTCGTCGGCCGGGGCGATCAGCCCGTCGGGCCGCGGGCCGACGTTGAGGAGCATGTTGCCGCCGCGGGCCCGAATGTGGACGAGGTTCTCGATGATCTCCGCCGACGGCCGGACCTCGGCGCCGGGGAGATACGACCACTGGTAGCTCGTCGTCAGGCAGCTCTCCCAGGCGTGGTCGGCGGCCTGACCGGGGATCTCCTGCTCGGGCGTCGGGATCTCGCCGCGCCCGATGAAGACGTCCTGCCGGACCCTCCAGGCGTGTGTCTTGAGCGGCTCGCACTTGCCGTCGAACCAGAGCATGAAGATGTCGCCGTAGTTCGTCAGGAGCTCCTCGATGTGCCCGCGCTCGTAGTCGGCGAAGCCGAGCTTCTTCGGGCCGAAGGGCGCTCGGCTCTCGAAATCGGGCTGGTAGATGTGGCCGGCCCGCTTGCCCGTCTCCCACTGGTAGCGGAAATCGCCCGGCGAGTAGTAGAGGCCGACGAGAAAGCCCTCCCGGCGGAAAGCTTCGACGACCATCGCCGTGATATCGCGGCCGAACGGCGTCCGGGTGATCTTGAAGTCGCTGAAGGCCGTGTCGAACATGCAGAAGCCGTCGTGGTGCTTGGCCGTGAAGACGACGTATTCCATCCCGGCGAGCTTGGCCAGCCGGGCCCAGGCCGCGGGATCGAAGCCCGCCGGGTCGAACGTTCCGGCCAGGGCGTAATACTTCTCGATGTATCCCTCCGAGGCGTTGTACAGGGGCCAGGAGATCTCGGTCCCGACCTGGCTGTTCGGGCCCCAGTGGATGAACAGGCCCAGGCCGGCGTCGCGGAAAGCCTCGGTCTTGACGGGGTCGTTCGACAGGCGCACGGCGTCCTCGGCGAGGAGCGGGACGGCCGGCTCTACAGTCGCCGCCGGTCCGGGCCCCTTGGCCGGACAACCGATGGACGCCGCGACGGCAGCGCCCAGGATCAGGGATAAGACGGACCTGCGGACACGGAGGGACGGCGCGATGGTCATGGCGGACCTCCTTCGTCCCTCCCTTTTAATGGAACGGGGACCGAAAATCAAATATAATCCGGCCGTGACCTCCAAAGAGCGCATGCTTCGCGCCCTGGCCCGGGAGAGGCCCGACCGCCTGCCCGCGACCGTCCACCAGTGGCAGAAATACCATCTCGACACGTTCCTCGGGGGCGCGAGCGACCTCGAGGCGTTCGCCAGGTTCGGCCTCGACGCCTCGATCCAGTACTTCCAGGACATGGGCCAGTTCTGGCTCACCGACGCCGACTTCACCAAGTTCTCGACGCCGGAGTGGCGGGACGAGATCGAGGTCCTGGACGCCGATCCCGACCACCGCGTCTGCCGCCACTCCATCGCGACGCCGGGCGGCGCCCTGACCTACAAGACCGAGGGCAACCGGATGACGACCTGGATCACCGAATACCTGATCAAGCACGACGACGACATCCGGCTCATCGAGAAGTACATGCCGGTGCCGCGGCTCGATCCGGTCCCGGTCCGCAGGGCCTACGACGCGGTCGGCGACCGGGGCATCCTGCGCGGCTTCGTCTGGGGCGACCAGGCCGGCTGCTGGCAGCACGCCGCCTGCCTCATCGACGTCCAGGCCCTCATTCTGCGGACGTTCGACGACCCGGACTGGGTCCACGAGTTCCTGCGCGTCCTGCTCGAGAAGAAGCTGCGCTTCATCGAGTCGATGAAGGGCGCGCGTTTCGACCTCATCGAGACCGGCGGCGGGGCCGCGTCTTCGACGCTCGTCTCGCCGGCCCTCCACCGGGAGTTCTGCCTGCCCTACGACCGCAAGATGCACGACGCCCTCCACGCCCTCGGCTTCAAGATCGTCTACCACACCTGCGGCGGGACGAACGGGATCGAGGAGCTCATCGTCGCGAACGGCTGCGACGCCTCGGAGACCCTGGCTCCGCCCTCGATCGGCGGCAACCAGGAGCCCTGGGAGTACAAGGCCAAGATCGGCCGGCGCCTGGCCCTTATCGGCGGGCTGGACCAGTTCAACGTCCTGACCGAGGGCTCGCTGGAAACGATCAGGGCCAAGGTCCGCGAGCTCTTCGAGAAGGTCGGCGGCGACGGCGGCTACATCCTATCGTGCTGCGACCACTTTTTCGAGACGCCGCCGGCGAACATCGCCGTCTACGCCGAGGCCGCCCGGGCCTGCGTCTACTGAGCCGTCACGCTTTCAGGAAATCCCCGTCGACGATCAGGAGCGTCGCGCCCCGCTCCGTCCGCGAACGGTGAGAGCTTAGCCCGTCGGAGACGACATAGGTCATTCCCTTGGTCATGACGGTCTTCTCCCCGCTCTCCTCTTCGCTGACGAATTCCCCTTCGAGGCAGTGGACGATGTGGCCTTTTTGGCACCAGTGGTCGGCGACGTAGCCCGGGGAATATTCGACGACGCGGACCCTCAGCCCGGGAAGCTGCAAGGTCCGCCAATAGGACATCCCCGGATCGCCCTTGTGTTCCGTCCGCGGGACCGAGTCCCAATCGATCGCCTGGTACGCGTAGCCGGCGCTATTCATCTGTCCTCCTTCCATGTCCGATCATCGACCGCGTCCGAGATGAGCCGAGCGTCCCCATGATACGGCTTTTCGACGTCCGGAGGCATCTAAATTATTTTTCTCCGCGTCCCCGTTTTAGATTAGAATACCGCCTTGCGAAGATTTTCCCAAGAGGAGATGGTCATGAGAAAAGCCCTTGTCGTCGTCACGATCGTCATGGTCGGGCTGCTCGGCCTCACCGCGGCCGCGACAGCCGCGGGCCGGAACGGATACTACCGATACCCCGCCATCCACGGCGACACGATCGTGTTCACATCCGAGGGCGACCTCTGGACGGTCGACGTCCGGGGCGGGACAGCCCGCCGCCTGACCTCCCACACGGGACTGGAGGCCTATCCGGCCATCTCGCCCGACGGACGGACACTGGCCTTTTCGGCCCATACGAGGGCCCGACCGAGGTCTACACCATGCCGCTCGCCGGCGGCCTGCCCGTCCGCCGGACCTTCGCCGGCCAGGCGGCGAACGCGGTGGGCTGGACTCCGGACGGCAGGATCCTCTACTCCACCCGGAAATACTCGACCCTGCCCAACGCCCAGCTCGTCGTCCTCGACCCGGCGACGAACGCCGAGACCCTGCTGCCGCTCGCCCAGGCCGCCGACGGCTCCTTCGATCCCTCCGGCAAGACCCTTTACTTCACACGGCTCCCCTTCCAGGGCAGCCACACCAAGCGCTACAAGGGCGGCACGGCCCAGAACCTCTGGGCCTACGCGCTAGGAGCAGGCGAGGCCGTTCCCCTGACCGCGGACTACCCCGGCACGAGCAAGAACCCGATGGTCTGGCAGGGGCGCATCTATTTTCTGAGCGACCGCGACGGCCACATGAACATCTGGTCGATGGACATGAAGGGCGGCGAGCTCAAGCAGCACACCTTCCACAAGGGCTTCGACGTCAGCTCCCCGAGCCTCGACGCCGGCCGGATCGCCTATCAGCTCGTGGCCGACCTGCGCGTGTTCGACATCGCCGCGGACAAGGACGCCGCCCTCGCCATCACCTTGCCCTCGGACTTCGACCAGATGCGCGAGAGGTGGGTGACGAAACCTCTCGACTACCTGACCTCGGGACACGTCTCGCCGAACGGCGACCGGGTCGCGCTCGTTTCGCGCGGCCACGTCTTCGTCGCGCCGGTCGGCGACGGCCGGTTCGTCCGGGTCAGTCGCGAGGACGGCGTCCGGTACCGGGCGGCCCGGTTCCTCGGCGACGGTAAGAGCCTGTTGGTCCTCTCCGACAAGAGCGGCGAGTGGGAGTTCTATCGCTGCGGGGCCGACGGCCTCGGCCCGGCCGAACAGCTGACGAAAGGGGCCAAGGTCCTCCGCTTCGACGGCTTCCCGTCGCCCGACGGCAAGTGGATCGCCTTCGCCGACAAGGACTACGAGCTCTGGCTCTTCGACGCCGGCAAGAAGGACCTGAGGAGGATCGCCGTATCCGAAGTCGGCATGTTCGACGACCTGGCCTGGTCGCCCGACAGCCGCTGGCTGGCCTACGTCGGCGGGGCCTCGAACGGCTTCAGCCGGATCATCGTCTACGAGGCCGGGACGGGCCGCACCGCCGAGCTCACGAGCGACCGCGTCGATTCCTACAATCCCGCCTGGAGCCCCGACGGGAAGTGGCTCTACTTCCTCTCGGACCGCTACTTCCGGAGCGCCGTGGGCAGCCCCTGGGGGCCGCGCCAGCCCGAGCCCTATTTCGACAAGACGACTAAGATCTACGCCATCGGCCTGACCTCTAAGGAGACGTTCCCGTTCGCCCCGGCGACGAGCTCCAGGCCGTGAAGAAGGACGGCGGCGACGAAAAGCCGGCCGAGGCCAAGCCGGGCGCCCCGGCCGCCAAGCCGGCCAAGGAGACGGCCAAGCCGGCGGCCCCGCCGAATGTCGCGATCGACCTGGCCGGGATCCAGGATCGCGTCTTCGAGGTCCCGCTTCCGGCCGGCGTGTACTCCGGGCTGAGCGTCGGCGAGAAGGCCCTGTTCGTCGTCGACCGCGAGTCGAGGGCCGCCGGAAGGCCCAAGCTCCAGGCGGTCGAGATCAAGAACCGGGGCGTCCAGGCCAAGACCCTCATGGAGGACGTGAGCGTCTTCGAGCTCTCGGCCGACGGGAAGAAGATCCTCGTCCGCAAAGGCGGCGACCTCTACGTCATCGACGCCGGGACGGCCCAGCCGACGAGCCAGACCCTGGCCGAGCGCCGGGTCGACCTCTCCCACTGGACGTTCTCCATCGACCCCCGCGAGGAGTGGCGTCAGATGTTCGTCGAGGCCTGGCGCCTGGAGCGCGACTACTTCTACGACCGCAACCTGCACGACGTCGACTACGAGGGCCTGCTCGAACGGTACCGGCCGCTCGTCGAGCGCGTCACCGACCGGGCCGAGCTCAGCGACCTCCTGGCCCAGATGGTCGGCGAGCTCTCCGCCCTGCACACCTTCGTCTGCGGCGGCGACCTGAGGCAGCCGTCCGACAGCGTGTCCCCGGGCTCGCTCGGGGCGCGCCTGGCCCGGGACGAGGCCAGGCGGCTACGTCATCGCGCACATCTTCCGGTCGGACCCCGACTATCCCGAGAACGTGTCCCCTCTCGGCCAGCCGATGTCGGCCATCCGCGAAGGGGAGATCATCGCGGCGATCAACGGAGTGCCGACCCTGGGCGTCCCCGACCCGTCGCTCCTGCTGCGCAACACCGCCGGCCAACAGGTGCTGCTCGAGATCAAGCCGGCCGCCGGCGGGGCGGTCCGGAAGGAGATCGTCGTGCCGATCACCCCGGGCGCCGAGGCCGACCTCCGCTACTCCGAGTGGGAGTACACGCGGCGGCTCGAGGTCGAAAGAGCCGGAAAGGGCGCGATCGGCTACGTCCATCTGCGCGCCATGGGCGGGAACAACTACACCGAGTGGGTCAAGAGCTTCTATCCCGTCTTCGACCGCCAGGGCCTCATCATCGACGTGCGCCACAACAGCGGCGGCAACATCGACACCTGGATCCTGGAGAAGCTCCTGCGGCGGGCCTGGTTCTACTGGCAGAGCCGGGTCGGGAAGCCGACCTGGAACATGCAGTACGCCTTCCGCGGCCACATGGTCGTCCTGTGCAACGAGCGCACGGCCTCGGACGGCGAGGCCTTCGCCGAAGGCTTCCGGCGCCTCGGCCTGGGCAAGGTCATCGGCACGCGCACCTGGGGCGGCGAGATCTGGCTCAGCTCGACCAACGTCCTGGTCGACCGGGGCATCGCCTCGGCGGCCGAGACGGCGTCTACGGGCCGGAGGGCGAATGGCTGATCGAGGGGCACGGCGTCGATCCCGACATCGTCGTCGACAACCTTCCCCACGCCACGTTCGAGGGCGAGGACGCCCAGCTCGAGGCGGCCGTCAAGCACCTCCAGGAGCTCATCGCCAAGGACCCGGTCGACGTCCCCAAGCCCCCGCCCTATCCGGACAAGAAGAAATAAATGAGGGACATGATATCTATTTCCCTATTTCGGTCCGGGCTGGCCTGAGGTAGAATTCGGACGACGGGACGGAAGTGACGGGCAGGTGCCGGGAACATATCACACAGGCGCGTGTCCAGGTCAGAAAGCGTGACGTGACGGACAAACTGAGGGCGTTCCAAGCGGAGGCCAGGCGCCTCGACCGGGCTGACCCTCTTAAGGCGTTCCGCCGGCGCTTTTTCACGAGCCCCGGAACGATCTACCTCGACGGCAACTCCCTCGGCCTTCTCTCCCACGATGCCCGGACCGCGCTCGAAAAGGCCGTCCGCTCCTGGGAGAAGCACGCCGTCCGCGGCTGGCTCGAGGCCGACCCGCCCTGGTTCTATCTGGCCGAAAGGCTCGGCGCCCGTTGCGCCCCGCTCGTCGGCGCCGAGCCCGGAGAAGTCGTCCTCTCCGGCACGACGACGGTCAACATCCATGCCCTCGTCAACACGTTCTACAGGCCCCAGGGGAAGCGGACGAAGATCGTCGCCGACGTGCTCGACTTCCCGACCGACGTCTACGCCTTGAAAAGCGCCCTCAAGCTCAGGGGCCTCGACCCGGCCGAGCACCTCGTCCTCGTCCGGAGCCGGGACGGCCTGACTCTCGACGAGCGGGAGATCTCCGCCCGCTTCGACGACACGACGGCCCTCGTTTTCCTCCCGTCCGTGCTCTATAGAAGCGGCCAGCTTCTCGACATGGAATACCTGGCCGCGAAGGCCGCCCAAAAAGGCATCGTCATCGGCTTCGACTGTTCCCACTCCGTCGGGGCCGTGCCGCACGCGTTCGACCGTTGGGGCGTCGATTTCGCGCTGTGGTGCGGCTACAAGTACCTCAACGGCGGCCCCGGCGCGACGGCGTTCCTCTACGTCAACAGGAAGCACCACGGGAGGGAGCCGGCCCTGGCCGGCTGGTTCGGCTCGGCCAAGGAGAGGCAGTTCGAAATGTCCCTCGACTTCACGCCGGCCCCTGACGCCGGCCGCTGGCAGATCTCCTCGCCGTCCATCCTCAACGCCGCCCCGCTCCTCGGATCGATGAAGATCTTCGAGGAGGCCGGGCTGGCCGCCGTCCGGGAGAAGTCGCTGCGGCTGACCCGCTTCCTCATGGACATGGCCGACGCCCTGCTCGCCGGGGCGCCCTGCGGCTTCTCGATCGGGACGCCCCGCGACGACGCGCGCCGCGGCGGGCACGTCGCCCTCGTCCACCCGGAAGCCGTGCGGATCTCCGAAGCGCTGCGCGCCCGCGGCGTCGTCCCCGACTTCCGCCCTCCGGACATCGTCCGGGTCGCCCCGGTCGCCCTCTACAACACCTACGCCGAGGTCTGGGCTCTCGTCCGCCACCTCCGCGAGATCATCGACGGCAGGGAACACGAGCGTTTACCGGCCGAACGCAAAGCCATCTCGTAGCTTTTCAGAGAGGCCGTCTATTCGTAGCGTAGGGAATCCACCGGGTTGGCGGCCGCGGCCCGCACCGCCTGCCAGCTGACCGTCAGAACAGCGATCACGAGGGACAGCCCGGCGACCGAGAGGAAGACCAGGACGCCGGGGGCCGTCCGGTAGGCGAAGTTCGCCAGCCAGAACCGGTGGATGAGGAAATGGGCCGCCGGAAGGGCGATGACGTTGGCCAGCAGTACCCACTTCAGGAATTCCTTCGAGAGGAGCGCCGCCAGGCCGGGCTCCGAAGCCCCCAGCACCTTGCGCACGCCGATCTCCTTGGTCCTCTGCTCGGCGGCATAAGAGGCCAGGCCGAAAAGACCCAGGCAGGCCACGAAGACGGCCATGAGGGAGAAGGCGGTAATGATCCGCCCGATCCGCTCTTCGGTCCTATAGAGGGCATTGAAATTCCCGTCGGAGAAGAAGAAGTCGAAGCCGCGCTCGGACCTCTCCGCCCATCTCGCTTTGACGAAGTCGAGCGTCGCCGGGATGTCCCCCCGCCGGAGCTTCAGGGAAAGGAAACGGGCCTGGCTGGCCAGTTCGACGGCGGGGAGCAACCGGACCACGAGAGGCGAGATGGGGCTCTTGAGCGATTCGAAATGGAAGTCCTTCATGACGCCGACGATCTCCCTCAGGTCGTTCGAGTCGAAGCCGATCTTCCGGCCGACTGCGTCCGCCCCCCAGCCCATGCGCCGGGCGGCCGTCTCGTTGACGAGGAAAACGCCCCCGGCGTCGGAGGGGAAGGAGCGCGAGAAATCCCGGCCGTGGGCGATGGTGATCCCATAGGTCTTGACGAAATCGTAGTCGGACCAGATGGTCCAGGCCGAGAAGCTCTCCCGCTCGGGCCGGCCTCCCATGCTGACGACGAGCGAGGTATTGACACGTCCCGGGACGCCGCCGGTGAGCGTCGCCTCACCGATATTCGAGTTGGACTTGAGCTCGTTCGCAAGCGCCTCGGCGCTCCGGCGCGCGGCCGCGTCCCTCATGTTGACGACGAGCACCTGGTCCTTGTCGAAGCCGAGGTCGCGGGTCTTCATGAAGCGCGTTTGGGAGAGGACGATCAGCGCGCCGGCGATCAGGATGATCGACACCGAGAATTGAAAAACGACCAGGACGCTCCGGAACAGGCCGCGCTTCAATCCCTGGCCGACATCCCCTTTCAGGACGGCGGCCGGCCGGAACGCGGACATGAACAGGGCGGGGTAGCTGCCCCCCAGGAGGCCGGTCAGGACGACCAGGCCGACGAGGGCCAGGAGGGATCCCGCGCCGAGCAGAGAGGCCGGGCCGATGGCCTTGTCCGCAAGCCGGTTGAATGACGGGAGGGCCAGCGTGACGAGGACGACGGCGATGACGGAGGCCAGGCCCGACAGGAGAACGGACTCGCCCAGGAACTGGAGGACGAGGTTTTCGCGCCGGGCGCCCATGACCTTGCGCAGGCCGACCTCCTTGCCCCGGCCGGCCGACCGGGCCGTGGCCAGGTTCATGAAGTTGACGCAGGCGATGACCAGGATGAAGGCGGCGATGAGGGAGAAGACGTAAACGTAGCGGATGTCCCCGACGGGCGCTATCTCGCCCTCGAGGCGCGACCTCAGATGGATGTCTGCGAGCGGTTGGAGCCGGAAGGCCACCGACGACCCCGATTGGCGAAGCTGGCCGCCGATGCGCTTTTGCGTCACGGCCTCCATCTTCGCTTCCACGGCCCCCGGGTCAGCCCGGTCCTTGAGGAGCAGGTAGACCCAGCCGGTGACGCGGAACCAATCCTCCAAGATGGAGCGGATTTCGGGTCGATCCGCGATGCTGTCGATCGAGGCCAGGGCGTTGAACCGGAAATGCGAATTGGCTGGGACGTCGGCTATGACGGCCGTCACCTTGAGGTCGACGGCACTGTTGAAGTTGACGGTCCGGCCGACGACATCGGGCCGCCCGAAGAGCTTCCGGGCCGTCTCTTCGGTCAGGACTAGGGACTCGGGCGCGGCGAGGGCCGTTTCCCTGTCCCCCGCCAGAAAGACATGGGTGAAGACGTCGAAGAAGCCCGGATCGGTGTAGTAGACCCTCGTCAAGTCGAGCCTGCGACCTTCGACGACGGCCAGGGGCGAGGTCACGAGCAGCCTGGCATACGTCTCGACTTCGGGGATATCGGCGGCGAAGGCCGGAGCCGACACGAAGGGCGCCACGGCCAGCCGCGCGGGAACTCCGCCGATCGTCTCGAACTGCGTCAGCCGATAGACGCGGGCCGCCTGCTCATGATAGTTGTCGTAGCTCAACTCGTCCTTGACCCAGAGCAGGATCAAGAGGCAGGCGGCCAGCCCCACGGCCAGGCCGGCGACGTTGATGAACGAATAGGCCTTCTGGCGCCGGATCTTGCGCAGGGCGATCTTGAAGTAATTCCCCAAGAGAGGCAGCCGCCCGAAGACATAGCCTCGGGAGGCACCGACGGTCCGGGAACGGACGTATTCCCGGCCCAGCGCCTCGCCGGGAGCGCATTCATCGACGGCGCGCTCGAACGCCCGTCTCGCGTCCTGGCCTTGTCCGACGAGCTCCTCGATCTTGTCGCGCAAGTAGCCCTCAAGGTCGGCGGCGTCGCCGGCCTCGATGCCCGGCTGGCGCCGGAGAGCCTTCGCCCAGCGCTCGATGGCCCGGTCCAGGTCGAACGCTCCGTCCGTCGTTTTGTCCTTTGGATCACTCATGGATTCGCTCCGCTCGGGGCTTTCAGATCTCCGGAAGAGGCGCCGGATCGAGGACCCTACCGAAGACGTCGTTGATCAGGGACCACTCGGCCGTGTCCTGTTGCTGCTCCCTGAGGCCTTTTTCGGTCAGCCGGAAATACCGTCGGAACCGGTTGTTCTCGGTCAGCTTCCATTCCGACCTTATGAGCCTTTCCCGCTCCATCCGCTTGAGAAGTGGATAGAGCATGGGCTCCGACCATTCCAGCTTCCCGCCGGAGAGCGCACGGACGGACTGGATGATCCGGTAGCCGTAATTCTCGCCCCTTCTCAGGATGGAAAGTACGAGCGGCTTCGTGGAGGCGGCGACGAGCGCTTTAGATACCATCGTTTACCTCATATTGTTAATTACTTAACAATGTTAAGTATGCAAGCTACATGCCAAGAAACAATCAAGAAAAAGCGGAAAATGTGGTCGCCGATCGTCCGAATTCGAAAAATCCGTCCGGATACGAACACCACCAGAGGCCTCACTCCCCCTTCAGCCTCCGGCCGGGGCCCTGACGGCTACATCACCAGGGTGGTGAAGGAGAGCGTTTCGTGCTGGGGAGGCGCTTCGTCGTCGCCGAGGCCGTCCTCGACGAAGATCAGGATGACGTCGCGGAGGTTGTCCAACGCGTCTTCGTAGGTCGCGCCCCGGGCCCTGCAGTCTGGGAACTCCGGGCAGTGGGCCGACCAGCCTTCGCGGTCCCGGATGACGTAAGCCGAGAAACGATAGCCGCTCATATCGACCTCCGTATCAATGCTTTATGCGAAATCCGTGCCATTTTTCCTCAGAATGACCTCAGGAAGGCGCATTTTGTGATCTTGGGGACGCCCTCCCCGTCCTTGCGGACCTCGCCGCGCAGAAAACAGACGGGCGGCGTCCCGTAGGTGACGCAGCGGGTCTCGCCGACGCCCTCGAGAAGCCCCGTCTCGTCCTCGAACATGTAAAAATACTTTGCGCCGCTCGTCCCGACGCCGTATCCCCGCGCTCCCCCTCCGCCGCCTCCGGCTCGGCGTAGCCACCCCCGTCGCCGTTCCCGCCGCCCCATGCGCCATGCCCTCTGCGGCCGTCGCCCCCGCGCGTCGCGCCGTAGGTCACCCGCTGCCGGGCGTCGACGACCCGGACGACGATCTCGACCATGGTCCCGGCGCAGTCCTTGAGGTCTTTGACCCGCAGCGGCGGCCTCTTCCCCTCGTAGAGGTCGAGCTCGTCCCCCTCGGGCAGGAAGCCGAGCGACTCGTAGAGCATGCGCCGCTTCTCGTCCGAGGCGATGTCGGCGACCTCCTCCATGTGCTCGAGCCCCTGGAAGTAGCGCAGGACCTGGCGCGTCCGCCGCGGCTCGAGGGAGTCGAAGACGCCGGCCCGGATGAGGGCCAGGAGCTCGGCCTTGCCCGGCTTGATGCGGGCCAGGAAGTCCTCGACCGAGGCGTACTCGCCGCCCGCCCGCCTCTCCTCGAGGATGCGCTCGATCGTCTTGAGGCCCAGCCCCTTGATCGAGGTCAGGCCGACGCGGATGGCCCCGCCCTCGACCTCGAAGACGGCGGCCGCTGCGGTTGATGTCCGGGCCCAGAATGCGCAGCCCGTTCCGCTTGGCCTCCTCGACGTACTCGGGCAGGTCGTAGTAGCCGCCGCCGGCGTTGAGCACGGCCGCGAAATAGGGCCCGGGGTGATGGACCTTGAGGTAGACGGCCTGGTAGGCCATGGCGGCGTAGGAGGCGCTGTGGGCCTTGTTGAACGAGTAGGACGAGAACTTCTCCATCGTCCTCCACAGCCTCTCGGCCTCGGCCGCGGCGTAGCCCCGCTCGCCGGCCTCGCGGAAGAACTTCGTCCTGAGCGCCGGGTCGCCGCCCCTCCTCTTCCGCAGGCTCCGCCGCAGGAGGTCGCCCTCCTCCGGCGGCATGCCGGCCACCCGCTCGGCGACCTGCATGACCTGCTCCTCGTAGAGAAGGAGGCCGCCCGTCTCGGGCAGGATGCGGGCGAGGAAGGGGTCCTCGCGGGACGGCCGGGACCGGCCTCTCCGTCCCGTCCGCCGGAGGAGCGCCTCCTTCATGCCGCTCTCGGTCGGCCCGGGCCGGATCAGGGCCAGGGCCTGGGTGATCTCGTGGATGTCGGCCGGCTTCATCCGCCGCAGGAGGTTCATCATGGCCGGGCTCTCGACCTGGAAACAGCCGACCGTCCGGGCGGAGCGCAGCGCCGCGTACGTCGCCGCGTCCCCCGGCGGGAGCGCCCGCAGCTTGAGCCTGTCCTTCGTCTCCGAGATGGCCGCCAGGCCCCGCACCGAGAGCAGGTCGAGCTTGATCAGCCGGAGGTCCTCGACGGCGTCCTTGTCGAAATGGGTCATGCGCAGGCCCTTGGCCGAGGTCTCGAGGGGGAGGAACCGCTCGACCGGGGCCGGCGTCAGGATGACCCCGCCGACGTGGAGCGAGATCTCGTGGTAGACGTCCTGGAGCTCGGCGGCGAGCTTCCAGACGTCGAGGCGGCCCGGGGCGGGCGTGGCCCGCCGCAGCCAGGACGGCTCGGCGAAATACGGCACTCGCTTCGACTGGCCCCGCGCCTCCTCGGGCGGGACGCCGAAGGCCCGGAGCGTCTCGTAGAGGGCCGAGCGGCCCGCCGAAGTCCTTCAGGCTGCAGACGAAGGCCGCGCCCGTCCTGCCCGCGCCGTAGCGCTCGAGGACGTACGCGAGGACCTCGTCGCGGCGCCGGGAGTCGAAGTCGATGTCGATGTCGGGCGGGTCGGGCCGGCCGCGGTTGAGGAAGCGCTCGAAGTAGAGGTCGAACTCGATCGGGCTGACGTGGGAGACGCCGAGGAGCCAGGCCAGGAAGGACGAGGCCCCCGACCCCCGGAGGTTGTGGAGGATGCCGCGGCGGCGGGCGAACTCGACGATGTCGTGGACGACGAGGAAGTAGGGGCCGAAGCCCGACTGCTCGACGACGGCCAGCTCGCGGCGGGCCCGCTGGCGCTCCTTCCAGCTCAGGCTCTTGGCCGCCGTCAGGCGCTCCATGACGACCTCGCGGAGGGTCCGCGGGAAGAGGTCGGCCGGGAGGTTGGGGACGATGCCGTCGAAGGCGAACCCGCACTTCTCGGCGACCTCGGCCGTCCGGGCCAGGGCGTCCCGGGCGGCGTCGCCGAAGCGGCGCAGGGCCAGGGCCTCCTGGTCCGGGCCGAAGAGCTCTCATCCGGCCGAGGAGCCGGTCGCGCTCGGGCGGGTAAGGGACCTTCTTCTCGATGGCGTGGAGGAGGACGAGGCGCTCCGGGCTGGTCAGATACTTGACCGGGTTGGCCCAGACGACGGGCAGCCCAGCTGCGGGACATGTTCCAATTTCGCAGAAATTGGTACGTGTCCCCCATCTTCCAATATTCTTCCGAAAGTTCCCGAACCCCGCCCCGATATAGAGATCGCCGGGGCGCGACCTTCTCCCGCAGGTCGGCGATCATCGCCGCCTCGCTCGGCCCTGTCGGCAGGGGGTCGAAACCTACCTTTTGCTGTAAAAGGTAGGTTTGACCCCCTCTTGCGCCGGGAACGTAGATCACGACGAGGCCGGACGGCGTCGCGGACCTCCCGGCGGTTGAAGATCTCCATCAGGTTCGCGTAGCCCTCGTTCGTCCTGACCAGGAAGACGAAGCGCCGGCCGCCGCACTCGAGCTCGCAGCCGAAAAGGGGCTTGAAGCCGCCCGCCGGAGCGACGCGCTTCCACTTGCCCCAGCCGTAGATGTTGCCGATGTCCGCGAGGGCCGCCGCCGGGAGCCTTTTCCGCGGCCGCCCAGCCCGAGGCCTCCTCGAGCGTGACGCTGCCCTTGCCCCGGCTGTACACGGAATGGACGCGGAGCGGGACGAACATGGCGCTCTCGTCTCCCCTCACTTCGTCAGGGACGCCGTCTTGAGGACGTAGCCCCGCCGCGGCTCGAAGGCGTAGACGGCGTCGAGCATCTTCTCCCGGGCCGTCAGCACCGAGCCGAAGCCGTACTTGTCGCGGACCTCGTCGAGGGCCCGGCCCAGCCTCTCCGGGCGCTCCGAGTAGGGCTCGAAGAGGGACAGGGGCCGGACGCGGACCAGGTCCGAGGCCTTGACCCCGACCAGGCGCAGGGCCAGCCGCGAGCCGGCGACGAGCTCGAGGAAGAGCTCCTCGGCGACCTTGTAGATCTTGCCCATCTCCTGGAGCGGCGACAGGACGAGGCGGCGCTTGATCTCGGTCTTGAAGTCGGCGGTGCGGGCCTTGACCTCGATGACGTGGGCGTAGAGCCGGTCCTCGCGCAGGGCCAGGGTCAGCCGGTCGCAGAGGTAGGCCAGGTGGGCCAGGAGCAGGCGCCTGTCCCAGAGGTCCTCGAGGAAGGTCGTCTCGCGCGAGACGGACTTGGGCAGCGTCCGCGTGACCAGCGGGCCGGCTGTCGATGCCGCGCGACTGGAGATAGATGTCGTCCCCGCCCTGAGCCGAAGAGGGAGCGGAGCGTCCCCCGGGGCAGCTCCCACAGCTCGCCGATCTTGTGGATGTTCATCATGCGCAGGACGACCTGGGCCTTGGGGCCGATGCCGGGCAGGTCCTCGATGCCGAGGTCGCGGAGATAGGCTTCCTCCTCGCCCTCGCGGACCTCGAAGAACCCGGCCGGCTTGGCCTGGCGGGTGGCCAGCTTGGCCAGGATCTTGTTCGGCGCCGCCCCGACCGAGACCGGTGACGCCGATCTCGCGCTCGACCCGCCGCTTGATCTCCCGGGCCGCCTCCGTGAAGGACGGATAGAGGTGGCCGCAGCGGGTCAGCTCGAGATAGGCCTCGTCGAGCGAGGCGTCCTCGACGTCGGGCGTCGCGGCGTGGAGGACGCGGAAGAACCGCTCGGAGAAGGCCTCGTAGACGTGGTAGTTGCCGCGGACGAAGACGCCCTCGGGGCAGAGCTGGTGGCATTCGCGCAGCGGCATGCCGGAGTGGACGCCGTACCTGCGGGCCTCGTAGGAGCAGGTCGAGGCCACGCCGCGCTCGTGGGGCAGGCCGCCGACGATGACCGGCTTGCCCGCGAGCGACGGGTCGAGCAGGACCTCGACGGCGGCGAAGAAGGCGTCGATGTCGACGTGCACGATGTAGCGCCGTCCGCTTTTCGACAGAGACACCTCGCCTCCTTTTTCCCGCTCGATCCGATTCTCTTTCTCCCCTTCCGCGAAGGGGTGCGATATCGGGGCCCGCCCCGTTCAGTACTTTCTCATGACGCCGATGACCCTCCCCAGGATCTTGGCCGACGGGGCCTCGATCGGCTGGAAGGCCGGGTTCTCGGGCACCAGGAAGACCTGGCCGTTGTCGCGCCGCAGCCGCTTGAGCGTCACCGAGCCGTCGTCGAGCATGGCCACGACCATCTCGCCCGAGTTGGCCAGGTTGGTCCGCTCGAGCAGGACGTGGTCGCCGTCGTCGACGTAGGCGTCGATCATGCTCTTGCCGTCGACCCGGATGCAGAAGACGTTGCCCCGGCGGCGGCCGACCATCCAGGCCGGGACGTCCATGGCCTCGCCGGTCGCGTCGAACGACTCGCGCGGCCCGCCGGCCGGGACGAGCCCGGCCACAGGCACCCGGACCTGGCTCTCGAGGAGGGCCGGGAAGCCGGCGACGCGGATCGCGCCGTCCTCGCGGCTGATATAGCCCTTGCGCTCCAGGCTCTGGAGGTGCTTGAGGACGGCCGACGGGCTGGGGATCTTGAGCGCCGAACCCAGCTGGCGGATGGTCGGGGCGTAGCCGTGCCCGAGGATGAAGTCCTCGACGGCCTTGAGGACCTTGGCCTGCCGCAGGGTCAATTCTTGCCTCAGCTTGTTTACCATTTTGTTCACCATTGATAGAATAGGACCGCCCGGGGCGTTTGTCAAGAGGAAAAACGGATCAGACCGATTTCGCCCGATGGAACGGGCTAACGGGCCTTCCGGACGACCACCACCTGCAGCTTGCGGCGTTCCCTGCGGAGATCAAGGCCGAGCTGCCCGCGTAAGGCGGAACTTAGGCTCTGCGAGCGGTGACGTTTGCAAAGTCGTTTTCCATATGCTCGATGATGTGAGCGATCACTGCGTCGTGGAGAGTGCCTTGGTTCCCTTTCAGTGCCAGGACATAGTCGCCTCCACCATCGACGATCTTGGCCGCAATGTTCTTCTGACATCCAGCTGCGTCGATAGTCACGACCGACCTCTTAACATCGATTTGGTCCAAAAGCTCGGGGATTGCCGTGATTTCGTTCGACTTTTCTTCCGTTGCCAATTGACCCAAGCTAATGCCACGCTGGACCGCCCACGCACTTACCAAGAACAACGGACCAAGATCTTTCTTTCGATCATGACTACGACGAAGTGCCTTCCCGTCGATCGCAACGACATCCAAATCGGTTGGCATACGCGAATCTGATAGACGCTTGATCCATCGTTCAAAGCAGGACTGAAACGCGGCTGGTTTGAGCGTCATCAAGACACGACCGATCGTATCATGCGAAGGAACACCAGAGGGCAACTCAAGCCGTTGCTCCAACCATTCTTTGTTGCTCAGTGCCCAAACGCCAATTGCCTTGGGGCCTTCGGCACCGGCGATGACAGCCATGATGCTGATCACGATGATATCGCCGAGCAGATGTTTCTGATTGACATGCGACCGCGGATCAGGCAACTCTGCAAAGTCTTTGAGGATAGATTCAACACAAAACTCTTTCGCTTTCTTCTTGGCCATCGCGTCCATCTCGATCATTGTTTCGAAGTACATTACTACGAAACAAATGATCGCGAAATAAACTCGACCGCGCTAGCCCAGTTTACCCAAAGTGCGCGTCGGCCCTGGCTATC
>CAVRDU010000002.1:0-57044 GCA_963719985.1 Candidatus Aminicenantota bacterium | reverse complement strand
GGCGCGGGGCGGGTTTCCGGTCGATGTTCCAGCCCGAGGCCGGGTCGGGCTGGTGGCCGGTCATGGCCGTGACCCGGTTGTCGAGGACGATCCAGGTGGCCACGCCGCGGTTGAAGACCGTGCTGGCCACGCCGGTCATCCCCGAGTGGAAGAAGGTGCTGTCGCCGACCACCCCGACCACCTTCCCGCCAGGCGGGGATTTCACCGCAGAGGCCGCTGAGTTCGCAGAGCCGTTTGAACCCTGGCCGCCCTGGGCGGCACGGTCAGCCCCGCGGCTATCATGGGGCCGCTCTGCGTTCTCTGCGATCTCTGCGGTTAAAGCCCCTTCCCGTCCCCAGGCCCGGTTGAAGCCGTGGACCATGCTGATCCCGGCGCCCATGTCGATGAGCGTGTCCATGGCGTTGTAGGGCGGCAGGCAGGCCAGGCCGTAGCAGCCGATGTCCCCGACCACCGTGATCTTCTTCCTGCCCAGCAGGTAGAAGACCCCGCGGTGCAGGCAGCCCGGGCAGAACTGCGGCGGGCGGCCGGGCAGGCCCTCGGCGGCGTGCTTCTGGCGGGAATCCTGGTGCAGGATGCGCTTGCGCAGCGCCGAGGCGGGCAGCTCGCCGACGCGCAGCAGCTGCTGCTTGCCCTCCACCGGGATGCCCAGGGCCAGGATCTCCTCCTCGAGGAACGGCCGGTTCTCCTCGATGACGTAGAGCTTCTTGACCTGGCTGGCGAAGTTGCGGATGAGCTGGTGGGGAACGGGATAGGTCATGGTGATCTTCAGCGTCGAGAAGTCCGGCAGCGCCTAGCAAACATCATGTAGCTGATGCCGCTGGTCACCGCCCCGAACTCCAGCGAGCGGATCTCGGTGCGGTTGCCGTCGAAGGTCTCGCTGACCGCCTCGAGCATGGTCTGGCGCTTCTCGAGGTCGAAGTGCCGCTTGTAGGCGTGGCTGGGGACCATGGCGTACTTGTCGGAGTTCTTGACGTACGGCCGCAGCGGCACCTCGGCGCGCCGGCCGACGCGCACCACGCTGCGCGAGTGGCACACCCGGGTGGTCATGCGCAGGAACACCGGGGTATCGTGGCGCTCGGACATCTCGAAGGCGGCCAGGACGAGGTCCAAAGCCTCCTGCGCATCGCAGGGCTCGAGCATGGGGATCTGCGCGGACTTGGCGTAGAAGCGGTTGTCCTGCTCGTTCTGCGAGCTGTGCAGGCCGGGCTCGTCGGCGGTGACGATGACGAGGCCCCCGTAGACCCCGGTGTAGGCCAGCGAGAAGAGCGCGTCGGCGGCGACGTTGACCCCGACCTGCTTCATGCTCACCAGCGTCCGGGCACCGGCGAAGCTGGCCCCGATATCTTCCCCACCTCCAGGGCCACCTTCTCGTTGACCGCCCACTCAGTGCAGGTACTCGGGGTAGGTCGCGCAGAACTCGGTGATCTCGGTGGCCGGCGTGCCCGGGTAGGCGGTGGCCAGGCGCACGCCGGCCTCCCCCGCGCGCCGCGGGCCACGGCCTCGTTGCCGAACATCAGCTTGCGGTCGGAATCCTTCGCCACGGGCGCCTCCCCGTTCCGGACCGGGCGGTCCGGGGGCCTATGGTAGCGGTTTGCCGCGGGGCGTCAAACCGGTCGCGGCCCATCGCGGCGACCTCTTGCGGGGCGCCGGGAGCTTCCGGGAGTGGGGGCGCCTCTGCGCACGCCGGCCGACATTCCGTCAGGCGCCACGGGCTCCATTCAAGGCCTGACCCGAAACCCTCCTGAGACGACCGGGCTTCCTCCGCTCTTGCGCCGCGCCAAGGGGCGGGGAGAATGGCGACCGGGACGGGAGGTGGACAGTGGAGGAACCATCGGAGGAATCCCGGCTGGGTCGAGATGGGCAGGAAGAGAAATCGGAATCCTTCTGGCAGTTCTTGAATCCGCTATGGATGTGGTGGGTGAAACCAAGAGATTGCGTCGACCCGGGGGGCGTCTGCCCCGGCCTGCTCTACATGCCTGGATGCATGGCCCTGATTGGCTTCCACGCGGGGACCGTAGCAGCGTTTTTGGAATGGTTCTCGCCAAAGGATACAGAAACGTCTATCTCTGGAGCTTGGCGCCTTTGGCGTTGGTCTGGATTTGGCTCTGTGGCGCGGACCTCAAGTTCCGGCTGCAGGGAGCCGACAAGGACCAGCGCGGGGTCTTCGATAACTCCGTGTTCAACTGGATAGGTTGTATCAGCCTGATTTACAGCCTAATTGCGGGTACCGTCATGCTCATCGTGTCCCTTATCTCTATCGTGCGGAGATTCTGGACCTAGCCGCCAATCGGGGGCATCACGCCAAGTGGGAACATCGGGGTCCGGTCCTGCATTGCGCCCAGAGCTTCTTGGAGGCACAGGCAACCAGTTCCTCCAGTTCCCGCCAGGCACTTGCCGAGCGCGCCCTGTCCCGGACCGGCTCAGCCCGCCCCGCCCATCATCCCCCAGCGCGATGGAGTTGAGCCGGGTGCCCGGCGCGTCGGCGCGGGAGAGGAAGACGGCCGGTGCGGCCGCGCCGGCGACGCAGCCGCCGGGCTCCTCGGCCTCGCGCACCAGCCAGGAGCCGCCCTCGCCCGGGCGGATCGCCAGGCTCGAGCGCCACTCGTCCGCTCGGCCACGCCGTTCACGAACTCCTGGCTGCCCACCGCGATCGAGTCGGTCCACTGAACTTCCGGTCATGGCAGCGGTGCGTCAGGTGGCAGGCGCTTCCGGGCAGAACGCATCTATTCGCTACCGGCATGTCCGCGGCATAATACCTCCCGGAAGCTTACGTGCAAGTTCAGGGGGGCCAATTCCGCACGTAAGGGCCAGAATCGAGGCCTCCGGAGCGCTTAAAACCTTGCGCCACCACGTGATGCCGTGCTCCGACGAGGATCGACGGGAGGATCGACGGACGAGGATCGACGGAGGATCGACGAGGATCAAACAGGATCCAAACAGCGGCGCCTCCCGCGCGTTCAGAATCCTGCCATCCCCACACGAAACCCTACACAAATAGACGGTATCCTGCTGCAACGCGCCGCTTTCCGGTACGGATGAGGAGCGTGCTGTCCTTGCTCACGTAGGCCCAGAGGTCATAGCGGACCACTCCCCCTTTCCCGGGTCTGTCTTGCAGGCAGATCATCTTTGCCTTCCAGGGCTCGCGCGGCAATCCGAAGAACACCGCCAGTTCGCTGAGGACATCGGGCCATATTATCTCAAGGTTGTCTTCCGGCCGTCGCGGAATACCATCAACTACGGGACCCGTCATCATGCGCTTGAGCCACGCCGGCAGCTTCGCGCACGGCGATACCCGCAAGCCCTTTCTGCCCAACCTCTCTCCCTCCTTCAATAGGCGCAGCGCCACGGCCCGCCGCAGAGGCATTACTGTGCCGTTTCGCCTCACAGACCGCTCTGCACGAGGCCTCATTGGAGGCACTGACTTATCGCTGTTCTTCACGCGCAACCCCTTGAATGTGCACCCCATCTACGATCCCTGTGCCTGACGGGGATCATCCTGGGTCATCCTCGTCTTCCGTAGCCCCCGCTCACACCCCCGTGGCCATCAGCACCCCCAGCGCGATGGAGTTGAGCCGGGTGCCCGGCGCGTCGGCGCGCGACAGGAAGACGGCCGGCGCGGCCGCGCCGGCGACGCAGCCGCCGGGCTCCTCGGCCTCGCGCACCAGCCAGGAGCCGCCCTCGCCCGGGCGGATCGCCAGGCTCGAGCGCCACTCGTTCCGCTCGGCCACGCCGTTCACGAACTCCTGGCTGCCCACCGCGATCGAGTCGGTCCACTGAACTTCCGGTCATGGCAGCGGTGCGTCAGGTGGCAGGCGCTTCCGGGCAGAACGCATCTATTCGCTACCGGCATGTCCGCGGCATAATACCTCCCGGAAGCTTACGTGCAAGTTCAGGGGGGCCAATTCCGCACGTAAGGGCCAGAATCGAGGCCTCCGGAGCGCTTAAAACCTTGCGCCACCACGTGATGCCGTGCTCCGACGAGGATCGACAATAAGGGTGCGCAACGGCCTGCCGGAGGCCGTACGCGCTGATTCGGCCCCCCGATTCGTCACGTAAGGGGTGGAAACGGCGCTCCGGAGACACCTACGTCACTGTGTGCCAAGAGGATGTCGTGCTCCGACGAGGATTCGCCGAGTGGTCCCCGCCCCCGAGGCCAGCGCAGGGATCATCGTTCTTGGTGTGCCCTTTGCGCCACCGCGATGAATTCCGCTATTGTGTCCTCGGGTGGGCACTCGCCAGTCCCAGTACCCGTGTTTCGCCCTAGAAAACGACAGCAAGTCCATCAGCCAGCGATCCCATGCCGCCCGGTTGTCGGCAGCAATTGACAGCCCAAGCACCAAGCCGCCAGCGGGCAGGAAGAAGACATGGGCCGAACGCGGGTCTCCGTCCAACCCGCTGTTCCAGTATGCACGTGCCTCGGCCTCCGGATGTGTCTCGCAGAACTGGGCCAACTCCTCCGGCGTGCTAAGGGCCGCGACCGGGTTGCCACCGGCAAGATGCACCACGTACTCGGCGTCCGCTCGCTCGCGGTGTGGTAGAAACTTGGCTAGGAACCGCTCGACCGCCGCGGCAGAGCGCTCCGGGGCAAGAGCGTAGACATCGATCAGATAGGGCATTCTATCGAGCCTTCCATCCCAAACTGTACGGACTCGACATTCTCCCGAGTCGGCGGGCGGCCCCCCGGGCATTTTCCCGAAGGCCGTCGCTGACCAGACCATTGGGCGCTGCCTCCTGAGCCCTATTCTCCCCGTCGGCGCCGCACAGTGCAAGCTGGGCTACTCAGCCAGTTTCCAGGTCGGCTTCTCGAGGAGATAACGGGCGCTGGCCTTGGTGAGGTCGGTGCCCGGCGGCATGGGCATCCCCGACTTCTGGGGTTCGCCCTCCTTGTGGATGAAGACCGGCAGGTCGTGGCGCTTGACCAGCTTGCCGGTCACCCTCATCTTCCTGCCCGGCTCCTTCCCCGGCCACCGGTCGAGTCCGTCCAGCCATAAGGGGCCGCCCTGGCACTCGACAACGGTACCCATTTTGAAGTCCTGCGCGGTGCCCACCACGGTAATGACCTTGCCGAGGTCCTCGTCGCGGGGACCCTGTCGAGGTAACGCCTCGGGCTGACTCCCACAGCCCACAACGGCCATCGCGTGAACAAGGGCAAGCAGCAGGCCGATCCTGGACTTCATCGGTACAATTCCTTCCCGCAACGGCCACGCGCGCTTGATTCTCCCTGTCCCCTCGGCACCCCAGGTATTTTGCCGAAGGCCGTCGGTGCGGATCGGTCACTTGTTGACATTCGCCGCGTCATCTTTCGGCTTCTTCTCTGGCTCCTGATCCGCCACGGGTCGCTGAGCCCCTGCAGAGGGACGAAGAGACTCTCGAAAGAGAGTCCGGTAGTGACTGTCAAACAGCAGGATCAGGCTGCTCTCGGGATCCACAAGACTCTCTTGACGGCGGTCTGGCCAGCGACTACGTCCACACGAGTACTCCGCCTCGCCAATATAGCGCCGTGGACATAATAGAGCGTCGTCGGACGGTTCCTAGAAGGCGGGCCGTTCCTTTGCGGCGGGCAGACAATCCGGATCACTTGTCCGGCACTGTCCAACCGCTCGTCTTCTTTGAGTAACGGCTCCATGTAATCGCTGACTACGGTCAGTCCGTCCTGCTCAGACAACTGGCGAACGCGAGCATCCGCACGGGGGCTCTTGAGTTGCTCCTCGACAAGCCTAACAACTTGACCGATCTTGTCCTTCACGTTGTCTGGGAGTTCATCCCACGCGACGTATTCGGCCTTCTCCAGCGCATCTGCAAGTTCGGCAACTGCGAGGGCTATTCCTCCCCGAGGCCGCTCCTGGGTGCCATTGCTATCGTGTGATCGGGACCCAGCCATGCAGACAGCCACCAACACGCCCACCAGGATGCAGGAGGATTTCACGGCGTGCCCCCTTGCTGTCGATTCCGCGGCGCGAACGTTCCTGCCCGTATTCCCCCGAAGGCCGTCGCTGAACACCCGTTCACTTCGGCACCTCCTCGCCCTTGATCTTCTTCAGCGCCTCGGCGGCGGGGATGCACAGGCTCGACCCTTTTGATTCGTCTCCGGCGATTCGCTCCAAGAGCGGGATGGCTTCCCTGGCCTTCGGGCCGACACAGCCCAGGGCGTAAACAGCACACCTCTGCGTCTCGCCGGTAGAGTCCCGGGCCAACCTGATCAGTTCGGGGACGGCGGGTCCGCCGATCTTCCCCAGGGCTACCGCGGCACCATACTGGCCATCCTTCTCCCGGGTCTCATCCTGCAACATCTGCAGGAAGACCGGCAGAGCCGGAGTCAACTCAGGCCCGTTGGCCACTGCCAAAATGGTGCCGGCGGCGCCCAGGCGCATGTCGGGTTCATCCAGCATCCGCACGAGGGCCGGAATTGCCTCGCGGGCTGCCGGGCCGAGCTCCGTCAGCCTGACAAGAGCTCGCCCCCGCAATTCCTGGTCACCATGCTCAGCAATGGCTACGAGTTCGCCGATGTTTGATAGGAATTTCTTTTTTGCGCTCGGCGTGAAATCCCGGCTCGCGGACTCTCGATCAACCCTTCCCCTCACGAAAAGGAGGATATCCCGGCCCCTCGCGGATGTCAATATCCCGATATTGAGCCGACCCGTCTGTCGGCGGACAGATGATCGGTCGGATCGTCATGAAACGGAGCCAAATATGGCCAGGCCACTCCCCTCTCCCAGGGCGCCTCTATACGTATTTCCCACTCTCCTCGGCCGCCATCAGGGCGACTTGCTCGAGGGCATAGGCTGGAGGCGGCCTCTCGGCCACGAACGTCAACTCCAGATGACGGATGATCCGGTCTATGACCGCGTGCTCGGTCAGGAAGGCCACAACTCTCATCCTCCCCCCGCAGCGCGGGCAGATCATCGGATCAACCTCGTATACTTTGCGGATCATCTCGGCCCAGCCCTTGGAGGGGACGCGCGGCAATTCCTCCTCGAGCATCCCCAGGACGACGGGGACGCGGCGCGCCTTCTTGACCTTGCCCCGATGGGCGTTGGCGTAGAGACCGTAGTAGCGGACCATGACCTGGCCCTTGTCGGGAATATGAGACGTCACCCGGGCGATGAGCTCCAGGTAGTCCATCCGCTCGAGCTCGGCCCCGCCGTCGCCGTGCCGGTAGCCGACCCTGCCTTCCCTTTCCAGAAAAGACAGCCGGTCAAGGGCCAAGATGGGCCGGACCATGTACTTGCCGATCCGCTCGGCCTCGGTCTTCGTCCGGGCCCGGACCCGGCTATGGACGTTGAAGCCGGTGTGACGCCACGCGAGAATGCGCTCCGCCCACTCCGGGCTAAGCAGCCCCTTGCCGACAAGCAACCCGAGCACCTCACGGGCAAATATCTCGGCCAGCCGGGCGTCGTCCAGACGCGGCAGCCTGTGGAAGACCCCCACACGGTCCATTCCCCCCTCGGTCACCAGCAGATGCAGGTGCGGGTGGAAGTTGATCCGGTCGCCGAACGTCTGGACGGCGACGATGATCCCGGGAACGAGCGGCTCGCCCGCCAGCGCCTCAAGATAGACAGAGAGGGCCTTGACCGCCACCCGGCTGAGCTCCCCCAAGAGCCGGCGCCGGTACTTGAAGAAGATCCGCAGCGTCTTGGGGATGGTCAACACCACCTGGCGATGCGGCATATCGAGAAGCAGCGTCTCCCGCATCCATCGGCCCCACTCCTCCCGGCGCTTGGCGTGGCAGGAGGGGCAAAATCCCCTCGTCTTGCAGGAGAACGTCAACAGATGTTCACCGTGGCAGTCAGGGCAGCGGAGCCGGGCAAAACCGGAGCGCGGATTGCCACAATCGAGATAGCGTTCGACGACCTCACGGACCACAGGCCGGAGATGGCCGTACTCCTTCTCAAAATGGCTCTCGTAGACCGTCAAGAACCGGTCGAAGTAATGGAACAGGACCCGGTAGAGGGCCGTGCGCTCCGGATGGCGAGGACGGTAGATCCCGGCACATCGGGAAGGCAGGTTCAATTAACGTGCCGGAAGCTTATAAGAGGAGACGCCGAGACCGATCCCTCAAGCTGTCAACGAACGATGACTATGACGAAAGCGATCAGCCCAGCGCGAAATCCACCGCCGCCGCGGCGTGGAGGGCCGTGGTGTCGAAGACCGGGACGGGGCTGTCCTTCTCCTTGACCAGGAGCGGGATCTCCGTGCAGCCGAGGATGACACCTTCGGCCCCCCGGTCCTTCAGGCCCCGGATGATGTCGATGTAGGTCCGCCGCGACTCCTCCAGGATCCTCCCGAAGGCGAGCTCCGTATAGATGATGTCGTGGACCGATGTCCTGCCGGGCTCGTCCGGTATGAGGACCTTCAGGCCGTGCTCCTTCTCCAGCCGCCCGCGATAGAAATCGAGCTCCATCGTGTAGCGGGTCCCGAGCAGGGCGACCGTCGAGAGACCGGCCTTCTTGATGGCCGCGGCCGTAGCGTCGGCGATGTGGAGGAAGGGGATGCCGACGGCCGCCGTGATGTCGTCCGTCAGCCGGTGCATGGTGTTGGTGCAGAGGACGAGTCCCTCCGCGCCGGCCGTCTCGAGCGTCTTGGCCGCGCCGGCCATGAGCCGCCCCATGGCCGTCCAGTCGCCCCGGTCCTGCAGTCTCTCGACCGGCTCGAAATCGACC
This sequence comes from Candidatus Aminicenantota bacterium, assembly GCA_963719985.1. GTDB lineage: Bacteria > Acidobacteriota > Aminicenantia > Aminicenantales > Saccharicenantaceae > RBG-16-66-30. The sequence goes on along the minus strand of CAVRDU010000002.1, from coordinate 48,384 downwards.
GAGAGCATGACGATCTCGGCCGAGTGGGACCCGCCGAGCCGCTCGTGGACCCCCTCGTTGATGAGACGGTAGTAGTCGACGGTCGAGTGCCAGGTCATGCCGCCGATGAGCCCGATGGTCTTCACCGGCCCCTCCCCTAGACGCCCTTGGTCATCGCGTTGAGGAAGTCCTGGTTGGTCTTGGCCTTGCCCAGCTTGTCGATCAGCAGCTCGACCGCCTCGACCTCGTTCATCTGGCTGAGGACCTTGCGCAGCACCCAGATCCGGTTGAGGTCCTGCTCCTCGATGAGGAGCTCCTCCTTGCGGGTGCCCGAGCGGCTGATGTCGATGGCCGGGAAGACCCTCTTGTCGACGAGACGGCGGTCGAGGTTGATCTCCATGTTGCCGGTGCCCTTGAACTCCTCGAAGATGACCTCGTCCATGCGGCTGCCCGGTGTCGACCAGGGCCGTGGCCAGGATGGTCAGCGAGCCGCCCTCCTCGATCTTTCGGGCCGAGCCGAAGAACTTCTTGGGCTTGTGCAGGGCGTTGGCGTCGATGCCGCCCGACAGGACCTTGCCCGACGGCGGGACGATGGCGTTGTGGGCCCGGGCCAGGCGGGTGATCGAATCGAGCAGGATGACGACGTCGCGCTTGATCTCGACCAGGCGCTTGGCCTTCTCCAGGACGATGTTGGCGACCTGGGCGTTGCGGGTCGGCGGCTCGTCGAAGGTCGAGGCGACGACCTCGCCGTTGACGCTGCGCTTGAAGTCGGTGACCTCCTCGGGCCGCTCGGCGATGAGCAGGACGATGAGGAAGATCTCGGGGTGGTTCTTCTCGATGGACTTGGCGATCGTCTTGAGGATGGTCGTCTTTCCGGCCCGCGGCGGCGACACGATCAGGCCGCGCTGGCCCTTGCCGATCGGGGTCAGGAGCTCCATGACCCGGGAGTTCATGTTCTTGGGATTGCCGTCCTGAAGCTTGATCATCTCGAAGGGATACAGGGGCGTCAGGCCCTCGAAGTGGACGTTCCGGCGCTGTTCGATGATGACGTCGGGGTGGAGGAAGTTGACCGCCTCGATCTTGATCAGGGCGAAGTACTTCTCGCCGTTCTTGGGGGCCCGGACGACGCCCGAGATCGTGTCGCCCGTCCGGAGCTGGAACTTCCGGATCTGCGAGGGCGAGACGTAGATGTCGTCCTGGCTGGGCAGGTAGCTGAACTCGGGGGCGCGGAGGAAGCCGAAGCCGTCCTCGAGGCACTCCAGGACGCCCTCCGAGAAAAGCAGGCCCTGCTTCTTGGCCTGGGCCTCCAGGATCTTGAAGACCAGGTGGTGCTTGCTCGAGCCCTCGATCTCGTCGTCCGGAAGGCCGACCGACGAGGCGACCTTCCCGAGCTCGTCGAGATCCTTGGCCTCGAGGTCGGTGAGATTGAGGTCCCGGCTCAGGGTCGCCTCGGCGGCTTCCGCCGCCCGGTCGATCCGCTCGGCCCGGTCACCCCGGTCACCCCGTCGGCCCTGTGGCTGTCGTTCCTTTTCGTCACCATGTGTGGCTTTCTCCCAAGACTAGAAATTGGCGATCCAACGCGGATGCTGCGGTCGTTCGGCTATCAGTTGGTCAGGGGCGGCTCCTTGGCCGCTTCGTCCTCCGCCGGGCGCGCCGCCGGGCGCTCCGCTTCGACGGCCTTCTTGTCGCGGGCCTCGACGGGCTTCTTCGGCAGCTCCCGGGTCAGCGCGATCTTCAGGACCTCGTCCATCGTCTCGACAAGGTGGATGGTCATGCCGGTCTTGAGGGCCTTGGGCAGGTCCTTCAAGTCGGGCTGGTTGTCGATGGGCAGGACGGCCTCGCGGATGCCCTCGCGGAAGGCCGCCAGGAGCTTCTCCTTGATCCCGCCGACGGGCAGGACCTTGCCTTTGAGGGTGATCTCCCCCGTCATGGCCACCTTCTTGCTGACCGGGATGTCGGTCAGGAGGGAGATGATGGACGTGGCGATGGTGATGCCGGCCGAAGGGCCTTCCTTGGGCGTCGAGCCTTCGGGGACATGGATGTGGATGTCGAAGTTGCGGTGGAGGTCCTTGGCGATCTCGAGCTCGTAGATCTTCCCCCGGACGAACGAGAAGGCCGCCTGGGCCGACTCCTGCATGATCTCGCCGAGCTGGCCGGTCAGGGTGAAGTTGCCCTTGCCGTGGATCTTGGTCGCCTCGAACCTCAAAAGCTCGCCGCCGAACTCGGTCCAGGCCATGCCCGTGCCGACCCCGACCTCGTCCTTCTTGTCGAACTCGGAGCGGCGGAACTTGGGGATGCCCAGGTAGCCCTCGAGGTTCTTGGGCGTGATCCGCTCCTTGTGGTCCTTGCCCTGCTCGACGACCCTTTTCACGACCTTGCGGCAGACCGTGGTGATCTCGCGCTCGAGGTTCCGGACGCCCGCTTCGCGGGTGTAGCTGCGGATGAGCTTGAGCAGGGCCGGGTCGGTGATCTTGATGTTCTCCTCGGTCAGGCCGTGGGCCTCCCTCTGCTTCGGCAGGAGGAAGCGCCGGGCGATCTCGAGCTTCTCGTCCTCGGTGTAGCCGGGGATGCGGATGATCTCCATCCGGTCGACCAGCGGCTTGGGGATGGGATCGATCATGTTGGCCGTGACGATGAACATGACCTGGGACAGGTCGAAGTCGGTGTCGATGTAGTGGTCGAGGAAGGTGCTGTTCTGTTCGGGGTCGAGGACCTCCATGAGGGCCGAGGCCGGGTCGCCCCGGAAGTCCATGCTCATCTTGTCGACCTCGTCGAGGAGGAAGACGGGGTTCTTCGTCCCGCCGCGCTTGATCATCTGGATGATGCGGCCCGGATAGGCCCCGATGTAGGTCCGCCGGTGGCCCCGGATCTCGGCCTCGTCGCGGACGCCGCCGAGCGAGAGGCGGACGAACTTGCGGCCCGTCGCCCTGGCGATGGACTTGCCGAGCGAGCTCTTGCCGACGCCGGGGGGGCCGATGAGGCCAAGGATGACGCCGCGGGGGTTCTTGACCAGCTGGCGGATGGACAGGTACTCGAGGATGCGCTCCTTGACCTTCTCGAGGCCGTGGTGGTCTTCGTTGAGGATCCTCTCGGCTTCCTTGAGGTCCCGTTTCTCACGGGATTTCTTGACCCAAGGCAGGGAGATGAGCCAGTCTAGGTAGTTCCGGCTGACCGTGGCCTCGGCCGACATCGGCGGCATGGCCTCGAGCCGCTCGATCTCCTTGTAGGACTTCTCCTCGGCGTCCGGCGCCATCTTGGCCTTGGCCACCTTCTGGCGCAGCTCCTCGATCTCGTTGGTCTGGTCCTCCTTGCGGCCGCCGGGCGCCCCGGGCGGGAAGGTCTTGGAGCCCGGCTGGTCCTTCATCGTGGCCCTCCGCCGGGCGGCCCGGCCGGGGTCCTTCTGGTAGGCCGAGTGGATCTTGAGGATCTCGTTCTCCAGGACGTAGTTCAGCCGCCTGAGGCGCTCGAAGCTGTTGACCGTCTCGAGGAGGTTCTGCTTCTCCTCGAGGGGCATGTAGACATGGGAGGCGACGATGTCGGTGATCCGGTCCGGGGTGTTCTCCCGGAGGGCGGGGATGATCGAATCGAGGTTGGTGTTCTGGTTGAGCTTGAGGTAGTCCTCGAAGAGGGCCAGGACCCGCTTCAGCAGCTCCTTGGACTCGGGCACGTGGTCCTCGACCTCTTTGACGACCTTGGCCAGGATCTGGTAGTAGGGGTAGGTACTGAGGTACTCGACGATCCGGGCCCGGCTCTTCCCCTCGACGATGACCTTCATGTTCCGGTCGTCGCTCTTGATCGTCCGGATGATCTTGGCCGTCACCCCGACGGAATAGATGTCCTTGGGCGTGGGATTGTCGATCGAGGCGTCCATCTGGGCGGCCAGGAAGATCATCTTGTCCTTCTCCGCCGCCTTCTCCAGGGCCTGGACGGACGAGGAGCGGCCGACGATGAACGGGACGAGGGTGGCCGGGAACACGACAAGGTCCCTCAGCGGGATGAGGGGGATGTTCCTGAGGACCTCGGTGTGTTCGCTCGAATCCTGCATGGTTTACGCTCCGGGCCCGCCGGGGCCCCCGGCCGGTTCAGGCATGCGGCTCAGGAGGGGTCGGGAACTGAGCCGTTTATCGTCGATCGGACGCGCTCATATGGGGAGCCGTGGGACATTGAAACCCAGGTCACCTCATTATAACCGTTTTCAGGAGAAAGTCAACTGTCTTGCGGAACAGGAGAGACTCGACCATCTCCTCCCGGCGCTCGCCGTCCCGGCGGAACATATCCCCCAGGGCGGACTCCGAGACCCGGTTGGCCAAGGCCAGCTCCCGGACCTCCGCCTGGATCTCCTCTTCGGTCACCCCGAAACCCTCTTTTTTGGCTATCTTCTCTATGATGAGGTGGTTGCGGAGGTGGTCGATCGCTTTCTTCCTGGCCTCCGCCTTGAGGCCTTCCAGGGCCTCGGGGGGAACCCTCCGGCCCCGGGCGGACTCCAGCATCCGCCTCAGGACGGACAGCGACTCCTGTTCGACCACGGACTCCGGCAGTTCCAAGGCGATCTTGTCGGCGATCCCGGCCAGGACCTCGGAGGCCGTCTCGTTCCGGTTGGCGCGCTCCCGGACCTCCTGGAGCTCCTTGCGGACCTTCTCGCGGAAGGCCGCCAGGCCCTCGGGCGTCCCCAGGCTCTTGGCGAACTCGTCGCCGAGCTCGGGCAGCTTCTTTTCCTTGAGCTCGCGGACCTTGAGCGTGTAGGCGAGGTCCTTGCCGGCCACCCGCCGGTTGGGATGGTCCTTGGGATAGGCGACCTCGAAGGACCTCTCCTCCCCCGGCGTCATGCCCTCGAGCTTCCCGTTGAGGGCCGGCTCGTTGTCCTCGTGGCCGGCCAGGACGACGGCCTTCTCGACGGGGAGGAGCCGCTTGGTCTTCTTGTCCCTCCCCTGCATCTCGATGACGGCGTAGTCTCCGCTCCTGACCCCCCGGCCCTCGACCGGAACGAATTCGGCGGCCCGGACCCGGATGTCCTCGAGGGCCTTGTCGACCTCGGCCTCGGCGACCTCGGAGGTCTTGGCCTTGACCCGGATGGAGCGGTAGTCCGGCAGGTCGAACTCCGGGAGGACCTCGAAAGCGGCCGTGCACCGGAGGGGCCCGCCGTCCTCGTGCTTGAGGTCCTTGAGGACAGGCACGTTGACCGGGTTGAGCCCGAGGACCCGCAGCTCCTCCTCGAGGACGCGGGGAATGAGCGAATCGTAGACGTCGTGCTTGATCTCGTGGTCGAAGAGCCCTCGGACCCGCTCGCGGGGCGCGTGTCCGCGGCGGAAGCCGTCGAGCTTGGCCTTGCCCACGTATTCGCCGAGGATCTTCTCGTATTCCCGCTTGACCTCGGCGTCGGGGATCTCGAGGGCGATCTCCTTGCGGCTGGGGCTCAGGTCGGTGAGCCGTCTCTCTCTTCCGGATTCGTTCATGGTCTGGTCTCTTTCGTCGAGTAGGCAGAGCGGGACTCGAACCCGCACTCCTTCATCAGGAACTAGGTCCTAAGCCTAGCGCGTCTGCCAATTCCGCCATCTGCCCTTCTCTCGCGACGCTGAGTTAAATCGGATGAACAACTTACAGGTCTATTGACCAGGCCCGGCGGAGGGCCGGACCCAAGCCGTGGGCGGAGGACCGGACACCCATTCTAGGCCCCCGGGCCGGTCCTGTCAATGCCCGCGCGGGAACGCCGCTCAGCGGATGTGCTTCTTCAGCCTTTCCGCGAGCGAGGGGTCCAGGGTCTGGAGCTTGTTGTAGATCTCCTTGGCGCTGAAGTTGTCCTTGAGATTGATGTAGACGATGGCCAGGTTGAACTGGGCCACGGCGTTGTCCGGCTTGAGCTCGACGCACCGCTTCAGGGGATCGAGCGCGGCCTCGAAATTCTTCCCCTGCATGTGGGCGACGCCGATGCTCAGCCAGCCCGAGGCGTCGTCGGGGACGAGCTCGGCGTACTTCCCGTAGGCCGCCGCGGCCTCCTTGTACTTTTTCAGGTTGATGTACGAAGAGCCGATCTGGAACCAGGCGTGGGCGAAATCCGCCCTGACGGCGATCCCCCGTTCGAAGGCGGCGATGGCCTCCTCATACCGCTCGGCCTTGAAATACGTCAGCCCGAGATAATAGTGGTTCGTCTCGTTGCCTGGCTCGAGCTCGATGACCTTCTTGGCCGGGGCGATGGCCCGGTCGTGGCGGTTGGCCAGGTCGTAGATCTTATAGATCTGCTGGTAATAGCGCTTGGCTTCGGGGGGATTGATCTCGGCCATGGCGACATACGCGGCCTCGGCGTTCTCGAGCTCGCCGGCCTTCTCGTAGGCCTCGGCCAGGGCCAGCTTGATGTTCAGATCCCGAGGCTGGGCCTTCTGGGCCTCGAGGAGGGCGGCGACGGCTGCGGGATAGTCGCCGAGGGCGGTCCGGCAGACGCCCAGGCGGTGATACGCGTTCCAGACCTCGGCCGGGCCGAGACCGATGTACTTCTCGTAGGCCACGGCGGCGTTGGCGAAATCCTTGAGCTCCTCGTACGCGGTGCCGAGGTCGAAGTAGACCACTTTGCCGGTGTACCCCAAGGAGGCCGCCTTGTCCAGGGCCGCGGCCGCGTCCTTGTATTGCGTCTGTTTCAACAGGGTGGCCCCCAGCCCGTAGAACCCCTCGGGATGCGCCGGACCGACCTCGGTCGCTTTCCGGTACGCCGATGCCGCAGCGCTGTAGTCCCTCTGTTCGAAGGCGATGTCGCCGAACATGAGGTTGGCCGTGAGGTCGGTCGGATCGATCCGGGTGGCCCTCTCGAGATGGACGCGGGCGGTCATGGGCTCGTTGAGCGCCGTGGCCACGCGCGCGGCGAAATAGTTGCCCTCGACGGTCTCGAAGAAGCTCACCGGGGCCTGGGTCTTGAACTCGGCGACCTTGCCGGTCCGCGGGACGCCGACCAGGGCCCCGATCGGGAGGACGAACTTGAGGTTCCTCTCGAGGACGATCAGCATGCCGATGAGCTGGCCGTTGATGTCGAGGACGGGCCCGCCGCGGAACTGCTCGGGGACGGGGATCGAGACGTCGAGGACCTTGCCCACGGCCTCGACGTCCACGGCCCCGCGGAAGGTCCCCTCGGCGATGACCACCGCTCCCGACTCGTTGGAGCCGAGGGCGAAGATCCGGGATCCTTCGGTCAGACTGTCGATAGTGCCCAGGGGCAGGGCCTGGAGCTTGCTCTTGAGCTTGATGAGGGCGATGTCCAGCGACTTGTCGACGCCGATAAGGCCGTCGATCTTGACCTTCTTGCCCTTGATATTGAGGCCCTCGACGTCGAAGGCCTGGGAGACGACGTGGTAGGCCGTGATGACGATGTCCTCGGCCAGGGCCAGGGCCGAACCCTTGAGGATCTCGGCCTTGTCGGAGCCGTAGCTGACGATCGTGATGACGCCCGAACCGGCGCTGCCGAGGACGGCGTTGGCCTCCTCGGTCTGGGCGGCGGCCCAAGACGAGGCGAGCAGCAGAGACCCGATCAGGGCCAGGGATGCTTTCCGGGATCCGGTCATTGCGTCCTCCTCTTCATCGGGGATAGCGAGGATCAACTGCGCCTAATGTACCCAAGGACCTCCGCTCCTGTCAATCGCAAATTCCGGAGGATGCCTTAGGTCAGCGACCACCGTATCGTGTACAATGGCGCCTGTGACCGCTTCGCCCGACCGGAAGACCGTCCGCGCGGTCTACGCCCTGACCGTCGCCGTGACGGCCGTCTGGCTGGCGGCCATCTTCCTCGCTCCCGGGCTGGCGGCGCGCGGCCGGACCGGCGCGTCCCGTCTCCTCTACGCCCTCTTCTCCCCTGTCTGCCACCAGATCCCCGAACGGTGCTTTGTCTTCCAGGGCCATCCCCTGGCCGTCTGCGGCCGCTGCTTGGGCGTCTATGTCGGCTTCGCGGCGGGTCTCGTCCTCTATCCTCTGATCAGGGGATTCTCGCGACTCGTCCTCCCCCCGGCCCGCCTGTTCCTGTTGTCCGTCCTGCCCCTGGCCGTCGACGGCCTGGCCGGCGCTCTCGGCCTCTGGGCGAGCCCGATCGCCGTCCGCTTCGTCACCGGCCTCGTCTGGGGTTCGGTCCTGCCGTTCTATTTCGTGACCGGGCTGGGCGACCTCGCTGTCACCAGGCGGCGGAGACGGGTCGAAAGGCGCCTTGAAAAAAACGGGGGACCGGCATAGAATAGCCCCGCTCTCGAGGAGGCCCCATGAAACAGCCCAAGCCGGAGTATCTCCGACCAGCCCTCATCGCCGGGGCCATCGCCGGGCTCCTGTCGGGCCTTCCTCTGATCGCGGCCGGCAACTGCCTCTGCTGCCTCTGGATCGTGGGCGGGGCGGCCATGGCCTCCAAGCTCCTCTCCGCGCAGACCCCGGGCCTCCTCAAGGCGGGCGACGGCGCCGTCGTCGGCGCTCTCACGGGCATCGTCGCCGCCGTCGTCGACACGGTCATCAAGATCCCCTTCCAGAGCTTCAATCTGGCGATGGCCCGGCGCTTCCTCGACAGGATCTCCGACCTCGGCACCGAGATGCCCTCGGGTTTCGAGGGCTGGCTCGACGGCGGCGCGGGCTTCATGTCCCCGGGCTGGACGCTGCTGGGTCTTTTCCTCACCGCCGCCGTCTTCGCCGCTATGGGCGCCCTCGGCGGCATTATCGGGATCTCGCTCTTCGGGAAGAAGCCCGTTCTCCCGGGCCCGCCTTCACAGCCGGCCGGGACGGGGGGAGGGCCGACCGATGCGGTTTAAGACACAGGTCATCGTCAATCCCGAATCGAACCGGGGCCGGACGCGGAAGCGCTGGGAGGAGATCCGCCAGGGCCTGAAAAGCTTCGTCCGGGAGTTCAAGTACGAGTTCACCGAGAAGCCCCTCCACGCCACCGAGATCACCCGCTCGGCCATCAAGGACGGCACCGAGCTCGTCATCGGCGTCGGCGGCGACGGGACGATGAACGAGATCGCCAACGGCTTCTTCGAGAATTGGCGGATCATCAACCCCCTGGCGACCCTGGGCCTCGTCCCGGCGGGCACGGGCTGCGACCTGACCAAGAGCCTGAACATCCCGGCCGGCCTCAGGGACGCCCTGAGGGTCATCACGGAAGCCCCCTCCGTTTCGATGGACGTCGGAAAGGTCCGGTTCCGCTCGAACGCCGGAGGCGAGGACGAGCGCTACTTCCTGAACGTCGCCGACTTCGGCCTCGGCGGCGAGGTCGTCCGCAGGGTCAACGAGCGCCGCCTCCAAAGGAAGGCCTCGTCCTACGTCCGCTGCCTGGTCACGACGATGGCCCAGTACCGGAACAAGCGCGTCGGGATCCGGGTGGACGGGGAAAAGCTGCCCGAGGGAGAGTACCTGATCGGGGCCGTGGCCAACGGAAGGATCTTCGGCAAGGGCATGAAGATCGCGCCGGGGGCGCGGCTGGACGACGGCCTGTTCGACAGCGTCCTCGTCCGCGGCTTCAGGTTCCTCGAATTCTGCCGGCACGGCTGGAAGCTCATGAACGGCACCCACGTCACCCACCCCAAGGTCACGGTCGTCCGCGGCCGCACCGTCGAGGCCTGGCCGGAGGGCGACGACGAGGTCATGCTCGAGCTCGACGGCGAGCAGCTCGGCCGGCTGCCCGCGACCTTCGAGATCATCCCCCGCAACCTGCTGATCAAAGGCTTCCTTCAGCCTGTCCGTTAGGTCAAGTTTTCAGGTAGAAGTATCACTTCATCGGGAATCCCTCTCGAGGCGGCGATGGGTTTTGCCTCGAAGATCCCCGTCCGTGGAGGGGGGACCCACGCAGTGGGGGGAACCGGACGACTGGTTCCCGGGGGGCCGGGGAGCTAGAGGCAATACCCTGAGCCAAAGCCCAAGAGAGGGATTCTTCAAAATCGGGAAGAAGGCTTTATTTCTTGACGGCGGCGGGATCGTTGACGAGGACCTTCTTCCCGTTCGCGTCGATGACCAGGTAGGTGGGATTCTTCGAGGTCACCGTCGGCTTCTTGTAGGACTTCATGATCACGGCGATGTAGTTCTTGGTCTCCGGGTAGGGCGGGATGCCCTTGTACTTTCGGACCGCCTCCTGCCCGGCGTTGTAGGCCGCGAGGACGAGCCGCGTCTGGCCGTTGTAGAGCCGGACGAGGTCCTTGAGGTATCGGACGCCCCCCTCGATGTTCTGGGCCGGGTCGAAGACGTTCTGGACCCCGTACTGCCTGGCCGTGGCCGGCATGAGCTGCATCAGGCCCATGGCCCCGGCCGAGGAGATGGCGAACGCGTCGTAGTTCGATTCGGCCCGGATGACGACGTGGATGAGCTCCTGGTCGATGCGGTGCTTCTCGGCGACGCGCTTGATGATCGGGTCGTAGATCCTGCGGAACTCGGCCGCGGAAGCGCCTGCGAGATAGGTCGTGAGCGCCAGCAGCGCGGCGACGCCCAGGGCCTTTTTGACGGTATCCATCGCCTGTTCGCCTTATGTTGACAGAAACGGGTCCGCTTGGCAATCCCCGCCGGGGGTGAATCCGGGGGTCAGGCCGCCAGCCGCTCGACGAGGCCCGGGACGAGGCCGAGGGCCTTGTCGAGCTCCCCCGCTCCGGGGCCCCCCGACTGGGCGAAGTCGGGCCGCCCCCCTCCCCCGCCGCCGATGACCGGCGCGAGCTCCTTGATGAGGGCGTTGGCCCCGACGCGCCCGGCGAGGTCCTTCGTCACCGAGGCGACCAGGAAGGCCTTCCCGTCCGAGACCGCGCCCAGGACGACCACCCCGCTGCGGAGCTTCTGCTTGAGGGCGTCCGCCGCGTCCCTGAGCTCGGACATGGTCAGCCCGTCGAGGCGCTGGACCTGGACGGAAATGCCCTTGACGACCGCGGCGCTTCCGGATCCCGAAGACTCGGCTTCGACCGAGCCGGCCAGCATCTTCCTGCGCAGGGCCTTGAGCTCCGACTCGAGCTCGCTGACGCGCCCGGCGAGCTTCTCGATCCGCGCCGGCAGGTCCTTGCGCGAAACGGCCAGCGTCCTCTCGAGCCCGGAGACGAAGTCCTCGAGCTCCTGGACGTAGCGGTAGGCCCCGTCCCCGGTCACGGCCTCGACGCGCCGCATGCCCGCGGCGACGCTCGTCTCGGAGACGATCTTGAACATCCCGATCTCGCCGGTGGCGTGGACGTGGACGCCGCCGCAGAGCTCCTTGCTGAAGTCGCCGATGCCGACGACCCTGACGGATTCGCCGTACTTCTCCTCGAAGATGGCCGTGGCCCCCTCGCGGATGCCCTCATCGAGCGAGGTCACGCGGGTCTCGAGGGGGATGTCGGCCCGGACCTTGGCGTTGACGATCTCCTCGACGCGCCTGACCTCCTCGCGGGTCAGGGCGGCGAAATGGGTGAAGTCGAATCGCAGGCGGGACGGCGAGACGAGCGAGCCGGCCTGCTTGACGTGGTCGCCCAGGACCTGCCGCAGGGCCGCGTGGAGGAGATGGGTCGCCGTGTGGTTGTTCGAGACCGCCTGCCGCCGGGTCAGGTCGGGCGCGGCGTCGACCCGGTCGCCGACGCGGACCTCTCCGGAGAGGACCTTGACGCCGTGGGCGACGACCTCGGGAGTGGCGAAGAAGGCGTTCTCGACGAGCGCGGCGAACGACGGCCCCTTGAGCGAGCCCGTGTCCCCGACCTGGCCGCCGGCCTCGGCGTAGAAGGGCGTCTCCTCGAGGATGACCTCCCCGGATTCGCCCGCGGTCAGGGACTCGGCCGGGCGCCCGTCCTTGATCAGCCCGGTCACCCGGACCTCGGCGAGCTCGGGGGCTTCGTGGACCCGGGACCGGACCCGGAGGTCCCTGAACTCGTCGTAGACCCGCTTCTCCTTCCTCTTGGCCTCGCCCGTCCAGGAGAGCCTGGCCCGCCGCTTCTGTTCCTCGAGCTCCTTGGCGAAGGCCGTCTCGTCCACGGACAGGGCCTTCTCCCGCGCCAGCTCCTGGGAGAGGTCGAGGGGAAAGCCGAAGGTGTCGTAGAGCTTGAAGACCTGGTCCCCCGGGAGCACGGCGCCGCCGCGCTCGCGGGTCTCCCGGACGACCTGGTCGAAATAGCGAAGGCCCGAGGCCAGGGTGTGGGCGAAGCGCTCCTCTTCGGCCTGGCAGACCTTGGCGATGTACCCGGCCGAGGCCAGGAGCTCGGGATAGGCGTCCTTCATGATGTCGGCGACGCGGCCGACGAGCTCGAAGAGAAAGGGCCGGTCGATGCCGAGGAGGTTGCCCTGCCGGAAGGCCCGGCGGATGAGCCTCCGCAAGACGTAGCCCCGGCCGTCGTTGGCCGGCGAGACGCCGTCGCCGATGAGGAAGGTCGACCGCGCGGACGTGGTCGGCGATGATCCTGACCGAGACGTCGCCCTCGTCCCCGGCCGGGTACTCCCGCCGGGCCATCTCGCAGGCGCTCTCGATCAGGGGGAGGAAGAGGTCCGTGTCGTAGTTGCTCGTCTTGCCCTGGAGGACGGCCGTCATCCGCTCGAGCCCCATGCCGGTGTCGATCGACGGCGACGGCAGGGGGCATGAGCCGCCCGTCCTCGTCCTGGTCGAACTGCATGAAGACGAGGTTCCAGAGCTCGACGAAGCGGTCGCTGCCCTTCTCGATCAGGGCGGAGGGCTCCCCCGCCTCGATGGAGGCCCCGAGGTCGTAGTGGATCTCGGAGCAGGGGCCGCAGGGGCCGGTGTCGCCCATGGCCCAGAAGTTGTCCTTCTTGCCGAAGCGGAAGATCCGTCCCTTCGGCACGCCGACCTCCTCGGCCCAGAGCCGGAAGGCCTCGTCGTCCTCGACGTAGACCGTGGCGTAGAGCCGGTCCGCCGGCAGGCCGAAGACCCGGGTGACGAGCTCCCAGGCGAAGGCGACGGCCTCCTGCTTGAAGTAGTCGCCGAAGGAGAAGTTGCCCAGCATCTCGAAGAAGGTGTGGTGCTTGGCCGTCCGGCCGACGGTCTCCAGGTCGTTGTGCTTGCCGCTGACCCGCATGCACTTCTGGACCGAGGCCGCCCGCGTGTAGCCGCGCTTCTCCAGGCCCAGGAAGACGTTCTTGAACTGGTTCATCCCGGCGTTGGTGAAGAGGATCGTCGGGTCGTCCTTGGGCAGGAGCGGCGAGCTCCGGACGATCCGGTGCCCCCGCTCGGCGAAGTACTTGAGGAAGGTCTCGCGGACGCCCTGGGCCGTCATTTCCGCTCTTCTTCCGGCCCTCCCTCGGCCCGTTCGACCTTGCTCATCCCCTTCTCCATCTCCTCGGTGGCGATGTCCAGGGTCGACTGGATGCCCATGATGCGGAGCTTGAAGTTGTCGGGGTTCGAGGAGTACTTCATCCCCTGCTCGAAGGAGATGTAGCCGTCGCGGTAGAGCTGGTAGATGGACTGGTCGAATGTCTGCATGCCGTATTGGGACACGCCGGACGTGATGGCGTCGCGGATGAGCCCGGTCTTGTCCTTCTCGGCGATGCACTCCTGGATATAAGGCGTGGCGATCATGACCTCGACGGCCGGGACGCGGCCCTGGCCGTCCATCCGCGGGATGAGGCGCATGGAGATGATGGCCTTGAGGATCGACGCGAGCTGGAGCCGGACCTGCCGCTGGTGGTGCGGGGCGAAAACGGAGATGATTCGGTTGATGCTCTCGGGGGCGTCGAGGGTGTGCAGGGTGCTCAGGACGAGGTGGCCGGTCTCGGCGGCGAGCAGGGCCGTGTCGATCGTGTCGAGGTCGCGCATCTCGCCGACCAGGATGATGTCGGGGTCCTCGCGCAGGCAGCCGCGCAGGCCGCGGGCGAAGCTGGTCACGTCCATGCCGACCTCGCGCTGGCTGATGGTGCTCTTCTTGTCCTTGTGGAGGTACTCGATCGGGTCCTCGATGGTGATGATGTTCTCCCGGCGGAAGGTGTTGATATAGTCGATCATGGCCGCCAGGCTGGTCGTCTTGCCGCTCCCGGTCGTGCCCGTCACCAGGACGAGGCCGCGCTGGTAGAAGGCGACCTTCTCCATGACCTCGGGCAGGAGCAGCTGGCGGATCGTCTTGACCTCGAGGGGGATGATGCGCAGGGCGATGGCCAGGGAGCCGCGCTGGTGGTAGATGCTGCCGCGGAAGCGGCCGAAGCCGGGCAGGCTGTAGGCCAGGTCGATGTCGAGGTCCTCGGCCAGCCTCTTGCGCTGGAAATCGCTCATCATCTGGTTCGCGAGCTCCTCGCAGTCGGGGGCCGTCAGCCGGGGGTATCCGGTCAGGGGCGTCAGCGTCCCGTGGACGCGGATCATGGGATTGTTGCCGGCCTTGAAGTGGAGGTCGGAGGCGTCCCGTTCGATCGCGATCTTCAGGAATTCATCGATGACCATACGTTCCTCCTCGCGTCGGATGTCAGACGAATGTCAGCCAGCCCCGGACGTCCTCGCTCTTCCCGCCGATGACGTCGAAGAAAGCCGCCTGGACCTTCCCGGTCAGCGGGCCCCGCTTGCCGTCGCCGATGACGATCTTGTCGATCGAGCGGATCGGGGTGACCTCGGCGGCAGAGCCGGTGAAGAACACTTCGTCGGCGACGTAGAGCATCTCCCGCGGGATGGTCTCCTCGACGACCTTGACGCCCATGTCCCGGAAGAGCGCCATCACAGAATCGCGCGTGATGCCGGGCAGGACCGAGGACGACAGGGGCGGCGTCAGGACGACGCCGTCCTTGATCAGGAAGATGTTCTCGCCGCTGCCCTCGCTGATATGGCCGCGGATGTTGAGGGCGATGCCCTCCTCGTAGCCGTCGAGCAGGGCCTCCATCTTGATCAGCTGGGAGTTCATGTAGTTGGCGCCGGCCTTGGCCAGGGCCGGGAAGGTGTTCGGGGCCATGCGCCACCAGGAGGACACGCAGACGTTGACGCCGTTCTCCATGGCCTCGGGGCCGAGGTACTTGCCCCACTCCCAGACGAGGACGGCGCAGTCGACCGGGTTGGGCATCGGGTTGACGCCGAGCGTCCCGTAGCCCCGGAAGACGATGGGCCGGATGTAGCAAGATTTGAGCTTGTTGGCCCGGACGCACTCGACGACGGCGGCGTTGAACTCGTCCGGGCTGTAGGGGATGTCCATGCGGTAGATCTTGCAGGAGTTGAAGAGACGGCGGGTGTGATCGGCCAGACGGAAGATGGCCGTCCCCTTCGGCGTCTCGTAGGCCCGCAGGCCTTCGAAGAGGGCGCTCCCGTAATGGACGACGTGTGAGGCGAGGTGGATCGTCGCGTCCTTCCAAGGGATGAGCCGGCCGTTCTTCCAGACGATGCCGTTCTCGAGGAATGGACTCATGGGGCGCTCCTTGACGCTCTCGTCTCTACGAAATCCCCTCGGCCAGGCGCGGCAGAGACCCGGCTGTTCGAGGCCACATCGTATATCATCCTCCGCGGCGAAGTCAATCGCCTCTCGGGGGGAATTCAGACACTTTCGCCGCAGTGGGGGCAGCTCGGCGCCTTCGGCGGGAGCGGCCGGCGGCAGTTCCAGCAGAGCGCGGTCGTCTTCTGTTCGCGGGCCCTGATCCGGAGCATGATGTCGTCGATCTCCGAGGTCTTGGGGGCCCTTCCCTTGTAGAGGGCGAGGTCGCGGACGATCTCCGAGGCGCTCTGGTAGCGGTCCTCGACCTTGGGGGCCAGGGCCCGCATGACGATGGCGTCGATCTCCCGGGGGACGCGGCTGTTCTTGATCCGCGGCGGCGTGATCAGGCCCTGCTGGGCCTTCTCCAGGATCTTGAACGGGTCCGGGTCGAAGATCGGCGGCCGCCCGATGATCATCTCGTAAAAGATGCAGCCGATCGAGTACAGGTCGGAGGCGTAACCGGCCTTGCCCATGAACTGCTCGGGGGCCATGTACGGGGGCGAGCCGATCCGCGTCGAAGCGTAGGGCACGGCGTTGAGCCAGGCCGAGGTCCCGAAGTCGGTGATCTTGGCCGTGCCGTCCTCGGAGACGATGATGTTCGAAGGCCGGAGGTCGCGGTGGATGATCTTGGCCTTGTGGGCGTGGTCGACGCCGTAGGAGATCTGCCTGACGAAATCGATCGCCTGTTCCGTCGCCAGGACCCGCTCCTTCTCCAGGACCTTCTCCAGGGTCGGCCCCTTGATGTACTCCATGACCATGAAGAAGACGTTCTTCTCCTTCTCGGCGGCCAGCATCCGGACGATGTTCGGATGGCTGAGGGCGGCCTGGAGACGCGGCTCCTTGAGGAGCTTGTAGAGCTCGGCAGACTGCTTGTGGGGGACCTTGATGGCGACCTTGATGTCGAGCCAGGTGTCCTTGGCCAGGTAGACGGAGCCGAAGCCGCCGCTGCCGAGGGATCGGATGACCTCGTATTTCCCGACCTTCTGACCCTGGAGGAACATGTCACTCGTTCCAGAAATGGACGATCATGGCCGCCCCGACGATGGCGGCCGTCTCGGCCCTGAGGACGCGGCGGCCAAGGGAGACGGCCTCGTATCCCGCCCCCCGGACGGCCCTCTCCTCCGCGCCGGTCCAGCCGCCCTTCGGCCCGACGAGGAGGACGACCGAGGCCGGCGGGCTCCCCGCGGTGCCGCCGGGCCCGGTGACGATCTCCCGCAACGGCCGGCCGCCGTGCTCGCTGAGGAAGAGCCGTGATCCCGCCGGCGGCTCCATCAGGAGATCCCTGAGCGGCCGGGGCGGATGGACCGCCGTGACGAGGCGGCCCTTGCACTGCTTGGCGGCCTCGCGGACGATGCGCTTCCAGCGCTCGAGCTTCCGGTCCGTCCTCTCCGCGGCCGGCCGCAGGGACCGGGCGGTGATGACCGGGATGAAGTCCGAGCAGCCGAGCTCGGCGGCCTTCTCGATGATGGTCTCGAGCGTCTTCGCCTCGACGAGCGCCTGGGCCAGGGCGACCCGCGTCCCCGCCGCATCGGGCTCCTCCGTCGTCAGGATAGCCAGCTCCGTCCGCTCCTCCCCGATCGTCTCCACCCGGGCGCTGGCCCTCCGCCCGGCGGCGTCGATGAGCCAGACGGTCTCCCCGGCCCGGACGCGCGCGGACAGGGCGAGGTGGCGGTGCTCCTCGCCTTCGAGGACGGTCCGGTCCGCGCCCTTGGGGATCGCGGGGACGTAGAACTGGTTCGCTGTCACGCTTCCTGCGGCCTACTGGATAATGTTCTTCAGCCTGTGGACGACGCTCTTGTCGACCGACTCGATGTCCTCGCCGCGCACCTCGGCCAGTTTGGCCAGGAGGGCTTTCTGCTCCTTGGTCAGGCTCTCCGGCGTCCGGACGAGGACCTTGACGAAGAGATCGCCCTTGCGGCGCCCGGAGACGTCCTGGACCCCGTGGCCCTTGAGCCGGATGATCTCGCCCGGCTGGGTCCCGGCCGGGACCTTGAGGACCTCGGTCCCGTCGAGCGTCGGGATCTCGATCCTGGCGCCGAGGGCGGCCTGGGTGAACGTGATCGGGATCTCGCAGGCGAGGTCGTTGCCTTCCCTCTCGAAGTACGGATGGCGGCGGACCCGGGTGACGACATAGAGGTCGCCCGCCGGCATGCCTTCGTCGCCGGTCTCGCCCTCGCCGACGAGCCTCAGGCGCGATCCGTCGGCGACGCCGGCCGGGATGCGGACCTTGATGGTCCTCTTCTCCCGCACGCGGCCCTTGCCCCGGCACGATTCGCAAGGCGAGGCGATGATCTCGCCGGCGCCCTGGCAGCGCGGGCAGGTCCTGGCCATGGTGAAGAAGCCCTGCTGGTAGCGGACCTGGCCGTTCCCTCCGCAGGTCGGGCACCTCTCCGAGAACGTCCCCGGCTTGCGCTTCGATCCCTGGCAGGCCGGGCAGGTCTCGGCCCGGTTGAGCTTGATCTCCCGCTCGATCCCCGTCGCGGCCTCCTCGAGGCCGAGATCGACCTCGATGGCAAGGTCCTGCCCGCGGCTGCGCCGGGGGGCGCCCCGGGCCCGGCCCCGGCCGCCGAAGAGGTCGCCGAAGCTGAAGCCGAAGAAGTTCCCCAGGATGTCCTCGAAATCCTCGAAGACGGACGAGTCGAAGCCGGAGAAGCCCTGGAAGCCCTCGCCGCGCAGGCCGTCGTGCCCGAAACGGTCGTAGACCGACCTCTTCTCGGCGTCGGCCAGGACGCTGTAGGCTTCGGCCGCTTCCTTGAACTTGTCCTCGGCCTCCTTGCTCCCCGGGTTGCGGTCGGGGTGGTGCTTGAGGGCGAGCTGGCGGTAGGCCCGCTTGACCTCCTCGGACGGGGCGTCCCGGGCCACGCCGAGGACCTGGTAGTAGTCCTTTCTAGCCATTCACGCCCAGCTTGGCCAGCTCCCGGCCGGCCTGCCGCTTTCTCATTTCCTCGACCTCCGGACCGGTCAGTCCCGTGGACGGCCGGACCTCGATCCGCTGCTCGAGCCCGGTCTCCTTGTCCTTGGCCGAGACCTGGGCGAGGCCGTCGGCGGTGATCTCGAACATCACGTCGATCTGGGGCACGCCGGCCGGGGCCGGCTCGATGCCGACGAGCTCGAAGACGGCCAAGGACTTGTTCATCGAGGCCAGGAACCCCTCGCCCTGGAGGACGTGGATGCGGACCCGCCTCTGGTTGTGCTCAACGGTCGTGAAGGCCTTGACCTTGCGGGTCGGGACGGTCGTGTTCCGCTCGATGACGATCTCGTACCCGTCTCCCTCGGTCTCGATGCCCAGGGCGAAGGGCGTCACGTCGAGAAGGAGGACGAGGTCGCGGACCTGGCCGTCGAGGACGCCCGACTGGATGGCCGCTCCCAGGGCGACGATCTGGTCGGGGTCGACATTCTCCTCCGGCTTCCGGCCGAAGAACTTGGTCACCCGCTCCTTGACCAGCGGCATGCGGGTCTGGCCGCCGACCAGGATGACGTGGTCGATCCGGTCGACGGTCAGCTTGGCGTCGGCGAGGGCCTGCTCGATCCGGGGAACGGTCCGCTCGACCAGGTCGGCGGTCATGGCTTCGAACGTCGGACGCGTGAGGCCCTTGCGGATGTGCTTGGAGCTCGAGCGGTCGGAGGCGATGAAGGGCAGGTTGATCTCCGTCTCCGCCGTGAACGACAGCTCGCGCTTGGCCTTCTCCGCGGCTTCCTTGACCCGCTGCAGGGCGAGCTTGTCGTCCTCGAGGTCGATGCCCGTCTCGGCCCGGAAGCTCTCGGCGAGCCACTCGAGGATGCGGTGATCGAAGTCCTCGCCCCCGAGGTAGGAGTCGCCGTTGGTGGCCAGGACGTTGAAGACGCCGTCGCTGATCTCGAGGATGGTGATGTCGAAGGTCCCGCCGCCGAGGTCGTAGACCGCGGCCAGGCCGTTCTTCTTGGCGTCGAGCCCGTAGGCCAGGCCGGCGGCCGTCGGCTCGTTGATGACGCGCTGGACCGAGAGGCCGGCGATCGTGGCCGCGTCCTTGGTCGCCTGCCGTTGGGCGTCGTTGAAGTGGGCCGGGACGGTGATGACCGCCTCGGTGACCGGCTCGCCGAGGAAGGCTTCGGCACACGACTTCAGGTAGGCCAGGACCATCGAGGAGATCTCCGGCGGGCTCAGGGCCTTCTCGCCGAGGACGACGGCGACGTCGCCGTTGGCCGCCTCGGTCAGGCCGTAGGGCAGCCGCCTCAGGGCCTCCTGGACCTGGGACGAGCCGTACTTCTGGCCGATCAGGCGCTTGACCGCGTAGAACGTGTTGGCGGGATTGGTGACGGCCTGGCGCATGGCCAGGGTCCCGACGAGCAGCTCCCCGCCCGCGGTGAAAGAGACGACCGAGGGGGTCGTCGGCAGGCCCTCGAGATTGGGGATGACGACCGGCCTCCCGCCCTCGAGTCCGGCGACGCAGGAGTAGGTCGTGCCGAGATCGATGCCGATGACGCGTCCCATGTCACTCTTGTCCTTTCTTCGGAACGAGGACCTTGACCAGGGTCGGCCGGAGCAGACGGTCATGGTGCATGTAACCCTTCTGGAGCTCCTCCTCGACCTCGGGCTCCGCGACCGCCTCGGATTCCGCCACGGTCATGGCGTGGTGGAAGTTCGGATCGAAGGCCCGCCCTTCGAGGACGATCGGGCGGACGCCGTTCTTCGCGAGAAGGTTCTGGAACATCCGGAGGATGAGCTCGACGCCCTCGCGGAAGGTCTTGCCGTCCGCGTCGGAGGGAGCGCTCTGGAGGGCCCGCTCGAAATTGTCGGCGACGCCCAGCAGCTCGAGGAGGAGCCCGCTCAGGGCGTACTGCTGGAACTCGCTTCTCTCCCGCTCGAGGCGCTTGCGCAGGTTCTCCATGTCCGCGAGCTTGCGGAGGTAGGACTCCTTGAGCTCGTCGAGCTCCTTCTTGAGGGCCTTGGCCTCGGCCTCCCTCTTGCGGAGCTTCTCCTTGAGGGGCTTCGGGCCGTCCGCGGCGGCCTTGGCGTCCGGATCCTTCGTCCCGGCGGCCGGGCGGGGCTTGGGCTCGGCAGGCCCGGGCTCGGGGATGAACTCGATCTCGTCGGCGGGCTTGTCTTTTTCGTCCGTCATAGGCTGACCTCTCTGCCGGTGACCGTGATGGCCATGCTGACGCGCTTGGCCATGCGGTCTACGAGCGGGATGATCCTCTCGTAGGGGATCCGCTTCGGCCCGATGATGCCGAGGGTGCCGAGGACCTGGTTGCTGTAGCCGTAGTGCGAGAGGACGAGCGAGCAGTCCTCGACGTCCGGGAAGTTGGCCTCCGACCCGATCAGGACCTTGACCCGGTCGAGGCTGATGAAATCGGACAAGAGCCGGACGAGGGCGGCCTTCTCCTCGAAGCTCCGGAACAGGGCCCTCAGCCGGGCCATGTCGAAGAGCTCGGCCTTGCCGAGGAGGCGGGACGTGCCCTGGAGGAAGATACGGTCGTCCCCCGCGCCTTTGTCGAGGGAGCCCTTGAGCAGGTCGAGGAGCTTCGTCAGGGAGTCCTCGTATTTATTCCGGTGCGCGGGAAGGTCGTGGAGGAGGGCGTCGCGGACGGCCATGATCGTCCGGCCGGGGAAGTTCTGGCTGACGTACTGCGATGCCCGGTCGAGGTCGGCCTGGGTCAGAGGGGACGACGATTCGAGGGTCTCGGTCAGGACCATATGGAACGGCGTCACCAGGATGGCCAGGACGCGCCGGTCGGAGATCTTGACGAAGCGGAGGCGTTCGAATGGGAGCCGGAAGATGTGGGGCGAGATGACGAAGCCCAGGTTGTCCGACGAGTCGGCCAGGATCCGGGAGGCCTGGATCAGGAGGGAGTCGAAGTCGGACGTCCGTTGGGGGAAGTCCTCTTGGATCATAGGGATCCGCTTCTCGGGCAGGGCCTTCGCGGCCAGGAGCCCGCCGACATAGTGGCGCAGCCCTTTGTCGGTCGGGACGCGTCCGGCGGACGTGTGCGGCTGGGCCAGGAAGCCCATCCCCTCGAGCTTGGCCATGATGTTCCGCAGCGTCGCCGGCGAGGCCGCGATCCTCTGGCCTTCGAAGATCGCGCCCGAACTGACCGCGCGCCCGTGGCGGACGAAGTTCTCGACGACAAGGTGGAGGACCTTCTTGTCCTTGTCGCGGAGCGCAGACTTGACCATCTCGGTTCTCAGGGGGTTTTATAGCACCAAAAGCGACCGGGTGTCAAATGACTGTCAGTCAGACCCTCGCGTGTCAGGATATCCTAATCCCAGCATATCCAACGACTTGCGCGTAATCGCCGCTCGTATCGCCGGAGGTCTGGTAGCGGACGAGCTCGGCCGACGAGGCGCCCAGGCCGATGGCCGCGACGAGGGCGGCGACGGTCGGCTGGAAACCGCACATCGAGATCCTTTCGACGGTGACGGTCTCGAAGAGGCCGGCCGGATCGAGCGCGAGGACCTTGTCGATGGCCAACCGATCTTTCCTCTCGGCGGTCCTCTGGCTGACGTAGTGGCTCATGTCGGTGCTGGCGACGATGAGCGCCTCCCTGCCGTGGGCGCGGACGGCCCCGGCGAGCGCCCGCCCGAGCGCCTCGAGGTCGGCGTAGCCGGCCTCGCGCGATACGCAGAGGGGGACGATGGCCGCGTCCGGCCGGAAATATTGGATGAACGGCAGCTGGACCTCGAGCGAATGTTCCCAGAGATGGGCTTGGGCGTCCGCCTCGACGAGGGCGCATCCGGCGAGGAGCCGGCCGGCCAGGTCCCGCTCGATCGGGCTCTCGCCGAGCGGGGTCTGCCAGCTGCCCTCCGCCTGGATGGCGAACAGGGGGCCGATCTCCCGATGGGCCGGGCCGAGGACGACTAAGACGGGTGGGAGGGCCGTCGTGGAAAAGAGGGCTCCGGCGACCGGACCGGAGTAGACGTACCCGGCGTGGGGCGAGACGACGGCGACGGCCTTCTTCCGCTCGGCGGCCGCGTCGGTCAGGCCCTCGATCGTCTCGCGCAACCGCTCGCGGACGCCCGGGTAGAACTGGCCCGCGACGTAGGGCTTTCGTTTCATGACCGCCACCTCTCCCCCGAAGAGATCCGGGACACGCCACCTTTTCATGAGCAAAGGGTCATGTCCCGTTCTCTCCTCCCTCTCAACATAGGTCCGGGGAGGCCCGATGTCAACGGGAGAGGGATCAAAGGACCCGGCGCTTCTCCTCGAACCGGACGCCGAGCGTCCCGAGCTCTTCCAGGATGGGGACGTAGATCTCGGGGAGGACCGGGACCTGGACGCCTGTCGCGCGGATCTTGCCTTCGAGGATGAGCCGGGCCCCGATCGCCACCGGCAGTCCGACGGTCCGCGACATCGAGGAATCGCCTCCGGGGACGCCGTAATCGACGAGCGTGGAGACGATCCGCTCGGCCCGGCCGGCCGCCGTGCGGACGTGGAACTCGTGCTGGAGGACGATCATGTCCCTTTCCCCTTCCCCGTAGGCGAGCTTGTCGACCATGAGGGCGGCCACATTGTCGAACGCCGAGCCTTTCGCTACGGGAAGCGCCGCCTCGGCGAACAGCCCCAGCCATTCCAGCCGGGAGAGGATCGCCGAATCCGGCCCGAGCCCGAGGCGGGCGGCGACCGAGGCCCGGACGTCCGCGCCCGGAGCGGACCCCGCGAGCTCGCCCATGAGGCCCCGGAAGGTCGCGCCCGAACGGTCCTTGGGGGTCTCGTCGAGGAGGCCCAGCGCGACCATCTTCCTCAGGGTCTCGCACCAACCGGCGTAGCGAAGCGTCCCCCGAAGCACGGTCAGCGCTTCGGGGATGCCGTAGGTCTCCCGGTAGGGAACGGAGTCCCGGTTGGGATAGCCCTCGAAATCCCCGAGGCCGGGGATGGGGATCGTCTCGGGCGAAGCGAAGAGCTCCTCGGCGGGGATCGAGACGATCCGTCCGTCCTTGAGGAACCTCGCCGAGTTCTTGGACGCGAGGAGGACGCCGCGCGGGCTCCAGGAGAACTTGTAGCCGAAGGGATTGGTGTTGGCCTCGGGGGCCGGAAGCCCGCCGCACCAGGAGGTGAAGCCGAGGACGCGGCCGCCGGCCTCGTGGACCTCGTGGATGATCCGCATGGCCTCCATGTGGTCGATCCCCGGATCGAGGCCGAGCTCGTTCAGCAGGACGACTCCCCTGCTCCGGGCCCGGCCGTCGAGCTCCCGCATCGCCGGGCTGACGTAGGACGCGGTGACCACCGGCTTGCCGCGCTCGATGGCCAGCTCGGCGACGAGCGGGTGGAACGCGTACGGGACCATGCTGACGGCCAGGTCGGCCCGGCCTATGGCCGCGGCGAGCGCCGCCCTATCGGAGATGTCCAGGGCGACGGCCCGGCCGCGCGGATGGCCGGACACGAGCTTTTCCGCCCGGGCGGGCTCCACGTCGGCGACCACGACCCCGAGGTCCGGAAGTCCGAGAAGGTAGGCCACCAGGGGCCGGGCGACGAGTCCGGCGCCCAGAATGAGGATGCTCTTCATGGCGTTCTCCCCGAAACGGCGTTGGTCAGCCGAGGTATTTCGAGAGGTAGGCGAAGTCGGGAGCGAGCGCACCCCGATAGAGGATGACGGCCCGGCGCAGGACGTCCGGCAGGCCGCAATCCTCGAGGCGGCCCCGATAATCCGCGGCGGCGATGGCCGGGAGGTGGTCCTTCAGCTTGCCGCTGAAATAGGTCGAGGATTCGAGCGGCAGCTCGGCCGGAAGGTTGTAAACCGCCAGGACGGCCGGGCCCTGGCCCGAGAAGCCCATGACCGGCCTGTCCTCGGCGGGATCGTAGATGTAGACCGGCGCCTCGGAGTCCGTGGACCGGACGGTGGATTCGATCGATCCGTCGATGTCGCAGGTGATGTCGCCGATGACCTTGAGCCGGGGCCGCTCCTTCCCTCCGTAGAGGCCTTTGAGGAAGCGCTTCGTGACGTATTTCGGGAACTTCGGCGTCCAGTAGATGCCGTTGACCAGGGCCGTCAGGTACGGGAGGACCTCCTCGGTCACCGGCCGGTAGGCCTGGGGGTTCTCGTAGTAGTCCTGGAGGTCGAAGGGCCGGGCCGGGTCGATCGGCCGGACCATGTCCTCCTCGTGGAAGACCGTTTTGTAGAGGCGCCCGGGGCCCCCCCCGCCGCTCTTGACGAGATCCGGGACGTCGGGCGGACGGACCGCTTCCACGGGCAGGATGTCGAAGATCTCCTGGGCGCCCTGGGAGACATGGCCGTAGCCGAAAAAGCCGACGACGACGGTCCCCAGCTCCCGGGGCAGGCCCTCCTGGACGATCCGCCAGGCGAGCTTCCCGACGGCCTCCTTGGCCTCGACCAGATTGGCGTAGCGGTGGGTGGGCTCGAGAGCGGTGAACGGGCTGGCCAGGCCCTCCGCGTCGAGGCGCCGGCCGAGCGCCCAGAGCGTGTCGATCATCCCGGCGTGGCCGGCGTAGTTGCCGAAGTAGAGGACGCGCCGGCCTTTGTCGTCGACCATCTTCTCGTAGTCGATGATCGTGCACCCGAGCTCCATCATCCGCCGGAGCATGGGCATGTTCTTGCTTTGGCCCTTGGCCGTATGGGAGAAGAAGACGTAGACCTTGTCCCTCTCGATGAGCTCGAGGGGGATCTCCTTGAGGGCG
The DNA here is from genome assembly GCA_963719985.1 of Candidatus Aminicenantota bacterium. GTDB lineage: Bacteria > Acidobacteriota > Aminicenantia > Aminicenantales > Saccharicenantaceae > RBG-16-66-30. Next base: position 23,459 of record CAVRDU010000002.1, on the reverse strand, counting down.
AAGACGACGGGGCAGGGCGAGAGGCCCTCCTCGACGGCGACTCCGGCGGCCCGGTAATCCGCGTCGGTGAAGACGCGGATCGTCGAGGGCTGGACGAGGAATTCCAGGCCGTGCGCCCCCGCGAGCTCGCGGGCGTGTGACGGGATGAGCGGGACCCGCCGTTCCCAGCGGTTGATGTCCTCTCTGCGGATGCCGATCTTGAGATTCATGATGAATGCCTTTTAAAAAGGATGGATGGATTAGGACCGATTATGCCACAATCGGCGGCCCCGTTCAAATTCATGAGGATTGACGGCCCGGGCGCGAACGGATAACATAAGCGGACGATGGTCCGGTTCCACAACACCCTCGGCGGCCTGGTCGAGGACTTCGTCCCGATCGAGCCGGGCAAGGTCAAGCTCTACACGTGCGGGCCGACCGTCTACGACTTCCCCCACATCGGCAACTGGCGGGCCTACATGTTCGAGGACCTGCTCAAGCGCTTCCTGATCTATCGGGGATTCGCCGTCAGCCATGTCATGAACATCACCGACGTCGACGACAAGACGATCAAGGGCGCCAACGCCCAAGGGACCGGCCTCGAGGAGTACACGAAGCCGTATATCGAGGCGTTCTTCGCCGAACGGGATATATTGAACATCCTCCCGGCCGACCACTACCCCCGGGCGACCGCGTTCATCCCCGAGATGGCCGCCCTCATCAAGGCCCTCCTGGACAAAGGCTACGCCTACCGCAAGGACGGCTCGGTCTACTTCGCCATCGACAAGTTCGCCGCCTACGGCCGCCTGTCCCGGATCGATCTCGAGGACCGCCGGCCGGGCAGTCGCGGCGACGCCGACGAGTACGAGAAGGAGAGCGTCCACGACTTCGCCCTTTGGAAGGCGCCCAAGGAGGGCGAGCCGTCCTGGGCGACCGAGATCGGGACGGGCCGTCCGGGCTGGCATATCGAGTGCTCGGCCATGAGCTCCAACTACTTCGGCCCCCATTTCGACATTCATTGCGGCGGCGTCGACAACATCTTCCCACATCATGAGAACGAGATCGCCCAGTCGGAGGCGGTGAACGGCGTCAAGTTCGTCAACTTCTGGCTCCACTGTCACCACCTCGTCGTCGACGGCGAAAAGATGTCCAAGTCCAAGGGCAACGTCTACAGGCTCGCGGACGTCCTGGCCAAAGGCTACGACCCCGGCGAGGTCCGCTTCCTCCTGCTCTCCACCCACTACCGCAAGACGCTCAATTTCACGGAGGAGGCCCTCCAGCAGGCCCGGACGAGCCGCAACCGGGTCCGCAATTTCCTTTTCGAGCTCGGCCACATCGAGCGGAGCCTTCCGCCGGACCCAGCCGTGGCCCGGGCGATCGAGACGGCCCGGGCCGGATTCGTGGCAGGTCTCGAGGACGACCTGAACATCTCCGGATCCCTCGCGGCTCTGTTCGAGCTCGTCAGGACCGTCAACGGTCTCGTCGCCCGGGGGACGGTGGGACGGGAGGACGCCCGCCGGGCCGTCGACTTCGTCAACGAGATCGACGAGAGTGTCCTCGCCTGCCTCGCCGGCGGGGCCCGGGTCGGCGGAAGCGTTAGCGACATCGAGAAGATGATCCAGGAGAAGATCGGGGCCCGCCAGAGGGCCCGGGCCGAGAGGAACTTCGAGCTCGCCGACGAGATCCGGAGGGAGCTCCTCGACGCCGGCATCCTCCTCGAGGACACCAAGGACGGCGTCCGCTGGAAGAAGGCCGGGCCGGCCGGGCCGTGAACCCTCACGGAGCCGAGGCGCGGACGTGACCGGAGAGAGGAGATCCACGAGGGCCCTCGGCCGCGCCGGAGAAGACGTCGCTTGCGAGCACCTGGCGCGCAAGGGATATGAAATCGTCGCCCGCGGCTTCCGGCTGTTCCGCGGCGAGATAGACATCGTCGCCAGGGACGGCGACACCCTCGTTTTCGTCGAGGTCAAGACCCGGGCCGACGAGTCCCACGGCCGTCCCGAGGAGTCGGTGACCCCGGGAAAGCAGAGACAGATCCGCCGGATCGCCCAGGGCTATCTCGTCACCCACCCCGCCCCGGGCGTCGGTTGCCGCTTCGACGTCGTCTCCATCCTCTACCGCGCCCCGGACGACTGCCGCCTGGAGCACTTCGTCGACGCGTTTTAGCCTGATCTATTCACGAGTCGAGGCGGCAGCAGATGCAAGGCGCGGAGGGTGAAGCTGTACTCCTGGTACTGCGAACCCTTCGCAACACAGCAGATGCGGCCGGATCGGCTCGCCCGGAGGGTTAAAATGCCGTTCTTTCTGGAGGAACTTCCGGAAACCCAATGAATAAGCAGTAGGCTGGAGAGCCTGCAGATATCGCAGGAGTTAGGTCACACATCGGCATTTTTATGAATAGGTCAGGTTAGAAGGCGTAGCCGATCCCAAGGCGCAGGTTGCGCCCCGGCTCGACCATGGCCTCGGCGTCGGCCCGCGAGATGTAGGCCGTGTTGAACGCGTTCGCGAGCATGAGGTGGAAGCTCAGGCCCCTCCAGAGATAGGTCGCTTTGAGGTTGACGAGCTCCGAGGAGGCCACGGCGATCTCCGCCGGCCCGGGATCCGTCTTGGCCAGGCAGAAGGTCGCGTTGACCTCGGCCGAGAACCGGCCCGCCCAGTACCGCGTTCCGCCGTAGATCCGGACCGGCGGGACGTCGTTCAAGGGGTCCCCCGTAGCCAGGCTCTTGCCGCGGATCGTCGCGAAGTTGCCGAAGACCTTCCAGCCGTCGGCCAGGAAGGCCTCGGCCTCGAACTCGAACCCCTCGAGCCGCCCCTGCTCGATGTTGCCATAGGTGTAGGTCGTCGGGTCCGGCCGGTAGCGCTCGATCATGTCGTTGATCCGGTAGCGGAAGGCGTAGAGGCCGAAGAAGTGGCGCTTGCCGAGCAGCCGCAAGCCCGCGTCGAAGTTCAGGCTCTCCTCGGGGAGGAGGTCCGGGTTGCCGATGATGAAGCCGCGGCCGCTGATGCCGGTGTAGTACTTCTCGTTGAGGCTGGCCAGGCGGTAGGCACGGGAGAAGTTGACGAAGGCCGTCACGTTCCCGGCCAGCTTGTAGGAGACGCCCGCGAAGCCCGTCGCCTGGCCGTCCTTGGTCACGACCGGGCTCGCCGCCCCGAGGGGCAGGGCCTGCATCCGGAGGACGTCGTAGCGGAAGCCGCCCAGGATGTCGAGTCTCTCGATCCCCGCGTAATCCGCGGACAGGAAGAAGCCGAGGTCCCCACGGCTGCCGTCGAGGTGGGGATACTCGTCCACGACCCCGGTCAGCCCGCCGAACTCGTCGTAGGTGGTGTAGCGGTTGAACGCGTCGGCCCCGGCCCGCCCGAAATAGTCGATCCCGCCCTCCAGGCGGAAGCCGGGACCGAGCTTTCTCTGATAGGCGAGCTGGGTCCCGAATTCCGAGCTCTCCGTACGGGCGAAGGACTCCTTGGCCAGGTAGCCTTCATAGGTCGCGGTCCGCGTCTCGAGGAAATTGGGATTGACGAAGGCGTGGAACAAGAGCTCCCCCTCCGCGCCGACGCCCTTCTCTCTCCAATGGAGCTGCAAGAGGTTCTGGTCCTCCCGCGGGTACCAGGTCGGCTTGGTCGCCGCCGTGTTGTTCGGCTTGCCGATGTCCGTCCCCCGGCCGCCGAGGAAACTGAGGTCTATCTCCCGGCGCCCGGTCCTATGGGAGACCTTGGCGAGAAGGCTCCTCTGGGTGTACTGGGACTGGAGGACCATCGAGCCGCCGGGAGCCCTGTACTCCCGGGCGTCGTCGGAGTTGAAGGAAAGGGAGAATCCCCAGGTCCGGGACGAACCCTCGAGCGCGAGCCCGACGCCCATCTCGCCGTTGGCCGTGGCGTAGCTCGTGCGGAGACGGCCGTGGAGGCCCCCGTCGAAACGGGGCCCCCTGGTCATGATGTGGATGACCCCGCCGATCGCGTCCGAACCGTAGAAGACCGCCGAGGGACTCCTCAGGACCTCGATCCTGTCGACGTCCTCGGGATCGACAAAGGAGGCGTTCGGGCCGGTGCGCCGGTCGCTCTCGAGGCGGGCGCCGTCGACGAGGTAGAGGACCCTCCGGCGGGCCAGGCCGCGGATGGTCGGGACGAGGGAGAATCCGCCCGCGCCGATCGAGGCGACCCCGGACACCTCCTGGAGGGCCTCGTTGACGTTGGGAGACATTTTTTCCGACAAGCTCTCGCCCGAGAGGACGGCGCTCGCCGCCGGGACGTTCATCGACGCCTCGGGATAGCGCAGGGCCGTGACGACGACCTCTTCGGTCTGTTTGATGAGGGGAGCGAGGACGAGGACGATCTTCCGGGCGAGCTCGCGGGGCCCGAGCAGGAACTCCCGCTCGTAGAAGTCGGGATGGACGACCTCGACGGTGAAGCGCTCGCCCTCGGGCAGGTCGAGGACGAAAGCGCCGGAGGCGTCGGTCTCGGCCTTGGCGCCCGAAGCCCGGTGGAGGACGATCGCGCCGACAACAGGATTCTGGGCCCCGCTGACGACGGTGCCTCTGATCTCAGCCGCGCCCGCCCCGACGGCCAGTGCGACGAGAGCGAGGGTCAAGGGGACGGTCTTGCGGAACATAAGACTCTCCTCAGGGGATTAGACTGCCGGCCGGGCTATTTTCTTCCTCGCTTCGCGTCCCCGCCGCGGGCCGGACGGGGCCGATCGGCCCTCACCACCCGGGCCCGGTCGACCGAGGCCGCGGCCAGCTCCCGGACGGTCCGCCCGAGGACGGGGTGGACGAGGCCGGGAGCGATCTCCGCCAGGGGGACGAGGACGAAGTTCCTGAGGTGGAGGCGCGGATGCGGGAGGGTGAGGTCCGGGGCATCGACGACGAGGTCTCCGGCGACGAGGATGTCGATGTCGATCGTCCTCGGTCCCTTGTCCCCCGCCGGGACGCGCCTCATGTCCGTCTCGATGGATTTGGCCAGACGCAGGAGGTCGGCCGGGCCGAGCCCGGAGCGGACGGCGACGGCCTGGTTGAGGAACCAGGGCTGGTCGATCCGGTCGACCGGCTCGGTCTCATAGACCGATGAGGCGGCGACGACCTCCGCCCCCCGCTCCCCGAGGAGCCGGCGCGCCCGCGCGAGATGGCGCGCCCTCGCGCCCATGTTGCTGCCGAGGCTGAGATAGAAGGTCATGCGTCGCTCCCGCGCTCTCTATCATAAGCGTTCCCGACCCCGGGTTGCAATTCGACCGGGCATCGTTTAGTATACGTCCTCCCGAGGCGGAAACTCGGGAAGATCCTGTCGGAGAGCCCGATGAGCAAGCTGATCTTTCTCGACAACGGCGCCACCTCGTTCCCCAAGCCCGAAGAAGTGTACACGTACATGGATTACTTCTTCCGGAACTTCGGGGTGAATCCCGGCCGGTCGGGCTACGACCTCTGCATGGAGACGGGGCTGGTCGTCGAAGAGACCCGCAAGATGCTGACCGAGTTCTTCAACGGCACGGACCCGAACCGGCTTTGCTTCGGCTACAACTCCACCGACGCGCTGAACCTCATCATCATGGGGATGCTCCGTCCCGGCGACCACGCCGTCTCGACGACGATCGAGCACAACTCTGTGCTTCGGCCGCTCTACCACCTGCGGCGCGACGGCGTCGAGGTCGACTTCGTGCCCTTCGACGGGACCGGTTTCGTCGACCCGGGGGAGATCCGCAAGAAATTCAGGCCCAATACCCGGCTGGTCGTGGTCAACCACGCCTCCAACGTCATCGGCACCGTCCAACCCGTGGCCGCGATCGGCAAGCTCTGCCGCGAGGCGGGCATCCCCTTCGCCATCGACGCCTCCCAGTCGGCGGGCAAGGTCCCGGTCGATATGGAGGCCCAGTTCCTCGACGTCGTCGCCTTCACCGGACACAAGTCCCTGCTCGGCCCGACCGGGATCGGCGGGCTTTATGTCCGCGAAGGGGTCGAGATCCGTCACACCCGGGCCGGCGGCACGGGCGTGCGCTCGGCCGTCCGGGCCCACCTCGACGAATACCCCTACCGGCTCGAGTACGGAACGCCCAACGTCATGGGCATCGCCGGGCTCAAGGCCGGGCTGACCTGGCTCCTGAAAAAGGGCTTGGCGAACATCCACCACGAAGAGATGCGGCTCGCGACGCTGCTCCGCGACGGCCTGAAGGCCATCCCGAAGGTCAAGCTCTACTGCCTCGACAGCCTGGAGGACCACATCGCCGTCCTGTCGTTCAATGTCGAGGGGATGGACGCGGCCGACGTCGGGACCATGCTCGACGTCGATTTCGGGATCGCCTGCCGGACCGGGCTCCACTGCGCGCCCCTCGTCCACGAGCAGATCGGCACGGACAAGATCCACGGCGCGGTGCGCTTAGGCATCGGGCCGTTCAACACCGAGGCGCACATCGCCGCGGCCGTCAAGGCCGTCGGGGAGATCGCCAGCCTGCGGCGGAAAGCCCGCTGACGTCCCGAATCGGCGATCAGTCCTCGCCCGCGACGTCCCTAGTTCAGAGGCAGGCTCACGGAGAAGGTCGTCCCCTCACCGATCCGGCTCTTCAGGGAGACCGTCCCGCCGTGGGCCAGGGCGATGTGCTTGACGATGGCCAATCCGAGGCCCGTCCCGCCGAGCTTCTTGGACCGGGACTTGTCGGCGACATAGAAGCGCTCGAAGACATGGGGCTGGTGGTCGGCGTCGATCCCGATGCCCGTGTCGGCCACCTCGACGAGGAAGCACCCCTCCACCGCGGACAACCTCACCCTCACGGAGCCTCTCTCGGTGTACTTCATGGCGTTGTCGACGAGGTTGAGCAGGAGCCCTTCGATCTGGACGGGATCGGCCGGGACCGCGGGCAGCCCTGGCCCCGTTTCCAGCCGGAGACTGAGCCCCTTCTCCTCGGCTTGGCGAGCGAATAGCTTAAGGATGCTCCCCGCGATGACGGCGACGTCGACGGGCTCCTTCTCTGGCCTCAGCCCCGGCGTCTCAAGTTGGGACAGGACGAGCAGGTCCTCGACGATGGCGATCAGCCGGTCCGCGTTCCTGCGGATGATCTCGAGATAGGCCCGGTCCTCCCCCTCGGCCCGGGGCTCCATCGTCTCGACGAAGCCCTTGATGGCCGTCAGCGGCGTCTTGAGCTCGTGGGAGACGTTGACGACGAAATCTCGCTTCGTCTTTTCCAGGGCCTGGAAGGCCGTGACGTCGTGGAGGGTGACGACCAGGCGGTCGGCCGTAGCGAGGCGGGAGACGCTACAGAAGAAGGCCCGGTCGCCGATGGCGGCTTCTCCCGAGGCGTCGGCGCCGCTTTCCAGGGCCTTGCGGACGATCTCTCCGGCGGACGAGCTGCGCACGACCTCCCAGAAATGCCGCCCCTCGAGCGCGTCGTTCCCGGCCAGGCGGCGGAAGCTATCGTTGGTCAGGACGATCCGCAAGTCCTTGTCGAGGACGCAAAGGCCCTCCCGGATCGAGCCCAGGATGCTGCGGATCTCCTCGCTCTGGACCGTGATCTCCCTGAACATCTCCTTGAGACGCCCGGTCATGGCGTTGAAGCCGCGGCCAAAATCCCGGAACTCCCCGCTCCACCGCGTCGAGACGGCGACGTCGAAATCGCCCGAGGCGACCCGCTTCGAGGCGTCGATGACCTCGCGGATGGGCCCCGTGACCGAGCGGGCCAGGAAGAAGGCCAGGACAAGGGCCACGAGCGTCACGGTGCCGACGATCTTAAGGAGATCGCCGCGGAGCGAGGCCATGAGGGCCTCGAAGTCCTTCATGAAGTAGCTCAGGCGCAGGGCGCCGACGACGCGGCCCCCGACGACGACGGGGAGGCTGACATACATCATGTCGGTCTTCAGCGTCGAGCTGTACCGGATCGACATCTGCTTCGCGCCCCGAAGCGAGGCCTGGATCTCGGGACGATAGAGATGGTTCTCCATGTCTCGGGCCTCCCTTTCCGAATCGGCCAGGACCACCCCGGAGGGATCGATGACCGTGATCCGCGTGCCCGTCTGGCGGCCGTACGAAGCGACGAGCCGGGCCAGATCGCCCTCAGCGCCTCCCTTGAGAGAAGGGACGACCTGGCTCTCCAGGAGGAGGGCCATGCGCTCGAGGCTCATGGCCCTTTCCTCGACATGGTGCTTCCGCATGGCCGGCGGAGCGAACAGCGTCACCGCGGCGGCCAGCAGGACGATGACCGCCGCGTAGCCCAGGAAAACCCTCAGGAACAGCGTCTTTTTCATACTTCGAGCTTGTACCCCACGCCGCGGATGTTCTTGATGAGACAGGCGGCCTCGCCCAGCTTCTCGCGGAGGTTGCGGATGTGGACGTCGACCGTCCGGTCGATGACGGCCTTCTCGTTGCCCCAGAGGTGGTCGAGGATCTGGTCCCGGTTGAAGACCCGGCCCATCCGGGAGGCCAGGAGCTGGAGGATCTTGAACTCCGTCGCCGTCAGCTCGATCCTCTCCCCTCCCGCTGTGACCTCGAACTTCTCGGGGTCGATGAGGAGTTGCCCCGCGACGATCCTCGGGCCGGTCTCGACTCCTCCGGGCCGGCGGAGGACGGCGTGGATGCGGGCGACGAGCTCCTTGACGGAGAAGGGCTTGGTGACGTAGTCGTCGGCCCCGAGCTCGAGGCCGACGACCTTGTCGGCTTCGTCTCCGCGGGCCGTCAACATGATGACCGGGATCGCGGCCAAACGCTCGGATCTCCGGATCCGACGGCAGACCTCGAGCCCGTCGGTGTCCGGGAGCATCAGGTCGAGGAGGATCAGGCTGGGCGCTTGCCTTTCCAAAAAGCGGAAGAGGTCGTCCGCTTCCTGGAAACCCTCGAACCGGTAGCCGGCCTTCTGAAGGCTGACCCTGAGGAGTTCCAGGATGTCGGCCTCGTCGTCGAGGGCGGCGATCACGGGTGCCACGGCCTCACCTCGCTCCGGTCATGATTCCGTATTATAGCCGAAACAACTCGTCTTGGCATCGAAGTCGTCAACATTCCCCCGACCGCCCTCCTACCCATCTCCTGTCCCTCGCGCTCGCGGGCCCCGTCGTTGCGCCGGGGCCGCCGCGGGTCTATAATGAGCGTGGATCCCATGAAGGAGGTCCTCATGGTCAAGTTTATCCTCGTGGCTTGTTGTCTCGGCGCCGGCCTGGCCGCTGTTGCCGGCGCCCGGGCCAAGCATGGGAAAGACGTCATCCGGACGTCGCAAGGCGATCTCGAGATCACGTTCCTCGGGCACGGCTCCCTGATGATGGCCTTCGGCGGCAAGACGATCCATATCGACCCCTACGGCGAAGTGGCCGACTATGGCTCTCTGCCCAAGGCCGACCTCGCCCTCATCACCCATGATCATTACGATCACCTCGATCCCGAGGCCTGCCGGGCCGTCATCACGCCCGGGACGACGGTCGTCGCGGCCAAGGTCTGCGCGGCGCAGCTCGCCGGGGCCGTCCTACTGGCCAACGGCGAGTCCCGGACCATCCTCGGCCTCGCCATCGAGGCCGTCCCGGCCTACAACATCCTCCACAAGAGGCCGGACGGGGATCCTTTCCACCCCAAGGGCGTCGGTAACGGCTACATCATCACCTTCGGCGGCAAGCGCGTCTACATCGCGGGGGACACGGAGAACACGCCGGAGATGAAGGCGCTCGAGGCCATCGACGTGGCCTTTCTGCCGATGAACCTGCCCTACACCATGACCCCCGAGCAGGTCGCCGACGCAGCCCGGGCCTTCCGGCCGAAGGTGCTCTATCCCTATCACTACGGCGATACGGACACCTCCCGGCTGGTCGAGCTCCTCAAGGCCGACAAGGACATCGAGGTCAGGATCCGGAAGCTGAGCTGACCGGCGCGGCCCCTATTCCCCGCCGGCGCAGCTCTTCAGCCGGGATTCCCGGCCCTCTTCGACGTGGTGCTTGATGGTCTTGCCCCGAACCATGTAGATGACATCCTCGCCGATGTTCGTGGCGTGGTCGGCGATGCGCTCGAGGTGCCGGCCGACGAGGATGAGGTCGACGGCCCGGGAGATCGTCCCCGAGTCCTGCATCATGTAGGTCAGCAGCTCCCGGAAGACCTGGTCGTTGAGCTTGTCCACGCGGTCGTCCCTTTCGCAGACGTCCTTGGCCAGCCTGTCATCGCCGTTGATGAAGGCGTTGAGGGCGTCGCGGACCATTTCTTGAGCCAGCTGGGCCATCATGGGGATATCGATGAGCGGCTTGAGCTGGGGGGCCTTGAGCAGGTCCATCGTCCGCTCGGCGATGTTGACGGCCAGGTCGCCGATCCGCTCGAGGTCGCTCCCGATACTCATAGCCGAGGTGATGAATCTCAGGTCCGTGGCCATGGGCTGGCGGAGGGCCAGGAGGCGCATGGCCATCTCGTCGATCTCGATGTCGAGAAGGTTGATGGCCTCCTCTCGCTCGAGGACCTGGCAGGCCAGCTTCTCGTCCCGTTCCTTGAGGCCGCGGATGGCCAGGGCGATCTGCTCCTCGGCCCGCGAGGCCATTTCCAGGAGCTTCTCCTTGAGCGCTTTCAGCTCGTCGTCGAACGGGCGTTCTATCTTGGACATGGCTCCTCCTCCGGCCGGGCCCCGGTCACCCGAACCGTCCCGTGATGTAGTCCTCGGTGAGCTTGTTGACCGGGTTGGTGAAGATCTTTTCGGTCACGTCGAACTCGACGAGCTCGCCGAGCATCATGAAGGCGGTATAGTCGGAGACTCGGGCAGCCTGCTGCATATTGTGGGTCACGATGACGACAGTGTAGCTCTTCTGGAGGGTCTCAATCAAGTCCTCGACCTTGGCCGTGGCGATGGGATCGATGGCCGAGCAGGGCTCGTCGAAGAGGACGACCTCGGGCTCGACGGCCAGGGAGCGGGCGATGCAGAGCCGCTGTTGCTGCCCGCCGGACAGGGAGAAGGCGTTCTCGTCGAGCCGGTCCTTGACCTCGTCCCAGAGGGCCGCGTCCCGCAGGCTCCGCTCGGTGATCTCCTCGAGCTTCCGCTTGTCCTTCATCCCGTTGATCCTGAGGCCGTAGGCGATGTTATCGAAGATGGACTTGGGGAAGGGATTCGGCTTCTGGAAGACCATGCCGACGCGGCGGCGCAGCTCCACGACGTCGATGTCGGGGTCGTTGATGTCCTTGCCGTCGAGCAGGATCCGGCCCTCGACGCGGGTCCCGGGGATGAGGTCGTTCATGCGGTTGAGGGTCCGGATGAACGTCGACTTGCCGCACCCGGACGGTCCGATCAGGGCCGTGACCTTGTTCGCGTGGCAGTCGATCGTGACGTTCTTGAGGGCCCTGTTCGGGCCATAGTAAAAATCGAGGTTCTTGGCCTGGAGCTTGATCTTCGGGTCTTCGCTTCTCATCGGTATTTCCTTCTCAGCCGGTAGCGGAGGATGACGGCCGTCATGTTCAGCCCCAGGACGAGGGCGATCAGGACCAGCGCCGTTCCGTAGGCGATGGGCCGGACCTGGAGGATGGCGTGGTGCTGGGTGGACATGATGTAGAGGTGGTAGGGCAGGGCCATGAACTGGTCGCCCGGCGATTTCGGCAGGTACGGCAGGAAGAACGCGGCGCCCGTGAACATGATGGGGGCCGTCTCTCCCGCGGCGCGGGCCAGCCCGAGGACCGTTCCCGTTAGCATCCCGGGCACCGCGTAGGGCAGGACGTTGGTCCGGATCATCTGCCATTTGGTCGCCCCGAGCGCCAGCGCGCCCTCGCGGTAGGAGTTGGGGATGGCCTTGAGCGCCTCCTCGCTGGCCGTGATGGTCCAGGGGAGCGTCATCAGGCCTAGGGTCAGCCCCGCCGAGAGGATCGACGTCCCGAAATGGAGCGTGTTGACGAAGAGGATGACCCCGAAGAGCCCGTAGACGATGGAGGGAACGCCCGAGAGGTTGCGGATGGACAGCCGGATGAGCCGGGTCAGGACGTTCTGGCGGGCGTACTCGTTGAGGTAGATCGCGGCGGCCATGCCCAGCGGGATGGCCAGGACGGCCGTGATGATGGTGACGAAGAACGTGCCGACGATGGCCGGGAAGATGCCGCCCTCGGTCATGCCCCGGCGGGGGGCCGTCGAGAGGAACTCCCAGCTGATGACCCCTCCCCCTTCTTGACGATGTCGTAGAGGAAAAGGGCCAGGATGGCCAGGACGAGGACCATGGCCAGCCGGAGGGATAGAAAGCCGGCGAACTGGACGATCTTCTTCTGGGTCGCTCGCTTCATTGCTCGCGTTCCTGGTATTTCCGGAGAACGACGTCGGCGACGAGGTTGACGATGAAGGTCATGACGAAGAGGACGAGTCCGATGGCGAACAGGGCGTAGTAATGGGTGGTGAAGAAGGGCACCTCGCCGAGCTCGATGGCGATGTTGGCGGTCATGGTCCGGACGGACTTGAGGAGTCCCGAAGGGAAGTTGGGGAAAGTGCGGGCGTTCCCTGTGGCCATGAGGACCGTCATGGTCTCGCCGATGGCCCGGCCCATGCCGAGCATGACGGCGGCGATGATGCCCGAGAGGCCGGCCGGCAGCTTGACCCGGACGAGGGTCTGCCAGCGCGAGGCCCCGAGGGCCAGCGACGCCTCGCTGTAGGCCCGCGGCACGGCGTTGAGCGAATCCTCGGAGATGCTGATGATCGTCGGCAGGGCCATGATGGCCAGACAGGACGCTGCCGTTGAGGGCCGTCAGCCCGTGGCCGATATGGAACAGCTTGGCGATCGCCGGGGCGAACAGCACGATCCCCAGGAAGCCGACGACGACCGAGGGGATGCCGGCCAGGATCTCGACGATGGGCTTGACGATCTCCCGGACGCGCCAATGCGCGACGTCCGAAAGGTAGGCGGCGACGCCGATGCCGATCGGGACGGCGAGGACGAGGGCGCCGAAGGTCACCAGCAGGCTGCTGACGATCATGGACAGGATGCCGTACTTGACCTCCTCGGGGGAGGTCGGGTCCCAGACCTTGCCGGCGAGGAACTTGCCGATGTGGATCTCCTTGAAGGCGGGGAAGGCGGTCGTGAATAGGGTCAGGAAGATCCCGATCAGGACGAGGATGGCGATGACGCCGCAGGTGAAGAAGAAGGCCCTGATCGCGGCTTCCTTGGCGTTGGTCCACTTCTTCTTGCGCATCGCCCGATCCGAGCCTTCTTCACCTCAGCGGAGGTTCTTCTCGTTGGCGGCCTTGTGGGCGGCGCTGATGGGGAAGAACCCTTCCCGCTCGACGATCTTCTGGCCCTCGTCGCTCATCTCGAACTGGAGGAACGCGGCCGCGGCGGCGTTGGGCTTTCCGTTGGTGGCCTGGTAGAGGGGCCGGGAGACGGGATAGTCGCCGGAGTCGACGGCGGCCTTGTCGAGGGGCGAGAAGGCGCCGCCGCCGTTGGAGATATTGAGGACCTTGATCCCCTTGCGGACGTTGCCGTCCTTGTCGAAGAGGTAGCCGACGCCGACGTAGCCGATGCCGCCCTCGTCCTGGATGATGCCCTCGATGATCTGGGCGTTGCCGTTCATCTCCTTCATGTCCGTGGAGTAGTTCTTGTTGCCGAGGACGTGCTCCTGCATGAAGGTATAGGTGCCGGAGTTGGACTGGCGGCCGTAGAGGGAGACGCCGAGGCTGGGGCCGCCGACGGCCTTCCAGTTCTTGATGTCGCCGCGGTACATGGCCCCGACGTCGGCCATCTTCATCTCGTTGAGGGGGTTCTTCTCGTTGACGATGATGCTCGACGCCGTCGACGGCGACGACGAAGAAGCGGGGCTTGACGCCCTTCTCCCAGGCCAGGTCGATCTCCTTGGCCTTCCACTCGCGGGAGTGGTTGGCGATGTCGCAGGTCCCGTTGGTCAGGCCGGCGATCCCGGTGCTCGAGCCGCCGCCGAGGACGGCCAGGGCCGCGCCGGGGTTCTTCTCCATGTAGGTCTCGGCCAGGATCTGGACCAGGTTGACGAGAGTGTCGGAGCCCTTGACCTGGATCGTCTTGGCGCCCATGAGCAGGCTGCCCAGGACGACGAGGGTCGCCAGGGCGATGAGGGTGGTCTTTTTCATTTTCGATCTCCTTGAATGGATTGATCCTCTTGGCCTTCGCCTCAGAAGGACAAGAAGAAGGTCAAATTGACGAGCAGGTCGCTGTTCTTCGTAGCGCCGGCGTTATAGCGGGTCCCGTCCGTATAGTTGTAGAACCAAATGTTCGGCTGGATCCTCCAGCTGGAGTGGAAGGGAGCCCAATCGAAGCCGGCGATGATGAGGCTCATGTCGAGGTCGCGGTCGAGGCTGTTCGGCATGTAGTCGTCGTAGCGGGCAAAGAGGCCGAAGGTCGGCTGTACTGCGTAGCGGCCGAAGACGGAGAAGCCTCCGACGTCGTACTTCTCCCCGCCGGTCTGGTAGAGGTCGTTCTTGAAGACGAACCACTCGCCTCCGAGGACGAAGTTCTTGACCATCTCGAAAAAGGCGTCGACCTTGGTGATGGACTGGACGGGCGCGGTCTCGTCGGGGAGCGAGGCGATGGGGAGCTTCCTCTCGTAGTCGTAGTAGCCGACGATCGAGAACCCGGCGACGGGCGTGATCTGGGCCTGGAGCTCGACTTCCTTGTACTGGTCGTTCTCGGCCTTGGAGTAGTGGGCGCCGTTGTAGATGCCCGCGGCGGCGCGGAAGAACTTGGCGAAGGAGTACTTCAGCGTGACCCCGATGTCGGCGCTCGTGGCGTTGATGTCCTTCTTGGTGATGTCCCGGTAGCCGTCGATGAGGGTCTTGGCAACGCTGCGCAGGCCCCAGCGCTCCTCGGCCGGCTTGAAGGTCAGGGTCTCGATCATGCCGACGTTGAGGACCATCTTGGGGACGAGGAAGTTGTCGTACTGGAGGTAGAGGTGCTTGATGAAGGGTCGGAGCTTGCCGTCCGTGCTCGTGGACGCGCCCGAGACCGGCGAGCCGGTCAGGGTGACGCCGGTGACGTTGGCGGTGTTGTCGGCGTCGAAGCGGAAGCGGAACTTGAGGTTGTCGTTGATCTTGTTCTCGTAGGTGAAATAGGCCCGGCGGAACAGGAACTGGTTGTTCTTGTAGGCCGTCGTCTCGGAGGCGGGCTTGAGGGTGACGGGGCCGGCGTTCGACAGGAAGGTCTGGTAGTCGAAATAGATGGTCGTGTTGAACGTCTGCTGGGCCAGCAGGGTCGAGGCGGGCAGGGCCAGCAGGCCCGTGAACAGGGCGGCGGCGAGCTTGAGGCTCTTGGACATGCAGGATCTCCTTTCCATGGATTGCCTCCGCCGGCTGGATCGGTGCACCTGGGCTCCCTTCTCTAGCCGACAGGGAGGGAACACGCATGGTGTTCGCTGCCAATATAGGGGCGAAGTGTAAAGAGACGATTAAGAACGACACAATTTTTGGTTAATTCCCGGAAAGGCGATCCGGCCTCACCCTCTGGCTCCGACCGGGACGAATATGCTATATTGGCCCTTCTAAAACGCCGGAGGAGTCACTCTCATGCCGACCGTCGAATATGGTGGCCGAAAGCTCGAATTGAACGAAGAAGGCTTCCTGGCCGACCCGGACGAGTGGACCGAGGATATCGCCCTTATCCTGGCCAAGGACCAGGAGGACCTCGACGCCCTCACGCCCGAGCACTGGGCCGTCATCCGCTTCATTCGCGGCTATTACCTGGAAAAAAAGCTCGCGCCCATGGTCCGGGCCATCTGTAAGACGACCGGCCTCCAGCTGCGCCAGATCTACGAGCTCTTCCCGTCGGGACCGGCCAAGGGGGCCTGCAAGCTGGCCGGCCTGCCCAAGCCCGACGGCTGCGTCTGAGCAGCGATGACGGTCCTCGGAGCGCTCCGCGTCCTGACCCTGGCCGCGGCCGGGGCGTCGGTCGGAGCCCTGACCGTCATGGCCGTCCGAACGGTCGCCTTTGGCCGGCGCGTGTACTACTCCGCTCCCCGGGGCTATGCCGGCCACGGCATCATCTACGCCTTCGGCCAGGGGATGCTCGACAAGGAGAGCGTCTCCCGGCACAAGCCGACCCTGGCCGGCGGCGCGCTCTATCACCTGGCCATATTCGCCGGCCTGGCCTACGTGCTTTGGACGGCCCTGCCGCTGGGCGTCTCCCCTCCCCTCTGGGCCTTCCGGCCCGTCCTCGCGGCCGGGGCGGCCGTGGGCTTGGCCCTTTTCGTCAAGCGGACCGCCAAGCCTCACTTGAGACGCCTCAGTTGCCCGGACGACTTCTTCGCCAACCTGTTCGTCGACCTCTTCCTCGCGCTGGCCCTTCTCCACACCTTCGTCCCGGCCCTCGAATCCGTCCTCCTGGGCGTTTCCATCCTGCTCTTCGCCTATATCCCCCTGGGCAAGATCCGGCATTGCTTCTTTTTCTTTTATACCCGCCTCATCTTCGGCCTTCACTTCGGCCGCCGGGGCGCCTTGCCAGGCTCCGGGCGGCAGGCTTGAGCATGGACAACGCGGCGAAACGGGATCCCTACGAAGAAAAGCTCCAGAATCTGACGGACGCGGACATCGCCAAGATCCTGGCCGAGCTCCGCCGGCGGTTCAGCGCCGAGGATATCGCCGCGGTCCATACCTGCGTCCGCTGCGGGCTCTGCGCCGACGCCTGTCATTATTACCTGACCAACGGAGAGCTCGAGGACGTGCCGGCCTACAAGCTCAATCTGATCCTGGGCGTCTTCAAGCGGCACTTCACGCCGACGGGCCGGATCGCCAAGGGCTGGACGGGAGGGAAGAAGCTCGACCGGGCCCTCGTCCGGGAGTGGGTCGATGTCCTGTTCGGCCGCTGCTCCGGCTGCGGACGCTGCACCATCAACTGCACTTCCGGGATCAACATCCAGGCGCTCATACGGGCCGGCCGCGGCGCCCTGGCCGCCGCCGGGCTGGTCCCTCCCGAGCTGCAGTCCACGGTCCTGACGGCCGTCGAACAGGGCAACAACATGGGCATTCCCCGCGACGAGTGGCTGGAGACCGTGGCCTGGATCGAGGAGGAGCTCCGGGCCGAGACGGGCGACCCCGAGGCCCGCATTCCCGTCGACGCCAAGGGCGCCCGGCTGCTGTACACGGTCAACCCTCGCGAGCCGAAGTTCTTCCCCTTGTCCCTCCTCGCCGCGGCCAAGGTGTTCTACGCCGCCAAGGAGAGTTGGACGTTCTCGTCGGACCATTACGACGTCACCAACTACGGACTCTATTCGGGCGACGACGCCCATGCCGGCCTCCTGTCGGGGCGGTTGGTCAAGGCCAAAGAGGACCTGGGGGCGGAGGTCCTCGTCCTCGGCGAATGCGGTCATGGCTTCGCCTCGACCCGCTGGGAAGCGCCGCAGTGGCTGGGCAGGCGTTTTCCGTTCCCCGTCAGGAGCGTCCTCGAAGTGGCCGCGGACTATCTCCGTCAGGGCCGGATCCGGCTCGATCCCTCCAGGAACAAGAAGCCGCTCACCCTCCACGATCCCTGCAACCTCGTCCGTCTAGGAGGCGTCGTCGAGGAACAGCGCTACCTGCTCGGGAACGCCGTCGCGGACTTCCGGGAGATGGCCCCCAACCGGCAGAAGAACTACTGCTGCGGAGGGGGCGGCGGGCAGCTTTCAATGACCCGGTACGCCAAGCGCCGCCTCGCCGCCGGACGGATCAAGGCCGATCAGATCAGGAAGACCGAGGCCAAGGTCGTCGTCGCGCCGTGCCACAACTGCATCGACCAGCTGACCGAGCTCAGCAAGGAATACAAGCTGGGGACCGAGGTCAAGACGGTCATCGAGGTCGTGGCCGACGCACTCGTGCTGCCGGAACGCGCGTCGCCCTGAGATGAGAAAAGGCGGCCCGTCCGGCGTCGCCGGGCAGGCATGAATTGGCTCCTCGGGCAGGACTCGAACCTGCAACCTAGTGGTTACAAGCGCCCCGGAATTTCTTCCGGGCTTGGACTATCTCTTCACCCGGCCCGGATAAGGGCTGAGGGTGCCGGGCGCTTCCCGCGAAGCCTTTCGCGGTACGAGCTGAGCTCTAGTCTCTGCACCTTCCCTTGTCCCGCCGGGGCAAGGGCTTGGCTCAGGATTACCTTTCTCCGTCCCGCGGAGGGAAGGCTTCCCTGAATTCACCCGGTTTTTCAACCACGATCTCTCGTGGAAGCTGCGATAACACAGCCACCCGCTCTGCCGATTGAGCTACCGAGGAGCAGGCTGGCGCAATATATCATTAGAGGGGTGAAAAAGCAAGCTGGACATTGTGGAATTGCGGTCATAGCAACGGAGGCAGATGGCCCTCTTGGCCAATGGATCGATGCCCGGCATGGACTTCTCTGTGGCAATTGGCGCATAGAAGGATACACTTCTCTAACTCTGTTTTGATCCTGGCCCAGCTCCTTGAATGCCCTTTATCAGAGATGGAAAAGTCCTTTGTATCATCTCTAAGGTGATGAAATTCCAATGCTTCAAGACACGCGTCATAACCGCAAAGGCAACATCTTTTCCCACACAACTCGATGGCCATAAGCCTCATTTTCTTACGCCTCTTCTGGACCGCCGCAATGAGGTAAGCTTTTCTGTCTTGATAACGTCTTTTCTCGGCCATATCCCCCTGCAAGAGTTACTCGAAGATTATTACTTCTAGAACCGGTAGCTGGCCTGCTTGGCCATCTTGCGGTAGTCGTCGCCCCCCATCTCGACGACCTTGCACATCTCGTAGATGCCGCGACCGGAGTCGCACGCCGATCCGGTCGATGAGGGAATCGTCGCCCTTCTTGTAGAAGGAGTCCCGGCTGTCCTCCTCTCCTCCGTGTCGGGGTAGTTGGTCGTGAACAGGGTCATCTTCTTGTGGTTGTAGCGGTGGTTGATGATCGTAGAAGACCGTCTCCTCGACCCAGGCCGTCGTCCTCTTGGCCCCGAGCTCGTCGAGGACGAGGACCTCGGACGGAGAAGACGGGGGCGAGCACGTCCGACTCGGTGAGGTCGGAATCGGGCGTGAAGGTGCTCTGGATCTCGCGGATGAGGTCCCGGAAGTCGTAAAAGATGCAGACGCGCGTCCTTCGTCCGGATGAGCTCCTGGATGATGGCCACGGCCAGGTGGGTCTTCCCCACCCCGCAGGGCCCGATGAAGACGCAGCCCGACGTCCTGGGCCGGGTAGTTCTTGACGAACTGCCGGGAGATCTTGAGGGCGTCCTGGTGGGAGTCGTTGTGGACTTCGAAATTGTCCAGGCTGCAGTCCAGGTAGCGCCGGGGGATATTGGCCTGGTCGACAGAGGGCCTGCTTGACGCGGTCGCCGAAGCAGGCGCAGCGCCTGGCCACCTGGGAGCCGCCGGCGTCCTCGAGGAGCCAGCCCGTCCCCTGGCACTTGCAGCAGACCGTTCGTTGCGCTCAATTCAGATATCCTCTGCAGGTGCTGGAGCTTCTGCGACCGGCTGAGCTTCCTCATGGCCTTCTGCTCGATCTGGCGGATCCGCTCCCGGGTCAGGTTCAAGCGGTCGCCGATCTCCTGGAGGGTCCGCGGCCGGTCGTCGTCCAGCCCGAACCTTAATTTTAGCACAAGTCGCCTCTTTTTCATCCAGTTCCCCGAGGATGTCGCGGATCTGCTGCTGGATGGATGACTTGACGATCTGCGTACTCGACCGAGGGGGCGCCGTGCGTCGCTGATCCGGTCCTCGACCTCGAGGTCGCTCGTCGTTGATCTTGTCGCTCAGAGGATAGGTTCCGTCTCGTCGAGGATCTCAGGTCGTCGACATCGGCCTCCGTAGACGCCCATGGCCGCGGCGATCTCTTCCCGGGTGGGCTCCCGGCCGAGCTCGGTCTTGAGCTCCGCGGTCTTCTTCTTCATCAGCGAGATCTGGTCGGAGAGCTTCTGGGGGATGTTGTAGACGCGCGAGTGGAGGGTCAGGGCGTGGATGACGGCCTGCCGGATCCACCAGACGGCGTAGGAGACGAACCGGACGTTCCGCGTCGGGTCGAACCGCCGGGCCGCCTCGATCAGGCCGACGTTGCCCTCGTCGATGAGGTCGAGCAGGCCCAGGCCCATGCCCCGGTACTTCTTGACGTAGGAAACGACGAACCGGAGGTTGGCCTTGACCAGGGCCTGGAGGGCCTCCTGGTCGCCCTGGCGGATCCTCTCGCCGAGCTTCTTCTCGTCCTCGTCGGTCAGGACCGGGAACTTGGCGATCTGCCTCCAGATAGTGCCGTGAGGCTCTTCGGCGTCTACGAAATCCCGGGTGTCCATTCCTCCTACTCGTCGTCGTCCTCGACCTTGACGACCTCCGTCGGGCGCGACGCGGACCAGGGCCCTGCTTCCTGGCCTCGAACTCGTCCTCCTTGCCCTGGAAGAACTCCCGGCGGACGTAATCGAGGAACTCGTTGACCTCGGACTTCGATGCGCTCGCATCTTGGCCCGCATGTTGAGGACGACTTCGACGCCGGCCAGATTGACCCCGAGCTCCCGGATGAGGTTGAGGATGATCTCCAGGCGCTTGAGGTCCTCCTCGGAATAGAGGCGCGTGTTGCCCTCGCTGCGCGAGGGCTTGAGTAGGCCTTCCCGCTCGTAGAGGCGGAGGGTCTGGGGATGGATGTTGTACATCTCGGCGACGCTCGATGATATGGTAATACTGGACCGGGTCCTTTTTTCGTTTCTCGTGCGCTGCTTCTTCATGTCATCCCTCCCATGTCGTCCCCGGGATTCGGGCCGGAGAGCTTCTCCAGCTCCTTCATCAGCTCCCGGATCCGCTGGTCCTCGAAGGGCGGCGGGACGATGAACACCTCGACGTGCTCGATCGCCGCGTGCCCTTCCGTCCCGGGACGGGCGCGCCCTCTGCCTTGATCCGGAACTTCTGGCCGGACTTCGTTCCCGGGGGGATCCGGATGGTCGTCTTGCCCCAGAGCGTCGGGACCTCGATCTTGGCCCCGAGGGTCGCCTCCGGCACGGTGATCGGGCACCTTGATGGAGATGTTGGCTCCCTCGCGCCGAAAGAGCGGATGGGGCGCGACCTCGATGGGGATGAAGAGGTCGCCCGGGCGCTCCGCCGTTGCGGCCGGCGTTGCCCCTGCCCGGGACGCGGACCTTGGAGCCGTTGTCGACGCCGGCCGGGATGCGGACGGTGATGAGATCGGACTTCTGGACCACGCCCTGGCCGCCGCACAGTCGCGGCACGGCCTCGCCGGGGGCCTCGCCCGTGCCGCCGCAGGCCGGGCAGGCGCTCGCGAACTTCATGAAGCCGCGCTGGACCGTGGCCCGGCCGCTGCCGCCGCAGGTCGGGCAGGGTCGTTCCGCGCGCCGGAGGCCGTGGCCGCTGCCCGCCGACAGGACTGGCAGACGCGGCCAGCCGGCTCACCCGGATCCGCGTCTGCGACGCCGTGGATGGCGTCCTCGAACCCGATCTTCATCGCGTAGTGGAGATCCTCGCCGCGCTCCGGCCCCTGGCGGCGGCCGGCCCCGTGGCTGCCCCCGCCGCCGAAGAGTTCTCGAAGAAATCCCGGAACGTCGACGACCCGTAGTCGGAGAAATCGAAGCCTTCGAAGCCCGAGCCGCCGGCCCGTGCCGCCGGGGCCCGGCCCCGGCGGGATGGTCGCCGACGAACCCGAACTGGTCGTACTGGCGCCCTTTTCTTCGCGTCGCTGAGGACGGAGTAGGCCTCCTGGATCTCCTTGAACTTGGCTTCCGCCGCCTTGTCCCCGGGATTGAGGTCGGGGTGGTACTTGCGGGCCAGCTTCCGGTAGGCCTTCTTGATCTCGGCCGCAGAGGCCCGCCTTGGCGACGCCGAGGATCTGGTAATAGTCTTTCGCCATACTCGCATCTCGGACCGTCGTCGAGCCCGTCCCGGGTCCCGAGTGTATCCGTCGGACGCCGCTCGGGCCTAGCTCTTTTTCTCGTCGTCGACAACCTCGGCGTCGATGACTTCTTCCTCGGCCGGCCCGTCGCCGGCCGTCGCCGCCGGACGCGTCCTGGTCGGCGGCCGGCCTGGTCTCCGGCGCCGTCGCCGGCGGGCTGCTGGCTGCGGCCGGCCTGCTGGTACAGCGTTTCGGTCAGCTTGTGCGAGGCTTGGACAGGCGCTTCGACGGCCTTCTTGATCCGTTCGGGGTTGTCGCTCTCGATGGCCTTCTTGGTGTTCTCGATCTCGCGCTGGACGCGCCTCGGCCTCGTCTTCGGGGATCTTGTCCTTGTTCTCCCGGAGGAGCTTCTCAAGACTGTAGATGAGCTGGTCGGCCTGGTTTCTGGCGTCGATCGATCTCCCGCCGCTTCTTGTCCTCGTCGGCGTGGGCCTCGGCGTCCTTGACCATGCGATCGATCTCCTTGTCGTCGAGGCCGCTGTGGCCGGTGATGGTGATGGCCTGCTGTTTTCCCGTGCCCAGGTCCTTGGCCGAGACGTGAAGGATGCCGTTGGCGTCGATGTCGAAGATCACCTCGACCTTGGGGATGCCGCGGGGGGCCGGCGGAATGCCGTCCAGATGGAAACGCCCGAGGGTCCGGTTGTCGGCGGCCATCTCGCGCTCGCCCTGGAGGACGTGGATCTCGACGCTCGGCTGGTTGTCCGAGGCGGTCGAGAAAATTTCGGTCTTCTTGGTCGGGATGGTCGTGTTTCTGCGCGATCATCTTGGTGAAGACGCCGCCGAGGGTCTCGATGCCCGAGAGTCAGCGGCGTGACGTCGAGGAGAAGGACGTCCTTGACGTCGCCGGACAGGACGGCGCCCTGGATGGCCGCGCCGACGGCGACGACCTCGTCGGGGTTGACGCCCTTGTGGGGCTCCCGGCCGAAGAGCTCCTTGACGAGCTGCTGGACGCGGGGCATCCGGGTCTGCCCGCCGACGAGGATGACTTCGTCGATGTCGCCGGCCTTCAGGTTGGCGTCGGCCAGGGCCTGGCTGGACAGGGCGCGACCGACCGCTGGACGAGGTCCTCGCACGAGCTGCTCCAGCTTGGCCCGGGTCAGCTTCATCAGGAGATGTTTGGGGCCGGACGCGTCGGCCGTGATGAAGGGCAGGTTGATCTCCGTCTCCATGGTCGTCGAGAGCTCGATCTTGGCCTTCTCGGCGGCCTCCTTGAGCCGCTGCATGGCCATCTTGTCCTTGGTCAGGTCGATGCCCGATTCCCTCTTGAACTCGGCTACGATCCAGTCCTGGACGCGCTGATCGATGTCGTCGCCGCCGAGATGGGTGTCGCCGTTGGTGGACTTGACCTCGACGACGCCCTCGCCGACCTCCAGGATGGAGATGTCGAAGGTCCCGCCGCCGAAGTCGTAGACGGCGATGGTCTGGTCCTTCTTCTTGTCCATGCCGTAGGCCAGGGCGGCGGCCGTTGGCTCGTTGATGATCCGGACGACCTCCAGGCCGGCGATCTTGCCGGCATCCTTGGTGGCCTTGCGCTGGCTGTCATTGAAGTAGGCCGGAACGGTGATGACCGCCTTCTCGACCTTTTCTCCGAGGTAATCCTCAGCCGCTTTTTTCAGCTTCTGCAGGATCATGGCCGAAATCTCCGGCGGGGCGTACTGCTTGCCGAGGGCCTCAACCCGGACGTCGCCGTTCTGGCCTCGGTGACCTTGAAGGGCACCTGTTTGATCTCCTTGCCGACCTCGCCGTAGC
>CAVRDU010000001.1:0-96702 GCA_963719985.1 Candidatus Aminicenantota bacterium | reverse complement strand
ATCTACGAGGCCGTCCGGCGGATCTTCTTTCACGACGTCCACGTCGATCCCAGCCTCTGGGCCTTCCTGGTCGTCGCCATCTCCATCGTCGTCGACATCAACCGGTCGAAAATGCTCTACCGGGCCGCCGAGAAGCATCAGAGCCAGGCCCTGGAAGCCGACGCCCTCCACTTCTCGACCGACATCTGGAGCTCGGCGGTCGTGCTCGTGGGACTGGGGCTCGTTCTCCTCGGCCGGAAGGTCCTGCCGGGACAGTCCGGCCTCCTCGACCGGGCCGACGCCGTGGCCGCCCTGGGGGTCGCCTTCATCGTCCTGTTCGTCAGCTACCGGCTGGGCAAGCGGACGATCGACGTCCTCCTCGACCGGGCCCCCGAAGGCCTCAGGGAGAAGATCGCGGCCGCGGCGGACGAGGTCGAGGGGGTCATCCGCGCCGGCCAGGTGCGCCTCCGCCGGTCCGGCTCGCGCGTTTTCGTCGACATGGTCCTCGAGGCCGACCGGAACCTGTCCTTCGAGCGGACCCACCGCATCGCCGAGGACGTCGAGGCCCGTATCCAGGCCCTCGTGCCGGGCGCCGACGTCGTTATCCACACGGACCCGCGCGAGGCCGAGCGCGAGACGCTGGTCCGGCGCGTCCGGGCGATCGCCGAGCGGAACCAGGTCCCGGTCCACAACGTCAGCGTCCACGACGACCGCGGCGAAATCCACGTCGACCTCCACCTCGAGGTCGACGACCACCTTCTCCTCCACCAGGCGCACGACCTGGCCACCCACATCGAGCGGGACCTCAAGGCCGACCTGCCGGTCGTCAAGCGGGTCAACACGCACATCGAGTCGCGCGGCACGGGGGTCGGCGCCGGTCGGGACGTCACCGCGGAGGAGGGGCCGCTCGTCGAGCAGATCAGGCGGATCGCCGACGGCGTCACCGGGCGGGCCTGCTGCCACAACATCCTCATCAGACGTCAGATCGACCGGCTGGCGGTCTCCCTCCACTGCGGCTTCGACCGGAACCTCCCGGTCATCGAGGCCCATAGGCTGTCTTCGCGGATCGAGGAGGCCCTGAAGCGGGACGTCCCGGCGATCGAGCAGGTCCTCGTCCATACGGAGCCCGAGATCGACTGACCATGGGACACGGGCGAACACCGATGACTGCGGCGGTCCGGGTCCTCCGTCAGGCCGGGGCGCCGTTCACCGAACATCCCTACGCCTATGTCGAGCACGGGGGGACGGCGGAGTTCGCCGCCCAGGCCGGGGTGGAGGAGCACGCCGTCGTCAAGACGCTGGTCCTGGAGGACGACGCGAAGCGGCCGCTCGTTGTCCTCATGCACGGCGACCGGCAGGTTTCGACGAGGGAGCTGGCCCGCGTCCTCGGCGTCAAGTCCGTCCACCCCTGCCCGGCCGAGGTCGCCGAGCGGCACTCCGGCTACATGGTCGGCGGCACCTCGCCTTTCGGGTTGCGCAAACCCATGCCCATCTACGTCGAGGCGACGGTCTTGGACCTCCCCCGGATCTACATCAACGGCGGCAAGCGCGGCTTCATCGTCGGCCTCACGCCGGCGGACCTCGTCCGCCTCCTCGAGCCGACGACCGTCCGCGTCGCCACCGCCTAGCGGTTTCCGATCCTGAAGTCTCCCGCAAGGCGGCGAAGGGTGTTGCCTCGACGATCCCCGTCCGTGGAGGGGGGACCCGAAGGGGGGAACCGGACGACTGGTTCCCGGGGGGCCGGGGAGCTAGAGGCAATACCCTGAGCTGAGTCCTAAGGGAGACCTTAAGCGAGGAGCTCGCCGGCGATGACCGTCACGGCCTTGCCGGCGATCTTGACCCTGTCGCCGTCGTGGCGGAGGTGGAGGACGCCGCCCCGGGCCGAGGCCTGGTAGGCCGTGAACTCTTTCTTGCCGAGCTTGGCCGCCCAATAGGGCACGAGCACGGTGTGCGAGGACCCGGTCACCGGGTCCTCGTCGACGCCGACGGCCGGGGCGAAGAAACGCGAGACGAAGTCGAAGCGCTTGTCGGCCGAACGGCTGGTAACGATGACGCCCCGGGCGGGGAGCGAGCGGAGCGTCGCGAAGTCCGGATCGAGCGAGCGCAGGGCCGCCTCGTCGGCCGCCTCGAAGAGGACGTCCTCGGCGCTCATGCCGACATAGGCGGGTTTGATGCCCAGGGCCCCGACGACCGCGTCGGCCCAGTCCGGCGGCCGCGGCAGCGGAGGCCGGGCCGGGAAGTCGAGCTCGATGAGGTCCCCGTCCCGGCGGGCCGTGAGCAGCCCGCTCAGCGTCTGGAACCGCGCCTCGCGCCCCGGCGGCAGGATGCCCCGCTCCCAGAGGATGTGGGCCGTCGCCAGTGTCGCGTGGCCGCAGAGCTTGACCTCGACCTTGGGCGTGAACCAACGCAGGCGGAAGCCGTCGCCCTCGGCGAGGGGGAAGGCCGTCTCGGCCAGGTTCATCTCCGCGGCGACGTTCTGCATCCAAGCGGCCTCGGCCTGACCGCCGATCAGGCAGACGCCGGCGGGATTGCCCCGGAACGGCTCCTCGGCGAACGCGTCGACCTGAAAAATGGGCTTGCCCATGGGAACCTCCATTCGATCCTCTCCGCCTATCCTAGCACAACCGGGTCCGGTGCCTCCACGTCGGGACCTGGCCGCCCGATGCCTTTGCTTGGCGGCGTCGACTCGGTTATGATGACGGCCGGCCGGCTCGAGGGGGAGGGCCGGGGAAAGGAGCTCGCATGCGCGATCCGTCGAAGCCTTCACCCTACGAGGCGCCCGAGCTCTATGACCGGCTCTTCGATTCGCTCGACTTCGACCTCCCGTATTGGCTCGAGGTCGGCCGCGGCGCCGGAGGGCCGGTCCTCGAGATGGCCTGCGGCACGGGCCGACTGCTCCTGCCCCTCCGCCGGGCCGGCGTCGACGTCGACGGATTCGACGCGAGCCCGGCCATGATCGCCCGGCTGAAGGAGCGGGCCGGGTCCGCCGGCCTCGAGGTCAGGGCCGAGGTGGCCGACATGAGGGACTTCGCGATGGGCCGGCGCTACGCCCGGATCTTCTGCGGATTCAACGGATTCGCCCATTGCGAGACGATCGAAGACCAGCTCGCGACCCTGCGCCGCGCGCTCGATCACCTGGAGCCCGACGGCGCGCTCGTCGTCCACATGTCGTATCCCGGGCCGTCCTACTGGTCCGAGCAGGAGGGCAAGCCCGTCCTCGAGCACGAGGCGCCGCTCGCCGACGGCGGCAAGCTCCAGCTCTGGGACACGCGGCGGAAGGACGTCGTGGGGCAGCGCCAGGACTCCGAGGTGGAGATCTACGAGCTCGACGCCGCGGAGCGCCCGGTCGCCGCCCACCGCTTCTCGACCCACCAGCGCTGGGTCTACCGGTTCGAGCTGGAACTCCTCCTCCGGGCCGCGGGCTTCGCCCGGGCCGAGTTCCTCGGCGGATTCGACGGCCGGCCCCTGCGAACGCCCGAGGATCAGATGATCGCCTGGGCCTTTAAAGCTTGAGCAGGTTTCGCCCGGCGACGGCGCTCAGCCACGAAACGAGCCCGCCGAGGGCCGTCCCCCAGACGAGATCGACGAGGGTGACGACGAGCGGCCAGTCCCTGATCGTGGCCATGTTGGTCAGGTCGTAGGTGGCGTAGGACACCAGCCCCAGGAAGGCCCCGAGGAGGAGCGCCCGGAGCGGCGCGCCCGCGGCCAGGCCGGGCCGGACGGCGAAGACGACGAGCCCGGCGATGAACAGCAGGTAGAACAGCACGGCCGCCGGCCAGACGACCTTGGGGCCCATCAGGTAGCCGAGGTGCTTGCGGTAGAAATTCTTGGCCACGACCCCCAGCCAGACCATGTCGACGGCGAAGAAGATCGCCAGCGTGATGCCGTAAAGTAGGGCCGTCTGCTTCAGACTCATTTGAGCCCTCCTGACTTCTTCTCTTCGGGCTTCTTGTAGAGCGGCGTCACATCGCGCTTGCCGCGCTCGAGGTAGGGGACCCCCTTCTCCATCCACTCCGGCCTGGGCTGGCCGAGCAGGAAGTGGTCGAAGAACTCGTCCTGGTGGACGGTCCAGTGCTTCTGGTTCTCCCGCTGGCGGAGGCCGTGCTTCTCGCCGTTGTAGTTGAACATGTAGGCCTCTTTGCCCAGACGGCGCAGGGCCGAGAAGAACTCGATGCCCTGGTACCAGGGCACGGCGTCGTCCTCGTCGTTGTGGATGGAGAGGTAAGGCGTCCTGACCCGCTCGGCCCAGAAGAGGGGCGAGTTCTCCAGGTACTGGAGCACCCGGTCGAAGAGCGGCGCGCCGATGCGGCTCTGGGTCTTCTCGTACTGGAAGGCCCGGGACATGCCCGTGCCCCAGCGGATGCCGCCGTAGGCGCTGGTCATGTTGACGACCGAGGCCCCGGCCTGGACGGCGGCGAACATGTCGGTCTGGGTGATGAGGTAGGAGATCTGGTAGCCGCCCCAGCTGTGGCCCTGGATGCCGATCCGCTTCGGATCGATGAAGCCCATGTCGAGGACCTTGTTGACGGCCGGGAGGACGCACTTGACGGCGCTCGGCCCGGGGTAGCCGACCTCGTAGACGATGTCGGGGCTGAGGAGGACGTAGCCGTTGCTGACGTAGCGGGTGAAGTTGATGCTCGTCCCCGGCGAGGGCGCGTAGTAGCGGTGGAGGCCGAGGGCCTGGGTCTCGTAGATGTAGACCATGAGCGGGTACTTCTTCGAGGGATCGAAGTCCTCGGGCTTGATCAGCACGGCGGGCAGGCGCTTCCCGTCGGCGTTGGTGTACTCGATGAGCTCGGCCTTGCCCCAGGTGTACTCGGCCTGCTGGGGATTGGCCTGGCTGACCTTGCGCGGCCGCGGCGAAGTCGGCGCCGCTCGTCCAGAGGTCGGGGAACTCGTCGAAGCGCTGCTCGGTGAAGACGTAGACGTCCGCGTTCTTGGCCTTCTGCAGGCCCCCGAACTGCTTGTCCTTCATGACGACCTTGGCCGGGTCGGCCGTCGGTTTCGAGAGATCGACGCGGTAGGCGCCCGTGGCCCTGGTCTTGTCGTTCGTCGTCTGGAGGACGAGCGGGCCGCTCGCCGGGACGGTCGTCTGTTCCGGATCGAGGCGGGCGTAGCGGAAGACGAGCCTGTCGCGGCGGCCGGCGCCGTTCGTGACCGTCCGGCTCTTCGCGCCGTCGGGCGAGAACTCCCAGATGTCGTACCGGTCGTAGACGAGGAGCGCCTTGTCGCCGTCGGTCCAGCCGGGCGCGCCGTAGGGGTTCGGGTCGCCCGGCGAGTCGTTCTCCTCGTCGGCGAAGGCGACGGCGATCTTGGCGGTCAGGTTGAACGTCCGGCCGTCGGCGATCCGGTAGGTGTACCAGTCGTCGTCGGAGGGGCTGTGATAATAGAGCCAGGCGCCGCCGGGGGAGAGGCGGGCGCGGCCGGCGCTCTTCTCGAGGACCTTCTTCTTGGCCCCCGTGTTGACGTCGACGACATAGACGTCCTCGTAGCCCTGGTCCCAGGAGACGAGCTGGCGGTAGGGCAGGTCGGACGTTCCGAGGGCGACCTTGGCGTCTTCTGAGAGCGCGATGTCGGGGACTTCCGCCGTGGCCAGCTGGACGAACCTCTTCTCCTTCGGCAGGAAGTGCACGACGCACATCAGGGTCCGCTTCTGGTCTTCCTCGGCCTGGGCCTTCTGCATGGGCTGGAGGTAGGGGTCCTTCCAGTTCCAGATGTCGACCTTGACCGGCTCGGGGGCGTCCTTGGGCTCGGCCTTGGGCGTCTCGGCGATGCCGAAGAAGAGACGGCCGCCGTCCTTCGAGAACTGGAGCCGCCCGTTCTCGCTCACCGACATCCCGGCCGGGAAGCCCTTGGCCGCGGCCGGGGCGAGCTCGGCGGCCGCCGCGGCCGGCGCCGCCCAGTGATAGAGCTTGGAGGCCGACTTCTCCGCCTTGTAGTCGTCGCGGTCGCTCACGAAGGCGAGCTGCGCGCCCTTCTCGTCGAAGGTCAGGTTCTTGTAGTTGCCAAGGCCCTTGAGCAGGGCGACAGTCCTGGCCGCGGCCGCCTCGAGGGCGAAGGCGCCGTCGTTCTCGGGCGTCTTGGAAGAGACGGCGTAGGCCAGCCAGACGCCGGGCTTGTTCCAGACGTAGTCGGCGACCTCGGCGATCCTGGTCTCCTTGCCCGAGGCGAGCTCGCGGACGACGAGGTCGGTCCCGGGCTCCTTCTTCTTCTCCTCTTTCTTGGGCTCCTCGGCCTTCTTCTCTTCCGGCTTGGCGGCCGGCTTGGCCTCGGGTTTGGCCTCCGGCTTCGCTTCGGGCTCCTTCTTGGCCTCTTCCTGTTTCGCTTCCTCTTTCTTCTCGTCGGGCTTCTTCAGGGGCGGCTCGCAGAGGTAGGCGATGAAGGCTCCCGATTCCTCGGGCACCTTGAAGCTCTTGACCCGCTCGACCGTCGTCACCTGGCCCGTCGCCAGGTCCATGATGCCCAGGGCGCTCTTGGGCTGCTCCTCGGGCTTCTTCTTGTCCTTCTTGGCCTTGTCGACTTCGGCCTTGACCGGGGCGACCGTGAAGACGACGAACCTGCCGTCGACGGTGACGACGGGACGGCTGCCGCGCGCGGCGCGATGCTCCTTGTCCGTCTTGAGGTTCAGGACGACGAGCTCGCCGTCGCCGTCCTGGGGGACGAGGGCGTAGACGAGCCACTGGCCGTCCCGCGAGAGCTGGGTCCCCTGGATGGAGCGCCAACCGTCGTAGGCGTCGTAGCCCAGGGGCTTCTTCGCCCCCGCGGCCGCGCCCGTCGTCAAGACGAACGGCAGGACGAGGGCGACGAGGACGGCGATCCTCGCGAGAGAGAATGCGGGCTTCCTGTTCATGGGACCTCCTCTGAAGGTGGGGAAGAAAAGAGCATGAGACGGGACTATACCAACGCCGTCGCCGGCCGTCAATCCGCTTTCAGCGGGGGAAGACGAGCAGGGCGTCGCCGACCGGCCGCTCTCCGGTGATGTCGGACGGGCTGTTGACGACCTTGCCGTGGACGGCCATGGTCGTCGATCCGCCGCCGTCCATGTTGATGGCCTCGACCGCCCCGAGCTCGAGGAGGAGGGCGGCGAGCTCGGCGATCGACATGCCGACGCTCATCTCCGGCTGGCGGCCGTCCACGGTGACGAGGAGGATGCGGCCGTCGGCCCGGACGCCGACGGCCGTCCGGGGGTGGCGGGAGTCGGCGAAGCCCGACGGGTAGGTCCCGGCGTCGGGCGGCCCGGAGGCCCGGCCTCTTTGGACGAGCCGCGGCCCGCCGCCGATGACGAAGTCCGGCGTGAACGACGGTCGGGGCGCGAGGCCGACGTCGCTCGTCGTCTCGATCCGGCCGCCCTTGGCGAGGTTGGCGCGGAGCCAGGCGGCCGCCTCGCCGTGGCCGGAGAGAACGGCCCCTTCCCGGGGAATGGCCGCGCCGCCGGCCGCCTCGACGATCGCCTCGACCCGGCCCCGCTCGACGATCGCCTCGACACCCTGGGGGCCGGTCAGGGTCGTCCGGTCGAACTCGGGCGTGAACAGGATGAGCTCGTCGTCCAGACGGGGCCGGTTGACGCCGTCGATGCGGCGGCGGGCCTTGTTCGCGGCGACGGCCTCGAGCCTGAGCGCGGCGTCGACGACGGCCAGCCTCGTCCGCGGGCCCTTGTTGGACACGGCCAGGCCGGGGCGCTTGCGGGACGGCTCGCTGAGGACCTTCCCGGCCGCGATGACGATCCCCGCCGGCTCCCCCCGGTAGGGCCCGTCCGTCCGGAAGTAGCCGCCGTTGGTCGCCGCGACCGCGCCGCGGCGCCGGGCCATGGCGCTCGTCGTCTCGGTCCCGACGCCCTGGTCGCGGGCCCGGCCGAGGCCGATCCGGACCTTGGCGGGGTCGCAGACGAGGACGTTGATGACCCAGCGGTCGGGGCCGAGGCCGCGGCCGAAGTCCCCCCGGCGGATCTCGACGTGCTCGACGCCCGGGGCGACCTGTTGCGTTCTCCGGGCGTCGGGGGAGCCCGCGGCGAGCGCCGCCGCGAGCGCCGCGAGGACGAGCCCGGGCAGGACCGTCCGAAGGCGGGGTGCCGCGCGCCGTCCGGCCCGGTCCCTCATCCCGTGAAGTAGAGGTAGGCGGCCAGGATCAGCGCCAGGACGATGGCCGACGAGACGATGTCGACCGCGTTCCAGCTGGCCCGCGACTCCTTCCGGTGCTCGGCCGTGACCGTGCCGTAGGTCAGACCGGCGAGCTTCTCGTAGGTCGGCGTCTCGGTCAGGTAGCTGACGACGATCATGACGAGCGGCGCAGACGAGGAAGATGAGCAGGCTGTAGTACTGGAAGTAGATGTTGTTGACGATCCAGAGGAACGAGCCCTCGGCGTAGCCGTCGAAGCCGCTCGACCGAGCTTGACGGGCGTGTCGACGGCCAGGCGGAAGAGGCCCAGCGTGAAGCCGACGATCAGCGCCGCCAGGCAGCCCTTGGCGTTGAGCCGCTTCATGAAGACGCCGAAGAAGAAGACGACGAAGATCGGCGGCGCCAGGTAGCCCTGCACGCCCTGCAGGTAGTCGTAGAGGCCGTCGGCCGCCCTGGATGACCGGGATCCAGGCCAGGCCGATCAGGACCATGGCCGCCGTGGCGACGCGGCCGATCCAGACCAGCTGCTGCTGGGACGCCTTGGGCCGGAAGCTGCTGGTAGAGGTCCATCGTGAAGAGCGTCGAGGAGGCGTTGAAGACGCCGGCCAGCGAGCTCATCAGCGCCGCGAGCAGCCCGGCCACGACGATGCCGCGGACGCCCGACCGGCAGCACGTGGCTGACCATCAGCGGGAAGGCCGCCTGGGCGTTGGCCCGGACGAGCTGCCGTCCCGCCGGCGAAGAGCTCCTGCTGAAGGGCGCCGCTCTGTCCGCTCTTGGCCAGGGCGAAGCAGATCATGCCCGGGATGATGAAGATGAAGACGGGCAGCAGCTTGAGGAAGGCGGCGAAGATGCGCCCGCGGCGGGCCTGGCGCTCGTTCGGGGGCGCCGAGGGCGCGCTGCACGATGTACTGGTCGGTGCACCAGTACCACAGGCCGATGATCGGCGCGCAGAAGAGCATGCCGAGCCAGGGGTAGTTGTCGTTGAAGTACCAGGCCATGCGGCCGGCCTCCTTGACCGGCGCCCAGGTCCCCTCGATCGCCGGCCGGGACGAGCGGCTTCCAGAGGTTGAACATCTCCGAGCCGGCGATCTCGCGGAGCGCGCCCCAGCCGCCGAGGGCCTTGAGGCCGAAGACGGTCACCAGGACCGAGCCGACGATCGAGGATGAAGGTCTGCAGGGCCTCGGTGTAGGCGACGGCCCTGCAGCCCGCCGAGGACCGTGTAGAGGCCGGTGAGGACGATGACCAGGATCGAGCCGATCCAGAAGCTGTCGAGCGCCGCAGCGAGCAGCTGCAGCTCCGGCAGCAGGACGCTGAAGACGATGCCGCCGGCGAAGATGCCGACGGCGATCTTGGTCAGCACGTAGGCGACCAGCGAGATGATCGAGAGGACCGACCGGGCGGCCGGGGAGAAGCGCCGCTCCAGGAACTCGGGCATGGTGAAGACCATCGAGCGCATGTAGAAGGGCACCATGACCCAGCCGAGCACGAGCAGGCACCAGGCGTGCAGCTCGTAGTGGGCCATGGCCACGCCGTCGGTCGCGCCCGAGCCGGCCAGGCCGACGAGGTGCTCGGAGCCGATGTTCGAGGCGAAGATCGAGGCGCCGACGATGAACCAGCCGAGATTGCGGCCGGCCAGGAAGTAGTCGTCGGCGGTCCTCTGCTTCTGGCGGATGACCCACCAGGCCAGGCCGAGGATGATGCCGAAGTAGACGAGAACGATGATCCAATCGACGGGGTGCAGGACGCTCATGGCCTCTCCTTTCAGTCGTCGTCGTCGTCGGGGACGAGGGTCACGGCCCAGGCGGGATAGGGAGCGTCCGCGGCCCTTGATGGCGTGCCAGAGGATGCGGTTGAGCGTGTCCTCCGGGGCAGGCGTCGATCCGCCGGAAGTTCAGCCTGGCCGAGGCGAGCGGCGTTCGCGGCGCAGCCGGGGTCGGCGATCTTGTCCTGGCGGCGGGTTCATCTCGTCGAGCGGGATCGTTGTTGGGGACGGCGACGAACGGCGTGAAGTCGGGCGTGTCCGTGAAGCAGTCGAACATCGGCGTCGCCGTGGCGTCGAACTGGTTCATCGGCGGCAGGCCGAGGATCTGCTCGATCGTGCGCAGGATGCTCGTCGTGTTGTACTGGGTGCTCGACGACCGGCGCCGCGCTTGGTGTAGGGGCTGACGCACGTAGGCCGTCGTGCGGTAGCCGCTGACGTGGTCCCAGCCGTTCTGCGGGTCGTCCTCGATGCCGAAGATGGCCGTCTCCTGCCAGAAGCGGCTGTGGCTGAAGGCCTCGACGATCCGGCCGAAGGCGAGGTCGTTGTCGGCGACGCAGGCGCCCGGGCGTCGGGGAGCCCTCGCTCGTGCCGCTGGTGTGGTCGTTGGGCAGGCAGATCAGGATGAGCTGCGGGAATCTCGGCCGTCCTGTCTCCCAACGCGGCGAGCTCCGGTCGACGATGAAGCGGGCCCGTCCAGACGTCGGGGACCTCCATGATCCAGCCGACGTGTCTCGGTCGGGGAGAACGGGCGCGATGGTCTCGATCATCGGGCCGGCTCCCGATGACGACCTCGCCGCCGGCCGTGCAGGTACTCGCTCGCCAGTAAGTCGGTCCAGCTCGGCTCGCCCTCGCGGTCCGGGTCGCGTCCAGCCGCACTGCGGGCATCATGAACTCGCCGTAGTTCGCGGAGCGTCACGCCGTGCCGGAGGGCGTTGTCCCAGATGAAGCCCGCGTGGGCGAGTAGGCCAGGGCGTCGACCTCGTCCGCGCCCATGCCGTCGGGATAGCTGCGCGGCCAGCCGGCGAAGGACCTCTCCAGGTAGTCGGTGCCGAAGGCCGTCGTCGATCCACTGGTGGCCGTCGGCGCTCAGGATGCCGGCGCAGTAGGTGTTGTCGAGGAGGACGAACTCGCGGGCGAGCTTGTGCTGGTTGGGCGTGACCTGCTCGCCGAAGATGCAGAGCGCCGGGTCGCCGTTGCCCTCCGCGACGTCGCCGAGCACCTGGTCGTAGGTGCGGTTCTCCTTGATGACGTAGACGACGTGCTTGAAGACGCTCGGCTCGCCGATCCGCTCGGGGACGGGCGCGGGCGGGCTGGCCGGGCCGCGGCGGCAGGAGCGCCTCGGCGATGCGCTCGCGGCGGTAGGTTGTCGTCAGCGACCGCCTCGATCAGCCGCCGGAGCTCGCTGCGCCTCGGGCACGGGCACGAGCGAGACCGAGCCGTGGTAGTGGTGCGAGTTGAAGCCCGGCGCTCCCGTCGTGCTCGTAGGTCTTCGGGCTCGACGGCGTGGCCCTTGATGTTGGCCACGTGCGAGCGTGCCGGCG
Organism: Candidatus Aminicenantota bacterium; assembly: GCA_963719985.1. Lineage (GTDB taxonomy): Bacteria > Acidobacteriota > Aminicenantia > Aminicenantales > Saccharicenantaceae > RBG-16-66-30. The sequence goes on along the minus strand of CAVRDU010000001.1, from coordinate 85,303 downwards.
CGGGCGTCGAAGGCGAGCGCGCCCGGGAACCAGCCGACGGGGATGAGGCCGGCGAGGCGTCGACGTCGCCGGTCGCCGGGATCGAAGCGACACGACGGCCGACGGCGTTCTGGGTGCCGTTGGCGACGTAGAGGGTCCTGCCGTCCGGGGTCGAAGGCGAGGGCGTTGGGCGAGGCGCCGAAGAGGTCGGCCGGGCTCGGCCTTGGCCCAGATCGTCTCGACGACGGCGTCGGTCGCGCGTGTCGATGACGCTGAGGTTGTCGCTGGCCGGCGTTGGCGCAGACGACGTAGCGGCCGTCGGGCGAGACGGCGAGGGCGGAGGCGTGGAGGCGGACGACGACCTCGGCTCGAGGGCGCCGCGAGGCGAGGTCGACGACGCTGACGGAGCCCTCGCTGGCGACGTGGCGCACGGGTCGACCCGGACGATCGGTGCCGCGGCCGGCCGGTCCGGTGAGGTCGCCGGGCCCGGGCCGGCGCCCGCCCCAGTTGCTGACGTAGGCCTTGCCGCCGCGCCAGCACGACGTCGAAGGGGGCGACGCCGACGTCGAACGTCCGCAGGACGCTGCCCGTCGCCGGTGTCGAGCTCGAGCAGGCGGTTCGACAGGTTGCCGCAGACGTAGAGCCGCGTGCCGTCCGCGGGACAGCGCGAGGCCGGCCGGGATCTCCTCCTCGCGCCGCGGGGCGTCGGCCGGCGGGCAGGGGGATCGGCGTGGGACGGCCGCGACGGCGCCGTCCGGGCCGACGGCGAAGACCTTGACGCTGCCGTTGACGTTGCTGAGGTAGACGCGGCGGCCGTCGGGGGAGAAGACGAGGCCGGTGTAGCTCAGCTGGCCTTTCTTGTCGGGCTCGAGGATGTTCGGGACGCGGCCTCGGGAGCGGGCTCGCCCTGCGTCTTCGGCGGGCAGGCCGACCTTTGCCGGACCTCGCCCGTGGCCGGGTCGAGGATGACGAGCTCGGCTCGTCTTCCCGGAGACGACCAGGAAGCGGCCGTCCGGGGAGAGGGCGAGCGCCTGGGGCCGCAGGCCCGGCAGGGCGACCTGGAGGCCCGCCGGGGTCACGACCTGGTTGACCGGAACGACCGTCCGCCCTCCATCTTTGACGCCCAAGGTCTCGGTGTCGGGGGGGGCGGGAGGCGGCTCCTTCCGGCAGGCCAAGGGCCCCGCGACCAGGATCGCCGTCGCGGCCGCCGCGGCCAGGACACGGAGGGATCGGACGTTCATGGGGCTCTCCTACTTGATCAGCCGTTTCCTCATCATCCGGGTGGAGACGGTGAAGACGACGGCCGCCAGGACGACGAGGCCTCCGAGGCTCCAGCCCAGCCCCGGCGCGGGCTCGCCGGTGAAGACCGCCCGGGATATGCGGACGGCGTGGGTCAGAGGCAGGGCCCCGGCCAGCGTCTTCATCCAGCCGGGGAAGTTGTCGAGGGGGAAGAAGACCCCCGAGAAGAAGAGCATGGGCGTGATGACCAGCTCGGTGTAGTAGCTGAAGAAATCGAAGCTCGGGGCGACCGAGGTGACGATCATGGCCAGGGCCCCGAACAGGACCCCCATGAAGACCATGAAGACGAGGAGGACGACGAGGCGGAACGGCGAGGCCGGGGTGACGCCCATGGCCAGGGCGACGATCATCATCAGCGCGCCGCTGACGAGGCCCCGGAACGACGCCCAGGCGATGTCGCCGGCCACGGCCTCGTCGGCCGAGACCGGGGTCGCGATGAGCGAGTCGTAGACCTTCTCGTGGACGATCTTGATATAGGTCCCGTAGAGGCACTCGAAGGACGAGGACATCATGACGGCCGTGACCAGGACGCCGGGGACGAGGAAGTGGAGATAGGGCCGGCCGCCGAAGGCGCCCATGTAGGCGCCCATGCCGACGCCGAAGGTGATGAGGTAGAACAGGGGCTCGACGAGGCTGACGATGAACGTGGGCAGGACGAACCGCTTGTAGGAATAGAGGTTGCGCAGGAAGACGTAGGCGACGCGGTAGGACAGCCTCATTCGTGGAGGCTCCGGCCGGTCAGCTTGAGAAAGACGTCCTCGAGGGTCGCCGGCCTGTTCAGAGTGTTGGGCAGGTCGAGCTCGAGGAGCTTGCGCATGAGCCCGTGCCCGTCCCGGCAGTAGAAATAGAGCGTGTCGCCGACCCGCTCGGGAACGCAGGGGAATTCGGCGAGATGGGCCAGGACGCGGGCGTCGTCCTCGGCCGGGACGCGGACCTCGACGACCTCGCGCCCGATCTCCTCCTCGACGAGCTTGGCCGGCGTCCCCTCCTTGAGGATCCGGCCCTGGTGCATGACGACGATGCGGTCGCAGAGCTGCTGGGCCTCCTCCATGTACTGGGTCGTCAGGACGAGGGTCGTCCCCTGCGATTTGAGCCGGCGGAGCCTCTGCCAGATGAGGTGGCGGGCCTGCGGGTCGAGGCCCGTCGTCGGCTCGTCGGCGACGATGAGCCGCGGCCGGTTGATCAGGGCCCGGGCGATGAGCAGGCGCCTCTTCATCCCGGTCGACAGCTCCGAGATCTTGCTCCGTGCCTTGGCTTCGAGCTCGACGAAGCTGAGGAGCTCGGCGATCCGGGCCTTGGCCTCGCGCCGGCCGATGTCGAAGAAGCGGGCGAAGAGGACGAGGTTCTCGCGGACGGTCAGGTCGTTGTCGAGGTTGATCTCCTGGGGGATGACCCCCGTCATCATCTTCAGGGCCCGGTTGTCGACGGCGGCGGCCAGCCCGCCGACGGTGAGCGTCCCCGAGGTCAACGGCGAGACGCAGTGGATCATGCGGACGGTCGTCGTCTTGCCCGCCCCGTTCGGGCCGAGGAAGCCGAAGCACTCGCCCTCGCGGATGTCGAAGGAGATGCCGGCCACGGCGACGAGATCGCCGTAGGTCTTGGTCAGTCCCGAGGCGGTGACGAGGATCGCCATGCGCCGCCCGCTCACATTCTCTCGAGCAGCGCCTTGAACCGGGGATGGGCCCGGAGAGGCTCGAGGTCGCCGTCGTTCTCGTACCAGCCTTTCTGGAGGAGGCCTCCGCTCACCGCCCGCTCCAGGCAGTCGATGGCCTCCTCGACGTCCCCGGCCAGGGAGTGGATGCAGCCCAGGTTGTAGAGGAGCATGGGGTCGTCCGGATCGATCCGGCGGGCCCTGCGGGCCCAATCGAGGCCCTTGTCGCGCTCGCCCAAGGCGACGAGCCCGTTGGCGCCCATATAGAGGGCCCGGGCGTCGTCGGGGTGGAGGTCGATGTGGCGCTCGGCGAGGGCGACGCCGCGACGGCGGGCGGCCCGGGCGTCCTCGTGACGGCCGACCTCGTCGTAGATGTTGCCGACGAGGAGGGGCGCGTAGAAGTCTTCGGGGCGGACCCGCATGGCCTCCTCGTAGAGGGAGATGGCTTTGTTCAGGTCCCCGGCGGCGAAGGCGTGGCGGGCGTAGAAGTACAGCGCTTCGAAGAGCGTCGGGTCGAGGGCGATGGCCTTTTCGAAAGCCTCCTTGGCCTCGTCCTTGCGCGGGCCGAGAGACAGGGCCATGGCGTGCGAGGCCTGGGCCTGGGCCGAGGCGGGGGCGAGCTCGACGGCCCGGCGCCCGGCCGCCTCGGCCTGCTCCCGGACCGAGTCCTTGCGCTCGGCGTAGAGATAGATGTAGGACCAGCAGTCGGCCTGGCCGGCGTGGGCCAGGGCGTACTCCGGATCGAGCTCGACGGCCCGGGAGAACAGCTGCAGGGCGAACTCGATGTCGTTGCGGCCGTACCGGTAGAAGAAGCTGCGCCCGCGCAGGTAATAGTCGTAGGCCTGGACGTGGCTCGTCGGGACCTCGGCCAGGGCCCCCCGCTCCTGGGGGCTGAGGGTGATCCGGAGGGCCCGGACGACGTTGTTGGCGATCTCCTGCTGGATGGCGAAGACGTCCCGGAGCTCCCGGTCGTAGGACTCCGACCAGAGGTGGTAGCCGCGGACGGCGTCGATGAGCTGGACCGTGATCCGCAGCCGGCTGTCGGACTTGCGGACGCTGCCCTCGAGGACGGTCTCGACGCGGAGCTTGTTGCCGATCTCGCGGAGGTCGGCCGCCGTCCCCTGGAACTGGAACGAGCCGGTGCGAGAGGCGACGCGGAGGCCCCGGATCCGGCAGAGGGCGTTGATGATCTCCTCGGCGATGCCCTCGCAGAAGTAGGCCTGGTCCTTCTCCCGGCTCATGTCCGAGAAGGGCAGGACGGCGATCGACGGGACGCCGGCGCCGCGGCCCTCCTCGCCCTCCCGGCGGAGGTCCTCGAGCTCGTCCCGCAGGTCGCGGGCCGAGGCCATGCGGTAGCGGGGCTCCTTCTCGAGGCAGTGGAAGAGGATCCGGTCGATCTGGCGGGGCAGGCGGGGATTGAGCTCGACGGCCGAGCGGGGCTCCTCCTTGAGGACGCCGGCGATCCGCTCCGCGCCGGTCCGGCCGCCGAAGGGGAGCCGGCCCGTGGCCCACTCGAACAGGACGACGCCGAGCGAGAAGATGTCGGTGCGGTGGTCGAGCGCCTCGCTCCGCAGCTGCTCGGGCGACATGTAGGCGATCGTCCCGGCGAAGTCGGCGTCGATCGTGGCCGTGCTGCCCTCGTCCTTGGCCAGGATCTTGGGCAGGGGGAGGAGGATGCGGGCCAGCCCGAAGTCGAGGACCTTGAGCGTTCCCGACGCGTCGAACATGATGTTCTGGGGCTTGAGGTCCCGGTGGATGATGCCCCGGGCGTGGGCGGCGGCGACCGCGTCGGCAAGGGGAACGGCGACCTCGAGGAAGCGGTCGAGGGGGACGCCGCCGGGCTCGAGGAGTTTCGACAAGGGCCGGCCGTCGACGTACTCCATGGTGAAGAAGCTCGTCCCATCGGCCTCGTCCACGGCGAAGATGGTGACGATGTTGGGATGGCTCAGGGCGGCGACGGCCTTGGCCTCGCGCTCGAAGAAGGCCCGGCGCTCGGGGTCGGCGACCGCGCCGCCGGCCAGGAACTTGACGGCCACGTCGCGGTCGAGCTTGAGGTCCCGGGCCTGCCAGACCTCGCCCATGCCGCCCTCGCCGAGCTTGGCGATGAGGCGGTAGTTGCCGAGGACGAGGCTTTTTTCCGGCTTCACGGCCATGGCGATACCGTACCCGAATCGCGGCAGGGCGTCAACCAGCCCGCCGCCGGCCCCTGCCGTCGGCCGCGGAGGGGTCTCGGGTATCGTTTCCGCTCGCTGGGCTGATTTTTCACGCCGTTCCGTCAAGAATATGTGTCCCCCACCGAGGTTGAACGGGAGGGCGGAGAGGTGTTAAGATGGAGAGGTCCCGACAAACCTGAGGAGAGTGCGATGAGCGAGATCGTCTATACATGCTCGGTGTGCGGCAAGCAGATCAAAGCGGAGAAGGGCAAGCCCGTGCCCCTGTGCTGCAATAGGGAAATGGGGCCGTTGCCGTTCTGCACGACCGCCCAGGTCCCGGAGATGGCCCGGAATTACAAGGAGGACCTTCCTTGCGACGACGGGACGGGCACCAAGAAGAAGTAGCCGCGGGCCTCAGGCCTTCTTTCCCTTGACGACCACCCGGTCGTAGATCCACAGCCCGACGACCGAGGCGGCTCCGATCCCGGCGATGATGAGCCACATCGTCACCGTGTCGACCGGCCGTCCCTCCTTGAAGGGCGTATCGATGTACCGCTCGAAGAGCCGCCCGCCGACCGGTCCGCCGATCATGCTGGCCAGGGCGATCGGCAGGCTCTGGTAGCCGAGGTACAATCCCTCCTGCCCCTTGGGGGCGATGGCCCCGATGTACTCGAATACGCGCGGCGAGGCCATCATCTCGCCGACGGCCATCGCGGCGATGGAGACGATCATGAAGACGCCGGCGATGGGCAGGCTCAACCCGAGCAGGCTGGTCTTCTGGCCGGGGTCCGCGTAGAGCAGGGACGGCAGGGCCATGACCAGCATCCCCGCGGTCATGACGATGGCCCCGAACATGATCGTCCGGATCGGCAGCCAGCGCTTGACCAGCCGGGTGATGAGCAACTGGAAGCAGACGATCATGACCGGGTTGGCCAGGGTGTAGAGGTCCATCGGCGCGTTGGGATCGAGGTGGCGGATGAACAGGGGCATGAGGTTGTAGAGCTGGATATAGAGGAACCAGAACATGGCCAGGACGACGATGAGGAAGACGAACTTGACGTTGCCCAGGACGACGAAAATGCCCATGAGGGCCTGGCCGAGCGTCCGCTTCTCGGCCTTCTGCCCGTCCTTGACGCCGTCGCTGACGTACTGAGGCTCCCGGTAGACGAAGAGCGTGACGAGGAGCCCGACGAGGGCGAACGAGGTCGCGGCGTAGGTGAAGATGGCCGGGATGCCCAGGCTCGTCCGGATGAAGTACGACACGCCCCGTCCGGTGATCGAGCCGATGTTGATGACCATGTAGAAGATGCCGAAGGCCAGCGTCGCCCGAGTCCCGGCCGTCTTCTGGACCGTACCGGCGATGCAGGGCTTGACGATCGAGCCGCCGATGGCGATGAGGACGGCCCCGAGGACGACGGGGACGGTGAAGTCGACGGCCTCCGCGGCTCCCTTGCCGATGAGGCCCGGCCAGATCCGCTGGACGTTGCCCATGACGAAATAGCCCAGGGAGATGAGGACGAACGAGACCGAGAGGGACCTCTTGAACCCGAACTTGTCGGCCAGGGTCCCCGAGAGGATGGGCATGAAGTAGATGATGCCCCAGAGCAGGGTGCCGTTGAGGAAGGTGGCGAAGCTCGGGGTCATGCCCAGCGATTCCTTCAGGTAGATGACCATGAAGGAGGCCATGGAGTAATAGGCGGCCCGTTCGAAGAGCTCGATCGTGTTGGCCGTCCAGAAGGTCGCCGGGAACTTCGGCTTGGGGGTCGCGGGGTCGGTCATGGGACCTCCTTAGTAGAGGGCTTTCGCGTTCGCCTCGAGCCGGCGGAGGAGGTCGTCGCAGCCCTTGCGCGACGAAGCCTCCAGGACCACGACGAGGACGGGCCCCGCCCGGGCGATCCCGGCGAAATCGCCGGACTCGAGCCTCTCGACGAAGCGGGCCGGCTTCGGATCGAACTCCTGGGAGAAGAAGTCGCGGCCGAAACGCTCGTGGACGCGCCCGGCGGCGTCCGCGTCCGGGTAGGCGACGGCCAGGACGAGGGCCTCCGCGCCCCCCGGGCCGTAGCGGGCGAAGACGGCCGCCGCTTTCCCGTCGAGCCCGAGGGCGGTCTCGTCGGCCAGGAAGTAATGGGGATCGAGGGCCGCCTGGTCGCGGAATTCGACGACGCTCTGTGCGATCAGGCCCTCGACCGGCAGGATGCCCCGGACGGGCGAGGGCCCGGCCCCCTGGGCGGTCCCGGCGAAGCCGGCCGGGCCCGCCAGGGCCAAGAGGGCGAGAAGAAGGGACCCCGATCGTCTCACGTCAGACGAATCTCCGGAAGACGAGGTGGATCAGGAAATACGAGAGGCCCGCGAGCAACCCGGAGCCGGGGATGGTGAAGATCCAGGCCCAGACGATCCTGAGGGTGACCCCCCAGCGCACCGCGGACAGCTTCCTGGCCGCCCCGACGCCCGAGATGGCCCCGGTTATGACGTGCGTCGTGCTCACCGGGATGCCCATGTAGGTCGCCAGGAAGATGCTGGCGGCGCTCGCCGTCTCCGCGCAGAACCCGTCGATGGGGCGGAGCTTGGTGATCTTCTGCCCCATGGTCTTGACGACCCGCCAGCCGCCCGAGAGCGTGCCCAGGGCGATCGCGGCGTGGGCCGAGAGGACGACCCAGAGCGGGACGTAGAACGTATCGATCCAGCCGGCGGCGAAGATCAGGCTGGCGATGATGCCCATGGTCTTCTGGGCGTCGTTGCCGCCGTGGCCGAGGCTGTAGAGGGCCGCGGAGAAGAGCTGGAGCCGCTTGGACCACTTGTTGATCTGGACGGGGTGCTTCTTGTGGATGAGCCAGGTCACGATCCAGATCAGAATGACGCCGAGGACGAGCCCGATCATCGGGGCGAGAAAGATGAACAGGAAGATCTTGCCCCAGCCGCTGACGATGATGACGTCCACGCCGGCCTTGACGACGGCCGCCCCGGCGTAGCCGCCGATGAGCGCGTGGGAGGCGCTGATGGGCAGCCCCAGGTACCAGGCGGCCGTGTTCCAGGCCACGGCGCCGATGAGGCCGGCGAAGATGACCGCGGGGGTGACGACGGAGATCTCGATGAGCCCCCGGCCGATGGTGTGGGCGACGCCGGTGCCGAAGATGAGGAAGGCCGCGAAATTGAAGAACGCGGCCCAGGCGACGGCCTGCCGCGGCTTCAGGACCCGGGTCGAGACGATGGTGGCGATGGAGTTGGCCGCGTCGTTGAGCCCGTTCGTGTAATCGAAGACGAGGGCCAGGAGGATGATGAAGGCGACGAAGAGGAAGCCGGCGTCGGGCATGAGGCTCAGGTCGACTTGACGATGATCTCCTCGATGACGTTGGCCACGTCCTCGCAGCGGTCGGCGGCGACCTCGAGCCGGGTGTAGATCTCCTTGAGCTTGATCAGGTCCTTGATCTCCGCGGGCGTCTCCGCCTTGACGAAGAGGTCGGCGATGGCCTCGCGGCAGACGACGTCGGCCTCGTACTCGAGGATGTTGATCTGCTTGCAGAACGTGTGGCAGTGGCCGAGGGTCTCCAGGCTGTTGATGGCCTCGAAGATCTGCTCGACGGCCTTGCGGATGATGTCGACGAGCTTCCTGACCTCGGGCGTCGGCCGGACGAGCTTGAAGTAGCACATCCGGCTGGCCACGCCCTCGATGCAGTCGAGGACGTCGTCGAGGCCGCTGGCCAGGCCGTGGATGTCCTCACGCTCGAGGGGCGTGATGAAGGTGTCGCGGAGCTTGGTGAAGATCTCGTGGGTGATGTCGTCGCCCACGTGCTCGATCCCCTTGATCCGTTCGTATTTCCTCTCGACGTCCTCGTAGTTCTCGACGAGCTCCTGGAGGGCCAGGGCGCCCTCGCGGACGTTGGCGGCGTCCCGGCGGAAGAGCTCGAAGAACTTGTGCTCTTTGGGGAAGAAGTTGAGCTTCATGAATCGATTCCGATACCCGAGAGGGGCATACTATCGGATGCCCGGGGGGCTTGTCAACCGAACGGCCGGGCTACTTCTTGACCTTCATCTCGAAGATCTGGCGGATCTTGCCCTGCGTCCCTTCCTTGCCCTGGATCATGACGTCGACGTAACTCGTGCCGGGCGAGAGGGCGCGGGCGAAGCGGAGGTCTACCGTCTTCAGGGTTTCCTGCTCGTCGTCGGAGATGACGACGGAGCGGGCTTCGGCGAAACTCTCCTTGCGCTTGCCCTCGTCGGGGTAGATGTAGAAGGTGAACCTCAGATCGACCTGGAGCCGGCCCTCTGCGTTCTCGCGGAACATCAGGGACTTGGTCGGGATGCGGACCTCGATCTCCCGTCTTTCCTGGTCGTAGGAGGCTTCGAACTTGAAGAACTTCTTGCCGAAGACGTCGTCGACCCGGACGTTCCGGCCGAGCCTGAAGATGTCCATGGCGCCGAAGAAATCGCCGGTGTACTCGCGCATCTTGAAGGCTCCCGTCGCCCTTTTCGTCCGCGAACTCGATGCCGAGCTGCCAGTCGTAGTAGATCCACCAGATGATCCCGCGGTCCTGGGAACCCGGCGGGGGGAAGAACTCCTCGAACTTGTCCGGCGGGCCCATGAAGATGTAGACGCGGCCCCGGTCGGTGTTGTAGCCCTTGATGCCTTCCCGGAAGCGCTTGGTGGCGTACTCGACGCGGGCCTCGAACTCCTGCTTGTACTCGTTCGCCTCCGTGTCCGGATCGGGGTCGCGCTTGAGCCAGAAATCGGCGATGAACTCCTTGCGCGACTCGATGTCGGGCAGGCGGTTCCAGATCTTGGCCTCCTCCTTGGTCATGATCAGCCGGGCGGTCTGATAGAACTTCTTGCTCTCGGGATCGAGCTTTTCCTTGGCCGCCGCGGTCGCGGGCCCGGCGCCGGCCGCCAGGACGGCGAGGACCGACGCGGCGACGACGATTCGCTTGATGGACATGGCGATCTCCCCTCCTTCCTATTCTAACACCGAGGCCAAGCCCTGTGAAGCCGGCCGCCCTGACCCGCGGGGGCCGATGTGCTATACTGGATGTCGTGGTCTCCAGGAGGCGAAAATGAGCGTCCGCCGGTCGATCCCATGGTTCCTCTCCTTGACGGTCTTGGCCGCGGTCGCCGCCATCGCGGCTCAGAGCGCTCCGCCACTCGCGCCAGCCTCCGTCGAGGTCCGTGTCCATGTCTCGGCCGGGGGGAAGTTCCAGGACGACCTCACCATCGAGGACTTCCAGCTCCTCGAGGACGGGTTCCCGCAGTCGGTCGCCGCCCTCTCCCTCGTGCGGGGCGGGAGCGTCGTCCGCCGCGAGGGCGGCGGCTTGGGCGGCCCGCCCCTCGAGCGGTCTTATACCTTGCTCTTCCAAGCCGTCGATTGGGACCCGAAGCTCGCCGGGGTCATCGACTATCTCTTCGGCGCCGTCCTCAAGCCCGGGGACGAAATGACGCTCGTCACCCCGTTCAAGCCCTACCGGCTTCAGCGCGACGCCCTGGCCCTGAAGTCGAAGGACGAGCTGGCGAAGGGCATGGAAGAGACCTTGCGCAAGGACATCACGCGGGGCAGCGGGGAATACCGCGATCTCATCAGCGATCTCAAGCGCCTGACCAAGGCCATCTCCGGCGGGACGTCCGCGTTCGACGAGGAGCTGGCGACGGACCCGACGATGGACGCCATGGGCGGCGTCGGCCTGGAGATGCAGATGGACCGCTATCGCTCGACGCTCCTGAAGCTGGACGGTATCCGCCTGGTCGACGAGAACAAGCTTGTCGCCTTCGCCGAGTCGCTCAAGACCGTCCGGGGGCAGAAGACGGTCGTCCTCTTCTACCAGAGGGAGTACCGGCCGGAGATCAGCGCCGGGACGATGAACCGCCTCATGGCCCTGTACCAGGAGAACTTCGACATCCTGCAGAACCTGATGGAGCTCTTCCAGTTCTACAAGCGCGAGACCAAATTCGACGCCGACCGGGTCAAGAGAGCCTTCGCCGACGCCGGCATCGACTTCCACTTCATCTTCATGGAGAAGAAATCGCAGCGGGTCTTCGGCGCCACGATGCGCGAGCAGTCGGAGGACATCTTCCCCGGTTTCGTCCAGATCGCCAAGGCGACCGGAGGGACGGCCGAGAGCTCCCAGAACCCCTCGACCACCTTCAAACGCGCCGCCGACGCCTCGAGCGATTACTACATCCTCTCCTATGTTCCCGACGCGGCCGCGCCGCCCGGCGTCTTCAGATCGATCGAGGTACGGGTCGGCCGCCCCGGCTGCGATGTCGTGAACAGGATCGGCTACTTCTCGAAATGATCCCGGTCCGGCCGGTCCCCTGATCCGGCCCAGGCCGCCAGGATCCCCCGGATATAGCCCACCGATTCCGCCAGGCCGGGCAGCGGGTCCCGGCCGTCCTTCTCGTGCTCGAAGGCGGCCGTGCCCCGGAAATCGACCTCGGCGAGCGTCCGCAGGAAGCGGGGCAGGTCGATGATCCCTCGGCCCGCTTCGACGGTGGAGCCGTCCGCCGTCGCCGCCGTCACGTCCTTGAGGTGGACGTCGAGCAAGCGCGGGCCGCACTGCCGGGCGGCCTCGGAGGGATCGACTCCCGAGCGCGTCGCGTGCCCGATGTCGAGGCACACGCCGACGCCGGGATCGAGCCCCGAGATCCTCTCGAGGATCGAGGCGGCGGTGGGGTAGCGGAGATCGCCCGGCCCGTGGTTGTGGATGGCCAACCGGATGCCCGTCTCCCGGACCCTCTCGGCGGCGCGGCCGAGGAGGTCGTGTTCGGGGACGCCGACGATGATCTCCATCCCCCCGGTCCGGGCGTAGGCGAAGGCGCGGTCGACCTCGGCCGCGCTCGTCATGTAGACGACGCCGCAGGCGTAGAGGTCGAGCCCGGCCGCGCGGATCTTTTCGGCCACGGACCCGATGAGCTCCGCGGAGCTCGCGAGGGGCAGGTGCATGTCCTTCAAGCAGACGCGGCCGAGGTCGAGCCGCCGGGCCATGGCCAGCGCCGCGTCGAGGTCGAACTCGCGGAACGTATAGGAGGCGAGGCCGAGGCGGAAACGGGGGAGGGGGGTGGGCGGGGACGACCCGCTCTTCCCGGCGCGGGCCGTCCAGGCCAGGGCGCCGCCCGCGGCCGCGCCCGCCGCGGCGCCGCCCAGGAAGGCCCTCCGGGAGATCGTCCTCAAAGCGGACCAACTATAGCCGCATTCCCGGCTTCGGGTCAACCGTCCCTTTCCTTGACAGGGGCTCTGGCCCGGAATTAGTATCTGAGCGACCGGACCGCGGCGGCCGCGGCCGCGAGGAACGTACGAGGAGGCCCGATGAAAAGACAACAGCGATCCGTCCCTTGCGCCGGATGCCCCTTGAGCCGCCGCCGTTTCCTGGCCACGGCCTCGGCCGGAGCCCTGGGGACGCTGGCCTCGACAGGCCTCTTCCAGTCTTGCGGATCCGCCCCCAAGACCCGCGTCCGCGTCATCTACGCCCTGCACGCCGTTGTCCAGCCCGGCCCGGACTGGCCCAACGTCGGATTCGATTTCCAGCCGGTCATGGACCGGATCACCGGAACGCTCTCCGAGAGTTTTCCCGGATGCGAGCTCGCGACCTCCATGGCCAACGGCCCGGAGGAGACCAAGAAGATCCTGGCCGCCGACGCGGCCGCTCCGATGGACGGCTACCTCGTCTGCCAGCTCAACTGCTGGAACCGCGTCGTCCAGACGGTCGCCGCCACCGGCAAGCCGACGCTCTACGTCGATTTCCAATACGGCGGCAGCGGCGGCTTCCTCGTCTACACGGCCGATCTCCTGCGCAAGAAGACGCCCAACCTCGGTTTCGTCGCCTCATCGAGGAGCGAGGACCTCGTGGCCGCCTGCCGGGCCTTCGACCGGGTCAAGCGAGGCGCGGCGGCGGACGAGTTCGGCGCCCTGGTCGCCTCCTCCCGGCGGGCGGCGACGCCCGCGCCCGGCGACCTCTCCGTCGCGGCCGACGGCCTGGTCTGCCTCGCGGCCGGCGACTGCCTGCGGAAGATGCGGGAGTCGAAGATCCTGGCCGTCGGCGGGAACTGGCCCGGTCTCGCGCCGGCCGTGAAGGAGGGGATGGGCATCGAGGTCGTCAACGTGCCCTTCGCCGAGGTCAACGACGCCTGGGAGGCGGCCGACAAGGAGGAAGCCGCGGCCATCGCCGACCGCTGGGCCGCGACGGCGGCCCGGGTCGAGGGCGTCGACAGGCGCAACGCTCGACACCTCGGCGGCCATGTATCTCGGCCAGAAGGCGGTGCTGAAGAAGCATGGCGCCAACGCCATCACCATCAACTGCCTCGGCGGGTTCTACGGCGGGCACATCCACGCCTATCCCTGCCTCGGCTTCCACGAGCTCACCAACGAGGGCCTGATCGGCGCCTGCGAGTGCGACGTGCGCTCGACGGCGACCATGGTCGCCCTGACGGCCCTGACCCAGGGCCGCCCCGGCTACATCTCCGATCCGGTCATCGACACTTCCGCCGCGCCAGATCATCTACGCCCATTGCGTCGCCTCGAACCGGGCCTTCGGTCCGGGAGGCCCGGCGAACCCCTTCGAGATCCTGACCCACTCCGAGGACCGCCAGGGCGCGTCCGTGCGGTCGCTCCTGCCGCTCGGCTACATGACCACGACGCTCGAGTTCGCTCCCGAGAAGAGAACGATCCTCTTCCATCAGGGCAAGGCCGTGGCCAACGACCCCGACGACCGGGCCTGCCGGACGAAGCTCGCCGTGGAGCCGGTCGGCGACATCGAGAAGCTCTTCGCCGAGTGGGACCAGTGGGGCTGGCACCGGGTGACCGTCTACGGCGACCTGAAGGAAGCCGGTCTACGCGCTGGCCGACGCCCTCGGCTGGAGCGTCCTCGAGGAAGCTTGATAAAAGTCGCCTCGCTTCGGGCTTCCCCTTAATATTGAACGAACATGCGTTATGAGATAGGATAGCGGGGGAATCGCTAGCGAACGAAAGGATATCTCCATGGCCGAGCCGTTCATCGAGCAAAAAGCCCGGAAGATCGCCCTCCTCATCGACGGCGACAACGCCCAGCCCTCGCTCATCGGCCAGATCCTGACCGAGGCGGGGAAGTATGGCGTGGTGACCATCCGCCGCATCTACGGCGACTGGACGACGGTCAACATGTCGGGCTGGAAGAACGCCCTCCACGACAGCGCCATCCAGCCCATCCAGCAGTTCCGCTACACGATCGGCAAGAACGCCACCGACAGCGCCATGATCATCGACGCCATGGACATCCTCCACGGCCACCTCGTCGACGGCTTCTGCATCGTCTCGAGCGACAGCGACTACACCCGGCTGGCGACCCGCATCCGCGAGATGGGCTTCTTCGTCATGGGCATCGGCAAGCGCTCGACGCCCAAGGCCTTCGTCAACGGCTGCAACATCTTCATCTACACCGAGAACCTCGTCCCGCGGCGGGAACGCGAGCGGGAGCCGCGGCGGCGCGACCGGGGCGCCTCGCCGCGCAAAGGCGGCGGCAAGGACGTCCGGGAGGAGCCCGAGGAGCGCGAAGACAAGGGCCCCAAGTACGACCCCGTCCCCCTGCTCAAGGGCGCCTTCGACATGGCCGTCCACGAGGACGGCTGGGCCAACTTGGGCGAGATCGGCTTCACCCTGCGCCAGCTCGACCCCGGCTTCGACCCCCGCACCTACGGCTTCAAGCAGCTCTCTCAGCTCATCAAGAGCCAGCAGACCCTCTTCGAGATCCAGTCGAGGGGGGAGGAGGGCGGCGGCGCGGCCATCTACATCCGCCTGCGCGAGGGCCGCGACTAGCCGGCGGCCGGCCCTATCCTTTCTTCTTCTTTTTCTTCTTCTTCACGAGCGCGGTGAGGAGGAATCCGCCGCCGATCGCCAGCATCAGGACCCCCCAGATCAGGTTGAGGTTGACGCCGAGCGAGATCGCGTACATCTCCTTCCCGGTCAGGAGGCCGTAGGCCGCGAGCAGGACGCCGTAGGCGCCGAGGAGCCAGCCGATCGGGAGCTTGAGGTCGAGGGCGTGCCCCTCCCTCATTCCAGCGCCCTGTTCGCCGTGTTCGATCTTGTCGCTCATGGTTCGCTCCTAGCGGGTCGCGGTCCCGATCACCAGAAGAGGACGTTGAGGAGGACGGCCAGGACGATGGCCAGCGTTCCCCAGACGGCGGGCCGGGCGTACCAGCGGGCCTCGGCCTTTGGCTTCGGCGTCAGGCCGAACACGAGCCCGGCGAGCTCCTTGGGATCGCGCTTGGCCGTAAAGAGGCTGACGCCGATCGTGACGGCGAAGTCGGCCAGCCAGGCCCACCAGGCCTGGTAGAAGTTGGCGGCCATGTCGCTGTGGTAGCTGAGGACGCCGGCCCGGTAGAGGATGTAGTGGCCGGCCGCCGTCAGGATGCCGACGAGCAGTCCCCAGAAACCGCCCCAGGGCGTCGCCCCCTTCCAGAACATGCCCAGGAGGAAAGTGGCGAAGAGCGGGGCGTTGAAGAAGGAGAAGATGAGCTGCATGTAGTCCATGAGGTTCGGGAAGGACTGGACGATGTAGGCCGTGCCAACGCTCGCGGCGATGCCGAAGACGGTCGTGTATTTTCCGACTTTCAGGTAATGGGAGTCGGACCGGCCCTTGCGGATGTAGGTCCCGTAGATGTCGTAGGTCCAGATGGTGTTGAAGGCGGTGACGTTGCCGGCCATGCCCGACATGAAGCTCGCCAGCAGGGCCGTGACGGCCAGTCCGAGGACGCCGTTCGGCAGATAGTGCTTCAGAGCAGGATGAGGGCCGAGTTGTAGTCGGCCGTCGGCAGGGCCGCCTGGCCGAACTCGGGCAGGACGAGCAGGGCGACGAGGCCGGGGATGACGACGAGATGGGGACGAGCATCTTCGGGAACGCGGCGATGATCGGGGTCATCCGGGCGGCGTCGAGGTTCTTCGAGGCCAGGGCCCGCTGGACGACGAGGAAGTCGGTCGTCCAGTAGCCGAACGACAGGACGAAGCCGAGGCCCATGACGACCCCGAACCAGTCGACGCCCAGGGGATTGTTGCTCGTGCCGAGGTACTTGACCGAGTGGAGGAGGGTCTCCTGGAGCTTGGCCGTGAAGCCGGCGAAGCCGCCGACCTGCTTGAGTCCGAGGAAGACGACGGGCATGAGGCCGAGCCAGATGAGGAAGAACTGGATGACCTCGTTGTAGATCGAGGAGGACAGGCCGCCCCAGAAGACGTAGAGGAGGACGACGACGGCGGCGAAGAGGATGCTCCCGGTGAGGGACCAGCCGAGCATGATCTTGAAGAGCAGGGCCATGGCGTAGAGACTGATGCCGCTCATGAGGACGGTCATGACGGCGAACGAGATGGCGTTGAGGCCCCGCGTCGCCTCGTTGTAGCGGAGCTTGAGGTACTCGGGCACGGTCCGGACGCGGCTGCCGTAGTAGAACGGCATCATGAAGATGCCCAGGAAGACCATGGCCGGGATGGCCCCGACCCAGTAGAAGTGGACGGTGGCGATGCCGTACTTGGCCGAGTTGGCGACCATGCCGATGACCTCGAGGGCCCCCAGGTTGGCCGAGAGGAAGGCCAGGCCCGTGATCCAGCCGGGCAGGGAGCGGCCCGAGAGGAAGAAATCCTCGCCCGTCTTCATGTATTTCTTGAGCGAATAGCCGACGAGGATCATGACCAGGATGTAGCCGCCGATGATGGCGTAGTCGACCAGGTTCAGGGTGATGACCGGGGCCATCGCGCGCTCCTTTCGTCCGGGACGGCGGGCGTCCCGTTTCGCGGGTGAGCATAATGCACGCCCCCGGAGATGTCAACGCCGGGAGGGGGCCGTCCCTGCGCTGACAGGGGAGCGCCCTTCTGGCAGGGACATGCGCCCTTGGTAGGTGTCCCCGTTCTTGTTATAGTGTGTTCGCCAAGTCGCCGAGGAACGCGAGGAGGAGAGAGAGCATGGGGACCCGGATCCGATCGAAGCGAAGGGTGTTCGTGGCCGCCGCCGTCGTCGCCGCGGCCTGGTTCGGCTGTTCGAAGCCGGCCGACGTGGAGGGAACAAGGTCCGTATCGGGCGCCGGGGAGATCGGGCCGGCGGACTCGATCGCCGGGCTCGAAGCGAAGGCTGCGGGGATCGTCCCGTCCGAACGACAGCTCCGCTGGCAGGCGCTCGAGTTCCAGGCCTTCGTCCACTTCGGCATGAACACCTTCACCGACCGGGAGTGGGGCGAGGGGACGGAAGACCCGAAGCTCTTCGACCCGACCGATCTCAGCGCCGACCTGTGGGTCGAAGCGGTCAAGGCGGCGGGCATCCGGGGGCTCATCGTCACGGCCAAGCACCATGACGGCTTCTGTCTGTGGCCCAGCGTGTTCACGGAGCATTCGGTCAAGGCCTCGCCCTGGAAGGACGGGAAGGGCGACGTCGTAGGGGAGGTGGCCGAGGCCTGCCGCAAGGGTGGGCTCGCCTTCGGCGTCTATCTTTCGCCCTGGGACCGGCACGAGCCGTCCTACGGCGACTCGTCCCGCTACAACGCGCACTTCAAGAATCAGCTCCGGGAGCTCCTGACGCAGTACGGCGAGGTCTCCGAGGTCTGGTTCGACGGGGCCTGCGGCGAGGGCCCGAACGGCAAGCGCCAGGTCTACGACTGGGCCGGCTACTTCGCCCTCATCCGCGAGCTCCAGCCCGGGGCCGTCATCTCCATCATGGGCCCCGATGCCCGCTGGATCGGCAACGAGGCCGGCGTCGCCCGCGAGAGCGAGTGGAGCGTCATCCCCGTCGCCGGAGATGACGACCTGCCCGACGAAAAGAACCCGGGAGGCATCGCCCATCTCGACGCCCAGGCCGAGGACCTCGGCTCGTTCGGAAGGATCGCCGAGGTCGCGCGCCGGGGCGGCCGGCTCCTCTGGTATCCGGGCCAGGTCGACGTCTCCATCCGTCCGGGCTGGTTCTACCACGCGGCCGAGGACGGCGCGGTCAAGTCGCTCGAGCGCCTTCTCGACATCTACTACACCTCGGTCGGCGGCAACGCCCAGCTCCTCCTCAATATCCCGCCCGACAAGCGCGGCCGCGTCCACGAGAACGACGTCCGGCGGCTCAAAGAGCTCGGAGACCGCCTCCGGGCGACTTTCACCGAGAATCTGGCGGCTTCCGCCAAGACGACGATGGTCTTCGAAAACACCCTCGCTGACGGAGTCGGCGAGCCCGTCGATGCCACGGGGCGCCCGGTGGATGGCGTCGATACCGTGGAACTCGACCTCATGGGTGCGAAGACCTTCAATGTCGCCATGCTCCGGGAGGACCTCCGCGAGGGGCAGAAGATCGAAGCCTTTGCCGTTGACGTTTGGGACGGAGCGGCGTGGAGAGAAGCGGCCAAGGGGACGACGGTGGGCTGGAAAAAGCTCCTGCGTTTCCCGGCCGTCGAGACGGCCAAGGTTCGGGTGCGCATCCTGAGAACGCGGGGCCGGGACTCCCGGTGGGCGCGCGACCGGTTCGGGCTCTACTTCGATCCGGGGGGGTCCCTGAGATATCCGTGAACCGCGGGTCCCTTTTGGCGTATAATCAAGGGGCGCCCGCACGCGGGGCGCGCCACGATCCGAGTTTCTCCCGAGGGAGGCCGCCATGCTCCGAGACATCATCAAAAAAGAGATCCTGGACAACATCACCAGCCCGAAGTTCGTCTTCACCTTCCTGCTCTGCACAGTCCTGATCCTGCTCTCGGTCTACACCGGGGTGGCCAACTACCGGGCCGAGAAGAAGGAGTACACGGCCTCGCTGGCTCTCAACAAGAAGAACCTGGAGAGCCAGCCGAACTACAGCTCCATGGCCGGGATCGGGGTCAAGATCAGCAAGCCGCCGCAGGTCCTGAGCACCGTCGTCACGGGCATCGAGGACGCCGTCGGCCGGGTCGCCCCGGTCAACATCGCCTATGACCCCAACCTCGTCGACTCCAAGTACAGCAGCAACCCCGTCTTCGCCGTTTTCGGCGCCCTCGACCTCATGTTCATCGTCAAGATCGTCCTCAGCCTCTTCGCCATCCTCTTCACCTACGACGCCATCGTCGGCGAGAAGGAGAAGGGGACGCTGAAACTGGCCCTGTCCAACGACGTGCCGCGCGACCGGCTCATCCTGGGCAAGGCCATCGGCGGCTACATCAGCCTCCTCCTGCCCCTGCTCGTCCCGCTCGTCCTGAGCCTCCTCATCCTGCTCATCACGCCCGACATCTCGCTCGGCGGGCAGGACTGGGCCCGCCTGCTCCTCATCTTCCTCATGTTCTTCCTCTACCTGTCCGTGTTTTTCAGCCTGGGCCTGTTCGTCTCGGCCCGGACGACGCGCTCGTCGACGTCGTTCCTCGTCCTGCTCTTCATCTGGGTGGTCTTCGTCATGGTCATCCCCAAGGCGGCGGTCATCACGGCCGGGCAGGTCCGGCCCATCCCTTCGGTCCACGAGATCACGGCCAAGAAGGACGCGTATCTCCAACAGATCCAGGTCGAGGGGCAGAAGGAGGCCCGGGAATGGGTCCAAAAGAACCAGGCCGACGCGGCCAAAGACCCCAAGGGCTTCCAGGACAAGTTCCAGAAATACATCACGGACCTCCAGCAGAACCTGACCACGAAGATCGACGAGAACAACGCCGCCCTCGAGCGCGATTACCAGCAGAAGAAACGGGCCCAGCAGGGCCTGGCCATCAACCTCTCCCGCGTCTCTCCGGCCTCGGCGCTGACCTTCGGCACGATGACCCTGGCCCGGACGGGCGTCGATGACTTCGACCGCTTCCTGGCCTCGGTCCGGGCCTACAAGCCCATCTACACGAAGTGGCTCAACTCGAAGCTCGGCGAGAGCATCAATTTCCAGACGGGCGAGCAGTCCAAGATCAACATCGAGGACATGCCCCAGCACATCTACGAGCCGCAGTGGCTGAGCCGGTCGTTCGTCCGGACCGTTCCCGACTTCGCCCTGCTCCTGGTCATGATCATCGTCTTTTTCGTCGGCGCATACGTCTCGTTCCTGCGCTACGACGTCCGCTAAGGAGGAACGCCATGATCGAAGCCATCGGACTGACCAAGCGATACGAGGACGGCGAACTGGCCCTCGACGGCCTGACCTTGAAGGTCGAGCCGGGCGAGATCTTCTGCATGTTCGGCGCCAACGGCGCCGGCAAGACGACGACCATCAACCTGTTCTTGAACTTCATCCCGGCGACGTCGGGGACGGCCCTCGTCGAAGGGATCGACGTGGCCAAGGACCCGCTCCGGGCCAAGCGCCACGTCTCGTTCGTCTCCGAGAACGTCATGCTCTACGGCAACTTCACGGCCATCCAGAACCTCGACTACTTCAGCAAGCTGGCCGGCAAACGGACGCTCGCCAAGAAGGACTACGCCGAGGTCCTGGAGCGGGTCGGCCTCCAGAAGGAGGCCTTCGACCGGCGGATCAAGAACTTCTCCAAGGGCATGCGCCAGAAGCTCGGCATCGCCATCGCCCTGGTCAAGGACGCGCCGAACGTCCTGCTCGACGAGCCGACCTCGGGCCTCGACCCCCAGTCGGGACGGGAGTTCCTCGAGATCCTCGTCCAGATGCGGGACAAGGGCAAGTCCGTGTTCATGTCGACGCACGACATCTTCCGGGCCAAGCTCATGGCCGACCGGATCGGCTTCATGCGCAGGGGCCAGCTGGTCATGCTCAAGACGGCCGCCGAGCTGGCCCACGAGGACCTGACCGACCTCTACATCCAGTACATGGAGCAACAGCCCGGACAGGCCGCCGCCCCGGCCGCCTGAGCCGGCGCTAAGCGAAAGCGGTCGCCGCCGGGAAGCCCGTCGGCCGGACGACGTCGACGCGAAGGCGCCGGACGTTGTTCTCCCCGATCTCCAGCGGGACCTCGACCTGACGGCCGGGCCCGAGGTCCGGCAGGGGAGCCTCGCGCCGCTCGAGGGGGATGCCTCCGTTGCCGAAGACGATCCAGCGGAGTCTGTAGCCTCTGAGCGTGTAGGCCGGGAGGTCCCCCCGGGTCCGGACGACGACGACCTTCATCCGGCCTTCCCCCTTGATCTCGAGCGACGCCACCGGACTCGACTCCTCTCTCAGGGCCTCGAAGGACGGTTTGCGGGCGCCGTAGGCGTCGACGACGCCGTGGACCCGCTGCTTCAGAACGCCCAGGCCCTTGTCGCCGAGGTGCGTCCGGTAGTCGTTGTAGTCGAAGAAGATGAGCCCGGCGACCCAGGGGAAGTCGCGGAAGACCGCGTTGTGGGTCCTGAGGATCTCGATCCGCCGCGGGTCGTTCTCGGGCCGGTCGGCGGTGCAGGCGCAGTAGCCGTATTCCGAGACGACGACCGGCTTCCCCGGAAAGGCCGCGTGGATGGCCTCCAGGTTGCGTCTCAGCGTGCCGAGATCCCCGCCGAACCAGGACTCGTAGTATTCGTTCCACTCGATGAAGTCCATCTCGCCGGCGACGTCACGCTCCGGCGTCCGCTGCAGGGAGTTGGAGGCGTAGGAGCAGAGCCGTCCTGGGTCGAGGCGCTTGGCCTCGCGGAGCATCCTTCGGACGAACTCCTGGGCGGCGGGGTTCTGGCCGTCGACCTCGTTGCAGAGGCCCCAGGAGAAGACCGCGGGGTGGTTGCGCTCGCGGGCGATCATCTCGCGGAGCTGCTCGAGGCCGTTCGCGGCGATCTCCTCGAACCGGCCCGCGTCGAGATCGCGGAAGGTCGCGGGCCCCCAGGTCGGCACCTCGACCTGGATGAGGATCCCTTTCCGGTCGCAATAGTCCATGACCCGCCGGTCCTGCTGCCAGTGGACACGGGTGAAGACGCAGTTGAGCGTCTTGAGGTCGTCGTGGTCGTGGTCGATCCAGGCGGGCGGCTCGGCCATGCCGAAGTCCGGATGGCTCCCGGCCATGCGCTCGACCCCGGCCAGGCGGACAGGCTCGCCGTTGAGCAGGAACTCCGTCCCCCGGACCTCGATCTTGCGGATGCCGAAGACGGTCGCGAGCCCGTGGACAGCGCGCCCTTTCTGCTCCAGCCGGGTTTCGAGACGGTAGAGATGGGGATGGTCGAAGTGCCACAGCTTCGGCCGGCTCAGGGTGGCGCCGGGCAGGGTGACCTGCCGCGTCGTCCCCGCGGGAACGTCCTCCGCCGGGCTTTCGGGCGCGTCCAGCACGATCAGGCCAGTGGCGTCGTCGACGACACGGAACGCGAGGTCGAGCTTCGCCGGCCTGTCCGTGGCGTTGCGGACGACGGCCGTCACGGCGAGCGTGGCGGTCCCCGCGGCGAGGTCGGGCACGGCTTCGATCCAGACGTTGTCGAGATAGACGGGAGGGGCGACGATCAACCGGACCGGCCGGGTGATGCCGCCGTCGGGAGTCCAATCGTAGGAATTCCCCCTCGGCAACATGGATGGGAAGAAGGAGTTGTCGGCCCGGACAGCGATCGTGTTGCGCCCGCCGAAATCGAGAAGGCTCGTGATGTCGAGCGTGAAAGCCGTATAGCCCTTGCCGATATGATTGCCGGCATTCCTGCCGTTGACGAAGACCTCGGCCGTGTGGAAGACGGCTTCGAACTCGACCAGGACGACCCGGCCTTTCCAGCTTTCCGGCGCGTCGAACTCGCGCCTGTACCAGGCCGGGCCCAGGTAGTTCGTGGTCTTCTCGGCGACCTGCCAGGTGGACGGGACGCCGGTCTCCTCCCATCCGTCCCGCGCCGCGCCCGGGCCGTGCCAGTAGGAGGCCAGGCCCTTGTCGTCCGGGTCCGTCCGGAAGAGCCAGGCCCCGTCGAGGGGAACGACGGTCTCGCCGCCGGCCCCAGCCCCGTCGCGGGTCGTCAGGCCGGGCCCGCACGACGCGCCCAGCGCGGCCGCGCCCGCCGCCGCCTGGGCCGTTCCCTTGATGAAGCTCCGTCGCGTCCATCGCTCCATGGAAGTTCTCCTTTTAAAGGAGAGTATGGAATGACGGCCGCTGAAAATCAACCGGCCCGGCTGGATCGACCGCGGATCAGGCCTTGTCGATCAGCCCCATCTTCTTGAGGGCCAGGTCGCAGCGGTTCATCTCCGGGCCGTCGCCGGGCAGGTAGAGCATCACCCCGCCCTTGACGGGCCTGATGACGATCTTGCCCAGGCGGGCCAGCTCGTCCGTCGCCTCGATCGGGTTCGCGCCGTCGAAGTAGGCCTTGAAGGCCTCGTTGAACCCGCTGTAGATCGAGTGGATGCCCTTGTAGTTCTCCAGGCGCAGCTTGGCGATGGCCAGCTTGACGAATTCCTCCCGGCCGAGCTTGTTCTTCATTCGGACCTCCCGTTCTTCGTATTCACCCCCAATGACGCCCGGGCGCCCGCCCGATTCTCACGAAGCCGCCCAGGTCCCTATTCGCCTGACCCGGTTTGGACGTATAATGCCGTCATGGCTGGGGTAGACCGCGCGAGAAGGGCAAGGGAGATCACGAGGCGGCCGACCTGCGGCCGGAGGGCCTTCTGTCGGGGACTGTCCTGCGTCGCCCTTGCCGGGCTACCCGCGCTCCTGAGGGGAAGGACCGCCCCAGCGCCCGACCACGGCCCCGGCGGGGCCGAAGGCGGACATCCGAGGAAGGAGACGAACATGGCCAAGAAGGTCAAGGAAGTGAGGGTCAAGGTCCTCAGCGTCGAAGGCACATGCGAACAGAAGCACAAGGCCGGTGACGTCGTCCGGTTCACCGATCACGGAGTCGAAGGCCGGATCTGCATCCACGCCCTGTACAGCCTGATGCCCAAGGCCTTCGCCATGATGTTCAACGCCGAGTTCCCCTGGGCCGCGAACCCCGACGTGCTGACGCACGCCTGTCCCGACGCCTTCAACCCCGTCGTCTTCGAGCTCACCCGGGTCTACGAGGACTGACGGCCGCTCCGCGGGCCCGGGAGACGGTCGGGCCTAGCGCTTGGCCCGGTCCGGGACGAGCTTGACCGTCTCGACGGAGTGATGGCTGACGGGCAGGACGAGGCGGCCTTTGAGGGGCTTGAGGGTCGCCCCCTCTTCCTCGATGATATTCGTCCGCAGGACCGTTCTCATCGGAACGAACGGTTCGAGAGCGGCCCCCGAATCCTTCCCTTCGATGTCGTAAAGGCGCAGGATGACGGCGTCGCCGCTCTCCGCTTTCTTCATCGTCGACAGAACGAGGTTCGGCGCGGAGTAGGGAAGGAAGCTCCGCGACTCCGGCAGGTCGGCGTTCGGCCCGGTCTCTGGAGCGGCGATCGCGATCAGGGGTTCGTTCGGCGCGACGCCGGCCCGCCAGCCGTTTCTCCAGCCGGGAGCATGGCTGGTCACGGAGAATCGGTAGTGATGGTCGCCTTCCTGCAGGTACCAGTTGCCCTCCCCATGGCAACTCCGCCGCGAAGCTAGGAGGATGGGCTGGAGGACGGGGTAGGCGACGGGGTCGTCCGTCGGGTCCTCGTAGTCGTTGACGGCCACGCTCGTCGTCAGGGTCAGCCCGAAACGGTCGTCGCCGGCGTAGAGGAAGTTCTGGACCTCCCGCGGCCGGATGTCCTTCATCTCTTCGTCGTAAACGAGGTTCCCGTAGGCCGGTCCGCCCGTGCCCTGGGCCTCGCCCGAGCCGACCTCGAGGACGCCGAAGGGGATCTCGTAGGCGACCCGCCCTCTCTCGGCCGCGACCGGGACGGCCAGGCGGAACTCCCGGTAGGGGTCGCCGTCCCAGCCGAGGAGGGAGACCTCGCAGTCGATCCGCTTGATGGAGCGATACACGACGAGCTTCTGGCGGACCGTGCACCCGGCGAAGGGCAGTTCGACGGCGTAGACGTACTTGAGCGAGCCAGATTCGTCCGCCAGGAGACGCCAGGCGGGTCCGTGGAGGCTCGTCTTGTCGAAGCCCTCCATGGTCGGCTGCTGGACCCGGCCGAACTCGCCGGCGCCGTTGCCGACCGAGCGCATGGTGAAGACCTCGAAGCCGAGGAACTTGCGCGTGTCGAGGACCTCGCGGCCGAGCTCCTTGTCGTAGAGGCCGGCCACGCCGCCGGGAGCGAGAGTGACGCGATAGAAATCGGTCTCGACCGTCCTCAGGGGCGGGCCCGTGACAACTCCGGTCACGGGCCCGGTCGGAGGCTCGACCTTGCGGAGATAATAGACCTTGTAGCCGAGGGCGGGGACATCCGTAGCGATGAACTCGAACGGCTGTCCGGGGTCGAACATAGCGGGCCTGGCTCACGTCGAGGTACGCGCCGGACGGCTGCCGCGTCGAGACCTGCTTGCGCGCCGACCGTCCCTCCGCGTCGTGGACGTGAAAGGCGGGATCCCACGAAGGGACGACCGCCCGTACGAGGCCGGTCTGCGGCCACGACAGGGGATTGAAGACGACGATGGGGACGCCTTTCGCGGGATCGACCGCGATCCGGGACGCGAGCGCGGCCAAGGAGTCGTTCAGGACGGCGCGGCCTTCGTCCCGGGCGAACTCGTACTTCTCGCGGAAAAGGCGGTCGGTGATCTGGCCTTCCTTGCCGCCCCAGCCGTGGTCGGGGTAGATGGCCGCTTCCCAGGCGGCCGCCAAACGCCCGGCCGGATAGCTCGCGAAGCTCCCTTCGAGAAGCGCCCGGACCGTGCTGAATGCCTCGGCCGCGGGCAGGAGCCTGGCGGCCTCGCGGCCCGCCGTGACGGCCCAGTGGTGGGTCGGGCCGTGGATGTAGAGCCACAGGCCCGGCCGCTCGCCCTTGACGGTCTCGAGCTTGGCGGTCTTGACGTCGATCGCCTCGAAGAACTTCCGGGCCGTGGAATATCTCCATGACCGGACCCGCGGCGCCCGCGGTCGCCCGGCTTCATTCCAATGGCGGATGAGCGGGCCGAAGTCGGTCGGCTGGGAGAAGTCGACGGAGTTGAGCAAAGGGAACTCGGACGGCAGGCGCCTTCCGGCGTAATAGCCCTTCCACTTGGCGACCTTGTCCGCGATCGCCTTCGCCCCTTCGGCCGGGGGCGCGTTGAGATAGGCCGAGGCGTTCCCGTAGTGGCCCGGCGAGTAGGCCAGGACGGAGCTGCCGTCGGGACTGGCCCAGCGGTAGAAGCCTTCGTGGTAGCGGCTCATGACCATGTAGGGGATGCCCGCTTTGGCCAGGATCTGGGGCATCTGGGCGGCCCGGCCGGGGACGTCCGGATTGAAGTAGACTGTGGCGTCGGCTCCGGGGAAGGTCCTCTTCAGCCACAGCCGCCCGAAATACGTCTGCCGGACGAGTTGCTCGCCCGAAAGGAGCGATTCGTAGGGTTGGTTGTAGGTGGCTCCCCACTCCATCCGGCCCTCCCGGGTCAGGCGGCCGATCTCGCCGGCGCGCTCGGGATGGCGCTCGAGATATTCAGCGAGATTGAGCATGTTCTCCATGGTGAAGGAGTAGGCGGGTTCCCTGGCCATCATGGCCAAGGCCGGGGTGATGCAGTTCGTGTCGCGGAAGACGACGCACTTCTCCGGCGAGTCCATCCAGGCGATGTCCTGGTGGCTCGAGGAGATGATGTGGAGCCGGCCCGGCGCGACGGCCGGAGCGCCCTTGCTCTCTTGTCCCACAGATCCCTCCCTCGCCGCCGCCCGCCCCGCGGGCGTCAGCATGACCGCCGCGGCCGTGGCCGCGAGCGCGATCGTTACGAGAGCTTTCCGTCGCCGTTCGCTCATGCGATCCTCCTCGATCCGCGCCTCTCCCCGGAGGCCGGACGCTTCATTCATCAAGGGCGGAGAGGTCCGGGCGAAGCAGCCGCCGGATCCCGGGTTCGTCCATGTTCTCCCGCGTGATCAGGACGACGGCCGTGGCCGCCCGCTTCTCATAGGGCTCGCCGCGCAGATGGGCGACCGCGGTCCTCAGGCTCCGTTCGCCCATGGCGAAGGGATCCTGAAGGACGAGCCCGGCCAACTCCCCTCCGGCCAGGGCCTCGATCAGCTTGTCCGACGCGTCGAAACCGACGTGGACGACCTTGCCGGCCAGGCCATGGTCCTGAAGGGCCCGCAGGGCGCCGAAAGTGGTCGATTCGTTCGGCGTGAACACGGCCTCGACTCCGGGGAAGCGCGAGAGCAGGTTCTCCATCGTCTGATAGGCCGTCTCGGTCGACGTCCCCCCGTACTGGTTCTCCGAGAGGACCTCGATCGAGGCGTACTCGGCGCGGAGCGTCTCGAGAAAGCCTTCCTCGCGGCGGGTCGTTCCCTCGACGCCGGCTTTGACCCTGACCATGACGAGCCGCCCGTGCCCGCCCGTCGCCCGGCCGACGGCCCGGGCGGCCAGGGCCCCGCCCAGGAAGTTGTCGGTGGAGACGTAGGCGACGTGCTCCTCGCCCTGGAGGGCCGAGTTGAAGACGACCGTCGGGATCCCCGCCCGGCGGGCCTCGGCCACGGGGCGGACGAGGGCCCGGTCGTCGAGCGGGGAGAGGACGATGGCGTCGACGCCGGAGTCGGCGAGCGTCTCGACGATCCGGACCTGCTCGTCGCGGTCGTCCTCTTTAAGCGGTCCCTTCCAGACGATCTCCGCACCGAGCTCGCGGGCGGCGGCCAGGGCGCCGGCGTGGACGGCCTTCCAGAACTCGTGGGTCGTGCCCATGGGGACGACGGCGATCCGCGGGGGCCTCGCGCCGGGCGCTCCCGCGGACTCGGGCTCGCGGCAGGCCGCCCCGGCGAGGAGGGCGAGGATCAGGACCGGGAGGAGGGAATGGAGGAGGGTTCGGCGGCGCCGGGTCCTCATGAGGGCGACTTGATCTCGACGAGCTCCCGTTCGAGGTCGAGGGGCGGTTTCGCCCGGAAGTACTCGCTCGTTTCCCAGAGCGTCAGGGCCCGCGTCCCGGAACGGCCGTAGCGGGTCTTGTCGAACTTGTAGCGGAAGACGACCGACATGTCCCCGCCCTGCTTCCAGTAGGTCTCGAGCCGGGGAAAGCCGCTGTCGGCGTCGCTGCCGACGAAGATGATGGCCCCGACGACGACGCCCCGGACGATGCCCCGGAAGGGGTCGTAGACGAGCCACTGGTAGCCCCCCGAGCCCGTGAGCGCGGCGGAGAGGACGAACTTCTCGTCCCGGCCGTCGCCGTCGAGGTCGACCGCGACCGACCGCAGCGGGCCGGCGTCGTCCTTCTCGAACTGTTCACGGAGGGAATCGGGGATGGCGTCGTCGGGCCGCGCCGAGCGGACCGAGAAGAAGGTCCTCGCCGGGAAGTCGTCGATAGGCCGCGCGACCTGGCCGTCCGAGGGGCCGCCGAGGAAGAGGCCGAGGAGGACCGCCGGCACGAAGCGAAAGGACGCGTGTCTCGTCATCGATTGCAAGTATAGCCCCGGGTCGGGAAAAGTCAAACCCGGGGCCCCGGCCGGCCCGGGTGGCGTTTGACAACGGCGGCCCATTCTATACAATGGATATCAGATCAGTCGGAATTGACCCGTCGGGGGAACGGGAATTTTTTTTGGAGGAGAGAATGACGAGAACGACAAGCGAACTCGGGAGAAGGTCCTTTCTGAAGAAAGGGCTGACCGGATTGGCGGCCGTCGGGGCCGTGCCGGGTGCCGTCAAGGCGGCCGCCCTGGGCGCGGCCGGGACGAGACAGGCCGCCGCCGGGGCCGCGGGGAAGCCGATCGTCCGGACGCTCGGCAAGACCGGCCTCAAGATCCCGGTCGTCAGCATGGGCGTCATGAACGCCGACAACCCGGCCGTCGTCCAGGCCGCCCTCGAATCGGGCATCGTCATGCTCGACACCGCCCACGGCTATCAGCGCGGCCGGAACGAAGAGATGATCGGCCAGGTCGTCAAGGGACGACCCCGGGATTCCTACATGGTCTTCACCAAGGTCCCCGGCCCGAACCGGGAGAGGACCATGCAGGGGCTGACCGGCGAAGCCCTCCAGAAGGCCTTCCTCGACCTGTTCGACCTGAGCTTGCAGCGCCTCGGCCTCGACCATGTCGAGGTCCTGTACCTCCACAACAACTCGGCCGCCGAGCACGTCCAGAACCCGGACATGATCGCCGCCCTCCAGAAGGCCAAGAAAGCGGGCAAGGCCCGCTTCATCGGCGTTACCACCCACTCCAACGAACCGGCCGTCATCAGAGCGACGATCGAGGCCAAGGCCTACGACGTCGTCCTCACCGCCTACAATTTCCGCCAGGACCACCGGGCCGAGATCGGCAAGGCCATGGCCGAGGCGTCCGCCGCGGGCATCGGTGTCGTGGCCATGAAGACCCAGGCCGGCGCCTACTGGGACAAGGAGAAGCAGCAGCCGATCAACATGAAGGCCGCCCTGAAGTGGGCCCTCAACGATCCGAGCGTGACGACGGCCATCCCGGGCTTCACGACCTTCGACCAGCTCAAGGAGAACTTCTCCGTCGTGACCGACCTGACGCTCACCGCGGACGAGCTCAGGGACCTCCGCCTCGGCGAGCAGGTGGCCGGGCTCTACTGCCAGCAGTGCGGCCAGTGCCAAACCGGCTGCCCCAACGGTCTCCCGATCCCCGACCTCATGAGAAGCTACATGTACGCCTACGGCTACCGGAACCTCGGCCTCGCCCACGAGCTCGTCGGCTCGCTCGACGTCGCCGAGAACCCGTGCGGCTCCTGCGCCTCCTGTACGGCCGTCTGCGCCAAGGGCTTCGACGTCGCCGACCGGGTCAGGGACATCAGCCGCCTCCGGAGCGTCCCGGGCGACTTCTTCGCGTAACCTCATCATTTCTAGAGACTTCGAAGGCCCCCCCGAACCCGTGTTCGGGGGGCCTTTTCCTTTGAGGACGAGCTCCACCGGTATCGGCAAGGCTGAAATCCTGCTAAAATCAGCGTTGAAGACATATCGGACGCGATATCGTCCGAGGAGGATGTCATGCTCAGGGATCTCGTCAGGATCGCCGTCCGGAACCTCGTCAGGCAGAAAACCTACTCCCTGATCAACGTCTTCGGACTGAGTGTCGGGATGGCCTGCGCCGTCCTGATCCTCGCCTATGTGGCGTACGAGCGTTCCTTCGACCGATACCACGCGAACGCGGACCGCATCTTCCGGGTCGCCTCGACGCGCGCCAGCCAGGGGACGGAGAACCGGTTCGCGACGGCCCCCGCGCCGGTCGGCCCGACGATGGTCGCTGATTTCCCCGAAGTCGTGGATTCGGTCCGCTTCAGCCCGACGGTCAGGCGGGCCTTCTCCACAGGGGACCGGGTTTTCTTCCAGGACGGGGTCTTTTACGCGGACCGCTCGGTCTTCAGCGTCTTCTCGTTCAAGCTCGTCAAAGGGGATCCGGAAACGGCCCTCGAGGCTCCCTTTACCATGGTCATGACGGAGGAGACGGCCCGCAAGTACTTCGGGGACGAGGACCCCGTCGGCAAGACCGTAAGGTGGGACAACCGGTTCGATTACCGGGTCACCGGGGTCGTCCAGGCCCCCCCGGCGAACTCCCACTTCACCTTCACCGTCCTCGCCTCGTTCGCCACGTTCATCCAGTACGACGCGAGGATCGGAGAGTGGGGCGGAGGCTCCTTCGCCACCTACGTCGAGCTCGGGGAGAGCGCCGATCCGGAAGCCCTGGAGAACAAGCTCGACGGCTTCGAGGCCGAGTACATCGATCCCCTCCTTCGGGACACGGGCGTGGAGCTGTCTCTGTTCCTCCAGCCGCTCGGGACGATCCACCTCCGCTCGCGGCTTCAAGGGGAGCTCGGGGCGAATGGCGACAGCCGCGTCGTCGCCACTTTGGCGGCGATCGCCGGGGTCATCCTTCTCCTCGCCTGCGTCAATTTCATGAACCTCGCGACCGCCCGTTCGGCCGGCCGGGCCCGGGAGGTCGGTGTGCGCAAGATCCTGGGCGCTCCGAGAGGGTCGCTCGTGCTTCAATTTCTCGGGGAATCTTTCCTTTTCAGCCTGATCGCCTGTTGCGTCGGCGTCGTCGCGGCCCGGCTGCTCCTCCCGTATTTCGGAGGACTCGCGGGCCGGGGCATCCCGGCCGGCTTTCTCGGAACGCCGTTCGTCGTAGGAGGCCTGGCCGGCGTCTTCCTTTTCGTGGGGCTCTTCGCGGGAAGCTACCCGGCCGTGGTCCTGTCCGCGTTCAAGCCGCTGGCGGCGACGCGGGGGGAGCTCGCGCGGGGGCCGAAGGGGGCCCGGATCCGGTCGGCCCTCGTCGTGTTCCAATTCGCCGCCATGACCGTGCTCATCGTCGCCACCTCCGTCATTTTTTCCCAGATGACCTACATGCGGACGAAGGACTTGGGATTCGACAAAGGAGACAGGCTCGTCCTGAACGTTCCCAACGAAGAGGTGAGGCGGGGCCTCGAAGCCTTCAAGACCGAGGTCCTCCGGATCCCTGGGGTCGCGAGCGCCGGGAGCTCGTCCATGGTCCCCGGGGAGATGTACTTGTTCAATGTCTCGACGTTCCCCGAGGGGCATCCCCGCGACCAGGCCCTGAGGATGGACGAGTTCTTCGTCGACGACGGCTTCGTCGGGACGCTCGGGATCGAAGTGATACGGGGGCAGGCGTTTTCCAAGGCGAGCCTCGTCGACCAGGCCGAAGGGGTGATGATCAACGCGACCGCGGCCCAGAGGCTGGCGTGGGACGATCCCGTCGGGAAGAAGATCGAGATCCGGGCCCCGTTCTCGAGCGAGGCCGTCGCGAAGCGGATCATCGGCGTCTTCCGGGACATCCATCAGAGGTCCCTGTACGCCGCGATCGAACCGACGGTCGTCGAGTTCGTCGGGAAGGAGGGCCCCATCGAGAACAGGGTGAGGCGGCTGACCCTGCGCCTGGAGACGGAGGACGTCCGCGGTGTCGCGGCCCGGATCGAGGCGAAGTGGAAAGAGATCTTCCCCGGCCATCCCTATCATTCGTTCTTCCTGGGCGAGTTCTACGACGGCCGGCACACCGCCGAATCCCGCCTCGCGGCGATCTTCCGGGGCTTTTCCGCGGTCGCGATCCTCATCGGCTGCGTCGGTCTGTTCGGGCTGGCCTCGTACGCCTCGGCGCAAAGGACCAAGGAGATCGGGATCCGGAAAGTGCTCGGCTCGTCTTCGGCTTCGATCGTCGTCCTCCTCTGCCGGGAATTCGTCGTCCTCATCGGCGTCGCGAACGCCCTGGCCTGGCCGATCGGCTATCTCGCCGCCCGGGCCTGGCTCCGCGATTTCCCCTACGCCGTCGGGATCGACGCCGCGGCCTTCGTTCTCGCCGCGGCCCTGACGCTGGCCGTCGCCACCCTCAGCGTCGGCTACAAGTCGTACGCGGCCGCCCGGGCCAATCCCGTGGAATCGCTCCGCTACGAGTGAGCCGCGGCCGCCCGGGCCCGGAACGGCCGAAAAAAACCGCTTGACATTAATATCGTAATGATATTATAGTGATATTAATTTCAAGGAGGTTCAAATGAAAGACATCCAGGAGAAACAGATCTTCGGCCTCAACGGCTGGATCATGGTCGTCGTCGATCTGGTCGTGTTCTTCTTCAGCGGCCGCCACTTCGTCACCCACGTGGACCAGGCCGGGGCGACGGCGGGGATGATCGTCGCCGTTTGCGCGTCCATCCTCGCCTTCATGACCTTCGGCGGCTTCTTCCTCATCCACCCGAACGAGTCCAAGGTCTTCACCTTCCTCGGCAAGTACGTCGGCTCGGCCCGGACGGCCGGCTTCTTCTGGACCAATCCCTTCGCCGTCAAGAAGAAGGTGACCCTGCGCATCTCCAACTTCAACAGCGAGACGCTCAAGGTCAACGACGCCCTGGGCAACCCCATCGAGATCGCCGCCGTCGTCGTCTGGCACGTCGTCGACTCGGCCAAGGCCCTGTTCAACGTCGAGAGCTATCAGCACTTCGTGGCCATCCAGAGCGAGACGGCCATTCGCCAGCTGGCCACCCACTACCCCTACGACGCCCACGACCAGGAGACGGAATCCCTCCGGGCCAACCCGGACGAGATCGCCTTGAAGCTCAAGAGCCAGGTCCAGAACCGGCTCGACGTCGCCGGCCTCCACGTCGTCGAGGCCCGCCTGTCCCATCTGGCCTACGCCCCGGAGATCGCCCAGGCCATGCTCCGGCGCCAGCAGGCCGAGGCCATCATCGCCGCCCGGCGCCAGATCGTCGACGGCGCCATCGGCATGGTCGAGATGGCCCTCAAGAGCCTCGAGGCCCAGGGCGTCGTCCGGCTCGACGAGGAGAGGAAGGCGGCCATGGTCAACAACCTCCTCGTGGCCCTCGTCTCGGAGGCCGAGATGCATCCCATCGTCAACACGGGGACCCTCCATACCTGACGAGAAAAACGGGCCGTGAGCGATAAGAAAAAGTTCCTTCTGAGGCTTGACGAGGCGCTCTACGACGCCCTGGAAAAGTGGGCGGCCGACGAGCTGCGCAGCATCAACGCCCAGATGGAATACGTCCTCAAGGAGGCGGTCCGCAAGGCCGGCCGCCTCCGCCGGGGACAGGAGGACCGGAAATGAAGACGGTGATGCGGGTCGTGCTGTGGGCGGTCGTCGTCCTGGTCGCGGCGCTCCTCGTCCTTTTCTAGCGGCGTTGACTTGGATGCCCCTCTGTTTTAACGTGGGAGGGATGCGGGATCCAGCTCGGGCCGGGGGAACGTCTTGAAGCGGGCCGTCAAGGCCGCGATCGCGGTCTCCTTCGCCCTCCTGGCCGTTCTGGCGCTCTTCTATGGAAGGGCGGACAAGGAGGCGGAGAACCGGATCGACCTCGCCCCCCGGCCCACCGCCGCGACGCTCTTCCGGGAGGACGCGACCCTCCGCAACGTCACCAAGCGGCCGATCGCCTACGCCATCACGTCCGGCCGGGGCGTCAAGGTCCCGATCGCCCGGACCCTCGCCGTCGGGGCCGTCGACAGGATCGCCACCGACCTCCCCGTCGAGATCTCGTTCGACAGCGGCAAGCGGACCTCCACCTATACCCTGCATCCCGGCAAGCCCTACTCCTTCCGCTACGACGCGAGCGACTCCGTCAGGGTCTATCCCGGCTCCCACGGCCGGGAGGACGCGGCCGACCTCGCCCCCTACGTCCCGACGCCCCGGGTCGTGGTCGAGCGCATGCTCGAGGCCGCGGTCGTCGACAGGAACGACATCCTCTACGACGTCGGCTGCGGCGACGGCCGGATGGTCATCGCGGCGGCGAAGCTCCACGGGGCCCGCGGAGTCGGGATCGAGATCGATCCCGCCCTCGTCGCCGAATGCCGGGCCGGGGCCGAGCGGGAGGGCGTCGCCAAGCTCGTCCGCTTCCTCGAGATGGACGCCACCAAGGCCCGCCTCTCCGAGGCCACCGTCCTGGCCCTCTACCTCCTTCCGGAGTCGCTTGAGGCCCTGGCGCCCGTCTTCGAGCGGGACCTCAGGCCGGGCGCCCGCGTCGTCTCCCACGACTACATGATCCCCGGCTGGGACGACCGGCTCGTCCTGAGCGAGGCCATCGCCGACGAGGCCGGCCGCGACCACAAGATCCATCTCTACCGCGTGCCGGGGCGGAAGTGAACGCGACTGTCCGATTCCTCGCGGCCTTCTGCCGCGACCACCCCCTCGACGAAAAGGTCTTCGTCGGCCCCTCCTTCGTCGTCGGTCGCCAGGTCGGCGAGGCGCTGGCCCGCGAGGCCGGGTCCTGGATCAACCTCCGCTTCGTCACGCCGCGGGCGCTCGCCGGAGAGGTCCTGGAGAGGAGCGGCCGGGCGCCCGCGGGGAGGCCGATGACCTCGTCCGCCGAGCTCGCGCTGACGGACCGGGTGGCGAGGGAGCTTCGCGACGAAGGCGAGCTGGCGTATTTCGGCCGGGCCGGCCTCTCCCCGGGATCGACGCGCGCGCTCCACCGGGCCGTCCGGGACTTCCGGCTGGCCGGCCTGAGCGCCGCCTCCGTCCGTCCGGAGCGCTTCCTGGTCGAACGCAAGGGCCGGGAGTTCGCTCTTCTCGTCGGCCGCTTCGAGCGGGCCCTCGAAGAGAACGGTCTCCTCGATCAGGCCGCTTTTTTCGCGGCGGCCATCCGGGCGGCCGGGCTGGGGAAATTCCCGCCCGCCTGGGTCCTCTGCCCCGGGGACGGCCGGTTGAGCCGGCTCGAGAGGGACTTCCTTCGGGCCGCGTCCGGCGACCGCTTCGTCCTCGTTCCCGGCGACCCGGTCTTCGGATTGGAGCGGCCGCGGCACGCTTGGCCGGCTCCGGGGACGGACGAGGCCGGGAGGGCGGAACGGCTGTCCTGGCTGTTCGCTCCCGACGAGGCCCCCGCCTTCCGCGGGGAAGGGAGCGTCGAGATCTTCAGGGCCCTCGGGCCGGCCAACGAATGCCGCGAGGTCGTGCGCCGTCTCTTCTCGGAAAAGCTCCCGTTCGACCACGCCGAGGTCCTGGCCCCGCCGCGGTCGGCCCACGCCACGATCTTCCACCTCCTCTCGGCCCGGACGGGCCTGCCCGTGACCTTCGGAGAGGGCGTCCCCGTGTCTTTCACCTCCCCGGGAAGGCTCTTCTTCGGCGCCCTCGACTGGCTGGGGAACGGCTTCTCCAGCGTCCATCTCTGCCGGCTGCTCGAGAACGGCGATCTAGTCCTGCCCGCCGGGCCGTCCGGGACGCCGCTCCCGGCCCGGACGGCCTGCCGCCATTTGCGCCGGGCCATGATCGGATGGGGCCGGGAGCGTTATCTCCCCAGGCTCCTGGCCCTGCGCGCGGCCAAAGCGGCCGACCTCGCGCGGACCGAGCGGGGGACCGGGGAAGGCGACGGCGCCGTCGACGAGGCCCGCCGGGCGGCGCTGGCGGCGGCGATCGCCGAGATCGACGCCCTTTCCGCCGGCGTCGAGCGGCTCCTCTCCGTCATTCCCGGGTCCGATCCGGAAGGCCGGGCCGACGTGCGGTCCGTTTGCGCGGCGCTGGCCGCGCTCATCGGCGGGCACGGGCGGGCCGAGACGGCGTTCGACCGCAAGGCCCGCGAAGCCCTGCTCGACCGGCTGGGCGAGCTCCGCGAGGAAGGCCGTTTCCCGGACCTGCCTCTCAAGGAGGCCCTAGCCCTCGTGAGGACGGCGGGCTCGTCGCTCCGCGTCGGCGCTTCGCCGCCTCTCGCCGGGCATCTCCACGTCTCCGCCTTTTCCGGCGGCGGGCATTCCGGCCGGCCGGTGACCTTCGTCGTCGGGCTCGACGAGGCGACCTTCCCCGGCCGGGGCCTCCAGGACCCGGTCCTCCTCGACGAGGAGCGGGCCGCGCACTCGGACGACCTGCCGACGTCGGCCGACGAGCTCCGGTCCGGCCTGTTCGGCCTGGCCGCGACGCTCTCCTCCCTCCGCGGCCGGGTCGTTTTCAGCTATCCCTCGTTCGACGTCGTCGACGGCCGGGAGTCCTTCCCCTCCTCGGTCGTGCTCCAGGCCTACCGGCTCATGCGGGGGGAGCCGGGGCTGGACTACGCGGCCCTCGAGCGGGGCGTCCCCGAAGCGGCCGGATTCCTGCCCGGCGGCGCCGAGCGGTCCTTCGACGAGATCGACTGGTGGCTGGAACGGCTGGCGGGGAGCGGCGCCCGTCCCGACGGGCCGGGCACGATCGCCGCCAATTTCGCCGACCTGGCCTCGGGCTTGGCCGGCGCGGCCGCCCGGGCCGGCGACAGGCTCACGGAGTTCGACGGGATCGTCGACATCGGGCCTGTCCGCGACGAGATCGATCCCCTGGCCGGCGGCCGGGCCGTCATGTCCGCGTCCCGGCTCGAGCTTCTGGCCAGGTGCCCCTTCGCCTATTTCCTGCGGCACGTGCTCAAGGTCGAAGCGCCTGAGGATGTCGAGTTCGACCGGTCGCGCTGGCTCGACCCCCTCCAGCGGGGCAGCCTCCTCCACGAGGTCCTCTGCGAGTTCATGACCAGGGTCAAGGCGACGGGGGAGGAGGTCTCGGCCCTGAGGCATGGGGGGCTCATGGAAGAGGTCTCCGGCGAGGCCCTGGCCCGTTGGAAGGAAGAAGTCCCGCCGCCCTCGGAGGCCATCTACGAGAGCGAGCGGCGGAACGTCCTGGATTCCCTGGCCATCTTCCTCGCCGCCGAGGAGAACCTCGAGGAGAGAGGCGAGCCGCTGGAGTTCGAGCTCGAGATCGCGAACGAGCGGATCGACCTCGGCGACCGCCGCTCCTTCCTTCTGAGGGGCTTCATCGACCGGGTCGACCGGCTGGGCGGGGAGACCTACCGGGTCCTGGACTACAAGACGGGCAACCCCTCGGATTACGAGGAGCTGGTCGAGTTCGGACGGGGCCGGATGATCCAGCACGCCCTCTATGCCGTCGCCCTGGAGAAGATCCTCGCGGCCAGGCCGGGGGCGGGGAGCCCGCGGGTCGCCCAGAGCGGCTATCTCTTCCCGTCCCGCCGCGGCGAAGGCTTGGAAAGGATCATCAAGGACTTCGACCGGGGCCGGCTCGCGGCCCTCCTCGACGACCTGCTGGCCCTGATCCGGAAGGGCTATTTCCTGGCCGGCCCCGAGGCCAAGTGCAAGTTCTGCGACTTCGCCCCGGTCTGCGGCCCCGAGGCGGCCAGGGCGTCGGTCCGCAAGAGGGACGGGAGCCCCGAGGTCTTCGCGGCCTACGACAGGCTCGACGAGTACAAGTGATGAGCGTGACCAAGAAGGCTCCCCCCGACCAGGCCGCCCGCGACAGGATCGTGAGCGACCTCGACACGACCTTCCTCGTCGAGGCCGGGGCGGGATCGGGCAAGACCAAGAGCCTGGTCGACCGCATGGTCGCGCTTCTCGCCTCGGGCCGGACGGAGATCGACACCCTGGCCGCCGTCACTTTCACCCGCAAGGCTGCGGCCGAGCTCCGGGGGCGGTTCCAGGTCGGGCTGGAGAAGGCCCGGACCGCGGAGAAGGACGCCCCGGTCCGGGACCGGCTCGACGCCGCCCTGAACGGCCTGGAGAGATCCTTCATCGGGACGATCCACTCCTTCTGCGCCCGGCTGCTCCGGGAGCGGCCCATCGAGGCGGGCATCGATCCCGACTTCCGGGAGCTCGAAGAGCACGAGGACCGGGTCCTCCGCGAAGCGTGTTGGGACGAGTTCCAGGCCAAGGCCCGGCTCGAGAACGCGGCCGCCCTGCTCGGCCTCGACGAGGCCGGGCTCGAGCCCTCCGAGCTCGAGTCGGCCTTCGAAGCCCTCTCCGGCTTCTCCGATGTCGAGCCGGTCCCCGGCCGGACCGGACCTCCCGACTTGACGAAGGCGCGCCGGGCCCTGGAGAAGCTCCTCGACCTGGCCCAGGGACTCGTCCCGAGGGAGCGTCCGGAGAAAGGCCGCGACGCCCTCCAGTCCGTCCTCGTCCGTTCGTTCCGCCGCCGGCGCAACATCGGATTCGCCGACCCGCGCCGCCTGACGGAGACGCTCGAGCTCTTCGACAAGACGCTCGCGGTCACCAAGAACCGCTGGGCCTCCAAGGAGGACGCCGAGACGATGCTTTCCGCGTCGGAGGATTTCCAGGAAAAACACGCCGTCCCGGCCCTCCGCGAATGGCGCGAGTTCCGGCACGCCCGGGCCCTGGCCTTCCTCGGCCCGGCCGTCGCGTTCTACGCCGCGAGGCGCCGGGCCGAGGGCCGGCTCAACTTCCAGGACCAGCTCATGCTCGCCGCGGAGCTCCTCCGCGAGAATCCCGAGGTCCGTCTCTACTTCAAGAAGCGCTTCCGCCCGATCCTCGTCGACGAGTTCCAGGACACCGATCCCGTCCAGGCGGAGATCCTGTTCCTCCTCGCCGGGCGGAGGGACGACGCCGGGCGCGATTGGACGAAGCTCGAGCCCGAGGCGGGCTCGCTGTTTCTCGTCGGCGATCCCAAGCAGTCGATCTACCGGTTCCGGCGGGCCGACATCGACATCTACAACCTGGTCAAGGACCGGGTCGTCGCCTCCGGCGGCGCGGTCCTCGAGCTCAGCGCCAACTTCCGGACCCTCGGACCGGTCGCCGACTGGGTCAATCCGCTCTTCGACCCGGCCCGGGGCGGGCTCTTCCCCGAAAGAGCGGACACCTACCAGGCCGGCTTCATGAGGCTCGAGGCCATGCGCGGCCCGGGGAGCCTGCCCCTCGCCGGTGTCCGCCGGAGCCCGGTGCCAGCCGTGCCCAGGAACGCCAAGGAGCCCATCGCCGAATCCGATTCGCGGCGGCTGGCCGATTTCGTCGCCTGGGCCCTTCGCGGGAACCTCGTCCTCGACGACGGCCGGGGCGGCTCCCGGCCGGCCGAACCGGGCGATTTCCTCGTCCTCTTCCGCTACAAGGACCGCATGAGCGTCTACGCCCGGCGGCTCGAAGAGCGCGAGATCCCCTATGAGATCTCCGGCAGCGACGCCTTCGCCGCCAACGGCGAGATCGGCGAGGTCATGAACCTGCTCCGGGCGCTCGAAGATCCCGACGACTCCGTCGCCGCGGTGGCCGTCCTGCGCGGGCTCTTCTTCGGGCTGAGCGACCAGGAGCTCCTCGAGCACCGGGCGGCCGGCGGAGGGTTCTGCTGCGCCGACCCGGACCGCGGAGAGCGGGGAGCGGAACGGGTGAGGCGGGCCTTCGGCGTCCTCGCCGGCTGGCGCGAGCTCGCGGCCAAGCTCCCTCCCTCGGCGGCCCTGGAGACGATCCTCCAGAGGTCCGGGCTCCTCAACCACCTCGTGACGGCCGAGATGGGCGGCAGCCGGACCGGCAACGTCCTCAAGCTCGTCGAGGTCCTGCGCGGGCGCGAGAGCGAGGAGATGGCTTCCTTCGCCGCCGCCGTGGAGTTCATGGAGGAATGGGTCGGCGTCCAGCCGGTCGAAGAGATGAGCCTCGCCCCCGGCCGCCGCGACGCCGTCCGGCTGATGAACCTGCACAAGGCCAAAGGCCTCGAAGCGCCCGTCGTCTGGCTGGCCAATCCGGCCGGGGTCCGCGATTTCGAACCGGACAAGCACGTCCGGCGGGCGGACGGAAAGCCGCGAGGGCATTTCCGGTTCACCAAGCCGTTCGGCTTCGCCAGGAAGACCGTGTCGCAGCCCCTGGGCTGGGAGGAGAGCGCGGCCGAGGAGAGGAATTACGAGGAGGCCGAGGAGAACAGGTTGATGTACGTCGCGGCGACCCGGGCCCGGGACCTGCTCGTCGTCAGCGCTTACGAGGGCGACCTGGGAGAGAGAAAGGCCTGGGGGCCGCTCGAAAAGGGCTTCGATGCGCTCCCCGAGCTTCCCGCGTGCCCCCCGGTCGCGGCGGAGAGGACGGGGTCGTCGGCCAAGCGCGCGAGGAAGCCGGGGATCGTCACACCCGACGAAGCGATGAGGGCCCGGGTGGGCCTGCAGAGGAAGATGGCCGAGGCCGCGCTGGCCGGGACGCTCCACGAGACCGTGACCTCCGTCGCCAGGCGCGACCTGGAGCCGCCCGAATGGGCCAAGGGCGGCCTGGGCCGCTGGGGCTCCGAGGTCCACGTCATGTTGAAGTCGTTGGGCGAGAACTGGCCGGCCGCCGCGGGGGCGCTTCCGGAGGAGCTGGCGGGAGAGGAGGCGCTCGGCCGGATGGCCCGGGACGTCCTCGTCGCCGCGGGCCGGACCCCGACGGATTCGCGGGACCTGGCCCGCCATGTCGCCGCCATCGTCCGCTCGGGGTTCTGGCTAAGGGCGATGAAGGCCGCGCGGCGCCTGTTCGAAGTGCCGTTCGCGGTCCGGGTGGAGCCCGGGACGGACGGCTATAAGGACCTCGCCCCGTGTCCCGGCTCCGTCGCTCGCGCTGGGGAAAGGGTCGTCGTACCCGCCCCCGGGGCGGCGGTCTTCCTGACGGGAGCGGTCGACCTGGCCTTCTTCGAGCCGGACGGGTGGGTCATCGCCGACTACAAGACCGACCGGCTGCCCGAAGCTCTGGCGGATGCCGCCGAGGACGACAGGGACAGAGCGCTCGGCCGGCTCGTGGACTTCTACGCCCCCCAGGTCAGGCTCTACACCCGCTACTGGGCCGGGCTCACGGGAGAGAAGGTCAAGGAGTCGGGGCTCTATTTCACGGCGCTCGAGAAGTGGGTCCGGATCGCGGGATCGGGCGCCTGAGCGTAGAGCAGGACGACCTCGGCGAAGGCCGAGAACGAGAACGGGAATTCGGCCAGCCGCTCCGCCCCCTTCTTCATGACGAAGGAGGCGTCGGTCTTGAAGTCGATCCGGTACTCGGAGAACCAGCCCTTGTCGACCTGGATCTGGAGGGAACCCGCCCCCGCGCCTTCGCCTTCGAAGACCCCTTGGGTGTCGCCGAGGTCCTTGCTCCCCGAGACCGTCACCCGGTAGACGGCGGAGACGAAGGCCAGGCGCCCGTCGGAGGCCGGGAGGACGTCGTCGAGCGTGTAGGTGATGGCCAGGTTGATCTGGAGTTCGAGTCCCTGGAAGGGAATGGCCAGGCGCCGGCTCTCGCTCCAGGACTCGCCGCGGCCGATCGGCCCGACCGGAAAGGCCGGGAAGTAATCGCGCAGGATCTGGGGGATGGAGACATTGAACGGGTTGCCCGAACCGAGGGCCTCGGGGTTGCGGATGGATTCGACCTTGCCTGTCCTGTTGAATACGACCTCCAGGGCTTGTCCGTCGGTCGTGCCGAGCTTCTGGGAGATGACGCGATCGGGCAGCCGGACGTTGACGTCGATCCCCGGGGTGGTCAGGTCGGCCCGGACGGTGTCCCGGCTCGACGGCTTGGCCAGGAACCGGATCTCGCCCCTGGAGTCGGCGTTGAGGGCCAGGTCCTTGCCGAAGAAGTTCTTGCCGTCGACGTTGACGACGCTC
Source organism: Candidatus Aminicenantota bacterium (assembly GCA_963719985.1). Taxonomy (GTDB): domain Bacteria; phylum Acidobacteriota; class Aminicenantia; order Aminicenantales; family Saccharicenantaceae; genus RBG-16-66-30. The sequence goes on along the minus strand of CAVRDU010000001.1, from coordinate 43,690 downwards.
GAGAGGCTGTAGGTCAGGCGGCTCCCCTCGGCCGGCCCGAAGCGGAGGGTGACCTCCTCCTGGGACGCGAGGGGCAAGGCCAGGGAAGCCAGGGCGGGGATCAGGAGCCAGCCTCGTTTCCTCATTCGGTCACCTCGCGATATCAGATTATACCATATCGCTCCGGCGCGAGTCCGCGTCGTCGTCGGGCCCTCCCAGCGAGGGGGGCCGAGGGCAGCAGCTTGACGCGTGAGGGGAGACTGGGATATAAAGACCGAAATGTCAGAACTGCCCGTTCCCCCGACCGAAGCACGCTTCGAATACCAGAGATCCCTCAAGACCGTCAGGTCCTACCCGTTCATCCACAAGTATTTACCCGTCGACCGTATTCTCGTCCGGCCCCCCGCCTCTCTGATCGTCCGGGCGGTCTTCGGGACGAACCTGACCCCGAACCATCTCACCCTGACGTCCTTCTTCCTGGCCCTCGTCGCCGGGCTCGTCTACACGGTCGGCCGGCCCGCCTTCTTCGTGATCGGCGGCTTTCTGGCCATGCTCTCGGCCATCTTCGACAACGCCGACGGCATGCTCGCCCGGGCCAAGAACATGGCCAGCCGCTACGGCGCCTTCCTCGACCTCTTCCTCGACCGGATCGCCGACTTCGCCGTCCTGGCGGGGGTGACCTTCGGGCTCTACCGGGCCTCGGCCGATCCCCGCATCCTCATGCTCGGCCTGATGACCATCGGGCTCTATTTCCTCCAGGTGTCCCTGTACTACCTCAACAACATCTACATGGGCGCCCAAAACAACGGGGAAGGGGCCGAGGCCAAGAACCTGGCCGTTTTCGCCATCTTCGTCTTCTCCGTCGCCGGCTGGCCGATCGGCATCCTGATCGGGGTCGGCCTGATGGCCTCCTTGGGGACGGTCATCAAGCTGATCAGGTTCCTGAGGAAGGGCAGGGATCCGTCGGTGGCGCCGGCCCGTTGACCGGCCGGGCCGCCCGTTTCTTCATCAGGGGGACGAGCCCGATCCCCGCCCAGACGAGCCCCACGACCCGGCGGATGAGGATGACGGCCATCCCGGCCGACATCTCGATCCGCAGCAGGGCGAAAAGAGAGACGTAGGTCAGCTCGTAGATGCCCATCGACCCGGGCACGGGCAGGAAAGAGTAGAAGGAGCCCAGGGTGACGATGAGGAAGCACTTGAAGAACGTCGGCGTCGCCCCGCCGAGGAAGCGGAAGGTCAGATAGATCTCCAGGGCCCAGAGCCAGGCCTGGGCGAAGTAGGACGCGAACAGGGCCAGGAACAGGCCGGGGTTCCTCCCGTAGAAATCGGAGATGTGGGCGTCGGTCTCGAGGATCTTGTCGCGCCTGCTCTCGAAGAAGGGGATGCGGATCTTGATCTTCCTCAGGGTGTCCAGGGCCCAGGTGAAAAGGCCCTTCCTCTGCTTGAGGATGAGGAAGATGAGCAGGAGCAGGAGCCCGGCGATGGCCGCGAAGAGCCCGATCTTCTGCCGCTCGGGCAGGGCGAACTCGGTGATGAGGAAGACGACCGACAGGGCGACCGTCGCCAGGCCGGCCAGGAACTCGATGGTCTTGTCGACGACCACGGTGGCCAGGGCCTTGTTGCGCCCGACGCAGTCGAGGACGAAGATGCGGACGGTCTCGCCCCCGATGTTACCGGCCGGCGTGAGGTAGCTCACGGAATAGCCGGCGATGCGGGCGCCGAGGATGGAAACGAAAGGCACGCGTTCGCCGGAGGCGACGAGCAGGGCCCGCCAGTTGACCGTCCGGACGAGCCAGTAGAGGAAACGGAGCCCCATGAGGGCGCCGATCTCCCAGAGGCTCAATCGGCCGAGCGCCCTGAGGATCTCCTGGGGACCGGTCTTGACGATCAGGAAGACGAACAGGCCGAAACCGGCGTACCCGAGGAGCCGGACGGCGAGCGTCCGGACCCGGCTCCGTCGGTCCGGGACGCCGCCTCCCTCCGGGCCGAACCGCGACAGCCTGAACGTCATCTTGACTCTCCGCGACGAATGGCCTATTTTAGTCCCTCTTCGATCAAAAGCAAAGCGAGAAAGAATGAAAGCGTTCCCCCATAAGCGGGCCGCCGCCGCGGCCGCCCTGCTCGTCCTCATCGGGGCGCCCCTGGGAGCGGAGGTCATCCCGGCCTTCTCTCTGGCCCCTCCCGCGCGCCCGTACGACTCCCGCCCCGCCCCCCTGGGCTTCTCGCTGGCCGGGCCGCCCGCGGCGGGCGAGGCCCCGGCGCCCTCCGTCGCCCCGGCGGGCGAAGGGATGCCCAAGAAGACGAGGCGGGCCTTGATCCAGCTCGGCCTCCTGGCGGTCTATTCGACCTACAGGTACTGGTCCGCCTATCACGAGTGGGTCGAGGACTGGCAGTACGAGCTGACCTGCGCCGACCAGTTCCGCCGTTTCCTGACACTCGAGGCCATCCGCTTCGACTCGAACGCCTACGTCGTCAACTGGACTCACGTCCTCGCCGGCGCCCTTTACTACCAGTTCGGCCGGACGAACTACCTGACCTGGTCCGAGTCCCTCCTCGCCTCGTTCTCCTCCTCCCTCCTCTACGAGTACGTCTCGGAGTGGCGCGAGGTCATCTCGGTCAACGACATGTTCCTGACCACGTTCTCCGGCTACTCGCTCGGAGAGGCCTGGTTCCAGCTGGGCGACCACTTCCACCATCAGAAGTCGCCCGTCCTCAAGGCCCTGAGCTTTTTGAACCCGATCAACAAGCTCAATCAGTGGCTCGACCGCAAGAACCCGGCCTCGCGCGTCTATCCCTCCCCGGCCTGGCACGCCTTCACCCTGTCGGCGGGTTGGATTCGCACCTTGGAGACGGGGCGGGGGGCCTTCGACGCGGCCACCATCGGGTTCGACACGCAGCTCGTCCGGACGCCTGGCTACGGCCAGCCGGGGGAAGTCCGCAAGACCCTCCACGACACGTCCCTGAGCGAGCTCGCCGTCGAGGTGACCCTGCGCGGCCGTCCCGAGGGCGAAGAGCACCTGAAGGACGGGCCCGCCGAAGAGGTCGACCTCTACGCCCGGGTCGTCGGCCTGGCCTGGTACCGGCAGAGGATCGACGAGCTCGGCCGCGGCCACGCCCTCTCTCTCGGGCTGGGCTCAGCCTTGACCTACCTCCGCAAGAGGCCCACGCTCTACGACTCGCGGAGCGTCCAGGTCCAGCTCGACCCGCTCCCGGAGACGCCCACCGACTTCCGGGACAAGATGACGGTCGCCCACCTCGTCGGGCCCGTCCTGGACTGGACCCGGTTCGGACGGGGAATGAAGGTCCGGGTCGTAGCCGACGCCTACGTCGACTTCGCCCTGATGAACGCCTTCGCCTTCAACGCCTACTCCGCCGCCTATCCCATCGAGGGCATGAAGACGACCCTCAGCTACTACGGCTACCATTACGCCTACGGCGCCAGCGCCTCGGCCCGGGTCGACCTCGATTGGGGGAATCTCTGGGTCCGCGGTCTCGCCAGCGCCCACGCCTGGGACTCCTGGGAGGGCCTGGACCGCTTCGAGGCCGACCTCATGAACAACGTCGGCGTCGTCGACACCAGGACCCGCCTTCTCGTCAAGGCCGGGTGGACGGTCCCCTCGCTCGGCGTGCGCGCTTTCGCCGCCCTGCAGAGCATCCGTCGCTGGGGGAAGATCGGCGACGTCCGCGCTTCGAGCCGGGAGACGCGGACCCTCGCCGGATTGAGCTACCTGTTCTGAGGATATTCTCCCGATCCCGGGCGGTCCCCCTCAGCCGATGATCTCCCAACCCCTCTCCCGGGCCAGCCGGCGCAGCCTCCGGGCGGCGTGGACGGCGACGGGATGCCCGACGAGCTCGAGCACGGGCAGGTCCGACCTCCGGTCGGCCAAGGCCCAGGACTCGGCCCAGTCGACGGCTTCGGGGTCGATCCTCTGGAAAAGGGCGTCGACCTTCTGGATGCCGTAGGGGAAGATCCCCGTCTTCCGGCCCGTGAGCCTCCCCCCGACGACTTCGAGATCGTTCCCGATGAGGATCTCCGCTTCGAGGCGCTCCTTGAGCTGGTCGACGAGGACCTGGAGGGACCCGGACAACAGGATGATGCGGCACCCTTCCTTCTTGAGGCTCAGGATCTTCTGTCGGAGGTCGTCCGGGACGGCCTTCCGGAGGAAGATGTGCCCGAAGGCGTTGGCCCACTGCCGCACCTCGTCGGGGGTCCTGTCCCGGAGGAGCCGGGCGTTGGAGCCGATGGCCGGCCGGAATCCCATGCGGACGATGTCGCCGAGGAGAGAGAAGAGGAAGCCGATCATCCGGAAGACGCTGACGTGACCGGTGACGAGGAGATGGAGATAGAAGATCCGTTCGGCGTTCATCCCCTTGAGCAGGGTCCCGTCGAGATCGATGACGGCCAAGCGGGTCCCCGGGGGAAAAGAGATCCTGGCTTGATCAAGGGTCGTCATGGCCGCGATTCGTGGACCCCGGGGTCGCGACGCCAGATATAGCACACCGTCCGGGGCGAGTCAAAAAGGGCCGGGCCCTACTTCTTGCGCGCCGGGACGTCCTTGGCGATGAGGAGGGTCGTCGGATCGAGCTTGAGACGGAGGTCCTTGGGCGCCAGCCGGCCATGGTCCTGGACGAGGCTGAAATGGACGTGGTCTGCCGTGGTGCTGGAGGGAGATGAGGACGTCGACGACGCCCAGGACGCCCTGGAGCTCGCGCGGCACGCCCCGGTCGTCGAACAGCGGCTCCTCACCCTTGAGGGAGGCGCTGAACCAGACCTCGAGGCCGAGGCGCCCGGCGAACTCCTTGAACATCCGGAGCTCCTCGGGCCCGGCCTGGGCGAACTCGAGCCCGTCGACGATGACGGTCTCCGCCCGGAACCCGGCCTGGACGATCATGGCCTCGAGCGAGCGGAGGACCTGCTCCGTCCGGGCCCCGTCCTGCTTGAAGTTCATGATGACCCGGTTGCGGATGAGCTCGTCGAAATCGTCGAGGGCCGACCTCATCTTCGGCTTTTTGGCCAGCTCCTTGAAGATGTCCTCGTACCAGGTGATGATGTGGTCGACGCGGCTGGCGTAGGAGACGTGGATGACGGATTTCCCCTGGAGGAGCTTGTCCGCGGCGATATGGACGAGGCAGGCCGTCTTGCCGACGCCCTTGCGGCTGGCCAGGACGCCGATGTTGCCGGTCCCGAGCCCTCCGGAGATCGAGCTTTCGAGCACGCGCAGGGGGCTGCGCTTGATGAGTTCTTCCTTGACCGTGAGCGTCATGATCGTTCACTCCCTCATCTCGAGGATTGTTTTCTCGCCTTTTCGAGGTGCTTCTCCGTCAGGATCTCGGCGACGTGCGGCGGCACCCGGCCGTACTTCAGGAACTCCATGGTGAACTCCGCCTTGCCCTGGGTCAGGGAGCGGAGGACGGTCGAGTAGCCGAACATCTCGGCCAGCGGGACCTCGGCGTCGATGCGCGAAAAGGTGCCGTCCTCGACCGAGCTGACGATCGTCCCCCGGCGCTGGCTGATCGTGGCGAAGACGTTGCCGGCGAACTCGGTCGGCGTGTCGACCGAGACCTTCATGACCGGCTCGAGGACCTGGGGCTTGGCCTTCATGTAGACCTGCCTGAAGGCGCCTTGGGCCGCGGTCTGGAAGGCGATGTCCGAGGAGTCGACGGGGTGGTACTGGCCGTCGAGGAGGACGGCCCGGACGCCGGTCACGGGGAAGCCGATGAGCGGGCCCTTCTTCAGGACGGCCCGGAAACCCTTGTCGCAAGAGGGGATGAAATCGCGCGGGATACGTCCGCCCTTGACCTCGTTGGCGAACTCGTAGGCGCCCTTCGGCAGGGGCTCGAGCCGGCCGATGACCCGGGCGTACTGCCCTGCCCCGCCCGTCTGCTTCTTGTGGGTGTAGTCGAAATCGACCTTCTGGCTGATGGCCTCGCGGTAGGCGACCTGGGGCATGCCGGTCGTGACCTCGGCCCGGTATTCGCGCTTCATCCGCTCGACGTAGACGTCGAGGTGGAGCTCGCCCATGCCCTGGATGATGGTCTGGTTCGACTCGGGATCGACGTGGGTGCGGAAGGTCGGGTCCTCCTTGGTGAACCGGTTGAGGGCCTTGGCCATCCGGTCGGCGGCGTTCTTGTCCGTGGGCTCGATGGCCAGCGAGATGACCGGTTCGGGGACGTAGATCGCGGTCATGGCCAGGTTGAGGCCGGGGCCGCAGAATGTGTCGCCCGAGGCGCACTCGACGCCGAAGAGGGCCACGATATCGCCGGCTCTCGCTTCCGTGATCTCGGCCATGGTGTCGGCATGCATGCGGACGAGGCGGCCGACCTTGATCTTCTGGCCGGAGCGGGTGTTGACGAGCTCGTCGCCTTTGCTGAGGCCGCCCTGGTAGATACGGATATACGTCAGCTGGCCGTAGGGCCCGTCCTCGAGCTTGAAGGCCAGGGCGACGGTCTTGGCCGCGGGATCGGCCGAGAGGGCACGCTCGGCGCCGCCGGCGTCGAGGTCGATGGCCCGGTTCTCGATCTCCCCGGGATGGGGCAGGTAGTCGACGACGGCGTCGAGAAGAGGCTGGATGCCCTTGTTGCGGTAGGCGGATCCCATGAACACGGGGATGAGCTTGCGGGAGACGACGCCGCGGCGGACGGCGCTCTTGACGAGAGCGTCGGTCGCGCGGCCCTCGAGCAGGGCCTCCGTGAGCTCGTCGGAGTGGAGAGAGGCGGCGTCGAGCAGCTCCTCGCGCCTCTTCGCGGCCTCGGCCGCGAGTTCGTCGGGGATGGCCTCGACCCGGACGGCATCGCCCTCGGCCCCGTCGAAATAGAGGGCCTTCATCGCGACCAGGTCGACGATGCCCCGGAAGCCGCCCTCGAGCCCGATCGGGAGCTGCAGGAGGACGGCGTTGCGGCCGAGCTTCTCGACGATCTGGTCGCGGACCTTGAGGGGATTGGCCCCGATGCGGTCGAGCTTGTTGACGAAGGCGATGAAGGGAACGTCGTAGCGGCGCAGCTGGCGGTCGACGGTGATCGTCTGTGACTGGACCCCGCCGACCGAGCAGAGGACGAGCACGGCCGAGTCGAGGACGCGGAGCGAACGCTCGACCTCGATGGTGAAGTCGACGTGCCCGGGCGTGTCGATGATGTTGACGGAGTGATCGGCCCAGGTGACGTTGGTCGTGGCCGAGGCGATGGTGATGCCGCGCTCGCGCTCGAGGTCCATGGAGTCCATGGTCGCGCCGACGCCGTCCTTGCCCTTGACCTCGTGGATCTTGTGGATCTTCTTGCAGTAGAAGAGGACGCGCTCCGTCAAGGTCGTCTTGCCGGAGTCGATGTGGGCGCTGATGCCGATGTTCCGCATCCTCGCGATGTCCGTGCTCATGGAACGATGCCTTTCAACGATCGACGGCTGTCGGGATGTTCGGGGAGTTTCCTGTGCGGGGTCCGCGGGTTGTCCGAAATCGAACAGTCGAGGCCCCATTATAGCGGAAAATCCCGACCGCCTCAAGTTTCCCCCTCGCGGAGGATACGGACGACCGGTGCCGTCGACCAAGCCAACGGTCATGACCGGGTCGCCTATGCGTACGCCCACCAACGCGTCCACGAGGGGACGGACCACGTCCAAGGCCACCGGCCGGACGGGGACCATCGCCACGGCCACTGAGGGCCGCCCGGGCGGCTATTTCTGCGGGCCGGCCATCCCCTTGAGGTCGATGACGGGGATGATGTTGTCGGGCATGATGCCCCACTGGATGTTGGGGGCCAGCTTCTGGACGAACTCCCACTGGATGATGGTCGGGTTCTTGGTCAGGGCGGTCTGGCGGATCTCGATGCTCTTGGCGTCGCCCTCGGCGGCGACGATCTTCTGTTCCTTGCGGATCTTCTCCTGCTCGAGCTTGTTCTTCTCCGTGGTGATGTTCTCCAGGGCGATCTGCTTCTCCTCGAGCGTCTTGGCGTACTCGGTCGTGAAGGTGATGTTGCGGATGACGATCTCGTCGAGGATGAGGCCGTTGGCCTGGAACTTGGGCGCGATCTCGTCGAAGAGGGTTTGCTGGGCCTCGTAGCTCTTCTTCGTGTAGAGGTCGTAGGCGGCGAACTTGGTCGGGACGCGCCGGCCGGAGCCGCGGATCTCGGTCTTGACGACCTTCTCCACGTACTCGCGCTCGGAGCCGAGGTTCTGCAGGATCCAGGCGGCCTTGCCCGGCTCGATCATGAACCTGGCGGTGACGCCGACCTTGATCTGCTGGCCGTCCGAGGTCAGCGCGGAGACGATGATGTCCGGATAGTCGGCCATGCTCGCCTGAGGCGCCTCGGAGGCCTCGTAGGTCTTCTTCAGGGTCGGGAAGATGACGACGTTGTCGATGAAGGGGATGATCACGTGCAGGCCGGGCTTGAGCTCCTGGCGGACGGCGCCGAGCCTCTTGACGACGCCGACCGTCCCGGCCTGGACCGTGACCAGGGCCTGGATGATCAGGGCGACGGCGATGACGCCGACGAGGATCCCCGCCGCCTGGCCCTTTTTCGCCCGGAGCCAGGTGTTGAATCCGGCGCTGCCCATCCTCTCCCTCTGGGCGATGAGGGCGCCCATGATGAGGAGGCCGAGTACGAACGCGATGAGATAACCGGTCATAGAAGTTTCTCCTTCCTGTCTTGGGAATACATTGGGGATTATAGCCCCGATAGGGGTACATGGGGAAGGGCGGTCACGCCGCCGACTCGATGAGGCCGCCGCCGACGACGGTCTCGCCGTCGTAGAAGACGGCGGACTGGCCCGGCGCGACGGAGGCGACGGGCTCGGCGAAGTCGATCCGGGCCCGGCCGTCCGGGAGAGGGGAGACCGTCGCCGGGACGGGCCGTCCGCCCGATCTGACCTGGGCCCGGACGGCGGTCGGGGAGGCAAGCGCCTCGAAGGGCCCCCAGACGGTCTCGCGGACAATCGCCGAACGCCGGAAGGTCTCGCTCTCCGGGCCCACGACGAGCCGGTTCGAGCCGGCGTCGATCCCGACGACATAGAGCGGGACGGGGGCGGCGACGCCCAGTCCCTTGCGCTGGCCGATGGTGTAGTGCCTGACGCCGCGGTGGCGGCCGACGACGCGCCCGGCGCCGTCGACGATATCGCCCTCGCGGTCGTCCCGGCCGACGATGTCGGCGAGGTCGCCGGCGTAGAAGTCCTGGCTCTCCCGCCTGTCGTGGACGGGGAGTCGCTCCTCGCGGGCGATCGCCCGGACGCGGCTCTTGAGCAGGTCCCCCAGGGGGAAGAGCGCCGTCGCGAGCCGGTCCTGGCTGAGCCGATAGAGGAAGTAGGACTGGTCCTTGCGGGAATCGGCGGCCCTCTTGAGCAGGGACCGGCCGGTCGAGGCGTCGCGCTCGATCCTGGCGTAATGCCCGGTGGCGAAGCGGTCGAATTCCAGTCCCGAGCGCCGGGCCGCCTCGGGCAGGACCCCGAACTTGACCAGCTGGTTGCAGCGGACGCAGGGATTGGGGGTCAGCCCGGCGATATACTTTTCGCGGAAGTCGGCGAGGACGATGTCCTCGTAGCTCGCGGAGCAGTCGACGACACGGAGGGGGATCCCCAGCCGGGCGCAGACGCCCGTCGCGGCCCGGACGTCCTCGGCCTCGTCGGGGCCGTAGCAGGCGCTCTTGGCCCCGGCGGGCGCGCCCGGCCCGGGCCAGATCGTCATCAGGACTCCGGAGACGTCGTGCCCGGCCTTGAGCAGGAGGAGGGCGGCGACCGAGGAGTCGACCCCGCCGCTCATGCCGACGGCGACCTTCATGGCCTTCGCTTTTTCGCGGGCTTGGCGGCGACGGCGCGATTGAGGCTGCCCATGGTGTAGCCTTCGACGTCGAGCGTTGTCCAGAGATAGCCGAGGGACCTCAGCTTGGCGGCGATCTTTCGGGCCGTGGCGGGTTTCAGGAGCCGCGCGAGATCGGCGGGCGGGACCTCGATGCGGGCCAGTTCGCCGTGGTGGCGGAGCCGGACGACGGGGAACCCCAGCTTGCGGATGAACGCCTCGCCCTCGCGGATCTTGTCCAAGATCCCCTGGGTGATGGGCGTTCCGTAGGGGACGCGGCTGGCGAGACAGGGGTTGGCCGGCTTGTCCCAGGTCTCGAGGCCGAGCCGGCGCGAGAGGCGGCGGACGTCGCTCTTGGCGAATCCGGCCTCGAGGAGCGGGCTGCGGACGCCCGACTCGGCGAGGGCCCGCCGGCCCGGGCGGTAATCGGAGAGGTCGTCGACGTTGGAGGCGTCGTAGACGGCGTCGATGCCGCGGGCCCGGGCGAGGTCGAGTATCTTCGCGAGGAGCTCCCGTTTGCAGTGGTAGCAGCGGTCGGCCGGGTTGGCGGCGAACGCGCTCGACGCGAGCTCCCCGGTCTCGATGAGGACGTGCTCGACGCCGAGCCCGCGGGCGAAGCGCTCGGCCGCCCGCTTCTCGTCGGCCGTGTACGTCTCGGAGACGCCGGTCGCGGCGACGACGTTCTCCGGTCCGAGGACGTCGCGGGCGACGCGGAGGAGCAGGGTCGAATCGACCCCCCCGGAGAAGGCGACGACCGCCTTCGGGCGGGTCCGCAGGACGGCCTCGAGCCGGTCCAGCTTCGATCGCCTCATGCCCATGAGTGCCTCCTCGAGCCGCTCACTCGCCCTCGAGCGGCAGGCTCTCCGGGGCCTCGAGGAAGCGGACGAGGTCCTTGGTGAACCTGGCCGCCTCGGCGCCGTCCACGACCCGATGGTCGAACGCCAGGCAGAGCGGCAGGGTCTTCTTGACGACGACGGCCCCGTCGACGACGCGCGGCCGGTCGGCGATCCTCATCGTGGCCAGGATGGCCACCTCGGGATAGTTGATGATCGGCGTCGCCAGGTCGCCGCCGATGACGCCGACGTTGGTGATGGAGAACGTGCCTCCCTTGAGGTCGGCCAGGTCGAGGGTCCGCTCCCGGGCGGCCTTGGCCAGGTCCCCGATCTCCGCGGCGATCGCCGCGACCGATTTCTGGTCGGCCATCTTGAGCACGGGCACGATCAGGCCGTCGGGGACGTCGACAGCGATGCCGATGTTGAAATACTTCTTGACGACGATCTCGCCCTCGTCCTCGTCGAGCGTGGCGTTGAGGGTGGGGTGGAGCTTGAGGGCCTCGACGAGGGCCTTGACGATGAACGGCAGGTAGGTCAGCTTCGCCCCGGCCGCCTCGACCTCGGCGCGCATCTTCGCCCGGAGCGCCGCGATCGGCCCGGCGTCCGCCTCGTCGCAATGGGTCACGTGGGCGGCGTGGTCGAGCGATTCGCGCATCTTCCTGGCCGTGGCCCGGCGCACGCCGCGCAGAGGGATCCTCTCGAGATTGCCGAAGAGATCGTATTTCGCCTTGACCCTGATCGCCGGCTTCTTGGCGGCGGGGGCCGGCCGGAAGGCCCGGACGTCGTCCTCGGTGACGCGCCCGCCCGGGCCGGAGCCGCGGACGGACCCGATCGGGACGCCGAGCTCCTTGGCCAGGGCCCGGACTTTGGGCGTGGCCAGGACCTCGCCCGGCCTTTCCATCGCCCCGTCGACGCGGGACGGCGCCGGCGCGGGCGTGGAAGCGGCGGCGGGCGCCGGAGGAGGAGCCGTCTCGGTCAGGACCTCGCCTTTCTTCCCGATGGTCACGAGCGCCTGGCCGACCTTGATCAGGTCCTTCTCCTTGAAATGGAGCTTGAGGACCGTCCCGGCATAGGGGGAAGGCATCTCGACGACTGCCTTGTCGGTCTCGATCTCGGCCAGGGTCTGGTCGGACTGGACCTGGTCGCCCTCTTTGACCAGCCAGCGGACGATCTCGCCTTCGGCGATGCCCTCTCCGACGTCCGGGAAGCGGAAGATATCGGCCATATCAATACTCCATGAGCTGGCGGACCGCCCTTAGGACGCGCTCCGCGTTGGGATAATAGAGGTCCTCGCTCTTGGGGAGCGGCACGGTGATGTCGGGGGCCGTCACGCGCGCGACCGGGGCGTTCAGGCTGAGGAGGGCCCCTTCGCCGATCAGGGCCGCGATCTCCGCCCCCAGCCCGCAGGTCTTCGGCGCCTCGTGAACGACGAGCGCCCGGCCCGTTTTCTTGACTGAGGCGAGGATCGTCTCCCGGTCCATGGGCGAAAGGGTCCGCAGGTCGACGATCTCGGCCGCGACGCCCTCGGCCTCGGCGGCCGCCGCGGCCTCGCGGGCCACCGGGACCATCGCCCCCCAGGCGACGATGGTCAGGTCGCGGCCTTCCCGGACGATGGCGGCCCGCCTCAACGGGATCTCGTGGGGCCCTTCGGGGACCTCCTGCTTTTCGGCCCGGTAGAGCCTGGTCGGCTCGAGGAAGATGACCGGGTCCTCGCTCCGGATCGACGCGATGAGAAGGCCCTTGGCGTCGCGCGGGCTCGAGGGGACGACGACCGTCAGGCCGGGGATGTGGCAGAAGAGGGCCTCCGTGCTCTCGGAGTGGTGTTCGAGGGCCCTGACTCCCGCGCCGTAGGGCGTCCGGATGGTCAACGGGACGGTGAATCGGCCCCTCGTCCTGTTCCTCAGCCGGGCGACGTGGGAGACGATCTGGTTGAAGGCGGGGTAGATGAAGCCCATGAACTGGATCTCGGCCACGGGCCGGAGGCCGAGGGCGGACATGCCGATCGCGGCGCCGATCGCCCCCGACTCGGCGAGCGGCGTGTCCATGACCCGGTCGGGACCGAAGCGGTCGAAGAGCCCTTCGGTCGCCCGGAAGACGCCTCCGTCGCGGCCGACGTCCTCGCCGAGCACGACGACCCTGTCGTCCCTCTCCATCTCGGCGGCGAGGGCCTGGTTGATGGCCTGGACCATGGTCATGATCATCGGCGTCCCTCCGGGAGGGAGGCTTTGAGCTCGGCCAACTGGGCTTCGAGCTCCGGAGGCATCGCGGCGTAAGTATAGGCGAAAACTTCATCCGCGGCCGCCGGCGGTCTGGCCTCGGCTTCCGCGACGGCCTTCTCGACGGATTCCCCGGCCGCCGCCTGGATCCCCTTCTCGTAGGCCTCGTCCCAAAGCCCCTTGTGCTCCAGGTAGAGCCTGAAGCGGTCCAGCGGATCGCGCCGTTCCCACTCTTCGACCTCCTCCTTCGACCGGTAGCGCTTGGCGTCGTCCGAGGTCGTGTGGTCGCCCATCCGGTAGGTATAGGCTTCGATGAGGGTCGGGCCCCCGCCGCTCCGGGCGATGTCCAGGGCTTCGCGGGCCGCGGCGAACACGGCCAGGACGTCGTTGCCGTCGACCTGGACGCCGGGGAAGCCGTAGGCGACGGCCTTCTGGGCCAGGGTCGGGGCGGCCGTCTGGCGCGCCCTCGGCATAGAGATGGCGAACTGGTTGTTGAGACAGAAGAAGACGTTGGGCGTCCGGAAGACGCCCGCGAAATTGAGGCCCTCGTGGAAATCGCCCTCCGAGGTCGCGCCGTCGCCGAACGTGGCGACGACGGCGGCCCGGAGCTTCAGGCGCTTCGCGGCGATGGCGGCCCCGACGGCCTGGGGGATCTGGGAGCCGACGGGGATGGAGACGGGGAAGATGTTGATCCCCTCGGGCGTTCTCATTCCGGCCTCGTTGCCCATCCAAAAATGGTAGTAATCGGCCAGCGGATAACCGAGGGTGAGGAAGGCGCCGAAGTCGCGGAAATAGGGGAATAGCCAGTCCTCCCGGGTCATGGCCGAAGCCAGGCCGACCTGCGCGGCCTCGTGGCCGAGCCCGGGGGCATAGGTGCCGAGGCGGCCCTGGCGCTGGAGCTTGATGGCCTTGGCGTCGGCCACCCTGGTCAGGACCATGCGCTCGTAGATGTTCCGGAGCGCGCCGTCGGGCAGGCCAGGGTCGAGGCCGGGCGCGGCCCGGCCCTGGTCGTCGAGGACGCGGAATCTCTCCCCCTTGAGGGGGTCGAAGCGCTCGATCATGGAAGAACCTCCCCCTGGAGATGCCGTCCGCTCCCGCGTCGGCGGAGGAACGGCGCGGCCCGCGGACGGGACCTAGGCTTGTTTCTGCGCCCAGTCCTTGAGCTTCTCGTATTCGACCTCGCCGCAGACGGCGTCCTTGGTCTCCGGGTTGAAGAACGTCGGCACGCGGAGCTGGCTGCCGCATTTCGGCGCGATCGCCTCGCGATGGCTGCGCATGAGATCGGCGTTCTTCTCGTCGTGCCAGATCTCGAGCTTGTCGAAGCGGATCGGCGTTTCCTGTTCGAGCTTCTCGACGACAGGCATCATCTTCTTGCAGTGCGGGCACTCCCGCCCGTGGAACATGATCAGATGGGCCATTATTTCCTCCTGACGAAGAGCCCGCACCAGCATTCGCCGTCGGCGACGCCCTTGTAGGTCTCGTGGATCGTGAAGTTGCAGGGGCAGATGAGCCTCTGGTCCTCGCCCCAATCCTTGGTCCTCAGCCGGCAGGGACAGAACTTGAGGCCGTGGTTGCGCTCGTTCGCGGCGATGCCCTCGAGGAGAAGACCGACCTTCTCCGCGTCCGGACAGACCCGGAACTCCTGGCCGTTGGCGAAGCGCTCGATGGCCGCCCGGAACTCGACGGGGGGGAGGTCGACGGCGGGGCCGGCCGCCAGGAACTTGCGGGCCTCCTCGGCCGAGATCTCGACGTAGGCGTTGAGGACCTTGCAGGTGGGGCAGAGCTCGGGCGGCGCGATGCCGTAGTGGATATCGTTGCAGACGAAACAGCGCCAGTAGCGTTTTTTCATTCTCGACTATTATACTAGGAAATGACCTCTGAATCAAATCAATGATTTTTTCCCCGGCCTCGGGGTGGAGACGTCCAAGAGGCGGCGAGGAGGATTCCCAAGCCCGATTTGGAAAAGTTTAGCCGAAGTGCGTGCCGGACGAGGGCAGTTTGCCTGCAAACCGGCAAAACGTGTTCGAGCGAGGCTTAGCGCAAGCCGAGCGAGTTGTTTTGACGCCGAGTCCGGCGCACACGACGGCGTCTTCAAACTTTTCCCATGAGGGAGAGGGAATTCTCCGAGCCGCCCCCGAGGCCTCTTTAGAAGTTGATGACGATCGAGGTGGTGAAGAACATGTCGAGGTTCTTGAGCGGGACGGGAACGGTCAGTCCCGTCGGCAGCCCGCCGAGGTCGAAGAGGGGCAGCCCCTGGAGGGCGGGCTGGTGGGCATAGAGGGTCCTCAGGCCGACCTTGAGGGCCAGCTTCTTGGAGAGCGTGGCCGTCAGGGAATTGGTCCAGTCGAACCGCCAGTCCGGCGCGTCCTTCAAGTTCTCGTCGAAGACGAACACCGACGAGAACGACGAGGCATCGAAGATCTTCTGCTCGGCGTTGACGGTGAACCGGAACCCCCCGAACGACTCCCAATCCAGCCCGACGTACCTGCGGAAGGTGTACGTGAGGCCGGCGGAGGTCTTGACGACGGTCCTGGGCTTGTCGACCCAGGAATAGCCCAGTCCCGCCGCCGCGCTGGCCCGGTCGTCGAGGCCGGCGAAGCGGTTGCGGTCCCAGCTCAGCGCGGCCTGGCCGGTGAGCCCCTTCGAGATCTTGCGGTCGTACTGGCCGGCCAGGAGGTAGCTCTCGGCGACCTTCTGGGTGACCTTGTTCTCGATGATGTCGAAGTCGGCCTCCGTCCCCCGGGCGGTCCGCGTCACCTTCGTGGAGCTGCTGTTGAGGATGTAACCCTTGAACAGGAGGGTGTCCTTGGCCCACTTCCGTGTGAACGACGTGCCGAGGCTGAAGGCCGACGTGGACGTGTTGCCGCCCGTGACGACGTAGCTGACCTCGGCCGTGGCCTGCCAAGGGCCGAACAGCCCCTGCTTCGGGGCCTCCTGACCGAGCCCGGCGGCGGGCCCGATGGCGAGGACGATCAGGAGTCCGAGCGCTAGGGCCACGGCGGGCCTTGAGCTTGTCGAGGCTGTGTTCGTCATGATGGCGTCTCCTTCGGGGTTTGGCCTAGCCAAACATTAGAACCGCTGGAAAAAACCCTGTCAAGGCCTTTTCCGTTCCCCGCGGGGTGAATTCTCCCCGCGGCGGCTAGCCGCGGGCGGCGTCGAAAAAGAGCGCGGCGGCGCCGAGGATGGCGATCCCCTCGGTCTCCGAGACCTCGATCCTGAGCCGTTCCCGGGCCAGGGAATAGGCGTAGGTCCCGAACGTCGCCCGGAGGCTCTCCCCGAAAAATCTGTAGGATTTGCTGACCGACCCGCCAAGGACGACGATCTCCGGGTCGACCGCGTAGCAGATGGCCTTGACGGCCTCGCCGAGGTGGCGGCCGAACTCGGTGAAGATCCCGAGCGCCGCCGCGTCGCCCCTCTCCGCCCGCGCGGCCAGCTCGCGGCCCGACACGCCGTGAACGCGCTCGAAGAACTGGCCGCTGGCGTAGGCCTCGAAATCGCTGTCGAGGTAGGGGAGCATGCCGAACTCGCCGGCGCCGCAGGTGGCCCCCGAATAGAGGCGTCCGTTGGCGATGACCCCGGCCCCGAGGCCCGTACCCACGATGAGGCCGACGGCGTGGTCGTACGGCCGGGCCTTTCCGAATTGCTTCTCGCCCGCGGCGAAGCAATTGGCGTCGTTGTTGACGTAGACGGGCCGCCGATAGCGCTCCTCGAGCCGCCCCCGGAGCGGGGCCTCCTTCCAGGAGGGGATGTTCTGAACGTCGAAGACCGTGCCCGTCCGGAGGTCGATGACGGAAGGGACGCCGGCCCCGATCCCGGCGACCTCGGGCCTCATGACGCCGTCGATCGCGCCGAACAAGTCCTCGAGGACGTCCTCCATCGAGCCCTGGCTCCGGACCGGGGCGGTCCGGACATCGCGAAGGCGGCCGTCGGCGACGAGCCCGGCCCGGACGTTCGTCCCCCCGAGGTCGACGCCGACGACGAGCGGGCCGCTCACGCAGCCCCTTTCCTCTTCCTCAGCGCGACCGTCTTATTGGCGATGAGAGGCCGGGCCCACAGGCCGATCGACAGGACGTACCCGAGGGTCAGGTAGAGGACGAACATCCCCTGCCTCAGTCCGAAAGCGTCCCCGAGGCGGCCTATGAGGAGCGGCACCAGGGCCCCCCCGATGATGCCCGTGCAGAGGATGCCGGAGAAGGTCCCATGGCGGCTCGGCACCGAGTTCAGGGCCAGCGAGAAGATGACCGGCCACATGACCGCCGCGGCGAAACCCACCAGCGGGAAGGCGATCTTGGCCAGCGGGCCGGGCCCGAAGAGGCCGAGCGTCAGAAAGACGATGGCGGAGCCGCTGAAGCCCACCAGGACCCTGCGGCTGTCGACGAACTTGAGCAGGACGAGGCCGTGGATGCCGCCGATCGTCATCATACCCCAGAAGAGGGCGACCTTGGCCGCGCCGACGGTCTGCGGGTCGTAGCCGTGGTAGGTGACGAGGAACTGGGACATCCAGTTGGTCACGCCCTGCTCTGTCCCGACGTAGGCGAAGATGCCGAAGAAGAACAGGAGGACGGTCGGGTTCCCGAAAAGGGCCTTGTGCGCGGCCCAGGCGCCGGCCCGCTCGTCCTCCTTGCGGACGACGACCGGAAAACGGACGACGGCCAGGACGAAGACCATCGCGACGACGAGGACCGCGAAGACCCAGTAAACGGCGACCCAGGGCAGGTCCGGCGGGACGAGCCTGGCCATCAGCGCGACGAGCGGCTTCCCTTCGCCGCCGGGCCGGCCGATGTTACGGACGAAGTAGGCGTAGATGAACGGGCTGAGGAACGAGGCCCCCCCGAAGAAGAGCTGGGCCAGGACGGAGTTGAAGGCGTAGTGCTCCTCGCCGCCGGCGACGCGGAGCAGGGGGTTGATGGCCACCTGGAGCGCGGCCATGCCCGCCCCGATGAGGAAGAGCGAGACGATGGCCGTCGGATAGCGGGGGAGGGTCGCGAAAAGCGCCGCCCCGCAGAGGGCAAGGAGGAAGGCGCCGATCATGACCGGCTTCTCCCGATAACGCTCGACGAGCATCCCGGCCGGGATGGACATGACGCCGTAGGCGATGAAGAAGGCGAACGGCAGCAGGGCAACCAGGGTCAGCGAGAGCTCGAAGCTCTTGATGATGTCGGGGACGAGCGGACCGACGACGTTGGTCAGCAGCGAGATGACGAAGAAGGTCAGCATGACCAGCGCGACCATACCGGCCGACCGCCGGGAAACCGGGGCCGAAGCGGGCGCGCCGGGGACGGACGGGTGGTCACTCACGATCGGGCGCCGCCTTTCCGACCCTGCCTATTTCTTCCGCTCCTTCTCGCGCTGGAGCTCGACGAGGTCGACCGTCTGGGAGAAATCTCCCAGGAGCCACTTGGCGAAATAGTCCGCCCGGAACCAGAACCAGTAGTCGCCCATGTCGCCGTAGCCGTGGCGCTGGCCGGGGAAGACGAAGAAGTCGAAGCGCTTCCCCGCCTTGATCAGGGCCGTCGGCCAGGCGCAGCGTGTTGGCCGGGTGGACGTTGTTGTCCATGTCGCCGGTCGTGATGCAGCAGCCGCCCCTTGAGGTTCTGGGCGATCTCGGAGTTCTTCTCGATGCTGTACTCGAACTTGACGTTGCCGTCCTTGTCGACGACCTCCTTGACCCCGTGGTGCTTCTCGCTCCACCAGCGGTTGTAGACGTTGTTCTCGTGGTTGCCGGACGAGGAGACGGCGACCTTGAAGAAGTCGGGGTAGACGAGCATGGCCGCCGTCGACATGAAGCCGCCGCCCGAGTGGCCGTAGATGCCGACCCGGTCGATGTCGATGTAGGGGTGGAGCGTCGCCAGCTGCTCGATGGCTCGCTTCTTGTCGGCCAGGCCGTAGTCGCGGAGGTTGCCGTAGCCGAAGTTGTGGTACCACTTCGACCGCGAGGGATGGCCGCCGCGGTTGCCGACCTCGATGACGACGAAGCCGAGCTGGGCCAGGGCGACGTTGGCGTTGCGGGGCACGAACGTCTTCGAGACGCTCTCCGTCTGCGGGCCGGGATAGACGTAGGCGATGATGGGGTACTTGGCGTTCGGGTCGAAGTCGAAGGGCTTGTACATGACGCCGTAGAGGTCGGTGACGCCGTCATCGGCCTTGACCTTGAACGGCTCGGGGTACTTGAAGCCGGCGTCGAGGAGGGCCGAGACGTCGGTCGTCTCGAGCTCGAGGAGGAGGTTTCCGGCCGCGTCGCGGAGCTCGGACTTCGTGGGCTGTGTCGACCCGGGAGAAGTTGTCGACGACGAAGCGGGCCGAGTCGTTCACCTCCGCGCTGTGCGAAGCGTCGCCCCGGTCGAGCAGCTTGAGGCCCGAGCCGTCGAGGCCGACCCGGTAGAGGTGCGTGTAGTAGGGGTCCTCGCCGGGCTCCCGGCCGCAGGCCGATGAAGTAGAGGACGCGGGTCCTCTCGTCGATCTGCTCGATGCCCTGGCCGACGAACTCGCCCGAAGTGATCTGGGTCTTGAGCTTGCCCTCGCCGTCGTAGAGATAGTAGTGGCCCCAGCCGTCGCGCTCGGACCACCAGACGATCTCCTTGCCCCCTCCGAGGAGGCGCGGCGCCTGGACCTCGACGTAGGTGTTGAGCCGCTCCTCGATGAGGACCTTGACCTCGCCGGTGGCCGTGTCGGCGACGCAGAGCTCGTAGCCGTGGAGGTCGCGCGACTGGCGCCCGAAGTAGAGCTTGTCGGTCGTGTCGGCGAGCCACTGGGCCGGGGGCGGGAACTCGCGCTCGCGGTCGAGGGCCTTGCGGGGCGAGCTGAAGATGTTGAGGGTCTGGTCCTTGAACTTCTCGGCCTTGACCTTGACCTTGCCCTTCGTGGCCGGGTCGAAGACGAGGATCTCGGGCTGGGGCTGGGCCTCCTCGCCGGGCATCGAATACCGGTAGGTCTCGAGCGTCGGCCGGGGGTTGGCCAGGGAGTTGATGACCCAGAGGTCGGCGACCTTGCGCTCGTCCTCGCGGACCAGAGCGATCCTCTTCGAGTCCTTCGACCAGACGATGCCGACGGCGGGCGAGCGGAAGTCCTTGCGGTCCTTCTCGTCCTTCTGGAGCTCCTTCTTGTCCTCCTCGCGGACGTCCCGGGCGTAGCTGTAGTGCTCCTCGCCGTCGGTCGTCAGCTGCTCTTCCTTGACGGCCTTGTCGTCGGCCTTCTTCTGGGCCAGCTTGAAGCTCTCCGCGTCCATCGTGAACAGGTTGTGGCCGCGGGCGAAGACGACCGTCTTCTCGTCGGGGGAAACGGAGGCCCAGCGGGGCCGTTTGAGAGGCTCCTTGTAGTCCTCGATGAGGGCGAGCTTGCCGGTCGCGAGCTCGAAGGTGAAGGCCAGGACCTTGGTCTTCTTCTCCGGCTCCTTGGGCTTCTCGGCCTCCTTCTCCTTGTTCTTCTCGGTGTCCTGGAGCTTCTCCTTCTCTTTTTCCTTGTCCTGCTCCTCGACCTTCTCCTCCTCCTTGGCGATCTCGGCGGCCTTGACGATCTTGCCGTTGACCGAGATGTCGTTGTCCTTGGGCACCTCGATCTCGAACTGGATGGCCGTGTCCTTCCTGATGAACTTGATCGACTTGATGGGCAGGTGCTGGGCGTCGTAGGGGACGAGGAGGATCCGGGTCAGCGCCGCGGCCATCCTGGCGTTGTCGAAGAGGGGCCTTTTCGTCTTGGCGACCGGATCGACGAGATACCACTTCCGGCCCTGGCTCGTCTCGTAGGAGTACCAGAACCTGTCGCCCGTCTCCAGCCAGTGGGGCTGGACGGACGCGTCGAAGACGAGCTTGGCGACCTTGGCCGACATCCAGCGCGAGGCCAGGTCGTAGTTGGCTTTCCGGGTCTCGGTCCCGGCCGGGGCCGCGGGCGCGGCCGCCGAGGCGAGGATGAGTGTGAACAGCACGGCCGCGGCCAGGGCGGCCCTTTTCGGGAACTTCCGGGCG
Organism: Candidatus Aminicenantota bacterium; assembly: GCA_963719985.1. Lineage (GTDB taxonomy): Bacteria > Acidobacteriota > Aminicenantia > Aminicenantales > Saccharicenantaceae > RBG-16-66-30. The sequence continues at coordinate 22,919 of CAVRDU010000001.1, read as the reverse complement.
CGAAGGGACATGGTCGTGGGCTCCTTTGTAGTCTTCAAGGGTCCTTATTCCATGCGGAACCGCCGCGGGGCGGGCTTGTTGTTGACCTTGTCGGCGTCCAGGGCCCACATGCCCCGGCCGTGCGTCGCGACGACGACGACGTTGTCGCGGGGGTGGATTATGAGGTCGAGGGCGTAGACCGTCGGCAGGTTCCCGCCGAGGACCTGCCAGGTCCCGCCGCCGTCGGCCGTGACATAGACGCCCATGTCCGTCCCGACGTAGAGGATGTCCTTCCGGACCGGGTCCTCGCGGATGACGTTGACCGGCCCGACCGGGATGCCCTTGGCGAGGGACGTCCAGGTCTTGCCGTAGTCGGTCGATTTCCAAACATAGGGCGTGAAGTCGTCGTCGCGCTTGCCGTTCTGGGTGAGGAAGACCGTGCCCAGCTCGTAGGCCGAGGCGACGACGCGCGACATCCACTTGCCGGGGGCCAGGCCGGCCGTGATCTCGGCCCAGGCCTTGCCGCCGTCCTTGGTCACCCACAACCGGCCGTCGTCGGTGCCGGCGTAGATGAGGCCGTACTTGAAGGGCGACTCGGAGATCGTGAAGAGCGTCTGGTAGCGGATGTCGCCCCGGGTGGCCGCGTCGTTCGTCGTCAGGTCGCCGGAGATCCGCTCCCAGGTGTCGCCGCGGTCGAGGGACCGGAAGATGTATTGCATGCCGTGGTAGAGGATGTTCGGATTGTGGGGGGAGAGGATGAACGGCGCGACCCACTGGCCGCGAAGCGGCGGCTCGTTCTCGTAGAGGACCGGGAGGATCGTCTTCGAGAACGGGGCGCCGGGGAAGCGGCCGGGCTTGTCGTACTCGGCCCGGGAGAGGGTCCCGTAGAAGCCGGCCGAGTAGACGATGTCGGGGTTGGTCGGGTCGATGGCGTGGTTCGAGCCCTCGCCGCCGGGGGCGCTCTCGAACTCCACGGCCGGGATGCGGTCGCGGCCCGCGGAGAGGTCGACCCGGCCGCGGAAGCTGCCGTGGTCCTGCATCGAGCCGTAGACCTTGAACGGGGTCGCCATGTCGTAGTTGAGGTTGAAGAACTGGCAGATGTTGAGCTCGCTTCGGAAGTAGCGCCAGTTCTTGCCCTTGTCGTAGGTGACGGCGACACCCTGGTCGAAGCCCTTGATCATGTAATCCGAGTTGGCCGGGTCGATCCACAGGGCGTGGTGGTCGCCGCCCGGGCTGCGGACGGCCGCGTAGGTCTTGCCGCCGTCGGTCGAGGCGCTGAAGGGCACGCCCATGATGTAGGAGGTCTCGGGGTCGTTGGGATCGACCCGGATCTGGCCGAAGACCCAGCCGAAGGTCCCGGAGTGGCGCTCCATGTAAGCTTTCTGTTGGGGCGTCAGGCCGCTCGCCTGGGTCCAGGAGGCGCCTGCGTCGTTCGAGCGGTAGACCGTGGCCCCCTTGATGTACCCTGAGGAGGGGACGCCGTAGGAGTCGGCGAGCTCCGCGGGCGTAGGCTGCCGCGAGACCTCGTAGTTGTCGACGAGGGCGTAGAGCGTGTCGGGCTTGGTCAGGCAGATGTCGATCCCGATCCTGCCCCGGTGCTTGGGCTCGGGCAGGCCCTGGTTCATGGGCGCCCAGGTCTTGCCGCCGTCGGTCGTTTTGAAGATGCCGCTCCCCGTGTGGGAGGCCTCGGTCCGCGGGTCGTTCCATTTCTTGCGCGTGCGCTGCCACATGGCGGCGTAGAGCGTGTCGCTCGACCGCGGGTCCATGACCAGGTCGTAGGCCCCGGTCTCGTCGTTGACGTAGAGGACCTTGGCCCAGGTCTTGCCGCCGTCGGTCGTCTTGAAGACGCCGCGCTCGGCGTTCTTCGTCCACTCGTGGCCGCCGGCCGCGACGTAGACGACGTCGGGGTTCGCCGGGTGGACGACGATGCGGGAGATCGTGTTCGTGTCGGCGAGGCCCATGTGGGCCCAGGTCTTGCCGCCGTCGGTCGACTTGAAGAGGCCGATGCCCGGCCTGGGAGCTGCGGAAGATGTTGTGCTTCGCCCGTCCCGACCCAGACGACGTTCGGGTCGGACGGGGCCAGGGCGATGTCGCCGACGGCCGCCGTGACCATGTTCTCGAAGATCGGCGTCCAGGTCGTGCCCTCGTTCTCCGTCTTCCAGACGCCGCCGGAAGCCGAGGCCACGTAGATCGTGTAGCTCTTGCCCTTGGGGGCGACGACGGCGACGTCGGTCACCCGGCCGCTGACGTTCGTCGGGCCGACGAACTGCCACTTGAGGTCCTTGAACTTCGAGGCCTCGCGCATGGCCTGGTACTCCTCGAAGCCCTTGAGCCGGAGCTCGGGATCCGTGTTCTGGAGGACCTTGGGCTTAGGCGCCTTCGATTGGGCGAAGGAGAGCGCCGCCAGGACGACGAGCGCCGCGGCGACGACGATGACGGCCTTGCTCGCGGGGGATCTTCGGAGACGGGACATCGGACACCTCCTTGGGGGATCGAGAAGCCTCACTATAATGAATTGCCCGAAGCCCTGTCAACGCCGCTTCAGGACGCTAGATGCGGGGGATCCCCGGATGGGAATGGAGGCTTGACTTTTTTTCTCTGCGGCTTTAATTTAAAGCTATTAACGAGCAAGCCGGAGTGGGGCCATGCCGAAGACCTTTGCGCGGATGATCCTCGGGCTACTCTCGGCGTTATTCTTGTTCGTTGGCCTGGCCGGGCTGAGGCCAATCGACGAGACGACTCACCGGACCGGCTTGATCCCGCCCAGCGAGGAACAGATGGCCTTGCTCCGGGCGACACAGCCGCGCATCTCCCACATCCATCTCAACCGGATCGGCTTCGAGCGCGTCAATAACGTCCGAAAAGCCAAGGGCCTTCCCCCTCTCGATCCGTCATCCGTCCGTCCCGTCGGCCGGGAGCTCGAGCGGGCCGCCCCCGGCCCCGAGGCTTCGGCGCTGATCTATCAGGGGGACGTCGAAATCGCGGCCTATCTTCCGGCCGCCGTCGACAACAGCCGGTTGAAATACTTTCCTCCGATCCGCGACCAGGGTCCGTTGGGGTCCTGCGTCGCCTTCGTCTCGACCTATACGCAGCTCTCCTACATGAACGCTATCCAACGAGACTTGGACATCAGCGACCCGGCTCGCGACACCGACAAGTTTTCCCCCAAATGGACCTACAACATGATCAACGATGGGGCCGACCTGGGGGCTTACCTCACGGACGCTTACGACCTCCTCGAGAAACACGGGGCCGCTACCTGGGCCGAATTCCCGTATGACGACGATTACCGGGCCTGGTGCCTCGATCCGGGCATCTGGCGGAATGCGCTCCCCGTCAGAACCAATCCCAAGGTCTGGTTCTTCCGCGCCAGCAGCCTCACCGAGATCAAGCAGCTCCTGAACAACGGGTATGTCTTCGCGTTCGGCACCTACATCGCGTCCTGGAATCTCCAAGCCTCCCAGGACGATCCGACGACGGACGCAGACGATCCCGAGGTCGGGAAGCCGGTCGGATGCTGGGTTTCAGGCTCGGCGGGCTCACACGCCATGGTCGCCGTCGGCTACAACGACGCGGTCTGGGTGGACATCAACGGCAACGGGCTGATCGAAGAGCGGGAGAAGGGAGCCCTCAAGATCGCCAATTCCTGGGGGACGTCCTGGGGCGATGGAGGCTTCATTTGGTTGGCCTACGACGCTCTCCGCGAAAGCTCGGACCTCCCGCCCAGGCCCTTGCCGGCCCGCAAGCCCGCGTTCTTCTATGATTGCGTCTACATCATCACGGTCCGTCAGGACCCTCCGCCCTTGATGCTCGCCGAGTTCACGGTCCGTCACGCCAAGCGCAACCAGCTCAGGGTCCAGCTTGGCCTTTCCTATATTTCGTCCACCCATCCGGGGGACGACTGGAATCCCGGCACGTTCCAGAGAGATGGCGGGGCTTTCGCTTTCGATGGCACGACGACCGCGGTCGAGGCCACGTTCATCCTGGATTTCTCCGACCTTCTCGTCGAGGGCGCCGGCGTCATGCGCTATTACCTTTGGGCCGAGGACTACCTTGCCGGCGATCCCGCGACCTTCAGCTCCTTCAAGATCGTCGACCTGACGACCGACCCGGCCACGGAGACAGTCTGCCCGTTCGTCCCCCTGACGATCGAGAACCAAGAGACCAGCGCCATGTACGTCGATTATGACTATCTCGGCCCGGCTCGCGACAACCGCCCGCCCCGGCTGAGCTCGGAGGATCAGTCTCCGCCCTTCGGTGATCCCAGCGGCGTTTACAGCTATACCGTCAGGTACAACGACGAGGATGCCGACCCGCCGGCGGTCCGGAGCATCACTATCGACGGCCAGCCTTTCGAGATGTTGCTCTACGACGGCGGCGCGAGCAGCGGGCGATACCGCTATACGACCGGTCTCGCAACGGGCAGGCATGATTACTTCTTCCTGTTCTCGGACGGCCGCGGGGGGACGGCCCGCTTGCCGCTCGAGGGGACGTTCTCCGGCCCCGACGTCTACTCTTTCCTCCTCGCGTCCCTCTCGCCGGCCTCTGTCGGGGTCGGCGATCCTCCGTTCGTCCTTTCGGTCCATGGCACGAACCTAGCCGAAGGCGCAGCCATCCGCTGGGACGGCCTCGATCGGCCGACGGACTTCATCAGCTCTGCCGAGGTGACGACGCCCGTCACAGCGGACGAGATCGCCTCTGGCAGGACCGTCCAAGTCACCGTCCGGAATCCCGACGGCGGGACCTCGAACGCCCTGGACTTCTCCGTCAGGTATCCCGCGCCTGGTCCGATAGCGCTCGTGCCGGCCCGGGTTTGCGCCGGGGGAGGTGGATGGACCTTGCTCCTGACGGGTTCCGGGTTCTTCCCCGGTTCGATGGTCCGTTTCGACGGCTGGCCGCGGGCCACGACCTACCTCGGCCCCACCGAGTTGCGGACAGAGGTCGCCGCCAGCGAGATCGCTGCGAGCGGCCTGATCCAAGTCGATGTCGCGAACCCGGCGCCAGGGGGCGGGGCCTCGACGGCGGCCTCTCTCGCCGTCGCCGGCTTCACGATATCGTCCAGCACGCTAAATAAGCTGACGGTCACCGCCGGCCAGTCCGCGACCTACGGGTTCAGATTGCGATCGGAAGTAGCCCCGTTCGACGCCCCGATCGCCCTGTCCGTGGGCCATCTCCCCAAAGGGTGCTCGGCGACCCTGTCTCCGGCCACATTGACCCTGGAATCGGGGACGATCGGTTCCGCTACGCTGACCGTCACGACGACGGCACGGGATGTCGGGAGCTCGGGCCTGACGTCCCACCTGGGCGGGAATGTCCCGCCAGGACCCGGCTGGTCGCTGTTCGCCGGCCTGGGTTTGGCCGCCTTGGCGTCCATGGTCGCGGGGATCACGAGGAAAGCCGTCCGTCGATTCGCCGTCGCGGCCCTGGCGATGGTATTCGTGATCGCGATCTATGCGTGCTCGGCCGGGGGAGGGGGGAATTCAGCGGATACGGGCACGCCGGCAGGGACGTATTATATCGAGGCCCGCGGGACGTCGGGGAGCCTGACTGCCGGGACCACCGTTGAGCTCATCGTCAGATAAGAGGGATTTGGGGCAGGGATACCATCGGGCGCGCCGGAGGGAGGCCCCATGGATCGTTCGGACATCGAGCGCGTCGGAGAGTTGTTCCAAGAGCACACCAAGTACCGTCATTTCACGGCCCCGAGCCTTCGAGGGACGTTTACTATATCTATTCCTTTGATGGGAGGCTTCTGGCTGAATATGATCTCTATGGTGTCTGCCAGAGCGAATATATCTATGTTGGCAACCGCTTGGTTGCCGAGCTCAAGCCGGTGCAGTCCCAATACTTCTACTATACCCAGGACGGGGTCCGCTCGACACGCGTGGTAACCGACGATACGGGCTCAGTGGTTTACGCCGAGAGCTATGATCCCTACGGCGGAGTCCAGCAGACTTGGGCAGGGAATACCTTTGAGCCAAAGAGGAAGTTCTCGGACAAAGAAAGAGATGAGGAGTCCGGCCTGGACTACTTCGGAGCGAGGTATCTTCTCAATATGCACTACCGGTGCCTTTCTGTTGATCCTAATTTTAACACCTCTGCAGTTCTTGTCGATCCACAGGCGTCGAATCTTTACTCTTATTGTAGAAATAACCCTCTGACACGTTGTGATCCAGATGGCAAAATTGTCATATGCAAGGACTTAGCCACATTTGAGGCCCTGCAGAGGTCCATTGGAGACGATACCCTTGCGCAAAAAATCACCTAGAATCCAGTGACCGGGGAGATATCCGTTGAGGATATCAAAACAGATAATGAGAATTATGAAAGCCTGAAGGCCCTTGTGGGATTAGACACGGTGATTAATGTTTCGCTTGTGGATAGACCCAACTACCAAACGCAGGATGGCAAAAAGGAAAGTCCTCTATTTACCTGCAGGGTTGATATTGTCGATGGGGAGAGGGTCTTAAGTGGCTTTGTTGGTTTAACGGTCTTCCCTAAAGGAGGTAGGCCAGCCGGCTTCGTTCATGATGGGAACGATATCCGCGTCTTTGTTGCCAGGAGGGTTCTCAGAAACGAAAAAGCTGAACAAGCAAGAAGTCTTGCTGAAGAATTGTATGGCCATGCCTTCCTTTATGTTACAGGGAAGCCGTTCGAACACGAGTTTACACGCGACGGTTTTGTTGAGGGGTACATCGACAAAATAAGGAGAAGGAAATACTGAGATGAGAATGATGACATCTGTTCTTCTTCTATTGGCATCCTGCCTGAACCTCCATAATATTGCCCCCTGTGCGGAGGAAGACGCGCTGATTATAAACTCAGTGCCGCAAGTTCAAGCGACGATTGGAGAGGATAAGTTGCCCGCTACCGAAAGCAACCCCAGAATCAATCAGACAGGAAAGGAATGGGAATCCTATCTCGCGGATATCGGCAAATTCAGAATTGTCATTTCGTTGGACGGGTTCAAACTCCGTAACGTCTTTGTTCAAGGCAACGCGACCTTCAGCATTATTTATCAATTCTATCTTGGCGAGGACTATCACCCAAAAGATATCGATCTCATACTAGGAGAAGAACAGCTCGATAGTGCGGATGCGGCAAGAGGGTGCCTGTCAAAATGGACGCTATCGGGCTTCGTTACAAATAGGAAATACCGTTTGGTACTACGTTGGGAGCATAACAAAGGCTATACAACGTTGACCATGACCGGGGACGAGATGAGCCTTTCGATCAAGCTAAGGGCGCTAATTTAGGAAAGCGCTAGTTTCTGGGGCGAGTCTGCGGGTCCGGCGGGGGGGGCGAACGGCTATGCTGCCGAGTTCTTTGAAATACCGGCCCTGAAGAATATTCCTGATGGCCAGGAAGCGGTTTTCCCCGGAGCAGATCATCACCATGCTCCGGGAGGCGGAAGTGCTGCTCAATCAATCGAACCCGGTCGCTGAGGTCTGCCGCAAGGCGCGATCCCATGAAAGCCGGTTTGAAGTCCTTCCGTAGCCTTAGACGTGTCGGACTCCGGATGCAGGCGAGTTAAACCAAGCCCGCGTTGACACGGGCACGGGGGAGGGGATACCATCGGACGCGCCGGAGGGAGGACCCATGGATCGTTCGGACATCGAGCGCGTCGGAGAGTTGTTCCAAGAGCACACCAAGTACCGTCATTTCACGGCCCCGAGCCTCATGGTCCGGGGGGCGCCCGTGCCGGAGGCGGAGAAGCCCGTTCCGCCGGACGCCCAGATCGTCGAGCTCCCGGCCCCGCAGGAGATGCTCCCCGATAGGACGCGGGGCCTGTTCGATATCCTGAGGACGAGACGATCGCGCCGGGCCTACTCGGCGGCGCCCTTGGCGCTTACGGAATTAGCGACCCTGCTCTGGTCCGTCCAAGGCGTCGTCGAATCCGGCCGCGATTTTACACTGAGGACCGCCCCATCGGCCGGGGCCCGACATCCCTTGGAAACCTACGTCATGGTCAACCGGGTCGCGGACCTTGCTCCCGGCCTTTACCGCTTTTCTCCCTCCGGGCACCGGCTGGTCCGGACGAGCGACGATGAGGCGGTCGCCGACCGAATGGCCGCCGCCTGCCTTGGGCAGGGCATGCTCCGCACGTGCGCCGTCTCCTTTATCTGGACGGCCGCGATCGAGCGCGGCCGCTGGAAGTACCAGCAGCGGGCCTATCGGTATATCTACCTCGACGCCGGCCACGCCTGCCAGAACCTCTATCTCGCCTGCGAGGCGTTGGGTCTCGGCTGCTGCGCCGTGGCGGCCTTCGACGACGACGCCGTCGACCGGATCCTCGGCGTCGACGGCCGCGAGGAGTTCGCGATCTACCTCGCGACCGTCGGGCGCGTGAAGGCCGGCCACGTGGTATAATAGCCCGAAATGCGCGTCCGAAAGGCCCTCCCGGAGGACATCCCCGCCGCCGTTTCTCTCGCGCGGCGGCTTGAGCTCGATTATCCCGGGATCGAGGACGATCCGGTCTGGATCGCCGAGGAAAGCGGCCGGGTCGTCGGACTCGTCGCGCTCAAGACCCACGCCGACTGCCTCGAGCTCTGCGCGCTCGGCGTCGATCCGGAGCACCGGGGCCAGGGAATCGGCCAAGTCCCTGGTCGAGGCCCTGATGGCCGAAGCGCCGGGCGCCGTCCATCTGGCGACGGTCATCCCAGGCTTCTTCGAGCCCGCGGATTCCGCGCCGCGACGGACGTCCCGGCGACCTTCCCGGCCAAGCGCGCGACCTCCTGGTGCGACGGCTGCCGCCGCGACCTCTGCACGGTCATGTCGAGAGAGAAGTCTTGAGCCTTCCCCTCTATCCGGAGTTCAAGCCGATCGGGCTCGAGGACAAGCCCGTTTTCGACGAGTGGCTCGAGCGCGACCCCTCGCCCGTCTGCGAGCTCAGCTTCGCCAACATCTTCATCTGGAAAGAGTCCGAACATCCGCGCTGGACTGTCGCCGACGGCAGCCTCTGCGTCCTCGTCGAGCCCGATTTCGAGCCGCCCTACTTCCTGCCGCCCGCCGGAGGCGACCGCATCCCCGAGACGATCGCGGTTTGCCTGGAGCATGCGCCGCGTCTGTCGCGTGTCCCCGAGGAATTCGTCCGGCGGTTCGGCGCCGGCTTCCGCATTGAGGAGGACCCGGCCAACTTCGACTATCTCTACCGGGTCGAGGACCTGGTCGAGCTCAAGGGTAAGCGCTACGACGGCAAGCGCAACCGGATCCGGAAGTTCGAATCGACCTTCGCCCACGAGTACCACGTTCTCGCCCGGGCCGACGTCCCCGGCTGCCTGCGCCTGCTCGAGGACTGGTTCGAGGAGAAGGGGAACGGCGATCCCTACTTGCGGGCCGAGAAGCTGGCCATCCTCGAAGCCCTGGGATCGTTCGAGGCGCTCGATCTCAAGGGGGGCGTCGTCAAGGTCGGCGGCCGCGTCGAGGCCTTCACCCTGGGCGGGCGCCTGACCGCCGACACGGCCGTCATCCCCATCGAAATCGCCAACCCCGGGCTCGTCGGCCTGGCCCAATGGATCAACCGCGAGTTCGTCCGCCGCGAATGGTCGGGATACCGGCTCGTCAACCGGGAGCAGGACATGGGCGTCGAGGGCCTGCGGCGGGCCAAGCTGTCCTACCAGCCGGCCGGGCTGGTCAAGAAGCACGATCTCTTCGGCCCGTCCCGGGCCTGAACCCGTCCGCCGCCACCACGATCGCGATTGACCTCCGCCGAAGACCTGTGCTCTAATCTGGCGGCGGGAATACCTGACGAGGGGATTAGCATATGGAACCGAAGCCCGACTTCCTCCCCCTGCTCCTGGTCTTCCTCCTGGCCTTTCTCATTCCGCCTCTCCTGTCCCGGGTCCGATGGATGCCGAGCGTGATCGGGCAGATCCTGGCCGGGCTCCTGATCGGCCGCTCCGGGCTCAGGCTGATCCAGGTCGATTTCACGCTCGATTTCCTGGCCGAGGTCGGCCTGGCCTTCCTCATGTTCCTCTCGGGCCTCGAGATCGACTTCGGCCTGCTCTTCGCCGGCGGCGGCCGGGGGTTCCGGCGTTTCAAGGCCCTGATCTCGGGCGGCGCCTATTACGCCTTGAGCCTGGGGATGGCCGTCGGCCTGAGCTTTCTCCTGATCCGCTCCGGGATGAGCGGCGACCCCTGGATGATCGCCCTCATCCTGTCAACGACCTCCCTCGGGATCGTCCTGCCGGTCCTCAAGGAGAGGAACCTCAGCCCGACCCCCTTCGGCCAGACCGTCCTGCTGATCGCCCTGCTGGCCGACTTCCTGGCCATGTTCTTCATCACCGTCTACGTGACCCTGAGGTCCACCGGCCTGACGCTCGACATCCTCCTCGTCGGCGTCCTGTTCATCATGGCGCTTTTCGCCTACAGGCTCGGCCACGTCCGGCTGCGCAGGATCGCCAAGAAGCAGATCTTCGACGGCCTGGCCCAGCCCTCCCCCCAGGCCAGGGTCCACGGCGCCGTGGCCCTGCTGATGGCGTTCATCGTCCTCTCCCATTTCCTCGGGACCGAGATGATCCTCGGCGCCTTCCTGGCCGGCGCGGTCCTGTCCCTCCTCACGCGGAGCGGCTACGAGATGATGAGGCATCGGTTGGAGGGCATCGGCTTCGGCTTCTTCGTGCCTATCTTCTTCATCACCGTGGGCATCCGTTTCGACCTTCCCGCCCTGCTGCGGAACACTCAAGCCCTGACCTTCGCGGCCGTCCTCCTCGCCGCCGCCTTCCTGATCAAGATCGTCCCCTCCCTCCTGCTCCGGCTCAGCTTCGGCTGGCGGGAGACGATCGCCTCCGGGGTCCTCCTCTCGGCGAACCTGTCGCTGATCGTCGCGGCGGCCGGGATCGGGCTGCGCCTGGGCATCATCGACGAGACCGGGCACGCGGCGTTCATCCTCATCGCCGTCGCCACCTCGACCCTGGCCCCGTTGGGATTCAACCTCATACTCCCGTGCAGCCCGAGGAGGACCGACAAGGTCATCTGCCTCTACGGCATCAGCAGCCTGGGGCTCAAGGTCGCCCGGGAGCTCAAGTGTCATGAAGAGCGGGTCCTGTTCTTCGAGACCGACCCCGCCCAGGCGAAGAACGCCGCCGAAGCCGGGTTCGAGGCGACCGTCACCGCCGACCTGACCGCGGAGCTGGAAAAGCTGGCGCCTGAGAGCGTCAAGGCCGTCCTGGTCCTCACATCCGACGACTCCCGCAATGTCGAAGTCGGAAGGGACCTCGCCGCCCGCGGCTACGGCCGGGTGATCGCCCTCATCAACCGCCCGTCACAGACGCATGAGCCGAAGATCCCCGGCGTCCTGACGTTCGCCCCGTCCCTTTACCAGGGCACGCTTCTCTCCGTCCTGGCCCGCAATCCGGACCTGTTCTCCCTCCTCACCAGGGAATCGGACGAGGATCAGGGCGCCCGGGAGATCTACCTCGTCAACCCCCGTTTCGCCGGTCTCCGGGTCCGGGAGCTCGGGCTCGGCGGCGGGTTCCTCGTCCTCTCCGTCCACCGCGAGAACCACATCATCGTTCCCAACGGAAACACGGTCCTGGAGATCGGCGACACCCTGACCGTTCTGGGGAACCGCGAGGAGCTGGCCGTGCTCGCCGAGCGCTTCGAATGGCGTTAGAGGACCGCGGGCCGGGGACGACGGCGCGGGACGGCCCCGGGGGGCCTAAAGAGCGACCGGCTCCATGAGGGCGTAGTGGCCCTTCTCGTCCCGCCCCACGCGGCCGGCCGCGACGTCCGGGTCGTGGCAGAACACCAGGATCCAGCCCTCCTCGACCGCCCGGGCGAGCAGCGCGTCTTTCTCGACGAGCAGGGTCTCGGCCGAGATGTCGAAGCCCATGAGGTAGGGGAGCGGCAGGTGCCGCGAGGTCGGGACGATGTCCGAAGGGAAAGCGAGGGACCGGCCGTCGGCCTTGACCTCGACCCACTGGTGGCCGCGGGTATGGCCGTTCGTTTCGTGGACCCAGACGCCGGGAAGGATCTCCTGCGAACCCGACGTCAGGACGAGCCGCGCGCGTCCAAGGAGCTTGGTGTCCTCCGCGATGTAGCTGGCCCGCTCCCGGGCGTTCGGGGCCTTGGCGGTCTCGTAGTTCGCCGTCTGGACGTGGACGCGGGCCTCCGGATAGCGGAGGTCGACCGCGCTCTCGTCCCCCGTGCGGGCCCGGAAGAGCCCCCGGGCGTGGTCGAAATGGAGGTGGGTCAGGACGACGTCGGTGACGCTCGCCGGGTCGAGGCCGGGCCCGTCGTCCTTCCCGGCCTGGATGTCGTAGATGCGCCTGAGCTTTTCCGGCCAGCGGTCGCCCATCCCGGCGTCGACGAGGATCGTCCGGTCTCCCGTTCGGATGACAAGGGAGCGCGCGGCGAAGAGGACCCGATTATCGTCGTCCGGCGGGAGGAGCTTCGACCAGATCGTCCTGGGGACTGTCCCGAACACGGCCCCGCCGTCGAGCCGGAAGGTGCCGAAGGTGACCGAGGCGATGTCGAAGGGCCCGAATTTCATGGCTGCTCCTGGGCGCCCGCCCGGCCCGAAGTCTAGCACAGCCCTCGCACCCGGTCCAGGGGGCGGGGACTTGCTCCGGCCGGGGGATTCGACTATCCTATTCCTCTATCACTATAAGCGCGTCATTAGGTTCAAGGAGCCCTTTCATGGCCGATCAGCCCGAAATAATCAAGCTTAACCAGCTGGCCGAGGTCATAGCCCGGGAGTTCCAGGACGAGGACAGCATCACCTGCTACCTGGGCTCCAACGCCGCGACGCCGACCGCGGTCATCGAACACCTGACGGCGGCCATCAAGGCCGGGACACCCCGGCTCCCGTTCATCCGCATGGCCCACATCCTCCTCCAGGGGCCCGTTCCGTACGTGGAGAAGGGGCTGCAGAACCGGATCATGACCTATTCCCTCTTTTCGGCGGGCGACGTCAGGAAGGCGGCCAACGACGGCCGCGCCTATTACCTGCCGTGCACCCTTGCCAACCTCGACAGCCTGCTCGGCAAGGGCCGGCCGTTCGCTCCAGAACTGGCCATGTTCAAGGTCCGGCCCCACGAGATCACCGGGGAGTACAGCCTGGGCCTTTCGGTCGAGGCCATGCACACGGCCATCGACCAGGCCCGCTGCGTCATCGCCGAGCTCGATTTCAGCATGCCCTTCACCGAGGGGCAGTCCATCATCGACTCCGCGTCGATCGACTACCTCATCGACGACGACGACGTCAAGCCCGTCTACGCCTTCCCCGGGCCCGACTTCGACAACCTCCCCCCCGAGGAGGCCCGGATCGGGGAGCTCGTCACCGAGCACTTCGTCTACGACGGCGTGACCCTCCAGGCCGGGATCGGCCAGATCCCCGACGCGGTGGTCGGGACGATCAGGCGGGCCGGCTACAAGGACCTCGGCATCCAGACCGAGCTCTACGGCGACGGGCTGATGCTCCTCCAGAAATCGGGCATCGTCACCAACCGGAGGAAGAAACAGCACAAGGGCTACACTACGACGTCGCTGATCATGGGCTCCCAGGAGCTCTACGAGTTCGTCCACATGAGGTCCGGGGTGCAGATGCGGCCCTGCACGATCACCAACGCCGCCCACGTCATCCGGATGAACAGCCCCTTCGTCTCCGTCAACACGGCCATGGGCGTCGACCTCTTCGGCAACGTCTGGGCCGACTACATCGACGCCCGCCGCTACTACAGCGGCGTCGGCGGACAGCCGGATTTCGTCCGGGCCCTGAACGATCCCACGCACGGCGTCCCGATCATCGCCCTTCGGAGCGTCACGGACAAGGGCGAGTCCAAGATCGCCAAGGTCCATCCCCCCGGCGTGAGCCTGACGGCCTCGGCCTACGACCCCGTCGTCATCGTCACGGAATACGGGATCGCCGACCTTCGGGGTCTGACGGCGGGCGAGAAGGCCCTGGCCATCGCCAGCGTCGCCCACCCCAAGTTCCGCGACGCCTACCTCAAGGACCTCTACGACGACCCGATGTTCACCAAGCCTTTCGGGTTCACGCTGGACAGGACCCCCCGCGGCGTCAAGTCCTATGCGGGGAAGATCAGGATCGCCTGAGGCCGCGGCTAGCTCAGGAAGACCCGCTCCGGATCGACGACCTCTCTCAGGATGCGGAGCTCCTCGTCCGACGGCGGCGCGGTCTCGCGGGCCCCGGCGACGTCGAGCGCGAACTCCGTCTCCGCGGCCACCGCCCCGGGCGCGAGGCCGGGGTGGAAGCTCTCCAGGTAGGGGAGCTTCGTGTCCGCCCGGAATCGGATGACGCCCATGGTCGTGACGATGACGTCCGGGCCTCCCCGGACGAGCCCGGAGGCCCGCCGGCTGGCGCCGCCCTCGAGCCAGCCCGGGCTCGTGACGTAGTCGACCTTTTCGGGGAAGCGGCGCTTTTCGTGCTTGGCGATGATGATGGTCCGTTTGGCCAGGCAGGCGATGTCGCAGGCCCCGCCGCTCCCTGAAAAGCGGACCTTGGGCCGGCGCGGATCGTCGCCGATCGAGGTGCTGTTGATGTTGCCGTAGCGGTCGACCTGGGCCCCGCTCAGGAAGCCGACGTCGACGCGGCCCGCTTGGAGCATGTAGGTGAAGACCTCGTTGAGGCCGGCCGCGACGGCCGCCCCCCTCATGGCCCGGGGATCGCCGACCGACATCGGCAGGTGGGCCAGCCGGCTGGCGACCGTGCCGGCCTCGAAGATGATGACGCAGCCGGGGGCGTGGGTCTTCTGGGCCAGCATGACCCCGAGCATGGGCAGGCCCGTCCCGGCGAAGACGACCTCCCCGTCGACGACCTCGCGGGCGGCGATGACGGTCATCAGCTCCATCAGCGAGTAGTTCGCGGCGGCCATGGTCATATCCTCCGCTTCAGGTCCGGGCTGTAGCCGTAATCCGGCGAGGCCTTGAGGCCTTCCAGGCGCGCGGCGCCGCCCACGGCTTCGAGGTAGGCCCGGTGGTCGGGGACCCCGTAGACGTACTTCGCGAGATAGCTCTGGTAGGCGGCGTCGTCTCTGGCGTTGTCGTGGTACTCCTTGAGCTGGACGGGGTCGTAATCGTAATAATTGTAGACCGCGTAGGGGTGGGCGCCGAAGGGGACGTGGCAGACGTGCTTGACGATGAAGGGGGGTATGGGGTTCTGCTCGGGCGACCGGCGCAGGTCGTCCTCCTCGACGATCTCCTCGGCCGTGACGATGACCGTGTCGGCCGAGAGGGCCTGCTGGATGTCGGCGTAGCTCTGCCCCTCGATCCGGACCAGGCCCTCGGCCGTCGCCTTCTGGACGTGGAGGACGGCGAACTCCGTGTGGATGGCCGGCACCAGGACGACCCGGTCGGCCGGGTCGAACGGCGACTCCATGACGTGGGCCTTCTTCGGCGCCGTCCGCGGGTCGGCCGCCCGCTGGCCCGGCGTCAGCGCCGCCTTCCGGACGACGTCGCTCCCGAGGAGGCTGCGGACGGGCATGAACGGGATGCCCATGGCCCCGGCCGTGAACCGGGCGACCATTGAGAAATTGCTGTAGTCCTCCCACTCGATCGTGCCCCGCTCGACGGCCCGGCGCCAGCGCGGCCCGACGGTGTTGAAGGCCTCGTCGGCCTCGTAGGCCAGCTCGACCCGCTTGACGCAGCCGGCCCCGATCAGGATGTCCCAATCGCCGCCCGGCGAATGGCCGAAGAGATAGAGGTCGCGGCGCTTCCTCCGGATGAGCTCGTAGACGAAGGCCATCGGGTGGCGCTGGGTGGTGAAGCCGCCGAGGGACAGCGTCGCCCCGTCCGGGACGAGGGACGCCGCTTCTTGGAGTCCGATCAGCTTTCCGGTCATCCCCTGCCTCCTCGTCCCTATTCTATATCGCAGGTCCGGCCGGAAATCAATGCGTTTGGCCGCCCGATGTTACGTAAATTGGATCTGCGACAAGTTGCTCACTTTCGATTCAGGGCCAACGTCTCGAGCGCTGACTCAAGCTCAAACTCGGACTCAAGCTCGGATGCTTGACATCCTAGACCAATTGATTTAGCCTAAATGCCCAGGGGCATTTTGATGGGCGTATTGCCTTCCTTCCTTCCTTCCTTCCTTCCTTCTGGCTCTTAATTCGGTCCGATCCGGGATCCCAGTCCCAGCTTCGGCATCCATTCGTCTCCGGCTTCCCGCAGGAGACTGACATTCATCAAGGGGGTAGCGATGTCCAACTCTCGCAAACTTCTCATGCTCCTACTATCGGCAGCGATCTTGGCCTCTGTGACCGGCAGAGCTTTCGCGCAGTCCGGAATATTCGATCGCACGGGTCATGTCCCCGGTCACGGCGCTTATTCCACCCTTCCCGAAGAAAGCGTTGACTTATTCACAGGTAACCTGACGTTGAGCTACCGCGACATCTTCATCCCGGGCGCCAACGGCCTCAATATCGAGGTCTGGCGCGTCTATAACTCCAAAGTCCTCTACGATCGGCCGGTTAGCCAGCCGAATCCGACCGTCCAAGCCTACCCCAAGTCCATGCTCGGCCTCGGTTGGACGATGCACATGGGAATGATCCATGATCTGACGTCCAATACACCCGTCATCGAATTCCCAGACGGACGACGTGAAATCGCTTTCCCGCCGAAATCCGAGTACGGTTACGGCCCGACGATACGCTTGACCCGCGACTTCCTCATGCTCGACAAAGGGACCCAGCCTACGTACGAACCCAAGCTCTATTTTCAGAACGGTGTCGTCTGGACGTTCGGCAACATCGCCTCCCTGCCGCTCGCGAGCGGCTCGTCGGAGACTGTCTACATGGTCACCCGGATCGAGGACCCGCTGGGGAACTTCATCGATATCGAGTATGACGCGGACGACAGCCTGCGCTCCATATCGAAGATCACAGACAGCATGGGTCGGGAAGTCCGGTTCGTCAAATCCTATCAGGGAAGCAACCCGGCAAAGCTCGCGGAGATTTGGATCAGGAACTACAACGACAGCGATGATGTCATTTTAAGGTACTCAGTGGGCTCCTATTCTTCGAGCGGCTTCTACAAGCTGACAAGCTTCACGCCGCCAGAACTTCCGGCGACGACCTTCGAATACAACGACAGCGCCAACGTTTACGAGCTGACGAAAGTGACGACGAGCTACGGGGAGTGCTCGAGTACTCGTATGTGAATCAGGGCTTTTACTTCAGTACGCTACAGCTCGACTCGAGGGTGGTCAGCCAGAAGCGGATCACCTTCAATCCGGGAGAACAGGCGGCGGTATGGAACTATTCCTACCCGACCTATCAAGGCGTCTCGACGGGTACCGCGACCGTCCAGGGGCCGGAATACGGCGCGTCCGCCACGCATTATGCTTACGAGAGTCTCAGCGCCAACCGCTGGAGGATCGGGCTGATGACTTCGGCAGCCGTGAGCGATGGCAGCTCAACGAACTCCAAGGTCTGGAGCTACCATGAGATCTCGGACGCGAAATGGTATGTCCTCGGCGTGGATATGGGCAAAGCCAAAGGGCCGCTCATCTCTTCGGTGACCGCAAGCCAGACGGGAAACTCAACGCTCAAGACGAGCTATTACTACACGAGGGGAACAGATACGACGACAAAAAGATACGGGCTTCCTACCCAGATCAGCTACTACATCAATGGCTCTTCCACGGCAAAAAGCCTTAAGAATATCTCCTACTACTTTGAGTCTCATATAAGTTTCAAAGGCCGCTACATGCTGGCTTTCGTCGAGAATGAAAACGACAAAGTCGGGACTCTGACGCTTAGGCAAACGAACAGCTCCTACTTCGAGGAAACGGGGAAGTGGGGCGCGCTCAAACAGGTCAAGAGATGGAAGGACAGCTCAAACCCCCTCACCTGGGACTACACTTATCATGCGGTGGACCCAGCGCATCAATCGATTACAGTGGATGGGCCGGGAGAAAGCGGCGTCTCCTCCGTTCGTTACAGCTATGGTCTGAACCAGGAGATCTCGGCCCCGGACTTTGTGAAATCCTGGAAAAGCATCACAAAGTATGGCTATGTTTCTGCCGTGTGGAACCAATACGACCACTCTATAGGGTATGTTTATGACGATTTGGGCAGAGTAACGCACGAAAATTTCTATCATGATTGGCTGCATGGAGAAGATCCCGAAAACCCTCCGCCCGCGCCGACTCCCTACTTGACGGTGGACTACAACTGGCGGCCCGACGGCGAGAATAGAGTTGTCATTACGCGGCCAGGGCCGGATCCGGAGGATCCGGAGGATGACGGCACGATCACCCGCTACTGGGACGGCATGGGCCGGGACTTGGGATATACGGAGAGCGGCGGCGGCACGACCCTATACTATCTCAAACAACTGGACGCCGAGGGCAGGGTCAGGAAGGAATACAAAGGCAGTACGGTTTTTGATGCGAATTGGACGAACTTCGTCTATTCATACCTCTACGACGCCTCGGGGAGGGTCGCCTCCATCACGGACCCTATGGACGAGACCTCGACGATCTCCTACGCAAGCCATACGAAGACGGTGACCGATCCGGAGAACCACGCCACGACTCTTGTTTATAACGACCTTCCGGGCCTGCCGACCCTGGTGACGGACGCCCAGTCGCATGCCGCCTCTTACATCTATGACGCGGTCGGCCGGCTGACGACGGTCAGCTATCTCGGGCGAACGCAGAGCTACGTCTACGACTGGCTCGATAACGTCTCATCCGAAAGCCACCCGGAAACCGGCCTCATCAGCTACGATTATGATACAGCGAATCGCCTCTTTAAAAAGACCTGGGGTGGAACACAGCAGTACTATGTCTTCAATGCATCCGGCCAGCTCTTGAGCACCTCGGGGGCCGAGACGGTGAATTATGTCTACAACGAGAAAGGCGTCCTTGTCAGCGCTACCGGTTTGAGCGGCTGGAGCCGGACCGGCATCACCTATAACGACTTCGGATTGGTCACGGCGGAAACCGTGACGATCTCCGGATTAGAGTCAAAGAACATGACCTATGCCTACGACAACTACGGGAACCTTATCGAGACCACCTACCCCGATGGAAACAAGGCCACTATGACCATTAACGATCTGGATCGGCCAGCCACGCTCGCTTTTAACACAGGATCCCAAACATCCATCGTCACCTCCGCCTCCTACGGGCCGAACAAGATCCTCGCGACCGCCAACTATGGCAACAGCACGTCATGGAGCTCGACGTTCTACGACAATGGGGCACCCCATGAAGTTGCCTTGATGAGGGATTCAACGCCCCTCTACAACGCGACCTATGGGTATGACGGGGCCGGGAACATCACCTCGATCACGAGCACTGCGCCCGCGCCCGTTTTGAATGCGAGCTTTGTCTACGATTCGCTCAACCGGTTGACTTCGGCTTCCTATTCAATAGCCAAACCTAACACTCCGACGGCCTATAGCTACGAATACGACGCCTATGGGAATATGCTGAAGGTCAACGGAGGCCAAATCTTCAATAAAACCTACAATGCTAAAAACCAGATCGATGATCCGGCCTATCAATACGATTCGAGAGGGAACTTGACCGCCTCGCCCGGAAAGATCTATGTATGGGATACGCAGAACCGGCTCCAAACGCTTAGGGACTCGGCCGGTCAGTACGTGGCCGGCTACCGCTATGACGACCGCGGGCTGCGCATCGCCTCATACCCGCCTCTCCCGGATATCAATGTCTAAAACCATCCGACAGGATCGAGCGCGGACATCACGGCGAGCCTGCAGTCATCGGATACAAAACCTTCACCATCACGAACCTCGGGCCGGCGGCCTTGAATATCGCTAACATCGGCTTCAAGGAAGAAGCGGACTGGGAGATGTTCGACGTCAGCCAGGCCCCCGTCTCCCCCGTCCTGCCAAATCAATCGACGGAGTTCACGATCGAGTTCTCGCCGACATCGACGGGCAACAAAACGGCAACGCTCTTGATCGCCAGCAACGATCCCGACGAAAATCCCTATGAGATCAACTTGCGGGGATTCTGCGAGCCGGAGATGGAAATCGCGAACTGCGGGAATGGCGGGACTTATGATTTCGGCACAGAGACCGTCGGCGAATCGCAATCCTATATGTTCTATCTCTATAATTACGGCACGGCAAACCTGGTCCTCTACGAGGGCTGGCCGGTCGAGATCGAAGAACAAGGCGGCGAACAGAATTTCTATCTCGAGGATTATTCGGGCGGAAACGAGATTCAAGCTTCGCAGCACAACACTTTTACGATTCGCTTCGCTCCTATGAGCGAAGGATTCAAGACAGCCACTGTGACCATCTGGAACAATGACCTCGACGAGAATCCCTATACGATCAATCTGACCGGCACCGGTCTCTATGGGACCGATAAGATCATCGAGGACGATTCGGAGCTCGCGCTCCTCTCGCCGAACGGGGGCGAACGCCTCGAGGCCGGCGCCATCCGGGAGATCCGTTGGAAAGGCGGAGAACGGGCCAAGGCCGTCAAGCTCGAGTACTCGACCGACAACGGGACCAACTATCAAACCATCATCGAACGGGCCGCGAACGTCGGAAGCTATCCCTGGCTCGTCCCTCAGGACCTCGCCGGCTCCTGCCTCGTCAGGATCAGCGACGCCGACGGCTCGCCGACGATACCGGCCCTATTCGCGTTCGAATTCAACTTCAGGGTCACGATGACCGAAGGCGAGAGCCTGCCTGACTCGCATTTCGTGTTCCGGGCCGGGGTCCCCGATCCCAAGACCCAGAGTTTCCAGGTGGCCGAGGTCGCCTTCGCCCCGGAGGGCCTCCGGGGCTCGGAGAACCTGCTCTTCAACTATGCCCTGGGCGAGATCCAGGAGATCGACAAGTTCCTCAGGACCTGGCACCACGCCCGCATAACCTACGACATGACCAACTACACGGGCTCCGTTTGGATCGACAACCAGCCCATCGTGAGCGGCGTTCCCCTCAAGACCGACTTGGACGTCCGCAGTACGCCCGAGATCTCCCTGAGCCGCGGTCCGGAGGTTGCCGTGAAGCTCTGGATCGACGACCTGGACGTCCGGTTCGTCGACCTGAGCCGGATGGGGCAGGATGTTGTTTTCCGGCCTCTGTTCAGGGATAATTTCAACGGGTACGAGAGGGCGATATTCCCCGGGCAGGGAGGCTGGCTCCTCGGGACCCCGGGAGAGGGGAAGATCGTTGGGGAGACGGCGGCAGAGGGCGGCCGGATGATGCGGAAGGACTCGGACGAAGGAGCGGAGCGGAGAGCGCGGTCGTCGACGACCGGGAATTCGTTTCGAGCTCCGGGTCCTTCAAGCTCGAGGGGACACAAGATGAGCCGGGGACGGTCTTGAAGCGGTTCTCCCTGCCGGACAGGGTGCCGTTCGCCGTGAGCGCCGAGCCGTTCGCGATGAACCACCCGCTGGCGCAGCACAAACTGACGTTGATGCGCGATAAAGACACCTCGACCGCAGGCTTCAGGCGGCTTCTGCGCGAGATCAGCTTGCTGCTGGCTTATGAGGTGACGCGCGAATTGAACATGACAACAAAGCGCATCCAGACGCCCTTGTGTGAGATGGATGCGCCGACGCTGGATGGCAAAAAGCTGGCGCTGATTTCTATTCTGCGCGCAGGGAACGGTCTGCTGGACGGTATTCTGGAACTTGTGCCTGCCGCGCGGGTCGGGTTTGTTGGCCTATACCGCGATCCTGACACGCTGCAGCCGGTGCAATACTATTGCAAAGTGCCGGACATGCTGGATGAACGCATGACGATTGTGGTGGACCCGATGTTGGCCACGGGCAATTCCTCCGCCGCGGCGATTGATCTTTTGAAGCAAGCGGGTGCGAAGAGTTTTCGATTCTGTGCCTTTTGGCAGCACCTGAAGGTGTCGCCCGCATGAAGGAAGCGCACCCGGATGTTCCGATCGTGACAGCTTCGGTCGATAGCCATTTGAATGATCACGGTTATATCGTTCCGGGCCTAGGTGATGCGGGTGACCGCATGTTCGGCACAAAATAAGGTATTTCGGGTCTTTACTCGGAAACAATACTCCCCCAAAGTGGAAACGACGCTAAATGGGGGCAGTTATGTTTTTAAGAATGGTGACGGTTGCCGCATGGGCTGCCGTAGCGGGTGTTACTGCAGGAAATGCCCAGACGCTGGATCAGATCAGCGGACCAAAGGAATTGCCTCCAGCGGGCTATACCGGGCAGATGTATGTTGACAGTCGTGGCTGCGTGTTTCTGCGCGCGGGCTACAGTGGTCAGGTGAACTGGGTGCCGCGCGTGTCGCGGGATCGTCGGGTTCTTTGTGGGCTATCCGCCCACCGCTTCGATTGGCAAGCAGCCTGCCGCGACCACGCAAGTCGCCGCTGCACCGGTAATCGAACTGCGCCCCGCTGCGGTGGTGCCTGCCGCGCCGGCCGGCCACAGGCAAGCCGATGCAAACCATCGCGTCGATCACCACGCCCCCCCAGATCAAAATGACAACCGCCCCGACGGTGATGAATTCAGGTGCCTATACTCCGGCGCGTATTGCCACAGTTGTGCCGACGCAACCGCAGGTCACCCGTCAGGCGCAAACCTTTTCCATCATACCGTCACAGGGGAGCAGGCGAACGGGGCGCAAGATCGGCTGCTTTGCATCCGCCCCGGTGGCGGTTGCGGTAAAGACATGCTAATGGTGGCACGGCGGTTTGTGTACCCGTGGCGACGGCCGCTGCAGGGCGCACCCGCGCCGATTTATGCGATTGTGGCGGAAGGCGTCGGCAATCGCGTGTCGGGTGCGGGCCTTTGCGCCCACCCATGGCGAAGAGCAGGTGGGCAGGGCCTCTCGCGACGGCAGCTATGGCACAATGGCAACCGCTACGAAAGTTGTGGTTCCCGCAGGCTGATAAGCTGGCATCCGGATGATGATCGCCTGAACCCAAATCGGGCCAAAGGCACTGCAACAGGTCAAGCGATGCAAGATCAGGTCTGGAAGCTGACGTTCCAGCGCAATTGGTCGCACAGCGGGTT